>NZ_CP173703.1:0-2707500 GCF_045070545.1 Streptomyces sp. RK9 | reverse complement strand
TTCCTGACCTGGTCGGGGTCTATAGGAGTGCCGGTGAGGACGCTCAGGGGCGCGTCGGGGCCCGCGCAGACGTCGGTGCCGTCGAGGCGTCGGTCCACGTCGAGAGCGGTGGCCAGGCGGGCGGGGCCTTTGGCCAGTTCCTTGTCGTTGCGGGCCGAGAGTCGACGTACACGAGCGAGTTCCGCGCCCTCGGTGATCTCGCCGGCCCGCAGCAGGACACCGCTCGCCGTCCCCTCCGGACCGCACACCAGGTTGAGGCAGTGCCACATCCCGTAGGTGAAGTAGACGTAGGCGTGGCCGGGCGGGCCGAACATCACGCCGTTGCGGGCCGTGCGGCCGCGATAGGCGTGGGAGCCGGGGTCCACCTCGCCCGCGTAGGCCTCGACCTCCGTGAGGCGCAGCTCGATCGGGCCGTCCGGGGTCTCGCGCACCAGGACGCGGCCGAGCAGGTCGGGCGCCACCTCGAGGACGGGGCGGTCGAAGAAGTCTCGGGGCAGGGGCGTACGGTCAGGGGCCGCGATCATGCCATAGGAGCGTAGTGCACCGAACGTGTACGGGTTTGGCGTGGAGGGTGGCCCGGGAGCCGTCGCGCAGGAAGGGTGTGGCGCGAGGCACCGGTGCGGAACCGCGCGCGGGCCGCTTGCGTTGGTACGTAATCGAAGGTCGATCGACGATCAGCAAGGTCGACGATCGGCCGATCCAGTCAACACCACAGGCGGGGCCTGGGGAGGAGAGTCATGGGGTTCAAGAAGCTGCTGGCGAGTCTGGGTGCCGGTGGGGCCTCCGTCGAGACGGTGCTGACCGAGGCCAACGTCGTGCCGGGCGGTGTCGTCCAGGGCGAGGTGCGCATCCAGGGCGGGAACGTCGACCAGCAGATCGAGGCGCTGTCCGTGGGGCTGCAGGCGCGCGTCGAGGTCGAGGGCAACGACCAGGAGGTCAAGCAGGACATCGAGTTCACCAAGCAGCGGCTCGGCGGTGCCTTCGAGCTGAAGGCGAACGCGGTGCACGCGGTGCCGTTCGGGCTCGACATCCCCTGGGAGACGCCCATCACCCACTTCGCCGGGCGGCAGCTGCACGGCATGAACATCGGTGTGACCACGGAGCTGGAGATCGCCCGCGCGGTCGACTCCGGTGACCTGGACCCGGTGAACGTGCACCCGCTGCCGGCGCAGCAGGCGATCCTCGACGCCTTCGGCCAGCTCGGCTTCCGCTTCAAGAGCGCGGACATGGAGCGCGGCCACATCCGCGGCACCCGGCAGAAGCTGCCGTTCTACCAGGAGATCGAGTTCTTCCCGCCGGAGAAGTACCACGGCCTGAACCAGGTCGAGCTGACCTTCGTCTCGGACGACCGCGAGATGGACGTCGTCCTGGAGATGGACAAGAAGCCGGGCCTGTTCAGCGAGGGCAGTGACTCGTACAAGTCCTTCAAGGTCGGGCTCAACGACTTCCAGGGCACGGACTGGGCGGCGTACCTCAACGAGTGGCTGTCCCACGTCGGCAGCAAGCGCAACTGGTTCTAGGCTCGTCGGCGGCGAGCGATCGCCGTACAAGGAACCGAACCGGAACCGATCAGGAGGTGCCTACGTGACCGAGGTCAAGAGGCCGCCGCTGCCCCATGACTTCCACCCGCCCGTGCCGTCGTTCACGGTCGCGAGCGCGGACTTCGAGCCGGGCGCTGTGCTCAAGGACGCCCAGGTGTACGCGGCCGGGAACACCTCGCCGCACCTGCGGTGGGAGGGCTTCCCGCCGGAGACGAAGAGCTTCGCCGTGACCTGCTTCGACCCGGACGCCCCGACGGGGAGCGGGTTCTGGCACTGGTCGGTGTTCGACATCCCGGCCTCGGTGACGGAGCTGCCCGTCGGCGCCGGCAGCGGCACGTTCGATGGCCTCCCGGAGAGCGCGGTGCAGGTGCGCAACGACTACGGGACGAAGGACTTCGGTGGCGCCGCCCCGCCGCCCGGTGACCCGGCGCACCGCTATGTGTTCACCGTGTACGCGGTCGACCAGGAGAAGCTCGGCCCGGACTCGGACGCGTCACCGGCCGTCGTCGGCTTCAACCTGCGATTCCACACGCTGGCCCGCGCTTCCGTCGTCGCGGAGTACGCGGCGGTCGCCGACAGTTAGTCACGCGACGGTCGCCGATGGTGAATCGCTGCCCAGCGTGAACCGTCCGCGCTCACATCAGCTCAGCGTTCATTGAACGTTTGCCCGCCCCTGGTCTTGGAAGTGATCAGGGGCGGGCATCTTTTATTGCGTTGTCCTACCCGGCGTGCCCGGCCAGAGTTGATCCAAGCCCGCCAGGGGGTGGGCCGGTGCACACGGGAGGTGGGCGAGATGCGGGACACGCTGGTGCTGAACGCGAGCTTCGAGCCGCTGTCGACGGTGACGCTGAATCGCGCCGTCGTACTGGTGCTGCAGGACAAGGCCGTTGTCGAGCAGGCCCACCCCGCGCTGCGCGTGCGCGCCGCCGCCGTCGAGCTTCCGGTGCCGCGGGTGATCAGGTTGTGCAGGTATGTACGGGTGCCCTTCCGAAGACGGGCTCCGTGGTCGCGGCGCGGAGTCCTGGTGCGGGACCAGCACCGGTGTGCGTACTGCGGCAGACGCGCGACGACCGTGGACCACGTGGTGCCGCGTTCCCAGGGCGGCGCGGACTCGTGGATGAACACGGTGGCGTCGTGCGCGGTGGACAACCACCGCAAGGCCGACCGCACCCCTGAGCAGGCCGGGATGCCGCTGCTCCGGCAGCCCTTCGAGCCGACCCCGGCGGACGCGATGCTGCTCACCCTCGGGCGGGACGGGTACGAGGCCCTGCCGGACTGGCTGGCGCAGCCCGCAGCGTGAGCGGTGCGCCGCTGATGTGACCCGTGCGTACGACTGTGGGGCCGCCCTCCTCCGGGAGGGCGGCCCCACAGTCGTACGTCCAGGCAGTCGCTGTCAGTCGATCGGCGGCTGTTCGCGGCGCTCCACGCCGCCGGAGCTCTTGGCCGCTCCCCCGCCGCCGGAGCCGCCGCCCGAGAGCGGGCCGAAGTTGCCGAGCGCGCCGCCGAGGCCCTTGAGGGCGTCGCCGATCTCGCTGGGCACGATCCAGAGCTTGTTGGCGTCGCCCTCGGCGATCTTCGGGAGCATCTGGAGGTACTGGTAGGAGAGGAGCTTCTGGTCCGGGTCGCCCGCGTGGATGGACTCGAAGACCGTGCGGATCGCCTGGGCCTCGCCCTCGGCGCGCAGGGCCGCGGCCCGTGCCTCACCTTCGGCGCGCAGGATCGCGGACTGCTTCTCGCCCTCGGCGCGCAGGATCTCGGACTGGCGGACACCCTCGGCCTGGAGGATCGCGGCGCGCTTGTCACGGTCGGCGCGCATCTGCTTCTCCATCGAGTCCTGGATGGAGGTGGGCGGCTCGATCGCCTTCAGCTCGACGCGGTTGACGCGGATGCCCCACTTGCCGGTGGCCTCGTCGAGGACGCCGCGCAGGGCCGCGTTGATCTCCTCGCGCGAGGTCAGGGTCCGCTCCAGGTCCATGCCACCGATGATGTTGCGCAGGGTGGTGACGGTGAGCTGCTCGATCGCCTGGATGTAGCTGGCGACCTCGTACGTCGCGGCGCGGGCGTCGGTGACCTGGTAGTAGATGACCGTGTCGATGTTCACGACCAGGTTGTCCTGGGTGATCACCGGCTGGGGCGGGAAGGGGACGACCTGCTCACGCAGGTCGATGCGGTTGCGGATGGAGTCGATGAACGGGACGACGATGTTCAGGCCCGCGTTCAGCGTGCGGGTGTAGCGGCCGAAGCGCTCCACGATGGCGGCGCTGGCCTGCGGGATGACCTGGATCGTCTTGATCAGGGCGATGAAGACCAGCACCACCAGAATGATCAGGACGATGATGATTGGTTCCATCGTGGTTCCCCGTACCCTTCTTGCTTCGGTGTTCGCGGATTGCTGCGGTGTCCCGGAAGATCTTGGGATCTCGCCGGTCGAGTCTGTCAGAACGGCGCGCGGCCCGTGGGCCGTTCGGATCACCTGCCGTCAGGAGCCGTCACCTCAACGGCAGTTGGGCCCCGGAGTCGGCGCCCCGACCGCGCGCAACTGACCCGCGGTCAGATCACCACGGCCGTCGCTCCGTCGATCTCGACCACGTCCACCTCCTGGCCCGCCTCGAAGCTCTGCTCGGTGTCGAGCGGCCGCGCCGACCAGATCTCCCCCGCCAGCTTGATGCGCCCGCCGGAGGCGTCGACGCGCTCCATGACGACGGCCGATCTGCCCTTCAACGCCTCGACCCCGCTGACGAGTTCGGGCCGCTGGGAGCGGTGCCGGGCGGCGATCGGGCGTACCACCGCGATGAGCGCGACCGACACGACGGCGAAGACCACGGCCTGCAGGGCCACTCCGCCGCCGAGGCCCGCGGTCACGGCGGCGGCGACCGCCCCGACGGCGAGCATGCCGAACTCCGGCATCGCGGTCATTACCAGCGGGATTCCGAGGGCGACCGCGCCGATCAGCCACCACACCCATGCGTCCATGTCCACATGGTCATGGTAGGACCGCGGGTCCCCTTACCGACAGGGCGTGCGCGATCAGCTGAGCGGCAGGCCCTGGGCCGACCAGCGGTCGCCGCGCTGCTCGACGACCAGCGGCAGGCCGAAGCAGAGGGAGAGGTTGCGCGAGGTCAGCTCGAGCTCCAGCGGGCCCGCGGCCATGACCTTGCCCTGGCGGATCATCAGGACGTGCGTGAAGCCCGGGGCGATCTCCTCGACGTGGTGCGTGACCATGATCATGGAGGGGGCGATGGGGTCGCGGGCGAGCCGGCCGAGGCGGCGGACGAGGTCCTCGCGGCCGCCGAGGTCGAGGCCCGCGGCGGGCTCGTCGAGGAGCAGCAGCTCGGGGTCGGTCATCAGGGCGCGGGCGATGAGGGTGCGCTTGCGCTCGCCCTCGGAGAGGGTGCCGAAGCGGCGGTCCAGGTACTCGCTCATGCCGAGGCGGTCGAGGAAGGCGCGGGCGCGCTGCTCGTCGATGTCCTCGTAGTCCTCGTGCCAGCCGGCCGTCATGCCGTACGCCGCCGTGAGGACCGTCTGCAGGACGGTCTGGCTCTTGGGGAGCTTGTCGGCCATGGCGATGCCGGCCATGCCGATGCGCGGGCGCAGCTCGAAGACGTCGACCTTGCCGAGCTGCTCGCCGAGGATGGTGGCGGTGCCCTTGCTCGGGAAGAGGTAGCTGGACGCGACATTGAGGAGGGTGGTCTTGCCGGCGCCGTTCGGGCCGAGGATGACCCAGCGCTCCCCCTCCTTGACCGACCAGGAGACCTGGTCCACCAGAGCCCGGCCCTCTCGGACCACGGATGCGTCCTTAAGCTCCAGTACATCGCTCATGAGCGCGTTGTCTCCCATTGCAGTCTCGGTGTCGCTCGCGTGTGCCCGCGTCTGTGGACGCGGCCCCCGGATAAAACCTACGCCACCGGCCGACCGTTCCCGTGCCGAGCCCGGTCCTTAGGCTGTGTGCATGCTCTCGGAACCACGCTCAGGACGCTTGGCCGCTTGGGGGAACGCCCTTTTGGCCGGACTTGTTTCACCCGATGACGCGGTGCACGCGATCGTGGGCGACGACGCGGTGCACCGGGTCGACGGCCTGCCCGGCGAGTCGGCCCCGGTCGGCCTGACACTCGCGCTCGGCCGGTTGCGCGCGCTCGGCGTGACGGGGCTTCGGGTGGCGCTGCCCGCGCCGGGCCATCCGCTCGGCCTGAGCGGGCCGCCCGCCTTCAACGAGCGCGCCCTGGAGGCCGAGGAGGCGGTGGTCGCGACGGGCGCTCCGTACGGCTTGGTGCCGGAGGTGACCGAGGCGGGGCCCCAGGACGCCGTCGACGCCGCGGACGTCCATGTGGAGGTCGTGTGGCACTGTCTGCCGGTGCGGGAGGCGCCGCCCGCGGATGTGCCGTCGCTGGGCGAGGCGGAGCGGGAGCTCGCGGACGCGCTGCGGGAGGCCACGGAGGTCCTCGCGCGCCTTGACGTGGCGGCTTCGGGGCCGGTCGCGGAGGCCGCGATCGACGCGTACCGGGCGCGGGCGGAGCGGGGGCGCGAGGCGCTCGCCCCGGGGTATCCGCCGCGTGCGGTGCGGGTGTTGGAGCTGGCGCAGCGGGTCGGGCTGCTGATCTCGGTGGCGTACGAGAACGGGCACGGCGGTGCGGTGAGCGCGTCGCAGATGGGGGCGCGGGCGGAGGCGCTGCGGCCGGTGGAGCGGGTGGCGCGGCGGGCGCAGGTGGCCGCGTACAACGCCTATGTGGAGGAGCGGGAGCGGGGCGAGGGGCGGTAGGGCCTGCCGGGGGCAGATGTGCCGGAGGGGCAGATGTGCCGAGGGCCCCGCGGACCGGGTGGTCCGCGGGGCCCTCTGCCCGTGGGGTGGGGTGTGCCCGGCCCCGGGGGCGGCTAGCCCAGAGGGCTCGGTGTCACTTGTTGACCGTCTCGTTGGCGAAGGCCGGGTTCAGGATGCCGACCACGTTCACGCTGTTGCCGGAGGCGTTCACCGGGACGTGCACGGGCACCTGGACCAGGTTGCCGGAGCCGACGCCCGGGGACTTGGTGGTGGCGCCGTTGGCGTCGGCACCGGACGTGGCGACGGCGGCTCCGGCGGAGGCGCCCGCGGCGATACCGGCGACGGCGACGGCCAGGGCGGCCTTCTTGGCGATGTTCATGGGTGTGTTCCTTCTGATGACGGGGTGACCCCGGCTGTGGGGTCAGGGGGTGTGCGTCGTGGCAGCGGGGGTGCCGGGGATCCGGTGGAGTCCGGGGGTCCCGGGGACGCGGAGGGTGCCTGGAAGGCGGCGGGCGAGAACGCGACCGGCCCTGCGTGCGGGGTGCGGGCGGGGCCGGTCGGCCGCGGCGGCGGTCGCGTGACCGCCGGATCGCGCGGGTGCGATCAGATGTTCTCGCAGACGTTGCCGAACGTCGGGTTCAGGATGCCGACGACGGAGACGCTGTTGCCGCAGGCGTTCACCGGGATGTGGACCGGGGCCTGGATCAGGTTGCCGGAGACGACGCCGGGGGAGTTCTTCGCCTCACCGTTGGCGTCGGAGCCACCGTGGGCGGAGGCGATGCCGGCACCGGCGGCGACCAGGCCACCGGCCACCATCGTGACAGCGGCGGCCTTCTTGAGGTTCTTCACTTCTTGGATCCTCCTGAGCGGAAGCTGCGGCCAGCCGCCGCAGCACGCACTGGAGAACGCCGGGGCGCCGATCGGGATGCGCCGAACGGGGGACATCCACACGACGGTATGAATCTCAGCCCGGAACGCGACGATCCGTGCTGACTCGGCGCGCGCCGCGAGGACCTGCGGGGAACGGCCCCGAGGACCTGCGGGATCAGCCCGCGACGCCGTGGCGCACGGCCCACAGGGCGGCCTGGGTGCGGTCGGCGAGGTCCAGCTTCATGAGGATGTTCGAGACATGTGTCTTGACGGTCTTCTCGGACAGGACGAGGGCGCGGGCGATCTCGCGGTTCGAGCGGCCGTCCGCGATCAGGCCGAGCACCTCCCGCTCCCGCTCGGTGAGGGAGCCGCCCCTGCCCTGCGAGCTGTTCGCCTCCTCCTGGGACAGCAGGGCGCCCGCCACCTCCGGCTGGAGCAGCACGTGCCCCGCGTGCACGGAGCGGATGGCTCCGGCGAGGGCGTCGGGGTCCACGTCCTTGTACACATAGCCCGCCGCGCCCGCGCGCAGGGCCGGGACGACCGTGCGCTGCTCGGTGAAGCTCGTGACGATCAGCACGCGCGCGGGGTTGTCCAGCTCGCGCAGCTTCCGGAGCGCCTCGACGCCGTCCATGCCGGGCATCTTGACGTCCATCAGGACGACGTCCGGTTTCAGCTCCTGTGCGGCAGCGACGCCCTCGGCGCCGTCGGAGGCCTCGCCGACGACCTCGATGTCCTCCTGGATCTCCAGGAACGTGCGCAGGCCGCGGCGGACGACCTGGTGGTCGTCGACCAGCAGCACCCGGATCCCTGCCTTCGAATTGAGCGCGGCGTCAGCCACCGGGGACCTCCATCTCGATCGTCGTGCCCTTGCCGGGCTCCGACTCCACGGTCAGCCGTCCGCCGACCCCGCCCGCCCGGTCCCGCATGGAGACCAGGCCCAAGTGCCGCCCGGCGCGCCGGATGGCTCGCGGGTCGAATCCCTTGCCGTCGTCCGTGATCCGCAGCACCGCTCCGGGGCCGCGTTTCTCCAGGGCGACGGCGACGTGCTCCGCCTCCGCGTGCCGCAGGGCGTTGTGCAGAGCCTCCTGGGCGACCCGGAGCATGGCCTCCTCCTGGGAGGCGGGCAGGGCGCGCACGCCGCCGCTCCCGAAGGTGACGGTGGCGGAGTGGGCGCGGTCGAGGACCTGGATGTGGGTCCGCAGGGTCGCCACCAGGCCGTCCTCGTCGAGGGCGGCGGGGCGCAGCTCCACGACGGCGGCGCGCAGCTCGTCGGCGGCCTCCGCGGCGAGCTGGGCGACCTGCTGGAGCTCGTCCTTCGCGCGCGTGGGGTCGCGGTCCACCAGCGCGGCCGCGGCCTGGGCGGTCAGGCGCAGGGAGAAGAGCTTCTGGCTGACGGCGTCGTGCAGCTCGTGGGCGAGGCGGGAGCGCTCCTCGGCGATGGTCAGCTCGCGGCTGCGCTCGTAGAGCCGGGCGTTGGTCAGGGCGATGGCGGCGTGCTGGGCGAGGATCGAGAGGAGTTCCTCGTCGTCCGCGTCGAAGCCGCAGCCGCCGGTGGGCTTGGCGCACTTCTTGTTCGCCAGGAACAGGGCGCCGAGGGTCTCGTCGCCGTACCGGATGGGCAGGCCGAGGAAGTCGGACATGTCCGGGTGGGCGGACGGCCAGCCCTCGAAGCGGGGGTCCTCGCGCACGTCCGCGAGGCGCTCGGGCTCGGCCTTGCAGAGCATCGCGGCGAGGATGCCGTGCTGGCGCGGGAGCGGGCCGATGGCCTTCCACTGCTCGTCGCTGACGCCGTCGACGACGAACTGGGCGAAGCCGCCGTGGTCGTCGGGGACCCCCAGCGCCGCGTACTCGGCGTCGAGCAGCTCGCGGGCGGAGGCGACGATCGTCTTGAGGACGTCGCGCACCTCCAGCTGGCTGCTCATCGCGAGCAGGGCCGAGCTGACCGCGTACAGCCCGGATCGGGGTCCTTGACTCATGGGACAACCGTACCGGCGGGGTGTGACAGTGCGTATCCGACCTGTGGCGGCCGGGCTCTAGGACCTGGGCCCTAGGCCCTGCGGCCGGTTCGCCCCCGGTTCGCCCCCCGAGCTGCGGGATCCGGGCGGAGGCGTTATTACACGCGCGCGGACGGGCGGGCACGCGGGAGGTATACGGAGGGCCGGGGCCGTGCGGGGGGACCCGGGCGGTACGTCCCCTCTGCCTGTGGCATGAGGGCCGTGGCGCGGACGTCCTACCTGCGGAGGAGTTTGCTCACTGACCGCATTGCTACCGCAACTGATGGTGAGACTGTTACGCGCCCGATGTGAGCCCGCGCATAGGACGCACATCACGTACGAAGCCCCCTAGTGGACGTCCGGGCCCCGTAAAGGAGGGCTAAGTGTGGACATTGGGGCCGTCGGCGGACCCCCTGATCCACTATCGGGCTTCGTACGTCACTCCTTTGCCACAGAATTTTGCGCCCGCTAAGAATTGCTCCCGTCGCTCGGCGCCGCGGTCCTCGCACCGCGGCGTTTTGCCGGAAGCAACCTGTCCCCACCGGTTCAGAGCGGCCTCCCGATTTACGAAGAGGTCCACCTGCCATGTCCCAGCGCACCCCCTCTGGTCATAGTCGCTCCACGCTGACCAAGAACCAGAAGTTCTCGATCGCCGGTGTCGCCACCCTCGGTGCCGCCGCCCTCGCCTTCTCGATCGTGCCGGGCAGCTCCGACGACGCCCGGACCGCGCAGACCGAGGCCCTCGGCGCCCGCTCCGCCGCCTGGGCCGCGCCGGCCGACGCCCACGCGAGCGTCAGCAAGCAGCAGGCCAACGCCAGCAAGCGGGCCAAGGACGCCGCCGCGAAGGCCGCGGCCGACAAGAAGGCGGCCGACGAGGCCGCGGCGAAGAAGAAGGCCGAGGACGAGCGCAAGGTCAAGCAGGCCGCGAGCCGCTCCGCCGCCCGCAAGCCCGTCTACGCCAACAACCTCGACGGCTGGATCCGCCAGTCCCTGGACATCATGAAGTCCAAGGGCATCCCCGGCTCGTACGAGGGCCTGCACCGCAACATCATGCGGGAGTCCACGGGCAACCCGAACGCCAAGAACGGCTGGGACATCAACGCCCAGAACGGCACCCCGTCGATCGGCCTGCTCCAGGTCATCCAGCCGACGTTCACCGCGTACCACGTGGACGGCACCTCGACGAACATCTACGACCCGGTCGCCAACATCACGGCCGCGGCCAACTACGCCGCCGACCGCTACGGCTCGATCGACAACGTGAACGGCGCCTACTGAGTCGTACCCCCGGACCTCTTCAGCCGAGGCTCACAGACGCCGAAGGGCGGCACCCCGTGCGGGGTGCCGCCCTTCTTCGCGTCCGGCTCGCGCCGGGAGCGACTACTTGCGCATGACCTCCGGCTCGTGGCGGCGCAGGAAGCGGGCCACGAGGAAGCCGCAGAACGCGCCGAGGGCGAGCAGGGCGGCCATGTCCATCATGTAGGCGCCCGCCTCGTGGTCCCACAGCGGGTCGGTGGCGCCCGGGTCGTCCGGGTTGGGGCTGATCCTGTTGAAGTCCAGCGTGGCGCCGGCGGCCGCGACCGCCCAGCGCGACGGCATCAGGAACGAGAACTGATTGACGCCGACCGTGCCGTGCAGGATGAACAGACAGCCGGTGAACACGACCTGGATGATCGCGAACATGACCAGCAGCGGCATCGTCTTCTCCGCGGTCTTCACCAGGGCGGAGATGATCAGGCCGAACATCATCGAGGTGAAGCCGAGGGCCATGATCGGCAGGGAGAGCTCAAGGAGCACCTGACTGCCGAGGACCAGGCCCTCCTTCGGGATCTCACGGGTGGAGAAGCCGATCACGCCGACGAGCCCGCCCTGAAGGACGGTGATCGCGCCGAGGACGATGACCTTCGACATCAGGTACGCGGACCGGGACAGGCCGGTCGCGCGCTCCCGTTCGTAGATCACCCGTTCCTTGATCAGCTCACGGACCGAGTTGGCGGCGCCCGCGAAACAGGCGCCGACCGCGAGGATCAGCAGCACCGTGGTGGCCGTGCCGTTCGGGATGATCTTGCCGGTCTTCGGGTTCACCACCGGCAGCAGACCCTTGTCCGGGTCGATGAGCAGGCTCACCGCGCCGAGCACCGCGGGCAGGATCACCATCAGCGCCAGGAAGCCCCGGTCGGAGGCGATCACGGACACATAGCGGCGGATCAGGGTGAGCAGCTGCGAGCCCCAGCCCTGCGGCTTGGGCGGCGCGATCGCCTGCGGCGGCGGCATGTGCACGGACTGCGCGGCGACGGCGTCGATGTCCGCGGCGTACATCTGGTAGTGCTGCGAGCCCTTCCAGCGGCCCGCCCAGTCGTAGTCGCGGTAGTTCTCGAAAGCGGAGAAGACGTCGGCCCAGGTGCTGTAGCCGAAGAAGTTCAGGGCCTCCTCGGGCGGGCCGAAGTACGCCACCGAGCCGCCCGGCGCCATCACCAGGAGCTTGTCGCAGATGGCCAGCTCGGCCACCGAGTGCGTGACGACGAGGACCGTGCGGCCGTCGTCGGCGAGGCCGCGCAGGAGCTGCATGACGTCGCGGTCCATGCCCGGGTCCAGGCCGGAGGTCGGCTCGTCCAGGAAGATCAGGGACGGCTTGGTGAGCAGCTCCAGGGCCACCGACACGCGCTTGCGCTGGCCACCGGAGAGAGAGGTGACCTTCTTCTCCTTGTGGATGTCCAGCTTCAGCTCGCGCAGCACCTCGTCTATGCGCTGCGCGCGCTCCTGCTCGCTGGTGTCGGCGGGGAAGCGCAGCTTGGCCGCGTACTTCAGCGCCTTCTTGACGGTCAGCTCCTTGTGCAGGATGTCGTCCTGCGGGACCAGACCGATGCGCTGGCGCAGCTCGGCGAACTGCTTGTACAGGTTCCGGTTGTCGTAGAGGACGTCGCCCTCGTTGGCGGGCCGGTAGCCGGTGAGCGCCTTGAGGAGGGTCGACTTGCCGGAGCCCGAGGGGCCGATGACCGCGATGAGCGACTTCTCCGGGACGCCGAAGGAGACGTCCTTGAGGATCTGCTTGCCGCCGTCGACCGTGACGGTCAGGTGGCGCGCGGAGAAGGAGACGTCACCGGTGTCGACGAACTCCTCGAGGCGGTCGCCGACGACGCGGAACGTCGAGTGGCCGACGCCGACGATGTCGTTCGGGCCGATGAGGACCGTGGACGACTTCGCGATCGGCATGCCGTTGACGTACGTGCCGTTGTGCGAGCCGAGGTCGCGCAGCTCGAAGCGGCCGTCGGGCGTCGACGTGAACTCCGCGTGGTGCCGTGACACCTGGAGGTCGGAGACCACCAGCTCGTTCTCCAGGGCACGACCGATGGTCATCTTTCGGCCAAGCGAGAACTGGTGGTACGTCGTCGGGCTGCGGTCGCCGTAGACCGGTGGGGCCCCCGCCGCACCGCCGGATCCCATGCCCGCGCCCGGGCCCTGCTGCTGCGGCACCTGGTGCGGTGCCTGCTGGTGCTGCGCCGGCGCCTGGCCCTGTTGCTGCCAGGCCTGCTGCTGCGGCATCTGCTGCGGCTGCTGCTGGGGCGCCTGATACTGCTGCGGCGCCTGGTGCTGCGGCTGCTGCCCGGCCCAGCCCTGCGCCTCCTGCTGCCCCGGCTGACCGGCGGCGTGCTGCGGCGGCGCGTACTGCCCCTGCTGCTGCGCGCCCGGCGCGGACACCGCGGCGGCGGCACCCGCGGCGCCACCGGAGAGGATCAGTTGCGGACCGTCCGTCGCGTTGCCCAGATGGACGGCCGAACCCGGCCCGATCTCCATCTGATGGATCCGCTGCCCCTGCACGAAGGTGCCGTTGGTGGAGCCGTGGTCCTCAATGACCCAACTGCGGCCGCCCCAGCTGATCGTCGCGTGCCGCCAGGAGACCCTGGCGTCATCCAGCGCGATGTCACCCTGTGGATCGCGTCCAAGGGTGTATGGCCTGGACGAATCGAGCGTCCAGGTCCTGCCATTCAATTCCAGTACGAGTTCCGGCACTCCATGCCCCACTGAGTTGTCCCCCGAGTTGCCCCCATCATGGGGAGTCTAGGGATGTCGAACATCGGGAGGAACTATTTCAGGCGGAGGCCTCTGACCGAAAGTCGGGCCTTGTGAAGACTGCGTACGAGCCACTATGACTGCCCCGTTGACGGGGCAGATACCGCCCCGGAAAGTAGTAAGGGCTCTCAGCGAGTGCGGATCGCGTGCATACCGCGCATGCCACTCATGTCAGTGATGCCTGGAATGACGGGTATGCGCTCGACGCCTGTCCTCCCGGCGCCCACTGCCGTCCGTGCCATGCCCGTCATGCGCCTCACGGGTTCCCCGGCGCGTCTTCCGTACGAGGAGGGCGACGCGCTGCGAGCTCGGGGGGTCCCATGGAGACCGGCGGACACAAGGACGTACGGCGGGGTGTGCCCTGGGGTGATGCCCTGCTCTCCGCGCTCGCCGCGGTCAGCTGGGCGCTGATCGGCATGGCGGGCACGGCGGCGCTCGGCCTGCATCTGCTCGGGGCGGACTCCGCGGGGTCGCTCGGGCCGATGACGGCCGCGGCGATCGCGCTCGGCGTCGGCGGTTCCGTCACCCCGTCCGGTGACGTGTCGGCCTTCGGCCTCAAGGGCGCGGAGGCGACCACGGCCATCGAGGTCACCCCTCTGGGAGTGAGCCTTGTGGGCGCGGTGCTGCTCTCCTACTTCTTCCGGCGTTCCCTGCGCGGCGCGGGAGTTGTGATCTCACCCGCCGAACTCGTGGCCCGCGCGGGCACGGTGATCGTGCTTTTCCTCGGCATGCTCGGCGGTCTCGCCTGGGCGGGACACGATGTCATCACGATCGACGGCAAACAGCTCGGTATCGACAAGGGAATGGACAAAGGCCTCGACAAAGGTCTGGACAATCTTCCCGACGGTATCGCCGACCGGATTCCCGACGGCCTCAAGGACATCGGCGGCATCGGGGACATCGGCGGACTCCTGCCCGACCGGCTCGGCGACCTCGTCGAGGCGAAGGCCGCGGTGGGCTTCACGGTCGACACCGGGTCCACCCTGCTCGGCGGCGCGCTCTGGGTCGCCGCCGTACTGCTCATCGCCCTCCTCGCCTCCCGCCGCACTCCCCTGCCGCCCGGCCTCGGCGCCCTCCACCGGCTGCTGCGGCCCGCCGCGTCGGCGCTGGTCACCGTGGTCCTGATGGCGGTGGTCGCGGGGCTCACGGCGGCGGCGTACGCGATGATCGGCGACGACAACCCGAAGCGGGTCGCCGGCGGTGCGCTGCTCGGCACGCCGAACGGTGTGTTCCTCGGCCTGCCCGTGGGGCTCTTCGTCCCCTACGACGGCGAGGTGAAGGGGCCCTTGGCGCGCTTCCTGCCGGACCCGGTGGACGACCTGCTGCGCGGCGACAGCAACAAGGCCCTGACCGTGGGGCGGCTCGCCGAGCTGGACAACCGGGTGTGGCTGCTCGCGGTCGCGGCGATCGTCATGATGCTGTTCGCCGGGGTCCTCACCGCCGTCCGCACCCCGCTGGGGCCGGACGCCACCACGGCACGGGACGTCGGCGCCGTCGGCTTCGCCGCCCGCTGCGCCCTGTGGCTCGGGCTCGTCACGGCGGTCGCGCTGCCCCTGATGGCCTGGCTGTCGGGGGTGTCCGCCGACGCCTCGGTGTCGGTACTCGGCTTCGACGGCTTCGGCGCCGGCCTCGAACTGCACGGCAAACTCGGCATGGCGCTGCTCCTGGGAGCCGTGTGGGGCATGGCCGCCGGTGCCGCCGGGGCACTCCTCGCCCGGGCCACCGGGGCGGCCGGGGGCCGTGCGGCGCCGCTGGCGCTCGCGGGCGGCGAGACGGAGGAGGGGGTGCCCGGGGCCGGGCAGCAGCTCGTGCCCGGGGCGCACGCGGCGGGGCCCTATCGGGCGAGCACGCCTTATCGGCCGCCTCGGGCGGAGACCAACCCGTATTTGCGGGTGCCGGAGGAGTTGCGGGATCGGGAGCCGGGGGCCGGGTCGGGGCAGAGGTGGGACCGGGGGGCGGGTCGGGGGTCGGCGTCCGGTCCGGGATCAGGTCCGAGGTCAGGTCCGGGTGCTGGTAGTGGCGGTGCATCGGCCGGGGGCGGGGTGCCTCCGTCTGCGGGCCGAGGGGCGCCGTCGGCGGGCGGGCGTCCGCCGGGGGCCGGTGGGCCTCCGCCCCGGGGCGGTGGGGTGCCTCCGCCGGTGAGCGGGGCGCCCACGGTCGCGGGTCCTGTGGTGCCGCCGGCGGGTGAGGGGTCCGGGCGGGGGCGCCGGGGCGAGGAGGAGTGGCCGCCTCCCCCGCCTCCGCCGCCACCTCCGCCTCCGCCGCCGTCGGGTAGGGGGCCGAGGAAGCGGTAGGGCTGCGGGGTGGGGGTGTTGGGGGTGCTGCGGGGTGGGGGGCGTGGGGTGCGTGGGGCGAGGACCGTCGTGAGGTGAGGGCCGTCGCGGGGTGAGGGCCGTCGCGGGGTGAGGGCCGTCGCGGGGTGAGCGGTGGCGTGGGGGGGCCGCTGGGCGAGGTCCGCTGTGAGGCGAGGGCTGCCGAGGGGGGCGCTGGCGTCGGATGTCGCGAGGCGGGGCCATCGTGAGGTGAGGGCCGCCACAAGGCGAGAGCCGACGTGACCTGGGGCCGCCGAGGGGCGCACGCTGCCGTGAGGTGCCGCGGAGCGGGGGCCACCGCGAACTGAGCGCCGCCGAGAGGCGCCCCGAGGCAGGGCCAACGTGAACTGAGGGCCGCCGCAGGGCGCACGCCGGCGCTGGATGCCGCGACGCAGGGCCAGCGTGAGGTGCCGCAAAGCGACGGCCCGGCCAAGGCGAGCTGCGGGCCGCCGCAGGGGTGCGCGCCGTCTCGGGGTGCCGCGCAGCCGGGACAGCCGTGCGGTGCCGCAAAGCGAGGGCCGCCGTCGCCCGGGGTCGCCGCAGGGCGCGTGCCGCGCCGAGATGCCGCAAGGCGAGAGCCGTCGTGTGGTGCCGCCGGGCCAGGCTGTGCACGGCGCCCTGGGCCGCCGCCAGGACATGGCTCCGTGGGCCGCCGCCAGGACATCGCACCCTGGGCCGCCGCCACGAGACATGGCTCCCTGGGACACCGCCCCCCAGGACCACACCCCCACCGCCCACAGGTGAACACCCGACAGCCCGCCCGAGGCCCCCAGGCAAAGGGACCGCCAGCGTCCGGGGTGGCGCCGTCCGAGGGTCGGACAGGCCCGCCACCAGGCCGACCCGGCCAGATACCGTGGGGATCACCATGAGTGCCTCGACGCCCCCGCCGACCTCCGGCGAGCCCACCGCAGCAGGTCCCGGCGCCTCCGCCGACCTCCCCACCCTTCTGGTCAAGATCTTCGGCAAGGACCGCCCAGGCATCACCGCCGGACTCTTCGACACCCTCGCCGCGTACTCCGTCGATGTCGTCGACATCGAGCAGGTCGTGACCCGTGGCCGGATAGTGCTGTGCGCCCTGGTCACCGCACCGCCGCCCGGCATGGAGGGCGACCTGCGGGCCACCGTCCACAGCTGGGCGGAGTCCGTGAAGCTCCAGGCCGAGATCATCTCGGGCCACGGCGACAACCGCCCGCGCGGCCTCGGCCGCTCCCTGGTGACGGTGCTCGGCCACCCCCTCACCGCGGAGTCGACGGCCGCGATCGCCGCCTGCATCACGGCCACGGGCGGCAACATCGACCGTGTCTTCCGCCTCGCCAAGTACCCGGTCACAGCAGTGGAGTTCGCCGTCTCCGGCACGGAGACCGAGCCGCTGCGCACCGCCCTCGCGACGGAGGCGCACGCCCTCGGCGTGGACATCGCGGTCGTGGCGGCGGGCCTGCACCGCCGCGCCCAGCGCCTGGTCGTGATGGACGTCGACTCGACCCTCATCCAGGACGAGGTGATCGAGCTCTTCGCCGCGCACGCGGGCTGCGAGGAGGAGGTCGCCGCCGTGACCACCGCGGCCATGCGCGGCGAGCTGGACTTCGAGGAGTCGCTGCACGCCCGGGTCGCGCTGCTCAAGGACCTGGACGTGTCCGCCGTGGACAAGGTCAGGACCGAGGTCCGGCTGACCCCCGGCGCCCGTACGCTCATCCGCACCCTCAAGCGCCTCGGCTATCAAGTCGGTGTCGTCTCGGGCGGCTTCACCCAGGTCACCGACGACCTGAAGGAACGTCTCGGCCTGGACTTCGCGCACGCCAACACCCTGGAGATCGTCGACGGCAGGCTCACCGGCAGGGTGACCGGCGAGATCGTCGACCGCGCGGGCAAGGCCCGGCTGCTTCGCCGCTTCGCCGCCGAGGCGGGCGTGCCGCTGGAGCAGACCGTGGCGATCGGCGACGGCGCCAACGACCTGGACATGCTCAACGCCGCCGGCCTGGGCGTCGCCTTCAACGCCAAGCCGATGGTCCGCGAGGCCGCCCACACCGCGGTGAACGTCCCCTTCCTCGACACCGTCCTGTACCTCCTCGGCATCACCCGCGAAGAGGTCGAGGCCGCGGACATGCACCTGGACCAGGACTAAGGGCAGGAGCAGGGGCAGGAGCACGCGGGCCCGGCGTCCCTCGACGCCGGGCCCTTCTCGTGGATCACAGCAGGTCGGATCGGATCGGGCGGGCCCGAGCAGGTCTGAGCAGGTCGGAGCAGGCCAGCGCGGGTGTATCGGTCCTGCTACTCCGACGGCGCCCAGTAGTCCACCAGGGTCGCCGTCCCCGGCTCCAGGCCCTTCCACGACCCGGTGTACGTCAGGACGGCGAACGCCGACGTCGGGAAGCCGCGGCGGTTCATCCGCACCTGGGCGTCGCCCTCGGCATCGCCGCTGAGGACGTCGGCGAGGCCGTGGACGCCGGGGTTGTGGCCGATCAGGATCAGGTCCCTGACGTCGTCCGGGGTTTCGTTGAGCACGGCGATCAGCTCGCCGGGGGACGCCTCGTAGACCCGGTCCTCGTAGACCGTCCGGGGGCGCTGGGTGAGCTCCGGGACGGCGAGCTTCCAGGTCTCACGGGTCCTGGCGGCGGTCGAGCAGAGGGCGAGGTCGAAGGCGATGCCGCTCTCGGCCAGTCTGCGACCGGCCACGGGGGCGTCCCTGCGGCCGCGCTCGGCGAGCGGGCGCTCGTGGTCGGTCACTTGGGGCCAGTCGGCCTTCGCATGCCGGAAGAGGACAATCCTGCGGGGTTCTGCGACGCTCATGCGTCCCAGCTTCGCATGAAACACGCCATCGGGCGCAGGGAGTTGACGGGCTCCGTCAGCACGGGTGACAGGGCTTTCGAAGGGTGACCCACGAGGTCAGGGGCGGTGCCGGGGCCGCGCGCCGCGCCGTGGGGGCAATCGCTCACGATCTCCGCGTCACGCCGCGATGCGCAGCATGTCCCGCAGGCGCTCCAGGATGTCCGTGACCGCGGGCTCGCTGCTCGCCGCGTGGGCGTCCGCCGGGTTCAGTATCAGCAGGAGCAGGGCCGCGAAGGCGATCGCGGGGAGGGCGATGGACCACCAGGGCAGCTGGATCTCGATGCCGGCCGGCTTCGCCTGGTCCGCCGGATCGCGTCGAGTGTGCGAACGGGCCGACATGCCGCCTCCATGGTCTTCGAGTGCTCCGTGCCGCGTCTTCGCGGCCACATCTCGAAGGTACGGAGTCCGGCGCCCTCAACCCATCCGGTGATCCACCCAGTTAACCCTGACACTGGCCCCCTAGGGGATGGTGGTGCTAGCCCCACCATCCTGCGACGCGGGGGCCCCGCGCCGCCTGCTGAGGGATCGTCAGGGGGAGGCCACCGTCGCGACGATTCCGATGATCACGGTGATGGCCAGCATCGCGCCGAGCACGAGGAGCAGCTTCTTCTGGCCGTTCTGGGGGTTCGGGTCGAGCACTGGCATGGGGCCAGTCTCGCACCCCGCGGGCGGACCGCGGTCCCCGGGGTCGGGCAGTCGCGGTCCCCTGGGCCAGACTGTCGCGGCCCCCGGGCTCAGGCAGTCGCCCGCGCGGCCTCCGCCCGCTGCGCCACCTCGTCCTCGATGGTGCGGTCGCGGCCCGCGAGGACGCCGACGGCGATCTGCGGCACCATCAGGCCCGCCATGAGCGCGATCGGCAGGCCCCAACCGCCGCTGTGCTGGTAGAGGACGCCGACGAGCAGCGGTCCCGGGATCGAGATCAGATAGCCGGTGCTCTGCGCGAAGGCGGACAGCTTGGCCACACCCGCGCTGCTCTTGGCGCGCATGCCGACCATCGTGAGGGCCAGCGGGAAGGCGCAGTTGGAGATGCCGCACAGCAGCGCCCAGGCCCAGGCGCCGCCCGCCGGGGCGAAGTACAGGCCCGCGTACCCGGCGAGCCCGCAGGCGCCGAGGGCGACCACCACGGGACCCTGGTGGGTGAGGCGCGTCGCCACGCGCGGGATGACGAAGGCGAGGGGCACGCCCATGGCCATCGTGACGGCAAGCAGCACACCGGCCTCACCGGCGGGCACGCCCGCGTCCCGGAAGATCTGCGGCAGCCAGCCCATCGTGATGTACGCGGCGGTGGCCTGGAGGCCGAAGAAGCAGGCCAGCGCCCAGGCGGTGCGGCTGTGGGTGATGCGCAGGCCCTCGTCCTGCTGCCGGACGGCCGCGGGCACCCGCTCGGAGCCGACGGCGTTCCCGCGGTCGCGCACCAGCGGGATCCACGGCACGACGGCCACGACGGCCACCGCCGCCCAGATGGCGAGGCCCGCGCGCCAGCTGCCGCCGAGCGCGTCGGTCACCGGCACGGTGACGGCGGCGGCGAGCGAGGTGCCGAGCGCGAGGGCCATGGAGTACAGGCCGGTCATCGAGCCGACGCGGTCCGGGAACCAGCGCTTGACGATCACCGGCATCAGGACGTTGCTGACGGCGATGCCCATCAGCGCGAGCGCGCTCGCGGCCAGGAAGCCGACGGTGCCGCCCAGGAAGGGGCGTATCAGCAGGCCCGTGGCGATGGCCACCATGCCGCCGCACACCACCGCGCCCGCGCCGAAGCGCCGGGCGAAGCGGGGCGCGAGGCTGCCGAAGGCCGCGAAGCACAGCGGCGGCACGGAGGTGAGGAGGCCGGCGAGGGTGCCGCTCATGCCGAGGCCGTCGCGCACCTCTTCGAGGAGGGCGCCGAGGCTGGTGATGGCGGGCCGCAGATTGAGGGCCGCGAGGACGATGCCGACGATCACGAGGCGCGTCGTCCACGCGCGCGTGGGCTGCTGTTTCACGGCCGTCGCCGCGGCTCGCGCGGGTCCGGCCCCGCCGGTCTCGTCGGTACCACCGGTGCCGCTCGCGCGTCCCGTGAGCACCTTCGGTGCCGTCGTCGCCGTACCCGTGGCCGTACCCGTCGCGGGACTCGTCGTCTTCGCTTCCTCACTCGCCATGAGAGCCATCATAGAATCATGGGATGATTGGCTGTCCAATCCGTTTCACGATGCAAGCACCAGCGGGCACCCGCCCGATCACCGTCCGGCCTCCCGTCCGACCGCTCGCCCGAAGGAACGCCATGCCCCTGACCACGCCGCGCCGCTCGGCGCTCTCCGAGCAGGTCATCTCCGAGCTGCGCAACCAGATCTCGTCCGGCGAGTGGCCGGTGGGCTCCCGCATCCCCACCGAGCCCGAGCTGGTCGAGCAGCTCGGCGTGGCCAGGAACACGGTGCGGGAGGCGGTCCGCGCCCTCGCCCACAACGGCCTGCTCGACATCCGGCAGGGCTCGGGCACCTATGTGGTCGCGACCAGCGAGCTCGCGGGCGTGATGCAGCGCAGGTTCGCCGACGCCCACCCGCGGCACATCGCGGAGCTGCGCGCCACGCTGGAGTCGAGCGCCGCGAAGCTGGCCGCCGAGCGGCGCACCGAGCGGGACCTGCGACAGCTGGACACGCTGCTCGCGCGCCGCGAGGAGGCCTGGGCCTCGGGCGACGCCGAGGCGTTCGTGACGGCCGACTCGACGCTGCACCTCGCGGTGGTGGCCGCGTCGCACAACGACGTCATGACGGCCATGTACGCGGACCTGGGCGAGGTGCTGCGGGACTGGCTGCGCGAGGACATCGGCCGGGAGCTGACGCCGGAGGCCTACATGGACCACGGGCGCCTGGTCGAGGCGATCCGGGCGGGGGACGCCGAGGCCGCGGCGGCGGAGGCGGCCAGCTACCCCTACCTGTGCCGCCCGGAGCGCTTGGCGGCCGACGCCTGACGTCCGCCCGCCCCACCGCTGTCCGGCCCCATCGCTGTCCCGCCCCACCACTGTCCGGCCTCACCGCTGGTGGCTGACCCACACCGAGCGGATCTCCTTCCAGCACCGCCCGGTGAGCCGCACCGTCCCGGCCGGTCCCGCGGCCACCGGAGCGCTGTCGCTGTCGACGTCCCACCACCGGTCGCACTCGATGTGCAGCCGGACCCGGTCGGTCTCGGGGTAGGGGTTGTGGCAGTACGCGACGGCCGTCGACCCCTGCACGCTGCTGCGGCACTCCGCGCCGAACGGCCGGTCCTCGCGGGCCGGTCGCGCGGCCCCGCCCCGGTCACCGCCGTCGGCCGCGCGGGTCACCGCTCCCCCGGCCGTGTGGGACGCGGCGTCATAGGGGAGGGCGACGAGCAGGGCGAGGGCGGCGAGCACCGCACCAGGTGACCAGCGCACACTTCAGGGTGCGCGGCCCGGGCCCGGGCGCGCCCGGTCAGGCGGCCGAACGGGCGACGCCCCGCCTCCCGCGCGCTGCGGGGGACGGGGCGTCGGCCACGTACGAAAGGCACGTACGGACTCGTACGAGGACCTGCTCAGGCACCCATCATGTGGACGCCGCCGTCGACGTGCACGACCTCGCCCGTCGTCTTCGGGAAGAAGTCCGACAGGAGGCCGACGACGCCGCGGCCCGCGGGCTCCGGGTCGGTGAGGTCCCAGCCGATGGGGGCGCGGTGGTTCCACACGTCCGCGAGCTCCTCGAAGCCCGGGATGGACTTGGCGGCCATGGACTTGATCGGGCCGGCCGAGACCATGTTGACGCGGACGTTGCGGCCGCCGAGGTCACGCGCCAGGTAGCGCCCGGTGGACTCCAGGGCGGCCTTGGCGACGCCCATCCAGTCGTACTTCGGCCAGGCGATGGAGCCGTCGAAGGTGATGCCGACGACCGAGCCGCCGCCGCGCTTCTCCATCAGCGGGAGCAGCGCCATGGTGAGCGACTTCAGGGAGTACGCCGAGACCTGGAGGGCCGTCGAGACGTCCGCCCAGTCCGCCTCCAGGAAGTTGAAGGCGCCCTGCGGGCCGAAGGCGATCGAGTGGACGACGCCGTCGATGCCCTCGTCGTCGCCGAAGTACTCGTTGACCTTGGCGGCCAGCGAGTCCAGGTGCTCCTGGTCGGTCACGTCCATCTCGATGACCGTGGTGGGCTTGGGCAGCCGCTTGGCGATGCGCTCCACGAGCGTGACGCGGCCGAAGCCGGTGAGGACGACCTCGGCGCCCTGCTCCTGGGCGACCTTCGCCGCGTGGAAGGCGATGGAGCCCTCCGTGAGGACGCCCGTGACGAGGATGCGCTTGCCGTCGAGAATTCCGCTCATGGTGATCAGTGACCCATGCCCAATCCGCCGTCAACCGGGATGACGGCTCCAGTGATGTACGAGGCGTCGTCCGACGCGAGGAACTTCACCGTCGCGGCGATCTCCTCGGGCTTGGCGTAACGGCCGAGCGGCACCTGCGACACGATGTTCGCGCGCTGCTCGTCCGTCAGCACCTGGGTCATGTCGGTGTCGACAAAACCGGGCGCGACGACGTTGAAGGTGAGGTTGCGAGAGCCCAGCTCCCGGGCGAGCGAACGCGCGAAGCCGACCAGGCCCGCCTTGGAGGCGGCGTAGTTCGCCTGCCCTGGCCCGCCGTAGAGGCCCACCACCGAGGAAATGAGGACGACCCGGCCCTTGCGGGCGCGCAGCATGCCGCGGTTGGCCCGCTTCACGACGCGGAAGGTGCCGGTGAGGTTGGTGTCGAGGACGGACGTGAAGTCCTCCTCGGACATGCGCATCAGGAGCTGGTCCTTGGTGATGCCCGCGTTGGCAACCAGGACCTCGACGGCTCCGTGCTTCTCCTCGATCTCCTTGTAGGCCTGCTCCACCATCTCGGTGTCGGTGATGTCGCACTTGACGGCGAGGACGCCGGCAGCGGTGAGGTCCTTGGGCGGCTCACCCGAGCGGTAGGTGATCGCGACCTTGTCGCCGGCGTCGGCGAACGCGCGGGCGATGGCGAGGCCGATGCCCCGGTTTCCTCCAGTGACGAGAACCGAGCGGCTCAACGGATCACCCTTTCGATAGCGGTCTGATACGCCGACCCGAACACCAGGATGACAGGCGGCTTCTCGGAAAACTTATCGGTCTCGCCCCGCTCCATGACAATCGGGCACCGACAGTGGCTAGTCCCGCCTCCTGTCAGGTTCCTACAGTGCGTGCGCTCATGGCGATGCGGACACGGTCCGTGCGACATGACGCACTGCCGACGCGGCACGTCACTATTTGCCCTTAAATAATCGTTTTGTCGACGTGATGTGTCTGATCCAGGTCTACTCGTCCCGGACCCAGCGACGGTCCGCTTCTGCGAGCCTTTCGCACAGCTCTCCGAGCGCGCTGTCACTCAGCGCCTCCCGGTGGGACAGCGCGTTGCGAGCTGCGACCAGGCTCCTGAGTAACCGTCGTTCCTCTGACGGCAGCCGAACATGCTCCTCGTTGCAGGCACGCAGCAGATCACCGGGCTCCGCACACCTGAACGTCCGCTCAGGACGGGTGCGATAGTCAGGGAGCCTGTTCCTCATATGGAGTTCCACGAGCTCCTTCACCGGACGGTTCACGTACGCGAGCGCCACTTCCGCGAGCCGTCGGCGCGCGTCTTCGAGCCAAGGCATCAGCACTCGGGCCTGCGCCTGGCTGACCAGGATGTTGAGCTGATCAGGGCGGCCCGATCCCCCGTCCCTGTGCCACACCGCAGGGTGGACCCTGGGCCTTCCCTCCCAGGACTGGACGATTCCGTCCGCCCACGCCTGACGCAGAGCCGAGGGCGGCTTGTGCTGGACGCCCGCACCGCTGCGTATCGCGGGACAGTCCGAACCAAGATCCCGCCGCAGCGCCACCAGGCAGGCGCGCAGGCTCTCGTCGAGGGTGCGGTCGCTGCCGTCCCACCGGCCGAGGAGCTCCATCGCGAGGCCGATGTCGGGCCCGGACAACTCCCCCACCACCTCCTCACGCACCGCGCGCAGCACACGAGTACGCAGAGCCGCACCGCTCGTACGGGACGGGCCGGGGATCAGGGACCCGCGAAGGCCGGCCAGGAGAGTGGCCGTGTCCAGTCGGCCCATCGTCCCCCACCACCAATGGACGGCGCTGGTCGCCAGCTCCAGTTCCAGTTCGTCGGGGAGCAGCGAGGGCAGATCCTGGAGACGGCTGGTCACCATGACCCTCGGCCGTTTCTCCGGAGGAAGCCCGACGTCCTTCGCCGCCGCCCCCAGAGCCCGGACAAGCCGGGCGATGTCTTGCCCGCGATCCGCTTCTCGCCCTCCCGGGCCTTGTGCCGAACCGGGCTCGGCCCACGCCCTGATCCCTATCACCGGACGCCACTGAGCTACGGGGTCGGTCAGTTCGTCGACCGTTCGGCCCGGGTCTACGGAGAGCTCCTTGGCAAGCCTGCTCATGAGTTCCGACGGGCCTGTGTCCCGGGGCGAGCGCGGCGCATCGGCGCATGCACGCGGGAAGTCCCATCCGATGTCGAATCCGTCATCGAAGCCGTCGAGCAACGGCACATCACCTGCCGCGTACGGTGGCCATGAGGTTTCGAACGTCTTCGGCGGCTGTTCCGTGGCTGTTGTCGGCTCAGGCACGTCAATGCGTTCAGGACAGCGATCCAGCACCATGCGGTGCAGTTCCCCCGCGATCCCGTGGGCGACCAACTCGTCCGGCATCAGCCACAGGCAACTGCGGCCCAGGGCCAGATCGGCCCCAATGCGTTCGAGTTGGTCACGCACTCCCGGCAGCCTGCCCAGATCCTCCCCTGTCAGACGCATGGTGATCACGCCCCGGAGAAGCGGGCCCGAACAGCGCGGAAAGTCACCGGATCCACGGTGATCCCATCGTCAGCCTCATCGACGATTCCCAGCCGGTCCAGGCGGATCAACCAGGCCTTCGCGTCCTGCTCGGAGAGTTCCACCGCCGCCGCCACGTCGTCTATGGGCACTCCCTGCGCCTCGTTGACGTATCCGTTCCACATACCCAGCAGGTCCAGGTCGCGGCGTTCCAAACCGGCCCATTCGCAGTGCTTGTCGAGATTGTCGCGCTTCTGGATCGTCCGGCTCACTGAGTCCAGCGCGTTGTCGAGCGTCGCACCTCTCTTGACGACATCCGCGATGGCGAGCTCCACCCACGAGGCCCAACCCCCCGTGACCTGGATGAGCCGGGAGCGCTCCGCCCTGGACACGAACGGGCATTCGGGCCAGGCGCGAAGGCTCTCCACCGTCCAGCGCTCCGGGTGCAGGAATCGCACCGCAGGCTGGTCCTCCTCCCTGAGGTCCCGCAGGTCGCCCACGGTCAGTGCGTCGGCGACCACGAGGACGGACCGATGGCCGGAGCGCTTGCGTCCTTCGGCCTGCCGTATATGGGAGTCGGCGGCAGGTCCGGCATGCTGCGCGCACGCGTCCACCGCGTCGATCAGCGCGGGAGCCGCGGCCCCCCGCAGATCAACGGTGAGAACGTAGTTCCGACGCAACCTGGACGCGGCAGCGAGCGCGACGCGGAGGTCTTCCTGCGCTGAGAGGCCGCGCACCTCCACGCCTCGCGCCTCTGCGAATTTCCCCGCCGCGACGATCATCAGCTCTGGCCGATACAGCCGCGTGGTGCCGATCACCGTGACCCCGGGCTGGGCCGCTTCGTGCAGTTGTCCTTCGGTGAGAGGGCTGTAGCGCGTCACGAACTGCTGGGCGTTGCTCAGACTGTCACGCCCCAGAAGCCGCCGGGCTGCTCGAGGGTCGTATTCATACGGCTGGCTGAACTCGGTCTCTCGGAGCTCCAGTTCGAGCTCCTCACGTGTGCCGAGCATGTTCACGACGTTGGGACTGCGCACGGCGAACCGCGAGCGGTCGCCCAGTTGGACGAGAAGGCCCAGGCCGACCATCTCCTTGAGATAGATCTGCACCTGCTTGACACCCAGCCCCTGGAAGCCCGCGGGCCATGCTTCACCGGCCCAGCGCAGCAGTTCCTCGGCGGAGTAGTCGCCACGATAGCCATTGGCGAGGCTGCGCAACGCGATAACCAGCGTCAGGACGCGATAGCGGTCCTCCAGATTGATCGTGAAGCGCAGCCGCTCCGCCAAGCGTGTGCGGACGGTGTCCGACCCGGCCACTTCTTGGACATCCGCCTCCGTGATCAGCGTGGGGCGGGCGTGACCGCGCTGGGCACGCTCCTGGAGGGTCTGCACGAGCTCGCTGCAGAAGATCTGCACCAGGTTGGCCTGGTAGTTGGTGATGGCCAGGATGCGCCATACGAGTTCCGGACGCTCGAAGACGAAGCCCAACGCCGTCATGGGCTCGGTGACCAGACGCACGGCGGCGGTCGGGTTGAGCGGGCCGACCAGGACGTCGGGGCCGCCGTGAGCTGTGGACACATTGGACAACTCGCCGAATCGCTGCACCTGATGCAGGCCTGCGAACACGACTTTGAGCCGCCTGTCGGTCTGCTCCATCAGGTGCTGGAACCGTTTGACGTTCTGGAACGTGGACTCGCCGCCGGAGCGGAATACCCGGCGTGAGTCGGCCGTCAAGAAGGCGTCCGCTTCGTCGGCGAGGATCAGCAGTCGACGGGAATCGTGCGCGTCCAACCAGCTTCGGATCTCCCTGGCGACAACGTCGGGCCCCGCGTGGTCCGAAACCCTCTTGGAGTCGATGACACGCTGGCGCTTCAGGTCCTCGGCGAGCAGGTTCCAAATCCGCTCGGGGGATTCGGCCTGGCCGATCTCGGCCTTCACGAGGTCCAGATAGACGGCCACGTTGGACTCGGAATGGCTCGGGAAGAGCTCGGCCACCCTGCGCAGCAGCGCGGACTTGCCCAACTGGCGCCCGCCATAGAGGAAGAGGCCACCTTCCGGGTTCATCACCTCCCGCAGTTCCTTGTCACGGCCGTAGAAGACCTCGGGGGGCACCGCGCCCGCGACGAACGGCGTGTAGGGGTCGTACGCGGCCCAGGGGAGCGTCACGCGCTGCAGCGCGCGAAACGCGCCCGGCGTACGCGCCGCCATCCAGCCGAAGACCGCCGGGTCGACAACGAGGGCCTGCTGCGCTCGCCGCCGCGCCACTTCGGTGAGCGTGCGCCGCCCTTCCAGCCCGAGCGGATGCAGATAGATCACGATGTTGGCGTCGACGTCGGCGTCTTCGAGGTGGGCGAGCGGTCCCTCCGCGCGCTGCTCTTCCCATATGAGAACTATCGTGTACGACGTCGCACGAGAACCAAGCGCCGCGACGTACCCAGCACCCTCGGTCACGCTCGCGCGCCCCTTGAACCTCCGCACACCCTGGCCCATGCGCTCGGCCTGGAAGGGTGCCACCGGTTTCAGTCCCAGCAGGCGCAGGACCTTGGGCAGGTGGTGACTCCAGTCACTGTTCCGGCCCTTCTTGGTGCACAGGGCCTTCCAGGAGGCGAGGCCGTCCTCGGCGTTGCGGGTGAGTTTGGTGCCGGACCCAAAGCGGTCGGCCCACCAGCCCGCGGGGACACCGTCGCCTCCGGGCGCGGGAGCCGCCGGACCGGTCAGCCCTTGAAGGAACTCGCGCAGCTCGACCCCCTCGTCGTCCGGGCCGTCGGGCAACCTCTGGCTGCTCTCGGTCAGGGCGAGGAACTCCTGAGCGGTGACCGTGTCGCCCTCGTCGATCAGACGCAGGATCCGGTCGTGGTCGGGCTCCGAGAGAGGACGCTCGGGGTCGAGCCTGAGTGCGTCCAGTCTGTCCCGCAGCAGTTTGGTGGATTCGGCGACCAGCTTCGTGAGCTCCGCCACGAGCTCACGCAAGGCCTCCAGTGCGTACCGGCAGCGTCCCTGTTCGTCTCCGTCCGCGAACTCCTGGAGGCGCCCGGTGAACTCGCGCTCGGTGTCGGGCTGCATCAGGTTGAGCGTCCTGATCTGCGCCAGGTGGGACGCGGCCACACCGTGACGTTCCGCGATCTTGCGCCGCCACGTCTTCTCGGCCTCGCGGCAGCGCCGTGTGGCGTCCTCCTGCCAGTCTCGCCCCGTGTCCGGGTCGGACGTGACCCGTCTCTCCACAGCCCGCGCCAGGGCCCGGGCCAGGTGGAGATCGCCTCGGCTCAGGTAGTCATCCAGAGCGGTGTCGGGCGAGGCGGGAGTCAGAAGACCGGTCATGGAGTGGGCCGTGCGGGGGTCAGCAAGGTCGGGTCGGCCGTCGGCGTCACGCGGCAACTGCGGTACGAAAAGGAGACAGTCCTCGGACGGCAGCAAGGCGTTGTCCGGCTTCACGAGAGATTCACCGGTGCCCACGAATTCACCGGTCAGCCAGGTCCTGAGGAGACCGAGCGCGGCTCCGCCGACTCCGGCCGGCACGTCGTAGGACGCCACCTCCAGGACAGCTGCCTCGAGTTGGGGGACCTGGGTTCCCGAGGCGGCTTTCCGAGCTCGGTCGGCGGCAGCCATCGCCTCCGCCTTCGTCACCAGTTCGGCAACCGACCGGATCGTCGTCTGCAACTGGCGCAGGGCGCCCGAGTGGATGGGTTCCCGTGCCTGCTTCGGGGTGCGGAAGCGGCTGTCCGCGTCCTCGATGAGCCAGTCGGCGCGCTCGCCCCGGCAGAGATCGTCGCTGATCGCCCGCAAGGCCGCACCGTCGTCGTTGTTGGAGCGAGCCCACTGGAGAACCACCCTCAACGCCTGGTTCAACTGTCCCGACGGGCCTGTCAGGTACTGAAGCACCCGAGAGGCGCGCTGGTACTTGATCTTCCGGCGAGGGAGGTCCTCGAGGAGGACCCGGGCGGATTCCTCGATGTCCTTCGTGGTGGGACGGTGTTCCGTCTCAAGGGAGTCGTCGACGGCCCCGGGGACGAACGTCTGGCACTCCCGAACAGCCGTCACGAGTACTGTCAGCAGGTCCTGCCAGGGCACCGAGAGTCCGGCCGGCATGGAGAAGTCGCTGACGAGCGCGTGCGGCCACCCAGCGGTGAGACCGGCCCTCAGGGCCGCCACGGTGGCCACAAGATGGGCTTCCCGGTCCTCCACGAGCTCCGCGGCCGCGAAGTCGTACTCCATCTGTGCCTGTGTGGCGCCGTCCACGTCGACGCAGGCGAAGGCGGCCGCCGTGAAGGCAAGCGCCTTGGCCCGGGCGGCGGACTCGTCCGACGCCTCGGTCATCCAGTAGGCGTGTGCCATCCGACCGTGCCCGACGAGTTCCACCACAGGAGGGACTCGTTCTCCCGTGCTCCAGGGCAGCGTCAGGTCCACTGCCCTGTGGGGCATGTCGACAGGCTCGCCGGATGCGGGCTCCGCCAAGGCGTCTGTGGGCGGCGCGGTGAGGGCGGCGGACTCCTCATCGGCGGTGGGTTCCGTGCCGAGACTCTCCCGTTCGGTCTGCACCGGACGATGGGCTCGGTTTCGGTCCTGTCCCTGGGCGTGGTCCTGAGCACGGGTCTGCCCCTGTGTCGGCGACACCGTTCGCTGCTGAGCCGAAAGGGCTGAGGTCGGCTCCGTCGAGGGCTGCGGACGGTTCTCGCGCTCCGGTCGCTGTGCGCTCTCCCCCGGCGTTCCCTCGGAAGGGCCCTGCTCCTCGGACGATTCCCGGGCCTGTCCGCATGTCGCCGCTTCAGTCGATGCGGACGACGGAGATGCGACGTCCTGCGACATCGCGTCCCGACTCTCGGTGGCGTCGGGCACCTGCGTCACCTGGCCGGACGCGGATGTCGGAGTCGCCTGGCGGGGTGCCGCACCCTCGTCGACACCCTCAAGCGCAGAGATTCGGTCGAGGATCCCGTCTAAGGCCATCCGTAACCCCTCGGCCTCGGCTTCGCCCTCCGCGTCCGCGATCCACTGCTCGTACTGGGCGGCTCGCTGCCTGAGCTTCGCCAACTGACCTGCCCGGCGCGCTCGTTCTACACGGAGCGCGTCGATCCGGTCGAGTTCGGCATCCAACTCCTCATAGCCCTCTCCGGCAGGCCAGCGGACCCCCTGGACGGCAACCGACTGCGCCAGCAGGGCGCGCGCGTGGACCCAGGCGGACAGCTGGGCACCAACAGTCTGCGTTTCCTCCGGAGCTTTCCCTTCCGCCACCTCGGCAGCAACGCCGCGCAGCGCCTGGACCAGCTCCGCACCGCCGGACCGCAGCTCGGCCAGAACACCCCGGGCTTCATCCGTGCCGGCGGTGTCGCTGCACGCGCCTTCCTTCGAGGAATCCGTCGCTGCCGCCATCTCAGGATCCGCCTTCTCCTCGCCCATCTCTGCGGCTCTTCCCTCCTGCTCGCTCTCTCGCTCGACCGTGCCGCTCTCGTCGGCGAGCGCTGGTCCTATCTCCCGTGCGTTCGGGGGAGGTTCGCGCTCTGCAAACAGGGTGAGCCGCTCACGGTTCACCACCGCGATCGCTGCGGCGGGCTGTCCCTTCACCCCCGGCCGGAGCAGGCCGTAGAGAGCACATCGCGCCAGCGGTGGTTCAAGGACCTTGAACATCAAGGACAGTTGACTGTCCGTAGGATCCCTCACCACGCTTCGCGGGAACCCGTAGAAGCTGTCCAGCACGTGTGCCGCCCAGGCGACACCGCAAGCGGACACACCCAAGAGGTTCGACTCGGATGCCGTGGTCAACCACACGCGCGCCGAATGCACTTCGCGCCGCGACACCCCGGGGACGCCTTTCGGATCCCTGACTCGGCGCCGATGGGCGTCGCAGTTCCTGCGCCGCAGGCACTGATGGTATGTCAGCAGTCGTCGCATACCGCGCTCGTCGAGCGACATGAGCCATGCACGAAATTCCTGCCCCCACTCCTGCATGGGCAGATACTGTCACTTGCCACTGACAATGTGGCCGCCTCTCGGAAACTCAGGGGTCGCAGACCGTCTTCGCGGGGGCAACGCCGAGGCGCGCCCACCCCGGATCGCCTCCCGCCTCGCGCCCCTCGACGACAGTTGGGCAGGCGTCTTCCCGGATCCAGCCACGCGTCGACGAGCAGCCACCGACTCGACGCCGAGCTGTGTGGATTTCCAGCGGATACGACCGGTCGAACATGATTCACTGCCTGCGACGGCCAGAGCAGGCGAGCACCGAAGGGATTCCACCTGTGCCCCACGAAATCGATCAATCATTTCTGGCACTCCCGTTGCGGGCGCTCGCCGACGCCGCGCTCGCCCGCGCGCGGGCGCTGGGCGCCCAGCACGCGGACTTCCGGCTCGAGCGGGTGCGCAGCGCGTCCTGGCGGCTGCGGGACGCCAAGCCGGCCGGGTCGTCCGACACCACGGATCTGGGATACGCGGTGCGGGTGGTGCACGACGGGGCGTGGGGGTTCGCCTCGGGCGTCGATCTGACGATGGACGCGGCGGCGCGGGTCGCCTCGCAGGCCGTCGCGATGGCGAAGCTGTCGGCGCAGGTGATCAAGGCCGCCGGGTCCGACGAGCGCGTGGAGCTCGCGGCCGAGCCGGTGCACGCGGACCGGACCTGGGTGTCCGCGTACGAGATCGACCCCTTCTCCGTGCCGGACGCGGAGAAGACGGGGCTGCTCGCGGAGTGGAGCGCGCGGCTGCTCGGCGCCGCCGGCGTCGCGCACGTGGACGCCTCGCTGCTCGCCGTGCACGAGAACAAGTTCTACGCGGACACCGCGGGCACGGTGACCACCCAGCAGCGGATGCGTCTGCATCCGCAACTGACCGCCGTCGCCGTCGACGAGTCCAGCGGCGAGTTCGACTCGATGCGCACCATCGCCCCGCCGGTCGGCCGCGGCTGGGAGTACCTCACCGGGAACACCTGGGACTGGGCGGGCGAGCTCGACCGGATCCCGGAGCAGTTGGCGGAGAAGATGCGGGCGCCGAGCGTCGAGGCGGGCCGCTACGACCTCGTCGTCGACCCGTCGAACCTGTGGCTGACGATCCACGAGTCCATCGGCCACGCCACGGAGCTGGACCGCGCGCTCGGCTACGAGGCGGCGTACGCGGGCACCTCCTTCGCGACCTTCGACCAGCTCGGCAAGCTGGCGTACGGCTCGTCCCTGATGAACGTGACGGGTGACCGCACGGCCGAGCACGGGCTCGCGACCATCGGCTACGACGACGAGGGCGTGGCCGCGCAGTCGTGGGACCTGGTCAAGGACGGCACCCTCGTCGGCTACCAGCTGGACCGGCGGATCGCGAAGCTCACCGGCTTCGAGCGGTCCAACGGCTGCGCGTACGCCGACTCCCCCGGGCACGTCCCGGTGCAGCGCATGGCGAACGTCTCGCTGCAGCCGGATCCCGGCGGGCTCTCCACGGAGGACCTGATCAGCGGCGTCGACCGGGGCATCTACGTGGTCGGCGACCGCTCCTGGTCCATCGACATGCAGCGCTACAACTTCCAGTTCACGGGACAGCGCTTCTACAGGATCGAGAACGGGCGGCTCACCGGGCAGCTGCGCGATGTCGCCTACCAGGCGACGACCACCGACTTCTGGGGCTCGATGACGGCGATCGGCGGCCCGCAGACGTACGTCCTCGGCGGCGCCTTCAACTGTGGCAAGGCCCAGCCGGGCCAGGTCGCGGCCGTGTCGCACGGCTGCCCCTCCGCCCTCTTCTCGGGCGTCAACATCCTCAACACCACGCAGGAGGCCGGGCGATGATCAACTGCGGCACCCACGGAATCGGCTGGGGGTCCGGGGGTTACTCCCCGGGAAAGCACCGTCTCAACACCACGCAGGAGGCCGGTCGATGAGCCGCACCACCAAGCCGCACGAGATCGTCGAGCGCGCCCTGGAGCTGTCCACCGCCGACGGCTGCGTGGTGATCGCCGACGAGGAGTCGACCGCGAACCTGCGCTGGGCCGGCAACGCGCTCACCACGAACGGCGTCACCCGCGGCCGCACCCTCACCGTCATCGCCACGGTCGACGGCAAGGAGGGCACCGCGTCCGGTGTCGTCTCGCGGTCCGCGGTGACCGCCGCCGACCTGGAGCCGCTGGTGCGGGCCGCCGAGGCCGCGGCGCGCACGGGAGGGCCCGCGGAGGACGCGCAGCCGCTGGTGGCCGACGCCCCGGCGTCGCCGGACTTCACGGACGCGCCCGCCGAGACGTCGTCGGCGGTCTTCGTGGACTTCGCGCCCGCGCTCGGCGAGGCGTTCGCCCGCGCCCGGGCGGGCGGCCGTGAGCTGTACGGCTTCGCCAACCACGAGCTGACCTCCACCTACCTCGGCACGTCGACGGGGCTGCGGCTGCGCCACGACCAGCCGAGCGGCACCCTGGAGCTGAACGCGAAGTCCCCGGACCGCACCCGCTCGGCGTGGGCGGGCCGGGCGACCCGTGACTTCAAGGACGTCGACCCGGGCGCCCTGGACGAGGAGCTCGCGCGGCGCCTGGCCTGGGCGGAGCGGCGGGTGGAGCTGCCCGCCGGGCGGTACGAGACGCTGCTTCCGCCGACCGCCGTCGCGGACCTGCTGATCTACCAGCTGTGGTCGTCGGCGGGCCGGGACGCCGCGGAGGGCCGCACGGTGTTCTCCAAGCCGGGAGGCGGCACCCGGGTCGGCGAGCGGATCTCGGAGCTGCCGCTGACGCTGCGCAGCGACCCGAACGAGCCGGGCCTGGAGTCGGCGCCGTTCGTCCTCGCGCACGCCTCCGGCGACGACGCGTCGGTGTTCGACAACGGACTGCCGCTGCGGCCCACCGAGTGGCTGCGCGGGGGCGAGCTGGCGCAGCTCACGACGACCCGGCACAGCGCGGCCCTGACGGGCCTGCCGGTGGCCCCGGTGATCGACAACCTGATCCTCGACGGCGGCTCGGACCGCTCCCTCGACGACATGGTCGCGGCCACCGAGCGCGGCCTGCTCCTGACCTGCCTGTGGTACATCCGCGAGGTGGACCCGGCGACGCTGCTGCTCACCGGCCTGACCAGGGACGGCGTGTACCTGGTGGAGAACGGCGAGGTGGTCGGCGAGGTGAACAACTTCCGGTTCAACGAGTCGCCGGTGGACCTGCTGTCGCGGGCCGCTGAGGCGGGCCGTACGGAGAAGACGCTGCCGCGCGAGTGGGGCGACTGGTTCACCCGGGCCGCGATGCCCGCGCTGCGGGTCCCCGATTTCAATATGAGCTCTGTCAGCCAGGGCGTATAACCTCGGAGACCGCACCCGCGGTACGCCGGGGTGCACGCATCCTCTGACACCGCACCCCCGAGGTGCGTGGTCGAAGCACACCCAAGGAGACACGAGACCCGTGACGGACATCGTCGACGAGCTGAAGTGGCGGGGGCTGTTCTCGCAGTCCACCGACGAAGAAGCACTGCGCAAGGCGCTCGCGGACGGTCCCGTCACGTTCTATTGCGGCTTCGACCCGACGGCGGCCAGCCTGCACGTCGGGCATCTGGTGCAGGTCCTGACCGTGCGCCGCCTGCAGCAGGCGGGCCACCGCCCGCTCGCCCTGGTGGGCGGCGCCACGGGCCAGATCGGCGACCCGCGGCCGACCGCGGAGCGCACCCTGAACGACCCGGAGACGGTCGCGAACTGGGTGTCCCGGCTGCGCTCGCAGATCGAGCCGTTCCTGTCCTTCGAGGGCGAGAACGCCGCGGTCATGGTCAACAACCTGGACTGGACCGCGGGGATGTCCGCGATCGAGTTCCTGCGGGACATCGGCAAGCACTTCCGCGTGAACAAGATGCTCACCAAGGACTCGGTCGCCCGCCGCCTGGAGTCGCAGGAGGGCATCAGCTACACGGAGTTCAGCTACCAACTGCTCCAGGGCATGGACTTCCTGGAGCTCTACCGCCGCCACGGCTGCACCCTGCAGCAGGGCGGCAGCGACCAGTGGGGCAACCTCACGGCGGGCATCGACCTGATCCACCGCCTGGAGCCGGACGCGACCGTGCACGCGCTCGCGACGCCCCTGATGACCAAGTCCGACGGCACCAAGTTCGGCAAGACCGAGGGCGGCGCCGTCTGGCTCGACCCGGAGATGACGACGCCGTACGCGTTCTACCAGTTCTGGCTGAACGTGGACGACCGGGACATCTCGCCGTACCTGCGCATCCTGAGCTTCCGCTCCCGCGAGGAACTGGAAGAGCTGGAGAAGCAGACCGAGGAGCGCCCGCAGGCGCGCGCCGCGCAGCGCGCGCTCGCCGAGGAGCTGACCACCCTGGTGCACGGCGCCGACCAGTGCGCGGCCGTGATCGCCGCGTCGAAGGCGCTGTTCGGCCAGGGCGATCTGGTCGACCTGGACGAGGCGACGCTGGCGGCGGCGCTGTCCGAGCTGCCGCACATCCAGGTCGCCGATCTCGGCCCGGTCGTGGACCTGTTCGCGGAGGTCGGCCTGGTGGCGAGCAAGTCGGCCGCGCGCCGCACGGTCAAGGAGGGCGGCGCGTACGTGAACAACACGAAGGTCGCCGCCGAGGACGCCGTGGCGGACCGCGCCGACCTGCTGCACGGGCGCTGGCTGGTGCTCCGGCGCGGCAAGAAGAACCTGGCGGCGGTCGAGGTCACGGGCTGACCGCCCGGATCAGGGCCACGGCCTGACCGTCAGGCACAGCACGGCGCCGTCAGGCACAGCACGGCAGAGGGGCCGGTCCGCACGGACCGGCCCCTCTGCTTCTCCCCGCCGTCGGGCTCGGCTCCCGGCCGCTAGGTCGTCTGTTTGCCGCCCTTGATCATCTTGTACGCGGCGTCGCCGAGACCCACCACCACGAGCGCCGCGGCCAGCTGGAGGGCGTGCCGCCCCCAGTCGATGCCCTTGGTCTCGTCGATGCCGAAGCCCGCGGCCATCCAGTTGCCGAGCACGGCGCCGATGATGCCGAAGATCGTCGTCAGCCAGAGCGGACTGTGCTGCTTGCCCGGCAGGATCGCCTTGGCGATGAGACCAAGCACGAATCCCACGATGATCGCCCACAACCAGCCCATAGCTGCCTCCTCAGACGGCTCGACATGAGCATTACGCTCAGTGTCGGCCCATCCGCCATACGGCGCATGTCGGGCACCTCCATACGTGGCGCGACGCAGCCCCCACCAGGAGCCGAGCCGCCCCCCGGTCTACGCGTCGGCGCAGGCGCGGCGTAACGTGGTGGAGCGTCCAGGCCGGGGAGAGCCTGGCATGACGGGCAGGCGGTGGAACGTGATGCGGAAGCAGAGCAGCGCCCAGGTCTTCCGGATCACCGGGGCCCGGCAAGGCCTCGCGGACGACATCAAGGGCCGGCAGCGACGGTATGTGATCTCGATGTCGGTCCGTACTGTTTCAGTCATTGCCGCCGCGGTGCTCTGGAACGTCGAGCGGCACGTCGCTCTGGTCGCGCTGGTACTCGGAGTGCTGCTTCCGTACGTCGCCGTGGTGATCGCCAACGCGGGCCGCGAGAACGCTCCGTCGCTGCCGTCAACCTTCGTACCGGCACCGTCGCGGCCGATGCTGCCGCCGACGGCGACCCGTGAACGGGCCGCGGAACCCGTCCCGGAAGATGTGACCGGGGTCACGCACGAGGACGTGAAGGCGCGGTCGGGCGAACAGAGTTGACCGTCGACCTTACGCCAAGCTCAAGAAATGCTCAGATCAATCATGTAGTTCCAGTGCCAGGCGGCCGGTTCCCCGTGACATACTTCGTACGCGCTCCGCATCCCCCGTCGGAGCGACAGACCGACGCCGGGCAGCTCCCCCCGTGGCTGCTCGGCGTCGCCTTGTTTGGGATGAGTACGTGAGCGACGAAACACCGATCTGTTCCGCCAAGGGCTGCCGCGTCGCCGCGGTCTGGGTGCTCGCCTGGAACAACCCGAAGATCCACACGCCGGAGCGTCGCAAGACCTGGGTCGCGTGCGACGAGCACCGCGAGCACCTGTCCCAATTCCTGGGCGTACGAGGCTTCTTGAAGGACGTCGTGCCGCTCGCCGAGTGGGAGCAGCCGGAGGGCTCCACCGGCTGACCCGGCACTAGCCGCCGATCGCCGACATCGGCCGGTCGGGCTGGAGGAACGACGGGTCGTCGAGGCCGGAGCCCGCCTTCTTGCCCCACATCGCGAGCCGCCAGATGCGGGCGATCTCCTCGTCCGCGCCCTCGTCGGGACCTTCGGCACCCTCGGGCGCCGCCCGCAGCGCCGCCCGCAGGTCGGTCTCCTCGCTGGCGAACAGGCAGGTGCGCACCTGGCCGTCGGCCGTGAGGCGGGTGCGGTCGCAGGCGGAGCAGAACGGGCGCGTGACGGAGGCGATCACGCCGACGCGGTGCGGGCCGCCGTCGACGACCCAGCGCTCGGCCGGGGCGGAGCCGCGCTTCTCGGAGCCCTCCTCGGTGAGGGTGAAGCGGGTGCGCAGCGAGGTCAGGATGTCACCGGCCGTGATCATGCCGTCGCGCTTCCAGCCGTGCTGGGCGTCCAGGGGCATCTGCTCGATGAAGCGCAGTTCGTAGTCGTTCTCCACGGCCCAGGCGAGGAGGTCCGGGGCCTCGTCGTCGTTCAGGCCCGGCATCAGGACGGAGTTGACCTTGACCGGGGTCAGGCCCGCCTCGCGGGCGGCTTCGAGCCCTTCGAGGACGTCGCGGTGGCGGTCGCGGCGGGTGAGGGTCTTGAAGACGTCCGGGCGCAGGGTGTCCAGGGAGACGTTGACCCGGTCGAGGCCCGCCTCCTTCAGGGCCTTGGCGGTGCGCTTGAGGCCGATGCCGTTCGTCGTCAGGGACATCTTGGGGCGCGGCTCCAGGGCGGCGCAGCGCTCGACGATGCCGACGAGGCCGGGGCGGAGCAGGGGCTCGCCGCCGGTGAAGCGGACTTCCTCGATGCCGAGGCGCGTGACGGCTATGCGGATGAGCCGGACGATCTCGTCGTCCGTGAGCAGGTCCGGCTTGGCCAGCCACTGCAGGCCCTCTTCCGGCATGCAGTACGTGCACCGCAGATTGCACCGGTCGGTCAGTGAAACCCGCAGATCGGTGGCCACTCGGCCGTACGTGTCGATGAGCACGTGGGCCCCCTCCCCGGTCCGGATCGGCAGTGTGGCGTGGTGACGCCCTTTGAGTACGAGCCTACGTGACGGTACCGACATCGAAGAGGGGCATGATCCAACAGGAGCGGCGCGACCGCGTCGTAGAGATCTACGACGATCTCGACGGCGCGGCCGCGCCGGGGTGCCCCGGGCGGGCCCGCGGTGAGCGGGCCCGGTCGGCTCAGTGGGCTCCGGTGCCGGTCAGGGACCGGACCTCCAGCTCCGCGTACTTCTCCTTGTCGGGCTCCTCCTTCGACAGGACGGTGCCGAGCCAGCCGAGCAGGAAGCCGACCGGGATGGAGATCAGGCCCGGGTTCTCCAGCGGGAACCAGTGGAAGTCGACGCCCTTGAACATGGACGTCTTCTCGTTGCCGGAGACGACGGGCGAGAACAGCACCAGGACGACGGCGGTGGTGAGGCCGCCGTAGATCGACCACAGCGCGCCCTGGGTGGTGAACCGCTTCCAGAAGAGGCTGTAGAGGATCGTCGGCAGGTTCGCCGACGCGGCCACCGCGAAGGCGAGGGCCACCAGGCCGGCCACGTTCAGGTCGCGGGCGAGGGCGCCGAGGCCGATCGAGACCAGGCCGATGAAGACGGTCGCCCAGCGCGCGGCCTTGACCTCCTGTTTCTCGCTGGCCTGGCCCTTCTTGATGACGTTGGCGTAGATGTCGTGCGCGAACGACGAGGACGAGGCGAGGGTGAGACCCGCGACGACCGCGAGGATCGTGGCGAACGCGACCGCGGAGATCGTCGCCAGCAGGATGGCGCCCCAGTTGGAGTCCACTCCCCCCAGATGGAGGGCGAGCAGGGGCGCCGCGGTATTGCCCGCCGGATTGGAGTCGGTGATCTCCTTGGGCGAGATCAGCGCGGCGGCGCCGAAGCCGAGGGCGATCGTCATCAGGTAGAAGGCGCCGATGATGCCGATGGCCCAGTTCACGGACTTCCGGGCGGCCTTCGCCGTCGGCACCGTGTAGAAGCGGATGAGGATGTGCGGCAGGCCCGCGGTGCCGAGGACCAGGGCGATGCCGAGCGAGATGAAGTCCAGCTTGGACGTCGCCGTCGCGCCGTACTTCAGTCCCGGCTCCAGGAACGGCGCGCCCTTGCCGCTGTTCTCGGCGGCGCTGCCGAGCAGGTCGGAGATGTTGAAGTCGAACTTCAGGAGCACCAGGAAGGTCAGCAGGAGCGCGCCCGCGATCAGCAGCACGGCCTTGACCATCTGCACCCAGGTGGTGCCCTTCATGCCGCCGATGGTGACGTACACGATCATCAGGACGCCGACGAGCGCGACGATGGCGACCTTGCCGCCGTCGCTGGTGATGCCGAGGAGCAGCGAGACCAGGACGCCCGCGCCCGCCATCTGCGCGAGCAGGTAGAAGATCGAGACGACGATGGTGGAGGTGCCCGCGGCGGTGCGCACGGGGCGCTGGCGCATGCGGTACGCGAGGACGTCGCCCATGGTGTAGCGGCCGGAGTTGCGCAGCGGCTCGGCGACCAGGAGCAGCGCCACCAGCCAGGCGACCAGGAAGCCGATGGAGTACAGGAAGCCGTCGTAGCCGAACAGGGCGATGGCGCCCGCGATGCCGAGGAAGGACGCGGCGGACATGTAGTCGCCGGAGACGGCGAGGCCGTTCTGGAAGCCGGTGAACTGTCGTCCGCCCGCGTAGAAGTCGGCGGCGCTCTTGGTCTGCCGGCCCGCCCACACGGTGATGACGAGGGTGGCGACGACGAAGACCGCGAACAGTGTGATGATCAGCGGCCGGTGCTCGCTGGCCTCGTTCGCGGCCAGCACGGTGCTCTGCGCCGTGTGGAGCTGAAGGGTGCTCACGCGCCGCCCTCCATCCGGGACTTGATGGCGTCGGCCTTGGGGTCGAGCTTGCTGGCGGCGTGCCGGGAGTACCACCAGGCGATGAGGAACGTGGTCAGGAACTGGGCGAGGCCGAGGACCAGGGCCACGTTGATGTTGCCGAGCACCTTGGTGCCCATGAAGTCGCCCGCGTAGTTCGAGAGCAGGACGTACACCAGGTACCAGGCGATGAACGCGATGGTCAGCGGGAACGCGAACGAGCGGTGGGCGGTGCGCAGTTCACCGAACTCCGCGCTCTGCTGCACCGCGACGAACTCCTCCGTGGAGGGCGTGACGGGGGTGGGTTCTGAGCCGCCCTTCGATGGTGGCGGTACGTCGGTGGCCACGGAGTCTCCTCGTGGGACGGGGGTGGTGGGGAGGTGTGGTGCCGGGGCGGGGGGTTCGGGGAGGTGGGGGGAGTCGGAGGTGGTGCGGTGCATGGGGGTCTGCGTTCTCTGCTCTCGGGCCGTCGTGGGTGGCACGGATAGTGACACGGATCACGTGGCCGCGGATGGTGATGCTAAGCCCCGGGGACGTGATCCGACAGGGGGTCGATATTGCTTCTGTCCGCTGTTCAACGTCTCGGCGGCACGCCCGAAGCGGTCGAACTCACGCTTTTCCCGCTTTCTTCGGGAAGCCATTGCTGGCCTGGGAGTTCGGGGGATAACTTCACCCTGCACCACTCGTCATGCACCTGCCCGGGCACCAGCAGTGTTCGGGCAGTTCCGTATCCGGATGATGTGGAGATCCCATGGCTCATCTGCGCTCGTCACGCACGTCGCGCTCCAGACGCCTGGCGCTCGCGCTGCCGCTCGGTGTCGTGCTCGCCGCAGCGGTCGGCTTCGCGCCCGGCGCCGCGACCGCCGCTCCGCTCGACTCTCCCGGCTCCAGCACGGCGCGGGCCGCGGACACCGACGCGGCCGGCAAGCTGGCGTACGTCGTCAACACCAGGTCCGACGCCAAGACCCTGGCGCGGGTGAAGAAGGCGATAGCCAAGGCCGACGGCACGGTCGTCGTCACGTACGCGAAAATTGGCGTGATCGTCGCCCACTCGGCCAATCCGGACTTCGGCAAGACGCTGCGCGACGTGCGCGGTGTCCACTCCGCGGGCGCCACCCGCACCTCGCCGCTCACCCCGGCCGCCACGACGCAGGAGGGCGCGCCGACCTTCGTGTCGAAGGAGCAGGCCAAGGCGCTCAAGCAGCAAGCCGCCGCGGGCAAGGGCGGCGCCGCCGCCCAGGAGCCGCTCGAGGCCGACCAGTGGGACCTGCGGGCCATCGGCGCCGACAAGGCCGCGCAGATCAACCCGGGCAGCAAGAAGGTCACCGTCGGCGTCATCGACACCGGTGTGGACGACACCCACCCCGACCTCGCGCCCAACTTCTCGGCCAAGCAGTCCGCGAGCTGTGTCGGCGGCAAGGCCGACACCTCCCCCGGCGCCTGGCGCCCGGCGAAGCCCGAGCACTACCACGGCACGCACGTGGCGGGCGAGGTCGCCGCCGCGCGCAACAACGTCGGCGTCGCGGGTGTCGCGCCCGGCGTGAAGGTCGCGGGCATCAAGGTGGCCGACCCGGTCAGCGAGCTGTTCTTCCCGGAGAGCGTGGTCTGCGCCTTCGTGTTCGCCGCCGACAACGGCATCGAGATCACCAACAACAGCTACTACGTGGACCCGTGGCTGTACAACTGCAAGGACGACCCGGACCAGCGGGCCATCCTCGACGCGGTCAACCGCGCCCAGCTGTACGCCCAGCGCAAGGGCACCCTGAACCTCGCCTCCGCGGGCAACTCCAACCACGACCTGGACGCGGACGAGATCCTCGACGAGTCGAGCCCCGACGACTCCACGCCGGTCCCCCGCACCATCGACCCGCACGAGTGCCTCGACATCCCGACCCAGCTCCCGGGCGTCGTCACGGTCAGCGCGACGGGCGTGTACAAGGCCAAGTCGTACTACTCGACGTACGGCAACGGCGTCGTCGACATCGCGGCCCCCGGCGGCGACCGGCGCTACCAGAAGCCGACCGACACCCCCTCCAAGGACGGCGGCATCCTCTCCACGATGCCGGGCGGCCAGTACGCGTGGCTGCAGGGCACGTCCATGGCGTCCCCGCACGCGGCCGGTGTCGCGGCGCTCCTGAAGTCCACGCACCCGAAGGCGGGTCCGGCGGAGCTGCAGCGGCTGCTCAAGCGGCAGGCCGACAACCCGGGCTGCCCGACGAAGCCGTACGACCCCGACGGCGACGGCAAGGTCGACGCCGTCTGCAAGGGCGGCAAGAACAAGAACGGCTTCTACGGCCACGGGATCGTCGACGCGCTCGACGCCGTGAAGAAGTAAGGGGAACGGCACCTTGAGCAGCAAGCACACCAGCGGGACCGGCCGGGCCGGACGCCGCGCCGTCGCCCTTCCCCTCGGCGTCGCGGTGATCTCCGCGCTCGCCTTCCTGCCGGGCACCGCGTCCGCCCAGAGCGACGCTCCCGCGGCGCCCTCGGCGCCCGCGGCTCCGGGCGTCGGCGTCCTCGCCGCGGCCGCGGACGGTTCGACGATGAGCTATGTCGTCAACGTCCGCACCGGGCACGGAGGTTGGGCGGCGAAGTACGTCAAGAAGGCCATCGCCAAGGCCGACGGCAAGGTCGTGATCGCGTACGACAGGATCGGTGTGATCGTCGTCCACTCCGCGAACCCCGACTTCGCGAAGACGATCCGCAAGGTCAAGGGCGTGCAGTCGGCCGGTGCCACGCGCACGGCGCCGCTGTCGGCGCAGTCCAGCGACGACATCGACGCCTCGCGTCCGCTGTCCGCCAAGGAGGCCGAGGCCGCCGCGGACAAGGCCGGGGGCGGTCAGGACGAGCTGGAGCCGCTGCAGTGGGACCTGCCCGCCATGAAGGCGGACCAGGCCCACAAGGTGTCCCTCGGCAGCCCGAAGGTGACCGTCGGCGTCCTCGACTCCGGCGTCGACGACACCCACCCGGACATCGCGCCGAACTTCGACAAGCGCGCCTCGGCGAGCTGTCTGGGCGGCGTGCCCACGCAGAAGGACAACGCGTGGCGTCCGGTGGCCAAGGAGAGCGACCACGGCATGCACGTGGCGGGCACCATCGCCGCCGCGAAGAACGGCACCGGCGTCACCGGTGTCGCGCCGGGCGTGAAGGTCGCGAGCCTGAAGGTGGCCGAGCCGGCGACCGGCATGTACTACACGGAGGCCGTCGTCTGCGGCTTCATGTGGGCGGCCGACCACGGCGTGGACGTCACGAACAGCAGCTACTACACCGACCCGTGGCTGTTCAACTGCCGCACCGACGCCGACCAGAAGGCGCTGGTCGACGCGGTCGGGCGGGCGACGAAGTACGCGGAGCGCAAGGGCGCGGTGAACGTCGCCGCGGCCGGCAACGCGAAGACGGACCTCGCCCAGGACGAGATCGTCGACGAGTCCAGCCCGGACGACACGACGCCCGTCACGCGGACCATCAAGACCGCGGACTGCCTCGACATACCGTCGCAGCTCCCGGGCGTGGTGACCGTGTCGTCGACGGGCGCGAAGGGCATCAAGTCGTCGTTCTCGAACTACGGCAAGGGCGTCATCGACATCGCGGCGCCGGGCGGCGACTCCACCGCCTTCCAGAAGCCGCAGCCGCCCGCCACCAGCGGTCTGATCCTGTCGACGCTGCCGGGCGGCAAGTTCGGCTACAAGGCCGGTACGTCGATGGCCTCGCCGCACACCGCGGGCGTGGCCGCGCTCATCAAGTCGACGCACCCGAAGGCCTCCGCGGCCCGGGTGAAGGCCCTGCTGTACCGCCAGGCCGACGCGATGGCGTGCACCGACCCCTACGACATCGACGGCGACGGCAAGGTCGACGCGGTGTGCGCGGGCGGGAAGAACAAGAACGGCTTCTACGGCGTGGGCATGTCCGACGCCCTTGACGCCGTGCGCAAGTAGGGCGCGGGGCGCGAACGGCGCCCCGCCGATGTGACACCTCGCGATGAGCGGGGTGGTGAGGGGCCGGGCGGTGTACGTGCCGTCCGGCCCTTCGCGAGAGGATGCCGCACATGTATGCGTACCAGGACTCGACGTTCGCCTATGAAGGGCAGCAGCAGTGGCGGGCCGAACCCGACCGCCCCGGATGGCAGTTGTGGATCCGGTTCGTGCTGACCGTGCTGGTCCTGCCGGTGTGGTGGCTGCTGCTTCTGGTCATCGCGCTCGCCGCGCTCGTGGTCGCGATGTTCGCCGAGATCCTGACCATCGTCCCGGGCTTCGAGCGCGGCGCCGACCGCGCCATGGACGCCGTCATCGGCAAGGTCTCCGTCTGGCCGCGCTGGGCCGTGACCTGGCCCGAGCTGCGCCACGAGGGCGACACCGCGTTCCACGCCGCGCGGGTCGACGCGTACCTGGACAAGTGGACGAAGCACGCGTCCAGGCCCAGGGCCCCGAAGAAGCCCGCGCCCTCGCCGGAGTGCGAGGTCCCGTGGCGCAAGTACCGGGGCGTCGGCGGCGCGTACGTCGTCGAGGCGGCGGCGCGGCGCGGCTGGGAGCTGCGGCCCTCCGACCCGGCGAAGGAGATCCGGCTGTGGTGGTCGGCGGCTTCGGTGGCGGGGGCCACGGGGCCGGGCGTGGCTGGGCCTGACGTGGCCGAGCCAGGGGCGATGATGCCGGGCACGGCGGGGCCGGGGGCCTCGGGCCGCCCGCCCGCGGGCACGGCATAGTGACTGCATGACGCAATCATCTTTGGGGGACGCCGGTGGGGAGCAGGCGCCCTTGAACGGGCCTGCGGTCCCGGGGCCGTTGGACGGAGCCGCGGTCGCCTGGGACGCGCTCGGGGGCGACCCCGCGCTCCTGTCCCGGCTCTCCCCCGTCGTACGCGAGGACACCCTGCCCGCGCGGCTCCCGGTGCGGGCGCTCGCGCGGTCCTGTGTGGGCGTCTGCGCGCTCGCCGCCGCCGAGTTGACGGCCCTGCGCACGGGGCGGGACGTGCCGCACGCGCGCGTGGACGACGGTTCGGTGGCCGCCGCGTTCACCAGTGAACGGCACCTGCTCGTGAACGGGCGCGCGCCGGAGTCGTTCGCGCCCCTGTCGCGCTTCTGGCGCACCGCCGACGGCTGGGTGCGCACGCACGCCAACTACCCGCACCACCGGGCCCGCCTGCTCGCCGCGCTGGGCCTCGGCGACGGCGAGGCGTCCGTGGAACGCGTCGGCGCCCGCCTCGCGGAGCTGCCCGCTGCCGAGGCCGAGAAGGCGGTGTACGCCGCCGGGGGCCTGGCCGTCGCCCTGCGCACGCCCCAGGAGTGGGCGGCGCATCCGCAGGGGGCCGCGGTGGCCGGGCTCCCCCTGGTGGGCCGGGAGCGGCTCGGTGACGGCACCCCGCCCGCGACGGCGCCCCTCCGGGCCGCGGCCACGGACCCGCTCCTGCCCGCCGCCGGGCTGCGCGTCCTCGACCTCACGCGCGTCATCGCCGGACCGGTCGCCACCCGTACCCTCGCCCTGCTCGGCGCCGACGTGCTGCGCGTCGACCCGCCGCACCTGCCCGAACTCCCCGACCAGCACGCCGACACGGGCTTCGGCAAGCGCTCCGCCACCCTCGACCTCGGCGCCCCCGCGGACCGGCGCGCCTTCGAGGACCTGCTCGCCGGGGCCGACGTGGTCGTGACCGGCTACCGGCCCGGCACCCTCGACCGGTTCGGGCTCGCCCCCGAGGCGCTGGCCGAGCGGCGGCCCGGCCTCGTCGTGGCGCAGCTCTCGGCGTGGGGCACGAGCGGCCCGTGGTCGGGCCGCCGCGGCTTCGACAGCCTGGTGCAGGTGGCCACGGGCATCGCCGTGGCCGAGGGCGCGCCGGACGCGCCCGGTGCGCTGCCCGCGCAGGCGCTGGACCACGGCACGGGGTATCTGCTGGCCGCTGCGGTGCTGCGGGCGCTGTCGGAGCGGCTGAGGGGCACCGCCGACGGCACGGGTGGCGCGGGCGGCGCGGGTGGCACGGGTGGCACGCCTGTGGTGCGGCTCGCCCTCGCGCGGACGGCGGCGTGGCTCACGGGCTGGCCGACGTACACGGCGGAGCCCTGGCTCACCGGGACGGACGGCCCCCTGGGGCGGCTGCGGCACGCCCTGCCGCCGGTGTCCTTCGACGGCGGGCCCGTGAACTGGGAGCGGCCGCCGGGCGGTTGGGGCGGGGATGCCCCTGTGTGGCGGTGAGCGGGGCCGGATGGGCGGAATGACATTCCGCCAGTTGTTTGCCCGGACTTGCCCGGGAGTGCGACGACTGGTGAAGATCTTGTGGTGAGCTCCATACGACCGCCAGGGGACCCGGGAGGCGAGGCCACGGCCCGGACGGCCGCCGCCTCGTCGCACACAGGGTATTCGGCCCCGCCGCACCGTCCGGGGTACGCGGGCCCGGCCGACGCGCACGCGGCCCCGCCCGACACGACGCGTCCGGCCGCGCCCGACACGGCGTATCCGGACCCGGCGGACACGCTGCACCTCACCGTGCGGCGCACTCCGGATCCGGCCGACACCTTGCACCTCACCGTGCGGCGTGCGGAGCACCCCTCCGCGCCGCCCGCCGCACCCCAGGCACCCCAGGCACCCCAGGCACCCCAAGCCTCCGCGCCCCGCCGCCCGTCCTCCCGCCGTGCCGTCGCCGTGCTCGTCCTCGTGGCCGTCGCGGCCGTGGTGCCGCTCTTCGGGCCCAGCGCCGTCCTGGACGGCACCGGTGAGGCCGAGGCGCCGGGCACGCCGGGCATCACGTTCCTGCGGACGGTCCTGTTCGCCGCGCTGTGCGTGCAGGTGGGCGAGGTGTTCGTGCGGCGGCTCGCGCGCCGGGTGCCGGGGGCGCCGCTCGCATCGGCGCCGCCGGGGTGGGGGTGGTGGGCGGCCGTCGCGGGCGGTGTCGCCGCGCTCGGCCTCGCCTCGATCGTGGCCAGCGGCAACCTGGTGCCGCACCAGCCGTCCGACCTGGACATCGGCGGCCTGTACCAGTCGCGGGACGGCCGCCTCGCACTCCTCGAGGTCAACGCCTTCGTCGTGGCCGCCCTGTGCGCCCGCTCGCGCCGCCCGGACAGCGCCGTCCTGCCGCTGGCCGCCGTGATCGTGGCGGAGGCGCTGCGTGCCCACCCGCCGACGGAGGAGGCCGCGCTCGTCGGCTCGGGGCTCACCCTGGTGCACCTGACGTGCGCGGCGCTGTGGGCGGGCGGCCTGCTGTACGCGCTGCGTACGCTGCGGAGCTGGCGAAGGACCGCCCCGGAGGCGGGCGTTGCCGTGCTCGGCCGCTACGCGCGCGTGGCCGCCGTCCTGTTCGCCGCGATCACCGCCAGCGGAATCGTCAGCACGCTGCGCCGCATGCCGCCGGACACCGTGGCCGACCAGCTGACGGACACCGCGTACGGCCGCACCCTGCTCGCCAAGGTGCTGCTCGTGGCGGTCGTCGCCGTCCTCGCGCTGCTCTCCCGGCGCCGTCTGAAGCGGTCGCCCGGGGCCACGCTCAGCACGTACGCGCCCGCGCGCGCCGAGGTGATGGCGCTCGGGGCCGTGGTCGCGGTGTCGGCGCTGCTCACCGTCGTTCCGGTGCCGATCCGTTGGTGAGGGTGGCGGTGAGCACGCCCCGGGTCAGGAGGGCCTGGGCGGCCAGGTAGGTCAGCATGACCCAGAAGTCGGGGCGGGGCGCCTGGGGCCAGTCGGCGACGTCCGTGGCGATGAGGGTGTCCGAGAGCAGGAAGAGGCCGCCGCCCGCCGCGGCGGTCAGGCCGAGGGTGGTCGCGCCGAAGGCCATGGCCGTCAGGAGCAGGCTGTAGCCCGCCACCGGGATCCGCATGTCCGACGGCAGGTCGGGCCACAGGAGCGCCACGGTGACGATCAGGGCGCAGGCGTAGGTGGCCACGACGAAGGTGCCCCGGGCCGGGGCGTGGTGCTCGCCGTGTCTGCGGAACAGGACGAGGTAGCAGAGGTGGCCGATGGCGAAGGAGCCCATGCCCGCGAGGAAGAGGGGGTCGGCGTCGCCGAGGAGGAGGACGTCCCCGCCCCAGCCGAAGAGGAGGGCTGCCGTCAAGAGGGGTGGGCCTTTGCGGAGGATCACGTAGGCCGCGAGCAGGGGCATGAGGAGCGGCTTCAGTACCGTGTGGCCCGGGTCGGACCCGAGGGCCAGGGAGGCCAGGTCTCCGGCTGCCGCCAGGGCGAAGGCCACGAGTGCGGCTGTGCCGTAGCGGTGCCTCGTGAGCGTAGGCGTCTGCGCACTCGGCACCGGGGGTTGTGCCCACCCGTTCCGCCCTGCGGAACGATTGCCCACAACGGCGGACCTCGATGTCGGCTCACCGCGGGCCACGCCCCGGCCCGGCTCCGCGCGGCTCACGCCGCGGGCTCCGTCGTGCGTTCCCGCGTCGGCGTCGGCGCCGCGGCCGGTGGCTGGGGCGGCTGCCAGCCCGGGCCCCGGAAGACGTGGCCCGCCCGGGCGCTCCAGGTGGATGCCTGTTTCAGGTCCCTGGCGATCGCCGCGTACTCGTGGGTGGCGACGCGCAGCGGGTTGTACGTCGTGATGTTCTTCGTGAGGCCGTAGACCGGGCGGTCGGTCTCGGGGACCCAGGAGCGGAACAGGCGGTCCCAGACGATCAGGATGCCGCCGAAGTTGCGGTCCAGGTAGCCGCCCTGCGAGGCGTGGTGGACGCGGTGGTGGGACGGGGTGTTGAAGACGTACTCGATGGGCCGGGGCAGCTTGCCGATGCGTTCGGTGTGGATCCAGAACTGGTAGACGAGGTTCGTCGCGGAGCAGAAGGCGAGGGCGGCCGGGTGCACGCCGAGGGCGATCAGCGGCAGGTAGAACGGCCACACCGTGAGGCTCGTCCAGGGCTGGCGGAGCGCGGTGGTGAGGTTGAACTTCTCGCTGGAGTGGTGCACCACGTGGCAGGCCCACAGGACGCGGATCACGTGGTGGCCGCGGTGCGACCAGTAGTAGAAGAAGTCCTGCGCGAGCAGCATCAGCGGGATCGTCCACCACAGGACGGGCACGCGCAGCGGCGTCAGCGCGTACACCCCGGAGTAGACGGCGACGATCGGGATCTTCCAGAGGAAGTCGAAGGCCAGGCTGCCGAGCCCCATGGTGATGCTCGTGGCGGCGTCCTTGGTCTCGTACCCGGCGGCGTCCTCGTCGGGGTGGACCCGGTGGCTGATGATCTCGACGACCGTGAGCACCACGAAGGCGGGGATGGACCACAGCACGACATCGGGCAGGTTCGGGGACATGCGTGCACGGTAGAACGGCCTCTGGGCTGCCGCTAGGGGTTGTTACCGATAAGTATTACCGTGGGTACGGCCCCGGTTTTTGGTGATCTCCGCCAATGCGGGGCCCAGGCTCCCCCCGTGCGGGGCGCAGGTCCGGACCACCGCCTCACACCCCGGCCGCGCCGAGCAGCGCCCCCGCCCCGTACGTCACCGCCATCGCGAGCGCCCCGCCCGCCACGTTCCGCACGACGGCGGGCCGCACCGCGGCGGAGCCGAGCCGGGCGCTGCTGAGGCCGGTGAGGGCGAGCGCGCCGAGCACCGAGAGGACGGTGACGCCGAGGCGCAGGTCGGCGGGCGGGAGCACCATGGCGAGCAGCGGGAGCAGCGCGCCCGCGGTGAACGCGAGGAAGCTCGCCCACGCGGCGTGCCAGGGGTTGGTCAGCTCGTCGGGGTCGATGCCGAGCTCCACGCGCGCGTGGGCGCGCAGGGCGTCCCGCTCGGTGAGCTGCACGGCGGCCTCGCGGGCCACGTCACGGCTGAGGCCGCGCTCTTCGAGGAGGTCGGTCAGCTCGGCGAGTTCGGCCTCGGGCTGCTCGCGCAGTTCGCGCTTCTCCAGGGCCAGGGCGGCCTTCTCGGAGTCGCGCTGGGTGGACACCGAGACGTACTCGCCCGCGGCCATCGACATCGACCCGGCGAGCAGTCCGGCGAGGCCCGCCGTCAGGATCGTGGCGCGCTCGTCGGTGGCGCCGGCGACGCCGACGACGAGGCCCGCGGTGGACACGATGCCGTCGTTGGCGCCGAGCACCGCGGCCCGCAGCCAGTTGAGGCGGGTGCCGAGCGCACCGCCGTGGGCCTCGTCGTGGTCGGGGGCCGGCGCCTGATCGCTCATCCGGGGAGGGTCTCACCCGGTGCGCCGCCCGTGCGGCAGCGGCGCACCGGGAGGCTCACCAGACCCTCGTCTGCCCGCCGGGCGCGAACACCGGGCTCGTCGCCCCGGCCGGGGCCTCCTTCAGGGGTTCGGCGAGCTCCTGGACGGTGGGCCCGACGCGCGCCGCGACGGCGTCGAGGCGCCCCAGGTCGAAGCCGTACACGCGGGCCGCGTTGCCGCCCGCCATGGCCGCGACCTCGGCCGGGGGCAGGCCCGCGTAGGCGGCGCGCAGGCCCTCGCGCGAGAAGGGGTGGGTGCCCTCGTCGTGCGGGTAGTCGCTGCCCCACATGATCTTGTCGAGGCCGACGCGGTCGCGCACCGCCGCCTCGTGCGGACGCATGAAGCTGGCGCCGACGAAGCAGTTGTCCCGCCACACCTCGGAGGGACCCTTGCCCATGGCCTCGGAGAGCCCGGCGCCGAACTTGGCCTCGGCGGTGTCCCGGCGCGCGACGGCCGCGACGAGCCGCCCGTGGTAGTAGTCCAGCATCGCGAGCACGCCCGGGATCCAGCCGGAGCCCTGCTCGGTGAGGACCAGCTTCAGCTCGGGGTGGCGCCGGAAAGCGCCGCCGAACATCAGGTGCCACAGCGCCCGGTGGGAGAACCACGTCGTCTCCACCATGAACACCGCGCGCGCGGCGGGCTCGTCGCCGAGCGGCGGCGAGGCCGAGCCCGCGTGGTGGTTCACGGGCACGCCGAGCTCCGCGCAGACCGCCCACAGCGGGTCGTACGTCTGCGAGTACAGCTCGGGCAGGCCCGACCCCGGCGGCGTGCCGGGCACGAGGACCCCGCCGGTGAGACCCGCGTCGACGCACCGGCGGACCTCCCTGACGGCCTCGTCGACGTCGTTGAGCAGGATCTGGAAGACGCCCGCGCGGCGCCCGGGTGCCGCCGCGCAGAAGTCCGCGAGCCAGCGGTTGTGGGCGCGCAGTCCGGCCCAGCGCTGCTCGTACTCCTGCCGGGTCGGCGCCGGGGCCATCAGGGACGCCGACGGGAAGAACGGCGGGATGGTGTTCGGGAACACCACCTCGGCGACGATGCCGTCGGCCTCCAGCTCGGCGACGCGGCGGTCGGAGTTCCAGTTGCGGTCGGCGGTGTCGGCGAGCAGGTCCTCGTACGGATTGACGTAGGTGGCCGCCCAGGCGTCGAAGGCCTCGTGGTGGCGGGCGGCCAGGTAGGGCTTGTAGTCGAGGAGGTCGGCGCCGGCGTGGCAGTCGGCGGAGATGACGGTGTAGCGGTCGGTGTCGGCGTACGTCCTTGTGTCCGTCATGGGGTCACCCCGAGCGTCGGGAAGTCGTGGCCGGTCAGCCAGTGGCGGCCCGTCTCGCGCGAGCGGGCCCAGGAGGCCGCTACGGCGCGCTGGTCGGAGTCCTGGCCGAGGTCGGCGGGGGTCGGGCCGATGCGGCGGGCCAGCGGGGCGAGCTTCGCGGTGTCGAAGCCGAAGACCTCGGCCGCGGCGAGGCCCAGCATGCGGCGGGTCTCGTCGACGGGGATGTCGTGGAAGGTCCTCGCGAGCCACGCGCGCGTGTCGGGCCAGGTGCCCTCGGGGTGCGGGAAGTCGCTGCCCCAGAGGATGTTGTCGACGCCGATCTCGTAGCGCTGGGCCAGCTCGCGGCGCTTGGTGTTGGTGGCGCAGACGAAGATCTGCCGGTCCAGGTACTCGTGCGGCGGGCGCTTCAGCTCGGCGAACGGCGACAGCTTCTTGCCGCCGTGCGCGCCCAGGTACAGCCGGTCCATGAACCACAGCAGGTTCGGCAGCCACCAGCAGCCCGACTCCGCGACCCCGAACCTGAGCCCCGGGTGCCGCTCGAAGACCCCGGACCAGAGCAGGAACCACAGGGGGCGGGCGGGCCACCAGGTCACTTCGGAGACGTAGATGCCGAGGTGGTCGCCGTACTCGTCGCGGGGCGCGGCCCCGGAGTGGGTGAGCACGGGCATCGCGCACTCGGCCGCGGCGGCCCATACGGGGTCGTAACGCCGGTCGTGGTAGGGCGCCTTGTCGACCCACATGGAGGGGATCATCAGGGCGCCGAGCCCCGACTCCTTGGCGCGGTGGATCTCGGCGACGACCCGGTCGACCTCTCCGGTGACGGGCAGCAGGGCGACGCCGCAGTGCCGTTCGGGGTTCCCCGACACGAAGTCGGCGAGCCAGCGGTTGTGCGCCCGGGCGCCCGCCATGCCGAGGTCGGGGTCCTGGTCCCCGGAGAGGCCGAGGCCCACTCCGAAGGGCGCGGCGGTCCGGCTGTCCACGGCGTCGGCGTCCGGGAAGACGACCTCCGCGGCCACCCCGTCGCCGTCCAGCTCCTTGAGCCGCTGCGCGGGGTCCCAGCCGCCCCTGAGGCCTTCCTCGTTGTCGCTGAACCACCGGTCGGCGAAGGCCTCGTTGCGGATGCCGAGCCGGGTCATCTCCTCGCGGCGCCGCTCGCGCCCGCCGAGGAACTCGTCGAAGTCCCGGTGGAACCGGGCGTCCAGGTAGGGCCGGTACTCCTCGGTGGGCAGACCGGCGTGGCAGTCGGAGGACACGATCACATAGGGCTCCGCGAAGCCCTGTCGGGATTCTTCGGTGTCGTGCGGGTCCGTCATGGCGGCTCCCTCAGTCCAGGATGAAGCTCTCCAGGTACGACGGGTCGGTCCGGCCGAGCATCGACTGCGCGCGGGCCCGGATCTGCCGGTCGCTGTGCTCGCTCGCGGGCAGCAGCCAGAAGCGGCCCGCCGCGACGCCCTCGGCCACCAGGTCCGCCACGTCCTCCACGGGCGTGAACGCGACCTCCTGCCCGGCCTCGCGCATGGCCGCCTCCCACTGGCCGAGGCTGCGGTAGGGCGTCCTGCGGGGGCGGGACTTGGCGTACCGCTCGGGGCGGTTGCGGTGCGACTCCCACAGGCCGGTGCGCAGCATGTGCGGCCCGGGGAAGAGCACGGAGGCGCCCACGCGCGCGTGCTCCGCCTTGAGGTGCGCGTACAGGGACTCCGTCATCGTCACGACGGCCGCCTTGGTGACCGCGTACACGGACGCCGTCGGCAGCGGCGCGATACCGCCGTCCCCGGAGGAGGTGTTGACGACGTGGCCCTCCTCGCCGCCCGCGAGCATGCGCGGCACGAACGCCTGGATGCCGTGGAAGACACCCCACACGTTGACTTCGAAGGCCCACTTCCAGTCGTTCGGATCGTGCTCCCACATCCGGCCCTCGGCGCCGGAGCCGACCCCGGCGTTGTTGCACAGGACGTGCACGGCGCCGAACCGGTCGTACGTGTCGTCGGCGAGTGCGGCGACCTGCTCGCGCACGCCGACGTCGACCACGCGCGCGTGCACGCTCGCCCCGTCCGCGCGCAGCCCGGCCGCCGCCTTCTCCAGGGCGTCCGCCTCGACGTCGGCGAGCACGACGGTGAGGCCGTCCGCCGCGAACCGCCGTGCGAGGGCGAGCCCGACGCCGCTCGCCGCGCCCGTGACGACGGCGACCTGCCCCCGGCGCAGCTCCATGTCAGACGCTCCCCTCGGGCGGGCCGTCCAGGATCTGCCGCGGGTCGTCGTAGCGCTGGTGGATGTAGGGCAGCAGCGCCTGCGCGTCGACGCGCTCCACCACCCTGCCCCGCTGGTCGCTGGTCTTCTCGCCGATGGTCAGCTCCACCAGGCGGCGCACGGGCAGGTCCGCCACCGGGTCGTACATCGACTCGCGCAGCACCACGTCCCCGGTGACGCTCTCCAGCCTGCGGACCCGCTCCTCGCGTACGCAGTGCACGAGCACCGGGTCCGTGTCGAAGCCCGAACCGTCCACCGCGGGCAGGAACTTGAAGTAGAAGTCGGTCTTCCGCGTGGGCTCCGGCAGCGGCAGGCTCCCGCTCACGGCGCCGCGCACCTCCACGAACGCGATGCCGTGCCGGGCCATGGCGGCCCGCACCACCAGGCCGTCGCGCTCGACGGTGACGTCGCCCAGCTTCTTGGGCTCGCCGAAGACCTCACGGCCGCCGGTCAGTGCGCGCTCGTGCGTCATCGGCATCACCAGCGGATACCAGCCCGCCACCCCGCCGTGCTCCGCCGCGACGGCCACCGAACCCGCGCCCAGCGGATAGCCCGCGAGCTCCACCCTGCTGATGCCTGCCCGCACCAGGGGGCGGCCCGCGGGCTTCAGTGGCGGTGGCAGGACCGCCGCCACCACGTCCGGGTCGCTCTCCCACACGGCCACCACTCCCGTGGACCAGATGTCGGGGAGCCTGGTGTTCGCGGTGCGCGTCGCGGCCATTTCGGCCTCGGTGCGCGCGCCGTAGCGTACGCGTGCCATGCCGTACCACCCTTCGCCGACGGGCTGTCAGATACTTGCGGCGGTTCTGTAACACAGTTACAACAGGAGCCGTGAAGGGTAAAGAGACGCGTGCGCATCTGGACCGGGAACAGGTCATCGCCGCCGCCGCGGGCCTCGTCAAGCAGCACGGTCCCGACGCCCTGACCATGCGGGGGCTCGCCGCCGAGCTGGGCACGGCCGTCACCTCGATCTACTGGCACGTCGGCAACCGCGAGCAGCTCCTTGACGCCCTCGTCGAGCGCACCGTCGCCGAGCTCGGGGAGATCCGGCCGGGCGGGGGCACGCCCGCCCGGCGCATCGTGTCCGTGGCGCGCGCCCTGCGCCGGCTCCTTCGCGACCACCCGCACCTCATCGCGATGGTCCACGAACGCGGCCTGACGGAGCGGATGTTCCTGCCCGCGCAGCGGGCCCTGGTGCACGAGGTGCACGCGGCGGGGCTGCGCGGCGCCCGGGCCGCCGACGCCGTGCGCGCCGTCCAGATCCATGTCGTCGGTCACGTCCTGGTCGAGCGCAACCGCGAGCGGGCGCCGGTGCAGCGCCCCGGCGAGCAGGAACTGTGGGACGCGCGGGCCGCCGAGCAGGACCCGGCCCTCGCCCGCGCCCTCGCCCGGCCGCCGGACACGGAGCGGCTGTTCACCCTGTCGGTGCGGGCCCTGGTGGCGGGGTTGCTCGAACCCCCCTCCGGAGACTGACGGTCCGGCACGGAAGCCGCCGCCACCACCCCCGCGAGGTGACCGCCCCGGCCCCGGAAAGGTGACTGCCCCCGGCCCTGGGACCTGACTGTCAGTCGCGGCCCGTATCCTCATGGACCATGCTCGAAGACCGCACGACCGCACCGCCGACCGCGACATCGGCGAGTCCGGCCACTCCGGCGACGACCGACGCGACGGCGCCGGGGTCCGAGACCCCCTGGCCGACCGCCTACCCCTCCGGGTACGCGGTCGTCGACGTCGAGACCACCGGCCTGTCCAGAGACGACCGGATCATCTCGGCCGCGGTCTACCGCCTGGACGCCCGCGGCGACGTCGAGGACCACTGGTACACGCTGGTGAACCCGCAGCGCGACCCGGGCCCGGTCTGGATCCACGGTCTGACGAGCGACAAGCTTGCCGACGCCCCGCTCTTCGCGGACATCGCCGAGGAGTTCGCGACCCGCCTCGCGGACCGCGTCCTCGTCGCGCACAACGCCGTCTTCGACTGGTCGATGATCGCCAGGGAGTACGCCCGCGCGGAGCGCACCGCCCCCGTCCGGCAGCGCCTGTGCACCATCGCGCTCTCCAAGGAGCTCGGCCTGCCGCTGCCCAACCACAAGCTGGAGTCCCTCGCCGCCCACTTCGGCGTCGTCCAGCGCCAGGCCCACCACGCCCTCGACGACGCCCGGGTCCTCGCCGAGGCGTTCCGGCCGAGCCTGCGCGCGGCGGCGAGCGACGGCGTGCGGCTACCGCTCCTGGAGTGCCGCCCGCTCACCGAGTGGTCCGACGGCGGCGCCCGCATCGGCCGCCAGGGCGGGCCCGCCACCGGCTCCTCCACGTCGTCGTTCTCGGCGTACTCCTCGTACCAGTCCGGCAGTTGGCGCCCCTCCCGCAAGCGCCCCGCCTGCCCGTTCCCGAACCCGGGGCGGTGGGAGGACGGCAAGCCGCTCAAGCAGGGCATGCGCGTCGCCTTCTCCGGGGACACCTCCGTGGACCGCGAGCTCCTGGAGGACCGGGCGTTCGAGGCGGGCCTGCACATCGCGACGAGCGTGTCGCGGCTGACGAGCCTCCTCGTCACGAACGACCCGGACTCCGGCACGTCGAAGACGACGAAGGCCCGGGCGTACGGCACTCCGGTCATCGACGAGGCGGCCTTCGGCCAGCTCCTCCAGGACGTGGCCCCGGCGGAGACCCCGGCAGAAAGATGACCGCCACACGGTCCGCGTCAGACGGGTGATTGCCGGGCGACTCGCCCGTCCGCCGCTCGCCCCACGCCGCCGCCGCGTCCCACTCTGTGGCGCATGGCACGTTGTGAGGTCTGCGGAAACGACTACGGCATGTCCTTCGAAGTTCATGCCCAGGGTGCGGTGCACGTCTTCGACTGCTTCGCCTGCGCCATCCACCGCATGGCGCCCATCTGCGAGCACTGCCGGTGCCGCATCATCGGGCAGGGCGTCGAGGTCGAGGGTCACTGGTACTGCGGGGCGCACTGCGCCCGCGCGGAGGGGCGGGTGGGGATCGTCGACCGGGTGTGAGCGGGGGCCCTCCCGTCGGAGGGCTTTCCCACGCGGGGTAACGTCGAAGCCGTGTACCGCTTCCTCCTGACCCGCCAATGGGTGATCCTCACCCTCGTCGGCCTCGTCCTCATCCCCGTGATGATCGAGCTGGGCTTCTGGCAGCTGCACCGCCACGAGAAGCGCGTGGCGCACAACCAGAAGATCGGCAGGGCGCTCGACGCCGCGCCGGTCCCCGCCGAGCGGCTGACCGCGCCGGGCCGTGACGTACCGGACTCCGCGGTCTACCGCCGGGTGACGGCCAAGGGCACCTTCGACCCCGAGGACGAGGTCGTCGTGCGCCGCCGCACCAACTCCGACGACGAGGTCGGCTTCCACGTCCTGACCCCGTTCGTCCTCGACGACGGCAAGGTGCTGCTCGTCAACCGCGGCTGGATCCCGGCGGACGGCCCCCAGACCGCCTTCCCGAAGATCCCCGCCCCGCCCCGCGGCGAGATCACCGTCACCGGCCGGCTCATGGGCGACGAGACGTCCGCGGCCAGCGGCATCAAGGACGTACGCGGACTGCCCGACCGCCAGATCATGCTGATCAGCAGCGGGCAGCAGGCGCACGCCCTGGGCAAGAAGGTGCTCGGCGGCTACATCGAGCAGACCGCGCCGGACCACGGCGGCTCCCCCCAGCTCCTCGCCGAGCCCGACCACAGCGGGATCGGCGCGCACATGGCGTACGCCGTGCAGTGGTGGCTGTTCGCCGCCGGGGTGCCCGCGGGCTGGATCGTCCTTGTCCGGCGCGAGCGCAAGGACCGCATCGAGGCGGCGGCGCGGGCGGCGGCGGAGCAGGCGGAGGACGGCGAGGAGGCCGAGGCGGCTTCCCCGGCGACGGCCCAGGCCTCCCCCGGGACGGCCTGACCCCGGCGCACCCGACCCGCCCGGCGCACCCGACCCGCCGAAACTCCCGCCCCACCCGGCGCACCCGACCCGCCCGACCCTGCGGACCCCCGCCCCCTGTTCCGGTTGACACGTCGCCGAACCGGGAAGCCGTCACCCGTGTCACAACCCCAGCGCCGCCCCATCGAGGACTACGCCCTGATCGGCGACCACCAGACGGCCGCCCTGGTCTCCCGCACCGGATCCGTGGACTGGCTGTGCCTGCCGCGCTTCGACTCCGGGGCCTGTTTCGCCGCGCTCCTGGGCGACGAAGAGAACGGCCACTGGCGCCTCGCGCCGAAGGACGCCGACGTCTGCACCCGCCGCGCCTACCGCCCCGACACCCTCGTCCTCGACACCGAGTGGGACACCCCGGACGGCTCGGTCCGCGTGACCGACTTCATGCCGCAGCGCGACCGCGCCCCCGACCTCGTCCGCGTCGTCGAGGGCCTCCGGGGCGAGGTGACCGTGGACAGCACGCTCCGGCTGCGCTTCGACCACGGCTCGATCGTGCCGTGGATGCGCCGCGCCGACGGCCACCGGGTGGCGGTCGCGGGCCCCGACTCCGTGTGGCTGCGCACCGATCCGGAGGTCCGTACCGAGGGCCGCGACTTCACCACGTACTCCGAGTTCACCGTGGCCGCCGGGCAGCGCGTGACGTTCGTCCTCACCTGGCACCCCTCGCACGAACCGGCCCCGAAGCCGCTCGACACCGAACAGGCGCTGCGCGACAGCGTCGATGACTGGCGGGCCTGGGCGGCCCGCTGCCGCTACGAAGGCCCTCATCGCGACGCGGTCATACGCTCCCTCATCACCCTCAAGGCCCTCACCTACGCCCCGACCGGCGGCATCGTCGCCGCCCCCACCACCTCCCTGCCCGAGGAGATCGGCGGCGTCCGCAACTGGGACTACCGCTACTGCTGGCTGCGCGACTCCACGCTCACGCTCGGCGCGCTGCTCGCCGCGGGCTACCTGGAGGAGGCCGAGGCGTGGCGCGACTGGCTGCTGCGCGCGGTGGCGGGCGACCCCGCCGACCTCCAGATCATGTACGGCCTCGCGGGTGAGCGGCGGCTGCCGGAGTACGAGGCGGGGTGGCTGCCCGGGTACGAGGGCTCGGCGCCCGTGCGCATCGGCAACCGGGCGGTCAGCCAGCGCCAGCTCGACGTCTACGGAGAGGTCGTCGACTCCCTCACCCTGGCCCGCCGCGCCGGCCTCGCCACCCGCCCGCACGGCTGGCGGCTTCAGCTCTCCCTCATGGAGTTCCTGCGCCACTGCTGGCGCGAGAAGGACGAGGGCCTGTGGGAGGTGCGCGGCCCGCGCCGGCACTTCGTGCACTCCAAAGTGATGGCGTGGGTCGCCGCGGACCGCACCGTGCGCGCGATGGAGGACGACCCGGCGCTGCCCGGCGACGTGACGCGCTGGCGGCGGCTGCGCGACGACATCCACGCGGAGGTCTGCGCCCGCGGCTACGACGCGGAGCGCCGCACCTTCACGCAGTCGTACGGCTCGCGCGAGCTCGACGCCGCGCTGCTCCTGATCCCGCGCGTGGGGTTCCTGCCGCCGGACGACCCGCGGGTGATCGGCACGATCGAGGCGGTGCGGGACGAACTGGGCATGCGCGAGGGGCTGCTGCGGCGGTACTCGGTCGAGGGCGCCGTGGTGGACGACGCCGTCCCCGCGCCCACGGCCACCGTGGACGGCCTCACGGCCACCGTGGACGGCCTGCCCGGCGGCGAGGGAACCTTCCTCGTCTGCTCCTTCTGGCTCGCCGACGCGCTGCACCTCACCGACCGCACCAAGGAGGCCCGCGCCCTCTTCGAGCGGCTGCTCGCGCTCCGCAACGACGTGGGGCTGCTCGCGGAGGAGTACGACCCCGTGGCCGCGCGCCAGTTGGGCAACTTCCCGCAGGCCTTCAGCCACGTGGGCCTCGTGGGCACCGCCCTCGCCCTCTTCGGCACCGACGCGGCAGGATAGGACCATGGATCTTGGACTGAACAACCGTGTGTACGTCGTCACCGGCGCCACCCGTGGCCTCGGCAACGCCGCCGCCCGTGAGCTGGTCGCGGACGGCGCGAAGGTCGTCCTGACCGGCCGCGACGAGAAGACGGCCGCCGCGGCGGCCGCGGAGCTCGGCCCGAACGCGGTGGGCATCGGCGCGGACAACGCCGATCCGGGCGTCGCGGACCGCCTCGTGGCGGCGGCGCGCGAGCACTTCGGCGGCTTCGACGGCATCCTCGTCAGCGTCGGCGGGCCGCCGCCCGGCTTCGTCGCCGACAACACCGACGAGCAGTGGCAGGCCGCTTTCGACTCCGTCTTCCTCGGCGCGGTACGCCTCGCGCGCACCGCCGCGGCGGAGCTGGGCGAGGGCGGTGTCATCGGCTTCGTCCTCTCCGCGTCCGTGCACGAGCCGATCCCCGGCCTCACCGTCTCCAACGGCCTGCGCCCCGGCCTCGCGGGCTTCGCCAAGTCCCTCGCCGACGAGTTGGGGCCCCGCGGCATCCGCGTGGTCGGCCTCCTCCCGGCCCGCATCGACACCGACCGCGTCCGTGAACTCGACGGCTTCTCCGCCGACCCGGAGGCGACCCGCGCGGCCCACGAGTCCCGCATCCCGCTGCGCCGCTACGGCACCCCCCAGGAGTTCGGCCGCACCGCCGCGTTCCTCCTCTCCCCCGCGGCGTCGTACCTCACCGGCGTGATGCTGCCCGTGGACGGCGGGGCGCGACACGGCTTCTAGCCTGCGGCTGGGTGGGGGTGCCCGCCGCTAACGCGACGGGGTTTCCAGCCCGCGGCTCGGTGGGGGTGCCCGCCGCTACCGCGACGGGGTTTCTCCCACCCGCCCACCCGTTTGCTGTGGGACGTGGGGTGGGGGCTCGGGGCGAGGTGGGTGGGGGTACCCGGGGCGCCGGGTGCTCCGAGGGTCCGGGGCGAGGGCGGGTTCGGGGCGAGGGCGGGCTCAGGGCCAGGGCGGGCTCGGGGCCAGGACGGTGGGCGGAAGCCGCTGAGGGGCGAGGCGGGTCCCACAGTTCCGGGCGGGCGGGTGGGAGAGGCCGCCGCGCAGCGGCGGCGGGGCTGCCGCCCACGGCGAGGTGGAGCGCGGGGACGGGGCGAGGGTGGTCGGCCAAAGCCGCCCGGGGGCGAGGCGGGCCCCACAGTTCCGGGCGGGTGGGTGGGAGAGGCCGCCGCGCAGCGGCGGCGGGGCTGCCGCCCACGGCGAGGTGGAGCGCGGGGACGGGGCGAGGGTGGTCGGCGGAGGCCGGGCGGGGGTGGGCCGGGGGCGCCCCCGGGGCCGCGGTGCCCGGAGGGGTGGGTGGCCGCCGCCGACCGGGGCAGACCCCACGTTCAGCTGACGCGTTCGGCGCGGTGCTTCACGGCACGCAGGAGCACCGTGGCCGGCAGCCGCCCCAGACCGGCGGAGTCCCGCGCATGCGCCAACGCCTCCTCGCAGGTGCGATGCAAGGCCTCCGCGGGCACGGCGTCGGCGCCGAGGACGAGCCCGACCCGCGCCTCGGGGGCGTTGCGCCGCCCGGTGAGCCGCACCCGGGCCCGCTCGACGCCGTCGAGCGCCGCGGCCTCGGTCTCGAGGACGCTCTCCATGGCCCGCCCCCGCAGCAGCGCGCCCTCCCCGTCCCCGGTCTCGACCAGGACCTCCGCGAGGCGCCGCCGCCGCAGTTGGGCGGTGAGCCACCACAGGGCGAGCAGCACGACGACGGCGAGCACGCCGATGACGGTGGGCCACCACCAGCCGTCGTCCCGCCACCGCGCCCGGTCGGCGTCACTCAGCAGCACGTCGTCGCGGGAGTCGTGCACCCACCACGAGGGCGGCTCGACGCCGAGCCCGACCGCGAGGACGGACCCGCCGAGCAGGACGAGGGCGAGGCCGAGGAGGCCGAGGAGCACACGGTTCACGGTCCGCAGCATGGCGCGGTCACCCCTTCCGGCCCGGCCGGGCCACGTGCACGGAGAGACCGGGCGGGTGGCCGAGCCCGAGGTCGTGGATGGCGGCGGCGAGGGCGGCGTCCAGGTCGCCGCGTACGTCGTCGAGTTCACGGAAGTGCGACACGGCCCGCACGTCGACCTTGGAGCGGCTCATCCGGACGCGTACCGACCGTACGCCCGACACGTCCATGGCCCGGTCCCGCAGCGCCGTCGCGGCGGCGCCCCGGTCGAGCCCGGCGCGCACGTCGGCGTGGGTGCGCCGCATCGGGAGGAGGGAGCGCAGCCCGGGCGTCACGGCGAGGACGAGGAGCCACAGGCCGACGGCCACGGCCGCCGCGGCCCCGGCGAGCACCGCCGTGCTGTCGAGGGGCCGTTCGGCCAGCTCACGGGCGAGATCGCGGCGCCACCGCATCGCGGGGTGGTCGGCGCGCACGGCGACGATGTCGTACAGGAGCAGCCCGGCGCCGCCGAGGATCAGCAGGGCGAGCAGCCCGGCGGGCACCCGCCGCACCGACCAGAAGCGGGGGGAGCCGTCCTCGTCGCCGAGGGTGGGCAGCGGCTGGTAGGCGGCCGCGGACGCGGACTGGTCGAGTTCGGGTTCGGCCGCGGCACGCTCGATGACGGGCACGGCCTCGCCCGGTTTGGTCAGGTCGGTTCCACCGGCCTGCCGGGGTTCGCTCATCGGGTCCTCCCCTGCGCCGCGTCCCGCGCCTGCGCCGAGTGCAGCCGCTCCACCTGGACCGCCACCTCGGGCACTTCCATGCCCGCCAACGCCTTTACCCGTTCGGCGACCCGGTGACGCACGGCGCCGCACTGGCGGCCGATGTCGCTGGGGTAGTCCAGTTCGACGCTGACGCGGACGCGCGCGCTGCCGTGCGGGGCCTCGCCCGGCCTGGCGGAGCCCCCGGCGGGGGGCCGCACGCTCACGGTGGCGTGCGGTGGCGCCGCCTCGTCGGGCAGCGCGGGCAGCGCCTCACGTGCCGCGCGCGCGGCGATCTTCGCGACGACGCGGTCGGCGATCCGGGTCGCGCCGCGCTCGCCGGGCGGTACCTGCCCCACGACGTCGGCGGCCACCGCTCAGCGCCGCCGGTCGCCGCGGGGACGGAAGAACTCCCCGGGCTCCAGGTCCCCTTCCAGGAACCGCCCGGCCACGAACCCGATGGCGCCCAGGGCGGCCACCAGGAGGAAGGCCCCGAATCCGCCGAAGTACCCGGCGAATCCGAGGGCCATTCCGGCGATCATGCCGATCACGGCAAAGCTCATCGTGCGCTCCTTCGCTCCTGCGCGCCTCATGCTCCCGGCCGTCCGCGCCCGCCGCCGCGTACGTCCCGTGCTTCTCCTCTACCCAGGTCGCGCGGCGGGGCCGCCCCACCCGCGGGTGCGGAACGCCGGACGGTCCGAGCCGTCGCCTCCGACGGTCCGAGCCGTCGCCCCTATTGAAGCCGCGACGGCTGCTCGTCGTCCTCGTCGTCCGGCAGCTTCACATCACTCACCGCGATGTTCACCTCGACGACCTCCAGGCCCGTCATCCGCTCGACGGCGGCGACGACGTTCTCCCGTACGTCCCGCGCGACATCGGCGATCGAGACTCCGTAGTCGACGACGATCTCCAGGTCGAGGGCCGTCTGCACCTCGCCGACCTCGGCCTTCACGCCGCGTGTGACGGCCTTCGAGCTGCCGGGCACCCGGTCCCGCACGGCCCCGAAGGTCCGCGCGAGGCCGCCGCCCATCGCGTGCACGCCGACGACGTCGCGGGCGGCGAGGCCCGCGATCTTCTCGACCACACCGTCGGCGATGCTGGTACGCCCGCGCGTCGCGGGGTCGCCTCCCCCACGCCGTGCCGTGCCGCCCGTCCTGGCTTCGTCGGGCGACTCCTTCGCGAGCGTCTGGGACGTCGTGCGCTCTCCGGTGTCGGTCATCGTGCGGTCCTTTTCAGCAGGGGATCTGCTCTTTCGTCCACATTAAGCGCGGCCCGGGGCCGGCGCGCCCGGGATGGGGCACGCTGGAGCCATGACGGGTGACGGGTGGACCTCCGCGGTACGACGTCAACTGGGCCTCGGCCGGATGCTCCCGCTGGGCGGCCCGGGTGACGGCGCCTGGCTCGCGGAGTCGGCGGCGCGTTCGGTGCTGCGCGGCTCGGCCGCGCGGGTGGCGGGGGTCCGCGTGACCCGCCTGCGGGTGTCCCTCGTGGAGCGGGGCGGCGCACCGCTGTCCCCGGACGCGTACGTCGTCGCGGTGCCGTCGCCGCCGAGCGCGCTGCCGCCGGGGCCGCTGCGGATCAGCGCGGAGTTCCAGGCCGCGACGACCGAGCCGCTGGCCCCGACCGCGGACCGGCTGCGCAGGACGCTCGGCTCGGCCGCGGCGGAGCGGCTGGGTCTGGTGGTGACGGAGGTGGACCTGCGGGTGACGGGGCTGATGGAGGGGGGCGGGGGGCTCGGGGACGGGGGCCTTGGGGATGCGGCGGCCATGGGTGCGGTGGCCGGGGGTTCGACGCCCGGGGATGCGATGCCCGAGGACACGGCCGCAGCGGCTGCGCCCTCGGCGGCTGCCCCCTCGGCCACCGGCGACATCGCCGACGTACCGTCCGATCCCCTCCCCGCGTACGAGGACGACCCGTCGCCCGGCGACGAGGGGCGTGTGGCGCGGGCCGCCCTCGCGGTGCCCGGCGTGGCGCGGTTGGCGGGGGTACTCGGCGGCACGGCCCGGGCCGTCCACATCGAGGAGCACGGGGCGACGCTCATGCTGCCGCGCCGCCATGTCCGGGTGGACCTCGCGGCGGACGCGCGGCACCGCACCCTGGACGTGGCGCGCGCGGTCCGCGCGGCCGTCGCCGCGTCCCTGCCGGACCGACCGTCGGTGGCGGTCCTGGTCACGGCGGTGGACTGACCGCCGCCCCGCCGACCCCCGGCCGACTGTCTCTACCGGCTGCCCTCCCGACCAGGGCCGACGGCCGCCCGGGACTCCCTCAGTCCCCGATGCCCGCCAGATCCCGCAGCCTGCGCGCCTGCGCGGCCCGCTCGGCGCGGCGCTGCTCCTCGTACGAGCGCCCCGCGGCACCCTGAAGCAGCGCCTTGGTCTCGATGACCGCGTCGCGCGGCGCGGCGAGCAGCGCGGCGGCCAAGTCCTGTGCGGTGGCGTCGAGTTGGTCGCCGGGCACGACGAGGTTGGCGAGGCCGATGCGCTCGGCCTCGGCGGCCTGGACGAAGCGGCCCGTGGCGCAGATCTCCAGGGCGCGGGCGTACCCGACGAGGGAGACCAGCGGGTGGGTGCCGGTGAGGTCGGGCACCAGACCGAGGCTGGTCTCGCGCATGGCGAACTGCGCGTCGTCGGCGGCGACCCGCAGGTCGCAGGCGAGGGCGAGCTGGAACCCGGCACCGATCGCATGCCCCTGGACGGCGGCGATGGACACGAGGTCGCCGCGCCGCCACCAGGTGAAGGCGTCCTGGTACTCGGCGATGGCCGCGTCGAGCTCGTCGTCCGCGCCGCGCGCCAGGTCGATGAAGGACGGTTCGCCGTCGAAGCCCTCGGGCGTGAACGCCTGCCGGTCGAGGCCGGCGGAGAAGGACTTGCCCTCTCCGCGCAGCACCACCACGCGGACGCTGCCGGGAAGCACCCGGCCGGCCTCGGTCAACGCCCGCCACAGCGCGGGAGATTGGGCGTTGCGCTTGGCCGCGTTGGTCAGCGTCACCGTGGCGACGGCCTCGTCGACCGTGAGGCGTACGCCGTCCCGGTCGAGGACCGGCGCCGTCGTGCTTGCGACGCTCGGGCCGCTCTCGGGCGAACCGCTGTCGGGCGAAGCCATCAGTGCCTCCGGGTGGGTGCAGTCATGGTGGACGCACGCCGGTCAGCGCCCTGGCGGACGCGTGTCGGCGCGCCCTGCGGGCACGGACGTGCCCACAAGTGACTGCACAGTAACCACCCGGTCGATCAGCCGATCGACCGGGTGGCCACACCGGACCACCCGGAGTCGGACGGCCGCGAGAAGCCGACTGGGCCGACTAGCTGGAAGCGGCCTTCTTGCCTCGCGTTGCCCCGCCGCGTCCCCGCAGCGTGACTCCGGACTCACTGAGCATCCGGTGGACGAACCCGTAGCTGCGGCCGGTCTCTTCGGCCAACGCCCGGATGCTCGCACCGCCGTCGTACTTCTTCTTCAGGTCTGCCGCGAGCTTGTCGCGCGCGGCGCCGGTAACCCGGCTGCCCTTCTTCAGAGTCTCGGCCACCCGTGCCTCCTCATGGGAAGTGCGCTCTGGACTTCTCATGATCACCCCTTCCGAGCGTCCTGGCCACCCATTCGGCAAGGTCCATGCGACTTGATTCGCCGGGAGTCAAGCGGCCGTCACGAGCGGAATTAACGATTCCGCACGTCGCGGGACGTACCGCCGAATGGGTTCTGCGAGGAAGCGGCAGGTCAGCGCCGTGCCGGGGAAAGACGGGCCTGCGGGTCCCGTGGGACGCGAAAATCCGTGTATGCCACACCTCGGTACGAGGACGTCTCACACAGATGAAGGATCACGGCTCGGCCGAATGATCCATACGCAGTGGATCAGTCATTCGATCAAGCCCGGTGGACCCCGGACAGGGGTCCGACCGGGAGATCGTCAGGCGAGAGCCACCAGGTCCGCGTAGTCCGCGCCCCACAGGTCCTCGACGCCGTCCGGCAGCAGAATGATCCGCTCCGGCTGCAGCGCCTCGACGGCGCCCTCGTCGTGCGTGACCAGGACGACGGCGCCCTTGTAGGTGCGCAGGGCGCCCAGGATCTCCTCGCGGCTGGCCGGGTCGAGGTTGTTCGTGGGCTCGTCGAGGAGCAGGACGTTGGCGGAGGAGACGACGAGGGTCGCGAGCGCGAGCCGGGTCTTCTCCCCGCCGGAGAGCACGCCCGCGGGCTTGTCGACGTCGTCTCCGGAGAAGAGGAACGAGCCGAGCGTCTTGCGGACCTCGACGAGGTCCAGGTCGGGCGCGGCCGAGCGCATGTTCTCCAGGACCGTGCGCTCCGGGTCGAGGGTCTCGTGCTCCTGGGCGTAGTACCCGAGCTTGAGGCCGTGGCCCTCGATGACCTGGCCGGTGTCGGGCTTCTCGGCGCCGCCGAGGAGCCGCAGCAGGGTGGTCTTGCCCGCGCCGTTGAGGCCGAGGATGACGACGCGCGAGCCCTTGTCGATGGCCAGGTCGACGTCGGTGAAGATCTCCAGGGAGCCGTACGACTTCGAGAGCCCCTCGGCCATCAGCGGGGTCTTGCCGCACGGCGAGGGCTCGGGGAAGCGCAGCTTGGCGACCTTGTCGCTCTGGCGCACCTCGTCCAGGCCGGCGAGGAGCTTGTCGGCGCGGCGGGCCATGTTCTGCGCGGCGACGGTCTTGGTGGCCTTGGCGCGCATCTTGTCGGCCTGCGAGTGCAGGGCCGCGGCCTTCTTCTCGGCGTTCTGGCGCTCGCGCTTGCGGCGCTTCTCGTCGGACTCGCGCTGCTGCTGGTAGAGCTTCCAGCCCATGTTGTAGACGTCGATCGCGGAGCGGTTGGCGTCCAGGTAGAAGACCTTGTTGACGACCGTCTCGACCAGGTCGACGTCGTGGGAGATCACGATGAAGCCGCCGCGGTACGTCTTCAGGTAGTCGCGGAGCCAGACGATCGAGTCGGCGTCGAGGTGGTTGGTCGGCTCGTCCAGGAGGAGCGTGTCGGCGTCCGAGAAGAGGATGCGGGCCAGCTCGATGCGGCGGCGCTGACCGCCGGAGAGCGTGTGCAGGGGCTGGCCGAGCACGCGGTCCGGGAGGTTCAGGGCGGCGGCGATGGTGGCGGCCTCGGCCTCGGCGGCGTACCCGCCCTTGGTGAGGAACTCCGTCTCCTGGCGCTCGTACTGCTTGAGGGCCTTCTCGCGCGTGGAGCCCTGGCCGCTGGCGATCCGGTGTTCGTTCTCGCGCATCTTGCGGATGAGGACGTCGAGGCCGCGCGCCGACAGGACGCGGTCGCGGGCGAGGACGTCCAGGTCGCCCGTGCGCGGGTCCTGCGGGAGGTAGCCGACCTCTCCGGAGCGGCTGATCGTGCCGCCCGCGGGGGTGCCCTCACCGGCCAGGCACTTGGTGAGCGTCGTCTTGCCCGCGCCGTTGCGGCCGACGAGACCGATGCGGTCGCCCTTGGCGATGCGGAACGAGGCGTTCTCGATGAGGATGCGGGCGCCGGCACGCAGCTCGATACCGGAGGCGGTGATCACGGTCAGACTCCTGGACAGGGGATATGGACGGCGGGAGGGAGGCAAGGACGATGCACGATGCGTTGTCGCGCGGAGCGCGCCGCTCAGCCGTCTAATGCAGCAGGAGGATGGCCATGGGCCAATTCTAACGGGGCGCCGCAACCGCTTTTCCGGCGCGGCCCTCGGCGGCGCTCCCGGAGGGCCGCGTGACGCGGCCGAGGGGCGGCGTAGCCCGTTCGGACCTCCGTCCGGCGCCGGGTGGTGCGGGGCGTACCAGGATGAAGTGGCCGGGGTCCGGCGCGGGCGGCGGAGCGTCGTCCCGGAGGTGAGGCAGCGCGGCTCGTACGCGAGGCAGAGGGTGGTGCGCCCATGCAGTTCGACGACGACGCGAATCTCGACTCCTCCGAGGTGCAGGATGTGCGCGGCAGCCGCATCCCCGGCGGCAAGGCGACCATCGGCGGCGGTGTCGCCGGTCTGATCGCGCTGCTCCTCGGTCTCTTCTTCGGCGTGGGTCCCGACCAGCTCGGTCTGACGGACGGCGGCGAGGAGCCGGCCGCCTCGTCCTCCTCGCTCGCCGAGGTCAAGCGGAGCTGCCACACCGGCAAGGACGCGAACGCCCGCGAGGACTGCCGGATCCTGGCGGTCGTCAACAGCGTCCAGGACTACTGGCGCCAGGAGTTCCCGCGCCGCCAGGGGCAGTACGCGTCCGCGCAGACCGTGTTCTTCACCGGCCGCGTCGGCACGGCGTGCGGCGCGGCGTCGTCGGCGGTCGGGCCCTTCTACTGCCCCGGCGACCGCAGGGTCTATCTGGACCTGGGGTTCTTCGAGGAGCTGCGGACGAAGTTCGGCTCCACCGGCGGTCCGTTCGCGCAGGCGTACGTCGTGGCGCACGAGTACGGCCACCACGTGCAGAACCTGATGGGCACGCTGAGCCGGGCGCAGGACGGCCGGACCGGCGAGGGCAGCAACGCCGTACGCGTCGAGCTGCAGGCCGACTGCTACGCGGGGGTGTGGGCGCACCACGCCACGCGGACGCCCGACGAGGAGGGCAGGCCCGTGATCAAGAAGCTCACGGACGACGACATCCGCGACGGCCTGGACGCGGCGGCGGCGGTCGGCGACGACCGGATCCAGGAGCGCTTCCAGGGCCGGGTGACCCCCGAGTCCTGGACGCACGGCTCGGCGAAGCAGCGGCAGGACTGGTTCTACCAGGGCTTCCGTACCGGCGACATGGCGCAGTGCAACACCTTCCGCTGAGCCGCGCCGCCCGGCCCCCGCGGGCGCTCCCGGGCCGTTGTCAGACCCCGGTGCCAGACTGTGGAACAGGTCACGTCGAACGAAGGAGTGATCGCCATGGCAGGCGCTGCCAGGGGACGCCCGAGCATCTTCCCGACGCTGTTGTACGCGGACGCCAAGGCCGCGATCAAGCAGCTCACGGAGGCCTTCGGCTTCACGGAGACGAGTGTGTACGAGAGCGAGGGCGGCACGGTCCTGCACGCCGAACTCACGTACGGCAACGGCGCGGTGATGCTGGGCTCCAAGGGCCGCGGCGGCCTCTTCGCCGAGACGATGAAGGACGCGGGCCCGACCGCGACGTACATCGTGGTGGACGACGTAGACGCCCACCACGAGCGGGCCGTGGAGCACGGCGCGGACATCCTGATGCCCCCGACGGACCAGGACTACGGCTCGCGCGACTACATGGCACGGGACGCGGAGGGCAACATCTGGAGCTTCGGCACGTACGCCCCGGAGATACCCGCCTGACCCGCCCCGGGCCCCGGGGCGGGCGCGGCTCTCACATGCCGCCGGTGTGCACCTGGAACGCCGCCCGGCGCACGGCCTTCGCGAGCGCCGGGTCCGGGTGGGCCGCGGCGAGCGCGACGAGGACCTGCACGGTGCGCGGATGGCCGACGGTGCGCACCTCGTCGATGAGCGCGGGCACGGTGGGCTGCGGCGCCGACTCCAAGTGGCGCACGAGCAGTTCGGCCTCGCCGTGGTCGGCGACGGCCGCCGCGGTGTCGACCCACAGCCAGGTCGACTCCGCCCGGGTCAGGACGAGATGGACGTCCTCGGGGTCGGTGCCCTCGTGCTCGGCGAGCCACAGCAGGGCGTAGGGCCGCAGCGAGGCCTCGTCGACGACGGCGCGGACGTCCGGCTCGGCCGGGGCGCCGACGACCCGCAGGGCCTCGAAGGCGAGGCCGCGCAGCAGGGCGTCCTCGCCCCGGGCGGCGTCGATGAGTTCGGTGACGGCGGTGCCCGCGTCGCGGGCGGCGAGCCAGGCGCGGTACTCGGCGCGGGCCGCGTTGGGCCGCAGCCGGGCGCAGCCCCGGAGCATGTCCTCGGCGGACTGCTCGATGTGCCCCGCCGGGCTCTGCGCGGCCACGCAGATCTGCTCCAGCTTGACCCACACCGCCCAGCTGCCCAGCGGGGTGAGGGTGGCCTGGCCGTCGGCGCAGGTGAGGGCGCCCACGGCGGACAGGGCGTGCAGCGCCCAGTCGAGCAGGGCGGGCAGCGGGGGCTGGGTCGCGCAGTCGTCGGGCTCCGTGAGGTCGGCCGGGGCGGTGGCGGCCTGGGGCGGGGCGGTGGCGGCGGTCGTTGGGGCGGCGGTCGCCGGGGGTGGCACCGCTTCCCGGTGCGGTGCGGGCCGGGACGGGGGCTCGGGCTCCGCCTGCGGGCCGTACGGGATCTCGCAGCGCTCGGTGCGCAGTTCCCGGACGCGCTGGTCCAGGAGATCCAGGAGCTGCGGCACGGGCACGGGGCCCGCCGACAGCTGGAGGAAGGAGAGGAGCTGGGGGACGGCCTCGACGGCCTCCGCGACGGTGGCGGGCGGCAGTTCGGCGGGGGCGGGGTGGACGAGCGACCAGGCGTCGAACAGGGCGACCCAGCCGCGCAGGACCGCGGCGTCGTCCCGGTCCCAGGCGCGCAGCCGCCAGCCCGGGCGTGCGGTGCCGCCGTGCACCTCGACGAGTCCGGCCAGGCGGGCGGTGTCCCAGTCGGCACGGACCTGGTGGACCGTCATGTCCAGTGCGGCGGCCGCGCGTTCGGCGGTCGCGTCGGAGAGGGCGCCGCCGGTCCCTTTGCCCGTCCCGGCGTCCGCGTCGGCGTGCGGTCCGGCCTTCGGGCCGGCCCCCGCGCCGCTGTCCTTGCCGCCGTTGCCGCCGTCCCTGCCGCCCTTCGCGGCGCCGGTCGTGGTCTCGCTCTTGCCTTTGCCCTTGCCCGCCGCGCGCAGGGGGCCGGTGTCGGGACGCAGGGCCTGGTCGGCCCAGCGGGCGACGCGTACGGCGCTCGCCAGGCCCGCGCGGGCCTGGCGGGCCAGCTCGGCGGGCGCGGGGGTGCCCTCCGGCGGCGGGGGCGCGGGACGGCGCGAGCGGCGCTGGGTCACCGCGCCGGGGGCGCCGAGGGGGCCGCGCGCTCGGCCGCGCTCCGCCTCCGCTCGCCTTTCGGCCCTCGGGGACGGTGTGCGGACGAGGTGGAGCCGGGAGTCGCGCGGGATACGGGACGTCACGGGAGCAGTCTTCCTGTTGACGGTCCGAAAACCCAAACGGAATCCCGTCGGGGGCCTGGCAAGCGGACCCCAGAGCGGTCGCGGAGCGTCAGGCCCGGAGGTGGGAAGGGGGTCGCATCGGCTACATCAAGGGGGTGAGGAAGCGGCGCAGCGCCTCTTCGTACCGTGCGGAGTCGGCGTTCCACATGGCGCCGTGGGGCGCATCCGGAACGGTGTGCAGGGTGACGAGGTCAGGGCGTTTTCCGGCCAGTGCCCGGGAGAGCTCCCAGGGGGCGACGGTGTCGCCGGGGCCGTGCAGGACGAGGGTCGGAACCCGCAGGGCCGCGGGGTCGGCGGCGTCGGGGAGGCGGTCGCCGCGCAGACCGGTGCGGCCCTGGGCGGCGCGCACGGCCAGCGGGAGCAGCGCGCCGGGGGTGCGGCGGGCGGTGGCCAGGGCGCGCAGCGTGGTCTCCCAGTCGAGCACCGGCGAGTCCAGGACCAGGCCCTTGACGCGGTCGCGCAGGGCGGAGCGGGCGGCGGCGTGCAGGGCCATCGAGGCGCCGGTGGACCAGCCGTACAGGACGACGTCGCGGGCTCCGTAGCGCACGGCGTAGCGGATGGCGGCGTCCAGGTCGCGCCATTCGGTCTCGCCGAGGTGGCCGAGACCGTCCGGTGGCCGGGGCGCGCCCAGGTCGCCGCGGTAGGCGAGGTCGAGCACCGGCAGCTGCTGGCGGCGCAGGAAGTCCATGACGACCATCGGGTGCTCGCGGGTGGTGCCGAGGCCGTGCACGGTGATCACCCAGGTGTCGCGGGCGCCGGGCACGAACCAGGCGGGCAGCGGACCCAGTTCGCCGGGGACGTCGACGTCGGCGTGGTCGATGCCGAGCGCCCCGCGTGGGTCGCCGATGTGGACCTGTGGCGTGAACCAGACCCGGGCGCCGGGCTCCAGGGTGCCGTGGGTGACGCGTTCGAGGCGGCGCACGACGGTGTCGGCCTCGTGCGGGGCGGCGTCGAGGACCGGGCCGACGACGGCGTGGCAGCCGTCGCCGCTCAGGCCGTACAGGCCGGGGCGCCCGGAGGCCAGGGATCGGGTGAGGGCGATCTGTCCTGCGGCCGTGGAGTGCACGGTCAGACGTGGTTCCGTCGGCAGGGGGCGGCCCGCGGGGGCCTTCAGGGCGGCGTCGCTGGCGTAGCGCCCGGCCGCGATGGCGAGGGCGGTGGCGCCTAGGACGGCGGTTGCGGTGGTGACGACGGCGGTCGTCGCTTTGGCAGGGCGCACCCCAACAGTGTCTGCGGGGTCGGCGAGCGCGGCCAGTGGGCGGCGGCGCGGGAGTGCGCTCCGTGCGGGGACACCGACCGGTCCCGGCCGCGACCCGCGACCCGGTCGCGGCCGCCACGCGCGCCCCGGTCCCGGCCGTCAGCCGCACCCCGGTCCCGGCCGTCAGCCGCGCCCCGGTCCCGGCCCCTTCCCATGCCCCGGCCACGACCCCGCACCGCGTCCCGGCCCGTACTCGCCCGGCTCACCGAGCCGACCCCGACCGCGAGCCACGCCCGCCCCGCCTCGGGGGCGAGGTCAGCCCCCGTCCGCCCTGTCCGCCCCGGCGGACCCAGCCACCCCGGCGGACCCGTCCGTCCCGGCAAGCCCGTCCACCCCCACCCCCCGCTGCCCATACCCCTTCAACTTCCGCCCCGCCTCGCTCACCCGTTCCGCGGACAGGATGCTCGGCGTGCGGCCGGGCACCGAGGTCGCGGTGAGCCAGAGGTGGCACATCCACTCCAGTTGGGCGGTGCGGTCGAAGGCCTGGGAGAGGGAGTCCCCGTAGGCGACCGTGCCGTGGTTCTGGAGCAGGCAGGCCGTGCGGTCGCGCAGGGCGTGGAGCATGTGCTCGGCCAGCTCGTCGGTGCCGTACAGGGCGTACGGGGCGACGCGGACGGGGCCGCCGAGGGCGCCGGTCATGTAGTGGATGGGCGGGAGTTCCGGGACCAGGGTGGAGACGGCGGTGGCGTGCACGGCGTGGGTGTGGACGACGGCCCCGGCGTCGGTGGCGCGGTAGATCGCCAGGTGCATGGGCAGCTCGCTGGTGGGGCCGAGCGTGCCGAGGAGCCGCTCGCCGTCCAGGCCGACGCCGAGGATGTCCGCGGGCGTCAGCCGGTCGTAGGGGACGCCGCTCGGGGTGACGAGGACGGTGTCGCCGACGCGCACGGAGACGTTGCCGGAGGTGCCGACGACCAGGCCGTCCGTCACGGTCCTGCGGGCGGTCGCGACCAGCTCGTCCCAGGCCCGCGCGAGCGCCTCGCGCCCCGCGCCCGCAGTGGTGTCGTGCCGCTGCTCAGTCATGCGGTGATCCTGCCAGAGGGCGCGGCCGCGGGGGCCGGGTGAGCGCGGCGTCCGGGCATCGGGGCGGGCCATGGAATGGAATGGGGGGAGTCCGTGGAGCCTTGGAACACGGCACCGCCACACGGCCGGAGGTTTGAGACCTGTGGGCGGTCCGACGACGGCGCCGGTCACGGCAGGTGATCAGGATCTCTTCCCCGGCTCGACGGCCCAGCTCAGCGGTTCGAACGGGGGTCGCCCGAAAGGACCACGGACGGCCTAATTCCGGGCCCCCCACGGGTCCTCGCCATCACCCCGCCGCCCGAGTGGGTGTATGCCGGAAGGATGTGGAGTGACGGCACCCCGGTTCGAGTCACCGTGCGGCCCAACCCAGTTCACTTTCCGTTCATCCAGGTTGCCTACGTTCCACGAGCCACTGACGTCCAACAGAAGCCTGGGTAAATGGAACACATCACGCTTCTCCTCGGGATCGTGATCGTTACCGCTCTCGTGTTCGATTTCACGAACGGTTTCCACGACACAGCCAACGCGATGGCGACGACCATCTCGACCGGCGCTCTCAAGCCCAAGACGGCGGTGGCCATGTCCGCCGTGCTGAACCTCGTCGGAGCGTTCCTCTCCGTCGAAGTCGCCAAGACCATCTCCGGCGGCATCATCAATGAAGACGGTCTCAAGACCGAAGTGATCTTCGCGGCCCTGGTGGGCGCGATCCTCTGGAACCTGTTGACCTGGCTGCTCGGCCTGCCGTCCAGTTCCTCCCACGCCCTGTTCGGCGGCCTGATCGGCGCCGCCGTGATGTCGATGGGCTGGTCCTCGGTCAACGGCGGCACGGTCGTCACCAAGGTGCTGCTCCCCGCGGTCGCCGCCCCGCTCGTCGCCGGCATCGCGGCGACGCTCGCCACCCGCCTCACGTACAAGATCAGCAGCCGTACGGACGAGAAGGCGACCTCGAAGGGCTACCGCGCCGGGCAGATCGCGTCGGCCGGGCTCGTCTCGCTCGCCCACGGCACGAACGACGCCCAGAAGACGATGGGCATCATCACGCTGGCCCTGATCACCGGTGGCGTGCTCAACCCGGGCGCCAACCCCCCGATGTGGGTCATCGTCTCGGCCGGAGTCGCCATCGCCCTCGGCACCTACCTGGGCGGCTGGCGCATCATCCGCACCATGGGCAAGGGCCTCACCGAGCTGGCGCCGCCGCAGGGCTTCGCGGCGCAGACGTCCGCCGCGACGGCGATCCTCGCCTCCTCGCACATCGGCTTCTCCCTCTCCACCACCCAGGTCTGCTCCGGCGCCGTGATGGGCGCGGGCCTCGGCCGCAAGGGCGGCGTGGTCCGCTGGTCCACGGCGACGCGGATGTTCGTGGCGTGGGGCCTGACGCTCCCGGCCGCCGGTCTGGTCGGCGCGGGCGCCGAGCTCCTCACCAAGCAGGGCACCTGGGGCATCGCCACCACGGCCGCGCTCCTGGTCGGCGGCTCCGCCGTCATCTGGTCGCTGTCGCGCCGCCAGCCGGTCGACCACACGAACGTCACGGCCGACGAGATCGGCACCCCCGGCGCCGGCACCGCCGAGCCCGCGGGCGTCGTGACCACCGCCATCGCCGCCGTCACCCCGCCCCCGGCGGGCCCGGTGACCACCGGCACCGGGACCTCCGCGGTCGAAGGCGCCGCGCCCGCCCCCTCCGTGGCGGACTCCGCCCGGCCCGCCACGGTGTAAGGAAGCAGCAGCATGAAGATCGACTGGGCAGCTCTCGGCTCCGTCTTCGGAGTCAGCCTCGTGGTGACCGTCGCCCTCGTGGGCCTGTTCACCCTTGGGATCGTGGGCCTCTCCAAGCAGGAGCAGGCGCGGACCGCCGGGGGCGGCACGGCCGCGGTACCGGCGCGCTTGGGGGCGTACGCCTGCTTCGCGCTCTGCGTGGCGGCGGTCGCGTACGGGATCTATCTGATCGTCGTCTGACGGCGCGGGCGCCACAGCGCCCCGTCCGAAAAGCCCTGAGGGGCGGCCGAACTGGCCGCCCCTCAGGGCTTTTCGGCGTTCCGGCGCCTGGCCAGGAGGCCCGCGGACCGCGCGGGCGACACGCGCTAGCGATCATCCGCGATCAGGCAACACTGCGACTCGCTCATGTTCGATTAGACATGTGGCATACTGGGTAGCAGCACTCTGCTAGGGTCGGGCGCACATATGTCAGACAGAGCGGCTGCGCTGCGCTGCACGGCGGAGGGCCAGTCTGCGTTAGGCATACCTTCGTATCGCTGCCCTTCGTACGGCTTCATGGCGAGCTGACTCCTGGTCGTAGTGAAGGAGCCTCATGCCCAGCGAACTGGACCCGAGCCTGAACCGCCGTAAGCTCCGCATCGCCCTGCGCAAGGCCCGTGAGGACGCCGGGCAGACCCAGGGTGAGGCGGCGAACGAACTCGAATGGTCACTGTCGAAGCTGAACCGCATCGAGAAGGGCACCGTCAGTGTCTCGGTGACGGACCTGAGGGCACTGCTGCGTCAGTACGGCGTGGACGACGAGGAGAAGGTGACGGAGCTCGTCAACGCCGCTCGGGGCTCGAAGGGCCAGTCGTGGTGGACGCAGTGGTCGGACGTCGCCAATCCCCGGTTCTCCGAATATCTGGGGTTCGAGGCCGCGGCGGTCTCCCTGCGCACTTACCAGCCCATCGTCGTCCCCGGCCTGCTGCACACCGAGGAGTACGCCGACGCCCTGGCCACCCCCGAGGTCAGCGACACGAACACGCGCCGCCGCCTGGTGGAGTTCCGCACCGCGCGCCAGGAGCGGGTCTTCGACCAGGACAACGGGATCGAGGACCTGCACTTCATCGTGGACGAGGCGGCGCTGCGCCGCCGTATCGGCGCCCCGGCGGTGATGCGCGGCCAATTGCAGCGGCTCCTGGAGGTGGCGGAGCATCCGAACGCCACCCTCCAGGTGCTGCCGTTCACCGCCGGGGCGCTGCTGAGCACCCAGACCCCGTTCGCCCTCCTCGGCTTCAAGGACGACGACGACCTGATCTACGTGGAGTTCTCGCAGGCCGTCATCGCGACCCGGGAGAACTACGAGCTGGTCGCCAACTTCCAGGACTGCTTCGAGCAGTTGCAGGAGATCGCGTACAGCGGAAGCCAGGCGATCGACCTGATCAGCGAGGTCAGGGAAGGCTTCGCAGGCTGATTCTCGGAGCCGTCCGCTCCGGGACGAGGGGAGGTCTCGCGCCATGTGGGTCGTCATGTTGGCACGGTGGCTGTGGCACCACCTGACGGCCGCGCAAGCCGCCGCCCCGGACGGCTCCCCCGGCTCCCCCGGCGCCCCTGGGGTCCCTGCCCCTGCGGGCGCCGACGGAGCGGGCGAGGCGGACCCGCCGCCGGGCCAGGACCTCACGGCACCCGCCGCCCCCACCCACGTCAACGACCTCATCCGGGAGGGTATGAAGGACCCCGACTTCGCCCGCGAGCTGGACCGGCTCCTCGACCACGAGCACCGGCGCAGCCTGCACTCCCAGGAACTGCAGACGCTCAGCTTCCTCGCCAAGACGGGCTGCGTCTCGCTGTGCCTGGCCGTCGTGGTCGTGACGATCGCACCCGTCGTGATCATCGGCCGGAGCGTCGTCGCGCACTACGACATCAGCCCCTGGCACTTCGCCGTCGTCCTCAGCGGCGTCTGCGGACTGCTCACCGCCGCCGTGGGCTGGGTCGTACGGATCCTCAGGCGCGGCCGCCGCCAGGACCCCGCCGCTCCGGCCGAGCCCCGCCCGCCGGCCGACGGGGCGTCCGCGGACGGACCCGCTCCACGGGCGGGCGCGGGATGAGCGACGCACGGCCCCACACGACACCGGCGGCGACCGCCACGGCGGCGGACGTCGCCAGCCACACGACGAGCCGTAACGGCACGCCCTCGACGAGGAGGGAGGCGAGCGCGCCCGTCAGGGCGGCCACGCAGCCGCAGAGTCCGCAGTACACCACCACGGCGAGCCGCCTGGTGGACGGCGGGACATGCCTGCTCAGTGGCAGCTGCCTGCTCTCAACCCCCATGGTCTCCAGCCTTCCGTGCGCACGCTGGGACAGGTCACTCCACCCCGACTCTCCCCGAGGCCACCGCCCTCACAAACGCACGCCACGCCGGTGGCGTCACGGCCAGGTGCGTCTCGCCGCGGCGGTTGGAGTCACGCACCCACACCCGATCGCCGGGACGGGCCACTTCCACACAATCGCCGCCCGCCGTGGCGGTGTAACTGCTCTTGAACCACTGCGCTGCCGGTAAGTACGCGTCGGCCACACCGCCCCCTTGCCCCGTGCGCTCACAAGAGTCGGCGTCGCCCGAGCGGGTCCGCATGCCGCGCCGCTCTCCTGCTGTCATGTTCAAGTTTACGAACGGGCGTTGCTCCCGCCTAGCCGTAAACCGGCCCCCGGAACCTTCCGTGTGGAGCTCCGCACACTCTCCCGTCGCAGGTCAACAGCGAGTTGACGGGCGTCGTGGGCCGTGGTGGACTGCCGGAGCCATTTACGGCGGCAGGAGAGGAAGCCGGTGCGAATCCGGCGCGGTCCCGCCACTGTCACCGGGCGATCCGACGCGATCCCCGGGAGCCAGGAACTCTCGCCGCCGATCTCGTCGAACCAGGGCGCGGAAACCCTGAGTGAGGACATATCGCCATGCGCGGCCGCCCGTTGCCGTCCCCTGCTCCGCCCGGGGCCCCGTCGCGGCCGAGAGCCCTCCGCCGCGTGTCGGCGGGCTGACCCCCATGTGTGCCGATCGCGACTTCGCGTACGGCGCCGCCGCCGGACTCCTCGGTGACCTGCTGCTCGGCGATCCTCGCCGCGGGCATCCGGTCGCCGCGTTCGGGCGTGCGGCGGGGGCCGTCGAGCGGGTGCTGTGGCGCGACCACCGCGGGTGGGGCGCGCTGCACACCCTGGTGTGCGCCGGGGGCGCCGTCGGCGCCGGTGCGCTCGCTTCTTTCGCCGTACGCCGCTCGCGTGCCGCTTCCGTCGGGCTGACCGCCGCCGCGGCCTGGGCCGTCGTCGGCGGGACCTCCCTCGCGCGGGAGGCGCGCGCCATCGGGGGCGCCCTCGCCGCGGGGGACGTGGACGTCGCCCGGGAGCGGCTGCCCCATCTGTGCGGGCGTGATCCCGCGGCGCTCGACGCCGACGGGATCGCCCGGGCCGTCGTCGAGTCCGTCGCCGAGAACACGTCCGACGCCGTCGTGGGGGCGTTGGTGTGGGGGGCCGTCGGGGGTGTGCCGGGGCTTTTGGGGTTCCGGGCCGTCAACACGCTCGACGCGATGGTCGGGCACCGGTCCCCGCGCCATCTGCGGTACGGGTGGGCTTCTGCTCGGCTCGATGATGTCGCCGGGTGGCCCGGGGCTCGGCTCACCGGCGTGCTCGCCGTGGTCGCCGGGGGGTCCCCTCGGGGGGCGGTGCGGGCTTGGCGGGCCGACGCCTCGAAGCATCCCAGCCCCAATGCCGGGGTCGTCGAGGCCTCCTTCGCGGGGGCGTTGGGGGTGCGGCTCGGGGGGACCTTGTCCTACGCGGGGCGGGTTGAGCATCGGCCTGTCCTCAACGGCGAGGGGCGGGCTGTCGCCGTGGGCGACATCGAGCGGGCCGTGAAGTTGTCCCGGAGGGTCGGGTGGCTCGCCCTGGGTGTTGCTGTGGCCGCTGACCTTGCACGGGGTGCACGCGCGACCAAGCGGCACCCGGCGCCGTGGGCTGTGCCCACCCGTCCCGCCCTGCGGGACGATCGCCCACAGCGGGAGACGGCAGGCAATCGGCTGCCGGAGCAGCACGGGCAGCCCGCGCCACATGCGCAGTCACAGCGACCTGGAGGTGGCGCGTGAGCGGTGGGCTGTTGGTTGCCGGGACCACCTCCGACGCCGGGAAGAGTGTGGTCACCGCCGGGATTTGTCGGTGGCTCTCCCGCAAGGGAGTCTCCGTCGCGCCGTTCAAGGCGCAGAACATGTCCCTGAACTCGTTCGTCACTCGGGAAGGGGCCGAGATCGGGCGGGCGCAGGCCATGCAGGCGCAGGCCGCTCGGGTGGAGCCCAGTGCGCTGATGAATCCCGTGCTGTTGAAGCCGGGGAGCGACCGGTCGAGTCAGGTCGTGCTCATGGGGAAGCCGGTGGGCGAGATGAGTGCCCGGGGCTATCACGGGGGCCGGCAGGAGGCGTTGCTCGACACCGTCGTGGGATGCCTGGAGGAGCTTCGGGGCACGTATGACGCCGTGATCTGCGAAGGGGCGGGGAGTCCCGCCGAGATCAACCTCCGGCGGACCGACATCGTGAACATGGGGATCGCGCGGGCCGCCCGCTTCCCGGTCGTCGTGGTCGGGGACATCGACCGCGGGGGTGTGTTCGCGTCGTTCTTCGGGACCGTGGCGCTGCTGAGCCCCGCCGATCAGGAACTCGTCGCGGGCTTCCTCGTCAACAAGTTCCGCGGGGACGTGTCGCTGCTCGAACCCGGCCTCGACATGCTGCGCGACCTCACCGGGCGGAGCACCTTCGGCGTGCTGCCGTTCCGGCACGGGCTCGGCATCGACGAGGAGGACGGTCTTCGGGTCTCGCTGCGCGGGGCGGTGCGGGAGTCCGTCGTGGCGGCGCCCGTCGGCGCGGACGTGCTGCGGATCGCCGTGTGCGCGGTGCCGCTGATGTCCAACTTCACCGACGTGGACGCGCTCGCGGCCGAACCCGGCGTCGTGGTGCGGTTCGTGGACCGGGCCGAGGAACTCGTCGACGCGGACCTCGTCGTCGTACCGGGAACGCGCGGAACCGTGCACGCCCTGGAGTGGTTGCGCGAGCGCGGGCTCGCGGACGCGCTGGCGCGCCGGGCCGCCGAGGGCCGGCCGGTCCTCGGGATCTGCGGCGGCTTCCAGGTGCTCGGGGAGCGGATCGAGGACGACGTCGAGTCGCGGGCCGGGACCGTGGACGGGCTCGGGCTGCTGCCCGTACGGGTCACGTTCCGGCGGGAGAAGACCCTGGCGCGGCCCGTCGGCGAGGCGCTCGGTGAGCACGTCGAGGGGTACGAGATCCATCACGGCGTCGCCGAGGTCCTGGGCGGGGACCCCTTCCTGGACGGGTGTCGGGTGGGGGCCGTGTGGGGCACCCACTGGCACGGGTCGCTGGAGAGCGACGCGTTCCGGCGCCGCTTCCTCACCGAGGTCGCGCGCGCCGCGGGCCGCCGCTTCGTGCCCGCGCCCGACACCGGCTTCGCCGCCCTGCGCGAGGAACAGCTCGACCTCCTCGGCGACCTCATCGAAGAACACGCGGACACCGACGCGCTGCTGCGCCTGATCGAGACCGGCGCTCCGTCCGGTCTCCCCTTCATCGCACCGGGGGCACCCTCATGACCGTCCTTCTCCTGTCCACCGCCGACACGGACCTGCTCGCCGCCCGCGCGTCCGACGCGCCCTACCGCATCGCCAACCCGACCCGCGTCGACGTGCGCGAGGAACTGCCCGCGCTCCTGGACGGCGCGGACATCGCCGTCGTACGCCTCCTCGGCGGCAAGCGCGCCTGGGAGGACGGGCTCGCCGCGCTGAAGGCGGCCGGGATCCCGACCGTGCTGCTCGGCGGCGAGTCCGTGCCCGACGCCGAGCTGATGGCCGAGTCGTCGGTGCCCGCCGGCGTCGTCGCCGAGGCGCTGCGCTATCTCGTCGAGGGCGGCCCCGCCAACTTCGTGGAGCTGGAGCGGTTCCTGTCGGACACCGTGCTCCTGACCGGCCACGGCTTCGCCGAGCCGCGGAAGATGCCCGAGTACGGGGTGCACGGGGAGCGCGCGCACGTGGAGGGGCGCCCGACCGTGGGCGTGCTCTTCTACCGCGCGCACCAGCTGTCGGGGAACACCGCCTTCGTGGACACCCTCTGCGACGCCATCGAGGACAAGGGCGCCAACGCCCTCGCCGTGTACTGCGGTTCGCTGCGCGGCGCCGACCCCGGCCTGTACGAGATCCTCGGGCGCGCCGACGTCCTCGTCGCCACCGTCCTCGCCGCGGGCGGCACCCACGCCTCCGACGCCAGCGCGGGCGGCGACGAGGAGGCCTGGGACATCGGCGCCCTCGCCGACCTCGACATCCCCGTCCTGCAGGGCCTGTGCCTCACCTCGTCGCGCGCCGCCTGGCAGGACTCCGACGCCGCCCTCTCCCCCATGGACGCCGCCATGCAGGTGGCGATCCCCGAGTTCGACGGCCGCGTCATCACCGTGCCGTTCAGCTTCAAGGAGCAGGGCCCCGACGACGTCCCCGTGTACGTCGCCGACCCCGAGCGGGCCGCCCGCGTCGCCGGAATCGCCGTCCGCCACGGCGCGCTGCGGCACAAGCCCAACGCAGACAAGCGCCTCGGCCTGGTCTTCACCGCGTACCCGACCAAGCACAGCCGCGTCGGCAACGCCGTCGGCCTCGACACCCCCGCCTCCGCCGTGCGCGTCCTCGACGCCCTGCGGGACGCGGGCTACGCCGTCGAGGGCCACCCCGACAACGGCGACGAGCTGATCCACACCCTCATCAACGCCGGTGGCCACGACGTCGAATGGCTCACCGAGGAGCAGCTCGCCGCCGCCCCCGCGCGGGTGCCGCTCGCCGACTACCGGGCGTGGTTCGACACGCTCGACCCCGAGCTGCGCGACGGCATGCTGGAGGCCTGGGGCGAGCCTCCGGGCGGCCTGTACGTGGACGGCGGGGACATCGTGCTCGCGTCGCTCCGGTTCGGGAACGTCGTCGTGATGATCCAGCCGCCGCGCGGCTTCGGCGAGAACCCCATCGCCATCTACCACGACCCGGACATGCCGCCGTCTCACCACTACATGGCCGCGTACCGCTGGTTGGACAACAGCTTCGGCGCCGACGCCATCGTGCACATGGGCAAGCACGGCACCATGGAGTGGCTGCCCGGCAAGGGCCTCGGCCTGAGCGGCGGCTGCGCGCCGGACGCCGTGCTCGGCGACCTGCCGCTCGTCTACCCCTTCATCGTCAACGACCCCGGCGAGGGCACCCAGGCCAAGCGGCGCGGGCACGCCACCGTCGTGGACCACCTGGTGCCGCCGATGGCGCGCGCCGACACCTACGGGGACCTGGCGAAGCTGGAGCAACTCCTCGACGAGTACGCCCTGGTGAGCGACCTCGACCCGGTCAAGGCGCCGGCCGTGCGGGCGCAGATCTGGACGCTGGTGAAGGCCGCGGAGCTGCACCACGACCTGCACGTCGACGACCAGCCGGACGACGACGCCTTCGACGAGTTCGTGATGCACATCGACGGCTATCTGTGCGAGATCAAGGACGTGCAGATCCGCGACGGGCTCCACATCCTCGGCGGCGGTCCCGTCGGCGAGGCGCGCGTCAACCTCGTCCTCGCGGTGCTTCGCGCCTCGCAGGTGTGGGGCGGTGCCGCCAACGCGCTGCCGGGGCTTCGGGCCTGTCTCGCGGAGCACTTCGGGCTCGATGAGAAGGAACTGCTCGGCGAGCCCGGTGCGGCCGTGAAGGTGGCCGACGGGCTCACCTCGCTGGTGGAAGGGCCCGCGCGTACCGCCGCCGACGCCATCGACCTGCTTGAGCAGCTGTGCCGCCGCCTCGCCGAGGGCATGGAGGAGCGCGGCTGGGACCTCGCCGCCGTGCGCGGCCTCGTCCGTGACGTCGTCGGCGTCGAACTGCCGCCCGCCGTCGCCGTCCTCGGATTCGCCTGCGAGGAGGTCGTGCCCCGGCTCGCCCGCACCACCGACGAGATCGGGCACATCCTGCGCGCCCTCAACGGCGGCTACGTCCCCGCCGGACCCTCGGGCTCCCCCACGCGCGGCCTCGTCAACGTCCTGCCGACCGGCCGCAACTTCTACTCCGTCGACCCCAAGGCCATTCCGTCCAGGCTGAGTTGGGAGGTCGGACAGTCCCTCGCCGACTCGCTCATCGCGCGCTATCTGGCCGACACCGGCGAGTACCCGAAGTCCGTGGGCCTGACCGTGTGGGGCACCTCCGCCATGCGCACCCAGGGCGACGACATCGCGGAGATCCTCGCGCTGCTCGGGTGCCGGCCCGTGTGGGACGACGCGTCGCGCCGCGTCACGGGCTTCGAGGTCGTGCCCGTCGCCGAGCTGGGGCGGCCCCGCATCGACGTCACCGTCCGCATCTCCGGGTTCTTCCGCGACGCCTTCCCGCACGTCGTGGGGCTGATCGACGATGCCGTGCGGGCGGTCGCCGATCTTGACGAGGCTCCGGACCAGAACTATGTACGCGCCCACGTCGACGAGGACACCGCCGAGCACGGCGACCGGCGGCGCGCCACCGCCCGCATCTTCGGCTCCAAGCCCGGCGCGTACGGGGCGGGGCTGCTGCCGCTCATCGACGCGCGGAACTGGCGCTCCGACGCCGATCTGGCGGAGGTGTACGCGGTGTGGGGCGGCTACGCGTACGGGCGGGGGCTCGACGGGCGGGCCGCTCGGGGGGACATGGAGACCGCTTTTCGGCGGATCGCTGTCGCGGCGAAGAATGTCGATACGCGCGAGCACGATCTCGTCGACGCCGACGACTATTTCCAGTACCACGGCGGGATGGTCGCCATGGTGCGGCATCTGACCGGTGAGTCGCCCGAGGCGTACGTCGGGGACTCGGCCGTGCCCGATCAGGTCAAGACGCGGACCTTGGGGGAAGAGACCCACCGGGTGTTCCGGGCGCGCGTCGTCAATCCGCGGTGGATGGCCGCGATGCGGCGGCACGGGTACAAGGGGGCCTTCGAGATGGCCGCCACCGTGGACTATCTGTTCGGGTACGACGCGACCGCGGGTGTCGTGGACGACTGGATGTACGAGAAGTTGTCCGCGGAGTACGTCTTCGACCCGGAGAACAGGGCCTTCATGGAGAAGTCCAACCCGTGGGCGTTGCGGGGGATTTCCGAGCGGTTGCTGGAGGCGGCGGAGCGGGGGCTCTGGGCCGAGCCGGACGCGGAGACGTTGGAGCGGTTGCGGGCCACGTATCTCGAGCTCGAGGGAAACCTGGAGGGGGACGGCTGATGGCCCTCAACACCCCCGCGTTGGCGGGGACAACAGCAGCAGCTCGACCAGGTGATCGTGGAGCAGCGGACCACCCCCGCATCGGCGGGGAATATGGCCCCATCGTGGCTCTCTCCTTCTTTGAAGCTCTCTCAGTCCGGCCCCAGCCACTCGAAGGTGTGATCCGCGCATGAGCCCCTACCCTTTCACCGCGCTTGTCGGGCAGGACGACCTACGCTTGGCACTACTGCTCAACGCTGTCAGTCCCGCAGTGGGCGGCGTACTGGTACGGGGGGAGAAGGGCACCGCCAAGAGCACCGCCGTACGTGCACTCTCGGCACTGCTGCCGGAGGTGAGCGTCGTTCCGGGGTGTCGGTTCTCCTGTGACCCAGCGGCGGCGGACGCAGACTGCCCGGACGGTCCACACCGGGACGCCGGACGGATCCAACGCCCCGCCCGCATAGTCGAGTTGCCCGTCGGGGCCTCCGAGGACCGGCTCGTGGGGGCACTCGACATCGAGCGGGCACTGGCCGAGGGCGTGAAAGCGTTCGAACCCGGACTGCTCGCCGACGCCAACCGGGGAATCCTGTACGTCGACGAAGTCAACTTGTTGCACGACCACCTGATCGACGTCCTTTTGGACGCCGCCGCCATGGGCTCTTCCTATGTCGAGCGCGAGGGTGTGTCCGTACGGCATGCCGCGCGGTTCCTGCTCGTGGGGACCATGAACCCCGAAGAGGGCGAGCTGCGGCCGCAGTTGCTCGACCGGTTCGGGCTCACCGTCGAGGTCTCCGCGTCCCGCGAGCCCGACCAGCGCGTGGAGGTCGTGCGGCGGCGGCTCGCCTACGACGACGACCCGGACGGGTTCGCGGCGCGCTGGGGCGACGAGGAGGGTGCCGTACGCGGCCGCATCGTCGCCGCCCGCGCGCTGCTGCCGCGGGTGCGGCTCGGGGACGGGGCGCTGCGGCAGATCGCGGCGACCTGCGCGGCCTTCGAGGTGGACGGCATGCGCGCCGACATCGTGATGGCCCGCACCGCGACCGCCCTCGCCGCCTGGGCCGGGCGTGAGGACGTGCTCGCCGAGGACGTGCGGCAGGCCGCGCTGCTCGCGCTGCCGCACCGGCGGCGGCGCAATCCCTTCGACGCGCCGGGGCTCGACGAGAACAAGCTGGACGAGACGTTGGAGGAGTTCGGGGAGAACAACGACGGGGGTGATGAGCCCGATCCCGATGGTGGCGGGCCCGACGGTGGTGGCGGGCAGCCGCCGCAGGACTCCGGGCCCGAGCAGTCCGGGGACGGGGCCGCCGCGACGCCCGAGGCCGCCGACGACGGGCAGCCGCAGGGTGGTGGCGCGGGCGAGCAGCAGGCCGTGCGCGCCGGTGAGCCGTTCCGGACGAAGGTCCTGAGCGTGCCGGGGCTCGGCGAGGGCGCGGCGGGGCGACGGTCGCGGGCGCGCACCGAGCACGGCCGTACGACGGGTGCGCGGCGGCCCCGGGGGGCGCTCACGAAGCTGCACCTGGCGGCGACCGTGCAGGCCGCCGCGCCCCATCAGCGGGCGCGCGGGCGGTCCGGGCGCGGGCTCGTGGTGCGGCGTGACGATCTGCGGCAGGCCACCCGGGAGGGGCGCGAGGGGAACCTCGTGCTGTTCGTCGTGGACGCGTCGGGGTCGATGGCGGCGCGGCAGCGGATGAGCGCCGTGAAGGGCGCGGTGCTCTCGCTGCTGCTCGACGCCTATCAGCGGCGGGACAAGGTGGGGCTCGTGACGTTCCGGGGGTCGGGGGCGGAGGTGGCGTTGCCGCCCACGTCGTCCGTGGACGCGGCGGCCGTGCGCCTGGAGTCGCTGCCCACCGGCGGGCGTACGCCGATCGCGGCCGGGCTGCTGCGCGCCCACGAGGTGCTGCGGGTGGAGCGGCTACGGGATCCCGCGCGGCGGCCGCTGGTGATCGTGGTGACCGACGGCCGGGCCACCGGCGGTGTGGAGCCGGTCGCGCAGGCCGGGCGTGCCGCGCGGCTCTTCGCCGCCGAGGGGCAGGCGTCGGTGGTCGTGGACTGCGAGTCGGGTCCGGTGCGGCTCGGGCTCGCGGGGCAGCTGGCCGGGGAGCTCGGCGGGACCGCGGTGACGCTCGACGAGCTGCGGGCCGACTCGATCGCCGGTCTCGTGAAGGACGTCCGGGAGTCGTACGGCTCCGCGAGGAGGGTTGCCTGATGCCTCAGGGACAGCCGAGTGTCGTGCCCGACGACGGGCTCACCACGCGTCAGCGGCGCAATCGGCCGCTCGTCGTCGTGCACACCGGGATCGGCAAGGGCAAGTCGACGGCCGCCTTCGGGCTCGCGCTGCGGGCCTGGAATCAGGGGTGGCCCATCGGCGTGTTCCAGTTCGTGAAGTCGGCGAAGTGGAAGGTCGGCGAGGAGAACGCGCTGCGGGTGCTCGGCGCCAGCGGGCAGGGCGGGTCCGTCGACTGGCACAAGATGGGTGAGGGGTGGTCCTGGATCCAGCGTGCCCCGGCCGACGGCGAGATGAGCAACGAGGACAAGGCCCGTGAAGGGTGGGAGCAGGTCAAGCGGGACCTTGCCGCCGAGACGTACCAGCTGTACGTCCTCGACGAGTTCGCCTACCCCATGCACTGGGGGTGGATCGACGTCGAGGAGGTCGTCGCCGTGCTGAAGGCCAGGACCGGGACCCAGCATGTCGTGATCACCGGGCGCAACGCGCCGGACGCGCTCGTGGAGTACGCCGACCTCGTCACCGACATGTCCAAGGTCAAGCACCCCATGGACGCCGGTCAGAAGGGGCAGCGGGGCATCGAGTGGTAGCACGTGTCGTTGTCGCCGCACCGTCCTCCGGGAGTGGGAAGACGACCGTCGCGACCGGGTTGATGGCCGCCTTCACGGAGGCCGGGCTCGCCGTGTCCCCGCACAAGGTCGGGCCCGACTACATCGACCCCGGATATCACTCGCTGGCGACGGGCCGCCCGGGGCGGAACCTGGACGCGTATCTGTGCGGGCCCGACCTGGTCGCCCCGCTGTTCGCGCATGGCTCCGCCGGGTGTGATCTGGCCGTCGTCGAGGGTGTGATGGGGATGTACGACGGGGCCTCCGGGCAGGGGGAGCTGGCCTCCACCGCGCATGTCGCGAAGTTGCTGCGGGCTCCTGTCGTGCTGGTCGTCGACGCGTCGTCGCAGTCCCGGTCCGTGGCCGCGCTCGTGCACGGGTTCGCCTCCTGGGATCCGGAGGTTCGGGTCGGCGGGGTGATTCTCAACAAGGTGGGGTCGGAGCGGCACGAGGAGTTGTTGCGGGAGGCGTTGGACTCTTCCGGGGTGCCGGTGCTGGGTGCCTTGCGGCGGGCTCCGCAGGTTCGGGCGCCCTCTCGGCATTTGGGGCTTGTGCCTGTCGCCGAGCGGCGGGGGGAGGCTCTTGAGGCTGTGACCGCGTTGGCCTCGCAGGTGCGGGGCGGGTGTGACCTGGAGGCGGTGTTGGCGTTGGCTCGCAGCGCGCCGGAGTTGTCGGGTGCGGGGTGGTCGCCCTGCGAGGCATTCCCCAGTCCCGCCCCCTCCCGGCTGTATCGATTTGCGGCTCCGCCGCGTGGGGGGCTCCGCCCCCGGACCCCCGAATCGGCGCTTCGCGCCTCGTCCTCAAACGCCGGACGGGCTGAAATCAGCACCCCGGACGTGCAGGAGCCGCCCGTCGTCGCCATGGCGGGTGGGGCCGCGTTCTCGTTCTCCTACGCGGAGCACGCCGAGTTGCTCGCCGCTGCCGGGGCCGAGGTCGTGACCTTTGACCCTCTGCACGACGAAGAGCTTCCCCCCGGCACCCGGGGGCTCGTCATCGGGGGCGGGTTCCCCGAGGTGTACGCGCCCGAGCTGTCCGCCAACGAGCCCTTGCGGAAAGCCGTGGCGGAGCTCGCCCGGAGCGGTGTGCCGGTCGCCGCCGAATGTGCCGGGTTGCTCTATCTGGCGCGGGAGTTGGACGGGAAGCCGATGTGCGGCGTGCTGGACGCGACGGCGCGGATGTCGGAGCGGCTGACGTTGGGGTATCGCGAGGCCGTCGCCGTGTCGGACAGTGTGCTCGCGGGCGTGGGGACACGGATGCGCGGGCACGAGTTCCACCGCACGGTCGTGGAGCCGGGCGCGGGGGCGGCTCCCGCCTGGGGGCTGCACGCTCCTGAACGGCGCGTCGAAGGTTTCGTACAACGGGGTGTGCACGCGAGTTATCTGCACACGCACTGGGCCGCCGAGCCCGGGATCGCCCGTCGGTTCGTGGAGAGGTGCAAGGCATGAGTGGCAGCGGCAGCAGGCTGATCGGCGTGGGGGTCGGCCCCGGCGATCCCGAGCTGGTGACCGTCAAGGGCGTGAACGCGCTGCGCGGCGCCGATGTCGTCGTCGTACCCGTCATGGACACCGGCGAGCGCGGGCGCGCCGAGGCCACGGTGCTGCACTATGTGCCCGAGGACCGCGTCGTACGCGTCGTGTTCGCGCTGAACGAGCGCACCGACCGGGCGCGGCGCGAGGCGGCCTGGGACGCGGCCGGGGAGCGCGTCGCCGAACTGCTGCGGGAGCGCGGCACGGTGGCGTTCGCGACGATCGGCGACCCCAATGTGTACTCGACGTTCACCTATCTCGCGCAGACGATCGAGGGTCTGGTGCCGGGGGTGGCCGTCGAGACCGTGCCCGGGATCACCGCCATGCAGGACCTCGCGGCGCGCAGTGGTGCCGTCCTCACCGAGGGCACCGAGCCGTTGACGCTGGTGCCGGTGACGGCCGGGGCCGCCGTCCTGAAGGACGCGCTCGCCGGGCCCGGGACCGTGGTGGCGTACAAGTTCGGGCGGCTCGCGCACGAGGTCGCGGCGGCGCTGCGGGAGACCGGGCGGACCGAGGACGCGGTGTGGGGGTCGGCGCTCGGGCTGCCCGAGGAGTCCATCCGGGGCGCCGGGGAACTGGGCGACGGGCCGCTGCCGTACCTGTCGACGCTCATCGCGCCCGCGCGGCGCGAGGGCGGGCGGGGCGGGAAACTGTGACCCTCGACCGGGGGCGCGGCTCACTCGGCGATGCCCACCACCAGCCAGATGAACGCCGCCCCCGCCACCGTGCAGAGCAGCGTCGAGCGCGCCGGGTGGTCGTGGTGGGCCTCGGGCAGGATCTCGGCGGCGGCGAGGTAGAGCAGGGCGCCGCCGAAGAAGCCGAGATAGCCGCCGAGCAGTTGCTCCGGAATGGTGAAGGCCAGCGTGGTCGCCGCGCCCACGACCGGGGCGACCGCGTCGGCGAACAGCATCGCGACGGCCTTGCGGCGCGCGTTCCCGTACAGCCGGGTGATCGTGTACGTGTTGAAGCCGTCCGCGAAGTCGTGGGCGATGACGGCGACCGCCACCGCCACGCCCATGCCGCCGCCCACCTGGAACGCGGCGCCGATCGCGACCCCGTCCATCACGCTGTGGCCGACCATCGCCGCGGCCGCCGTCAGGCCGACCTCCGGGACCCGGCCGCCCGGGTGCTCGTCCGCCCCGTGCGCCGACCGGCGCAGCGCGAGCAGCCGCTCCACGACGTGCGCGAACAGGAAGCCCGCGACGGCCAGGAGCAGCGCCGCCGGTACGCCGAAGACCGGTCCTCCGGCCGCCTCCAGGGCCTCGGGGAGCAGATCGAGGCCGACGACGCCGAGCATCAGGCCGCCCGCGAGACCGAGCACCAGATGGCGCCGGTCGGTGACCCGCCCGGCGGTCCAGCCGCCGACGAGTGTCATCACGAACGCGCCGAGCGCCACGAACACCGCCATGCGCTCTTGCTAGCCGATTGAGCCCGCGCCCGCATCGCGCACCCGCCCCCCGGCCCCACGGGCCACTCCCCCGGCCCCGTCCCCGGGCCGCACGTCTTCTTCAGTCCCCGTTCCGCACGAGTCCGTACGAGTCGGTACGAACCCGTACGAGCCAGTAGCAGTCCGTATGAGAGGAACCTCCCCATGGCCGACGCCGCCCCCACCGGCAAGGTGACCTTCGTCGGGGCCGGACCCGGCGCCGCCGATCTGCTGACGTTCCGGGCCGCCCGGGCCATCGCGGACGCCGACGTGGTGATCTGGGCCGCGAGCCTGGTGCAGGCCGAGGTCCTGGAGCACGCCCGCGAGGGCGCCGAGATCCTGGACTCGGCGGTGATGTCCCTGGAGGACGTCGTGGCCGTGTACGAGCGGGCCGCGCGGGACGGCCTGAAGGTCGCCAGGATCCACTCCGGTGACCCGGCGCTGTGGGGCGGCACGCAGGAGCAGTTCGACCGGTGCGCCGAGCTCGGCGTCGAGACGGAGATCGTGCCGGGTGTCTCGTCGTTCTCGGCGGTCGCCGCCATCGCCGGGCGCGAGCTGACCATTCCCGAGGTCGCCCAGTCCGTGATCCTGACCCGTCTCGGGGGCGGCAAGACGCCGATGCCGCCCGGCGAGGAGGTGCGGGAGTTCGCACGGCACGGCACGACGATGGCGCTGTTCCTGTCGGCGGCGCGCAGCGGCCAGCTCGTGCGGGAGCTGCTCGAGGGCGGCTATCCGACGAGCACGCCCGTCGTCGTCGCGTACCAGGCCACCTGGCCGGAGGAGCTGGTCCTGACCTGCACCGTCGAGACGCTCGAAGAGACGGTCAAGGAACACCGGCTGTGGAAGCACACCCTGTTCCTGGTCGGCCCCGCCCTCGGCGCCCACGGCACCCGCTCGCACCTGTACCACCCCGGCCACTTCCACGGCTTCCGCAAGGCCGACCCCGAGGCCCGCGCGGCCCTGCGCGCCGAGAGGTCCGAACGGTGATCACTGTCTTCGGTACGGGGACGGGGGCACCCCTGGACGAGGCGGCCCGCTCGGCGGTGCGGGGCGCCGCCCTCGTGGTGGGCGGCCGCCGCCATCTGGAGGCGGCGGGGGTGCCTGCGGGGGTCCGGCAGGTGGTGCTCGGCCCGCTGGGGCCCGCGCTGGAGGCGATCGAACGGCTCCTGTCGGCAGACGGCGAGATATCTAAAGCCTGTCCGGCGATTGAGGACGAGGCCGAAGGCCGATCGGCGGGACCACGGACGCGGAGCAATGACTCTCCCCACGCCCCGGCAAGGGTGGTCGTCCTTGCCTCCGGGGACCCCGGGTTCTTCGGCATCGTGCGCGCCCTGGCGGACAGGTTCGGGCCGGACGCCCTGGACGTCCGGCCCGCCGTCTCGTCCGTGGCGACGGCGTTCGCGCGGGTCGGCCTGCCCTGGGACGACGCAGTAGTGGTGAGCGCCCATGGGCGCCACCTGCGCACGGCGGTGAACGCCTGCCGGGCCCACCCGAAGGTCGCCGTCCTCACCGGCCCCGGCGCGGGCCCCGCCGAACTGGGCGCCGAACTGGCCCGCCGCACGGAGAGCCGCACGCTGGTGGTGGCCACCGCCCTGGGCGACCCCGCCGGAGAACGCGTGGAACGGGTCACCCCCACCGAGGCCGCCGCCCGCGACTGGGGCGCCTCGGTCAGCGTCGTGCTCTGCCTCGACGAGGAGCGCGCGGTCACCGCGGCCGCCCGTACCGTCGCGGGGCCGCGGACCGGGCCCGGCCGGTGGGCCCTGGCCGAGGAGGAGTTCAGCCACCGGGACTCGATGATCACCAAGTTCGAGGTGCGGGCCCTCGCGCTCGCCCGGCTCGGGCCGCGCGTGGGCGACCTGGTGTGGGACATCGGCGCGGGGTCCGGCTCCGTCGCCGTGGAGTGCGCGCGGCTCGGCGCCGCCGTGACCGCCGTGGAGAAGACCGCCGACGGCGTCGAGCGTGTCCGCGCGAACGCCGCCGCGCACGGCGTCGACGTCCTCGCCGTGCACGGGGCGGCGCCCACCGTCCTGTCCGACCTCGCCGACCCCGACGCCGTGTTCGTCGGGGGCGGCGGGCGCGAGCTGCCCGCCATCGTCACCGCGTGCGCGCGGCGGGCGCGGCGGGCCGTGGTGGTGTCCCTCGCCGCGGTCGACCGGGTGCCCGCGGTGCGGGCCGCGCTGCTCGGGGCCGGGTTCGACTGTGACGGGGTGCTGTTGCAGTCCTCGCGGCTCGCGCCGCTGCCGGGTGAGGTCACGCGGCTCGCCGCGACCAATCCGGTGTTTCTGCTGTGGGGTACGCGGCCGGCTGCGCCGGGCGCGGAGCCCTTGGGTTCGACTTCCTTTACCGAAGGGGTAGTTCAGTGATCGGCCTGATCTCCGCCACGGAGGCCGGTGGGCGTGCGCGTGCACGGCTCGCCGGCGCCTGGCCCGCGCGTACGCGGGTGTACGAGGGTCCCGTGCGGGACGCCTTCGAGCGGGCGTTCCGCGAGTGCGAGCAGGTGGTCTGCTTCCTCGCCGCGGGCGCCGTGGTGCGGTTGGCCGCGCCGTTGCTCGCGGGGAAGTCGGTCGACCCCGGGGTCGTGTGTGTCGACGAGGGTGGGCGGTTCGCCGTCGCCCTGCTGGGTGGGCATGCCGGGGGCGCGAATGCGCTGGCTCGGGAGGTCGGGGAGGTGCTCGGGGCCGAGCCTGTGATCACCACCGCCACGGACGCGGTGGCCGTGCCGGGGCTGGACACGCTCGGGTTCCCCGTGGAGGGGGATGTTGCCGGGGTGACCCGGGCCATGTTGGACGGGGAGGCCGTCGCCCTGGAGGCGGAGTTGGCGTGGCCCCTTCCTGCCCTGCCGTCGAACGTATCGGCACCCCCGCACTGGGCTGTGCCCACCCTTCCCCAAGCTCTCGGCTCCGCCGGCCCCGCCCCACGGGGTGAAGGCGGGAAGCCGACCGTGCGCGTGTCCGACCGCGCCCTTGAGCCCGCTCTGCGGGAAGTCGTGCTGCGGCCGCCCTCGCTCGTCGTGGGGGTCGGGGCCAGCAAGGGGGCGCCTGTCGACGAGGTGCTGGGGCTTGTGCGGGAGTCGCTGCGGGAGGCCGGGCTCTCCGCCCTCTGTGTGCGGGAGTTGGCCACCGTCGACGCCAAGCGGGACGAGGCGGGGATCGTGGAGGCGGCCGGGCGGCTCGGGGTGCCGTTGGTGACGTACGGCGCCGAGGAGCTGGCCGGGGTCGAGGTGCCGAATCCGTCGGGGGCGCCGCTCGCCGCCGTCGGGACGCCGTCCGTCGCGGAGGCCGCGGCGCTGCGCGGCGGGGGCGAACTCGTCGTACCGAAGCGGAAGTCGGAGCGCGCGGACGGCAGGCCCGCCATGGCGACCTGTGCGATCGTGCGGCGGCCCGCGCGGGGGCGGCTCGCCGTCGTGGGGCTCGGGCCCGGCGCCCGGGACCTGCTCACGCCCCGCGCCCGCGACGAACTGCGGCGCGCCGCCGTGCTCGTGGGCCTCGACCAGTACGTCGACCAGATCCGCGACCTGCTGCGGCCGGGGACGCGCATCGTCGAGTCGGGGCTCGGCGCCGAGGAGGAGCGGGCCCGTACCGCCGTCGCCGAGGCCCGCGAGGGCCGCGCGGTGGCGCTGATCGGGTCGGGCGACGCGGGCGTGTACGCGATGGCGTCGCCCGCGCTCGCCGAGGCCGGCGACGACATCGACGTCGTCGGCGTACCGGGAGTGACCGCCGCGCTCGCCGCCGGTGCGCTGCTCGGCGCGCCGCTCGGCCACGACCACGTGTCGATCAGCCTGTCCGACCTGCACACGCCGTGGGAGGTCATCGAGCGCCGGGTGCGTGCGGCGGCCGAGGCGGATCTGGTCGTGACGTTCTACAACCCGCGCAGCCGCGGCCGTGACTGGCAGCTGCCCAAGTCCCTGGCACTGCTCGCCGAGCACCGGGCGGCCTCGACGCCCGTCGGTGTCGTGCGCAACGCCTCGCGCCCCGACGAGAGCGTGCGCCTGACCACGCTGGCCGCGCTCGACCCGGACAGTGTCGACATGATGACCGTCGTGACCGTCGGCAACACCGCGACCCGCGCCATCGCGGGCCGCATGGTGACGCCCCGCGGCTACCGCTGGCAGGGGGTGTGACCGCCATGGCCGACGGACAGAGCACGGCACGCGTCGTGCACCCCATCGAGCAGGAGTCGTTCCGGCGGCTGCGGTCCCGGCTCGACACCTCGCACTTCCCGCCGCTGACGCGGGCCGTCGTGGAGCGCGTCATCCACTCCGCCGCGGACCTGGACTACGCGCGGGACCTGGTGACGGACGAGGAGTCGCTGGTACGCGGCCACGCCGCCCTGCACGCGGGCGCGCCCGTCGTCGTGGACGTGGAGATGGTCGCCGCCGGGATCACGCGGCGCGAGACGGTGTGCCGGCTCAAGGACGCCAAGTCCGCTGCCGGGCTGACCCGTTCGGCGCATGCTGTGCGGCTCGCGTACGAGGAGGTGGGTCCGGGCGCGCTCTGGGTGATCGGGTGCGCGCCCACCGCCCTGGAGGAGCTGCTGCTGCTCGACGCCAGGCCCGCCCTCGTGATCGGCCTGCCGGTCGGCTTCGTGGGCGCCGTCGAGTCCAAGGAGGCGCTGCGCGCCAGCGGACTTCCCGCCGTCAGCAACGTGTCCGAGAAGGGGGGTTCGGCGGTCGCATCGGCCGCTCTGAACGCCCTGCTGTACCACCCCCCGGCGCCGGGCGCCGGGGTCCGACCCGAGGAGAACAAGTGACCACCCCGCCCGCACTGCTCATCGCCGGCCACGGCACCCGCGACGACGCCGGGGCCGCCGCGTTCCGTGACTTCGTCGCGGAGCTGGCGCGCCGCAACCCCGAACTGCCCGTCGCGGGCGGCTTCATCGAGCTGTCGCCGCCGCCGCTCGGCGAAGCCGTGACCGAGCTCGTCGAACGGGGCGTCAAACGGTTCGCGGCGGTGCCGCTCATGCTGGTGTCCGCCGGGCACGCCAAGGGCGACATCCCGGCCGCGCTGACCCGCGAGAAGGAGCGCCACCCCGGCATCTCGTACTCCTACGGCCGTCCGCTGGGCCCGCACCCCTCGATCCTGAAGGTCCTGGAGCGGCGGCTCGACGAGGCGCTCGGCGACACGGTGCGCACGCCGGAGGACCGGGCCGACGTCACCGTGCTCCTGGTGGGGCGCGGCTCGACGGACCCCGACGCCAACTCCGAGGTGTTCAAGGCGGCGCGGCTGCTGTGGGAGGGGCGCGGGTACGCGGGCGTGGAGACCGCGTTCGTGTCCCTTGCCGCGCCCGACGTGCCGTCGGGCCTCGACCGGTGCGTGGCGCTGGGCGCGCGGCGCATCGTGGTCCTGCCGTACTTCCTGTTCACCGGCATCCTGCCGGACCGGGTGCGGCAGCAGACCGACGGCTGGGCGTCCGCGCACCCCGACGTGGAGGTGCTGTCCGCCGATGTGATCGGCCCCGAGGAGGAGCTGGTCGAGCTGGTCATGGAGCGGTACCGGGAGGCCGTGGGCGGGGACCTGCGGATGAACTGCGACACCTGTGTGTACCGGGTGGCGCTGCCGGGCTTCGAGGACAAGGTGGGCCTGCCGCAGCAGCCGCACTTCCACCCCGACGACGACGGCCACCATCACCACGGGCACGACCACGGTCACGGTCACGGGCACGGACATCACGGAAGCCATGCGCACTCCCACTGAGGCCGGGGTCGCCGACGGTCCGGCGGCGGGCGTCGCCGCGCCCGACGTCGACCTGCGGCACCACGGGGACGTGGAGGTGCGGGGCGGCGGCGATCTGGTCGACCTGGCCGTCAACGTCCGTGCCGGTACGCCGCCGGCGTGGCTGAAGAGTTGCGTGGCCGCGTCCCTCGACGGCCTGGCCGCCTACCCCGACGGGCGGGCGGCGCGGGCCGCGGTGGCGGCGCGGCACGGGGTCCCCGTGGAGCGGGTGCTCCTGACGGCGGGGGCCGCCGAGGCGTTCGTGCTGCTCGCGCGGGCGCTGCGGGTGCGGCGGCCCGTCGTGGTGCATCCCCAGTTCACCGAGCCGGAGGCCGCGCTGCGGGATGCCGGGCACGCGGTGGGGCGGGTGCTGTTGCGGGCCGAGGACGGGTTCCGGCTCGATCCGGGGCTCGTGCCCGAGGACGCCGACCTCGTCGTGGTCGGCAATCCCACGAACCCCACCTCCGTGCTGCATCCCGCCGCGGACATCGTCCGGCTCGCCCGGCCGGGGCGGGTCCTCGTGGTGGACGAGGCGTTCATGGACGCGGTGCCGGGCGAGCACGAGGCCCTCGCCGGGCGGGTCGACGTGCCGGGGCTCGTGGTGCTGCGGAGCCTCACCAAGACGTGGGGGCTCGCCGGGCTGCGCATCGGCTACGTCCTCGCCGACCCGGCGGTCGTCGCCGAGCTGTCGCGTGCGCAGCCGCTGTGGCCGGTGTCGTCGCCCGCCCTTGCCGCGGCGGAGGCGTGCGTGTCGCCGCGGGCGCTCGCGGAGGCGGGCCATGTGGCCCACCGGGTGGCCGCCGAGCGGCGGTATCTCGTGGGCGGGCTCGCGGAGCTGCCCGGCGTCTCGGTGGCCGGGCCCGCGGCGGGGCCCTTCGTCCTCGTCCGGGTCGCCGACGGGCTCGGCGTGCGGGCGCGGTTGCGCGAGCGGGGGTTCGCCGTGCGGCGTGGCGACACGTTTCCCGGGCTCGGGGCGGAGTGGCTGCGGGTGGCGGTGCGGGACCGGGGGACGACGGACGCGTTTCTGGGGGCTTTGCGGGGGGTGCTGGCCGTCGGGCCCTGAGGCCGTGGGCGGGCCCTGCCGGGGGCTCCCCAGTCCCGCCCCTTCCCGAAACCGGGGCTGCGCCCCTGGGCCCCGGGGGTGGGTGTCCCCTTCGGGTGGGACAGCCTCCGCCGAATCGGCGCTTCGCGCCTCGTCCTCAATCGCCGGACGGGCTGAAATACAGCCGGGGCGGGCTGGAAAGGTGCCGCAGGGCGGGCCGGAAACATGCCCCGGGGCGAGCCGGAAGCACGCCGCAGGGGCAGGCCGGGAGCATGCCGCGGGGCAGGCTGGAAGCACGCCGCAGGGGCGGGCCGGAAGCACGCCGCGGGGCAGGCCGGAAACATGCCGGGGGGCGGGCCGGGAGCATGCCGCGGGGGCGGGCCGGGAGCATGCCGCGGAGGTGGGCCGGGAGCATGCCGCGGAGGTGGGCTGAGAGCATGCCGCGGAGGTGGGCTGAAAGGTGCCGGGTGGGTGGGCCGGAGTGGTGCTGTGGTGGGAGGCGGTTCGGGGCCGAAGGTGCCGCGCTGCTGCGCAGCCGGTGCAGGTTTGGGCGGGTGGGTGGGAGAAAGCCCCTCCGGCGTTTGAGGAGCGGGGGTCTGGGGGCGGAGCCCCCAGTCACGGGCAGGGGCGGGACCCGGCCGGGGCGTCGGCACCCCGGCCGGGAGTCGGCTCAGCCGCGGCGGCGGCGCGTCAGCGCCAGGGCGCCGCCTCCGGCGAGGACCAGGGCCACCGCGCCCCCGGCCACGTACGGGGTGGAGGAACTGCCGCCGGTCTCGGCGAGGTTGTCGTCGGGGGCCTCCTTCTTCGCGGCGACCGGCTGGGCGGGCTTGCCCTGGGGCGCGGGCTCGGCCTTCTGGGGCTCGGGCAGGGGCTTGGGCCCGGGGCCGGGGGTGGTGCAGTTGGCGCCGGCCAGGGTGACCGTGCCGTCGACGGCCGCGACGCCGAGCTTCAGGGGGTCGACGGACACCTTGAGGCGCAGGGCGACCGCGGCTGCCGTACGGGACGTGGTGCGGGCCGAGGACAGGTCGAGGCGGACGTCGCCGACGCCGGGGACGGACACCTGGGTGGTGCCGGAGGCCTTCACGGCGACGCGCTTGCCGAGCACGGTGACCCCGCCGAGCAGCTTGGACTCGGCGACGGGCCGCTTCCCGGACACGCACAGGGCCTTGGAGGTCACCTGGTCGACCTCGACGAGGGGCAGCACGGGCAGTCCTGGCAGATGCACCTTCGCGCGGGCGATGTTGCTGTAGCCCTGGGCCGTGCCGCCCTTCACGGTGGCGCGCGCGGTCGCGACGTCGGCGCGCAGCACGCTGACGGGGCGGCCCCCGTCGACGCCGTCCAGCTTCACGGTGAGCGCGGTCTTCTGGGCGCTCGCGGGCGCGGACACCTCGTTGAGGACGGCGTTCAGCGGGAGGTTCACGGTCTTGTCGAGCAGGGAGACGTTGAGGCCGGTGCGCAGGACGACGGCGTCGGCGCGGCCGCCGCGGTGGTCGTCGGTGGCGTGCGCGGTGCCCGCGGCGGCGAGGGCCGCGGAGCCCGCCGCGACGACGGTGGCGGCGGTGAGCGCGCCGATGCGGCGCCCGGGCAGTCTGCGGAAGGCGTTGCTGGTCAAGGTGGTGGAACCCTCACTTGAGTCACGGAAGTACCGACCGCGCACGCCACACGGGGACATCGCGTGCGCGCGGCACCAGGGACGCCGGGGATGCGCCTGGCGGCGCCCTCCCGACACCCGGAATCTTTACGCACTGAGAGTGAACAGTCAGCAACGCGGCGTGAGTTCACCCCAAGGAGAGGTTTCCGACGATGCATTCGAATCCGTCGGCACGGGCGTTCCCCCGGGCCTCTCGCACCCCGCACGTGCCGGTGACAAGCGTGATCGTCACGTTGACAGCCGGGGCCGGGGCAAAGTTACGTACAACGAGCCGGACCCCGTCGCGTCACCCTCCGTCAACAGGAGCCGCATGCCTCGCAACGTCGTCCTGATCACCGCCGACCAGTGGCGCGGCGACTGCCTGTCCGCCGCCGGGCACCCCGTGGTCCGCACGCCGTACCTGGACCAACTGGCGGGGCGCGGCGCCCGGTTCGACAAGGCGTACTCCGCCGTGCCGTCGTGCATCCCGGCCCGCGCCGCCCTGCACACCGGCCTCGCCCAGACCTCGCACCGCCGCACCGGCTACCGGGACGGCGTGCCGTGGGAGTATCCCGTCACGCTGGCCTCCGAGTTCGGGCGGCACGGGTACCAGACGCGGGCCATCGGGAAGCTGCACGCCTTCCCCGAGCGCAATCGCATCGGGTTCGACGAAGTGACCCTCCACGACGGGTACTTGCACGCCGCCCGGGACCGGCGGGTCGACCCGCGCTTCCACGACGACTACCTGTCCTGGCTCGAACGGCAGCCCGGCGAGCGCGCCGGGGCCGACTACGCCGACACCGGCCTCGACTGCAACAGCGTCGTGGCCCGCCCCTGGCCCCGGGCCGAGCGGCTGCACCCCACCAACTGGGTGGTGACCGAGGCCGTCGACTTCCTCTACCGCCGCGACGTCACCTCGCCCTTCCTCCTCCACCTCTCCTTCCACCGGCCCCATCCGCCCTACGATCCGCCCGCCTGGGCCTTCGAGCAGTTCCTCGGCGTGCCCCAGGAGGAGCCCGTCGTGGGTGACTGGGCCGACTCCCTCGCCCACTGGCGCGACGACAGCCGGGCCGACGCCAACTACGCGACGTACGACGCCGAGACCGTCCGGCGTGCCCGCGCCGGCTACTACGGCCACATGGCCCACATCGACCAGCAGATCCAGCGCTTCCTCACCGCGCTCGCCGAGTTCGGGCTCGGGGACGACACGTGGGTGTGCTTCACCTCCGACCACGGCGAGATGCTCGGTGAGCACCGGCTGTGGCGGAAGGCCTATCCGTACGAGGGGTCCGCCCGGGTGCCCCTGGTGCTCGCCGGGCCGCCGGGCGCGCTGCCCTCCGGCGGGGTCGTCGCCGACTCCCTCGTCGAACTGCGGGACGTCATGCCGACGTTGCTCGACTGCGCGGGTCTTGCCGTGCCGGACGGCCTCGACGGCTACAGTCTGCTCCCCGCGGCGCGGGGTGAGCCTCTTCCCTCGCCCCGGCCCTGGCTCCACGGCGAGCACGTCCTCTTCGGGGAGTCCATGCAGTGGCTCACCGACGGGCGGGAGAAGTATGTGTGGTTCTCCGGCAGCGGCCGCGACCAGCTCTTCGACCTGACCCTCGACCCCCAGGAACGTCACGACCTGGCCCCGTCCCGACCCGCCTCCGTGACCCGCTGGCGCACCCGCCTCACCACCGAACTCACCGACCGCCCCGAGGGCTACGTCTCTGACGGCGCCCTACGCCCCGGCCGCGCCCCGTTGGAGGTCCTGCCGGAGGCTCCCCAACCCCACCCCTTCCCGTAACTGGGGGCTCCGCCCCCAGACCCCCGCTCCTCAAACGCCGGAGGGGCTTCCTCCCACCCACCCGCCCAAACCTGCACCGGCCGTGCAGCAACGCGGCACCTTCAGCCCCGAACCACCTCCCACCACAACGCCACTCCGGCCCACCCACCCAGCACCTTTCAGCCACCCCGGCGGCACGCACCCGCCCCGCCCCGGCGAGTTTTCAGCCCGTCCGGCGATTGAGGACGAGGCGCGAAGCGCCGATTCGGCGGGGGCTGTCCCACCCGAAGGGGACACCCACCCCCGGGGTCCAGGGGCGCAGCCCCGGTTTCGGGAAAGGGGCGGGACCGGGGCGCACCGCGAGGGTCAGGCCACCACCCGCCCGTTCACCACCACCGCCGAAGGCGCCGCGAGGACCCGGACGTCCGCGCGGGGGTCCTCCGCGTACACGACGAGGTCCGCCGGAGCACCCTCGACGAGCCCGGGGCGCCCCAGCCAGGAACGGGCACGCCACACGGCGGAGGACAGCGCCTCGACGGCCGGGATCCCGGCCTTGGTGAGCTCGGCGACCTCCCCGGCGATGAGGCCGTGGGCGAGGGCCCCGCCGGCGTCGGTGCCGGCGTAGACGGGGACACCGGCGTCGTAGGCGGCGCGGACGGTGTCGTAGCGCCGGGCGTGGAGCCGCCGCATATGGGCGGACCAGCGGGGGAACTTCGCCTCGCCGCCGTCGGCGAGCTGCGGGAAGGTCGCGATGTTGACGAGGGTGGGCACGATGGCGACGCCGCGGGAGGCGAAGAGGGGGATGGTGTCCTCGGTGAGCCCGGTGGCGTGCTCGACGCAGTCGATGCCGGCCTCGACGAGATCCCGGAGGGAGTCCTCGGCGAAGCAGTGGGCGGTGACCCGGGCCCCGAGCCGGTGGGCCTCGGCGATGGCGGCCTCGACGGCACCGCGCGGCCAGCAGGCGGTGAGGTCCCCGGCGTCACGGTCGATCCAGTCGCCGACGAGCTTGACCCACCCGTCGCCGCGCCGCGCCTCGCGGGCGACGTACGCGACGAGGTCGTCGGGCTCGATCTCATGGGCGTAGTTGCGGATGTAGCGCCGGGTGCGCGCGATGTGCCGCCCGGCCCGGATGATCTTCGGCAGGTCCTCGCGGTCGTCGATCCAGCGGGTGTCGGAGGGCGAGCCCGCGTCGCGCAGGAGCAGGGTGCCCGCGTCGCGGTCGGTGAGGGCCTGCTTCTCGGCGACGTCCGGCGCGACGGGCCCGTGGGCGTCGAGGCCGACGTGGCAGTGCGCGTCGACGAGGCCGGGCAGCGCCCAGCCCCGGACGGTGAGCACGTCCCCGGCGGCGGGCCGCCGGTAGGTCACCCGTCCGCCGACCACCCACAGCTCGTCGCGTACGTCGTCGGGCCCTACGAGCACCCGCCCCTTCACGTGCAGCACCGCGCGTTCGCTCATGTGCGTCAGCTTAGACAGCAGCGTGGGAGGCGACAGGGCTGACGGGGGCGGTGGGTACGCTCGACGGCGAGAGACCGGGGGCCGAGCCCCGCGGCCGCCTCACCGACCCGCCGTACAGACCCCGTTACCGAAGCGAGCAGCAGCGTGACCCACCCCTTCCTTGACCTGGCGCCGCTCGGCGCCGCGCACTTCGCCGCCATCGAGGACCGGGTGGCCCGGCTCCTGGACACCGAGCAGGACGTCGTGATCATGCAGGGCGAGGCGCTGCTGCCCCTGGAGGGCTGCATCCGGGGCGCCGCCCGCCCCGGCACGAAGGCCCTGAACGTGATCACCGGTCCGTACGGGCAGACCTTCGGGAACTGGCTGCGGGACTGCGGCGCGAGCGTCGTCGACCTCGCGGTGCCGTTCCACACCGCCGTGACGGCCGCGCAGGTCGAGGCGGCCCTCGCGGAGCACCCGGACATCGACTTCGTGTCCCTGGTGCACGCGGAGGCGGCGACCGGCAACACCAACCCGGTGGCGGAGATCGGGGAGGTCGTACGGGCGCACGGCGCGCTGTTCATGCTCGACGCGGTGGCGTCGGTGGCCGCCGAGCCGCTGCTCCCGGACGCGTGGGGCGTGGACCTGTGCGTGATCGGCGCGCAGAAGGCGATGGGCGGCCCGGCGGGTGTGTCGGCGGTGTCGGTGAGCGAGCGCGCCTGGCAGCGCATGGCCGCCAACCCCGAGGCCCCGCGCCGCTCGTACCTCTCCCTCCTCGACTGGAAGGAGCGCTGGATCGACGGCGGCCGCAAGGCGCTCCTGCACGCCCCGGCGCAGCTGGAGATGCTGGCCCTGGAGGCGTGCGTGGAGCGCATCGAGGCGGAGGGCCTTGCCGCGCTGATGGGACGGCACGCGACGGCGGCGGCGGCGACGCGCGCGGGCGCCCTCGCGCTCGGCGGCGGCCTGGAGCCGTACGTGTACGAGGCCGCGGACGCCGCGCCGGTCGCGACGACGCTGCGGGCGCCGCGGGGCGTGGACGCCTCCGACCTGGTCGCGCGGGCGCTGGCGGCCGACCCGGTGCTGCCGCTGGTGGCGGGCGGGGGCGCGCTGGCCAAGGAGATGATCCGTGTCAACCACTACGGCCCGGACGCGACGCGCGGTGTGGTGCACGCGTCGCTGGCGGCGCTCGGTGCGGCACTGGGCGAGGTCGGGCTCGCCGTGGATCTGGAGGCCGGGCGGCGTGCGGTCACCCTCGCCTGGGCCTAGGCCTGGGTGAGCGCCGCATCGGCGCTCCGCGCCTCGTCCTCAATCGCCGGACAGGCTTTGCCTACCCGCCGCGCCACGACGGGGGCGGCCTGTCCGGCACCTGCCAGAAAGTGAATCGCCGCACTGCGATAAAGCGCTCCAGGGCAATTTCCCCGTGCGCTTTCATGAATTCTTTATGAGTGCAGCTTCCCGTATTCTTCTGCCCGCTTTCCGGGAGCCTAAACACTAAGGTTTCGCCAGCGCCAACCGCCGTAATTCGGGCACGTCTCCCCACGGTTACGCCGCTGTGACGCACTCCACAGAGGGCCCGTTATGTCGGATATAAATCCGGCCATACCGCCACAAAACCTCGGCCGCTCATGCGGGCGCCCGCGCCTGCGTGATAACACATGGAAGCGCCGCGCGTAACCCCTTCCCCCGATGCAATCCCAGAAATTGCTCGGTAAATTCAATCCGCATGACCGCTGCACAAGCCGATCTACCGACCGACCTGCAAGCGAAATTCCGAGAAATGCCCGAGGGCCTGCGGCTCGACAGCCCCGACGTCGCCGACGGCGCCGCGATCTGGCGGATCGCCCGCGACTCGAAGGTCCTCGACCTGAACTCCTCGTACAGCTACCTGCTGTGGTGCCGCGACTTCGCGGCGACATCCGCCGTGGCCAGGGACTCGGGCGGCGAGCCCGTCGGGTTCATCACCGGCTACATCCGCCCCGACAAGCCGCGCACCCTGGTGGTCTGGCAGGTGGCCGTCGACCACGCGCAGCGTGGCCGGGGCCTCGCCGGTGCGCTGCTCGACGGGCTCGCCGCGAAGGTCGCCGCCCGCCCCGGGTTCGACGCCCTGGAGACGACCATCTCGCCGGGCAACACCGCCTCCGAGCGCCTGTTCACCTCGTTCGCGAAGCGCCACGGCGCCCGCGTCGAGCGGACCGTGCTGTTCGACGCGGCCCTGTTTCCCGGCGACGACGGCGGGCACGAGCCCGAGGTCCTGTACGACATCGCCCCACTGTTCCGCTGACCGGCCGGCAGCCGCGCCGCCGGAGGCCTGACGCACCGTCACATGCCCCCGGCACGATCCCAGTCCACTCAGAACCCCTCACGATCAATCCATCTCCCAGGAGATCCGCTGTGACCATCACCCAGCCCGACCTGAGCGTCTTCGAGACCCTGGAGTCGGAGGTGCGCAGCTACTGCCGCGGTTGGCCCACTGTCTTCGACCGCGCGCAGGGCAGCCGCATGTTCGACGAGGACGGTCATGAGTACCTCGACTTCTTCGCGGGGGCCGGCTCGCTCAACTACGGCCACAACAACCCGGTCCTCAAACGCGCTCTCATCGACTACCTGGAGCGCGACGGCGTCACGCACGGCCTCGACATGTCGACGACCGCGAAGCGCGCGTTCCTGGAGTCGTTCCAGAACCTGATCCTGCGCCCGCGCGACCTGCCGTACAAGGTCATGTTCCCGGGCCCGACGGGCACCAACGCGGTGGAGTCCGCGCTGAAGCTGGCCCGCAAGGTCAAGGGCCGCGAGTCGATCGTGTCCTTCACGAACGCCTTCCACGGCATGTCGCTGGGCTCGCTCGCGGTGACCGGCAATGCCTTCAAACGGGCGGGCGCGGGCATCCCGCTGGTGCACGGCACGCCGATGCCCTTCGACCACTACCTCGACGACTCGATGCCGGACTTCCTCTGGTTCGAGCGGCTCCTGGAGGACCAGGGCTCGGGCCTGAACAAGCCCGCCGCGGTGATCGTGGAGACCGTGCAGGGCGAGGGCGGCATCAATGTCGCGCGCGCCGAGTGGCTGCGCTCGCTCGCCGACCTGTGCCGCCGCCAGGACATGCTCCTGATCGTCGACGACATCCAGATGGGCTGCGGCCGCACCGGCGCGTTCTTCTCCTTCGAGGAGGCGGGCATCGTGCCGGACATCGTGACGGTGTCCAAGTCCATCAGCGGCTACGGCCTGCCCATGTCGCTGTGCCTGTTCAAGCCGGAGCTGGACGTGTGGGAGCCGGGCGAGCACAACGGCACCTTCCGCGGCAACAACCCGGCGTTCGTCACGGCCGCCGCCGCCCTGGAGACGTACTGGGCCGACGGCTCGGCCATGGAGAAGCAGACCCAGGCCCGCGGCGAGCAGATCGAGCAGGCCCTGGTCGCGATCGCCGACGAGAACGGCGACGCCATCGCGGAGTACCGCGGCCGCGGCCTGGTCTGGGGCATCGAGTTCCGCGACAAGCCGCGCGCCGGCGCCATCGCCAAGCGCGCCTTCGAACTCGGCCTGCTCATCGAGACCTCAGGACCCGAGAGCGAGGTCGTCAAGCTCCTCCCGGCCCTCACCATCACGGCCGAGGAACTCGACGAGGGCCTGCGCACCCTCGCCCGCGCGGTCCGCGAGACCGCCTGAACACGCACACCGCACGCACAGACAAGGAAACGACTCACCGTGATCGTCCGCTCGTTCAAGGACATTGAAGGCACCGACCGGCACGTCAAGGCCGCATCGGGCACCTGGGAGAGCAAGCGCATCGTGCTCGCCAAGGAGCGCGTCGGCTTCTCGCTGCACGAGACCGTGCTCTACGCCGGCACGGAGACGTCCATGTGGTACGCCAACCACATCGAGGCCGTCGTCTGCACCGAGGGCGAGGCCGAGCTGACCAACGACGAGACCGGCGAGAAGTTCACCATCACGCCGGGAACGATGTATCTGCTCGACGGGCACGAGAAGCACACGATGCGCATCAAGAAGGACTTCCGCTGCCTGTGCGTGTTCAACCCGCCGGTGACGGGCCGCGAGGACCACGACGAGAACGGCGTGTACCCGCTGCTCACGGAGCCGGAGACGGTCTGAACCGCAGCGCGCGGCAAGGGCATCCCGCACAGGGCCGTACGAGAGAGGAGAGGCAGGCAACACCATGACCACCGCACCCGGACGCACCGCCGACCTGTACCCGACCCGAGGCGCCGAAGAGGTCCTCATCGAGCGCAAGGACCCCGTGGTGTGGTCCGCGCCGGGTACGCCGGGGCCCTTCACCGGCGAGGACCTGGCGGGGTTCGAACGTGACGGCTTCCGGGCCGTCGAGCAACTGCTCACTCCCGCGGAAGTCACGGAGTACCACGCCGAGTTGGAGCGGCTCGTGAACGACCCGGCGATGCGCGCGAACGAGCGCTCCATCGTCGAGCCGCGCTCCCAGGAGGTCCGGTCCATCTTCGAGGTGCACCGGATCAGCGAGGTCTTCGCCCGCCTCGCCGCCGACCCGCGCGTGGTCGACAGGGCGCGCCAGATCCTCGGCTCCGACGTGTACGTCCACCAGTCCCGGATCAACGTCAAGCCGGGCTTCGGGGCGTCGGGCTTCTACTGGCACTCGGACTTCGAGACCTGGCACGCGGAGGACGGCCTCGCGAACATGCGGACCGTGTCGGTGTCGATCGCGCTCACCAAGAACCACGACACCAACGGCGGGCTCATGATCATGCCCGGCTCGCACCGGACGTTCCTCGGCTGCGCGGGCGAGACGCCGCGGGACAACTACAAGAAGTCCCTGCAGATGCAGGACGCGGGCACGCCGTCCGACGAGGCGCTGACCAAGCTCGCCGGGGAGTACGGCATCCGGTTGTTCACCGGCGAGGCGGGCTCGGCGACCTGGTTCGACTGCAACGCCATGCACGGCTCCGGCGACAACATCACGCCCTACCCGCGCTCGAACGTCTTCCTCGTCTTCAACAGCGTGGAGAACACCGCGGTCGAGCCGTTCGCGGCGCCGGTGCGGCGGCCCGAGTACATCGGGGCGCGGGACTTCACGCCGGTGGGGTGACGTCCTGACGCGTTCTGACGTGCCCTGACGCGTTCTGACGCACAGCTGACGGCGGTGGCCCGGCACCTCTTGGGTGCCGGGCCACCGCCGTCACGGCTTCTCGCGGACGGTCACGCCGTCGGCAGCGCCGGGTAGTCCGTGTAGCCCGTGGCGTCGCCGCCGAAGAACGTCGCCTTGTCGGGCGTGTTGTACGGGCCGCCCGCCTTCAGGCGCGCGGGCAGGTCCGGGTTGGCGAGGAAGAGGGCGCCGAAGGACACGATGTCGGCGGTGCCGTCCTCGATCAGACCCAGGTCGTCGGGCCCGGTGGGCTCCTCGGTCGAGGGATTCAGGATGAACACGCCCCCGAACTCCTTGCGCACCCGCTGGACCAGGTCCCGGATCGGGCCGACCTCCATGACGTGCACGTACGCCAGGTTCAGGGCGCCGAGCTCCTTCGCGAGGGCGATGTAGGCCTCGTCCGGGTCGGGCTCGTGGATGCCGTTCAGCTCGTTGCCGGGCGAGAGGCGGATGGCCGTGCGCGCGGCGCCGATCTCGGCGGCGACGGCCCGGGACACCTCGACGGCGAAGCGGATGCGCTTCTCCGGGGATCCGCCCCACTCGTCGGTGCGCTGGTTGGAGCCCGGCGCGAGGAACTGGTGGATCAGATAGCCGTTGGCGCCGTGCAGCTCGACGCCGTCGAAGCCCGCGTCGATCGCGTTGCGGGCGGCCTCGACGAACTCGCCGATGGTGGCGCGCACCTCGTCGCCGGACAGCTCGCGGGGCGTGATGAAGTCCTTCGGTCCCTCGTGCGTGTAGACCTGCCCGGCCGCGGCGATCGGCGAGGGGCCGACGTTGATCAGGCCGTCCGGGAGCAGTGAGGGGTGGCCGATGCGGCCCGCGTGCATGATCTGGGCGAAGATCCGGCCGCCCTTGGCGTGCACCGCGTCGGTGACCTTGCGCCAGCCCTCGACCTGCTCGGCGCTGTGCAGCCCCGGGGTGTCCGGGTAGCCCTGGCCCACCGCGGAGGGCTGTACGCCCTCGGTGATCACCAGGCCGGCACTGGCGCGCTGGGCGTAGTACTCGACGACGAGGTCGGTGGGGACACCGCCCGCGCCCGCCCGGCTGCGGGTCATCGGCGCCAGGGCGATGCGGTTGGTGAGGGACACGCCGTGCAGGTCGATCGGGTCGAATGCGGTGGTCATCACAGCTCCAGGGCGTACGAAGATTGGTCGGCCAAGTAATTCAACCGAGAGCCACTGTAGCGCATTCCTTGGCCGACCAAGTTAATCTCGGAGGGGAACCAGGACGACACTGGTGGAGGATGGCGACGGCGGACAGGGCCGGGCCGGTGAAGGGCAGGAGCTGCGATGAAGGCCGACACAGGGACGGCGGGGGCCGCACAGGCCGACCCCGCGTGTAGGGAGCGGCTGCCGCTGGCCGCCCAGGACGGGCCGGTCAGCATGACGATCAGCCGGGTGGCCCGGCTGCACCGGATCGTGGCGGGCAAGCTCCTGAAGGGCCTCGGCCTCTACCCCGGCCAGGAATTCGTGATGATGCACCTGTGGGACGCGGGCCCGGTACGCCAGTCCGACCTCATCAAGACCCTCGACCTCGACCCGTCGACGGTCACCAAGATGCTCCAGCGCCTGGAGCAGGCCGGGCACGTGCGGCGGCGGCCCGACCCGGACGACCGCCGGGCCGTGCTCGTCGAGGCGACCGACTCCAGCTGCGGGCTGCTCACCGAAGTGCGGCGCTCCTGGGGCGAGTTGGAGGACCACACCCTCGCCGGGCTCGACCCCGCCGAGCGCGCGGAGCTGGCCCGGCTGCTCGGCCGGGTCGAGACCAACCTCTGCGTGGAGACGGCGGACTGCCCGGAGGAGGCGCGGCGGGCGGCGCTGCGCAGGTAGGACGGGCCAGGGCCTGCCGGGGCGGCGCGGCCTCGGCCGTGCGGCCCGCCCCTGCTCCTCAGCCCGCCCCGGCCCCTCAGCCCGCCCCGGCCTTTCAGCTCGCGCCTGCTCCTCAGCTCGCGCCGAGAGCCTCCAGGAGCCGGTCCACGTCGGCCTCCGTGTTGTACAGGTGGAAGGCCGCCCGCAGCTGGCCCGCGCGGTCCGACACCTCGATGCCCGCCGCGCTCAACTCCGCCTGGCGGACGCCGAGTCCGGGTACGGACACGATGGGCGAGCCCGGCGACGCCACCGGCTCGTGACCGCGCTCCGCGAGTCCGGCGCGGAAGCGGTCCGCGAGCGCCAGGTCGTGGGCGCGGATCGCGGCCACGCCCAGCTCCTCGATCACGGCGAGGGCGTGCCGCGCGCCCGCGTACGCGAACAGGCTCGGGCTCTCGTCGAACCGCCGCGCGGAGCGGGCGAGTTCGGTGACCGGGCCGTAGCAGCTGTCCCAGGGGTGCTCGCCCGCGACCCAGCCCGCGAGCAGCGCGGGCACCCCGCCGAAGGCCCCGGGGGCGTCGGGGTCCTCGGGGCCGTCGGGGACCACGAAGAACGCCACGCCCCGCGGGCACGTGAGCCACTTGAAGGCCACCGACGACAGGAAGTCCACGTCGGCGATGTGCTCGACGAGGTCGAGCCAGCCCGTGGCCTGCGAGGCGTCCAGGTAGAGGCGGGCGCCGTGCGCGCGGGTCGCGGCGCGCAGCGCGGGCAGGTCGGCGATCCGGCCGTCCGCCGACTGCGCCGCCGACACCGCGACCAGGGCGGTGCCCGGGCGCACGGACTCCGCGATCCGCTCCAGCGGGACGGCGCGGACCTTGAGGTCGGCGCGCATGTGGAAGGGGTTCACCGTCGAGCTGAAGTCGCCGTCGGCGGTGAGGACTTCGGCGCCCGCGGGCAGCGAGGCGGCGACCAGGCCGCTGTACACGGCGACGGACGCGCCCGCCGCGACCCGGCTCGGCGCCACCCCGACCAGGCGCGCGAAGGCGGCGCGGGCCGCCTCCACGTCCGCGAACATGTCGGCGGGGCGGCCCTCCGCCACGGACAGGGCCGCCTCGTGCATGGCCCGGACGGCGCGGCCCGGCAGGAGGCCGGTGCTCGCGCTGTTCAGGTAGGTGGTGCGGGGAGTGAACTCGGAGCGTACGAGCTTCTCGAAGGCCGCCGGTGTCGTGGCGGGACTCGAAGCGGTCTGGACGGTCTGGACGGGGCCCTGGCCGGAAGTCTCCATGGGGTCACTGTGCCGCCTCGACCGGGCCCGGTCCATTGCGGATGCCTGACCCGTACCGCTTAGCGACGCTTACTCATGGGCTTTGACCAGGGGGGATGCCGTCCGGCGCGGGGCGACGGCCAGTGCGGGTCGGCGCCCTGCCGGCTCCGGTCGGATCGGGTCAGGCGCCCGGCACCGCGCAGCCGTCGGGGCCGCAGGCGTCGCCGTCGGTGCCGTCGGTGCCGTTCGACGGGCCCTCTGCGAGCACCGTCAGCGGTGAGCGGGCCTCCCACGCCTGCTCCAGCGCCTGCGTGAAGACCTCCGCGGGCTGGGCGCCGGAGACGCCGAACTTCCGGTCGAGGACGAAGAACGGCACGCCGTTCGCACCGAGCTCGGCCGCCTCGCGCTCGTCGGCGCGGACCGCTTCGGCGTACGCGTCGGGGTCGGCGAGGACCGCGCGCGCCGCGTCCGCGTCGAGGCCCGCGTCGGCGGCGAGGGCGATCAGGCGCTCGTCGTCGTCGAAGACCGAGCGCTCCTCGGCGAAGTTGGCGCGGTAGAACGCGCCGATGAGGCGGTCCTGGGTGTCCTGGCCGCCCTTCTCCTTCGCGAAGTGCAGGAGGCGGTGCATGTCGAAGGTGTTGCCGTGGTCGCGGCCCTCGGTGCGGTACGCGAGGCCCTCGGCCGCCGCGTTGTCGCCGAGGCGGCGTTCGGCGTCCTTCGCCTGGTCCTCGGTCATGCCGTACTTCTGCGCCAGCATCGGGATCACGGCGGCCGTGTCGCCCTTCGGGCGGTTCGGGTCCAGCTCGAAGGAGCGGTGGATCACTTCTACGGCGTCCTGGTGCGGGAAGGCCTCGAGGGCCTTCTCGAAGCGGGCCTTGCCCACGTAGCACCAGGGGCAGGCGATGTCGCTCCAGATCTCGACGCGCATGTGGTTCTTCCTCGGGTCGTACGAAACGGAGACGTCCTCCGCGTCTGGTGCAACCCTGGTCCGGCCTCCCCCATTCCCGCCGCTCCGCGCCGGATCCTCTCCCACCCCGCCCACCCGTTTCCAGCCCACCGCGGGCTCCTGGCCGCCTGTGCCAGGTCCGGTCGTTCGGCGACTGCGGGCCGTCCGTCTTTTCGCCGCTTCGCGGCGGATCTCCCACCCCGCCCGCCCGTTTCCAGTCGGACGCAGGCTTCTGGCCGCCTGTGCCACGGTCAGCCGTCCGGCGTCTGCATGCCGTCCGCCCCCTGCCCTGTGGGCAGCTGGGCCGCCAGGGGCGGCACGGGTGGGCACAGCCCCGGTCGAGGGCACCTGTGCGGGCCGCGGTCACCCCGGATGGGGCCCGAAGCGGTGGGTGTTCGTGCGGATCCACGTGCGGAGGTGGGCCAAGGGCTCCAGTGCGCCCCGGCCGAGGGGCGTCAGCTCGTACTCCACGCGGGGTGGGACCTCCGCGAAGACCGTGCGGTGGACCAGGCCGTGGTCCTCCAGGCGGCGGAGGGTCTGGGTGAGGACCTTGGGGCTGACGCCCTCCAGGCGGGTGCGGAGTTCACCGAAGCGGTGGGGGCCGTCCTCCAGGGCGGTGATCGCGAGGCCCACCCACTTGGTGGCCAGCAGTTCGAAGATCTCCCGGCCGGGGCACAGCAGGCCGTAGATGTCGTGCCGGTGCTCCGCGGCCGCGGAGGGCGGCGTGAAACGGCTCTGAGCTGTCATGGTTTCCAGAATATAGTTGGTGCCCTTGCGGGTGATCAGGGCCCGGGCCGTACGGTCCGGGCATGATCGAGAACACCGGGAACCCCGCCGTCGGCGTCGGCGTCGTCGGCCTCTCCGCCCGCTCCGGCTGGGCCCCCCACTCCCACCTCCCCGCCCTCACCCGCCTCCCCGGCTACGCCCTGCGCGCCCTGGCCGCGTCGACACCGGAGTCGGCCCGCGCCGCGGGCGAGAAGTACGGGATCGACCGCGCCCACGCCGGTGCCGCCGAGCTGGCCGCGGACCCGGCGGTGGACCTGGTCGTGGTGAGCGTCCGCGTGCCCCGGCACCGGGAGGTGATCCTGGCGGCGCTCGCGGCCGGGAAGCACGTCCTGTCGGAGTGGCCGCTGGGCAACGGCGTGGTGGAGGCCGAGGAGCTGGCCGCGGCGGCGGCCCGCGCCGGGGTGCGGACCTTCACCGGGTTGCAGGCGCGTTCGGCGCCCGCCGTGCGGCACCTGCGCGACCTCGTCGCCGACGGCTACGTCGGCGAGGTCCTGTCCACGAGCCTCGTCGCGTCCGGCCGCCGCTGGGGCCCGACCTTCGAGCCGGGCGGCGCCTACCTCCTGGACAAGGGCAACGGCGGCACGATGCTCACCATCCCGTTCGGCCACACCGTGGACGCGCTGGCCCTGGTGCTCGGCGAGTTCACGGAGGTGTCGGCGACGACGGCGACCCGGCGGCCGGTCGTACGGGAGGAGGGCAGCGGGCGCGCCGTCCCGATGACCGTCGAGGACCAGGTCGCGGTCACCGGGCGGCTCGCCTCCGGCGCCGTCGCCTCCGTGCACTTCCGGGGTGGGCTCTCGCGCGGCACCGACTTCCACTGGGAGATCAACGGCACGGACGGCGACCTGGTCGTGACCGGGGACCACGGGCATCTGCAGCAGGCCCGGCTGACGGTGCGGGGCGCCCGCGGCGCGGACGCCCACCTCGCCGAACTGCCCGTACCCGGGCGGTACTTCGACGTCCCCGAGCTGGACGGGCTGCGTGCGGAGCCCGCGTACAACGTCGGGGTCCAGTACGCCCGCATCGAGCGCGACCTGCGCGAAGGCACCCGCACCGTGCCGGACTTCGCGCACGCCGCCCGGCGCCAGCGGCTGCTCGACGCGATCGGGCGGGCCGCCGCGACGGGGACGCGCGTCACGCTCTGACGGCGGGACCGGACCGGCTCAGGAGCCGTCGCGCAGGCCCTTCGGCCAGTTCGGGCGGAACTCGATCTCCTCGAACGTCACCACGCACCCCTCGCCCTGCGGCGACTGCGCGAGGAAGCCGACGAGCGCCGCGGCGGCGGCCTCCGCGTCACCGAGCTGGAAGATGCGCACGAACGTCCAGTGCTCGCCGTCCGTCGAGGCGTGGAAGGCGAACGCCGTGCCCGTGCGGCTGATCCGCAGCCAGACGCTGGAGCCGTCCACGACGAAGGCGTTGGCGTCGTCGGAGCGGCCCCGGGTGACCACCGTGCAGATGGTGGGGCGGTCCGGGGAGCGCTCGAAGCAGAGCTTGGCCCACTCCCGCTCCCCCACGTGCAGGTAGAGCACGCCCGCGTCGAAGGCGGCGGCGAAGCCGACGGTGACGCGGGCGATCAGCTGGAAGTCCCCCTCGGGCGCTCCGAGCAGCCGCGGCGCGTCGGACGCCGGGTCGAGGGCCTCGCCGGTGGGCGGCACGAAGCGGTCCTGGCGGGGTCCCGCCCAGCCGGTGAGGGCGCCGTTCTCGTAGCTCCAGTCGCCCTCGGGGCCGTACGGCCGCAAGGGGAAGGGGAGTTCGGGCAGGGTGAGGCTTCCGGTCTGCTTGGCGTTCATGCCGTCAGTGTTCCAGGCGGCCGTCGTAGCGGCGCGGCAGACCGAGGGGATTGTCGTCGTGGAGTTCCGGCGGCAGGAGCGCCTCGGGGGTGTTCTGGTACGCGACGGGGCGCAGCCAGCGCTCGACGGCGGTGCCGCCGACGGACGTGGAGGTGCTGGTGGTGGCGGGGTAGGGGCCGCCGTGCTGCTGGGCGGGGGCGACGGCGACGCCGGTGGGCCAGCCGTCGACGAGGACGCGTCCGGCCAGCGGGGTCAGTTCGGCCAGGAGCCGGGTGCCGCGGCCGTCGGCGGCCGGGTCGCCCGCGGCCTCCTCCGCGGACAGGTGCACGGTCGCGGTGAGGTTGCCGGGGAGCCGGGCGAGCACCGCGGTGATCTCGGCGTCGTCCGTGTACCGGGCGACGACGGTGACGGGGCCGAAGCACTCCTCCAGGAGCAGGTCGTGCGGGCCCTCGGCGGCGAGGCGGGCGGCCGGGACGGTGAGGAACCCGGCGGTGACGGTGTGCTCGTCGGCCGCTCCGGGCGCCACCGGGGCGCTCACGTCGGGCAGTTGGGCGCGCTCGACGACCCCGGCGACGAAGTTGTCGCGCATGCGGTGGTCGAGGAGTACCCCGGCGTCGGTGGCGCCGACGGCCTCCGTCAGGGACTTCAGGAGGCGGTCGCCGCCCGCGCCCTCGGGGGTGAGGACCAGGCCGGGCTTCACGCAGAACTGACCGACGCCGAGGGTCATGGAGCCCGCGAGGCCGGTGCCGATCTGCTCGCCGCGCTCGGCGGCGGCGGCCTCGGTGACGACGACCGGGTTGAGGGAGCCGAGCTCGCCGTGGAAGGGGATCGGCACGGGGCGCGCGGCCGCCGCGTCGAACAGGGCGCGCCCGCCGCGTACCGAACCGGTGAAGCCCGCCGCCGCGACCAGCGGGTGGCGGACCAGGTCGACGCCCGCCTCGAAGCCGTGCACCAGGCCGACGACGGCCTCGGGCAGCCCGTGGCGCCCGGCGGCCGCGCGCAGGACGGCGGCGACGCGCTCGGAGGTGTCGGGGTGGTCGGGGTGCGCCTTGACGACGACGGGGCAGCCCGCGGCGAGGGCGCTGGCGGTGTCGCCGCCGGGCACGGAGAAGGCGAAGGGGAAGTTGGAGGCGGCGTAGACGGCGACGACGCCGAGCGGGATCTTGTAGCGGCGCAGGTCGGGGACGGGGGGTGTGGCGGCGCCGTCGGGGTGGTCGATGACGACGCCGAGGTAGGCGCCCTCGTCGACGAGGTCCGCGAAGGCCCGCAACTGGTAGCGGGTGCGGGCCAGTTCGCCGGTGAGGCGGGCGGTGCCGAGGGCCGTCTCGGCGTCCGCGGTCGCGACCAGGTCGTCCTGGGCCGCGTCCAGGAGGTCGGCCGCGGTGCGCAGGAAGGCCGCGCGTGCGGTGCGGTCGGCCAGCGCGGCGCGCGCCGCGTGCGCGGCCGTGACGGCGTGGTCCACGTCCCGCGCGGTGGCCTCGGCGGCGACCTGCGCGCGCCGCTTCCCGGTTCGGGGGTCCACACTCCAGACTGGTGCTGCTGCCACCGCGGGTTCCTCCAGGGGTTGCCGTGCGGGCCGGTGTCCGCGGCCCGGATGTCACGAGCCGCTCGCCGTGCGTCGGATCTGCTGCCACTCACCAGGGGCGTTCGATATGCTGAACGCCGTCCCCGATGATGAATCGCCGGGGACAGTGGAGACTATTTCCTGTCGGACGTGAGGGGTCAAGGGCGATGTCGGCTGGGGAGACGGGCGGGGGCGCGCAGGTCAAGTCCGCGGTGCGGACGGTGGAGTTGCTGGAGTTCTTCGCGGGGCGGCCCGGGATGCACGCCCTGGCCGACGTCCAGGAGGCCGTCGGGTACCCGAAGTCCAGCCTCTACATGCTGCTTCGCACCCTCGTCGAGCTGGGCTGGATCGAGACGGACGCGACCGGTACGCGGTACGGCATCGGGGTGCGGGCGCTGCTCGTCGGCACGTCGTACATCGACGGCGACGAGGTGGTCGCGGCGGCCAGGCCGACGCTCGACCGGCTCTCGGACGACACCACGGAGACCATCCACCTCGCCCGTCTCGACGGCACGAACGTGGTCTACCTGGCCACCCGCCAGTCCCAGCACTACCTGCGCCCCTTCACGCGCGTCGGCCGGCGCCTGCCCGCCCACTCCACGTCGCTCGGCAAGGCGCTGCTCGCCTCCCACACCGACGAGCAGGTCCGCAAGATGCTCCCCGAGACGCTGCCGTCGCTGACCGAGAACACGATCACCGACCGCGAGAAGCTGATCGAGGAGCTGCACGCGGTGCGCGAGCAGGGCTTCGCCGTGGACCGCGAGGAGAACACCCTGGGCCTGCGCTGCTTCGGCGTGGCCATCCCCTACCGCACGCCCGCGCGCGACGCCATCAGCTGCTCGGTGCCGGTGGCCCGGCTCACGCCCGCCCACGAGCAGATGGTCAAGGACGCGCTGTTCGACGCGCGGGACCGGCTGACGCTGGCCACGCGGCGGCTCTGACGCCCCCCGGCACGCCGGTCACGCGGGGGCACTGACGCCCACCCGCCCCACCGCGCGGCTCCCCCGTCCCCTCCTCGCGGTCCTGTGTCCCCTCCCCCGTGCGGCGGAGGCGGTTCACCGGCAGGCAGGAGGTGGTGGGCGGGGGCGCAGCGGGAGCGTGGAGGCATGAGCCAGACACTCGTCCCCGCCCCGGCCGCCGGCCGCGGCGCGCACCCCTCCCCCGGCAGGCTCCGGCCGCTGCTGCGCGCCGTCGCCGTGGCCGCCTGCCTCCCCTACCTCTTCCTGAAGGTCGCCTGGATCGCCGGGAGCCACATCGGCATCCCGGAGGGCAGCTCCCTCCTCGACCACCGCGGCCTGATGGCCGTCGCCAACAGCGTCACCGTCCTCATGGACGGCGCCGTCATCGTCCTCGCCCTGCTCCTGACCCGGCCGTGGGGCAGGCGCGTACCGGCCTGGCTGCTCGGCCTGCCCATGTGGGCCGCGACCGGGCTCCTCCTGCCGATCATGGCCGGGTTCCCGGCGCAGCTCGCCGTGCGGGCGCTCGGCGGATCGGTCAACAACGCCGAGGACACCGGCCGCGACGCCTTCCTCCACGAGTGGGTGTTCGGGGTGGTGTACGGCGGGTTCATCCTCCAGGGCCTCAGCCTGGGGCTGCTGTTCGTCCTGTACGCCCGCGACCGGTGGGGGCACCTGTGGCGGGGCCGCGTGTGGGACCTGCCGAAGGCGAGCCCGGGCGGGCGCGCGACGCGGGTGTGCGCGGTGGCGGCCGCGGCGGGCGCCCTGTACCCGGCCGGGCTGCGGCTGCTGTGGGCGGGCGGTTCGACGCTCGGCCTGAACGCGTCGCGCGCCGACGGGCGCACGTCCGACTTCCACGTCCTGTCCGCCCTGGACTTCGGCTACCTCGCCGCGGCCGTGGCGGGCGTCCTGGTGCTCGCGTTCCGGCGGCTGCCCGCGCTGCCCGTGAAGGTGCCGCTCGCGCTCGCCCTCGCCGGGTCGGCGGCGGTGGCGTGCTGGGGCGCCTGGATGTTCGTGACGTCGTTCGCGGGCACCACGGACGTCGCCGACCGGCCCACGTCCGCGATGCTCCTGTCCTACGCTGTGCAGATGATCATCGGAACGCTCGTGGCCGTCACGGGGGCACGCTTCCTCAAGGAGCGGGCGGCCACGCTCGCCGGGAGCACGGGGCGGACGGGCACCGCGTGAGACAGCTCCCCCCGCACGGCGTGCGGCGGTTCGCCGCGGCCCTGGTCGGGCGGCGAACGCGGCGGCGGTGGATCCACCTGATCCTCGGCGGCGCGCTCGCCATGCCGTATGTCTTCGTCGGCTCGACGATGGCGGGGCCGCTGCTCGGCGAGAGCATGATGTTCGGCTCGTTCGCCTCCCAGCTCCTGTCGTTCGCGTTCGGCCTCCCGCTCGCCGCGATCACCGCGCTGTTCCCGCTGACCCGGCCGATGTCGGTGGCGGCGGTGCGGGCGCTGTGCCAGGTGCCCGACGCGTCGCTGGCCGACGGGCCGCCGCGGTCACGTGCCGCGCGGGGGCGCACCGTGGCCTGGTTCACGCTGCACCTCGGCTTCGGCGGGGTCATCAGCGGGATGACGCTCGGGCTCGTACCGTTCGCGACCTTCCAGATCCTCCTGCCGGTCTTCGTGGGCCTCGGGGACTCCTGGCTCGGGCTCCCCGAGAACCTGCAGAAGCCCTGGGTGCTCGCGATCGGGCCGGTCACGGGCACCCTGTTCCTCGTCGCGCTCGCCGGGTGCGTGGCGGGGGCGGGTGCCCTGCTCGCCCGCTGGGCGCCGCTGCTGCTCGGGCCGACGCCCGCCGACCGCCTCGCCGACGCCGAGCGCCGCGCCGCCGACCTCGCCGTGCGCAACCGGCTCGCCCGCGAGCTGCACGACTCGGTGGGCCACGCGCTGAGCGCCGTCACGCTCCAGGCGAGCGCGGCCCGCAAACTGCTCGACCGGGACCCGGAGTTCGTCCGCGAGGCCCTGGCCGCCATCGAGGAGACCACCCGGCGGACCGTCGGCGAGCTGGACACCGTCCTCGGGGTGCTGCGCGAGGGCGGCGAGCGCGGCTCGACGGCGCCGGCGCCCACGCTCGGCGGCGACCTCGCCGGGCTCCTCGACCGCACCCGGGCGGGCGGCCTGCGCGTCGACGCGGACATCGACCCCGAGGTGCTCCGCACATCGGGGTCCGGGTACGCCGAGGCGCTGCCGCCGATGGTGTCCCGCGAGGGCTACCGCATCGTGCAGGAGGCCCTCAGCAACGCACTCAAGCACGCCGGAGCGGACACCGTCGTGACGCTGCGCGTCGCCCTCGACGGCTCCGGCCTGGAGATCGTCGCCGAGAACCCGCTGCCCGCAGCCGGGCCCGCGTCCACCCGCCCGGGCGGCGGCCACGGCCTCAGCGGCATCGCCGACCGGGCCCGCCTCCTCGGCGGCACCGCGCAGGCCGGACCCGTCGGAGGACCGTCCGACGCCGCCGCCCCGGCCGACGGCGCGGCCACCGCCACGGCCCCCACCACCTGGCGACTCCACGTACGACTGCCCCTGCGGGGGCCCGCCTGACCCGCACGCCCCGGACGAACCGGACGCCCCGCGCCACCTGAACGACCCGCACGAAGGGACCCCCATGACCGACCCCGCCGCCCCGCTGCGCATCGTCCTCGCCGACGACGAGCGCATGGTGCGCACCGCGCTGCGCGCCATCCTCGCCGCCGAGCCCGACCTGGAGATCGTCGGCGAGGCGGCGACCGGCGCCGAGGCGGTGTCCGTGGTGCGCGAGCTGCGGCCCGACGTGGTGCTCATGGACGTACGCATGCCGGAGATCGACGGCATCCGCGCCACCGAGCAGATCCTCCAGACGATGCCCGAGCCGCCCCGCATCGTCGTCGTCACGACCTTCGAGAACGACGCGTACGTGTACGAGGCGCTGCGCGCCGGGGCGTCCGGCTTCCTCCTGAAGCGGGCCGAGGCGGAGGCGCTGGTGCAGGCGGTGCGCCTGGTGGCGCGCAGCGACTCGCTGCTGTTCCCCGCGGCCGTGCGGGCCCTCGCCGCCGAGCACGGGCGCCCCGAGGCCGCGCGAGCGCCGTGGATCGCGCGGCTCACCGGGCGCGAGAGCGAGGTGCTGCGGCTGATGGCGGCCGGGCTCACCAACGCGGAGATCGCCGAGCGGATGGAGGTCGGCCCGGCGACCGTGAAGACGCATGTGGCGGCCGTCCTCGCGAAGACGGGGGCGCGGGACCGCACCCAGGCCGTGATCGCGGCGTACGAGGCGGGCTTCATGAAGAGCGCGTGAGCGGAACGCTTCATGAAGAGCTCCTGAGAAAACGGACACATCGCCGCAAGAGGGGAACGGAAGGCGGAGGCGTGCTCGTCCTTCTGTGGGATGAACAAGACGATCAGGCACACCTCGGTGTTCGTGCTGCTCCTGGTGCTCGCCCTGCTTGTGCGGGCGACCTGGGTGCAGTTCCACGACTCGAAGGCACTCGCGGACGACCAGCTGAACCGGCGCAACGCGATCGAGCAGTACGCGTACCCGCTGGGCGACATCATCGTGGGCGGGGACGCCGTCACCGGCTCGAAGCGCACGAAGGGCGGTGACCTGGCGTACAAGCGCACCTACAAGGACGGCCCGCTGTACTCCGCAGTCACCGGCTACAGCTCACAGGTGTACGGCGCCACGCAGCTGGAGGGCATCTACAAGGACCTCCTCGACGGCACCGACAACCGTCTCAAGAACCCCCTCGACACGCTCACCAACAAGCGTGCCGACCCCGGTGACGTCCTCACGACCATCGACCCGGCCGTGCAGAAGGCCGCGTACAAGGCCCTCGGCGACAAGAAGGGCGCGGCCGTCGCCGTCGACCCGAAGACCGGGAAGATCCTCGGCATGGTCTCCACGCCGTCCTACGACCCGTCGAGGATCAGCGGTTCCACCGACGGCGACGCCTGGAAGGCGCTCACCTCCGACGAGGACAAGCCGATGGTGAACCGCGCGCTGCGCCAGCCGCTGCCGCCCGGCTCGACGTTCAAGCTGGTCGTCGCCGCGGCCGCGCTGGAGAGCGGGCTCTACGGGTCGGTCGACGAGAAGACCGCGAGCCCCAATCCGTACACGCTGCCCGGGACGCGGACCGTCCTCAAGAACGAGAACTCCTCCGCTCCCTGCGAGGACGCGACCATCCGCACCGCCCTGCGGTACTCCTGCAACAACGTCTTCGCCAAGATGGCCGTCGACCTCGGGCAGGACAAGGTCAAGGCCCAGGCCGAGAAGTTCGGCTTCAACACCGACAAGCTGGACGTGCCCGTGCGGGCGGCGAAGAGCTCCTACCCGTCCGGGATGGACAAGGCGCAGACCGCGCTCACCGGCATCGGACAGTTCGACGTCACCGCCACGCCGCTGCAGATGGCGCTCGTGTCCGCCGCGATCTCCAACGGCGGGGAGCTGGCATCGCCGCACATGGTGTCCAAGGTGACCGACGCCGACGGGAACGTGCTGCGGGACTTCGGTGACGGGGGCTCCGAGCGGGTCATGAGCGCCGGCACCGCCGAGGGGTTGCAGTCCGCCATGCGGACGGTCGTCGAGCAGGGTACGGGGACCAACGCGCAGATCGACGGGGCCGTCGTGGGGGGCAAGACCGGTACCGCCCAGCACGGTGAGAACAACTCCAAGACGCCTTACGCCTGGTTCACCTCGTACGCCAAGGGGGACGGCGGCAAGGAGGTCGCTGTCGCTGTGATCGTGGAGTCGTCCGGGGCCGCACGGGAGGAGGTCAGCGGGAACGGGCTGGCTGCGCCTGTGGCTGCGGCGATGATGAAGGCGGCTCTACGCTGACCGGGACGCCGACCCTCGCCCCTGCCACCTGCCTCCACCGCTGTGGGCAGCTGGGCCGCCAGGGGCGGCACGGGTGGGCACAGCCCACGACCGACGGTGCGCCTACGGACGGCGGCTACGCCAGCGGCGCCACGCCACGAACAGGGCCACCGGCACCGCCGCCCCCGCCACGAGGCCCGTGACGTAGCCCAGGCCGGAGGCCGCGTCTCCGTCCCGGAGGGCGGCGGTCACGCCGGACGTGGCCAGGGCGAGCGCCAGGAGGCCAAGGAGGGCGTAGAAGCGGGGGCTGAAGTAGGTGCGGCGGGTCGGAGGTGCCGGGACCGTGGACAGTTCGGCCGCGGGGCCGAGGCTCGCCGCGCGTGGGCGTTTGAACCAGGCGTAGATCAGCCAGTCGCCGCAGGCCTCCCAGCCCTCCGGCGCCAGGCGCTCGTCAAGGCCCTCGCGGCCCCGCGTGACCAGCTCCCGCCGGTACTCCCACCGCTGGGGGCGGTCCAGGTCCCGGTGGCAGACGAACCGTCCGACGGCGTCGACCCGCCGCATCTCCCACCCCTCGTCGCCGAACCGGCCGAGCAGTTCCTCGTCCACGAAGGTGTCGGCGGTCCACCGCCACACCTCCACCCGCGAGTCCCCCTCGGCGGCCGGAAGCGGATCCTCCGCCATCGCCCCGGGCGCCAGCTCGCGCGCGAACTCCTCGACCGGCCCGAACTCCTCCTCCGCCGTGCCCCCGCTCTCCGCGAGGTGCGCCGCGAGGTCCGCGACGGTCGTCCGGACGTGCTCGGCGGGCAGCCCCAGCTCCCGCAGCCGCGCGCCGAGGTCGTCCAGGTACGCCGAAGCCGTCCCCGCCGTGTTCGTCGAGCTCATCTCACTTCACTCCCGCCTTCGCCAGTACTCCACGTACCGATCCGTCGAACGCCAGCCACAACTCGCCCTGCTGGGAGAGGACTTCGCGGCCCTCGGCCGTGAGGGAGTAGTAGCGCCTGCCCGGGCCCTTCTCCGTCGCCCGGAACTCCGCCGCCACCAGGCCCGCCTCCTCCAGGCGGTTCAGGACCGGGTAGAGGGTGCCGCCCTTGATCTGTCCGAAGCCCGCCGCGCCGAGCTGCTTGGCGATCTCGTAGCCGTAGCTCTCGCCGTCGGTGAGGGAGGCGAGGACGAGGAGATCCAGGACGCCCTTGAACCAGCTCGCGCGCCGGTCCGCGGTCACGCCGTGCCGCCCTGGGGGTGGGGGAGTTCGGGCGCGGGGATCATCAGGTCGCGGACGCTGATCATGGCGTGCACGGCGATGGGCAGGAGCAGGCTCCCCGTGGCCAGGTACAGGCCGGTGAGGAGCGCGCCGAAGAGGGCGAGGACGACGATGCCGGTGCCGCCCTGGTACCAGCCGGCGAGGGCGTACACGGCGAGCGAGAGCGCCGCCGCCAGGTAGGGGTCGAGGCCGAGGGCGCCGACGCCGAAGGCGATGAGCAGGCCGCGGTAGACCAGTTCCGCGCAGACGCCGTCGGTCACGGCGGCCGCGATCGCGAGCCGCCGCTCCGTGCCGGTGCGCGGCAGCATCGCCTCGATGGCGGCCCGGCCGGGGATGTGCTTGCCCTCCTTGGCCAGCTCCCGGAAGGACCTCCCGGACGCGACGGCGATCACGGCGAAGAGGAGCACCACGGGGAGGAAGAAGGCCGGGTCCTCCGGCAGGGCCAGGCCCAGGTCCTTCGCCTTCGCTCCCTGCGAGAGCAGCAGGGTGCTCGCCGCGAGGGCCGCGAACGCCCACCAGAGCGTGATCGAGAGCGTGAAGTAGCGCACGAGCGCGCGCGGTTCGGTGGCGCGGCGGCGCGCCAGTGAGGCGTACATCCTGCGGCCGAGCCAAGGCTCGACGAGCAGGAGGTAGGCGCCGAGCGCGCCCGCGACGGCCGTGGCGGCACCGGAGAACTCCGGTGCGAAGTCCGTCGTGAGGATGGGTGACATGGTCGTGCTCCCCCTGGTCTTGTGAACTACCTAGACCGTAGAGCGACCTAGTTAGGAATGCAACCTATCCAGCTAACCTGCGTAGGGGTCGGGGACCGCTCCCGGCCGGGCGAGGAAGTCGAAGTCGCAGCCGGTGTCGGCCTGGGTGACATGCGCGGCGTACAGGGCGCCGTAGCCGCGTTCGTGGCGGACGGGGGGTGGCGTCCAGGCGGCGCGACGGCGGGCCAACTCCTCGTCGGGGACGTTGAGTTGAAGCGTCCGGGCGGGCACGTCGAGGGTGATCGTGTCGCCGGTGCGGACCAGGGCGAGGGGGCCGCCGACGTGCGACTCGGGCGCGACGTGCAGCACACAGGTGCCGTACGAGGTGCCGCTCATCCGCGCGTCGGAGATCCGCACCATGTCCCGCACGCCCTGCTTCAGGAGGCGTTCGGGGATCGGCAGCATGCCGTACTCGGGCATGCCGGGGCCGCCCAGGGGGCCGCTGCCGCGCAGCACCAGGACGTGGTCGGCGGTGATGCCGAGGGACGGGTCGTCGATGGTGCGCTGCAGGGTGCGGTAGTCGTCGAAGACCACGGCGGGGCCGGTGTGCCGCAGCAGCCGAGGGTCGGCGGCGATGTGCTTGATGACGGCGCCGTCGGGGCAGAGGTTGCCGCGCAGGACGGCGACGCCGCCCTCGGGGGCCACGGGGTTGTCGCGGGTGCGGATGACGTCGTCGTTGTGGACCCGGGCGGGCTTGAGCTGGTCGCGCAGGGTGTCGTGGGCGACGGTCGGGCGGTCCAGGTGCAGCAGGTCCGGGATGCGGGTGAGGAAGCCGGGCAGGCCGCCCGCGAAGTGGAAGTCCTCCATCAGGTGCGTCGAGCCGCCCGGCCGCACGTCGGCGAGCACCGGCACCCGCCGCGCCGTGCGGTCGAAGTCGTCGAGGGTGAGGCGGACCCCGGCGCGGGCGGCCATGGCGACGAGGTGGATGACGGCGTTGGTGGAGCCGCCGAGGCCGAGGACCGTCGTGACCGCGTCCTGGAAGGCGTCGGGGGTGAGCAGCTGCGACAACACCCGGCCCCTGCAGACGAGTTCGACGACGCGCAGCCCGGACGCGGCGGCCATGCGGTCGTGCGCGGAGTCGACGGCCGGGATCGACGAGGCGCCGGGCAGGGTCACGCCGAGGACCTCGGCGGCGGCGGTGAGCGTGGACGCGGTGCCCATCGTCATGCAGTGGCCCGGCGAGCGCGCGAGGCCGCTCTCCAGCTCGGCCAGCTCGCAGTCGCCGATCAGACCGGCCCGCCGCTCGTCCCAGTACTTCCACATGTCCGTGCCGGAGCCGAGCACTTGGCCGCGCCAGTGGCCCGGCAGCATCGGCCCCGCGGGCACGAAGACCGTGGGCAGGTCGACGGACGCGGCGCCCATCAGGAGCGCGGGCGTCGACTTGTCGCAGCCGCCGAGCAGCACCGCGCCGTCCACGGGATAGGAGCGGAGCAGTTCCTCGGTCTCCATGGACAGGAGGTTGCGGTAGAGCATGGGCGTGGGCTTCTGGAACGTCTCGCTGAGCGTCGAGACCGGGAACTCCAGGGGGAAGCCGCCCGCCTGCCAGACCCCGCGCTTGACGGCCTGGGCGCGCTCGCGCAGATGGACGTGGCAGGGGTTGATGTCCGACCAGGTGTTGAGGATCGCGATGACGGGCTTGCCCAGGTGCTCCTCGGGGAGGTAGCCGAGCTGGCGGGTGCGGGCGCGGTGCGAGAAGGACCGCAGACCGGCGGCGACACCGGAGCCGTACCACTGGTGGCTGCGCAGGACGGGTGGGGAGGGGCTGTGCACGGCGTCCCGTATGCCCCCGCCCGTCACCGCCCCCACCCCGCCACGATCTCCGCGACCTCCGCGCGCACCGGCTCCGGCAGCACGCTGCTCGGCGGGCGTACGTCGCGTCGGCACAGGCCGAGGACCGCGAGCGCCTCTTTCACCACCGACACGTTGGCCGCGGAGCCGTCGGCGGCCCGCAGCTCCTCGAAGCGGCGGATCCGCTCCCAGACCGCCATCGCCGTGCCGTGGTCCCCCTCACGCAGCGCCCCCAGCATCGCGAGCGACAGCAGCGGCGCCACATTGACCAGGCCCGAGGTGAAGCCGGTCGCCCCGGCCGAGAAGTACGCGGGCGCGTACGGCTCCGCGAGGCCCGCCACCCACACGAACCGCTCGGCGCCCGCGTCCCGCGCGAACGCCGCGAAGCGCGCCGCGTCCGGCACCGCGTACTTCACGCCGGTCACGTTCGGGCAGGCGTCGGCCAGCTCGGCGAGCCGGGACCCGGGCAGCCGCGGGTCGCGCACGTACGGCACGACGCCGAGTCCCGGCACGGCCTCGGCGACGGCCCGGTGGTAGGCGACCCAGCCCGCGCCGGAGACGTACGGGTGCGCGGGCTGGTGCACCATCACCAGGCGCGCGCCCGTCTCGGCGGCGTGCCGGGCGTCGGCCGTCGCGGTCGCCAGGTCGTGGCCGACGCCCACGACGACGGCGGCCCGGTCCCCCGCCTCGGCGACGGTCAGCTCGGTGACGGCGCGCCGCTCGTCGGGGCTGAGGGTGTAGAACTCGCCGGTGTTGCCGTTCGGCGTGAGCGTGCGGATGCCCGAGTCGAGCAGGCGGCGCAGCAGGGCGCGGTGGGCCGGGCGGTCGAGGGTGCCGTCCGCGGCGAACGGGGTCACGGGGATGGCCACGACGTCGGCGAGGGCGGCGCGGCGCGGGTCCGAGGAGTCCCACCCGGCCCTGTCCGGGGTCGCCGCGGCCCCTGAGTCCGTCGAAGGCCCTGAGGTCGTCGCAGGCCCTGCGTTCGTCGGTGTTCCTGAGGTCGCTGGAGTCATGGGCGCGCCTCTCGCGTATCGCGTCTCATATATGACGCATGAAGTACGACGCGATGAAGCTAGGCGTGCCGCGCGGGCCGCGTCAACGGCTGTGCGGCGTCCGGTCGTTGCGCCGCCCCGGCGGCCCGGTGGCCGCTGTCAGGGCCGCCAGGACGGGTCGCGTCCGCTCAGGGCGACCACCTGGTCCAGGAGCGAGGCCCCCTCGGGGACCGGCTGCGGCGGCCCGAAGAGGGTGCCCCGCGCCTCGGGCGACTCGGCGGCGGTCGCGGACACCATGGCGTAGGAGACGGCGAGGCTGACCTCGTCGGGGCCGTACTCCTGGCCCGTGGCGCGTGCCAGGTCCCAGCCGTGCACGACGAGTTCGTTCATGGCGACGGTGCCCGCGATGTCGCCGGGCAGTTCGACGCCGCCCGCCCGGGTGTCCCCGGTCCACGCCGCCGGGTCCCGCCACACCTCGGCGAGCCGGGCGAGCTGCCCGGGAAGTTCCTCCCGCCAGCCGTCGGCGAGGTCGGGCAGGGTGCTGCCCGGGTCGGTGTCCGTGGTGGGCCCGAGCTGTTTGCGGCCCGCGTCGGTGAAGGCGACGGTGAGGCCGACGATGTGGCCGATGAGGTGGCGTACCGCGTAGTCGGGGCAGGGGGTGGGACCGTCGAGCTGGTCGTCCTTGACGGCTTCGGCGACCCGCGCCATGAGCCGTGTCTGCGGTCCGAAGTCCGGCAGCAGGGCCTCGGTGTCGTCCGGCATGGGTTTCTCCTTCGTCCGCGTGCGGGGCCTCGGTAGGGCCCCCTCCTCAGGTCGACTCCTCGGACGCGCCGAACTCATCGCCGCCGCGTAGGGCATCTGCCCGATGCCCCGCGCGCGGCCTCAGAACCAGCATCGGGCGCATGGCAACGACGATCGGACGTGTCCTGCGGGACCGCAACGCGGGCCTCTACCTGACGGCGGTCGTGGTCTCCGGGTTCGGGAGTTCCGCGATGGCGCTGGTGTCGGGCATCTGGGTGAAGGAGCTGACCGGCTCCGACGGCCTGGCCGCCCTGTGCACCCTGGCCCTGTGGGCCCCGCTGCTCCTCGGCCCCCTGCTCGGCACCCTCGCCGACCGCACCCGGCGCCGGCCCCTGCTGGTCGCCGTGAACGTGGGCCTCGGCGTGCTGCTCCTGCCGCTGCTGTGGGTGGACCGCGTGGGCGGGGCGGCGGGCCTCGGCCTGCTGTTCGCCGTGCTCCTGGTGTACGGGGCGTGCGGCGTCGTCACCGACGCGGCGGAGGCCGCCCTGGTCGCGGGGGCCGTCGGCAAGGACCTGCTCGGGGACCTCAACGGGCTGCGGATGTCCGCGAACGAGGGCATGAAGCTGCTGGCGCCCGTGGCCGGGGCCGCGGTGTTCACCGCCTGGGGCGGGCCGCGCGTCGCGCTGCTCGACGCCGTCACGTTCGTCCTGGCCGGGGGGCTCTTCGCGCTGCTCCGGGTGGCGGAGGCCCGTCCGGCGGCGGACCCCGAGGGGTGGCGGGCGGGCACCGCGCGGGGCGCCCGGGTGCTGTGGGGCGACGCGCGGCTGCGGCCGCTGGTCGTCGCGGGCGGGCTCACCATGCTGTCGTCGGGGGTCAGCGGGTCGCTGGTGTACGCGATCGTCGAAGGGCTCGGCCACTCCCCCGCGTACGCGGGCACGCTGTACGTCGCGCAGGGCGCCGGGTCCGTCGCCGTCGGGATCGCGTCGGGGGCCCTGATGCGGCGCGTGGGCGAGCGGCGGTTCGCGGGCGCCGGGATCGCGCTGACCGCGGTGTCGGCGGTGCTGCTCGCGTCGCCGTGGGACGCGGTGGTGCTCGCGGGGAGCTTCGCCAACGGCGCGGGGCTGCCGTGCGTGCTCGTCGCCGCGCTGACGGCCGTGCAGCGCGAGGCGCCGCCGGAGCTGGTGGGGCGGGTGGCCGCGACCGCGGGCACGCTGATGTTCGCGCCCACGGCGGCGGGCATCGCGCTCGGCGCGGCGCTCGTCGAACTCGTCGATCACCGGCTGCCGCTGGCCGTCGTCGCGGGGGCGCGGCTGCTGATCGCCGCGCCCCTGCTCCGGTCGGTGGCCGGGCGTGCTACTTCACGCCGGCCCAGCGCTTGATGGTGGCGACGGCCCGCGACTGCTGCGGCTCGGGCAGCTTCGCGATGCTCGCGCCGTGGTTGGCGCCCGGCACCTCGTACAGGTACGAGTCGCGGTGGCTCGGCCGGAACCGCTCCGCGCTCCACGGGTCGTTCTCGCCGTAGACGAACATCATCCGCTGGCCGCGGGTCTTCACCCAGCGGTCGACGTCGGCGATGGTGCTGTTGTTGTACGAGCCGCGCATGGCGGGCGGGAGCACCGAGTTCGGCTGGTAGATGTCCGGGTAGTGGCGTACGCCCTTGAGGTGCTTGAACTTCAGGTCGGCCCAGCCGAGTTGGGTGGCGGCCTGGCGGTAGTAGGGGCCTGTGGTGTTCTCGCCGAGCTCGGCGTCGTGGTAGACGCTCAGGCCGTGCTTCTTCGACCAGTCGTACAGCTCGTCGTCGCTCGCCTTCTTCGCGTCGGGCACGGTCGGGCAGTCGGCGGCGGTGCCGGACTGCCAGAAGTTCCACACCTGGTCGAGGACGGCGAACTCGTACGCGCGGTCGGTGGTGCCGAGCGTCTCGTGGAAGGTCTGGCCGTTGGCCTTGGCGTCCGCCTCGAACTTGGGCAGGAGCGCGTCGCGGCGCACCAGCATCTCGCGCTGCACGGCGTTCAGGGCGGTGCGGCACTCCTTGGTGCCGACGGTCTTGAAGAAGCGCTCGTAGGTGCTGTCGTCCTTGTTGTTCGCGTCGTTGGGCGCGACGAAGGCGACGACGGCGTCCAGGTCGCCCGGGTAGAAGCGCTCGTGGTACGTGGCCGTCATGCCGCCCTTGCTGGCGCCCGTGCCGAGCCACTTGCCCTTCTCGATGGTGCGCAGCGCCTTGGTGATCCGGTGCTCGTCGGCCGCCTCCTGCTGGACGGTCATCTTGGACCAGTCCTTGCCCGCGGCGCCGGTCGGGCGGGACTGCTCGAAGTAGCGGTGCTCCAGGCTGACCTGGTTGGCGTCGATCAGCTTGGTGAGGGCGGTGGTGCCGGAGGCGAGGGTGTAGCCGCCGGTGTAGAGGACGGTCGGCTTGTCGGTGGCCTTGTGCCACAGGGTCAGGCGCTGGGTGAAGGTCCCGGAGGCGCCGGGGCGGTGGTGGTCGACGGGCTGGCGGTACGTCAGGGAGTAGAGGGGGTGGCCCTCCTTCTCCGTGACGGAGACGACCGTCATGCCCGGGATGTTCTCCAGCTGTTCGCGGATGTCGGCCGTGCCGGTGGGGCGGGGGCCGGTCTGCGCGGTCCGGTCGGCCTGCGCCGCCGCGGGCGCGGTGGTCGCGAGCACCGCCGCGCCCACCGTGAGGCCGCACACCAGCGCGGATATCCCCTTGTTGCGCACCTTGTCTCCTCGTCTGACGATCAGTCGCGCCGCGGGGAGAGCGGGTGGGTTGCCCCCGGTCCTCGCCTGTTCGCGGCGGGTGGTGCGCGGATCGTAGCCGTTGTCAGGCGATCTGCGACAGGGCCGTCCGGACCAGCGCCAGATCGTCGTCCGAGGCCAACCCTGCGTGGTAAAGCCGCAGTTCAGTGGCGCCGAGGCGGGCCGCTGCGCGGGCGTCGGCGGCGAGTGTCGCGGGGCTGCCGCCCATGCCCGCGACGACCGTGAGGTTGGCCGCGAGGACGGTGTCGGGACCGGCGTGCGCGGCGAACGGCAGGAGCGGGTCGGGGCCGGAGGCGCAGGGCACGACCACGCCGTCGGCGACGGACAGGACGTGCCGCGGGTCGACGCCGGCGTTCGCGCCGCAGTGGTGCGCCACCGGGTCGGCGTGCAGCAGCACCCGGAAGCCGTCGGGAGCCGCCGCGCGCACCGCGCCGACCGCCGCCTCCTGGAGCGCGCGGGCGCACCCCTCGCGCCAGGCCCGGGTGACCGCCGCCGTCTCGGCGCCGAGGAGCTTCTCCACGCCCGCCCAGCCGGGGTCGGTGGCCGCGCCCCGCCACACCGGCTCCAGGGCGAGGCGCACGGCGGCGGCCAGTTCGTCGGGGTCGTGGCCGTGCCCGGCGTACCCGGCGCGGCAGCCCCCGCAGAAGCACAGCGACATCAGGTACTGCCCGGCCTCGCCGAGGCCCACGCCCGCGATCTTGTCGTGGGCGTGCAGATGGGCCAGGCCGTACCAGCCGCACGACTCCAGTTCGGTGCCGCCCGCGCCGGGCCTCGTGGCGGCCTCCGCGGCGAGGTCCGTCAGGTAGGCGCGGGTGGCGGGCTGCGCGACGCAGGGCGCCCACGGGTAGCGGTCGCCGTAGGCGTTCACGACAGAGGTGTCCGGGTGTTCGGCGCCCATGCGGGAGTTGTGCGCGAGGACCACCCAGGTGTGCACGTCGAGCCCGGCGGCGGCCAGGGCGTCGGCGGCCTCCTGGTAGGTGTCTCCCGGGGCCCAGGCGCCGGCCGGGTACGGGCGCAGGGTGCGGGACGCCCAGCGGTCGTCCGGCTCGTACAGGACCGCGGCGTGCTCGGCGGTGACGACGCGGTGGCGGGGGTGGCGGGGGGTGAGGGCGCGGGTGGAGTGGTAGGCGGCGGCGAGGGTGACCTGTTCGACGCCGAGGTCGGCGATCCGCGCGGCGGCCCGGGGGTCGCCGACGACGTCCCAGGGGTAGAGGAACGCGGACGTTCTCACACGCCCTCCCGCAGCAGCGCCCGGCCGCGCTCGACGAGTTCGGCGAGCCGCTTGACGTGGTCGTCGGACGGCTCGTGCAGCGGCGGACGCACCCCGCCGACGTCGAGTCCCGCGAGCCGCACCCCGGCCTTGACCAGCGAGACCGCGTAGCCCCTGCCCTCCTTGCGCAGTTCGACGAAGGGCCGGTAGAAGCCGTCGATCAGGCGCTCGGCCGTCTCGTCGTCGCCGAAGTTCAGGGCCTTGTGGAAGGCGAGCGCGAGGTCGGGTGCGAAGCAGAAGACGGCCGACGAGTAGAGGCTGACGCCGATGCCCCGGTAGGCGAGGCCGGTCAGCTCGGCGGTGGGCAGGCCGTTGAAGTACAGGAACTCGCCCGGGACCTCGGCGCGCACGGCGCTGACGACGCGCTGCATCAGGTCGAGGTCGCCGAGGCCGTCCTTGAAGCCGATGATGCCGTCCGCGCGGGCGAACTCGACGACCGTCTCGGGGGTGAAGACGGCGTTGTCGCGCTGGTAGACGATGACGTCCAGGGAGGTGGCGGCGGCCAGTTCGGTGTAGTGCCGAAGGAGGCCGTCCTGGGCGGCGACCACCAGGTACGGCGGCATGGCGAGGAGCCCGTCGGCGCCCGCGGCCTCGGCGAGGCGCGCGTACCTGACGGCGAGCGCGGTGCCGTACCCGGCGCCCGCGATCACGGGGACGCGGCCCGCGGTCTCCTCGACGGCGGCCGTGACGAGCAGCTGGAACTCCTCGGGGGTGAGCGCGTGGAACTCACCCGTGCCGCAGCACGCGAACACCGCGGCGGCGCCCGCCTCCACGCCCCCGCGCACATGCGTGCGGAAGGCCTCGATGTCGACGGATCCTTCGGCCCCGTACGGCGTGACCGGGAAGAACAGCGGCCCGCTGGGAACGCGGAGCCTGGCGGCGAGGGGGGCTGACGTCACGGGCTCTCCCTAAGCGTGCACGTTTCTGATTCATATCCATATCCCTGAACGCGCCCACGCTAAGCCGCCGCGCCGGGCCGGTCAAGCGCGCAAACCCGCAACTCAGGACCGGATTCACGGACTCCGCGCGGTACTTGACGGCGGGGGCCACCGCTCCCTAGCGTGTCCACGAATGTGAATCTCATACATGAACGCGTACGAGGAGATCACCGCATGCCCGCTCCCCGCACCGTCCTGCTGACCGGCGCAGCCGGCGGCCTCGGCACCCTGATGCGGGGGCTCCTGCCCGCGTACGGATACGACCTGAGGCTGCTCGACATGCGCCCCGTCGACGGCGAGCCCGACGCCCTCATGGTGGACCTCGCCGACCGGGCCGCCCTGCGCGAGGCGGTGCGCGGCGTCGACGCCGTCCTGCACCTCGCCGGGATCTCCCTGGAGTCCACCTTCGACAAGATCCTCAAGGCGAACGTCGAAGGCGTGCACCACCTCTACGAAGCGGTGCGCGAGGAGGGCGTCCCGCGGGTCGTCCTCGCCTCCTCCAACCACGCGGTGGGCTTCACCCCGCGCCCCGTCGGCGACGACCCGCTGATCCCCGTCGACACCCCGCGCAGGCCCGACACCTTCTACGGCCTCTCGAAGTCCTTCGGCGAGGACCTGGCCCAGCTGTACTGGGACAAGTACGGCATCGAGACGGTGTCCGTGCGGATCGGCGCCTGCTTCCTGGAGCCCGTCAACGTCCGGATGATGTCGGTGTGGATGTCGCCCGGCGACGGGGCCAGGCTGTTCCACGCCGCGCTCACCGCGCCGCACGTCAAGCACTCCGTCGTGTACGGCTCCTCGGCCAACACCCGGCTCTGGTGGGACCTCGGGCCCGCCCGCGCGCTCGGGTACGAGCCGCAGGACGACTCCGAGCAGTACGCGGAGAAGCTGATCGCCAAGCACGGCGAACTCGACCCCGCCAACCCCGACCACGCGCACCTGGGCGGCCACTTCTGCACGAACCCGCCAGTGTGGCCGTATTGAGGCTCGTCCTTGGAGCTGACGGTTCCGTACGCCTGCGGAAGGGTGCGGGTCAGCCCGCGGGGCGACGTGCGCGAACGCGCCGCTGGCTAGCGTGAGTTGTCATGACTGCACCTCGAAAGACCCCGCGCGGGCGCGCCGTCGCCACCGTGCTCGCGCTGGCGCTCGCCGTGCCCCTCGCGGCCGCGGCGAGCGCCCAGGCCGCACCCGCCGCCGACCCCAGGCCCTCGGCCACCGCGCAGGCCCGCGCCACCGACGCGCCCGCGGTCCGGCCCGAACTCCCCCGCCCCACCGGCCGGTTCACCGTCGGCCGCGACACCCTGCACCTGGTCGACAAGAGCCGCGAGGATCCGTGGGTGCCCTCGGCCGGGGCGCGGGAGCTGATGCTGTCGCTGTACTACCCGGCGCGCGGCACGAGCGGCCGGGACACCGCGTACACCTCCGCGGCGGCGGCCAAGGAGCTGCTGGCCTATCACGAGCTCGACAGCCGGGTCTCCGCCGCCGACTACAGCTCCACGCGCACCTACGCCCGCACCGGGGCACACCCCGCCCGGGGACGTTTCCCGCTGGTCGTGCTCTCCCCGGGCTTCACCGCGCCGCGCTCGACGCTGACGCACCTCGCCGAGGACCTGGCGAGCCGGGGGTACGTGGTCGCGACGGTCGACCACGCCTATGAGGCGGCGGGCGCGGAGTTCAGCGGCGGGCGCGTGCTGCCGTGCGTCGGCTGCGTGGACGGCGGGGGCGACTCGGGGCCGCGCGTCACCGCGGACCGGGCCAAGGACCTGTCGTACGTCCTGGACCGGCTCGTCGGCGGCAGGACGGGCAAGGCGAGCTGGCGGCACTCCGGGATGATCGACGCCCGGCGGGTCGGCGTGGGCGGGCACTCCATCGGCGGCGCCGCCACGGCCGCCCTGATGGACACCGACCCGCAGGTGCGGGCGGGCATGAACATGGACGGCGGCTTCCACACCAGGCCCGACAGCGTGGCCCGCCCCTTCCTGCTGCTCGGCACCACGACCACGACCCAGGCCGGCGACCCCTACGACTGGGGCGCCGCCTGGCCGCACCTGGAGGGCTGGAAGCGCTGGCTCACGGTCGCCGGGTCCGGGCACTTCACGTTCACCGACGTGCCGGTCGTCCTCGGGCAGCTCGGCGAGCACGACCCCACGGCGCCGATCTCGGGGCGGCGCTCCGAGCAGATCACCCGCGCCTACATCGCCGCGTTCTACGACCGGCACCTGCGCGGGACCGCGCAGCCGCTGCTCGACGGGCCGACGCCCGCCCACCCCGAGGTCGGCTTCCACCAGCCCTGACGGACGGGGTCCTGCCGGCCGACCGGTCCCGGTCGACGGCAGGCCCCCGGCCGTTCATTTCCCGGCGTTGATTTCCAGCCGTCCAGGCCTCGCCCCGCCCGCCGCCCGCGCGCCAAACGGGCGGGAAACGGGCGCGGCGGGCCGATCAACGGGCACATGATCGCGTTGCCGCGCAGGACATCGCCCGGGTAAACGGGCGGATTCGGGCATCATCATGGCCGTTGCGCGCCTGGTCACCCACTTCCCCGCGCTGTAGAACTTCCCCACAGGGCCCGAACGGGCAGAGCATCGCAGTGCGGATCGCAGTGCGGATCGCAGTGCGGTCTGTGGGAAGAGGTGGCACCCATGTCGGCGGAGGAACGTCAGCGGCAGATCGTGCGCGCGGCACGCCGCTCCGGATCCGTCGACGTGTCCGTGCTCGCGGCCGAGCTCGGCGTCGCCAAGGAGACCGTGCGCCGCGATCTGCGCGCCCTGGAGGACCACGGCCTGGTCCGCCGCACCCACGGCGGCGCCTACCCCGTGGAGAGCGCCGGCTTCGAGACGACGCTCGCCTTCCGTACGACCATGCACGTGCCCGAGAAGCGCCGGATCGCGGCCGCCGCGGCCGAGCAGCTCGGCGACGCCGAGACCGTCTTCATCGACGAGGGCTTCACCCCGCAGCTCATCGCCGAGGCACTGCCCAAGAACCGCCCGCTGACCGTCATCACGGCCTCGCTCTCGACGGCGGGCACACTCGCCGCGTCCGAGCACGTGACCGTCCTGCTGCTCGGCGGCCGGGTCAGGGCGGGGACGCTCGCCACCGTCGACCACTGGACCACCCGCATGCTCGCGGGCTTCGTGATCGACCTGGCGTACATCGGCGCCAACGGCATCTCCCGCGAACACGGCCTGACCACGCCCGACCCCGCGGTCAGCGAGGTGAAGGCACAGGCCATGCGGGCCTCCCGGCGCACCGTGTTCGCGGGTGTGCACACCAAGTTCGGGGCGGCCAGCTTCTGCCGGTTCGCGGGCGTGGGCGACCTGGAGTCCATCGTCACCGGCGTGCAGCTGCCCGCGTCCGAGGCGCACCGCTACTCGCTGCGCGGGCCGCAGGTCATCCGCGTCTGACCGCGGGGGCCACCGGCCGCCCGCCCCCACAACTGATCTCCCGCTCCCGCACACCGGCCGCCGCACGGCCACCGGTGCGGCACCGCACACCCAAAATCCCCAGCCGCCCCCCCCTGCCCCTCACCCCTGCCCCTCTCCTCTCCTCCCCTCTCCTCCCTTCCCCCCTCTCTGTCCCCCTTGTTCAGGAGCGATTCATGCGAACCCAGAGCCGACGGAGGTCGCGGCGGCTGCTCGCCGCGGCCGCCGCAGGGACGCTGCTCACCCCGCTGCTCTCCGGCTGCTGGGCCGGGGCGGGCGGGTCCGGGTCCGGCGGCGACTCCATCAACGTACTGATGGTGAACAACCCGCAGATGGTGGAGTTGCAGAAGCTCACCGCCGCCCACTTCACGAAGAGGACGGGCATCAAGGTGAACTTCACCGTGCTGCCCGAGAACGACGTCCGCGACAAGATCAGCCAGGACTTCGCCAACCAGGCGGGCCAGTACGACGTGGCGACGCTCAGCAACTACGAGATCCCCATCTACGCCAAGCATGGCTGGCTGCGCGAGCTGGGCCCGTACACCCGCAAGGACCGGGCCTTCGACCAGGACGACATCCTGCCGCCGATGCGCCAGTCCCTGACCGGCGAGAACGGCAAGCTCTACGGGCAGCCCTTCTACGGCGAGTCGTCGTTCCTGATGTACCGCAAGGACGTCTTCGACAAGGCGGGCCTGAGCATGCCGAAGAAGCCCACCTGGCAGCAGGTCGCGGACCTCGCCGCGAAGGTGGACGGCGCCGAGAAGGGCATGAAGGGCATCTGTCTGCGCGGGCTGCCCGGCTGGGGCGAGGTGATGGCGCCGCTGACGACGGTCGTCAACACCTTCGGGGGCACCTGGTTCGACAAGGACTGGAAGGCGCGCCTGGACTCCCCGGAGTTCGAGAAGGCGACGCGCTTCTACGTGGACCTCGTCCGCAAGCACGGCGAGTCCGGCGCGGCCCAGTCCGGGTACGCGGAGTGCCTGAACAACCTCACCCAGGGCAAGACCGCCATGTGGTACGACGCCACGGCCGCCGCCGGATCCCTGGAGGCCGCCAAGTCCCCGGTCAAGGGCAAGATCGGCTACGTACCGGCGCCGGTGGAGAGGACGGCGAGCTCCGGCTGGCTCTACACCTGGGCGTGGGGCCTGCAGAAGTCCTCGCGGAACCCCGACAAGGCCTGGAAGTTCATCTCCTGGGCGTCCAGCAAGGAGTACGAGGAACTGGTCGGCGAGAAGATCGGCTGGTCCAACGTGCCCGCGGGCAAGCGCGCCTCGACGTACGAGAACCCGAAGTACCGCGAGGAGGCGGCCGCCTTCCAGGGCGTCATGCGCGCCGCCATCGCCGACGCGCGCCCGCGCGACCCGGGTGTGCAGCCCCGGCCCGCGCCCGGCATCCAGTTCGTCGGCATCCCCGAGTTCACCGACCTCGGCACCCGCGTCTCCCAGGAGATCAGCGCGGCCATCGCCGGACGCCAGTCCGTCGCGTCGGCGCTGGACAAGGCCCAGAGACTCGCCGAGAAGATCTCCGAGGAGTACGAGGGACGATGACCGCCACGACAAGCACCCCGCTCCCACGCGCGGCCGGGCGCACCTCCGCGCCACGCCCCTCGGGACGGCTGCGCGCCTGGGCCACCCGGGCCCCGCTCCTGCCCGCCCTGATCTTCATGATCGCCGTGACACAACTGCCGTTCGTGGCGACCCTGGTGATCTCCTTCTTCGACTGGAACGCGCTCTACCCGGACGCCCGCAGCTTCACCGGCCTCGCCAACTACCACGAAGTCCTCACGGACGCCGACCTGCGCAAGTCCGTGTGGACGACGATCCTGCTCACCGCGACGGTCGTCCTCGCGAGCCTCGTCATCGGCCTCGGCCTCGCGCTCCTGCTCGACCGGAAGTTCCGCGGCCGCGGCGTGGTGCGCACCCTGCTGATCGCGCCGTTCCTGCTGGTGCCGGTGGCCGCGGCGCTGCTGTGGAAGCACGTGCTCTACAACCCCGAGTACGGCCTGTTCAACGGCGTCCTGCACTGGGTCGGCGGCGACGGCGCGACGCAGCCCGACTGGATCTCCAACACGCCGCTGATCGCCATCGAGCTGTCCCTGATCTGGCAGTGGACGCCGTTCATGATGCTGATCCTGCTCGCGGGGCTGCAGAGCCGCGACACCGAGCTGATCGAGGCGGCCCGCATGGACGGCGCGAACAACTGGCAGGTGTTCCGCCACCTCACGCTCCCGCACCTGCGCCGCTATCTGGAGCTCGGCGCGCTGCTCGGCTCGATCTACATCGTGCAGAACTTCGACGCGGTCTTCACGATCACTTCGGGCGGGCTCGGCACCGCGAACCTGCCGTACACCGTCTACCAGAGCTTCTACCAGGCCCACGAGAACGGCCTGGCGTCCGCCGCCGGTGTGCTCGTCGTCATCGGCTCGATCATCATCGCGACCTTCGCGCTCCGCGTGGTGTCGTCCCTCTTCCGTGAGGAGGTGTCCCGCGCATGAGCGACGTCCGCGTGAGCGACATCCGTACGAGCGGCGCCGCCGTGCACGCCCCCCGGCCCAAGGCGCTCCGGGACCGGAAACCGGGACGGGCCCGGGGCGCGGGCCTCGCGCTCGCCGCCTGGGTGGCCGGGCTCCTGTTCTTCCTGCCCATCGCCTGGATGGCGCTGACGTCCTTCCACTCCGAGGAGGACGCGGCGACGAACCCGCCCTCGGTGGCGGCGTCCCTCACCCTGGACGGCTACCGGGAGTTCTTCGGCTCGGGCGGCGGCGCGAGCCCCTGGCCCTCGCTCATCAACTCGTTCGTGGCGTCGACGGCGTCGACGCTGCTCGTCCTGGTCCTGGCGCTCCCGGCGGCGTACGCCCTGTCGATCCGGCCGGTGAAGAAGTGGACGGACGTCCTCTTCTTCTTCCTCTCGACGAAGATGCTGCCGGTCGTCGCGGGCCTCCTGCCGATCTACCTCTTCGCCAAGAACACCGACTTCCTGGACAACATCTGGCTCCTGGTCATCCTCTACACGTCGATGAACCTGCCGATCGCCGTCTGGATGATGCAGTCGTTCCTGTCCGAGGTGCCGGTGGCGATCATCGAGGCGGCGCAGATCGACGGCGCGAGGCTGCCCACGATCCTCACCCGCGTGGTCGCCCCCATCGCCCTCCCGGGCATCGCCGCGACCTCCCTGATCTGCTTCATCTTCTCCTGGAACGAACTGCTCTTCGCCCGGGTCCTGACGGGCGTGGTCGCCCAGACGGCGCCCGTCTTCCTGACCGGCTTCATCACCAGCCAGGGCCTGTTCCTGGCGAAGGTGTGCGCCGCGTCCCTCGTGATCTCCCTGCCGGTGCTCGCCGCGGGGTTCGCCGCCCAGGACAAACTGGTCCAGGGCCTGTCGTTGGGAGCCGTCAAGTGAAAGCCGCCATCATCGAGTCCGTCGGCAAGGCCGTGATCGGCGAGGTCCCCGACCCCACGCCCGGGCCGCGCGACGTGGTCGTGGAGGTCGCCGCGTGCGGCCTGTGCGGCACCGATCTGCACATTCTGCAGGGCGAGTTCGCGCCGACGCTGCCGGTGGTGCCGGGGCACGAGTTCGCCGGCCAGGTGGTCGGCGTGGGCAAGGGCGTCACCGAGGTGTCGATCGGCGACCAGGTCGCCGTGGACCCGTCCCTGTACTGCCACGAGTGCCGCTACTGCCGCGAGGGCCACAACAACCTGTGCGAGCGGTGGGCCGCGATCGGCGTGACCACGGCAGGCGGCGCGGCCCAGTACGCGGTGGCGCCGGTCGCCAACTGCGTCCGGCTGCCCGAGCACATCCGCACCCAGGACGCCGCCCTCATCGAGCCGCTGTCCTGCGCGGTCCGCGGCTACGACGTGCTGCGCGCCCGGCTCGGCGCGCGCGTCCTGATCTACGGCTCCGGCACGATGGGCCTGATGATGCTGGAGCTGGCCAAGCGCACCGGCGCCGCGAGCGTCGACGTCGTCGACCTCAACCCCGACCGGCTCGCCACCGCCGAGCGCCTCGGCGTGAGCGGCTCCGGGGCGCACCCCGACGAGCTGGACCGCCCGCGCGGCTGGGACGTCGTCATCGACGCCACGGGCAACGCCGCCGCCATCCAGGACGGCCTCGACCGCGTCGCCAAGGCGGGCACGTTCCTCCAGTTCGGCGTCGCCGACTACGCCACCCGCGTCACCATCGACCCGTACCGCATCTACAACCAGGAAATCACCATCACCGGCTCCATGGCCGTCCTGCACAGCTTCGAACGCGCCGCCGAGCTCTTCGCCGCCGGCGTCCTCGACCCCGACGTCTTCATCAGCGACCGGGTGCCCCTGGCCCAGTACCCCGAGGCCCTGGAGAAGTTCGCGTCGGGCGAGGGCCGCAAGATCGTCGTGGTCCCGTGAGCTGAGCCGAGCCCGTCCGGGCCCGGCCCAAAACCGATACCGCCGGAGCATGACCGGGCCCTACCATCCCGGTCATGCCAAGACCCCACGGATTCCAGTACGACCAGCGCGCCGACGGCACCGTCGTCATCACCCACGGCACCCGCACCGCGGCGACCCTGCGCGGCCCCCGCGCCGAACAGTTCCTCACGGAGGCGTCGTCCGGCGACGCCCAGTTGGTGATGGCGCGCTGGACGGGGAACTACAAGCGGGGCAATGAGAGGGTTTCGCGGGGGCATCCGCGGAACGCGGGCTGAGGCGGGCGCGCAGCCCGTCCTGGCATATTCAGCCCGTCCGGCGCTTGAGGACGAGGCGCGGAGCGCCGATTCGGCGGCGGCCCGTCCCACCCGAAGGGAACATCGGCGAGGTCTGGGGTCCAGGGGGCGCAGCGCCCCTGGTCACGGGAAGGGGCGGGATCGGGGAGCCCCCGGCAGGGACCACCCGCCCGCCGCCGAAAATCTCCCCGAGTAAGGGAACGGCAAAGTCCCCCCGCTCGTTACCCCAGGCATGACAGCTATGACCCCTGGCTCGAACATCCCCCTGACCGCGGCCCGCGTGACGGTGGACGTCACCGCCCCCGTGCGTCTTGACGTATCGGGCCTGCTGCTCACCGCCGACGGCAAGGTGCGCTCCGACGACGACTTCATCTTCTACAACCAGCCCGCGGGCCCGGGCGTGACGTACCGCTCGGGCGGCGGCACGTCCCCCGACGCGATCACGGTCGACACCTCGGCCGTCCCCCCGGGCATCGAGAAGATCGTCGTCACGGCCAGCCCGGACGCGGCGGGCCAGTCCTTCCAGGGCGTCGAGCCCACGGCCACGATCCGCAACGCGGACGACGGCTCGGTCCTCGCGACGTTCACCCCGCCCCAGCTGGGCGCGGAGACGGCCCTGGTGATCGTCGAGGTCTATCTGCGCAACGGCGCCTGGAAGGCCCGAGCGGTGGGCCAGGGCTACTCCAACGGCCTGGCGGGCATCGCGACGGACTTCGGCGTGACGGTGGAGGAGCCGGCCCCGGCCCCCGTCCAGCCCGCGGCCCCCATGGCCCCGCCGGCCGGCCCTCCGGTGCAGATGCCGCCGCCCCCGGCGGCCGACCCGCGCCTGGCCCAGCAGCCCCCGGCCCCGCCCGCGGCCCCGGCGGCCCCCGCCCCCGGCGCCGGAAAGATCAACCTGGACAAGGGCCGCGTCAGCCTCCAGAAGAACCAGACGGTGTCCCTGGTCAAGGGCGGCCGCCCGCTCCTCTCCCAGGTCAAGATGGGCCTCGGCTGGGAGCCCGCGTTCCGCGGCAAGGACATCGACCTGGACGCGTCGGTCATCGCGTACGGCCCGCAGCGCAACCACATCGACAGCTGCTACTTCGGCAAGCTGAAGATCCTCAAGGGCGCCGTGAAGCACTCCGGCGACAACCTGACGGGCGAGGGCGGCGGCGACGACGAGGTGATCGTCGTCGACCTCGGCGCCCTCCCCCAGGAGGTCACGGGCCTGGTCTTCACCGTCAACTCCTTCTCCGGCCAGAAGTTCACGGAGGTCGCGAAGGCGTACTGCCGCCTGATCGACGGCGCCACGGGCGAGGAGCTGGTCCGCTTCGACCTGACCAACGCCGAGGCACAGACGGGCGTGATGATGGCGAAGCTGATCCGCCAGTTCACGGGCGAGTGGGACATGACGGCGATGGGCGAGTTCGTGAAGTCGCGCACGGTGCGGGGGATGGTGAAGCCGGCGGCGCAGGCGCTGTAGCGGGCGGGGGCGCCTCGACCAGGCTCCCCGGCCCGTGGTCGGCCCCCTTAGGGTCGGCACCGAACGACGGCCTCCGCGGCGCGAGTCGCTGCGGGGGCCGTTGTCGTGGCGCCGAGGCCCGGGGGAGCGTCGTCGTGGGCGCGCCGAGGCGGGCGGCCGGTCGTCGGGGACGCGCCGAACACGGGAGCCAAGTCGGTGCGGATCGCCGCCCGGGACGGCGCTAAGGGCGCCCCGACGACCGTCCGCTGCGACAGCCCCCTCACCGTGGGCCGGGTCCACACGGCACCCGGCGAGCAGCGGTTGGCGATCAGCGCCGAAGGCGGCGCCCGCTGGACCCTGGCCGTCGTAGACGGACGCGGCGACCTGTGAGCCGGTGAGGCTCCGGTCCGCCGACCCGCGCAACCGTACGATGCCCCACAGGCGTCGCACAGTTCGGCCGGGCGAGGGGGTCCGGGGGCCGAAGGGGACGAGGGGGTGCGCGGGGCATGGCTGGGGCCGGGCGTGGGGGGTCCGTCGAGGTGGGTGGGTACCGGCTCGTGGCCCGGCTCGGGGCGGGCGGGATGGGGCAGGTGCACCTGGCGCGCTCCGCGTCCGGGCGGCCCGTCGCCGTGAAGACCGTCCACCCCCACCTCGCCGCCGAACCCGAGTTCCGTGAGCGCTTCCGCCGCGAGACCGCCGCCGCCCGCGCCGTCACCGGCCCGTACACCGCCGCCGTCCTCGACGCCGACCCGGAAGCCGAACAGCCCTGGCTCGCCACCGAGTTCTGCGCGGGCCCCGTCCTCACGGACGCCGTGTCCGCGCACGGTCCCCTCTCCACCGCCGACCTCGCCGCGCTCGGCGCCTTCCTCGCCGAGGCCCTCGCCGCCGTGCACGCGGTGGGCCTCGTCCACCGCGACCTCAAGCCGTCCAACGTCGTCGTCACCCGCGACGGCCCCAAAGTCCTCGACTTCGGCATCGCCAAGGCCGCCGCCGACGACAGCCTCACCGCCACCGACGAGGCCATCGGCTCCCCCGGCTTCATCGCCCCGGAACAGCTCGCGCGCGGCGCCGACGACGCCCGCCCGGGGCCGCCCGCCGACGTGTTCGCCCTCGGCGCCCTCCTCGCCCTCGCGGTCACGGGCCGCGCCCCCTTCGGCGCGGACGGCGCGGCCCGCGTTCTGTACCGCACCCTCCACGAGGACCCGGACCTCGACGGCGTACCCGACCCCGCCCCGCGCGCCTTCCTGGCCCACTGCCTCACCCGCGACCCGGCCCGACGTCCCACGGTCGCGCAGGTCCTGGCGTGGTGCGCGGCGAGGGTGGAGGGGGCTCCGTGGTGGGAGCGGGGTGCTGTCGCTGGGCTGATACGGCGTCATGAGGATGATGTGGTGCGGTTGTTGGGGGGCGGGGAGGGGGGCTCGGGGGCGGGGGCGGGCGCGGGGGGTGTTTCGGGGGCTGCGGAGCCCGGGGCGCCGGAACCCGGAGCCGCGGCGCTCGGAGCCGCGGCACTCGGGACTGCGGCACCCGGGGCTCCGGCACTCAAGGCTCCTGCGTCCGCCACACCGCAGTCCGAGGTCCGGTCGCCGCCCGACGGCCCGCTCAGCGCCCCGCAACCCACCAGGTCGACGCCGACCTCTACGCCGACACCGGCACCAATAGCGCCCAACCCTCACCCCACCAACCCCTCACCCCCCACCCGCAAATCCACCCCCACCGACGCGTCTCCCGCCACCGACCGACCCCCCTCCCGCCGCAGCCTCCTCCTCTGGGGCGGCGCCGCCCTCGCCACCACCGCTGGCGTCACCGGTGTCGCCATCGCACTCCAGGGCGGGGACGGGGACGCGGATGGCAAGGACGGAGGCCCGCCGAAGCGGCCGTCGGACGCGACGGCCAAGGGGCGGGTCCTGTGGAGCAGGGACGTGGGCGAGCTCCGGCCCGACGGTCTGGTGCGCCGGGGCGACGACCTCTACCTGCTCGCCGCCGACTCCCTGACCTGCCTCGAAGCCCGCTCCAACACCGAGCGATGGGTGTACGCCGCGGAGCGGTTGCAGAGCGTGGACCGGTACCGCGACACGGTCTACGTCCTCCGGGACGACCTCTTCGAACCCGAGATGCACGCGCTGGACGCCGCCACCGGCCGCAAGGTGTGGACGTCCCCGTTCCCGCGCCTCAACCCGAAGCGCCGCGCCGAGGGCCTGCCCTCCTTCGACTCCGACGACAGCGCCCTGGAGGGCAACCAGGGGACGTTCGTGCTGGCCGGGGACGTGCTGTGCTTCCTCACCTACGCCCCGTACGACACCATGTGGGCGCGGCGCAGCTCCTGGGGGCGGCGCTGGCGGGCGTACGGGTTCGACGCGCGGACACGCGAGGAACTGTGGTTCCACGAGGGCACCGCCGCCGGGGTGATCGGCGTCGACGAGGCGGGCGGGCGCATCGCCGTGGCCGCGTCCGCGAACCCCGGCCTGACGGGCACGGACGACTACGCGCGGCGGGACCCGCTGGTCGTCCTGCGCGCGGCGGACGGCAAGGTGGAGCGGACGGTGCGCGACGGTGCGCGGCACCCGCGCGCCCACCCGGGCGCGAAGGGCGTGGCGTGCTACGCGAGCCGCACCGCGATCCGTGCCGTCGACCTCACCACGGGCCGCGTCCGCTGGACCCGCCGCATGGACTCGCCGACGGCCGTCACGCCGGTGCCGACGCGCGGCATGCTGCTCGCCGCGACGTCCGAGGGCCTCAGCGGGTACGCGGCCACGTCCGGTGGCAAGCCGCGGTGGACCCGTACGGACGTCGAGGAACTCACCGCCGCCGACGGCTCGTTGCTGACGGCGGGCGGCCATGTGTACGTCGTGGGGCCCGAGCCGGGCACGACGGGTGAGCCCGGCTGGGGCCTGCACGCCCTGGACGTCCGCACCGGCCGCACGGCCTGGGCGGCACGGTCCGAGGGCCTCAGGACGGTGAAGGCGGCCGCCGCGGCGCCGGACGTGGTCCACGTGTACGCGGACGGGACGGTCGTGGCGCTGGCAGCCCCGGAGCGAGCATGACGCCCACGCGCACAGGGACCGGACACCCCAACAGCCGTAACTCCTCGGGCAGTTGGAGCACCCCTGCCGACCCGATCACCCCCAGAAGCCCGAACCCCCGCCACAACCCGCCCGCCTCGGTCCCCCCGCCCGGCCACCCCGACCACGTCCCCCCGCCCGGCCCCGTGCGCCCCCCATCCCCGATCGGCACCCCCGCATGACCTCCCCCCTCCTCTCCGAGGACCCCGAAACCCTGGGTGGGCACCGGCTGTTGTCCCGGCTCGGGGCGGGCGGGATGGGCCAGGTGTATCTGGCCCGGAGCCCCGGCGGGCGCCTGCTCGCCGTGAAGACCGTGCACGAACACCTCGCCGCCGACGCGAAGTTCAGGGAGCGCTTCCGCAGGGAGGCGACCGCCGCGCGGGCCGTCACCGGTGCGCACACCGCCGCCGTGGTGGACGCCGACCCGGACGCCGACCAGCCCTGGCTCGCCACCGCGTATCTGCCGGGGGTCACCCTGCGCCAGGCCGTCGCCGCAGGCGGCCCGCTGCCAGGACCGGTCGCCCGGGCGCTCGCCGCCGCCCTCGCCGAGGCCCTGGCCTGCATCCACGCCGCGGGCATCGTGCACCGCGACCTGAAGCCGTCCAACGTCCTGGTCACCGCCGACGGCCCCCGCGTCATCGACTTCGGCATCGCCAGGGCCACGGGCGCGCACGGGCCGCTGACCGCGACCGGGTCGATGCTCGGCACGCCCGGCTACATGGCCCCCGAGCAGATCCTCGGCGGTCCGACGGGACCGGCCACCGACGTGTTCGCCCTCGGCGCGGTCCTCACCTTCGCCACGACCGGCGCGGGGCCGTTCGGGACGGGCCCGGTCGCCGTCCTCCTGTACCGCGCGGCCCACGAGGACCCCGACCTCAGGGGCGTACCGGAGGCGGCGGGGCTGCGCGACCTCGTCGCGGCCTGCCTTCGGCGGGACCCGGCCGGGCGGCCCGCGGTCGGGGATGTCCTGCGCCGCACCGCCAGGCCCGACAGCCCGCTGTGGTGGCGTGACGAGCCCCTGCGGTCCCTCATCGCCGACGCGGCGCCGGAGGAGGCCGTGGGGGCGGTGGCGCGGGAGGGGGCGGCGGGGCACGGGGGTGAGGCCTCCTCCGGTGCCGCGGCCACCCTCGTCGCGGACGGTTCGGGCGACCGCCCCTCCGCCCACCCCGCCGCCCCGGACCGCACCGCCCCCGCCCGCGCCCACCGCCACCGCACCCTCGCCCGCCGCTCCGCCCTCACCGTCGCGGGCGGTGGCCTCGTCGCGCTGATGGGGTGGGCCATCAGCACCGCCCCGCCCGGCTCCAGGACGCAGGACCCGGCGGCGGAGAACACGCTGAGCCTGCGGAAGGGGAAGCGCGCCCCGGGGGCCACACGGTGGACGCTGACCCTCGACGACGCGGTCGGCGGCAGCCTGGACGCACTGCTGCTCGCGGGCGACACCGTGCTGGTGCGCGGGCCGGAGCGCGGCACCACGCCGGGCGGCGGCACCGTCCACGCCGTGCGGGCCGCCGACGGCTCCGAGCGGTGGCGGCGGGACGGCGACGCGCAGTCCGGGCCCGCGCTGTGGGGCGTGGCGGACGGGCTCCTGGTCGCGCCGGACGTCCTCGCGGAGGTCGTCGACGTACGCACGGGAAAGCCGTGGCCGGTGAAGGACGCGTGGCCGTCGCCGGGGACCACGCGGTGGTTCGCGGTCGCGGACGGGCGGCTCGTGACGCTGCACGTGACCGGCTCGTCGAACGACCCGGAGCTGCGGCTGCGCACCCTGCCCGGCGGCACCGCGCCCGGCGTCCGCAAGGACGTGCCCGCGTGGCTGGCCCCCGCCGTCTCCGGGTCGTCGCTGCTGCTCGCGCCGGAGCCCGCGGAGCTGGTGGAGGGGGCGTCCTGCGTGGACGCGCGCACGGGCGCGGCACGCTGGACGTACCGGCATCTCACGGGCGACGAGCGGGCGGTCGCCGCCCCCGTGACGCTTCCCCGCAAGGGCGCGCGCGGCCCGCGCTTCGCGCTGCTCACCGAGGAGTCCGACCTGCATCTCATCGACGTACGGGGCGGCGAGCGGCGCGCGCGGCGGCGGCTCGAACTGGCGGCGGGGCGGGGCACGACGGCCCTGGGGCAGGCCGCCGGGGTCGGCCTGGTGCTCGGCGGTGGCCGGATCGTGGGCTTCGACCCGGGGGACGGCGGGCCGTTGTGGAGCCACGCGTCGGCGGGCCTGGACGCGAGCTGGCCGCGCCGGGCGGGCGGCGCGCGCGGCCCGGTGACCGCCGACGGCGTCCTGGTGCACTGGACGGACACGAACACCCTCGCGGCCGTCGACGTGCGCGACGGCCGCAAGCCGCTGTGGACGGCGTCGTTCGGGGCGACCGGGCAGCGCCCGCCCGCGGTCGGCGGTGACACCGTCTACGTCACGGCGGGCCGCGAGGTCCGCGCCCTCGGCCTGCGCGACGGCGAGCGGCGGGCGCGGTGGCGCCTGGACGGCACGGCCACCGCGCTCACCGCCGACGCCGACGGGTGGTACGCGATCGTCGGCGGGACGTCCGCGCGGGCGGTCGACGCGCCCGCGCGGTAGCCGGGTGCGGCGCCGGTCAGGGGCGCTGGCGGCGCCACGGCCCCTTGATCGCCAGCATGATGCCCGGGCTCTGGATGTTGGCGTACAGCGTCCGCCCGTCGGGCGAGAAGGTGACGCCCGTGAACTCGCTGTAGGACGGCTTCTCGGGGGTGCCCGCGTTCAGTTCGTTGCGGGCGATGGGGTACGTCCGCCCGCGCTCCGTCGCGCCGAACAGGTGCTGGATGCCGTCGCCGTCCTCGGCGATGACGAGTCCCCCGTAGGGCGAGACGGTGATGTTGTCGGGCCCGTCGTACGCGCCGTCCCTGCCCGGGTCGAGGTTGACGCCGATCAGGACCTTGAGCGTCAGGGTGCGGCGGCCGGGGTGGTAGAACCACACCTGCCCGTCGTGCTGTTCGGGGCTCTCGGCACGGGCGTACGAGGAGACGATGTACGCGCCGCCGTCGCCCCACCACATGCCTTCGAGCTTGCGGGCGCGGGTGACGGCGCCGGTGTCGAACTGCTCGCGGACCGGCACGGTGCGCGCGTCGCGGTCCGCCACCTCCACCCAGTCCACGCCGTACACGGTGCCGATCCTCGTGGCGCGCGCGAGGTCGTCGACGAACCGGCCGCCGGAGTCGTAGCACTTGACGGCCTTGAGGACACCGGCGTCGTCGGCGAGGGTGCGCAGCCTGCCGCGGCCGTGCCGGAAGCCGTGCGGCGGGGTCCAGCGGTACAGCAGGCCGTTGGGGCCCGCGGCGTCCTCGGTGAGGTAGAGGTGGCCGCGCTTGGGATCGACGACGACCGCTTCGTGGGCGTAGCGGCCGAGGGCCTTGAGGGGCTTGGGGTTCCGGTTGGCGCGCCGGTCGTAGGGGTCGACCTCGAAGACGTAGCCGTGGTCCTTGGTCATGCCGTTCTGGCCGGCCTTGTCCTCGGTCTCCTCGCAGGTGAGCCAGGTGCCCCAGGGCGTGGATCCGCCCGCGCAGTTGGTGGCGGTGCCCGCGACGCCGACCCACTCGGCGACCTCGCCGCCGCGCCGGACCTCGACGACCGTGCAGCCACCGGCCGCCGCCGGGTCGTAGACGAGGCCTTCGGCGAGCGGCACCGGGTGCTTCACGCGGGTGCGGGGGCCGCCCAGCTCGTGGTTGTTGACGAGCAGGGTCACTCCGCGCGGGCCCTCGAAGGCGGCGGTGCCGTCGTGGTTCGACGGCGTGAACTCGCCGGTGTCCAGCTTCGTCTTTCCGCTGTGCGTGATGACGCGGTACGAGAATCCGGCGGGGAGGGCGAGCAGGCCCTTGGGGTCGGGCAGGAGCGGGCCATAGCCCGGCGCGCCGTGACCGTGACCGTGGCCGAACTCGGCTTCGCCGTCGGGACCTTCGGCTCCGGCCACCTCCGGGTCCTCCGCGGCGAGCGCGCCGGGCGCGGTGGCGAGCACGCCGACGCTGCCTGCCAGGGCGACGCCCGCCCCGGTGACCGCTGATCGTCTGGCGAAGTCCCTGCGAGTGAGCGACGGCATGATTTCTCCTGAGGGCGCGTCGACCGGGCCTGCTGTCGGCGACAGATTCCCGCTCACGTATAAACGGCGGTTGAACGAAGGCCGACTTCGGCGGTCGTTTTCCGGATGCTCACATTCCGCCAGGAGGCTCCCATGAGCGACGCGCACACGGCCACCGACGCGAGCGGGCACGCTCCCTTTCCCGCCACCGGCCGCCGCGTCCTGGTCAGCGGCGCCTCCCGGGGCCTCGGCCGCGCCCTGGCCCGGGCGTTCGCGGACAACGGCGACCGGGTCGCGGTGCACTTCGGCTCGCGCGCGGACGAGGCGCGGGCCACGCTCGACTCGCTGCCGGGGTCCGGGCACGCCCTGGTGGGCGGCGACCTGTCGGACCCGGCCGGGGCCAAGGGCGTCGCGGACCGCGCGGCCGAGGCGCTCGGCGGCGTTGACGTCCTGGTGAACAACGCGGCCGTGAACCTGCCGCACCCGCCCGCCACCACCTCCTACGAGGACTGGTCCGCGCTGTGGCAGCGGCACGTGTCCGTCAACCTGCTCGCCACCGCGAACCTCAGCCATCTCGCGGCGCACCGCATGATCGGTCAGGGCACCGGCGGCCGCATCGTCAACATCGGCTCGCGCGGCGCCTTCCGGGGCGAGCCGGACCACCCGGCGTACGGGGCGACGAAGGCGGCCGTGCACGCGCTCGGCCAGTCGCTCGCGGTGGCGCTCGCGCCGCACGGGATCGCGGTGGCGTCGGTGGCGCCGGGGTTCTTCGGGACGGAGCGGGTCGCGCACCGGCTGAGCGGGGCGGAGGGCGAGGCGATCCGCGCGCAGAGTCCGTTCGGGCGGGCGGGCACGGCCGAGGAGATCGCGGCGGCCGTGGTGTGGCTGGCGTCGCCGATGGCCGAGTGGGCCTCCGGCGCCGTCCTCGATCTCAACGGCGCGTCCCACCTGCGCACCTGAGCCCGCCGCGGCCTACGTGAAGCGGCGTACATCGCGTGCGCGTTACTGGTGGGAAGAGACTTCGTATTCCCGGAAGAGTCTTCGTAAACAAGGTCAACAGGCGCGGACCGTCCGCAAAGGCAAGATTTCGCGCAGAACGCCTTGACCGCCGATGGCCACGGCAATAGACACCCAGGTACCGCATCCCGCAGGTACACCTGCGGAACCGCATCACCCACGCGGGGAGGCGAGCCGGAGTGGACGCACACCAGGCCCGCAGCCTCCATGAGAGCCGGCTGATGAGGCTGGCCAACGTCACCGGAGTAGGCACCGGCAGGGACGAACACTCGGGCGCGGACGTGATCGTCGTCTTCGTCACGCACCGGGTGCCCCGTGACCGGCTCCGGGACGAGGACGTGGTTCCGGACGTACTCGACGGCGTGCCCGTGCGCGTCCTTGCCATCGGCGACGTCGGCGCGCAGGGCGACGCCTGAGACGTCCACCGGAACCCGGGACTTCACCACAAGGGGAAGAGGTGGTCTGGCGTGAGCCAGCCCGAATTGATGCGTGGACCCACCGGCGGCACCCTCAGCGACAGCTCCCGCCAGCAGGCGATGGCCGACTTCATGCGCCGCGAACAGCCGCTCGCGAACGTGGTCGGCTTCGGGCACGGCGTGAAGTGGAGCGACGGACGGCCCACCGGCGAGCCCGCCGTGCTCGTGTTCGTCACCCAGAAGGTGCCCGAATCACTGCTCCCCGAACGGGATGTGATTCCCCGTCAGATGGACGACGGCACCCCCACCGACATCCTGGCCGTCGGCCATGTGGCCGCGCAGCGCCAGCAGCGCAGGTCCGCGCGCGGCGAGGACCGCTCCTCGGTGTCGTACGACGCCGACGGCACCGTCAGCGAACAGCTCGCCGGTCTGTCCCAGCCCCGGCTCGAAGAGCTCGGCGGGCTCGGCGCGTTCGAGCCGCAGCTCCTCAAGCGCCGGATGCGGCCGAGCCCGTCCGGCTTCTCGGTCGGCAACGTCCGCGTGACCGCGGGCACCCTCGGCAGCGTGGTGTACGACTTCCTGCCCGGCGCGTCCGTCGACCCGCCCGGCGCCGGACTCGGCGTGCCCGCGAAGTTCTACATCCTGTCCAACAACCACGTCCTCGCGGACTCCAACCGGGCCCAGCTCGGCAGCTCGATCGTGCAGCCCGGCGTGTTCGACGGCGGCCAGGACCCGGCCGACCGGATCGCGACCCTGGACCGCTTCATCACGATCCAGTTCGCCCCGCAGATCCCGCTGGAGCGGCACAACAACGTCGTGGACGCGGCGCTCGGCACCGTGGACTTCCAGGACGCGACCCGTGAGCAGTACTTCAGCGGGGCGCCGCGCGCCTGGCGGCGCAAGGCCAACGTCGCCGTCGGCGACCTCGTCAAGAAGTCCGGCCGCACCACGAACATCAGCTTCGGCCGGATCGTCTCCGTCGACGCGACCATCGACGTCAACTTCGGCACCGCGGGCACCGCCCGCTTCAAGGACCAGATCCTCACCACCAACATCTCCGCGGGCGGCGACTCCGGCTCTCTGGTGACCTCGCTCGACAACGTGGCGCTCGGCCTGCTCTTCGCGGGGTCCTCGACCGTCACCGTCGTCAACCACATCGAGAACGTCCGCGCGCTGCTGCGCGTCGAGATCGCCGAGCAGCTGGCCTGACGGCACGACTACCCGGAGGGAGGGTTCCATGACCACACAGGCACGCAAGCAGAAGGGCCAGGCCCGCGCGGAGCACCGTTTCCACAACCCGCAGGGGGCCGAGGTCAAGACGCGTGACGAGGCGTTCGCCACGCAGTTCGACGTCTCGGCGGAGGCCGTCTCCACCGACTGCAAGCTGACGCTCCACAACGGCCAGGTCACGTTCGGCATCGAGGTGAAGTACAACCCCAACACCTACCCGCACGTCGTGACCGGCGGCCAGATCACCTCCGGCATCTGCGGTGCCCCCTGGGACATCACCGGTGGCTTCGTCGGTGACACCATCCGCCTGGACGCCAAGCGGGCCGGCCAGGGGTCCTGCGCCACGACGATCACCATCGTCGGCGAGTACCAGAACCCGCCCGCGTACCGCGGGACGTACGGCTTCGACGGCGCCACATCGTCCTTCAAGCACACGACGCGCTACGAGTGCTGAGCCCTCGGGCCGGGCCGGGGAGCCGCCCCTCACGGCCTCCGGCCCGGCTCGTCCTCAAGCGCCGGACGGGCTCTCTCCCACCCACCAGCCCGGCATCCTCACCCCCGCCGGGGTCACCCCCGCATCGGCGCTCCGCGCCTCGTCCTCAAACGCCGGACAGGCTCTCTCCCACCCACCCCGCCCCCACCAGTACTTCGGCCGAACAACAGCCCGGCACCTTCAGCCCCGAAACGGCCTCACGCCGCAGCACCTCTCCAGCCCACCCCGCGGCACCTCTCCGGCCCGCCCCGGCTGTATTTCAGCCCGTCCGGCGTTTGAGGACGAGGCGCGGAGCGCCGATGCAAGGGTGCCCCCGTCCCACCCGGAGGGGAGACCCACCCCCGGGGCCCAGGGGCGAAGCCCCGGTTTCGGGAAGGGGCGGGATTGGGGAGCCCCCGGCAGGGCCCCCGCCTAGGCCTGCTGGCTGCGGGCCTTGAAGGCCGCCTTGCGGGCCTCCTTCGCGACCTTCTTGTCGGGGTGGAGGCGCCCCATCGCCTCCAGGACGTCCGCGGTGGCGGGGTGCTCCACGCGCCACGCAGCGGCGAAGAACCCGCTGTGCTGCGCGGCAAGCCCCTCGACGAGGGCTTGGAGCTCCTCGGAGTTGCCCTCGGCGGCAAGCTGCGCGGCAATCGTGTCGATGGTGAGCCAGAAGACCATGCCCTCGGACGGCGGCGGCACATCGGCGGCGCCGTGCTCGGCGAGCCACACCCGGGCGAGCCCACCGAGCTCGGCGTCGTCGAGGACCTCCCGCAGCGCGGGCTCGGCCTCGTCCCCGACGAGGGACAGCGCCTGCTGACACCGCAGCCGCCTGAGCGGCGCCCCCTCGTCGCCACCGCGCGCGGCGGACAGCAACTCCCGTGCGGCGCCGAGCGATTCCCGCCGGGCGAGCCACTGCTCGATCTCGGCCTGCGCGGCCCCCTGCGGGAAGGCGGCGGTGCCGTCGAGGAGCGTGTCGGCGCCCTTGTCGGCGAGGTCGCCGACGGCGGGCGCGTCGAGCCCGGCCTCCAGCATCCGCGCCCGGATGCCGTACAGCCCGAGCGGCGTCAGCCTGACCATGCCGTACCGCGTGACGTCCTCGTCGTCGACGGGCGGCATCGGCTCCTCGCTGTCGATGTCGGCCATCAGGGCCTCGTCGACGGGCTGGTAGGCGACGAGCCCGATCGGCTCCAGCATCCGGAACTGGTCGTCGAGCCGCATCATCGCGTCCGACACCTGCTCCAGGATGTCGTCGGTGGGCTCCCCCATGTCGTCGGGCACGATCATCGACGCGGCGAGCGCGGGCAGCGGCACCGCGCCGTCCGCGGCGCCCTCGCCGACGGTCAGCAGGTACAGGTTGCCGAGGACGCCCTCCAGGAAGTCGGCCTCGCCCTGCGGGTCCCAGCCGAGCGCCTCGAAGTCGATCTCGCCGCCGTCCTCGATGGCGTCGACGAGGTCGTCCAGGTCGGGGACCGTCGCGTCGGCGAACACGGTCTCCAGGGCGGCGAGCCAGATGCCGAGGACGTCCTGCGGCGCCCCGGAGGTGAGCAGGCCGAGCTCCTCGCCCTCGGTGACGGTCCCGTCGGCCTCGGCCTCGGCACCTTCAGTGTCCTCGTGGGCCTCGGGGGCCTCGTGGATCTCGACCAGGCCGGTGTCGACGGCGACCCGCCACGCCTCGCTGGCGTACGCCGCCGCGTCCCCGTCGTCCAGGCCGTCCGCCCCTTCCGGGCCGGTGAGCCCGAGCTCGGCCGCCGCGGCCGGAAGCTGCTCGTCGACGAGCTCGCCGCCGGCGCCCACCCGCGTGTCCGGGCCCGCCCAGCGGGCGAGCCGCGCGGCGCGGGCGAGCAGGGGCGTGGCGAGCGCGTCCCGCGCGAGCTCCGCTTCGGAGTGCAGCAGCACCGGCGGCAGGGTGGCGGGGCTTTGGGACATCGGCTGGTTCTCCTGACGGACGTGCGGGTCTGCCGCCCTGACGGGCGTGGGGTCTGCTGCGTGAAGCCTAGACGGATTTGACCGTTTGCCGCCCACCCGTCGGACGCACCGGTCCGGACCGGCTCCCACCCACCGGACGCACCCGTGCCGCACCACCCCGCCCGCCGACGGCACCCGCACCGAACCACCCGCCCACGGAACACGCCGACCCCGCCCCTGCCCGCCCTCCACCCCGGCCCGGAACAGCCCCGCGCAGCCGTCCCGCTTCGCCCGCATCGTCCCGACTCCGCCCCGCTTCACCCCGCCGTCAGGAGACGTACAGATCACGCACACCCGAAGAACCTTGACAACTCCCCCGCCCGCACAAGAGATTGACGCGCGTAGAGCGCCGCTCCCCCGGCCGATGCACCGCGCGTCCCCGTGCGCATCAGCGTTCCCGTCCCTTTCGTCACGTCACCTCACCCTCACTCGGAGTCCCCGATGCCCCACATACCGAGATCCGCCGCCGTCAGCACCCTCGTCGCCACCGCCCTCGCGGCCGGGCTGCTCGTCGCCACCGCCTCCACCGCGTCCGCCGACCAGGTGCGGGTGCACGACATCCAGGGCACGACGCGGCTCTCGCCGCTCGCGGGGCAGCAGGTCAGCGAGGTGCCGGGCATCGTCACGGGCGTGCGTGGCTACGGCTCGAAGGGCTTCTGGATCCAGGACGCGCGGCCGGACGACGACCGGGCGACCAGCGAGGGCGTGTTCGTCTACACCAACGCGACGCCGACGGTGAAGCCGGGCGACGCGGTCCGGGTCTCCGGCACCGTCACCGAGTACGTGCCCGGCGGCGCCGCCTCCGGCAACCAGTCGCTGACCCAGATCACCAAGCCGACGGTGACCGTGGAGTCCTCCGGCAACGCCCTGCCCGCCCCGGTGGCGATCGGCGCCAGGACCGTGCCCGCCGCGTACGCCCCCAAGGGCGACCCGGCCGCCGGGAACAGCGTCAACGGGCTGCCCCTGAAGCCCCGTTCGTACGCCCTGGACCTGTACGAGTCCCTGGAGGGCATGAACGTACGCGTCGGTTCCTCGCGCGTCGTCGGCGCGACCGACCCGTACAACGAGCTGTGGGTGACCGTGAAGCCGCACGAGAGCGCCACCCGGCGCGGGGGCGCACTGTACGGCTCGTACGACTCGCAGAACACCGGCAGGCTCCAGATCCAGCAGCTGGCGCCGATCTCCGAGCAGCCGTTCCCGAAGGCGGACGTCGGGGACACGCTGACCGGGGCGACGGAGGGGCCGCTGGACTTCAACCAGTTCGGCGGGTACACGCTGACCGCCCGTGAGCTGGGCAAGGTCGTGCCGCAGGGCAAGGGCGGCAAGGGCCTGCAGCGGGAGCGGACCCGGCCGCAGCGCGCGGGCGAGCTGGCCGTGGCCACGTACAACGTCGAGAACCTCGACCCGGGCGACCCGCAGTCGAAGTTCGACGCGCTGGCCTCCGGCGTGGTCACGAATCTGGCCACGCCCGACATCGTCGCCCTGGAGGAGATCCAGGACGACAACGGCGCGAAGAACGACGGCACGGTGTCCGCCGCGGCGACCCTGAAGAAGTTCACGGACGCGATCGTCGCGGCGGGCGGCCCGCGCTACGCATGGCGGTCCGTCGACCCCGAGAACAACAAGGACGGCGGCGAGCCGGGCGGCAACATCCGCCAGGTGTTCCTGTTCAACCCCGAGCGGGTGTCGTTCACCGACCGCGCCGCCGGGGACGCGACGACCCCGACGGGCGTCGTCCGCGTCGGCAAGCGGGCCGCGCTCACGCACTCGCCGGGCCGGATCGCCCCCGCGGACTCGGCGTGGACCAACAGCCGCAAGCCGCTCGCCGGTGAGTTCTCCTTCCGGGGCAAGCCGGTGATCGTGGTCGCCAACCACTTCGCGTCCAAGGGCGGCGACGAGTCGCTGGCCTCGCACCACCAGCCGCCGGTGCGCTCCTCCGAGACGCAGCGGGTGCGCCAGGCGGAGGCCGTGAACTCCTTCGTCCAGGAGATCAGGAAGACCCAGCGGGACGCGGACGTGCTCGTGGTCGGCGACATCAACGACTTCGAGTTCTCCGCCACGACCGAGGCCCTGGAGAAGGGCGGCGCGCTGCGCGCCGGGATCAGGACGCTGCCGCGCTCCGAGCGCTACTCGTACGTCTTCCAGGGCAACTCACAGGTCCTGGACCAGATCCTGGTGAGCCCGGGCGTGGGCCGGTTCCGCTACGACAGCGTGCATGTGAACGCCGAGTTCGCGGAGCAGAACAGCGACCACGACCCGCAGGTGGTGCGCTTCCGGCCGTAGCCGTCGCGGAAGCAACCACCGGAGCCGGAGCCCGCGTCAGCCGTACAGGCGCGTCAGCCAGTCCCGCCACGCGGGCTCCGCTCGCTTGGCGTCGGCGTGCGCCGCGAAGTCGTGGACGGTGACGCCGACGCGGCGGCCGAAGTGGTTGCGGCCGAAGAAGCGGTAGAGCGCGTCGTCGGTGCGCAGGCCGATGAAGTACGGCGTGCGGAAGTCGAGCACGGCGTCCAGGTCCACGCCGGCGGCGCTCAGCCGGAAGCGGGCGCCCTCCGAGGCGTCGGTGGGCAGGCCGAGTTCGCGCGCGAGCCGGGTGAAGGCGTCCGCGGCCGTGGCGGCGGCGGGGGCGTCGAGGTGGGTGTAGGTGACCGGGCGGCCCGCGAAGTACGTCAAGTACTCGCGCAGAGTGTGCAGATAGAAGTCGGTGTGCTTGCTCGCCGCGTCGTACTGGTTCTCCCAGTCCTGGGTGAAGATCCCGCTGTGCGCGTGCCGCACCCAGGAGCGGCGGCCGCCGTCGCAGGGCTCGATCAGGTGCTCCAGGTGGTTGGTGCTGCGCTCCGCGAAGAGCGCGGCCGGCCCTTCGGAGCGGACCGTGAGCCGGCGCGGCGGGTCCCAGGCCGTGACGACGGCGCCGTGCGGCGCGGCGCCGCCCACCCGCGGCTCGTACTCCATCGGCCAGAGCCAGCCGCCGGTGCCGGTGACCGTGGTGAACGCGTCCCACACCTGCTGCGGCGGCGAGCCGACCTCGAACTCCCGGACGATCTCGAACTCCCGCACGCCGGTGCTGCTGGTGCCGTCGCCGCCCCCGTCACCGGTGCCCCTGCCGGTACCCCTGCCGCCGGTGTCTCCCCTGCCGCTCCCGCTGCTCCTGCTCCTGCGGCTGTCCTTGGCCATGGCGACTCCTCGGGTCGAGCGGGACGGCCGCGGCCGCCGGGCCCCGGTCCCGCTCACGCCTCCATGACCCCACGGACGGCCCGCCGGGTAAAGCCCCGGGCGCGAACTAGCCGGGCACGACCCCGAACTCCCGCCGCCACCGCCGCACCGCCCCCGTCTCCAGCGTCCCCGGGAACTCCTGCACCCGGCGCCACTCCTCCGAGGGCGTGCCGATGCCGTCGCCCGGCGCCTCCAGCGCCCGCTGATGGGCCGCCGCGGTCTCCCACTCGGCGTAGTTGACGATCCGGGTGCCGTCGATGCTCAGGTGGAAGTGGGCCGACACCAGGCCGGGGACGGATCCGGTGTTCATCGCGGCGAGGACCGTGTCCACCCACGTCCGCTGCCGGTCGGCGTCCGGTCCCTCGAAGTCGACGTGCACGGTCACGAACGCCTCGGGCGCGGGGCCGTCGGCGCCCGGCGTCACGCTGCGGTACAGCCGGGACTTGACCAGGCCGAGGCGTTCGATGCCGGGCACGGCCGCGTCGATCTCGTCGTTGCGCGCGTCCCGGCCGTTGGCGAAGAAGTCCTGGTAGGACTCCTCGTCCCGCCACTGCGAGTGGTGCATCAGGGTCGCGCCGTCCTCACCCGCGTACACGTGATAGCCGAGCAGGCCCTCGTGCGGCCAGGGGCGGCTCTCCCAGGCGTGGGCGATGGCGGCCACGGCCGCCCGCTGCCGCTCGGCGGTGTCGACGTTCCAGGTGCTGAAGAAGGTGAGGCCGATGTCGGAGCGGGTCGGGTCGGGGTGGGCGAGGGCGCGGCGGGTCATGGCGGTCTCCACGTTCGGTGGGCGGACGCGGCCGTCGGTGCGGCCACGGACGCGCGGGTCGGTGACGGTGTACGCGGTGTTCGTGCGTGGCGTACGACCCCTACGCTCCAACGTGAAGTGAGGTTCAGGTCAAGCCCGTTCGGGTGCGGGCAGGGTGACCGCGTCGAGTCCGGGCCGCTTCGCCCGGTGCCCGCCGCCCCCGCCGGGCCGCATCCGCCGCACCCGCCGCCGCGCCCAGGGCCCGGCGGCACCGACGAGCCAGCGCACCTCCTGGGCCGCGCCGCCGAGCGCCGACACCGGGGCGAGCGGCGGCAGCGGGCGCGCCCAGTCCTCGTGTCCGGCGAGGCCGAGCAGATCGGCGACGCCGGCGGCGATGCGGGCGTGGCCGACGGGGCTCGCGTGGGTGCGGTCGCGGCTCCACAGCCGCGGGTCGGCGGTGATCCGCTGCGGGAACAGGTCGAGGACCACGACGCCGTGCCGGTCGGCGGCGGCGCGGATGCGGGCGTTGAGTTCCATGACGCGCGGCTGGGCGCGGCGGGCCAGCGGGGCGATGCGGCCGATGTCGGGGAAGGTCACGGTCACCACGCGGGCGCCCGCCGAGGTGAGTTCGGCGAACATCTCCTCGACGGCGCGGGCGGTGCGGGCGGCGTCGTAGCCGGGCCTGACCAGGTCGCCCATGCCCGCGACGACGGTCGCGAGGTCCGGCTTGAGCGCCAGGGCCGGGGCCAGTTGCTCGTCCCTGACCTGTTCGGCGAGGCGGCCGCGCACGGCCAGGTTGGCGTACGCGAAGTCGGGGCTCGCGACGGCGAGGATCTCCGCGAGGCGGTCGGCCCAGCCGCGGTAGCCGTGCCGTTCGTCGCCGTCGCCGATCCCCTCGGTCTGGCTGTCTCCGACGGCGACGTAACGCTCGTACGGATGCGTGGTCATGGCCCGAGGGTCCTGCGCCCGCCCGGGCCCGTCAACGACGCCTCGACGACACGTGTCACACTCCTGTACACCGCGTCCCACCGGTGCTCCCGCGCCCCGGCCGGGGGTGGACGCCAGCGGGACACCGGCGGCCCCTGGCCCGTGCGGGCCCCCCGGACCTCGTAGCGCTCCTTCGCATTACCTCGTAGCAGAATTAAGTGGAGCTTCACGACCGGTCCGCCGAGACTGCCCCTATGACCGCACCCTCCACACCCGCCGCGTCCCCGGACGCCCCCTTCGGCCGTGCCCTGTGCGCCATGGTCACGCCCTTCACCGCGTCCGGCGCCCTCGACCTGGACGGCGCCCAGGTCCTCGCCGACCGGCTCGTCACGGACGGCTGCGAGGGCCTGGTCCTCTCCGGCACCACGGGCGAGTCCCCGACGACGTCCGACGCCGAGAAGAGCGCGCTCCTGCGGGCCGTCCGGGAGGCCGTCGGCGAGCGGGCCGCCGTCGTCGCGGGCGTCGGCAGCAACGACACCGCGCACACCGGCGAACTCGCCCTGCAGGCCGAGAAGGCGGGCGCCGACGGGCTGCTCGTGGTCACGCCGTACTACAGCAAGCCGCCGCAGGACGCGGTCGAGGCGCACTTCCGCGCGGTCGCGGACGTGTCGGGTCTGCCGGTGCTCGTCTACGACATCCCGGGCCGCACCGGCACCCGCGTCGAACCGGACACGATGCTGCGCCTCGCGGAGCATCCGCGGATCGTGGGAGTCAAGGACTGCGCGTACGACCTGCTCGGCTCCGCCAAGGTGATGGCGCACTCGGACCTCGCGTACTACACGGGCTGCGACGAGTTCGTCCTGCCGCTGTACGCGCTCGGCGGCGCCGGGTACATCAGCACGGTCGCCAACGTCGCGCCGCGCTCGCTGCGGGCGATCCTGGACGCCTTCGACGCGGGCGACACGGCGGGCGCGGCACGCGGTCAGCGCCAGCTCAGCGAACTCATCGAGCTGATGATGGCCTCCGGGCTGCCCGGCACGGTCACGGCGAAGGCCCTGCTCGGCGCGCTCGGCCTGCCCGCGGGTCCGGTGCGCCCACCCCTGCTGCCCGCCGACCGGAACACGGTCGACGGGCTGCTGGCGGCCTACGAGGCGCTCGGCGGAGCGCTTCCGGCCGGGGCCGTTCAGCGTGCGGTGAGCATCGGCGTCCACACCCGCTTGTAGCCCTGGGGGGCCGTGCGGACGGCGGTCAGCGGCACGGCCTTCTTGCTGTCGACGGTGACGAGGACGAGCCGCTTGGGGTCGTTGTTCTTGCCGGTGCAGCGTGCCGGGTCGGCGCAGGCGAGCGCGACGATCCGCTTGCTGTCGGCCCAGGCGAGCTGCTCCTGGCTCGGCACCCACGCGACCTTCTTGCCGGTCATCGGGTCGAGGACCGGCGAGCCCTCGGCGCCGCCGTCGGCCGCGAGCAGCTTGCCGTCGGGCGAGAGTCCGGCCTGCGGGCGGCCCGCGTGCTTCTCGGCGGGGGGCGCGGAGGTCGGCCTGCCGCCCAGGGTGTACCAGTCGCGGTAGTCCTTCTTGCCCTGGCGCGCGTACTGCTGGACGTAGAGCCGGGTGCCGTCGTGGTTGAAGTGCAGGTCCTGGCGCGAGACGCCGGGGAACATGCCGTCCTCGTCCGGGTCGGGCTGGGGCACGTCGCGGAACGGGCCGACCTTGCCGGAGTCGGCCTCGATCAGGACGTAGCCGGTGCGGCTGCCGTGGTGCTTGGGCCAGCCCACGTCGCCGTTTCCGGGCACGGCGACCATCCGGTCCGGGTTCTTGCGGTACGCGGTCGCCACCAGACGCCTCCCGTCCGGGGACCACTCGACGCCCGCCACGCCGTGGCGCAGCGTGATCCAGCGCGTCACCTTGCCCGTGCGCAGGTCGAGCATCCCGACGCGGCGCGTGGGCAGTTCGCCCTCCAGGACGGCGGCGGTGCGCATGCCGGGGGCGACGGCGACCCAGGCCCACTTGGCGTCGGCCCTCTCGTACTTCATGGTCTTCGGGTTCAGCAGGAAGTACGAGCGGGCGAGGAGCGCGTCGCCGTTCTGCTGCGGGACGTCACGGGTGACGGAGTATCCGGCGAGGCCGGTCTTCCCCGCGGCGACGAAGTCGCGGGGCACCGACTGGCCGGGGTGCGCGATCACGTCGCCGGTGCGGGACGCGCTCGCCGGGCCCGCGTCCTCGCGCCCCGCGTCGAGGGCGGTCACGCCCACCACGACGGCGGCGGCCGTGCCGAGCGCGGCACCCGTGATCGTCCGGGCGCGTCGGCGGCGCCTGGTGGCGAGCACCCGGCCCGCCAGGTCCCCGCGCGGTCCGCCCTGTTCGGCGGCCTGTTCCTGGAGCGCCTCGCGCACCAGCTGGTCAACGTTCACGGACGTACCTCCACAGGCGAGATGTCACGGGGCGGCGAGGCCTCGGCGGCGGCCGGGCCGAGCGCGGCCAGTTCGGGGGCGAGGGAGCGCAGCCGGGCCAGGGAGCGGTGCGCGGTGCTGCGGACGGTGCCGACGGAGCACCCGAGGATCCGGGCGACGTCGGCCTCCGGCAGGTCCTCGTAGTACCTGAGGACGAGCACGGAGCGCTGGCGCGGGGTGAGCCGGGCGAGCGCGCCGCGCATCACGACGCGCAGCTCGGCGGCGCTCTCCCCGCCGTCGTCGGCCCGCTCGGGCGGCTCGGCGACGGCCACCTCGCGGCGCGGCCACTTCAGGCGCCACCAGCTGACCTGCTGGCGGTAGAGGACCTGCCGGACGTACGCCTCCGGGTCCTCGACCCTGCTCCACCGGCCCGCGACCTTCACCAGGGCGGTCTGCAACTGGTCCTCGGCGGCGTGCCGGTCGCCGCCGCACAGCAGCACGGCGGTCCTCAGCAGGGCGGAGGACCTGCTCTGAACGAACTCCCGGAAGCGGTCCTGGCTCTCGGCATCCATCGTCACCTTCTCTTCTCCGGCGGGCCCTGCTGCCCCCTCTGTGGTGAAGGACGTGCGCGGACCCGCGTCGCTATGCCTGTGGTGCGACGCGGGTCCGGGGAAAGCGTGGTGACGGGATTCAGCTGAGGGGGTTGCTGGGGAAGCCCTTCGCCTTGGTCCACTTCAGCCGGTCCGAGTTGTACTTGAACGTGACCTGCTTGCCGTTCTTGGTGATGTCGGCCTTGGCCCAGCCGTCGAAGCTCCTCGTGAGGTGGCGGTCCCACTTCGTCAGACGGCCGGTGGAGACGGCGGCGAGCGACTCCTGCGGGGGCTCGCCGTCGTAGCAGTACAGCGCCCAGTCGGCGATCGCGGCGACCGTGCCGGCGCGGTGCTTGAGCGTGATGCCCTGGCAGACGTCGGTCTTGGTGCGGTAGATGTTCTTCGGCTTGGACCAGCCGCGTTCCTTGGGGCTGTAGTCCTGGACGTACAGACCCTTCTTGTCCAGGTAGTGCATGGCCACGCGGCGGCCGTCCGGGAGCTTCAGCTGCGACTCGAAGCGATTCTTGGGGCCGCCATAGTGGATGTCGGTGTGCTGGAGCTTGTAGGTGTGCCCACCCGTCTTCGCCGCCGCGTCCGCCTGTCCGTCCCCGGTCCGCGCGACGCTCTGCCCGCAGGCGACGAGCACCGCGACGGCCACCGTGCCCGTGACCATCGATCCCACCGCTGTCTTTCGCATCCGGTCCTCCCCGAGTTCATGTGCTGTGTGCCCGCGCAGCATACGCACGCGAAGCGCCCTCCCGGCGGGCCGGGAGGGCGCTTCGGTGGTGCGGGTGTGCTCAGTTGTGGCTGTGCAGCACGTCGTTCAGGCCGCCCCAGACCGCGTTGTTCGGGCGGGCCTCGACGGCGCCGGTGACCGAGTTGCGGCGGAAGAGGATGTTCGAGGCGCCGGACAGGTCGCGGGCCTTGACGATCTCGCCGTCGGGCATCGTGACGCGCGTGCCCGCGGTGACGTACAGACCGGCCTCGACGACGCACTCGTCGCCGAGCGCGATGCCCACGCCGGCCTCGGCGCCGACGAGGCAGCGCTCGCCGATGACGATGCGGACGTTGCCGCCGCCGGACAGCGTGCCCATCGTGGAGGCGCCGCCGCCGATGTCGGAGCCGTCGCCGACGACGACGCCCGCGGAGATGCGGCCCTCGACCATGGACGTGCCGAGCGTGCCCGCGTTGAAGTTCACGAAGCCCTCGTGCATCACGGTGGTGCCCGCGGCGAGGTGCGCGCCGAGCCGCACCCGGTCGGCGTCGCCGATGCGGACGCCCTTGGGGGCGACGTAGTCCGTCATGCGCGGGAACTTGTCGACCGAGGTCACCGCCAGGTGCAGGCCCTCGGCGCGGGCGTTCAGGCGGACCTTCTCCAGGTCGTCGACGGCGACCGGGCCGAGCGAGGTCCAGGCGACGTTGGCGAGGAAGCCGAACATGCCGTCCAGGTTCGCGCCGTGCGGCTTGACCAGGCGGTGGCTGAGCAGGTGCAGGCGCAGGTAGACGTCGTGCGCGTCCAGCGGCTTGTCGTCCAGGGACGCGATGACCGTGCGGACGGCGACGACCTCCACGCCACGGCGGGCGTCGGGCCCGATCGCCTTCGCGGCGCCCTCGCCGAGCAGTTCCACGGCGCGCTCGGCGGCGAGCCGCTCGGTCCCGGCGGGGCCGGGCTCGGCGACCAGCTCGGGGGCGGGGAACCAGGTGTCGAGGACGGTGCCGTCGGCGGCGACGGTGGCGAGCCCGGCGGCGACGGCGCCGGTCGTACGGGAGGTGTCAACAGAAGGCGTATCGGTCATGAGTGAAACCTAACCGGGCCGGGCCGACGGAGGCTAACCGGTGCGGGTCCCCGTCTCACGTACCGAGCGCACCTCCTCGGTACGTGACACCCCCGCCCGTCCTGCCCTTCCCGCCCTTCCCGCCACCAGGAGCAGCACCCCCGCCAGCCCGGCAAGCCCCGCGCACACCGGCCACAGCGCCCCCGGCGCCACCGTGTACAGCGCCCCGCCGAGCGGCGCCGACAGCACGACCCCGCTCACGGAGACCCCCGAGTACAGGCTCTGGAACCGCCCCTGCACATGCGCGGGCGCGTGGTCGGCGACGTACGCCGTGGCGGGCGTCTTGTACAGCACCTCCCCCGCCGTGAGCAGCAGCATCATGGCGACGGCCGTCCCGAATCCGGGGCCGACGGCGAGCACCCCGTACCCCGCCCCGACGAGCAGCACGCCCCCGCCGATGATCCGCAGCGGCGCCCGCCCGCGCAGGGCGACGGTGACGGGCAGCTCAAGGAGCAGGATGAGGCCGCCGTTGATGGCGAGCAGCCAGCCGTACACTCCGGTGTCGAGCCCGTGGTGGTCGAGGTCGGCGGGCAGCGTGGAGTACTGCTGCCGGTAGACGAGGTCGGTGACGAGGATCGCGGCGAGCAGCAGGACGACGGTGGGCCGCTGCCGCAGGCAGGCGAGGACGCCGGGCGCGTCCGAGGCCTCGGCGGGCCCGGTCGCGCGGGCCGCGCCCCGTGCGGGCAGCACCCGCGCGGCGTACGCGGCGAAGATCAGCGTCCCGACCCCGTCGACGACGAACAGCGTCCCGTACCCGGCCTGCGCGATGAGCAGCGCCCCCAGCGGCGGCCCCACGGTGAACCCCGCGTTGGCGGCGAACCGCATCACGGCGAAGGCCTGCCGCCGCGCCCCCTCGGGCACGACAGTGGCGACGAGGGCGGCGTTGGCCGCGCGCACGCACCCGGCCGCGTACTGGCTCAGGACCGGCGCGACGTACAGCAGCGGCACGGAGAGCACCGGCAGCGCCAGCACACCCACCCCGCTGATCAGCGAGCCGACGAGGAGCACCCGCCGGTGTCCGTAGCGGTCGCCGAACCAGCCGCCGGTGAAGTTCCCGGCCACCGTCCCCGCGCCGCCGATGCCGCTGATCACCCCGGCCTGGGCGACGGACAGGCCTCGCTCGTCGGTCAGGTACACGAAGAAGTACACGAACGTGAAGGCCACGATCATGTTGAAGAACTGGCCCGCGGCCAGCAGCCACACGGTCCTCGGCACGTCCCGCAGCCCGCGCCGCAGGCCTCCCCCGCTCATCGTCACGCCCCCGCCTCCGAGTGAGTTCCTTTTGGGAACGGACTATGGCAGCATGCGAGGCTCCGGGTCAACGTCCCGCCGACCCCGAGAGAGCGTGCGCGGGGTGCACCGCTTCGAGGAGCTCCAGCGCGAGCGGGGCCCGCCCCGGGAGACCAACGGGTGCTCGGAGAGGGAGAGATGACAGCGACAGCCCCGACGGAGGCGTCACAGGAGGCGCGGCGCGTGCACGAGCTGCTCGGCACGAAGGTGCCCGCGCTGCGCCTGCTCGCGGACGACGGCGAGCAGGCGGACCCGGTCACGGACGCGGCGTACACGGTCCTGTACTGCTTCCCCGGCGCCTACGCCCGCAAGGACGCCTACCCGCCCGGCTGGTCGGCGATCCCCGGCGCGCGGGGCTGCACGCTGGAGTCGTGCACGTACCGCGACCGGCTCGCCGACTTCACCGCGGCGGGCGCGGCCGTGCGCGGCGTGTCCACCCAACGCCCGGACGAGCAGCGGGCGTTCGCCGCCAAGGAGGGTCTGCGCTTCCCGCTCCTCTCGGACGCGGACCTCGCCCTGACGGCGGCGCTGCGCCTTCCGACGTTCCGCGCGGCGGGCGTCAGCCGCCTCAAGCGGCTGACGCTCGTCGTGGACGCGGACCGGGTCGTCCGGGATGTGCAGTACCCGGTCACGGATGTGACGGCGAGCGTGGAAGCGGCCCTGGAGGCCGTCAGATCGCTTCGGAACCAGCGGAGTTGAACACCCGCCCGAGCAGCTCCCGGGTGTACGCCTCGTCGTACTCGCCCCCCGTGAGCAGCACCTGGAGGCAGACCCCGTCCATCACCGCGACCAGGCCGCGCGCGGTGACGGGGTCGGTCCGCTCCCGCAGGACCTCGGCGACCCCCTCGCACCACTCGGCGGCCACCGGCCGCAGCGCGGGGCGGCGCAGGGCGGACAGATAGAGCTCGTACTCCAGCTCGACCGCCTCGCGCCGCCCTGAGGCCCACTCGCCGAGCAGCGCCGCCAGTTCGGCGGGGACGTCGGCGTCCGGGTCCCGCAGGCCCCCGCGGTCGCGCACCAGCTGCGCGAACCCCTCGTTGGACTGGCGCAGCGCGGCCACGAGCAGGTCGTCGAGCGTCTTGAAGTGGTACGTCGTCGACCCCAGCGGCACGTCCGCCTCGGCGGCGACGGTCCGGTGGCTGAGGCCCGCGATGCCCTTCTCGCCCGCGACCCGGAGCGCCGCCTCGATGATGCGCTGCCGCCGCTCCGGGTCGTAGCGCCGACCCATCAGTGGGCCCCGCCGAGGTTCAGGACGACGACGCCCGCGATCACGAGCGCGATGCCCGAGATCTTGAGCAGGCTCGCCGACTCGCCCAGGAACAGCATCCCGATCCCGGCGACGGCGGCGGTGCCGATGCCCGCCCAGATCGCGTAGGCCGTCCCCACCGACAGCGTCTTCAGCGTCTGCGCGAGCAGCGTGAACGCCAGCAGATATCCCGCGACGGTGAGCAGCGACGGCCACAGCCGGCTGAACCCCTCGCTGTACTTCATGGCCGTAGTCCCGGCCACCTCCGCCGCGATCGCCGCGGCCAGCAGTCCGTATCCCATGCGTACTACCGTACACAACGATAGGTACGGCTGTACACATGCGCGTGCATAAAAAATCCGCCGATACGGCGGGCGGCACGGAAAAGGGCCCGCACCGATTCGGTGCGGGCCCTTCAGAGGCGTACAGCGGCGGGAATCAGACGTTGAAGCCCAGCGCCCGAAGCTGCTCGCGCCCGTCGTCCGTGATCTTGTCCGGGCCCCACGGCGGCATCCAGACCCAGTTGATCCTGAGCTCGTTGACGATGCCTTCCGTCGCGGACTTCGCCTGGTCCTCGATGACGTCGGTCAGCGGGCAGGCCGCGGACGTGAGCGTCATGTCGATGGTGGCGATGTTGGCGTCGTCGATGTGCACGCCGTAGATCAGGCCCAGGTTGACGACGTCGATGCCCAGTTCCGGGTCGACGACGTCGTACAGCGCCTCGCGGACCTCTTCCTCCGAAGCGGGCTTCGTCGAAAGCGTCTCCTGCGTACCGTGCTCGCTCATGCCGTCTTCCTCTCCACGCTCTCACCCAGGGCCTGGGCGGTCGCGTCCTTCCACGCCATCCAGCTCAGCAGAGCACACTTCACGCGCGCGGGGTACTTGGAGACCCCGGCGAACGCGACCGCGTCCTCCAGGACCTCCTCCATCGCGTCGTCCGGCTCCAGCTTGCCCTTGGACTGCATCAGCTCCAGGAACACGCCCTGGATCTTCTGCGCCTCGGCCAGGTCCTTGCCGACGAGCAGCTCGTTCAGGACGGACGCGCTGGCCTGGCTGATGGAGCAGCCCTGGCCCTCATAGCTGACGTCCTCGATGCGCGAGCCGTCGTACTTCACGCGCAGCGTGATCTCGTCGCCGCACGTCGGGTTGACGTGGTGCACCTCGGCGTCGCCCGGGCGCAGACCGCGCCCGTGCGGATGCTTGTAGTGGTCCAGGATCACGTCCTGGTACATCGAATCCAGCTTCACGTCTCAGCCACAGCCCCTCAGCCGAAGAAGTTCCGTACGTGCTCCAGGCCCTCGACGAGCGTGTCGATCTCGCCGGGCGTGGAGTACAGATAGAACGACGCTCGCGTGGTCGCGGGAATTCCGTACCGCAGGCAGACCGGCCGGGCGCAGTGGTGGCCGACCCGGACCGCGATGCCCTGCTCGTCGAGGACCTGGCCCACGTCGTGCGGGTGGATGTCGCCGAGCGTGAAGGAGATCGCGGCGCCGCGCTCCTCGGCCGTGGACGGGCCGATGATCCTGAGGTCGGGGACCTCCAGGAGCCGCTTGACCGCGTACTCGGTGATCGCGTGCTCGTGCTGGGCGATCTTGTCCATGCCGATCGAGGTGAGGTAGTCCACCGCCGCGCCGAGGCCCACGGCCTGCGCGACCGGCGGGGTGCCCGCCTCGAACTTGTGCGGCGCGGGGGCGTACGTCGACGAGTGCATCGAGACCGTCTCGATCATCTCGCCGCCGCCCAGGAACGGCGGCAGGTCCTCCAGGAGCTCCTGGCGGCCCCACAGCACGCCGATGCCCGTCGGGCCGCACATCTTGTGGCCGGTGAAGGCCACGAAGTCGGCCTGCAGGGCCTGCACGTCGAGCGGCATGTGCGGCGCGGCCTGGGAGGCGTCGATCAGGACCAGGGCCCCGACCTCCTGGGCGCGGCGCACGATCGCCTCGACCGGGTTGACCGTGCCCAGGATGTTGGACACGAGCACGAAGGAGACGATCTTCGTCTTCTCGGTGATGACCTCGTCGATGTTCGACAGGTCGAGCCTGCCGTCGTCGGTGAGGCCGAACCACTTCAGCTTCGCGCCCGTGCGCTGCGAGAGCAGCTGCCACGGCACGATGTTGGAGTGGTGCTCCATCTCCGTGATGACGATCTCGGTCTCGTGGTCCACGCGGTAGGGCTCGTCGGCCCAGCCGAGCATGTTGGCCACGAGGTTCAGCGACTCCGAGGCGTTCTTGGTGAAGATCACCTCGTCGCGGCTCGGCGCGTTGATGAACGCGGCGACCTTGTCACGCGCGCCCTCGTACAGCGCGGTGGCCTCCTCGGCGAGGACGTGCACGCCGCGGTGGACGTTGGCGTTGTGCTGCTCGTAGTACTCGCTGAGCACGTCGATGACCTGGCGCGGCGTCTGCGAGGTCGCCGCGTTGTCCAGGTACACGAGCTTCTTGCCGTCGTGGAGCGCGCGCTCCAGGATCGGGAAGTCCTTGCGGAGCGCCTCGGTGTCGAGGAGGCCGGGGAGCCCCTGGCGGGCCACAGTCACGCGGATGCGCCACCCTTCACGTAGGCCTCGTAGCCCTCGTTCTCCAGCTTGTCGGCGAGCTCGGCGCCGCCGGACTCGGCGATGCGGCCGCCCGCGAAGACGTGCACGAAGTCGGGCTTGATGTAGCGCAGGATGCGCGTGTAGTGCGTGATCAGCAGGGTGCCGACCTCGCCCGTGGCACGGACGCGGTTGACGCCTTCGGAGACCACGCGCAGGGCGTCGACGTCCAGGCCGGAGTCGGTCTCGTCGAGGATCGCGATCTTCGGCTTGAGGAGCTCCATCTGCAGGATCTCGTGGCGCTTCTTCTCACCGCCGGAGAAGCCCTCGTTGACGTTGCGCTCGGCGAAGGAGGGGTCCATCTGGAGGCCGGCCATGGCCTCCTTGACCTCCTTCACCCAGGTGCGCAGCTTGGGGGCCTCGCCGCGGATCGCCGTCGCCGACGTGCGCAGGAAGTTGGAGACGGAGACGCCGGGGACCTCGACCGGGTACTGCATGGCGAGGAACATGCCCGCGCGGGCACGCTCGTCGACCTCCATCTCGAGGACGTCCTCGCCGTCGAGGGTGACGGTGCCCTGCGTGATCGTGTACTTGGGGTGGCCCGCGATGGAGTAGGCGAGGGTCGACTTGCCGGAGCCGTTGGGGCCCATGATGGCGTGCGTCTCGCCCTGCTTCACGGTCAGGTCGACACCCTTGAGGATTTCCTTGGTGCCGTTCTCGACCTCGACGGTCACGTGCAGGTCGCGGATTTCAAGCGTTGCCATGGTGCCTCAGGACTCCTGGGAGAGGGAGACGAGCACATCGTCCCCTTCGATCTTTACGGGGTATACGGGGACGGGGCGCGTCGCGGGAAGGCCGGACGGCTTGCCGGTGCGGAGGTCGAACGCGGAGCCGTGCAGCCAGCACTCGATCTGACAGTCCTCCACCTCGCCCTCGGAGAGCGAGACGTTCGCGTGCGAGCAGATGTCGTGGATCGCGAACACCTCGCCCTCGGTGTGGACGACCGAGACCGGCGTGCCGTCGAGTTCCACCCGCTTCGGGGTGTCCTCCTCCAGCTCGCTCAGGCCACAGGCGCGTACGAAAGTCATCAGACGGACGCCTCCAGCTCCTCGTCGATCTTCACGAGGAGGCGCTCTTCGATGTCGGCGACGGCGATCTGCTGGACCAGCTCGGCGAAGAAGCCGCGGACCACCAGACGGCGGGCCTCGTCGGCCGGGATGCCGCGGGCCATCAGGTAGAAGAGCTGCTCGTCGTCGAAGCGGCCGGTGGCGGAGGCGTGACCGGCGCCGACGATCTCGCCGGTCTCGATCTCCAGGTTCGGTACGGAGTCCACGCGGGCGCCGTCCGTGAGGACGAGGTTGCGGTTCATCTCGTAGGTGTCCGTGCCCTCGGCCTTGGCCTCGATGAGGACGTCGCCGATCCACACCGCGTGCGCCTGCTCGCCCTGGAGCGCGCCCTTGTAGACGACGTTGGACTTGCAGTGCGGGACGTTGTGGTCGACGAGGAGGCGGTGCTCCTGGTGCTGGCCGGCGTCCGTGAAGTACAGGCCGAACAGCTCGGCCTCGCCGCCGGTGCCCGCGTAGGTCACGCGCGGGTGCAGGCGCACGACGTCGCCGCCGAAGGTGACCACGAACGACTTGAAGGTCGCGTCCCGGCCGATCAGCGCGTTGTGCTGGCCGACGTGGACGGCCTTGTCGTCCCAGTCCTGGACGGAGACGACGGTCAGCTTGGCGCCGTCGCCGAGGACGTAGTCGACGTTGGCCGCGAGGACCGCGTCGCCGGTGTGGTCGATGACCACGACGGCCTCGGCGAAGGCGCCGAGCTCGATGACCTGGTGGCCGTAGGCGACGCCGCCCTCGCCGTGCACGGCGATGCGGATCGGCTCGGTGAGCACCGTCTCCTTGGGGACGGTGACGACGCCGGCCTTCTCGAAGGCGGAGTAGGCCTGGGCGGCCACGCGGTCCACGGGGGTGCCCGCCTTGCCGAGTCGCGCGTCGTCACGGCCGACGGTCTCGACGACGACGCCCTCGGGGGCCTCGATGTCGATCCGCACGCCGTCACCGGTGGCGGCCGCGGTGCCGTCGTGCAGCCCGCGAAGGCGCTCCAGCGGCGTGAACCGCCACTCCTCCTCGCGGCCGTGGGGGACGGGGAAGTCCGCCACGTCGAAGGACGGGGGCGCGCTCATGCGCGTGGCGACGGTCGACTCGGCGGCCACCGCGATCTGGCCCGCGGTGGTGGAGCCCACGGGGATGTTCTGAGCCTCAGCCATGGCTGTCGGTCTGCTCTCTTCCTACGTCACTACGTCAAGAAATCTGGCGACTGCTGAAAGGGGGCGGTGGTTAACCGACCGCTCCTTCCATCTGCAGCTCGATCAGCCGGTTCAGCTCCAGGGCGTACTCCATGGGCAGCTCCTTCGCGATGGGCTCGACGAAGCCGCGCACGATCATCGCCATCGCCTCGAACTCGGTGAGGCCGCGGCTCATCAGGTAGAAGAGCTGGTCCTCGGAGACCTTGGAGACGGTCGCCTCGTGGCCCATGGAGACGTCGTCCTCGCGGACGTCCACGTACGGGTACGTGTCGGAGCGGGAGATGGTGTCCACGAGCAGCGCGTCGCACAGCACGTTGGACTTCGATCCGGCCGCGCCCTCGCCGATCTCGACCAGGCCGCGGTAGGACGTACGACCGCCGCCGCGCGCCACGGACTTCGACACGATGTTGGACGACGTGTTCGGCGCCATGTGGACCATCTTGGAGCCGGCGTCCTGGTGCTGGCCCTCGCCGGCGAAGGCGATGGAGAGGGTCTCGCCCTTGGCGTGCTCACCCATCAGGTAGACGGCGGGGTACTTCATCGTCACCTTGGAGCCGATGTTGCCGTCGATCCACTCCATGGTCGCGCCCTCGTACGCCACGGCACGCTTGGTGACCAGGTTGTAGACGTTGTTCGACCAGTTCTGGATGGTCGTGTAGCGGCAGCGGGCGCCCTTCTTGACGATGATCTCGACGACCGCGGAGTGCAGGGAGTCCGACTTGTAGATCGGCGCCGTGCAGCCCTCGACGTAGTGGACGTAGGCGTCCTCGTCGACGATGATCAGCGTCCGCTCGAACTGGCCCATGTTCTCCGTGTTGATGCGGAAGTAGGCCTGGAGCGGGATCTCGACGTGCACGCCCTTCGGCACGTAGATGAAGGAGCCGCCGGACCACACGGCCGTGTTCAGCGACGCGAACTTGTTGTCGCCGACCGGGATGACCGTGCCGAAGTACTCCTTGAAGAGCTCGGGGTGCTCCTTCAGGGCCGTGTCGGTGTCCAGGAAGATGACGCCCTGCTCCTCCAGGTCCTCGCGGATCTGGTGGTAGACGACCTCGGACTCGTACTGGGCGGCGACACCGGCGACGAGGCGCTGCTTCTCCGCCTCGGGGATGCCGAGCTTGTCGTACGTGTTCTTGATGTCCTCGGGCAGGTCCTCCCAGGACTCCGCCTGCTTCTCCGTGGAGCGCACGAAGTACTTGATGTTGTCGAAGTCGATGCCGGAGAGGTCGGAGCCCCAGTTCGGCATGGGCTTCTTCTCGAACAGGCGCAGGCCCTTGAGACGGAGCTTGGTCATCCACTCCGGCTCGTTCTTCTTCGCGGAGATGTCGCGGACGACATCCTCGTCGATGCCCCGCTTGGCAGAGGCACCGGCCACGTCGGAGTCGGCCCAGCCGTATTCGTAGTTGCCCAGACCCTCGAGCTCGGGGTGGGCAGTCTCCTCGATGGGGAGCGTCATGCGGGGTTCCTCCCGGCGGTGCTTGCAGATGCGTTATCAGTGGTCTGGGGGGTCGCCTTGGGGATGTACGTCGTGCAGACGCCGTCCCCGTGGGCGATGGTGGCCAGGCGCTGGACGTGGGTCCCGAGCAGGGCGGAGAAGATTTCCGTCTCCGCCTCGCACAGCTGCGGATACTGCTCGGCGACGTGGGCGACCGGACAGTGGTGCTGGCAGAGCTGCTCCCCCACCGGCGCACTGCGCGCCGTAGCAGCGTACCCGTCGGCGGTCAATGCCTTCGCCAGCGCGTCGGTCCTGCGCTCGGGGGGTGCCGCGTCCATCGCCGCGCGGTAGGCCTTGGCCTGCTCGGCGATGCGGGCGCGGGCGAATTCCACGACCGCCGTCTCGCCGTGCGTCTCGGAGATCCAGCGCAGGGCGTCGGCGGCCAGCTTGTCGTAGGACTGGTCGAAGGCGTCACGGCCGCAGTCGGTCAGGGCGAAGACCTTGGCCGGGCGGCCTCGCGTACGGGCGCCGTAGACCCGCTTCTCGCGGCCCTCGACCACGTTCTCCTGGACGAGGGAGTCGAGGTGGCGGCGGACGGCGGCCTGGGTCAGGCCGAGGCGTCCTGCGAGGTCGGCGACGGTGGACGGGCCGTGGTCCAGGATGGAGCGCGCGACGCGGTTGCGGGTCGACCGCTCACCGGTCGCGAGCTCTTCCTGAGGGGCCCCCGTGGGGGTCTCCCGAGCCTCGCCAACGTTTTTCACAACGCCATTGTTGCGTAATTCCTCAGAGCCTGACAACCCGCGTCCGGATCACTGTTCGGTGCGCTACGTCACTTAGGTATACCTAAGCTGACCTGCGGAAACGATCACTGATCGATCAAATCGGTGGCGCGATCCGGACCCGCCCGGAAGACTCGCAGACATGCCCACACCCCCTCCCACCGGCCCTTTGTGCACCCGCGATTCGATCGCGGACGAACTGCGGGCGCTCGGCGTCGGCCACGGCGAGACGCTGCTCGTGCACACCTCGCTCAGCTCGCTCGGCTGGGTCAGCGGCGGCGCCGAGGCCGTCGTCCTCGCACTGTTCGACTGTCTGGGTGACGAGGGGACGCTCGTGGTGCCCTCGCAGTCCAGCGACAACTCGGATCCGGCCGAGTGGGAGAACCCTCCCGTCCCCGCGTCCTGGTGGCCCGCCATCCGGGCCACCATGCCCGCCTACGACCCCCGCACCGCCCGCACCCGAGGCGTCGGCGTCGTCCCCGAGACCGTGCGCACCTGGCCCGGCGCCGTCCGCAGCGCCCACCCGCAGACCTCCTTCGCCGCCGTCGGCCCCCGCGCCGCCGCCCTGACCGACGGCCACGCCCTCGACTGCCGCCTCGGCGAGCGCAGCCCGCTGGCCGCCCTTGAGCGGGCCGGGGCGCGGGTGCTGCTCCTGGGCGCGGGCTTCGACGCCTGCACGGCCTTCCACCTGGCGGAGTACCGCCTTCCGGCGCCGCTCGTCGACAACTCCTTCGCCGTCATGACGGACGAGGGCCGCCGCTGGCTGACGGTGCGCGAGCCCTCGATCACCGACGACCGTTTCGACGAGCTCGGCGCGGCCTACGAACGCGAGCGGGCGGTGGCGCGGGGCCGGGTGGGGGCGGCCACGGCGCGGCTCTTCCCGCTGGCGGAGGCGGTGGCGTACGCGGAGGGGTGGCTGGCGGAGCACCGGCCGCGTACGGGCTGAGGGGTCGGTCCCGTACCGACGTACGGGTTGGGGCGCCGGTCCCGCACCGACCGAACCCGGCCCGCGGCCTCACCGCACGGGGGCCAAGGGCCCGCTGGCCACAGGACCCGCGACCCTCTCTAGACTTCCCGGCATGGGAACTGAGTCCGTCGTCCAGGCCGTGGGTCTGGTCAAGCGGTACGGAAAGAAGACCGCGGTGGACGGCCTCGACCTCGACGTCCGCGCGGGCGCCGTCACCGCCGTCCTCGGCCCGAACGGTGCCGGCAAGACCACCACCATCGAGACCTGCGAGGGCTACCGCAGGCCGGACGCCGGCGAGGTCCGCGTCCTCGGCCTCGACCCGGTGCGGCAGGCCGCCGCGCTGCGGCCCCGCATCGGCGTGATGCTCCAGTCCGGCGGCGTCTACTCCGGCGCCCGCGCCGACGAGATGCTGCGGCACGTCGCGAAGCTGCACGCGCACCCCCTCGACGTCGACGCCCTCATCGAACGCCTCGGCCTCGACTCCTGCGGCCGCACCACCTACCGGCGCCTCTCCGGCGGCCAGCAGCAGCGCCTCGCGCTCGCCATGGCCGTGGTCGGACGGCCCGAACTCGTCTTCCTCGACGAGCCGACCGCGGGCCTCGACCCGCAGGCGCGCCGCGCCACCTGGAGCCTGGTGCGCGACCTGCGCGCCGACGGCGTCTCGGTGATCCTCACCACCCACCACATGGACGAGGCCGAGGAACTCGCCGACGACGTCGCCGTCATCGACGCGGGCAAGGTCATCGCCCAGGGCAGCCCCGACGAGCTGTGCCGCGGCGGCGCCGAGAACACCCTGCGCTTCACCGGCCGCCCCGGACTCGACGTCGGCTCCCTCCTCAAGGCCCTGCCCCCGGACTCCGCCGCCGCCGAACTCACCCCCGGCGCCTACCGCGTCAGCGGCACCGTCGACCCCCAGCTGCTCGCCACCGTCACCTCCTGGTGCGCGCAGCACGGCGTCATGCCGGACCGGATCTCGGTCGAACGCCACACACTCGAAGACGTCTTCTTGGAACTCACGGGCAAGGAGCTGCGCGGATGAGCGCCGCCGGTACGTACGCGCCGCAGCCGGGCGCCGCCCCGCTCCCCCGCATGATCGCCGCGCAGGCCGCGCTCGAGACGAAGATGCTGCTGCGCAACGGCGAACAGCTGCTGCTCACCGTCGTCATCCCGACGCTCCTGCTCGTCCTGTTCAGCGCGGTCGACATCGTCGACACGGGCGACGGCAAGGCCGTCGACTTCCTGACCCCCGGTGTCCTCGCGCTCGCCGTGATGTCGACGGCCTTCACCGGGCAGGCCATCGCCACGGGCTTCGAGCGGCGCTACGGCGTCCTCAAGCGCCTCGCCGCCTCGCCGCTGCCGCGCTGGGGCCTGATGACGGCCAAGACCCTGTCGGTCCTGGTCACCGAGGTCCTCCAGATCGCGCTGCTCACGGCGATCGCCTTCGCGCTCGGCTGGTCGCCGCACGGCAACCCGTTCGCGGTGCTGCTGCTCCTGGTCCTCGGCACGGCCGCCTTCTCCGGGCTCGGCCTGCTCATGGCGGGAACGCTCAAGGCGGAGGCGACGCTCGCCGCCGCCAACCTGGTCTTCCTGCTCCTGCTCGTCGGCGGCGGCGTCATCGTGCCGCTCGACAAGTTCCCCGGCGCCGTCGAGTCGACGCTCGGCCTGCTGCCGATCTCGGCACTCTCGGACGGCCTGCGGGACGTGCTCCAGGACGGGGCCGCGATGCCGTGGGCGGACCTCGGGATCCTGGCGGTGTGGTCGGTGCTCGGGCTGGGCGCGGCGGCACGGTTCTTCCGCTGGGAGTAAGCGGATCCGCCCGCCGGGAGCAGGCGGACCGGCCGCCGGGAGCAGGCTGCGGGCGTCACCCCCTGGCGTAACCCACGCCACAGATGGGGCGGATACGTCCCCCTCGTGAAGGCGTGCACAAGCGGCCTTCTACGATGGGGCCCGTGCCAAACGTGACCCGAGCCGACGCCGCTCAATTCGTGCGCAATCCGCTCGCCTTCATCGCCGAGCGCTGGACCCCGACGCAGCGGACCGCGCAGCAGGCGGTGCTGATCTCGCTCGTGATGACCTGCGTCATCGTGGTCACCGGCGGCGCCGTCCGGCTCACGGGCTCCGGCCTCGGCTGCCCGACCTGGCCCAAGTGCACCGACGAGTCCCTCACCGCGACCAGCGAGATGGGCTTCCACGGGGTCATCGAGTTCGGCAACCGCATGCTGACGTACGTGCTCTGTGCCGCCGTCGGCTGGGCCATCATCGCCGTGCGCTCGCAGAAGCCCTGGCGGCGGAGCCTGACCCGCTACGGCTGGGCCCAGTTCTGGATCGTCATGGGCAACGCGGTGCTCGGCGGCATCGTCGTCCTCGTCGGCCTCAACCCGTACACCGTCGCGGCGCACTTCCTGCTCTCCACCGCCCTGATCGCGGTCGCCACGACGATGTGGCAGCGCACCCGGGAGGGCGACGCGGAGCCCCGCCCACTCGTCGGCAAGGCCGTCGCACAGCTGGTGTGGGTCCTGATCGGCGTCACCGTGCTGCTCATCGCCGTCGGCACGGTCGTGACCGGCGCGGGCCCGCACGCGGGCGACTCCAGCGACGTGCCCCGCATGAACGTCGGCGCGGTGGGCCTGGACTGGGAGGGCGTCACCAAGCTGCACGCCGTCCTGGCGTGGATCGTGGTGACGCTGACGTTCGCGCTGTGGTTCGTCCTGAAGGCGGTCGACGCGCCGCGCGGCCCGCTGAACCGCACGCGCGACCTGTTCCTGGTCCTGCTCGCGCAGGGGCTCGTGGGCTACGTCCAGTACTTCACCGACCTGCCCGAGGCCCTGGTGGCCGCGCACATGCTCGGCTCGTGCCTGGTGTGGATCGCGGCGCTGCGGGTGCTGCTGTCCCTGCGGGAGCGGCCGGCGCCCAAGGCGGACGTGCCGACGCAGGTGGACGACTCCCAGCTGTCCTCGGTCTGAGCCCGGCCCGCCGCCGGTCCTGCGCGGCACGGACCGGCCGCGCGCCCCTCGCCCCTAAGTCAGCCGTCCACCAGCCCGTAGACCCGCCGCGCGTTCCCCGCCGCGATCAGCCCCGCCACCCGCTGCGCGTCCGTCAGCGACCACGCGCCCTCCGCGACCCACGTCCCGAGCACCCGCCCCAGCGCCTCCCGGAACAGCTGGGCCCCCACCACGTGCAGCTCGGGCAGCCCCTGCGCGCCGCTGGAGAACAGCAGCTTGCCGAAGGGCGCGAGCTCCAGGATCTCGGCGAGCACGGCGGTCGCACGCGCCCCGGTCCGGACGAGCGCGGAGCCCAGGTCGGCGTACACGTGCGGGAAGACACCCGCCAGGTGGGCCGCCGCGCGGTGGTGCGGATAGCCGTGCAGGAGCACCAGGTCGGTGCCGAGCCCGGCGGTGGCGCGGGCGAAGTCGCCGAAGGAGCACTGCGGGTCGGCGGCGCCGGTGTGCAGTTGCAGGGGCAGGCCGGAGGCGACCGCGATCCACAGCAGATGCCGCAGCAGCACCGGGTCGGCCAGCTCGCCGCCCACCTGCCGCCCCGCCAGCCAGCGCCCGGCGGCCCCGCGCACCTCGCCGGGCCCCGGCGGCTCGCAGGCCAGGGCCTCGCCCGCGCGCACCCCGGCGACGGAGGTGAACGCGACGGCTCCGTGCGCCGCGCCGTGCACGGACTCGGCGAGGTTGGCGAGGAAGGAGTCGACGGTGCCCGAGGTGTCGGCGACCTGCTCGGCCAGTAATTCCAGGCGGACGATCTCGCGGGCCTGGGCGGCGCCGGTCGACGCCAGTTCGCCGGGCCCGGTCAGGTCGCCCGGCAGGCCGGTGTCGACGAGGTACGTCGTGATCCCGCTGCCGCGAAGCAGCCGCCGCCCGGCCTCCAGGACGCCGAGTTCACGGCGGCGCGCGAGATAGCGGGCGGGCGGGCAGTGCGGTTCGAGGCCGAGCAGCGGCGGACACCAGCGGCGCACGGCGAAGCCGGTCTGGGTGTCGAAGAAGGTGGTGCCGGGGGCGGGCGGGCCCTCGCCCCGGCCGAGGTGGGCCTCGAAGGTGCCGAGCCCCAGCTCCGTGCGCAGGACGCCGTGGCAGTGCTGGTCCACCAGGGACGGGGTTTCGATCATCCTGGCTCCAGACGTGGACCGTGTTCCTACGGTCCTAACGGGTGACCCCGGTGTCAGGTGTTGCTCGCCGTGTCACCCCGTGCCCGCCCCGCGCGTGTCGTCAGGCGCTCTTGGGGCCGCCGATCTGGATGCCCGCCATGCGCTTCCACTCGTACGGTCCGGTCGTCACCTTGGCCGCGAAGTCGCCGTCGAAGTCCTCGTGGACGGTGATCCCGGCCTTCTCGACGGCGCTCGTCGCGATGGCGTGGCTCGGCGCGACGAGGTCGCCCCAGCCGCCGTCCGCGCCGACGAGGACGATGCGCGCGCCCCGCTCGCCGATGTACGCGACCTGCCCCTCCGCGCCACCGTGCGCCCGCGCGAACACGCCGATCTCCTTGGCGAGCCGCGCGGCCCTGCGCTCGGCACGGGCGGCCTCCTTGGCGGCCTTCGCCGCCGCGCCGTCGCCGCTGCCCGGGGTGCCCTGCTCCGTCTCCTGCTCCGTGTCTGCCATGGCACAGGATGCTACCGACGGGTAGATCATTCGGCGACGCCCGGGCGGCGTGGTCTCGGCCACCCTCGCGCCGGGGGCGCGCACGCCCGTTCCGCCCGGTGCCGCCCCGTGGTAGGCCAGGGGGCATGACCGGACTGCTGATCGGTGAGGTCTTCCGGTCCGCCGCCCGCGCCGTTCCGCACCGTGTGGCCGCGCTGGTCGGCGACCGCGCGCTCACCTTCGCGGAGCTGGACGCGGCGGCGGACCGGACCGCCGTGTTCCTCACCGGCCACGGCGTGCGGCGGGGCGAGCGCGTGGTCTGCCCGGCGGGGGCGTCGCCGGAGACCCTGGCCGCGTTCGCGGGGGCCGCGCGGGCCGGGGCGGTGTTCGTGCCGGTCGCCCCGGACGCCGGGGAGGCACGCCTCGCGGAGGTCGTGCGCGCACTCGGGCCCCGCCTGCTCGTGACCGACGCGGCCGGTGCGGAGGGCGGGGCGCGGCCGGCGGCGGCTGCGGGGGTACGCCATGTCGTACTCCCGGACCTACGGCACGACGCGGACGCTGCCCCCGGGTCGCACCCGCGCCCCGGCGACGGGCCGCCACGGGAGGACGACCCCTGCGTGATCGTCGTCACCGGATCCGGCCGTCCCCGTGGGGTCGTCCTCTCGCACCGGGTGTGCGTGCTGCGCACCCACCCCGGCTGCCGACCGGAGCCGTGCACCGTGCTGGTCTGCGGATTCCCCCTGGGGCAGTGGTCCGCGTGGGCCGCCCTGCTGCGGCAGTGGCAGGCCCGGGGCACCGCGGTGCTCCTGGAGCGCCCGGACCCGGCGGCGATCTGCGCGGCCGTGCGGGGGCACCGGGCGGAGCGCCTGGTGTGCGCGCCCGAGACCTGGCAGGGCGTCCTGGACACGGCGCCGCACCACCTGGCCGCGCTGCGCTTCGCGGACGTCGAGACGAGCGGCCCGCCCGTCGCGCCCGGGCTCCTGGAGGACATCCGGACCGCGACCCCGCACGCCCGGGTGCGCGCCTTCCTCACCTCGCCCGAGGCGGGGGACCTGGCCGTCCTCGACCACGCCGACGTCCGCCTGCGGCCGGAGAGCTGCGGACTGCCCGCGCCGGGCGGCGAGGTGCGGGTGGCGGCGGGCGAGCTCTGGGTGCGGGGGCCGCTGCTGTTCGACGGGTACGTCGGCGGGCACGCGGACGGGCAGGACAGCGAGCGGGACGGCTGGTTCCGCACGGGACGGCCCGCGGCGGCCGACGACGACGGCCATCTGTACGTGAGCGAGAACTGAGCGGCCCCCCTCGCCGTCGGGGCGAAGGGGGCCGTACACGCGCAGAACCGCCGGGGGCTACCGCAGGAAGGGGTCCACCGCGACCGCCACGAACAGCAGCGAGACGTAGGTGATGGACCAGTGGAAGAGACGCATCTCCTTGAGCTTGCCGCCGGTGGCCTCGGCCTTGGCGCGGTTCTGCAGCCCGTGGGCCTCCCACAGCCACCAGCCGCCGGTGGCGAGGGCGACCGCGGTGTAGAACCAGCCGGTGTAGCCGAGCGGCTGGAGCAGCAGGGAGACGGCGACCATGACCCAGCTGTAGACGACGATCTGGCGCGCGACGACCTTGTTGGAGGCGATCACCGGGAGCATGGGGACGCCCACGCGCGCGTAGTCCTCCTTGACCCGCATGGACAGCGGCCAGTAGTGCGGCGGCGTCCAGAAGAACATGACGAGGAAGAGGACGATCGGCGCCCACGACATCGAGTTGGTGACGGACGACCAGCCGATGAGGACGGGCAGGCAGCCCGCGATGCCGCCCCAGACGATGTTCTGGGAGGTCCGGCGCTTCAGGATCATCGTGTAGACGACCACGTAGAAGAGCAGCGCCCCGAGCGACAGCCAGGCGGACAGCCAGTTGACGGCGAGTCCGAAGAGCAGCGTCGAGACGACGGCGAGCGTGATGCCGAAGACCAGGCACTCGCGGGGACTGACCATGCCGGTGACGAGCGGCCGCTGCGACGTGCGCTCCATGAGCGCGTCGATGTCGCGGTCGTACCACATGTTCAACGCGTTGGCGCCGCCCGCCGACAGGTAGCCGCCGAGGCAGGTGACGAACACCAGCGTCAGGTCGGGCACCCCCTGCTCGGCGAGGAACATCACCGGAACGGTGGTGATCAGCAGCAGCTCGATGATCCGCGGCTTGGTCAGCGCCACGAATGCCTTGACTCGGGCCCCGAACGGCCGGTTGCTCGGGTTCTGGCTCGTCCCGAGTACCCCCGCTGGACGGGATTCAACGGCCGTCACGCACACCCCTGACAGAGACTCCCAGCAAGCCCTGCGTCGGACGTTCGGACATGAAGATCCGGTAAAGGCTCGCGCGTACCACGCCACTGTAGACGTTGCCCATACCTCGCCCTTCGCGGGGGTGGGTTCGTGTTGAGGGGCCAGACGAGCGGAGTTCGTGGGCGGGTTCGCCCCGGTGTGGACGCCGGTGCGGCAAGCGGATGAGTCGACCAGATGAGCAGTGCCGCATTCACATGGTGAATGCGGCGGAGCCCTTTCGGGAGGCGGATCGGGACGTGTCCCGGCAGTCTGGAATGACTCGAAAAAATGCACGTTCTCGCAGCGGTAGGCTCGACAGCGGCCGGTGCGATCCATACGCCGCCGGCATTCGACATGTGGAGAGGAGCCCTGACTCAGGGTGAGCACCAAGCCGACCACCACAGACCTCGAGTGGACCGAACTGGACCAGCGGGCTGTCGACACCGTCCGCGTCCTGGCCATGGATTCCGTACAGAAGGTCGGCAACGGCCATCCGGGTACGGCCATGAGCCTCGCGCCCGCCGCGTACACCCTTTTCCAGAAGGTGATGCGGCACGATCCGGCGGACGCCGACTGGACCGGGCGCGACCGTTTCGTGCTGTCCGCGGGCCACTCGTCCCTCACGCTCTACATCCAGCTGTACCTGGCCGGTTTCGGCCTGGAGCTCGATGACCTGAAGGCCTTCCGCACCTGGGGCTCGAAGACCCCGGGCCACCCGGAGTACGGCCACACGGTGGGCGTGGAGACGACGACGGGCCCGCTCGGCCAGGGCGTCGCCAACGCCGTGGGCATGGCGATGGCCGCGCGGTACGAGCGTGGACTCTTCGACCCGGACACCGCGACGGGCGAGTCCCCCTTCGACCACTTCATCTACGCGATCGCCGGTGACGGCTGCCTCCAGGAGGGCATCTCCGCCGAGGCGTCCTCGATGGCCGGGCACCAGAAGCTCGGCAACCTGATCCTGCTGTGGGACGACAACCACATCTCGATCGAGGGCGACACCGAGACCGCGATCTCCGAGGACACCGAGAAGCGGTACGAGGCCTACGGCTGGCACGTCCAGCGCGTGGAGCCGAAGGAGAACGGCGACCTGGACCCGGCCGCGCTGTACGCGGCGATCCAGGAGGCCAAGGCGGTCACCGACAAGCCGTCGTTCATCGCGATGCGCTCGATCATCGCCTGGCCCGCCCCGAACGCCCAGAACACCGAGGCCGCGCACGGCTCGGCGCTCGGCGACGAGGAGGTCGCGGCCACCAAGCGCGTCCTCGGCTTCGACCCGGAGCAGTCCTTCGAGGTCTCCGACGAGGTCCTGGCGCACACCCGCCAGGCGCTCGACCGCGGCCAGGAGGCCAAGGCCACGTGGGAGAAGGGCTTCGCCGCCTGGCGCACCAAGGAGGCTGACCGCGCCGCCGAGTTCGACCGGATCGCCGCGGGCGAGCTGCCGTCGGGCTGGGAGGAGAAGCTCCCGGTCTTCGAGGCGGGCAAGGGCGTCGCGACGCGTGCCGCGTCCGGCAAGGTCCTGCAGGCGCTCGGCGCGGTGATCCCCGAGCTGTGGGGCGGCTCCGCCGACCTCGCGGGCTCGAACAACACCACGATCGACAAGACGTCGTCGTTCCTCCCCGCGGGCAACCCGCTGCCGGAGGCCGACCCGTACGGCCGCACGATCCACTTCGGCATCCGTGAGCACTCCATGGCCGCGGAGATGAACGGCATCGCGCTGCACGGCAACACCCGCATCTTCGGCGGCACCTTCCTGGTGTTCTCCGACTACATGCGCAACGCCGTGCGCCTGTCCGCGCTGATGCACCTGCCGGTGACGTACGTGTGGACGCACGACTCGATCGGTCTCGGCGAGGACGGCCCGACGCACCAGCCGGTGGAGCACCTGGCCACGCTGCGCGCGATCCCGGGCCTGAACGTCGTCCGTCCGGCCGACGCGAACGAGACGGCCGTCGCCTGGCGCGAGATCCTCAAGCGCTACACCAAGGTGTTCGGCAAGGGCGCCCCGCACGGTCTGGCGCTGACCCGCCAGGGTGTGCCGACGTACGACCGCGAGGTCACCGAGGGCGCGGTCAAGGGCGGCTACGTCCTGTTCGACGCCGAGGGCGCGGACGGCACGAAGGCCGAGCCCGAGGTCGTCCTCATCGGCACCGGCTCCGAGGTGCACCTCGCCGTCGAGGCGCGCGAGCAGCTGCAGGCGGCCGGCGTGCCGACGCGCGTCGTCTCGATGCCGTCGGTCGAGTGGTTCGAGGAGCAGGACCAGGGGTACCGGGACTCGGTGCTTCCGCCGTCGGTCAAGGCGCGCGTGGCGGTCGAGGCGGGCATCGGTCTGACCTGGCACCGGTTCGTCGGGGACGCGGGGCGCATCGTTTCGCTGGAGCACTTCGGGGCTTCGGCGGACGGCAAGGTCCTCTTCCGCGAGTTCGGGTTCACTGCCGAAGCCGTGGCCGCCGCGGCGCGGGAATCGATCGCGGCCGCTCAGCGCTGACGCCCACATACGACCAAGTAGGAGATGTAATTCCATGACAGACGCACTCAAGCGCCTCTCCGACGAAGGCGTCGCGATCTGGCTGGACGACCTGTCGCGCAAGCGGATCACGTCCGGCAACCTCGCCGAACTCCTCGACGAGCAGCACGTCGTGGGCGTCACGACGAACCCGTCGATCTTCCAGAAGGCGATCTCGTCGGGCGACGGCTACGAGCAGCAGCTCGCCGACCTCGCCGCCCGCAAGGTCACCGTGGAAGAGGCGATCCGCATGATCACGACGGCGGACGTCCGTGACGCCGCCGACATCCTGCGGCCGGTGTTCGACGCGACCGAGGGCCAGGACGGCCGGGTGTCGATCGAGGTCGACCCGCGGCTCGCCCACAACACGCAGGCCACGGTCGCCGAGGCCAAGCAGCTCGCCTGGCTGGTGGACCGGCCGAACACGCTCATCAAGATCCCGGCGACGAAGGCGGGCCTGCCCGCGATCACCGAGGTCATCGGCAAGGGCATCAGCGTGAACGTCACGCTGATCTTCTCGCTCGAGCGCTACCGCGAGGTCATGGACGCCTACCTCGCGGGCCTGGAGAAGGCGAAGGCCGCGGGCCTGGACCTGTCCAAGATCCACTCGGTGGCGTCGTTCTTCGTGTCCCGCGTGGACACCGAGATCGACAAGCGCATCGACGCCCTCGGCACCGACGAGGCCAAGGCCGCGCGCGGCAAGGCCGGTCTGGCCAACGCCCGCCTGGCGTACGAGGCGTACGAGGAGGTCTTCTCCTCCGACCGCTGGGTCGCCCTGGACAAGGCGCACGCCAACAAGCAGCGCCCGCTGTGGGCGTCGACGGGCGTGAAGGACAAGGCGTACAAGGACACGCTGTACGTCGACGACCTGGTCGCCCCGGGCACGGTGAACACCATGCCGGAGGCCACCCTCGAGGCCACCGCCGACCACGGCCAGATCACCGGCAACACGATCGCCGGGACCTACGAGCAGTCGCGCGCCGAGATCGAGGCCGTCGAGAAGCTCGGGATCTCCTACGACGACGTGGTGCAGCTCCTCGAGGACGAGGGCGTCGAGAAGTTCGAGGCGTCCTGGAACGACCTGCTCAAGTCGACCGAGGCGGAGCTCAAGCGCCTCGCACCTTCGGAGGGCTAAGACCTTGTCAAGCAGCAATCCGCTGCGTGACGCCGCGGACCGACGGCTCCCGCGTATCGCGGGGCCGTCGGGCCTGGTCATTTTTGGCGTCACGGGCGATTTGTCCCGTAAAAAGCTGATGCCCGCCGTGTACGACCTGGCCAACCGGGGGCTGCTGCCGCCGGGCTTCTCGCTCATCGGGTTCGCCCGCCGCGAGTGGCAGGACGAGGACTTCGCGCAGGAGGTGCACGACGCGGTCAAGCAGCACGCGCGCACGCCCTTCCGCGAGGAGGTCTGGCAGCAGCTCATCCAGGGCATGCGCTTCGTCCAGGGCAACTTCGACGACGACGACGCCTTCGAGCAGCTCAAGGCCACCATCGAGGACCTGGACAAGAAGCAGGGAACGGGCGGCAACTTCGCCTTCTACCTCTCCGTGCCCCCGAAGTTCTTCCCGCAGGTCGTCCAGCAGCTCAAGAAGCACGAGCTGGCGGACGCCCCCGAGGGGTCCTGGCGCCGCGCCGTCATCGAGAAGCCCTTCGGGCACGACCTGAAGTCCGCCAAGGAACTGAACGCGATCGTGCACGAGGTGTTCGCCCCGGACCAGGTGTTCCGGATCGACCACTACCTCGGCAAGGAGACCGTCCAGAACATCCTGGCGCTGCGCTTCGCCAACCAGATGTTCGAGCCGATCTGGAACAGGTCGTACGTCGACCACGTCCAGATCACGATGGCCGAGGACATCGGCATCGGCGGCCGCGCCGGGTACTACGACGGCATCGGCGCCGCCCGTGACGTCATCCAGAACCACCTGCTCCAGCTGATGGCGCTGACCGCGATGGAGGAGCCCGCCTCCTTCGACGCGGACGCCCTGGTCGCGGAGAAGGCGAAGGTCCTGGGCGCGGTGAAGCTGCCCAAGGACCTCGGCAAGGACACCGTGCGCGGGCAGTACTCCGCGGGCTGGCAGGGCGGCGAGAAGGCCGTCGGCTACCTCCAGGAAGACGGCATCGACCCCAAGTCGAAGACCGACACCTACGCCGCCATCAAGCTCCAGGTGGACAACCGCCGTTGGGCGGGCGTCCCGTTCTACCTGCGCACCGGCAAGCGCCTCGGCCGACGCGTCACGGAGATCGCGGTCGTCTTCCAGCGCGCGCCGCACTCCCCCTTCGACCACACGGCGACCGAGGAGCTCGGGCAGAACGCGATCGTCATCCGCGTCCAGCCGGACGAGGGCATCACGGTCCGCTTCGGCTCGAAGGTGCCGGGCACGTCCATGGAGATCAGGGACGTGTCGATGGACTTCGCCTACGGCGAGTCCTTCACCGAGTCCAGCCCGGAGGCGTACGAGCGCCTCATCCTGGACGTGCTGCTCGGCGACGCCAACCTCTTCCCGCGCACGGAGGAGGTCGAGCTGTCCTGGAACATCCTCGACCCGATCGAGGAGTACTGGGACCGGCACGGCAAGCCCGCGCAGTACCCGGCCGGTACCTGGGGCCCGGTCGAGGCGGACGAAATGCTCGCACAAGACGGACGGAGCTGGCGTCGGCCATGAAGATCGACCTGACGGACACCACGGCCAGCAAGATCAACAAGGCCCTTGTGCAGGGCCGCCGCGCGATCGGCACCCCGGCCGTCGGCATGGTGCTCACCCTCGTCATCGTCACCGACGAGGAGAACGCCTACGACGCGCTGAAGGCCGCGAGCGAGGCCTCGCGCGAGCACCCCTCGCGCACGCTGGTCGTCATCAAGCGGGTCTCGCGCTCGCCGCGTGACCGTACGACCTCGCGTCTGGACGCCGAGGTCCGGGTGGGCGCGGACGCGGGCACCGGAGAAACGGTCATTCTGCGTCTTTACGGCGAGGTGCTCAACCACGCCCAGTCGGTGGTCCTGCCGCTGCTGCTCCCCGACGCCCCGGTCGTCGCCTGGTGGCCGGTGAACGCGCCGCTGGACCCGGCGCAGGACCCCCTGGGCGCGCTCGCCCAGCGCCGCGTCACGGACACGTATGCCGCCGAGCAGCCCATCCACGAGCTGACCGCCCGCGCCGACGCCTACCACCCCGGCGACACGGACCTGTCCTGGACCCGCATCACGCCGTGGCGCTCAATGCTGGCCGCGGCCCTGGACCAGGTCTCGTGCGAGGTCACCGCGGCGGCGGTGGAGGGCGAGGAGTTCAACCCGAGCGTCGAGCTCCTCGCGATGTGGCTGGCGGAGCGGCTCTCCGTGCCGGTCAAGCGCACGGTGTCGCCGGGCCCCGGCCTGACCGGCGTGCGCATGGAGACCAACTGCGGTCCCATCGTGCTCGACCGGGCCGACGGCTCCCTCGCCACGCTGTCCATCCAGGGCCAGCCGGACCGCGCGGTCGCGCTCAAGCGCCGTGAGACGTCCGAGCTGATCGCGGAGGAGCTGCGGCGGCTCGACCCGGACGACACGTACGCGGCGGCGCTGCGCTTCGGCGTGGACCGGCTCGGTGAGGCGGCGGCTGCTGCCGCGGCCGGGGAGTCGGCCGGGGACGGGGCCAAGGAGGGCTCCGGCGCCAAGGCCGAGTCCGGGGCCGCCAAGAAGGCCTCGGCGAAGGCTCCGGCCAAGAAGGCGGCCGCGAAGTGACGGTGGCTCCGCAGCTGGTCGTGCACCGCGACAAGGAGCTGATGGCGCAGGCCGCCGCGGCCCGGCTGATCACGAAGATCGTCGACGCCCAGGCGGCCCGCGGCTCCGCGTCCGTGGTCCTCACGGGCGGCCGCAACGGCAACGGCCTGCTCGCCGCGCTCAGTTCGGCGCCCGCCCGCGACGCCGTGGACTGGTCCCGCCTCGACCTGTGGTGGGGCGACGAGCGGTTCCTGCCGGAGGGCGACCCCGAGCGCAACTACACGCAGGCCCGTGCGGCCCTGCTCGACTCGGTGCCGCTCGACCCGGCGCGGGTGCACCCGATGCCCGCGTCGGACGGCACGTTCGCCAAGGGCGCCGACGGGGACGGCGCGGACGCGGCGGCCGAGGCGTACGCGGCGGAGCTCGCCGCGGCCGCCGGCCCGGAAGACCACGGCCCCGTTCCGACGTTCGACGTCCTGATGCTGGGCGTCGGCCCGGACACGCATGTGGCGTCGCTGTTCCCGGAGTCGCCTGCGGTACGGGAGACGGACCGCACGGTGGTCGGCGTGCACGGCGCGCCCAAGCCGCCGCCCACCCGCGTCTCGCTGACCCTCCCCGCGATCCGCTCGGCCCGCGAGGTCTGGCTCCTCGCGGCGGGCGAGGACAAGGCGAAGGCCGCGGCGATCGCCCTCTCCGGAGCGGGCGAGGTCCAGGCCCCGGCAGCGGGCGCGTACGGCCGCGCCCGCACGCTGTGGCTCCTGGACGCGGCAGCGGCCTCGCAGCTCCCGCGGGACCTGTATCCGCCGGCGTCGCCCTGACCCCGGCTGTACGCGCCGACGGGCCCCGGTCCTTTCTGGACCGGGGCCCGTCGGCGTGCTGCGAGCCATTGCGTCGCGCCGTCAGAAGCCGTCGCAGGTGGCGGTGGCGAACTTTCCGCTGGCCGTGCCGGTGCGAGTCGTCCCGTCAGCGGTGACCTTGCAGCTGACCTTGCCGCCGGAGGCTCCGGTGGTGACAGCGAGGGTTCCGCCCTTCACGAACCCCTTCCGCTGCCGCCCGGACCGCGTCCGCATCAGTCGTCCGAGTGAAGGCGGACGTTGACGGCGCAGCGCGGGCAAGGCGCCCCGGGCCTCGCGGGCCGGGGCGCCACTGGTGAACCGTGGGCTCAACGCCCGCGCAGCTCCCGGTACTTGGCGACAAGCGCCGTCGTCGACGCGTCCAGACCCGGCACGTCCGCGCCCTCCGTCAGGGCGGGCTCCACGCGCTTGGCCAGGACCTTACCCAGCTCGACGCCCCACTGGTCGAAGGAGTCGATGTTCCATACGGCTCCTTGCACGAAGACCTTGTGCTCGTACAGGGCGATGAGCTGGCCGAGGACCGACGGGGTCAGCTCGGTGGCGAGGATCGTCGTCGTCGGGTGGTTGCCCTGGAACGTCTTGTGGGGCACCAGTTCGTCCGGCACGCCCTCCGCGCGGACCTCGTCGGGCGTCTTGCCGAAGGCGAGGGCCTGGGTCTGGGCGAAGAAGTTGGCCATCAGCAGGTCGTGCTGGGCGACCAGGCCGGGCCGCAGGTCGTCGACCGGCTTGGCGAAGCCGATGAAGTCGGCCGGGATGAGCTTCGTGCCCTGGTGGATGAGCTGGTAGTAGGCGTGCTGCCCGTTCGTGCCCGGCGTGCCCCACACCACCGGACCGGTCTGCCACCGCACCCGCTCGCCGTCGCGGTCCACGGACTTGCCGTTGGACTCCATGTCGAGCTGCTGGAGGTAGGCCGTGAACTTGGACAGGTAGTGCGAGTACGGCAGGACGGCGTGCGACTGGGCGTCGTGGAAGTTGCCGTACCAGACGCCGAGCAGACCGAGCAGCAGCGGCGCGTTCTCCTCGGCGGGCGCCGTGCGGAAGTGCTCGTCGACGAGCCGGAACCCGTCGAGCATCTCGCGGAAGCGGTCCGGGCCGATGGCGATCATCAGGGCGAGGCCGATCGCCGAGTCGTACGAGTACCGACCGCCGACCCAGTCCCAGAACTCGAACATGTTGGCCGTGTCGATGCCGAAGTCGGCGACCTTCTCGGTGTTCGTCGACAGGGCCACGAAGTGCTTGGCGACGGCGCTCTCGTCGGCCTGGAGCTGGGTGAGCAGCCAGTTCCGCGCGGAGGTCGCGTTCGTGATCGTCTCGATCGTGGTGAACGTCTTGGAGGCGATGACGAACAGCGTCTCGGCCGCGTCCAGGTCCCGGATCGCCTCGTGCAGGTCGGCGCCGTCCACGTTCGACACGAAGCGGACCGTCAGGTCGCGGTCGGTGAAGGACCGCAGCGCCTCGTACGCCATGGCGGGGCCGAGGTCGGAGCCGCCGATGCCGACGTTGACGACGTTCTTGATGCGCTTGCCGGTGTGGCCGGTCCACTCGCCGGAGCGGATCCGGTCGGCGAACGCGGACATCTTGTCGAGCACGGCGTGCACGCCCGGCACCACGTTCTCGCCGTCGACCTCGACGTCGGCGTCCCGGGCGGCGCGCAGCGCGGTGTGCAGGACCGCGCGGTCCTCGGTGGTGTTGATCTTCTCGCCGCGGAACATGGCGTCGCGGAGCCCGAAGACGTCCGTCGCCGCCGCGAGGTCCCGCAGCAGCGCCAGGGTCTCGTCGGTCACCAGGTGCTTGGAGTAGTCGATGTGCAGGTCGCCCACCCGGAGGGTGTAGCCGGTGCCGCGCGCCGGATCAGCGTCGAACAGCTCCCGCAGCCGCACCTCCCCCAGCTGCTCCTTGTGCTTGGCCAGCGCCGTCCACTCCGGCGTCTGATTCAGCTTGGTGCGGACTTCTGCGTTCATCTCGGACTTCAGCTCTCTCTCGTACAACCTGAATACCGTGCGTGCGCCCCGCTGCCCTCCCAACCTAATTGATCAGCGAGCGGTTTGAGTTGTCTGTCCGCTGTCGGCCGACTTAAGCGCGGGTGTGAGCGCGGTGACCGAGAGCGCGAACAGGGCGGCGGCCAGCAGCATCGGGGTGTTGGGCCCCCACAGCGCGGCCACGGCCCCGCCGAGGATCGCCCCGAGCGGCGCCCCGGCGACCGCCAGGGTCCGGAAGGCCGAGCTGACGCGCCCGAGCACGGCGGCGGGCGGACGCTCCTGCATGAGCGTGTGGGTGCTGACGTTCCACACCATCCCCATGGCCCCGAACACCGCCATGCTCACGACCAGCGCCCCGAGGTCGCGGACCGTGCCCATCGCCACGAGCGCCGCGATCTGGGCCGTTCCGGCGACGAGCACGCTGCGGACCCGGCCGAGCGCCCGCGCGAGCCACCCGGCGAGCGCCCCGCCCACGAGGCTCCCGGCGGCGTACGCCGTTATCGCCGCGGCGTACCCGCCGCTGCCCGCGTCCAGCCAGCCGGTGACGAGGACGACGAGGGTGGCGAGGAGCGCGCCTATGCCGACGTTGCCCACGGCGGTCGCCACGCACAGGCGCCGCAGCACCCGGTCCCGCCACAGCACGCGCAGGCCGTGCGCGATGTCGGACCGCAGGGTGGCCCCGGCGGGTCTGGGCGGGTGCTCGGGCGCGGGCACCCGCAGGGAGGCCACGAGGGCGGCCGCGACCAGGTACGTCGCCGCGTCCACCATGTACGGAAGGCCCGCGCCCGCGGCCATCAGGAAGGGCACGACGGGAGCGGCGAGGAGGCCGCCCGCGAACTGCTGGCCGGTGAGCAGCCGTGCGTTCGCGCTGCCGAGGGTCGCGCGGTCCACGAGGGCGGGGAGCAGGGCCGTGGCGGCGTTGTCGAACAGGGTCTGGAGCGTCGTGAGCACCACGGCGAGGGCGATGAGCAGGCCGATCGAGGCGTGGCCGAGCGCCACGGCGAGCGCGAAGCCCGCCACGAGCAGTCCGCGCGCCACATCCACCGTCCACATGGCGCGCCGCTGGTCCACGCGGTCGGCGACGGCCCCGCCGACCAGTCCGAACACCAGCCACGGCAGATAGCCGCAGGCGGTCACCGACGCTATGAGCAGCGGGTCGTCGGTGAGGGACGCAGCGAGCAGCGGCAGCGCGGCCTTGCGCAGCGAGTCCCCGAAGCTGGAGAGCACCGCGGCGCCCCACAGCCGCCCGAACCCGCCGCGCCAGGCGACACTTCGCTCGCCCGTCCCGCTCACGTGGACCGCAGCCGTCACAACTCCCCCTCCCCGCCCCGTGGTTCATCCGGCGGCACGGCCGGTCCCACGAGGTCTCCGAGGGTTCACCGAGCCACAGTCAAACCGTAGACGCCACCACTGACATCGAGGTCGGGCGCGTCGCTGACCAGCGACTTCGGCGCGGGAAGCCGACGCGCGGCTCGGCGTGGGAGGGCAGACGGCTCCGGCCGGGCACCCGAAGGTGTCCGGCCGGTTCTCAAGTCCTAGATCTCGCCCCGCAGTTTGGCGAGCGCCTCGGCGAGGATGGCCTCGCCGTCCGCGTCGCTGCGCCGCTCGCGGACGTACGCGAGGTGCGTTTTGTACGGCTCGGTGCGCGGCGGGTCCGGGGGGTTGTCCCGGTCCTGGCCCGCCGGAAAGCCGCAGCGGGGGCAGTCCCAGGTGTCGGGGACCTGCGCGTCGCTGGCGAAGCTCGGCTGCGTCTCGTGCCCGTTGGAGCACCAGAAGGAGATGCGCAGCCGCGGCGCGGACTCGCCGCGCTCGGCCTCGCCCATCGGCCCCGCCCCGACCCGGCTTCCCCGGATCGCGTTGCCACTTGCCACGGTCGTAACTCCCTGCGTGATGGTGCTGCCTGTGTCGAACGGCGGCTGCGCCGCGGGGTCGACTGCCGGCTCCGCTGCGGGTGCCTCAGTCTACGTAAGGCCCAACGCGCGTCCAGTGTTGGGAGTTACACCCCACCCCGACACGCAAGCCCCATGATAAGCCGCGCACGGGGGCGCGTACTGAACATGGGGCTATGAGCGGGACAGCGGACAGGACCGCCCCGAAAGGGCGGGCGGCACCCGGCTGCTGTCAGTTGTTGACCTTCATCAGGATGCCGAGCACGACAATGGTCGCGAACCACAGCAGACCGACCACGACCGTGATGCGGTCGAGGTTGCGCTCGGCGACCGAGGAGCCACCGACCGACGACTGCATGCCGCCACCGAACATGTCGGAAAGGCCGCCGCCCTTGCCCTTGTGCATCAGCACCAGCAGCATCAGCAGCAGGCTGAAGACGATCAGGGCGATCGAGAACCCCATAACCACGGCTGGACCAACTTCCTCGGATCTGAATCGACGACGGGGCCCGAAGCTCTTCGGTGAGCACTGTGGCTCAGAGAACAAGCCTCGGACCCCGCAAGGGTACGACGTATCGCCGCTAGCGCATACTCACTGGTCTCGTCACTGGTCGCCGAAGCGAACGATCTTGACGAACTCGTCGGCGTCGAGCGCCGCGCCGCCCACCAGGGCACCGTCGACGTCGGGCTGCGCCATGATGTCGGCGACGTTCTTCGCCTTCACGGAGCCGCCGTACTGGATGCGGACCTTGTCCGCGAGCTCCTGCGAGTACAGCTCGGCGAGGCGGCCGCGGATCGCGCCGCACACCTCCTGGGCGTCCTCGGGGGTGGCGACCTCGCCGGTGCCGATGGCCCACACGGGCTCGTAGGCGATCACGATGGACTCGGCCTGCTCGGCCGGGACGTCCTTGAGGCCGCCGTCGAGCTGGTTCAGCGTGTACTGGACCTGCTGGCCGGCCTTGCGGATGTCCAGGCCCTCGCCGATGCACAGGATCGGCGTGATGCCGTGCTTGAAGGCGGCCTTGACCTTGGCGTTGCAGAGCTCGTCGGTCTCGTTGTGGTACTGACGGCGCTCGGAGTGGCCCACGGCCACGTACGTGCACTTCAGCTTGGCGAGCATCGGGCCCGAGATCTCGCCGGTGTAGGCACCGGAGTCGTGCGCCGAGATGTCCTGGGCGCCGTACTTGATCTTGAGCTTGTCGCCGTCGACCAGCGTCTGCACGGAGCGCAGATCGGTGAAGGGCGGCAGGACGGCGACCTCGACGGCCTCGTAGTCCTTGTCGGCCAGCGCGAACGCGAGCTTCTGGGTGTGCGCGATGGCCTCGAGGTGGTTGAGGTTCATCTTCCAGTTGCCCGCCATGATCGGCGTGCGGGTGGTCTGATTCGTCATGAGGGGTGTCAGTTCTCCAGTGCGGCGAGACCGGGGAGCGTCTTGCCCTCGAGGTATTCGAGGGAGGCGCCGCCGCCGGTCGAGATGTGACCGAATGCGTTCTCGTCGAAGCCCAGGATGCGCACGGCCGCGGCGGAGTCGCCGCCGCCGACGACCGTGAAGGCCGACGAGTCGAGAAGGGCCTGGGCGACCGCCTTGGTGCCGTCGGCGTAGTCGGGGTGCTCGAAGACGCCCATGGGGCCGTTCCAGAAGACGGTGGCGGCGTCGGCGAGCTTCGAGGCGTAGAGCTTACGGGTCTCGGGGCCGATGTCGAGGCCCTCCTGGTCGGCCGGGATGGCGTCCGCGGCGACCGTGGTGGGGTGGGCCGGGGCCTTGGTCTTCAGGTCCGGGAAGTCCGTCGAGACCAGGACGTCGACGGGGAGCACGAACTCGACGCCCTTCTCCTCGGCGCGCTTGAGGTAGCCGAGCACCGCCGGGATCTGGTCCTCCTGCAGCAGGGAGATGCCGACCTCGTGGCCCTGCGCCTTGAGGAAGGTGTAGGCCATGCCGCCGCCGATGAGGATGCGGTCGGCCTTCTCCAGGAGGTGGTCGATCACACCGAGCTTGTCGGAGACCTTGGCACCGCCGAGGACGACGGCGTAGGGCCGCTTGACGTCGTCGGTGAGCTTCTTCAGGACGCCGACCTCGGTGGCGATGAGGTAGCCGGCGTAGTGCGGCAGGCGGCCCGGCAGGTCGAACACGGAGGCGTGCTTGCGGTGCACGGCGCCGAAACCGTCGCCTACGTAGACATCGGCCAGGGCCGCGAGCTGGTCGGCGAAGGCGCCGCGCTCGGCGTCGTCCTTGGCGGTCTCGCCCGCGTTGAAGCGCAGGTTCTCGATGACGGCGACCTGGCCGTCGGCGAGGTCGGCGACGGCTGCCTTGGCCGAGTCGCCGACCGTGTCGGTGGCGAACCGGACGTCGGCACCCAGGAGTTCACCGATCCGCGCGGCGGCCGGGGCCAGCGAGAACGCCGGGTCCGGGGCGCCCTTGGGGCGGCCCAGGTGCGAGGCGACGACCACGCGGGCGCCGGCCTCGGCGAGCGCCTTCACGGTGGGCAGGACCGCGCGGATGCGGCCGTCGTCGGTGATGGTCGTGCCGTCGAGCGGCACGTTGAGGTCGGCGCGGACGAAGACCCGCTTGCCTGCGACACCGTCGGCGAGAAGTTCGTCGATCGTCTTCATGTAATAGGACTCCGTGACTGGGACTTCTTGAGGGGTGCTCACGCGCAAAGGGTCCGAACGGCGCGGCGCTGCGCTGTCCGGACCCTGTGCTCACATCGAGATGCCTGGCTCTGAGACGTGGACCGCTTAGAGCTGGCCGCCGACGAAGACCGTGAGGTCGACGAGGCGGTTGGAGTAGCCCCACTCGTTGTCGTACCAGCCGAGGATCTTCACCGACTTGCCCTCCTGGACCATGGTCAGGGAGGAGTCGAAGGTGCAGGAGGCCGGGTCGCTGACGATGTCGGACGACACGATCGGGTCCTCGGTGTAGTAGAGGATGCCCTTGAGGTCGCCGTCGTCGGCGGCCTTCTTGAACGCGGCGTTGACCTCGTCCTTGGTGACCTCGCGCTGCAGCTCGACGACCAGGTCGGTGGCGGAGCCCGTCGGGACCGGCACGCGCATGGCGATGCCGTCGAGCTTGCCCTTGAGCTGCGGCAGGACCAGGGCGGTGGCCTTGGCGGCACCGGTCGTGGTCGGGATGATGTTCTCGGCGGCGGCGCGGGCGCGGCGCAGGTCCGAGTGCGGGAAGTCCAGGATGCGCTGGTCGTTGGTGTAGGCGTGCACCGTCGTCATCAGGCCCTTGACGATGCCGAAGTTCTCGTCGAGAACCTTGGCCATCGGCGCCACACAGTTGGTGGTGCAGGAGGCGTTGGAGATGACGTGGTGGTTCGCCGCGTCGTACTTGTCCTGGTTGACGCCCATCACGATGGTGATGTCCTCGTCCTTGGCCGGAGCCGAGATGAGGACCTTCTTCGCGCCACCGGCGATGTGCTTCTCGGCGTCCGCCTTCTTGGTGAAGATGCCGGTGGACTCGATCACGATGTCGACGCCGAGCCGGCCCCACGGGATGTCGGCGGGGTTGCGCTCGGACAGCACCTTGATGGTGTGGCCGTCGACGGTGATGGTGTCCTCGGTGTGCGACACCTCGGCCTTGAGGCGGCCCAGGATGGTGTCGTACTTCAGCAGGTGAGCGGTGGTCGCGGTGTCACCCAGGTCGTTGACAGCCACGATCTCGATGTCCGCGCCCTGCTCAAGGAGCGCGCGGAAGTAGTTGCGACCGATGCGGCCAAAGCCGTTGATGCCTACGCGGATCGTCACGAACCGATCTCCTCGTTGGTACGCCGGTCTGAGACGCCGGCGAGATGTATTGGGATGTCCCCGACCGCCTCCGACCCTACCTCTCCGGCGGCTCCGGGGTGACATCGACAGGGGCCCTGCGCGGCCCGGTGGCCCGTACCCCCCAGTAGGGGCACGGGCCACCGGGACCTTGGTCCTGACTACGCAGCGTCAGCGGCGCAGGTGGTCCAGTGCCTTGCCCAGCAACCGGGCCCGGTCGGCCGCTGCGGGGATGTGTTCCAGGCCGAAGCCGAGCAGCACGCTGTCACGCGCTGTGACCGCGGCGTGGGACTTGTAGAGCTCCCCGGTGCGCGCCCAGTCGCCCGTGATATTGGGGCTTCCTGCCGGGGCCGGAGCGACGGCCCAGGTGCCGAGCGAGGACTCGAATCCCTCGGTCTCGGTGGCGTTGCCGCCGACGACGAGACGCGCGTTGTCGGCGAACAGTCCGCGGCCGCCGCTGCCGGGGTCGGTAACGGCGCTGAGGGACACCTCCACCTTCTTGCCCGCGTAGGGGGCGAGGTCGAAGGCGACCTGCTTCCAGCCGCCGGAGGAGCCGGTGAAGCTGTTCCAGGCCCCGCTGCTGCCGCTCGCCGTGCAGCCGGTCGCGCCCTGCGTCAGATAGTGCTTGAGGAACGGGTGGCCGTTGATGAAGAACCCGGCCGCGCACTGGGCGGGCACGGCGGCCGAGGAGCTGCCGTTGGTGTCGGGCAGCGTGGTCCAGTCGTCGGCGCCCGTGGTGTGCGCCTCGAGCAGGCCGTGGTCGAAGCCGGGCTCCAGGTTCCAGTTGAGGGCGAGCCGCAGCTCCGGCTTGTCGGCGGCCGTGACGCCGGTCAGGTCGAAGGTGCGGGTGAGCCGCTTGTAGTCCCGGTCGGCGTGGGTCGCGGCGGCCATGCCCTGGCCCTCGAAGGGCGCGTAGGGGTTGCTGAGGCCGGGGTAGGAGCCGCCGGCCGCGCTCTTGAACTGCGGGAACCGGCTGGCGGGCAGGGTGTCGGAGGTGACGGTGAAACGGCCCGCCTTGTCGAGCGGATTGCCCTCGGCCGCGCCGAGCGCGCCGTCCGCCCCGGCGAGCGTGCCGGTGCCGCTGAAGCTCTTGGCGTCGGGTGCGGAGAGGCGTTCGTAGGCGCCGAGGTAGTACTGCGCGAAGTCGTCGGTGAGGGCCTCGCCGAGGTCGACGTCGCTGCCGGTGCGCTCGCCGGACTCGATCAGCTTGCCGCCCTCGTTGAGGTAGGCGCGCAGGGCGAGCTGGGTGGGCGCTCCGGGCACGGGGTCGCCGGTGTGGTGGACGACGGCGGAGAAGTGCGAGAGGACGCCGAGCGGGTGCGGGGCGCCCTGCTTGGCGACGTCCCACACGGCGGCCGAGCGGCCGCCGGCCTTCAGGGCGTCGACGTACTTCTGGGTCTGGGTGGCGGGTGCGCCTTCCTCGGCGACGACGAGGGTGCTCGCCCTGGGGCGTTCGGCGACGGTGTACGTGAAGTGCTCGCTCTGCGTGCGGCCCTTCTTCCCCTTCTTGTCACGCCCGGTGAACCACACCTCGACCTTGTCACCCGCGCGGGCGCCCTCGACGTCGGCGCGGTACTGGTCGAAGTGCAGGTTGTCCTCGCCGCCGTAGGTCTCGCCGCCCTTCCAGGCCTTGAGCTTCTCGTCGTGCGTACGGCCGCCGTTGATGCGGTAGTTGAGCTCCTTGGCGCGCACGGACTTGCGGGCGGTGACGGCGACTTCCTGGTCCGCTCCGCGCGCGTACGACGTCTTGAAGGTGTCGGGCGTGAAGTCGGGGGCCTCGATGCCGGTGACGGAGACCGGCTGGTCGGGGTGGAGCGCGGTCTCGGCGACGGCGAGCGCGAAGGGCACGTTCTTCGCGAACTCCTGCTGGATCAGCTTCTCGTCGTCGGGGAAGGTGAAGATGGACGCGCAGTCCTGGGGCCGCCAGGCGTCATTGGGGTCCACGTTCGACGCGGTCTGGCAGGTGGACATCTCCGGCGTGAACATCGGGATGCCGTTGACGTTGCCCGCGTGGCCGTCGGCCTCGCCGTTGGTGGTGTACAGCTCGGAGGACACCTGCGGGTGGTAGCCGGGGACCGCGGGCTTCTCGGGGGTGCCGGCGAGCGCCTTGTAGAGCACGTCGTCCGGGGTGGGGGTGGCGACCTGCCAGCCCACTCCGTAGAGGATCAGTTCGGCGGCGGAGTGGTAGTTGATGCCGTACGCGAAGCCGATGCGCTTCTGGAAGCGGTCGATGACCTTGGTCTCGGGCTCGGACATCGGTCCGGTGCCGCGGTAGGTCTCCGAGGACGCGTCGGGCGAGGAACCCTCGTTGTCGTAGCCCCACTTGTAGGCGAAGTTGCGGTTGAGGTCGACGCCGTCGCCGGGGGCGATCCTGCCGTCGCCGTCGATGTCACGGAGGTTCTTGCGCCACTGCCGGTCGCCGCCGGCGGCGTGCGTGAAGTCGTAGCCGTCGGGGTTGGCGGAGAGCACGAACCACAGCTCGGTGGAGTTCACGAGCTTGGTGATCCGCTTGTCCTTGCCGTAGTTGTCGAGGTAGTGGTGCATCAGGCGGCGGGTCATCTCGGGGGTGATCCACTCGCGCGCGTGCTGGTTGGACATGTACAGCGTGGCGGGCTTGGAGCCGTCCTTGGACTTCTTGGCGTTCTTGGAGAGCTTGAGCGCGAGGATGTCCTTGCCCTGGACCGTCTTGCCGATGGAGACGACCTTGGTGAGGCCGGGGTGGGCCTGACCGGTCTTGACGATCTCCTCCTGGAGCCCGCCCTTGCCGCTGTACGGCCTGAAAACGCCGTCCCCCGCGGCCTTCAGCTTCTTCGCCGTCGCCGCGGACACGCGGTGCTCGGTGAGGTCGATGCCCTTGCGCTCGATCGCCTCGGCCTGGCCCTCGGTCAGGTACAGCTCGACGCGGCCGGTGCCGCTCTCGGGTGCCTGTCCGGCGAGTTCGTGGGCGTCCTGCCCCGCCTCGACCAGGATCGGTATCTGCTTCTTGGTGACGTCGGCCTGGTAGACCTTGACGGCCGCCGGGTCGTCGTCGGCCGGAGACCTGGCCGGTCCGCTCGCCTGGGCGTGCGGTGCGGCGACGAGTCCGCCGACGAGCAGTGCGCTCGCGGCGAGGATCGATCTCGCGCTCGCTCTTCGTCTCATGAGCCCCCCTTGCAGTTGTCCGGCACGTTTGTGCGCGAACGCCAGGCTCGTCACGCTTCATGATCATGTCAATACGGCGGGTGAGCGGTTACCGAGCGGTTCCGCTGCCGGGCCGCAGGGCTCTCCGGGCACAGAGAAGCCGCCGGGGCCCATGGGGCCACCGGCGGCTTCCGGGGTCTGCGGCGGTGCCGGAGCACCGCGTCTCGGGCGACGGGGGCCCGGGCGACCGGGGCTCAGACGACCATGTTGTCGGCGAGCTCCTCGCTCAGGTTGGACTCCGTGCCGGGGATGCCGAGGTCCTGCGCCCGCTTGTCGGCCATGGCGAGCAGGCGGCGGATGCGGCCCGCGACGGCGTCCTTGGTCAGCGGCGGGTCGGCGAGCGCGCCCAGCTCCTCCAGGGAGGCCTGCTTGTGCTCCATGCGCAGCCGGCCCGCGGCCGCGAGGTGCTCGGGCACCTCCTCGCCGAGGATCTCCAGGGCGCGCTGCACCCGGGCGCCCGCGGCGACGGCGGCACGGGCCGAGCGACGCAGGTTGGCGTCGTCGAAGTTGGCCAGGCGGTTGGCGGTGGCGCGCACCTCGCGCCGCATCCGCCGCTCCTCCCAGGCGAGCACCGACTCATGGGCGCCGAGCCGGGTCAGCAGGGCCCCGATGGCGTCCCCGTCCCGGACGACGACGCGGTCCACGCCGCGCACCTCACGGGCCTTCGCGGCGATCTGCAACCGCCGGGCCGCGCCGACCAGCGCAAGGGCCGCCTCCGGGCCCGGGCAGGTCACCTCCAGGGAGGAGGAGCGGCCGGGCTCGGTCAGCGAGCCGTGCGCGAGGAAGGCGCCGCGCCAGGCCGCCTCGGCGTCGCAGGTGGCCCCCGAGACCACCTGCGGGGGCAGGCCGCGGATGGGCCGGCCGCGGCCGTCCACCAGGCCGGTCTGGCGGGCCAGCTGATCGCCGCCCGCGACCACCCGAACGACGTAGCGCGAGCCGCGGCGCAGGCCGCCGGGGGCCATCACGATCAGCTCCGAGCTGTGCCCGAAGATCTCCAGGATGTCCCGCTTGAGGCGGCGCGCCGCCATCGCGGTGTCCAGCTCCGCCTCGATCACGATCCGGCCGCTCACCAGGTGCAGACCGCCCGCGAACCGCAGGATCGACGAGACCTCTGCTTTTCTGCAGCAGGTCCGGGTGACGGGGAGCCGGGAGATCTCGTCCTTCACCGCTGCCGTCATCGCCATGGGCCGATCCTTCCATGCATCCGAAAAATACGGTCGTACGCGGCGGCCAGCAGCTCCGGGTCGTGCTTGGGGCTGCCGTCCTGGCGGGCCACCGGCGCCAGCTCCACCGTGGCGCCGAACCGCTTGGCGGCGTCGGTCAGTGATCCACGGTCGGGCACGGCGGCCTCGTCGGCCAGCACCACGTCCAGGGCGAGTTTAGGGGCGTGTCGGGCCAAAACCTCCAAATGACGCTGCGGAGAGAAGCCCTCGGTTTCTCCGGGTTGCGGCGCGAGGTTCAGCGAGAGGACCCGGCGGGCCTTGGTCTCGGTGAGCGCGTCGAGGAGCTCGGGCACGAGCAGGTGCGGGATCACCGAGGAGAACCAGGATCCGGGGCCGAGAACCACCCAGTCGGCGTCAAGGACGGCGGCGACGGCCTCCGGCACGGCCGGCGGGTCCTGCGGGACGACGTGCACGGACTGCACCTCGCCCGGGGTGAGCGCGACCGTGGCCTGGCCGCGGACGGTGTCCACGTCGTCGGGGCGGTCCGGGTCGTGGCCCTTGACCAGCGCCTGGAGCTCCAGCGGCACGGCGGACATGGGCAGCACCCGGCCGTGCGCGCCGAGCAGCCTGCCGACCAGGTCGAGGGCCTGGACGTGATCGCCGAGCTGTTCCCACAGGGCGACGATCAGGAGATTGCCCACCGCGTGCTCGTGCAGGTCACCGCGGGACTGGAAGCGGTGCTGGATCACGCGGGACCAGGTCTGGCCCCAGTCGTCGTCGCCGCACAGCGCGGCGAGCGCCTTGCGCAGGTCGCCGGGCGGCAGCACGCCCAGCTCGGCGCGCAGCCGCCCGCTGGAGCCGCCGTCGTCGGCGACCGTCACCACGGCGGTGAGGTCGCCGGTGATGCGGCGCAGCGCGGCGAGCGACGCGGACAGACCCATGCCGCCGCCGAGGGCGACGACCTTGGGCTGGGTGCCCCGCTTGCGGCCCAGGCGGTTCAGGCGGAGCACCCGGCGGTTGGGCTTCATTCGCGCCCCATGTCCCGGTGGACGAGGACGGTCTCGATCCCGGCGGCGGTCAGTCGGGCCGCCAGCTTCTCGGACGTGGCGACGGAGCGGTGCTTGCCGCCCGTGCAGCCCACGGCGATGGTCACGTACCGCTTGCCCTCGCGGCGGTAGCCCGCGGCGATCAGCTGGAGGAGTTCGGTGTAGCGGTCGAGGAACTCCTTGGCGCCGGGCTGGTTGAAGACGTACGCCGACACCTCCTCGTTGAGCCCGGTGTAGGGGCGCAGCTCGGGGACCCAGTGCGGGTTGGGCAGGAAGCGCATGTCGACGACGAGGTCGGCGTCGACCGGCAGGCCGTACTTGAACCCGAAGGACATGACCGTGGCCCGCAGCTCGGGCTCCTCGTCGCCCGCGAACTGGGCGTCCATCTTGGCGCGCAGCTCGTGCACGTTCAGGCTGGAGGTGTCGATGACCAGGTCGGCGTCGCCGCGCAGCTCGCGCAGGAGCTCGCGCTCGGCCGCGATGCCGTCGACGATGCGGCCGTCGCCCTGCAGCGGGTGCGGGCGGCGCACCGACTCGAAGCGGCGCACCAGGGCGTCGTCGGAGGACTCCAGGAACACGATGCGCCGGGTGACGTGCTTGGACTCCAGGTCGGCGAGGGACTGGCGCAGGTTGTCGAAGAAGCGGCGGCCGCGGACGTCGACGACCACCGCGATGCGCGCGACATTGCCCTGGGAGCGGGCGCCCAGCTCCACCATGGTGGGGATCAGCGCGGGCGGCAGGTTGTCGACGACGAACCAGCCGAGGTCCTCCAGGCACTTCGCCGCCGTGGAGCGGCCCGCGCCGGACATCCCGGAGATGATCACCAGCTCGGGGATGGCCGCCTCCGCGGCTTCGCCCGGTTCGATGGTCGTGCCCGTACTCACTTGTTCTCCGCCTTCGTCGTGCTCGCTCATGTCTCCATCCCCCGTCGTGTCCGTGCGGCGCCCACGCGCGTGGGCGCCTCGCTGTCGCTCGGGGCCGCGGCCGTGCCGGGCCCGTCGCCGTGCGAGTCTCCCGCCTGTGCGGAAGGCCCGCCGTCGGACGAGTCTCCCGCGCCCGCGGGCTGCTCGCCGTGGTCGGAGTCACCCGCCGTCGCGGGTTCCTCCTCTTCCATGATCTCTCCAGTCGCGGTGTTCACCGCGGGGGCCGCCGGGGCGGCCCGGGCGAAGGCCGCGAGGACGGCCTCCGCCGTCTTGCGGCCTATGCCCGGGACCTCGCAGATCTGGTCGATGGTCGCGGACCGGAGTTTCTTCACCGAACCGAAGTGCTTGATCAGTGTCTGCTTGCGAGCCTCGCCCAGGCCGGGCACGGCGTCCAACGGGCTCGCCTTGAAGCGCTTGGTCCGCTTCGACCGCTGGTAGGTGATCGCGAAGCGGTGCGCCTCGTCGCGCACCCGCTGGAGCAGATAGAGCCCCTCGCTGGTGCGCGGCAGGATCACCGGGTCGTCCTCGCCGGGCACCCAGACCTCTTCGAGGCGCTTGGCGAGGCCGCAGACGGCGATGTCGTCGATGCCGAGGTCGTCCAGGGCCCGCTGGGCGGCGGCGACCTGCGGCTGGCCGCCGTCGACGACGACGAGCTGCGGCGGGTACGCGAACTTCTTGGGCCGCCCGTCCTCCTCGGTGAAGCCGTTCCGGCCGTCCTGGCCGTCCTGAGCGTTCTCGGCGTCCTCGGGGGACCACTCCCCCGTCTTCTCCTTCTCGGCCAGATACCGCCGGAAGCGCCGGGTGAGGACCTCGTGCATGGAGCGGACGTCGTCCTGGCCCTCGAAGCCCTTGATCTGGAAGCGGCGGTACTCGCTCTTGCGGGCCAGGCCGTCCTCGAAGACGACCATGGAGGCGACGACGTCGTCGCCCTGGAGGTGCGAGATGTCGTAGCACTCGATGCGCAGGGGCGCGCTGTCGAGCTCCAGGGCCGTGGCGATCTCCTCCAGGGCGCGGGAGCGGGTCGTGAGGTCGGAGGCGCGCTTGGTCTTGTGCAGCACGAGGGACTGCTGGGCGTTGCGCGCGACGGTCTCCATGAGGGCCTTCTTGTCGCCGCGCTGCGGGATGCGCAGCGACACGTTCGACCCGCGGCGCTGGGTCAGCCACTCCTGGACCGGCTCGGCGGGGTCGGGCAGGGCGGGGACGAGCACCTCCTTGGGGACGGCGTCGCCCGTCTCCTCTCCGTAGAGCTGCTGGAGGGCGTGTTCCACGAGGTCGGCGGTGGTGACCGCCTCGACCTTGTCGGTGACCCAGCCGCGCTGGCCGCGCACGCGTCCGCCGCGCACGTGGAAGATCTGGACGGCGGCCTCCAGCTCGTCCTCGGCGACGGCGATCAGGTCGGCGTCGGTGGCGTCGGCGAGGACGACGGCGCTCTTCTCCATCGCCTTCCTGAGGGCCTCTATGTCGTCGCGCAGCCGGGCCGCGCGCTCGTACTCCATGTCCTCGGCGGCGTCCGTCATCTGCCGCTCCAGGCGCCGGATGTACGTCCCCGTGCGGCCGGTCATGAACTCGCAGAAGTCCTCGGCCAGTTCACGGTGCTCCTCGGCGGAGACGCGGTCGACGCAGGGCGCCGAGCACTTGCCGATGTAGCCGAGGAGGCAGGGGCGGCCGGTGCGGGCGGCGTTCTTGAAGACTCCGGCGGAGCAGGTGCGGACGGGGAACACGCGCAGGAGCAGGTCCACGGTGTCGCGGATCGCCCAGGCGTGGCCGTAGGGGCCGAAGTAGCGCACGCCCTTCTTCTTCTGACCGCGCATCACCTGCACGCGCGGGAACTGCTCGTTCATCGTCACCGCGAGGTACGGGTAGCTCTTGTCGTCGCGGTACTTGACGTTGAAGCGCGGGTCGTACTCCTTGATCCAGGTGTACTCCAGCTGGAGCGCGGCGGTCTCCGTGGCGACGACGGTCCACTCCACGGACGCCGCCGTCGTCACCATCGTGGCCGTGCGCGGGTGCAGGTTCGCCAGGTCCTGGAAGTAGCTCGCCAGGCGCTGGCGCAGGCTCTTGGCCTTCCCGACGTAGATCACCCGGCGGTGCTCGTCGCGGAACCTGTAGACCCCCGGCGAGTCGGGGATCTGTCCCGGCTTGGGGCGGTAGCTGGAAGGGTCGGCCATGTCGGACAGCCTACTGGCGAGCAGTGACAGTCAGTCGCGGTGGCCGGGCGGCGCCGAGGCCCGGGACGTGCCCGCTTCTGCCCTCTTCTTCCGCCCCGGCGCGTCCGGGACGACCGCTCGCGGGTGCACCCGCCCGCCCTGTGCGGGGCGGGCGGGCGGGAGTGTCCCAGCCGGGGGCCGGGGCCGGGTCAGCTCAGGCGGCGGGAGCGACGCCGGAGCAGGGCCGCGCCGGACAGGCCGAGGGCGACCAGGGCCCCGGCTCCGGCCACGGTGGAGGCGACGGTCACCGGCCCGTCGGAGGAGGACGACGCGGACTCGGCGGTCCCGTCCGCCTTGGCCGACGTGGCCCCGGGCGCCCCCTGCGAGGGCTGCTCGGCGTACCCGCCCGCCTTGCCGGACTTCGCGTACGCCGACCCCGGCAGCTTGTCCCCGTACGCCTTCTGGACCCGCTTGCGGTAGGCGTCGGTCGAGGTCCCCTCCGCGCCGACCGCACGCACCGCGTCCTTGTCCAGGGGCAGCACGCGCGCCCCCTTGGTGACGTACCAGCCGTTGATCTGCGGCTCGTGGAAGACGGTGCCTCCGGGGAGCTTGTCGGCACCCACGCGCGCGTAGTGGGTCTCGTCGTCCCCGGTGGCGATGTTCACGATGCGCCAGGAGCCCTCCTGCCGGACGGACCAGAGCGACGCCTCCTGGCCGTCGGAGGAGACCGCCTTGCTGGCCAGGAACTCCATGCGGGCGACGGGCGCGTCCTTCTTGCCGGCGACGAAGTCGGGCGACAAGTAGTAGACGGGCACGGCCTTGTCGCCCGCCACGCGCGGCTCGGCCGCGGCCTTGGTGACGGCTCCCTCGCGGGCGAAGAAGCGGGAGAGCGTGTCGAGGGTCTTCGGGGCCTCGGCCGCGTCGTGGGCGGCGCCGCGGGCGGCGTCCGAGGGGGCCGAGGGGGCGGGCGGCGCGGGCCGCGCGGCCGGACCGGAGTCGGCCGTGGCGTGCGGGGCCGCGAGGCCGAGGAGCAGCGCGGCGGCCGAGCCCGCGAGCACGGCCTTCAGGGCACGCCCTGACGTACCGGAAGCGTGCGACGCGTAGGAGTCGCGGGCCTCGGGGGAAACGGGACGGGTCATCGCTCTCACGCCCCTATCCGGTACAGCGAGTGGGTCCAGGAGAAGGTGTTGTTGTTGACGTACCAGTCGTGGGACGCCCAGTTGTAGCGGTCGCTGGAGGGCCATGGGTCGCCCCAGTACACCCAGCTGTTGGCGGTGTCGTAGCCGTAGATGACGTGCATGTGGCCGCCGCCGTTGGACCACTGGATGCGGGTCTCGACGGGCCGGTTGGCGTTGATCTCGGACTGCACGGTGGGGTAGCGCAGCCAGCCGGTGACGTACGAACCGGAGTTGATGCCCGCCCAGCGGAGCCCCGTCTGCACATTGCCGAGGGTGGCCTGGTTGTTGGGGCACTCGGTGTTCTGGTTGCGGCCGAAGGCGGCGTTGCAGAACTGGTTCTGGCTGTAGTTCTTGCCGAGGTACGTGGCGATGGTGTTGCCCGCGGCGGCCCAGCACCAGTTGGTCTTCTGCTGCGCCTGCATGGTGATGTTCAGGCGCTTGGCGGCGAGGACCGACGGGTCGGCCGCTCCCGAGGCGGCCGGAGCGACGGTCGACGACGTGTCGTGGGGTGCCGCGGCGGCGGTGGCCGCCGGTACGGCGAGGAAGGCCGCCGCGGCGACGGCCAGTGCGGACAGCCGTCTGCGACGGCTCGACCCGCGGGTGGAGTGGTGCATCGCGTTCCTCCCGAGCGGAGTGGGGGTGGGATGTGGAGGAGCGCGTCCGGACGCTGCGATTGAGCATCAGGTGTTGTCCAGTGCAGGTCAACACGCTTCAATGCGGCATGGTTTGAAGCGTGAACAACGGCGTACATCTGTGAACGCCCGGCGCACGCTCACCTGGCCACCCGCTTCGACCGGGGCGTATACCCGCACGGCCGGAGTGAACGTTCACAGAAAGGACCTGCGGTGCGGAACGTCACCCCCCACGCAACGCCCCACGCGACGCCCCTCGCGGACGACACCCCGGCAGACCTCGCCACCGCCCTGCGCACCGGCCCGTTCCACGTCGCCCTGCGCGCCGCCATCGCCGCCCGGCGCCTGCCCCTGCAACGGGTGCGCCACCATCTCGCACGCGCGGGCGTCCACGTCGGCGTGACCAGTCTGAGCTACTGGCAGCAGGGTGCGCGCCGCCCCCAGCGCGCCGAGTCGCTACGGGCCGTACGCGCCCTGGAGGAGATCCTGCGGCTGCCGGACGAATCACTCATCAGGCTTCTCGCCCAGGCCGAGCAGCGTATCAACGCCGAGCGCCCCGCCGCCCGTTCGTACCGTTCCCTGGTGGAGGCCTCCGACGTCCTGCAGAAGCTCCTCGCCGACCTGGAGTCCCCGCTCGACGGCGGCCTGCACACCGTCGGCCACCACGAGCGCATACGCATAGGAGCCCACCGTGAGCTCCTGGGACGCGATTCCCAGCATGTCGTACGCGCCCACACGGACGGGATCGACCGCTATCTGGCCATCCACCACGGGGACCCCGGCTGCGCCCCGGAGCGGATGGAGGTGCGGGCCCTGGAGAACTGCCGCACCGGGCGGGTCCGCTGGCACCACGACACCGGTGTCCTGGTCGCGGAGCTGCTGTTCGACGCCCGGCTCCGCGCGGGCGACACCCATCTGTTCTGCTACGGCTTCGAGGACGGCACGGCCGGGACGAGCGCCGAGTACGTACGCGGCTTCAGCTTCGCCGGCGGCCAGTACGCCCTCCAGGTCCGCTTCACCGAGGACGCCCTGCCCGTGCGCTGCCACCGCTTCACACAGCGGTCGGCGGCGGCGCCGCGCCTCGGCCTGCAGGAGCTGACGCTGAGCGGCAGCCATCGCTCTGTGCACCTCGTGGAGCCGCAGGTGCGGGCCGGGATCATCGGGATCGGGTGGGACTGGGAGTGACCCCTCACGCACTCGGGCCCGCCGGGGTTCAGGCTCCCGGGCCCGCCACGATCTTGCCGCCCGCGACCTTCACCGGCAGCTCCTCCAGGGGCGTCACGGCGGGCTCGCGAAGCACCTTGCCGTTCCGCGCGTCGAACTGGCTGCCGTGGCACTGGCAGGTCAGCTTGGCGCCCTGAAGCTTCTCGATGGGGCACCGGGCGTGCGTGCAGATGCTGCTGAACGCCTTGTACTCGTCGTCGGCGATCCGGCTGACCACCACGTTCTCGTCCGTGTAGAGCTTCGATCCGCCCACCGGCACCTCGTCGGCCGCGCCCAGGTCCACCGGCTCGGTCGGCGCGGAACGGCTGCCGTCGCCACCGGAGGAGCAGGCGGTGAGCCCGAGCCCGACGGCCGGGGCGAGGGCGGCCGCGCGCAGCACGGTGCGGCGGGCGGGGGACGTGCCGGGCATGAAGTCTCCACAGGTCAGGGTGGTTCGGCGACGAATCGACCCTACCGGTGGGCGATCGCGTGACCGGGTGGGGCACCGGGGTGCCCGAGTGTCGCCCGCATCGGTCGCGTCCACCGGGTCTGGCTTTAGCCTGTCCGCAGGCGGAGGCCGGGGCTCCAGGACGTCCGGACCCCGGACGCGCCGAAACGCCCGACCGCCGGAGCCGTACGCCGGGAAGGAACCGTCAGTGATAGTCGTCGCAGGAGAGGCCCTCATCGACCTCGTGCCGCAGGACGGGCTGCGGGGCGCCCTGTCCGCCCTCGCGCCGCGCCTGGGCGGCGGGCCGTACAACACGGCGGTCGCGCTCGGCCGCCTCGGCTCCCCCACCGCCTTCTGCTCCCGGGTCTCCCTCGACGCGTTCGGCGAGGCGCTGCTCGGGGGCCTGCGGGCGGCGGACGTCGACGTGTCGTACGTCCAGCGCGGCCCCGAGCCGACGACCCTGGCCCTGACCTCGATCGACGGCGACGGCTCTGCCGCGTACTCCTTCTACGTGGACGGCACCGCCGACCGCCTGTTCGCCACGCCGCGTCGGGTCCCTGACGGGGTGCGGGCGCTGTCCTTCGGGACCTGCTCGCTCGTCCTGGAGCCGGGCGCGAGCGCGTACGAGGAGCTGATGCGGCGCGAGGCGGCCCGCGGTGTCTTCACGGCGCTCGACCCCAACATCCGCCCGGGCCTCATCGCCGACGCGGACGCCTACCGCGCCCGGTTCAAGAGCTGGCTGCCGTCGGTGGCGCTCCTGAAGCTGTCCGAGGAGGACGCCCGGTGGCTGGGCGGCACGCCCGCGGAGTGGCTGGCGTCGGGCCCGGCGGCCGTGGTGGTGACGCGGGGCGGCGACGGGCTCTCCGTCTTCACGCGCGAGGGCGGCGAGGTCTCGGTGCCGGGCGTCCCGGTCGACGTCGTGGACACGATCGGCGCGGGCGACACGGTGAACGCGGCGCTGCTGCACTCCCTGGCCGCGCGGGACGCCCTGTCCGCGCGGACGGCGGCGGGGCTCGGCGGCGACGCCTGGGCCGAGGTGCTGCGGTTCGCGGCGCGCGCGGCGGCGGTCACCTGCTCGCGGGCGGGGGCGGAGCCGCCGTACGCACGGGAGTTGGACGGGGGCGCGGGGCGCTAGAGCCCGCTTCCGCGGACGCCGGGGCCGGGCCTTGCGGACCGCCTGGCTCCGCGTGCGGATCTCAGCGGCTGACAGCGGGCGGGTCTCAGCCGCTCACCGCGCGCAGACCGCCCGGCTGGCGGCCGTTGAGCCGGTCGAGCGCCGCCGAGGTGGCGTCGTCGGCCGGGAGGTGGACGATCAGGCGCTGGCCGTCGACGTCGGGCAGCGCAAGCGTCTCGTACGAAAGGCGCAGCGCGCCCACCTGCGGGTGCGTCAGGCGCTCCACGCCACTGCGGCGCGGCAGGCCCGGCACGGCCTCGATGCGGTCGGCGAACGGCGCCCCGGCGAGCACCGTCAACTCGTCGACGAGCTGCACCGCATGGGGGTCGATCATCGGCGACTCGTTCCTGAGGTGCGCGATCTGCTCGTCGGCGACGCGGTCCCACTCGGGGAAGACGGTACGGGCCCGTTCGTCGGTGAAGACGAACCGCAGCAGGTTGGGCCGGTCACCGTCGAGCAGGCCGAGGGGGCGGGCGATCCGTTCGTAGCCCGTCGTGTACGTGAGGACGTCGCTGAGCCGGTTGAGCAGCACCGCCGGGGTGGGTTCGAGGCGGTCGACCAGGGCGCGCACGGTGGGCCGCACGGACAGCGCCGGGGGCGGGGCGGCGGAGCAGCAGGGGTTGTCGGCGCCGTTGGCCGCCTTCTCCAGGCGGCGCAGGTGGACGCGCTCCTCGACGGTCAGGCGCAGGGTGTCGGCGAGCGAACCGAGCACGGACGGCGAGGGGTTGCGGTCGCGGCCCTGTTCCAGGCGGGTCAGGTACTCGACGCTGATGCCGGCGAGGGTGGCGACTTCGGAGCGGCGCAGTCCGGGGGTGCGGCGGCGCGGGCCGCTGGGCAGGCCCACTTCGGTGGGGGTGACGGCCTCGCGGCGGGCACGCAGGAAGGCTCCCAGCTCGTTCTCGCTCACCGTTCGAACGTACCAGGGCGGCTCCTGGGGCCGCCGCCCCTGATCGTGGCCCTGCCACTACCAGTCTCCGCCCGGCCTTCCTCGGCTTCGGCGGCCGCCGCAGAGTGGACGGCATGACCACCGAGACCCACACCACTGACGCTGCCACCCCCACCGCCCTGCCGCTGCCGGCCGGCCGCTGGGCGCTCGACCCGCTGCACTCCGCCGTGAACTTCACCATCCGCCACCTGGGCATCTCCAAGGTGCGCGGCCGTTTCACCGAGTTCGACGCGGAGCTGGTGGTGGGCGAGACCCTCGCCGACACGGCGGTGAGCGCCACCATCGCCCTCGCGTCGATCGACACCGGCAACCCGGACCGGGACGCGCACGTCCGCGCCTCCGATCTGCTCGACGTGGAGAAGCGCCCGACGATGGCGTTCCGCTCGGCCCGGATCTCCGGCTCCGGCGAGGACTGGACGATGGCGGGCGAGTTGACCATCGGCGATGTCACCCGCCCGGTGACGCTGGCCGTGGAGTTCGGCGGCCTCGGCGACTTCGGCGACACCCGCCACGCCGGTTTCGAGGCGACGGGCGAGATCCGCCGCAGCGAGTACGGCCTGACGTTCGCCCCCGGCATGCTCGGCGAGGCCGTGAAGATCCAGCTGGACATGCAGTTCCTGGAGCCGGTCAAGGGCGAGGCGTAAGGCCTCGGGCCCCGGAGGATTCAGGCCTGGGCGGTTCAGGTCCGGAAGGACCGAGCCCGGAAGTTCCGGGCCCGCACGAGCCGAGCCCGGAAGGTCCGGGCCCGCACGAGCCGAACCCGGAAGGTCCGGGTCCGCACGAGCCGCGCCCGGGAGGTTCAGCTCGTCCCGAAGGCGCCGTGCCGTCCCGCTCCGGCGGCGAACCGCGCGGCGCCTTCCGCCGCTTCGCCGAGGGCGTGCATGCCGTGGGCCAACTCGCCCGCGAGCGCCTGCTGTTCGGGCAGCCCGTGCTGTTCCCGGGCGGACAGTCGGTCGTGCCGCAGGCAGGTCTGGGGGAACGCGGCGATCTCGGCGGCGAGTTGCTCGGCCGCCGCGCGGGCGGTGCCGTTCGCCACGACCCGGTTGACCAGACCCATGCCCAGCGCCTCGGCCGCGCCGACCGGACGGCCGGTGAGGATGAGATCCATGGCGCGCCCCTCCCCGATGATCCGGGGCAGCCGCACCGTCCCGCCGTCGATGAGCGGCACGCCCCAGCGGCGGCAGAACACCCCGAGCACGGCGTCGTCCTCGGCGACCCTGAGGTCGCACCAGAGGGCGAGTTCCAGGCCGCCCGCGACGGCGTGCCCGGAGATCGCGGCGATGACGGGCTTGGACAGGCTGAGGCGCGTGGGCCCCATCGGCCCGTCGCTCTTCCCGTCGACCTCGGCGACCTCGTTCCCCGACGGCGTCCCCAGCGCCTTCAGGTCGGCACCCGCGCAGAAGGTGCCCCCTTCGCCCCAGAGCACGGCGACCGACGCCTGCGGGTCGGCGTCGAAGTCCCGAAAGGCGTCGGCGAGGGCCCGCGCGGTGGGCCCGTCGACGGCGTTGCGCACGTCGGGCCGTGACAGGACGACCGTGGTGACGGCCCCTGCTCGTTCACTCCGCACGGAAGGGACGGCTGCGGCTGACATCTCGGGCGCCTCCTGGTCGCGGTGGTGCGTCGGGCGGTGGATGCCTTGGACGGTACGCGAGTCGGGCGGTACGCGAGTCGGGCGCGGGAAGAGACGTCAGCGCGCCACCCCTGTGCGGGGCGGCGCGCTGACGTGACGGTCCGTGGCCGGACGGGCGCTCGGCCTCAGGCCTTGCGGGTCCGCGTCGCCGTCTTCTTGGCGGGTGCCTTCTTGGCCGTCGCCTTCTTGGTGGCGGCCTGCTTGGCGGTGGCCGTCTTCTTCGTGGCCGACGCCTTCGTGGGCTCCGACTTGGTGACCGTCGACTTGGTGACGGCGGTCTTCGTGGGGGCCGACTTGGAGGCCACCGTCTTCTTGGCGGTGGTCTTCTTGGTGCTCCGGCGGGCAGCGGGCACCGCCGCGTCGCTGATGCGGTCGGCGGCGATGATGTCGCGCAGGAACTTGCCGGTGTGGCTGGTCGGGACGCCGGCGACCTGCTCGGGGGTGCCTTCGGCGATGACGAGGCCGCCGCCGCTGCCGCCCTCCGGGCCCATGTCGACGACCCAGTCCGCGGTCTTGATCACGTCGAGGTTGTGCTCGATGACGATGACCGTGTTGCCCTTGTCGACCAGGCCGGACAGGACCGTGATCAGCTTGCTGATGTCTTCGAAGTGCAGACCGGTGGTCGGCTCGTCGAGGACGTAGACCGTGCGGCCCGTGGAGCGCTTCTGGAGCTCGCTGGCCAGCTTCACGCGCTGGGCCTCGCCGCCGGAGAGCGTGGGCGCGGACTGGCCGAGCCGGACATAGCCGAGGCCCACGTCGTGGAGGGTCTTCAGGTGCCGGGCGATACCGGGCACCGCTTCGAAGAAGTCGAGCGCCTCCTCGATGGGCATGTCGAGGACCTCGGCGATGGACTTGCCCTTGTAGTGCACGTCCAGGGTCTCGCGGTTGTACCGCGCGCCGTGGCAGACCTCGCAGGGGACGTACACATCCGGGAGGAAGTTCATCTCGATCTTGATGGTGCCGTCGCCGGAGCAGTTCTCGCAGCGGCCGCCCTTGACGTTGAAGGAGAAGCGTCCGGGGAGATAGCCCCTGACCTTCGCCTCCGTGGTCTCCGCGAAGAGCTTGCGGACGTGGTCGAAGACTCCGGTGTACGTCGCCGGGTTCGACCGGGGGGTGCGGCCGATGGGCGACTGGTCGACGTGCACGACCTTGTCGACGAGGTCGTCGCCCTCCACGCGCGTGTGGCGGCCGGGGACCGACCTGGCGCCGTTCAGCTCGCGGGCCAGGTGGGTGTAGAGGATGTCGTTGACCAGGGTGGACTTGCCGGACCCGGAGACGCCGGTGACGGCGGTGAGGACGCCGAGCGGGAAGGAGACGTCGATGTCCTGGAGGTTGTTCTCGCGGGCGCCGTGCACCGTGAGGCGGCGGGTGGGGTCGGCGGGGCGGCGGATGTCGGGGACGGGGATGGCCTTCTTGCCCGACAGGTACTGGCCGGTGACCGACTTGTCGTTGGCGAGCAGTTCCTTCAGGGAGCCGCTGTGCACGACCTTGCCGCCGTGCTCGCCCGCGCCGGGGCCGATGTCCACGACCCAGTCGGCGACCTTGATGGTGTCCTCGTCGTGCTCGACGACGATCAGGGTGTTCCCCATGTCGCGCAGCCGGACGAGGGTCTCGATGAGGCGGTGGTTGTCGCGCTGGTGCAGGCCGATGGACGGCTCGTCCAGGACGTACAGCACGCCGACCAGGCCGGAGCCGATCTGGGTGGCCAGGCGGATGCGCTGGGCCTCGCCGCCGGAGAGGGTGCCCGCGGCGCGGTTCAGGGAGAGGTAGTCCAGGCCGACGTCGACCAGGAAGCGCAGTCGTTCGTTGACCTCCTTCAGGACCCGCTCGGCGATCTTCTTGTCGCGGGCGTCGAGCCGCAGCTCGGCGAGGAAGTCCGCGCAGTCGCTGATCGACATCGCGGAGACCTCGGCGATGGACCGCCCCATGACCGTGACGGCGAGGACGATCGGCTTGAGGCGGGTGCCCTCACAGGTGGGGCAGGGCACCTCGCGCATATAGCCCTCGAAGCGCTCGCGGCTGGCGTCGCTCTCGGCCTCGCTGTGCCGCCGCTTGACGAAGGGGACGGCGCCTTCGAAGGCGGTGGTGTAGACGCGCTCCCTGCCGTACCTGTTGCGGTAGCGCACTTCGATCTGGGTCTTGTGGCCGTGCAGCAGGGCCTTCTTGGCGCGCTGGGGCAGGCCCGCCCAGGGCATGTCCGTGGCGAAGCCGAGCGCGTCGGCGAGGGCACCGACGAGGCGGCCGAAGTAGTCCTTGGTGTGGCCGTGGGACCAGGGGTGGATCGCGCCCTCGTCGAGCGACTTGTCCTCGTCCGGGACGATCAGCTCCGGGTCGACCTCCATGCGCGTGCCGATGCCGGTGCAGTCGGGGCAGGCGCCGAAAGGCGAGTTGAAGGAGAAGGAGCGGGGCTCGAGCTCCTCGAAGGACAGGTCGTCGTACGGGCAGTAGAGGTGCTCCGAGTACATCCGCTCGCGCTCGGGGTCGTCCTCGGGGAGGTCGACGAAGTCCAGGACGACCATGCCGCCGGAGAGGCCGAGCGCGGTCTCCACGGAGTCGGTCAGGCGGCGCTTGGCGGAGTCCTTCACCGTGAGGCGGTCGACGACCACCTCGATGGTGTGCTTCTCCTGCTTCTTCAGCGTGGGCGGCTCGGAGAGCTGGATGGTCGCGCCGTCCACCCGGGCGCGGCTGTACCCCTTGGTCTGGAGGTCGGCGAAGAGGTCGACGAACTCGCCCTTGCGCTCGCGCACCAGCGGTGAGAGCACCTGGAAGCGGCTGCCCTCGGGCAGTTCGAGGACCTTGTCGACGATGGCCTGCGGGGACTGCCGGGAGATCGGGCGGCGGCACTCGGGGCAGTGCGGCTTACCGATGCGCGCGAACAGCAGGCGCAGGTAGTCGTAGACCTCGGTGATGGTGCCGACCGTGGAGCGCGGGTTGCGCGAGGTCGACTTCTGGTCGATGGAGACCGCGGGGGACAGTCCCTCGATGAAGTCGACGTCCGGCTTGTCCATCTGGCCGAGGAACTGGCGGGCGTACGACGAGAGCGACTCGACGTAGCGCCGCTGGCCCTCGGCGAAGATCGTGTCGAACGCGAGCGAGGACTTGCCGGACCCGGACAGACCGGTGAAGACGATGAGGGAGTCACGCGGGAGGTCGAGCGAGACGTTCTTGAGATTGTGCTCGCGCGCGCCACGGACGATGAGACGGTCGGCCACGCCGGTCCGCACCTTTCTTGAGAGAAGTGACAGGGGCGGGGCCCCCGTCGTTCACAGACTAGGGCGACCCACTGACAACGCCGGGCCGGATTCTCTGGTTCGCGAGACCCGGAGGTCGATGAGACCCGGACTACCAAGAATGCCCGATGCCGCAACCGACCTTATAGCACGGACATTCGATTTGCGGGCCTCGCCCACCGCCTTCACCCGAACGTGTGGCGCAGCTATCGTCGGGCCCATGATTGATCATGTGCGCGACCTGGCGTCTGTACGTGACGCGACCGAACGGCTGCTCGCCGCAGCCACCGCATTGGACAACGTTTCGACGGCCGAGCCGTCACGGCTTCCCGGCTGGACGCGGGGCCACGTCCTCGCCCACGTGGCGCGGAACGCCGACGCTCTGGTGAATGTTCTGGCCGGGCGGCCCATGTACGTGAGCGGGGAGGCGCGGGACGCCGACATCGAGCGGGACGCTCCGCGGGCGCTGGACGTGCAGCTCGCCGACCTGCGGGAGTCCGCGGCCCGCTTCCAGGACGAGGGCGCCGCCCCCGCGGACTGGTCCCGCACCGTGGAGCTGCGCAACGGCGTCAAGGACACGGCCGCCAACGTGCCGTTCCGGCGCTGGATCGAGGTGGAGCTGCACCACGTGGACCTCGGCGTCGGCTACGAGCTGGAGGACCTGTCCCCCGAGTTCACCCAGCGCGAGATCAACTTCCTCGTCAACCGCTTCAGGAACCACCCGGGCCTGCCCGCCGTGGACATCCGGCAGGACGACGGCCGCGTGCTCGCCACGGGCGCCGTCGAAGGCGTCACCCTGGAGCAGGTCGAGCAGGGCCACGGGCGCACGGCCGACGTCACCATCAGCGGCCGTCAGGCGGACCTCCTGGGCTGGCTCGCCGGGCGCCGCGACGGGGCCGAGCTGACCGTCGAAGGCGGCTCCCTGCCCGCCCTCCCCCCGCTATAGGCTGAGTCGCATGACGTACAGCGGAGTGGTGAAGGTCGGCGGGCCCGCGGACGTGCACGAGCTGCAGGACCTGATGATCTCGAAGGTCGCGGTCGGCCCGATGGACAACAACGCCTACCTGCTGCGCTGCCGGGCCACCGACGAGCAGCTCCTGATCGACGCGGCGAACGACCCGCAGACGGTGCTGAGCCTCATCGGTGACGACGGCGTCAAGGCCGTCGTCACGACCCACCAGCACGGCGACCACTGGCAGGCCCTCGAGGAGGTCGTCGCGGCGACCGGCGCGCGCACGTACGCGGGCCGCGAGGACGCCGAGGGCATCCCGACGCCGACGGACGTCCTCGTCGACGACGGCGACACCATCACCTTCGGCCGGATCTCGCTCACCGCCCGGCACCTCGTGGGCCACACCCCGGGCTCGATCGCCCTCGTCTACGACGACCCGCACGGCCACCCGCACGTCTTCACCGGCGACTGCCTCTTCCCCGGAGGCGTCGGCAACACCTGGGAGGACCCGGAGCGGTTCGCGAGCCTCATCGAGGGCGTCGAGACGAAGATCTTCGGCACGCTTCCGGACGAGACGTGGGTCTACCCGGGCCACGGCAAGGACACCACGCTGGGCGCCGAGCGTCCGCACCTCGCGGAGTGGCGCGCACGCGGCTGGTGACCCCTGCTGGGGCGGGCCTAGCCCCGCCCCAGCAGCGCCGCCACCCGCTCCACCCCGAACACGTACCCCTGCACTCCGCAGCCCGCGATGACGCCGTCGGCGCGCTGCGAGACGTACGAGTGGTGCCGGAACGCCTCACGCTGGTGGATGTTGGAGATGTGGACCTCCACCACCGGCATGCCGTCGCACGTGTTGAGCGCGTCCAGGATGGCGACCGACGTGTGCGAGTACGCGGCCGGGTTGATGACGATGCCCGCGTGGTGCTCGCGCGCCTCGTGGATCCAGTCGACCAGCTCACCCTCGTGGTTGGACTGCCGCAGGTCCACCGTCCCGCCGTGCGCCGCGGCCGCCTCGGCGCACATCGCCTCGACGTCGGCGAGCGTGTCGGTGCCGTAGATCTCCGGCTGCCGACGGCCCAGGAGGTTCAGGTTGGGCCCGTTCAGGATCAGGACGGGGGCGGTGGCGAGGGTGTGGGGCACAGGGACCTCCGTGCGTCGGACTGCTGCTCACAGACGGTTTATCACGGTGCGGGCGCGGTGAGCCGGGACGTACGCTGCCGGGCATGACACCACCCGGCCGCCCGCACCCGCCGCTGTATCCGCCGAAGCCCGCCCCGGGCGACCGCGTCGCCGTCGTGTCGCCCGCGGCCGGACTGCCGGAGCTCTTCCCGCTCCCCTACGAACTGGGCCTGCGGCGGCTGCGGACGGACTTCCTCCTGGAGCCGGTGGAGTATCCGACGACGCGCAAGATGGGGGCGTCGCCGCAGCAGCGGGCCGACGACCTGCACGCCGCGTTCGCCGATCCGCAGATCAAGGCGATCGTCGCGAGCATCGGCGGCGACGACCAGATCACCGTGCTGCCGTTCCTCGACCGGGAGTTGATCCGGGCGCACCCCAAGCCGTTCTTCGGGTTCAGCGACAACACCAACCTGCACGCCTTCCTGTGGCAGACCGGCGTCGTCAGCTTCCACGGGGCGTCGGTGATGTGCGAGCTGGGGCGACCGGGGGCCATGGCCGCCCCGACCGCCGACTCGCTGCGCGCCGCCCTGTTCACGCCCGGCCCCTACGAGCTGCGCCCCGCCGAGCGCTTCCGTGACATCGACGGCTCCTGGGACGACCCGGCGGCCCTCGCCGTGGAGCCGCCGACGGAGCCGGGCGAGGGCTGGAGCTGGCATCTGCCGGAGGGCGCCGAGCGAGTCGTGGAGGGGCGCTCCTGGGGTGGCTGTCTGGAGGTCCTTGCCGGGCTCCTGATGGCCGACCGCGAGGTCGCCGACCCCGCCGCGTACGACGGGCACGTGCTGTTCCTGGAGACGACGGAGGAACTCCCCTCCCCCGCCGAGGTCTTCCGGATCCTGCGCGCCATGGGCGAGCGCGGACTGCTCGCGCGCTTCGCCGCGCTGATCATGGGCCGCGCCAAGCGCTGGAGCCTCGACCGCCCCAACGGCCCCGAGGAGCGCGTCCGTTACGCCCGCGAGCAGCGCGAGGCCGTACTGGCCGCGCTCTCCGCGTACGCCCCCGCCACCATGGCCGTCTTCGACGTGGACCTCGGGCACACGGATCCGCAGTACGTGATCCCGTACGGCGGCACCGTGCGGGTCGACGGGGACGAGCGGCGGATCACGGTCACGTACTGACACGCGCGCGGGCGGTGCGTCGGCGCCCGCGGGCGGGGCGCGCCGCCGGGCTTTCCGGCGCGCCCTCGGACTCCCGCGCGCCCCCGTAACCGCCCGTCACACCGGGTAGTTGACGCACCGTGCACACCAGTGACTCTCCGTCAGAATCCCAGCCCACAGCCCACAGCACGCCCCAGCCCACGCCCCCTTCGCTGCCCCGGCTCGCCGCCGCGTCGCTCGCCGGGACGGCCATCGAGTTCTACGACTTCTTCATCTACGGCACCGCGGCGGCCCTCGTCCTCGGGCCGCTGTTCTTTCCGACGTTCTCCCCACTGGCGGGAACTCTCGCGGCGTTCGCGACATTCGGAGTGGGCTTCGTGGCCCGGCCGCTCGGCTCCGTGCTCTTCGGGCACCTCGGTGACCGGCGCGGCCGCCGGCCCGTCCTGGTGATCTCGCTGCTCCTGACGGGCCTCGCCACCGTCGCCGTGGGCTGCGTACCGACGTACGAGACGATCGGTGTGGCCGCCCCTGTGCTGCTGCTCGTGCTGCGTTTCGTGCAGGGCGTGGGACTCGGCGGCGAGTGGGGTGGTGCGGTGCTGCTGACCGCCGAGCACGCGCCGCCCGAACGGCGCGCGCTGTGGGCGAGCTTCCCGCAGGTCGGGCCCGCCATCGGGTTCCTGCTGGCCAACGGCGTGACGCTGGCGCTGTCCGCGACCCTGACGGAGGCGCAGTTCGCCTCCTGGGGGTGGCGGATTCCGTTCTGGGGAGCGGGGGTGCTCGCCGTGGCGGGGATCGCGCTGCGTGCCTCGCTCACGGAGAGCCCGGACTTCCTCCAGGTGCGCGAGCACGCGCGCGTACCGCTCGTCGAGGTGGCGCGCGGACACTGGCGGCTCGTGCTGCTCACGGCGGGCGCGCTCGCCGTCGGGTACGCGGTGTTCTACGCCGTCACGACGTGGTCGCTCTCGTACGGCGTGGAGCAGCTCGGTGTCAGCCGTACCGTCATGCTGGCGTGCATCATGGCCGCCGTCGTCGTCAAGGGCGCGCTGACACCCGTGGCGGCCGTCCTGGGCGACCGGTACGGGCGGCGGCCGATGTGCCTGGTGGGGTGCACGGCGATCGCCCTGTGGATGTTCCCCATGGTCGCTCTCCTCGCCACGGGTGAGCCGCTCCTGATGTTCCTGGGCTTCCTGGTGGCGCTGCTTGCGTTCGTCACGATGTTCTCCGTGATCGCCGCGTATCTGCCGGAGCTGTACGAGCCGCGGGTGCGCTGCACGGGGGCGGCGGTGGGCTACAACCTGGCCGGTGTCCTCGGCGGGGCGCTCACGCCGATGGTGGCGACCGCGGCGGCGAGCGGCGAGGGCACCCCGTGGGGTGTGGCGGCGTATCTGACGGCCGTGGCGGTGCTGAGCCTCGGGTGCTTCGCGCTGCTTCCGGAGACGCGGCCCGTGCGCGAGGAGGCGGTGGTGCCGGCCACGGGGTGATCCCGGGGCCGACACCGCCCGCTCCCGCACGTCAGGGGTTGATCGCCAGCTCCAGGTACGCCGCGAACAGCACCAGGTGCACACCGCCCTGCAAGGGCGTCGCGCGGCCGGGCACGACCGTGAGGGTGCCGACGAGGACGGTCAGCACGAGGAGCACCATGTGGGTCGAGCTGAGGCCGAGCACGAGCGGCCCGGACAGCCACACGGAGGCGATGGCGACGGCGGGGATGGTCAGGCCGATGCTGGCCATCGCCGAGCCGAGGGCCAGGTTCAGGCTGGTCTGGACGCGGTTCCGGCGGGCCGCGCGCACGGCCGCGATGGTCTCCGGGAGCAGCACGAGCAGCGCGATGATCACGCCGACGACGGCGTGCGGCAGACCGGCCGACTCGACGCCCGACTCGATGGTGGGCGACACGCCCTTGGCGAGCCCGACGACGCCGATGAGGGCGAGCGCGAGCAGACCGAGACTGATCAGGGCGGTACGGGCGGAGGGGCCTTCGGCATGGTCGTCCTCGTCGACGACCTCTCCCTCCTTGGTGACCGGCAGGAAGTAGTCGCGGTGCCGCACGGTCTGCGTCGCGACGAACAGGCCGTACAGGACGAGGGACGACAGGGCGGCGAACGTGAGCTGTGCCGTGGAGAACTCCGGCCCGGGCTTGGACGTCGTGAAGGTCGGCAGGACCAGGCTGAGCGTGGCCAGCGTGGCGACGGTCGCGAGCGCGGCGCCGGTGCCCTCGGAGTTGAAGACGGCGACGCGGTGGCGCAGGGCGCCGGTCAGCAGACAGAGGCCGAGTATGCCGTTGCAGGTGATCATCACGGCGGCGAAGACGGTGTCGCGGGCCAGCGTGGAGCTCTTGTCGCCGCCGTCGACCATGAGGGTGACGATGAGGGCGACCTCGATGATGGTGACCGCGACGGCCAGGACGAGGGAGCCGAAGGGTTCGCCGACGCGGTGCGCGATGACCTCGGCGTGGTGGACCGCGGCGAGCACCGCTCCGGCGAGGACCGCCGTCACCAGGGCGACGACCACGCCCGACAGGGAGCGCCCCCAGGTGAGGGCGAGGAGGACGATTCCGAGCACGGGCACGGCGGTCGTCCACCGTGCGGCGAGTGCCCGGAGCTTAGGGATCATGTTTTCGATGCTGCCCCGCTCACGGGAGGGCCGCGACTTCATAGGTTCCTTTCATGCGGAAGCGGTGCGCGATGACCTCGGCGTGGTGGACCGCGGCGAGCACCGCTCCGGGTGGTTCTCACACAGTCCGTACCCGCCGGTCCTCACCGGTTCTCACCGGAGGCGCCTTCGAGCCGACTGCGTGCAGAGCGCTCTGACGTCTGCCGTCACGCCTCGACGCTGTCCTTCTGGGCGTCGTCCTTGCCGGTCTGCTCACCGCTGCCGGCCTCGGCCGCATCGCGCTCCGCCTGCTTCTTGGAGGCCATGAGGCTGGTGATCGTGGTGATGATCAGGACACCGCAGATGACGCCGAGCGAGACCGGGATGGAGATCTCGGGGACGTGCACGCCGTTCTCGTGCAGGGCGTGCAGCACGAGCTTCACACCGATGAAGCCGAGGATCACCGACAGGCCGTAGCTCAGGTGGACCAGCTTCTTGAGCAGTCCGCCGATGAGGAAGTACAGCTGCCGCAGGCCCATCAGGGCGAAGGCGTTGGCGGTGAAGACGATGTACGGGTCCTGGGTGAGGCCGAAGATCGCCGGGATGGAGTCCATGGCGAACAGGACGTCGGTCGTGCCGATGGCGAGCATGACGACCATGAGGGGCGTCATGATCTTCTTGCCGTTCTTCCGGATGAAGAGCTTCGTGCCCTCGTACCGGTCGGAGACGCCGAACTTCTTCTCGATGGACTTCAGGAGGCGGTTCTCCTCCCAGTCCTCTTCCTCCTCGTCGGCACGCGCCTCCTGGATGAGCTTCCAGGCGGTGTAGATCAGGAACGCGCCGAAGATGTAGAAGACCCAGGAGAAGTTGGCGATGACCGCGGCGCCGGCGGCGATGAAGATCGCTCGCAGGACCAGGGCGATCAGCACACCGAACAGCAGCACGCGCTGCTGGAGGTGGGAGGGCACCGAGAACTTCGCCATGATCAGGATGAAGACGAAGAGGTTGTCGACGGAGAGCGACTTCTCGGTGATGAAGCCCGCGAAGAACTCGCCGGACGCCTGCGTCTCGCCCGCGAACAGCAGGCCGAGGCCGAAGAGCACGGCGAGGATGATCCAGACGATCGTCCAGATTCCGGCTTCCTTGATCGACACGTCATGGGGCTTGCGCCCGATGAAGAAGTCGACCGCGATCAGGGCACACAGACCGAGAACGGTCGTCACCCACAAGGTCATAGAAACGTCCACTGCGCCTCCGGCGTCGTACGGCTACTGATCAGCGTCGTCGCTGCCGGAGGTCTCTTCCACCCGGGCGCTGTCCGCGCGCCCCGGTCCGACGCCCCGGGACCGATGGCGGTCCGTATTGACGGGTACGTCTCGTCTGGGAGTACTCCCCTCCGCACTGAGAAGAGTACGCGAAAGACCAAGGTTAGGTAAAGGGACCGGCAAACGAGCGCCAAATGGCCAGCTCAGAGGGGTGCGCGGGCACCCGTCAGTCTCTAGGTCGACTTGGCGGCGCCGGTACGGGAGGGACCGGTGGGGCATTTGTCGACTTGGTGACGCGCGGCGGTGGCTCAGCGGCTCCCGGTGCGGCGGGCCGCGCCCACGCGGTCGAGGACGTGGCTGAGGACCTGGCTGCCGGGCGGGGCGAGCGAGGGTTCGTACGTCCACGCGTGGCCCACCCACGGGTCCGCGAGGTGGTCCTCAGGGACCGGGGTGAGGCGCAGCAGGGCCCGCCACAGCGGGTCGAGGAGCGGGCCGTACTCCGAGGCGTCCTCGCGGTCGGCGACCAGCATCAGGTGCACGCCGACGGCGGGGCCCTCGTCCGCGAGGTAGCGCAGCCGGGTCACGGCGCGGTCGTCGAAGCCGTGCGGGAAGTCGTTGACGATCAGGAGGTGCTCGCCGGTGTCCAGGTCCTGCGGCAGCGCGTCGGCCATGCCGCCGCGGACCGCCATCTGGACGAGGTCCACGCGCTGGGTGAGCCGCGTGAGCACGGCGGCGGCGGCCGCGGCGCCGGTCGCGGGCGGCTCGTCCAGGACCCCGGCGCTCACCAGCGGGGCGAACGCGCTCATGCCGCTGCCCGCGGCGTCGATGACGTGCACGGTGAACGCGCCGGGCGGATACGAGGCGAGCAGCCGCGCGGCGTGCGCGACGGCGCTGTCCAGGGCGAGGCGGCGCAGCTGGTCGGCGTCCGCGAGGGAGTCCGTGCCGGAGCGGCCGCTGTCGATCCACAGGCCGCGCTCCAGAGGCAGCCGGACGAGCATGGGGATGCGCAGGTCCGGGCGCTCGGGCAGATGGAGGCCGCCGAGGCGCAGGGCCATGGGGATCTCCATGGGCGCGCGGTACCCCTGCCAGACCGGGCTCGACCAGTCGGCGAACGCCGGGGGCAGGGCGGGCTCGACGACCTCCGCCTCGGCGGCGAGCTGGGCGAGGTCCCGGTCGAGGGCGGCCCGGGCCTGGTCGACGAGGTCGCCGTGGCGGGCGCGGGCGGCCTCGCGCGCGGCGTCGCCGGTGCCGCCGATGCGGCTGCGCGGGTCGGAGAGGACCTTGTCCAGCTCCTGCTCCATGCGGGAGTCGGCGAAGTCCACCGCGCTGCGGTACGCCGACGCGGACCGGGCCAGGTCCTCGAACATGCCCCACACCTGGTTGTACAGCCGCTCCTCCAGGGACCAGCCGGTGGCGTCGCCCGCGACGGGGCGGGCGGGCCGACCGGGGGCGGCGGGCGGCGCGGTGGGCGGAGGCGGTGGGGGCGCGCTGGTCTGGCGGCGGCGCGGGTGGGTGTAGTTCACGGGGCCGCCGTCGCCGGGCTGCGCGGGCGGGGTGGCGTCGCCGGCCGCAGGGGTGACGGGCTCCGGGGGCCGGCCGCCGTCGGCGGGCGCGGGGGTGACGGCCTGGGGGGCGGTGTCGGGGCCCGGCTCGGGTGCCGAGGGCTGTCGACCGGGGCTCGTGTGGCCCTGGGCGGCGGCGCGCACGCGGGTCTCGTCCGCGGGGCGGGGCGGGGGCGCGGCCACCGAGCGGGCGAGGCCGCGCGCCACCGCGTCGTTGATGGCGGTCGCTAGCTCCTGGGCCTCGGGCAGGCCCTGGTCGGCGAGCATGTCGGCGAGTCCGCCGGCGTAGCCCTGGCCGACCGCGCGGACCTTCCAGACGTCCTGCTTGCGATACAGCTCCAGGGCGACGACGGCGGACTCGGCGGACAGGTCCGTGATCGTGTAGCTGGCGATCTCGGTGCCGTCGAGTCCGGTGACGGCCACGAAGGGCGCGGCGACGGTGCCGAAGGTGACCGGGCCCGCGACGCCGACGGGCAGCGCGAGCAGCACGTTGACCTGGTGCGCGCCGTCCGGCAGCGCGCCCAGGTCGACGGCGAGGCGGTGGTCGGCGGCCGCCTGCCGGGACACTTCGAGTCCGGGCAGGGTGGGGGCGCCGGGGTGGGCGACCCAGGAGGTGCCGCGCACCTTGCGCCGGTCGTCGCAGAGGGTCGCACCGGCGACGATCGGCTTCCCGGCCGACACCCGGATCTCGAGGCGGGTGCCGGGAACCGGATGGTTCTGCCCCCTGACCAGCTCGGCGGTCATCGCGTTCGTTCCCCCTTGGTGTAGGCCCCCTCACCGGGCCTGTGTGCGGACTGCCGTCTGGGCGGTGGTGCTCAGAGGTGCGGCAGGATCGACGGCATCAGATCCTGGAAGGTGCGGCCGTTGGCGGGGTTGCCGAGGGCGGTCATCTGCCAGCCGGAGCCCGCGCGGTTGACCTTGGCCATGATCTGGGCGGTGTACTGGCCGCCGCCGTCGAGGGTGTAGCGGGCCAGTTCCTGGCCGTTGGTCTCGTCGACCAGGCGGCAGAAGGCGTTCTGCACTTCCTGGAAGGTCTGGCCGGTGAAGGAGTTCACCGTGAAGACGATCTGGTCGATGTGGACCGGGACGCGCTGCAGGTCGACGAGGATGGCCTCGTCGTCGCCGCCCTGGCCGACGCCGCCGACCAGGTTGTCGCCGGTGTGCCGCACGGAGCCGTCGTCGCTGACGAGGTGCCGGAAGAACACCACGTCGACGGGCTGCTTGTCGGCGAACAGGACGGCCGACGCGTCGAGGTCGATCTCACGCGTGCGCGTGCCGAACAGGCCGCGTCGCGGGGCCGCCTGCCAGCCCAGTCCCATGCGCACCGACGTCAGAGCGCCCCCGTCGTCCTTCTGCAGGCTGATGGCCTGGCCCTTGGTCATGTTGACCGTCACGCGCTGTCCCCTTCTCGAACTGCCCTGGGCAACCGCCCGTTGCGGGCGATTGCCCATCACCCTATGCAGCCCTGTCCACCGCGCCGCACCCTGCCGGGCACTTTGTGTCGGTGTTGCAACACTGCGCTACGCCTGGCCTGCCTCCTTCATCTGCCGGAGCTCCTTCTTCATCTCCGACACCTCGTCGCGCAGGCGTGCCGCGATCTCGAACTGCAGGTCCGCGGCGGCGGCGCGCATCCGCGCGGTCATCTCCTCGATCTGCTCGGCCAGTTCGGCGGCGGGCCGGTCCGTGGGCACCGTCTGCGCGGCCTTGCCCTTGGCGGCCTTCCCCGCCGTCCCCGCCTTCGCGCCCTTGGCGGCGGCCGCGCCGCCCGCCGTGCCGAGCGACGGCACCGGGGCCTTGGCGTTCTTGCCGTCCTTCGACTTGCGGTAGTCGGTGCCGAGGAGTTGCTCCGTGTCGACCTCTTCGCGCGCGATGGCCGAGACGATGTCGTTGATCTTCTTGCGGAGGGGCTGCGGGTCGATGCCCTTCTCCTTGTTGTACGCGATCTGCTTCTCCCGGCGGCGGTTGGTCTCCTCGATGGCCTTCTCCATCGCCGGGGTGATCTTGTCGGCGTACATGTGGACCTGGCCCGAGACGTTGCGCGCCGCGCGGCCGATCGTCTGGATCAGGGAGGTGCCGGAGCGCAGGAAGCCCTCCTTGTCGGCGTCGAGGATCGCCACGAGGGAGACCTCGGGCAGGTCCAGGCCCTCCCGGAGGAGGTTGATGCCGACCAGGACGTCGTACTCACCGGCGCGCAGCTCGCGCAGGAGCTCGACGCGGCGCAGGGTGTCGACGTCGCTGTGCAGGTAGCGGACCTGGATGCCCAGTTCCAGGAAGTAGTCCGTGAGGTCCTCGGCCATCTTCTTGGTGAGCGTGGTGACCAGGACGCGCTCGTCCTTCTCGGTGCGCTTGCGGATCTCGTGCACCAGGTCGTCGATCTGGCCCTCGGTGGGCTTGACGACGACTTCGGGGTCGACGAGGCCGGTGGGGCGGATGATCTGCTCGACCGCGCCGTCGGAGCGGGAGAGTTCGTATGCCCCCGGGGTCGCCGACAGATAGACGGTCTGGCCGATGCGCTGCTGGAACTCCTCCCACTTCAGCGGGCGGTTGTCGAGCGCGGACGGCAGCCGGAAGCCGTGGTCCACGAGGGTGCGCTTGCGGGAGGCGTCGCCCTCGTACATCGCGCCGATCTGCGGGACCGTGACGTGCGACTCGTCGAGGACGAGCAGGAAGTCGTCCGGGAAGTAGTCGAGGAGCGTGTGCGGCGGGGTGCCGGGGCCGCGGTCGTCGAAGTGCATCGAGTAGTTCTCGACGCCGGAGCAGGAGCCGATCTGGCGGAGCATCTCCAGGTCGTACGTCGTGCGCATGCGCAGCCGCTGGGCCTCCAGCATCTTGCCCTGCTTCTCCAGCTCCGCGAGGCGCTCGGCGAGCTCCTTCTCGATGCCGTTGATCGCCTTCTCCATGCGCTCGGGACCCGCCACGTAGTGGGACGCCGGGAAGACGTAGAGGTGGTCGTCGTCGCTGATGACCTCGCCGGTCAGTGGGTGCAGCGTGGAGAGGGCCTCGATCTCGTCGCCGAACATCTCGATGCGCACGGCCAGTTCCTCGTACACCGGGAAGATCTCGATGGTGTCGCCGCGGACCCGGAAGGTGCCGCGGGTGAAGGCGAGGTCGTTACGGGTGTACTGGATGTCGACGAAGCGGCGCAGGAGCTGGTCGCGGTCGATCTCGTCGCCGACCTTGAGCGGGACCATCCGGTCCACGTACTCCTGCGGGGTGCCGAGGCCGTAGATGCAGGAGACGGAGGCGACCACGATGACGTCGCGGCGGGTGAGCAGGGAGTTCGTCGCGGAGTGGCGCAGGCGCTCGACCTCCTCGTTGATCGAGGAGTCCTTCTCGATGTACGTGTCCGACTGGGGGACGTACGCCTCGGGCTGGTAGTAGTCGTAGTACGAGACGAAGTACTCGACGGCGTTGTTCGGCAGGAGCTCGCGGAACTCGTTGGCCAGCTGGGCGGCCAGCGTCTTGTTCGGCGCCATCACGAGTGTGGGGCGCTGGAGCTTCTCGATCATCCACGCGGTGGTGGCCGACTTGCCGGTGCCGGTGGCGCCGAGCAGGACGACGTCCTTCTCGCCCGCGCGGATGCGCTTCTCCAGGTCGGCGATGGCCGTGGGCTGGTCGCCACTGGGCTGGTACGGGCTGACGACCTCGAAAGGTGCCACCGTGCGTTCGATCTTCGATACGGGCCGCATGGAACCCACCGTACGACCACCCACTGACAACGCCCCCGCGCTCACCACTTCTGCGGTGTCCGCGCCCCCGTCCTGCGCCGGATCCTGCGGCCGGGGCGCGCCGCCGGCCGGCGGCTGACGTGCCCGAGCTGGCGGTCGCCGGAGCGGGGCACGGGGTAGGAGGCGCTGCGCGGGCGGGCCGCCGCGGCCTTCAGGTCGGCCTTGCCCAGCATCATCAGCGGGTCGAACATCACGATGACGCCGGCGAGCAGCAGGAAGGCGAGCGGGCCGACCATGAGGGGGGCGAGGATCTCGGGGGACGAGTCGCCGGGCGGGGCGGTGGAGCGGCTGTGCAGGTGGACGGTGACCGCGGCCATCCCCGTGTAGTGCATGCCGCTGACGGCGAGGCCCATGACGAGGCTGGCGCCGAGGCTCCACAGGAAGCCCCTGATCTGGCCCGCGGCCCACAGCGCCGCGATGGCGGCGACGACGGCGATCACCACGGAGGCGGCGACGGTCAGGGTGTTGTACTGGAGCCTGCCGCCGAGGCGCATGCCGGCCATCCCCAGGTAGTGCATCGAGGCGATCCCGAGCCCCGTGATGGTGCCTCCGGTGAAGAGCGCCGCTCCGCTGGCGCCGCGGTAGCCGACGATGAAGATCCCGACGCCGACCATGACGATGGCGACGGCGAGGCTCGCGAAGGTCGTCGCCCGGTCGTAGTGGATCGGCGTCCCCTCGACGCTGAAGCCCATCATCGCGATGAAGTGCATGGTCCAGATGCCGGACCCGATGGCGGCCGAGCCGAGCGCGAGCCAGCCGGGCCGCCAGGAGTGCGCGACCAGGAGCGACCGCGTGGTGCAGCGCAGGCCGAGCGCGCCGCCCAAGCAGGCCATCAGATAGGCGACCACCGGCGTGACGAATCCGTAGCTGAAGCCGTCGACCGTGCCCTCCATGAGCGGTAGCCCTTCCGCCTGTCGTACCTGGATGTCCCGGATCGCCCCGTCTGCTCTGACCGACGGCCAGGTGACGGGCCGTCGGCTGAGGTGAGAGTAGGGCTCAGCCGTGAACGCACGACCGATTTTCCGGCAAAGAAGCACGGGTTCCACGCCTGGGGTCCCCACTTGGGAGGCCGGTGTTCAACGTGTGGTCATCCTGTACCTGTCTGTAGTTGGCCGTGCACTGTCATTCTCAACCGAACCGTGAGCTCATGACGCGAGGAGAACCCGTGCACGCACGCGCCGCAGCCGCCACGACCGCCGCTCTCCTGGGAACAGGAGCACTCGTCCTCCCCTCCACCGCCGGCGCCCAGGCACCCGCCGACACCGCCGTCGCCGCAGCCTCCGCCGCGCACAAGAACCCCACAGTCGTGGCCCACCGCGGAGCCTCCGCCTACGTCCCGGAGAACACGCTCGCCGCGATCGACAAGGCCGCCCGCATGGGCTTCCGCTGGGTCGAGAACGACGTCCAGCGCACCAAGGACGGCGTGCTCGTGATCGTGCACGACGACAACCTGAAGCGGACGACGAACGTCGAGGAGGTCTTCCCCCACCGCGCCCCGTGGAAGGTGAAGGACTTCACCGCGGCGGAGATCGCCAAGCTGGACGCGGGCAGCTGGTTCGGGGAGAAGTACAAGGGCGCGCGCGTGCCGACGCTCACGCAGTACATGAACCGCGTCTCGCGCAACCACCAGAGCCTCGTCCTGGAGATCAAGAAGCCCGAGCTGTACCCCGGCATCGAGCGGGACACCCTGCGGGTGCTGCGCAAGACCGGCTGGCTCGACCGCGACCACGTGAAGAACAAGCTGGTCGTCCAGAGCTTCAGCGCGGACAGCATCAAGAAGGTGCACGCCCAGCGGCCCGACATCAAGACCGGCTTCCTGGGTACGCCCGCGACCGCCGACCTCCCGGCGTACGCGAAGTTCGCGGACCAGATCAACTCGACGCACACGTCCATCTCCGCCGGCTACGTCTCCGCGATCCACCGCCTCAAGGGCGCGCACGGCAAGCGCCTGGAGATCTTCACGTGGACCGTGGACGAGGCCGCCGCCGCGCGGCGGGTCGCGGGCTTCGGCGTGAACGGCATCATCACCAACAAGCCCGATGTGGTGCGCAGGGCGATCAACGACTGACGTCGAGCGGCATCGAGCGGCTTCGAGCGGCTTCGAGCGGCATCGACCGACACCACGGCCGGCCGCACGGCCGACGGCGGACCTCTCGCCTGCCGGGCGCCGCGGGACGACTTGTCCCGCGGCGTTGTCAGTGCCCGGACGTACCGTGGTCTCCATGAACGCCATGGGGCACAACGAGCAGGACCGGGACGAGCGTCGGGAGCCGGGCGCGCGGTCCGGCGCCGTATGGGCCGTCGTCGGGAGCGACATCGGTCCGCTGCTGCTTGCGGCGACCGACGCGGGCCTGGTCACGGTCGTCTTCCACGCCACGGACGACGTGCGCGACAAGGCCCTGGAGCGCCTCGGCTCCCGCCTTGGCGCCGAGCCGGTCGAGGATCCCGACTCACCCCTGCTCGCCGAGCCCATACGCCAGCTGCGGGCGTACTTCGCCGGACAGCGGCGCGACTTCGAGCTGCCGCTGGACTGGTCGCTGATCTCCGGCTTCAACCGCCAGGTGCTGCGCGAGCTGGCGGCGGGCGTGCCGTTCGGGACGGTCGTGGGGTACGGAGACCTGGCCCGCCGCGTCGGCCAGCCCGGCGCGGCCCAGGCCGTGGGCATGGCGATGGGCGCCAATCCGCTGCCGGTCGTGGTGCCCTGCCACCGGGTGGTGGAGAGCGACGGCGGCATCGGCGGGTTCGGCGGCGGCCTGGAGACGAAGCGGCGGTTGCTCGCGCTGGAGGGGGTGCTTCCGGAGCCGCTGTTCTGAGGGACCCCGGACTCGGTGTTCCTGGACAGCCCTGGACCCGGTGTTCCGGCGCGCCCCGCAGACTCAGTGTTCCGGGTACCTGGGTGGCCCGCTGACTCGGTTTCCTCCCGTACTGCATGTACATGAACACCACCGGTCCTGACACACTTCCGACGTGCTCATATCTGCCTCGCCCTCGCCCTCCTTGTCGCCCTCCTCCGCGCCCGCCAGGTGTCCCCGTGGCCCGCGATGTCCCCGATGAGCACGACCGGGGGCACGACCGCCGCACCCGTCGCCGTCGAGGAACTGCCCGCGGTGCGACGGCGGATCACGGCGGTCCTGGTCGCGAGCCAGATCCTCGGCGGGCTCGGCGTGGCCACCGGGATCGCGCTGGCCGCCGTGCTCGCCAAGGAGGTCAGCGGCACGGAGTCGCTGTCCGGGCTCGCACCCACCGCGACCGTCGCCGGGACCGCGCTGCTCTCGGTGCCGCTCGCGGCGCTGATGACCGCGCGGGGCCGCCGCCCCGGCCTCGTACTGGCGTACCTGATCGGCGCGTTGGGCGCGGGAGTGGTCGTCGTGGCCGCGGCCGTCGGGAACTTCCCGCTGCTCCTGGTGGGCATGGCCGGGTTCGGCGCGGCGTCGTCGGCCAACCTCCAGGCGCGGTTCGCGGCGGCCGACCTGGCCGAGCCGGGGGCCAGGGCGCGCGCCATCTCCAACGTCGTGTGGGCCACGACGATCGGCGCGGTCCTCGGGCCCAACATCGCGGCGCCCGCGGGCCGCAGCGTCTCCGGGCTCGGCATCCCGAAGGAGGCGGGGCCCTTCGTCTGGGCGGCCGGGATCTTCCTGATCTCGGCGGTCGTGGTGGCGCTGCTGCTGCGTCCCGATCCGCTGCTCACCGCCCGTGCGCTGGAACCCGGCGGGGACCAGACGGCGGCGGGCCGGTCGCTGCGGGCCGGGTTCGCCGCCGTGGCCGCCTCCCCGCAGGCGCGGCTCGCGCTCGTGACGGTCGCCATCGCGCACACCGCCATGGTGTCGATCATGTCGATGACCCCGGTCGACCTCGGCCACCACGGGGCGAGCATCGATCTGATCGGCCTGGTCATCAGCGGACACATCGCGGGCATGTACGCGTTCTCGCCGGTGATGGGACGGCTCGCGGACCGGATCGGACGGCTCGCCGTCATCGCCCTCTCCGTGGGGCTCCTCGGCTGTGCGGCGCTGCTCGCGGGCACGGCGGGGAGCAACCACGGGCAGACGGCGGCAGGCCTGTTCGTGCTCGGCCTCGGCTGGTCGGCGGGGCTCGTGGCGGGGTCCGCGCTGCTCACCGACTCGGTGCCGCAGGCCGCGCGGGCCGCCGCCCAGGGCCTCTCGGACCTGACCATGAACACGGCGGCGGGCGTCGGCGGCGCGGTGGCGGGCCTGGTGGTCGCGCGGGCGAGCTACGGCTGGCTCAACCTGATCGCGGCGCTCCTGCTGCTGCCGCTCGCGGCGTTCGCCCTGTTCACACGCGGCCCCGGCCGCAGGGACGCCGAGGCCGCCGCCGTACCGGAGGACTGACCTCCGCGGGCGTTCAGCCGCCGAGGGTGATGTGGTACGCCTTGCGCAGCGTCTCGTGCACGGTCCACGTCGTACGGTCGCCCTCGCGCAGCACGGCCGCGTCGCCGGGGCCGACCTCCAGGACGTCGCCGCCCTCCACCTCGATGGTGGCGCGGCCGCTGACGACCACGAACAGCTCGTTGGCCTCGGTGTCGGTCACCACGCCCGGGGTGATCTGCCAGATGCCGCGCAGCTGCTTGCCGTCGGCGGACTCCCAGAGGACCTTGCCGGTGACGACGGGGTCCCCGGAGACGATCTGCTGGGGGTCGAGCGGCTCCTCCTCCAGCTCGACATCCGGAATGTGCACGGCAAAAGAGGGCGCGTTCTGATCATTCGTGGTCATGGCCGGTCACCTTAATGGGTTTGCCGCGGGGCGCCGCCCGCCAGGGATGAAGGAAGACCCGACTGGCAGGAGGCTGACCGTGTTGGTGGTGTCCGACGAGGTACAGGCGGCTCTCACGCGACGGCGCCCCGTCGTGGCCCTGGAGTCCACGATCATCGCGCACGGGCTGCCCCGCCCCCGCAATCTGCGCGTCGCCCACGAACTGGAACAGGCCGTACGCGACGAGGGCGCCGTGCCCGCCACCATCGCCGTGCTCGACGGGCGCCCCCACATCGGCCTGGACAAGGACCAGTTGGAGCGGGTCGCCGGGGAGGACGGCATCCGCAAGCTGGGCCACCGGGACCTGCCGCTCGCCGTCGCGGCGGGCGCGAGCGGGGCGACGACGGTGTCCGCGACGGCCCTGCTCGCCGCCCGCGCGGGACTGCGCGTGTTCGCCACGGGCGGGCTCGGCGGGGTGCACCGGGAGTGGACCCTCACCCAGGACGAGTCGGCCGACCTGGGGCTGCTCGCGCGGACCCGGATCACGGTCGTGTGCGCGGGCGTGAAGTCGATCCTGGACGTGGCCGCGACCCTCCAGCGCCTGGAGACCCTGGGCGTGGCGGTGGCGGGCTACGGCACGTCCCGCTTCCCCGGTTTCTACCTCACCGACTCCGGGCACGACGTGGACTGGACGCTGCGGACACCGGACGAGGTCGCCGCGGTCATGCGCGCCCAGGACGCGCTGGCCGCACCGGAGTCGGCGCTCGTCGTGGCCCATCCCGTACCGGAGGCCGAACAGCTCGAACCCGCCCTCCACGCGCGCGTGCTCGACGAGGCGCTGCGGGAGTGCGCCGCGCGAGGCGTGCGGGGCCAGGCGGTCACCCCGTTCCTCCTCGACCACTTGATGCGGCACACCGAAGGAGCCTCCCTGGAGGCCAACCTCGCGGCGGTACGCGGGAACGTACGCCTCGCGGGGCGGATCGCGTCGGCGTGGACGCGGGCGTGACGGCTTCGGGCGAACCGCCGGACGCGGGCGTCGGGTCACCGGGCGAGCCACCGGACCCCGGCGCGACGGCCCCCGGACCGGACCGTCCCCCGGCGCCCTCCCCGAACGGAACCGGCGCCCTCCTGGTCGTGGGTGACGTCGTCACGGACATCGTCGCCCGCCACCGGGCGCCCCTCGCGCCCGGCACCGACACCGTCGCGGCGATCCGCACCGTGCCGGGCGGCGCGGGCGCCAACGTCGCCTGCTGGGCGGCGCACTGGGGGTGCCGCGACGTGCGTTTCCTCGGCCGGGCGGGTGCCGACGCCGCCGCGTGGCACGAGGAGACGCTGCGCCGCGCCTCGGTACGTCCCCATGTCGCCGTCGACCCCGAGGCGCCCACAGGCACGGTGATCTGCCTGGTCGACGCGGCAGGTGCGGCGGCCGAGCGGACCTTCCTCACGGACAGCGGCGCGTGCCTGCGCCTGTCCCCCGCCGACTGGACGCCCGCCCTGCTCGACGGCGTGACCTGGCTCCACCTGTCCGGCTACCTGTTCTTCGCCGAGTCCAGCCGCGCGGCGGCGCGGGCGGCGTTGGTGTCGGCACGCGCGCGTGGGGTGACGGTGAGCCTGGACCCGGCGTCCGCGGGGTTCCTCGTCCGGCACGGCGTGGACCGCTTCCTGGCCGACGCGGCCGGGGTGGACGTCCTGCTGCCGAGCCGCGACGAGGCGCTGCTCCTGGCGGGACCACCCGGGACGACGGGGATCGCCGACGCGACGGGCCCGGCTGACGCTGCTGGGCCGACCGGGCCCGCCACCGCGGCCGCCGAGCTGAGCCGCCGGTTCCCCGAGGTGGTCGTGAAGCTGGGCGGGGACGGCGCGCTGGCCGCGCGGGACGGGCAGGTGCGGGTCCGCGTCCCTGCGGTGCGGGCGGACGCCCGGGACTCCACGGGCGCGGGCGACGCGTTCACCGGGGCGTACGTCGCGTCGCGGATGGCGGGGGCGGGGCTGCGGGACGCCGTGAGTGAGGGGTGCAGGGCGGGGGCGCGGGCGGTGTCACGGGTGGGGGCCCGGCCGGAGCTGCGGGCCCCGCTTCCCGGGGGGCGTGCGGGGGCTCCCCCGGGGGCGTGAGGCGCTCCGCGCGCGGGCTCACTCTCCGGTGTGGACTCACGCTCCGGTCGAGGGCTGCATCTCGGTACAGCCCCGCGCCCGCACCCGGACTCACGCCCAGGTCCGGGCTGACGCTCCGGTCCAGGGACGCACCTCGTTCCAGAGCCCCGCGCCTCGGGCCAAGCCCCGGACGCCCCGGTCCAACCTGGCGCCCCGGTCCAGACCCCGCGCCCGCGCCCGGGCTCACTCTCCAGTCCAAGCCCACCCGGCCCCGCCTCACACCCGTCCACGCCCCGCCCGGCCCGGCTCACGCTCCCCTCCAAACCCCACCCGGCCCCGACTCACCCTCCGATCAAGCCTTGCGGGCCCACGCCGACACCAGCGGAGCCGTCGCCGGGACGACGACGCGGTCGGCGACATGGGTGAGGTGTCGTTCGATGTCGTCGTGCGAGGCGAGGCCCGCGGCGACGAGGCCCGCGCGGACCTGCTCGACGGTGGCGGACTCCAGGGCCGCGCACGCCGGGGAGACGAGCGGGAAGTACGCGTCGGCCTCCACCTGCCGCAGTCCCGCCGCGCGCAGCAGCCTCGGCAGCACCCGCCCGAACGCGAGGTCGGCGCCGCGGTCGGCGAGCAGCGCGCGCACGCCACCACGCAGCCGGTTCGCCGCCTCCTCCTCGGGGCCGTGCTCGTCGGGGCAGGCCAGCGGCTGCAGCGCGGGGTCGGCCTCCTCGATCAGGAGCCGGCCGCCGGGGCGCAGCGCCTTGATCATGGAGTGCAGGGCCCGCTCGCGATCCGGTACGTGGGTGAGGACGAGGCGGGCGTGCACGAGGTCGAACGCCTCGGCGGGCGGCGCGTCGGCGGCCACGTCGTGGACACGGACCTGTACGGGCGGACGCGCTGCCGTCAGGAGCGGCGCCGTGTCCGTGGCGGTGGCGAGCACACGGCCGGTGGGGCCGACCCGCTTGGCGAGCCAGGACACGACGGACGTGCCGCAGGCGCCGACCTCCCAGCAGCGCCAGCCGGGCCCGATCCCGAGCCGTTCGATGTGCCGGAAGGTGGTGGGGTCGAAGAGGGCGGCGAAGGCGCTGGAGCGGGCCGCCGACTGGTCGGGCCTGCCGTCGAGGAGATGTCCGTCGGTTCGCGTCATGTGGCGATCATTACAGTTCCGGAGCGGAGTATTCCGTTCCCACAGGCCTCACCGTGGTGTCGGACCGGACTGGCAGACTTGCTCATCAAGTCCAGCACGAGGAGCTGCACATGTCGATGTCGGGCAACCTGCGGAAGGTCGGAAGCCTCCGCAAGGTCGGGAATCTGCGGAGCGTCCGCGGCCTGCGCAAGGTCGCGGGACTGACCCGGCGTGGGCCTCGCGTCGACCTGAGCCACCCCGTCCGCTCCCCGCTGGGCTCGTCGGTGGTGAAGTGCGTGACCTATCGCAAGGGGGTGCGCCAGACACCCGCCCGCGACGGCGATCTCGTCGAGGCCGTGGGCCAGGTCCGCAAGCACGACGACGGCTTCGTGTGGCTGGGGCTGCACGAACCGACGGAGCGGGAGTTCGCGGGCATCGCCGAGCTCTTCGACCTGCACCCGCTGGCGGTCGAGGACGCGGTGCACGCCCACCAGCGGCCGAAGGTCGAGCGCTATGGCCAGACGCTGTTCGCCGTGTTCAAAACGGTCTGTTACGTGGAGCACGCGGAGCTGACCGCGACCAGCGAGGTGGTGGACACCGGCGAGATCATGGTCTTTGTCGGCAAGGAGTTCGTGATCACCGTGCGGCACGGCAGGCACGGCTCGCTCGGCCCGCTGCGCGAGGAGCTTGAGGGGACGCCGGACCAGCTGGCGCAGGGCCCTGCGGCGGTCCTGCACGCCATCGCGGACCAGGTCGTGGACGACTATCTGGCGGTGGCGGACTCGGTGCAGGCCGACATCGACCAGGTCGAGGCGGAGGTGTTCGCGCCCGAGGGCGCCCGCGGGGCCGACCCGGGCCGGATCTATCAGCTCAAGCGCGAGCTCCTGGAGCTGAAGCGGGCGGTGGTGCCGCTCGGCCGCCCGCTCCAGATCCTCGCCGCCAAGCCGATGCGGCTCGTCGCCCCGGAGATACAGGCGTACTTCCGCGACGTGGACGACCACCTCAAGCGGGTCACCGAACAGATAGCGGCCTTCGACGAACTGCTGAACTCGATCCTCCAGGCCCACCTCGCCCAGGTGACGGTCGCGCAGAACGAGGACATGCGGAAGATCACGGCCTGGGCCGCCATCGTCGCCGTGCCCACGATGGTCTGCGGGGTCTACGGCATGAACTTCGACCACATGCCCGAGCTGCGCTGGCAGTACGGATACGGCCTGGTGATGGGAGTGATAGCGACGGCGTGTGTCCTGCTGTACCGCGGCTTCCGGCGCAGCGGCTGGCTGTGACGGAGGGCCGGGAGGGGGCAGGCGCGGGACGGGCGGGCGCGGGGCCGGTCAGGACTTGGCGTAGACGCTCTCGACCCAGGCGGAGAGCTGTTCGTCCGTCAGGTGCTGGGCGAGGTCGGCCTCGCTGATCATCCCGACGAGGCGCTTGTTCTCGATCACGGGCAGCCTGCGGATCTGGTGGCCCTGCATCTCGTGCAGCACCGCATCGACGTCGGCGTCCGACGCGATCCAGCGGGGTGTGCCCTTGGCCATGTCGCCCGCGGTGACCTTGGCCGGGTCGTGCCCCATCGCGACGCAGCCGACGACGATGTCCCGGTCGGTGAGGATGCCGCACAGGCGGTCGTTCTGGTCGCTGATGGGCAGGGCGCCCACGTCGAGTTGGCGCATGAGCTGGGCCGCGCGGTCCAGGGTCTCGTGCGCGGGGATCCACTGGGCACCCCGGTGCATGATGTCTCCGGCGGTGGTCATGGGTACCTCCCGGTGCCGGACGGCCGGCGCGGCGCGGGGGCGTCGCTAGTCCCGGCGTCCTCATTCTCGTCGCGGCGCCCACGGGCCGCACCCGCAGCCGCCGCGGGACGGATCGGCGCTGGTCGGAGGCGGTCCGGGCCGGACGCGGTCGAGCCGAGGCCGGTCGGATCAGCCTGTCCAGGCCGGGTGGCGCGGGTCGTCGGCCCGGACGACGACGTCGGCCGCCGCGGTGGGGTCGGCCTCCGCCTCGTACCGGTCGAAGGCGGGCAGGGTCCACTGGTCGTCCGGCGGGGTGCGCCGCCGCAGGGCGCCGGAGGAGAGGTGGACGTGCACGGTCAGGTCGAGGGGGAACCAGTGGCCGAGGAGCAGCGGGCCGTGCAGCAACAGCAGGGCGCCGGGAGGGAGTTGGACGTAGGGGGTGCGGGTGGCGCGGTCGGCGTGCGGGTCCCACAGGTCGGGCAGGACGCGGCCGGTGCCGCCGGGGTCCAGCGGTCCGAAGACCTCGCGCCAGAGGGCGCCGGTGTCGAACCAGCCGCTGTAGTACGCCTCGACGTCCTCGTGGCCGTACTCGAGGCGCAGCGAGGCGGGCCGCAGGAACCCGGACGTGCCGACGACGAGCGAGGGCCGCCCGCGCACGCGCAGCGCCTCGGCCACCGCGGTGGCGAGTTCGCCGGGGCGGGCGGCGGGGGCGCCGTCGAAGGCGACGCGCGGCCAGACGCCGCCGTCCCGCGGCTCCAGGCCGAGCAGTCGGTCGGCGAGGGTGTCCGTGAGCCGTTCCCAGGTGATCGCTTCGAGTCGCACGGGCCCATGATGCGGGGTGCCGGTGGGCGGGCATGAACCGGGCATGGCCGTTCCTCGCGTGCGCACCGGGCCCGTCGTCATCCAGCCGCTGAAGCGCAGGCGTTGTGTGGAGTGCCGGGGCGGGCCGCTGTCGCTGCTGGTCGACGAGGGCGGCGGGCCACGCTGCCTGGACTGCGCGGACCTCGGGCACCTGGTGTATCTGCCGCGCGGGGACACGGCGTTGACGCGGCGGGCGCGGGAGGGCAGTGGGCTTGCCGCGGTGGTCGTGCGGTTCAACCGGCGCAAGAGCCGGTACGAGCGGCAGGGCGTCCTGGTCGAGGAGGCGGCGCTCGTCCGGGCCGAGGAGCGCTGCCTGGCCGACGCGGACGCGCGGGCGCGGCGGCGGGCGCGGGACGGCGCCCGGCGGGCCGGGGAGGACGTGCGATTCGTCGGGGAGTTCGCGGCGGAGATCCGCCGGCTGTTCCCGGGCTGCCCGCCGGACCGGGCCAGTGCGATCGCCGCGCACGCGGGTGCCCGGGGCAGCGGCCGCGTGGGACGCAGCGCCGCAGGACGCGCCCTGACGCCGAGAGCGGTGACGGCGGCGGTGATCGCCGCGGTACGGCACACGGACACGGAGTACGACGCGCTGCTGATGCGCGGGGTGCCACGGGGCGAGGCGCGGCGTGCCATCGCGGGGGTCCTGGAGGAGCTGTTGCGGGGGTGGCGGGGGGCCGGGCCGGGGGCCGGGGAGGGCGGGCCGGAGTGGGGTGCCGGGGCCTGAGGGGCCCAGTGCCGGACGGTGCGGGGCGGTGGCCCTGCGGGGCGTTCCCCAGTCCCGCCCCTTCCCGAAACCAGGGCTCCGCCCCGGGCCCCGGGGGTGGAGGTTCCCTTCGGGTGGGACCGGGGCACCGTCGAATCGGCGCTCCGCGCCTCGTCCTCAAGCGCCGGACGGGCTGAAATTGCCTCGTCGATTGCCTCGTCGTTCCCGTCGGGTGAGACGGGACGCCCCCGCTGGAGCGGGCCGGGCCCCCGGCCTGCGAGACGTCCGCACATGGAGGCGCGGGGGTCGCGTATGGCGTTCGGAACTGTGGGGTCCTTGACTGGTCACAGACACACCGCGCCGTGCAGGATCGGGCGCGCCACGCCGGCCGTCGGAGGCCGGACCCACCCAGGGAGTAGCCATGATCGACGGACCGTACTTCGTGCTCACCGTTCTCGGTGCGGTGACCTGTGCCCTCGTCGCCGGAGTGTTCATCGGCTTCTCCACCTTCGTGATGCGGGGGCTCGCCGCGCTGCCGTCGCCCCAGGGCATCGCCGCGATGAACGCGATCAACGTCACGGCGGTCAGGCCGCCGTTCATGGCCGTGTTCATGGGGGCGACCGGCGTCACTGTGGTGCTGGCCGTGGTCACCTTCGTGGTCTGGCCCGACGAGGGCGCGGTGGAGCTGCTGCTCGGCTGCGCGCTGTATCTCTTCGGCTGCTTCGGGGTGACGGTCGTGGCGAACGTGCCGCGCAACAACGAGCTGGCGAAGGTCGACGCGGCATCGGAGTCCGGCGCGGCGTACTGGCGTACGTACGTGGCCGAATGGACGATGTGGAACCACATCCGGACGGGTGCCGCCACCGCCGCGACGGTCTCCTTCATCCTCGGCCTGACCTGAGAGGCCTCGGCCCGGCCCGGGAGACCTCCGCCTGACCTGGGAGTTCCCGGCCGGTCCTGCGCCGCTCCGCCGCCCCCGGAGCACATGCCGACCCCGTCTCCCCGGCATACCGTGGTGGCTGAAAGACGCGCCCTACGCGTAGGGAGACGGCCATGGCCGACCCCAAGGGGTTCCTGCGGCACCCGCGCCGGGAGTGGCCGCGGCGGCCGGTGGGCGAGCGGGTGAAGGACTGGGACGAGGCGTACGTCCCCGGGGCGCCGCTGCCCCTGATCGAGGAGCAGGCCGACCGGTGCATGGACTGCGGGGTCCCGTTCTGCCACGAGGCCTGTCCGCTGGGGAACCTGATCCCCGAGTGGAACGACCTGGTCTCGCGGGCCGACTGGCGCGCCGCCGCCGAGCGGCTGCACGCGACGAACAACTTCCCCGAGTTCACCGGCCGGTTGTGCCCGGCGCCGTGCGAGGCGGGCTGCGTCCTCGCCATCAACCAGCCCGCGGTGACCATCAAGAACGTCGAGGCGGCGATCGCCGACCGTATCTGGGCGGACGGCCTGGCCCCGCCGGTGCCGCCGGAGCGCCTGACCGGGAAGTCGGTGGGGATCGTCGGGTCGGGCCCCGCGGGCCTCGCGGCGGCGCAGCAGCTGACGCGGGCGGGGCACACGGTCGTGGTGTACGAGCGGGACGACCGGGCGGGCGGGCTGCTGCGCTACGGGATCCCCGCGTTCAAGATGGCGAAGCACCATCTGGAGCGGCGGCTCGCGCAGCTGCGGGCCGAGGGCACGAGGTTCCGTACGTCGACGGAGGTCGGCCGGGACATCGGCGCGGCGGCGCTGCGGAGCCGCCATGACGCGATCGTGCTCGCCGTCGGGGCCACGGCGTGGCGGGAACTTCCGGTGCCGGGGCGGGAGCTCGCGGGCGTCACACAGGCCATGGAGTACCTGCCGCAGGCCAACCGCGTGTGCGAGGGCGACCTCGGCGTCTCCCCGCTGTCCGCCGCCGGCCGGCACGTCGTGATCGTGGGCGGCGGCGACACCGGGGCGGACTGCCTGGGCACGGCGGTCCGGGAGGGCGCCGCGTCCGTGACCCAGGTGGACATCCGCGCGCTCCCCCCGACGGAGCGGGACGAGACGGCCGACCCGTGGCCCACGTATCCCACCGTGCACCGGGTCTCCCCCGCTCACGAGGAGGCCGAGGCGTTGGGTTTCGGCCAGAATCCGGACGCCGACGCGCGGCTCTTCGCGGCCTCGACGCTGCGGTTCTCCGGGGACGCCGCGGGGCGGGTGCAGGCCGTTCACCTGGGCACTGTCGATGAGCGGCGGCGTCCGGTGCCGGGTGCCGAGCGGATCCTCAGGGCCGACTTGGTGCTGCTCGCGCTGGGGTTCCGGGGGCCACAGGTGACCGTCGGGAGCGCGGTCTCGGAACTGGGAGTGACGGTGGCGCCGGACGGCACGGTCGCCAGGGACGGCGGCTACGCGACGAACGTGCCCGGGGTGTACGTCGCCGGGGACGCCGGGCGCGGCCAGTCCCTGGTGGTGTGGGCGATCGCGGAGGGCCGCGGGGCCGCGGCGGCCGTGGACCGCCACCTCATGGGCACGACGTCACTGCCGTCACCGGTGACCGCGCACGACGGCCCTCTCAGACCGTGACCGGGTACCGCGGAACAGGCCGCCGACCGCGACCCCACAGGCGCCAAAGCCCGCGGCGAGCGCCCCTCACCCCTTGCGGGCGACCCCGCCGTAAATGGGCAGCGGCCCGTCCCCGACGGGCTCCGCCCGCTCGCCCAGTTCCGGGTGCCACGCGTCGGCCACCGTCACGCCGGGCTCCACCAGGTCGAGGCCGTCGAAGAAGCGGACGACGTCGGGGCGGTCGCGCAGGGCGAGGGTGAGGGCGCGGGACTTGTACAGGTCACCGGCCGTCCTGGCCCGGTCGGGGGTGAACTCGCCGGTGCCGTGGGACAGCATCAGGAAGCTCCCCGACGGCAGCGCGGACACCAGTTCGTCCACGACTTCGTACGCGCCGTCCTCGTCGGGCACGAAGTGCAGCAGCGCGATCAGCGAGAGGGCGACGGGGCGCGTGAAGTCGAGGGTCTTGCGGGCCTCGGCGAGGATGGCGGCGGGTTCCCGGGCGTCGCCCTGGATGTACTCCGTGGCGCCCTGGGGCGTGGATCGGAGGAGCGCCTCGGCGTGGGCGAGGACGATCGGGTCGTTGTCGCAGTAGACGACGCGGGTGTCGGGCGCGATGCCCTGGGCGATCTGGTGCAGGTTGGGCTCGGTCGGGATGCCGGTGCCGATGTCGAGGAACTGCCTGATCCCGGCGGTGGCGAGCCAGCGCGTGGCGCGCTGCATGAAGGCGCGGTTGGCGCGTGCGACGGCGGGGATGCGCGGGTCCATGGCGACGAGCTGGCGGCTCATCTCCTCGTCGACGGGGTAGTTGTCCTTGCCGCCGAGCCACCAGTCGTACATCCGCGCGGGATGCGGCTTGCTCGTGTCGATGTACGACGAGCCGCCCTCGCCCGCGGAGGCCTGCCCCGTCCCGGTCATCTGTGGCTCCCTTGCCCCTTCACCGAGGTCCGCGCGCACCGTGGTCGAGGTGTGCGCGCACGACGTACGAGTTCACCGGCGGATGCGGCACCCGCCGCCCGGCCGGTGGCGTATCCGCGCACCCGCCGGTGACGTACCCGGTCACGACAGCAGAAAGTCCGCCTCCCCCGCCTTCGCGCCCTGTATGAACGCCCGGATCTCACCGTCCGTGTAGATGAGGGCGGGGCCGTCCGGGTCGGAGGACTGGCGGACGGCGACGCGGCCGTCGTCCAGCTTCATGGCTTCGAGACAGTTGCCGCCGTTGCCGCCGCTCCACGGCTTGTGCCAGCCCTCGACGCCGAGTTCGCGCGCGGGCATGCCGTTGTAGATCCGGGACCCGGGGGGCCGGGAGTCGGCGCGGGTGTCGGGCCGGGACGCAGGGCCCGTGCCCGCACGGTGTCGATCTCGGTCCATTCACAGCTCCTTGCGGACATCCCGGAGGATCTCCTTCGTGCGTTGTGCGGTGGCGGCCTGGGCCGCCATGCGGTCCATGACCTCAAGATGCGTCGCCACCTCGGTGCGGGCGTCCAGATAGACGGCACCGGTCAGGTACTCGCTGTAGACCATGTCCGGCAGCTCCGCCATCGCGAAGCGGAAGAGCACGAACGGCCCGAAGGTGCCCGGGTGCGGCCCGGAGGAGAACGGCGCGACCTGGAGCGTCACGTGCGGCATCTCCACGGCTTCGAGCAGCCGGTCGATCTGTGCCCGCATCACGTCGGGGCCGCCGACGGGCCTGCGCAGGGCGGTCTCGTCCATCACGGCCCACAGGCGCGGCGCGTCCTCGCGGGTGAGCAGCGCCTGGCGCTCCATGCGCAGCGCCACGTACCGCTCGATGTCCTCGGGACGGGTCTGGCCGATGGCCCCGGAACGCAGCACGCCACGCGCGTAGCTCTCCGTCTGGAGCAGTCCGGGCACGAAGTGCGGTTCGTAGGACCTGATGAGGCTCGCGGCGCCCTCCAGGCTGACGTACATGCTGAACCAGCCGGGCAGGATGTCGTGGAAGCGCTGCCACCAGCCGGGCTTGTTCGCCTCCTCGGCGAGCAGCACGAAGGCGTCGGCCTCTTCGTCCGTGACGCCGTACGCCTTCAGGAGCAGCTGGAGGTACGGGATCTTCAGCGCGACCTCGGCCGTCTCCATGCGGCGGACCGTGGCGGGGGCCACGCGGAGTACCCGCGCGGCTTCGTCGCGTTTCAGGCCGGCTCGTTCGCGCAGGTCCTGCAGGCGACGACCGAGAACGACCTGTCCGACGGTCGGCGCCGACCGCGGTTCGCTCACGTCCTACCTCCACCCACTTCGCGTCGCTCTCTGCATCGCCGTCGCACGACTCGCGTTACCGTGCGTCACCGCACTTCACCACGTGTCGCGCACGTCACGCCGCTCGGTGAGGCGTTGCGAGAAGTGTGCCATGGGACGTCTCAAAGGAACACGTCACTGTGCACTTTTCAGAGTGGGTCTTGCCAAGGTGTTCGCGGCGGGGCGATAGTGGAGAGCGTGACTCCGCCCGCATCGTTAGGAACTGAAGCCACCCGAGCTCGACTTGGCGTTTGTGCCGAGGTTCGAGCGGAGGCCGGCGAGCCTTGCGTCACCTTCACCCTGGCCGCGATGCCGAGTTCCGTGGCACAGGCGAGGCGGCTGACGCGCGATCGGCTCTGTTCCCTCGCGGTCGGCGACGACGCCTGCGACCTGGCGGCGCTCGTCGTATCGGAGCTGGTCACCAATGCGATCGTGCACACCGCGAGCCGCACCGTCGTCTGCGAGATCTGCACGGGAGCCGACACCGTGCGGATAGCCATACGCGACGAGGGTCAGAACGCGGGCGTGCCACGGCCGACAGGGCTGCGGGGACCTGACGAGGAGCATGGGAGGGGACTGCTTCTCGTGAGCGCCGTGAGCAGCGCATGGGGTGTCCAGGACTCCGGATCCGGCCTTTCGGTGTGGGCGGAGCTGCCCAGATCACCCGATCCGGCGGCGTGCTTCGGCACGCGGGAGACCGGTGTCCACGGTTTCGATACGGACGTCCTCGACGCAGAGGGCGTCGAGGGCGTCGAGGCCTTGACCGACGGCCTGTGAGCCGACTGACGGGGATGCGAGTGCGACAGTGATGCGGTCGGGGGACATGTGAGCACGAGGACAGCGCGACTGCTCGACCTTGGCACCTTGGTACGGCTCTCGCGAGAGCGGGAGCGGGCGGTCGGACGGCGAGTCGTGAGTGTGCAGCCAGTGGCACGACTCGCCGTCCCCGCCGGAATGCGGCAACCCCTCGGCTGCGACGCGGTCGCCATGCCGGCGGAGTTCGGTCCGCGCCTCCTGGAGCGACTGCCCCGGGTGGGATGTGTGTACGAGGACGGGCCGCGCTGGTGGTGGATCGTGCCGGCGGACTCGGACGTGGCCCTGCAGTGGCCGCCGTCGGCGTTCTACTCGCCGGGCGCCGTGGTCCCCGACGCGACCCGGGAGCCGGTGCTCGTGCACCGGCCCGAGGGCTCCGTCCCCTATACCCCGCCGATCCCCCTCTATCTGGGCCTGTGCCGCCTCTCGGGGGCCGTGCCGGGGTGGGCGGGGGCCGTCCGGGCCTGAGGCCCGGACACCGTCAGGCCGCGGCGGGCCCGCTCGCCTCCTGACCGCGCACGATCACCAGGAACGCGTCGCTGGACAGGTCCATCACGACTTCCGCGCGCTGGCCCTCACGACGCCGGTCCCGCGCGAACTCCTCCGCGGGCCACGACCCGCGCGGTCCGCCCGCCGGAAAGCTCTCGAGCACCACTCGTCCGTTCATCATGTTCACGTTCCCCCGTGTACGACTCGGCGCTCTGTTCTCCGCGCCTGTCTGTGCTTCTCTGTGTCTGTCCGCGGTTCCTGAGAACCAAGACCTTGCACTGAGGAGAACGCGCGCCGCACCCCGAACGGCTCACAACGTGACCGAAACGACACGGAGTTGGGTCCCTACGGCAGCACGGTGTCAGTATCCGTACCCGTCGTAGTCCTCGTACTCGTCGTGGTACCGCACCCGGTCGCTCCCCGCCGGGGCCCCGAGCGCCGACGCCCGGCCCCGCGGCCGCTCCCACTCCTCCTGGCGGCCGAGCGCGGTGAGGTCGAGCAGGCTGGTCGTGGAGCCGATGCCGTCCAGGCCCCGGTCGAACGTGGAGTACGTGTGGAAGACGCGGTCGCCGTCGCGCAGGAAGCAGCTGAGGCCCGGCCGGTCCTGGACGCGGCCGTCGGGGCCCGCGAACGACGCGGCGAAGTCGCGGTTGAACTCGCCGCCGCACGCGGAGAACCAGGGCACGACCCAGCCCATGCGGGCCTTGAAGGGCAGGATGCGGGTGAAGGGGGCGCGCGAGACGGCGACGAAGGTCGTGCCGCGGGCCCGCAGGTGCGCGAGGTGCCCGATCTGGTCGAGGAACGCCGAGCAGCTGCGGCAGCCCGCGTCCCACTCGGGGGCGAACATGAAGTGGTACACGATCAGCTGGGCGCGGCCGTCGAACAGGTCGAGCAGGGTCGCCTTCCCGTCCGCGCCGTCGAACAGGTAGTCCTTGTCCACCTCGACCATGGGCAGCCCGCGCCGGTCGGCGTTCAGCTCGTCGCGGGCGCGGGTGGCGGCCTTCTCCTTGGCGAGCAGCTTCTCGCGGGCGGCCAGCCACTCCGCGCGTGTGACGATGTGCGGCAGTCCCATGGCGCATTCCTCCGGATCCGGTCCGCGGTCGCGGGTTCTCGGGAGGGCTGACTGGATGTCTCACAAGAACTCATCGGTCCCGTACGGGATTTCCCGGATTTTTTCTCAGCCGGGCCGTGGCCGGGTCGCCGGATCCCGCCACCGAGGGCGCGGCACGCCTCCGACGGGCCCGGTTCAGAACACCACCGGCAGCGCGAGCAGCCCCCGCGCCCGCAACGAAGGACGCCACCGCAGTGCGCTCTCGGGCACGCCGAGCGCGAGGTCCGGGAAGCGTTCGACGAGCGCGCCGATCGCGGTCGTCAGCTCCAGGCGGGCCAGGGGCGCGCCCACGCAGTGGTGGATGCCGTGGCCGAGGGCGAGGTGGCCGCCGGCGTCGCGGGTGAGGTCGAGGCGGTCGGGGTCGGGGAAGCGGTCGGGGTCGCGGCCCGCGGAGCCGAGGCCGAGGAACACCGTCTCCCCGGCCGGGACTCTCACCCCGCCGATCGTGACGTCCTCGCGCGCGAAGCGCCGGATGGAGAACACCGCCGACGTGTCGTACCGCATGAACTCCTCGACGGCGCCCGGCAGTCGCGCCGGGTCGGCCCGCAGGGCGGCGAGCTGTTCGGGGTGGCGCAGGAGCGCGAGGACGGCGTTGCCGATGAGCTGGACGGCGTTCTCGTACCCGGCGAAGTGGAGAAGGAAGGCGAGTGACGTCAGCTCGTCCTCGCTGAGCCGGTCGCCGTCGTCGCGGGCCGCGATCAGGTCGGAGAGCAGGTCCTCGCCCGGCCGTTCGCGCTTCTCGGCGATGAGCGCGGTGTAGAACCCGAGCATCGCGACGACGGTCTCCTTGGCGCGGTCGGGCTTCGCCGGGTCCGGCGCGATGAGCGCGTCGGTCCAGTCCGTGAAGTCGCGCCGGTGGTCGGCGGGCACGCCGAGGAGGTCGCAGATGGTGGTGATGGGCAGCGGCGCGGCGTACGCGGCCACGAGGTCGGCGCGGCCCGCGCCCTCGACGGCGTCGAGGAGTTCGTCGGCGGTGCGCCGGACGGGCGCGCGCAGGCTCTCGACGCGCTGCTTGGTGAACGCCTTGACGACCAGGCGGCGGATGCGGGTGTGGTCGGGCGGGTCCATGTTCAGCATGTTCGCGTCCAGCGCGGGCGGCAGCGCGAAGCCGCGGTAACTCCCGGGCGACGCGTGCCGCTTGTCCACCGAGAACCGCTGGTCGGCGAGGGCCGCGCGGACGTCCGCGTAGCGCGTGACGAGCCAGGCGGGGGTGCCGTCGGGCCCGGTGATCCGCCGCACGGGGGCGGTCCGGCGCAGCTGCGCGTAGGTGCCGTAGGGGTCGGTCATGAGCCCGTCGAGGTGATCGGGTTTCGCGGGGGTCGCCATGGGTTCCACCCTAAGGAGCGCGGCGGGCGCCCGCCTCACCCGTCGTACTCCTGGATCCGCTTCCCGTGCCCCCGCTCCACCAGCGCGGGCAGCCGCTCCCCCAACTCCGCCACGACGGCGGCCACATCGACCGTGAGCAGTTCCCGGTCCCGCATCAGGACGCGGCCGTCGACGACGGTGGTGCGTACGTCCCCGCTGCGCGCGCTGTGCACGAGGGTGGCGGCCAGGTCGTGCACGGGCTGGGTGTGCGGTCCGGTGAGGTCGACGAGGATCAGGTCGGCGCGGCGGCCCACGGCGATGCTGCCGATCGCGTCGCCCAGGCCCACCGCGCGGGCGCTCTGCAGCGTGGCGTGGTGCAGGGCCTGACGGGAGGTGAGCCAGCGCGGGTCGCCGGTCGTGGACTTCTGGACGAGGGCGGTGAGCGCCATCGCCTCCCAGACGTCGAGGGAGTTGTTGGAGGCGGCGCCGTCCGTGGCGAGGCCGACGGGGATGCCGAGTTCGGCGAGGGCCCGCACGGGAGTGGGGCCCCAGGCGAACTTCAGATAGCCGCGGGGCGCGCTCGCGACGCCGACGCGGCCCGTGGCCCCGGCCAGGACGGGCAGGTCGCGCTCCACGATGCCGGTGCCGTGGGCGATGAGGACGTCGACGTCGAGGAGCCCGGCGCGGTGCAGGATCTCGATGGGCGTGGCGCCGTGCCGCTCCAGGCTGTGCTCGGTCTGGGCGCGGCTCTCGGCGGCGTGCAGATGCACCAGCAGGCCGTGCTCGCGGGCGAGTTCGGCGGTCGCGGCGAGGTCGGCCTCGTCGACGGTGTAGGGGGCGTGTGGGGCCAGGCAGGTGGTGACGCGGCCGTCGGCGGATCCGGCGCGGCGCAGCGCGAAGTCCAGGGACGCCTCCCGCCCTTCGGGGCCCTGGGAGGAGAAGTAGGCCTGCCCGAGGCTGGCCCGCAGGCCGGTCGCCGCGACGACGTCGGCGACGGTGTCCATGGCGAAGTAGTGGTCGGCGAAGGTGGTGACGCCGCCGCGGATCATCTCGGCACAGGCCAGGCGCGCGCCGAGCTCCACGTCGCGCTCCTGGAGGTTGGACTCGATGGGCCAGACGTAGTCGTTGAACCACTCCTCCACGGGCAGGTCCTCAGCGATGCCGCGCAGGGCCACCATCGGGGAGTGCGTGTGGCAGTTGACGAGGCCGGGCAGGACGGCCTGGCCGCGGGCGTCGATGCGTTCGACGGCGGCGAGCGGGGCCGCGGCGGCGGTCGTGGTGACGTCGGCGATGACTCCGTCGCGTACGACGATCGCGGTGTCCGCCGCGAAGCCGACGCGCTCGGCCGAGTCGTGGACGAGGGCCGTGCAGCCCATGATGATGAGGTCGGCGGGGCCGGATGCGGCAGGCGCGGTCATCCGTTCACGGTACGGGGAGTGGGTCGCCGTGGGCCTGTCGCGGCAGGCGTTTCGGGAGCACTCTGGCGTCAGCCGCCCGCCGCGGTGGCGGCCTTCCCGCCGCCCCCGGGCCCGCGGGAAGACCTCACGACGGCGCCCGCGCGAGCGCCCGCCCCCGTCCGGGGGACGCTCCCGCCACGACGCCGAGAAGGAGCCCGGCATGCTCCTCGGCACCTGGAACCTGGAGAACCTCTACCGGCCCGGCGGCGAGTTCGGGCCTCGCGACAAGGCGGCGTACGAGGCGAAGCTGAGCGCGCTCGCGGAGACGGTGCGCGCGCTGCGGCCGAGCCTGCTCGGCGTGCAGGAGGTCGGCGACCCGGCGGCGCTCGCCGACCTGGCCGGGATGCTCGACGGCCACTGGCGCACGGCGGTGTCGGAGCACGCGGACAGCCGGGGCATCCGGGTGGGGTTCCTGAGCCGGCTCGACCTGGAAGTGCTCGCCGACGTGGAGGCGTTCCCGGCGAAGCTGCGGCCCGTGCAGGGCGACGACGCGGGCACACCGGTCGCCACGACCGGGCGTGGCCTGTTCGCCGTGCGGATCGTCACCCGGGCCCTGACCGTGGACGCGGCGGTCTGTCATCTGAAGTCCAAGCTCCTGACGTACCCCGGCGGCCGGTTCCAGCCGCGCGACGAGGGCGAGCGGGCCCGCGTCGGTGCGTACGCCCTGTACCGCCGCACCGCCGAGGCCGCGACCCTGCGCGCGCTCGCCGACCGGCTGCTCGGCGGGGCCGGACTCGACCGCGACGTGGTGGTGCTCGGCGACCTCAACGACGAGGTGGCGGCGGCCACCACCCAGATCCTGCTCGGCCCGCCCGGATCCGAGCTGGGCACGCCGGGGCACGGCAGGCCGGACAAGGGCGACGCGACCCGGCTGTGGAACGTGGCGCCGCTGATACCGGCCGAACGCCGCTTCTCCCGCGTCAACTTCGGCCGCCGCGAACTCATCGACCACGTCCTGATGAGCCACCGCCTCACCGGCCGGGTGACGGCCGACGGCGAGGCGGGCACGGGGCTTCCGGACGCGGCGGCGGGGCTCGACCTGCCGTCGGTGGGGGCGGATCCGCAGGCGCGCAGGGACGCGCCCGGGTCGGACCACGCGCCGGTGTGGATACGCTTCCAGCCCTGACGGCCCCGCCGGGCGGCGGCTACCCGCGCGGCAGCACCGTCGAAAGGACCCCCGGCAGCGGATACCAGTCGGACGACACGATGCTGGCGTGCCGTCCCGCGAGGAGGGCGACGCGGTCGCGGGCCTGGGCCTCGGTCGGGTGGGTGGCGCTGATGGCGGGCGGCACGTTGTGGGCGTCGGACATGACGACGAGGTAGCGCCGGTCGGCGTACCACTTGGTGTCGACGGACCCGCCCGCGTACACCGACGCGTCCCCGTCGAACAGCACGAACCACGGCCGGATCGAGGCGTCCTGGTAGCGGGTGCGGGGGTCGCCGGACGCGGCGCCGAGCACGGCGGGGAAGGCGCCGGCGTCCGCGAGGCGGCCGGCGGCGGCGAGGTCGCGCAGGTGCGTGGCGTACTCGCGGTCGGTCCACAGCTTGTCGGCGGGGTTGTTCTGCTCGACGGTGCCGGGGATCAGCTCGACGATGAACTTGCCCGCGAGGTCGGGCCGGTCGGGCCAGCCCTTCTTCTGCACGGCCTCGTCGAGGTTCGCGCTGCCCTCGGCGAGTTGGCCGGGGCGGTAGAGGGCGTCGCCGAGCTTGCTGCGGAGCAGGGCGTCGAGTTCGGCGGGGCCGCGGCCGTTCTTCGCCTGGAAGCCGTCCTTCAGCTCGACCTTCACGAGGACGGGCCGGTGGCCCGGGTGGGCGTCGTGCCAGGCCTTCATGTCGGAGAGGCAGCCGTCGAGGCGCTGGTTGCGGGCCTTGGTGCGCAGCTCCTCGGGCCGTTGCGCGTTCTCGCAGTTGTTGTCGTTGCCGACGGGGTTGCTGTGCGAGACGCGCCAGCCGCCGCCGAAGACGTTGGTCCACACGTCGAGTTCGAGCATGCCCGCGCCGGAGTCGAGGGCGTCGGCGAAGTAGGGGTACTTGGACTTCTCGTACGCGTTGTGGACACCGACGCCGGTGGTGGCGGCGTACGGTGCCTGGGCGGCGGGCGCGGAGGCGGGGCCGCTGTCGGCGAGGGCGGACGGGGCGGCGGTGAGGGCGCCGACGAGGGCGAGCCCGAGGGCTGTGCCCCACCCGCGCCGCGCCCCCACCCTCACCGCACGCAGCGCACGTGCCGCACGTGGCGCACCTACCGCCCCTTCCTCACGTCCCGCACCTTCCACACCCTCCGCACGCCCCATCACTGCCCGCACCGTCGTCCCCTCCGCCACACCCGTCAAGTCCTGGGAAAGGTAAGGGATGAGGGTGGCGGGACGGAAGACGGCGACTTACGGACAGCCCCCGTGCGCCGACACGTCCACGAGGCCAGGGTCCTCTACTGTGTACGCCCGTCGGCGCCGCTCCGCACCCGGCCGTCGGCACCCCTTCCCGTCGCCCGGCCCGCGCGGCCGCGCGCCCGCACGAAAGGCGGCCCCATGGCCCTCACCCTCACGCTCACCGGCCCGCGCATCGCCCTGGCCGCCACGGCGGCGGTCCTCGCGATCGGCGCGCCGACGGCGTACGCGGCCCTGGACTCCGAGGACACCGCACCCCGCACGCAGGCCACGGCGTCGCGCGGCGAGCCCTACGTCGAGACCCGCCTGTTCTTCGGCACCGAACGCCCCGACGGCGGCCCCGCCGTGACGGACAAGCAGTTCATGAAGTTCATCGACACCGAGGTCACGCCGGGCTTCTCCGACGGCCTGACCATCCAGCAGGGCCGCGGCCAGTGGAAGGACAGCAACGGCAAGATCGAGCGGGAGCGCTCGTACGAACTGATCCTGCTCTACCCCACCGCCGAGGCGAAGAAGCGGGACGTCCTCATCGAGGAGATCCGCTCCGACTACGAGAAGAAGTTCAAGCAGGACTCGGTGGGGCGGTTGGACGACCGGGCGCGGGTGGACTTCTGAGGAGCATGAAGGTCTGAGGCACGTGGAGATCTGACGCGCGCGGCCTCCTGGCGCGCGCGTCGGCTCCGCCTAGCTCAGCGTGACGTCGCCCACGGTGTGGGCCTGGATGACGTGCCCGTGCTGTACGCCACCGCTGATGCTGTTGCGCACGCTCCCACCCCGCCCCTCCTCGGCCCCGTCGGGCGCCAACTCGTCCAGCAGCACCCGCAGTTCGGCGGCTGCCTCGGGGTCGTCCCGCAGCGCCCGCCGCATCCGGTTCCGCCACTCGGCCTGCACATCGGCGGCCGTGTCCGCGTCCTCCGCGTCCCGCGCGGCAACCAACTCCTCGCGCGCCTCGTCGAGTTCACCTGCGACGGCCGCACCGGCCGCGTTGTCTCCGTTGTCCGCGCGCCGCCGCGTGAAGAACCCGACGACCCGCTCCCGCGCGTGCGTCCACCCGTCCCCCACCATCGACTGCACGAGAGCCGTGGCTCCGGCCGCCGCGAGGGCGGTCAACTCTGCGTCCACGGGGTCTCCTTCGTCGCTGCTGCTGCCGCTGGGGAGTCCACGGTAGCGGCCGCGCGCGTCAGGGGCCGAGCAGACTCGTGAGGGCGCCCACCGGGTCCTCGTCGGCGGCGCCGTCCGGCCACCAGTCGGCCGGGCCGGTGTGGGGCTCGGCGCGGTAGGGGTACCAGCGGCCGTCGTGGCCGTAGCGGATCTGGTGGGCGCCGGTCGGGTCCGTGAGGTGGTTCTGCTGGATCGTCATGCGGGGCAGGCCCGCCGCGGCGAGGGCGCCCCTGGCCCGGTCGAACGGGCCCGCCGGTGGGTCCCAGGGGGACTCCAGGACCGTCAGGCCCTCCTCTCCGCCCTGCCGCCAGGCCGCCGCCGCGCGGGACAGGTCGGCGGGCGTGCGGCCCACCGACGCGGCCAGCTCGGCGAATTGCCTGCTGAAGGTGCGGCGGCCCGTCAGCCCCGGGTGGGACGCGGCGAGCCGCACCGCGTCGAGCCACGCGTCGGCCGCGAACGGGGACTCTCCCCACCGCAGGTACGCGTGCGCCCGCGCCACCGCGTCCGTCGCGAGGAACTCCAGCGCCGTGGGATCGGGCGCACCCGGCACGGCGGGCAGGAGGGGCGGCTCGCCGGGGTGCGGCGGGACGGGGAAGGGGGGTGGGAGCGGGGGGCGGTAGTCGCTGGTGAGGGCGTCCCGGGCGGGGGTGCCTGGGAGGGACGGGGGTGTGGGGGGCGGTGTCGCGGGGTCTTGGGGGTGGGGTGCGGGGGTGTTCCGCGGTGCGGGAGTGCCCTGCGGCGCGGAGGTGTTCCGCGGTGCGGGGGTGCCGTGCGGCGGGGAGAGCGGGGTGGCCGTCGGGTCGCCGGGGAGGGGGCTCGTCGGCTTGGAGGGCAGCGGGCTCCTCGACACGGAGGGCAGCGGGTTCCCCGGCTCGGAGAGGCTTGCGTTCTCCGGGTGTTGGAGGGCGCGGCGGTTGTCCTGCTGCTGGCGGGCCGGGGTGGGGGTGGGGGGTCGGCGGATGGCGTTGCGGGCGGCGTCCGAGGGGCGGGGGGTGGCTTTCGGGCGCAGGGGGTTGGCCGCGTCGGCCGTCGGGCGGGTGGCATCGGGTGCCGTGGGCGTCGTGGGGTCGGTGGCGGCGTCGTCGGCCACCGGGCGAAGGGCTTTCCCCGCCGTGGCGCCCCGGACGGCCTTCCGTGCGGCGTCCGACGGGCGGATGGCGCCACCCGCTGCGGACGTCGAGGAAGTGGCGTCGCCCTCGTCGGGCAGGGAGCGAACGGCATCCCCCGCCCTGGCGCCCCGAACAGCCGCCCGCACCGCGTCCGACGGACGGACGACGTCCCCCGGCGGGCCGGCCGGGCGAGCAACGTCCCCTGCCACAGCCGCTGGACGAACGCCGTCGCCCCCTTCCGCTCCCGGACGCACCCCCTCCCCCGCCCGGGCAGCCGACCGGATGGCCCTTCGCGCCGCGTCCGACGGCCGGGCGGCGTCACCCTGGCCGGACGTCGACGCGCGCAAGGCGTCCCCCGCCCCGGCGGCCGGACCGAAACCGTCACCCACCCCCGCGGCCGGACCGAAGGCATCCCCCACCCCGGCCGCCCGACCGAAGCCGTCACCCGCCCCGGCCACCGGACCGAAACCGTCACCCACCCCCGCGGCCGGACCGAAGGCACCCCCCACCCCGGCCGCCCGACCGAAGCCGTCACCCGCCCCGGCCACCGGACCGAAGCCGTCGTCGGACGCCGCCCCGTACTCCGACGCCTCCCCGTCCGGCGGCGCCGAAACCTCGCCCCGCACGGCCACCCCAGCCCGCGCCCCGGCCTCCCGCGCCGCGAAGTGCGCGTTGCGGCGCGCCAGTTCGTCCAGTACGCGCGTCTCCTCGGCGCCCCGTACGAGGAGCAGGACGAACGGGTCGGCGTCCAGGATGCGGGCCGTCTGGTAGGTGAGGGCCGCGGCGTGTTTGCAGGGGTGGCCGCGGTCGGGGCAGGTGCAGGTGGGGACGAGGTCGCCGTGGCCGGGGAGGAGGGGGACGCCGGTGTGGTCGGCGGTGGTCGCGAGGGCCTGGGGCATGTCGCGGGTGAGGAGGGCCGTGAGGTGGGCGGGGTCGGCGACGGCCGCGTCGAGGAGGCGGTCCCAGTCGGCGGGGGTGAGGGTGCGCATGCGGAGTTCGGCGCGGTAGGGGCGGGGGCGGCTGCCGTGGACGTACGCGCGGATGCGGCCCGGCTCGACGGTGATCGTGTCGACGTGGCCCTCGCGGGCGTACGCACGGCCGCGCGCCAGGCGGGCCGGGTCGAGGGCCGAGTCCTCCAGGGCGGCGATCCACGCGTTGCCCCACCACGTCGAGGCGAAGGGGGCGTCGGGGTCGGTGCGGGGCGGGAGGGCGGGGAAGACACGGGAGCGGGCACCGCCGCCGACGCCGGGGAACATCGGGGAGCGCGCGCCGTCGCCCGGAGCGGAGCTCATCGCACCCTCCGCAGCGCCACGAGGTCCGACAGCTCCGCGTCCGACAGCTCCGTGAGGGCCGCCTCGCCGCCGTCGCCGAGCACCGCGTCCGCCAGGGCCTGCTTGGCGGCGAGGAGTTCGGCGACGCGGTCCTCGACCGTGCCCTCGGTGATGAGGCGGTGGACCTGGACGGGCTGGGTCTGCCCGATGCGGTACGCGCGGTCGGTGGCCTGGTCCTCGACGGCGGGGTTCCACCAGCGGTCGTAGTGCACGACATGGCTCGCGCGGGTCAGGTTCAGACCGGTGCCCGCCGCCTTGAGGGAGAGGAGGAAGACGGGGACCTCGCCCGCCTGGAAGCGGTCCACCATCGTCTCGCGCGCGGCCACCGGCGTACCGCCGTGCAGGAGTTGGGTGGGTACGCCGCGCGCGCCGAGGTGGGACTCGAGGAGGCGGGCCATCTCCACGTACTGGGTGAAGACGAGCACCGACGCGTCCTCGGACAGGATCGTGTCGAGGAGTTCGTCGAGCAGGTCGAGCTTGCCGGAGCGGGAGCGCCCCGCGCCGGCGGCGCCGTCCTTCAGGTACTGCGCGGGGTGGTTGCAGATCTGCTTGAGGGCCATGAGCAGCTTCATGACCAGGCCGCGGCGGGCGATGCCGTCGGCGGCCTCGATGCGGGCGAGCGTCTCACGGACCACCGCCTGGTAGAGCGCGGTCTGTTCGCGGGTGAGGGGCGCCGGGTGGTCGGTCTCCGTCTTCGGGGGCAGTTCGGGGGCGATGCCCGGGTCGGACTTCTTACGGCGGAGGAGGAACGGGCGTACGAGACGGGCGAGGCGTGCCACGGCCTCGTCGCTCTCGGCGGACCCGCCGGTCTCGGCGAGCCGTGCGTGCCGGGCGCGGAAGGCCTTGAGCGGGCCGAGCAGCCCGGGAGTGGTCCAGTCGAGGAGGGCCCACAGCTCGGAGAGGTTGTTCTCGACGGGTGTGCCGGTGAGGGCGACCCGCGCCGCCGCGGGGATGGTGCGCAGCGCCCGGGCCGTGGCCGCGTGCGGGTTCTTCACGTGCTGCGCCTCGTCGGCGACGACCAGGTCCCAGTCGCGGGCGGCGAGTTCGGCGACGCTGGTGCGCATCGTGCCGTACGTGGTGAGGACGATGGCGCCTTCGGGTACGGCGTCGAGGCTGCGGCCCGCGCCGTGGAAGCGGCGTACGGGGATGTGCGGGGCGAAGCGTTCGATCTCGCGCTGCCAGTTGCCGAGCAGGGAGGTGGGGCAGACGACGAGGGTGGGCTCGGGGCGGGCCCGGTGCAGGTGCAGGGCGATGAGGGTGACGGTCTTGCCGAGGCCCATGTCGTCGGCGAGGCAGCCGCCGAGGCCGAGGGCGGTCATGCGGTCGAGCCAGGCGAGGCCGCGGAGCTGGTAGTCGCGCAGGGTGGCCTTGAGCGCGGGCGGCTGCGGGACGGGGTGCGGTTCGCCGGTGAGGCGTTCGCGCAGGTGGGCGAGGGCGCCGGCGGGTACGGCCGGGACGCGTACGCCGTCGACGTCGGCGGCGCCGGTGAGCGCGACCGTGAGGGCGTCGACGGGGTCGAGCAGGCCCAGGTCGCGCTTGCGGGCCTTGCGGACCAGGTCGGGGTCGACGAGGACCCACTGGTCGCGCAGCCGCACGATGGGGCGGTGGGCCTCGGCGAGCGCGTCCATCTCGGCCTCGGTGAGCGGGGATCCGCCCTCCGCGCCGTCCGGGCCCTCGGCTCCGCCCTTGTCCGGCCCGAGCGCCAACTGCCAGCGGAATTCGAGGAGTTGCTCGGTCTTGAAGAAGTCGAAGTTGTCGGCGGCGGTGCCCGGCGCGGGCCGCACCACGGCCGTCGCGGTCAGCTCGCGCGACAGCTCCCGCGGCCAGTGCACGTCGACCCCGGCCGCGCCGAGCCGGGTCGCGGTGGCGCCGAGGAGGTCGTACAGCTCGGGCTCGGTGAGCGGGAGCACGTCGGGGCGCGGCCGGTCGACGAGGCGCCCGAGCGGCGGCCAGACGCGGGCGGCCCGGCGCACCGCGAGCAGCGTCTGGGCCTTGGCACGCGGCCCGAAGTGCTCGGCGCCCTCCCAGAGCCGCGCGGCGTCGACGACGAGGGTGGGGTCGGCGAGGCTGTGCACCTGGAGCACGGCGGCAGCGGCCCCGGCGGCGACTCCGGCACGGCCACCGGCCCCGTGAGCCGCCCCGACGCCCCCGGCCGCCCCGACCACGCCCGCACCGGCCCCGGCACCCCCGGCCCCACCGGCACCCCCAGCCCAGGCCGCACCGGCCCCGGCACCCTCACCCGCCCCAGCCGCACCGGACCCGACCCCGGCACCCTCGCCCTCCCCGTCGAACAGGTCGTGCGCCCGCAGATCCACCCGCAGCGACACCCGCACCCCCGCGTCCTGTCCGGCCGCCACCTCCGCCGCCCACTCGCGCGCCTTGGGCAGCGCCTGCGGGGCGCGGGCGGCGAAGGGCGCGCCGACGGCGTACGCGGCGGCCGGGGTGCGCGGCAGGACGTCGACGACGGCGTCGACGAAGGCCCTGACCAGCGCGTACGGCTCGGGCAGCAGCAGCGGCCCCCGGGTGCCGGGCAGGGGCACGGCGTGCGCTTCCGGGGGCAGGGCGGCGGCGACGGCCCGCAGGTGCGCGACGTCCTCGGCGGCGAGGGGCCCGGCCCGCCAGGCGTCCACGTCGGCGTCGGTCAGGCCGGGCAGCAGCTTGCCCCGGGCGGCGAGGTGCAGGGCGTGCCGGGCGGCGGCACCCCAGCACGCGGCGGCGGGATGCGCGGCGGGGTGCGCGGAGGCGGCGTGACGGCCGTGGGCGTCGGCGCGGACACGGGTGCGGGCAGGAGCGTGGGCCGCCCCCCCCCCCGCCCCGCCCTCGGCACCCCCCAGCAACACCCCCACCCCCTCCCCCACCGGCGCGAACAGCGCGGGCACGACCCGCCTGCGCACCCCGGCGCCATGACGGCGTACGACGGTCAGCTCCCCCCGCCCCCAGGTCCCCGCGCCTCCCGCACCAGGCACCTCGGGCAGTTCCCCGCCGTCCGGCCGCCACCACGCGAGCACCCCGTCACGGGGCACCTCGGCGGGCAGGAAGACAGCGGCGCAGGTGCGGACGAGAGCCGCGACGTCGACCCCCTCGGCGACCGGACCGCCGACGACGGCCCCCTCGGCGACGGCGCGGCGAATGCCGTCAGAGGCAACCCCAGCGCCCCCGGCACCCCCACCCGTCACCGCCACCACCGCACACCCACCTCACCCACGACTCACACACCACCCAGCTCCCACCGCCACCCTAAGGCGACCCCGCACCCCACCCCGGCACCGCGCCCTCCCACGCGGCCTCCGCCACGCCCGCCCACGCGCCTCGCCCACGCACCCCGCACCGCCCCCACACCACCGGAAGGAAACTTTCCTAACAATTATTGGTCAGCAATCTTGACGCGCACATGCCCCCTCGCCACCATTCCTGGGACAGCACCACCAGACGCATCTCCCGCACCCCCACGCGCCACCCCCCACGCGATCAGGAGACGGACATGCCGCTCACCCCCCGAGCCACCACCACCCCCAACTCCGACCCCACCCCCACTCCCAACTCCCGTACACCCAAGGCCCGTTGGATCGCCCCGGCCGCCGCGGCCACCGCCCTCGCCGCGGTCGGCGGCGTGCTCCTGTGGTCGCCGGCCGACGAGGCCGACGCCGCGGCGGCGCCCCGGGCGGCCTTCTCCGCCGTGGCCGTCGGCGACATCGCCGAGCAGTGCACCAAGAGCGACAGCGACTGCGCGCACCCCAAGACGGCCGCGCTCGTCCAGCGGCTGGACCCGAAGTTCGTGCTGACGATGGGCGACAACCAGTACGACGACGCCCGCCTGAAGGACTTCCAGAAGTACTACGCGACCACCTGGGGCGCCTTCAAGAACAAGACCAAGCCGGTCCCCGGCAACCACGAGACGTACGACCCGGCGGGCCCGCTCAAGGGCTACAAGTCCTACTTCGGGTCGGTCGCCTACCCCAACGGCAAGAGCTACTACAGCTTCGACCAGGACAACTGGCACTTCATCGCGCTCGACTCCAACAGCTTCGACAGCAGTGCGCAGATCGAGTGGCTGAAGAAGGACCTGGCCGCGAACTCCAAGAAGTGCGTGGCCGCGTACTGGCACCACCCGCTGTTCTCCTCCGGCGAGCACGGCAACAACCCGGTCGGCAAGCCGGTCTGGAAGCTGCTCGACGAGGCGAAGGCGGAGCTGGTCCTCGGCGGCCACGACCACCACTACGAGCGGTTCGCGCCGCAGAAGGCGAACGGCTCCGCCGACTCGGGCGGCATCGTGGAGATCCTCGCCGGTACGGGCGGAGCGAACCCGTACAAGATCGAGGAGGTCCAGCCCAACAGCCAGAAGCGGATCACCAACACCTACGGCGTCGTGAAACTCGACTTCACCGACACGGGCTTCTCCTGGAAGCTGATCGGCACCGACGGGTCGACGAAGGACACCAGCCCGTCCTACAACTGCCGCTGACCCGGCCGGGGTGTCGCGCACATGTATCTGGCCACCACGGACGCGGTCGCCACGGCCAAGGACAAGAAGAAGGGCGAGGGCGACAACGCCACGCAGGGCAGGGGGCGCAAGGGGCGCGGGCGCGTCACCGGCCCCGTCCTCGCACTCGGCGCCGTCAGCCTCGTCACCGACATCTCCTCGGAGATGGTCGCGGCGATCCTCCCGCTGTACTTCGTCCTCGGCCTCGGCCTGTCACCGCTGGCGTTCGGTTTCCTCGACGGTCTCTACAACGGCGCCTCGGCGTTCGTACGGCTCCTCGGCGGGTACGCGGCCGACCGCGGCGGGCGGCACAAGCTCGTCGCGGGCTCCGGGTATCTGCTGTCCGCGCTGTCCCGGCTCGGGCTGCTGCTCGCGGGCGGTGCGACGGCCGGGATCGGGGCGGCCATCGCCGCGGACCGCCTCGGCAAGGGCGTGCGGACGGCGCCACGGGACGCGCTGATCTCGCTGAGCAGCCCGCCGGACGGGCTCGGCCGGGCGTTCGGCGTGCACCGGGCGATGGACACGACGGGGGCGCTGCTCGGCCCGCTCGCGGCGTTCGCGCTGCTGTGGGTGACGGCGGACGCGTACGACGCGGTGTTCGTCGTCAGCTTCTGCTTCGGGCTCTTCGGGGTGCTGCTCCTGGTGGCGTTCGTGCCGGGCCGGGGGGCGCTGCCCGCCGCGCCCGCCGCGGCACGGGCGTCCCGCCCCCGCAAGGCACTCACGCTCCTGCGGGTCCCCGCCTTCCGCCGTATCTGCGCGGCCGCCGCGCTGCTCGGCGCGGCGACCGTCGGGGACGCCTTCCTCTATCTGCTGCTCCAGCGGCGCCTGGACTTCGCGGAGAGCTGGTTCCCGCTGCTCCCGCTCGGTACGGCGGCGGTGTATCTGCTGCTCGCCGTGCCGGTGGGGCGGCTCGCCGACCGCGTCGGACGGCGCGGCCCGTTCCTCGCGGGGCACGGCGCGCTGCTCGTCGCGTACGTCCTGCTGCTCCTGCCCACCGGCGGCCGGACGCTGCTCGTCGGGGTGCTGCTCGCGCTCGGCGTGTTCTACGCGGCGACCGACGGCGTCCTGATGGCCCTGGCCACGCCGTGCCTGCCGGAGGGACGGCGGGCGAGCGGCATGGCGGTGCTCCAGACGGGCCAGGCGCTCAGCCGGCTGCTCGCGGCTGCGGGGTTCGGCGCGGCCTGGACCCTGTGGGGCATCGGCGCGGCCCTGACGTGCGCGGCGCTCGCGCTGACGGTGGCGCTCGCGGGCGGGGCGGCGCTGCTGCGGTCGACGGAGGTCACGCCGGAGAAAGCATCACCCCTCGAAGAGCCGCACGCACCCCCGGAAGGCACCCCATGACCCTCACCCCGCCCGAGGCGTCCACCCGCCTGCGCGTCGTCTCCGTCGTGGCGGCCGCCGCCCTGCTCGCCGCCGTGGCCGTCACGTACACCGTGCGCGCCGTCCACCGGGCCGAACCCATCGCCTCCAGCTCGGAGTTCGCCCTCGACCCCGGCCACCTCTACTTCCGCTCGACGCAGTCGGGAGCGGGCCGCGTCGCCCGCCTCCCCGCGTCCGGCACCGGCCCCCGCACCCCCAACGGCCCGTCCTGCGAACGCTTCTACGCCGCCGGGGGCACCGCCCTGTGCCTGCTGCGCCGTCCCGGCATCCCGCCGAAGTCGTACGCCGTGGTCCTCGACGAGCGGCTGCGCGAGAAGCGGCGCGTGGCGCTCACCGGCATCCCGAACCGGGCGCGGGTCTCGGCGTCCGGCCGGATGCTGTCGTGGACGATGTTCACCACCGGCGACTCCTACGCGGGCGGCAACTCGTCCTTCTCCACCCGCACCTCGATCCTCGACACCCGCACCGGCTACCTGGTCAAGAACATGGAGGAGATCCCCCTCACCCTCGACGGCCGCCGCTACCACTCCCCCGACGTCAACTACTGGGGCGTCACCTTCGCCCGCGACGACAACCGCTTCTACGCCACCGTCTCGACGAAGGGCAAGACGTACCTGGTGCGGGGCGACATGCGGAAGTGGTCGGCCCGCGCCCTGCGCGAGAACGTGGAGTGCCCGTCCCTCTCCCCCGACAACACCCGCCTCGCCTTCAAGAAGCGGGTGCGCGGCGGCACGAAGAACCCCTGGCGCCTGTACGTCCTCGACCTGCGCACCCTGCGCGAGCACCCCCTCGCCGAACGCCACAGCGTCGACGACCAGGCGGCGTGGCTGGACGACGACACACTGGCGTACGCGCTGCCGGGCCGCGAGGGCCGCAAGCAGGACATCTGGACGGCACGGGCGGACGGCACGGGCAGGCCCGAGCTGCGGGTGCCGGGCGGGAGTTCACCGGCGCGGGTGCGCTGAGCCCCGCCGGCTCCGGGGTGGGCGCCCCGAAATCCGGATGCGCCCACCCCGCCCGACACCGCACGATGCCCCCATGACCTCCGACTCCACCCCCGCCGCACCCACCGGCCCCGCCACACCCGCCACCTCTGTCCAGCGAACCGTCGTCCCCAGCCTCTTCCCGCCCCCCGGATACGCCCACGCGGCCGTGGTGGAAGCCGGTACGCGCCTGGCGTTCATGGCCGGTTCCGTCCCCCTGGACCCCGACGGCAACCTCATCGGCGAGGACGACCCGGTCGGCCAGGCGCACCAGGTCATCGCCAATCTCGACGAGGCCCTGCGCGCCGTCGGCAGCGACCTGTCGCAGGTGGTGGCGAGCACGGTGTACGTCGTCGGGGACGAGCCCGAGGCGCTGTCGCGGGTGTGGGACGTGGTCCGCGCCTCCGAGCTGCTCAGCGAACGCCCGCACACCTCCACGCTGCTCGGCGTGACCGTCCTCGGCTATCCGGGCCAGCTGGTGGAGATCACCGTCACGGCCGTCGTGCCCGCCGGTCCTGACGCGTGAGCCGCCCCGCCGCGAGCGTCACCCTGCGCCCCGCCACCGAGGCGGACGCGCGGGCCGTGGCCGACGTGTACCTGCGCTCGTACGACGCCGCGCTGCCGACGGTGCGCCGCGCCCACTCCGACGACGAGGTCCGGGACTTCTTCCGGTACGTGGTGGTGGGCCGCGGCGGCACCTGGGTCGCGGAGGCGGCGGGCGAGGTCGTGGGCATGATGGTCCTGGAGGCCCCCGAACCGAGCCCGGCCTCCGCACCGGAACAGGGTCCCGCGCCGACGGACCTGAGCCAGCTGTACCTGGCGCCCGAGTGGCGCGGCCGGGGCATCGGCGACCGCTTCGTCGCCCTGGCCAAGGAGCAGGCCCCCACCGGCCTCTGCCTCCACACCTTCCAGGTCAACGAGCCCGCGCACCGCTTCTACGAACGCCACGGCTTCACGGCGGACGCCTGGACGGACGGCGCGGACAACGAGGAGCGGGAGCCGGACGTCCGCTACGTCTGGCGCCCCTGAGCAGGGGGAACGTCCCGCGCACCGGCGACATCGGCATCACTGGTGTCCCCGGTGTCGCCGGTGTCGCCGGGGAGGCCTGGTGGCGCCAGGCTCACCAGGTGCGTGCCGCGTGCCCGGACGGCGAGGCCTAGGGCGTACTCCGGCCACCACGTCCCGGCGGCGGGCCCGCCCCGGCAGGTGCCGTCCGACTCTCCCGGCCGCTTGATCCACAGGTAGGCGTCGACGGCGGGGTCGCCGGTGCGGGTGGTGGGCGGGGTGCCGAGGGCGCGTCCCGGCGGGTTGCACCAGGCCTTGTCGGCGCCTGTGTAGGGCCCGTTGCCGTTGCGGCTGGTGTCGACGACGAAGTGCTTGCCGCCGCCGAGGGCGCGGGCGATGCGGTGGCCGTAGGCCGTGCTCTCCTCGGTGGTGCGGTAGTTGGAGACGTTCAGCGCGAAGCCGTCGGCCCGGTCGACACCGGCCTGGCGGAGCGGTTCGACGAGGCGGCTCTCCTGGGGGATCCAGCTCGCGTTGCCCGCGTCGAGGTAGACCTTGGCGCCGGGCTGCTGCTTGAGCCGGGCGACGGCGTGGGCGAGCAGCGCGTACCGCTCGGTGGCATCGGCGCCCTCGCAGCCTGCGACTTCCTGGGCCACGGCGTCCGGTTCGACGATGACGTACGCGGTGTGCGTGCCGATGCCGTCGGCGAAGGCGTCGATCCACGCGCGGTAGTGCGCGGCGTCGCGGGCGCCGCCCGCCGAGTAGTCGCCGCAGTCGCGGTGCGGCACGAAGTAGGCGACCAGCACGGCGGTACGCCCGGCCGCTGCGGCCTTCTCGACGTACCCCCGCACCACGTCCCGGGTGCCGCCCGTGCCGTCCGCGCTCGCCACGGTGTCCTCGTACAGCCACTCGGCCTGGGCGCGGGTGGCGATGCGGCCCATGAACCAGGCGTCGGCGAGCCGTCCCCGCTTCTGCCACTCGACCACCTGTCGGGCGGCCGAGGTGTCCGGGTTCACCCAGAACTCCACGTCCCCCGGTGCGCGACCGGCGTCCGCGGCAGCCCCCACGCCCCCGGACAGGGCGAGCCCCACCAGAGCGGCACCGCTGACAACCCCCCGCGCCAGCCTCCCTCGCACCACAGGCCGCTCCACTCGCCAGGCGCCGGCGCTCTCCCGGCACATTGCGCAGAACGTGCCCATCATTCCCCCCGACCTGCCCCCCACCCCAAAAATTCACCCCGACGGCGGCCACCCCCGATACGGCGCTTCGCGCCTCGTCCTCAAACGCCGGACAGGCTCTCTCCCACCCACCCCGCCCCCACCAGTACTTCGGCCGAACAACAGCCCGGCACCTTCAGCCCCGAAACGGCCTCACGCCGCAGCACCTCTCCACCCCACCCCGCGGCACCTTTCAGCCCGCCTCGCAGCACCTTCCGGCCCACCCCGGCTGTATTTCAGCCCGTCCGGCGATTGAGGACGAGGCGCGGAGCGCCGATTCGAGGGAGGACTGTCCCACCCGCCACGGGACGCCTGCCTACGGGGTCCAGGGGCGAAGCCCCGGGATCGGAGAAGGGGCGGGACCGGGGCGCACCGCGAGGGACTACCGGAACCCGTCCGTAGCCCGAACCACCGCAGAGGCAATCCCCTCGGCCCCCGCGTCATGCCCCACATCCCCCACGACGACCAACTCCCCGTCCCCCCAGCCCAGCTGCAAGCGCCACGGCACGCCCACCAGATTCCCGAAGTCAAGACTCCCCTGCACCACCACCCCCGGAATCCCCCGCAACGCCCCCGCGTCCCGCAGCACCACCCCGTCCTCCCCCAACCAGTGCCCGTTGGCGAAGTAGTGGGTGACGGTCCGGGCGAACCCGGCCCGGAACACCGGGTCCTCGTAGCGGGCGACGGACCGCGGCGCGGCCATGGCGATGGCGGTCTCCCAGTCGGTCCAGGCCCGCGCGGCCCGAGCCCGCACCTCCGCGTCCCCGGAGGACAGCAACCGCAGGTAGGCCTCGGCGAGATCCCCGTCCCGGTCGGCCTCCGGCACCCCGTCCCGGAAGGCCGCCCACGCCTCGGGGAACACCCGCCCGAGCCCCCGGGTGAGCAGGTCGACCTCGGCCTGGCTCCCGGTGGCGAGCCCGGTGAGGACGAGCTCGGACACCCGGTCCGGGTAGGTCTGGGCGTAGCGGAGGCCGAGCACCGACCCCCAGGAGACACCCCAGACGAGCCACCGCTCGACGCGCAGGTGCCGCCGCAGGAGTTCGAGGTCGGCGAGCAGGTGCTTGGTGGTGTTGACGCCCATGTCGGTGGCGGGGTCGCTCGCGTGCGGCGTGGAGCGCCCGCTGCCGCGCTGGTCGAGCAGCACGATGCGGTAGGCGTCGGGGTCGAAGTAGCGCCGGAATCCGGGGGTGCAGCCGGACCCGGGCCCGCCGTGCAGGAGCACGGCGGGCTTGCCGAGCGGGTTGCCGCAGACCTCCCAGTACACGCGGTTGCCGTCGCCTACGTCGAGCATGCCGTGGTCGTAGGGCTCGATCTCCGGGTAAAGACTCATCCCGGCACGGTAGCCGCCCTCAGGTGAGCGCCGCGCCGACGGCCACGAAGCCACAGATGAGGACGAACAGGATGGCGAGCAGCGGCCATACGAACCGCAGGTACTTGTCGTAGCCGACCTTGGCGAGGGCGACCCCGCCGATGGTGACGGCGGTCGTCGGCACCCACAGGTTCATCCAGCCGCTGGCAGCGGCCCAGGCGGTGACGACGACGGACCGGGAGACGCCGGCGAAGTCGGCGAGGGGCGCGAGGATCGGCATGGCGAGGGTGGCGTGCCCGGAGGTGGAGGGGATGAGGAAGGCCAGCGGCAGGTTGACGAGGAAGACGATGATGGCGAAGAGCGCCGACGACGTGCCCTTCACGACGCCCTCGATCGAGTGCAGCACGGTGTCGGTGATCCGCGAGTTGTTCATGATGACCGTGACGCCGCGCGCGAGCACGATGACGAGCGCGGGCGAGATGAAGTCCGCCGCGCCCTGGATGACGGTGGAGCTGAGCCTCTGCTCGCCCATCCGCGCGACCAGGCCCACGAGAACCGCCGCGCACAGGAACAGGGCGGCCAACTGCGGGAAGGACCAGCCGAGTTCGAAGCCGTACGGCTCGGCGTCCGCGTCGCCCGTCAGGGCGCTGGACCACGGCACCACCGAGAAGATCATGAACGCGAAGACCAGGGCGACCGCGACCAGGATGGCCTTGTGCAGCCGCGTCAGCTCGGGCACCTCCCCCGACCGCTCGGCGGCGGCGCCGTCCCGGTCGCCCGGCAGGAACCCGCTCAGGGACCGCTCGGGGTCCTTCTGTACGCGCCGGGCGTACCGGATGACGTACGCGACCGTGACGCCCGTGAGCACCAGCCACATCGCGAACCGCAGGACGATGCCGTCGCCGAGCGAGATGTCCGCCGCGGACGAGGCGACGCCGGTGGCGAAGGGGTTGACGGTCGAGCAGAGGACGCCGATGCCCGCGCCCAGGATGATGGCGCCGACGGCGGTCATCCGGTCGTAGCCGAGGGCGAGCATCAGCGGCACGATCAGGCCGTAGAAGCCAAGGGTCTCCTCGGCGAAGCCCTCCACGGTGCCGAGGACGGAGAAGACCACCATGACGCCCGCGATGAGCATGGCGCCGCGTTCGCGCAGCTTGTGGGCGAGCCGTCCGATGCCACGGTCGAGGGCGCCGGTGGCGAACACGACGGTGATGAACGCGCCGATGGCGAGGACGAAGAGGAAGACGCCCGCGCTGCCGTACAGCTCACCGGTGAGGTCCGGGCCGACCTGACCCGACTCGGTGTCCTGCACGCCGTACAGGCCGTTGACGGGGGCGAGGAAGAGGTCGTTGAGGCGGTCGACGAAGGACTGGTCGTCGGGGACGCGGTGGTAACTGCCCTGGACGGGCGCGCCCTTGTCGTTGCGGTCGTAGGCGCCCGGCGGCACCAGGAAGGCCAGCAGCCACACGGCGACGGTGACGATCGCGAGCACGGTGAGGGCGCTGGGGAAGGTGAACCTGCTCTTGGGCGCGGGCTCCTCGGTGCCCGGCTCGGTCGTGGTGGTGCTCACGCGCGGCTCCCGTCGCCGCCGCGGGCGGCGGCCGCGTACTCCCGTACGAACGCGCCCATCGCGACCACCGTGTCGCGCAGCTCCGAGAGCAGCACGCGCTCGTTGGGGGCGTGCAGGTTGCACATGCTGTCCTGCGCGCCGAAGAGCAGCACCTCGGCGCCGGGTGCCGCCTGCGCGAGCCCGTTGACGAGAGGGATGGACCCGCCGGTCGCCACGTACGCGGCCTCCTTGCCCCAGGCCTCCTTCAGGGCGGTGAGCGCGGCGCGGTAGGCGGGGCCGCCGGTCTCGGCCTCGTAGCCGGGGCCGGTGTCGCCGGGGGTGACGGTCAGCGGGACGCCGAAGGGGCGCAGCGAGCGCAGATGGTCGACGAGGCGCCCGCGCGCCTCGACCGGGTCCTGCCGGGGGTGGAAGCGCAGGTTGAGCTTGGCGCGGGCGTACGGCACGACCGCGGACGCCGCGTGCTCGACGCCCGGTGCGTCCAGGCCGATCACGGTGATCGCGGGCCCGCTCCACAGCCGCTCGCCGAGCCCGCCGCTGCCGATGAGCGGCATCCCCTCGCGCACCCCGGCGAGCGACCGGAACTCCTCTTCGGTGTACGAGGTCCCGGCCCACTCCTCCCGCCGCAGCCCCTCGACGGCGACGTCCCCGTGCACGTCGTGCAGCGTGGCGAGGGCCTTGAGCAGCACGAGCAGCGCGTCGGGGGCGGCGCCGCCGAACTCGCCGCTGTGCCGCGGCTCGTCCAGGGTGCGCACCTCGACGACGACCTCGGCGGCGCCGCGCAGGCCGGTGGTGAGGGTGGGGGTGCCGGGGCGGAGGTTGCCGAGGTCGGCGATGACCATGGCGTCGCAGGCGAAGCGGTCGGGGTCGGTGGGCGGATAGCCGTCGAAGGCGCTGCCGTACTCCTCCTGGCCCTCGACGACGATCTTGACGCCGACGGGCGGGCGGCCGCCGTAGGCCCGGAGCATCCCGATGTGCGCGATGACGTTGGACTTGTCGTCGGCGATGCCGCGCGCCCGCAGCCCACCGCCGTCTCCGCCTCCGTCTCCCTCGATGGGTGTCGGCTCGAAGGGCGGCGACCGCCACAGCTTCTCGTCGCCGGGCGGCTGGACGTCGTAGTGCCCGTAGAGCAGCACGGTCGGGGCGCCGGGATCCGGTGGCGGGATCTCGCCGTAGACGACCGGCGCGGTGTCCGGCAGGTCGAGGCGCTCGACGTGCGGCACACCGGCGTCGCGCAGCAGCTCCGCGACCAGGTCGTGCGCTTCCTGGACCGGTCCGTCCGGGAACCCGGGGAAGGCGATGGAGGGGATCTCGGCGAGCCGGACGAGGTCGGCGCGCAGGCCGTCCATCAGTCCGTCGACCGTGGTGGCGAGCTCTTCGGGCGTCATGGGGGCACCTCTGCGATCTGAGGGGCGGACGGATGAGTGATTTGCCATGAATGGCCCGAATTATCGAGTGCGGCGGCGCGCGGATTCCGGACGGCTCGCCGGGCAGCCGGGCTCCCCGCACCGATGCCGCACTAAGGTCGACGCATGGCTTCGGAGACTTCACCGGGCACGGGCGGCGGCACCGTGCGCGTCGACAGCTGGATCTGGTCCGTGCGGCTGGTCAAGACCCGCTCGGCGGGCGGGGCGGCCTGCAAGGGCGGCCATGTGCGGGTCAACGGCGAACGCGTGAAGCCCGCGCACGGCGTGAAGGAGGGCGACGAGGTCCGGCTGCGCCAGGCGGGCGGCCGCGAGCGCGTCGTGATCGTCAAGCGCCTCATCCGCAAGCGGGTCGGCGCCCCCGTGGCCGTCGAGTGCTACGTGGACAACAGCCCGCCCCCGCCCCCGCGCGAGGCCGTGGCCCCCGCGGGCATCCGCGACCGAGGCACAGGCCGTCCCACCAAGCGCGACCGCCGCGACATGGACCGCCTGCGCGCCCTCAACTCCCGCACGGGCCCGACGCTTTCGGCCAGGCCGAGGCCGGTGGACGCGGGCGAGGATCTCAGCCCGTCCGGCGATTGAGGACGAGGCGCGAAGCGCCGATTCGAGGGCGCCCCCGTCCACGGCAACGGGACACCCATCCCCGGGGCCCGGGGCGGAGCCCCGGTTACGGGAAGGGGCGGGCTCGGGGACGCTACAGCGGAAACCACCCATGGCCTTCGTACCAATGCCCCCCACCCCGCAAGTGATCCCCCACGGCCCGCTCCACCCGCGTCCGCCGAGGCAACGTCGCCACCTCCAGCTCCCGGTCCCCGAAGACGAACCCCACGGGCAACCGGTCGTCGGGCTCCTGCCCGGCATACGTCTCCGCGAGCCGGAACCGCTCCTGGAACCGCACGATGTTGGCCGCCCCCGGCAGATACCGCTTCAACTGCGGATCGAGCAGCCACGAGTGACAGACGACCACGTCGTACCGCTCCCCGGGAAAGTGCCGGGGAAAGAACTCCCGGGCCCACTCCACGGACCGCTCGCACGCGGCGTCGGACATCGGCCCGAGGAAGTCGGGGATGTGCACGCTCAGGCACGGATCCCCGGCGCGGGCCCCGATCCCCGACGCGGCGACGTCGGCCGCCATCCGCTCCCCGAGCACCGCCCGCTGGAACTGCAACCGCCCCAACTGGTAGAGCTCACCGCGGAAGTGCAGCGCGTGCCAGCCGGGCACGGGCACGCCCCGGGTGCCGTGGCGCCGACGGTGGACGGCCATGTGCCGCCCCAGGTCGGCGAGGGTGCGCCGGGACACGTCTGCGGGGATGCCGTGGCGCCGGTGGTAGTCCCGGACGTCGGGCAGCGCGGCGAGGAAGACGAAGACGTGGAAGCAGCTGCCCAGGTCGCCGAGGCTCGCGGGCAGGACGGGCAGCCGCACGTCGGACCCGGGCTCGCCCAGGTCCCGCAGCAGCGCGCCGACGCACCGGGCGAGGAGCCGGCGGGCGTCCGGGTCGCCGAGGATCCGCGCCCGCAGGCCGAGCAGCGCGTTGATGTCCTCGTGCGGCACGGCGAGGTCGAGGAGGACGTCGGGCAGGTCGTCGGTCTCCGGCAGGACGACGTCGGCGACCGGCGCGCCCGGGTCGTCGAGCGCTTTCAGCCAAGCGGCGAGCGCCTCGTCGTGCTCGGCCGCGGCCCGCAGTGCGTCCAGCACGGCTCCACCTGCCCCTCGGTCGGCCCTTCCGTTCACCCCGTACCGGGTGGACCCTGGAAGGAGGAGATGACGTTTCCATGCGCACAGGCAGTGAACCGGTGACGGCGCGCAGTCCGCTGCGCATGCGCTTCTGGTTCAGCGTATGGGGACTGGTGTGGGCGGCCGCGGGCACGGTGGCGTTCGCGCTCGCCGGGCGCACCGCGTGGGCGGTGGCGTGCGGGGTGCTGTGCCTGGTGGTGGTCGTCGACATGACGCTGGTCGTACGGCACATCCGCCAGGGCGCGCATTTCCAGCCGGGCCGGGACGTGCCGCCGTACGACCCACCTCGAACCTGACCCCGCGGCGCGCGGCCCGACGACCCCACGACCCGGCGCCCCGGCGCCCCGGGCAGCCCCGACGGCCTAGCTGCCGCCCGCCTCCCCGGGCCCGGCCTCGCCGGTGGCCTCGTCGAACCGCGCCGCCGCCAGGTACTCCGGCTGCGGGTCGAGCGCGGCGGCGAGCCGGAAGTGGCGGCGGGCCTGGTCGGGTCTGGCGGCACGCTCGTAGGTGCGGGCGAGGGCGAAGTGCGCGAACGCGTTGTCCGGCTCGCGCTCCAGGACGATGCTGAACTCCAGCTCGGCGGCGCGCAGTTGCGCGGAGGCGAAGAAGGCGCGGGCACGCAGGAGCCGCGCCGCGGTGTTCTCCGGATGCGCGGCGATGACGGAGTCGAGCAGCTTCACCGCACCCCGCGGATCCCGGGCGGCGAGCAGTTGCTCGGCCGCGCGGAAGTCGATGACATGGCTCTCCGGGCTGCTTTCGGGCACGCCGGACTCCTTCCCTCACTCCTCAGCGTCAACACACCACCCGATCCGGCATATTCCGCGGCCGGAAAGGACCCGCACACCCGGCCGCGCCCCCGGGTCAGCCCGCCATCCCCAGCGCGAGCCCCACAATCGCCAGGCTCGCGCCCGCCGCCACGAAGGCCCAGTCGAGGCCGCGCCGTTCCCGGCCGATGAGCACGACCTCGCGCGGGTCGTCGGCGTCGTAGGCGATGCGCACGCGCTCCCCGGTGCGCAGGGGACGCCGCCGGTTCGGTGGCACCGGTGAGACGACTTCGAGGACGCGCCCGTCAGCGGTCTCGAACTGCAGGGTCGGCCGGTCGGCGCCTTGCAGCACGGCCTTGACCAGGGCGTCCGTGATCTCACCCGCCTCGGTGAGGTGCCGGGTGCGGTGCAGCCCGTACGCGCCCGCGAGCAGCGCGACGAGCCCGCCCAGGGTGGTGAACGCCGCCAGTACGACCACAAGACTCGCCCTTCTCGCCGCTGTCCCGGCTCTCGCGCGCTACGCCGCCCGGGCCCGCTGCCGCAGGTCCCGCCACACCTCGTCGACGCGCGGCACGAGCCGCTCCAGGGGCCCGTCGTTGTCGATGACGAGGTCGGCGATCTCCAGGCGCTTCTCGCGGGTGGCCTGGGCGGTCATCCGCGCGCGGGCGTCGTCCTCGGTCATGCCGCGCAGCCGCACCAGGCGGTCGAGTTGGGTCTCGGGGCGGGCGTCGACGACGACCACGACGTCGTACAGCGGCGCGAGGCCGTTCTCGGCGAGCAGCGGCACGTCGTGCACGACCACGGTGTCGTCGGCGGCCTCGGCGGCGGCGCGCTCCAGTTCCGCGGAGCGGGCGCCGACCAGGGGGTGCACGATCGCGTTGAGCGCGGCCAGCTTCTCCGGGTCGGCGAAGACGATCGCGCCGAGCTTCGGACGGTCGAGGGAGCCGTCGGCGGCGAGGATTCCGGGGCCGAAGGTCTCCACGACCGCGGCCAGTCCCTCGGTGCCGGGCGCCACCACCTCGCGGGCGATGCGGTCGGCGTCGACGAGGACGGCGCCCCGCTCGACGAGCAGCCGTGACACTTCACTCTTGCCGGCACCGATCCCGCCGGTCAGCCCCACTTTCAGCATGACCGGCAGCTTATGCGCCCGCCCTCCCCCTGTCTGCCGGAACCCCCGTCAGCCGTCGCCCTCGCGCTCGGCGAGGAAGCGCTCGAACTCGCGGCCGATCTCGTCCGCGGACGGGATGTCGACGGGCTCGGCGAGCATGTTGCCGCGCGCGTCGGCGCCCGCCGCCGCGTCGTACTGGTGCTCAAGGCCCTGGACGAGCGCGACCAGTTCCTCGTCGCCCTCCTGGACCTGCCGGTCGATCTCGGTCTGGGTGCGGTGCGCCTCGGTGCGCAGCGCGTGCGCGACGCCGGGAAGCACCAGGCCGGTGGCGGCGGTGATGGCCTCCAGGACGGTCAGGGCGGCGTCGGGGTAGGTCGAGCGGGCGATGTAGTGGGGGACGTGCGCGGCGACGCCGAGCACGTCGTGGCCGGCTTCCGCGAGGCGGTACTCGACCAGCGCCTCCGCGCTGCCGGGCACCTGCGCCTCGTCGAAGGGGCTGGCGTGGCCCGGCACCAGGTCCGTGCGGTTGCCGTGCGGGGTGAGGCCCACGGGCCGCGTGTGCGGTACGCCCATGGGGATGCCGTGGAAGTTCACCGAGAGCCGCACGCCGAGCCGTTCCACGATCTCCCTGACGGCCGCGGCGAAGCGCTCCCACTCTATGTCCGGCTCGGGGCCGGAGAGCAGCAGGAAGGGCGCGCCGGTGGCGTCCTGGAGGAGGCGGACGTCGAGCGTCGGCACCTCGTAGTCGCTCCAGCGGTCGCGCCGGAACGTGAGCAGCGGGCGCCGGGCGCGGTAGTCCACGAGCCGGTCGTGGTCGAAGCGCGCGACGACCTGCCCGGGAAGACTGTCCGCGAGCTTCTCGACGACCTGGTCGCCGGTCTCGCCCGCGTCGATGTATCCGTCGAAGTGGTAGAGCATGACCAGACCGGCCGACTCCTGGGCGAGCGCCATGTCGACAACAGCGAGGCCCTTCGGCTCCCATGCGTACAAACCCTGCGGATCTAGCACTGTGACCGCTCCTCCTCGTGTTCATTGAGCAGAACGCGCCTCGCGGGGCGGGCATTCCCCTGTCCGCGCATTCACAGCCACGGCTGATCCGTTTCCTACGACCATGCCACCCGAGTTCGCATCCTTGAACTCGCCGAGCACCACGGGGAGTTCGGCACACACCCCACTCTCACCACGCCGTTTCCACCCCTCCAGGTACAGACCTTGACGCGAACATGCCTCACCTCTACCGTCACGAAGCAGCACAGTGTTCAGACTGAAGTCCACAGTTCATGTACAAGAACCCACTCACTCATCAGAGCAGCCACCAACGGGAAGGCAACCCCACGATGCGCACCCGCTTCCTCATCGCCGCGCTCGCCGCCACCACCGCCACGGTCGGCCTCACGGCGGCCGCGTACGCGACTCCGGCACCCTCGGCACCCCGCCCGGCCGCCACCATCGACGTCTCCACGGCCGCCCAGCTGAAGTCGGCGCTCGGCTCGGCGGGCCCGGGCGACACGATCCGCCTCGCCGACGGCACGTACTCGGGGAACTTCAAGACCGCGATCGCCGCGAGCTCCGGCTCCCGGATCACGCTCACCGGCTCGCCGAAGGCCGTCCTCACCGCGGGCGGCGGCTACGGGCTGCACCTGAACGGCGCCTCGTACTGGACCGTCAAGGGCATCACCGTCACCGGCGGCCAGAAGGGCATCATGATCGACTCCGCGAAGGGGGTCGTGGTGGACGGCGTGACGGTCCACGGCCTGGACATGGAGGGCGTCCACTTCCGCAAGTCGAGCACCGACGGCGTGATCAAGAATTCGAGGATCTACGACACGGGCAACGACAACCGCGGCATGGGCGAGGGCGTGTACGTCGGCAGCGCGGGCGGCCTCTCCGACAAGAGCGACAACGTCCAGATCCTGGACAACGTCATCGGCCCGGACGTGGGCGGCGAGGCGATCGACCTCAAGGAAGGCACGAAGAACGGGAGGGTCTCCGGCAACACCTTCGACGGCAGGGGCCTGACCGGCAACAACTACGACGACTCCTGGGTCGACGTGAAGGGCAACGGCTACGTCGTCGAGGGCAACACCGGCAAGAACACCACGAACAACGGCTTCGAGACCCACACCCAGCAGTCGGGCTGGGGCTGCGGCACGGTCTTCCGCGACAACAAGTCCGACCTGACGGGCGCGTCCGGCGACAAACAACTGGCCATCAACGTGACGAACAACAGCGCGAGCTGCAAGACAACGGTCCACGCAAGCAACACGGTGAAGGGCGGCAAGGGCCTGACCAACGTCCCGGTCACACCGTAGAAGCCCCGTAAGGGGCGCGGGGAACTGCGCGCCCAGCCCCCACGCACCCGCAGGAACAGCGAAACCCCGAGCGCGAAGCGCACAAGAAAACACTGTGGGCCCGCACCAAAAGGTGCGGGCCCACAGTGCTCAGCTACCGCCTAAGAGAGCGGCGCGCGGTCAGCTCTGACCGCCGGCCAGCTTCTCGCGCAGAGCGGCAAGCGCCTCGTCCGAAGCAAGCGCACCGGAGTTGTCCGGGCCCTCGGAGGAGTACGAGCCACCGCCGGAGGCGGCGGGAGCCGCACCGGCCGGAGCCTCGTTGCCACCCTCGGCCGCCGCCTGGGCGTCGGCCTCGCGGGACTTGATGACCTGAGCCTGGTGCTGCTCGAAGCGCTGCTGCGCCTCGGCGTACTGGGTCTCCCAGGCCTCGCGCTGGGTCTCGTAGCCCTCGAGCCAGTCGTTGGTCTCGGGGTCGAAGCCCTCGGGGTAGATGTAGTTGCCCTGGTCGTCGTAGGACGCGGCCATGCCGTACAGGGTCGGGTCGAACTCGACGGCCGACGGGTCGGCGCCGAAGGACTCGTTGGCCTGCTTCAGCGACAGCGAGATCCGGCGACGCTCGAGGTCGATGTCGATGACCTTGACGAAGATCTCGTCGTTGACCTGGACGACCTGCTCCGGGATCTCCACGTGGCGCTCGGCCAGCTCGGAGATGTGGACCAGGCCCTCGATGCCCTCGTCGACGCGCACGAACGCACCGAACGGAACGAGCTTGGTGACCTTACCGGGAACGACCTGCCCGATCTGGTGCGTGCGGGCGAACTGCTGCCACGGGTCTTCCTGCGTCGCCTTGAGCGACAGGGAGACGCGCTCGCGGTCCATGTCCACGTCGAGAACCTCGACGGTGACTTCCTGGCCGACCTCGACAACCTCGGAGGGGTGGTCGATGTGCTTCCAGGAGAGCTCGGAGACGTGGACGAGACCGTCGACGCCGCCGAGGTCCACGAACGCACCGAAGTTGACGATCGAGGAAACGACGCCGGAGCGGACCTGGCCCTTCTGCAGGGTCGTGAGGAAGGTCTGGCGGACCTCGCTCTGGGTCTGCTCGAGCCAGGCACGGCGGGACAGGACCACGTTGTTGCGGTTCTTGTCCAGCTCGATGATCTTGGCCTCGAGCTCCTTGCCCACGTAGGGCTGAAGGTCGCGGACACGGCGCATCTCGACCAGGGAGGCCGGGAGGAAGCCGCGGAGGCCGATGTCGAGGATGAGACCACCCTTGACGACCTCGATGACGGTACCGGTGACGATCCCGTCCTCTTCCTTGATCTTCTCGATGGTGCCCCAGGCACGCTCGTACTGGGCGCGCTTCTTCGAGAGGATCAGGCGGCCTTCCTTGTCCTCCTTCTGGAGAACAAGGGCCTCGATCTCGTCACCGACGGCGACGACCTCGTTCGGGTCGACGTCGTGCTTGATGGAGAGCTCGCGGCTCGGGATGACGCCTTCGGTCTTGTAACCGATGTCGAGCAGGACCTCGTCCCGGTCGACCTTCACGATGACGCCGTCGACGATGTCGCCGTCGTTGAAGTACTTGATCGTCTCGTCGATCGCGGCGAGGAAGGCTTCCTCGTTACCGATGTCGTTGACCGCTACCTGCGGAGTGGTGGCGGTGGTCTCGGTGCTGCTCGTCATGTGGGAAAGGGCTCCGGTACGGACATTGAAGTCGTAGGTACTGCTTACGCCGGAGCCCGTTTCGCTCTGCAGAAGCCGGACAGCCTAGGAGACGCGACTTCCTGGATTCCCGAAGGAAACGGAAAGCGCCTCGACAACCGAGGGGACATACAACAGACGCGAGCGCAACCTGCTATGTCTGAGGAACGCAGGCCCGCAGCGCAACTTGTAGCATACGGGGGCTGTCGTACAGGGTCAATGCGCGAAGGCGCACACCCGGGGCGGATCGCCGCATACCCGGCACAAAACGTGTTGCATGAGGCCACACCGGCCGCATCGCGCCCTGCCGCGACGCACCCGCCGACGCCGGACGCCACCGTAACGACGACGTCAGACGGCACAGTAACGACGATGGAGCGGATCATCCAAGAGCCCGACGCACCCGAGGCACCGGAACCTGAGGCCACCCGGCGTGACGCCGATGTCACGGAGAGCAGCCGCGCCAATCGCGGCTGGTGGGACCGGAACGCGGACGAGTACCAGATCGAGCACGGCACGTTCCTCGGGGACGACCGTTTCGTGTGGGGCCCCGAGGGGCTCGACGAGGTGGAGGCGGAGCTGCTCGGCCCGCCCGAGGAGCTGAAGGGCAAGGACGTCCTGGAGATCGGCGCGGGCGCGGCCCAGTGTTCGCGCTGGCTCGCCGCGCAGGGCGCCCGGCCGGTGGCCCTCGACCTCTCCCACCGCCAGCTCCAGCACGCGCTGCGCATCCAGGAGGGCTTCGGGGCCCCGGTGCCGCTGGTGGAGGCCGACGCGGGCGCGCTGCCGTTCGCAGACGGCTCCTTCGACCTCGCCTGCTCCGCGTACGGGGCGCTGCCGTTCGTCGCCGACCCGGTGCGGGTGCTGCGCGACGTGCGCCGGGTCCTTCGTCCGGGCGGCCGGTTCGTCTTCTCCGTCACGCACCCGATCCGCTGGGCCTTCCCGGACGAGCCGGGGCCCGAGGGGCTCTCGGTGGCGGCCTCCTACTTCGACCGCACACCGTACGTCGAGCAGGACGAGCAGGGGCGCGCGGTGTACGTGGAGCACCACCGGACGGTCGGGGACCGGGTGCGGGACGTGGTCGCGGGCGGGTTCCGCCTGGTGGACCTGGTGGAGCCGGAGTGGCCGGCGTGGAACACGCAGGAGTGGGGCGGGTGGTCGCCGCTGCGCGGGAACCTGATCCCCGGGACGGCGATCTTCGTGTGCGAGCGGGACTGAGGTTGTCCTTGGTCCGTGGGTGGGTCCGTGGGTGGGTCCGTGGGTGGGTCCGTGGGTGGGGCTGAGGCCGTCTCCCGACCTCGGCCCCGGTCCTGGGCCACGGTTCCGGTTCGGGCCTCGGTTCCGGCGGCGCGTCGTGGCGTACGAGACTGGGGGCGTGATCCGTGACGACGCCCTGAGACTGCCCGTGCGCGAGGCGCTGCCCGCTCTGCGCGATGCCCTGGACGGGCCGGGGTGCGCCGTGCTGTGCGCGCCGCCCGGCACGGGCAAGACGACGCTCGTGCCGCTGGCCCTCGCGGGTCTCGTGCCGGGGCTCGGTGCCGAGGACGGTCCGGTACGCCGGGTCGTGGTCGCCGAGCCGCGGCGCATCGCCGCCCGGGCCGCCGCACGGCGGATGGCGTGGCTGCTCGGCGAGAAGGTCGGCCGGAGCGTCGGCTACACAGTGCGCGGCGAGCGCGTGGTGGGACCGCACACACGCGTGGAGGTCGTCACCACCGGAGTGCTGCTCCAGCGCCTCCAGCGGGACCAGGAGCTCGCGGGCGGTGGCGGGGTCGACGCCGTGGTGATCGACGAGTGCCACGAGCGGCATCTGGACGCGGACACCGTCGCCGCCTTCCTGGTCGACGTGCGCGAGACGCTGCGGCCCGAGCTGCGGCTCGTGGCCGCGTCCGCGACGACGGACGCCGAGGGGTGGGCGCGGATCCTCGGCGGGGCGCCCGTGGTGGAGGCCGCGGGGACCGCTCACCCCGTGGACGTGGTGTGGGCGCCGCCCGCGCGGCCCGTACGGCCGCCGCACGGCATGCGCGTCGATCCGGCGCTGCTCACGCACACGGCGTCCGTGGTGCGGCGGGCCCTTCGGGAGCGGGACGGGGACGTGCTGTGCTTCCTGCCCGGGGTCGGCGAGATCGGGCGGGTGGCCGGGCAGCTCGGGGACCTGGGCGGCGTCGAGGTGCTCCAGGTGCACGGGCGCGCCCCGGCCGCCGTGCAGGACGCGGTCCTCGCGGGCGGTGAGCGGCGCCGCGTCGTCCTCGCCACGTCCGTGGCCGAGTCGTCCCTGACGGTGCCGGGGGTGCGGATCGTGGTCGACTCCGGCCTCGCCAGGGAGCCGCGCGTCGACCATGCGCGCGGGCTCAGCTCCCTCACCACCGTGCGGGCCTCGCAGGCGGCCGGGCGGCAGCGGGCGGGGCGGGCCGGGCGGGAGGCGCCGGGGGCGGTGTACCGGTGCTGGGCGGAGGCCGAGGACGGGCGGCTGCCCCGGTTCCCCTCCCCCGAGATCAAAGTGGCCGACCTGACGGCGTTCGCACTCCAGGCCGCCGTCTGGGGTGACCCGGGCGCGGCCGGGCTCGCGCTGCTCGACGTGCCGCCCGCCGGGGCGATGGCCGCCGCGCGGGACGTGCTCGTCGCGATCGGCGCGGTGGACGGGGTGACGGGGCGCGCCACCGGGCGGGGCGTACGGCTGTCCCGGGCCGGGGTGCACCCTCGGCTCGCCCGGGCCCTCCTGGACGCCGCGCCCCGGGTCGGCGCCCGGCGGGCCGCGGAAGCCGTCGCCCTGCTCAGCGAGGAGCCTCCCCGGGAGTACGGGGACGACCTGGCGGCGGGCCTGCGGGCCGCCCGGCGGGGCGCCGACGCCTATGCTGCGCGCTGGCGGGGCGAGGTGGGGCGCCTCACGTCGGCCGCCTCCGCGTCCTTCGGCGACGGCGGGCCGACCGACGCCGCGCCCCTCGCCGGGGAGACCGTGGACGCCACCGCCGCGTCGGCGCCCGCGCGGCACCGGGAGCCGGGGGCACCCGACGCCGACGCTCCCCCGGGCCCGCCGAGCCCCCTCGGCGCTCCGTCGGCCCACGCCACGCCCGGCACCGGCGGCACCGTCGGCCCCGCCGCCGCGTCGGCGCCCGCGCCTTCGGCGCGGGACCTCTCCCACCCACCCGCCCATGACCCGGCACCGGGGTCACCCAACGCCGACACTCCCCAGCGCGGGTCGGACGGCCACACCTCGGTACCGGGAAACCCAAGCACGCACGCCCCCGACGACCTCGTGGTCGGCCTCGTCGCCGCCCTCGCCTTCCCCGAGCGCGTTGCCCGGCGCGCCGACGACGGGACCTACCTGATGGTCGGGGGGACCCGGGCCGAGGTGGGCGGGGGGTCGGGGCTCGCGGGGGCCCGGTGGGTCGCCGTGGCTGTGGCTGATCGGGCCGCGGGGGCGGGGCATGCGCGGGTGCGGCTCGGGGCCGTCGTCGACGAGGGGGTCGCGCGGGCGGCCGCCGCTTCGACGTACGCCGAGGGTGACGAGGTCGCGTGGGTGGACGGGGATCTGGTGGCGCGGCGCGTGCAGCGGCTGGGCGCGGTGGAGCTGGTGGTGCGGCCGATCAAGGAGCCGGACGCCGGTCTCGTACGGGAAGGACTGGTGGAGGGGCTGCGGCGGGAGGGGCTCGGGCTGCTGCGGTGGAGCCGGGACGCGGGCGCGCTGCGCGACCGGCTGCGGTTTCTGCGGCGCCACCTCGGGGAGCCGTGGCCGGACGTGTCGGACGCGGCGCTCCTCGCGCGCGCCGACGACTGGCTCGAACCCGAGCTGGGCCGGGCCAGGCGCCGCGCCGACCTGGGCCGGATCGAGGCCGGGCAGGCCCTCATGCGGCTGCTGCCGTGGGCCACGGGCGAGGCGGTCCGCCTGGACGCGCTCGCGCCGGAGCGGGTGGAGGTGCCGAGCGGGTCACGGGTGCGGGTCGACTACACCGACCCGGAGCAGCCCGTTCTCGCCGTGAAGCTGCAGGAGATGTTCGGGCTCGACGACACCCCGCGCGTGGCGGGCGTACCGCTCCTGGTGCATCTGCTGTCCCCCGCGGGGCGCCCGGCCGCCGTCACCGCCGACCTCGCCTCCTTCTGGCGCGACGGCTACCGCGCGGTCCGCGCCGAGCTGCGCGGGCGCTACCCCAAGCACCCGTGGCCGGAGGATCCGGCCGGGGCGGCGCCGACCCGGCACACCAAGGCCCGGCAGGAGCGCGCCCAGCGGGGGTGAGCCCGGCGGCGCCGCCCGCCGCCCGGGCCGGGGGTCACGCGTTGGCCGGCTGCGGTTCCGGCTCCGCTTCCGCCGCCGGTGCCGGGTCGCCGGGCCTGCGGCTGCGGGCCTCCAGCCAGAGGGAGAGCGCGAGCAGCAGCCCGCCGAGGCCCAGGAAGCCCCAGGGGAGGTACGAGGTCAGCAGGAGCACCAGGACGCGCTGGGACTTGACCAGGTCGACCGTGCTCTTGATGTAGTCCTCGCGCATCTTCACGTGCCCGGCGAAGACGGTGAGCCGGTCGCGGTCGCCGAGCAGGGTGCCGCCGCGCAGTTCGTTGCGCTGGATCTCCTCGCCGTAGACGGGCGCCCCGGTGGTCGGTTCGACCCAGAACTTGCGGACCGTGGTGTACCAGCGGGTGGTGCCGGTCTTGGCGAGGGACTCCGGGGTGATGTCCTTGACCGGCATCGTCTTGGGGAAGGGGACCTTCGTCCAGGGGATGGTCTGCTCGAAGTAGTAGACCTTCACGCCGCGGAAGGTCCGGGTGCCCTTGTAGTGGATGGGCCTGGTGATGCGGGCCTGCGCGTCGAAGTACTCGTAGTCGCGCTTCTCGGTCAGGAAGGGCCACTTGAACTCGATGCCCTCGCGCTTGACGGGGTCGCCGTCGACCATCTCGCCGGTGGCGTGCACGGGCTCCTGGCTGTGCGCGTCGAAGATGTACCGCTCGGGGATCTTGGACACCATCTTGCCCTTGGAGTCCTGTACGTAGGAGAGGGCGTCCCAGACCACGACGTCGCGGTCGGCACTCTTCTCGATCTTCTCCGAGGCCTCCACGTTGCCCTTGAGGGTCTGCACGATGGTGACCTTGGGGACCTTCTCGGCCTTCATCGTGCTGTAGTCGATGAGCGTCGCGTCCTTCGCCTCCAGGACCGCGTCCTGGTACTGGCTCGGCGGGATCTTGGCGAGGCGCGGGAAGGCGTACCAGCGCATGAGCGGGGACATGGCCGCGCAGAACACGGCGAAGGCGAGCAGGACCAGGCTGGCCTTGCGGCGCATCTCGGCCCTCCCTACGGGTGCTTGGGGACGGTGGTGAGCAGCGGCTTGGGCGAGGTCTCGCCGGACGGGGCGCCGACGGCCGTGATCGTCAGGACCAGGGCGAGGGCGACGGCGAGGCCGGTGGCGGCGGCGATGAGGGCGCGCATGCGGGCCTCCCGAGGCGGCTTGAACCGGGACGTGAACCAGCAACTGACTGTGCGTCAGAGCGGGGGCACCGTAGCAACGGACAGGCCAGATGAGAACACGTTGCACACACGCCGACCGCCCCCGGCCCGTGGTGGGCCGGAGGCGGTCGGGTGCTGCGTGCGGGCGGTGCTCGCGCCGGGGCGCGGGCGGGTGGCTGGTTACGCGGTCGGCGAGGCGGACGCGGTGGGCGAGGCCGACGGCGAGGCGGGCGCGGCCACCTTCAGCTCGACGGTGAGGGTGGCGCCGCCGTTGGTGACGATGCGCAGGAGGTACGTCCCGGCGGTGTCGTCGGCGTACATCTTCGGCAGCAGGAGCTTGCCGTCCTCGTCGGTCTTGAGGCCCTTCAGGGTGCGCACGGGCTTGCCGTCCGCGCCCTTGAAGTAGGGGCCCTTGTCGTTGGCGGTGCCGTCCTGCGCCGACTTGACCATCGTGGCGGTGGCGGCGACGCCCGCGGCGCTCTCGCCCTTGTACGTCGCCTTGACCTGGACCTGGTCGGCGAACTCCGTGCCGGGCTCGCAGACCAGCGCCTTGTCGCCGACGCGCTCCAGCTCGTCGGCCTGGCGGGCGGTGACGGTCGCGGGCACCTCGACGACGGTCAGGGAGCGGTCCACGACCCGGGCGCGGACGGTGAACTCACCGGTCTGCTCGCCCGCCTCGATGACGGGCGCCGTGGCCGTGCCGCTGCCGGTCGTGGTGACCGTGACGCTGCGCGCGCCGCCCTCGAACCGGGTGTCCGTGTCGCCGGAGATGGTGAAGCGGACCTTGACCTTGGGCACGCCGAGGCCGGTGCGGTTCTCCGCCTTGGCCGCGACCCGTCCGGCGAAGGTGTCGCCCGCGGTCGCCGTCAGCTTCGCGGCGCCCGCGTTCTGAAGGCGGCTGACCTGCTCGGACGGCTTCGGGGGCTTGGGCGGCTTCGGGGGCTTGGGCTTGCCGGGCTTGTCCGGCGGCTTCGGGGTCCCGGGGCTCGTACCGGGCTTGTCCGGCTTGTCCCCGCCGGGCGTCTTGCCGGGCTCCTCGGGCTCGGGCAGTTGCTTGGGCGGGGTGCTCGGCGGGGGCGTGGGCCGCAGCGGCGGGGTCGACGTGCCGGGCGAGGGCCGGTTCTCGTCGCTGCGGTCGTCGGGCAGGACGCCGGTGCCGTCGGGAACCTCGTGGGTGCCCTCGCGGTAGTACTCCAGCCACGAAAGGACCGTGTTCAGGTACTCCCTGGAGCGGTTGTAGCTGAGGATCGCCGCGTGCAGGTCGTCCTTGTCGGCGAGGTCGCGGCCGCCCGCGCACAGGTAGTGGGCGGCGCCGAGCGCGGCGTCGTAGATGTTGTTCGGGTCCTTCGCGCCGTCGCCGTTGCCGTCCTGCTTCCAGCTCGCCCACGTCGAGGGGATGAACTGCATCGGGCCGACGGCGCGGTCGTGCGTGGTGTCGCCGTCGAAGGCGCCGCGGTCGGTGTCGGTGATCTTCGCGAAGCCGTTGCCGTCGAGGACCGGGCCGAGGATGGGCGTGAGGGTCGTGCCGTCGGCGTCGACGCGGCCGCCGCGGGCCTGTCCGGACTCGACCTTGCCGATGGCGGCGAGCAGTTGCCAGGGCAGGTTGCAGCCGGGCCGGGACTCGCGCACGGCCGCTTCGGCCTTCTTGTACGCGTCGAGGACCGTGGCCGGCAGGCCCGCTTCCTTGTCGCCCATGGCCACGCCGCCACCGGGCTTGGAGCTCGGCGGGACGGGGCTCTTCAGCGGTGGCAGGTCCGTGTAGTACGGCGAGTCTCCGGTGGCGGAGTCGCCGTCCGGGGACGGCGTGGTGTCCGCGGCGCCCGCCCGGTCGTCCCGCGCCTGGTCGTTGGTCGCGCCCGGGGCCTGCGAGGCGGCCAGCGCCGCCACCGCGGCGGCGGCGACCGCGGTGGTCACCGCGGTCCTGCGCACCCGACTGCCGAATACCGCCGCCATGTCCGTGAACCCCTCCCCTTGACGACCCGGCCCGTTCGTCCCGGCGCACCCGCGCGCCCTTGACGGAACGACTCAGGCGACACTACGACAACTTCCGGAGCCCAGACACCCGTTCGTGCCCGATTTTCCCGTCTTGGCGCGTCACGGTCCTGTCCCGGTTCCCCAAGGTTCCACTCCGGATGCTTCTCGTTCACCGGGGGCCTGTCCAGACCACCCGGAGCCGACGAACACGGGGAGGCCGATAAGAGCCCGTCCGGCGCTTGCGGACGAGCGCGCAGCGCGATCGGCGGCGCTCCGGCCAAGGGCGCCGAACGGCCGACGCCGATTCAAAGCCCGTCCGGCGATTGAGGACGAGCGCGCAGCGCGATCAAGGGCGCCCCCGGGCAACGGAACCAACAGCCCCACGCCCAGAGGCACCCCAACCCCAAGCCGGAGGCTAATGCGCGGCCGACTCCCAGTCGGCCCCGACGCCCACCGACACATCCAACGGCGCTCGAAGCGAAACCGCCCCGGCCATCTCCCGCCGCACCAGCTCCTCCACGGCCGCCCGCTCGCCGGGAGCGATCTCCAGGACGATTTCGTCGTGGACCTGGAGCAGCATCCGCGAGCTCAGCGCCGCGTCGCGGAGCGCCCGGTCCACGTTCAGCATGGCGACCTTGACGATGTCGGCCGCCGTGCCCTGGATCGGCGCGTTCAGCGCCATCCGCTCGGCCATCTCGCGCCGCTGGCGGTTGTCGCTGTTGAGGTCGGGGAGATAGCGGCGGCGGCCGAGCATCGTCTCCGTGTACCCCGTGGCGCGGGCGTCGTCGACGACGCGGCGCAGATAGTCGCGCACCCCGCCGAAGCGCTCGAAGTAGGTGTCCATCAGGGCGCGCGCCTCGCCCGCCTCGATGCCGAGCTGCCCGGAGAGGCCGAAGGCCGAGAGGCCGTACGCCAGGCCGTACGACATGGCCTTGATCTTGCGGCGCATCTCCGCGTCGACGCCGGAGCGCTCCACGCCGAACACCTGCGAGGCGACGGTGGTGTGCAGGTCCTCGCCGGAGGTGAACGCCTCGATGAGGCCCTCGTCCTCCGACAGGTGGGCCATGACGCGCAGTTCGATCTGGCTGTAGTCGGCGGTCATCAGGGACTCGAAGCCCTCGCCGACGACGAAGCCGCGGCGGATCGCCCGGCCCTCGTCGGTGCGGACGGGGATGTTCTGCAGGTTCGGGTCCGTCGAGGACAGGCGGCCGGTGGCGGCCACCGTCTGGTTGTACGTCGTGTGGATGCGGCCGTCCGCGGCGATGGACTTGACCAGGCCCTCGACGGTGACGCGCAGCTTGGCCTGCTCGCGGTGGCGGAGCATGATCACGGGGAGTTCGTTGTCCGTCTGGGCGGCGAGCCACGCGAGGGCGTCGGCGTCCGTGGTGTACCCCGTCTTCGTCTTCTTCGTCTTGGGCAGGCCCAGCTCGCCGAAGAGGACTTCCTGGAGCTGCTTGGGCGAGCCCAGGTTGAACTCGTGGCCCGCGGCCGCGTGCGCCTCCTTCACGGCCTGCTGCACGGCGCCCGCGAACTGCTGCTCCATGGCCTCCAGATGCGCCCGGTCGGCCGCGATGCCGTGCCGCTCCAGGCGGGCCAGGAGCGTGGACGTGGGCAGCTCGACGTCGGTGAGGAGACCGGCGGCGTTGACCTCCTTGAGGCGCTCGCCGAAGGCCGTGCCCAGGTCGAGGATGGTGCGGGCCCGCACCATCAGCGCGTCGGCCTCGGCGCCTTCAGGGTCCTCGAGGTCCTCAGTGCCGAAGGCCAGTTGTCCGTCGGCCGCCGCGGGCACCAGCTCGCGGCCCAGATACTCCAGGGACAGCGCGTCCAGGTCGAAGGAGCGGCGCCCGGGCTTGACCAGATAGGCGGCGAGGGCGGTGTCCATGGTGATGCCGGCGACGCTCCAGCCGTGCTCGGCGAAGACCCGCATCACGCCCTTGGCGTTGTTCAGGACCTTGGGCCTGCCCGCGTCGGCGAGCCAGCCCGCGAAGGCGTTCTCGTCGGCCTCGTCGAGCCCCGCCGGGTCGAACCAGGCGGCCGCTCCGCCCGCCCGTCGCCCGCCACCACCCTTCTGGGGAAGCCCTGCGGGCTGCACCTCCTGATTTGCCGCGAGCGCGACCTCGGTGACCGAGCCCGTGCCGAGCTGCCAGGTGTCGACCGTGGCCAGGCCGAGCACCGCCGTGCCGTGCTCGGCGAGCCAGGGCGCCAGCTCGCCGGAGCCGAGCACCGAACCGTCCAGGTCGATGCCCTCGGCGGGCGGTGCCTCCTCGACCTCCTCGGCGCCCGGGTCGACGGCCAGGAGCCGCTCCCGCAGCGAGGGGTTGCGGATCTCCAGGGTGTCGAGGACCATCGCGAGGCCCTTGCGGTCGTACGGAGCGCGCTCCAGGTCGGCGACCCCCTTGGGCAGCTCGACGTCGCGGACCATCTCCGTCAGGCGGCGGTTGAGCTTGACCGCGTCCAGGTGGTCGCGGAAGTTCTGCCCGGCCTTGCCCTTGACCTCTTCGGCGCGCTCGACCAGCTCCGCGAACGAACCGAACTGGTTGATCCACTTCGCGGCCGTCTTCTCGCCGACGCCGGGGATGCCCGGGAGGTTGTCCGACGGGTCGCCGCGCAGGGCCGCGAAGTCCGGATACTGCGCGGGCGTCAGGCCGTACTTCTCCTCGACCTTCTCCGGCGTGAAGCGGGTCAGCTCCGAGACGCCCTTCGTCGGATACAGCACCGTCACGTGGTCGGTGATCAGCTGGAAGGAGTCGCGGTCGCCGGTGACGATCAGGACCTCGAAACCGGCCGCCTCGGCCTGCGTGGCGAGCGTGGCGATGACGTCGTCCGCCTCGAAGCCGTCGACGGCGAACCGCACGGCGTTCATCGAGTCGAGCAGCTCGCCGATCAGCTCGACCTGGCCCTTGAACTCGTCCGGGGTCTTGGAGCGGTTCGCCTTGTACTCCGTGAACTCCTCGGAGCGCCAGGTCTTGCGCGAGACGTCGAAGGCCACCGCGAAGTGCGTGGGCGCCTCGTCGCGCAGCGTGTTCGCCAGCATCGACGCGAAGCCGTAGATCGCGTTCGTCGGCTGGCCCGTCGCCGTCGTGAAGTTCTCGGCGGGCAGCGCGAAGAACGCCCGGTACGCCAAGGAGTGCCCGTCCATCAGGAGCAGGCGCGGACGCTCGCCGCCGGCGGCCGGGGTCGCCTTCTTCGCCGTCCTGGCGGCGGGCGCGGACTTCTTCTTCGATGCTGTTTCTGCCACGCCCCCGATCCTGCCACGCCCCACTGACACTCAGGCCATCTCCGTGGCCCGGGCGGCGGCTGTGTCAGCCCCGCGTGGGAGGATCGGAGACGTACGTCACGTAGGCGCTCGAAGAGGAGCAGGCCATGGCCAGCAAGCCGCCCAAGGGTGATCCGGTCCAGGACGCGCCCCAGGTCACGGACGCCCCGCACGCCGCGGCCGGGCTGCCGGCCATCGGTCACACGCTGCGCATCGCGCAGCGGCAGATGGGCGTGCGGCGCACGGCGCTGACGCTGCTTCGCGTCAATCAGAAGGACGGCTTCGACTGCCCCGGCTGTGCCTGGCCCGAGCCGGACCACCGGCACAAGGCGGAGTTCTGCGAGAACGGCGCGAAGGCGGTCGCGGAGGAGGCGACGCTGCGCCGGGTCACGCCTGACTTCTTCGCCGCGCACCCGGTCTCCGACCTCACGACGCGCAGCGGGTACTGGCTGGGCCAGCAGGGCCGCCTCACCCACCCCATGTATCTGGCGGAGGGCTCCGACCACTACGAGGCGGTGCCGTGGGAACGGGCCTTCGCCATCGTCGCCGAGGAGCTGGCCGCCCTCGGCTCCCCCGACGAGGCCCTCTTCTACACGTCGGGGCGCACGAGCAACGAGGCGGCGTTCCTGTACCAGTTGTTCGCGCGCGAGCTCGGCACGAACAATCTCCCCGACTGCTCGAACATGTGCCACGAGTCGTCGGGCTCGGCCCTCACCGAGACCCTCGGCGTCGGCAAGGGCAGCGTCCTCCTGGAGGACCTCTACAAGGCCGACCTGATCATCGTCGCCGGGCAGAACCCGGGCACGAACCACCCGCGCATGCTCTCCGCCCTGGAGAAGGCGAAGAACAACGGCGCGAAGATCATCACGGTGAACCCGCTGCCCGAGGCCGGCCTGGAGCGGTTCAAGAACCCGCAGACCCCCCAGGGCATGCTCAAGGGCACCGCCCTCACCGACCTGTTCCTGCAGATCCGCCTCGGCGGCGACCAGGCCCTCTTCCGCCTCCTCAACAAGCTGGTCCTGGAGACCGAGGGAGCGGTGGACGAGGAGTTCGTACGCGAACACACCCATGGGTACGAGGAGTTCGTGGCCGCCGCGCGCGCCGCCGACTGGGACGAGACCCTGACGGCCACCGGCCTGGACCGCGCCCGCATCGAGGAGGCGCTGCGCATGGTGCTCGCCTCCAAGCGCACGGTGGTGTGCTGGGCGATGGGCCTGACCCAGCACAAGCACGCGGTGCCCACGATCCGCGAGGTCGTCAACTTCCTGCTCCTTCGGGGCAACATCGGGCGGCCCGGCGCGGGCGTGTGCCCGGTGCGCGGCCACTCGAACGTGCAGGGCGACCGCACGATGGGCATCTTCGAGCGGCCCGCGCCCGCGTTCCTCGACGCCCTGGAGAAGGAGTTCGGGTTCGCGCCGCCGCGCCACCACGGCCTGGACGTCGTGCGTGCCATCCGGGCGCTGCGCGACGGCGAGGCGAAGGTGTTCTTCGCGATGGGCGGCAACTTCGTCTCCGCGTCGCCCGACACGGAGGTCACGGAGGCGGCGATGCGCCGCGCCCGGCTGACGGTGCACGTGTCGACGAAGCTGAACCGCTCGCACGTCGTGACGGGTGCGCGCGCCCTGATCCTGCCGACCCTGGGCCGCACCGAACGCGATCTCCAGGGTGGTGGCGAGCAGTTCGTGACCGTCGAGGACTCCATGGGCATGGTGCACGCCTCGCGCGGGCGCCTTGAGCCCGCGAGCCCGCACCTGCTGTCCGAGCCCGCCATCGTGTGCCGCCTCGCCCGGAGCGTCCTCGGCCCCGGATCGGCCACGCCCTGGGAGGAGTTCGAGAAGGACTACGCCACGGTGCGCGACCGCATCGCGCGCGTGGTCCCCGGCTTCGAGGACTTCAACGCCCGCGTCGCGGAACCGGGCGGCTTCGCCCTGCCGCACGCCCCGCGCGACGAGCGCCGCTTCCCCACGGCCACCGGCAAGGCCAACTTCACGGCCGCGCCCGTGGAGTACCCCGACCTGCCCGAGGGGCGCCTGCTGCTCCAGACGCTGCGGTCCCACGATCAGTACAACACCACGATCTACGGCCTGGACGACCGCTACCGAGGCATCAAGAACGGCCGCCGCGTCGTCCTGGTCAACCCCGACGACGCCCGCGCGCTCGGCCTCGCCGACGGCTCGTACACCGATCTGGTCAGCGAGTGGCAGGACGGCGTCGAGCGGCGCGCGCCGGGCTTCCGCGTCGTGCTCTACCCGACGGCGCGGGGCTGCGCCGCGGCGTACTACCCGGAGACCAACGTCCTTGTGCCGCTGGACGCCACGGCCGACACCAGCAACACCCCCGCCAGCAAGTCCGTGGTCGTACGCCTGGAACAATCGGCGACCGACTGAGCGTTCGCTCAGCGACGGGCGCGGCCGCCGCGGTGGCCGCCGCGGTTGTTGTCAGGTGTCGTCGACGAACGGAGCACGGCCGATGGGTGAGCAGCACACGACGAAGTTCCCGCAGGAGGTCATCGACGAGTACGCCGCGCTCGGCGTCGACCTGCCCGCCCTGTTCTCGGCCGGGAACCTCGGCCGGCGCATGGGTGTGCAGATCCTGGAGGCCGCCGCCGAGCGCGTGGTCGGCACCATGCCCGTCGAGGGCAACACCCAGCCGTACGGCCTGCTGCACGGCGGCGCGTCCGCGGTCCTCGCCGAGACGCTCGGGTCGGTCGGCTCGATGCTGCACGGCGGCAGCACGAAGATCGCCGTGGGCGTCGACCTGAACTGCACGCACCACCGCGGCGCGCGCTCGGGCCTGGTCACGGGCGTGGCCACCCCCGTGCACCGCGGGCGCTCCACGGCGACGTACGAGATCGTCATCACCGACGAGGACGGCAAGCGGGTGTGCACGGCGCGCCTGACCTGCCTGCTGCGGCCGGTCGACGCGATGCCCGGCATCGACGCGGACGGCGGCTCCCCGGCCGCCTGAGACATGCACGCGAGGCCGGAGGCCTGAGGCTCGAATCCGGGTCTCAGGCCTTCGGTCTGTCCGGATGCCCGGATAGCGGACACGGGTCGTCACCAACCGTATCCGGAGCACGCCGGAGGGGTGGCACCCGCGCACACCCGCGGACACCCGTGCGCACGCCGTGGTCTTCACCTCAAAAACAGGAGTGCTACGCAAAAACACTCCTGACCGCGCACATTCGCGAAAGCGGAAAAGTGGCACGGAATGCCTGGCTCCCTTTTTTCCGGAGTAACGCTGCGTAATGCGTGCGCAATCCGTTCGCGACCCGCGGGAAGCACATCGCGCACCGCGAAAGATCATTTCCGGGCGTTCGACTCCGCATACCCCCCGAACACGGCTGTCATGAGTGAAACCACTTAACGGTCCTGCCGGTTTCCAGGGGCGACATCTGCCGAAGCGTGCATATTCCGCCACAACCGACCCCTGCGTTCCAGCGCGGAATACTCCGTGGCATAACAAGAGCGTCACAGCCTTGGCTCGACCACTCCACCTGGATCAATTGCCCCCTTAGAGTCACGGCCAGTCACCGCGCCGCCGGGCGCGAACTGAATTGCACGGCCCGGTACCACCACCAGTACGGCCCGGCGATCTTCACGGCTCCTCCGCAGAGGGGACCGCGCCAGGGAAAGGACCCATCGTGCGAAACCGTTCCGCGCTCATCCTCACCACGGTGTTGACCACGGGGGCACTCACCCTCACCGCCTGCGGGTCGCGCGACAAGGACAAGGGCTCCGACGACAACGGCGGCGGCAAGACCACCGTCACCATCGGCTTCGACGCCCCGCTGACCGGCGACCTCTCCGCGCTCGGCATCGGCATGCGCAACTCCGCCGAACTCGCCGTCAAGACCGCCAACAAGGAGCAGACGGTCGACGGCGTCGAGTTCAAGCTGCAGCCCCTCGACGACCAGGCCCAGCCCTCCGTCGGCGGCCAGAACGCGCAGAAGTTCATCAGCAACGAGGACGTCATCGGCGTCGTCGGCCCGCTGAACTCCAGCGTCTCCCAGTCGATGCAGAAGCCCTTCAACGACGCCAACCTCACCCAGATCTCGCCCGCCAACACCGGCACCGAGCTGACCCAGGGCGACGGCTGGAAGAAGGGCGACAAGAAGCGTCAGTTCAAGACCTTCTTCCGCACCGCCACCACCGACCAGGTCCAGGGCCAGTTCGCCGCGCAGTACCTGTACCAGAAGGCGAAGATCAAGAAGGTCTATCTGATCGACGACCAGAAGACCTACGGCGCCGGCCTCGCCGCGTCCTTCAAGGACACCTTCACCTCCCTCGGCGGCAAGATCGTCGGCCAGGACCACGTCAACCCCGAGGACCGCGACTTCAAGTCCGTCGCCTCCAAGGTCAAGGGCAAGGGCGCCCAAGCCGTCTACTACGGCGGCGAGTACCCCGCCGCGGCCCCGCTCAGCCAGCAGCTCAAGGAGTCCGGCGCCGACGTCCCGCTCATGGGCGGCGACGGCATGAAGAGCGAAGAGTTCCCGAAGCTCAACAAGAAGGCCGAAGGCGACCTCGGCACCTCCGTCGGCGCGCCCGTCGAGGAACTTCCCTCCGCGAAGAAGTTCATCGCGGAATACAACAAGAACTACAAGGAAAACATGGAGACCTACGGTGGCGGCACCTACGACGCCACCTGGGCGATCATCGAAGCCGTGAAGCTCGCCGTCGCCGAGAACGACGGAGAGCTTCCCGACGACGCTCGCGAGAAGGTCCTCGCCAGCATGGCCAAGGTCAAGTTCGACGGCGTCACCGGCACCGTCTCCTTCGACCAGTACGGCGACACGACGAACACGATGATGACCGCGTACGAGATCAAGAACAACAAGTGGGAGTCGAAGTTCAGCGAGGCCTACAAGCCCCGGTAAATCCCACGCACACCCATTGACTCAAGACCGCGCGGGAAGCGCTACCAGCGCTCCCGCGCGGTGCCATATCCGAACCAACGGAGGCCCTGCGGTGAACGAACTGCCGCAACAGCTGGCCAATGGACTCATCCTCGGCGCGATGTACGGTCTCATCGCGATCGGCTACACGATGGTCTACGGAATCGTCCAGCTCATCAACTTCGCCCACGGCGAGATCTTCATGGTCGGCGGCTTCGGCGCCCTGACCGTCTCCCTGTGGCTCCCCGAGGGATTCTCGCTGCTCGCCGCGATCCCGCTCATGATCATCGGCGGCGTCATATGTTCCGTCGCCGTCGGCACCGCGGCGGAACGCTTCGCCTACCGCCCGCTACGCGGCGCCCCACGCCTGGCACCCCTCATCACCGCCATCGGCCTGTCCATCCTGCTCCAGCAGGCCATCTGGAAGTGGTACCCCGAGGCCAAGAAGGACCGCACGTTCCCGCAGTTCAGCGGCGACCCCGTGCACATCTTCGGCGCCGACATCCAGCGCGGCGACTTCTTCCTCATCATCGCCGCCCCGCTGTGCATGGTCGCCCTGGCCTACTACGTCAACAAGACCCGCACCGGCCGCGGCATGCAGGCCACCGCGCAGGACCCCGACACCGCCAAGCTCATGGGCATCAACACCGACCGCATCATCGTCATGGCCTTCGCCATCGGTGCCGCGTTCGCCGCCGTCGCAGCCGTCGGCTACGGCCTCCACAACGGCCAGGTCGGCTTCAAAATGGGCTTCATCATGGGCCTCAAGGCCTTCACCGCGGCCGTGCTCGGCGGCATCGGCAACATCTACGGCGCCATGCTCGGCGGCATCGTCCTCGGCGTCGCCGAAGCCCTCGCCACCGGCTACATGGCCGACGTACCCGGCATGGAACAGTTCGGCGGCGGCGCCTGGAAGGACGTGTGGGCCTTCGCCCTGCTCATTCTCGTCCTGCTCCTGAGGCCCCAAGGCCTACTCGGCGAACGCGTCGCGGATCGGGCGTGATACCCATGACCACGAACACCACCAAGGACTCCGGGAACCCGGGAGGCACGGGGAACAACGGCGGCACGGCCAAGACCCCCGCCGCACTCCCCACCTCCACCCTCCCCATCCCGCCGCACATCGCCCGCATCGCCGTCTACGCGGGATCCGCCGCGGCCCTCGTCGGCACCTTCCTCGCCTGGACCTGGACCACCGCCTTCCCCGGCGACCTCACCGTCACCGGCTACCCCGGCGGCCTCCAGATCATCACCCTCGTCGGCGCCGCCCTCACCCTGCTCTTCGCCCTCTCCGGGCAAGGCATCCGCGGCCTCGGCTGGCTCACCCCCGGCGGCACCAACAGCCCCGTGGTCCTGCTCAGCCTCGGCGTCCTCGGCTCCACCGGCTACACCATGGGCGCCATCGCCGAACACCTCGGCGGCATCGTCAACCTCGAACCGGGCGCCTGGGTCTCCGGCATCGGCGCGCTCGTCGCCGCCGTCGGCGCCCTCGGACTCCCCTCCGACCTGCCCGCCGACGAACCCCACCACAACCCCTGGGAACGCCTGCGCTCCAGCCTCAAGGCACCCGCGCCCCAGCGCGCCAAGACCCTGCCCGACTGGGTCGAGATCCTCATCATCGCCGCCTCGTTCGGCATCGGCCTCTACGTCTTCGCGTACGGCATCGAGGCCTACTCCGAACTCTTCATCGGCTTCCTCATCACCACCGTCTTCGGCGCCACCGCGCTCAACCGGGCAGGCCTCATCCCCCGGCTCAACGCGCTCACCGCCAAGCACCGCAACGTCACCCTGACCGCGGCGATCATCGCCGCGGCCATGTTCCCCTTCACCCAGAGCGACGCGAGCTACGCCCTCATCGGCGTCAACATCCTCATCTTCGCGACCGTCGCCCTCGGCCTGAACGTCGTCGTCGGCCTCGCCGGACTCCTCGACCTCGGATACGTCGCCTTCCTCGGCGTCGGCGCCTACACCGCCGCCCTCGTCTCCGGATCGCCCGCGTCCACCTTCGACGTCAAGTTCCCCTTCTGGGCCGCCGTCCTCACCGGCGCCGCCGCATCCCTCGTCTTCGGCATCGTCATCGGCGCCCCCACCCTGCGCCTGCGCGGCGACTACCTCGCCATCGTGACGCTCGGCTTCGGCGAGATCTTCCGCATCACCATGAACAACCTCAACGGCAGCGCGGGCCCCGACCTCACCAACGGCGCCCAGGGCATCCCGAACATCCCCGACCTGGAGATCTTCGGCTGGAACCTCGGCATCGAACACGAAGTCCTCGGCTTCACCCTCAGCAGGCCCGCCAACTACTACCTGCTGATGCTCTTCTTCACCGCCGTCGTCGTCCTGGTCTTCCGCCGCTCCGGGGAATCCCGCATCGGCCGCGCCTGGGTCGCCATCCGCGAGGACGAGACCGCCGCCACCGCCATGGGCATCAACGGCTTCCGCGTGAAGCTCATCGCCTTCGCCCTCGGCGCCACCCTCGCCGGATTCGCCGGCACCGTCCAGGCACACGTCTCGTACAGCATCACGCCCGAGCAGTACCTGTTCGCCAACACCGTGCCCCCGAACTCCGCCTTCCTGCTCGCCGCCGTCATCCTCGGCGGCATGGGCACCATCAGCGGACCCCTCATCGGCGCGGCCCTGCTCTACCTCATCCCGGCCAAACTCCAGTTCCTCGAGGACTACCAGCTGCTGCTGTTCGGCCTCGCGCTCATCCTGCTCATGCGCTTCAGGCCCGAAGGCCTCGTCGCCAACAAGCGCGCGCAGCTCGAATACCACGAGACCGACCAACTCGACGTACCCGACCAGCAGAAACTGCCCGAAGGAACCGTCGGCGCCAGCAAGGCGGGGGCGTGACCACCATGACCACCACAACCACCACCACCGTCCTCGAAGCCAGCGGCGTCACCATGCGCTTCGGCGGCCTCACCGCCGTCCGCTCCGTCGACCTCACCGTCAACAGCGGCGAGATCGTCGGCCTCATCGGACCCAACGGCGCCGGCAAGACCACCTTCTTCAACTGCCTCACCGGCCTGTACGTCCCGACCGAGGGCAAGGTCTCCTACAAGGGCACCGTGCTGCCCGCCAAACCCCACCTCGTCACCGACGCCGGCATCGCCCGCACCTTCCAGAACATCCGGCTCTTCGCCAACATGACGGTCCTGGAGAACGTCCTCGTCGGACGCCACACCAGGACCAAGGAAGGCCTCTGGTCGGCACTCCTGCGCGGCCCCGGCTTCAAACGGGCCGAAGCCGCCTCCCACGCGCGGGCCATGGAACTCCTCGAGTTCATCGGCCTCGCCCACAAGGCCGACCACCTCTCCCGCAACCTCCCCTACGGCGAACAGCGCAAGCTGGAGATCGCCCGCGCCCTCGCCAGCGAACCCGGGCTGCTGCTCCTCGACGAACCCACCGCGGGCATGAACCCGCAGGAGACCCGGGCCGCCGAGGAACTCGTCTTCGCCATCCGCGACCAGGGCATCGCCGTCCTCGTCATCGAGCACGACATGCGGTTCATCTTCAACCTCTGCGACCGCGTCGCCGTCCTCGTCCAGGGCGAGAAGCTCGTCGAGGGCACCTCCGAAGTCGTCCAGGCCGACGAGCGCGTCGTCGCCGCCTACCTGGGCACCCCCTTCGAGGGCGCCCCCGGCGCGGCGGAGGTCGCCGAGGTCGAGGCGGCCGAGGCGGAAGCGGAGGCGGCGGCCGCGCCCGCGCCCGACGACGCACCGGGCGCCACCGGCGCCGGCGACTCCGGTACCAGCACCACCGGTTCGGAAGGAAAGAGCCTGTGACCACACTGCTCGAGGTCGAGGACCTCAGGGTCGCCTACGGCAAGATCGAAGCCGTCAAGGGCATCTCCTTCAGCGTCGAAGCCGGGCAGGTCGTCACCCTCATCGGCACCAACGGCGCCGGCAAGACCACCACCCTGCGCACCCTCTCCGGCCTGCTCAAGCCGCTCGCCGGAAAGATCATGTTCGACGGGCAGCCGCTCAACGGCATCCCCGCCCACAAGATCGTCGCGCTGGGCCTAGCCCACTCCCCCGAGGGCCGGCACATCTTCCCCCGGCTCACCATCACCGAGAACCTCCAGCTCGGCGCCTACCTCCGTGACGACAAGGCAGGCATCGAGAAGGACATCCAGCGCGCCTACGACCTCTTCCCCATCCTCGGGGAACGCCGCAAGCAGGCCGCGGGCACCCTCTCCGGCGGCGAGCAGCAGATGCTCGCCATGGGGCGGGCGCTGATGTCCCGGCCCAAGCTCCTCATGCTCGACGAGCCCTCCATGGGGCTCTCGCCGATCATGATGCAGAAGATCATGCAGACCATCAGCGAGCTCAAGGCCCAGGGCACCACCATCCTGCTCGTCGAGCAGAACGCCCAGGCCGCGTTGTCCCTCGCGGATCACGGGCATGTGATGGAGGTCGGCAACATCGTGCTGTCGGGCACCGGACAGGACCTGTTGCACGACGAGTCCGTCCGCAAGGCGTACCTAGGTGAGGACTAGTCCCGCCCCGGGGGCCCCGTAAGGGGCGCGGGGAGTCGCGCGCCCAGCCCCCACAGGCCGGCAGCCAAAGGAACGACGAAGAGGGCGGTCACCCCGACACCGGGGTGACCGCCCTCTTCACCGCTCAAGGCCCAGGGGCCGGAACCCTCAGCCCTTGGCTGCCTTCTTCTCCTCCGCGTCCTCGATGACCGCCTCCGCGACCTGCTGCATCGACAGGCGGCGGTCCATCGACGTCTTCTGGATCCAGCGGAAGGCGGCGGGCTCCGTCAGGCCGTACTCCGTCTGGAGAATCGACTTCGCGCGGTCCACCAGCTTGCGGGTCTCCAGGCGCTGGGTGAGGTCCGCGACCTCCTGCTCCAGGGCCTTCAGCTCCGTGAACCGGGACACCGCCATCTCGATGGCGGGCACCACGTCGCTCTTGCTGAACGGCTTCACGAGATACGCCATGGCACCGGCGTCGCGGGCCCGCTCGACGAGATCGCGCTGGGAGAACGCGGTGAGCATGAGGACCGGGGCGATGGACTCCTCGGCGATCTTCTCCGCCGCCGAGATGCCGTCCATGACGGGCATCTTCACGTCCAGGATGACGAGGTCCGGCTTGTGCTCACGGGCCAGCTCGATGGCCTTCTCACCGTCACCGGCCTCACCGACGACGGTGTAGCCCTCCTCCTCCAGCATCTCTTTGAGGTCGAGCCGGATCAGGGCCTCGTCCTCGGCGATGACGACACGGGTCGTCAGCGGCGGCACGTGCGACTGCTCGTCGGACACGTCAGCGGGCTCGGGCGACTCGGGGGTGGTCACGGGGGCTCCTCGTTGCGGGGCACGTTACTGCTTGCCTTGAGCCTACCTAGCTCCTGTATGTTTGAGGCACAGCAGGTCTCCGCTAACCTTCGTTCTGAAGGATGCCCCGGTAGCCCAGCGGTAGAGGCAGTGGTCTCAAACACCATCCAGCGTGGGTTCGAATCCCACTCGGGGCACTTTACCTTCAATTCCAAGGTCGCGACTAGGTAGATCGACTTTCACGGGAACGTGTGAACGCACCGCGTTCCCCGGCCTCACCAGGCAGCCTCAGTCAGACTCCGACTCATGGAACAGCACAAACCTTCGGTACGAGCCGAGGCGCTCGAACTCTTACGCCTAGGTCTGCCAAATCGAGCTGTAGCGGAGCGCCTCAACGTGCCTCGCGGCACCATTGGCTGGTGGCTTTCCGAAGACCGCAGAAAGCACGGAATCAAGTACGAGCAGCCCACCGACTGCCCCCTCTGCACCGGCCGCCAATTCGACCACGTCGCGTACAGCTACCTTCTCGGCCTCTACCTCGGTGACGGACACATCATCTCGAAGCCGAAGCAACATCACTTGTCGATCTTCTGCGCCGACTCCTGGCCCGGCCTCATCGCTGCCACCGAAGATGCCATGCGGAACGTCATGCCCACGCCCAGGGTGAAACCGCGCCAGAGGAAGGGTTGCACCGAGGTCAAGTCGTATACCAAGCACTGGCCTTGCATGTTCCCGCAGCACGGCCCCGGCAAGAAGCACGAGCGCACCATCGCGCTCGAACCCTGGCAACAGGAGATCGTCAACGAGTACCCGTGGGAATTCATCCGGGGGCTCATCCACTCCGACGGCTGCCGCATCACCAACTGGACGACCCGCATGGTCGGCGGCGAGCGCAAGCGTTACGAGTACCCCCGGTACTTCTTCACCAACAAGTCCGACGACATCCGGAAGCTGTTCACCGACACCCTCGACCAGGTCGGCGTCGAGTGGACCACGCTCGCCCGGGGCAGCGACCCCTTCAACATCTCCGTCGCCCGCAAAGCCTCCGTAGCCCTCATGGACACCCACGTGGGCCCGAAGTACTGACCCCGCGCCTAGCGCGTGCTGTCGTCCTCGCCGATGCGGTGGATGCGGACCAGGTTGGTGGAGCCCGCGACGCCGGGGGGTGAGCCCGCGGTGATGACGACGATGTCGCCCTTCTGGCAGCGGCCGATCTTCAGGAGTTGCTCGTCGACCTGCTGGACCATCGCGTCGGTGGACTCGACGTGCGGGCCGAGGAAGGTCTCGACGCCCCAGGTGAGGTTGAGCTGGGAGCGGGTCGCGGCGACGGGGGTGAAGGCGAGCAGCGGGATGGGTGAGCGGTAGCGGGAGAGGCGGCGGACGGTGTCGCCGGACTGGGTGAAGGCGACGAGGAACTTGGCGCCGAGGAAGTCGCCCATCTCGGCGGCGGCGCGGGCGACGGCGCCGCCCTGGGTGCGGGGCTTGCTGCGCTCGGTCAGGGGCGGCAGGCCCTTGGCGAGGATGTCCTCTTCGGCGGCTTCGACGATGCGGCCCATCGTCTTCACGGTCTCGATGGGGTATTTGCCGACGCTGGTCTCGCCGGAGAGCATCACGGCGTCGGTGCCGTCGATGACGGCGTTGGCGACGTCGGAGGCTTCGGCGCGGGTGGGCCGGGAGTTGTCGATCATCGAGTCGAGCATCTGGGTGGCGACGATGACCGGCTTGGCGTTGCGCTTGGCGAGCTTGACGGCCCGCTTCTGGACGATCGGGACCTGCTCCAGGGGCATTTCGACGCCGAGGTCGCCGCGGGCGACCATGATGCCGTCGAAGGCGGCGACGATGTCCTCGATGTTGTCGACGGCCTGGGGCTTCTCGACCTTGGCGATGACGGGGAGGCGCCGGTTCTCCTCGTCCATGATGCGGTGGACGTCCTCGATGTCGCGTCCGCTGCGGACGAAGGAGAGGGCGATGACGTCGAAGCCGGTGCGCAGGGCCCAGCGGAGGTCGGCCTCGTCCTTGTCGGAGAGCGCGGGGACGGAGACGGCGACGCCGGGGAGGTTCAGGCCCTTGTGGTCGGAGACCATGCCGCCTTCGATGACGGTGGTGGTGACGCGGGGGCCTTCGACGGCGGTGACTTCGAGGGTGACCTTGCCGTCGTCGACGAGGATGCGCTCGCCGGGGGTGACGTCCTCGGCGAGGCCGGCGTAGGTGGTGCCGCAGACCTGGCGGTCACCCTGGGTGTCGGGTTCGACGGTGATGGTGAACTCGTCGCCGCGCTCCAGGAGTACGGGTCCTTCGTGGAAGCGGCCGAGGCGGATCTTCGGGCCTTGAAGGTCGGCGAGGATGCCGACGCTGCGGCCGAGCTCGTCGGCGGCCTTGCGCACGCGCTGGTAGCGCTCCTCGTGGTCGGCGTAGGTGCCGTGGCTGAGGTTGAAGCGTGCCACGTCCATTCCGGCCTCGACCAGGGCCTTGATCTGGTCGTAGGTGTCGGTGGCGGGTCCCAGGGTGCAAACGATTTTCGCTCGGCGCATGCTTCGAGCCTAGGCCTTACTGACGGGTAGAGGTTTGGCCGGGCATGACTACTCAACGACCTTTGCATGAAAGGGTCTTGACAAGTGTTGAAGTGTGCGCGCGCTCGCTCTGATGAGCGCGTTCAGAGGTCGGCAGCGGCCAAGGGGGCGTCGAGTGGTCACAGTTGCGATGGTTGCGGTCGCTCAGCGTCGCCGAGGACCGTGGTGCTCGGCGTCGCCGGGTGCCCAAGGTGCTCAGAGTCGCGGCGGGTTCATCGTGAAGCGCGCGTTGACCTGGGCGTAGACGGTCTGGCGCTGGGGTTCGAGGTCGAGGGGGGCGGCGGCTTCGGGGGCGCCGCCGTACGCGGCGCGGGCCATGCCGGGGGCGGCGGGGCCGCCGTACGTGGGGTAGGGGGCGTTGTCGGCGCCGATGTCGGCGATCTCGACGAGGGCGGCGAGTGCGGTGCCGAGGGCCTCGGCGTACTCGCGGGCGCGCTGGACGGCCTCCTTGACCGCTTCCTGGCGGGCGCGGCGGTGGGAGGGCGAGTCGGGGCGCAGGGACCACCAGGGACCGTCGACGTGGGTGAGGTCCAAGTCGGCGACGCGGGTGGTGAGTTCGCCGAGGGCGGTGAAGTCGCTGAGTTCGGCGGTGATGTGGACGCGGCCGTGGTAGGTGCGGACGCGTTCGCCCTTGCCGCGTTTGGTGAGTTCGGGGGTGATGGAGAAGGAGCCGGTCTCGACGCGTTCGACGGCTTCGCCGTAGGTCTTGACGAGGTCGATGACGGTGGCGTTGCGGCGGGTGAGGTCGGCGAGGGCGTCGCGGCGGTCGGTGCCGCGGGCGCTGACGGTGATGCCGATGCGGGCGATCTCGGGGTCGACTTCGAGGTGGGCCTCGCCGCGGACGGCGAGACGGGGGGCCTCGGGGGTGCCGTAGGGGACGCTCTGCTGGGGCTCGTCGGTGGTCATGGGCCCACTCTCGCACCGGTGGCGGGTACCGGACAGTCATCGGATCGAAACCTGGCGGGTCTGTCGCGAGCCGGTCGGGCGGGTCAGAATCTACGCGCGTTACCTGTGTTCGCCGATGTCGTACGACGTGTTGGAGGAAGCCGAGATGCCACTGAACCGCAGGAAGTTCCTGGGCCGGTCCGCAGCGACGGGTGCGGGGGTGGCGCTCGCGGGCGCGGTGGCGGCACCTGCGGCCGAGGCGGCCGTGGCGCCGGGCGCGGCCCGTCCGGGCAAGCGGCCGCGGCGGTACTCGTTCACGGTGATGGGCACGACCGATCTGCACGGCAACGTCTTCAACTGGGACTACTTCACGGACAAGGAGTTCGACGACAAGGACCACAACGACGTGGGCCTGGCGAAGATCTCCACGCTGGTGTCGGCGGTCCGCGAGGAGAAGGGCCGCCGCAACACCCTCCTGATCGACGCGGGCGACACGATCCAGGGCACGCAGCTGTCGTACTACTACGCGAAGGTCGACCCGATCACGGCCGCGCGCGGCCCGGTGCACCCGATGGCACAGGCGATGAACGCGATCGGCTATGACGCGGCGGCGCTCGGCAACCACGAGTTCAACTACGGCATCCCGGTCCTGCGGAAGTTCGAGGAGCAGTGCGACTTCCCGCTGCTCGGGGCGAACGCGCTGGACGCGAAGACGCAGCGGCCGGCGTTCGCGCCGTACAGCATGCACCGCCTGCGCACGCCGCACGGCCGTGATGTGCGGGTGGCGGTGCTCGGTCTGACGAATCCGGGCATCGCGATCTGGGACAAGGCGAACGTCCAGGGCAAGATGACGTTCCCCGGCTTGGAGGAGCAGGCGGCGAAGTGGGTGCCGCGGCTGCGTTCGATGGGCGCGGACGTGGTGATCGTGTCGGCGCACTCGGGGTCGAGCGGCACGTCGTCGTACGGGGACCAGTTGCCGTACATCGAGAACGCGGCGGCGCTCGTGGCGGAGCAGGTGCCGGGGATCGACGCGATCCTGGTGGGGCACGCGCACACGGAGATCCCCGAGTATCTGGTGGAGAACAAGAAGACGGGCAAGAAGGTGGTGCTGTCCGAGCCGCTGAAGTGGGGGCAGCGCCTGACGCTGTTCGACTTCGACGTGGAGTGGTCGAAGGGCCGCTGGCGGGTCGTGAAGGCGGGGGCGAAGGTCCTGAACTCCAACGCGGTGGCGGAGGACCGGCGGATCACGCGGCTGCTCGGGGACGAGCACAAGAAGGTCGTGGCATACGTGAACCAGGTCATCGGCACCTCCAAGGAGGCGATGAGCACGGCCGAGGGCCCGTACAAGGACGTCGCGATCATCGACCTGATCAACCATGTGCAGGCGGAGACGGTGCGGGCGGCGCTCGCGGGTGGCGCGTACGCGAAGCTGCCGGTCCTCTCGCAGGCCTCCTGCTTCTCGCGCACGGCGAAGATCCCGGCGGGCGAGGTGACGATCCGGGACGCGGCGGGCCTGTATCCGTTCGAGAACACCCTTGAGGCGCGGCTGATCACGGGTGCGCAGCTGAAGGACTATCTGGAGTTCTCGGCGCGCTATTACGTGCGGACGGCGGCGGGCGCGCCGGTGGATCCGGCGAAGCTGACGAACGCGGACAGCATTCCGGACTACAACTACGACGCGCTGTACGGAGTGACGTACGAGATAGACATCGCGCAGCCGGCCGGGTCCCGCATCACGAAGCTGCAGTTCGAGGGCAAGGACCTGGACCCGAAGGCGGAGTTCGTGCTCGCGGTGAACAACTACCGGGCGAGCGGTGGCGGCAATTTCCCGCATGTGGCGGCCGGAAAGCAGGTGTGGGCGAATTCCGACGAGATCCGCAACACGATCATTTCGTGGGTGAAGGCGAAGGGCACCATGGATCCCGCGGAGTTCGCGAAGGTGGGCTGGCGGCTGACCCGTGCGGGCACGCCGGTGTTCTGAGGTCTAGCCTCGGTCGTATGAACGAGGAACTGGCCGTGGCGCTGGCCGTCGTGGAGCGCGATCTGAGGGCGACGTGCGCGGTGCAGCCGATCGTCCGTGAGGAGTTGGACTTCGACGACGAGCCGCTGGTCGTGCTCTACGAGGCCGACGGCTCGGGGGTGGGGGTCTCGGTGCCGGAGGGTGCCGCTGCCGCCGAGCAGGTGGCGAGTCTCGCGGAGCAGGTGAAGGACTGGGCGGTGGAGGCGCTGGCCGCGCAGTTGCTGCCCGCGACGTGGCCGGAGTGCCCGGACCATCCGGCGTCGCATCCGCTGGACGCGTCGGTGGCCGGGGGTGTGGCCGTGTGGTCGTGCCCCCGGTCGCGGCGGGTGGTGGCGCCGGTGGGCGCGCTCGAGGATCTGGGCGCGCCCGCGGTGCGGCGGCGCGGCGTCAGTTCTTGAGGCGCACCAGGTTGGGGTGGGTCTCGGCGGTGGGCCGGTCCGGGGTGCGGGGGTGGGGGTCGGCGAGGCCGAAGCTGGTGAAGGCGGTGCGGTCCGGCAGGGGGTAGGGGTTCTTGCCGGTGAGGGTGTTGAGGATGGTGGCGCTGCGCCAGGCGGCGAGGCCGAGGTCGGGGGCGCCGACGCCGTGGGTGTGGCGCTCGGCGTTCTGGACGTAGACGGATGCGCCGGTGCCGGTGACGGAGGGGTCGAGGACGAGGCGGTACTGCTCGTCGATGCGGGGGCGCTCGGCGGAGTCGCGGCGCATGTAGGGGTCGAGGCCGGCGAGGAGCTGGTCGAGGGGGCGTTCCTTGTAGCCGGTGGCGAGGATGACGGCGTCGGTGGTGATGCGGGAGCGGCTGCCCTGTTCCAGGTGTTCCAGGTGGAGTTCGACGCGGGTGGCTCCGACGCGCCCCGCGGTGCGGACGGCGACGCCGGGGGTGAGGACGGCGTCGGGCCAGCCGCCGTGGAGGGTGCGCTGGTACAGCTCGTCGTGGATGGCGGCGATGGTGTCGGCGTCGATGCCCTTGTGGAGCTGCCACTGGCCGGGGACGAGGCGGTCGCGGACGGGCTCGGGCAGGGCGTGGAAGTAGCGGGTGTAGTCGGGCGTGAAGTGTTCCAGGCCGAGCTTGGAGTACTCCATGGGGGCGAAGGCGGGGGTGCGGGCCAGCCAGTGGAGTCGTTCGGCGCCGGGCGGGCGGTGCCGGAGCAGGTCGAGGAAGACTTCGGCGCCGGACTGTCCCGAGCCGATGACGGTGATGTGGTCGGCGGCGAGGAAGCGGTCGCGGTGCAGCAGGTAGTCGGCGGCGTGGATGACGGGGACGGTGGGGGCGTCGGCGAGGGGCCGCAGGGGTTCGGGTACGTAGGGTGCGGTGCCGACGCCGATGGCGATGTTGCGGGCGTGGGTGCGGCCGAGTGCCTCGGCTTCGCCGTCGGAGTCGAGCTGGGTGAAGTCGACCTCGAAGAGGTTGCGTTCGGGGTTCCAGCGGACGGCGTCGATCTGGTGGCCGAAGTGGAGCGCGGGCAGGTTCTCGCTGACCCAGCGGCAGTAGGCGTCGTACTCGGCGCGCTGGATGTGGAAGCGCTCGGCGAAGTAGAAGGGGAAGAGGCGTTCGCGGGCGCGCAGATAGCTGAGGAACGACCACGGGTTCGCGGGGTCGGCGAGGGTCACCAGGTCCGCGAGGAAGGGGACCTGGAGGGTGGCGCCGTCGATGAGGAGGCCGGGGTGCCAGTGGAAGGAGGGCCGCTGTTCGTAGAAGGCGGCGTCGAGGCCGTCCAGGGGCTGGGCGAGGGCGGCGAGGGACAGGTTGAACGGGCCGATGCCGATGCCGACCAGGTCGCGGGGTGCGCTGGGGCCAACGGGTGCCTGGGGCGCCTGGGGCGGTCGGTCGGGCAGTTCGGGCGTCGCCGTCATCGGGGAGTGGTTCCTTCCACGAGCGCGAGCAGGGCCGCGAGGTCTTCGGGGCGGGTGTGCGGGTTGAGCAGCGTGACTTTGAGCCAGCGGCGGCCGTCGAGCTGGGCGCGGCCGAGGACGGCGGTGCCGTCGTTGAGGAGTTTCCTCCGTATGTGGGCGATGTGGTCGTCGTCGGCGTCGGTGGGCCGGAACAGGACGGTGCTGATGGCCGGTTTGTCGTACAGCTCGAAGCCGGGGTGGTCGGCGACGAGGTCGGCGAACTCCCTGGCATGGTCGCAGACTTGGTCGACCAGGTCACCGAGTCCTGCGCGGCCCAGGGCCTTCAGGGTGACGGCGATCTTCAGGGCGTCGGGGCGGCGGGTGGTGCGCAGGGAGCGGCCGAGGAGGTCGGGCAGTCCGGCTTCGGTGTCGTCGTCCGCGTTCAGGTAGTCGGCGCGGTGGCCGAGGACGGCGGTGTCGGCGCGGTCGCGGACGGTGAGGAGTCCGGCTGCGGCCGGTTGCCAGCCGAGTTTGTGCAGGTCGAGGGCGACGCTGTCGGCGCGGTCGAGGCCGTGCAGCTTGGTCCTGCGGGTGTCGCTGAAGAGCAGGCCCGCGCCGTAGGCGGCGTCGACGTGCAGGCGGGCGCCGTGGGCGGCGCACAGGTCGGCGATGTCCGTGAGCGGGTCGATGAGGCCCGCGTCGGTGGTGCCCGCGGTGGCGGCGACGAGGAAGTGGCCGTGCCGGCCCGGGAGTTCCGTGAGGGCCTCGTCGAGCGCGGCCGGGTCCAGTACGCCTGCGGGCGCGGGTACGGTCACGGGCTCGGGCAGGCCGAGGAGCCAGGCGGCGCGGCGCAGTGAGTGGTGGGCGTTGGCGCCGACGAGGAGTTGCACGGGGTGGCCGTGGGCGGCCGCCCGTTCGCGGGCCAGGAGCAGGGCCAGTTGGTTGGACTCGGTGCCGCCGGTGGTGATGAGGGCGTCGCCGCCGTCGCCGTGGACCTCGGTGGTGATCGCTTCGGTGAGGAGTGCTTCCAGGGCGGACGCGGCGGGGGCCTGGTCCCAGGAGTCCATGGACGGGTTCAGGGCGGATGCGGCGAGGTCCGCCGCGACCGCCATGGCCAGGGGTGGGCAGTGCAGGTGGGCCGCGCACAGGGGGTCGGCGGGGTCCGCCGCGCCCTCCCCCACCGCGCCCACGAGTGCGCGCAGCGCCTCCTCGGCGCCGGTGCCCCGCTCCGGCAGGAGGTCGCCCGCCGCCTCCCTGACCCTGGCCGCCACCGTCTCCGGGCCGCCGGGCGGCAGCGGGCCGCCGCGGGCCTCGGCGCCCGCCGCGAGCGCGTCCAGGACCGTGGCGAGCAGCGGCCGCAGGGCGTCGGGACCTTGGGGTCCTCCGGCGAGGGGCGGGGGGCTGCTCATGGCTGTCCTCCGGGTGTGCGGGTGGGGTCACCAGCCTGTACGGACGGTGGACGGCATGCCCGGAAAGCCCAACGATCGAAACCCGAAAGGGGTATTGGGGGCGGGGGAGTTTGCCGGTGGGGTGGGGTGGGTGTTAGGGCGCGCGGGTGCCCTGCCGGGGGCTCCCCAAGCCCGCCCCTTCCCGAAACTGGGGCTCCGCCCCAGACCCCGCTCCTCAATCGCCGGAGGGGCTATATAGAGCCCGTCCGGCGATTGAGGACGAGGCGCGGAGCGCCGATCAGGGGGCGAGGCCTACCCCAGCCGCACCACCCCCTCCCCCACCTCCCCCTCCACCTCGAGCACCCACACCTCGTTGGGGCCCTCCCGCAGCACAGGGCCGGGCACGTACAGAGCGTGCTGCGGTCCGACGCCCCAGTAGCGGCCGAGGCAGAAGCCGTTGATCCAGGCGAAGCCGCGCCCCCAGCCGGGAAGTTCGAGGGCGGCGTCACCGGGCCCGCGCACGTCGAGGGTGCCGCGGTAGAGCCCGGCGGCCCCGGGCGGCGAGGCGGCGGCCGGGAGGCGGCGTACCGCGTCGGCGGAGTCGAAGGCGCCGAGGGCAAGGCCCACGGCCCGCACCCCGTGCACGTACTGCCGCTCGTGCAGCACACCCCCGGTGACGCCCTTGGTCTCGCCGAGCCGTGGCCCGTAGTTGACGCGGCCGAGGGACTCCGTCCAGAGGGTCACGCGGGCGGGGCCGGGGACGGGGTCGGGCAGGGTGGGGCCGTCCTCGGTGAGGACGCCGGCCCGGACCCCGTCGACGTACACGACGGCGCGGTCGCGCAGGCCACGCACGCCGAGGGGGTAGGGCTCGCGGGGCCCGGGCAGGTCGAGGGTGTAGCGGACGAGGCCCCGGTCGACGCCGAGCTGCTCGAAGGAGGGCGGGACGGCGTGCTCGGTCTCGGGGGTGCCGAGGTGGTCGGCGACGGTGTCGAGGGGCACCCGGTCGGTGAGGCGGGCCGAGGCGGGGGCGGCGAGGGCGGCGGGCGTGGCCGGGACCTCGGGCAGGGGGCCCTCCGCGTACGCCGAGAGGATCTCGCGGAAGAGCCAGAACTTCTCGGTGGGGCGCCCCCGTTCGTCGATGGGGGCGTCGTAGTCGTAGGACGTGACGTCGGGCTGGAGGCGGCCGTCGTGGAGGGTGCCGCCGGCGCGGTTGGCGCCGGCCCAGCCGGCGAAGTTGGTGCCGCCGTGGGCCATGTAGAGGTTGACGGAGGCGCCGCAGTCGAGGATCTCGCGGAGGGCGGCCGCGGCGTCGCCCGGGTCGCGCAGGACGGGGTCGGCGCCCCAGTGGTCGAACCAGCCGCACCAGAACTCCATGCACATCAGGGGTCCCTTGGGGCGGTGGCGGCGCAGGGTGGCGAAGCCGTCGCGGGCGGCGGAGCCGAAGTTCACGGTGGCGAGGACGCCGGGGACGCTGCCGCCGGTGAGCATGTGGTCCTCGGGGCCGTCGGACGTGCACAGCTCCGCGGTGACGCCGTGGGCGAGCAGAAGGTCGGCGAGGTGGCGCAGATAGACCTGGTCGGAGCCGTAGCTGCCGTACTCGTTCTCGACCTGCACCATGATGACCGGGCCGCCGCGGTCGTGTTGACGGGACACGACCTGGGGCAGCAGGCGGGCGAACCAGCGCTCGACGTGCGCGAGGTAGGCCGCGTCGCGGGTGCGGACGCGGCCGCCGACCTCGGCGGTCAGCCAGTGCGGCAGGCCGCCGTTGTCCCACTCGGCGCAGATGTAGGGGCCGGGGCGGACGATCGCCCACAGGCCGGCGGCGTGGGCGGCGTCGAGGAAGCGGCCGAGGGCCGTGACGTCGTGGAGCTCGCCGGGCCGTGGTTCGTGCAGGTTCCAGGGGACGTACGTCTCGACGCAGTTGAGGCCCATCGCCCGCAGCATCGCGAGCCGGTGCCCCCACTGGGCCTCGTGCACCCGGAAGTAGTGCAGCGCCCCCGAGAGCAGCCGCACCGGCCTCCCGTCCAGTTCGAAGTCGTCCGCGCCCACCCGGAAGCTGTCGCCGCGGGTGCCGGTGCCGTCGTGCGCCACGTGGTGGCTTGCGTCCATCGTGTCCCTCCCGATCACTACTGCGGCCACGATTGCCTCTGGCGGGCGGCAGGGTCCATGGACAAAGATCGAGCCGGGTTGGACGCAGCGATCCGACGAGAGGGGCGGCAGCGGATGTACCACACCTGGATGCGGTATTTCACGCCGAGCCCGGTCCATCACCGCCTCGGCCTGGTGTGTCTGGGCGTGGGCCTGCAGCACGGCACGCTGCCCGCCGTGGGGCCCCGCACCCTGGACCACCACGTGGCCCTGGTGATCAGTTCGGGCAGCGGCTGGTTCCGGGCGCCGGACGGGCGCCGCAGGGCGGTCACGGCGCCCGCGTTGATCTGGCTGTCGCCGGGGGTGCCGCACCACTACGGCGCCGATCCGGAGACGGGCTGGGACGAGTGCTTCGTGGACTTCACGGGGCCCGCCACGACGACGTACACGGAGCTGGGCTACATCGAGCCGGACCGGCCGGTGGTGCCGCTCTCCGACCCGGACGGGGCGCGCGGCGTCGTCGGGCGCATCGCCCGCGCCGCCCGCCGCGGCAATCCGCTGCTTGAGGTCGAGACGAGCGCCGCCGTCCATGAGCTGCTTGTGGCGCTGCGCCGGGCCCGCGCCGACGTCGCGCCGGACGGCGACCCGGTGCTGCAGTCCCTGGCCAGGGACGCGTTCAAGGCGCTCTCGGTGACCGAGCACGCGGCCCGGCACGGCATGACGCCCGCGGAGCTGCGGACGGCGGTGCGCCGGGGGGCGGGGTGCAGCCCGAAGGACTATCTCCTCGGCATCCGGCTCGGCCGCGCCAAGGAGCTGCTCGCCGCGACGGAGCTGCCGGTGGCCGCGGTGGCCCGGCGGGTGGGCTACGACGATCCGGCGTACTTCTCGCGGCTGTTCACGCGTCGTGTCGGTACGGCGCCGGTGCGGTTCCGGGAGCAGCAGGGGCGGGCGGTGCCGGGTGGCTGGTCGCAGCAGGTGCCCGACCCGGAGCGGCCGCCGACACTCACGTCGTTCGACGGCACGGCGGCATCGGGTGGCACGACCGCTCCGAGTGGCACGGCCGCTTCGGGCGGGGCGGGTGCGGGCACGTAGGCTCGGCTGCCATGACCACACGCCACACCAGTGACGACAGCGGCGCGGCCGCAACCGGTGCCGGGGACGCCGTGGACCCCGCGGTGCGCGCGGAGCTGTCCCGGCTGCGCGACAGCATCGACAACATCGACGCGGCCGTCGTCCACATGCTCGCCGAGCGCTTCAAGTGCACCCAGCAGGTCGGCCACCTCAAGGCCAACCACCAGCTGCCGCCCGCCGACCCGGCGCGGGAGGCCCGGCAGATCGCGCGGCTGCGGGAGCTCGCGGAGAACGCGAAGCTGGACCCGGCGTTCGCCGAGAAGTTCCTGAACTTCATCATCGCGGAGGTCATCCGCCATCACGAGAGCATCGCGGACGGCGCCCGCTGAGGTCCCGGTCGGCGCCGGCGTCCGCGGCGGCGCCCCCGTAGCGGGGACACCCACTCCCAGCCATCCCGTCCGATCAGGCACCATGGCCTGATGCCCGTACTGACGCGCGACGAAGCGCAGACCCGAGCCCGGCTCCTCGACGTCCGGCGGTACGAGATCGCGCTCGATCTCACCACCGGCGATGACACCTTCGACTCCCGCACGGTGATCACGTTCGCGGCCGCCGCGGACGGGGACACCTTCGTCGAGCTGAAGCCCGCCGAGCTGCGGTCCGTCACCCTCGACGGTGCCCCGCTCGACCCGGCGGACCTGGTGGACAACCGGCTTCCGCTGCGGGGCCTCGCGGCCGGTGAGCACGAGCTGCGCGTGGACGCGTCGATGCGCTACTCCCGCACCGGCGAGGGCATGCACCGCTTCACCGACCCGAGCGACGGCGAGACATACGTCTACACGCAGTTGTTCATGGAGGACGTGCAGCGGGTCTTCGCGGCCTTCGACCAACCCGACCTGAAGGCGGAGTTCGCGCTCACCGTGCGGGCGCCCAAGGGCTGGACGGTCCTGGCCAACGGCGTCACCGAGCAGGTGACGGCGGGCGAGTGGCGGGCGGCGCCGACGCCGCCGCTCTCGACGTACCTCGTGGCGGTCGCCGCGGGACCCTGGCACTCGGTGCGCACCGAGCACCGGGGGCTGCCGTTCGGCCTGCACTGCCGCCGCTCGCTCGCGCCGCACCTGGACGCCGACGCCGACGAGCTGCTCGACATCACGCGGGCGTGCTTCGACCGGTACGAGGAGAAGTTCACCGAGCCCTACCCCTTCGACTCCTACGACCAGGCGTTCGTCCCCGAGTTCAACGCGGGCGCCATGGAGAACCCGGGTCTGGTCACCTTCCGCGACGACTTCGTGTACCGCTCGGCGGTCACCGACACCGAGCGGCAGATCCGCGGCATGGTCGTCGCGCACGAGATGGCGCACATGTGGTTCGGCGACCTGGTGACGCTGAAGTGGTGGGACGACATCTGGCTGAACGAGTCGTTCGCGGAGTACATGGGCTACCAGACGCTGCACGAGGCGACGCGCTTCACCGACACCTGGGTCGACTTCGCCGTCGCCCGCAAGCCGTGGGGCTACGACGCCGACCAGCGCCCGTCCACGCACCCCGTCGCGCCGGACCCGGACGCGGTGCCCGACACGGCGTCGGCGATGCTCAACTTCGACGGGATCTCCTACGCCAAGGGCGCGAGCGCGCTGCGCCAGCTCGTGGCGTGGCTGGGCGAGAAGGACTTCCTGGCGGGCATCAACGCGCACTTCGCGCGGCACAGGTTCGGCAACGCCACGCTCGCCGACTTCATCGACAACCTCGCGTCGGCCACGGACCGCGACGTGCACGGCTGGGCGCGGTCGTGGCTGCGGACGACCGGCGTCGACGCGTTCACGCCGACGGTCACGCACGGCGGCCGGGAGTGGACGCTGTCCCTGGAGCGGGACGGCAGCCGTCCGCACCGGGTGGCGGTCGGCGTCTTCGACCGCGATCTGTCGGACGGGAAGGCGCTGGTGCTGCGCGAGCGGTACGAGACGGACGTGCCGGAGCAGGAGGCCCCCGCGGCGCGGGACGGGGGTCGGCCCGCGCTGATCGTGCCCAACGACCACGACTTGACGTACGCGAAGATCCGCCTGGACGCGGTGTCGCAGGAGACCGTCCTCAGGTCCCTCTCGGGGGTGCCGGACGCGCTGACGCGGGCGGTGCTGTGGAACGCGCTGCGCGACATGGTGCGCGACGGCGATCTGGCGCCCGGCGTGTTCCTGGCGGCGGCGCGGGCGCATCTGCCCGCGGAGAGCGATCTGGCCCTGGTCTCCGGTGTGCTGCCGTTCGCGTCGGCCGTGGTCGCCGGGCGCTACACCCCGCCGGACGGCCGCGGCGCCGCCCTCGCCGTCCTGGACGCGCTGTGCCAGGACGTGATCCGGCGTACGGAGGACGGTTCGCACCCGGGCCTCCGCCTGGTGGCGGTGCGGGGCCTCATCGACGCGGCGACGCAGCCCGAGCCGCTGGCGACGTGGCTGGAGCAGGGTGCCGTGCCCGGCGGGCCCGAGCTGGACCCGGAGCTGCGCTGGCGGGTCCTCGGCCGACTCGCGGTGCTCGGCGCGACCGACGAGGACGCCATCGCCGCCGAGCTGCGCAGGGACCCGAGCGCGACCGGCCAGGAGGGGGCCGCGCGCTGCCGGGCCGCGCTGCCCGACCCCGCCGCCAAGCGGGCCGCGTGGGACGCGATGTTCGGCTCCGACGAGCTGTCGAACTACCTGTTCACCGCGACCGCGCAGGGCTTCTGGCAGCCCGAGCAGGACGCGGTCGTCCACACGTACGTGCCGCGGTTCTTCGAGGACGCGGTGGCGCTCGCCGCCCGCCGCGGGCCCGCCATCGCCGAGGCCGCGGGCCGGTACGCGTTCCCGGTGTACGCCGTCGACGAGGACACGCTGCGCCTGGGCAAGCAGTGCCTGGAGCGCACCGACGTGCTGCCCGCGCTGCGCCGTCGGCTCGTGGACCAACTGGACGACCTGGAGCGGGCGTTGCGGGTGCGCCGGAGCGCCGAAGGGGTGTGAGGCGGGCGCGCCGGTCGTGCGTCCTGCGACCTAGGTCCGCCGGACCAGGAGGGTGCGGGGCATCTACTTCCTGGTGAGGATCCGGCGGGCCGGGGCCGCCGCCTAGGGTCGATGGTGATCAGAGCCGGGCCGGGGGCATGCGCTCCCGGCCCGGTGTCGTCCCGACCTCAAGGAGCCCCCGTGATCGTCGTGACCGGTGCCACCGGAAACGTAGGCAGTGCTCTCGTCTCCCAGCTCGCCGCCGACCGGGTGCCGGTGCGCGCCCTGACCCGGGACCCCGCCCGCGCGCGGGTGCCGGAGGGCGCGGAGGTGGCGCGGTTCGCGGGCCCGGGTGAACCCGCGGCCATGGCAGCTCAGTTCGCGGGCGCGACGGCGCTGTTCCTGCACCTGGCGGCGGGCGGCGAGGACACCCCGGCACTGCTCGCGGCCGCGCGGGACGCCGGTGTGAAGCACGTCGTCGTCCTCTCGTCGATCATCGTCGACCACGACGCCGCCGCCGAGCACCCCATCCACGTCGTGCACTCCGCCCTGGAGCGGCACGTCCGGGAGAGCGGGCTCGGCTGGACGGCCCTGCGGCCCGGCGCGTTCAGCACCAACTCGCTGCAGTGGGCGCCGCAGGTCCGCGCGGGCGACACGGTCCGCGGGCCGTTCGGCGAGGCCATGACCGCACCGGTCCACGAGGCCGACATCGCGGCTGTCGCCGCCGTGGCGCTGCGGGACCCCGCCGGGCACACCGGCGCCGTGTACTCCCTGACCGGCCCGGAGGGCATCACCACGCGGGAGCAGATCCACGCGGTGGGCCGGGCGGTCGGCCGGGAGCTCCGCTTCGAGGAGATAGCCCCGGACGAGGTGCCCGCGGAGATGTTCCCGCACGTACAGCCGGAGATGCTGCCGACCCTGCTGAAGTCCATCGGTGACAGCGTCGGCACGGACCCGGACGTGACGACGGCGGTGGCGGACGTCACGGGCCGCCCGGCGCGGACGTTCGCGCGGTGGGCCGAGGACCACGCGGACGACTTCCGCGCCTGACGGGTCCCGGGGTCCCAGGGTCCGGGGCATCGCTCCCCCGGCCCGCCGGACAGGCGTCAGGACCTGCCCGGCGGGCCTGCCGACCCATCGGACAGGCCCTAGGCCTCCCGCACCTCGAACGCGTCGAGGACGAACTCCGCCTTCCCGTCGTCGCCGACCTTCCGCAGGCCGACCCACGCCTCGCCGTCCGCGGGGGCGGTGAACTCGTAGGACAGGGTGGTGGGGGCGGTGGCCACGGGCAGGGTCTCGCGGGACAGTTCGCGCGCGTCGGGCTCGTCCACGGCGGTCACCCACGCGTACTGCCCGGCCTTCTCGTTCTCGTACCGGAACGACACCCGGTAGCGCTTGCCGCCCTCGAAGCGGACCGTGTGCGGCACCGTCCGGTAGACGAGGCCGTCGTTCTCGCCGCGGGACTTCAGGGACTGGGTGCCGTCCACGACGTCGTCGACAACCTTGCCGTTCCAGCCGCGCTGGGTGTACGGGGCGTGGCGCTGCGCGATGTGCGTGCGGGGGTCGGTGGCTCCCCCGGCGTCGCCCTTCACGAAGGGGCCCCAGCCCTGCGGTACGTCCTCGAAGTCCTCGTGGGCGAGGACGCCCCGGCCGAGCGGGGCCCGGTCGCCGACGGCGACGACGCGCACGTTGTCGAAGCGCACCCGGGCGTCCCCGGCGACGGCGCGCAGCGCGAGCCGTACCGGGCCGCCGCCCTCGGGGACGGTGAAGCGCGTGAACAGGCGCTGGAATCGGGTGCCGTGCTTGCGGTCGGCGGCGACGAAGTTGCCCGCGGTGGAGGTGTGCGTCCAGTTGACGGCGGTGACGCCGTCGGCGGTGCGGACCTCCAGGGCGGCGCGGCGCCGCTGTCCCGCCTTCTCGCCCACCTCGACCTGCGCGGACGCCACGTAGGTGCCGGGCTTGAGGCGGCGCAGGCGCTGGCTGACGGAGGCGGCGGCGCCCGCGGCGACGACGAGTTCGTAGTCGCCGAGCTTGCTGCGCTCCACCGACGCGGGGCCGCTGACCTGCCAGGCGTCCAGGTCGCCCGCGTGGAAGCCGGGGTCGCGCAGCGCGGTGCCCTGGCCCCAGTCGGGGTCGGGGGCGCGGCGGGCGCGGGTGCGGTGGACGACGTAGGGCTGCTTGGCGTCCGCGTCGAGGGTGACCTTCCCGGCGCGCACGGGGACGTCGGCGACGAAGACGCGGCCCTGGTCGGTGAGGCGGTACAGGGCGACCTTGCGGACGCCCCGCCAGCCCCTGGGCAGCGTCCAGCTGGTCGTTCCGCCGTCGGGGTTGAAGTGGTAGAGCTTCGCGGGGTCGGTGGCCTTGCGGGGCTCCCAGGGCAGCAGGTAGCTCCCGCCGTCGAGGACGAGGTGGCCGTCGGTGGTGATGCGGCGCCTGCCGCCGTCGGCGTCGGACACGGAGGTGGCGCCGGCGCCGAAGAACGTGATCTCGTGCTCGCCCCAGGTCTTGATGGGCTGCGCCTGGAGGTACTTGGCGGGCAGCGCGTGCGTCCAGATCAGTTCGTAGAACTTCGTCCAGTCGGTCTTGCCGGTCCAGCCGGTGAAGTTGCCCATGCGGGCGATGCCGAGCAGCGAGGGCCACTTGTCGGCGAAGACGTCCTTCTGGTGGTGCCGGATGAAGCGGATGAGGCGGGAGTTGATGCCGCGCGAGCTGTCGGGGCCGTAGTCGGTCTCGGTGGCCCAGTGCGACCACAGCGCCGAGCGTTCGAAGCCGTGGCCCCATTCGCTGGTGACCATCCAGCCCTGGTCGCGCAGGGTGCGCTGGAGGCGGTCGGAGGTCCAGCCGGACTCGCGGAACACGTCGATGTAGAGGGTGTTGAGGGCCGGGTGGGCGTCGCGGCGCAGATCGGCGAAGCGGCGCACGATGTCGCCGGAGACCAGGTCGCGGCGCTGGTCGATGCGGTAGCTCTGGTCGAGCCAGTCCCACTGTTCGTTGTTCTTGTCGACGAGGGTGTCGGAGAAGGCGTTGGCGACGGGGTAGGACTCGGTGGCGTTGACGTGGACACCGAAGTCGCTGTTCCACTTGGCGCCCTCGCGGACCAGGGTGTTGAGGTCGGCGAGGCCGCCCGCGCGGGTGTTGTAGTTGCCCGCGTAGTCGGGGTGCGCGGAGTCGTGGCCCTCGGACTGGTAGCCCTTGAGGAGCGTGTACTGGCGCAGTCCGTCGGTGGCCAGGTGGATCCGCTTGACGTCGTCGAGGGTGGCGAGGAACGGGTTGGTGGCCTGCGAGGCGAAGTTGAAGGGGATGTGCGGGACGACGCGCAGGTGCTGCTCGTCCGCGCCGAGCGGGTTCACCATGATGTCGCGGAAGGCGATGGCGGCGTCCTGCCAGTCGACCTTGCCGTCGCCGTTGCGGTCGCCGGTGATGACGACGGTCGCGTACGGCAGGGGTTCGGTGGCGCCGGCCGGGGAGGTGGCGGCGCGGTGGGTCCACTGGCCGGGGGTGAGACGGGCCTCGACGTGGGCGTCCTTGCGGACGGTCTGGCGCCAGAGGCGGCCGTTCTCCCAGGACGTCTCCGCGGTGGGCTTGTCGTAGACGGTGTTGGTCTCGACGGCGCCGCCGAGCTTGTCGTGGGCGAGGACCGCGTACGCGCAGCCGCCGGCCGCGTCGGCCGGGGTGTCCGGCGTGAGCTGCACCAGGGTGTCGCCGCTCTTGGCCTTGTCGAGCTGCACCTTGGCGGCGAGCAGGGCCGCGCCGGGCTGGTCGCTGCGCACGGAGAGGAGGGCGAGGCCGGGGACGCGCAGGGTGCCGACGCGCAGGGCGGCGGTGTCGGCGATCTTCGTGACGCGCCAGTGCACCTGGTGGCCCTCGACCGCGATCTCGACGTCGATGCGGGTGCCGCCGTCGAGGGTGAGGGTGTACGCGGCGCGGTCGCCGCGCACCGTCGCGGTGACCTTCGGCGTGTGCTCCTTGTCGTCGATGAGGAGCGTGCCGACGGGGTCCGGCTGTCCGTGCAGGACGGCGCGGCTCTTGCGGTCGGTGTACGACACGACGCGCGGGAAGCCGGTGGCGACGCGCACCTCCAGGGCGGCCGAGCGCAGGATCGCCTCGTCCGCCGCCGGGCGGGCGGCGGACGAGGACGGCGGGGCCGCGTGCGCGGAGGCGGTGCCGACTCCGACAGCGGCCCCTATCCCTGCGATCGCTCCCGAGGCGACCACGGCTCTGCGGCTCGGTCCGGACCCTGAACCGGATGTCTGTGTCGGCAGCATGAACGCACCCTCCGTGGAACTGAATTCGTGACGGTCACGATGCGTTGCTTCGGGCGAGGGCGCCCATGGACAAAGGTGGGAGAGGTCTTGGACTAACGTCCGGACCCTGCCGGGGGCTCCCCGATCCCGCCCCTTCCCGAAACCGGGGGCTCCGCCCCCTGGACCCCCGTATCGGCGCTCCGCGCCTCGTCCTCGATCTCCCCCAAGCTCTTAAGGAGCAGGGGGGACCCCCACGACGGGCTGGAATGGCCTTACGCCTCCGTCCCCTGCCCGTACGGCAGTACAGCCCGTACCTCCCAGCCCCCCTCTGGCGACGGCCCCGCCGTCAACGTGCCGCCCAGGGCCGTGGCCCGTTCCTCCAGGCCGGTCAGCCCGAACCCGCCCCGCTCACCGGACCGCTCGCCCGGCTGCCCGCCGTCGTCGGCGACCCGCACCTCCACGCCGCCCTCGACGACGCGGACGCCGACGCGCACCGCCGAGACGCCGATGGCGTGTTTGCGGACGTTCGTCAGCGCCTCGCGGACGATGTGGTGGGCGGTGGCCGCGAGATCGGCCGGAAGCCGCTCCTGAAGGCCCTGTTCCACATGCACGGCGACCGGAGGGCCGGTCCTGGTGAACGTCTCGGACAGCTCGCGCAGCTGGGCGAGACCGGCCACGGGCACGGTGCGGGCCTCGCCCTCGCGCAGGACCCGCACCAGGCGTCGCATGGCGCCGAGCGCCTCGTCGCCCGCGTCCGCGATCCGCACGAAAGCGCTGGTCGCGGCGGCGGCGCCGACCTCGGTGAAGGACGCGGCGCGGGCCTGCACGACGATTCCGGTGACGTGGTGGGCGACCAGATCGTGCAGTTCCCGGGCGAGTTCGAGCCGTTCGGCGGCGCGCACGGCCTCGATGTCGCGGACGCGCTGCGCCTGCTGGGCGCGTAGAAGCAGAGAGAAGGCGCTCACCACGGCGGCCAGCGCGGAGAACAGGAGCGTGAACCGGCCCGGAGAGGCGTCGCGCACCGGCGCGGCCACGCAGGCGAGCGCGAGCAGCGGCCCGAGCACGGCGGCGCGGCGGGCGGGCAGCCGCAGCAGGACGCCAGTGAGCAGCACGAGCAGCGCGATGGCCTCGCCCATGCCCCAGACGATCTGCGGCCGGGCGCTCACGAAGACGTACAGGGTGGCGGCCCAGGACACGCAGGCGGCGAGCCAGGCGCGGGTGGCGAGGGCCGGGCGGGCCCAGGGCACCGCGCACAGGCAGCAGAGGATGCCCGCCGTCCAGACGGCGGCGCGCGGTCCGGTGGGCTGGCGGGCCAGGGTCAGGCCCTCGACGGTGACGAGCAGGACGAGGACGGCGGCGAGCAGCAGGCGGGCGGCGGTGCGGCGCGCGGGATGCCGGTCGAGCAGGCGCGTGTACCGGTCGAGGGTCGCGGTGGTCACGGCGTGCGGGTGGCGAGGCCGGACTCCCAGGCCCAGGCAGCGATCTCGACGCGGTTCCTGGCGTCCAGCTTGGCCTGGACGTTGGCGAGGTGGGACTTGACCGTGGACAGGGAGACGAAGAGTTCGGCGGCGATCTCGTTGTTGGTGCGGCCGCGGGCGAGGGCGCGCACGACGTCCTGCTCGCGCTGGGTGAGGGGTTCGGAGGGGGTACGGGTGCCGGGTCCTTCCGCGGCCGCGGAGGGTCCGGCGGCCAGCTCCCGCAGCAGGCGTACGGTGATCGCGGGCGAGACCAGCGCGTCGCCGACGGCCGCCGCGCGCACGGCCTCCACCAGCATGGCGGGGCTCGCGTTCTTCAGGAGGAAGCCGCTGGCCCCGGCGCCGAGGGCCGCGTGCACGTACTCGTCGAGGTCGAAGGTGGTGACGATGACGACGCGGGGGCGCACCCCGGCGCGGGCGGCCAGGCGGCGGGTGACCTCCAGGCCGTCGAGGCGCGGCATGCGGATGTCGAGGAGCAGCACGTCGGGGTCGTGGCGGGTGACGGCGGCGAGCGCGGCCTCGCCGTCGGTGACGTCGGCGAGGACCTCGATGTCGGTCTTGCTCTCCAGGATCATGCGGAAGCCGGTGCGGACCATGTCCTGGTCGTCCGCGATGACCACCGTGATCGCCATGTGCCGTCGTCCGCCCTTGCCGCGCCTGTCTCGTACGCCCCCGAGTGTCCCATATATGGGCATACGAAGCGGGGCCGGGTCAGCCGTGACCCGGCCCCGCGACGGAAAGGCTGTTCACCTCACGGGCACCCGGGGCGCCCGGGGCGTCAGAGCTGGTTGGCCTGCTTGGCTATCTCGGCCGCGAAGGTCGAGACCTCGGTGTAGACACCGGGGAACTTCGGGCGGGCGCAGCCGTTGCCCCAGCTCACGATGCCCACCTGGATGTACTGGCCGGCCTCGTCCTTGCGGAACATGGGGCCGCCGGAGTCGCCCTGGCAGGTGTCGACGCCACCCACGTTGAGCTTGCCCGCGCAGATCTCCTCGCCCGGGATGATGTCGCCGCTGTAGGCGGCCTGGCAGTCGGCGTCGCTCACGAAGGGCACGGTGGCCTTGAGCAGGTAGCGCTGCTGCGCGCCGCCCTCGCGGTTGGCGCCCCAGCCCGCGACGGTGAAGTTGCCGTTGTTGTACTTGGTGGTGGTGGCGATCTTCAGCGTGGGCTGGTTGATCGGCTTGGCGAGCTTGATCAGCGCCCAGTCCTTGCCCTTGCCGTTGTAGCCGGGGGCCTGCAGGACCTTGGTGGACTTGACCTTGACCGCGCTGGAGCTCTGCAGGTCGACGACGCCGCCGGTGGCGGTGATGGAGGTGTTGTTGCCCGAGCCGTCGACACAGTGCGCGGCGGTCAGGACGACGTCCTGCTTGAGCAGGGAGCCGCCACAGCCCATCGAGAGCCGGACCATGAACGGGAACTCACCCTGCGCGGCACGCACACCGCCGACGACACGCTCGCCGGGGTTCGGGCCGGGGTGCGGGGCGGCCTGGGCGACGACGGGCTGCAGGCTGGCGACACCGAGGGCGACCGACCCGAGGACGGCGGCTCTCTTGACTCCACGGAACTTCGTCTTCAACTTCTTGCCCCTTCGTGGGAGTTGTGGGGGGTTGCGCACGCGGCGGGCCCATGCCGCACACGCCAGAGGCAATGCGTGGCATGAGCCCGCCAAGCGTTGTTGGATTATGAGGAGGGCCGCGCGCGGGCGACAAGGGGCGGTTTTCGGCCAGGCGTTGGGGCCGGGGCTGGTTACCGGTGCGAACAACCCCCGTACAGTGGGGACGAATCGGACGGTGCTCAGGGGGTGGGGGCGTGGCGAACGGCGGTCCGGTCGAGCACGGCTATCCGCATCTGGAGACGGTGCACGCGGCCATCACCGCGCTGTACCGACGGCTCTCGTACGACACCGTGCACACCTTCGACACCAGCGTCGCCCCGGCCGACGTGGCCTTCTGCGACCAGGACGACCTGTATCTGGGCGCGCAGCGGGTGGCCCGCGAGATGGTGCGGCACCTGCGGCTCCCGGACGCCCGCATGATCGTGTCGTTCCGGGAGATGCAGCACGCGGCGTCCGTCGAACTCGCCGCGGGGCCCGAGTACTTCATCGAGCTGAACGACCGTTTCCGCACGCACCGCAGGGACATCGGCGCGGCCCTCGCGCACGAGGTGATGCACGTGTACCTGCACCGCCTCGACCTGACGTTCCCGGGCACGCGCGCCAACGAGATCCTGACCGACACGGCGACGACATACCTGGGCGCGGGCTGGCTGCTCCTCGACGCCTACCGCGAGGACAGCGCCTCCTCGCAGAAGCTCGGCTATCTGACGCCGGAGGAGTTCGGCTACGTCCTCGCCAAGCGCTCCCTCGCGTTCGGCGAGGCACCCGAGACCTGGTTCACCAGCCCGCAGGCGTACACGGCGTACACGAAAGGGCTCGCCCGGGCCCGCCAGGACGAGCAGCAGCCCCCGCTGACGGCGGCGGGCTGGGCGGGCCGGCGGCGCTACGCCAAGGACCGGCGCTACGCCCAGGACCACGGCACGGCGACGGGCCCCGGACCCGGGCGGTCCGGCAGTCCGTACGCCTTCTCGCGCCCGGACGGCACCGGCCCGCTGCGGGTGTCGTTCCCGTGCCCGACCTGCCGTCAGCGCATCCGGGTGCCCGCGCGCGGCCGGATGCGGGCGCGGTGCGGGCTGTGCCGGACGGTGCTGGACTGCGACACGTGAACTCGCTTGCGAAGAGGGCAAGTCGGCGCTGACCTGCGGGGCTCGACGGCGATACGGGAACGGGGTGGGCCTCGGCCCACCCCGTCACCTCTGCCTCGGGTACCCCCGAGCCGCCCGCGGACTACGCGGCGTTGCGGCTCCGGCCGCCCCGGCGGCCGCGGCCGCCCCGGCGTCGGGCACCGCTACCGGTGCCACCCGCTCCCCCGGCACCGGCCCCGGCGCCCGCGGACCTGCGCTGCGCGGGGGCCTTGCGCTGCGCCACGACCTGGACGGGCGGCGCGATGACGACCGGCACGCCGGAGGGCTCGCGCGCCCCGGTGATCGTGACCAGTTCCTCGGAGGACGAGCGGACGGCGACGGCCTCCGGCTTGATGCCCGCGTCGGACATCAGGCGGGCCACCTCGCGCTTCTCCTCGGGCAGGACGAGCGTGACGACGCGGCCGGACTCGCCCGCGCGGGCGGTGCGGCCGCCGCGGTGCAGGTAGTCCTTGTGGTCGACGGGCGGGTCGACGTTCACGACCAGGTCGAGGTCGTCGACGTGGATGCCGCGCGCGGCCACGTTGGTGGCGACGAGCGCGGTGACCTCGCCGCTCTTGAACTGCTCCAGGGTGCGGTTGCGCTGCGGCTGCGAGCGGCCGCCGTGCAGCCCGGAGGCCCGCACCCCGCTGGCGAGGAGCCGCTTGGTGAAGCGGTCCACGGCGCGCTTGGTGTGCAGGAAGAGGATGACGTTGCCGTCGCGCGCGGCGATGCGCAGCGCGACGGCCTTCTTGTCCGTCTCGTCGGCGACGTACAGGACGTGGTGCTCCATCGTGGTCACCGCGCCCGCGGAGGGGTCGACGGAGTGCACGACGGGGTCGCTCAGGTAACCGCGGACGAGGCGGTCGACGTTGCGGTCCAGGGTCGCCGAGAACAGCATCGTCTGGCCGCCCTGCTCCACCTGCCCGAGCAGCGCCGTGACCTGGGGCAGGAAGCCCATGTCGGCCATCTGGTCGGCCTCGTCGAGGACGGTGACGCGGACCTGGCCGAGGGCGCAGTCACCGCGGTCGATGAGATCCTTCAGGCGGCCCGGGGTGGCGACGAGCACCTCGACGCCGCGGCGCAGCGTCGCGGCCTGCTTGTTGATCGAAAGACCGCCGACGACGGCGGCGACGCGCAGGTTCACGGAGGTGGCGTACGGCGCGAGGGCGTCGGTGACCTGCTGCGCCAGCTCGCGGGTGGGGACGAGGACCAGGGCGAGCGGCTTGCCGGGCTCGGCGCGGCGGCCCGCGGTGCGGCCGAGGAGCGCGAGGCCGAAGGCGAGGGTCTTGCCGGAGCCGGTGCGGCCGCGGCCGAGGACGTCGCGTCCGGCCAGGGAGTTCGGCAGGGTCGCGGCCTGGATCGGGAAGGGCGAGGTGACGCCCTGCGCGGCGAGGGTCTTGAGCAGCGCCTCGGGCATGTCGAGGTCTTCGAAGCCCTCGACGGCGGGCAGCGCCGGGGTGAGGGTCTCGGGCAGCGCGAAGTCGGCGGGCGCGGTGCGTGCCGGGGTGGGGCGGGAGGTCTTGCGGCCGCCTCGGCCGCCGCCGTTCACCGGGCGCTTGCCGCCGCTCGTGTTCCGGGTGCCGCCGCCGTTGCGGGTGCCGCCGGTGGCGCCGGTGCTCTTCCGGCCGGAGTCGCCCGAGGACTGGCCGCGGGTGGCCGAGCCTGCCGTGCGGTCGTTCGATGAGCGCCGACGGGCGGGGCGCGCGGGACGGTCGGGGCGATTCATGGGGCAAGCCTTCCTGGCCGGTGACAGCACACAAGCCGGGACCCGCACCGTGGTGGTGCGGGCCCCGGCTGCGATGTTCGCGAGAAGCGACGATCAGGCGGGAACGATGTTCTCGGCCTGCAGGCCCTTCTGGCCCTGGGTCACCTCGAAGGAGACCTTCTGGCCCTCCAGGAGCTCACGGAAGCCGGAGCTGGCGATGTTGGAGTAGTGGGCGAAGACGTCGGGGCCGCCGCCGTCCTGCTCGATGAAGCCGAAGCCCTTTTCCGAGTTGAACCACTTCACGGTTCCAGTTGCCATGTCAATCTCCTCAACAGGGGCAGATTAAGGAGAGCCACGGAATTGTGGTTCTCCCAGCGCTGCAAGGACCCCCATCCGGAGAGACCGGGGTCCGGCCCGCAAAAGAGCCGGAAAAACAAAATAATGCGCCCTCGGAAGCATTCCGTCAGGCGCACATAAAGTTCATGGGTACCAAAACTGCAACGGTTAACCCTAACATGCGCCCGGCCCCCGCAGGCGGGAGCCTTCCGGGGACCGGGTCGACGGCGGTGCGCGGGCCTCACTCGGGCCGCTCCACCGCCCGCCGCGGCAGCGCCGGACACAGCAGCGCGCAGAGCACGAAGACGGCCACCACCCACGGCATCGCGGCGCCGAGCGCGTCGGTGAGCCCCGCCCCCGCACCCACCGGGCCGTGCTCGCCGGACGCGCCCGACGGCCCCGACGAGACGTGGCCGAAGAACACCGTCCCGATGACCGCCGCCCCGAGCGCCCCGCCGAACTGCTGGGCCGTGGAGAAGATGCCGGACGCCCCGCCCGCGATGTCGCCGGGCACGGCCGAGAGCACCACGTTCACCAGCGGCACGACCAGGAAGCCGAGCCCCGCGCCCGCCACCAGGAGCCCCGGCACCAGCGGCCAGGCCCCGGTGTGCGCGTCGCTCGCGTCCGCCACCGCCGCCCACACCCAGGCGAAGCCGCCCGCCATGAGCAGCGCCCCGGCGGCGAGGACGAGCCGCCCGAAGCGCAGGGCCAGGGCGTCCGCGGCGGGCGCGGTCAGGAAGCCGCCGACGGAGAAGGCGACGGTGACGAGTCCTGCCTGCATCGGCGTGTAGCCCTCGCTGCCCTGCAGCCAGATCGCGAAGACCAGGAAGAAGCCCTGCATGCCGACGGAGAACAGGAGCTGCACCAGGACGCCCACGGAGAACGCGGGCAGCCTGAAGGCGCGCGCGGGCAGCAGCGGCACGGTCCGGTGCGAGCGGCGCCGCGCCTCGGCCACGCCGAGCCCGGCGAGCGCGGCCACCCCGGCGCCCAGGCACACCCAGCCCCACACCGGCCAGCCGTTGGCGCGGCCCTGGACCAGCGGCAGCACGACGGCGACCAGGGCCCCGGCGAGGACCAGGCTGCCGAGCACGTCGGGCCGTCCGGCGGAGCGCTCCCGCGTGGCGGGTACGAGGACGGCCCCGGCGACGAAGGTGGCGACGGCCACGGGGATGTTCACCAGGAACACCGAGCGCCAGCCCCAGCCGAACAGGTCGGCGTCGGTGAGCAGGCCGCCGAGCAGCAGCCCGATCGCGGACGCGAACCCGGCCACGGCTCCGTACATCCCGAAGGCCGTGCCGCGCTCCTTGCCCCGGAACAGTGTGCGGAAGGAGCCGAGCACCTGCGGCATGAGGAGCGCGGCCATGACGCCCTGCACGGCGCGGGCCGCCACCAGCTGCCCCGGCGTCTGCGCGATCCCGCAGGCGAGGCTCGCCAGGCCGAAGCCCGCGGTGCCGGCCAGGAACAGGGCCTTGCGGCCGTACCGGTCGCCGAGGTGTCCGGCGACGATCAGGGTGGCGGCGAAGCCGAGCAGGTAGGCGGAGACGATCCACTGCAGGGCGCTCTCGGACGCGCCGAGGTCCCGTCCGATCGACGGGATCGCGACGTTCACGATCGTCACGTCGAGCAGGTCCATGAGGGCGGCGACCATCATCACGACGGCGGCCGCCCAGCGCCGGGGGTGCGGGGCGCCGACGGCGGCGCCGTCCGCGGGCGGGGTGGTCAGGGTGGTGGTCATGTCGGCTCCAGGGCTCCTCGGGTCTCGCTGACGGGACATGTCGGCCTCCGATTTATTTCGTTCGACCTAACGAAAGACTTGCACGGGGCAATCCGTGATCACAAGTCTTTCGTTCGACCGAACGAACTTTTTGCTAGGCTCTCTCCATGCCGAAGAGCCGCACGCCCCAGGACCCGTCGGACCCGGAGCGCGCCGACGTCGTGGCGCGCCTGTCCGCCGCGGGCCGGGCCAACAGCGCGGTCACCGTGATGTTCCACTCGGCCGTCGCCGCCCGGCAGGGCCTGAACGCCACCGAGAGCAAGACCCTCGACCTGCTCATCCGCAAGGGCCCCCTGACCGCAAAGGACCTCGCGGCCGAGACGGGCCTGGCGCCCGCGTCCGTGACGGGCCTCGTCGACCGCCTGGAGGCCAAGGGCTTCGTACGCCGGGTGAAGCACCCCACGGACAAGCGCCGGGTCCTCGTGGAGTTCCGCGCCGAGAAGATGGCGGGCCTGACGGAGGTCTTCGCGGACTGGGGGCGCGAAGTGGAGCAGTTCTGCGAGGAGTTCACGACGGAGGAGCTGGAGACGGTCATCCGCTTCCTGGACGGCGCGGCGGACCGCCAGCGCCGGGCGGCGGCGCGGCTCGCGGAGTAGCGGGCGGTACGCGACCGGGACGGTACGCGACCGAGGGCACCCCTCACATCAGGCACACGCGCCCGCACCGCATCGCCCGTATTGACGCACCGTCAAATAACCTTCGTGCGCGCCTTCCCCCTTCGAGGGGCCGCCGTTACCGTCCCACCCGACCCCGGCCAAACAGCTGTTTGGCCGGACGGCGACAGGTACGGAAAGGCGGCCCGATGCGCAGCACACGCACCCGTACGGCGGCCACGGTCGCGGTCCTCACGCTCGTCCTCGGCACCGCGCCGGCGCTGACGGCGCACGCCGCGCCGACGGCACCCCGGCCCTCGTACACGCACCCCCACACCTCCGAAGCACCCCGGCAGATCCCGCTCCAGGGGGCGGTCAACGTCCGTGACGTGGGCGGTTACCGCACCTATGACGGCGAGCGGGTGCGGCACGGCCGGGTCTTCCGCGCGGACGCGCTCAGCAAGCTCACGGACGGGGACGTCTCGACGCTCGCGGGGCTGCGGCTGCGGAAGGTGGTGGACTTCCGGGTCGCGGAGGAGGTCCAGTACGACGGCCAGGACCGGCTGCCCGCCGGTCTGGTCGCGACCGCGCGGCCCGTCACCGACAACGGCCTGTTCCGGCAGCTCATGACCGTGATCGGGTCCCGGGACCCGGTCAAGCAGGAGGAGATGCTCGGCGGCGGGAAGGCCGAGGCGTTCATGCGGGACGTCTACCGCACGTTCGTCACGGACGCCACGGACCGCGCGCAGTTCGGCGCGACGCTGCGCGACATCGCGTCCGGCGGCGCGGCCGCGCCCCTGCTCTACCACTGCACCTCGGGCAAGGACCGCACGGGCTGGGCGACGTACGTCCTGCTGCGCGCGCTCGGAGTGCCCGAACGCACCGCCGTGGACGACTACTTGGCGTCCAACACGTTCCGCGCCGCGTACGACGCGAGGCTGCGCGAGACGCTGCGGCAGACCGGCATGATGCAGAACCCGGACCTGCTCATACCGCTCCAGGAGGTCCGCACCGGCTATCTGGACGCGGCGCTCGCCGAGGTGACACGGCGGTACGGGAGCTTCGGCGGCTATCTGACGAAGGGCCTCGGCCTGGACGCGGGGACGCTGGTCGAGCTGCGCCGGGCGATGGTCGGTTGAGGCGCGGGCCCGTCGGCCGGGTCCTAGGGGGCCGCGGTGCGGGGTGCGACGATGCCGTGCTCGCGCGCCGCGGCCAGCCACTGCGGGAACTCGGCGACGAGGTGGTCGTACAGGAAGTCGTCCGGGGCGGCGGCCGGGTCCTCGCCGAGGTGGAAGAACCCGGCGTTGTCGACGACGCGGCGCCCGGGCACCGGCAGTTCGTCGAGCCTGCGCAGATAGTCGAACTGCCTGCTCGCGGGGTTGCCGAAGCCGATGAACTGCCAGAACAGCGGCAGCTTCGCCGCCTTGCACAGGTACCGCTCGGCGGCTGCCCTGTTCAGGGGGCCGCCGTCGGTCTGGAACACCACCAGCGCGGGCGCGGTGGCGCCGCATTCCAGGTAGTGGTCGATGACGGCGTCCATCGCGGCGTGGTAGTTCGTCCGCCCCATGTGCCCGAGCCCGGCCACGATCTCGCCGATGCGGCCCTGGTGGCCGGTCAGTTCGACGTCGACGACCGCGTCCACGTCCGTGGAGAAGAAGACGGCGGGTACGACTCCGTCGTCGTCCAGGTGCGCGGAGAGGCCGAGCACGCGGTCGGCGAGGGCCTGCACGCTGCCGTCGTCGAAGTACGGCCGCATCGAGCCGGAGTGGTCGACGACCAGGTACACGGCGGCGCGCTCGCCCTCCAGGCCGTGGGCCCGCAGCCGCTCCCCCGCCGTCTTGTAGAGACTGACGAGGCCGGGCGCCACGGCCCGCACCTTGTCCAGACTGATCGCCGCGCCCATGGCACCAGCGTACGGTCCCGGCGGCGGCGCCCGGTCAGCCTGCGAGGAAGTCGACGGCCAGGCGCAGGAACTCCGCCTCCCGCTCCACGTACGCCAGATGCCCGCAGCGCGGGAACACGTGCAGGCGGGCGTCCGGCATCGTCTTGAGCGCGACGAACGCGCCGTCGACGGGGTTGACGCGGTCCTCGCGGCCCCAGGTGAGGAGCGTGGGCCGGGTGATCCGGTGGGCCTCGCGCCACAGCAGGGCCCCCTCGGGCCACTTGGCGAAGGCCGCCCCGAGGCGCTGGGCGCCCAGGCGGGAGCCCGGGTCGAGGGCCTGCGTGTACCGCTCGTCGACGAGTTCGTCCGTCACGAGGGACGGGTCGTGGACGAGGGAGGTGAGGAAGGCCCGGACGTGCTCGCGGGTCGGGTCGGGGGCGACGCTCAGCTCGATGAGGCGCTTGACGCCTTCGGTGGGTTCGGCGGTGAAGAGGTTGAGCGCGAGGCCCGCGGGGGCGGTGAGCAGGAGCCGGTCGACCTTGTCCGGATGGTCGAGCGCCATCCGCACACACACGCCGCCGCCGAGCGACACGCCCGCGAAGTGCGCCTTGGCGATCCCCAGTTCCTCAAGCAGCCCCGCCACGGCGTCCGCCCCGAACGAGAACACGTCCTTGTCCAACTCGGGCTTGTCCGACCGCCCGAACCCCGGCAGATCGACGAGCAACGTCCGAAACCGCGCCGCGAAGCCCCCGACGACACCCCCGAACGCCCCCCAGGCACTGGCCCCCGGCCCACCCCCGTGCAACATCACCAGCACCGGCGCGTCCGCCCCGCCGGGCCCGACCTCGTGATACCGCAGCCCGACCCCGGCCCCCCGGCCACTGCGCGAGGTCCCCTCACAACTCAACCCCACCCCAACCTCCCCGCAAGCCCCACTGACCACCAACACCCCCATGCTCCCTCACCCACCCCCTCCCCCGCCCACCCACCCCGGCCGCTACCGCGGACACCACGCCCCACCCACCAAAGCGGCGGCGCTACCACCGCAAGCGCGGGCCTGACCCAACGGCAAGGTCGAGCGGGGGATTCAGCCCGTCCGGCGCTTGAGGACGAGCGCGCAGCGCGATCGGCGCCCACCCCGGGCAACGCACAGACACACCCCACCCCTCCGGGCCCCGCCCCCCCGGGAGGGAGAAGGGCGGGCGGGTGGGGAAACCAGCCCGTCCGGCGCTTGAGGACGAGCGCGCAGCGCGATCGGCGCCCGCCCCGGGCAACGTACAGACGAAGTCCCCAAGGCGACCCGCGCCTAGGAGGGCCGGTCCTCGAAGGCCGGCAGCGCGAAGATCCTGACCTTCGCCTCGTCGGACATGAGCTCCACCAGAGGCAGCACAAGCTCCCAGAGATCTCGCTTGCCCACCTCCCGGACGAGCGCGTCGAGTTCGGCGTCGGACAGCTCCGCGGCCCGGTCGGCCACCACCTTGCGGGAGTCCTCGGGAAGCACCTCGACGAGGGGCAGGAACTCACCCCACAGCCCGGTGGCGACGACGGCGGGGACCACTCCGCCGAGGACGGCGGGGTCACGCAGCGAGGGAAGCCCGGCCACCGTACGGAGTTCGTCCGCGCCGAGCAGCGCGACCAGCGGAAGCAGCGACTCCCAGAGCCCGTCGCGGGCGACGGTCACGACGAGCGGATCGAGCCGCTCGGGCGGCTGCGCGGCGGCGAGGGACGCGATCCGCCCGCGCTGCTCGCCGGTCACCATCCCGGCGACGGCGAGCGCCTCGGCCCACAGCCCGTCGGCGGCGGCCGTCCCGATGACGCCGGCGAGCCGCTCCTCACCCATCAACTCGACGATGTGCCCGAGCCGTTCGGGCACATCGATGAGGAACCCGGTGCGGAGCACCACCGCGTCGGCGACCTGCGGCAGGATCCGCCCGAGCGCGCTGTCGCGGAGGTGCCCGACGAAGCGCCCCATCGTGATGTGGTCCTCGCGCTCGGCGAGGGCGACGGCGATGCGGACGAGGAGGTTCTCGTCGAGCCGGTCGACGATGCCGCTGATGCGCCGCGGGTCGAGGTGCGCGCAGGACTCGGCGGTGAAGGAGACGGGCAGCTTCTCGATGATGTCGGCGGCGCGGGCGGGTTCGAGGCGCCCGGCTACGGCGGCGGCGAGCCGGGGCCCGAGCGCCTTCTGGGAGATGGCGGCGGCGACCCCGGCGGGCACGAGCTTGGTCGCGGAGGCGATGCGGTCGAGCATGTCGGGCGCCCGGTCGTGGAGCGTCGCGACGCAGTCGGCCCGGAAGCGGTGCACGTCCTCGGCGGGCAGTTCCCCGAGGAAGGCGAGCGCGTCGGGCTCGACGTCGAGGAGGCGGGCGGTCTTCAGGGCCTCGGCCCTGCCGCGCAGCTTGTCCATGTGTCCTCGCCCCCGGCTACCGGAAGAGGATCCGGCGTACGGGCCCGCGGGCCAGCGCGGGCACCAGCTTCAGGGCCTCCTCGGCGGCCTGGTTCAGGCCGGACGCCCGGCTCTCGCGCTCCCGGCGCAGCGCGTCGGCGAGGGACGCGAGCCGTTCGGGCGGCAGCGCGGCGAAGGACTCGGGGGGCCTGACCCCCAGCTCCGCGGTCAGTTTCTCCAGTGCTTCGGTGCTCACGGGACCTCCCGGAGGGTGCGCTGGGCTTCAAGGTCCCGAGAGTGGAGCGAAATTGAATAATAGTCAATAGCGTCGGCGGAGCAACGCGAGGCAGCCGGAGAGCGGGCCGGGGACGGCGCGGCGGGAGCGCGAACGGAAGGGGGGTGGGGGGGGGGCCCGCCCCCCCCCCCCCCCCCCCCACCCCCCTCGCGCACCTCAGCCCTTGACGGCCCCCGCCGCGAGACCCGAGCCGAGCCTGCGGTGGACGACGACGAAGAAGAGCATGACGGGCACCGTGACCAGCGTGGAGCTGGCCATCACGGGACCCCAGGACGTGGTGTTCTCACCGAAGAACTGGAAGATGCCCACGGCCGCCGTGTACTTGTCGCTGCCCTTCATGAAGGTGTACGCGAACACGAACTCGTTCCACGCCGTGATGAAGGCGAAGATCGAGGTGGCGACGAGCCCCGGCGCGACCAGCGGAAGCAGCACCGACCAGAACATCCGGAACCAGGAGGCGCCGTCGATGTACGCGGCCTCCTCGACCTCCTTGGGCACCGCCGCCACGAACCCGCGCAGGGTCCAGATGGCGAACGGCAGCGACAGGGCGATGTAGACGATCGACAGGCCGAGCAGCGAGTTGAGCATCTCGTAGTCCCGCATCTGGATGAACAGCGGGATGACGAGGGCCTCCAGCGGCACCATCTGCACGATCAGGATCATGATCAGCACCGAGGTGCGGAACTTGAACTTGAAGCGGGCCACCGCGATCGCCGCGAACAGCGAGAGCAGCGCCGCCGCCAGGATCGTGGCGATCCCGACGATCGCCGAGTTCAGCAGGTACTGCCCGAAGTTGCCCCGGTCGAAGACGAAGTCGAAGTGCTCGAAGCTGATGCCGCTCGGCAGCAGGTCCGAGCCGCGCGTGAGCGCCTTCGGGTCGAGTGCGGTGGAGACCATCCAGTAGACGGGGAAGAGCGTGAAGACCAGCAGCGCCGCCACGGACAGCGGCAGGCCGATGCGTGCGGCGAGCGAGGTGCTTCGTCGGGCGCTCACAGGTCCTCCTCTCCCTGCCGGAACAGCGTCCGGATGTAGACGATGGTGATGGCGAGCAGCAGCAGCGTGAGCAGCACGGCGGCCGCGGCGCCCGCTCCGTAGTCGTTCTTGGCGAACGCCTCGATGTAGGAGTACACGCCGAGGTTGTAGACGTCGGGATTGGAGCCGCTGCCTCCCGGCATCAGGAAGACCTGGGTGAAGACCTTGAAGTCCCAGATGGTGGAGAGGATGGTCACCACCAGGAAGACGGGCTTGATGGTCGGCACGGTGATCTTCCAGAACCGCTGCCAGGCGTTGGCGCCGTCGATCTCCCCGGCCTCGTACAGCTCCTTGGGAATCGTCAGGAGCCCCGCGAGGACGGTGATCGCCACGAACGGGAAGCCGTGGTGCACGACGTTGATGGTGGCGATGGCGTAGAACGGCAGCCGCTCGGTGAACCAGTTGGTGGTCTCGGCGTCGATCAGGCCCATGGAGTCGGCGACTTGGCTGACCATGCCGTCCTCGGGCGAGAACAGCCAGATCCAGACGTACGTCCCGGTCACCGCGGGCATCGCCCAGGCGGCCAGGATCGACACCGAGCAGATCAGCTTCCAGGTCGGGCCGAGGCGGTTGAGGAGCAGTGCCACGGCCGTGCCGAGGGCGACGGTCAGGCCGACACAGGCGAACGCGAAGAACACCGTGTTGGGCAGGACCGTCTTCCACAACAGCTCGCCGGTCAGCAGGTCCTTGTAGTTGTCGAAGCCGGTGTAGGTGCCCTTGCCGCCGCCGAACTTGACGACGTAGTCCTGCAGCGACAGCTTGCCGACCTGGATCAGCGGCCACAGGAGCAGGCCGATGAGCACGACGAGTGCGGGGGCGAGCAGCAGCCAGGGGCGGGTGAGGGTGGTCAGTCTCTTGCGGCGGCGCGCGGCGTCGCCGTCGTCGGACCGGGGGGAGCGAAGGCTCGAAGAGCCGGACGAACCGTCCTTCGAGCCGTCGCTGACGAGCATGTCTTTCACGTGGTCACTCGTCCCTGTGTGCCTACTTGTCCTTGGCGAAGATCTCGTCCATGTCCTTGGCCGCCTTGTCCGCGGCCTCCTTCACGGACGACTTGCCGGTGAGGATCGACTGGACCATGCCGGTGACGACCTGCGAGGCCTGGATCTCGCCGTACGCCTTGGTCTTGGGCACCGTGGCGCCGGCCTCGATCATCTGCTTCGCGAACGGCTCGACCAGCGGGTCCTTCTGGCCCTCGATCTTCTTCAGCTCGGAGTTCTGGCCGGGGAAGTAGTTGGTCTGCTTGGCCCACTTCGCGGCGAACTCACCGGTCGTCATGAGCTTGACCAGCTCCCAGGCCAGTTCCTTCTTGTCCGTGTTGAACGCGGACAGGTAGGAGCCGCCGAGGAAGGACTTGCTCATGCCGCCGTTCTCGCCCGGGATCGGGACGGCGCCGAGCTTGCCCTTGAGCTTGGGGTTCGCATCCGTGATGGCCTTGGGCGTCCAGTTGCCACCGATCGCCATGGCGATCTGGCTCTTGTTCCAGGCGTCGCCGACCTCCTTCTCGGTCCAGGTGTTCACCTTGGCCGGGGAGACCTTGTCCTTGGTGGCGAGGCCGGTGTAGAACTCCAGGCCCTTGATCGCCTGGGGCGAGTTGATGGCGGACTTCCACTTGTCGCCGTCCTGGGTGGCGAGTTCACCGCCCGCGCCCCAGACGAAGGGGGTCGCGAACATCTCCGCGCCGCCCGCCACCGGGAACGGGATCAGGCCGGGCTCCTTGTCCTTCAGCGTCTTCGCCGTGGACTGGAGCTCCTTCCAGGTCGTCGGCGGCTTCAGCTTGTGCTTCTCGAAGATGTCCTTGCGGTAGACGATGGACCGCACGCCCGCGTACCACGGCATGCCGTACTGCTTGCCGTCCAGCGTGCCCGCGTCCTTCAGGCCCTCGACCAGGTCGTTGGCGAGGCCGGACTTCTTCACGTCGTCCGTGACGTCGACGAGCGCCTCGGTCTCGGCGAACTGCGGCACCCAGGTGGTGCCGACCTCGGCGACGTCGGGGACCTGGTCCTCGCCGCCCTCGATCGCGGTCGTGAACTTCTTCTGGGCGGTCGCCCACTGCTGGTACTCGACCTTGATCTTGGCGCCGGTCTTCTTTTCGAAGGCCGCGCCGACCTCCTTGAAGAAGGGCCGGGGATCGGGGTTGGTGCCCTCCATGATCCACACGGTGAGCGTCTTGCCCTTGCCGTCGACCTTGCCGCCGTTGTCCCCGCTGTCGCCGCCGTCATCGCCACCGCACGCGGTCGCGGTCAGACCGAGCGCCATGGCGATACAACCTGCCGCGATGACACGTCGCTTCATGCCGGCCCCCTTCAGGTTCCTATGGTGAGAGCGATTCTGGTCACACAGAGTGTGGGCGGTCTAGACCCTTTCGGCGAAGCGGCCGAACCGTAATCACCGTTGCGCGGTGCGCTACGGCTTGCAATCGTCGTTGCGCATGACGCAATCACGGTGTAGGCGCCGGGTGCGGAGCGCACGAAAAACGCGACGCCCACCCAGTGTCCGGTCGGGGACAGGGCAGGCGCCGCGCCAGTTCCGTACGCCGTTGTACGGGACGTGTGAAGGGGCCGTACGGATTACACCGTCAGGGCCCGGTCGGTCGGGCGAATGGGCGAGGGAAGATCACTCGCACCGGTGAGGAAGCGGTCCACGCCGCGGGCGGCCGAGCGCCCCTCGGCGATCGCCCACACGATGAGCGACTGGCCGCGCCCGGCGTCACCGGCGACGAACACACCGGGGACGTTGGTCTGGAACTCGCCGTCCCTCGCGACGTTCCCGCGCGCGTCCAGGTCGAGCCCGAACTGCTCCACCATGCCGTTCTCCCGGTCGGTGCCGGTGAAGCCCATGGCCAGCGTGACGAGCTGGGCGGGGATGCGCCGCTCGGTGCCCGGCTTCTGGTTGAGCTTGCCGTCCACGAACTCGACCTCGACCAGGTGCAGGAACTGCACGTTCCCGTCCTCGTCGCCCTCGAAGTGGGTGGTCGACACCGAGTAGACCCGCTCGCCGCCCTCCTCGTGGGCCGAGGTGACCTTGTAGAGCATGGGGAAGGTCGGCCAGGGCTGCCCGGCGGACCGCTCGTCGCCCGGCCGGGGCATGATCTCCAGCTGGGTGACGGAGGCCGCGCCCTGGCGGTGAGCGGTGCCCACGCAGTCCGCGCCGGTGTCGCCGCCGCCGATGACGACGACGTGCTTGCCCTCGGCGGAGACGGGCGTGGTCACGTAGTCGCCCTCCTGCACCTTGTTGGCGAGCGGCAGGTACTCCATCGCCTGGTAGACGCCCTTGAGCTCGCGGCCGGGGACGGGCAGGTCGCGGGCGGTGGTGGCGCCGGCCGCGATGACCACGGCGTCGTAGCGCTTGCGCAGCTTCGCCGCGTCGATGTCGCGGCCGATCTCCACGCCGGTGCGGAACTTGGTGCCCTCCGCGCGCATCTGCTCGATGCGGCGGTTGATGTGCCGCTTCTCCATCTTGAACTCGGGGATGCCGTAGCGCAGCAGGCCGCCGATGCGGTCGGCGCGCTCGTACACGGCGACGGTGTGCCCGGCGCGGGTGAGCTGCTGGGCGGCGGCGAGGCCCGCGGGGCCCGAGCCGATGACGGCGACGGTCTTGCCGGACAGGCGCTCGGGCGCCTGCGGCGCCACGTCACCGGTCTCCCAGGCCTTGTCGATGATGGAGACTTCGACGTTCTTGATGGTGACGGCGGGCTGGTTGATGCCGAGGACGCAGGCCGCCTCGCAGGGGGCCGGGCAGAGGCGGCCGGTGAACTCCGGGAAGTTGTTCGTGGCGTGCAGCCGCTCGGAGGCGGCGGACCAGTCCTCGCGGTAGGCGTAGTCGTTCCACTCGGGGATGAGGTTCCCGAGCGGACAGCCGTTGTGGCAGAACGGGATGCCGCAGTCCATGCAGCGCGAGGCCTGCTTGGAGATGATCGGGAGCAGCGAGCCCGGGACGTAGACCTCGTTCCAGTCCCGCAGCCGCTCGGGGACCGGGCGGGTCTCGGCGACCTCGCGGCCGTGGTTCAAAAAGCCCTTGGGATCAGCCATTGGTCGCCGCCTCCATCATCTTCTCGGTGATCTCGGACTCGGTGAGTCCGGCCCGCTCGGCGGCGTCCTTGGCGGCGAGCACTGCCTTGTACGTGGTGGGGATGATCCTGCTGAAGCGGTTCACGGAGGTCTCCCAGTCCGCGAGCAGCTTCTCGGCGACGGTGGAGCCCGTCTCCTCCTGGTGGCGGCGCACGACGTCGTGCAGCCACTGCTTGTCGGTGTCGTCGAGCGGCTCGACGGCCGCCAGGTTCCCGGCGTTGACGTTGTCGCGGTCCAGGTCGATGACGTACGCGATGCCGCCCGACATGCCGGCCGCGAAGTTGCGCCCGGTCTCGCCGAGGACGACCGCGTGGCCGCCGGTCATGTACTCGCAGCCGTGGTCGCCCACGCCCTCGGACACCACGAGCGCGCCGGAGTTGCGCACGCAGAACCGCTCGCCGGTGCGGCCGCGCAGGAACAGCTCGCCGCCGGTCGCGCCGTAGCCGATGGTGTTGCCCGCGATGGTGGAGTACTCGGCGAGGTGGTCGGCGCCGCGGTCGGGGCGGACCACGATGCGGCCGCCGGACAGGCCCTTGCCGACGTAGTCGTTGGCGTCGCCCTCCAGGCGCAGGGTGACGCCGCGCGGCACGAAGGCGCCGAAGGACTGGCCCGCCGAGCCCGTGAAGGTGATGTCGATGGTGTCGTCGGGCAGGCCCGCGCCGCCGAACTTCTTCGTCACCTCGTGGCCGAGCATGGTGCCGACCGTGCGGTTGATGTTGCGGATCGCGACCTGGGCGCGGACCGGCTGGGCGTCCGCCTGGGAGTCGGCGGCGAGCGCGTCGGCCGCGAGCTTGATCAGCTCGTTGTCGAGGGCCTTCTCCAGGCCGTGGTCCTGGGCGACGACCTGGTGGCGGACGGCACCACCGGGCAGGTCCGGGACGTGGAACAGCGGCTCCAGGTCCAGGCCCTGGGCCTTCCAGTGGTTCACGGCCCGCTCGGTGTCGAGGAGTTCGGCGTGGCCGACGGCCTCCTCGATGGAGCGGAAGCCGAGCTCGGCGAGGAGCTCGCGGACCTCCTGCGCGATGAACTCGAAGAAGTTCACGACGTACTCGGCCTTGCCGCTGAAGCGCTCGCGCAGCGTCGGGTTCTGCGTGGCGATGCCGACCGGGCAGGTGTCCAGGTGGCAGACGCGCATCATGACGCAGCCGGACACGACGAGCGGGGCGGTCGCGAAGCCGAACTCCTCGGCGCCGAGCAGCGCGGCGATGAGCACGTCACGGCCGGTCTTCAGCTGGCCGTCGGTCTGCACGACGATGCGGTCGCGCAGGCCGTTGAGGAGCAGCGTCTGCTGGGTCTCGGCGAGGCCGAGCTCCCAGGGGCCGCCCGCGTGCTTGAGCGAGGTGAGCGGGGACGCGCCGGTGCCGCCGTCGTGGCCGGAGATGAGGACCACGTCCGCGTGCGCCTTGGAGACGCCCGCGGCGACCGTGCCGACGCCGACCTCGGAGACCAGCTTCACGTGGATGCGGGCCTGCGGGTTGGCGTTCTTCAGGTCGTGGATGAGCTGGGCGAGGTCCTCGATGGAGTAGATGTCGTGGTGCGGCGGCGGGGAGATGAGGCCCACGCCCGGCGTCGAGTGCCGGGTCTTGGCCACCCACGGGTAGACCTTGTGTCCGGGCAGCTGGCCGCCCTCGCCGGGCTTGGCGCCCTGGGCCATCTTGATCTGGATGTCGTCGGCGTTGACCAGGTACTCGCTGGTCACGCCGAAGCGCCCGGAGGCGACCTGCTTGATGGAGGAGCGGCGCGCCGGGTCGTAGAGGCGGTCCGCGTCCTCGCCGCCCTCACCGGTGTTGGACTTGCCGCCCAGCTGGTTCATGGCGATGGCGAGGGTCTCGTGCGCCTCGCGGGAGATCGATCCGTACGACATGGCGCCCGTGGAGAAGCGCTTGACGATCTCGGAGACCGGCTCGACCTCGTCGACGGGGATCGGCGCCCGCCCCTCGCTCTTGAAGCCGAACAGGCCCCGGAGCGTCATCAGGCGCTCGGACTGCTCGTTCACGCGGTCCGTGTACTGCTTGAAGATGTCGTAGCGGCGGCTGCGCGTGGAGTGCTGGAGGCGGAAGACCGTGTCGGGGTCGAACAGGTGCGGCTCGCCCTCGCGGCGCCACTGGTACTCGCCCCCTATCTCCAGGGCGCGGTGCGCGGACGGCACGCCGGAGGCCGGGTAGGCCTTGGCGTGGCGGGCGGCGACCTCCTGGGCGACGACGTCGATGCCGACGCCGCCGATCTTGGAAGCGGTGCCGTTGAAGTACTTCTCGACGAAGGCCTCCTGGAGGCCGACGGCCTCGAAGACCTGCGCGCCGCGGTAGGAGGCGACCGTGGAGATGCCCATCTTGGACATCACCTTCAGGACGCCCTTGCCGAGGGCGAAGATCAGGTTGCGGATGGCCTGTTCGGCCTCGATCCCGGGCAGGAAGGTGCCCGCGCGGACCAGGTCCTCTACGGACTCCATCGCCAGGTACGGGTTGACGGCCGCGGCGCCGAAGCCGATGAGCAGCGCGACGTGGTGGACCTCGCGCACGTCGCCCGCCTCGACGAGCAGGCCCACCTGGGTGCGCTGCTTGGTGCGGATGAGGTGGTGGTGGACGGCCGCGGTGAGCAGGAGCGAGGGGATCGGGGCGTGCTCGGCGTCGGAGTGCCGGTCGGAGAGCACGATCAGTCGGGCGCCGGCCTCGATGGCGGCGTCGGCCTCGGCGCAGATCTCCTCGATGCGGGCGGTCAGGGCGTCACCGCCGCCGCCGACGCGGTACAGGCCGGAGAGGGTCGCGGCCTTCATGCCGGGCATGTCGCCGTCGGCGTTGATGTGGATGAGCTTGGCCAGCTCGTCGTTGTCGATCACCGGGAAGGGCAGGGTGACGCTGCGGCAGGAGGCCGCGGTGGGGTCGAGGAGGTTGCCCTGCGGGCCGAGCGAGGAGCGCAGCGAGGTCACGAGCTCCTCGCGGATGGCGTCCAGCGGCGGGTTGGTGACCTGCGCGAACAGCTGGGTGAAGTAGTCGAAGATCAGCCGCGGGCGCGCGGAGAGCGCGGCGATCGGCGTGTCCGTGCCCATCGAGCCGATCGGCTCCGCCCCGGCCTTGGCCATCGGGGCGAGCAGGATGCGCAGCTCCTCCTCGGTGTAGCCGAAGGTCTGCTGGCGGCGCGTGACGGAGGCGTGGGTGTGCACGATGTGCTCGCGCTCGGGCAGGTCGGACAGCTCGATCTCGCCGGCCTCCAGCCACTCCGCGTAGGGCTTCTCGGCGGCGAGGGCGGCCTTGATCTCGTCGTCCTCGACGATGCGGTGCTCGGCGGTGTCGACGAGGAACATCCGGCCGGGCTGCAGGCGGCCCTTGCGGACGACCTTGGCCGGGTCGATGTCGAGGACGCCGACCTCGGAGCCGAGGACGACCAGGCCGTCGTCGGTGACCCAGTAGCGGCCGGGGCGCAGGCCGTTGCGGTCGAGGACCGCGCCGACCTGGGTGCCGTCGGTGAAGGTGACGCAGGCCGGGCCGTCCCAGGGCTCCATCATCGTGGCGTGGAACTGGTAGAAGGCGCGGCGGGCCTGGTCCATGGAGGCGTGGTTCTCCCAGGCCTCCGGGATCATCATCAGGACCGAGTGCGGCAGCGAGCGGCCGCCGAGGTGCAGGAGTTCGAGGACCTCGTCGAAGGAGGCGGAGTCGGAGGCGTCCGGCGTACAGACCGGGAAGGTCCGCTCCAGCTTCTCCTTGCTCCCGAAGACCTCGCCGACCAGCTGCGACTCCCGGGCCCGCATCCAGTTGCGGTTGCCCTGCACGGTGTTGATCTCACCGTTGTGCGCCACGAAGCGGTACGGGTGCGCGAGCGGCCAGCTCGGGAACGTGTTGGTGGAGAACCGCGAGTGGACGAGGGCGATGGCCGTGGCGAAGCGGCGGTCGGACAGGTCCGGGAAGAAGGGCTCCAGCTGGCCGGTGGTCAGCATGCCCTTGTAGACGATCGTGCGGGCCGAGAGCGAGGGGAAGTAGGTGGCCGCCTCGCGTTCGGCGCGCTTGCGCAGCACGAACGCCTTGCGGTCCAGGACGAGCCCGCTGCTCTCGCTGTCCGCGACGAACAGCTGGCGGAAGACCGGCATCGTCGAGCGGGCGGTGGCGCCGAGCAGCGTCGGGGCGACGGGGACCTCGCGCCAGCCGAGCACGGTCAGGCCCTCTTCGGCGGCGATCGTCTCGATCCGTGAGACGGATTCGGCGGCGGAGTCCTGCGGCAGGAAGGCGATGCCGACGGCGTACGCGCCTGCCTCGGGGAGGCTGAATCCGGCCACTTCGCGCAGGAACGCGTCCGGGACCTGGAGCAGGATGCCGGCGCCGTCGCCGGAGTCGGGCTCGGAACCGGTGGCGCCGCGGTGTTCGAGATTGCGCAGTACGGTCAGCGCCTGCTCGACGAGCTCATGGCTCGCCTCACCGGTGAGGGTGGCCACGAACCCGACACCACAGGCGTCGTGCTCATTACGGGGGTCGTACATCCCTTGCGGGGCGGGGCGACCGTCCATGGGCGACCAGGCGTCGGAACGCATCGGCACTCCCGTCGTCGTGATGGGGGGCAACCTCCCGGGCGAATGGGGCTCCGGGGGCGCGAGCGGCGATAGGGACGACGTTGGCCCTGGCTAAATTTCGTGCAGGTTACATGATGGACCGCTTCTCGAAAAGCGGATACTTCATTCCAGCATGTGGACGCGCTCTGGGGGGTCGAGAGCGGCGGGAGGGGACCGGAAGCGGACAGATCGGTGGCCGCGGGTCCGGAGCGCCAGGGGCCTCATTGCCCGCAGCGCTTACGGCTCATGCCCAGCGGTCAAGGAATCGAAACCGCACGGTAACGACTACTTATGCAGAATCCTGCATACACCTGCACGGCCGCCTATCCTACGGCCGTCCCGAACAGGCTGCCCAGGGCGTACGTCACACCCGCCGCGGCACCGCCCAGCGCGAGCTGCCGCAGCCCGCTGAACCACCAGGACCGCGCCGTCACCCTGGCCACGACCGCACCGCACGCGAAGAGCCCGATCAGCGCGAGCAGGAGCGCGGGCCACAGGGCACCGGCCCCGAGCAGATACGGCAGTACGGGCAGCAGGGCGCCGAGCGCGAAGGAGCCGAACGAGGACACGGCGGCGACCAGCGGCGAGGGCAGGTCGCCCGGGTCGATGCCCAGCTCCTCGCGGGCGTGGATCTCCAGGGCCTGCTCGGGGTCCTTGGACAGCTGCCGGGCGACCTCACCGGCCAGCTCGGGCTCGACGCCGCGCGACACGTACAGCGCGGCCAGCTCCCGCTCCTCGTCCTGGGGGTGCTTGCGCAACTCCCTGCGCTCCACGTCCAGTTCGGCCTGGACCAGCTCGCGCTGCGAGGCCACGGAGGTGTACTCGCCCGCGGCCATGGAGAACGCGCCGGCGGCGAGCCCCGCGAGGCCGGTGATGACGATGGTCTCGCGCGACACCGCCCCGCCCGCGACACCGGTCATCAGGGCCAGGTTGGACACGAGACCGTCCATGGCGCCGAAGACGGCGGGGCGCAGCCAGCCGCCGTTGACGTCGCGGTGGGTGTGGTTGTCCCGGTGCGCCTCGTGCAGCGGGGCCTCGATCTCGATGATCGCCATGACGAAAACTCTTCCTCCCACTCGGACGGGGGCACGCGCATGCGGACGGGGGCACACGTCACCCCGGTACGGAGCGCTCCGGCCCCGGTCCCTCCCCCTCGGACACCCTCGAAAGTACGCGCGAAAAATCTTGCCCGCCAGCAAGGAAGGCCGTACTTACCTGCGAAAACGCGCCTCGGCGGGCCCTCCCCCGCACCTCGCGCGGAGCCTGTCCTTCATGCCGAAGGGGTGACGCTGAGCGCACGAATGCTCACATGAGTGCCGTCGCGTGGCAGGGATGGTCCAACGCAACTCAACCCGGCAGTCAGCGTGACAGGGAGGCACGGCATGGCATCCGTCGCATGTGTTCCCTCGGTCCCGGCGCCCGGTGACGCCGGCGGACTCCGCGAGCGGGCCCGCGGCGCGATGCTCGGCCTCGCCGTCGGCGACGCGCTCGGCGCGCCCGCGGAGAACATGAAGCCGTCCGAGATCCGCCGCCGCTGGGGCCGCATCACGGGGTACGTCGTCGAGCATCCGGCGGGCACGGACGACACCGAGTACGCCATCTTCTCCGGGCTGCTCCTCGCCCGGCACGGCTCCGCGCTCACCGTCGCGCACGTCGAGGCGGCCTGGCACCAGTGGATCGCCGACCTCGACGAAGGCCCCTTCCGGGGCGCCGGGTTCAGCGAACGCGGCACCCTGGAGAACCTGCGCCGGGGCCTCGCCGCGCCCATCTCCGCCCAGCACCGGCACGCCTGGAGCGACGGCCTCGCGATGCGCGCCGCCCCCTTCGGCGTCTTCGCCGCGGGCGCCCCCGCCGAAGCGGCCCGACTCGTCGCCGTCGACGGCACCGTGAGCCACGAGGGCGAGGGCATCCACGGCGGCCGCGCGGTGGCCGCGGGCGTGGCGGCGGCGATGGCGGGGGCGCCGGTGGAGTCGGTGGTCGCGGCGGCCCTGTCCGTCATCCCGGCGGACAGCTGGACCGCCCGCTCGCTGCGCCGGGCCGTCGCCGTCGCCCACCGCGGCGAACGCGCGGTCCGCTCGGCGGTCGTCATCGGCGGCTACCCGTGGACGGATCTCGCCCCCGAGGCGGTCGGCCTCGCCTTCGGCGCGTACGCGGCCGCCGGGGGCGACTTCACGACGGCGGTCCTCACGGCGGTGAACATGGGCCGCGACGCCGACACCACGGCAGCGGTCGCGGGCGCCCTGGCAGGCGCCACCTGCGGCGCCACAGCAATCCCCCCGGACTGGTCCACTCCCATCGGCCCGGCCCTCGGCACCTGCCTCCCGTCGATGCGGGGCCATCACGTCCTGGACATCGCAGAGTTGCTCACGCCGGACGGGGAAGAATCATGAAGCCCGCATCCCCCGCTGTGGGCAGCTGGTCCGCCCAGAGGGCGGTAGGGGCATCCCCTGCTCGAGCGGAGCCGAGAGCTTGGGGAAGGGTGGGCACGGCGGACACCGCGGCGGCGCGCAACACACTCGCCCTGACCTCCGCCCCGGCGCCGGGCACCCCCGAGCCCCACACCGGCCAAGGCCCCCCTAGGGCCACCCCGCCCCAGGGCACGACGACGGGCACCCGCGCCGAAGGCCTCCTCCTAGGCCTGGCCGCAGGCGACGCCGCAGGCTGGCCCGCAGCCCGCCACCGCGCGGCACGCATGCCCACCTGGACCCGCCGCCTCACCCGAGAACTGGACACCTTCGCCGAACACAACGCGACCACCACCCTCCCCGTCCCCATCGCCCTGAACCAGCCCCCCGAGCCCCTCCGCCTCGGCCCCTCCGACGACGCCGAGTGGGCGGCCTTCACCGCCGAAGCCGTACTGAAGGCGACGGACGGCACCCTGGACCGCACCCTCACCCGGGACCGCCGCACCCGAGCGACCCTGGCCCTCGCCTGGAACACCCTGGCCAGCGAGGTGGCAGCGGCGGCATCCCGCGCCCCGGAGGTGGAGTCCGCCGTACTCCCCCTGCGCGCCCGCATCTCCGTACGCGCGGGCCTCGGCAACCTCGCCGCGGGTCTGCGCCCACCCGCCACCGGCCACGACAACCCGCACTTCTTCGACGACGCCGCCTGCGTACGCGCCTGCGTCCTCGCCCTGGTCCACCCGGGCGCACCCGAACGGGCCGCCGACCTGGCCGAGTTCGACGCCCGCTACACCCAGGACGGCGACGGCGTCCACGGCGCCCGCGCGATGGCCGCGGCGATCGCGACCGCGCTCACGGGCGCGTCCCCCGAGGAGGCCGCGGCCGCCGCCCTCGCCCAACTGCCCGCGCACACCGAGATCGGCCGCAACGCCCGCCACGCCCTGGACCTGGCCCGCGCCTGCGCACAGTCCCCGCACCCGGGCGACGCCACCTTCGCCCTGGTCCCGCTCCTGGAGCACAGAATCGTCGACCACGTCTACAGCTACGGCATCGCCGCCGCCGAGACCGTCCCGGTGGCCCTGGCCCTGGCCGTCGCCGCCGGGGGCCGGATCCGCGAGGCGGTCCCCGCGGCGGCCTGCCTGTCCCGCGTGGCGGACTCCGCGCCCGCCCTCGCCGGCGCGCTGACCGGCGCCCTGGCCACGGCCACCGCCATCCCGTACACGTGGCGGGAGACCTGCCGCACCCTCTCCGGCTGCGCCCTGCCGCGCCTCGCGGGCACCGATCTGGTGGAGCTGGCCGGGCAGTTGGCGCGGGCGCACACCGAACCACCCACTCCACAGGAGGACTCGGGACATGCCACCACTGGATCCGACACCGTCGAGCTCCCGGGCGAGCCGTCCGACGCTGAGCCTCGCCGACCGCGTGACGGGCGCCCTGGTCGGCGCGGCGGTCGGTGACGCGCTCGGCGGCCCCGTCGAGGGCTGCTCCCCCGACCAGATCGCCGAACGCCACGGCGGCCGAATCCGGGGGATCGTCGGCCCCTGGCACGGGGACGACTGGCGCACGGCCCGCCCCATCGCCCCGTACCACAAGGGCGACGGACACATCACCGACGACACCTTGCTGACCCACGCGCTGATCCGCGTGTACGCCACGGTCCGCGACCACCTCGACGCGTACGCGATCGCCGACCACCTGGTCCCCGACCTGATCACCACCCCCCGCTGGATCCCCGAACTGGAGGCGGACGCCCTCCCCCTGCACCGCCTCTTCCTCGCCGAGAAGTGGCTCGTGGCCCGCCTCCACTACGGCCACGTGGATCCGCGCGAGGCGGGCGCGGGCAACATCGTCAACTGCGGCGCCGCGATGTACATGGCGCCGGTCGGCCTGGTCAACGCGGCGAACCCGGCGGGCGCGTACGCCGAGGCCCTGGACGTCGCGGGCGCGCACCAGTCGTCGTACGGCAGGGAGGCGGCCGGGGTCTTCGCGGCGGCGGTGGCGGCGGCCTGCGTGCCCGGCGCGACGCCCGCCTCGGTCGTCGACACCTGCCTCGCCCTGGCGAAGGACGGCACGCGCGCGGCGATCGAGGCGGTGGCCGAAGCGGCGTCCGGGTACGACGAGTTCGAGCCCGCCCTGGCCCCGCTCCGGGCGGCGATCGCCCCCTTCGACACGGTCGGCCCGGACTACCGCGCCCCGTCCCTCGGCGCCCGCCGCCCCTCCCGCCTGCACGCCATCGAGGAACTCCCCGTCGCCCTGGGCATGCTCCTCATCGCCGACGGCGACTACCGCCGCACCGTCCTCGGCGCGGTGAACTACGGCCGCGACTGCGACTCGACCGCCACGATGGGCGGCGCGATCGCGGGCGCCCTGCACGGCGCGTCCACCGTCCCCGACGACTGGTCGACGACGGTCGGGGAGGCGAGCCGCCTCGACCTCCACGCCCCCGCCCTCACCCTCACGGAGGTCGCCCGGGAGGTCTTCACCAAGGACCGCGCCCGCCGCCGCACCCACGAGTCGGCGTTCACGGCCCTGACGGACACCCCCGCCTGATGCGCCTGACCTGGCTCCAGCCCGAGGACCTCCTCCCCCACGAGTTCCGCCAGGCGGAGGAGGAGGGCAGAGACGTCACAGGGGCGACGGCCCGCTGGCTGGCGGCGGGCGGCTGCACCACCCCACCCCGCTCGGGCGCGTCCCCGAACCAGGCCTCACCACAGCTGAGGTCCCTGGCAGAAGCCCTCCTGACCGAACTCGGCCAGGAACAGGAAGACGAGACAGCAGCCGCGACCTTCCAGCCCGTCCGGCGTTTGAGGACGAGGCGCGAAGCGCCGATCAGCGGGGGCCCGGGGGCGGCAGCCCCCGCTTCGGGAAGGGGCGGGCTTGGGGAGCCCCCGGCAGGGCCCACCCACCGCACCCGCCTCCACGCCGCCTGGCTCGGCCGAGCCGCGGGCTGCCTCCTCGGCAAGCCCGTGGAGAAGCTCCCCCTCGAAGGCATCCGCGCCCTCGCGAAAGCCACCGGCAACTGGCCCCTGGACACCTGGTTCACGGCAAGAGGCGTCCCACCCGAGCTGACCACCGCGTACCCCTGGAACAGACGCTCGGCACAGTCCTCCCTGGCCGAGAACATCGACGGCATGCCGGAGGACGACGACCTCAACTACCCCCTCCTGAACCTGCTGCTCGTCCAGCGCCACGGCAAGGCGTTCACGACGCACGACGTGGCCACGCTCTGGCTGGAGGAACTCCCGGCCGCGAGGACGTTCACGGCGGAGCGCGTGGCGTACCGCAACCTCCTGAACGGCGTACCGCCACCTCGCACGGCCCGCCACCACAACCCGTTCCGCGAGTGGATCGGCGCCCTGATCCGCGCGGACGTGCACGGCTGGACGAACCCGGGCGACCCGGCGTCGGCGGCGGAGCAGGCGTACCGGGACGCGTGTCTGACGCACACGGGCAACGGCGTGTACGGGGCGATGTTCGCGGCGGCGACGATCGCGACGGCGGCGTCGGGGACGGCCGACGTGCACGCGAGCCTGGCGGCGGGCCTCGACGTGATCCCGCCGGACTCGCGCCTGGCTCTTGCGGTGCGCCGCGGCATCGAACTGGCGGGGGCGCACCGGGACTTCGACGCCGTGGTGGACCGGCTGCACGCGGAGTACGGCAGGTACCACTGGGTACACGTCGTCCCGAACGCGGCGCTGCTCGCGGCCGCCCTCACGCACGCCGACGGCGACTTCACCGGCTCGATCACGCGCGTGGTGTCGGGCGGCTGGGACACGGACTCCAACGGGGCGACGGCGGGCTCGGTCGCGGGCCTGCTGTCCGGTCGCCCCGACGCGCTCCCGGACCGCTGGACCGCCCCGCTCCACAACCGGCTCGCCACCTCGGTCGGCGGCTTCCACGGCACCGGCTTCGACACCCTCGCGCGCCTCACCGCGCACCTGACCGACGACCCCACCCCGCAGGAGGCACCCCACCCATGACCCGGCCCCACATCGCCGTACTCGGCAGCACCAACATGGACCTCGTCGCGTACGTGGCCAAGGCCCCGCAGCGCGGGGAGACCGTCACCGGCCGCGAGTTCCGCACCCTTCCCGGCGGCAAGGGCGCCAACCAGGCCGTCGCCGCGGCCCGCGCGGGCGCCACCGTCGCGATGATCGGCGCCGTCGGCAACGACGGCTTCGGCACCCAACTGCGGTCCGCGCTCGACCACTCGGGCGTGGACACCGACCTGCTGCGCACGGTCGAGGGCCCGAGCGGCACGGCCCACATCGTGGTCGACGACGACGGCGGCAACGCGATCGTCGTGATCCCCGGCGCGAACGCCACGCTCACCGCGCTGTCCGCGGGCGACAAGGCCGAGATCGCCTCCGCCGCCGCGCTCCTGCTCCAGCTGGAGGTCCCCCTGGAGGGCGTGCTCGCCGCCGCCCGTACCGCCCGCGAGCACGGCGTCCGCACCATCCTCACCCCGGCGCCCGCGCAGCCCCTGCCGCCCGAACTCCTCGCCGCCACCGACCTGTTGCTCCCCAACGAGCACGAGGCCGCCGCCCTCACCGGCATCACCGAACCGGCCGCGGCGGCCCGCGCGCTCCTCTCCCAGGTCCCGGAGGTCGTCGTGACGCTCGGCGCGGCGGGCAGCCTGTACGCGGCCCGGGGCGCCGAGCCCGTCACGGTGCCCGCGCGGCGGGTCACGGCGGTGGACACGACGGGCGCCGGCGACACCTTCGCGGGCGCGCTCGCGGTGGCGCTCTGCGAGGGCAACTCCCTTCCAGACGCCCTGAGTTGGGCGTCGGCGGCGTCCGCGCTCTCCGTGCAGCGGACGGGAGCGGCGACCTCCATGCCGTACCGCACGGAAATCGACGCCGAAGCGGGAGCGACGGCATGACCCCGACCGCGCCAAAAACCCCACCACCGCCGCCCCTGACGGGCCTGCGCGTCCTCGACCTGGCCACCCTCTTCGCCGGTCCCCTCGCCGCCACGCTCCTCGGCGACTTCGGCGCGGACGTCGTCAAGGTCGAGCACCCGACCCGCCCCGACCCGTCGCGGGGGCACGGCCCGGCGAAGGACGGCGTCGGCCTGTGGTGGAAGCTGCTCGGCCGCAACAAGCGCACGATGACCCTCGACCTCTCCACCCCGGGCGGCCGCACCACGCTGCTCCGCCTCGCCGCAGAGGCGGACGTGATCGTGGAGAACTTCCGCCCCGGCACCCTGGAGAAGTGGGACCTCGGCTGGGAGGAGCTGAGTGCCGCGAACCCCCGGCTCGTGCTCGCCCGCGTCACCGGCTTCGGCCAGTTCGGGCCGTACGCGCGCCGCCCCGGGTTCGGCACTCTCGCGGAGGCGATGTGCGGGTTCGCCGCGGCCACCGGGGAGCCGGACGGGCCGCCGACGCTGCCGCCGTTCGGCCTCGCGGACTCCATCGCGGGCCTGGCGACGGCGTACGCGGTGATGACCGCCCTGGCGGCGCGCGAGCACACGGGCCGCGGCCAGGTCGTCGACATGGCGATCATCGAGCCGATCCTCACGGTGCTCGGCCCGCAGCCCCTCTGGTACGACCAGCTCGGCCACGTGCAGCCGCGCACCGGCAACCGCTCCGCGAACAACGCGCCCCGCAACACCTACCGCACGGCGGACGGCTCCTGGGTCGCCGTCTCCACCTCGACCCAGTCGATCGCCGAGCGCGTGCTGCGTCTGGTGGGCCGCCCCGACCTGGCCGCCGAGCCCTGGTTCGGCTCCGGCTCGGAGCGCGCCGCCCACGCGGACGTGCTCGACGAGGCGGTCGGCGCGTGGATCGCGGACCGCACCCGCACCGAGGTGATCGAGGCGTTCGAGAAGGCGGAGGCGGCGGTGGCGCCCGTCCAGGACGTACGGGACGTCATGACCGACCCCCAGTACGCGGCCCTCGGCACCATCACCACCGTCCCCGACGACCCGGAGCTCGGCGACCTGCGCATGCAGAACGTGCTGTTCCGCCTCAGCGAGACCCCGGGCGCCATCCGCTGGGCGGGCCGCCCGCACGGCGCCGACACCGACGCGGTCCTCACCGAGCTCGGCCTCACCGACCGCGAGATCAGCTCCCTGCGCGAGGCGGGCGCCCTGTGAGACCGATCCCGCTGACCTGGCTGTACGTGCCCGGGGACCGGCCCGACGTGGTGGCGAAGGCGCTCGTGGCGGGCGCGGACGTGGTGGTGGTCGACCTGGAGGACGCGGTGGCCCCGGCCCGCAAGGAGTACGCCCGCGCGGCCACCGCGGAACTCCTCGCCGAGCCGCCGCCCCCGCCGTCGCCCGGCACCGCACGCCCGGCCGTGCAGGTCCGGGTGAACGCGCTCGGCACCCCGCTGTCCGACGCGGACCTGCGGGCCGTCGCCCCGCTGCCCGGACTCGCCGGGCTGCGGCTGCCCAAGGTCACCTCACCGGCCGACGTGATCCGCGCGGCGGAGCGTGCGGCGCCGCACGACGGCGGGGCGCCCGCCCTGCACGCCCTCCTGGAGTCCGCACTCGGCATCGAGCGGGCCCACGCCATCGCCACCGCGCACCCGGCCCTGCGCGGGGTGTCCATCGGGGAGGCCGACCTCCGCGCCGACCTGGGCGTACGCGAGGACGCGGGGCTCGACTGGGCGCGCTCGCGGGTGATCGTGGCCGCGCGGGCGGCGGCGCTCCCGGCGCCGCCGCAGTCCGTGCACCCCGACATCCGGGACACGGACGGCCTCGCGGCGTCCTGCGCGCACGGGCGCACCCTGGGCTTCCTGGGCCGCGCCGCGATCCACCCGCGTCAGCTCCCGGTGATCGAGCGCGCCTATCTGCCCACCGCCCGGGAGGTCGAGGAGGCCGAGTCGGTCCTCAAGGCGGCGGCGTCCGAGGAGGGCGCGCTCGCCCTCCCGGACGGCCGCTTCGTGGACCGGGCGGTGGTGGAGCAGGCCCGCAGGACGCTGGCGCTCGCCGGGAGCGGGCTGTAGCGGAGCCCGTCAGCCCTTGTCGGCCGCCGCGTCCGTGGACTTCGGCTTGGTCAGGTCCTTGGTCATGGACGGGGACTTGGTGTCGCCGCCGGACGTGGCGTCGGCGGTCGCCTTGTCACCGGCGTCGGAGTCGGTGTCGTCGGCCGCCGCGTCACCGGTGCCGGAGAGCTGCTTGTCCTCCGCGGCGCCGGGTTCGACGACCTCTTCGCGGCCGGGCCGCGTCCGCGCCGACACCACGAAGTAGACGACGGCGAGGACGAAGACGAGCAGCGCCGTCCAGTTGTTCAGGCGCAGGCCGAGGAACTCGTGGGCGTCGTCGACGCGCATGTACTCGATCCAGAAGCGGCCGACGCAGTACGACGCGACGTACAGCGCGAAGGCGCGGCCGTGGCCGAGCTTGAAGCGGCGGTCGGCCCAGATGACCAGGACGGCGACGCCGATGCACCACAGCGACTCGTACAGGAACGTCGGGTGGTAGGTGCCGGGGACCCGGCCGTCCTCCGCGGAGGTGATCTTCAGCGCCCACGGCAGGTCGGTCTTCTTGCCGTACAGCTCCTGGTTGAACCAGTTCCCCCAGCGGCCGATGGCCTGGGCGACGGCGATGCCGGGCGCCAGCGCGTCGGCCCACGCGGGCAGCGGGATGCCCCGGCGGCGACAGCCGATCCAGGCGCCGACGGCGCCGAAGGCGATGGCGCCCCAGATGCCGAGCCCGCCCTCCCAGATCTTGAAGGCGTCCACCCAGTCACGGCCGTCGCTGAAGTACAGCTGGTAGTCCGTGATCACGTGGTAGAGGCGGCCGCCGACGAGTCCGAAGGGCACCGCCCACACGGAGATGTCGGCCACGGTGCCGGGCCGGCCACCGCGGGCGATCCACCGCCTGTTGCCGAGCCACACGGCAACGAAGACGCCGATGATGATGCAGAACGCGTAGCCGCGCAGCGGAATCGGGCCGAGATCGACCACTCCGCGCGAGGGGCTGGGGATGTAGGCAAATTCCATGGCAGGGTCGACGCTACCGTGCCGGGCGGCGACGACGGCAGCCAGCCCCGCAACGGGTCCATAACGGGGTCCTGACACGGCCGGGCTGACGGGCGGGACGGCGGGCGGGACGGCGGCCGGGAAGAGAGCGGGCCCGGGGCGGGGCCGACACCCCCGTCCCCGGGCCGCACGAACCGCCGGACCGCCGCCCGGCTACTGGTTCGCCTTCTCCACCATGGCCTTGAGCTTCTGGGGGGTCAGCGGGTTCTGCTGGTCGCCGAAGATGTCCTTGCCGTCGAGCAGGACCGTGGGCGTGCCGCGGAGCTTGGCCTTCTGGAAGGCCTCGTGGGACTTGCCGACCCAGCTGTTGTGGGTGCCGTCGTTCACGCACTTCTTGAACGGGGCGGTGACGAGTCCGTCGACCTTGCCCGCGAGCTCGATCAGCTTGGCGTTGTCGGCGAAGGCGTCGTCGGGCTCCGGCGGCTGGTTCTTGAACAGCTCGTCGTGGTACGGAGCGAACTTGCCCGCGTCCTGGGCGCAGGCGGCGGCGTTGGCGGCGTGCAGGGAGCCGCTGCCGCCCATGTTCCCGTCGATGAGGGTCGCGAGGTGGTAGTTCACCTTCAGCATGCCCCGGGCGGCGAGGTCGTTGATCGTCGAGCGGTACATGTCCTCGAACTGCTTGCAGGCCGGGCAGCGGAAGTCCTCCCAGACCGTGAGCGTGGACTTCGCGCTGTCCTTGCCGAGCGGGATGGACAGCTTGTCCTCGCCGCTCGCTCCCTTGGGCACGACGACGGGACCCGCGGTGTCCTTCTCCTTCTTGTCGTCGCCCGCGTTGGCCGCGAGCACGCCGACGACCGCGGCCAGGCCGAGCACGCCGACGACGGCGGCGCCGACCAGGAGCGCGCGGCGCCGCTTGTCGCGCGCCTTCTGCCGCTCCCGCTCCACCGCGAGGCGTTCACGGGCCGATTGCTTACCTTCTCGGTTCTTCTCGCTCACATCGGGGCAAACGAACCGGGGAGGCCCGTGCGGCCTCCCCGGTCCCAGGTCCACCCTTACGGATTACGCGTGTTCGCGTACGCCCTTCGCAAGGTCACCCGCGAGCTCGCGGACCGCGGCGACCCCGGCCGCCTCGTCGTCGGCGTCCAGCATCCGCTGGACGAACGCCGAGCCGACGATGACGCCGTCGGCGAAGCCCGCGACCTCGGCGGCCTGCGCGGCGTTCGAGACGCCGAGGCCGACGCAGACCGGCAGTTCGGTGGTCGCGCGGGTGCGCTCCACCAGGTCCTGCGCCTGGGCGCCCACGGAGACGCGGGTGCCGGTGACGCCCATCAGCGAGGCCGCGTACACGAAGCCCGAACCGGCCGCCGTGATCGTCGCGAGCCGGGCGTCCTTGCTGCTCGGCGCGACCACGAACACCGTGGCCAGGTCGTGCTTGGCAGCGTGCTCGCGCCACAGCGCCGACTCCTGCACCGGCAGGTCGGGCAGGATGCAGCCCGCGCCGCCCGCCTCGGCGAGCTCGGCTGTGAAGCGCTCCACGCCGTAGCGGTCGATGGGGTTCCAGTACGTCATGACGAGCACCGGCTTGCCCGTGGCCGCGTGGGCCTCGCGCACCGTGCGGAACACGTCGGCGATCTTCACGCCGCCGCGCAGGGCGATGTCGTCGGCGGTCTGGATGACCGGCCCGTCCAGGACGGGGTCGCTGTGCGGCAGGCCGACCTCGACGACGTCCGCGCCGCCCTCGAAGGCCGCCTTGATCGCCTCGATGCCGCCGTCCACGGTGGGGAAGCCCGCCGGGAGGTAGGCGATGAGGGCCGACCTGCCCTCGGCCTTGGCGGCGGCGAGGGTGTCGTTCAACAGCTGGATGTTCCCGCTCACTTGGCGTCCCCCTCGATCTCGGCGTTCTCTGCGGCGGCGTCCGCGGCGACGGCGGCGTCCGTGTCGTACAGGTCGAAGTAGCGGGCTGCGGTGTCCATGTCCTTGTCGCCGCGGCCCGACAGGTTGACGATGATCAGCCCGTCCTCGCCCAGCTCCTTGCCGATCTCCAGGGCGCCCGCGAGGGCGTGCGCGCTCTCGATCGCCGGGATGATGCCCTCGGTGCGCGAGAGCAGGCGCAGGGCCTCCATCGCGGCGGCGTCGGTGACCGCGCGGTACTCGCCGCGGCCGCTGTCCTTGAGGAAGGCGTGCTCGGGGCCGATGCCCGGGTAGTCGAGTCCGGCCGAGATCGAGTAGGGCTCGGTGATCTGGCCCTCCTCGTCCTGCAGGACGTAGCTGCGCGACCCGTGCAGGATGCCCGGCTCGCCCGCGGTCAGGGTGGCCGCGTGCTCGCCGGTCTCCACGCCGTGCCCCGCCGGCTCGCAGCCGATGAGGCGTACGTCGGCGTCCGGGATGAACGCGTGGAACAGGCCGATCGCGTTGGAGCCGCCGCCGACGCAGGCGACGGCCGCGTCGGGCAGGCGCCCGGCGCGCTCCAGGATCTGCCTCCTGGCCTCGACGCCGATGACACGGTGGAAGTCGCGGACCATGGCGGGGAAGGGGTGGGGCCCCGCCACCGTCCCGAAGAGATAGTGGGTGTGGTCGACGTTGGCCACCCAGTCGCGGAACGCCTCGTTGATCGCGTCCTTGAGCGTACGGCTGCCGGACTTCACCGCGACGACCTCGGCGCCCAGCATCCGCATGCGCGCGACGTTCAGTGCCTGCCGCTGGGTGTCGATCTCCCCCATGTAGATGGTGCACTCGAGCCCGAACAGCGCGCAGGCGGTGGCCGTCGCGACGCCGTGCTGGCCCGCGCCGGTCTCGGCGATGACCCGGGTCTTGCCCATGCGCTTGGTGAGCAGCGCCTGCCCGAGCACATTGTTGATCTTGTGGGACCCGGTGTGGTTCAGGTCCTCGCGCTTGAGGAACACCCGGGCGCCACCGGCGTGTTCGGCGAACCTCGGCACCTCCGTGAGGGCGCTCGGGCGGCCCGTGTAGTTCACGAGCAGGTCGTCGAGCTCGCGCGCGAACTCCGGGTCCGCCTTCGCCTTCTCGAACTCGACGGCCACCTCGTCGACGGCGGCGACCAGCGCCTCCGGGATGAACTTGCCGCCGAACGCGCCGAAGTACCCTTCGGCGCTCGGGATCCGACCCTCCGGGTCGGGGATGAAGTACTCGCTGGGCATGTGGAACCTCGCGTGATGTGGGGTGGACTGTCGGTCACCGTATTGCGCGAGCGCCTCTGGCCGGCGGGGGTGGGGGCGGCAACTGTTCCCGCCGCTGCGCGGCGGATTGCCCCACCCGCCCACCCGTGCCCCTGGGGCCCGGGTGGCCCTGCGGACCGCCGTGCGGCGGGAGCCCTCGGCCCCGGGTGCGGGTGCGGAAGCCGTCCCGCCGCTGCGCGGCGGATCGCCCCACCCGCCCACCCGTAACTGTGGGACCCGGGTGCGGGAACGGGCCCACCCCGCAGGTGCAGGTTCTCCCACCCACCCGGGGGGGCACAGGTTCTCCCACCCATCCGAGGGCGCGGGACCTCCCAACCACCCGAAGGTGCGGGCTCTCCCAACCACCCAAGGGCGCAGGCTCTCCCACCCATCCAAAGGCGCGGGACCTCCCACCCACCCAAGCGTGCAGGCTCTCCCACCCACCCGAAGGCGCAGGCTCTCCCAACCACCCGAAGGTGCGGGACCTCCCAACCACCCAAGGGCGCGGGACCTCCCAACCTTCCGAAGGCGCAGGCTCTCCCAACCACCCGAAGGCGCAGGACCTCCCAACCACCCAAGCGTGCAGGTTCTCCCGCCCTCCCGAGGGTCAGGTTCTCCCACCCACCCGGGGTCCGGGATCCCCCACCCACCCGGGGGTCCGGGGGCGGAGCCCCCGGGTTCGGGAAGGGGCGGGGTTGGGGAAGGAAAGAATCCGCCGCCACGGCGAGCAACCCCCACCGGCGAGTTCCGGCGGTGCCGAACTCCCCGCTAGCGATGCCGCAGGCAAAGGCGCAGGCGCGCGTCGTGCGGGCGCCATCGCATGCCGTTCACCTGCCCGGGCTCGTCCCCGATGACGTACCGCACCCGCCGCCCGTGCACACGCCGAGCGGGCGCCCTGCACCCCCGCGGCCGACAGCCACGGGCAAGGCGGGCGTAAGGGTCACGGGCGCCCGAGGGCGCCGCAGGACCCATCGGCGCCGCCGACCGCACGCACGCCCGCCCGCCGTCCGGGCGCGAGCCCGGCCGGTCGGCGGCGGCGAAGAGGTCGGCGGCCATGGTCGCGGGTCAGCTCCTGCCGTGCCGCAGCGCCGGGTGCGCCCCGGCGGCGACGAGGTCGGACACGGCGCCCCGCGGGTCCCGGCCGGTGACGAGGGACTCGCCCACGAGCACGGCGTCGGCGCCGGCGTTGGCGTAGGCGATGAGGTCGTGCGGCCCGCGCACCCCGGACTCGGCGATCTTCACGACGGAGTCGGGCAGCTCGGGCGCGACCCGCTCGAAGGTGTCGCGGTCGACCTTGAGGGTCTTCAGGTCGCGCGCGTTGACGCCGATGACCCGCGCCCCCGCGTCGACGGCCCGCTCGGCCTCGTCCTCGTCGTGGACCTCCACGATCGGGGTGAGGCCGATGGACTCGGCGCGCTCGATCAGCGACTCCAGGGCGGGCTGGTCGAGGGCGGCGACGATCAGCAGGGCGAGGTCGGCGCCGTACGCCCGGGCCTCCCACAGCTGGTACGACGTGACGATGAAGTCCTTGCGGAGCACCGGGATGTCGACCTTGGCGCGGACGGCCTCCAGGTCGGCGAGCGAGCCGCCGAAGCGGCGCTCCTCGGTGAGCACGGAGATGGCGGCGGCGCCACCGGCCTCGTAGTCGGCGGCGAGCCCCGCGGGGTCGGCGATCGCGGCGAGCGCGCCCTTGGACGGGCTGGAGCGCTTGACCTCGCAGATGACCTTGACGCCGTCGCCGCGCAGCGCGGCGACCCCGTCCTTGGCCGCGGGGGCCTTCGCCGCGCGCTCCTTGAGCTCGTCGAGGCTGACGCGCGCCTGCCGCTGTGCGAGGTCGGCGCGGACTCCGTCGATGATCTCGTCGAGCACACTCACGCGAGCGGCCCCCTTCCAGGACGGTTGAATCTACGTTCAAGCAGTTTCAGAGCGGTGTTCAAGCAGTACAGCGCCACCCGGTCCGCCCTCGACGGGCTTTCCCATGGTCACTGCGATGGTATCCGCAGGAGGGCGAAGGACCCGCATCCGGTTGACGCGGGTCCCACGACCTGGACATTTGTCAGGCGTGCGGCGGAGTGCTAGGGGTGCAGCGCCCCGCCGAAGGGCAGGTTCCGTACGAGGGTGAACAGCGCCACGACGACGCCGACGCCCCACAGCTGCGCGCGGCCGAGTTCGAGCCGCAGCGGCCTGCCGCGCGCCGTCCGAAGGGCCCAGACGCCCCACACCACCGCGAACAGGCCGAAGCCCACGACGGCCAGCGCGTTGGCGCCGAGGGCCGTCGGCAGGTCGCCGTGCGCGAAGGCGTGGGCGCTGCGCAGACCGCCGCAGCCGGGGCAGAAGATGCCCGTGTGGTGCAGGAGCGGGCACGGCGGGTAGTGGCCGGGCTCGTTCGGGTCGACCGTGGCGACGTAGGCGAAGGCCGCGGTGACCGAGCCGAGCAGTCCGAGCGGCACGGCCAGGCGTCGCAGCGCCCCGGCCGGGCCCGGGGGCGCGGTGGTCGGCGGTGGTGGGGTCACCCGGGCATTGTCTCCCGCGCGGGGGCCGCGCGCCCGGGTGGTACGCCGTCGGAGGGGCGAAGTGGTCCGGCCGGGTGCCCGGGGCGCGCGAAGGGGAGCCGGAACGTGTCCGGCTCCCCTTCGCGTACGTATCTCCGCTGTCGCGGGTCAGCTCTCGGAGCTCGCCACCCGCGGCGCCCGCTGCGGCTTCTGGCCGAGGCCGGCCAGGCGCATGGCGCCGCCCACGACGCCGCCGACGAGGGTGAGGGCCATGCCGGCCCAGAAGCCGAGCGGGTTGTCCATCACCATGAAGGCGCCCGCGACACAGAAACCGATGAAGGCGATGATGACGCCGGTCCAGGCGGCCGGGGTGTGACCGTGTCCGTGGCTGCTGCCCGCCATGACTTGCTCCTCGTAGCTATGCGTGTGGGGTGGGCGCCGGTCCGGGCGGATCGCCGGTGCCGCGCCACCGTGAGTCGGACGCTCGGCTCCATTGTCCCGTACCCGCGCGTATGCCTTGAGCGCGGGGTCCCGACCCGCCCGAGCCGTCGGACGGGTTCCCGGACCGTCGGACAGGCCCTAGGCCTCGCGAGTGGGGTCCTCGCCGCGGTCGATGGCCTTCCACAGCTCCTCGGGCCGGTCCGGGTCGGGGGCCCGGCGGGGGGCGCGGGGGCGGGGGGAGCCGTCGCGTTCGTAACGGCCGGACATCGCGGGCCAGTTGCGGCCGCAGAACAGGGCGAGCAGTCCGGCGGCGAGGATCAGGGCGCCCGCGGCGACGGCCGCGTAGGGCCAGCCGGTGTGGCTGAGCCCGGCGATCTTGGAGGCCGCGTCACCGGAGGCCTCGGCGGCCTTCTCGTCCAGGGCGGCACTGTCGTTCGCGCCGAGCAGCGCGGCCACGACGGTGCCGACGCCGCTGAGCGCGAGCACCAGGGACACGAGCACCCGGCCGGTGCGGCGCACGGCGAAGACGGCGACGAGCGCGGCCAGGCCCACTATCGCGAGGGCCGCGGGCACGCCCGTGACGTCGCTGCCCTTGGCCGTCAGCGGGAAGTCGCCGCCCGCCACGGCCGCGGTGCCGTGCGCCCAGGACTGCCGGGACGCGAGCAGCGCGAGGGCGGCCCCGGCGGCGCCGAGCAGCAGGGCGGCGGCGAGGCTGCGCCGGCCGCCGCGGGGTGCGGGGTCGGCGGCCACCTGCGGCGCCCCGTCGGAAGCGGGCGACACGCCGTCGGTACGCGGTGTTGGCACTGCAGAAGTCACCCGTCCACTATCCCTCACGGCTCTCGGCGCCGTGCAGCCGGTTCGCGGTGTGGATGGCGCGCAGCACGGCGGCGGCCTTGTTGCGGCACTCGGTGTCCTCGGCGACGGGGTCGGAGTCGGCCACGACCCCGGCTCCGGCCTGCACGTACGCGGTGCCGTCGCGCAGGAGCGCGGTGCGGATCGCGATGGCGGTGTCGGAGTCGCCCGCGAAGTCCAGATAGCCGACGCAGCCGCCGTACAGGCCGCGCCGGGACGGCTCGAGCTCGTCGATGATCTGCATGGCGCGGGGCTTGGGGGCGCCGGAGAGGGTGCCCGCGGGGAAGCAGGCGGTGAGCACGTCGTAGGCGGTGCGGCCCTCGGCGACGCGGCCGGTGACCGTCGAGACGATGTGCATGACGTGGGAGTACTTCTCGATGGACATGAAGTCCACGACCTCCACGGAGCCCGGCTCGCAGACCCGGCCGAGGTCGTTGCGGCCCAGGTCGACGAGCATCAGGTGCTCGGCGCGCTCCTTGGGGTCGGCGAGGAGTTCCTCGGCGAGCGCCTGGTCCTCCTGCGGGGTGGCGCCGCGCGGCCGGGTCCCGGCGATGGGGTGCACCATGGCGCGCCCGTCCTCGACCTTGACGAGCGCCTCCGGCGAGGACCCGACGACGTCGAATCCGTCGAAGCGGAAGAGATACATGTACGGCGACGGGTTGGTGGCCCGCAGCACGCGGTAGACGTCCAACGCGCTCGCCCGGCACGGGGTTTCGAAGCGCTGCGACGGTACGACCTGGAAGGCCTCGCCCGCGCGGATGCGCTCCTTGATGTCCTCGACGGCCTCCTGGTACTGCTCGCCGCCCCACAGCGCGGTGTACGGGGGCAGTTCGGAGGGCGGGAGCGCGGCCGGGGGCTGGGAGAGTGGCCGGGAGAGGTCGGCCTCCATGGCGTCGAGGCGGGCGACGGCGTCGGCGTGGGCCTCGTCGACGCCGGTGTCCAGGTCGTTGTGGTTGATGGCGTTGGCGATGAGCAGGACCGAGCCGTCCCAGTGGTCCAGGACGGCGAGGTCGCTGGTCAGGAGCATCGTCAGCTCGGGCAGGCGCAGGTCGTCCCGCTCCCCCGGGCCGATCTTCTCCAGGCGGCGCACGATGTCGTAGCCCAGGTAGCCGACCATGCCGCCGGTGAACGGCGGCAGGCCCTCCGCGCCGGTCAGGTCGCGCGGGGTGTGCAGGGCCTCGACGGTGGCGCGCAGCGCGGCCAGCGGGTCGCCGGAGGTGGGGACGCCGACGGGCGGCTCGCCGAGCCAGTGCGCCTGCTCGTCGCGGACGGTCAGGGTGGCGGCGCTGCGGACGCCGACGAAGGAGTACCGGGACCACGATCGGCCGTTCTCCGCGGACTCCAGCAGGAACGTCCCGGGCCGCTCGGCGGCGAGCTTGCGGTAGAGCCCGACCGGGGTGTCGCCGTCCGCGAGGAGTCGGCGGCTGACGGGGATCACCCGGCGGTCGGTCGCGAGCTTGCGGAAGGTCTCCAGATCCATGGGTCCAGACCCTACTGACCCGGCGCCGGGGCGTCGGCCACGGCGAGCACGTCGGCGTCGAAGCAGGTGCGGGTGCCGGTGTGGCAGGCCGCGCCGACCTGGTCGACCTGGACCAGGACGGTGTCCGCGTCGCAGTCGAGGGCGACGGACTTCACGTGCTGGAAGTGGCCGGAGGTGTCGCCCTTGACCCAGTACTCCTGGCGGCTGCGGGACCAGTACGTGCAGCGGCCCGTCGTCAGGGTGCGGTGCAGCGCCTCGTCGTCCATCCAGCCGAGCATCAGCACCTCACCGGTGTCGTACTGCTGGGCGATGGCGGGGACCAGGCCGTCGGCGCTGCGCTTGAGGCGCGCGGCGATCTCCGGGTCGAGGCTGCTGGGCTGCGGCGATGCGGTCATGGGGCCATTGTGCCGCCCGCGCGGCGCTCACCCGGCGGACGTCCACTGTCCGGACCGGGCACCCGGTCGTAGGCTGACTCCATGTCGACCCATGCCAAGCGTGAACGACTCCTCCTCGCCGATCTGTTGGAAGCCGCCGGGCCGGACGCACCGACCCTCTGCGACGGCTGGAACACCCGCGACCTCGCGGCCCACGTGGTGGTGCGCGAGCGGCGCGCGGACGCCGCGGGCGGAATCCTGATCAAGCAGCTCGCCGGGCGCCTGGAGCGGGTGCAGGCGGAGTTCGCCGCGAAGCCGTACGAGGAGCTGATCCAGCTGATCCGTACGGGCCCGCCGCGGTTCTCGCCGTTCAACCTGAAGCAGGTCGACGAGGCCTCGAACGCCGTGGAGTTCTACGTCCACGCCGAGGACGTGCGGCGCGCGCAGCCCGACTGGACGCCGCGCGAGCTCGACCCCGTCTTCGCCGAGGCCCTCTGGTCCCGCCTGGAGCGGGTGGCCCGTGTCGTCGGCCGCAAGGCCCCGGTGGGCCTGGTCCTGCGGCGCCCCGACGGCCAGACGGCGGTGGCCCACCGCGGCACGCCCGTGGTCACGGCGACGGGTGAGCCGGCCGAGCTCCTGATGTTCGTCTTCGGCCGCCAGGAGGCGGCGGAGGTGGAGCTGCAGGGCGACAAGGACGCGATCGCGCGGCTGCACGAGACGAAGCAGCTGGGTCTCTGACCTGCGAGAACGCCTGAAGGCTGCGGCAGGCGCGGGAACGGCCTGCCACAGCCTTCAGAGTGCGCGTCGCGGCAGCGGCTCAAGAGCCACCGCTCAGGGACGACAGGAGGGGCGCGGCGTCACGACTGCGGCGGCGGCGGCTGCCCTTGGTCACCGCCGAACTGTTCCTTGAGCTTGTCCTGGGCCGTGTCGACCTGGCTGCTGTACTTGCCCTGGGTCTTGTCGTCGACAAAGTCACCGGCCTTGTCGATGCCCTGTCCGGCCTTGTCCTCGTGACCCTTGAGCATCTGCTTCAGCTTGTCCATCACAGACATCGCCGACCTCCTTGCTGTTCGTCGGTCACCTCCAGCATGGGCTCCGCGTACGCTGCGCGCATCCGCAGGACCCCGCAGTCACCGCGCGAGCTCGGCCCCACGCAGCCACCGCAGCCCCACCAGGCCACCCACGCCGGTCACCACGGCCCCCGCCACGAACACGGGACCGACGCCCCACAGCCCGATCGCGACCCCGGTGAGCGGGTAGCACAGCGGCGGCACCCCGAGCGTGAGCAGGCTCGCCACCGACGTGACCCGCCCCAGGTACGCGGGCTCGGTGACCGTCTGCAGGAGCGCGCCGCCGAGGGCCCCGCCGAGGCCGAGCAGCAGTCCGACCAGGAGCGCCGCGAGCACCGCCCCGGCGACCGACGGTACGAGCGCGAGGGCCGCGAGGGCCGCCGCCCCCGGCAGCGCCGTCCACGACAGGACGGCCCCGGCCCGCCGCACCCGCCCGCGCACGGCCACGCCGAGCGCCGCGAGCCCCGCCCCTGCGCCGAAGCCGGAGACGATCCACCCCATGCCGGTGGCGCCCCAGCCGCGCTCGTCGGCGAGGAGCACGATGCCGACGTTGCCCGGTCCGGCGAAGCCCATCTCGGTCACCGCGATGACGACCATCAGGGGGGCGAGCACCTTGTGCCCGCGCACGTACCGCAGGCCGCCGACGAGCTGCCGCCCGGCGGGCTCCGTGGTGCCCGCCCGGTCGTCGGCTGGCAGCTCGCGCACCTTCACGGCAAGCAGGAGCGGCAGCGAGAGGGCGAACAGCAGCCCCGCCACGGCGAAGCCCGCCGCGGGTCCGCCGAGCGCGACGGCCACGCCGCCCGCGGGGGCCGCCGTCACCGTCGCCACCCGCTGGGCGAGCACCTTCATCCCCTGCACCCGGGCCAGCTCCCCGGGCGCGGTGAGCCGCGGCGGCAGCGCCCCGACGCTCGGCAGGAACAGCGCGTCCACCACGCCGAAGAGCAGCGCCGCCACCACGAGCAGCCAGACCGCGGGCGTCGACGCCAGCAGGACCGCGGCCAGGGCGAGGGTCACCACGCACCGCGCGGCGTCGCTGCCGAGCACCACGCGGCGCGGCCCGAACCGGTCGGCGACGACTCCCCCGCCGAGCATCAGGGCGGCGCGCGGCACGGCGCCGGCGGCGAGCACGAGGCCGGTCTGGGCCGCGCCGCCGCTGCGGGCTGCGGCCCAGGCGAGGGCGGCGAAGTAGACGCTGTCGCCGATCATCGACGCGGTGTACGCGGCGAGCCAGCGCAGGACGTTGCCGTCGCGGTGGGCGGGTTTCCCGGTGGCCGGGGCGGTGCGTATCCGTGTGACGGTCACGGGCTGCGCTCCTCAGGTCCGGAACGGGAAGCTGTAGAGGTGCAGCGCGACGTTCTCGCGCCCTTCGTCGTCGCCCGCCTCGTGTGCGGCGTTGCCTGAGCCGACGTACTTGTGGATCACGGCCCGCAACTCGTCGGAGAGGTCGGAGAGTTCGGCGGCGGTGAGCCGGAGCAGGTGGTCGGAGCCGTCCGCCGCGGTCTGCCACTCGGGGCTCCAGGCGGGCTGCTCGTCGAGGTAGCGCAGGTAGGCGTCGGTGCGCTGGTCGACGATCAGGCGGGTCACGGCGCTGTGCGCGGCGAGCTTCTCGGGGGCGTCCTCGAAGTCCCGCCGGTGCAGGCTCAGGCCCTCCTGTGCGGGCTGCCACCAGCGCTCGCGGCCGTCGCCGCGGTGGGCGCCCCGTGCCTCCTCGATGAGGCCGTGCTCGGCGAGTTTGCGCAGGTGGTAGCTGACCAGGGAGACGGCTCCTTCGACCTCTTCGGCGAGCTGTGAGGCCGTCGCCCTGCGGCGTACGTACAGCGAGCGGTACAGCTTCAGGCGCAGCGGGTGGCCGAAGGCCTTCAGTGTGCCGAGGTCGGTGATGCGGCGGTCCTCGGGCCGGTCGCCCGCGCTCCGCGGCTCCTGCTCGGTCCTGTCGTCCTGTTCGGGCTTGTCGCTCATGCTCGTCACGCTAGACAGGAAAGGAAAGTTGCGCAATTATTTTTGCGCAACTTTCCTTTCGCATCCGTGCGCGAGAAGGCCCCGGCCACCCTGAGGTGGACCGGGGCCTGGTGGCGCGGAGCTACCGGACGGGGTGTCCCGCCGACCGCAGCGTCTCCTTGACCTCGCCGATGCGCAGATCGCCGAAGTGGAAGACGGAGGCGGCAAGGACCGCGTCCGCGCCCGCCGCGACGGCGGGCGGGAAGTGCTCAAGACGGCCCGCGCCGCCCGAGGCGATGACAGGCACGCTGACGTACTTGCGGACCGCCTCGATCATCTCGATGTCGTAGCCGTCCTTCGTGCCGTCGGCGTCCATCGAGTTCAGCAGGATCTCGCCCGCGCCGAGCTCGGCCGCGCGGTGCGCCCACTCCACCGCGTCGACCCCGGCCGACTTGCGGCCGCCGTGGGTGGTGACCTCGAAGGAGCCCGACGCCGTGCGCCTGGCGTCCACGGAGAGCACGAGCACCTGGCGCCCGAAGCGCTCGGCGATCTCGCGGATCAGGTCGGGGCGTGCGAGGGCGGCGGTGTTCACACCGACCTTGTCCGCGCCGGCCCGCAGGAGCTTGTCGACGTCCTCGGCCGTCCGCACGCCGCCGCCGACGGTGAGCGGGATGAAGACCTGCTCGGCGGTGCGGCGGACCACGTCGTACGTCGTCTCGCGGTCGCCGGAGGACGCCGTGATGTCCAGGAACGTCAGCTCGTCGGCGCCCTCGGCGTCGTACACCTTGGCCATCTCGACGGGGTCGCCCGCGTCGCGCAGGTTCTGGAAGTTGACGCCCTTGACGACGCGGCCCTTGTCCACGTCCAGGCAGGGAATGACCCGTACGGCGAGCGTCATGCGGAATCACCCTCCCCGACGGGCCCGTACGCCTCCACCTCGACCTCGACGACCAGGCTCGGGTCGACGAAGCCGGCGACGACGAGCATGGACGCGGCCGGACGGACGGCGTCGAACAGCTGCTTGTGGGCGCGCCCGACGTCCTCCACGTCCCGTGCGTGCGTCAGGTACATCCGGGTGCGCACCACGTGCTCGGCGCCGAGGCCGACCTCCTTCAGGGCGTCGAGGGCGACCTGGAAGGCGTTGAGGGCCTGCTGGTAGGGCGTGCCCGCGTCGATCGTGCCGTCCACCACGGACGCGCAGCCCGACACCAGGACCAGGCCGCCCGGGAGCGCGACGGCGCGGGCGGAGCCGATGGACTCCTCCCACGGCCCGCCCGTACCCACCCTGCGGATGGCCCCGGTCATGACGACGCCACCGCCGCGAGGGCCTCCTCCAGCGTGAACGCCTTCGCGTACAGCGCCTTGCCGACGATCGCGCCCTCGACGCCCTGGGGAACAAGCTCGGCGATGGCCCGCAGGTCGTCCAGGGACGAGACGCCGCCGGAGGCGACGACGGGGCGGTCGGTGGCCGCGCACACGTTCTTCAGGAGCTCCAGGTTCGGGCCCTGGAGCGTGCCGTCCTTGGCGATGTCGGTGACCACGTAGCGCGCGCAGCCCTCGGCGTTCAGGCGCTCCAGGGTCTCGTAGAGGTCGCCGCCGTCGCGGGTCCAGCCGCGGCCGCGCAGGGTCGTGCCGCGCACGTCGAGGCCGACCGCGATCTTGTCGCCGTGCTCGGCGATGACCTTGGCGACCCACTCGGGGGTCTCCAGGGCGGCGGTGCCCAGGTTGACGCGGGTGCAGCCGGTGGCGAGGGCGGCGGCGAGGGTGTCGTCGTCGCGGATGCCGCCGGACAGCTCGACCTTGATGTCCATGGCGGCGGTGACCTCGCGGATCAGCGCGCGGTTGTCGCCGGTGCCGAACGCGGCGTCCAGGTCGACCAGGTGCAGCCACTCGGCGCCCGACCGCTGCCAGGCCAGGGCGGCCTCCAGCGGGGAGCCGTAGGAGGTCTCCGAGCCGGACTCGCCGTGGACGAGGCGCACGGCCTGGCCGTCGCGGACGTCGACGGCGGGGAGGAGTTCGAGGGTGCTCACAGGGTTCCGATCCAGTTGGTGAGGAGCTGGGCGCCGGCGTCGCCGGACTTCTCGGGGTGGAACTGGGTGGCCCACAGGGCGCCGTTCTCCACGGCCGCGACGAACGGCTCGCCGTGCGTGGCCCAGGTGACGAGCGGGGCGCGCAGGGCCGGGTTCACCGTCTCCAGGGACCAGTCGTGGACCGCGTAGGAGTGCACGAAGTAGTAGCGCTCGTCGGCGCCGAGGCCCTTGAACAGCTCGGAGCCCGCGGAGGCGTCGACGGTGTTCCAGCCCATGTGCGGGACGATGTCGGCCTTCAGCGGCTCGACCGTGCCGGGCCACTCGTCCAGGCCCTCGGTCTCGACGCCGTGCTCGATGCCGCGCGCGAAGAGGATCTGCATGCCCACGCAGATGCCCATGACGGGCCGCCCGCCGGACAGGCGGCGGCCCACGATCCAGTCGCCGCGCGCCGCCGTCAGGCCCTTCATGCAGGCCTCGAAGGCGCCGACGCCCGGCACCAGGAGGCCGTCGGCGTTCATGGCCTTGTCGTAGTCACCGGTGATCTCGACGTCGGCGCCCGCGCGGGCCAGGGCCCGCTCCGCGGAGCGGACGTTGCCGAAGCCGTAGTCGAAGACGACGACCCGCTTACGTGGCGCGGAGGAGGTCAATTCCACACCTCCAGACGGACGACGCCCGCGATCAGGCACATGCCCGCGCCGATGGAGAGCAGCGTGATCAGGCTCTTGGACTGCTTCTGCTTGACGAAGGAGTAGACGCCGCCGAGGAGGAAGAGCCCGACGAAGAACAGCAGGGTGGAGGTACCGCTCATGGCTTACAGCGCGCCCTTCGTGGAGGGGAGGATGCCGGCCGCGCGCGGGTCCCGCTCGCTGGCGTAGCGCAGCGCCCGGGCGAGGGCCTTGAACTGGCACTCCACGATGTGGTGCGCGTTGCGCCCGTAGGGCACGTGGATGTGCAGGGCGACCTGGGCCTGGGCGACGAAGGACTCGAAGATGTGCCGGGTCATCGTCGTGTCGTACGCGCCGATCATCGGCGCCATGTTCTCCGGCTCGGTGTGCACCAGGTAGGGGCGTCCCGAGAGGTCGACGGTGACCTGGGCGAGGGACTCGTCGAGGGGGACCGTGCAGTTGCCGAAGCGGTAGATGCCGACCTTGTCGCCGAGCGCCTGCTTGAAGGCGGCGCCGAGGGCGAGGGCGGTGTCCTCGATGGTGTGGTGCGAGTCGATGTGCAGGTCGCCGTCGGTCTTGACCGTGAGGTCGAACAGGCCGTGGCGGCCGAGCTGGTCGAGCATGTGGTCGTAGAAGCCGACGCCGGTCGACACGTCGACCTTGCCGGTGCCGTCGAGGTCGATCTCGACGAGGACCGAGGTCTCCTTGGTGGTCCGCTCGACTCTGCCAACGCGGCTCATCCGCTCTGCTCCTTCTTCAGTTCGCGTACCGCATCGAGGAACGCGTCGTTTTCGGCGGGGGTTCCCGCGGACACCCGCAGCCACCCCGGCACTCCGTTGTCGCGGACGAGGACGCCGCGGTCGAGGATCCGCTGCCAGGCCGCGTGGGTGGCGCCCGGGCCCTCGAACCGCCCGAACTGCACGAAGTTGGCGTCGGACTCGGTCACCTCGAAGCCGATCGCCCGCAGCTCGGTGACCAGGCGGTCGCGCTCGGCCTTCAGCTGCTCGACGTACCCGAGGAGGGTGTCCGTGTGCTCCAGGGCGGCCAGGGCGGTGGCCTGGGTGACGGCCGAGAGGTGGTACGGCAGGCGCACCAGCTGGACCGCGTCGACGACCGCGGGGTCGGCGGCGAGGTAGCCGAGGCGCAGCCCGGCCGCGCCGAACGCCTTCGACATCGTGCGCGAGACGACCAGGTGCGGGCGGCCCTCGAGCAGCGGGAGCAGCGAGGCGCCGTGGCTGAACTCCACGTACGCCTCGTCGACCACGACGATCGACGGCTTGGCGGCCTGCGCGGCGTCGTACAGCGCGACGACCGTCTCGGCGGAGACGGCGTTGCCCGTGGGGTTGTTGGGGGTGGTGATGAAGACGACGTCCGGGGCGTTCTCGGCGATGGCGCGGGCCGCCGCCTCGGGGTCGATGGTGAAGTCCTCGCGGCGGGGGCCCGAGATCCAGCCGGTGCCGGTGCCGCGGGCGATCAGGCCGTGCATCGAGTACGAGGGCTCGAAGCCGATGGCCGTACGGCCCGGGCCGCCGAAGGTCTGCAGGAGCTGCTGGATGACCTCGTTCGAGCCGTTGGCCGCCCACACGTGGGCGCGCGTCACTTCGTGGCCGCCGGTGCGGGTGAGGTAGCGGGCGAGCTCGGTGCGCAGCTCCACCGCGTCCCGGTCGGGGTAGCGGTTCAGGTCGCGGGCGGCCTCGCGGACGCGCTCGGCGATGCGCTCGACCAGCGGCTCGGGCAGCGGGTAGGGGTTCTCGTTGGTGTTCAGGCGGACGGGGACGTCGAGTTGAGGCGCGCCGTACGGGGACTTGCCGCGCAGCTCGTCCCGGACGGGGAGGTCGTCGATGCTCACGTCGCTCACTGGCCGGGCACCTTCCATCCGCTGTGCCAGTCCTGTTCGCCTTCGGCAAAACGCGCCTTGACGGCGGCGCCGTGCGCGGGCAGGTCCTCGGCCTCCGCGAGCGTCACCACGTGGTGGGCGACGTCGGCCAGGGCCTCGCGGGTGTAGTCCACGATGTGGATGCCGCGCAGGAAGGACTGGACGGACAGGCCCGAGGAGTGGCACGCGCAACCGCCCGTGGGCAGCACGTGGTTGGAGCCCGCGCAGTAGTCGCCGAGGGAGACCGGCGCCCAGGGGCCGACGAAGATCGCGCCCGCGTTCTTGACGCGGTCGGCGACGGCGGCGGCGTCGCGGGTCTGGATCTCCAGGTGCTCGGCGCCGTACGCGTCGACGACGCGCAGGCCCTCGTCCGGGCCGTCGACCAGGACGATCGCGGACTGCCTGCCCGCGAGGGCCGGGGCGATCCGGTCCTCGACGTGCTTGGTCGCGGCGACCTGCGGCTCGAGCTCCTTGGCCACGGCGTCCGCGAGGTCGGTGGAGTCGGTGACGAGGACGGCGGCGGCCAGCGGGTCGTGCTCGGCCTGGCTGATCAGGTCGGAGGCGACGTGCACCGGGTCGGCGGTGTCGTCGGCGAGGATCGCGATCTCGGTGGGGCCGGCCTCGGTGTCGATGCCGATGCGGCCGGTGAAGTACCGCTTGGCGGCGGCGACCCAGATGTTGCCGGGGCCCGTGACCATGTTGGCCGGGGCGCAGCTGTCCGTGCCGTACGCGAACATCGCGACGGCCTGGGCGCCGCCGACCGCGTACACCTCGTCGATGCCGAGGAGCGCGCAGGCCGCGAGGATCGTCGGGTGCGGCAGGCCGCCGAAGTCGGCCTGCGGCGGGGACGCGAGCGCCATGGAGGCGACGCCGGCCTCCTGCGCGGGCACGGCGTTCATGATCACGGAGGACGGGTAGACGGAGCGGCCGCCGGGTGCGTACAGGCCGACGCGCTCGACCGGCACCCACTTCTCGGTGACCGAGCCGCCGGGGACGACCTGGGTGGTGTGCGGGGCGCGGCGCTGGGCGCGGTGGACGGTGCGGGCGCGGCGGATGGACTCCTCCAGGGCCGCGCGGACGTCCGGGGCGAGGCCGGCGAGGGCCTCGGTGAGCGCGGCGGCGGGCACGCGGACGTGCTCCAGCTTCACGCCGTCGAACTTCTCCGCGTACTCGATCAGCGCCGCGTCGCCGCGATGATGCACGTCCTCGCAGATCGGCCGCACCTTCTCCAGGGCGGCAGCGACGTCGAAGTCGGCACGGGGCAGCAGGGCGCGCAGGGCGTTGCCCTCGGGGAGGGCGTCGCCGCGCAGATCGATTCGAGAGATCACATGGCCAATTCTCTCAGACGGCCATCGGCGGCCGGTCGCCCGTATCAGTGGCTGATACAGGCCCCCCGGACCCGGACGTTCCACCCGGCGAATTAACGGACGGCCGTGTTCACCACTAGCGTTCAGCCGGTCACGGAGCGGGCATGAACAGGTGCACGAGACACGAGTGCACCGGCGAACACAACGGGAGGACACCAGCAGTGGTCGACGACACCGGCATCGGGGACCCGCCGGACGGGCTGACCGCAGCGGAGATCGGCATGTGGCAGGCGTTCCGCAACGGCAGCGTGTACGACCTGCGGTCGGGGGACGCGGCCGAGGACGACCCGCACGGCGGGTATCCCTGGGGCCCCGAGCGCAGCGTCCGGGCCCGCATCGTGTGCTGGCTGCTGCTCGACGGCCCGCCCGCGCTCGCGGGCCGGGTGTCGTCCCTGAAGCTGGCCGGGGTGCAGATCACGGACGTGCTCGACCTGGCGGGCGGCACGGTCGTGCCGTACACGGAGCTGAAGGGCTGCCGGTTCGAGAAGGAGATCCTGCTGCCCGAGGCGCGCTTCACCACACTGCGCCTGGTCGACTGCTCCATCCCGCGTCTGGAGGCCGCCCGCCTGCACACCGAGGGCGACCTGCACCTGCCGCGCTGCCGCCTGCACAACGGCATGCGGCTCACCGACGCCCACATCGGCACGGACCTGCTGCTCAACCAGGCCGTGGTCTACCGCGACCGGCGCGGCCGCTCGATCATGGGCGACGGCATGACGGTCGGCCAGGACCTCCAGGCCGAGATGCTGGAGTCGCACGGCGAGCTGAGCCTGCGCGGCGCGAAGGTCGGCGTCAGCCTGAGCCTGCGCGGCAGCCGCCTCGCCAACCCGTACAGCCGCCGCGCCCTGAACGCGCCCCAGCTGACCGTCGAGCGCACGCTGTACCTGACCCCGGCGGGCGTCGGCAACCCCCCGCAGACCAGCGGCACGACGCCCGCGCGCGGCACCCGCGTGCAGCGCTTCGAGTGCGAGGGCGGCATCCGCCTGGACGACGGGCGCTTCGGCGACGCGGTGGATTTCGGCCAGGCCCGGTTCACGTTGCAGAACGACCAGGAGGTGTCGCTGCGCCGCGTCCAGACGCCCGAGCTGCGCTTCCTGTCCGAGGCGCCGCGGCGCGGCAAGATCGTGCTGTCCGGCGCGCGGGTGGTGAACCTGATGGACCGCGCCTCCAGCTGGCCGGGGCCCGGCAACCTGCAGATGGGCGGCTTCACGTACGAGAACCTCATCCCGCAGGGCAGCTTCCCGCTGTCACGGCGCCTCGCGTGGGTGGCGGCGGCCACCGCCGAGTACAACCCCGAGCCGTACGAGAAGCTCGCCACCGTCCTGCGCAACGGCGGCGAGGACGCCGACGCCCGCGAGGTCCTGCTCGCCAAGCAGCGCCGCCGCCGTGAGACCCTGCCCCCCGCCGCCAAGCTCTGGGGCTACGCCCAGGACTGGACGGTCGCCTACGGCTACCGCCCCGGCCGGGCCGCACTGTGGATGGCCGTCCTGTGGGCCGCGAGCGCCATCGCCTTCTCCCGCGCCGACCACCCCCCGCTCAAACCCGGCGAACACCCCAACTGGAACCCCTCCCTCTTCGCCCTCGACCTCCTCCTGCCCGTCATCAACCTCGGCCAGGACAGCTACTGGCAACTTCGCGGCGGCTGGCAGTGGCTCGCCGCCGCCCTGATCCTCCTCGGCTGGATCCTGGCGACGACGGTGGCGGCGGGGGCCACGCGGTTGCTGCGGCGGAGCTGAGAGGGCCGGGGGCCTTGGGGGACGGGGTGGGCCGGGGGTCGGGTAGGCCGGAAGGGGTGGCTGGGGCGCCGGGGTCTGGGAGGTGGGCCGGACGGTGGTACCGCTCCATGCCGAAGCCGAGCCCGGCGGTCGTGCCGAGCAGGGCGGCTCGGGGGCACCCACACCGCCGCCCACCGCAGGTCGGCGTGCGGCGGCCGGGCCGGGCTGCCGCAGCCGGGCGGGGCCGGGGTGCCGAGCGGGCCCGCGTCGAGGCGGCCCGCACCGCCCGCCACGGGCCCGGTGCGCCGGAGCCGGACCGGGGGTGTGCGCCGTGCGGGCGCCCGCGCTTCGCGGCTGAACCGTTATCCGGCGGGGGGCAACCATCGGCCCATCTCGTCCGTCAACACACGCGACCAGCAACAGACCGCTCGCGGACCACGAGCGGGTCGCAGCACCGACCACGACACCGGCCACGGCGACCGGCGCCCCGCCCCACGCAGCGGCGCCGGTCGGGGCGCGAAGGGGGACAGCCAGATGCCGCTGCTGCGCGCCTTCGTCCGGACCGCCCGCATGATCCGGCACACCCCGCGCCTGGCCGACGGCCTGACCCCCGACGACGAAGTGCTGCTCGACGTGCCGGACGACCGGCTCGGGCCCGCCCTGGTCGCGGCGGGGCGGGGCGAGTACGGCCCGGCCGCCAAGCTGCTCGCCACCACCCGTGAGGCCGCCGAGTGGGAGAACCGCGACCGGTACGCGACCCGCCTCGCCGCCTTCGCCCGCTCCCGCTCCGAGTGGTTCGACGACTGGCTGTCCGCCACCCCGCACGACCCGGACGCGCTGCTGCTCAAGGCCGAGCTGGCCGTCGTCCGCGGCTGGGAGTCGCCTGCCCGCGCGGAGCTCCTGCGCGAGGTCAGCCCGCTGCTCACGGCCGCGGCCGACGCCGACCCGCGCGACCCGGTGCCGTGGCGCATCGCGCTCGACCACGCCCGCGGCACGCACGCCTCGCACACCGAGTTCGAGGAGCTGTGGGCACAGGCGGTGCGCCGCTCCTCGTACCACTACGGCTGCCACGCCTCGGCCCTGATGTACCTGTCGGCGGACTGGTACGGCTCGCACACCGAGTGCTTCCACTTCGCGGAGCGGGCGGCGGCCGACGCGCTGCCCGGCTCGCTGATACAGGCACTGCCGGTGCGCGCCGCGTTCGCCTACCTCACCAGCGCCGCCGGGAACCTGCCGCGCGAGCGCCTCGACAAGGCGGCCGACCTGGCCATCGCCCTGTCGGGTGAGTACGCCGCCGCCGACCCCTGGCCGGCCGAGGTCCGCAACCTCCTCATGTACGTCCTGATCCGCCTGGAGCGCTGGCACGACGCCCTCGACCAGCTCCGCCTGATCGGGCCGTACGCGACGTCGTTCCCCTGGGACCGCCTGTCCGACGACCCGCTCGGGCAGTTCCTGGAGCTGAGGGACGGGGTGCGCATAGAGGTCGCCGCACGGACCCCGCTGCGCCCGCGGCAGGGCGACGCGGACGGCCGGGGTCCCGGCGGCCGTTAGGCTTTCGGATCGTGACGACCGTCCGGCTTCCGCTCTTCCCGCTCAACTCGGTGCTGTTCCCGGGGCTCGTGCTGCCCCTGAACGTCTTCGAGGAGCGTTATCGCGCCATGATGCGCGAACTCCTGAAGGTTCCCGACGACGAGCAGCGGCAGTTCGCGGTCGTGGCGATCCGTGACGGCCGGGAAGTGGCGCCGAGCGCGCCGGGCCTGCCCGACCAGACCGCCCAGCCCGAGCAGGGCCCCGCCGCGGGCTTCGGCGACGACCCGCTGAAGGCGTTCCACGAGGTGGGCTGCGTCGCGGACGCGGCGACCGTCCGGGAGCGCGAGGACGGCGGCTTCGAGGTCCTCGCCACCGGCACGACCCGGGTGCGGCTGCTCTCGGTGGACGCCTCCGGGCCCTACCTCGTCGGCGAGCTGGAAACCCTCGACGAGCAGCCCGGCGAGGAGGCGGGCGCGCTCGCCGAGGGCGTCCTGCGCGCCTTCCGCTCGTACCAGAAGCGGCTCGCGGGCGCCCGCGAACGCTCCCTGTCGACCAGCGCGGAACTCCCCGACGAGCCGTCGGTCGTGTCCTACCTGGTCGCGGCCGCCGCCGTCCTCGACACCCCCACCAAGCAGGAGCTCCTCGAAGCCCCCGACACGGCGGCCCGGCTGCGCGCCGAGCTGAAATTGCTGCGCGCGGAGACCGCGATCATCCGTAATCTGCCGTCGTTGCCCGCGACGGAACTGACGCGCGGCACGACCAGCCTCAACTGAGGCACGGCCGGACCACCTCAGGTACGAGCCCGTACGAACCGTACGAACCGCGGAAGTTGGCGAGCAGCAGCGTGGCGAAGAAGCAGAAGAAGACGCAGGCGGGCGGGACCCCCGCGACGGTCGCCCTCACCGCGGCGGGCACCGCCTTCACCGTGCACTCCTACGACCACGACCCCGCCCACCCCTCGTACGGCCAGGAGGCCGCCGAGGCCATGGGCGTCTCCCCCGACCGTGTCTTCAAGACCCTGGTCGCCGACGTCGACGGCGAGCTGACCGTGGCCGTCGTCCCGGTCGCGGGCACCCTCGACCTGAAGGCCCTCGCCGGCGCCGTCGGCGGCAAGCGCGCCACCATGGCCGACCCGGCCGCGGCCGAGCGCACCACCGGGTACGTCCGCGGCGGCATCTCTCCCCTCGGCCAGCGCAAACGCCTGCGCACCGTCCTGGACGACTCGGCCTCCGCCCACCCCACGATCTGCGTCTCGGCCGGCCGCCGCGGCCTGGAGGTCGAGCTGTCCCCCGCCGACCTGGCCGCCCTCACCAGCGCGACGCTCGCCCCGATCGGGCGTGAATGACCCCTCGACGCGGGTCCCGTCCTCGACTAGGACCACACCCATGTCGAAGAAAACGCGCAAGCGGAAGTGGCGGGTAAGGAAGGGCAAGTCCAACCACGGCAGGCGCCCGGCGTAGGGCCCGGCTGGGAGCTCCCCGACCCCGCCCCTTCCCGTAACTGGGGCTCCGCCCCAGACCCCGCTCCTCAATCGCCGGAGGGGCTATTCATAGCCCGTCCGGCGCTTGAGGACGAGGCGCGAAGCGCCGATAGCGGGGGTCCGGGGGCGCAGCCCCCGGTTTCGGGAAGGGGCGGGACTGGGGAAAGCCCCGCAGGGCCCCCTACCGCTCAGGCGCCCCATAAGCATCCCGATGAGCCCCCTCGTACGACGAGAACGGCTCCGGATCCCGGGGCCCGAACAACCCCGTGAGCACCAGCTGCGCGACCATCGCGGCGACAGGCCACGCAAGCAGCACCCCCTTGGCCTTCAACTCCATGGGCGCGTCGAAGACGACCCCCGCCCCCACGTCCCGCGCATGCGCCGCCACATCCGTCTCGGGCCCGACCCAGACCCCCACCTTCCAGGCGAGCACGGCCCCGAGCAGCCCACCCGCGGCGAGCCCGACGACGAGCGGGATCCCGCCCCGCCGCCGCACGAGGAAGACGACGACCGCGCTGACGAGGCCGAAGGCGAGGCCGAGGAGAGCGAACGTTCCGTCGACCCCGATGGCCTGCTCGCCCTCGGTGTCCTTGAGGTAGACGGACGTCCTGTCGGCGATGAGCGGCACGGTGGGCGCGAGCCACAGCCACAGCAGCCCGAGCAGCACCCCACTGGCCGCGACGGCGAGCGCGATCACCACGGCGTCCCGCACGTCGGCCTTCAGATCGGTCGGCACGGGCGCTCCGCCCTCCTCGTGCGCCGCCTCGGCCGCGTACCCCGAGGACCGCGCTGGTGCCCGCCAGGGGTTGTCGGGGCCGGACGGGTCGGCGTCGCCGTCTTCGGGGCGGTCGTGCGGCGGTTGGGAGGGTGTCAGCGGTGCGGTCACGCACACATGGTGCCAGCTCCGCCTGAGAACCGCGCCACCGGACGGCGGATCGGCGTCAGCGGACGGCGGCCCGCCGGTAGGCCCAGGTGGCGACGGCCAGGGAGGCCACGCCGACGCCCGCGCAGACGGCGAGATCGAGGGCGACGGCGCCCCAGTCGGGGTCGGAGCCGAAGGTCCGGGCGAGGGCCTCCACGCCGTACGTGGAGGGCAGCAGATCGCGGGCGTACTGCAGGAACTCGGGCATCCGCTCGGCCGGGAGCACCCCGAGCAGGAGCGCCGCGGACATGCCCATCTGCCCGAGCAGGGTGGCGAGTTCGGGCCGCGGCGCGAGCAGCCCGAGGGCGGCGCCGAGCCCGGCGAGGGCAGCGCCGGAGAGCGGGATCACGGCGGCGAGCACCCACAGGTGCGTCAGCGGCAGGCCGAAGAGCCCGCAGCCGACGACGGCCGTGACGATGGTGCCGGGCACGGTGAAGGAGGCGTACGCGGCGGCGGCGCCGAGGACGACGGCGGCGGGCGGCACGGGCAGCGTGGCGTAGTGGTCGAGGCCGCCGTCGCCGCGGAGCTGGCCGAAGTACTGGGCGAGCAGGTTCAGCGCGACGAACGCGACCACGAGGACCGAGGACCCGGCGACGACGGCGTGGGCCTCACCGCCACCGTCCACGACGCCCCGCATGAGGATCATGATGCCGACGGACTGGAAGGTGGCGACGAAGAGCAGCGGGATGCGCGCGACGCGGGCCCGCGACAGCTGTGCCCGGTAGACGGCGCCCAGGGCCGGCAGGAGCCGCGCCCGGGCCCCGAGCGGCGCCGCGACGTCCGGCACCGGTACGACGCCCTCCTCGGCGCGCACGACGGCTTCCAGGGGAACGGCACTCAACGGACAACCTTCCTGCCGACGTCGTGGCGCTTGCGGGCGAAGCCCACCCTGCTTCGTCCGCCGCCCTCGCGGTTCGGGGTGACGGACGGGCGGGTGGGAGAGGTCCGCCGCGCGGCGGCGGCACCGAAGACCCCGCCGCGGAGAGGAGCTGTCACGCCTTCACCAGCCCGTCCCCGCCTCGCCCACCCAGGGCGAGATACACATCTTCCAGGCTGGGTGTGGCCAGCGTGAAATCGTCCAGCGCGGCGAAGGCGCCCCCGCCGGTGACCGCCGCGACGGCCGCCCGCGCCTCCTCGGGCGCGAGCCGCAGCGTCCACTTGCGCCCGGACTCGACCGCGGAGGACCGCAGCGCGGCGACCTCGGGCACGTCGACGGGCGCCCGCTCGCGCCAGACGAGCTCCACCCGGACCTCCCCGGCGACCTGCTCCTTGAGTCCGGCGGGCGTGTCGCAGGCGATGACCCGGCCGTGGTCGAGCACGGCGACGCGGTCGAGCACGGTCTCGGCCTCGATGACGTTGTGGGTGACGAGCAGGACGGTGGTGCCGCGCTCGGCCCTGCGCCGGTCGACGGCGCCCCACACGGCGCGCCGCGCCACGGGGTCCATGCCGGTCGTCGGCTCGTCGAGCACGAGCAGTCGCCGCTCCCCCACCAGGGCGGTGGCGAAGCAGGCGAGCCGGCGCTGGCCGCCGGAGAGCTTCTTCAGGGGCCTCGACGCGAGGGCGGTGAGCCCCAGCTCGTCCAGGACGTCGTCGCGCTCGGTCCGCGCGCGTGCGGTCTCGAGGCCGCGCAGGCGCGCGGTGGTCTCGACGGCGAGGGAGACGGTCAGCTCGTCCAGGGCGGTGGACTCCTGGCCCAGATAGGCGAGGAGCCGGGCGGCCCGCTCCGGGTGGCGCACGATGTCGTGGCCGAGGACGTGGACGCTGCCGCTGTCGGGCCGCATCAGGCCCGTCAGCTGGCGTACGAGGGTGGACTTGCCGGCGCCGTTGGGCCCGAGGAGGCCGAAGATCTCGCCGCGGCCGACCTCGATGTCGAGGCCGTCGCTGGCCCGGACCTCGGGCGTCGCGGGCCTGCCGCGCCTGCCGCGGGCGGCGGGATAGACCTTGACCAGGTCACGCACGACGCAGACGGCATCGCTGCCGTGCCCCTGCCGGAGCCCCTGTCGGACTGCCTGTGCCGCGCGCGTACTCACGAAGGACGAGGGTACGGGGTCCCGTGTCCGGTAGGGCGCGCGGGGCGGCCCTCGCGCCCCGTCCGCCCGCCGAAGAGGGGACCCTCACCACCCGCGGGAGCGGACCTCACTCCCCGGCCGGAGCGTGCTCGGCGGCGGTCCGCACGTCGATCTCGCGCCAGAAGCCCGCCCGGATCGCGTACCGGTCGTGCTCGTCGATCTGGTCGTCCTTGTGGGCGAGCAGGCCGAACCGGGCGGCGTAGCGCAGCAGCTCGCCGTCGATGCGGTGCGGGATGCGCGGGTACATCGCGCCGAGCTTCTGGAGGTTGTGCTGCTCGGGCAGGCGTCCCATCCAGCGCCGGGCGAAGACCTGGCCGACCTCGAAGGGGTCGCCGCCGACGGTGGTGATGTCCTCCTCCCGGTCGGCCCAGCGCTGCTCGGCCGTGGTGAGCTGGGCGAGGGTGGGCAGCGCCGCGGCCTCCGGGGGCTCGGCGGGGGTGCCGGGGCGGTCCACCCAGCCCTTGTCGGACGACCAGCGCAGGGTCGCGCTCGCCGGCTCCTTGGGGTGGTGGACGCCGGGGGCGCGCAGGGCCGCGAGGTCCTTGGGGGTGGGCACGCCCTTGGTGGCCGGATTGCGGTCCCCGTTCTCCTGGGCGCGGGGGGCCGCGGCGGGGTGCGGGGCGGCCCCGGCCTGCTCGGGGGTCGCGGTGAGCGCGGACTCGGGCAGCGGGGCGGAGAGGATCGCGGCGATCTCGGGGCGGGGGGCGGGCGGCGGGGCGCAGACGCCGGTGAGCTCCTTGGCGCGGACGGCCTTGGTGATCCAGACGCGGTCGAGGACGCGGCGCTCGTCGGCCTCGGCCACCAGGTCCTCGGACTGGTTGTAGTCGCCGTCGGCGGCCTGTACGGCCCAGAGGTGGACGGCGACGCCGTGTTCCTTGGCGGCCATCATGCCGGGCAGCAGATCGCCGTCGCCGGTGACGAGCACGACGTCGGAGCAGGCGCGGTTGCGGGCCAGCTCGGTCAGCTCGGCGTGCATGGCGGCGTCCACGCCCTTCTGCGCCCAGCGGCCGTCGCTGCGGGTCAGGGCGCCCAGGCGGACGGTGACGCGGGGCATCACGCGGAGCCTGCGGTGCTCCGGCTGGGGTACGCGGTCGGGGGCGCCGTCGAACCAGTAGATCCGCAGCAGCGGGCGCTCCGTGTCGGCCTCGGCGCGCTCCCGCAGACCCTGGATGAGGGCGGTGTGGTCGACGGTGATCCGGGACCGGGACGGCTCTCCCGCGAGGAGGCTCGCGGCGGCTCCCAGCAGATACCCGGCGTCCACCAGGACGATGCAGCGGTCCACGCCATCCACCCTCTTCCCTGGAAGATTCCTGAAGGTGCCCGAAGATCCCACAGATCCCGGGCGGGGATCCGGCGTTTTCGCGGATCGGGAGATCCCGCGGATCCTGGAGGTCACTTCGGGTTTCCTTCGAGTCTGCCCGACCTCGCGGAGGTTAACGGCCCGAACTCGATCTTCGGCGTGGCGTATCCGCCCGAACGCGTTGCGTGGCTCCTTTCGAGTGCCCCCGCGAGTCCCCCTATGACGCACGGTAATTATCCAAAATGCGCCTTTTGCCGACCTATGTGAGTCTGGTCGCGTCCTGGCCCCTCGATCACCCCCAGGAGGAAGATCACCATGGCCAAGAACAAGAACCGCAAACAGGGCTCCCAGCAGAACCGCTCCTCGCAGGCCGAGCGCGCCAACGAGGAAGCGAGGTCGGCCGCGACCGAGGCCCAGCAGGCCATGCAGTCGCAGGCCCAGGGCAGCCCGGCGGATGTTGCCCGTAAGCACCAGCGCCGCTTCGGCCACAACTGACGCCAACTGGCGCCCGCACAGGCACACATGAGGGGCGCACCCGATCCGGGTGCGCCCCTTGGCCATGCGGTTCCCGCCGTGCGCGCCGCTCGCGCCGCCGGTGGTGGGGTCAGCCCGCCAGGCAGGACGGGCCGAGCAGCACCTTGAGGTCGCCGAAGAGCGCCGGGTCGGGCTTCACGCGGTGCCGGTCGAGCCGGAGCACGGTGGTCTTCTGGGCGCCCTGGAGCTTGATCCGCACCTCGCTGTTGCCCCGGTGGTGGCTGAGGATCTCGCCGAGGCGCGTGACCATCGGCGGGCTCACCTTCACGGTCGGGATGGTGATGAGCACGGGCGCGTTGGTCCCGGCGTTCGACAGGTCGGGGACCTGCATCTCCATGGCGACGAGGCGGGGGACGTCCTCACGCTTGTCGAGCCGCCCCTTGACGAACACCACGGCGTCCTCGACGAGTTGCGTGGACACCAGCTGGTACGTCGCCGGGAAGAACATGCACTCGATGGAGCCCGCGAGGTCCTCCACGGTGGCGATCGCCCACGCGTTGCCCTGCTTGGTCATCTTGCGCTGGAGCCCGGAGATGATGCCGCCGATGGTGACGACCGCGCCGTCGGAGAAGTCGCCACCGGTCAGCTGTCCGATGCCCGCGTCGGCCTTGTCCGAGAGCACGTGCTCCAGGCCGAACAGCGGGTGGTCGGAGACGTAGAGACCGAGCATCTCCCGCTCCTGGGCGAGCAGATACGTCTTGTCCCACTCGTCGTCGGAGAACTCCACGTCCAGGCCGAACCCGGGCTCGTCGGAGTCGTCCTCGCCCATCCCGCCGAAGAGGTCGAACTGCCCCTCGGCCTCCTTGCGCTTGACCGCCACCACGTTGTCGATCATCGGCTCGTACTGCGCGGTGAGGCCCTTGCGGGTGTGCCCCATCGTGTCGAACGCGCCCGCCTTGATCAGCGACTCCGTCGTGCGCTTGTTGCACGCGGTCGCCTCCACCTTGTCCAGGTAGTCCGGGAACGAGGCGAACTTCCCCTTCGCCTTCCGCGACCGGATGATCGACTCCACCACGTTCGTGCCGACGTTGCGCACCGCCTCCAGGCCGAAGAGGATCACGTCGTCGCCCTGGGCGGCGAAGTTGTGCACCGACTCGTTCACGTTCGGCGGCAGGACCTTGATGCCCATGCGGCGGCACTCGTTCAGATACACCGCCGACTTGTCCTTGTCGTCCTTCACCGACGTGAGGAGCGCGGCCATGTACTCGGCGGGGTAGTTCGCCTTCAGATACGCGGTCCAGTAGGTGACCAGGCCGTACGCGGACGAGTGCGCCTTGTTGAACGCGTATCCGGCGAAGGGGACCAGGACGTCCCACAGGGCCTGGATCGCGGCGTCCGAGTAGCCCTTGTTCTTGGCGCCCGCCTGGAAGAGGACGAAGTTCTTCTCCAGCTCCTCGGGCTTCTTCTTGCCCATCACGCGGCGCAGGATGTCGGCCTCGCCGAGGGAGTAACCGGCGATGATCTGGGCGGCCTTCTGCACCTGCTCCTGGTACACGATGAGGCCGTAGGTGAGGCCCAGCGTCTCCTTCAGGGGCTCTTCGAGCTCCGGGTGGATCGGCGTGATCTCCTGGCGGCCGTTCTTGCGCTCGGCGTAGTTCGTGTGCGAGTTCATGCCCATCGGGCCCGGCCGGTAGAGGGCCGAGACGGCGGAGATGTCCTCGAAGTTGTCGGGCTGCATCTGGCGGAGCAGCGAGCGCATCGGGCCGCCGTCGAACTGGAACACGCCGAGGGTGTCACCGCGGCAGAGCAGTTCGAAGGTCTTGGGGTCGTCGAGCGGAAGGCTGAGCATCTCCAGGTCGATGCCCTTGTTGGCCTTCACCATCTTGACGGCGTCGTCCATGATCGTGAGGTTGCGCAGGCCCAGGAAGTCCATCTTGAGCAGGCCGAGCGACTCGCACTGCGGGTAGTCCCACTGTGTGATCGTGACGCCGTCGGTGTGCCGCACCCAGATCGGCGCGTGGTCCACGATCGGCTCGCTGGACATGATCACGCCGGCCGCGTGCACACCCATCTGCCGGACCAGGCCCTCCACGCCCTTGGCGGTGTCGATGACCTTCTTGACGTCCGGCTCGTTCTCGTACATCCCCCGGATCTCGCCCGCCTCGCTGTAGCGCGGGTGGGTGGGGTTGGTGATGCCGTCGAGGTCGATGCCCTTGCCGAGGACGTCGGCGGGCATGGCCTTGGTGAGCCGGTCGCCCATGGCGTAGGGGTAGCCGAGGACGCGCGCGGAGTCCTTGATGGCGTTCTTCGCCTTGATCTTGCCGTACGTACCGATCATGGCGACCTTGTCCTCGCCGTACTTCTCGGTCACGTACCGGATCACTTCGACGCGCCTGCGCTCGTCGAAGTCGATGTCGACGTCGGGCATGGAGACGCGCTCGGGGTTGAGGAACCGCTCGAAGATCAGTCCGTGCGTGATCGGGTCGAGGTCGGTGATGCCCATGGCGTACGCGACGATCGAGCCCGCCGCGGAGCCTCGGCCGGGGCCGACCGCGATGCCGTTGTTCTTGGCCCACATGATGAAGTCGGCGACCACGAGGAAGTACCCGGGGAACCCCATCTGGATGATGATGTCCATCTCGTACTCGGCCTGCTTCTGGCGGTCCTCGGGGACACCGCCCGGGTAGCGGCGGTTCATGCCGACCCGGACCTCCTCCTGGAACCAGGTGACCTCGGTGAAGCCGTCCGGGATGTCGAACTTCGGCATGAGGTCGCGCTTCTCGAACATGCCGGTCGTGTCGATCTGCTCCGCCACGAGGAGCGTGTTGGCGCACCCCTCCTGCCAGGCGTCGGAGGAGTCGACGGCGTACATCTCGTCCGTCGACTTCAGGTAATAACCCGTCCCGTCGAATCGGAATCGGTCCGGATCCGAAAGGTTCTTGCCCGTCTGAATGCACAGCAGCGCGTCGTGCGCCGTCGCCTCGTGCGCATATGTGTAATGCGAGTCATTCGTGACCAGCGGCGGAATGCCCAGCTTCTTTCCGACCCGCAGCAGGTCCTCACGCACCCGGCGCTCGATGTCGATGCCGTGGTCCATCAGCTCCAGGAAATACCGGTCCTTGCCGAAGATGTCCTGGTATTCCGAAGCCGCCTTCACCGCCTCGTCGAACTGCCCGAGACGCAGCCGCGTCTGCAGCTCACCCGAGGGGCACCCGGTCGAGGCGATCAGCCCCTCCGACCACTGGGAGATCGTCTCCTTGTCCATCCGGGGCCACTTCTGCAGCCAGCCCTCGGCGTACGCGTCCGAGGACAGGCGGAACAGGTTGTGCAGGCCGGTCTGGTTCGCCGCCCAGATCGTCTTGTGCGTATAACCACCCGAACCGGACACGTCGTCGCGCTTCTGGTGCGGCTGGCCCCACTGGATCTTCCGCTTGTTGCGCCGGGACTCCGGCGCCACGTACGCCTCGATCCCGATGATCGGTGTCACCCCCGCCTTCTTCGCCGTGTGGAAGAAGTCGTACGCCCCGTGCAGGTTGCCGTGGTCGGACATCGCGATGTGCGTCATGCCCATCTCGTTGCACGCGTTGAACATGTCCTTCAGCCGCGCGGCACCGTCCAGCAGCGAGTACTGGGTGTGGACGTGCAGGTGCGTGAAGGGCGGCTTCGACACGACGTTGGCCTCCGGGGGAACTCTGCGGGTGGCGTGGGTGGACAGCGTGGAAGTCTAATCCGCGCGACTGACATGGAGGGCGAAAGCTGTGGCGCGCAGCGCCTCGATGAGGGGTGGTGGCCGGGTGGCGGGAGGGCGGGCACTCGGGAGTACGGTCGGGCGTTGAGAAGAGGGCGGACGACCGTCCCCCATGTCATGCACCAGGAGGCACCCCGCGATGTCGGTCCCGCAGCCCACCGCCGACCAGCGCGGCGAGGAGATCCTCGCCGTCTTCGACACCGCGTTCGGCGAGCTGCTCGCCGCCGACCCCGCCGCGTTCCGGGTGAAGTTCCGGAAGATGGCGGCCTCGGCCTTCGCGTTCTACCGCGGCACGGCGTGCCTCTTCTACCACGACCTGGGCCGCGACCAGCACGCCGGTCCGTACGTGGACGACCGCACCGGCCGGGTCTGGATCCACGGCGACCTGCACGCCGAGAACTTCGGCACGTACATGGACTCCCAGGGCCGCCTGATCTTCAACGTCAACGACTTCGACGAGGCGTACGTCGGCCCCTTCACCTGGGACCTGAAGCGCCTCGCGGCCTCCCTGGCCCTGATCGGGTACACGAAGGCGCTGAGCGACGAGCAGATCACGTCCCTGGTGCGGACGTACGCCGCGGCGTACCGCGAGCGGGTCCACGACCTCGCGACGGGCGCCAAGAGCGACGAGGTGCCGCCCTTCACCCTCGACACGGCCCAGGGCCCCCTCCTGGACGCCCTGCGCGCCGCCCGCTCCCTGACCCGCTTCGAGCTCCTGGACTCGATGACGGAGATCCGCGACTTCGAGCGCCGCTTCGCGCCGGGCGGCGGCTCCATCGAGCTGGACGCGGCCACGCGGTACAAGGTCCTCGCCGCCTTCGACGGCTATCTGGAGACGCTGCCCGAGTCGTCCCTGGCCCGCCCCGACTCCTACCGCGTGAAGGACGTCGTGGGCCGCCGCGGCATCGGCATCGGCTCCGCCGGGCTGCCGTCGTACAACATCCTCCTCGAGGGCAACAGCGACGCCCTGGAGAACGACGTCGTCATCTATCTGAAGCAGGCCCAGACCCCGGCCGTCTCCCGGCACATCACGGACCCCGCGGTCCGCGGCTACTTCCAGCACGAGGGCCACCGCACGGTCATCTCGCAGCGGGCCCTCCAGGCGCACGCCGACCCCTGGCTCGGCTGGACCGAGCTCGACGGCGCGGGCCAGCTCGTCGCCGAGGTCTCGCCGTACGCGGTCGACCTGGACTGGTCGGACATCGACGACCTGGACGAGATCTCCTCCGTGGTGGCCGACCTGGGCCGGGCCACGGCCACGATGCACGCGGCCGCGGACGACGAGAGCGGCCACTCGGAGCTGGTGCCGTTCTCCACGGAGCGGGCCATCGACGCCGCCATCGCGGCCGACGAGGACGGCTTCGGCGACCTCCTGGTGGACTTCGCGCACGGCTACGGCGCCCGGGCCCGCGCGGACCACCAGATCTTCGTCGACCTGTTCCGCAACGGCCGGATCCCGGGGCTGTAGCGGCCCGCCATGTGATTCATAGGGACCCTTTAGGGGTCCCTTATGACAGCTCATGGCACACTCGCTTGCGCGATGGACATATCCGGGACCCAGATCAGAGTGGTGCGCGCGGCACTGTTCACGGCACTCGTCGTGATGCTGTCCGCCGCGTCGCACATTCTGCTGTCCCGGGCCCCGCTGCCGCTCACCACCTGCCTCGCCGTCACGGCCGGCGTGTACGTGATCGCGTACGCCCTGGCGGGCCGCGAGCGCGGGTTCGGCCGCATCGCCGCCCTGCTGATCCCCCTCGAGCTGGCCGCCGACACCGTCTTCACGTCGGGCCAGCACGTCTGCTACGGCCAGTCGGGCGGCCCCGTCACGGGGCCGCTGCGGTCCGTCGGCGTGGACGTGCTGTGCGGCGGCGGCAGCGTCGGCACCCCGCTGGCGCGGATGGCGGGCGGCGAGAGCCACGGCGCCGCCGCCCTGCTCGCCGACGGCGGCCCGGCCACGGCCTGGCTGCTGCTCGGCGCGCACGTCGGCGTCGGGCTGCTCGCCGCGGCCTGGCTCGGGCGGATGGAGCGGGCCGTGGCGGGGCTGCTCCGGGCGGCGGCCGCGGCGACGTTCCGGCCGCTGCTGCTCGCGGTCGCCGCGGTGACCCGGCGGATCGAGCCGGTGCGCGGGCTGCCGCGCCCGGCCCGCCGGACGCCGGTGGTGCGCACCCGGCTGCTCGTGCACTGCGTGGGACGGCGTGGACCGCCGTGCTCGGCCCTCCTCGCCTGAGCACAGCCGACCAGCCGACGCCACACCCACGGAGAACCATCATGAGCAAGCGCAACAGCCAGGCCGCGAAGCAGGCCGCCCGCGAGCGGATCCGCGCCCAGCAGGAAGCCGAGCGCAAGCGCGAGAAGCGCAAGCGGTCCATCATCGTCGGCACGTCCATCGTCGGCGTCCTCGCCCTCGCGGGCGGCGTCTCGTACGCCGTCATGCAGGGCAACAAGCCCGGCTACTGGGAAGACGCCAAGGACAAGAAGCTCGTCAAGCCCGCGAACACCTCGGGCAAGGACGGCACGACCGTCGTCGTCGGCAAGGCGAGCGCCAAGAAGACCCTGAAGGTCTACGAGGACCCGCGCTGCCCGATCTGCGCGAGCTTCGAGCAGGCCGTCGGCCCGACGGTCGAGAAGGACATCAAGGACGGCAAGTACAAGGTCCAGTTCGTCGGGGCCACGTTCCTCGACAACAACATCCCGGGCGAGGGCTCCCGCAACGCGATGAGCGCGCTCGGTGCCGCCCTGAACGTCTCCCCGGACGCGTTCCTCGCCTACAAGAAGGCGCTGTACTCGGCGGACAACCACCCGAGCGAGCAGGACGACAAGTTCAAGGACGACTCGTACCTGCTCAAGGTCGCGAACGAGGTGCCCGAGCTCAAGAAGAGCGACGCCTTCAAGAAGGCGGTCAAGGACGGTACGTACGACCGCTGGGCCCTGGCCATGGGGCAGGCGTTCCAGGACGACAAGGACGGTGTCGAGGGCACCCCCGCGTTCGTCATGAACGGCAAGCAGCTCAAGGGCGCCGACGGCAAGAACGCGCCGATGTCGGTCGAGGACTACAAGAAGGCCGTCGATGAGGCGCTGAAGGCCTGATCCAGGAGTTATCACGCAAGCGCAGTAGGCGTGTTGCGGAAGAGCGGGCGAACTTTCGGCGGTCGCCCGCTCTTCGCCGTTACCGGTCCGTAGGGTTGCCCCTCGTGACCAGTCGAAGAGACAACTCCCTTACGCCCGCTGAGGGTCCCGGCAAACCGTCCGCCGCCCTCACGCCGCGCCGCCGCACCGTCGTCAAGGCCGCGGCCGCCACCGCCGCCCTCGCCGCGCCGCTCGCGGCCGCCCTGCCGGCCCGGGCCGCCGCGGGGCCCGCCTTCCTGCACGGCGTCGCCTCCGGTGACCCGCTGCCCGACGGCGTCCTGCTGTGGACGCGGATCACGCCGACGCCCGATGCGGTGCCCGGGTCCGGCAAGGGCCCGGACGTCGAGGTGCGTTGGGAGGTGGCCGAGGACAAGGGCTTCAGCAAGGTCGTGGGCCGCGGCTCGACCACCGCGAAGGCGGCGGGCGACCACACGGTCAAGGCCGATGTAAGGGGCCTGCGCCAGGCGACCACCTATTACTACCGCTTCTCCGTAGGCAGCGATTCGCCGGTGCGCTCCCCCGTGGGCCGCACCCGCACCGCCCCCGCCCACGACGTCGCGGCGCCCGGCGTCCGCTTCGGCGTGGTGTCGTGCTCGAACTGGGAGGCCGGGTACTTCTCCGCGTACCGCCACCTCGCCGCCCGCACCGAGCTTGACGCGGTCCTGCACCTCGGCGACTACCTGTACGAGTACGCCTCCGGCGGCTTCGCCTCGTCCGGCGACGTCGTGCGCGAGCACCAGCCGAAGCACGAGATCCTCACCCTCGCCGACTACCGGACCCGGCACGGCGCCCACAAGACCGACGCCGACGCGCAGGCCATGCACGGCACGCACCCGGTCATCGCGATCTGGGACGACCACGAGGTCGCCAACGACGCCTGGTCGGGCGGCGCGGAGAACCACAGCCCGGAGACCGAGGGCCCCTGGGCCGCGCGCGTGGCCGCCGCCAAGCAGGCGTACTTCGAGTGGATGCCGGTGCGCCCGGCCACCGAGGGCACCGTCTACCGGCGGCTGCGCTTCGGCAAGCTCGCCGACCTGCACCTGCTCGACCTGCGTTCGTTCCGCTCGAAGCAGGCGGGAGTGGGCAGCGGCGACGTCGACTCGCCGGACCGCACGATCGCGGGCCGCGCCCAACTGGACTGGCTGAAGGCGGGACTTGCCGCGTCGGACGCCGCGTGGAAGCTGGTCGGCACGTCGGTGATGATCTCGCCGGTCGCGTTCGGCTCGCTGCCCGCGTACCTCCTGAAGCCCCTGGCGAAGCTGCTCGGCCTGCCCGAGGGCGGTCTCGCCGTCAACACCGACCAGTGGGACGGCTACACCCACGACCGCAAGGAACTCATCGGGCACCTGCGGGACAAGGGCATCAGGAACACCGTCTTCCTGACCGGTGACATCCACATGGCGTGGGCCAACGACGTGCCGGTGACCGCCGCCACGTACCCGGCGTCGCCGTCCGCGGCCACGGAGTTCGTCGTCACGTCCGTGACGTCCGACAACGTCGACGACTTCCTGAACGTCCCGCCGCAGACCCTGTCCCTGGTCGGCGTCGCCGCGGTCAAAGCCGCCAACCGCCATGTGAAGTGGCTGGACATGGACTCCCACGGCTACGGCGTCCTGGACGTCACGGCGGAGCGCTCGCAGATGGACTACTTCATAGTCTCCGACCGCACGGACCCCGATGCGACGTCGAAGTGGGCGCGTTCGTACCGCACCCTCACCGGCACCCAGAAGGTGGAGCGGGTGCAGTCGCCGGTTCGCTGAAAGCCCGGTGAAGCAGGCCGACAGGTGCCCCTCGACCCCCTACGCTGTCGGCCATGAGCGGCCAGGGGGACGTGATCGACGGGCGCTTCGAGCTGCTGCGGCGGCTCGGCAGCGGAGGCATGGGCACGGTGTGGCGGGCCCGCGACACCGTGCTGCACCGCGAGGTGGCACTGAAGGAGGTACGGCCGCCGGGCCCCGAGCCCGCCGGTGACACCTCGCGGCTGCTGCGGGAGCGGGTGCTGCGCGAGGCCCGCGCCCTGGCCCGGCTCAACCATCCGCACGTCGTGACGATCCACCACATCGCCGACGTCGAGCCGCACCCGTGGCTGGTGATGGAGCTGCTCCCGGGCCGCACCCTCCAGGACTTCCTGGAGCAGCGCACCCTGCCGCCGCGGGAGGCCGCCCGCATGGGCCGCGAGGTCCTCTCGGCGCTGCGGGCCGCCCACGCGGCGGGCATCCTGCACCGCGACATCAAGCCCGCCAACATCCTGCTCCGCGAGCCGCCCCCGGGCCGCCCGGACGAGGTGCCGCCCGTCGTCCTCACCGACTTCGGCATCGCCGCGCTCCAGGGTTCCACGCAGCTCACCGCCACCGGCGAGCTGATCGGCTCGCCCGAGTACATCGCGCCGGAGCGCGTCCGCGGCACCGGCGAGGGCCCGGCCGCCGACCTGTGGTCCCTGGGTCTCGTCCTGTACGTGGCCGTGGAGGGCGTCAGTCCGCTGCGCCGCTCGTCCACCCTGGCCACGCTGGCCGCGGTGCTGGACGAGCCGGTGTCGCCGCCGGTGCGCTCGGGGCCGCTGGCCCCGGTCCTGGAGGCGCTGCTCGTGCGGGACCCGGCGCTGCGGCCCGATGTGGAGCGCCTGGACGCGATGCTCACGGCGGTCGCCGACGGGGTCGCGTGGCAGCCCACGGAGACGGCGCCCCGCCCGCCCGTACCACCCACGCAGACCGCGTCCCGTCCCCCCTTGCCGCCCACCGCGCCGCCCCCGCCACCCGGCGCCCCGGGCCACACGCACCCGCAGCCCGCGTACGACCCGGCTCCCGGCGGGACGCCCAGAGCCGACCACCAGAGCGCGGCCGTCCGGCGCCGCACGCCCGTGCTCGCCGCCGCGATGGTGGCCCTGGTCCTTGTGGCGGGCGTGGCCCTGGCGTTCGCGCTGCGCGACGGCGGGGACGGCGGGGCGGAGGACAAGGGCGGCGGCCGGACCGGCGGTGCGGCCTCGGAGGGGTCACGCACGACGGGACCGGCCGAGCGGCCCACCGACAAGGCGAGCGCCAAGCCGCGCGAGTCCACGGCGGGCCCCGCCTCCTCGGCCCCGAGCACCCCGAACGCACCGACCACGCCGGCCCCGTCCACCGCGTCCACCACGTCGTCCGCGCCGCCCACGTCCGGCCGCTGGATCGCCCAGCTGCACTCGGAGCCGGGCTCCTCGTCCGCCGCGACCCGCGACCGCAAGCTCGCCGCCGTCCGCAGGACCGTCCCGGAGGCCCAGTACCTGCGCAGCGACGACTACGCCTCGCTGCGCCCGGGGTACTGGGTGTTCTACGCGCCGGGCCCGTTCCCGAACGGCCAGTCGGCGCTGCGGTTCTGCGCGGAGCGCGGCCGGACCTCGGGCAACACCTGTGTGGGGCGCTATCTCAGCGACGAGGCCGCGGACCTCGGCCTGCAGTGCAAGCCGCCCGCGAGCAGGCCGGTGGGCCGCTGCGTGCGGGGCTGAGCGGGGACCGGCCGGGGCCGGCCGGGTGCCGCGCCGGCGGCTACAGGCTCTCCAGGAACCCGAGCGCCGTGCGCCAGGTCGCCTCCGCCGCCTCGGCGTCGTAGTCGTCCAGGTCCGGGTCGGTGTACAGGTGCCCGGCGCCCGCGTACCGGTAGACCTCCACGTCGGCGCCCGCGCGGCCCATCTGGAGGTACCAGGCGCTGAGCCAGTCGTCCGTCTCGAAGGCGTCGGGCTCGGCGACGTGCAGCTGCACGGGGAGCTCGTCCACGGACGCGTTCTCGGCGATGTCCGAGGTGCCGTGCAGGAGCAGCAGTCCGCGCGCCTTGGCGTCGCCGAGGGCGAGGGTCTGCGCCGTGGCGGCGCCGAGCGAGAAGCCCGCGTAGACGAGGCCCCGGTCGGAGTAGGGCGCGGCGGCGAGGACCGCGCGCTTGAGCACCTCGTCGTTGCCCAGCTCGTCCTTGAAGGCAAGCCCTTCCTCGACGCTGTCGAAGGTGCGTCCTTCGAAGAGGTCCGGGGTCCACACCTCGTGCCCGGCCGCGCGCAGCCGGTCGGCCGCCGCGCGCACCGCGGGCCGCAGCCCGTACGTCGAATGGAAAAGCATGATGTTCATGGGGCCATCGTGCCACCTACCCTCGGAGGCATGGAGAACGTGCTGCGTCCGTTGATCGTGGTCGGCGGCTCGGTCATGCTCACGCTCGCGGTCGGCTGGGTGGCCGACTGGGCGTTGCGCCGGGCCGCCGACCGACGGCCCGAGCAACCGCTGTGGGAACTGCTGCGTCGGTGTCGGCTGCCGCTGCAACTGGTGCTGTGCGCGGCGATGCTGCGCGGGTCCTACGCCCAGGCGAAGATCGCCGAGGGGCATTCGGTGGGCATCGGCAGAGCGCTCACGCTGGTCCTCATCGCCTCGGTGGCCTGGCTGGCGGTGCGGATCTCGGCGGCCGTGGTGGAGTCGTCGTACGCGCGCTACGCCTCCGCGCACCGCGACCCGGCCCGGGTCCGGCGGGTGCGTACTCAGGTCACGCTGATCCAGCGCGTGGTCGCGGCGATCGTCGGCGTGGTGGCCGCCGCCGCGATGCTGCTCACGTTCCCCGCCATGCAGGCGGCCGGGGCCTCGCTGCTCGCGTCGGCGGGGATCCTCGGCATCGTCGCGGGCGTGGCCGCGCAGTCCACGCTCGCCAACCTCTTCGCGGGGCTGCAGATCGCCTTCGGCGACATGGTGCGGATCGGGGACACGGTGGTGGTGGACGGCGAGTGGGGTGTCGTCGACGAGATCACGCTGACGTTCCTGACGGTGCGCACCTGGGACGAGCGCCGGATCACGATGCCGGTGTCGTACTTCACCTCGAAGCCGTTCGAGAACTGGTCGCGCGGCGGCGCCCAGATGACCGGCACCGTCTTCTTCCAGCTCGACCACACGGCCCCGATGGCGGAGATGCGCGAGAAGCTGCACGAGATCCTGCGCGAGTGCGCCGCCTGGGACGGCCGCGACTGGGGTCTCGCGGTCACGGACACGACGCCGAACACCGTGCAGGTGCGGGCCCTGGTCACGGCCAAGGACGCCGACGACATCTGGACGGTGCGCGTCACGGTCCGCGAGCAGCTGGTCGCCTGGCTGACCGAGCACCATCCGTACGCGCTGCCGCGGGTCAACACGGCCTGGGCGGTGGAGCCGCCGGACGGGGACCATCCGCATCCGGTGACGCCGCACGTGCCGCGGACGGGGCGGGGCTGAGGCGGCGGCAAGGCTGGGGCAGCGGCGGGGCAGCGCGTCCCGGCGGGTGCGTCAGCGCAGGCTGCGTACGTCCAGGTGGTGCAGCACCCGGTCCACGATCTCCGGGTCGTAGCCGGGTTCGCTGCGCGCGGCGAGGACCTCGTGGCGGGCGGCCGACATCATCTCGCGCTGGATGCGCTGGACGGCCTTGAAGCGGTCGACGCGGGTGGCGTACCGCTCGCGCCGCTCGTCGTCCAGGATGTCGGGGCTGATCCGGGCGCCGATGTCGAAGGCGCCGCGAAGGAGCCGCTCGGCGACCTCCTCGGGCAGCTCCTCGACCTCCTCGATCTCCTTCAGGCGCGCCTTGGCGGCCTTCGCGGCGCGCACGGCGAGCTCGCGCTCCAGGGCCCGCTCGGCATCGGTGTCGGCGCGCACGCCGAGCTTTCTGACCAGCCACGGCAGGGTCAGGCCCTGGGCGATCAGGGTCGCGATGATCACGCAGAAGGCGATGAAGATGATCTCGTCACGGGCGGGGAACGGAGCCCCGTCGTCCGTCTTGAGCGGAATGGCGAGGGCCAGCGCGACCGACGCCACGCCCCGCATGCCGGACCACCACATGACGACGGTCTCGCGCCAGCTGGTCGGGATCTCCTCGTCGTAGTCACGGCGCTTGTGCAGCCGCTTGGCCAGCCAGGTGGCGGGCAGCAGCCACATCAGGCGTACGCCGACGACGACCGCCACGATGGCGGCTCCCCAGCCGACCATCTCCCACTCGCGCCCGTCGGCGGTGCCGAAGACGTTGTGCAGTTCGAGGCCGATGAGGCCGAACGCGACGCCGGTGACGAGGGTGTCGACGATCTCCCAGAAGGACTGCCCGGTGATCCGGCCGAGCACGTCGTCGGCGTCGACGGCGTTCTCGGCGAGGTAGAGGGCCGTGGTGAGGACGGCGAGGACGCCGGAGCCGAGGAGTTCCTCGGCGAGCACGTAGGCGACGAACGGCACGAGCAGCGTCAGGCCGGTCTGCAGGGTCGCGTCGCCAAGGAGGCCCATGAGCTTGTTGGAGAGCCAGCCGAGCGCGAGTCCGACGGCGACGGCGACGACGGCGGACAGCACGAGCCGGCCGACGGCCGACGGCCAGGAGAAGGTGCCGCTGACGGCGGCGGCGATGGCCACGTGGTACAGCACGATCGCGGTGACGTCGTTGAAGAGCCCCTCGCCCTCCAGGATCGACACCAGGCGGCGCGGCAGTCCGAGCGACCCCGCGACCGCGGTCGCGGCCACCGGGTCCGGCGGGGCGACGAGCGCGCCGAGCGCGACGGCCGCGGCGAGCGGCAGCCCCGGTACGACGGCGTTGGCCACGGCCGCGACGGCCGCCGTGGTCACGAACACCAGCGCCACGGCGAGCAGCATGATGGGCCGGATGTTGGCCGCGAACTGCCGCCAGGACGTGCGCTGCACGGACGCGTAGAGCAGCGGCGGCAGGACCAGCGGAAGGATCAGCTCAGGCGCGATCTCGACGTTCGGCACGAACGAGAGGAAGGCGAGTACGCCCCCGAACAGCGTCATGAGCACCGGCGCGGGCAGCCCGATCCGGTCCCCCAACGGCACGGTGACCAGGGCCCCCAGCAACAACAGGAGCAGCAACGCCAGTTGATCCACGGGATGCCCTCCGGGCGGTGAGGCCAGCTTGGTCAGGGCTTCAACCTTGCCACGGAGCACAACAATCGGCGCAAATCACCCGCCCACCACGGTTCGGTCACGCCCCGAAGGGGCGCGGGACCGCTCCGACGTGCGACGGTGCCGGAGCGCCCCGAAAGGGGCGCGGGGAACTGCGCGACCAGCCACGGCGAGCGCGCAGACGGACAACAACACGGCCCGCCCCCCACGAATCGCTAGCGCAGCGCCTTACGCATGGCCCGATGCGGAATGCCAGCATCCGGAAACTCCGGCCCATATGCCGCGTACCCGAGCCGCTCGTAGAACCCGAGCGCATGTGTCTGCGCGTGCAGATCGACGGCGCCGAGCCCGCGCTCACGGGCGGCGTCCTCAATGGCCCGCACCAGTTCCGCCCCGACCCCGAGCCCCCGTGCGGAGCGCAACACAGCCAGCCTGCCCAGGGCCCCCACGGTGGCGTCCCCGCCGTTCTTGACAGCGGCCGCCGCCCCCGTGAGCAACCGCCCCGTGCCCAGCGCGGCCCCGTCCTCGGCCCGCACCGCGAGCACGTGCACGGCCCCGCCGTCGTACTCGTCGTACTCCAGGTCCTCAGGAACACCCTGTTCGGCGACGAACACCTCTTTGCGTACGGCGAAGCACGCGTCCAGGTCCGCCCGGTCCTCCGCGACCCGGCAGCTCACGCCGCCCGCGGCGGTCACGCGCTCTCCGCCCGCACCCGGTCGAGCGCCAGCTGGAGGTCGTCGGGGTAGTCGCTGGCGAACTCGACCCACTGCCCGTCCCCGGGGTGCTCGAAGCCGAGCCGCACGGCGTGCAGCCACTGGCGGGTGAGCCCGAGCCGCTTGGCGAGCGTGGGGTCGGCGCCGTACGTCAGGTCGCCCACGCAGGGGTGCCGGTGCGCCGACATGTGGACCCGGATCTGGTGGGTCCGGCCGGTCTCCAGCTTGATGTCGAGCAGGGAGGCCGCGCGGAAGGCCTCCATGAGGTCGTAGTGCGTGACGGAGGGCTTGCCCTCGGCCGTGACCGCCCACTTGTAGTCGTGGTTGGGGTGGCGGCCGATGGGGGCGTCGATGGTGCCGCTCATGGGGTCGGGGTGGCCCTGCACGAGCGCGTTGTACCGCTTGTCGACCGTGCGCTCCTTGAACTGGCGCTTCAGCGACGTGTACGCCCGCTCCGACTTGGCGACGACCATCAGGCCCGACGTGCCGACGTCCAGGCGGTGCACGATGCCCTGGCGCTCGGCGGCGCCGGACGTCGAGATGCGGTACCCGGCGGCGGCGAGGCCGCCGATCACGGTGGTGCCGGTCCAGCCGGGGCTGGGGTGCGCGGCCACGCCGACCGGCTTGGTGATCACGACGATGTCCTCGTCGTCGTGCACGATCTCCATGCCCTCGACGGGCTCGGCGACGATCTGCACCGGAGCGGCCGCCTGCGGCATCTCCACTTCGAGCCAGGCGCCGCCGTGCACCCGCTCGGACTTGCCGACCACCGAGCCGTCGACCGCGACCTTCCCCGCCGCGGCGAGCTCGGCGGCCTTCGTGCGGGAGAAGCCGAACATGCGCGAGATGGCGGCGTCGACGCGCTCGCCCTCCAGGCCGTCCGGTACGGGCAGGGTACGGATCTCGGGAATCGTGCTCACCCCACGAGTATGCAGGAGTGCTGTGACACCGCCGTACCGAACGCCGTGCGCGAGGGCCCGCGCGGTCCTCGTAGCGGGTCTCAGTCCTTGTGGACGGTGCCGTCCGGGTCGAGCCCGCGGAAGGAGAGCAGCACGATCAGGATGCCGCCGCAGACGATCGCGGAGTCCGCGAGATTGAAGACCGCGAAGCCCTTCGGGGCGATGAAGTCGACCACCGCGCCCTTGAACACGCCGGGCGAGCGGAAGATCCGGTCGGTGAGGTTGCCGAGCGCGCCGCCGAGCAGCAGGCCGAGGGCGATCGCCCAGGGCAGGCTGTACAGCTTGCGCGCGAGACGGGCGATCACCACGATCACGGCCGTGGCGATCACCGTGAAGATGATGGTGTACGCCTCGCCCATGCCGAAGGCGGCGCCCGCGTTCCGGATCGCGTTGAAGCGCAGCAGGTCACCGACCACGTCGATCGGCTCGTGGTGCTCCAGCTTGGCGACCACGATCATCTTGGTGATCAGGTCCAGGGCGTACGCGAACAGGGCCACCCCGAAGAGCACGGCGATCTTGCGCCGCCCCTTGGACTGCGGCCCGCCCTCGGGCTCGGCGTCGGTCTCGGCGTCCGCCGGGGCCTGCGGCTCCGGCGTCGGCTCCGCCTCCGGCTTCGGCTCGCCCGCGGCGCGCTGCCCGTCCTCGGAGCCAGGGCGCCGCCCGTCCTCGGAGCCGGATGCGGACTGCTCAGGACCGGCCCCCTCCGCCTCAGGGATGTCCGGCGTACCGATGATGCGCTCCGCCTCTGCCACGTGAGTCCCTCAACCTAGGTGCCTGACTGGGGACGAGGGTACGACACCGGGGCCGGGGCCCAGACGCCCAGGCCACGCTCAGTAGCGCCGTTCCTGCTTCTGCTTGCACTCCACGCACAGGGTGGCCCGCGGGAACGCCTGCATGCGGGCCTTGCCGATGGGGTTGCCGCAGTTCTCGCAGAGGCCGTAGGTCCCCGCGTCCAGGCGCTCCAGGGCGCGCTCGGTCTGCTCCAGCATCTCCCGGGCGTTCGCGGCGAGCGCCATCTCGTGCTCGCGCGTGATGTTCTTCGTGCCGGTGTCCGCCTGGTCGTCGCCCGCGCCGTCCCCGGAGTCCCGCATCAGCCCGGCGAGTCCGGCCTCGGACGCCTCGATCTCGGACCGCAGCCGCATGGTCTCGGACATCAGCTCGGTCCGTGCCTCGGCGACCTCCGCCGGGGTCCACGGGTCCTCGCCCGGGCGCACCGCGAGCTCGCCGGGTGTCGCCGCGGCCCGCGCCTTGGGCACCGCGCCCGCCTTCGCCGCCGCCGTCGCCGTGCCCGGAGTCTTCTTCGCAACCACCGTCGTGGCTCCCGTCGTCTCCGCGGCCTGAGCCGCACCCTCGGCCGCGGACGCGGCCGTCTTCTTGGCCGTACGTTTCCTGGCTCCCGAGCCCTTCGCGGCGCCCGTCGCCTTCTTGGACGCACCCGACCCGCCGTCCGCCTCCGTCGTGGCGGCGGAGTTCTCGGCGGCGGCCTGCTCGGGTGCGGCTGTCGCGGCCGACGCCTTCCTGGCCGACGCCTTCTTCGCCGCCGTCTTCCTCGGAGTCGTCTTCTTGGCAACGGTCTTCTTGGCGGCCGCGTTCCTGGAGGTGCCCGCCGTCTCCTTGCCGACTGCCTTCTTGCCGACAGCCTTCTTGGCGGCTGCCTTGCCGGCAGCTGCCTTGCCGGCAGCTTCCTTGCCGGCGGCTGCCTTCTTCTCGGCGGCCTTCTTCGCCGGGGCCGTGGCGGACGACTTCTTGGCCGAGGCCGCGGCAGCGGTCTTCTTCACCGGAGCCGCGGCCGACGCCTTCTTCGCCGCCGCCTTGGCAGGAGCCTTCGTGGCCGCCTTGGTCGTGGTCTTCTTCGGCGCCGCCGAGCCCTCGGCCGCCGTCCTGCCCGCACGCACGGTCTTGACGGCGCGGGCCGCCTTGCCGCCCGCCTCCCCCGCCGCCCCGGCCCCCGCGGCTGTGGATCTGCTCGACGCCGACTGCTGTACGGCGGTCTTCTTCGCCACCATGGCCGCGGCCCCTTCACATATTGTGATCTTGCACGCGAATCGTGCTGGGACGATAAATCGACTCCAGGCCCGCGGCAACGGGGCACGCCGCCCGATTCGCCCGCCCCCGGGGGTCGCGCGGTGAGCCTGCCTGCGTTGTGCCCAGCTCCCCGGCGGGTAATCCGCCGGACGCCCGAGGTCAGGATCCGGACGCCCCGCGTATCGCCATTCGGGGCAGTCCCGCGGTCTCGCCCCACAGCGGCAGGGCGCCCCGCAGGGCCCCTCCCGGGAGCCCGTACGGGCCTAGACTGGAAGGCGACCCAAGAAGGTGCGCCATGCGCAAAATGACCGACTGCCGCGACTTCCCGAGCGAGACCCACTGCACCCTCGCCATCTCCGGCGAAGAGGAAGAAGTGGTCCGCGCCGCCAGCGAGCACGCCGTGTCCGTACACGGCCACACGGACAGCCCCGAGCTGCGAAAGATGATCCGCGACTCCCTCAAGGACGACATCCCCCAGCACGCGTGATCCACGGGAGCGTCTGCGGGGGACCGCTCACCGCCTTCCCCGCCCCCCGGAAATCCGGTCGGCCGCGCCCGCCCCGGCGCCGTACACTGGCCGGAGCGAGACGTGTGGATGGGGACGAGTAGCGGCGTACGCAGCCATGAGCGACCCGGGGACGGTGTGAGCCCGGGGGCGAGCGCGACGTGAAGATCACCCCGGAGCCGCCGGAAGAAAGCCGCAGGTCAGCCCCCATCGGGGACGGGCCGGGTGAGTAGACCCGGCATCGCGACCCCAATGAGGGGGCCCTGTGGCGCCAGCGCCGGAGGGCCAAGGAGGGTGGTACCGCGGGAGCGCAGCGATGCGCCTCTCGTCCCTCCGACGGAAGGGAAGAACGTCCGCCGGAGGAAAAGCGAATGACGCCGCCGCAGTACCGCCAGGTGCCCGCCCAGGTCGACCTGCCCGCTCTGGAGCACGCCGTGCTCGACTTCTGGGAGCAGCAGAAGATCTTCGCCAAGAGCCTCGAGCAGTCCGAGGGCCGCCCCGAGTGGGTGTTCTACGAGGGCCCGCCCACGGCCAACGGCATGCCCGGCGCGCACCACATCGAGGCCCGTGTCTTCAAGGACGTCTTCCCGCGCTTCCGCACGATGCGCGGCTACCACGTCGCCCGCAAGGCCGGCTGGGACTGCCACGGCCTGCCCGTGGAGCTGGCGGTCGAGAAGGAACTGGGCTTCAACGGCAAGAAGGACATCGAGGCGTACGGCATCGCCGAGTTCAACGCCAAGTGCCGCGAGTCGGTGACCCGCCACACGGACGCCTTCGCCGACCTGACGACCCGCATGGGCTACTGGACGGACCTCGACGGCGCCTACCGGACGATGAACCCGGAGTACATCGAGTCCGTCTGGTGGTCCCTCAAGGAGATCTTCGACAAGGGCCTCCTCGTCCAGGACCACCGCGTCGCCCCCTGGTGCCCCCGCTGCGGCACGGGCCTGTCCGACCACGAGCTGGCGCAGGGCTACGAGACGGTCGTCGACCCGTCCGTCTACGTCCGCTTCCCGCTGACCGGCGGCCCCCTCGCGGGCGAGGCCGCGCTCCTGGTGTGGACGACCACCCCGTGGACGCTGGTGTCCAACACGGCGGTCGCCGCGCACCCGGACGTCACCTACGTAGTGGCGACCGACGGCAAGGAGAAGCTGGTCGTCGCCGAGCCCCTGGTGGAGAAGGCCCTCGGCGAGGGCTGGGAGACCACGGGCCAGAGCTTCACCGGCGCCGAGATGGAGCGCTGGACGTACCAGCGCCCCTTCGAGCTCGTGGAGTTCCCGGCGGAGGCGCACTACGTGGTCAACGCCGACTACGTGACCACGGAGGACGGCACCGGCCTCGTCCACCAGTCCCCCGCCTTCGGTGAGGACGACCTCAAGGTCTGCCGGTCCTACGGCCTGCCGGTCGTGAACCCCGTCCGCCCGGACGGCACCTTCGAGGAGGACGTCCCGCTCGTGGGCGGCGTCTTCTTCAAGAAGGCCGACGAGTCCCTCACCAAGGACCTCGACGACCGCGGCCTGCTGTTCCGGCACATCGCGTACGAGCACAGCTACCCGCACTGCTGGCGCTGCCACACCGCGCTCCTCTACTACGCCCAGCCTTCCTGGTACATCCGCACCACGGCTGTCAAGGACCGGCTTCTGGAGGAGAACGAGAAGACCAACTGGTTCCCGGAATCCGTCAAGCACGGCCGCTTCGGCGACTGGCTGACCAACAACGTCGACTGGGCGCTGTCCCGCAACCGCTACTGGGGCACCCCGCTGCCCATCTGGCGCTGCGAGGAGAACCACCTCACCTGCGTCGGCTCCCGCGCCGAGCTGACCGAGCTGACGGGCACCGACCAGTCGGACCTCGACCCGCACCGCCCGTTCATCGACGACGTCACGTTCACCTGCACCCACGAGGGCTGCTCCCTCGAAGCGGTGCGCGTGCCCGAGGTCATCGACGCCTGGTACGACTCGGGCTCGATGCCGTTCGCGCAGTGGGGCTACCCCCACAAGAACAAGGAACTCTTCGAGAGCCGCTACCCCGCGCAGTTCATCTCGGAGGCCATCGACCAGACCCGCGGCTGGTTCTACACGCTGATGGCCGTCGGCACCCTGGTCTTCGACAAGTCGAGTTACGAGAACGTCGTCTGCCTCGGCCACATCCTCGCCGAGGACGGCCGCAAGATGTCCAAGCACCTCGGCAACACCCTGGACCCGATCCCGCTCATGGACCGGCACGGCGCCGACGCGGTCCGCTGGTTCATGGCGGCCGGCGGCTCCCCGTGGGCTGCCCGCCGCGTCGGCCACGGCACCATCCAGGAGGTCGTCCGCAAGACCCTCCTGACGTACTGGAACACGGTCGCCTTCCAGGCGCTCTACGCCCGTACGTCGAAGTGGGCCCCCTCGGACACCGACCCGGCGCCCGCCGACCGCCCGCTCCTTGACCGCTGGCTGCTCAGCGAGCTGCACGCGCTCACCGACCAGGTGACGCAGGCCCTGGACGCCTACGACACCCAGCGTGCCGGAAAGCTCCTGTCCACGTTCGTCGACAACCTCTCCAACTGGTACGTCCGCCGTTCGAGGCGCCGCTTCTGGCAGGGCGACGCGGCCGCGCTGCGCACCCTGCACGAGGTCGTCGAGACGATCACGCGGCTGCTCGCCCCGCTGACGCCGTTCATCGCGGAGCGCGTCTGGCAGGACCTGGTCGTGCCGGTCACGCCCGACGCCCCGGAGTCGGTGCACCTGGCGAGCTGGCCGGAGGCGGACCTGTCGGCGGTCGACCCGGAGCTGTCGAAGCAGATGGCCCTGGTGCGCCGCCTCGTCGAGCTGGGCCGGGCCACGCGCGCGGAGTCGGGCGTCAAGACCCGTCAGCCGCTGTCCCGCGCGCTCGTCGCCGTCGCCGGTTTCGACACGCTCAGCCCCGAACTGCACACGCAGATCACGGAGGAGCTGAACGTCTCCTCCCTCGCCTCCCTCTCGGAGGTCGGCGGCTCCCTGGTCGACACCACCGCCAAGGCCAACTTCCGTGCCCTCGGCAAGCGGTTCGGCAAGGGCGTGCAGGCGGTGGCCAAGGCCGTCGCGGAGGCCGACGCGGCCGCGCTGTCCCTCGCCCTGCGCGAGGGCAACGCCTCGGTGGAGGTCGACGGGGAGACGGTGACGCTCGCCCCGGACGAGGTCATCATCACCGAGACCCCGCGCGAGGGCTGGTCGGTGGCGTCCGACTCCGGCGCCACGGTCGCCCTCGACCTGGAGCTCACGGACGAGCTGCGCCGCGCGGGCCTGGCCCGGGACGCGATCCGCCTGATCCAGGAGGCCCGCAAGAACAGCGGCCTGGACGTCGCGGACCGGATCGCCCTGCGCTGGACGTCCGCCGACCCGGCCGTCGTCACGGCCCTGACCGACCACACCGCCCTCATCGCGGACGAGGTCCTGGCCACGGACTTCGCCGAGGGAGAGGCCGACGACACCTACGGCGAGCCCTTCAAGGACGACTCCGTGAACCTCACCTTCCGCCTCCGCAAGGCGTAGCAGCAGCAACGAAGGCCCGGGCGCACCAAGATCTTGGTGCGCCCGGGCCTTCGGCGTTGCGTACCCGCGCACAAACGTCGGAACGTTTCTGCTGACCGGGGCTCGCCGCACGGCACAGCAAAAGGGCGAGGCCCCCGGATTCCCGGGGGCCTCGCCCTGTACAGCCAGCCGACGCCTACGGCGTGGTGCTGCCCGTCAGTTGTCGTCCTCGTCGATGAGGAATCCCCGCATCGGGGACGGAGCCTGCTGCATCGGCTGCTGGCCCTGCGGCCGCACCGGCGCCATCGGCTGCGTCATCGCGGGCGACATCTGCTGCTGCCCGCCGTAGGACGGCGCGCCCGCGGGCTGGTTGCCACCCATCGACTGGTTGCCGCCGTAGGACGGGGCACCCGCGCCGGCCGAGGCCATGGAGGGCGCCGGGGACGGCGGAAGCGACGCGGTCGCCGGGGTCCGCGGCGGGGCCAGCGAGTCGTCGGCCTGGGTCTCCAGCTGACGCAGCTGCGACTCCAGGTAGGACTTCAGCCGCGTGCGGTACTCGCGCTCGAAGCCGCGCAGGTCCTCGACCTTGCGCTCGAGCGTGGCGCGTGCGGACTCCAGGGAGCCCATCGCGACGCGGTGCTTCTCCTGCGCGTCCCGCTCCAGGGCGTCGGCCTTGGCGCGGGCGTCCCGCTCCAGGCCCTCGGCGCGCGAACGGGCCTCGCCCACGATCTTGTTGGCCTCGGAACGGGCCTCCGCGATCGCCTGGTCGGCGGTCTGCTGCGCGAGCGAGAGCACACGGGCGGCGCTGTCGCCGCCGGGGCCCTGGCCGGGCTGCGGAAGCTGCGGGCCGTGTCCGCCCATCGGGCCGCCCATGGGGCCACCCATCTGACCCTGCATCTGACCCTGGCCCATCGGACCGGGACCCTGACCCATCGGGCCAGGACCCTGCGGGCCGCCCTGCGGACCGTGGCCGCCGGGGCCCGGGGGAAGCTGCGGAGCGCCGCCCGGCAGCTGGGGCGGGCCGCCCATCGGGTGCTGCTGCTGCGGCGGCACCGGCTGCGGGCCAGATATTGCGGCGGGCACGGGGGCGCCGGGACCTCGCTGGTCCTGCGGCCCGTCGGGGCCACCGGGACCGCCGGGGCCCTTGCGCATGCCGCCCTGCTGCTGGTTCTGCGCGGCGGCACGCGTGGCTGCGGCCAACTTGGCGCGCAGGTCCTCGTTCTCGCGGAGCAGACGGGTCAGCTCGGCCTCGACCTCATCTAGGAAGGCATCGACCTCGTCCTCGTCATAGCCTTCTCGGAGGCGGACGGTCGTGAACTGCTTGTTCCGCACGTCCTCGGGGGTCAGCGGCATCTCTTCACCTCAACGTAGTCGTCGGCATTCGGCAAGAACGTAGTTGACATCGCGCTCACAGCCGGCTCACGACGGAGATCAGGATGTAGACGATGATCATCAGCACGAAGAAGGACAGGTCGAGCGCCACGCCCCCGAGACGCAGCGGCGGAATGAACCGCCGCAGAAGCTTGAGCGGTGGATCGGTGACAGTGTAGGTGGCCTCCAGAACGACCACCATCGCCTTGCCGGGTTGCCATGAGCGGGCGAACTGGAAGACGTAGTCCATGACCAGCCGGAAGATCAGCACGATCAGGAAACACATCAGAGCGATGTAGATCACTTGCAAGACCACGCCCATGTTCGTGTTTCCCTCTCCCCTGTCCTCAGTTGTCCTCAGTCGAGCCGTGCTGTGTCGATCCGATGACTGCTGTCTACTGCACTTGCGTCTCAGCTCTGGTTGAAGAACCCGCCCTCTGCGATGCGGGCCTTGTCCTCCGCCGTGACATCGACGTTAGCAGGCGACAACAGGAACACCTTCTGCGTCACTCGCTCGATACTGCCATGCAGGCCGAAGACGAGACCGGCGGCAAAGTCGACAAGTCGCTTCGCATCCGTGTCGTCCATCTCCGTCAAGTTCATGATCACCGGGGTGCCTTCGCGGAAGTGTTCCCCGATGGTACGGGCTTCGTTGTAGGTCCGGGGGTGAAGTGTGGTGATGCGGTAGGGCTCACGCTCGGACACGACCTTGGGCATGATCACCGGTGCGTTCTTCTCCAGGCTCTGGCGTTCAGGTGTGATGGATGCCACGGGGGCGATTCGCGCCGGACGTCCCGATTCAGCGGGAAGCGAAGCGGCGCGCGGCGCCGGTTCGCGGGGCGCGGGCGGCTGCACCACTCGTACCGATTCGTCCCGGTCCAAGTCCCGGTCCGCGAGGTGGGACTGGTGGGACTGGTGCGACGGCTCGTGCCGTCGGCGGTCGCGCTCGGGCTCCGGCTCGGGCTCGAAATCGTCGTCGGGGTCGAAGCCCCGACCGTCGTAACCGTCGTCCTCCACGAGGCCGAGGTAGACCGCCATCTTGCGCATCGCGCCGGCCATGCTCTGAGTCCTCCGCTCTGTGGTGGATCGAGAGGTCCGTCGTCATCAACTGCCCGCGATCCACGTGGCCTCCCGCCGAACTGCGGGAATGACCATATTTTCTGCTGTGGTCCGACTTCCTGGCGACGTTACCCGAGCCCGCGTCGGACTCCGAGTACCGCCGTACCGACGCGCACATGTGTCGCTCCGGCCGCCACGGCCTGTTCGAGGTCCGCACTCATCCCTGCCGACACCATGTTCGCAGCCGGATGGGCCACGCGCAGGGCAGTCGACAAATCCATCAGCCGCTCGAACGCCGCCTGTTGCCGTCCCGCGTATTCCCCGGTGAGCGGCGCGACGGTCATCAGGCCGTCGAGCCGCAGCCCGGGGGCGTCGGCCACGCGTGCGGCCAACTCCTCGATCCCGCCGGGGCCCACGCCACCGCGGTCCCCCCGCCCGTCGGCCTCCGCGTCCAGGGCGACCTGGAGCAGACAGCCGATCTCACGCCCGGCGCGCACGGCGGCCGTGGACAGCGCCGTGACCAGCTTGGGCCGGTCCACCGACTGCACGACGTCCGCGTAACCGACCACGGAGCGCACCTTGTTGGTCTGCAGCTGCCCCACGAAGTGCCAGCTGAGCGGGAGGTCCGCGCAGTCCGCGGCCTTCGGCGCCGCGTCCTGGTCGCGGTTCTCGGCGACATGACGCACGCCGAGTTCCGAGAGAAACCGCACATCGCTCGCGGGGTAGGTCTTGGTGACCACGATCAGGGTCAGTTCCTCGCGCTTGCGGCCCGCCGCCGCGCAGGCCGCCGCGATGCGTTCTTCTACTTTCGCCAGATTTCCGGCGAGTTCCGCCTTACGGTCCGTCATGCCCCATCAGTCCAACCACACATAGCCCGCGAGCCGACCGGTCGTACGGTCGCGGCGGTACGAGAAGTGATCGCCCGACTCCCGCGTGCACACCGGCGACTGCTCCCGGTCGCGCACGCCGAGCCGGTCGAGCTGCGCGTGCACTCCGGCGGTCACGTCGACCGCGGGGGTGCCCCAGCTCGTCTCGGCGTACGCCGCGGGTTCCACGGCGGCGACGTCGGCGCGCATGTCCGCGGGTACTTCGTAACAACGGCCGCAGACGGCGGGCCCGGTGCGGGCCACGATCCGGTCCGGGCGCGCGCCGAGGGCCACCATGGCCTCGACGGCCGCGGGCACCACCCCGGCGACCATTCCGGGCCGGCCCGCGTGCGCGGCCGCGGCGACTCCCGCGACCGGGTCGGCGAGCAGCACCGGGGTGCAGTCGGCGGTGAGGACGGCGAGGGCGACACCGCGCCGGGCGGTGACGACCGCGTCGACCGCCGGGATCTCCTCGCGGTCCGCCCAGGGGCCGTCGACCACGGCGACGTCCCGGCCGTGCACCTGGTTCATCCAGACCACGCGCGCGGGGTCGATGCCGAGGTTCTCGGCGACGGCCGCGCGGTTGTGGCGTACGGATTCGGGGTCGTCGCCGACCGCTCCGCCGAGGTTGAGCTCCTCGTACGGAACGGCGCTCACCCCGCCCCACCGGTCGGTGAAGGCGAAGTGGGCGCCGCTCGCGGTGCTCGTCTCCAAGCGCTGGTCTATCACTTCAGGAAGTCCGGCACGTCCAGCTCTTCGGCCTGGCTGTCCTGGTGCAGACGGGTCGAGGGGACCTGCGGCGGGGTCGCCGACGAGGCCGGGGGCTCGCTGGCCTGGACCGGCTCGGGCTGCTCGGCCGCGGGGGCGTCGTCGCGCGGGGTGACGCTGCCGAGGCCGCCGAACGCCGGGGCCGGACGGGACGGTTCGGGCTGCCGGGCCTGGGGCGCCGGCTCCTCGCGCTTGGCGGACGCCGAGCCGAGCACGTTGTCCCGCTTGGACGGGGGCTGGCCGCCGTCGAAGCCGGCCGCGATGACGGTGACCCGGACCTCGTCGCCCAGCGCGTCGTCGATGACCGCGCCGAAGATGATGTTGGCTTCGGGGTGCGCGGCCTCGCTGACCAGTTGGGCGGCCTCGTTGATCTCGAAGAGGCCGAGGTCGGAGCCGCCGGAGATGGAGAGCAGGACGCCCCGGGCGCCGTCGATGGACGCCTCCAGGAGCGGCGAGGAGATCGCCATCTCGGCCGCGGCCACCGCGCGGTCGTCGCCGCGGGCCGAGCCGATGCCCATGAGCGCCGAACCCGCCTCGGACATGACCGACTTGACGTCGGCGAAGTCGAGGTTGATCAGGCCGGGCGTGGTGATGAGGTCGGTGATGCCCTGCACACCGGAGAGGAGCACCTGGTCGGCCGACTTGAAGGCGTCGAGCACGCTGACCTGGCGGTCCGAGATGGACAGGAGCCGGTCGTTGGGGATGACGATGAGGGTGTCGACCTCTTCGCGGAGCTCGGCGATGCCGTCCTCCGCCTGGTTCGCGCGGCGACGGCCCTCGAAGGTGAACGGCCTGGTGACCACACCGATCGTCAGGGCGCCGAGGGAACGCGCGATGTTGGCGACCACGGGCGCGCCGCCCGTGCCGGTGCCGCCGCCCTCACCGGCCGTCACGAAGACCATGTCGGCCCCCTTGAGGACCTCCTCGATCTCCTCGCGGTGGTCCTCGGCGGCCTTGCGGCCGACGGCCGGGTTGGCTCCTGCGCCGAGTCCGCGGGTGAGTTCACGGCCCACGTCGAGCTTGACGTCGGCGTCGCTCATCAACAGGGCTTGCGCGTCGGTGTTGATGGCGATGAACTCGACGCCCTTGAGACCGACCTCGATCATCCGGTTGATGGCATTGACACCACCGCCGCCGACACCGATGACTTTGATGACTGCGAGGTAGTTCTGCGGTGCTGCCACGTCGAAGGCCTCTCGCCTCGAGTTACGTGTCGCCGTCTCGCGCTTGAGCGATACGACGACTGATGCCGAATGGGACGGTCCGAACGCCGACCCGAACCCTAACGCTGAAGTTTAGGGTTACCAGTGTGTCTGTTCCCTGGACTCTTCCGAACAGGACACTAAGTCGACAAGTGGCGCACGTTCAACGAACACGCCGAACCTCCCGTTTTTCTTTTCACCCTATGTGATCAGGCTTAAGCCTGCCCATCCAGGGTGCTGGCCTGCGCTGATGTACGTCAACTCGCCGATGACGCAGGGGCGGTGGGGACGCTCACATCGAAGTGCCGTGCCTTCGGAACTGCTTTCATGAGCCCGGCGAGCGCCTCGGCCTTTGCCCGGCCCTTCTCCCCGCTCCCCCACATCACCGTGCGGTCGTCGCGAAGGCGCAGCGAGATGGAGTCGTACGAACGGACCTTGACGGTCCGGGTGTCCGCGGCGACCGCGCCGGGCAGGGCGGCGACCACGCGGACGGCCTCGCGGCGCAGCCGGGCCGCGTCGAAGCGGCGCAGGCTCGCGGCGGCGCTGCCGGCGGGGTCCGTGGCCATTTCGAGGCGGGGGGTGTCCTTCGGCGCCTTCTCGACCGTGGCGAAACGAACACCCTTCGCGTCCACTTCGATGAACTTTCCGCCCTTTTCGATGAGCAGGACCGGCGTGCGCTCCGTCACTTTCAGTGCGATTCCATGGGGCCAGGAGCGGACGACATCAACCGAGTCAATTCGGGGCAATTTTCTCCGAAGCCGCTCTTCGATGGCTCCGGAATCGACCGAAATCAGCGGTTCCCCGACCGGTACGCCCGCGATCTCGCGCACCTCGTGCGGCTTGAGGACCATCGTCCCGGACGTCGTCACCCGCTCCACCCGCAGCCACGGCGAGCCGTAGAACACCCAGGCGCCGCCCCCGGCGAGCACGGCGAGGCCCAGCACCAGGACGATCAGGAGGCGCACCCGCGGTGCCCGCAGCGCCCGCGGAAGGCGCGGGCGGCGGGGGCGGGACGGGCGGGACGGGGCAGACCCGGCCCCCCGCCGTTCGGCGGTCGTCGGTCCGGCCCGTCCGGCCACAGTCCCCTGCCTTCTCTCACGCGTTGCGGCGTGACGCAATCGCCTCGTACACCATGTTGACGAGGAGGTCGTCGGCGTCCCTGCGGCCGAACTCCGATGCGGCACGGGACATCTCGTACAGCCGGTGCGGGTCGGCGAGCACGGGCAGGACGTTGCCCTGGACCCACTCGGGGGTGAGCTCCGCGTCGTCGACCAGCAGGCCGCCGCCCGCCTTGACCACCGGCTGGGCGTTCAGCCGCTGTTCGCCGTTGCCGATGGGCAGCGGGACGTAGGCGGCCGGCAGCCCGACGGCGGACAGCTCGGCGACGGTCATCGCGCCCGCGCGGCAGAGCATCATGTCGGCCGCGGCGTACGCGAGGTCCATCCGGTCCACGTACGGTACCGGGATGTAGGGGGGCATCCCGGGCATGTTCTCCACGTACGGCATTTCGTTCTTCGGGCCGACCGCGTGCAGGATCTGGATGCCCGCGCGCTGGAGGACCGGGGCGACCTGCTGGACGACCTCGTTCAGGCGCCGGGCGCCCTGGGAGCCGCCGGAGACGAGCAGCGTCGGCAGGTTCGGGTCGAGGTTGAAGGCCGCGCGGGCCTCCGGGCGGACCCGGGCCCGGTCGAGCAGCGCGATGGTGCGGCGCAGCGGGATGCCGATGTAGCGCGAGCCGCGCAGCTTGCTGTCGGGCGTGGAGACCGCGACCCCGGAGGCGTACCGCGAGCCGATCTTGTTGGCGAGGCCGGGGCGCGCGTTGGCCTCGTGCACCACGATCGGCACACCCGCGCGCTTGGCCGCCAGATAGCCGGGCAGCGCCACATAGCCGCCGAAGCCCACCACGCAGTCGGCCTTGGTGCGCTCCAGGATCTGCTCGGCCGCCTTGATGGTGCCGCGCAGCCGCCCGGGCACGGTGATCAGCTCGGGGGTGGGCTTGCGCGGCAGCGGCACGGCGGGGATGAGGGCGAGTTCATAGCCCCGCTCGGGTACGAGTCGGGTCTCGAGGCCGCGCTCCGTGCCCAGGGCCGTGATCCCCACGGTCGGGTCCTGCCTGCGCAGGGCGTCCGCGAGGGCGAGCGCGGGCTCGATGTGGCCGGCGGTCCCCCCACCGGCGAGTACGACATGCACCGAAATTCACCGCTCTCCGGACGAACGCGCCTTGACGCGCCGTCGCATCGTGTTCCATCTCACCCGAGGCTGCCGCATGGCCAGGGCCGCCTTCGCAGCGGGGTCCTCACGCGCGAAGGCGATCAGGAGTCCCACGGCGAACATGGTCGGCAGCAGGGCTGAGCCTCCGTAGGAGAACAGCGGAAGCGGGACACCGGCGATCGGCAGCAGACCGAGCACCGCACCGACGTTGATCACGGCCTGGGCCGTGATCCAGGTGGTCACGCCTCCCGCTGCGTACCTCACGAAGGGGTCCTCCGTGCGTCCGGCCACGCGGATACCCGCATAGCCTAGAGCCGCGAACAGGGCGAGCACCGACAGCGTCCCCGCCAGACCGAGTTCCTCCCCGGTGATGGCGAAGATGAAGTCGGTGTGCGGTTCGGGCAGTTGACCCCATTTTTCCACACTCGCGCCGAGGCCGGAACCGAAGAATCCGCCGGAGGCCAGGGCGTAGATGCCGTGTACGGCCTGCCAGCACTGGTCGCCGGGTCCGGGGTCGGTCGCGCCGATGCAGGCGAGCCGGGCCATCCGGTTCGGGCTGGTCTTGATGAGGATCACACCGAGGACGGCCGCGATGCTCAGGACCCCGGCGAACAGCCGGGTCGGGGCACCCGCCAGCCACAGCAGGCCGAACAGGATCGCGGTGAGGATGATGGCCGTGCCCATGTCGCCGCCCAGCATGATCAGGCCGAGCAGCATGAAGGTGACCGGGACCAGCGGCACCAGCATGTGCTTCCACTGGGTGAGCAGCCGCTTGTCCTGTTTGCGGGCCAGCAGGTCCGCGCCCCAGAGCACCAGCGCGAGCTTGCCGAACTCACTGGGCTGGAGCTGGAAAGGGCCCCCCAAATAGATCCAGTTCTGATTGCCGTTGACGCTGCGCCCTATCCCGGGGATCTGGACCAGGATCATCAGGAAGACGGAGGCGGCCAGCATCGGGTAGGACAGCGCCCGGTGCAGCTTGACCGGCATCCGCATGGCGATGAGCAGCAGGGCGGAGCCGAGGACCGCGGCGACGAACTGCTTGCGGAAGAAGTAGGAGGCGGGCAGGTTCAGCTGCAGCGCCTGGATCATCGACGCGGAGTAGACCATCACCAGGCCGAGCGCCGTGATCAGCAGGCTGCTGCCGAGGATCAGGTAGTACGCGGTCAGCGGCCGGTCCCAGGCCTTGCGGGCCCGGTCGTAGAGCCGCCTCAGCGCGCTCTCGCGGGCCACCGGCGTGGTCCGCGGCCGCACCGGTCGCTTCGGGGTGCGCGGGGTGCGCACGGAGGCGCGCCCGGCCATCAGCGGCACCCCGCGCCCGCGCGGGCGCTGCCCCCGCCGGCGCGCGGCCGACCACGAAACCCCCGCCACGACGGCGTTCCCACGGCTGCCACGTGCCCTCCTTCGGGTGCCGGGCGCCCCCGGACCACGCTGGGCCCGCCGTCAGGCGCTCGCGCCGAGCTCGCGGACCGCTGCCGCGAACGCGTCACCACGCTTGTTGTAGTTGGTGAACATGTCCATCGACGCACAGGCGGGCGCCATCAGGACGGTGTCCCCCGGCCGCGCGAGCCGCGCGGCCTGCCGTACGGCCTCGGACATCGCCCCAGTGTCCGTCCGGTCGAGGTCCACGACGGGTACTTCCGGCGCGTGTCGCGCGAGCGCTTCGGCGATCAGCGCGCGGTCGGCGCCGATGAGGACGACCCCCCGCAGCCGCCCCGCGGCGCCCGCGACCAGCTCGTCGAAGGTGGCGCCCTTGGCGAGGCCACCGGCGATCCACACGATCGACTCGTACGCCGCCAACGACGCCTGCGCGGCGTGGGTGTTGGTGGCCTTGGAGTCGTCGATGTAGGCGACGTTCTCGACGTCGGCGACGTGCTCGATCCGGTGCTCGTCCGGCCGGAAGGCGCGCAGCCCCTCGCGCACCGCGGCCGCCTCCACGCCGAACGCGCGCGCGAGTCCCGCGGCAGCGAGGGCGTTGGCGATGTTGTGCGGGGCGGGCGGGCGGACGTCGGAGACCTCGGCGAGCTCCTGGGCCTGCTTCTGGCGGTCCGGCACGAAGGCACGGTCGACCAGGATGCCGTCCACGACGCCCAGTTGCGAGGGGGCGGGCGCGGCCAGCGTGAAACCGATGGCGCGGCAGCCCTCCTCGACGTCGGCCTCGCGGACCAGGTCCTCGGTCGCCTTGTCGGCGACGTTGTAGACGCAGGCGACCTGGTTGCCCTCGTAGATGCGGCCCTTGTCGGCGGCGTACGCCTCCATGGTGCCGTGCCAGTCGAGGTGGTCGGGGGCCAGGTTCAGGACGGCCGCCGAGTGGGCGCGCAGGGAGGGCGCCCAGTGCAGCTGGTAGGAGGACAGCTCGACGGCGAGGACGTCGTAGGCATCGTCGCCTTCGAGGACCACGTCCACGATGGGCGTGCCGATGTTGCCGACGGCCGCCGTGCGCAGCCCGGCCGCGGCCAGGATCGACGCGAGCATCTGCGTGGTCGTGGTCTTGCCGTTGGTGCCGGTGATCGCGAGCCAGGGCGCGGCGTCGGGGCCGCGCAGGCGCCAGGCGATCTCGACGTCGCCGACGACGTCGACGCCCGCCTCGGCGGCGGCCGTGAACAGCGGCGACGAGGGCTTCCAGCCGGGCGAGGTGACGACGAGGTCGGTGCCGTCGGGGAGCGTCTCGGCGTCCCCGAGGCGTACGGAGATGCCGGTTCCGGCGAGCTCCGCGGCGCGTGTCCGCTGGGCGTCGCCGTCGCCGCCGTCCACGACCGTCACCACCGCGCCGAGGCCCGCGAGCGCGCGGGCGGCGCTGAGGCCGCTCACGCCGAGCCCGGCGACGGTGACGTTCCTGCCCTGCCAGCTGGTCACTTGGTGGCCGCCCACCCTGCGTAGAAGAGTCCGAGACCGACGATCACGCACATGCCCTGGATGATCCAGAAGCGGACCACGACAAGGACTTCCGACCACCCCTTTAGCTCGAAGTGGTGCTGGAGTGGCGCCATCCGGAAGACGCGTTTGCCGGTGAGGCGGAAGGAGCCGACCTGGATGACCACGGACATGGTGATCAGGACGAAGAGGCCGCCGAGGAGCGCGAGGAGCAGCTCCGTGCGGGAGCAGATCGCGAGTCCGGCGAGCGCGCCGCCGAGGGCAAGCGAGCCGGTGTCGCCCATGAAGATCTTCGCGGGCGAGGTGTTCCACCACAGGAAGCCGAAGCAGGCGCCCATCAGCGCGGAGGCCACGACCGCCAGGTCGAGTGGGTCTCTGACCTCGAAACACGCCTCGGGGTTGGTGAGGGTGTTGGCGTTGGCGCAGGACTCCTGGTACTGCCAGACGCCGATGAAGGTGTAGGCACCGAAGACCATCACGGAGGCGCCGGTGGCGAGGCCGTCGAGGCCGTCGGTGAGGTTCACGCCGTTCGACATCGCGAGGATCATGAACAGCGCCCAGACCACGAACAGGACCGGGCCGATCGACCAGCCGAAGTCCGTGACGAACGACAGCTTGGTGGAGGCCGGGGTCTGGTTGCGGTTGTCGGGCCAGTTCAGCGCGAGCACGGCGAAGCCGATGCCGACGATCAGCTGACCCGCCATCTTGGCCTTGGCGCGCAGACCGAGCGAGCGCTGCTTGACGATCTTGATGTAGTCGTCGAGGAAGCCGACCAGGCCCATGCCCGCCATCAGGAAGAGCACCAGCAGGCCGGAGAGCGTGAACTCGCCGCCGGTGATGAACTTCGTGAGGAAGTACGCGATGAGCGTGGCCAGGATGAAGGCGATGCCACCCATCGTCGGCGTACCGCGCTTGCTGTGGTGCTCGCGCGGGCCGTCGTCCCGGATGAACTGGCCATAGCCCTTGCGGGCCAGGAGCTTGATCAGCAGGGGCGTACCGACCAGGGTCAGGAAGAGCCCGATCACACCCGCGAAGAGGATCTGCCTCATCGGCCGGCGACCCGCCCCTCCGAAGACGCGGCGGCGTCGTCGAGCAGCGTCAGCGCGACCCGCTCGAGACCGACCGATCTGGACGCCTTCACCAGCACGACGTCTCCCGGGCGCAGCTCGCTGCGCAGCAGGTCGATCGCCGCCTGTGCGTCGGACACGTGCACCGACTCCTCACCCCACGAACCCTCGTTGTATGCGCCCAGTTGGAGCCAGGACGCTTCCCTGCCCCCGACTGCCACGAGCTTGTTCACGTTCAGCCGGACGGCAAGGCGTCCGACCGCGTCGTGCTCGGCGAGCCCGTCGTCACCGAGCTCGGCCATGTGACCGAGCACCGCCCACGTGCGCCCGCCCTCGGCCTGCGCGGCTCTGCCCATGGCCGCGAGCGCGCGCAGGGCGGCTCGCATGGACTCGGGGTTCGCGTTGTAGGCGTCGTTGACGACCGTCACGCCGTCCGGGCGCTCGGTGACCTCCATCCGCCAGCGGGACAGCGTGCCCGCCTCGGAGAGCGCGAGGGCGATCTCGTCCACGGACATGCCCAGCTCATGGGCGACGGCGGCCGCGGCGAGCGCGTTCGACACGTGGTGCTCACCGTACAGGCGCAGCCGCACGTCGCTGCACCCGGTGGGTGTGGTGAGCGTGAAGGCGGGCTGTCCGTTCTCGGTGAGCCGGACATTCTCGGCACGTACGTCGGCGTCGGCGGCCTCTCCGAAGAGCAGCACCCGGGCCTTCGTACGGGAGGCCATCGCGCGTACGAGGGGGTCGTCGGCGTTGAGGATCGCGGCGCCGTCGGCCGGCAGTGCCTCGACCAGCTCGCCCTTTGCTTGCGCGATCTGCTCGCGGCCGCCGAACTCGCCGATGTGGGCGGTGCCGACGTTCAGGACGAGGCCGATCCGGGGCGGCGTCAGCCCGGTGAGGTACCGGATGTGGCCGATGCCGCGGGCGCCCATCTCCAGGACGAGGAACCTCGTCTCGTCGGTGGCGCTCAGCGCGGTCAGCGGCAGGCCGATCTCGTTGTTGAACGATCCCGGCGTCCACACGGTGGGCGCCTTGCGGCCGATGACCTGGGCGATCAGATCCTTGGTGCTGGTCTTGCCCGCGGATCCCGTGAGGGCGACGAGGGTGGCGCCGAGCCGGGCGACGACGTGCCGGGCGAGGGCGCCGAGCGCCGTCTGCACGTCGTCGACGACGATGGCGGGCACCCCGCACGGCCGCGAGGCGAGCACGGCGACCGCGCCCGCCCCCACGACCTGGGCGGCGTAGTCGTGCCCGTCGACGCGCTCGCCCACGAAGGCGGCGAACAGGCCGCCGGGCTCCACCTCACGGGAGTCCATGACGACCGGCGCGGTCACCTGGACCTGCGGATCCGGTATGTCGTACGTCTGCCCGCCGACGACGGTGGCGATCTCGGCGAGGGAGAGGGCGATCACAACTTCATCCCTGGGTTTGCTCGATAGCTTCGCGAAGCACCAGGCGGTCGTCGAAGGGACGGACCACCCCGGCGATGTCCTGGCCCTGTTCGTGTCCCTTGCCCGCGACCAGGACGGTGTCCCCGGGCTCGGCGCGGGCGACGGCCGCGCGGATGGCGGCGGCGCGGTCCTCGAAGACGGCGACGTCACCGCGCTCGTGGGCGGGCACCTCGGCGGCGCCCGCGAGCATCGTCGCGAGGATGGCGAGAGGGTCCTCGCCGCGGGGGTTGTCGGACGTCAGTACGGCGGAGTCGGCGAGCCGGGCCGCGGCCGCGCCCATCGGCCTGCGCTTGGTCTGGTCGCGGTCGCCGCCGCAGCCGAGCACGATGTGCAGCTTGCCCTCGGTGACCTTGCGCAGCGCGCGCAGGACCGATTCGACGGCGTCCGTCTTGTGGGCGTAGTCCACGACGGCGAGGTAGGGCTGGCCCGCGTCGACGCGCTCCAGGCGGCCGGGGACGCCCGGCACGGCCGCGACGCCGTCGGCGGCCTGCTGCGGGTCGATCCCGGCGACGGCGAGCGACACGATCGCGGCGAGGGTGTTGGCGACGTTGAAGGGCCCGGCGAGCGGCGAGCGGGCGGCGATCCGCTCGCCCTTGGGGCCGACGGCGGTGAACGTGGAGTCCAGCGGCCCGACTTCGACGTCCTCGGCGCGCCAGTCGGCGTCCGGGTGGCCCTCGGCGGAGAAGCTGGTGACGGGGACCTCGGACTCGGTGAGGAGGCGGCGGCCGTACTCGTCGTCGAGGTTGACCACGCCGAGCCGGGCACGCCGTTCGGTGAACAGCTGCGCCTTGGCCCGGAAGTAGTCCTCCATGTCGGAGTGGAACTCCATGTGCTCCGGGCTGAGGTTGTTGAAGACGGCGACGTCGAAGACGCAGCCGTCGACCCGGCCGAGCACCAGCGCGTGGCTGGAGACCTCCATGGCGACCGCCTCGACGCCGCGCTCGCGCATCACCGCGAACAGCGCCTGCAGGTCGGTGGCTTCGGGCGTGGTCCGCTCGGACTTGATGCGCTCCTCGCCGATGCGCATCTCGACGGTGCCGATGAGCCCGGTGGCGCGGACGGCCTTCAGACCGCCCTCGATGAGGTACGCCGTGGTGGTCTTGCCCGACGTGCCGGTGATGCCGATCTGCAGCAGGTCGCGGCCCGGGTGGCCGTACACCGTCGCGGCCAGCTCGCCCATGCCGCCGCGCGGGTCGGCGACGACGAGCACCGGGAGTCCCGTGGCGGCGGCGCGGTCGGCGCCGGTCGGGTCGGTGAGGATCGCGGCGGCGCCGAGGTCGGCGGCCTGGGCCACGAAGTCGGCGCCGTGCATGCGGGCGCCGGGCAGGGCCGCGTAGATGTCGCCGGGGCGCACCGCGCGCGAGTCGTGGGTGATCCCGGTGACGGCGGCGTCCGTGCCCGGGGCCGCGGCCCCCAGCTGATCGGCGAGCTCCGCGAGGGGGGTGGCGGAGACCTGGGTCGGCCTCGGCGGTCCCGGGTAGGTCACGGGAGCGTCCTTCTGGGTGGTTTGGGACTGATCAGCGTGTGGCACGGCGGTGAGCGTACCGGGCGCACCCCCGTTGGGGCCAAAAGGCAGGGGGCCGCGCGCGGTGCGGTCGGTCGGGGGCGGCGGGGGCCCGGGGGCGGCGGCGCGGTGTGTCGCGGGCCGGTTCCCCGGGTCCGGGGTGATGGTCGTCACGGGCTGTTCCTGTCCGGCTGCGCGTCCTAGCCGCCGTTCGCGGGTCGGCCGGGGGGCTTCGGCCCGCCGGGGTCGTAGGTCACCGGGAGCGGCGCGGGGGCCTTGCCGGTGGGCGGGGCCTGGAGCGTCTTGAGGGCGAACTGCATGACCTTCTTGTAGATGGGGCCGCAGATCTGGCCGCCGAAGTAGCTGCCCTTCGTGGCGTTCTGGATGACGCAGTAGACGGTGACGCGCGGCTTGTCGGCGGGCGCGAAGCCGGCGAAGGAGGAGGTGTAGCCGCGGTAGCGGCCGGTCTGCGGGTCGACCCGGTTGGCCGTGCCGGTCTTGCCCGCGACGCGGTAGCCGGGGATGCGGGCCTTGGTGCCGGTGCCCTCCTCGTCGTCGACGACGGACTCCAGCATCCGCGCCACGGTCCGCGCGGTCTTCTCGCTGACCACGCGGGTCTTCTTCGGCGCGGGCGCGGGCGTGAAGCGGCCGTCGGGCCCCTTGGTGCCGCGCACCAGCGTCGGCTCGACGCGGACGCCGCCGTTGGCGATGGTCGAGTACACGGACGCGGCCTGCATGGCGTTGATGGACACGCCCTGGCCGAAGGGGATCGTGAACTGCTGCGAGGTCGACCACTTGTCGGGCGGCGCGAGGATGCCGGAGGTCTCGCCGGGGAAGCCGAGCCCGGTCTCCTTGCCGATGCCGAACTTCCGCAGGTACGAGTAGAGGGTCCGGTTGGCCTCCCGCTGCGTCTTGCCGAGTTCGCCGGTGGCGAGGATGGTGCCGATGTTGCTGGACTTGGCGAGCACGCCGTTGAGCGTGAGGTACCAGGTCGGGTGGTCGATGTCGTCCTGGAAGAGCCGGTCGCCGCGGTGCAGGCGGTTGGGCACGGTCACCCGGGTGCCGGGGGTGGCGGCGTTCTCCTCGAGGACGGCGGCCATCGACATGACCTTGGCGGTGGAGCCGGGTTCGAAGGCGTCCTGGAGGGCGGCGTTGCCGAGGCTGGCGCCGCGGGCCTGGGCGAGGTTGTTGGGGTCGAAGCCGGGCGCGTTGGCCATGGCGAGGACCTCGCCGGTGCGGGTGTCCTGCACCAGTACATAGCCGCGGTCGGCCTTGGACTTCTGCACCTGCTCGGTGATGGCGTCCTGGGCGGCCCACTGGATGTCGCGGTCTATGGTCAGCTCGACGTCCGAGCCGGGCACCGCGGGCTTCTCGGTGCTGCCGGCGGTGGGCACCTGGCGGCCGCCGGACTGGGCGTAGCGGATCTCGCCCTGCTTGCCCGCGAGCTTCTTGTCGAGCTGCTGCTCCACCCCGCCGCCGCCCTTGCCGTCGGCGTTGACCCAGCCCAGTATCCCGGCGGCCAGGCCGTCGTTGGGGTACACGCGCTTGCTGGTGGGCACGGCGAAGACGCCCGCGAGGACGTTGACCGCCTTGGGGTCGGCGTTCGCCTTGTCGGCGAGGGCGGAGCGGAGGTCCTTGATCTGCTTCCAGACCTGCGGCGACTCACGGCGGGCCAGGAGCGTGAAGCGGGTCTTGGGCGTCCGGAGCTTCTTGGCGAGTTCACCGGCGTCCGCGTCGAGGATCGGCGCGAGCAGCCCGGCGGCCTGCTCGGGCGCGTCGCCGGTCTTCGTCTCCTTCGGCGTGAAGAGGGTGGGGTCGGCGGTGATGTCGTACGCGTCCACGCTGGTGGCGAGTTCGACGCCGCCGCGGTCGGTGATGGCCCCGCGCTCGGCGGCCAGCTTGTGCGTGGAGTACCGGTTCTTCTCGGCCTTCGCCGCGTAGGTGTCGGCGTCCACGGCCTGCACCTGGAACAGCCGCACCACGAACGCCAGCATCACCAGGGTCAGGCCGAGGCTGACCATGCGGAGCCGGGGCCGCGGGCTGCCGAGCCGGATGGTCTTGGCCTGGGGCCCTCTGGGCGGCCTCGATCCGGACGGGCGGGGGCGGCGCGAGGCGGGCGGGCGCGCTCCGGGCCCGGGCCCGCTCCGGCCGCCGGGGCGGGCGGGCCGTGCCGGGCCGGGGACCCGGCGGCGTGGGGGTGGCGGTTGGCGGTCCGTCACTTACGTCACCTGCCGGGGGTCGTGGGGGCGGGCCTCGCGGGAGCGGCCGGGGGTGGGGGCGGTGCGTTGAACGGGGTCGCCGGAGCCGCCGGGGTCGCCAGGGCCCCCGGGGACACGGCGGCGGGGGCCGAGGGCTGCGGTGCCGGGCCCCCGGGGGCGCTCGGAGAGGTGGCCGCCGCGGGCGGGGGCGCGGGGGCGGCCGGGGACGGGACGGGCGGGAGCTGCGAGGGCCCGGGGACCGGGACGGGGCGGCGGGCCGCGGACTCGCGCAGGGCGGAGCCGGGGGCGACGCCGGGTTTTCCCCGGACGGTGCCGTCGGGGTACAGGAAGGCCGGGTCGCCGCCGGGGACCATGCCGAGCTCGCGGGCGCGGCGCTGGAGGGCGTCCGGGGCGGCGTACTCGTCGACGTCCTTCTGGAGCTCCTGCTCCTCGTCGGTCAGCTCCTGCGTCTCCTTCTTCAGCTTGGACAGCTGGAACGAGCCCTCGTTCAGGGAGGAGTTGAGGATCAGGAGCGTGATGAGGCCGCCGCCGAGGAGCAGCACGACCAGGAGCACGAAGGGGGTGCGCGCGGCCTGGCTCGGGCGCGCGGGCAGCAGCCGGGCGAGCCGCGCGGCCCTCCCCCGCAGCTCGGGCTTCTTGCTCATACGGCCTCCTCGCGGACGCGGCTCACGGGGCCTCTTCGGTGGGACCGCTCGGGGGTCCCGCGGTGGGACCGCTCGGGGGTCCCGCGGTGCGGCCGCTCGGGGATCCTGCGGTGCGGCCGGTCACGGGGCGTCCCCGGCGCGGCCGTTCACAGGGCTTCCTCGCGGATGCGCTGCGCACCCCGCAGCCGTGCCGGCGCGGCCCGGCGGTTCTCGGCGATCTCTTCCTCGGTGGGCAGCTCGGCGCCGCGGGTGAGCAGCTTGAGCCGGGGCTGGTACTGCTCGGGCACGATCGGCAGGCCGGGCGGCGCCGTGGTCGCGGCGCCCGCCGCGAACACCTGCTTGACCAGGCGGTCCTCCAGCGAGTGGTACGAGAGGACGGCGATGCGGCCGCCGACGGCGAGCGCCTTCACGGCGTCGGGGACGGCCCGCTCCAGGACGCTCAGCTCGCCGTTGACCTCGATGCGCAGGGCCTGGAAGGTGCGCTTGGCGGGGTTGCCGCCGGTGCGCTTGGCGGCCTGCGGCAGCGAGTCGCGGATCAGCTCGACGAGCCGGGCGCTGTTGCTGAACGGCTCCTTGTCGCGCTCGCGCACGACGGCGGAGACGATCCGCTTGGCCTGCTTCTCCTCGCCGTACTGCCGCAGGATCCGCACGAGTTCACCGGCGGGGTAGGTGTTGAGGACCTCGGCGGCGCTGACGCCGGTCGTCTGGTCCATGCGCATGTCGAGGGGGGCGTCCTGGGCGTAGGCGAAGCCGCGGTCGGCCTCGTCGAGCTGCATGGAGGAGACCCCGAGGTCGAACAGGACGCCCTGCACGCGCGGGACGCCGAGCCGCTTCAGCACGTCGGGCAGCTCGTCGTAGACCGCGTGCACCAGGGTGGCGCGGTCGCCGTAGGGGGCGAGCCGCTCGCCGGACAGGCGCAGCGCTTCCTTGTCGCGGTCCAGGGCGATGAGGCGGGCCGAGGGGAAGGCGGCGAGCAGCGCCTCGCTGTGGCCGCCGAGGCCGAGGGTGCAGTCGACGACCACCGCTCCCGGCTCCGCGAGCGCCGGGGCCAACAGGTCCAGGCACCGCTGGAGCATCACCGGGACATGTCGGGCAGAACTCAATGCACCCTCTCAGGGTCCGGCGCGGATGGCGCCCGCACAGCCGGGTCCCCGCCCGCTCATGAAGGGGAATCCGGCCCGCCGGCGCCGGGGAAGTGGCGTCGGCCGACCGGGAGCGGGAGGAGGCCGAGCCGTACGTACGCGCCGCGCACGTGGGAACTCAAGAAATCTCCGGAACGGTCCGGTGGCGAAGCTCCGGTCCGTTCCAGCGGGAAGCGGACTCCACTCCCGCTTCGCGTCACTTTAGTCCACCCTGTCTCGCGGTCAATCAACCGGCCTGCGCGGCGCGGCCCGGCCGCGCGGGAAGCCGCCGTCCGGGCGCCGTCACCGGTTCGGACGCGCCCCGTGTAACCGGTTCGGACGCGCCCTCCGGAGCCCTGTGGGTTACCTCACAACAACGTCCAATGGCGTTCTTTGTCCCCTCTCACAGCGGGCCCGGTTCATGCGTGACCACTACCGTCATAGTCATGACGACTTCCGCATCACTCCCCACGAATTCCGAAGACGCCATAAGCGCAAACGGCGCATCCGAGGGCGGCACGGTCACCGACCGCCTCGTCGAGGCCAACGAGCGCTACGCCGCCGATTTCACCGACCCGGGCATGGACGCCCGCCCCGTCCTCGGCGTGGCCGTGGTCGCCTGCATGGACGCCCGCCTCGACCTGCACTCCGCCCTCGGCCTCGACCTGGGCGACTGCCACACGATCCGCAACGCGGGCGGTGTGGTCACCGATGACGTGATCCGCTCCCTGACCATCAGCCAGCGGGCGCTCGGCACCCGCAGCGTGGTCCTCATCCACCACACCGGCTGCGGCCTCGAGTCCCTCACCGAGGAGTTCCGCCAGGACCTGGAGAACGAAGTCGGGCAGCGGCCGACGTGGGCGGTGGAGTCGTTCCGCGACGTCGACCAGGACGTGCGCCAGTCCATGCAGCGCGTGCGGACCTCGCCCTTCCTCCTGCACGCCGACGACGTCCGCGGATTCGTGTTCGACGTGAAGACGGGCCTCCTCCGCGAGATCGACCCTGCGTGACCGTTGCCTGTTGGGTACCGGACAATCTCCGGTGCCCAAAAGGCGACAAGCACTGACATATCGCCGCCAGTTGTCCACAGGCGAGTGACACGAACCGGTAAGCCCAACAAGAATGCGTGTGTGGCGTCGCGCTGAACCTTTCACGCGTGGCGTCCGTGTTTCGGGGTGGGCCGGTCCGCACGCGAGCGTCGGCCCGGGAAAAGAAGAAACCTGTGCTCCTTGCCGAGCGTGGGGAAGGGCCGAGGAGGGCCGGGTGACGACCTATGACGATCGAGCGAGCCTCACAGATCTGACCACGACCGCGGAGCGTGTCCGCAGGTCGGTCGAGGGCGTGATCGAGGGCAAGCCGGAGGTCGTACGGCTTTCGCTGACCGTGCTCCTGGCGGAGGGGCACCTGCTCATCGAGGATGTACCGGGCGTGGGCAAGACCATGCTCGCCAAGGCGCTCGCGCGGTCCATCGACTGCTCGGTGCGGCGTATCCAGTTCACGCCGGACCTGCTGCCTTCGGACATCACGGGCGTGTCCATCTGGGACCAGCAGCGCCGTGACTTCGAGTTCAAACCGGGAGCGATCTTCGCGCAGATCGTGATCGGCGACGAGATCAACCGCGCGTCTCCGAAGACGCAGTCCGCGCTCCTGGAGTCCATGGAGGAGCGCCAGGTCACCATCGACGGGCAGACGTACGAACTGCCCAGCCCCTTCATGGTGGTGGCCACGCAGAACCCGGTCGAGATGGAGGGCACCTACCCGCTGCCCGAGGCGCAGCGCGACCGCTTCATGGCCCGCGTCTCGATCGGCTATCCGGCCCCCGAGGCCGAGCTGCAGATGCTGGACGTGCACGGCGGGGTCTCCCCGCTCGACGACCTCCAGCCCGTGGCGCACGCGCACGACATCGTGAAGCTCATCGACGCGGTCCGCACGGTCCACGTCGCCGACTCCGTGCGCAGATACGCCGTCGACCTGGTCGCGGCCACCCGCAGCCACCCGGACCTGCGCCTCGGCGCGTCCCCGCGCGCGACGCTGCACCTGCTGCGCGCGGCCAAGGCCTCCGCCGCCCTCAGCGGCCGCGAGTTCGCCCTGCCGGACGACGTGCAGGCCCTCGCCGTCGCCGTCCTCGCGCACCGCCTGCTGCCCACGGCCCAGGCCCAGCTGAACCGGCGCACGGCCGAGTCGGTGGTCCTGGAGATCCTCCAGCGCACCCCCGTCCCGGCGACCCAGCAGCCCGGCCAGGGCTTCTTCGGCCAGCCGCCCGGCTCGCGGAGGCTGTGATGGCCGCCGGGGGGCCAGCCGCGCGCGCCGAGGACGACCGCGGCGGCCTGCGCACGGCGCTCGCCGGCCTCACCACCCGCGGCCGCTCCTTCTTCGCGGCGGGCATCGCCGCCGCCGTGTGCGCCTACGTCCTCGGCCAGAGCGACCTGCTGCGGGTCGGCCTGCTCCTCGCGGTGCTCCCGCTGGTGTGCGCGGCCGTGCTCTACCGCACGCGCTACCGCGTCGCGGGCAGCCGCCGCCTCTCCCCCGCGCGCGTGCCCGCCGGTTCGGAGGCGCGCGTGCACCTGCGGATGGACAACGTCTCGCGGCTGCCCACGGGCCTGCTGATGCTCCAGGACCGGGTGCCCTACGTCCTCGGGCCGCGCCCGCGCTTCGTGCTCGACCGGGTCGAGGCGGGGGGCCGCCGCGAGGTGTCCTACCGGGTGCGCTCGGACCTGCGCGGCCGCTATCCGCTCGGACCGCTCCAGCTGCGCCTGACCGACCCGTTCGGCATGTGCGAGCTGACCCGCTCCTTCTCGACGTACGACACCCTGACGGTCGTCCCGCGCGTGGAGCCGCTGCCGCCGGTGCGGCTCACGGGCGAGGCCAAGGGGTACGGCGACGGGCGGCACCGCTCGCTGGCGCTCGCCGGGGAGGACGACGTCATCCCGCGCGGGTACCGCTACGGCGACGACCTGCGCCGCGTCCACTGGCGCTCCACCGCGCGCTACGGCGAGTTGATGGTGCGCCGCGAGGAGCAGCCGCAGCGCTCGCGCTGCACGGTGCTCCTCGACACCCGGGACGTCGCCTACCAGGGCGCGGGCCCGGACTCGGCCTTCGAGTGGGCGGTGGCGGGCACCGCGTCCGCGCTGGTGCACATGCTCGAACGGGGCTTCTCGGTACGGCTCCTGACGGACACCGGCAACTCGCTGCCCGGCGAGGGCGGGGACGGCTTCGCGGGCGCGAGCCAGGAGTCGGCGGACGCGGCCGGGCTCATGATGGACACGCTCGCCGTGATCGACCACTCGGACGGCGCGGGCCTCTCGCGCGCGTACGACGTGCTGCGCGGCGGGAACGAAGGACTGCTGGTGGCCTTCCTCGGCGAACTGGACGACGAGCAGGCCGCGGTGATCGCCAAGATGCGCCAGCGCAGCGGCGCCGCGGTCGCCTTCGTCCTGGACGGCGCGGCCTGGACCCAGGGGCCCGGACCGGCCCCTTCGGCGGCGGCGCAGCACTCGGTGCGGCTGCTCAACGAGGCGGGCTGGACGGCGGTCGCGGTGCCTCCGGGGGTGGCCCTGGTCGACCTGTGGCGCCAGGCGGACCGCCTGCGCGCCAGCGCCGGGCCCGCGCCGACGGCGGGGACGACGGCCGGGGGCTGGTCATGAGGGGGCGCGCGGCAGCGGGCGACTCCGGGGGCGCGCGGGCCCGGCACCGCCGGTACGACTACGAGGGGTTCTCGGTGAGCCCGGGGGGTGCTTCATGAGTGGGCGTACGCGGCTTGCGCTGTGTGCCACCGCCGCCACGCTGATGGCGTCGGGCGCGCTGCTGCCGCTCGTCGACACATCGGGCTGGCTCGTCCAGGCGGCGATCCTGCTGGCGCTGCAGAGCGGCGTCGGCGCGCTCGCCCGGCGGGTCCCGCTGGCCCGGCCGGTCACGGTCGCCGTGCAGGCCCTGGTGACGCTGCTGCTCCTGACGCTGGTGTTCGCGCGGGAGCAGGCCATCGCCGGGGTGATCCCGAGCCCCGAGGTCTTCCAGCACTTCAGCACGCTCCTGGAGACGGGCGGCGACGATGTGGGGCGGTACGCCATTCCGGCGCCGCTCACCGACGGCATCCGCCTGATGGTCGTCGGCGGTGTGCTCGTGGTGGGCCTGGTGGTGGACGCCCTCGCGGTGACGTTCCGCACGGCCGCGCCCGCCGGGCTGCCGCTGCTCGCCCTGTACTCGGTCGCGGCCGGGCTCTCCGGGGACGGCGCCGGGTGGCTGTGGTTCCTGCTCGCGGCGGCCGGGTATCTGCTGCTGCTCCTCGCCGAGGGCCGGGACCGGCTCTCGCAGTGGGGGCGGGTCTTCGGCGGCTCGGGCCAGGCCCCCGGGCGGGTCTCGGCCGGGCTCGACTCCGACGGCGGCGCCATCGCCCCGGTCCGCACGGGCCGCCGCATCGGCGCCGTCGCCCTCGGCATCGCCCTGGTCGTGCCGCTCGCGCTGCCCGCGCTCGACGGGGGCCTGCTCGACGGCTCGGACGGGCCCGGGGGCGGCGACGGGGGCGGGGGCGGCACGATCTCCGCCGTGAACCCGCTGGTCGCGCTCCAGGACAGCCTGAACCAGCCGGAGGACCGCGAGGTCATCTCGTACCGCACGAACGCCAAGAACACCCAGGACCTGTATCTGCGGATCGTCTCGCTCGACAAGTTCGACGGCACGACCTGGCGGACCACCGTCCGGGACATCTCGGACGTGCCGTCGCGCCTGCCCGACCCGCCGGGCCTGTCCCCAGAGGTCCGCAGGACGGAGATCCAGACGAACATCTCGGCCGACGACCGCTACGCGCAGAACTGGCTGCCGATGCCCTATCCGGCCAGCCAGGTCCGCATCGAGGGCCGCTGGCGGTACGAGCCGGTGGGCCGCGCCCTGGTCGGGGACCGCGGGCAGACCACCCGGGGCGCGCAGTACAGCGTCAACAGCCTGGTGGTGGAGCCGACGGCCGAGCAGCTCGCGTCGGCGCCCGCGCCGCGGTCGGACCTGGCCCGGGAGTTCACCAAGGTGCCGGACTCGCTGCCGTCGGTGGTGGCGTCCACCGCGCGGGACGTCACCGAGGGGTCGGCGAACGACTACGAACGGGCGGTGAAGCTGCAGGACTGGTTCTCCTCCGAGGGCGGCTTCACGTACAACACGCAGGTCCGCGCGGGCAGCGGTCCGTCCGCCATCGCCCGCTTCCTGGACCAGAAGGAGGGCTTCTGCGTCCACTTCTCCTTCGCCATGGCGTCGATGGCCCGCACGCTCGGCATCCCGGCACGCGTCGCGGTGGGCTTCACGCCGGGCTCCGCGCAGTCGAACGGCACCATGTCGGTCGGTCTGCGGGACGCCCACGCGTGGCCCGAGCTGTACTTCGAGGGGGTGGGCTGGACCCGGTTCGAGCCGACGCCCAACCGCGGTTCGGTGCCCGAGTACACCCGTCCGGACACCCCGTCCGAGGACTCCGACTCCTCGGCCGTGCCCGAGCCGTCGGCGTCCACGGCGCCGTCGCCGACGCCCTCGCAGTCCCAGGACTGCCCGCGCGACCTGCAGCAGCAGGGCGGCTGCACGAGCGCGATGCCGGAGCTCGCGGGCGGTTCCGACGACGAGGGGCCGCCGCTCGGCTGGATCGTCGGCGGGACGCTGCTCGCGCTGATCGTCCTGGTGGTGCCCTCGCTGCCCATGCTGTGGCGGGCGCGGGTGCGCGCGGTGCGGCTCGGGAGCGGCGGGCGCACGGAGGCGGACGCGGTCGCGCGGACCCTGGCGGCCTGGGAAGAGGTCACCGACACGGCCTGGGACCACGGCATCGCTCCGGACGAGTCCCAGACGCCGCGCAAGGCGGCCGCGCGGATCGTCCGGGTCGGCGGGCTGGGCACCGGCCCCGCGGAGTCGGTGCACCGGGTGGCGGCGGCGGTGGAGCAGGTCCTGTACGCGCCCCGGCCGCGGCCCGCGCCGGGTCTCGGGGACGATGTGCGCCACCTGCGGGACGGACTGCGCGCCTCCGTGAGCCGGACGACGCGGCTGCGGGCGACGGTCGCCCCGCGTTCGGCCGCCCGGGTGGTGTGGGCGGCGTCGGACCGCTGGACGGCGCTGCGCGGCCGCTGGTCGCAGTGGGCGATCAGGCGCTGGGAGGCGCTGCGGAGGCCCGCGCGCCAGGGGGGCTAGGCCTCCCGGCCGGGGGGCGGAATGTCCGGCCCCCGGCTTGTGCGAACAGCTGAGCACGTGAAGCGGCGCCCGGTCCCACGGCCGGGCGCCGCTTCACGAGGGCCGGCGGCGGGATGGGGTGCCTGACGGCGGCGACCTGCCGCCGGGCGGGCGCGGACATACGTGTGGGGGGTGACCGATGCGTTTCGGTCACCCCCCACACGTATGTCGAGGAGGTCGGCGCGTGGGCGCCTTCCGACGGGGCGCTGTGCGTCCGCGCGGGTGTACGCCGACGGGGCGCGGCCGGACGGGCTACTGGCCGCCCTGCTGCTCGTCCCTGCGGCGCTGCCAGCGCTGTTCGATGCGGTCCATCATGGAGCGGCGCTGCCGGGACTGCTGTCGGCGGCCGGGTGGCGCACCGGGGCCCGCGGCCGCCGCTGCTCCGGGTGCCTGCTCGCCAGGCTTGGGCGCTTTGCGCCAACCAGTGACGGCGAGCACCGCGCACCCCAGCATGACGAGGAAGCCCACTACGCTCACCCAGATCAGCTGGGCGACCATTCCGGCCATGAGAAGGGCAATGCCCACCAGGAAGCCCGCGACCGCTTGGTAGACCCGCTTCCGGGTGTACGTACGCAGCCCGCTTCCCTCAAGCGCTGTCGCGAACTTGGGATCTTCGGCGTACAGCGCTCGCTCCATCTGCTCGAGCATGCGCTGCTCGTGCTCCGAGAGCGGCACGGAGTCCTCCTCATCGTGCAGTCGCCGGGGCGACCGGGGGGTCCCCTTCAGGATAGGCAGGGAATCGCCCCCGTGAAACCCGCCCCTCTGCGCCAACTTCGCCAAACCGGACCGCCAGGTCGCTCCGGCCCGCTGAAGCCTGCATTCCCCAGCGGCCGGTCCGTCATGCCGGACGGTGTCCCTCGATCATACGGCGCCCGTAGCCCGTTCGGGGGGCCTGTGGCGTACTCCATGTGCGGCTGCGTCGCTGATCAGCGAGCCGATCCCAGCTGTCACAGGGGCCCCACGCGCCGGTCGGCGCTCAGGCCTCGCCGGCCCCGGGGTCCGCTGCCGCCCCCTGGGCCTCACCCAGCACGTGCAGCTGGGTGGCCACGGAGTGGAAGGCGGACAGCTCGGCGGCGGCGGCCTCCAGCTTCAGCAGCGCCTCCAGGGCGCCGGGCTCGGTGTCCACGAGGACGCCGGGGACCAGGTCGGCGAAGACGCGCACGCCGTGCACGGCGCCGACGCCCAGGCCCGCGCCCTCGACCAGCTCGGTGAGCTGGTCGGCGGTGAAGCGGCGCGGCACCGGGTCGCCCTCGCCCCAGCGCCCGGCCGGGTCGTCGAGGGCCCGGCGGGCCTCGCTGAAGTGTCCGGCGAGCGCGCGGGCGAGCACGGCGCCGCCGACGCCCGCGGCGAGCAGGCTGAGCACGCCGCCGGGGCGCAGCGCGCTGACCGCGTTGCGCACGCCTTCGGCCGGGTCGTCCACGTACTCCAGGACGCCGTGGCAGAGCACGGCGTCGTACCCGCCGCGCTCGACCACGTCGAAGAGGCCGTGCACGTCGCCCTGCACGCCGCGCACACGGTCGGCGACACCGGCCTCGGCGGCGCGGCGCTCCAGCGCGAACAGGGCGTTCGGGCTGGGGTCGACGACGGTGACGCGGTGGCCGAGGCGGGCGACGGGCACGGCGAAGTTGCCGCTGCCGCCGCCGGTGTCGAGCACGTCGAGGGCGGGTGCGGCGTCCGGCTCCTGGCCGGTGGCCTTGATCCGGCGGTCGAGGGCGTCCTTGAGGACGTCCCAGACCACGGCGGTGCGCAGCGAGGCGCCCGGACGAGGGGGGTCGGAGCGCGTCGACGCCGTGTGCGGGGGGCGGGGGGAGACGGGCGGGCGCATCGGGTCCGACACGGCAGTTGACTCCTCGGCGCGGCTCCGCCTGGGACGGCGGGCTGTTCGGGTGCGGGCGCCTCCACCCTATTGCCTTCGCGGCCGTGCCCCGTCACCCGTCCCACCGGTCGGTCGACGCGCGTCCGCGCGGGTCAGAGTGGGTCGGGACGCGCCCGGCGCCGGCTTCGCCCCCCGGCTTCGGTGGTGCCCTCCCTCCTGGCTTCAGCTACGGCTTCTGCCTCGGCGTCGACCTCACCGGGCCGTCGGCGTCGGCGTCGCCCCGCCCCTCGGTCGCGGCGCCGCGCCCTCCGCGCTACGGCCTCCGGCACGTTCCGCTCAGTCGCCGTCCGGCGTCTCCTTTCTCGGCTGGGGCAGCACGGGCTGGAGGACGAGCATGCGCTCGACCAGGCGCAGGAACATGGCCACGTCGCGCAGCAGGTCGTCGGCGTCGCGGATGGTCGCGGCGCCCTCGATGCCGGCCTCGGCGCGGGCCCTGCGGGCGGCGCCGGAGGCGAACAGGGCGCTCCACTCGGTCAGTTCGGGTGCTATCTCGGGGAGCACTTCCCAGGCGCTCCGGATGCGCTGCCTGCGGCGTGGGTTCAGCTCGGGGCGGCCGCGGGCGGCGAGGACCGCGGCCGCGGTGCGCAGGGCGGCGAGGTGGGCGGTGGCGTAGCGCTCGTTCGACGTGTCCAGGTGGGCCGCCTCGTCGAGTCCGGCGCGGGCCTGGGCGAGCAGTTCGAGGGCGGCCGGTGGGGCCGAGGCACGGCGGAGCACCGGGTGGACGTCGCTCGCGGGACCGGTCAGTGAGGGGGCAGGGCCGAGGGCGCGGCGCCGGCGTGCGGCTGCGGCGTGAGAACTGGCCATGACGAACCTCCTGTCGTCTGTGTGACGGCGCAGTGGCCGTATGTGCCCATCGTGGAGTACGCCACTGACAATCCGCCCTGACCTGCACTTTTGCCTCGATCGAAGGTTCGGGATAGCTTTTGAACTGACTAGTCAGTTCAAAAACTCGGGCCCGCCGGGCCCCAGGCAATCGGACGAGGGGGGACCGTGGACGGTCCGCACGGCGCCGCCGTCAGCGCGGTGGACTTCGGGCTCAAGGGACCGCGGGGCTGGGCGTTCCGCGGCGTCGGGATCACGGCCGGGCCCGGGTCGCTCATCGCGGTCGAGGGCCCTTCCGGCTCCGGCCGGACCTGTCTGCTGCTCGCCCTCACCGGCCGGATGCGGTCCACCGAGGGCACGGCGACCGTCGGCCGCCACCGGCTGCCCAAGCAGCTGGCCGCCGTGCGCCGGATCAGCGGGCTCGGCCCCGTCCCCGGCGTCACCGACCTCGACCCGGCCCTGACCGTGGCCGAGCACCTGCGCGAACGGGCCTTCCTGGAGCGGCGGTTCGAGGGCTCCCTGCGCGGCCTGCTGCGGCCCCGCACGGAGCGGGCGACCGAATCCCGGCTGCGGATCGACACCGCGCTGCGGGCGGCGGGACTCGACGTCGAGGCGCTGCCCAAGGGCTCCCGCACCGCCGTGCGCGACCTGGAGCGGCTCGAGGCGCTGCGGCTCTCCGTGGCGCTCGCCCTGATCGCGCGGCCCCGGCTGCTCGGCGTGGACGACACCGACCTGAAGCTCTCGGACGCCGAACGCGCGGCCGCCTGGGACCTGCTGCGGTCCATCGCCGCGAACGGCACGACCGTCGTGGCCGTGTGCAGCGAGGCCCCCGAGGACGCGGTCGTCGTATCGACCGCCCCGCGCTCGGAGGCCGACGTATGCGAAACGGCCGACACGGGCGACGCGCGCGCTGCGGCCGCTGCGGCCGATGCGGCCGATGCGGCCGATGCGGCCGACCACAGCGACGACCACGACACCGACGACGACAAGGAGAAGGACGATGCGGTCGCCGAAGCTCGCCGCGCTTGAGCTCAAGCGCTTCGGCAGGGGCAGGCTGCCCCGCGCGGCCCTCGTGGCGCTCCTGCTGCTGCCCCTGCTGTACGGCGCGCTGTATCTGTGGTCCTTCTGGGACCCGTACGGCCGCCTGGACAAGATCCCCGTGGCCCTCGTGAACGACGACAAGGGCGCCACCGTCGACGGCAAGAAGCTCACGGCGGGCGACGGCATCGCCGAGCGGCTGCTCGACAGCAAGACCTTCGACTGGCACGAGGTGAGCGCCGCCGAGGCCCGCGACGGCGTCGAGGACGGCACGTACTACCTGTCCCTGACGATGCCGTCGGACTTCAGCGAGCGGGTGGGGTCCAGTTCCGGTGACGCTCCGGAGACGGGTGCCCTGAAGGTCCGTACGAACGACGCCAACAACTACATCGTCGGGCAGATCTCGCGGACGGTCTTCTCCGAGGTGCGCACGGCCGCCTCCACGAAGGCGTCGCGGAACATGCTGGACAAGATCTTCATCTCGTTCTCCGACATCCACGGCAAGACGCGGGAGGCCGCCAAGGGCGCCGACAAGCTCGAAGGCGGCATCGGCAAGGCCAAGAAGGGCTCCAAGGACCTCGTCGACGGCCTGAAGAACGCCAAGGACGGCAGCGGGGACCTCGCCTCGGGCGTGCGGAAGCTGCACACCGGCGCGGGCGACCTGGAGGACGGCTCGCGCAAGGTCGCGGACGGCACGCAGAAGCTGGCCGACCGCGTCAACGGCGACGCCGCCAAGGTGCGGCCGTACCTGAAGGACAACGGCAAGGTGCTCGGCGACAGCGCCCAGCTCGTCGCCGACTCCTCCCGCGCGGTGCGGCACAACCTGAAGACCCTCGTCGACGCGGCCCCGACGGCGGCAACGAAGGCCAAGGAGTCGTCGACCGCCCTGAACGGCCTCTACGAAGAGCAGTGCCGGCAGGCCGCCGACGCCCCCGAGTGGTGCCCGAAGCTGAAGAAGGCCAAGGAGGTCGCGGCCGACGTCTCGACCGTCGCCGCGGACCTCGACACGCTCGTCAAGGACCAGAACGGCGACCTGAAGACCCTCGACACGAACCTCGCCACCCTCCAGAAGAAGGCCCAGGGCCTCGCCGATCGCGCCCCGCACCTGGACGAGAACCTGGAGAAGACCGTCCGGGACGTCAACGCGCTCAACACGGGCGCCGGAGACGTCGCCAAGGGCGCCAAGAAGCTGCACACGGGCCTCGGCACGGCCAAGACCGGCGCCGCGGACCTGGACACGGGCGTCGGCAAGCTGAAGACGGGCGCGACCGACCTCGACGGCGGCATGTTCAAGCTGGCCGACGGCTCCCAGGAGCTGGCGGGCGGACTGCACGACGGCGTCAAGAAGATCCCCGACTACGACAAGCAGGACCGCGACCGGCGCACGGACGTCATGGCCGACCCCGTGCAGCTCGCCTCGCAGTCGCTGCACAAGGCGCCCAACTACGGCACGGGCTTCGCCCCGTACTTCATCCCGCTGTCCCTGTGGGTCGGCGCGATGGTGGCGTACATGCTGATCCAGCCGCTCAACCGGCGCGCGCTCGCCGCGGGCGCCCCCGCCTGGCGCATCGCGCTCGCGGGCTGGCTCCCGGTGGCCGCACTCGGCACGCTGCAAGTGGCGGCGCTGATGTCGGTCCTGCACTGGCGCCTCGGCCTGCAGATGGAGCGGGCGGCCGGGACGATCGGCTTCCTGATCCTGGTGACGGGCTGCTTCGCGGCAATCGTGCAGTGGCTGAACGCGCGCTTCGGAGCGGCCGGACGCATCCTCGTCCTCGCCTTCCTGATGCTCCAGTTGACGTCCGCGGGCGGCACGTACCCGGTGCAGACGAGCCCGACGTTCTTCAGCGCGATCCATCCGTACCTGCCGATGACGCACGTCGTCGACGCGCTGCGGCGGCTCATCACGGGCGGCGGCCTCGGGCCGGTGTGGACGGCGTGCGCGGTGCTCGTGGCCTTCACCGTGGGCGCGCTGGCGCTCACCGCCGTCTCCGCGCGCCGCAAGCAGGTGTGGACGCTGGACCGACTGCATCCGGAGCTGAGCCTGTGAACGCCGCGGAACCTGTGAAAATCAAGCTCATGGAAAGCAGTGCGAGCAGCTCGCGGCGCGAGGCCACGCGGCAGAAGCTCTACGAAGCAGCCGTCACCCTCATCGCGGAACAGGGTTTCTCCGCCACGACAGTTGACGAGATCGCCGAGCGGGCGGGCGTCGCGAAAGGCACGGTCTACTACAACTTCGCCAGCAAATCGGTCCTCTTCGAAGAGCTGCTCCGGCACGGCGTGGGCCTGCTCACCGCGTCCCTGAAGCAGGCCGCCGACGAGGCCACCCGGGAGGGCGGCCGCAAGGTCGACGCCCTGGACGCGATGATCCGCGCGGGCCTCGTCTTCATCGACCGCTACCCGGCCTTCACCCAGCTGTACGTCGCCGAGCTGTGGCGCACCAACCGCGCCTGGCAGTCCACGCTCATGGTGGTGCGCCAGCAGGCCGTGGCGGTGGTCGAGGACGTGCTGCGCGGGGGCGTGGAGAGCGGTGAGCTGAGCGAGGAGATCGACATCCCGCTGACGGCGGCCGCCCTGGTCGGGATGGTCCTGGTGGCGGCGCTCGACTGGCAGTCGTTCCAGCCGGAGCGCTCCCTCGACGACGTGCACGCGGCGCTGTCGCGGCTGCTGCAGGGGCGGGTGAGCGGCAGCGGGTGAGCGGCAGCGGGTGGCGGGCTGTTGTCCGGCCTCGCACACGGCCTCACGCACGGTCTCGCTCGCGGTTTTGCTCGCGGCCTCGTCGTCGGCCCCGTCGCCGACCTCGTTCACCCGTTCGCAGTCGTCGCGCGGCGCCGGTCCGGTGGAGCCTGGATGTCCCAGGCCCCACCGGACCGGCGCTTGTCGCATTCCCCCGCGCGACCCCCGTGGTCGTCCCCCGGTCGCCCCCGTGCCTCGCTCCCGCCACGGGCGAGGCGGGAGGAGCGGCCAAGGGCGCCGCCCGATTCCGCCGCCCCGTGTCGGCGGTTCCGGTGCCGCGCCCTTCTCCGTGCCCTCACTCTCCCGTCCCCGCAGGTCGGGGCCCATCCGCGCGCGTACTCATCTCCGCGCCTAGGTACGGATACTCAGACGTGGGTGTCCGTGCCCAGGCCGGATCGCGCCCCGCTGGTTACGATCACGCCGTGTCCGTACTCCCCCTGGTGTTCACCAGTGGCTGGGCCAGCGGGATCAACGCCTACGCGGTGATCCTGCTCCTCGGTGTCTTCGGGGCCACGGGCCTGTCCGACGAGGTCCCGGAGTCGCTGCAGAGCCCCGGAGTCCTCATCACCGCGGGCGTGCTCTTCGCCTGCGAGGCCGTCGCCGACAAGATCCCCTACGTGGACTCGGTGTGGGACGCCGTGCACACCGTCGTCCGGCCGGTGTCCGGGGCGGTCGTGGGCGCGCTGCTCGCCGGGCAGAGCGGCTCCCTCTCGGACGTGGCGGCGGGCGCGGTCGGCGGGTCGACGGCGCTCGCGAGCCACGCCGTGAAGGCCGGGACGCGGATGGCGGTCAACACCTCCCCCGAGCCGTTCAGCAACCTCGTCCTGAGCACCGCCGAGGACCTCGGGGTCGGCGGGATCGTCAGCTTCGCGATGTTCCACCCCGAGGCCGCGGCGATCATCGCGGCCGTGCTGCTCGTCGCGGGGCTCGTGCTGCTGCTCTTCCTCGCGCACCGGATCCGGCGGTTCCTGCGGCGCAGGGCGCAGCGGCGGGAGGAGCGGAGGATGGCGGCGGGGCGGCCTCCGGACGGACGTCGGCACCCGCCGGACTGAGCCGACGCCGCCGGCCCGACGCGGGCGCCCACCGGGTCGGCCCGGGCGCCCACCGGGCCGGCCCGGGCGCCCACCGGGTCGGCCCGGGCACCCGAAAGCACTGTCAGTGGGTGCCGATAAAGTCCCTGGCATGGCACGGATTGTGGTGATCGGCGCCGGGATGGGCGCCATGACGGCCGCCGCCCGGCTGGCCGTGGCGGGCCACCGGGTGGTGGTGCACGAGCGCGCGGGGACGTACGGCGGCGCGCTCGGCCGCGTGGAGCGGGACGGCTTCGGGTTCGACACGGGCCCGTCCCTGCTGCACCTGCCCGCGGTCTACCGCGACCTGTTCGTGAAGACGGGCAAGCAGCCCCTGGAGGACTGCGTCGAGCTGTCCCAGGTCGAGCCCGCCGTCCGCCACGTCTTCGCCGACGGCACGGCCGCGGACCTGCCGAACGTCTCCCGCGCGGGCGTCGGCGAGGCCCTGGACGGCGCGCTCGGCGCGGGCTCGGGCGCGCGCTGGGCGGCGTTCATGAACCGCGCGCGGGAGGCCTGGGACCGCGCCCGCCGCCCGCTCCTCGAAGAGCCCCTGTGGCCGAACTGGCAGGTGCTCGCGGACCGCGAGCCCTACCCCGCGGTCGCCCGGAAGCGCCTGCTGCGCCGTGAGCGGCGCGCGGCCACGCTCGCCGAGGTCGGCGCGTTCGAGCTGGGCGGCGAGCCCCGGCTGACCACGCTCCTCGAGCACTTCGCGCTGGTACGCGGCCTGGATCCGCGCACGGCCCCGGCGTCCGCGGCCGTCCTGCCGTATCTGGAGCAGACCTTCGGCACCTGGTCCGCGCGCGGCGGCATGCGGGCCCTCGCGACCGCCGTGTACGAGCGGTGCCGTGCGCGCAGGGTCGAGTTCGCGTTCGGGTCGGACGTCGTGCGGATCGTGGAGAAGGACGGGCGCGCGAGGGGCGTCGAGCTGGCCGACGGGACCGTTGTGGACGCGGACTTCGTGGTGGCCGGGGTGGCTCCCGGCGCGCTGGACGCGATGCTGTCCGGCACGGCCGCCCGCACCTCCGAGGACGTGCCCCCGCAGTCCGGGCTCCCCAGCCGCCTCACCGTCCTGCTCGCCCTGCGCGGCGCCCGCCCCGAGGGCACGGCGCACCGGACGGTGCTGCACACCACGGACCGCGCCGACGAGCTGGACCGTGTCTTCGGGCCCCCCGGCGCTCCCGGGAGCACCGGCGGCGCCCGCCCCGCCCACGACGGCTCCCCCGGCGTCCCCGCCGCCCCGACCCTCACCGTCCTGCGCCCCGACGATCCGACGTCCACGCCGGACGCGGAGCACGAAGCCGTGACGCTGACCGCCGTGGTCCCGGCGGGCGCCGAGGTCACCGACGCGGACGTGCGGCGGCTGATCGCCCGCGCGGGCGCCGTGGTCCCGGGCCTGGACGACCGCCTCCTGTGGCAGGAGGTCCGTACGCCCGCGCACGTGGCCGAGGCGACGGGCGCCGAAGGCGGCGCGGTCCCCGCCCCCGTCCTCGCCGCCGCGGCCGGACGGCATCTGCACCCGGCCAACAGCACGGCCGTGGCGGGGCTCTACGCGGTCGGCGGCTGGTCGCACCCCGGCGGCGGGCTGCCGCACGCGGGCATGTCGGGCACGCTGGCGGCCGGACTCATCGTGGAGGGACCGGAGTTCCGCGGCTCACAGTGAGCGCGCGAAAGGCGGGGCGCCGGGACCCGGCCGGGCGTTGCCACCCCGGGGCGGCAACGCCCGCTGACCCGTGAGTGTCGCCGGACCAGCACCGGCCCTGGCCAGCACCGACAGCCGGACCCGACCTCAGTACCGGTACTGCTGCTCCCCATTGACCCCGGGCTCATAGCCGAACTGCCCCCCGGGCTCCGGCGGCAGCCCCTCGCCCTGGAACGGCGGGTAGCCGGGCTGCTCGGGCGGGAGTTCCGCGCCGTAGGGCGGCGCGGGCTCGCTCGTGCGCTGGTGCGGCACCCAGACGCCGCCGGGCGGGGTGTCCTGGTAGCCGCCGCCGTAGGTGTCGCCCCCGTAGGGCGCGTACGGCTGCGGGTCGGCGTAGGTGTCGTAGCCCGGCTGCGCGCCGTAGGTCTGCGGGCCGATGTACGGGTCGGAGTAGGCGGCGTACCGCTGCTCGCCGGTCTCTCCGTAGCCGAAGGTCAGCGGGTCCTGCTGGTCGTGCTGGGCCTGGGCGCCCTGCGGGTCGTACGGCGGGTAGGCGTCGAAGCCGTAGCCGTCACCGGCGGGGGCCTGGGCGTACGCCGCGTCGCTGTAGACGCCGTACTGCCCGGTGTCGTCGGGCATGGGCTCGGTCTCGTACACGCCGGGTCCGGAGGCCTGCTGCTCCAGGACGTCGGCGGCGGGCGCGCCGGACTCGGCGGCGGCAGCGGCGTCGTACTCGAGGTCGGAGACCTGGAGCGTCGGTTCCGCGGGGGCGCCCCGGGTGATGGTCTTGCGGCGCCTGCTCGCGCCCGGCTGGCCGCCGAGCGCCCAGCCGGTCGAGAAGCCGCGGCGGAACGACAGCGTCACATACGTCTGTCCGGTGGCGAACGCGATCGCGCCGACGGCGATGACGACCACCGACGGCATCAGGACGCCGAGGACGACACCGAGGAAGCCGACGAACGCGAGCAGCCGCCAGCGCAGCCGCGCCTTGTACTGCAGCAGCACCTCGCCGAGCAGCCACAGCGCGACTCCGCCGAACGCGATGTAGAGGACCGTCCAGCCCATGTACGCCCCTCTCCCCTGCGGCCGCGGCCCCAGGGGTACGACCGGTCAGGCCTGCTGGTGGTGCAGGCCCAGGTTTTCGTAGATCTCCAGCGTCGCCGTGGAGTTGTTCAAGGTGATGAAGTGCAGCCCCGGCACTCCCTCGGCCAGCAGCCGCGCGCAGAACTCCGTCGCGAACTCGATGCCAATGGAGCGTACAGCCGCGGGATCGTCTTGGGACCTGAGGATCCGCTCTTTCAGTTCCGGCGGGAAGTCCGCGTTGCTGAGCTGCGGCAATCGCTCCAGTTGGCGCACGTTCGTCACCGGCATGATCTCCGGGATGATCGGCGTCCCGCAGCCCGCCGCCTCGACGCGGTCGCGCAGGCGCAGGTATTCCTCCGGGTGGAAGAACATCTGGGTGATGGCGTAGTCGGCGCCCGCGCGGCACTTGTCGACGAAGTGCTCGACGTCGGCCTCCCAGCTGTCCGAGCGGGGGTGCATCGCGGGGAAGGCGGCGACGCCCACGCAGAAGTCGCCGGACTCCTTGATGAGGCGTACCAGCTCGGCGGCGTAGGTCAGCCCCTCGGGGTGCTTGACCCACTCGCCCATCGGGTCGCCGGGCGGGTCGCCGCGCAGCGCGAGCATGTTGCGGATCCCGGCGTCCGCGTACTGTCCGATGATGTTGCGCAGTTCGGCGACGGAGTGGTCGACGGCGGTGAGGTGGGCGACGGGCGTCAGGGTCGAGTCGGCGACGATCTGCTGGGTCTCGCGCACCGTGCCCGCGCGCGTGGAGCCGCCGGCACCGTACGTCACGGAGACGAAGCTGGGTGCGACGGCCTCGACCCGGCGCAGCGAGTTCCAGAGGATCCGCTCGCCCTTGGGGGTCTTCGGCGCCGAGAACTCGAACGAGTACGTGGTCTTGCCGGTCGCGAGCATGTCGCGCACGGTGCGTGCGCGGTCAGTCCTGGTGGAAGCAGTGCCTAGGGCCATACCGGCAGGTTAGCCAGGCTGGGGCGGTCGCCCAACCGCACGTTGGTCATTTGTCCCGTTAGTCGGTTTGTTGTCCACGCATCGGACACCATGGGGGTGTTGCTCAAACAGGCGTACGAATGCGGGGCCGGGCGCACAGGAGTGCGGGCGCGGCCGCCGTCAGACCGCACGCAGGCGCTTCGCGAAGTCCGCCGCGGCGGCGCCGGGGTCGTCCGCCTCGGTGATGGCGCGGACGACCACCACCCGGCGCGCGCCCGCCTCGACGACCTCGTCCAGATTGCGCGCGTCGATGCCGCCGATGGCGAACCACGGGCGGTCGGTGCCGAGCGCGGCCGTGTACCGGACCAGGTCCAGGCCCGGGGCGTGGCGGCCCGGCTTCGTGGGCGTCGGCCAGCACGGGCCGGTGCAGAAGTAGTCCACGCCCTCCTGGACGGCGGCCGCCGCGGCCTCGTGCTCGGCGTGCGTGGAGCGGCCGATCAGGACGTCGTCGCCGGTCGCGCCGAGGATGGCGCGGGCCGCGGGCACGGGCAGGTCGCCCTGGCCCAGGTGCAGCACGTCGGCGCCCGCGGCGTGGGCGACGTCCGCGCGGTCGTTCACCGCGAGGAGCTTGCCGTGGCGGCGGCATGCGTCCGCGAAGACCTGGAGGTGCTCCAGCTCCTCGGCGGCCTCCATGCCCTTGTCGCGCAGCTGCACGATGTCGACACCGCCCGCGAGGACGGCGTCGAGGAACTCGGGGAGGTCCCCCTGGCGCTTGCGCGCGTCGACGCACAGGTAGAGCAGGGCGTCGGCGAGCCGGGCGCGCGCGGAGGCGCCCGCCGTGTCGGTGGCCATGAAGAGGTCCCCCCGTGTCGGTGGCGTACGGGCCGCGGCCGCGGCCCGTACGCCGGACGGTTGTTTCAGGTCAGACGGCGAGCGCCTGCGCGCGGCGCTTCACCTCCGTCCCGCGATTCTCGCTCAGGGCCTGCGCGGGGGTGCCGGGCAGGGTCGGGTCGGGGGTGAAGAGCCACTCCAGTGCCTCTTCGTCGGTGAAGCCGTCGTCCCGCAGGAGGGTCAGGGTGCCTACGAGGCCCTTGACCACCTTGTCGCCGTCGATGAAGGCGGCGGGCACCTGCAGCGCGCGGTTCTCACCGCGGCGCACGGCGATCAGCTGGCCCTCCTTGACCAGCTGGCGCACGCGCGTCACCTCCACGTCGAGCATCTCTGCGATGTCGGGGAGGTGCAGCCAGGCGGGGACGAGAGCATCGGTCTTTGCGTCAATCTCGGTCACGGATCAAGCGTGCCATTTCTGGCCGGGGGCCGGTAGCGGGGGTGGGGTGCCCTTGCGCCCCACGGTGCCCCATGGGGGTATCGGCAGCTGGAGTGGTCCTTGAGGTGACCCGGAACCGGGGGCTGTGCCCACGGGGTGGTGGCCCCCGGACGAGGGCCACCACCGAGCAGACGGGTCAGGAGGTGGTGGCGCGTTTCAGGGGGGTCGACGGGTCCGCCGTCAGGGTCGGGTCCATGCGGGCCCCGGCCTCGATGAGCTTGCGCCCCTGGGCCAGGTCGCGGGGCCGCCCCACCGCCAGGAGAGCGGTCAGGGCGCCGCCCCGCAGCCAGCACACCGACCAGGCCGGGTCCCCGGAGGCGCCCCGCCAGACCAGTTCGTCGCCGGGTGCGTGATGCCCCGCGTACTGGACGAAGCGCCCGAACTGCTCGGACCAGAAGTACGGCACGGGGTCGTAGGCCGTCGGGCTCTCCCCGACGATGTCGGCGGCGACCGTGCGCGGCCCCTGGACGGCGTTGTCCCAGTGGTGCACGAGCAGCCGCTCCCCGTACCGCCGCGAGGGGAAGGACGCGCAGTCGCCGACCGCGTACACGTCGGGCACGGACGTGCGCAGACGCTCGTCGGCGAGCACCTCGCGGTGGGCGCCGAGTGCGATCCCGGAGCCCGCGAGCCACGCCGTTGCGGGCCGCGCCCCGATGCCGACGACCACGGCCCCCGCGGGCAGCCGCGTGCCGTCGTCGAGGAACACCGCACCCGGCTCGACGCGCTCCACGCGCGCGTGGGTGCGCAGTTCGGCCCCTGCGTCCGCGTACCAGGCCGCCATCGGCGCCGCGACCTCGGCGGGCAGCGCGCCCGCGAGCGGCCGGTCGGCGGCCTCGACGACGGTCACCGAGCAGCCCGCCTCCCGCGCCGCCGTGGCGAACTCGGCGCCGATCCAGCCCGCGCCCACGACCACGACGTCGTGCTGCTCGGCGAGGACGGGCCGCAGCCGTTCGGCGTCGTCGAGGGTGCGCAGCAGGTGCACGCCCGGGACGCCCTCGGAGCCGGGCAGGCTGATCGGTTCGGCTCCGGTCGCGAGGACCAGGCTGTCGTACGCGACCGGGCCCGCCTCGGTGTCGAGTTCGTGGTCGGCCGGGCGGACGCCGGTGACGTCGACGCCGAGCCGCAGGTCCACGCCCAGGGCGTCGAAGTCGATGTCGAAGGCCGAGCCCTCCGCCTTGCCGAGCAGCACCGCCTTCGACAGCGGCGGCCGGTCGTACGGCTGATGGGGCTCCGCGCCGATCAGCGTCACCGTGCCCGTGAACCCCTGCTCGCGCAGCGCCACGGCGGACTGCACCCCGGCCATCCCGGCGCCGACGATCACCACGCGCCGCCCCGACTCCACCCGCTTCTGGTCCTCGCTCACCCGATCAACTGTAGGACGGCGCCCCCACCCGCGGACACGACGGGCTTAACCGCCCGCGGGACGACGGGCTACGCTGACCGTGCAGAGCACTCGCGGGAGCCCGGACGCACCGGGCTGAGAGGGAGGCTGGGACGGCCTCCGACCGTACGAACCTGATCCGGGTCATGCCGGCGAAGGGAGGGGCTGGACGCCCATGCGTTCCCGTACGAATGCAGCACCACGCACGAGCACGAGTACCGGTACAGGTACAGACGTCCTCGTCATCGGTGGTGGGGTCATCGGACTCGTCACCGCCTGGCGGGCCGCGCAGCGCGGTCTCGCCGCCACCGTCGTCGACCCCGAGCCCGGCGGCGGCGCGGCGCAGGTCGCGGCGGGCATGCTGGCCGCCGTCACCGAACTCCACCACGGCGAGCAGACCCTGCTCGGCCTCAACCTCGCCTCCGCGCGCCGCTATCCGGACTTCGTGGCCGAGCTGACGGAGGCGACCGGGCACGACGTCGGCTATCGCGCGTGCGGCACGCTCGCCGTCGCCCTCGACTCCGACGACCGCGCCCACCTGCGCGAACTCCACGCCCTCCAGCAGCGGTCGGGGCTCACCCCGGAGTGGCTGAACGGCCGCGAGTGCCGCCGTCTCGAACCGATGCTCGCTCCGGGGGTACGGGGCGGGCTGCGCGTCGACGGCGACCATCAGGTCGACCCGCGCAGGCTCACGGCCGCCCTCGTCGTGGCCTGCGAGCAGGCCGGGGTGACGTTCACGCGCGCGTGGGCGCGGGAGCTTTCGGTGGTGCGGGAGCGGGCCACCGGCGTCGTCCTCGCCGACGGCACCGCGCTGGCCGCCGGGCAGACGGTGCTCGCCGGGGGCAGCCTCAGCGGGCGGCTCGCGGGGGTGCCCGCCGACGTGCTGCCGCCGGTGCGGCCCGTGAAGGGGCAGGTGCTGCGGCTCACGGTGCCCGGGCGGTACGCGCCGTTCCTGCACCGCACCGTGCGGGCCGTCGTCCGCGGCAGCCACGTCTATCTGGTGCCGCGCGTCAGCGGTGAGCTGGTCGTCGGCGCGACCAGCGAGGAACTGGGCTGGGACACCACGGTCACGGCGGGCGGCGTGTACGAACTGCTGCGCGACGCCCACGAACTCGTACCCGGCATCACGGAGCTGCCGCTCACGGAGACCCGCGCCGGGCTGCGGCCCGCGTCCCCCGACAACGCGCCCCTCCTCGGCCCCACCGCGCTGCCCGGTCTGCACCTGGCCACCGGCCACTACCGCAACGGCGTCCTCCTGACACCCGTCACCGGGGACGTCATGGCGCACGCGCTGGCCACGGGTGAACTGCCGGAGGTGGCACGGGCGTTCACACCGGCCCGCTTCACGAACCTCCCCCACCCACCCTCCGCACCCACCGCGCCCACCGGCCCCACTTCCCCCAAGGACCTCACGGAGCTGTCCGCATGACCACGCCGTTCGCCGTATTCGCCGTCTCCGTCAACGGAGAAGTACGAGACGTGGCCGCCGGGACCACGCTCGACACCGTCGTCGCCCAACTGTCCACCGCGCACTCCGGTGTCGCCGCCGCGCTCAACGAGACCGTCGTCCCGCGCGCGGAGTGGGCCACCACCGCGCTCAGCGACGGCGACCGCGTCGAAGTCCTCACCGCCGTCCAGGGAGGCTGACGCGACATGGCGGACGACCCCTTCGTCATCGGCGGCCTCACCCTGTCGTCGCGACTGATCATGGGTACGGGCGGTGCGCCCAGCCTCGACGTCCTGGAGCGGTCCCTCGTCGCCTCCGGTACGGAGCTGACGACCGTCGCGATGCGGCGGCTCGACCCGGGTGTGCAGGGCTCCGTGCTTTCCGTCCTGGACCGGCTCGGCATCCGGGTCCTTCCGAACACGGCGGGCTGCTTCACCGCGGGCGAGGCCGTCCTGACCGCGCGGCTCGCGCGCGAGGCCCTCGGCACGGACCTGGTGAAGCTGGAGGTCATCGCGGACGAGCGCACGCTCCTGCCCGACCCGGTGGAGCTCCTCGACGCGGCCGAGGTCCTCGTCGACGACGGCTTCACCGTGCTTCCGTACACCAATGACGACCCCGTGCTCGCCCGGAAGCTGGAGGACGTGGGCTGCGCCGCCGTCATGCCGCTCGGCTCGCCCATCGGCTCCGGGCTCGGCATCCGCAACCCGCACAACTTCCAGCTCATCGTGGAGCAGGTGAGCGTGCCGGTGATCCTGGACGCAGGGGCCGGTACGGCGTCGGACGCGAGCCTCGCGATGGAGCTGGGCTGCGCCGGGGTGATGCTCGCGTCGGCCGTGACGCGGGCCCGTGAGCCCGTCCTCATGGCCGAGGCGATGCGCCACGGCGTCCTGGCGGGGCGCCTGGCCCACCTCGGCGGCCGCATCCCCCGCCGCCACTTCGCCGAGGCCTCCTCCCCCACGGACGGCCGCGCCGCCCTCGACCCCGAACGCCCGGCGTTCTGACGTCCCACCGCCCGGCAACCCCACGCCCGCGCTGCGCGCGGCCCCTCCCACCCGCCCACCCGTGACCGTTGTCCCCGGGTGCACCCCGAGCGCCCGTTGCGAGGGCGGGGCGGAGGCAGCCCGCGGCCGGGCCGGGGGAGGAGCAAGGCGAGGGGGCAAGCACAGGGGTAGAGCTGGGCGGGGGCGGAAGCGGAGTGGCAGCCGGGGAAGGGGCCGGCCACACACCAAGGACAAGGGGTGGGTGGGAGTCACCCGGCAGGGCGGCCTTGCTCCGGGGAGCAAGGACAAGGGGTGGGTGGGAGTCGCCCGGCAGGGCGGCCTTGCTCCGGGGACGACAGTCACGGGCGGGCGGGTGGGAGAGGCCGCGCGCAGCGCGGGCTTGGGGTTGCCGGGCCTCCGCCCCGGCCGACCCGAGCCGGCCGGCCCGAGGCGCCCCCGCCCGACACCCCCGGGCACGGCCCGGTTCGGCCTCGGTCACAGGTGCGCTGCAGTCTCGCTGGTCCGGCGCCCGCGAGGGCGGGGCCCGGGGTGGCGCCTCGTAGACTCCCCCCGTGGACACGACCCTCAAGGACCCCCTCGTCGGGCAGGTGCTCGACGGCCGTTATCGCGTCGACGGACGGATCGCGGTCGGCGGGATGGCCACGGTCTACCGGGCCGTGGACACCCGCCTCGACCGCCTGCTCGCCCTGAAGGTGATGCACCCGACGCTGGCGGCCGACGCCTCGTTCGTCGACCGCTTCATCCGCGAGGCCAAGTCGGTGGCCCGCCTGGCGCACCCGAACGTGGTCGGGGTCTTCGACCAGGGCACCGACGGGGCGTACGTGTATCTGGCGATGGAGTACATCGCCGGGTGCACGCTCCGCGACGTACTGCGCGAGCGCGGCGCCCTGCGCCCCCGCGCCGCCCTGGACATCCTGGAGCCCGTGCTCGCCGCCCTCGGCGCCGCGCACCGCGCCGGGTTCGTGCACCGCGACATGAAGCCGGAGAACGTCCTGATAGGGGACGACGGCCGGGTGAAGGTCGCCGACTTCGGGCTCGTACGGGCCGTGGACTCCGTCACGAACACCACGGGCACGGTCCTCGGCACGGTCTCCTACCTCGCCCCGGAGCAGATCGAGCAGGGCACGGCCGACACCCGCGTCGACGTGTACGCCTCCGGCGTCGTCCTCTACGAGATGCTCACCGGCGCCAAGCCGCACCAGGGCGACTCCCCCGCCCAGATCCTCTACCGGCACCTCAACGAGGACGTACCGCCGCCCTCCGCGGCCGTACCGGGCCTCGCCTACGAGCTCGACGAACTGGTCGCGTCGGCGACCGCCCGCAACCCCGACCTGCGCCCCCACGACGCGGTGGCCCTCCTCGGGCAGCTGCGCGAGGCGCGGTTCGCGCTCACCGAGGCGCAGTTGGACGCGATACCCCCGCAGGCCCGCGACACCGAGAGCCAGAACGGCCGGCAGGATCAGGGCGGGCAGAACGGGCACGGTGGCTCCGAGGACCGTACGAGCGTCCTTCCGCGCGCGGCCCGCTCCGTACAACTGCCCCTGCCCACCACCGAAGAGCCCGAGCACCCCGCCGCCACCCGGAACCTCCGCGGCTCCCTGCGGCAGGAACCCGGCCCCCGGCAGGACGGCCTCAGCCACACCAGCGTGCTGCGCACCCCGCCGCCCGGGCCACCCCCTTCGGCAGCCCCCTCCTCCCCCGTGGCACGGCTGCGGCAGCGCCTCAACACACGCCGCGGGATCACCGCCGTGATCGCCGCCGTCCTGCTGGCCCTCGGGCTCGGCGCGGGCGTCTGGTACATCAACTCGGGGCAGTTCACAGAGGTCCCGGCGCTCCTGGCGAAGACGGAGGCCGAGGCCCGCAAGCGCCTCGACGGCGCCGGTCTCGACGTGCGCAAGGTCAAGCGCGCCTACAGCGACACCGACAAGCGCGGCACGGTCATGGCGACCGACCCCGGCGTCGGCGACCGCATCCGGCACAACGGCAAGGTGACGCTGACCGTCTCCCTCGGCCCGGAGACCGTCAAGGTGCCCGACCTCGAGGGCACGCCCCTGGACGAGGCGAAGGACAAGCTCGACGACGCGGGCCTCGGCGCCGGCATGGTCACCAAGGCCTTCAGCGAGGACGTCGACAAGGGCGCCGTGATCAGCACGGACCCGGGTGCGGGGAAGGTCCGCAAGGCGGGCTCGGCCGTCGCGCTCGTCGTCAGCAAGGGCCGCCCGGTCGAGGTGCCGGACGTCACCGGCGACTCGGAGGGCGACGCCCGCGCGGAGCTGGAGGACGCGGGCCTGAAGGTGCGCATCGCCCCGGAGCGGGTCACCTCCGACGAGGACAAGGGCACGGTCGTCGAGCAGTCCCCGAGCGGGGAGAAGACGATCGCCGAGGGCGACACGGTCGAGCTGACCATCTCCAAGGGCCCGCCGATGGTCGAGGTCCCGGACGTCGAGGGCATGAGCGTCGACGACGCCAAGGACGAGCTGAAGGCGGCTGGCTTCGAGGTCGACGAGGACCGCGGGCTGCTCGACATCTTCGCGGACAAGGTGAAGGACCAGTCGGTGGACGGCGGCGACAAGGCCCCCAAGGGGTCGACGATCACCATCAAGATCGGCTGAGGCAGGGACGGAGGACCGGGGCGGGGGGGGCCCGGGCCCCCCCCCCCCCCCCCGGACCCCCCCCCCCCCCCCCCCCCCCCCCCCCCCCCCCCCCCCGCGGGGGGGGGGGGGGGGGGGCCCCGCGCCCGGCCCCGCCCCCACCCCGTGCCACCCTGGACCGGGTGAGCACCGAGAAGTCCCCCGACTCCCCCAGCACCCCCGAGGCCGCCCGGGCCCGCCGCAACCCCGTCGGCAGCCACGTCCCCGTCGCGGGCGGCCTCGCCTCCGTGGGCCTCGCCTACGCGCGCGACCTCGCCGCCGAGACCGTGCAGGTCTTCGTGGCCAACCCGCGCGGCTGGGCGACCCCGCCCGGGAACCCCAGGCAGGACGAGGAGTTCCGGGCCGTCTGCGCGGCCGAGGGCATCCCCGCCTACGTACACGCCCCCTATCTGATCAACTTCGGCTCGCACACCGAGGCGACGGTGGAGAAGTCCGTGGAGTCGATGCGGCACTCCCTGCGCCGCGGCCGCGAGATCGGCGCGCTCGGCGTCGTCGTGCACACCGGTTCGGCGACGGGCGGCCGGGAGCGGAAGGTGGCGCTGCGCCAGGTGCGGGAGCGGGTGCTTCCGCTGCTCGACGAGCTGACCCACGACGACGACCCGTTCCTGCTCCTGGAGTCGACCGCCGGGCAGGGCGCCTCGCTGTGCTCGCGCACCTGGGACTTCGGGCCGTACTTCGAGGCCCTGGACGCCCACCCGAAGCTCGGCGTCTGCCTGGACACCTGCCACATCTTCGCGGCCGGGCACGATCTGGCCGGGCCCGGCGGCATGAAGCAGACCCTCGACCTGCTCGTGGACACGGTCGGCCCCGGCCGGCTGAAGCTGGTGCACGCCAACGACTCCAAGGACGTCGTCGCCGCCCACAAGGACCGCCACGAGAACATCGGATCCGGCCACATCGGCGCCGACCCGTTCCGCGAGCTGATGACCCACCCGGCGACCGAGGACGTACCCCTGATCATCGAGACGCCGGGCGGCAAGGAGGGACACGCGGCCGACGTGGCCCGCCTGAAGGAGCTGCGGGACGCCTGATCCTTCCCGTCGGCACCACCACAGGACCCCGCCGGACACCGGCCCGGAGCGGCTACAGCTCCGGGCCGTCCCCCGGCTCCTCCTGGTAGGAGTACCGCTGCTCCCGCCAGGGGTCGCCGATGTTGTGGTAACCCCGCTCCTCCCAGAAACCGCGCCGGTCGGCCGTCATGTACTCGACGCCGCGGACCCACTTGGGGCCCTTCCAGGCGTACAGCTGGGGCACCACGAGCCGCAGCGGGAAACCGTGCTCCGCGGTGAGGAGTTCGCCGCCCTTGTGGGTGGCGAAAATCGTGCGGTCGGAGGCGAAGTCGGCCATGCGCAGATTGGAGCTGAAGCCGTACTCGGCCCAGACCATGACATGGGTGGCGTCGGGCGCGGGCGGCGCGAGCGCGAGCAGGTCGCGGGCGAGCACGCCGCCCCATTCGGCGCCGAGCATGCTGAACTTCGTGACGCAGTGCAGATCCCCGACCACCGTGGCGTACGGCAGGGCCGAGAACTCCTCATGGGTCCAGCAGTGCTTCTCGCCGTCGGCGGTGGCCCCGAAGACCCTGAACTCCCAGCGCTCGGGGCGGAACTTGGGCACGGGGCCGTAGTGCGTGACCGGCCAGCCGCGCTGCAGTCGCTGCCCCGGCGGAAGCTCCGGTTCCGCCACGTCTCGAGATGTGCGACCCACCGGCTGACCCATGGCTCCATCCTGACAGACGGCGAGCGGTGGACGTGACCAGGTATACGTGGATTCGGGCAACTCCTACTAAGCATGCACTTACTGGACGGCCCCGGATACCGGTGCAAAGATGCGCGCTACCTGCCCAGTCACCCGCTTGGAAGGAGCCTCTGCGATGCAGGGCGACCCCGAGGTCATCGAATTTCTCAACGAGCAGCTGACCGCCGAGCTGACCGCGATCAATCAGTACTTCCTGCACGCCAAGATGCAGGACAACTTCGGTTGGACGAAGCTCGCCAAGTACACCCGGTCCGAGTCGATCGACGAGATGAAGCACGCGGAGGTGCTGACCGACCGGATCCTCTTCCTCGACGGTCTGCCCAACTACCAGCGGCTGTTCCACGTACGCGTGGGCCAGACCGTCACCGAGATGTTCAAGGCGGACCGCCAGGTCGAGGTGGAGGCGATCGACCGCCTCAAGCGCGGCATCGAGGTGATGCGCGCCAAGGGCGACATCACGTCCGCGAACATCTTCGAGTCGATCCTCGAGGACGAGGAACACCACATCGACTATCTCGACACCCAGCTCGAGCTGGTCGAGAAGCTCGGCGAGCCGCTGTACATCGCGCAGCTCATCGAGCAGCCGGAGGGCTAGGCCGCCTCCGGGAGCTCTTCCCGTTCGGGAATCCCGGGAATCTTCGGCAGCTCCGCCTCGGGGACCAGCGCCACCGCGGGCTCGCCCTGGTCCACCAGCTCCCGCCGCGGGCACGCGCCCCGGCCGAGCAGAGCCTGGATGCGGCGTACGCACGAACCACAGTCCGTGCCCGCCTTGCAGGCGGACGCGATCTGCCGGGGGGTGCAGGCGCCTCCCTCCGCGTGCTTCTTCACCTGCTCTTCGGTCACCCCGAAGCAGTTGCAGACGTACACGCGGTTCACCTCCCGTGCGGGATCCATAGGCCGTGCCATCCCGATTGATCGGTGAGGCTAACCTAACCTTACCCGCGCCTTCGGCTGCGCAAAAGCCCGGGATACACACGTGGGGCGCGGATCACAAGGATCCGCGCCCCACGCCCGTGACACCGGAAACACCCGGGTCACCAGGGATTACTGGTCGTTCATCGACGACTACTGGTCCCGGTACATCTCCGCCACCAGGAACGCCAGGTCCAGCGACTGGCTGCGGTTGAGCCGGGGGTCGCACGCCGTCTCGTAGCGCTGGTGCAGGTCGTCGACGAAGATCTCGTCGCCGCCGCCCACGCACTCCGTGACGTCGTCACCGGTCAGCTCCACATGGATGCCGCCCGGGTGCGTGCCGAGCGCCTTGTGGACCTCGAAGAAGCCCTTGACCTCGTCGAGCACGTCGTCGAAGCGGCGGGTCTTGTGGCCGGAGGCCGCCTCGTAGGTGTTCCCGTGCATCGGGTCGGTGATCCAGGCCACGGTCGCGCCGGACGCGGTGACCTTCTCGACCAGCTCGGGGAGCTTGTCGCGGACCTTGTCCGCGCCCATGCGGGCGATGAACGTCAGCCGGCCGGGCTCGCGGTCCGGGTCGAGGCGGTCGATGTACCGCAGCGCCTCCTCGGCCGTCGTCGTCGGGCCGAGCTTGATGCCGATCGGGTTGCGGATCTGCGAGGCGAACTCGATGTGCGCGCCGTCCAGTTGACGGGTGCGCTCACCGATCCAGACCATGTGGCCCGAGACGTCGTACAGGTTGCCCGTGCGCGAGTCCACGCGGGTCAGCGCCGACTCGTAGTCGAGGAGCAGCGCCTCGTGCGAGGCGTAGAACTCGACGGTCTTGAACTCCTCCGGGTCCGTGCCGCAGGCGCGCATGAAGTTGAGCGCGTTGTCGATCTCCCGCGCGAGCTGCTCGTAGCGCTGGCCGGACGGGGACGACTTCACGAAGTCCTGGTTCCAGGCGTGCACCTGGCGCAGGTCGGCGTAGCCGCCGGTGGTGAAGGCGCGCACCAGGTTGAGCGTGGACGCGGAGGCGTTGTACATCCGCTTCAGGCGCTCGGGGTCCGGGACGCGGGCCTTCTCGGTGAAGTCGAAGCCGTTGACGGAGTCGCCGCGGTACGTCGGCAGGGTGACGCCGTCGCGGGTCTCGGTCGGCTTGGAGCGCGGCTTCGAGTACTGCCCGGCGATCCGCCCGACCTTCACGACCGGCACGGAGGCGGCGTACGTGAGGACGGCGCCCATCTGGAGGAGGGTCTTGAGCTTGGCCCGGATGTGCTCGGCGCTCACGGCGTCGAAGGACTCGGCGCAGTCGCCGCCCTGGAGCAGGAACGCCTCCCCCTTGGCGACGGACGCGAGGCGGCCGCGCAGCTGGTCGCACTCACCCGCGAAGACGAGCGGCGGATACGATTCGAGGTCCGCGATCACATCGCGCAGAGCCTCGGCATCGGGGTACTCGGGCTGCTGCGCCGCGGGCAGGTCTCGCCAGGTCGCCTTGGCGGCGACGGCTTGGGAATCAGCGTTCACGGTCACCCCGTAAACCTTACGGGGTCGCGCTCGGTGGTTTCGCCTCCGCCCGTCAGATGAGACGACCGGGGTGCGACCCGATGGGCCGCACCCCTGGTAACCCCGCACACACGGGGAGGACACCGCCCCGATCTGCAGCAGCGTCTCGAGCTTGGGGCCACCCCCGCGTGAGCGAGGAGAAGGCGTCTCAGAAGTGAAACGGCCGAGCCCTCACACAGTCGCGGTCCGCCTTTCCCGCTCCCCCGCGCTCGGCGCCCCCAGGGCGAAGGCGCGATGAGTGCGGCGCAGCATGAGGCGGGCCATGAAGGGGTGTCCGAGCCGGACGACGCCCCAGTACAGGCGGCCGCGGCGGGTGTCGGGGCGGGCGTAGGTGCTGAGGGTGATGTGCTCGTCGTCGACGAGGATCGAGGCGCGTGCGGTCAGGCCCGCGATGTCGACCTGGAGCAGCAGTTCGCCGTCGGCGCAGCCGAGCTCGGGGAAGGCGCTGCGCAGCATGGGGTACCAGGCGCGGGGGTCGCGGGGCAGTCCGGGGAGCATCCGCATGCGGTACGCGTCCTGGTAGGCGGGCCGGTCGAGGGCGGCGCGCAGGAGCCGGGCGCCCTCGGGGACGGCGACGGTCTCGGGCCGGTCCCAGTCGAGGGCGTTGAGCAGCCGCACCCACCGTGACCAGCGCGTGGGGTGCGCGCAGTGGCCTGTGGCGGCCCGCTCGGCGTTGTCGAGTACCTCCTCGACCATCGTGTCGTGCACGGGTCGGATGACCGTGGGCCACAGGAGGCGCTCCAGGCGTCGCGGCGTGGTCTCCAGGACGTGCCGCACAAGGCAGCGCCGCTCCCCCAGCGGCTCCACGGAGATCTCGTGGAAGCCGTCGTCCGGCTCGGTGAAGTCGAAGCGGACGCGGCGCCCCGGTTCGTACGCCGCGACCCGGTACCGCACCGGCCCGTGGCCCCCGCTCGCGCCCACGGCGAGCGGCCCGTCGAAGGTCATCGCGGGCCAGGCCGGGGTCGGGAAGAGCGGGTCGTCCGCGGCGGAGAGCCGGTCGATCAGGGCCCCCACGGCCGCCGCCGGAGCCTCGATCACCCGCTGGTGTTCATTGCGCACGACACCCATGACGTACCTCCATACGCTGGCGTATGGTCAACCGTACGGTACCGTATGGTCATGGTGCAACGGCAGCGGACGACGACGGCCCCGGACGCGCGGAAGGCCCCGGCGAAGCCCCGGCTCTCCGCCCAGGACTGGGCCGACGCCGCGCTGACCGCCATCGGTGACGGTGGGCTCGCCGCCGTCGCCGTGGAGCCCCTCGCGGTCCGGCTCGGCACCACCAAGGGCAGCTTCTACTGGCACTTCGCGAACCGTGACGCCCTGATCAAGGCCGCTCTGGAGCGCTGGGCGGAGATCAACACCGAGGGGATCATCAGCGAGGTCGAGGCCGAGCCGGACATCCGCACCCGCATCCGTCTCCTCTTCGCCGAGGCCATCAGCTCGGCGTCCGCGGACCCCCTGGAGGTCTCGCTGCTCGCGACCGCCTCGCACCCCGAGGTCGCCGCGGCCCTGCGGCGGGTCACCGAGCGCCGGGTGGCGTACGTCGCCGAGCTCTTCGCCGCCCTCGGCTTCCCGGAGGCGGAGGCGCGCCGCCGCGGGCTGCTCGCGTACTCGGTGTACCTGGGCCACGCCCAGCTCGGCCACGCGGCGCCCTCGGTGCTGCCCGGCGAGGACGAGTTCGGCGCCTATCTGGACGAGGCGCTCGACGTGCTGATGGCCGGGCCCTGAGACGTGCCGCCGTCCCGGGTCCGGGATGCGCTAGGGTGCGGGCATGTTCGCGCACTCGACCCAGAACTGGTGGTGGCCCGCTTCTCCGGCGGCCCACTGACTGCGCGTACTCCAGACATCGCGAAGGCCGCCCGAGGGGCGGCCTTCGGTGTTTTCCGGCAGCGTTCCGGACCGGCCGTTCCTCTCCCACCCGCTCACGGAGAAGGAACAGCCCCATGGATCTGCGGAACCTGCTGACCGACGACCGCCCCTTCGCCCGCCCGTCTCCCACCACCACCCTCAACCGACTGCTCCACGAGCAGACCCCTTTTGCCTTGTTGCGCCGCCGCGCCCCCGGCCGCGACCACGACACCGTGGAGGTCCTGCGCGGCCCGGTCACGACCTGCGAACACCTCGCCGACCTGCCCGAAGGCCTCGCCCTCATCCCCTTCCGGCAGATCAGGGAGCGCGGCTTCGAGGTGACCGACGACGGCACACCGCTCATGGTCCTCACCCCCGAGGAGACGGACGAGGTGCCGCTCGCCGAGGCCCTCGCGGCGCTGCCCGACCACGAGGTGAGGGTGGCGGAGGGCGCCTTCGACGTGAGCGACGAGGAGTACGCGCGGACCGTCGACCGGGTCCTTCGGGAGGAGATCGGCGGCGGCGAGGGCGCGAACTTCGTGATCCGGCGGACGTACCGGGGCGAGCTCCCCGGGTTCGGGCGGGCCGACGCGCTGGCGCTGTTCCGCAGGCTGCTCGTGGGTGAGCGCGGGGCGTACTGGACGTTCGTCGTGCACACCGGGGGCGAGGACGGGCGGACGCTGGTCGGGGCGAGCCCGGAGGTGCACGTGCGGATGTCCGGCGGGACGGTCGTGATGAACCCGATCAGCGGGACGTACCGCTATCCGCCCCAGGGCCCCACGGCCGACGACCTGCTGCGCTTCCTCGCCGACGGCAAGGAGACCGAGGAGCTGTCGATGGTCGTCGACGAGGAGCTGAAGATGATGTGCACCGTCGGCGACCGCGGCGGGGTGGTCGTCGGCCCCCGGCTGAAGGAGATGGCCCACCTCGCGCACACCGAGTACGAGCTGCGCGGCCGCTCGTCGCTGGACGTCCGTGAGGTGCTGCGGGAGACGATGTTCGCGGCGACCGTCACCGGCTCGCCCGTGCAGAACGCGTGCCGGGTGATCCGGCGGCACGAGGCGGGCGGGCGCGGCTACTACGCGGGGGCGCTGGCGCTGATCGGCCGGGACGCGGGTGGTGCGCAGACCCTGGACTCGCCGATCCTGATCCGTACCGCCGACATCGACGCGCGCGGGGGCCTGCGGGTGCCGGTCGGCGCGACGCTGGTGCGCGGCTCGGATCCGGCGGGGGAGGTGGCGGAGACGCACGCGAAGGCGGCCGGGGTGCTCGCCGCGCTCGGGGTGCGTCCGGGTCGGCCGCGGCACGAGGGCGCGCGGCCCGCGCTCGCCGAGGATCCCCGGGTGCGGGCGGCCCTGGACGGGCGGCGGGCGGGGCTGGCCCCGTTCTGGCTGCGGATGCAGGAGCCGTCGGCGGAGCTGTCCGGGCACGCCCTTGTGGTCGACGGCGAGGACACGTTCACGGCGATGCTCGCGCATGTGCTGCGCTCGTCGGGCCTGACGGTGTCGGTGCGCCGCTACGACGAGCCGGGCCTCGCGGACGCGGCCCTCACCCACGAGGGCCCTGTCGTCCTCGGCCCCGGTCCCGGGGATCCCGGCGACTCCGGGGACCCGAAGATGCGGTTCCTGCGGGCGCTCGCGGCGGAGCTGATCCGCGGCCACCGGCACCCGGTGCTCGGGGTGTGCCTCGGCCATGAGCTGATCGCGGCCGAGCTGGGCCTGGAGATCGTCCGCAAGGAGGTGCCGTACCAGGGGGCACAGACGACGATCGACCTGTTCGGGCGGGCCGAGACGGTCGGCTTCTACAACAGCTTCGTGGCGCGCTGCGACGAGGAGGCGGCCGTCGAACTGGCGGCGCACGGGATCGAGGTGAGCCGGGACCGGGCGAGCGGGGAGGTGCACGCGCTGCGCGGACTCGGGTTCGCGGGGGTGCAGTTCCATCCGGAGTCGGTGCTCTCGCTGCGCGGGGCGCAGGTCGTGCGGGAACTGCTCGGTCAGCTGCGGGGCGCGGCGGGCACGAGGACGTTCTCGGAGCGGCGGCCCGCCTGATAGTCGAGGACGTTCTGGACGGTGGTGTCGATGATCTGGCTCACGGCGTCGACGGTGTAGTACGCCTGGTGGGAGGTCACCACGACGTTCGGGAAGGTGACGAGGCGGGCCAGGGTGTCGTCCTCGACGGCCTCCAGGGACTTGTCGAGGAAGAAGAGCCCGGCCTCGGCCTCGTACACGTCGAGGCCGACGCCGGTGAAGCGGCCCGCGCGCAACTCGCTCACCAGGGCGTCGGTGTCGATCAGGCCGCCGCGGCTGGAGTTCACCAGGATCGCGTCGTCCTTCATCGCGCGCAGGGCGCTCGCGTCGATGAGGTGGTGGGTGGCGGGGAGCAGCGGGACGTGCAGGCTGATCAGGTCGGACTCGGCGAACAGCTGTTCCTTCTCGACGTACTTCATGCCGAGTGCGGCGCACGCGGGGTTCTCGGCGACGTCCCAGCCGAGGAGGTTCATCCCGAAGCCGTGCGCGATCCGGGTGAAGGCCTCGCCGATCTTGCCGGTGCCGAGGACTCCGGCGGTGCGGCCGCGCAGGTCCCGGCCCATCAGGCCGTCGAGGCGGAAGTCGAAGTCGCGGGTGCGGTTGCTGGCGCGGACGATGCGGCGGTTGACGGCGGTCGCCAGGGTCCAGGCGAACTCGGCGACCGAGTACGGCGAGTAGGAGGAGACGCGGGCGACCGTCAGGCCGAGGCGTTCGGCGACCTGGAGGTCGATGTTGTTGAAGCCGGTGGAGCGCTGGGCGATCATCTGCGTGCCGCCGGCGGCGAGGGTCTGCAGGACGCGGTTGTCCAGGCTGGCGTTGACGCTGGTCGAGATGATCTCATAGCCGGCGGCGATGGGGGCGGTGTCCTCGTTCAGGAAGACGTCCAGGCACCGGGTGTCGTGGTGCGGCGCGAAGGCCTTCTCGATGAGGGGGCGCTCGTCCGCCTGGACGCCGAAGGCAAGGATCTCCACGATTGGCTCCCGGTCTCGCGTGCGTTGCCCCCGCGCCGCCGAATATACGGTCCCGCCGCCGCACCCGCCGCCCGACGGCGCGGTTCAGCCGGGGGCCGCTCGCTCGGGTCAGCCGAAGAAGACGCCCACCTCCTGGTAGAGGGCGGGGTCGACCGTCTTGAGCCTGGCGGTGGCGTCGGCGATGGGGACGCGGACGATGTCCGTGCCGCGCAGGGCGACCATCTTGCCGAAGTCGCCGTCGCGCACGGCGTCGATCGCGTGCAGGCCGAAGCGGGTGGCGAGCCACCGGTCGAAGGAGCTGGGCGTGCCGCCCCGCTGGACGTGTCCGAGGACGGTGGTGCGGGCCTCCTTGCCGGTGCGCTTCTCGATCTCCTTGGACAGCCACTCGCCGACGCCGGAGAGCCGCACGTGCCCGAAGGAGTCGAGGGTGCCGTCCTTGAGGACCATCTCGCCGTCCTTGGGCATGGCGCCCTCGGCGACGACGACGATCGGCGCGTAGGAGGCCTTGAAGCGTGAGGTCACCCAGGCGCACACCTGGCCGAGGTCGAAGCGCTGCTCGGGGATGAGGATGACGTTGGCGCCACCGGCGAGCCCGGAGTGCAGCGCGATCCAGCCGGCGTGGCGGCCCATGACCTCGACGACGAGGACGCGCATGTGCGACTCGGCGGTGGTGTGCAGGCGGTCGATGGCCTCGGTGGCGATGCCGACGGCCGTGTCGAAGCCGAAGGTGTAGTCCGTGGCGGACAGGTCGTTGTCGATGGTCTTCGGTACGCCGACGACGTTGATGCCGTACTCGTCGGTGAGGCGGGCGGCGACGCCGAGGGTGTCCTCGCCGCCGATGGCGATCAGGGCCTCGACCTCGTGCTTGGCGAGGTTCTCCTTGATCCGCCTGATGCCGTTCTCGACCTTGAGGGGGTTGGTCCGCGAGGAGCCGAGGATGGTGCCGCCGCGCGGCAGGATGCCGCGGACGGCGGGGATGTCGAGTTGGACGGTGTCGCCTTCGAGGGGTCCGCGCCAGCCGTCGCGGAAGCCCACGAAGTCGTACGCGTACTCCTGCACGCCCTTGCGGACGACGCCCCGGATGACGGCATTGAGTCCGGGGCAGTCGCCGCCTCCGGTCAGAACTCCGACCCGCATGGAAATGTCCCTTCGCCGCGATTGCGCTGACGCGGGCCACGCTAATGGTGATCCGCGTCACTTCGGCATGGGACGAACCGTGAATTCCGGGGCGTGGTCCGGGAGTTGCGATGGAGAGGGGGGCTCCGGTTCACCCGAAGGAGGTCATGTACGAACGCCGGGGCCGGGGATCAGGTCCCGGTCGACTCGTCGGTGTCGAGGCCGCGCTCGATCGCGTACCGCACCAGCTCCACCCGGTTGTGCAGCTGGAGCTTGCCGAGGGTGTTCTGGACGTGGTTCTGCACGGTGCGGTGCGAGATGACGAGGCGTTCGGCGATCTGCTTGTAGCTGAGGCCCTTGGCGACCAGGCGCAGGACCTCGGTCTCGCGGTCGGTCAGGCGCGGGGCGCCGGGCTCGTCGGGGGTCGCCGGGGCGGGCTCGGAGGCCAGGCGGCGGAACTCGCCGAGGACCAGGCCCGCGAGGCCGGGGGTGAACACGGCGTCGCCGACGGCGGTGCGGCCGACGGCGTCGATCAGCTCGGCGGTGGACGCGGACTTCAGGAGGTAGCCGGTGGCGCCGGACTTGACCGCCTCCAGGACGTCGGCGTGCTCGCCGCTGGCCGAGAGGACCAGGACGCGCAGGGCGGGATTGGCGCCGACGAGTTCCTTGCAGACCTGCACGCCGGGCTTCAGCGGCAGGTTCAGGTCGAGGACGAGGACGTCGGGCGCGGCGGCCTGGGCGCGGCGCACGGCCTGTTCGCCGTCGCCCGCGGTCGCCACCACGTCGAAGCCGGACTCGGCGAGGTCCCGGGCGACGGCGTCGCGCCACATCGGGTGGTCGTCGACGACCATGACCTTGACCGGCGCGGCGGCGTCCGCCCCGGCCTGCCCGGCCACGGGCTCCTGGTGCTGCTCGTGCTGACTGCTCATCGTTCCGCTTCCGCCTTCCCCCCGTCCCGCACGCGCGGGACGCTCAGTTCCACTTCCGTGCCCTGGCCCGGCACCGAGATCAGCTCGGCCGTGCCCCCGATGTCCCGCAGCCGCCCCCGGATGGACAGCGCAACCCCGAGCCGCCCCTCCCCCTCGGCCTGGGCGAGCCGCCCCTCCGGGATGCCGGGGCCGTCGTCGCGGACCGTCACGACGACGGCGTCGGGCTCGTCCTCGACCAGGATCCAGGCGCGGGCGTCCGGCCCGGCGTGCTTGCGGACATTGTCCAGGGCGGCGCCGACCGCGGCGGTCAGCTCCCTGGCGGCGTGCGGCGCGAGCGGCACCGCGGCGCCCGGCTCCGACAGGGTCACCTTCGACCCGGCGAAGGGCGCGAGGAGCAGGCGCAGGTCGCAGCTGGTCGCGCCGGTGGTGCCGTCGCCGTCGGGGCCTTCGGGGTCGTCGGGTTCCTCGACGAGCCGGACGACGGCGCCCTGGGAGGCGTCCTCCGAGGCGTACGAGGTGGGGATCAGGCCGCCTGCGACCAGGGTGCGCAGAGCGACCTCCTGCTCGCCCGCCATCCGGCCGAGCTCGGCCGCCTCGCCGCCGATGGCGGTGCCGCGGCGCTGCACCATGGCGAGGACCTGGAGCACGCTGTCGTGGATGTCGCGGGCGAGGCGTTCGCGCTCGCGGGTCGCGGCCTCGATCTCCAGGGCCCGGGCGAGGGTGCGCTCGGAGGCGCGGGCGACCTCCACGACGTAGCCGATGGCGATGGAGGCGATGCAGACGAGGAGGACGTTGTGGACGGTGTCGCGGCTGAACGCGCCGCGCTGCACGACGTTGGCGACGCCCACGAGGAGCGAGGCGAAGGCCGCCCAGCGCCAGCCGCCCTTGATCGCGAAGGCGAGGACGGAACCGGCCGTCCATATGGACGGCAGCGTCGGCCCGCCGTCGACGACCCGCCAGTGCTCGACCGCGACCGGCGTGAGCAGGATGCCGGTGAGCGCGACCCCGAGGTCGACGGCGAGGAAGCGCTTGGTGCAGCTGGCGGCGCCGGAGACCTTGGGGACGGTGGCGAGCGTCCAGGCGGCGAGCACCACGTAGTAGCCGACGGCGAGCCAGGGGCGGGCGAAGGCGGAGTACCCGGCCACGAAGAGGCCGATGGCGTACAGCATGGTCAGCACGCGGTACGCGGTCAGGGCACGCCACAGCGGCTGCTCGACCGACATTCGCATGACCTTCTCGCGCCTGGCCACTACCCCACCCCACAGGACGCCGTCGTGCGCCCCTCTCCCACGGACGCCCCTCTACACGGACGCGGCTACGCGCCGGACCGTTCCTTGGCCGCCGCTTCCTTGGCGGCTGCCTCCTTGGCGGCCGCTTCCTTCTTGGCCGCCTCCTTCGCCGCCTTGGCCGCCTCGCTGAGCTGACGCTTCGCGGCGGTCGCGTAGATGTCGACGTACTCCTGGCCGGAGAGCTTCATGATCTCGTACATGACCTCGTCGGTCACGGCCCGCAGGACGAAGCGGTCGTGCTCCATGCCCTGGTAGCGGCTGAAGTCCAGGGGCTTGCCGATGCGGATGCCGGGCCGCATCAGCTTCGGCATCACCTTGCCGGGCGGCTGGATCTTCTCGGTGTCGATCATCGCGACGGGGATCACGGGCGCGCCGGTGGCCAGGGCCACCCGGGCGAGGCCGCCGGGCTTGCCGCGGTAGAGGCGGCCGTCGGGCGAGCGGGTGCCCTCGGGGTAGATGCCGAACAGCTCGCCGCTCTCCAGGACCTCGATGCCGCTCTTGATGGCCGCCTCGCCCGCGCCGCGCGCGCCCGAGCGGTCCACCGGGAGCTGGCCGACGCCCTTGAAGAACGCGGCCGTCATCCGGCCCTTGATGCCGGGCGTCGTGAAGTACTCGGCCTTGGCGATGAAGGTGACCTTGCGGTCGAGGACCGCGGGCAGGAAGAAGGAGTCCGAGAAGGACAGGTGGTTGCTTGCCAGAATGGCGGGGCCCTCGGCGGGAATGTTCTCGAGGCCTTCCACCCAGGGCCTGAAGGCGAGCTTCAGGGGCCCTCCGATGGAAAGCTTCATTGCGCCGTAGATCAAACCGAGTGCCTCCTGTGTCTGTGGATCAGACCATAACCCGAGTGGGGCCCGCGCTCCTTCCGGAGCGGGGCCGACCGCCCCGGCCGGCGGCGGTCCCCGTAGGCGTCCGGTATGCGCGAAGGACCTGGTCGGTGTCAGTCCGGTCGCGTACGGTGAAGTACCCCCAGCTCTCTCGAGAAGGAGACCGAAGGTGCCGGTCCTCCCCGGAGCCGAGCCGTACCGCCACGAGGGCGGCGAGGTCGGCGTCCTGCTGTGTCACGGCTTCACCGGATCCCCGCAGTCGCTGCGCCCCTGGGCGGAGCATCTGGCGGAGCGCGGCCTGACGGTCTCGCTGCCGCTGCTGCCCGGCCACGGCACCCGCTGGCAGGACCTCCAGGTCACGGAATGGCAGGACTGGTACGCGGAGGTGGACCGCGAGCTGCGCGCGCTGACCGAGCGGTGCGCGGAGGTGTTCGTCTTCGGCCTGTCCATGGGCGGGGCGCTCGCGCTGCGGCTCGCCGCGAAGTACGGCGACGCGGTGCGCGGCGTGGTCGTGGTCAACCCGGGGAACAAGGTGCACGGCCTGGCCGCGCACGCCCTGCCGGTGGTCCGCTTCCTGGTGCCCTCGACCAAGGGCATCGCCAGCGACATCGCCAAGCCGGGCTCGGACGAGATCGGGTACGACCGGGTGCCGCTGCACGCCGCGCACTCGCTGCGCCGGTTCTTCCAGGTCGTCGACGCCGAGCTGCCGCAGGTCACCCAGCCGCTGCTGCTCCTGCACAGCCCGCAGGACCATGTCGTGCCGCCCGCCGACTCCGCCCGCGTGCTCAGCCGGATCTCGTCCACGGACGTCACGGAGATCCTGCTGGAACAGAGCTACCACGTCGCGACGTTGGACCACGACGCGGACCGGATCTTCGAGGAGAGCTTCACGTTCATCGGCCGGCTCGCCCCCAGCGCAGGCAAGGAAGGGACGGCCACCGGTGGCTGAGCAGCACGACGCGGAGGAGAGCCGCGAGGACGACAGCCGCGAGCCGCAGGAGCAGGCGGTGCCGATCGACGAGGACGCCGCCTGGCAGGCCATCGTCGCCGGGTACGGCGAGGAGCCCGCGGACCCGCCCGGCGCCAAGCCGTTCAAGTCCGTGGAGGACCTGGCGCTCCTGGAGCCGGAGACCAACGGCCCCGCGGGCGGCGACACCGACGGCGCCGGGAGCGGCGGCAAGGGTGACGGCGGCGGGAAGGGTGCCGACGGCGCGGGCAAGGCGCTCGGCAGCTCCGTGTCCTTCGCGCCCGGAGTGGGCGGCGCGGGCCCGCGGGACTACAGCGCCGCCGAGGCGTCCGAGGACGACTTCGACCCGGACGACGAGGGCCACTTCGTGCCGCCCGAGCCGCCGCCGCTGCCGGACGCGGAGGTCACCGCCAAGTTCGCCTGGCTCGCCGTCATCGGCGGCCCGCTGCTGCTGTTGCTCGCGGTGCTCCTCGGGTGGCAGATGACGTGGTGGCTGACCACGCTCGGGATCGGTGGGTTCCTGGGTGGCTTCGCCACGTTGGTCGTTCGGATGAAGAGCGACGACGAAGAGGACGACGACCCCGGGCGGGGAGCCGTCGTCTGAACCTCCGTCACACGACGTCAGGCAGGCACCCGTAGCGCCGCCAACACCGGCAGGTGATCCGTCGCCGCACGGAGGTCCGCCTCCGTCACGCCCTCGTGGTCCAGCGGCACGCCGCAGCCCAGGACTTCGATGCCCTTCGTGGCGAAGATGCCGTCGATGCGCTGGTGCGGGTCGGCCGGGGTGGAGGTGTACTCGCCGCCCCAGGGCTCCGTGGCCCAGCAGTCGCGCAGGCCGGTGGCGAGTCGGCGGAAGGAGCGGCCGTCGGGGCGGTCGTTGAGGTCGCCGCCCGCGACGGCGTGCTCCACGCCCATCCCGGCGAGCTGGTCGAGCAGCATCCCGCTCTGCTCGTACCGCTCCTTGTTCTGCAGGCTCAAGTGACAGCTCAGGACGCCGAGCCGGGCGCCGCCGAAGCGCACCACCGCCGTCGCGAAGCCGCGCCGGTGCAGCCCGGGGGTCAGCGGCAGCAGCACGTCCTCGGTGCGCTCGACGGTGGCGCGCAGGGAGCAGAGGAGGGCGGGACCGGCTGCGGTGCCGCCGCCGGAGAGCATCACGAGGTCGGTGGCGCGGGCGAGCCGGGCCAGCTTCTTGCGCCACCGGAAGAACCGGGGCGCCTCCTGGATCAGGACGAGGTCGGGCGCGCACGCGGCGATGACGCGGGCGAGCGCGTCGGTGTCGTCGCGCATCGAGCGGATGTTGTAGCTGAGCACCCGGACGACGGCCGAACCGTCCGTTTCGGTGCGGGAGTTGGGCAGCGCGGGTGTCGGGCTCGTCGGCATGGCGATCAAGATACGGGAAACCCCGGACGGGCCGGAGAATTCCGGCCCGTCCGGGGTTTCCCCTGGGCTCACCCGTGCGCCGGGTTCACATGATGGGGTCGGGCTCCCGGGCCAGGTCGGCCGCGCCGACCATGCCCGCCTTGTTGCCCAGCTGCGCGGCGATCACTTCCGCCTGCGGACGCCACTGCGCCCCGACGAGCCAGCGCTTGAAGGACTTGCGGATCGGGTCGAGCACCAGCTCGCCCTCGTCCGAGAGGCCGCCGCCGACGATGAACGCCGACGGGTCGAACAGCGAGGCCAGGTCGGCGAGTCCGGCGCCGACCCAGCGGGCCAGCTCGCGGTAGGAGTCCACGGCGACCAGGTCGCCCTGGCGGGCGGCCATGGAGATGTGCTTGCCCTCGATGCCGTCGGGGGTGCCGTCGCCAAGGGAGAGCAGGTACTCGGCGTTCTCCGGCGTGGCGTTGGCGCGCTGCTTGGCGTAGCGCACGAGGGCGCGGCCCGACGCGTACTGCTCCCAGCAGCCCTGGCTGCCGCAGCCGCACAGCAGGCCGTCCGGGACCATCCGGATGTGGCCGAACTCGGCGGCCACGCCGAAGTGGCCGCGGCGCAGCTTGTTGCCGATGATGATGCCGCCGCCGAGGCCGGTGCCGAGGGTGATGCAGATGGCGTTGCGGTGGCCCTTGCCGCCGCCGAACTTGTACTCCCCCCAGGCCGCCGCGTTCGCGTCGTTCTCGACCACGACCGGCAGGCCGACGCGCCGCTCGACCTCGTCCTTCAGCGGTTCCTGGCGCCAGTCGATGTTCGGTGCGAAGTAGACCGTGGAGCGCTGCCGGTTGACGTATCCGGCGGCGCCGATGCCGACGCCGACGATCTCGTGCCCGGCCCGGGCGCCCTCGACGGCGGAGGCGATCGCGTCGACAATGGCCTCGGAGGTGCCGGGGGTGGGCACCTTGAACGTCGACAGGATGTGACCGTCCTCGTCGACCACTCCGGCCGCGATCTTCGTGCCGCCGATGTCGACGCCGATGGTGAGTCCCATGAATCCCTCAGTTCGATCGAGCCCCGCTACGGCCCACCGTACCCGAGGGGGGTCAGTCCAGATCGATGTGTTCCCCAGGTCCGGGGCCCTCGTCGCGGCGATCCGAACCGTCCGGGGCGGCGGCCGCGGTGTCATCGCGCGTCCAGCGGGCCTCCTGACCGGTGACCGCGCTGCGGTAGGCGGCGAGCAGCTCCGCGCCGGCCGCCGCGAGGTGGTCGAAGACGTCGGGGTTGCGCTCGATGACGGGCTCCACCGCGGCCTTCGCCTGCCGGACCACCTGCTGCACCGTCTCCTGCACGGCGCCCTGGGCGACCGCGCCGAGCAGCGGTGACTGGCCCCCCGACAGACTCGCGAGCTTGTCGGAGACGGCGTCGACGAGCTTGCGCAGCTCCTCGGCGGCCGATCCGGGCGGCGGCCCGTACTGGGCACGGCGGCGGGCCTTCTCCGCCGCGAGGTCCTCGGCGCAGGCCGTGGCCCACGCGTCGGCGTCGGCGGGGGCGGGGCGCTCCGGCTCGGAAGCGTCGTGCGCGCCGTGCTCGATGGATTCGCTCATGACGGGCTGACTCCTGCGCAGGACCGATGAATTCGTACTCTCGACGTTACCCGAACGGCGGCAGGCCGTTCACCGGGTCCGGGGCCACAGGTCCGGGTCGGGGGCGAAGCGGATCCGCAGGGTCCCGTCGCGCAGGGCGGCGCCGGTGACGGTGCAGCGGCGCAGCGCGGAGGGCAGCGCGGCGATCCGCCGGAACGGTCCCGCGGTGATGACCAGTTCGTCGCCGCGCCGGACCAGGTCGAGGTCCTCGCGCACGGCGCCGGGCAGCGGGATGGACCAGTGCAGCAGGTTGTCCGTGGCGAGCGCGTCGGTGACGGGCCAGTGGACCGGGTCGGGGGCCGGTCCCGGGCCGGGGGCGCCGAGGGCGGCGAGGTCGTCGGCGCCCCGGGGGTCCGGGCCGAGGTAGGGGATCCCGTGGGTGCGGTACGTGTGCGTCCACTCGCCGAGCGTCTTGTGCTGCTGGGCGCGCAGGGCGGTGAGCCAGGGTGCCGGGTCGGGGCCCTGGGGCTCGGGTGCGACGCGGTTGGCGAGGAGTCCTTCGAGGGGCAGTCCGTGCAGGGCGAGGCCCGTGGCGGTGCGGGCCACGGCGTCGGCGCCGGCCGGGCCCGGCTCGGCGACCAGGCGGACGCCGGTCCCCGGGTCCTCGATCACGGCCTGCGCGGCGGCGAGCGCGGTGTCCCAGCGGTCGGCCGCCTCGTACAGCGATCCGGCGGGCACGGGGACGCCCGCGAGGCGGCCGAGTACCGGGCGCAGCGCGCGGGCCGCCCGCCGCTCCGGGGGCAGCAACCGGCGCAGGTAGCGGCGCAGTTGGGCGGGCAGGGCGAGGAGCGCGAGGGCGCGGGGGGCGGCGGGCAGGTCGACGACGACGGTGTCGTACGAGTCCGGGGCCGCGCGCAGGGCGCTCAGGAGGGCGAGGTCCTCGGCGCCCGGCAGCGGGGTCAGCTCCTCGTCGTCGAGGCGTCCTGCGCCCAGGAGGTCCAGGGCGGGTCCCGCGTGCTCCTGGAGGGTGAGCAGGCCCGCGCGGAAGCCGGGGTCCGGGTCCGGGCGCAGGGCGGTCAGGCCCGGGGCGACCTGGACCGGGCGGGGGCCCGTGGGGGTGCCGAGCGCCGCGCCCAGGGTGTCGGCGCGGTCCGCGGACAGGAGCAGGGTGCGGGTGCCCTCGCGGGCGGCGGTGAGGGCTGTGGCGGCCGCGAGGGTGGTGCGGCCGGCTCCGCCGGGGCCGGTGAGGAGGAGGGTGCGCATGCGGTGGGACTCTACGTCGGTGGGGACGGGGGGTGCCCGGGGCCCCACGTCAGAGGTGCCGTGGGCCGCAGCGCACCCGGGCGCTACGCCTTCGTCTCCACGCGCTTCTTCAGGCCCGCCAGGGCGCGGTCGATGATGACCTTCTCCGCCTTGCGCTTGATCATGCCGAGCATGGGGATCTTGACGTCGACGGTCAGCTGGTAGGTGACCTCGGTGCCGGTGCCGGCGGGCTTCAGGAGGTAGGAGCCGTCCAGGGAGCGCAGCATCTGGGACTTGACCAGGGTCCAGGACACCTCGTGCGCTCCGCTCCAGGTGTACGCGAGGGTCTGGTCGTCCTTGATCGCTCCGGCGTCCATGACCAGCCGGACCTGCTCGGCGCGGCCGGAGTCGTCGGCCTGGAGGACCTGGGCCTCCTTGACCTCGCCGGTCCACTCCGGATAGCGGGCGAAGTCGGCGATCACGTCCATGACGTCGGCCGGTGCCGCCTCGATCGTGATGCTCGAGCTGGTGTATTCCGCCATCGCGGTGGCTCCTCCAGATGCGGTCCGGTGCGGGCGCTTGTGCCTGCCCGCTGAAGGCTACCGCGCACGCGACCTGCGACGGTCACCCAGCCCACTGAAGCGCCCAGGGCCGCCCCGACCCCGCGAAGTGCCCGACGTTCACGCACTCCGTCGACCCGATCCGCATGCGGCTGACGAGCGGCTGGTGCACATGGCCGAAGAGCGCGTACCGCGGCCGGGTGCGCCGGATCGCGTCGAGGAGCGCGCGGCTGCCCCGCTCGAAGCGGCGCGCCACCGTGTCGTACACGAGCTCGGGCACCTCCGGCGGGATGTGGGTGCAGAGCACGTCGACCTCGCCGACGGCCTCGATCTTGGCGGCGTACTCCTCGTCGCTGATCTCGTAGGGCGTGCGCATCGGGGTCTTGAGGCCGCCGCCGACGAAGCCGAAGACGCGGCCGCCGATCTCCACGCGCTCGCCGTCGAGGACGGTCGTGCCGGGACCGGCGTATTCGCGCCACAGCTGTGGCATGTCGACATTGCCGTACGTGGCGTACGTAGGGGTGGGGAAGGCGGCGAACAGCTCGGCGTACTGCTTGCGGACCGCCTGCTCCACGGCGGGGCCGCGGTCGAGGCCGGCCCACAGCGAGGCGCCGAAGGCACGGGCCTCCTCGAAGCGGCGGGCGGTGCGCAGCTCGACGAGGCGGGTGGCGTTCTCGGCGCCGAACAGATCGGGGAAGATGCCGCGCGCGTGGTTGGCGTAGTCGAGGAAGAGGACCAGGTCACCCAGGCAGATCAAGGCGTCGGCGCCGTCCCCGGCGCGGGCCAGGTCCGCGGCGTTGCCGTGCACGTCACTGACCACATGGACCCGGAAACCTCGCATGCCGGTCACCTTATGGCGGCGGGGCCGGGGCCGACCAGGGCGGGGTGGCCGGGCGGGCGCGGGCGGCGGACCTGCGGTTACTTCCGAGTCAGGAAGAGCGTGGCGTACTGTGCGGTTCAGACCATAACGTCGTGTGACGCACGGAACATCTGGCCCGGCCCCCCTACCGAACCAGCCATACCGGTGGGTAACGTCCGGGCAGTCCAGTAGTGCTCAGCCCCTCACGCAATCCCGAGGAACCCCCAGAGCCCCCCGACTGAGCACCTGCCCGACCTTGGACCGCACCGTCGCATCGCACAACGTCGTGGCGTCGGCGCCCTATGTAGGAGCAGCAGTCTTGCGCGAGTTCAGCCTTCCGGCCCTGTACGAGGTCCCCGCGGACGGCAATCTGACCGACATCGTCCGCAGAAACGCCGCGCAGCACCCGGATGTGGCGGTCATCGGCCGCAAGGTGAACGGCAGTTGGCAGGACGTCACGGCCACGGCCTTCCGCGCCGAGGTGCGGGCCGCCGCGAAGGGCCTGATCGCGGCGGGCGTGCGGCCCGGCGACCGGGTCGGCCTGATGTCGCGTACGCGCTACGAGTGGACGCTGTTCGACTTCGCGATCTGGAGCGCGGGCGCGGTCTCCGTGCCGGTGTACGAGACCAGCTCGGCCGAGCAGATCCAGTGGATCCTCGGCGACTCGGGCGCGGTGGCCTGCGTCGTGGAGACCGACGGGCACGCCGAGGCCGTCGAGTCGGTGCGGGACCGGCTGCCTGCGCTCACGCAGGTGTGGCAGATCGACCGGGGCGGCGTCGAGGAGCTGAACCGGGCGGGCGCCGAGGTCTCCGACGAGACCGTCGACGAGCGCGGTGCCGTCGCGGGCGCCGACGACCCCGCGACCATCGTCTACACCTCCGGTACGACCGGTCGCCCCAAGGGCTGTGTGCTCACCCACCGCAGCTTCTTCGCGGAGTGCGGCAACGTGGTGGAGCGCCTGAAACCGCTCTTCCGCACCGGCGAGTGCTCCGTCCTTCTCTTCCTGCCCGTCGCGCACGTCTTCGGCCGCCTGGTGGAGGTGGCCGCTCTGATGGCCCCCATCAAGCTCGGCCACGCGCCCGACATCAAGCACCTCACCGACGAACTCGCCGCGTTCCGGCCCACGTTGATCCTCGGTGTGCCGCGCGTCTTCGAGAAGGTCTACAACGGCGCGCGCGCCAAGGCGCAGGCCGACGGCAAGGGCAAGATCTTCGACAAGGCCGCCGACACGGCGATCGCCTACAGCCGCGCCCTGGACACCCCGGGCGGGCCCTCGATCGGCCTCCGCATCAAGCACAAGGTCTTCGACAAGCTGGTCTTCAGCAAGCTGCGGGCCGTCCTCGGCGGGCGCGGCGAGTACGCCATCTCCGGCGGCGCCCCGCTCGGCGAGCGGCTCGGCCACTTCTTCCGCGGCATCGGCTTCACCGTCCTGGAGGGCTACGGCCTCACCGAGTCCTGCGCCGCCACCGCCTTCAACCCCTGGGACCGGCAGAAGATCGGCACCGTCGGGCAGCCGCTGCCCGGCTCCGTCGTCCGCATCGCCGACGACGGCGAGGTGCTGCTCCACGGCGAGCACCTGTTCTCCCACTACTGGAACAACGAGGCCGCCACCGAGGAGGCCCTCGCCGACGGGTGGTTCCACACCGGGGACATCGGCACCCTCGACGAGGACGGGTATCTGCGGATCACCGGCCGCAAGAAGGAGATCATCGTGACGGCGGGCGGCAAGAACGTCGCTCCCGCCGTCATCGAGGACCGCATCCGGGCGCACGCGCTCGTCGCCGAGTGCATGGTCGTCGGGGACGGGCGGCCGTTCGTCGGGGCGCTCGTCACCATCGACGAGGAGTTCCTCGGGCGGTGGGCCGCCGAGCACGGCAAGCCGACCGGGGCCACGGCCGCCTCCCTGCGGGAGGACGCCGATCTGCTCGCCGCCGTCCAGCAGGCCGTCGACGACGGCAACGCGGCGGTCTCCAAGGCCGAGTCCGTCCGGAAGTTCCGGGTCCTGCCCGCGCAGTTCACGGAGGAGTCCGGGCATCTCACGCCGTCGCTGAAGCTGAAGCGGAATGTTGTCGCCAAGGACTATGCGGACGAGATCGAGGCGTTGTACCGGGGCTGAGGGGCGGGTCCTTGCCGGGGGCTCCCCAATCCCACCCCTTCCCGAACCTGGGGCTCCGCCCCAGACCCCGCTCCTCAAACGCCGGAGGGGCTGAAAACTACCCGCACATTCCCAGCCCGCCCCGGGGATATTTCAGCCCGTCCGGCGATTGAGGACGAGGCGCGAAGCGCCGATCAGGGGGGTCCAGGGGGCGCAGCCCCCGGTTTCGGAGAAGGGGCGGGACTGGGGCGCACCCGCGAGGCCTACAGCAGCTCCCGCAGCCGCTCCGCCAGGAGGTCCCACCGCCACCGCTCCTCGACCCAGCGCCGCCCCCGCTCCCCCATCCGCTCCCGCAACTCCGCATCACCGAGCAGCGCCAGAATCCGGTCGGCGGAATCCTCGGCGGAGCCACCCCGCACGACCCACCCCGTCTCCCCGTCGAGCACGGCATCAGGCGCCCCGCCAGAATCCCCGGCGACGACGGGAAGCCCGGTGGCGGAGGCCTCCAGGTAGACGATGCCGAGCCCCTCGACGTCGAGCCCCCCGCGCCGCGTACGGCAGGGCATCGCGAAGACGTCCCCCGCGCCGTAGTGGGCGGGCAGCTCGGCCCAGGGCACGGCCCCGGTGAAGACGACGGAGTCCGCGACCCGCGTCTCGGCGGCGAGGCGCCGCAGGTCCTTCTCGTAGGGCCCCCCGCCCACGATCAGCAGCACCGCGTCCGGCTCCCGGGCCAGAATCCGCGGCAGGGCGAGGATCAGCGTGTCCTGCCCCTTGCGCGGCACGAGCCGCGAGACGCACACGACCACCGGCCGGTCGGTGAGCCCGAGCCGGGCCCGCACGGCGGCGCCGCCGGAGCCGGGGTGGAAGGTCTTCTCGTCGACGCCGGGCGGCAGTTGGACCATGCGCCCGGCCGCGGCGGGGCTGACCGCGGCGGCGATGCGGGAGCGGGTGTACTCGCCGAGATAGGTGATCGTGTCGGTCGACTCGCCGATCCGGCGCAGGAGTTGCCGGGACGCGGGCAGCTGCGCCCACCCGGCCTCGTGCCCGTGCGTGGTCGCGACCAGACGCCGCGCCCCGGCCCTGCGCAGCGCGGGCGCCATCAGGCCGAGCGGCGCGGCGGCCCCGAACCACACGGACGTGCAGTCGTGTTCACGCAGCAGCGAGACGGCGCGCCGGGTGACGCGGGGCGTGGGGAGCAGCATCGTCGTGGGGTCCCGGACGACCTGGAAGGGCTGCTCGGCGTCGAAGGCCGCGGTGGCCTCGGCGCCCTCGCGGCCGCGCTTCCAGGTGGAGGCGTAGACGACGATCCGGGCGGGGTCCAGGCGCAGCGCCATGTTGTGCAGGAACGCCTGGATGCCACCGGGCCGGGGCGGGAAGTCGTTCGTGACGATCAGGGTCTTGTGCATCGCCGCCGACAGTACCGGCCGGACGCCCGCCCGCGCCGCACGGCCCCGCCTCGCCCGCCCGCGCCGCCCCGCCCGGCATCATGACTCCCCAAAACCCACTTAAACGCATCAAAAGCGGGCGAGGTAGACATGACGGGCACGGGACAGCCGGGGACGACCACGAGGGCCCTCACCGCGGGGGCCGAGCCCGGGCAAACCGAACCGGACGGACCCGAACCACCACCCCGTCCGCGTCGCTCCCTCACCATCCCCGAACTCCGCCTGCTCGCCCTCTGGATCCCCACCCGCGCCCTCCTCCTGCTCTGCGTCTTCCGCGTCGTCGTGATCCCCGGCCCCGACGTCACCAGCGACGTCTCGTTCATCTACCAGAGCTGGTACGAGGTCCTGCGCACCGGCACCTTCCCGCTCGACGACGTCACCTGGCAGTACCCGCCCGCCGCCGCGCTCGCGATCCTCGGTCCTGCCGCGCTGCCGTTCCTCGGCTACCCCGCCGCGTTCTTCCTGCTCGCGTTCCTGGCCGACGCGGTCGTGACGGGGCTGCTCGTGCACGCGGGCGGGCGGCCCGGCAGGACGCTGCGCGGGGCCTGGGTGTGGACGGCGGGGGTCGCCCTGCTCGGGCCGACCTCCTACGCCCGCTACGACCTGATGGTGACCGCCGTCGCCGTCGCCGCGCTGCTCGCGGGGGCGCGCCGGGCCCGCGTGGCGGGGGTGCTCGCCGGGTTCGGGGCGGTGGTGAAGGTGTGGCCGGTGCTGCTGCTCGTCGGTGTGCCTCGGGGGCGGGCGGCCCGGCGTTCGTGGGGTGCCGCGGTCCTCACGGCGGGGGCCGTCACGCTGGCGTTCGTGGTGGCGATGCCGGGGGCCCTCGCGTTCCTGACGTTCCAGCGGGACCGGGGCACGGAGGTCGAGTCTCTCGGCGCCCTCGTCTTCCATGTGGCGCGCCAACTGGGCTGGCCGGGGGAGGTACGGCTCAACTACGGCTCGGTGGAGTTCCTCGGCCCGTACGTCCCGCTGGTCAGCGCCGTGGCGCAGGTGCTGTCGCTGGCCGCGCTGGGGTGGCTGGTGCTGTGGCGGGTGCGGGCGCGGGTGTGGACGGCCGCCACGTCCGCGGACGCGGCCTTCGCCGCGGTGCTGCTCTTCACCACGACGAGTCGGGTGATCAGTCCTCAGTACATGCTGTGGCTCGTCGGGGTCGCCGCCGTCTGCCTTGCCTGGCGCGGCAGCCGGATGGTGTGGCCCGGCGTCCTCGTCCTCGCGGCCACGTTCGTGACGTTCCTGGAGTTCCCCCTCTGGTTCGCCCACGTCGTGGCCAGCGACGCGCTGGGCGTGACGCTCCTCGTCGTCCGCAACGGCCTGCTCGTCGCGGCGACGGTGCTGGCGTGCCGGGGGGTGTGGCGGGGGGCGGTGCCTCGCGGTGCGCCCCAGGCCCGCCCCTGCTCCGAAACCGGGGGCTGCCGCCCCCTGGACCCCCGCTGATCGGCGCTCCGCGCCTCGTCCTCAAACGCCGGACGGGCTAGAGACAGCCCCTCCGGCGTTTGAGGAGCGGGGGTCTGGGGGCAGCGCCCCCAGTTACGGGAAGGGGCGGGCTTGGGGAGCTCCCAGCTGGGCCCCACCTCACCCCAACTCCTCCCGCACATAAGCCCGCCACCGCCCCGTGAAGTCCTCCCCCGTCGTGCCGAGCACATCCCGCAGGGCCCCCTCCACCGCCCCGGCCCGCTGCCGATGCCGCCCCACGGCCTCGTAGAAGGCGCGCAGCTTCTCCTCGCCCCACTCCTCCGCGATCATCCGGCAGGCCAGCCAGGACCCCTCGTAGGCCCGCGCGAGCCCCGCCGCGTCGCCGCTGAAGCCGAAGGCGTCGTCGGCGGGGAGGGCGGCGGGCAGGCGGCCGTCCACGACGGCGCGGCGGAGTTCGGGGGCGGCCTGGTGGGGGGTGCGGTCGGTGCCGCGGTAGCCGACCCAGTCGGCGAAGCCCTCGGAGAGCCAGAGGGGGGTGGCGCGGGAGGTCCGGGAGCGGGTGGCGACGTGGGTGGTCTCGTGGGTGAGGACGACCTGCTTGCCCAGCTCGCCGAGGACGCCGTACGCGTCGGGGTTGACGACGATCCGGTCGGCGGGCGTCCGGCCGGAGCCGCCGGCCTCGCCGGTGGTGACGGCGGCGATCCCCTGGTAGCCGGAGGCGGGCGCGCCGAGGAGGTCGGCCATGGTGTCGAGGGACTTGGGGACGAGGACGACGACCTTGCCGGGCCAGTCGCCGCGCCAGGCGTCCCGCACGGCGGGCACCGCGCGGTCGGCGAGCTCGGCGTACCGCCGCAGCTCGGCCCGTTCGCGGCCGACGCCGAGGATGAGGCTGTGGGTGCCGCGCACGGCGTCGACGCGGCCCTGGTCCCAGAGCTGCTCGGAGGCCTTCGCGGCGGGGCGCTCGGCGGTGACGTACCAGCGTCCGTCGCGCCGCTGGAGGGACAGGGACCGCTCGGCGGTGAGGGGCGCGCGGTCGTAGCCCGCGACGCGGTAGCTCAGGTCGGCGGTGGCGGTGGCGCGGCCGCCGTCGCGCTCGAAGTCCTTGAGGCGGTACGTCCAGGACTTCAGGGGGACGTCGCGCAGCCGGTCGTAGGCGGCGGTGGGGCCGCCCGTCGCCCGGTAGGCCCCGGGGTCGCGCTCCAGGACGGCCGCGGCGCGCCGGTCGAGCAGCCGCCGCACGTCGGCGGGGGCGCCGTCCGCCGGGTCGTCGCGCCCACAGCCCGTGAGCGCGGCGGGGGCGAGCACCGCGAGGCACACGCCCGCACCCGCCGCCGCCCGCGCGCTCCGCCCACGCCCCTGCCCTCGACCAGCCACGTTCCCGATCGTACGGGGCCCCGGGGCCGCCGCCCCGGGCCGTGCGGCCGAAGAGCGTCGGTCAGACCCGCGTCACCGACGACACCGGCATCATCCCCACCGGGTCGTAGCGCACCGCCGCGCCGGGGTAGGGCGCGTGCACCACCTGGCCGTTGCCGACGTACATGCCGATGTGGCTGGCGTCGTCGCGGTAGGCGACGAGGTCGCCGGGCTGCGCCTGGCCGAGCGGCACCCGCTGTCCCGCGCCCGCCTGGGCCTGCGAGGTGCGGGGCAGCCCGACGCCCGCCTGCGCGTACGACCACTGGGTCAGGCCCGAACAGTCGAAGCCGGTGGGGCCGTTGGCGCCCCACACGTACGGCTTGCCGACCGCGGAGCGGGCCGCGGCGATCGCGGCGGCGGCGCGGCCCGACGCCGGGGCTCCGGCGCCCGCGAGGTCGGGCATGTCGGCGCGGCCCGAGCGCGAGGACCGGTCGTCCCGCTCGCGCTCCGCCTCCGGCAGCGAGTTGAGCAGCTGCCGGGCCTTGGCGAGCTTGGTCTCGACGGTGCGCTTGTGGTGGGCGACCGTCTTGCGGCTCTCCTCCAGCTCGGTGAGCTTGCGGGTGGCCTCGGAGCGCTCCTGGGCGAGTTCGCGCTGGGCCCGCTGGAGCTCGGTGAGTTCGCCGCTCTGGCGGGCGCTGAGGCGGCTGAGGGCCGAGGCCCGTTCCAGATAGCCGTCGGGGTCGGAGGAGAGCATCAGGGCGAGCGCGGGGTCGATGCCGCCCGAGCGGTACTGGGCACCGGCGAGCGAACCGAGGGCGCCGCGCATCACGTTGATGCGCTCCTGGCCTCTCGCGACCTTGTCCTTGGCCCGTTCGACCTGGTCGCGCAGCGTGTCCGCGCGCTCGTCCGCCTTGTTGTACGCCTCCGTCGCCTTCTCGGCCTGCTCGTAGAGGCGGTCCACCTTGGCCTTGGTGTCGGACCGCGGGTCCTGCGGGGCGGCGCCCGCGGGTGTCGCGGCCAGGGCCGCCGCGGCGGCCGCGGCGGACAGGACGGTGATGGTGGCGGTGCGTACGCACCGGTCGGGACCGGTGGGTGCTGCGGGACGGCGATGGGATCCCACGGGAAGCCGCTCTCCCTTCCGCTGGAACGGACCCCCGCGGGGGCGGGGGACTGTCGGTCCCCGCGCGGGGCGGGGCCGCTCCCCGGAGTCGGGGAACGCGCGCGACAGTAGCGGCGTGATCAGGTCGCGGCCAAAGACCCCGGGCGCCTACGCACAGTGACGCCCCGCCTCTGACGCAGGTCATCGGCGGGGCGCGGGGTCAGCGGAAGTTACCGGAATTCGCCCGATCGGACGGTGCGTCGGGCGCCGGTGGGGGCGGACGTCAGATGCGGACGCCGAACTGGAACGGCATGTTGTTGATCGACTCGTAGCGGACCACGGTGCCGGTGCGCGGCGCGTGCAGGACCTGGCCGTTGCCCGCGTAGAAGCCGACGTGGTGCAGGTCGCCGTAGAAGATCACGAGGTCGCCGACGCGCAGGTCGCTCTGCGAGGCGATGCGCGTGCCGTAGTTGGCCTGGGCCTGCGAGGTGCGCGGGATGTTCATGCCGGCCTGGGCGTAGGCCCAGGAGGTCAGGCCGGAGCAGTCGAAGGAGCTCGGGCCCGTGGCGCCGTAGACGTAGGGCGAGCCGATCTTGCTCTGTGCGGCGGCGTACGCGGACGAGGCGCGGCCCGAACCCTTGGCGGGGGCGCCGCCCTTGGAGTCGGGCTTGTCCATGGCCTGGCGCTCGGAGTCGCGCGAGGCGCGGTCCTCCTTGGCCTTCAGGGCGGCGCGCTCGGCGGCGGACAGGGAGTTCAGGAGGCGCTGGGCCTCGCCGAGCTTGCCCTGGACCTCCTTCTTCTTCTTGCCGAGTTCGGTGCGCGTGGTGGCGAGGTCGCCGAGCTTGTCCGCGGCCTCCTTGCGCTGCTGCGCGAGGGTGCGCTGCTTGGCCTGGATCTTCTTGAGGGCCTCGGCCTGCTTGCTGCTGAGCTGGTCGAGCGCGGAGGCCTTGTCCAGGTAGTTGTCCGGGTCGGACGAGAGGAAGAGCTGCAGGGAGGGGTCGATGCCGCCGGAGCGGTACTGGGCGCTGGCGAGCGAACCGACGCCGCTGCGCAGGTCGTTGAGGTCGTCCTGACCGCGGGCGACCTTGTCCTGCAGGGTGTCGACCTGCTTCTCCAGCTTCTCCTGCTTCTCCTTGGCGCCGTTGTACTTCTCGGTCGCCTTCTCGGCCTCTTCGTAGAGCTTGTCGACCTTGGACTTGACCTCGTCCTTGCTCGGCTTCTCGTTCGGCGCGGCGTTCGCTGCCTGCGAGGTGAGCGCGACGGCCGCAGCGGCGGTCGCGGTCAGCACGGTCACACGGGCACGGCCCGGCTGCTTGGGTCGACGGTGTGACGCCACGAAGGCGGCTCCTTCGATGAGTGATCAACAGAGCGGAGGTCTGGGCGTGACCCTAGTGACCAGCCGATGATCAGATCAAATCCTGACCATGAAAAAGTCGACCGCCAAGCGTTTTCTTTACGAAGAATCGACGCGCGGTAGCGGTCATTTGACGCTCCGTCTCGCACGCACACGACCCAATTCGGGCATTCGGTACGGGAGTTACGGATGGGGCTCAGCCCCGTGAAAGCCGCTTCAGGAGCACCGCGGACGCCACCGGGCGCGCCCCCGCCTTCGCGATCCCGTCGGCCACCTCGCGGTCGGTCGACACCACGATGACGGGCCGCCCCGGCGGTTCGGCGCGCACCAGCTGCCGGATCAGCTCGTCCGCCGTCACCCCGGCCTTGGAGAAGAGGACCCTTACCCCGCGCGGCGGCGCGAGCAGCACCGGCGCGGCCAGCTCGGCGCCGTCGAAGACGCAGGTCACCTCGGCCCCGCTCTGCAGCGCGAGCTGGGAGAGTGAGCCGAGCAGGCGCAGCCGCTGCTTCTCCAGGGGCATCGTGGGATAGCCGGTCTTGGTGACGTTGTAGCCGTCGACGACCAGATGCGCCTGCGGCAGGGCGAGCAACTGGTCGAGAATGGCCGGATCGTTCTCGGACAGCGCGCGGGCGGCGATGTCCTTCGGCGTCATCCGGCCGGGCTCGACGGCGTCGACGGTCTCGGCGGGCCGCACGGACACCGGCGGCAGGGCCAGTTCGCGGCGCAGCCCCTGGGCCGCCTCCAGGACGGTGTCGAGCAGCAGCCGCACCCGCATGTCCTCGACGCTGCGGCCCTCGCGCGCGGCCCTGCGGGTGGCCTCCAGGGCGGCCTCGGCCTCACCGAGGCGGGCCTTGAGCCGACGTGCCTCGCTCTCGGCCGCGGACAGCTGGGTCTGGCCCTCGGCGCGCACGGCGTCGGCCTCGGCGGCCGCCTTGCGCAGCGCCGCCTCGCCGCGCTTGATGTCGCTGAGCGCGGCGCGCAGTTTGCGGTGGGTGGCGTCGACCTCGCGCTTGGCCGCGTCCAGCTCGGTGCGCAGGCGCTCGGTCTCGGCCTTGGTGTGGGTGCGGGCGGCGGCCAGCTCGGCGCGCAGCCGCTCCAGCTCGGCGCGGGTCTCCTCGTCGGCCCGCTCGGCGTCGGCGCGCTGGGCCTCCTCGCCCGCGGCGGTGACGAGCTTCACCCAGCCGAGCGGGCGCAGCACGTAGGCGGCGGCCGCCACGTCCAGCGGGTCGGCGGCGGGCGGCGGCGTGCCGGCGTCCAGGGCCTCGGCCAGCTCGGGCTGTGCCTCGCGCAGGCGTTCGCCGATGCGCTGGCGGAAGAGGGGGTCGCCCTCCAGGGCGGCGGCCATGGCGTTGGCCGCGAACTTCACCCGCCTGCTCGGGGTGAAGCGCGCGTACTGACGCAGCTGGGCCGGCAGTTCTGCGACCGTCAGGCCGCCGAAGCCGTCCGACACGATCTGCACGACCGCCCGCCGCACGCCGTCGGGCAGCGGACGGTCGAGCACCTCAGCGGCGCCGTCCTCCGGCGTTCCGCCCGCGCTCTCCACCATCGGTCACCCCACTAGCTGTGCGGGGCCCGCTCCCGTTTCAGGAGCCGGCCCCGGGCCTGTCCACGAGTTCCACCTGATCCACCGCGTTGCACCAGCGGCAGCGGACCGACTCGATGGTCTCACTGACCACCTCGCGTTCCTCGACCTTCGGCGCTCCGGCCAGGTCGAGGTGCACATACTCGACGACCTTCGAGGAGCGGGTCACGTCGAAGCGCGTGAGGTTGCCGCACAGGGCGCAGCGCCATCGGGTGGTTTCGGTCGGCAGGGGAACCGTCATCGTGACGTTCGCTTTCCTTCGGGAACCGTGGTGCGTATTGCCCGTAACCCTAAGGCCTGCGTAAGGGGCTCCGTACGCACATGGGTGGGCGAGGCGATCTGCCCGGATCGCTGCCGTTACGTCATGCTCTGTTCATGATCACTGCGTGGGTCCAGGCCACCGGTCGGATGGTCGGGCGACAGTCGGCTCCGGTGACGTACGCGCTGATCGTCGCGTGCTGTCTGATCTTCCTGATCTCCCCGGGCTCCGGGCTCAACCCCTCCTACGGCACCGGCGACGAGCTGATCGCCGCGCAGCGGGCCTACTTCGAGCGCTGGGGGGTCGTACCCGTCGAACTCCTCGGCGGGAAACCGCGGGCCGCGCTCACCGCCCTGACGGCTCTGTTCGTGCACGGCAGCTGGCTGCACCTGCTCGGCAACATGCTCTTCCTGTACGTGTTCGGGGTGATGGTCGAGGAACGCATGGGCCACCTCCAGTACCTGCTCTTCTACCTCGGCTGCGGATCCCTCGCCCTGCTCGCCTACGCGATCGCGCACGCGGACTCCGGCCAGACCCTGGTGGGGGCCTCGGGGGCGATCTCCGCCGCGCTCGGCGCCTTTCTGTATCTCTTCCCGAAGGCGCGGGTCACCAGCCTCTTCCCGTTCCTGTTCTTCCTGCCGCTGCGGTTTCCCGCGTGGGTGGTGCTGCCGTTCTGGGTGGCGTTGCAGTGGGCGGCGGCGGGGCAGGAGCGGCAGGGTCCCGGGGTGGCGTATCTGGCGCACCTGGTGGGCTTTTCGTTGGGGTTTGTCTACGCCTGGGGGCGGCGGCAGGGGCCAAGTAGAGTGAAAGCCTCTGGAACGGCCACCGAGGGAGACAGTCAGCCGTGATCACCGCGATCGTGCTCATCAAGACCAGCGTGGACCGGATCCCCGAGATCGCCGAGTCGATCGCCGCCCTCGACTGCGTCAGCGAGGTCTTCTCCGTCACCGGTACGTACGACCTGATCGCCATGGTCCGGGTGTCCCGCCACGACGACCTCGCGGACGTCATCCCCGGCCGGATCAGCAAGATCCCCGGCGTGGAGGGCACGGACACGCACGTGGCGTTCCGCACGTACTCGCAGCACGACCTGGAAGCGGCGTTCGCGATCGGCCTGGACTCCTAGCCCCGTCCGGACCGGCCGGAGAACAGGTGTGCCCGGCCGCTCCCCGGATGAGGGATTCTTCATCTGCGGCTCATGCTGATGACGCGGTACGCCACGCACCATCGCCGCCATGGTCTTCTCCCATCGCATCGCGGCCCTCGCGGCCGTCGTGGCGATTCCGCTGGGCATCGCCGTGACGAGCTACGCCCTCACCGACAGCCCCACGTCGCCCAAGGTGCCGCCCAAGGTCGAACTGGAAAGCGGCTCTCCGTCCACCGCGCCGACGAAGCCCCAGCCCACCCCCAGCGACCAGGTGGTCTCGCCGCCCCCGGTCGGCGAGAACTCCACGGACGGCAGGGGCAACCAGGACGATCAGGGCGACGATGACGACGACGGCAGCACCGGATCCCACTCCCCCGGAGCGACCGGCAAGCCCGGTTCCTCCGGCGACGACGACGCGGACGACGGGCCCGGCGACGACGGACCCGGGGACGACTGAGCCGACGGCCGACCCGGCGACCGACCCGGCGACCGGCCCCGCGGCGGCCCCCGAGCCGTCCGGCGCCGCGCACCGCCGCATCTCCGCGCGCGTCCGCATCCTGCTCTGGCTGCTCCTGGTGATGGCGGTCGCGCTCGCCGCGGTGGCCGCGACCACCCGCTCGATCCTGCTGCGCGACGTCGACCACCGCGTCGACCGGCTGCTCACCCAGGAGACCGGCGAGTTCACCAACTTCGTGGACCGGGGCGTCGACCCGGACACCGGCGAGCGCTTCACCGACCCGCGCAAGCTGCTCACGGTGTTCCTGGTGCGGCAGTACGCGGACCCCGACGAGGAGCTGATCGGCCTCGTGCGCCGCGAGGGCTCGGACCCGGCGGCGTTCACCCAGCGCCGGGAGCTGTCGGTGAGCCACCCGCTGCACCGTGACCGGGCCGCCCTGCGCGCGATCTTCGAGGCGGACGGGTCCACGGGCACCCTCGACCGCCGCTCCGGCGAGCTGCGCTGGGCGAAGGTCGAGGTGGCCCGGCACGGCGACGAGCCGGAGGCGGCGTTCGTCGTCGCCTTCCACCCGGCCGCCGAACAGGCCAAGGCGGACGACGTGTTCCGCATCCTGCTCGCCATCTCCGGCGTCGCCCTCGTCCTGACGACGGGCATCGCCTGGGCCGTCGCCGGGCGCATCCTCAAACCCGTGCGCCTGGTGCGCACCGCCGCCGCCCAGCTCACCGAGCAGGACCTGACCCGGCGCATCCCCGTGCACGGCAAGGACGACATCGCCACGCTCGCCGACACGTTCAACGGCATGCTGGACCGCCTGGAGCGGGCGTTCGCCGCGCAGCGCGAGTTCGTCGACGACGCCGGGCACGAGCTGCGCACCCCCATCACCATCGTCCGCGGCCACCTGGAGCTGATGGGCGACGACCCGACGGAGCGCGAGGAGACCGTCCGCCTCGTCACCGACGAGCTGGACCGGATGAGCCGCATCGTCGAGGACCTGCTGCTCCTCGCCAAGGCCGAGCGCCCGGACTTCATCCGACCGGAGCCGGTGCAGCTCGCCGAGCTGACCGCCGACGTCTTCGTGAAGGCCCGCGCCCTCGGCGAGCGCCGCTGGGAACTGGCCGAGACCGCCGACCGCGAGGCCCGGCTCGATCCGCAGCGCATCACCCAGGCGATGGTCCAGCTCGCCCAGAACGCCGTGCAGCACACGGTGCCCGGCGGCCTGATCCGCGTCGGCTCGCGCCTGGTGTCCGGGCGGATCGAGCTGTACGTCGCCGACAGCGGCCCCGGCGTCCAGGCGCAGGACGCCGAGGTCATCTTCGAGCGCTTCCGGCGCGGCACGTCCCGGCGCGGGGCCAGGACCAGCGGCGCGGGGCTCGGGCTCTCGATCGTCCGCGCGATCGCCCGCGGCCACCGGGGCGAGGTCGGGCTCCGCCCCACCGAGGGCGGCGGCGCCACATTCGTACTCGTACTGGAGGACCAGACATGAGCCGCGCTGCGGGAACCGGAGGCCGGACGTGAGCCGGGTGCTGATCGTGGAGGACGAGGAGCGCATCGCCTCCTTCGTCGACAAGGGACTGCGGGCCAACGGCTTCACGACGACGATCGTGGGCGACGGCGACGCGGCGTACGACTACGCCCTCACCGGCGGCTTCGACCTGATCCTGCTCGACATCGGGCTGCCGGGCCGGGACGGCTTCACCGTGCTCCGGGAGCTGCGCGAGGCGCGGGTGTCGGCGCCGGTGATCGTGCTGACCGCGCGCGACTCCGTGCGGGACACGGTCGCCGGGCTCGAAGGCGGCGCCGACGACTGGATGACGAAGCCGTTCCGGTTCGAGGAGCTGCTCGCGCGGGTGCGGCTCCGGCTGCGCACGGCGGCGCGGGCGCCCGAGGTGACCGTGTTGCGGAGCGGCGAGGTCACGCTCGACCTGCGCACGCGCAGGGCCCGTTCGGGCGAGCGCACGGTGGACCTGACGGCACGTGAGTTCGTGCTCCTGGAGCTGTTCCTGCGCCACCCCGGGCAGGTGCTCTCACGGGAGCAGATCCTGTCCCACGTGTGGGGCTACGACTTCGACCCGGGGTCGAACATCGTGGACGTGTACGTACGGGCGCTGCGCAAGAAGCTGGGGGCGGAGCGGGTGGAGACGGTGCGGGGCATGGGGTACCGGCTGCCCGGGTGACCTCGGGCGGACCCGGGTGCGGGCCCGCCGGTGAAGTTCCTTTCATCTTCGGCTCATTGGGGACTCACGGCGCACCCGGACGCTGAATGCCGTGACCCTGACCCTGCGGCAAACGATCCTGCTCTGCCTGGCCCTCAGCCTGTGCGCGCTCCTCGTCGTCCCCGGCAACTTCCCCGGCCTGAGCGGTGACGCCCGCCTCACCCTCGCCGTCTTCGCCCTGGCCACCTGCGCCTGGATCGGCACGCCGATCGACGACACGTACATCGCGCTCGGCGCGGGCCTCGCCCTCACCGCCACCGGCGTGATCAGCAGCGACACCCTCTTCGGAACCCTCGGCGACGAGACGGTGTGGCTGCTGATCTGCGCGTTCGTGCTCGCCGCCGCCGTGGCGCGCAGCGGGCTCGCGGGGCGGGCCGCGGCGTTCCTGGTCAGCGGGGCCCGCAGCGTGCGGCAGTTGACGCATCTGACGACCGCCGCGCTCGTCGTCACGGCCTTCGCGGTGCCCGCCACCTCCGGGCGGGCCGCGCTCGCGCTGCCCGTCTTCCTCGCGCTCGCCAAGGTCCTCGCCGACCGCAAGCGGCTCGTGGTGATGCTGGCGCTGCTGTTCCCCACCGTGATCCTGCTGTCCGCCGTCGCGACCCTGATCGGCGCGGGCGCGCACCTGATCACCGTGTCGGTCCTGTGGGAGGCCACCGGCGAACGCGTCGGCTTCACCCAGTGGCTGCTGCTCGGCCTGCCCCTCGCCATAGCGTCCTCGCACCTGGCGGCCGAGGCCGTGCTGTGGACGACGACCCGCCGCGCCGACCGCACCGGCCCCGTCCACATCACCGCCGAGCAGATCCAGGAGCACAGCGAACACCCCGTCACCGGCCCCTGGGAGCCCGCCGAGACGCGCTGCGCCCTGCTCCTCGCCACCGTCGTCGCCCTGTGGTGCAGCGAGCCCCTGCACCAGGTGCCGCCCGCCGTGGTCGCGCTGATCGGCGCGGTCGTCGCGTCCTCGCCCGCGCTCGGCACCGTACGCCTGAAGGACGCCCTGAAGACCGTGCCGTGGGCGCTGCTGCTGTTCATGGCGGCGACGATGGCGATGGGTGTGGCGCTCGCCGACTCGGGGGCGGCGAAGTGGCTGGTGTCGGGGCTTCCCGTCGATCTGCCGCCCGGCCTGTTCCTGGCCGCCGTCATCGTCATCAGCACGGCGGCGCACCTGGTGCTCCAGTCCCGCTCGGCCCGCTCGTCCGTCCTGGTGCCGCTGGTGGTCGCGGCGGCCGTGGGCGCGGGCGTGAACCCGGTCGCGGCGGCGCTCGCGTCCACGGCGGCCGCCGGCTTCTGCCACACGCTGCCCGCGTCCGCGAAGCCGGTGACGCTCTTCGCCGAGATACCCGGCACACCCACCTACACCCCGCGCGACCTGCTGCGCCTGTCCGCCGTCCTGGCGCCCCTGACGGCCGCGCTCGTCCTGCTCTTCGCCCTCGCGGTGTGGCCGCTGCTCGGCGTGCCCGTCGTCCGCTGAGCCCCCTTCGCCTTCCCCCGTCCACGCCACTCAAGGAGTACGTCCATGCCCCTCACCCGTTTCGCCGTCGCGCCCAGCGGCTTCAAGGAGTCCCTGTCCGCCCAGTCCGTGGCGGAGGCCATCGCCGCCGGGGTGCGGCGCGTCGTGCCGGACGCGGAGATCGACCTGATCCCGCTGGTCGACGGCGGCGAGGGCACCGCGCAGGCGCTGGCCGCCGCGACCGGGGGCCGACTGGTGGCGCTGCCCGCGACGGGCCCCGTGGGCGAGCGCATCGGCACCCACTTCGCGCTCCTCGGCTCCGGCACCGCCGTCGTCGAGATGGCCGCGGCGGCCGGCCTCAGCCTGGTCCCGCGGGACCTGCGCGACCCGGGCGCCACCACCACGTACGGCGTGGGCGAGCTGATCCGCGCCGCCCTCGACGCCGGTGCCCGGCGCATCCTGGTGGGCTGCGGCGACTCGGGCACGTCGGACGGGGGCGCGGGGGCGTTGCAGGCCCTCGGCGCCCGGCTCCTGGACGAGGACGGCTGGGAACTGCCGCGCGGCGGCCGTGAGCTGATGCGGCTGCACCACATCGACAGCAGCGGCCTCGACCCGCGCCTCGCGGACACCGAGCTGCTCGTCGCCTGCAACCCGCACAACGTCCTGTGCGGCGAGCGCGGCGTGGCCCGCGTCTTCGGCCCGCAGAAGGGCGCGACCCCCGCCCAGGTCGAGCAGCTCGCGGCGGGCCTCGAACACTGGGCGTACGTCCTGACCCGCGACCTGAAGGTCACGACCGACCTCTACAACGGCGTCGGGACCGGCGCCTCCGGAGGCCTCGGCGCGGGGCTCGCCGCGCTCGGCGCCGAGCTCCTGCCCCGCTTCGACGTGCTCCTGGACCATCTGGACCTGGACGCCCGCCTCGCCCGCGCCGACCTGGTCGTCACCGCGGAGGGCGCCCTCGACCACCAGACTCCGCGCGGCAAGGTCCCGGCCGAGGTGGCCCGGCGCGCCAAGCGGTTCGGGCGGCCCGTCCTGGTGCTCGCGGGCACCATCGGGGACGGGGCGCACGCGGTGCGCGATCTTGGTGTGGACGCCTACAGCGCGATCCTGCCCGCCCCGGTGTCGCTCCCGGAGGCCCTGAGCCGGGGCGGCGAGTTCCTGACGGACGCGACGGAGCGCGCCCTGCGCATGATCGTCCTGGGGTCCCGGCTGCGCCGTCAGGCGGCCGTGGCCTCGGCGGCGGCATCGGTACCGGTGTCCGGCACGCAACGCCCGTCCTCCGTGCGGTAGTTCCAGCGCGCCCCGTCGGCCACCAGTTCGCGGACGGCGCGCACGAAGCGCTCCACGTGCTCGTCGGGGGTGCCCGCGCCGAAGCTCACCCGGATCGCGTTCAGGGACCGCTCGCCCGGCGCGGCCTCGGGGGCGCCGCACTCGCCGGGCTCGTCGGGGGCGCCGCCGAGCAGGGTGCGCACGAGGGGGTGGGCGCAGAAGAGGCCGTCGCGCACCCCGATGCCGTACTCGGCGGACAGGGCGGCCGCGAAGTGCGAGCTGTTCCAGCCGTCGACGACGAAGGAGATGACGCCCACGCGCGGCGCGTCGTCCCCGAACAGGGAGAGCACCCGCACCTGCGGCACCGCGGCGAGCCCCTCGGTGACCGTCGCGATCAGCTGCCGCTCCCGCGCCACCAGCGCGTCGAACCCGGCCTCCTGAAGGGCCTTGCAGGCGGAGGCGATGGAGTAGGCGCCGATGACGTTGGGCGATCCTGCCTCGTGCCGGGCGGCCGTGTCGTGCCACTCGACGTCCACTCCCCCGTCGGCGCGCCGCGCGACCTTCCGCGAGGCGCCGCCGCCGGCGAGGTACGGCTCGGCCGCCTGGAGCCAGTCGGCCCGCCCGGCGAGCACTCCGGAGCCGAAGGGCGCGTACAGCTTGTGCCCGGAGAAGGCGATCCAGTCGACGTCCAGCTCCCGTACGTCCACGGGGTGGTGGGGCGCCAGCTGGGCGGCGTCGAGGACGATGCGGGCGCCGTGCGCGTGCGCGGCGGCGGCCAGCTCGCGCACCGGCCACAGCTCGCCGGTGACGTTCGAGGCGCCGGTGACGCACACCAGGGCGGGCCCGTAGGGGTCGCGGTCGGCGAGGGCGCGCTCCAGGGTGTGGACGGCCTCGTCGTGGGTGCGCGGGGCGTCGAGGTAGGTGACGCGGGCGTCGCGCCAGGGCAGCAGCGAGGCGTGGTGCTCGGTCTCGAAGACGAAGACCTGGCAGTCGGCGGGCAGGGCGGCGGCGAGCAGGTTCAGGGAGTCGGTGGTCGACCGCGTGAACACCACCTGGTCGCCCTCGCGGCAGCCCAGGAACTCGGCGACGGTCTTCCGCGCGTTCTCGAACAGGTCGGTCGACAGCTGCGACAGGTATCCGGCGCCGCGGTGCACGCTCCCGTAGTACGGCGCGTACGCGGCCACGTCGTCCCAGACCCGCTGCAGGGCCGGGGCGCTGGCGGCGTAGTCGAGCGCGGCGTAGGTCACCTCGCCGCCGGTGACGAGGGGGACGGTGACGTCGCGGCCGAGGACGGGCAGCGGGGCACAGACGGAGGGGTCGGCGGCGACAGTGGTGGCAGACATGGCGAACTCCCGTGACAGGTAAGCGAATTCGCTGCGCGACGCGCGTACGGGGGTACGGCGGCGACCGGCTCAGCGATGAAGGAGGAGAGGTGCGAAAAGGTGCGCGGAAGAGGGGCGTCGACGCCCTATCGCATTCGCTTGCTCACGAGACTGCTCCCTTGAGGACCAGGACCCCAGGGTTCAAGAGGGGTCCGCGCTTGCGGCGAACCTTGCTGTCCACCGCCTGGTCTTCACCCGGGGCACCCCGCCACGGACGGAGGGTTGCCGGACAGCGGGCCGGGGCCGTAGTCGCTGTCACTCATGACCTGCCCAGCATCCTGCCACACGATCTTGGACCCGCAACACAGCAGTCCAGAATCCGGACTGCGACGTACACCACACAGCCCCTGGAAGGGGCGCGGGGAACTGCGCGCTCAGCGCGAGAAAAGCCGCAGACGCGTCTGCTCAGTACTCGGCAGACGCGTCTGCGGCTTCGCTGTGGCTGGTCGCGCAGTTCCCCGCGCCCCTTCCAGGAGCTCAGCTGTTGCTCGCCGCCACCCAGCGCGCCAGCGCACCCTTCGCCGCCCCGGAGTCGATGGCCTCGGCCGCCTTGGCCATCCCCGTCCTGATCTGCCCCGCCAGGGCCCCCTCGCCCGGCGACAGGGCGACCAGCGCCGCCGCGGCGTTGAGCAGCACAGCGTCCCGCACGGGCCCCGTCTCCCCGTCCAGAAGCCGCCGCGCGACCTCCGCGTTGTACGAGGCGTCGGCGCCCCGCAGGGCCTCGACCGGGACCAGGTCGATGCCGACGTCCCGGGGGTCGAAGGCCTCCTCGTGGACGCCCCCGTCCCGGACCACCCACACCCGCGAGGTGGCCGTGGTCGTCAGCTCGTCGAGCCCGTCGTCCCCGCGGAAGACGAGCGCCGACGAGCCGCGCTCGGCGAGGACGCCGGCGAGGATCGGCGCCATCCGCGCGTCGGCGACGCCGGTGGCCTGGGCCCGCACCTTGGCCGGGTTGGTGAGCGGGCCGAGGAAGTTGAACGTGGTCCGGATGCCCAGCTCGCGCCGCGCGGGCGCCACGTGCCGCAGCGCGGGGTGGAACTTCACCGCGAAGCAGAAGGTGATCCCGGCCTCCTCGGCTACCTCCCGCACCCGTCTGGGGGTCAGCTCCAGGTTCACGCCGAGCTTCTCCAGGACGTCGGAGGCGCCGCTCGCGGAGGACGCCGCGCGGTTGCCGTGCTTGACGACCTTCGCACCGGTCCCGGCGACGACGATCGCCGACATGGTGGAGATGTTCACGGTCTTGGCGCCGTCGCCGCCGGTGCCGACGATGTCGACGCTCGGCCCGGGCACGTCGATGGTGTGGGCGTGCTCGTACATCGTGCGGACCAGGCCGGAGATCTCCTCGACGGTCTCGCCCTTGGCGCGCAGCGCCACCGCGAAGCCCGCGATCTGCGCGTCCGTGGCCTCGCCGCTCATGATGCGGTCCATGGCCCAGGCCGTGTCGTCCGCGCTCTGGTCGCGCCCGTCGAGCAGCCCGTTCAGTACGTCGGGCCAGGAACGGGCCGCCGCGGTGTCGCCTCCTGCGGGGGTCACAGCGCTCATGGCCGCTCCTGGGTTCGTAGACGAAGACATCCCAAGCTCTTGGGGTGGGTCCACCCTATCCAGCCCACAGGACGGCAAAGAGCCCCGTCCATGCACTGGACGGGGCTCCTGCCGTGGCGACCTTCGGGTCAGCGCCTGGTGGCGCTCAGGTGATCAGTGGTGGCCGTGGCCGCTCGTGATCTCCTTGTACTCCTCCGCGGTGGGCTTCGGGATCTGGCTGTCCTCGCCGTAGTAGCTCTTGGAGAGCTTCGCCCGCAGCTTCTGCGGACCCTTGACCTTGCGCTCCACGCCGTTCTCGTCGACCGTCGGGCCGAGTTCGAGCGGCTGGTACTGCTCGTGCGCGGTCAGGGTGTGCAGCTGCTCCTTGTTGAGCGGCTCGTGCACCTCGATGAACTCACCGTGCGGCAGGCGCTTGATGATGCCGGACTCGCGTCCGTGCAGCACCTTGTCCTTGTCGCGGCGCTGGAGGCCGAGGCAGATCCGCTTGGTGACGATGAACGCGATGACCGGTCCGGCGAAGAAGAAGATCCGGACGAACCAGGTGATCGAGTTGATCGACAGGTGGAAGTGCGTGGCCCACAGGTCGTTTCCACCACCGACGAGCAGGACGAAGTACCAGGTCATCCAGGCCACACCGAAGGCGGTGCGGGTCGGGGCGTTGCGCGGGCGGTCCAGGATGTGGTGCTCGCGCTTGTCCCCGGTGATCCAGGCCTCGATGAACGGGTACACCGCGATGGCCACCAGGACCAGCGGGAAGATGATCAACGGGATGAACACACCCAGGACGAGCGTGTGACCCCAGAGGTTGATCTCCCAGCCCGGCATGACACGGATCAGGCCTTCGGAGAAGCCCATGTACCAGTCGGGCTGGGCGCCGGTGGACACCTGGTCCGGCCGGTACGGGCCGAGAGCCCAGATCGGGTTGATCGTGGCGATCGCCGAGACGGCCGCGATGACACCGAAGACCAGGAAGAAGAAGCCTCCGGCCTTGGCCATGTAGACCGGGAGCAGCGGCATGCCGACGACGTTCTTGTTGGTCTTGCCGGGGCCCGCGAACTGCGTGTGCTTGTGGTAGAAGACCAGGATCAGGTGCGCCACCACGAGCCCGAGCATGATGCCCGGCAACAGCAGGATGTGGACCGAGTAGAACCGCGCCACGAAGTCGCCGCCGGGGAACTCCCCGCCGAACAGGAACATCGAGAGGTACGTTCCGACGATCGGCACCGACAGGACGGCGCCCTGCATGAAGCGGACACCTGTTCCCGACAACAGGTCGTCCGGCAGCGAGTATCCGGTGAAGCCGGTGAACATGCCGAGGACGAACAGCAGGAAGCCGAACAGCCAGTTGACCTCGCGCGGCTTGCGGAAGGCGCCCGTGAAGAAGACGCGCATCATGTGCACGAACATCGCCGCGAGGAAGATCAGCGCCGCCCAGTGGTGGATCTGCCGGATCAGCAGACCACCGCGCACATCGAAGGAGATGTGCATGGTCGAGTTGAACGCCTCGGACATCAGCTGGCCCTGCAGGGGCACGTAGCTGCCGTGGTACTCCACCTCGTTCATCGACGGGTGGAAGAACAGCGTCAGGTACACACCCGTGAGGATGATGATGATGAAGCTGTAGAGGCAGATCTCACCGAGCATGAAGGACCAGTGGTCCGGGAAGATCTTGCGCATGTTGGCCTTGGCCAGGGAGTAGATCCCCAGCCGGCCGTCGGCCCAGTCGGCGACCCGCTCACCCGCGGGCGCCTTCTTGCGTGAGTCGGCGGCAGGGGCCTCTGTCGCCGTGGTGTTCTCGGTGCTCATCCGCGCTCCCAGAAGGCAGGACCGACGGGCTCTTCGAAGTCGCCGTGCGCCTCGAGGTAGCCCTCCTCGTTCACGCCGATCTTCAACTGCGGAAGGGCGTGACCGGCGGGGCCGAAGATGACTCGGGCGCCGTCGGAGAGGTCGAAGGTGGACTGGTGGCACGGGCAGAGAGCGTGGTGCGTCTGCTGCTCGTACAGGGAGATCGGGCAGCCCACGTGGGTGCAGATCTTGGAATACGCGACGACGCCCTCGTGCGACCACTCCAGCTCGCGCTTGTCCTTGATGTTGTCCGGCTGGATCCGGACGATCATCAGGGCCGCCTTGGCGATCTGGGTCTGGAAGTCGTGGTCGTGCTCCTCCAGGCCCTCGGGCTTGGCGAAGGTGAGCGAACCGACCTGGACGTCCGAGGGGCGCAGCGGCTCGTTCGTGTTCATGTTCACGAGCAGCTTGCCCTTGGACCACAGGGTGTGCCGGAGCTTGTCCTCCGGCAGCGGACCGAGGTCACGCAGCAGGACGACACCGGACAGCGGGACCATGGCGAGGGCGCCGAACATGGTGTTGCGGATCAGCTTGCGCCGCCCGAGCTGGGACTCCTTCGCGCCCGCCGCGAAGTCGGCCATGACCTTGGCCTTGACCTCGGGCTCGGCCTCGATGGGGTGCCGGTCGTCGGCGACCTCCACGTCGGACATCAGGGTGCGGGCCCAGTGGACCGCGCCCGCGCCGATGCAGAAGAGGGCCACGCCGAGGGTCATGCCCAGGGAGAAGTTGAGCGCGCTGATGTGGCCGATGGGCCAGATGTAGACGCTCTTGTCGACCGGGAAGGCCACGAACGAGGCGATGAAGGCCACGGTGGCCAGCATCGAGATCGTGAACAGGAGCGCGACCGTGCGCTCGGAGCGCCGGGCGGCCTGCTCGTCGATGTCCTGGACGCGGTGCTCGTGGGGCGGCAGCCCCGGGTCCGCGAACGGGTCGGCCTCGTCGGCCACGGCTACCGCGCCGTGGGCGGATTCCTGCTCGCTGGGCAGGTTCTCTTCTGGATTCTCTTGGCTACTCATGACTTCTTGGCCTTTGCGGTCCGGGCGGCGACCCACACGGCGACCGCGATCAGCGCGCCGAGGCCGAAGATCCAGGCGAACAGGCCTTCACTGACCGGTCCGAGACCGCCCAGCTTGAGGCCGCCGGGGCTCTCGGTCTTCTCACCGTTGACCGCGTCGAGGTACGCGATGATGTCCTTCTTGGCCTTCTCCGGCATCGTCGTGTCGGGGAAGGACGGCATGTTCTGCGGGCCCGTCTGCATGGCCTCGTAGATGTGCTTGGGGCTGACGCCCTCAAGGCTCGGTGCGTACTTGCCGTGCGTCAACGCGCCGCCTTCACCAGTGAAGTTGTGGCACTGGGCGCAGTTGGTACGGAACAGTTCGCCGCCCTTGGCGATGTCGGCGCCCTCGGGGCTGACCTGCTTCTCGGTGGGGATGTTCGGTCCCGCGCCGAGCGAGGCGATGTACGCGGCGAGCTGGTCGATCTGAGCCTGGCTGTAGATGACCTTCTTCTTGGGCGCCTGGGCGCCCTGCTGCTGGAGCGGCATCCGGCCGGTGCCGACCTGGAAGTCGACAGCGGCGGCGCCCACGCCCACCAGGCTCGGGCCGTCGGAACTGCCCTGACCGCCGGTTCCGTGGCAGCTGGAGCAGCCAACGGCATAGAGCTTCTTGCCCTCGTCGATGGCGAGGGACTGAGCGGTTTCGTCGGCCTGCGCCTTGTCCGCCGGCGCGAACGCGGCGTACAGCCCCCCGGTGGCCGCCAGCGCGAGGAGTAGGACGACGACCGCCGCCAGCGGATGGCGTCGTCGTGCGGAGAGCTTTTTCACGGATTACCCCGGTGTCAGGATCTTCTGCGTCGATGCTTCTGGAATGTGTCGGTACGTCGGGTGCGTCAGCGCGGCCGAGGGCCGCCGCGGTCCCCGCTACCGTCTACTTGATCATGTAGATCGTGGCGAAGAGGCCGATCCAGACGACATCGACGAAGTGCCAGTAGTAGGACACGACGATGGCGGCGGTCGCCTGCTCGTGGGTGAACCTCCTGGCCGCGTAGGTGCGGCCCAGGACCAGCAGGAAGGCGATCAGGCCGCCTGTCACATGCAGTCCGTGGAAGCCGGTGGTCAGGTAGAACACCGAGCCGTACGGGTCGGACGAGAGCGAGAGGCCCTCGTGCTTGACCAGCTCCGTGTACTCGAAGACCTGACCGCCGATGAAGATCGCACCCATGATGAAGGTGACGATGAACCACATCCGGAGCTTCTTCACATCACCGCGCTCGGCGGCGAAAACGCCGAGCTGGCAGGTGAGGGAGGAGAGCACCAGGATCGTGGTGTTCGTCGCCGAGAACGGGAAGTTCAGGCTCGACGCCATTTCCTTCCAGTGATCGGGACCCGTAACCGATCGCAGGGTGAAGTACATCGCGAAGAGGGCCGCGAAGAACATCAGCTCGGAACTCAGCCAGATGATGGTTCCGACGCTGGTGAGGTTCGGTCGATTGACCGGCGGGTGCGCGTGCCCGGTATCTACTGTCGTTGCTGTCGCCACGACCGACATTATGTCGGTCGCTTATCCCGCCCTCACCCCGGGGGGTGCCGTTCGGAGTGTCTGTGGGGTGTGTCCTGCCCGGATGGCCCATCGGAGCGGCGTCCGAAGCGCTGTTGACGGGGTGTCGGGAGGAGTAGCATCCGCGCGAGATGCCCTCGACCAAGCGGAGGAACCATGCAGCCGACCGCCACGGTGCTGGTCTACAGCGACAACGCGAACACCCGTGAGCAGGTCCGCCTGGCCACCGGACGCCGGCCGGCCAGCGATGTCCCAGAAGTCCGCTTCATCGAGTGCGCGACGCTGCCCGCGGTCCTCGCCGAGCTCGAACGGGGCGGGATCGACGCCTGCGTCCTTGACGGCGAGGCCGTTCCGGCGGGCGGCATGGGCGTGTGCAGGCAGATCAAGGACGAGATCTTCCAGGCCCCGCCGGTGCTCCTGCTCATCGGGCGCCCGCAGGACGCCTGGCTGGCCACCTGGAGCCGCGCGGAGGCCGCGGTGACCCTTCCGGTCGACCCGGTCGAGTTCGCGGCCTCACTGGCCGCCCTGCTGCGTGACAGGACAGCGCTGAGCGCCTGACGGGGCCCTGCGGGGCCGGCGGGACTCAGACCGACTGAGGGCGCAGTCTCGCCACGTCCGCGGGCTCGGGGCCCTCCTTGGCGCCGCCGAGGAGGGCACTGCCCTCGACCCACTTCTTCCAGCTCACGTTCCAGTCGCCGAATCCGTTCCCGAACGGGTCCATGTCGGCGCCGTAACTGTTGACGACCTTCACGATGTCACCCTGACGGACGGTCTCGTAGAACCACGCGGCGTTGCCGGTGCTCATGCCGGTGCAGCCGTGGCTGGTGTTCGCGTTGCCCTGGGAGCCCACCGACCAGGGGGCGGCGTGCACGTACTCGCCGCTGTCGGTGACCCTGGTCGCGTAGTAGACCATCTTGTCGTAGAAGTCCGACGCGCCGATGCTGGCGCTGGTCATGCGGACCGCGTACTCCTTGCCCAGGACCACCTTGATGCCGTTGCGGGTGGCATAACCGGGCTTGCCGGTGGTGACCGGCATGGAGTTGATCTCCTCGCCGTTGCGGTAGACGGTCATCCAGTGCGAGCCCGCGTCCGTCACGGCCACGATCTTGTCGCCGGTGGTGAACCGCAGCGGCTTGGTCCCCGCGCCCCAGAGTCTGTCGGTGACCTTGATGCCTTCGAGGTTGCTGGTGACGTCGACGGTGGCGTCGGTGGGCCAGTAGTCCTTGGGGCGGTAGTGCAGCGTCTGGCTGTCCACCCAGTGCCAGGCGCCCTCCGTGGCGGGCTGCGAGCGCACCTTCAGGGCGCGTTCGACGATGCCCCTGGCCTCCTTGCCCTTGACCTTGGCGCTGAGCTTGGCGGTGACGGGCTGGCCGACGCCGTACTTGCCCGCCACGGGGCCGAGGGTGACCTTCAGCTGCTTCTTCTTGGCGGCCTTGTCGGTGGCGAAGTTCAGGACCTTGCGGCCCGGTGAGCCCTCGTCGTCCTCGGTGCTCACCCGCACGGTGTAGTCGGCGCCCGCCGCGAGGGGCGCGGTGCTGTGCCACCGGGAGCCGTCGGCGGTCAGCTCGCCCGCCACGTACCTGCCCATGGCGTCGGTGGCCGTCACGTCGGTGATGCGGCCCTCGTCGCCCTCCGCGGTGATCTCCAGCGGCTTGTCGGGGTCGGCCTTCTGGCTGCCCGCGGGGCCGTTGAACGCGATCTGGCTCGCCGCGTCGTACGGCTTGGCCGAGAGCGGATGGCCGTCGCTGCCGCAGGCCGTGGCCCCCGCACCGAGGGCGACCACCAGCATCGTGCAGCTCAGTACCGTGCGGATTCGCGGTGAGTGTCTCATGAGCACACGCTATGAAGATTCGTCAGCACCGGCGCGCCGAGTGACCCGTACGAGTTCCGCCGAAAGACCGAGTGGGCGAACGGCCGAGGGGCCCGGACCCTCCTGAGGGAGGGTCCGGGCCCCTCGGGACCGCTGGTGCGGGAGAACTACTGGTTCTGGTTCTCGCCGCGGTAGTACTCGAAGACCCAGCCCCACAGTCCGATGAGGAGCAGCGGAGCGGAGAAGTACAGCAGCCACCAGCCGAAGACGACGCCCATGAAGGCGAGCGCGCCACCGACGGCCAGGGAGAGCGGCTGCCAGCTGTGCGGGCTGAAGAAGCCCACTTCGCCGGCCTCGTCCGCGACGTCGGCCTCGGTGTTGTCCTGTGCGGAGGCGTCGACACGCCGGGCCGTGAAGGCCAGGTAGTAGCCGATCATGATGCACAGGCCGAAGGCCAGGAAGAGCGCGGTGGTACCGGCGGGCTCCTTCGACCACCAGCCATAGACGATCGCCATGGCCAGTACGAAGACGCTCAGCCAGATGAACATCTTGCCTTGGACCTTCACTTGCCGGCCTCCTTGCCGCCAGCGAGAGCCTTCTCGCCGTGACCGGCGTTCTCGAGCTGGTCGAGAGCGGCGATCTCCGGGTGGTGCAGGTCGAACGCCGGGGATTCGCTACGAATACGCGGCAACGTGAGGAAGTTGTGCCGCGGCGGCGGGCAGGACGTGGCCCACTCCAGCGAGCGGCCGTAGCCCCACGGGTCGTCGACCTCGATCTTCTTGCCGTACTTGGCCGTCTTCCAGATGTTGTAGAAGAACGGCAGGATCGACAGGCCGAGCAGGAACGAGGCGATCGTCGAGATCGTGTTCAGGGCGGTGAAGCCGTCCGCGTCCAGGTAGTCCGCGTACCGGCGCGGCATGCCCTCGGCACCCAGCCAGTGCTGGACGAGGAACGTGCCGTGGAAGCCGATGAACAGCGTCCAGAACGTGATCTTGCCGAGCCGCTCGTCGAGCATCTTGCCGGTGAACTTGGGCCACCAGAAGTGGAATCCGGCGAACATCGCGAACACCACGGTGCCGAAGACGACGTAGTGGAAGTGCGCGACCACGAAGTACGAGTCCGACACGTGGAAGTCCATCGGCGGCGAGGCCAGGATGACACCCGTCAGACCACCGAAGGTGAAGGTGATCAGGAAGCCGATCGCCCAGAGCATCGGGGTCTCGAAGGACAAGGACCCCTTCCACATCGTTCCGATCCAGTTGAAGAACTTCACGCCTGTTGGCACGGCGATCAAGAACGTCATGAAGGAGAAGAACGGTAGGAGTACGCCGCCTGTGACGTACATGTGGTGCGCCCACACCGTCACCGAAAGACCGGCGATGGCGATGGTCGCGCCGATGAGACCCATGTAGCCGAACATCGGCTTGCGCGAGAACACCGGGATGACTTCGGAAATGATTCCGAAGAATGGTAGGGCGATGATGTACACCTCTGGATGGCCGAAGAACCAGAAGAGGTGTTGCCACAGCAAGGCCCCGCCATTGGCGGCGTCGAAGATATGGGCACCGAATTTGCGGTCCGCCTCCAGGGCGAACAGCGCGGCGGCCAGAACCGGGAAGGCGAGCAGCACCAGCACGGCGGTGAGGAGCACGTTCCACACGAAGATCGGCATGCGGAACATCGTCATGCCGGGGGCGCGCATGCAGATGATGGTGGTGATGAAGTTGACCGAGCCGAGGATCGTGCCGAAGCCGGAGAAGGCCAGACCCATGATCCACATGTCGGCGCCGATGCCGGGCGACCGGACCGCGTCCGAGAGCGGCGAGTAAGCGAACCAACCGAAGTCTGCGGCGCCGTTCGGGGTGAGGAAGCCGCCGACGGCGATCAGCGAGCCGAACAGGTACAGCCAGTAGGCGAACATGTTCAGGCGCGGGAACGCGACGTCGGGCGCGCCGATCTGGAGCGGCATGATCCAGTTCGCGAAGCCCGCGAACAGCGGCGTCGCGAACATCAGCAGCATGATCGTGCCGTGCATCGTGAACGCCTGGTTGAACTGCTCGTTCGACATGATCTGCGTACCCGGGCGGGCGAGCTCGGCGCGCATGAAGAGCGCCATGACGCCGCCGATGCAGAAGAACGCGAACGACGTGACCAGATAGAGCGTGCCGATCGTCTTGTGGTCAGTGGTGGTCAGCCACTTGATGACGACGTTTCCCGGCTGCTTGCGCCTGACCGGCAGCTCGTCCTCGTACGAGTCGGCTGCTGCCGCGGCACCCTGGGGTTCGTTGAGGATGCTCACAGGTTGTTCGTCTCCCGGTTCTTCTCGTGGCCCGTCTGCTCGATGCCGGCCGGGATGTAACCGGTCTGGTTCTTCTTCGCGAGGTCCTCGAGGTGCTTCTGGTAGCGCTCGGGAGAGACGACCTTGACGTTGAAGAGCATCCGGGAGTGGTCGACGCCGCAGAGCTCGGCGCACTTGCCCATGAAGGTGCCCTCCTTGTTCGGAGTGACCTCGAAGGCATTGGTGTGACCCGGGATGACGTCCTGCTTCATCAGGAACGGAACCACCCAGAAGGAGTGGATGACGTCACGCGAAGTCAGTACGAAGCGGACCTTCTCGCCCTTGGGGAGCCAGAGGGTCGGGCCGGGGTTGCCGTTCTGCGGGTTCCGCTCGCCGGGCGTACCGACCTGGTAGACGCCGCCGGCGTTGGCCGGGAAGTCCTTGCGGAACCGGTCCGGAATGGCGTCCAGTTCCTTGGCGGTCCTGGCGTTGTCCTTGTTGGAGCCCTTCACGTTCTCGATGTAGTTGAAGCCCCAGCTCCACTGGAAGCCGACCACGTTGATGGTGTGGGCGGGCTTGTCGTCGAGCTTGAGGAGCTTGGACTCATCGCGAGCCGTGAAGTAGAAGAGCACCGAGACGATGATGAGCGGGACCACCGTGTACAGCGCCTCGATGGGCATGTTGTAACGCGTCTGCGGAGGGACCTCCACCTTGGTGCGGCTGCGCCGGTGGAAGATGATGCTCCACACGATCAGGCCCCAGACCAGCACGCCCGTGGCGAGCGCAGCCGCCCACGAGCCCTGCCAGAGGGAGAGGATCCGCGGAGCCTCCTCCGTGACCGGGGTCGGCATACCAAGGCGGGGAAAGTCCTTGTATGTGCAACCGGTGGCGGTTACCAGGACCAGGCCCGCAGTCAATGCCTGCAGCAGCTTCCGCCGCATCGGGCGCCGCGGCGAGCGGTCGGAGCCGTTGGGACTCACGTAGCGCCTTCCCGAGAGTCTCGCCCGCGCTGTTGGCTGCGGCCTTCTCGGTGGTCGGTCGCCGCCCTGCGTCGGGCAGGGGTTTGGATGTTTATGCGGACCAAACCCTACTGGACGCTATTTGGGGTCGCGCGGGGAGGGTGCCTAACGCGCCGCGGGTCACCCTGAAGAGGTGGGATGGCCCGCCGTCGGCCGGTATCTGACGGAGGGTTGGGGCGCCTCTCAGCTCGGGGCTGAGCCTTTGTTCGGCGGCTGCGGGTCCGCTGTGGCCGGTCGCGCAGTTCCCCGCGCCCCTTGAGGCGGGCCCGCTCACCGCAGGCCTTAGCGTGACCGTGTGGCCTACTTCGACGCTGCTTCCGCTGCCCCGCTCCATCCCATCGCCCGCCAGGCGCTGATGGCCTCTCTCGACGAGGGGTGGGCCGATCCGGCGCGGTTGTACCGGGAGGGGCGGCGGGCCCGGATGCTGCTCGACGCGGCGCGGGAGGCCGCCGCCGAGGCCGTGGGGTGCCGGGCGGACGAGCTGGTGTTCACTCCATCGGGGACCCGGGCGCTGCACGACGGCGTCGCGGGGGCCCTCGCCGGACGGCGTCGGGTGGGACGGCATCTGGTGGTGTCCGCCGTCGAACACTCGGCCGTACTCCATTCGGCCGCGGCGCACGAGGCGGCGGGCGGGGCGGTGACCGAGGTCGGCGTGGACCGGGCGGGCGCGGTGACGGCGGCGGCGTACGCGGAGGCGCTGCGCGAGGACACGGCGCTGGCGTGTCTGCAGTCCGCCAACCACGAGGTCGGCACCGAGCAGCCGGTGGCCGAGGTCGCCGAGGTCTGCCGGGCGGCCGGGGTGCCGCTGCTCGTGGACGCCGCGCAGTCGCTGCCGTGGGGCGCGGTGGACGGCGGCTGGTCGCTGCTCGCCGCCAGTGCGCACAAGTGGGGCGGGCCCGCCGGAGTGGGGCTGCTCGTGGTGCGCAAGGGGGTGCGGTTCGCGCCGCGGGGGCCGGTGGACGAGCGGGAGTCGGGGCGCTCCCCCGGCTTCGAGAACATTCCGGCGATCGTGGCGGCCGCGGCGGCGCTGCGGGCGGTGCGCGCCGAGGCCGCCGCGGAGGCGGCGCGGCTGCGGGAGCTGACGGAGCGGATCCGGGCGCGGGTGCCGGCCCTGGTACCGGATGTGGAGGTCGTGGGCGATCCGGTGCGGCGCCTGCCCCACCTCGTCACCTTCTCCTGTCTCTATGTCGACGGGGAGAGCCTGCTGCACGAGCTGGACCGGGCCGGCTTCTCGGTGTCGTCCGGCTCGTCCTGTACGAGCAGCACGCTGACGCCGAGCCATGTGCTCACGGCCATGGGGGTGGTGAGCGAGGGCAATGTGCGGGTGTCGCTGCCGCCGGGCACCGAGGACGCCGAGGTCGAGCGGTTCCTTGAGGTGCTGCCGGGCGCCGTGGCCGGGGTGCGCGAGAAGCTGGGCGCGCCGGTCGGTGTCACCGCGGCGGGCACCCTGGACGAGCTGACCGTCGACGCGCTGGGCGAGCGCTGCCCGCTGCCCGTGATCGAGCTGGCGAAGGCGCTGCCCCGGGTCCGGGTCGGCGGCACGGTCACCGTTCTGTCGGACGACGAGGTCGCGGCCGTGGACATCCCGGCGTGGTGCTGGACGCAGGAGCAGGAGTACGTCGGGGCGCGGGAGCGGGCGGACGGGGTGGCCTACGAGGTGCGGCGGCTGGTGTGAGCCGGGGCTTCGGGCGCGGCCCGATGGGGGTCCGCGGTGCGGCCGGGTGCGGGGCCGGTCGGCGCCCGCACCCGGCGGCACGGTCACGGCAGGTGGACCTTGACCTCGGCGGCGGCCTCGTCGCCGTACTGCTTGGTGAAGCGCTCCATGAACTGGACGCGCTGCAGCTCGTACTCCTGGGTGCCGGTGGTCTCGATCACCAGGGTGGCGAGCATGCAGCCGACCTGGGCGGCGCGCTCGTGCGAGACGCCCCAGGCCAGGCCGGAGAGGAAGCCGGCGCGGAAGGCGTCGCCGACGCCCGTCGGGTCGGCCTTGGCCTTCTCCTCGGGCACGCCGACCTCGATCGGGTCCTCGCCGACGGCCTCGATGCGCACGCCGTTCGCGCCGAGGGTGGTCACGCGGTGGCCGACCTTGGCGAGGATCTCGGCGTCGGTCCAGCCGGTCTTGGACTCGATGAGCCCCTTCTCGTACTCGTTGGAGAAGAGGTAGGTCGCGCCCTCCAGGAGGGTGCTGATGTCGTCGCCGCTCATGCGGGCGATCTGCTGGGAGAAGTCCGCGGCGAACGGGATCTGGCGGGTGCGGCACTCCTCGGTGTGGCGGAGCATCGCCTCCGGGTCGTCGGCGCCGATCAGGACCAGGTCGAGGCCGCCGACGCGGTCGGCGACCGTCTTCAGCTCGATGAGGCGGGCCTCGCTCATCGCGCCGGTGTAGAAGGAGCCGATCTGGTTGTGGTCGGCGTCCGTGGTGCACACGAAGCGGGCGGTGTGCAGGGTCTCGGAGATACGGACCGAGGCGGTGTCCACCCCGTGCCGGTCGAGCCAGGCGCGGTACTCGTCGAAGTCGGCGCCGGCGGCGCCGACGATGACGGGGCCGGTGCCGAGCTGGCCCATGCCGAAGCAGATGTTCGCGGCGACGCCGCCGCGGCGGACGTCTAGGGCATCGACCAGGAAGGAGAGGGAGACCGTGTGCAGCTGGTCGGCGACCAGCTGGTCGGCGAAACGGCCGGGGAAGGTCATGAGGTGGTCGGTGGCGATGGAGCCGGTGACTGCGATTCGCACGGCGAGAAGCTCCTGCGGCGAGGCGAGGGGTTGACGGTTAACGCTATCCGGTCGAACACCCAACATAGAACTGGCCAAAAATACCCAATAGTAGGTCTTTCTTCTTCGCCGTAGCGGTGCATACGGTTCCGTTATGGCCGTCATCCCGAAGCACAGCGTTCCGCAGCACTCCGCCGAAGCCGTGGAGGTGTCGCGCGCCGAGACCCTGGAGACGCTGCGCGGCGACTGCGCCCGTATGGCCCCGCACTGGGTGGTGCCCGCCGTGGCGGCCGCGCCGGTGTCGGCGTCGCTGATCCACGGGGTCACGGTCCCGGCCGCGTCCGCCCGCGTCATCGACCGGATGCCGGAGTACGGCAACTGAGACCGGGGCCGGGGCCCCGACACCGGCCGCGCCGCCCGGCGCGCGCTGAGGGAACCGTGCGCTCCCCCGCCGCGTCCCACCGCTGTCCCCTTCAGAGGGGATGCGTTGTACGCCGAAACCTCATGGGTGGGGTTTCTGCGACCAGGGACGGCTTGGCGTTCTAAGGAGCGATGCGGTGAGCAGCGAGCAGACGCAGGACGGACAACGGCGGCGGTCCCCGCTGATGGTCGCCTCGGTCGCGGCCGCGGTGCTGCTCGCGGGCGGCGGCGGGGCGTATCTGGCGACGGTGTCGTCCGACGGCGACGAGGGCCGCGACGCGGCCACGGGTGACGGTGGCGCGCCGCCGCCGCTCACCCTCGACGCGTACACGGGCGACCGCGACGGCCGGAGCAGCCAGGGCCCCGACGGCAGCACCGAAGGCATCGCGCCGGGCGAGCCCGACCCGAACGGCGCGACGTACAAGGCCGTGGGCGAGCTGCCCGACGGGCCGGACTCGGCGGCCGTGCACCAGGTGCGCGGCGACGTCCCGCGCGACCGGGTGGACCGGCTCGCCAAGGCCCTCGGCGTCTCCGGCTCCCCGGTCACGCGCGACGGCGCCTGGTGGATCGGCCCCTCGAACGACGGCGCGGGCCCCTCGCTGCGGGTGAGCAAGGCGGCGCCCGGCGCCTGGACGTACACCCGGCACGCGACCCCTGGCGGCGACAACTGCCTGAAGGGCAAGCGGTGTCCGGGCACGGGCACCGGCCCGGATTCGAGCACCGGCACCGGGCCCGCCGACCGTCCCGCCGACGACTCCGGCGGCGCCGTCGGCGAGGCCGCCGCGAAGAAGGCGGCTGCCCCCGTCCTGAAGGCCGTCGGCCTGGACGACGCGAAGCTCGACGCGCGCCAGCTCATGGGGGCGGTGCGGGTGGTGAACGCCGACCCGAAGGTGGGCGGCCTGCCGACGTACGGCTGGTCGACGGGCGTCCAGGTCGGCGCCGACGGCCAAGTGGTCGGCGGCAGCGGGCACTTGACCGAGCCGGAGAAGGGGGCGACGTACCCCGTCGTGGGCGCGGACAAGGCGCTCGACCTGCTGAACAAGTCCGGCCGGGGCGACGGGCGCGGGGGCATCGGCGGCTGTGCGCGGCCGGTTCCGCACGGGGACGGCGACGACGCGTCCAAGGACAAGGGGGACAAGGACAAGGGCGCCGACGCACCCAAGGACCAGGGCGCCGACGGCGTGGCGCCTGGCGAGCCCGCCCCCGGCAAGAACGCCCCGTGCCCGCCCTCCCCCAAGCCGCCGACACCGCAGCCGATCACGGTCGAGGACGCCGAGTTCGGGCTCGCGGCGCAGTTCGTGGACGGGCGGACCGCGCTCGTGCCGTCGTGGCTGTTCGCGGTGAAGCCCGCGGGCGCGCCGGAGGCCTACACGGTGACGCACCCCGCGGTGGACCCCAAGTACCTGCGGGCGCCGGGCGATTCCGGCACCGTCGGCCCTCCTGAGGGGCCGACCGTCCGGCCCGGCGACCCGGACACCCGTACCGAGGACGTGAAGGTCGAGGGCTACAGCACGGCGGGCCGGACCCTGACGCTGCACTTCACGGACGGGGTGTGCAGCACGTTCGCGGCCTCGGCGCAGGAGCGCGGCGGGCAGGTCGAGGTGGAGGTCACCTCGACCACGAAGGAGGGCACGGTGTGCGTCGCGATGGCGCGGTCCTACGTCCTGTCGGTGAAGCTGGACGCGCCGCTCGGCGACCGGAAGGTCGTGTCCGAGGACGGCAAGGCGGTGCCCCGCGACGACGGCACGCGCAAGGGCACTCCGGCACCCCAGAAGTAGCGCCCGCGCCGGGCAGGACGAAGTCCGGGCACGACGAAGGCGGCGGCTCCCGTGGAGGGGGCCGCCGCCTTCGTACGCTCTGCCTGGTCACCGCCCGCACGAGGCGGACGCGGACCGGCCTAGCTGAACGAGTCGCCGCAGGCGCAGGAGCCGGTGGCGTTCGGGTTGTCGATCGTGAAGCCCTGCTTCTCGATGGTGTCGACGAAGTCGATGGAGGCACCGCCCAGGTACGGAGCGCTCATGCGGTCGGTGACGACCTTCACGCTGCCGAACTCCTTGACGACGTCGCCGTCCAGCGAGCGCTCGTCGAAGAAGAGCTGGTACCGCAGGCCCGAGCAGCCACCGGGCTGAACGGCCACGCGCAGCGCCAGGTCGTCCCGGCCTTCCTGGTCAAGGAGGGCCTTGACCTTCTCCGCGGCGGCGTCGGACAGGAGGATGCCGTCGCTCACGGTGGTGGTCTCGTCCGATACGGACATCTGCTTCTCTCCCGGGTTGTACGGAGACTGCTTGCCGACGGTTGCAACCGGCGGAGCGGCGTGTTCATTCCCATGCTCGCACACGGGGCCGCACGGGGGATGCGTCACATCGACACTATGGCCATCGTCAAACTGACGTGAAGCAGTTATGATAGATAGCGTCAATTCGACGAAAAGGATCCGTGGTGCCGACCTCCGGCCCACTTCGGTCCCGGCCCCGGCCGCGACCATCACAGAAGAAAGGGTGTGTGTCGTGACCACCGCCCAGACCACCGTGGACCGCTCCGAGCTCGACGTACAGCCGACCCCGCTCGCCCTGCTGCTGCTCGGCCGCGAGGCCGACCCCCGGAGCGAGCGCGGCGTGGAGTGCCCCGGCGATCTGCCCTCGCCCTCGGACCCCGGCCTGGTGGAGCGCGCCCGCGCCGCCAAGGAGCGGCTCGGCGACAAGGTCTTCGTGCTCGGCCACCACTACCAGCGCGACGAGGTCATCCAGTTCGCCGACGTCACCGGCGACTCCTTCAAGCTGGCCAAGGACGCGGCCGCCCGCCCGGAGGCCGAGTACATCGTCTTCTGCGGTGTGCACTTCATGGCCGAGTCCGCGGACATCCTGACCGGCGACGAGCAGAAGGTCGTGCTCCCCGACCTGGCCGCGGGCTGTTCGATGGCCGACATGGCGACGGCCGAGCAGGTCGCCGAGTGCTGGGACGCGCTGACCGAGGCCGGCATCGCCGAGCGGGTCGTGCCCGTCTCGTACATGAACTCCTCGGCCGACATCAAGGCGTTCACGGGCAAGCACGGCGGCACGATCTGTACGTCGTCGAACGCCAAGCGCGCCCTGGAGTGGGCCTTCGAGCAGGGCGAGCAGGTGCTCTTCCTGCCCGACCAGCACCTCGGCCGCAACACCGCCGTGCGCGACATGGGCATGTCCCTGGAGGACTGCGTCGTCTACAACCCTCACAAGCCGAACGGCGGCCTGACCGCCGAGCAGCTGCGGAACGCGAAGATGATCCTGTGGCGCGGGCACTGCTCGGTGCACGGGCGCTTCTCGCTGGAGTCGGTCGAGGACGTGCGGGCCCGCATCCCCGGCGTGAACGTGCTCGTCCACCCGGAGTGCAAGCACGAGGTCGTGGCCGCCGCGGACTACGTGGGCTCGACCGAGCACATCATCAAGACCCTGGAGGCGGCCCCGGCGGGGTCGAAGTGGGCGATAGGCACCGAGCTGAACCTCGTGCGGCGGCTCGCGAACCGCTTCGCCGCCGAGGACAAGGAGATCGTCTTCCTCGACAAGACGGTCTGCTTCTGCTCGACCATGAACCGCATCGACCTGCCGCACCTGGTGTGGACCCTGGAGTCCCTCGCCGACGGCAAGCTCGTCAACCGCATCGAGGTCGACCGCGAGACCGAGCAGTTCGCGAAGCTCGCCCTGGAGCGGATGCTGGCGCTGCCGTAGCCCTCTCCCCGCACACCGGTGAGGGACTACTCGCCCCGCGGCCGGACCAGGCCCGACTCGTAGGCGATGACGACGAGTTGGGCCCGGTCGCGGGCGCCGAGCTTGGCCATCGCGCGGTTCACATGGGTCTTCACCGTGAGCGGGCTGACCTCCAGGCGTTCGGCGATCTCGTCGTTCGAGTGGCCGCCCGCGACCTGCACCAGGACCTCGCGCTCCCGTCCGGTGAGCGCGTCCAGGCGCTCGCTGCGGGCGGGCGCGTCCCCGTCGGAGCCCTCGCCCTGCGCGAGGAACCGGGCGATCAGGCCCTTCGTCGCCGTGGGCGAGAGCAGCGCCTCGCCCGCCGCCGCGATCCGGATGGCGCCGAGCAGTTCGTCCGGCTCCGCGCCCTTGCCCAGGAAGCCCGACGCCCCCGCCCGCAGCGACTGCACGACGTACTCGTCGACCTCGAAGGTGGTCAGCATCACCACACGTACGTGGGACATCGCCGGGTCGTCGCTGATCATCCGGGTCGCGGCCAGGCCGTCGGTGCCGGGCATGCGGATGTCCATCAGAACGACGTCGGCCGACTCGGACTTCGCGAGCCGCACCGCCTGCGCGCCGTCGGACGCCTCGCCGACGACCTCCATGTCGGGCTCGGAGTCGACGAGGACCTTGAACGCGCTGCGCAACAGCGCCTGGTCATCGGCGAGCAGCACCCGGATCGTCACGCGGTAGTCCCTCCCTTGACCGGGGTCTGACCCCGGTCGCCCTGTTTCGCGGTCGTGACGGGCAGGATCGCATGTACCCGGAAACCACCTCCGTAGCGGGGCCCCGCGCTGCACCTCCCGCCGAGGGCACTCACGCGCTCACGCATGCCGAGGAGGCCGTGCCCGCCGCCGCGGTCCGGGTCGTCGGCGGCCTGGGCGTCCTCACCGGCGCCGTCGTCCAGGACGGTGACCTCCAGGTTCGGCCCCACGCGCACGACGCTGACCTCCGCCTTGGCGTGCTCCCCCGCGTGCTTCTGCACATTGGTGAGGGCTTCCTGGATGATCCGGTACGCGGCCAGGTCGACGGCGGCCGGGGGCGACAGGTCGGCGTCGCCGCGGGCCACGTCCACGGGCAGGCCCGCGTTGCGGAAGGTGTCGACGAGGTCGTCGAGGCGGCCGAGGCCCGGCGCCGGTTCGGTGGGGGCCTCCGGGTCGCCGGTCTGGCGCAACAGGCCGACGGTGGCACGCAGTTCGCCGAGCGCGGAGCGGCTGGCGTCGCGGACGTGCGCGAGGGCCTCCTTGGCCTGGTCGGGCCGCTTGTCCATGACGTGGGCTGCGACCCCGGCCTGCACGTTGACCAGGGCGATGTGGTGGGCGACCACATCGTGCAGATCGCGGGCGATGCGCAGCCGCTCCTCCGCGACCCGGCGCCTGGCCTCCTCCTCGCGGGTGCGTTCGGCGCGCTCGGCCCGCTCCCTGATGGCGTCGATGAAGGCGCGGCGGCTGCGGACGGCGTCACCGGCGGCCGCGGCCATGCCGGTCCAGGCGAAGATGCCGAGGTTCTCCTGGGCGTACCAGGGCAGCGGGCCCGCCAGCATGGCGACGCCGGTGAGGCCCGTCATGGTGACCAGGCCGATGCGCCAGGTGGTGGGGCGGTTGGTGGTGGCGGCGACCGTGTACAGGGCGATGACGGCGCACATCACGACGGGGGCGCGCGGGCCGCTGGTCACCAGTTCCACGATGGAGAAGCCGCAGCTGGCCGCGAGCACCGTCCAGGGGGCGCGGCGGCGGAAGACCAGCGTTGCGGCGCCCGCTCCCATGAGGGTGAGGCTCAGATTGCCCGGGGCGTGGACGTTCCAGGTGGAGCCGTGCTCTCCATAGGGCTCGGCGAAGGAGCCGATGACCATGCAGACGAGGGCGACGGCGGCAAGGATCGCGTCGACGGCCAACGGGTGCGTTCTGGCCCAGCCGCGGCACCGCTCAAAGTTGGTCACGTACTAAACGGTACGGCGCCGCTCAGACGGAGGGAACGGAAAGGGGGTTCCCTGGACGGGCGTTGACGCATCCCCTTGACGCGCCCGACCGGGCTCGGCCACGACCGGCCGCGCCCGCCCTCCGGCCACCCCGGGGCTAGCCCGGGATGAGTCCGTCGTCGGAGAGCATGGCGCGGACCTCGTCCAGGGTCGCGTCGGGCGCGGGGAGGATCAGCTCGGACGGCTCCAGGGCATCGTCGGGCAGCGGCTCGCCCAGCTCACGCACCTTGTCCAGGAGCGCGTGCAGCGTCCTGCGGAAGCCGGACTCGTCGCCGCTCTCCATCTCCTCGAGCAGCTCGTCGTCCAGCTTGTTCAACTCGGTGAAGTGGCTGTCGGCCAGCTTCACCTGTCCCTCCCCCATGATCCGTACGATCATGACGCCCTCCTCGGACGTGCGCGGTTCGGCCCTTGCCGGAGCGACTACTGCTTGTCGAAGCGCGGGGTGTCCCGCGGCTGCACCTGCTGGCTCTGGCCCTGACCGCCCTCGATGGCCTGCTGCGACGTGCTGGAGCCGCCGGCCAGCTCGGCCTTCATGCGCTGCAGCTCCAGCTCTACATCCGTACCACCGGAGAGCCGGTCCAGCTCGGACTGGATGTCGTCCTTGGCCAGGCCGGAGGAGTCGTCGAGGGCGCCGGAAGCGAGAAGTTCGTCGATCGCGCCGGCCCGCGCCTGGAGCGTCGCGGTCTTGTCCTCGGCGCGCTGGATCGCCATGCCCACATCGCCCATCTCCTCGGAGATGCCGGAGAAGGCCTCGCCGATCCGGGTCTGGGCCTCGGCGGCGGTGTAGGTCGCCTTGATGGTCTCCTTCTTCGTGCGGAAGGCGTCCACCTTGGCCTGCAGGCGCTGGGCCGCGAGAGTGAGCTTCTCCTCCTCGCCCTGCAGCGTCTGGTGCTGCACCTCCAGGTCGCTGACCTGCTGCTGGAGGGCGGCCCTGCGGGACAGGGCCTCGCGGGCCAGGTCCTCACGGCCGAGCGCGAGGGCCTTGCGGCCCTGGTCCTCCAGGGTGGAGGACTGCTTCTGGAGCTGGTTCAGCTGCAGCTCGAGACGCTTGCGGGAGGTCGCCACGTCGGCGACGCCGCGGCGCACCTTCTGCAGCAGCTCCAACTGCTTCTGGTACGAGTAATCGAGGGTTTCGCGCGGGTCCTCGGCCCGGTCAAGGGCTTTGTTCGCCTTCGCGCGGAAGATCATCCCCATACGCTTCATGACACCGCTCATGGGCTTCGCGCGCCCCCTTCTGACGGACTTCCAGCTCCAGCTACTGCAACAGAACCCACGGTACGGGGTCTGTATCCATTACCGCACTGTTCGCGGGCGGATGCGCTCATCCCCAAGGACGACTGCACCGTCCGGCTCTCCGGCGCAAGGAGTAGGTGCGCCCCTGGGAAACCGCCCCGCAAGGCCCCTTAGCCACATAATCAAGACGTCCGGTGTTGCGGGATCGTTCCCCATGCGACTGCGGTCCATGCCCCGGAACCCCGTACCCTTGGGCTTTGTGTTCCGTAGCCGATCCAAGGACGAGAAGGCCCCGGCAGCCAAGGCCCCGGTGACCGACTCTTCGTCCGAGCCCCGTGACCCGCAGGCCCCCAAGGGCCGCCCCACCCCCAAGCGTGCCCTGGCCCAGTCCCAGCGCCGCAGCGTGATGAACACGCCGACGACGCGCAAGGAGGCAGCCAAGCGCCAGCGCGACGAGCGCCGCGCCGCGATGGCCAAGCAGCGCGAGGCGCTGGCCAGCGGCGACGAGCGGTATCTGCCCGCGCGTGACAAGGGTCCGGTGCGCAAGTACGCACGTGAGTTCGTGGACTCGCGGTTCTGCGTCGCCGAGTTCTTCCTGCCGATGGCCGTGATCATCCTCGTCCTGAGCATGGTCCGCATCCCGCAGCTGCAGAACATCGCGCTGCTCCTGTGGCTCTTCGTGATCGTCCTGATCGTGGTCGACTCCGTCGCCACGGTGATCCGGCTGAAGAAGCGCCTGAACGAGCGCTTCCCGGACGAGAACAAGAAGGGCGCCGTCGCGTACGCCCTGATGCGCAGCCTCCAGATGCGCCGACTGCGGCTGCCGAAGCCGCAGGGCAAGCGCGGAGGCCGGTCCTGAGCGAGGACCGGGGCGCGAGCCCTGGCCCGGGCGAGGCCGTCCGGCACGAACTGGTCGGCCGCCAGCTCGACGAGCGGATAGTGGCGCGCTTCCCGCTGGGCAAGCGGCTGCGTGTGCTCGACGTCGGGATGGGCCGCGGGGCGCAGGCGCTGCGTCTCGCCCGCGGCGGGCACGAGGTGACGGGCGTCGAGCAGGACGCGGACGCGCTGGCCGCCGTGCGCGCGGTGGTGGCCGCGGAACCGGAGGGCATCCGGTCGCGGATGCGGGTCGTCGAGGGCGACGCGCGGGACACCGGCGTGCACTTCCTGCCCGGCAGCTTCGACGTCGTGCTGTGCCACGGCGGCCTGATGCACGTCGACGAGCCGGACGCGCTGCTCGCCGGGCTCGGCCGGGTGCTCGCGCCCGGTGGCCTGCTGTCCCTGGTGGTGCGCAACGCCGACGCCCTGGCCATGCGCCCCGGGCTGCGGGCGGACTGGGCCGGCGCGCTCGCCGCCTTCGGGTCCGACACCTACCGCGACGAGAGCGGCGCGGAGGTCCGGGCGCACCGCCTGGACGCCGTCGGGCAGTCCCTCGCGGGCATCGCGGCACCGCTGGTCGCCTGGTACGGCGTGCGGGTGTTCTCCGAGGCCACCGACATACCGGCCGCCGGTCCCGAGCTGGAGGCCCTGCTGTCCGCCGAGACCCGGGCCGGGCGCACGGACCCCTACCGGCGGGTGGCGACGATGCTGCACCTGTGCGGCGGGCGGGACTGACGCCTCGTAGCGAGGTACGTGCCCCGGGGCGTCGCGGTCCGCGCGGTGCCCCTGACGGCGGCTCCCGCCCCCGGTCGGACGGCCCCCCTGTTCGGACGCTTCCCGCAGGACGGGGCGCGGGGCGGCGCCGAGACTCGGGCTATGAGACTGCCGCGTACCCGCGTCCCGTTGTTCCCGGCCCTTCCCGCCGCCGCCGTCCTGGTCGTCCTCGTCGCCGGGTGTTCCGGCGGTGGTGGCGGGGACGGCGACCGGGCGGACCGGTCGGACCGGGCGACCACGCAGGCGGCGCCCGCCGCCGCGAGCGACCTGCAGGACGACTACCAGAAGGTGATCAAGGACGTGCTGCCGTCGGTCGTGCAGATCGACGCGTCCGACAGCCTCGGCTCCGGGGTGGTCTACGACGACAAGGGGCACATCGTCACCAACGCCCACGTCGTGGGCGAGGAGAAGACGTTCCGGGTGACCACGGCCACCGGTGAGCAGCCGCTCGCGGCGAAGCTGGTGTCGGCGTACCCGGAGCAGGACCTCGCCGTGATCAAGCTGGACAAGGCGCCGAGCGGGCTGAAGGCCGCGAGGTTCGGGGACTCCACGAAGATCGAGGTCGGCACGATCGTGCTGGCGATGGGCTCGCCGCTCGGCCTGTCGTCGAGCGTCACCCAGGGCATCGTCTCGGCGACCGGGCGTACGGTCAGCGAGGGCCGGGACGGCGGCGGGACCGGCGCGACCATCGGCAACATGGTGCAGACGTCGGCCGCGATCAACCCGGGCAACAGCGGCGGCGCCCTCGTCGACCTCGACGGCTCGGTCATCGGCATCCCGACGCTCGCCGCGACCGACCCGGACATGGGCGACGGGGCGGCCCCCGGCATCGGCTTCGCGATCCCCTCGTCCATGGTCAAGACCGTGGCGGACCAGATCGTGAAGAACGGCCGGGTCACCGACTCGGGCCGGGCCGCGCTCGGCATCACCGCCCGCACCGTGCTCGGCGACGACTACCGTCCGGCGGGCGTCGCGATCGTCGAGGTGCAGGACGGCGGCGCCGCGGCGGAGGCGGGCCTGGAGCCCGGTGACATCATCACCGACCTCGGCGGCACCCCCATCACCACGATCACCTCGCTGTCCGAGTCCCTGGCGGCGGTCGAGCCGGGCGCCAAGGAGCGGGTGACGTACGTGCGCGACGGTGCCGAGCGGACGGCCGAGGTCACGCTCGGCGAGATGTAGCAGCCGTACGGCGGACGGGGGCGGCGCACTCGCACCGCCCCCGCCGAAGTGGCAAAAGCCCAGGAACGCCGCGGTTCAGGAACCCTGGGCGCTGCCCGCGTCCTGGGCGTGCAGGCTCATCGGCCCGTAGATCTCCGAGGTGTCCTCGAACAGAGTCACCTGGTCCGCCCCGCCCTCGCTCAGCTCTTTCCAGTGCTCACCGAGCCAGGTCTCCGCGTCTCCCTGGGTGGTGAACTCCTCGGGCTGCACGGCAGGCTGGACCTCCGTCCCGTCCGCCTTCTCGAACCGCCACGTCCATGCCGCCATGTCAGCCTCCCGAGGTCCAGTGGGTGTCCCGGCAGCCGCCAGGAGCGGGAGCCGGAGCCGCTTGAAGCCTAGCCGGGCGCGCGGCGCCGGGGGCGACGCGGGAGGATCTTCCTGTGGAACTGACACTGCTCGGCACCGGAGCCCCCGAAGGGCTGCCGTGTCCCGGCTGCCCCTGCGCCGTGTGCGCGACCGCCCTCGGCGACGCGGCCCGGGCCGCCACGGCGCTGCTCGTCGACGGCGTCCTGCTGCTCGACCTCACGCCCGGCGCCGCCTTCGCGGCCGCCCGCGCGGGGCGCTCCCTCGGCGGGGTGCGCCAGGTGCTGCTCTCGCACCCGCACGAAGGGCCCGCCGTGGAGGTGCCCGCCGGGCTTCCGCAGCCGGGGCGGGTGCCGGACGGCCGTGAGCTCGCGCTGCTCACCGGGCACCGGGTGCGGGCCGTGGCGACGGACGCGCCCGGCACCGGCTACGAGGTGACCGGGCCCGACGGCGACCGGCTCCTTTACCTGCCGCCGGGCGCCGCGCCCGCCGGTTTCCCCGCGGAGCAGGTCGCGTACGAGATGGTCGTCGCGGACATCGTCGGCCGCCCGGACGTCCTGGCCCGGCTGCGCGCGGCCGGGGGCGTCACCCCGACGACGGACGTCGTGGCCGTCCACATCGGGCACGGGGCGCCCGCCGGGGCGGAGCTGACGCGGCGGCTCGCGGCGGCCGGGGCGCGGGCCGTGCCCGACGGCACGACGCTGACCGTCGGCGCCTACGAGGACGTGCCCGACCTGCCGCGCCGCACCCTGATCCTGGGCGGGGCCCGCTCGGGCAAGTCCGTCGAGGCGGAGCGGCGCCTGGAGGCCTTTCCCGACGTGCTGTACGTCGCCACGGGCGGCACCCGGGGCGGGGACGGCGAGTGGGCGGAGCGGGTGCGGGCGCACCGCGAGCGGCGTCCCGGTTCCTGGCGGACCACGGAGACCTGCGATCTCGTACCGCTGCTCACGGAGCCGGGGCCACCCCTCCTCGTCGACTGCCTCTCGCTGTGGCTCACGCACGCGATGGACGAGGTCAGCGCCTGGGACGACGCCGAGTGGGCGAGCGGCGGCGAGCGGTCGCTGCGCAAGCGGGTCACGGAACTCACGGACGCGGTGCGCGCCACGCGCCGGGTCGTCGTCGCGGTCTCCAACGAGGTCGGCTCGGGCATCGTGCCCGCGACGGCATCGGGCCGCCGCTACCGCGACGAACTGGGCCGCCTCAACGCCGCGTTCGCGTCCGAGTGCGAGCATGTGCTGCTGGTGGTGGCGGGGCAGGCGGTGACGCTGCGGGGGTGAGCGGGGGGCAGGGGGCAGGCGCCGGGCGCCCGCATCCTCACCCGTCCGCCTCCCTGCGCGCGATCACCCGGTACGCGTTCCCGCCCCCCGTGCGCGTCAGGACGGGGGCCAGCAGCAGGTCGGCCGCGTAGGCGAGGGCCAGCAGGGGGGTGGCCGCCTGCCAGGCGGTGCGGCGCAGGCGTTGGCGCAGAGGGCTCGGGGGGCGGGGGTGCCAGGGGGCGTCCGCCTCGGGCAGCAGGCGGTTGAGGGCGAGTGCGCAGGCCGTGGTCAGGTCGGACGGGACATGCGGGGTGCGGCGGTCGACGTCGACGACGGTGAAGCCGAGCTCGTCCAGTTCCCGGCAGAGGTTGGCGAGGGGCACGAAGTGCGGGTGGCGCGGCTGGCGGTAGGAGGCCCACCACTTGCCGAGCAGCCGGGCCGAGCGGCACTCGGGGTCCGGGGCCTCGATCAGCAGGTGCCCGCCGGGGCGCAACACCGTGCGGGCCGCGGCGAGTTCCGCGCGGGGGTCGGGGCGGCGTTGCAGGTAGTGGACCATGCTGAGCACGTCGTAGCGTCCGGCGAGGTCCTCCGCCAGGTCGGTGAGGCGGCCGTGGTGGGCCTCCTCGATGCGGCCGCGCCGGACGCCCTGCGCGAGGCCCGGGTCGGTGTCGAGGCCGTCGAAGGCCGTGTACGGCAGCACGTCCCTGGCGGCGCCCGGGAAGCGGGCCCGGCCCGTGCCCACGTCGAGCCAGCTCTCGGGCTCGTCGATGCGGCTCAGCGCGCGGACCCCGGCGAGCCGCCGGGCGCGGCCCGACCCGGCCCGGGCGAGCAGCGCCGGGGCGCCGCCGTCGAGCCCGTGGCACAGGTCCTGGCGCCAGAAGTCCCGGTGGCCGAGGTCGTGGCGGGCCGAACCCAGGCGGTAGAAGTCCAGGCCCTCGGCGGTGAGGCGGGGGTTCTGGAAGGTGTGGGCGCAGTCGTCGCAGCGCTCCAGGGTGAAGCCGCCCGGCTTGCGCTGGATCAGGTCGGCGGTGCGCAGCCGCACGCGCAGGCGGGTCGAGCCGCACCAGGGACAGTCGTCGCGGCGTGGTTCGTGGAAACGGGCGGTGCCTTCGGCGAGGCGGGCGAGGCAGGCGGAGCGGCCTTCGGCGGGCTGCTGGGCGAGGTCCATGACGTACTCCCGGATGCTTCCGGCCCGCGGGACGCTCGCGCGGGGCGGCAGCGCGCCGGAGGGGACGGCCGGCGGTACGACCATGCGATACATGCGGGACATTCGGAATGTAAGGGACACGTTGTGGGGGTTCAACGATGCTGGGGCGCGCTTGCGTCGCATGGCGTAACCGGGGGGGGAGGACGGGGGCCGGGGGACGGCTGACGGGGCGGGAACCGGGCAGGCGCCCCGGGGCCACCCCACAGAGCGCCCCCGGGGACCGGCCCACGGAGCAAGCACCCCAGATTCGCTGACGGAGCGTCACGCGCGCGTCGGCCGTGGTCCGGGCGGCCGGGCCCGTCCGCGCGCGCGTCACGCCCCGCCGGTACTGTTCGCCGAATGAGCTCGCTGATTCTCGACGACTTCACCGACCTGATCGAGCGGCCCGACGGCGGGGTGCGCCGGGACGCCGAAGAGCGCAGGGAGCGCCAGGCCCTGCCGCCCGGTGCGCTGGGCCGCCTGGACGACCTCGCCGAGTGGCTGTCGGCGGCGCAGGGCGCGGTGCCGGTCAAGCCGATCGAGCGGCCCCGCGCGGTGCTGTTCGCGGGCGATCACGGAGTGGCCGAGCTCGGCGTCTCCGCGCGGGCGGCGGGCGGCGCGGCCGACCTCGTCCGCGCCGTCCTCTCCGGCGCGAGCCCCGCGGCCGTGCTCGCGCGGCAGCTCGACGTACCCGTGCGGGTCGTCGACATGGCCCTGGACTGCGACCCCGCGACGCTGCCCGCCGAAGTCGCCGGGCACCGGGTGCGCCGCGGCTCCGGACGCGTCGACATCGAGGACGCCCTCACGCGGGAGGAGGCCGAGCGGGCCGTCGCGGCGGGCATCGCGCTGGCCGACGAGGAGGCCGACTCCGGCACGGACCTGATCGTGCTCGGCGACATCAGCGTCGGCGGCACCACGCCCGCGGCCACGCTGATCGCCGCGCTCTGCGGCACGGACGCCTCCGTCGTCACCGGCCGGGGCGGGGCGCCGATCGACGACCTCGCGTGGATGCGCAAGTGCGCCGCCGTTCGGGACGCGCTGCGGCGGGCCCGACCCGTCCTCGGCGACCAGCTGGAACTGCTCGCGACGGTGGGCGGGGCCGACGTGGCCGCGATGACGGGGTTCCTGTTGCAGTGCGCGGTGCGGCGCACCCCGGTGATCCTCGACGGGGTCGTGTCGGCGGCGGCGGCCCTGGTGGCCCAGCGGGTGGCGTTCCGGGCGCCGGACTGGTGGCTCGCGGCGCACGACAGCGGGGAGCCCGCGCAGGCCAAGGCCCTGGACCGGATGGCACTCGAACCGCTGCTCTCCCACGGCGTGAAGGTCGGCGAGGGCGTGGGCGCCCTGCTCGCCGTGCCGGTGGTCCGGGCCGCGGCGGCGCTGTCGGCGGAACTGCCCGTGGCGGAGGCCGAGTCAGAGGAATCCGACAAGACCGGCGAGGTCGGCGCGTCCGACACCTCCGGCGAGCAGTCCGCCGGGACCGACGCATCCACCGACCCCACCGCCAAGTCCGCGGACACACCCACCGAGTAGCCGCGACAGCACCCGTCGACCAGCCCCGACACCGCCCGACAGCCCCCAGCAGCGCCCCGACAGCCGCAGCAGCCCGTCGTGCTGACCGCATATCACACCACAACGCCCCATAAGATCCCGTTTCATGGGAGATGCACGGGCAGGGGAAGAACGGGCGGGCGAGGAGCGGCTCCGGACGTCCACGGTGGCCTCGCGGCGGGGGGCCGCCGTGGCCGTCTGGTATCTGCGGGCCGTGACGTTCCTGAACTTCCTCAGCGCCGTGTGGGTCTCCCTCGGCCAGGACCTGCGGCGCCACAACACCGAGAACTACTTCACCCCGTACCTGCTCACCGCGGGCTTCGCCTCCGGCGTCTTCACGATGTTCCTGGCGATCACCATGCGGCGCAGGAAGCGGGCCGCCTGGATCCTCAACCTCGTCCTGAGCGGCCTGTTCCTGCTCCTGTTCGCCTTCGCGATGTGCTTCCCGGAGATCAGGCAGTACGCGCAGAACTGGATCTCGCTCGGCCTCACCGCGCTGTTCGTCGCCGCGCTCCTCGTCGGCCGCCGCGAGTTCTACGCCGTCGGCGACCGCTCGAACCCCAGGCTCGCGGCGGCCGTGGCGGTCGGCGGGCTCCTGGTGACCTCCCTGCTCGCCGCGTTCCTGGTGACCGTCACCAACCACGCCCACGACGAGTACCGCTCGACGTTCGTCGACCGCTGGCGCTACGGCACGATGCGCCTGGTGTCGCTGGCCGCCGACGACACCCGGTTCGCCGGGATCACCACGCCGGGCTGGGTCAACGTCACCATCAACGTCCTGAGCACGGTGCTCCTGTGCGCCGTCCTGTACGCCGCGTTCCGCTCCCGCCGGGCCGTCGACCCGCTGTCGGAGGGCGACGAGGAGCGGCTGCGGGCCCTGCTCGACCGGCACGGCGAGCGCGACTCGCTCGGCTACTTCGCGCTGCGCCGCGAGAAGAGCGTGGTGTGGTCGCCGACGGGCAAGGCGGCGGTCGCGTACCGGGTCGTCAGCGGCGTCTCGCTGGCCTCCGGCGACCCCATCGGCGACCCCGAGGCCTGGCCCGGCGCCATCGAGCCCTGGCTCGCCGAGGCCCGCGAGCACGGCTGGACCCCGGCGGTGATGGGCGCGAGCGAGGAGGCGGGCACCATCTACGCCCGGCACGGCCTGGACGCCCTGGAGCTGGGTGACGAGGCGATCGTGGAGATCCAGGAGTTCACCCTGGAGGGCCGGGCCATGCGGACCGTCAGGCAGGCCTACAACCGCGTGAAGCGCGCCGGGTACGAGGTCCGCGTCCGGCGCCACCGCGACATCCCCGCCGACGAGATGGCGTACCTCCTGAAGCGGGCCGACGACTGGCGCGACGGCGCCACCGAGCGGGGCTTCTCCATGGCGCTCGGGCGGCTCGGCGACCCGGCGGACGGCGAGTGCGTGATGCTGGAGTGCTGGTCCGGCCACGCCGGGGACGGTGCGGGCGAGCTGCGGGCGGTGCTCTCCTTCGTGCCGTGGGGGCCGCAAGGACTCTCGCTCGACCTGATGCGGCGGGACCGTGACTCCGAGAACGGCCTGATGGAGTTCATGGTCATCGAGCTGCTCCAGCGCGCGGCGGAGATCCAGATCACGCAGGTCTCACTGAACTTCGCGATGTTCAGGTCGGTCTTCGAGCGTGGCTCACGGCTTGGCGCGGGCCCGGTGCTCCGGCTGTGGCGCTCGCTGCTCAGCTTCTTCTCCCGGTGGTGGCAGATCGAGTCGCTGTACCGCGCCAACGCCAAGTACCGGCCCATCTGGGAACCCCGCTTCCTCCTCTTCGAGAAGAGCGGCGACCTGCTGCGCATCGGCGTCGCCGCCGCCCGCGCGGAAGGTTTCCTGGAGGCGCCGGGACTGCCGAAATGGCTGCACCGCACACATCTGGAGTCCCGACGATGAGCACCCTGTCCCGGCTGGCCCGCGCCGAGTGGGGCCCGCTGTACAGCACGGTCCGGGACAGACTCGTGGCCCGGCGCTGGCGGGCGATCCCCCTGACGCTGGCCGCCGTCTGTCTGACGGCGGCGTTCCAGTACGTCCAGAACCAGTCCTGGGGCTACCAGTTCGTCCAGAACATCGGCTGTGTCCGCGCCGAGGACCCGCTGTGGCTGTCCCTGCTGCGCACCCCGCTCTCCCTCTTCGTGCCCGCCCTCGACCTGCCGGTGTGGGGCGCGCTCGCGCAGATCCTGCTGGTCTTCGGCATCGCGGAGTGCTGCCTCGGCGCGTGGCGCACGCTCCTCATCGGGTACGCGGCGACGCTCGGCGGCACCCTGTACGCGCGCCTCGGCATCGAGCTGGGCCCGGACAACTGGATCGGCCTGCCCGCGTCCGACGCGCAGGTGGTCGACACCGGTCCGTCGGCCGCGGTCGTGGGGCTCGCGGTGTACGTGTGCTGGCGCTACCGGGCGTACGTCACGGGGGCCCTGGTGATCGTCCTGATGGTCGTCGAGGTGCTCATCAAGAACAACCTCGCGGGCAAGGAGCACCTGGCGGCCATCGCCGGGGTCCTGGTGGCGACCGTGGTCGTCGAGGTGGTGGCGCGGGTGCGTCAGCGGGAGCGGGGCTCGGGGTCCGGCTTGCCACCGACGATGTCCTGAAAGCGGCGCCTCGGGCCCGTCCAGCGGCGGTCGTGGCGGAACGCGCGCAGGCCCGCGCGGGCCCGGGCGCGCGGGCGGTTGCGGTAGAACCGCCGCGCCCACGCCGAGCCGGGGCGGGCGAGCCGGACCGCGCCGACCAGCGCGACGAACGGCACCACCATGCCGATCAGGGCCGTGCGCAGCTTGCCCTTGGCCAGCGCGATCACGGCGAAGCCGCAGTTCAGGGTGATGTTCAGGGCGAACGCGACCCGGTCGCCCCGCTCGTCGGCGGACAGCTCGTTCACGCCGAGCGGGCTGAAGCCGGTCAGGATGAGGACGACCAGGGCCGTCGTCAGGACCACGACCTCCACGCTCTTGCGGCCCTGCTCGCTCCAGTACACGTCGTCCAGGTGCAGGATCAGCGCGAACTCGTCGAGGACCAGGCCCGCGCCCACGCCGAAGATGACGGCGGCACACATCGACCCGAAGCTGTGCCGCCCGGCGGCGACCGCCCAGAAGCCGCCCACCAGCATCAGGAAGATGCCCGGGACGACGTGGTGGACGTGCACGTCGCCGGTGCTGATGTTGCGGAACGGTCCCTTCCCGGCGCGGATGAGGCGCGTGATGGTCCTGGTGACGAGGAACGAGCCCACGAAGGCGAGCAGCGCGAGCAGCAGCGGCAGCTTCCCCGGCTCCACGATGTTCCGGTACCACCAGTCGTCCATGGGCCCATCTTCCGGTTCGCCTCCCGCTTCCGCAGGCGGGGCGGGCGGTCGGCGGTGTCCCGGGGCGCTCCGGTCCCGCCCCCGTCGGGCCGGCCCGCCCCGGGTAACCTCGCCGAATGCCCAGACCCACCCCCGCCGACGGCCTCCGGTTCGCCTTCGGGACGCTCACCGTGATCCCCGTCCACGTCCGCAGGTGGGACCGGGACGCCGCCCGCGCGGGCATGCTGTGCGCCCCGCTCGCGGGCCTGGTCGTGGGGCTCGGCGCGGCCGCGGCGGGGTCGGCCCTGCTCGCCCTCGGCGCGAGCCCGCTGCTGGCGGCCGTCGCCGCCGTCGCCGTGCCCGCGGCGGCCACCCGGGGGCTGCACCTGGACGGCCTCGCCGACACCGCCGACGGGCTCGGCAGCGGCAAGGCGGCCGACGACGCGCTGCGGATCATGAAGCAGTCCGACATCGGCCCGTTCGGCGTCATCACGCTCGTCCTGACGCTCCTCGCCCAGGTCGCGGCCCTCGCCGAGCTGTACGACGAGAGCTGGACGCACGGCGCGACCGCCACCGTCGTCGCCGCCACCGCGGCCCGCCTCGCCCTCACCCTGGCCGCCCGCACCGGCGTCCCCGCGGCCCGGCCCGAGGGACTCGGCGCCGCCGTCGCCGGGACCGTGCCCACGCCCGCGGCGGTGGCCGTCCTCGCCGCCGTCACGGCCGCGGCGGGTGCGGCGGGAGTGCCCGGCGGGGCGCCCGTGATCGCGCACGACGCGGCCGCCGTCGTGCTCGGCTGCGCCGCCGCCGGACTGCTCCTGCGGCACTGCGTGCGGCGCTTCGGGGGCGTCACCGGCGACGTCTTCGGAGGACTCGCCGAGACCGCCGCCACCACGGTCCTCCTTGTGCTCGCCCTCGGCCAGCACGCACAGTGAGGCGCACCGCAACACTTACGGGCGTAGGCTCGCGACGGGCTTACCACCCAAAAGCCCGCAAGACTTCATTGAAACCTCCTATGAAAGAGGGACTTCAGCACCGTGACTGCTCTGACTCTCAGCACCGCCGCCGCGTCCGGCCTGCGCGCCGACGCGATCGTCGTCGGTGTCGCGAAGGGCGCCAAGGGGCCGGTCGTGGCCCTTGGCGCCGAGTCCGTGGACAAGGCGTACGACGGCAAGCTCGCGTCCGTCCTGGAGACCCTCGGCGCCTCGGGCGGCGAGGGCGAGGTGACGAAGCTGCCCGCGCCGTCCGGCTTCAAGGCGCCGGTCGTCCTGGCAGTCGGCCTCGGCGCGGTCCCCGAGAAGGACTCGGCGTACGACGCGGACACCCTGCGCCGCGCGGCCGGTGCCGCCGCCCGTGCCCTCGCCGGCACCAAGAAGGCGGGCTTCGCCCTGCCGATCACCGACGCGGCCGACGCGGGCGCCGTCGCGGAGGGCGCGCTGCTCGGCGCGTACTCCTTCGACGCCTACAAGGGCAACGGCAAGGACACCAAGGCCGCCAAGGGCAAGGGCAAGGCCGAGAAGGCCGAGGGCGGCAAGGCGCCGCTCGCCGAGGTCGCCCTGCTCGGCGCCAAGCCGCGCGACAAGGCCCACAAGGCCGCCGTCGAGCGCGCGACCGCCGTCACCGAGGAGCTCAACCGCGCCCGTGACCTGATCAACACCCCGCCGAACGACCTCAACCCGGAGGCCTTCGCCGCGGTCGCCGGCGCCGCCGCCAAGGAGCACGGCGTCAAGGTCCAGGTCCTGGACGAGAAGGCGCTCGCCAAGGGCGGCTTCGGCGGCATCCTCGGCGTCGGCGTGGGCTCGGACGCCCCGCCGCGCCTCGTGAAGCTGTCGTACACCTCGTCGAAGGCCAAGAAGCACCTCGCCTTCGTCGGCAAGGGCATCACGTACGACTCGGGCGGCATCTCGCTGAAGCCCGCCGGGCACAACGAGACCATGAAGTGCGACATGAGCGGCGCCGCCGCCGTGTTCGCCGCCGTGATCTCCGCCGCCCGCCTGGGTCTGGAGGTCAACGTCACCGGCTGGCTCGCGCTCGCCGAGAACATGCCGTCCGGCTCCGCCACCCGCCCCGGCGACGTCCTGCGGATGTACAGCGGCAAGACCGTCGAGGTCCTGAACACCGACGCCGAGGGCCGTCTGGTCCTGGCCGACGCGATCACCAAGGCCTCCGAGGACAAGCCCGACGCCATCGTCGACGTGGCGACCCTGACCGGCGCCATGATGATGGCCCTGGGCGGCCGCACCTTCGGCATCATGGCCAACGACGACGCCTTCCGGACCTCGGTGCACGAGATCGCGGAGGAGGTCGGCGAGCCGTCCTGGCCGATGCCGCTGCCGGAGCACCTGCTCAAGGGCATGGACTCCCCCACCGCGGACATCGCCAACATGGGCGAGCGCATGGGCGGCGGCCTGGTCGCGGGCCTCTTCCTGCGCGAGTTCGTCGGCGAGGGCATCACCTGGGCCCACCTGGACATCGCGGGCCCCGCCTACAACGAGGCCGCCCCCTTCGGCTACACCCCGAAGGGCGGCACCGGCTCCGCGGTCCGCACCCTGGTGCGCCTCGCCGAGCGCACCGCCGCGGGCGACCTCGGCTGATTTCGTACGCTGGGTACGGCCCCGGAAGCCTCGGCTCCGGGGCCGTACCCATGGGTGTACGCGGGCGGCAGCACGGTGCGCGTACGCAAGGACGTACGGATTTCGCTGTGAATGAAATCCGCATGTCCACACGTGGTCCTGACCCTGTCGACGGGCGATCGGCCGTCCCATCGCCCGGCCCGGCGTCCCGCGTGTCGCCGACAAGTGCGAAGATGGGTTCTCGGCAGGACAGGGCCCCCACCACAGGGCCGAAGAAGAGCGGCCGTATACCAGCCGACCGACCGGTCGTCCCCGGTAAGAGGGGTCCGGCGCACGGCGCACATGCATGGAGGACGTGACGTGGCGAACGACGCCAGCACCGTTTTCGACCTAGTGATCCTCGGCGGTGGAAGTGGCGGTTACGCCGCGGCCCTGCGCGCCTCGCAGCTGGGTCTCGACGTCGCACTGATCGAGAAGAACAAGCTCGGCGGCACCTGCCTGCACAACGGCTGCATCCCCACGAAGGCGCTGCTGCACGCCGGCGAGATCGCCGACCAGGCGCGCGAGGCCGACCAGTTCGGCGTCAAGGCCACCTTCGAGGGCATCGACATCAAGGGCGTCCACAAGTACAAGGACGATGTGATCGCCGGCCTGTACAAGGGCCTGCAGGGCCTGGTCGCCTCGCGCAAGGTCACCTACATCGAGGGCGAGGGCCGCCTGTCCTCCCCGACCTCCGTGGACGTGAACGGCCAGCGCGTCCAGGGCCGCCACATCCTCCTCGCGACCGGCTCCGTGCCGAAGTCGCTGCCGGGCCTGACGATCGACGGCAACCGCATCCTCTCCTCCGACCACGCGCTGGTCCTTGACCGCGTGCCGGAGTCGGCGATCGTCCTCGGCGGCGGCGTCATCGGCGTCGAGTTCGCCTCCGCCTGGAAGTCCTTCGGCACCGACGTGACCGTCGTCGAGGGCCTGAAGCACCTCGTGCCCGTCGAGGACGAGAACAGCTCCAAGCTCCTCGAGCGCGCCTTCCGCAAGCGCGGCATCAAGTTCAACCTCGGCACGTTCTTCGACAAGGCCGAGTACACCGAGAACGGCGTCCGCGTCACCCTCGCCGACGGCAAGACCTTCGAGGCCGAGGTGCTGCTCGTCGCCATCGGCCGCGGCCCGGTCTCGCAGGGCCTCGGGTACGAGGAGCAGGGCGTCGCGATGGACCGCGGCTACGTCCTGGTCGACGAGTACATGCAGACGAACGTGCCCACGATCTCGGCCGTCGGCGACCTGGTCCCGACGCTCCAGCTCGCGCACGTCGGCTTCGCCGAGGGCATCCTGGTGGCGGAGCGCCTGGCCGGTCTCAAGACCGTCCCGATCGACTACGACGGCGTGCCCCGGGTGACGTACTGCCACCCCGAGGTCGCCTCCGTGGGCATCACCGAGGCCAAGGCCAAGGAGGTCTACGGCGCGGACAAGGTCGTCGCCCTCAAGTACAACCTCGCGGGCAACGGCAAGAGCAAGATCCTGAAGACCGCGGGCGAGATCAAGCTCGTCCAGGTCAAGGACGGTGCCGTGGTCGGCGTCCACATGGTCGGCGACCGCATGGGTGAGCAGGTCGGCGAGGCCCAGCTGGTCTACAACTGGGAAGCGCTGCCCGCCGAGGTGGCCCAGCTCATCCACGCCCACCCGACGCAGAACGAGGCGCTCGGCGAGGCCCACCTCGCCCTCGCCGGCAAGCCCCTGCACTCCCACGACTGACCCGTCAGTCACACGGGCGCGACGACCACAGACTTCCTTCCCCGGGCTCTCGACTAACCTCGAGCAGGGGAGGCCCCATTGCGTAAGGAGCAACAGAAACCATGTCGGTTTCCGTAACCCTTCCGGCGCTCGGCGAGAGCGTCACCGAAGGCACTGTCACCCGCTGGCTGAAGGCCGAGGGCGAGCGCGTCGAGGCCGACGAGCCGCTGCTCGAGGTGTCGACCGACAAGGTCGACACCGAGATCCCCTCCCCCGCCGCCGGCGTCCTGGCCTCCATCAAGGTCGCTGAGGACGAGACCGTCGAGGTCGGCGCCGAGCTGGCCGTCATCGACGACGGCTCGGGCGCGCCCGCCGAGGCCCCGGCCCCGGCTGCCGAGCCCGCTCCGGCCGCCGAGCCCGCCCCGGCGCCGGCCGCCGAGGCCCCGGCCGCTCCGGCCGCCCCCGCCGAGGCGCCCGCCGCCCCGGCCGGTGGCGCCGCCGAGGGCACCGAGGTCACCCTGCCCGCGCTCGGCGAGTCCGTCACCGAGGGCACCGTCACCCGCTGGCTGAAGGAGGTCGGCGAGGAGGTCTCGGCCGACGAGCCCCTCCTCGAGGTCTCCACGGACAAGGTCGACACCGAGATTCCGTCGCCGGTCGCGGGCGTGCTGCTCGAGATCGTCGTCGGTGAGGACGAGACCGCCGAGGTCGGCGCCAAGCTCGCCGTCATCGGCGCGCCGGGTGCCGCGCCCGCCGCCGCTCCGGCTGCCGCCCCGGCCGCCCCCGCCGCGGCTCCGGCTCCGGCCGCCCCTGCGGCTCCCGCGGCTCCGGCTGCCCCCGCCGCTCCGGCGGCTCCGGCCGCCCCGGCGCAGCCCGCCGCTGCCGCCCCGGCTCCGGTGCAGCCCGCGGCCCCGGCCGCTCCGGCTGCCGCCCCGGCCGCCCCCGCCGCCCCGGCCCCGGTCACCCCGGCCGACGACGGCGCGTACGTCACCCCGCTGGTGCGCAAGCTCGCCTCGGAGAACGGCGTCGACCTGGGCTCGGTCAAGGGCACCGGCGTCGGTGGCCGCATCCGCAAGCAGGACGTGCTCGCCGCCGCCGAGGCCGCGAAGGCCGCGGCTCCGGCCGCTGCCGCCGCCCCCGCCGCCGCGGCTCCGGCGGCCGCGTCGAAGGCCCCGGTCATCGAGGCGTCCCCGCTGCGCGGCCAGACGGTCAAGATGACCCGCATGCGCAAGGTCATCGGCGACAACATGATGAAGGCGCTGCACGGCCAGGCGCAGCTCTCCAGCGTGGTCGAGGTCGACATCACGAAGCTGATGAAGCTCCGTGCCAAGGCCAAGGACTCCTTCGCCGCCCGCGAGGGCGTCAAGCTGTCCCCGATGCCGTTCTTCGTCAAGGCGGCGGCGCAGGCGCTGAAGGCCCACCCGGTCGTCAACGCCCGCATCAACGAGGACGAGGGCACCATCACGTACTTCGACTCGGAGAACATCGGCATCGCCGTGGACTCCGAGAAGGGTCTGATGACGCCGGTCATCAAGGGTGCCGGTGACCTGAACCTGGCCGGCATCGCCAAGGCGACCGCCGACCTGGCCAACAAGGTCCGGGCCAGCAAGATCACGCCGGACGAGCTGTCCGGTGCGACCTTCACCATCTCCAACACCGGCTCGCGCGGCGCCCTGTTCGACACGATCATCGTGCCCCCGAACCAGGTCGGCATCCTGGGCATCGGCGCCACCGTCAAGCGCCCGGTCGTCATCAACCACCCCGACCTCGGCGAGACCATCGCGGTGCGGGACATGACGTACGTGACGCTCTCCTACGACCACCGTCTGGTGGACGGCGCCGACGCCGCCCGCTACCTGACGACGGTCAAGGCGATCCTGGAGGCCGGCGAGTTCGAGGTCGAGCTCGGCCTGTAGTCGCCCGCATACGGCTGTAACACTCGTCTCATCAGCGAGTACGCCCCCGTCCGGAGGTTTCCGGGCGGGGGCGCGGCCGTATTGTCTAGTGGTCGTTGTCCTGTCTCTAGGGAGCCTCCATGACCGCGCCCGTCGTCCATTCGCTGCGCGAACAGATCCGCGAGCACATCGTGGAAGGCATCGTGAGCGGGCGCTGGAAGCCGGGCGAGCGGATCGTGGAGCGGCGGATCGCCGTCGAGCTGGAGGTCAGCCAGACCCCGGTGCGGGAGGCCCTGCGGGAGCTGGAGTCCCTGCGGCTCATCGAGTCCGCGCCCAACAAGGGCGTGCGGGTACGGAACTTGACCGCCGCCGACCTGGAGGAGAGCTACCCCGTCCGGGCCGGTCTCGAGGCCATCGCCGCCGAACTGGCCGCCGAGCGGCTCGCCGACGACTGCTCGGCCCTGGAGCCGCACGTGGCGGCCCTGTACGAGGCCGACCGGGCCTCCGACGGCACCGGGCAGGTGCGGCACACCGTCGGCTTCCACCGGGAGCTGGTGCGGGCCGCGCACAACTCCGTGCTCCTGCACACCTGGGAGGGGCTCGGCATCGAGGTCTTCACCGCGCTGTCCATCCGGTGGCTGGGCACGGTCCAGCAGTCGTACGCGGAGGAGCACGAGGCGCTCGTCTCGGCATTCCGTCGGCGTGATCCCGCGATCGCGGAGCTGGTGAAGGCGCATGTGCTGGGGTGCGCGCCGCGGGCCTGACGCTCATTCTCCGGCGAGGCTGCTCATACGTCGCCCCACCTGCGTAGATCCTTCGTTTTGAAGGCACTCCGTGCCTTCCGGTGCGGCACCCTGTGCCCACTTTTGTCGATCTGAGGAAGTTTTCCCTTCAAGACTTTGATCGATCATCGATCGCGGGCTTACAGTCGACGACGGGCCCTCACCAGGGCCCTCGCCCTGTCCTGCCAAAGACCAAGGGCACCCCCGACCCTTTCCGTTTAGGGACCCCGCCCGACTCGGGCACGGGCACCCCGTCCGACTCAGGAAGGCGGCGTCATGACCGACCCCCGCATCCAGCCGAGCGAGCTCGACCAGCTCCCGGACCGCGACCCGGAGGAGACCGCCGAATGGCAGGCCTCCCTGGACGCCGTGACCAAGGCGGCCGGGCCGCACCGTGCCGCGTACCTGATGCGCCGCACGCTGGAGCGCGCCGAGGGCGCGGGCCTGGCCCTGCCCAAGCTTCTTGAGACGGACTACGTCAACAGCATCCCGACCGCCACCGAGCCCGTCATCGACGGCGACGAGGCGATGGAGTCCCGCATCACCGCGTGGAACCGCTGGAACGCGGCCGCGATGGTCACCCGCGGCTCCAAATACGGCGTCGGCGGCCACATCGCCACCTTCGCCTCCGCGGCCTGGCTGTACGAGACCGGCTTCAACCACTTCTTCCACGGGAAGGAGGGCGACGGCTCCGGCGACCAGCTGTACATCCAGGGCCACGCGTCCCCCGGCATCTACGCCCGCGCCTTCCTCGACGGCCGCCTCGGCGAGCAGCAGCTCGACAACTTCCGCCAGGAGGCGGGCGGCGACGGCCTGCCGTCCTACCCGCACCCGCGGCGCCTGCCCTGGCTGTGGGAGTTCCCGACCGTCTCCATGGGCCTCGGCCCGCTGTCGGCGATCTACCAGGCCCGCTTCAACCGGTACCTGACGAACCGCGGCATCAAGGACGTCTCGTCCTCGCACGTGTGGGCGTTCCTCGGCGACGGCGAGATGGACGAGCCGGAGTCGACGGCGGCCCTCGCACTCGCCGCGCGTGAGGAGCTCGACAACCTCACCTTCGTCATCAACTGCAACCTGCAGCGCCTCGACGGCCCGGTGCGCGCCAACTTCAAGATCGTGCAGGAGCTGGAGGCCCAGTTCCGCGGCGCCGGCTGGAACGTCGTGAAGTCGCTGTGGGGCAACGCCTGGGACGAGCTGTTCGCGCTCGACACCACGGGTGCCCTGGTCCGCCGCCTGCGCGAGGTCCCGGACGCGCAGGTCCAGACGTACCAGACGCGTGACGCCGCCTATATCCGCCAGGACTTCTTCGGCTCGGACCCGGCGCTCGTCGAGATGGCGAAGCTGCTCTCCGACGACAAGATCCTGGAGTGTTTCCACCTCTCCCGCGGTGGCCACGAGCCGCGCAAGGTCTACGCCGCGTACAAGGCCGCGCTGTCCCACAAGGGCGCGCCGACCGTCATCCTGGCGCAGACCGTCAAGGGCTTCACCCTCGGTGAGGGCTTCGCGTCCAAGAACGCGAACCACCAGATGAAGAAGCTGTCGACGGACGAGTTCAAGAACATGCGTGACCTTCTTGAGCTGCCCATCTCCGACAGCCAGTTCGTCGACGGGCAGGTGCCCTACGGCCACCCCGGCGCCGACTCCCCCGAGGTCCGCTACCTCCAGGAGCGCCGCGCGGCCCTCGGCGGCCCGGCCCCGGCCCGTCGCACGCACGCGCTCGCCCCGCTGCCCGCGCCCGCCGACAATGCCTTCGCGGCCTTCGACAAGGGCTCCGGCTCGCAGTCGGTCGCCACCACCATGGCGCTCGTCCGGCTGGTCAAGGACCTGGTCCGCGACAAGGAGACCGGCAAGCGCTGGGTGCCGATCGTCCCGGACGAGGCCCGCACCTTCGGCATGGAGTCGCTGTTCCCCTCGCTCGGCATCTACTCGCCGAAGGGCCAGACGTACGAGCCGGTCGACCGCGACCAGCTCATGTACTACAAGGAAGCCAAGAACGGCCAGATCCTCAACGAGGGCATCACCGAGGCCGGTTCGATGGCGGACTTCATCGCCGCTTCGTCGTCGTACGCGACGCACGGCGAGGCGATGATCCCCTTCTACATCTTCTACTCGATGTTCGGCTGGCAGCGGACCGCCGACCAGATGTGGCAGCTCGGCGACCAGCTCGGCCGCGGCTTCCTCATCGGCGCCACCGCCGGGCGCACGACGCTGACCGGTGAGGGTCTGCAGCACGCCGACGGCCACTCGCCGGTGATCGCCGCGACGAACCCCGCCGCGCTCTCGTACGACCCCGCGTTCGCCTACGAGATCGGCGCCATCGTCAAGGAAGGCCTCCGCCGCATGTACGGCGAGAGCGCCCCCGGCGAGGCCTCCGAGGACAAGGACGTCTTCTACTACCTGACCGTCTACAACGAGCCCATGCCGCAGCCCGCGAAGCCCGCGGGTGTCGACGAGGGCATCGTGAAGGGTCTCTACCGCTTCAACACGGCGGAGACGGCCGGTCTTTCGCCCGCCGCCAACGCCGCGCGGATCCAGCTGCTCGGCTCCGGCACGGCCATCCACTGGGTGCTCAAGGCCCAGCGGATGCTCGCCGAGGAGTGGGGCGTGGCCGCCGACGTGTGGTCCGCGACCTCCTGGACCGAGCTGCGGCGCGACGCCCTGGAGGCGGACGCGGCGCTGCTGCGCGGCGAGGAGCGGGTGCCGTACGTGCGGCAGGCGCTGCAGGGAGCCGAGGGGCCCGTCCTCGCGGTCTCCGACTACATGCGCCAGGTCCCCGACCAGATCGCCCAGTGGGTCGAGCAGGACTACTCCTCGCTCGGCGCCGACGGGTTCGGCCTGTCCGACACGCGTGACGCGGCCCGCCGCCACTTCGGTGTCGACGCGGAGTCGATCGTCGTCGCGGCGTTGGCCCGGCTCGCCGCGCAGGGGGTCGTACCCGCTGCGGCGGTGAAGGAGGCTCGGGCCAAGTACGGGCTGTAGGCCTCCGGCTCGGTACGCAGGGTGGGGTCCCGTCGGGGTGACGGGGCCCCACCCTTTGCGTTGCCGCCGGGCGGCAACCGTTCCCCGCCGCTCCGCGGCGGGTGTCCCCCACCCACCCGCCCGTTGCTCTCGGACCCGAGGCCGCCCCTCCGGGCTGCGCCCTTGCTCCGCCCCGTCCTGCGGACATCCGGCCTGCCCCGGCCCCGGTGCCCGGCACCCGGCATCATGGGGGCATGCGCGCTGCCCGGCTCATCAAGATGGTGCTTCTGCTGCAGGCTCGGGCCTCCATGACCGCCGCCGAGCTCGCGGAGGAGCTCGAGGTCTCGGAACGCACCATCACACGGGACGCCCAGGCCCTGTCCGAGGCGGGCGTGCCGGTGTACGCGGACCGGGGCCGGACCGGCGGCTACCGGCTCATCGGGGGGTACCGGACCCGTCTGACGGGTCTTGCCCGCAGCGAGGCGGAGGCGCTGTTCCTGTCCGGGGTCCCGGGCGCGCTGCGCGAGATGGGCCTGGAGGACGCCGCGTCCGCCGCCCGCCTGAAGGTCTCCGCCGCCCTGCTCCCCTCCTTGCGCGACGCCTCCCAGAGCGCCGCCCAGCGCTTCCACCTGGACGCCCCGGGCTGGTTCAAGGAGACCCCGGCCCCGGCCCTGCTGCCCGCCGTCGCCGACGCCGTCTGGGACGACCGCCGCCTGCTCGCCCGCTACCGCCGCCAGGACTCCGAGGTCGGCCGCGAACTGGAGCCCTACGGCCTCGTCCTGAAGGCCGGCGTCTGGTACCTGTGCGCCCGCGTCCCGGACTCCGGCTCCGGCTCCGGCTCCGGCTCCGGCTCCGGCTCCTACCGGGTCTACCGCATCGATCGCTTCATCTCCGTCGAACCCCAGGGCGAGAACCGCTTCGTGCGCGACGAGGACTTCGACCTCCCCGGCTTCTGGGAGGAGCGCGCCGCCCAGTTCGCCCGCGCCATCCTGCGCGAGAGCGTCGTCCTGCGGCTGTCCCCCGACGGTGCCCGGCAACTTCCCTACGTCACCGACCGCACCGCCGCCCACGAGGCCCTCGCGGACGCCGAACCCGACGAGCGGGGCCGGGTCACCATCACCCTGCCCGTCGAGTCCACCGTGGTCGCCTACTCCCAACTGCTCATGCTGGGCCCGGAGGCCGAGGTCCTCGGGCCGCCGGAGCTGCGGGACCGCCTCGCGGCGACGGCGGCCCGCATGGCCGCGCTCTACCGATAGCCCGTCACGTCCGCCTCCTTGCTCTCCTGGTCCACCTCCGTGATGTACCGCCAGGCGTCGGGGGCCGATCCGTCCACGTCCGTGAAGCCGTACTCCTTGGCGAGGCCGCCGCTGGACAGGGACGCGCCGTTCCACCGCGCCACCTCGGGGTCGGTGGCGAGGGCGACCAGGGCCCGGCCCACGAACGTCGGTGTCTCGGAGATCGCGAAGTGCGGGTTCTGCTTGGTGCCCGCCATCCAGTCGTCCTCGGTGACCTTGAAGTACGTGTCGAGCATCGCCTCCGAGCGCAGCCAGCCCGGCGTCAGGCACAGCGCCGTGCAGTCGTACTCCTTCACCTCCTCCGCGAGCGCGCGGGACATGCGCAGCGGGGCCGCCTTCGCGAGGTCGTAGTAGAACGGCTTGCGGTACCGCTGGTTGTACTCCTCGGTGCCGTCGGTCACCTCGACGACGAGGCCGCCGGGGTTCCTGACGAGGAGCGGCAGCGCGAAGCGGCTGGTGACGATGTGCGTCTCCATGCCGAGCCGGAGGATCCTGAGGCCCTTCTCCAGGTCGTGCTCCCACATCTTCTTGTCCCACTCGACATGGACGTCCCCTCCCCAGATGTCGTTGACGAGGATGTCGAGTCGGCCCTGCTCCCGCTCGATCCGCTCGACGAGGGCGCGCACCTGCTCGGGGTCGAGGTGGTCCGTCGGCACCGCGATCCCCGTGCCGCCCGTGCCCGCCTCGGCGCCCGCCGCGCCGACCAGTTCCGCCGTGCCCTCGATGGTCTCCTGGGTGCGGCCGACCTCGCTCGTGTGCTGCCGCGTCGTCCGCCCCGTCACGTACACGGTCGCCCCCGCGCGGCCCAGCTCCACCGCCATGGCCCGCCCGGCCCCGCGCGTGGCCCCCGCCACCAGCGCGATCTTCCCGGCCAGACCGCCGCCGGAACCCGCCGCCCCGGCTGCCCCCGTCGTCCCGGTCCCCTCGGACCCCGGCTTCGTCGTCACTGCGCTCTCCGCTCCGCTCGCCCGGCCTGCCGACCGCTGTGTGTTCTCCATGGGTGGAGCCTCGCAGCGAATGCCGACACCTCCTGTCGGTCTTTCCACGGGCATGTGCACACATAACGACACAGCCGCATTCCGGCGCACTCCGCGTGCGCCCCCACCCCCCAGGACCGATGCTTGACCCGTGATGGACGAGACGGAGTTCTGGGAGATCGTGGACAGCACCCGCGAGGCCGCCGAGGGCGACCCCGAGGACCAGGCCGAGCTGGTCATCGACAAGCTGCTCGAATACGACCCGGACGCCGTTCTGGACTTCGCGCGGCACTTCGAGGCCCGCTACAACCGCGCCTACCGCTGGGATCTGTGGGGCGCCGCCTGGATCGTCCTCGACGGGGCGAGCGACGACGCCTTCGACTACTTCCGGTGCTGGCTGATCGGGCAGGGGCGGGAGGTCTTCGAGGGCGCCGTGCACGACCCGGACTCGCTGGCCGAGCTCCTGGACGACTTCGACGAGGAGATCGACGGCGACGGCGAGGAGCTGGGCTACGCCGCCGACGAGGCCTACGAGCGGATGACCGGCGTCGTCGCTCCCGACCTCGGCATCGCGCCCGCCCCGCCGGAGCCGGAGGGCACCCCGATCGACTTCGAGGACGACCGCGTGCTCGCGGAGCGCTACCCCAAGCTGTGGGAGCGGTTCGCGGCCCGCTGACGCCGGCCCCGCGCGCCCGTGGGCCGTCCGGGCCGCGCCCTCAGAAGTGCGTGCCCCCGTCCACCCGTATCTCCGTGCCCGTGATGAACGCGCCGTCCTCGGACGCGAGCATCGCGACGACGGACGCCACCGTCTCCGGGCCCGCGAAGCCCTGACCGATCGCCGGGGCCAGCTTCGCGAACAGGCTGAGGTCCGCGTCCTCGGGCAGGCCGGGCCCGTGGCTCTGCCCGCTGGCGCCGCTGCCGTCGGTCATGCCGCTGGAGATCGATCCGGGCTGGACGGCGGTGAAGCGGATGCCCCGCTTCGCGTACTCGCTCGCCAGGGCGTGGGTCATGGACTGGATGCCGCCCTTGCTGGCCGCGTACGCCGCCATGTACGGATGGGCGAACGCCGCCGAGGTGGAGCTGAAGTTGACCACGGCCGCGTCCTCGCCCTCCAGGAGAGCCGGGATCGCCTCGCGGATCATCAGGAACGTGCCGGTCAGGTTGATCCGGAGCACCTGCTCGAAGGAGTCGAGGCTGGTCTCGTGCGTGTGTGAGGAGCGCAGCACGCCCGCCGCGTTGACCAGCACGTCCAGGCCGCCGAGCGCGGCGACCGCGGCGGCCACGCCCGCGCGCACCGACGCCTCGTCCGCGACGTCGACCACCAGCGTCGTCAGCCGGCCCGCGGCGGCGCCCGCCTTCTGCTCCGTGTCCTTCAGGCCCGCCTCGCTGATGTCGGCGGCCACCACGCTGCCGCCCTCCGCGAGCAGGCGGAGCACGGTGGCCTGGCCGATGCCCGAGCCGCCGCCGGTGACGAGGGCGCGGCGGTCCGCGTAACGCGTCAGGTTCATGGGTCTCTCTCCGATCAGCCTCCGACAGCCGGGCCCGTCTGCGGGTCCGGCACGCTTCATCTGATTTCAATGTACGCCCTCGTGGCACGTTTTGCCATAGCGTCATTTCGTGAATTCCTGCCCGGTCCCGCGTAGGCTTCGAACGTGAGCACCCAACCGCCGCAGCCCACGCGAGCACCGCAGCAGGCCCGCCCCTCGCTGACCGAGCGCCGCAAAGCGGCCACGCAGCTCGACATCGCCCGCGCCGCCGCCGAACTCTTCGCCGAGCGGGGCCCGGACGGCACCACCGCCGAGGAGATCGCGCACCGTGCGGGCGTGGCGCTGCGCACCTTCTACCGCTACTTCCGCAACAAGCAGGACGCGGTCGCGCCGCTCCTCGCCGGGGGCGCCGCCCAGTGGCGGGCCCGCCTCGCGGAGCTGGACGCGGGGGTGCCGACGGCGCTCGAACGCTCCATCGCCGAGGCCCTCACCCCCGTGGACACGCGGACCGACGAGGCCCTGGAGTGGACCCGCGGCCTGCTCCGCGCCGCCCAGGACGACCCGGCCCTGCGCGCGGTCTGGTACCGGGTGAACCAGGAGTCCGAGGAGCAGCTGGTCCCGGTGCTCGCCCGGCTCGCGGGCGAGGGCGCCGACGAGCTGGAGGTCCGGCTCGCCGCCGCGGCCGCCACCGACGCCATCCGCATCGCCCTGGAGACCTGGGCCGCCACGGACGACCCGCCGCGCGGCCCCCGCTCGCCCGCGGACCTCGCGGTCCGCTGCCTGCGCGAACTCGCGGGCGGCCTCAGGCTCCTGGAGCGGTGAGGCGACCGGTCCTCTGCCGTAGCCCCCGGCACAGAAGCCTCCGCCGTCCGGCTGCGCCCCGCCACAGCCCTCGCCGCTCCCCCGCTACACCCCCGCCCCTTCCCCTGCCCCCTCCTCCACCACGAACACCAACAGCGCCACGTCGTCCCGCACCCCGCCGGAGAACCGGACCAGATCGTTCCAGATCGCGTCCGTGAAGGCGGCCGGATCGTGTCGCTCCGCCGCGAAGATCGCGGGCAGCCGCTCCTCCAGCGGGTAGAAGGCCCCGGACGCGTCCCTCGCCTCGGTCACGCCGTCCGTGACGGTCAGCAGCCAGTCGCCGGGTTCGAGGCCGACGACGACCGGCTCCGGCGGCGCCACCCCGGCGATGCCGAGGCCGAGGGGCGGTCCCGGCGTGACGTCGAGTTCGGTGACCGCGCCGGCGCGCAGCAGCAGGGGCGGCGGGTGGCCGCAGGAGACGAGGCGCAGTTCGCCGGCCGTGGCGCCGAACTCCAGGAGGACGGCGGTGGCGAAGAGTTCGCCGGGCTCACCGTGTTCGGCGTCCTCGGAGTCGATGATCAGGCGCCGGTCGAGGCGCGCGGCGACCCCCTCCAGGTCGCCCTGGTCGAGGACCGCCTCCCGGAAGGCGCCGAGCAGCGCCGCGACGGTCCCGACGGCCGCGAGCCCGTGCCCCTGCACGTCCCCGACCAGGGCCCGCACCCCGCACGGCCCCCGGCGCACGTCGAAGAGGTCACCGCCGACCAGGGTGCCGCGCTGCGCCGCCCGGTACAGGCCCGCGCAGCGCACCGGACCCACGCGTTCCGGCAGCGGGGGCAGGACCGCGAACTGGGCCGCCTCGGCGACCGTGCGGACCGTGACGAGCTGGGCGTCGCGGCGGCTGCGCACCCAGGAGAAGAGCACGCTGAGCACCGCCACGAAGGCGACGGTCGCGGTGTCGCTCGTCCCGGGGTGCCCCAGGTCGAAGTGCGGCAGGGAGAGCAGCAGCAGGACGGTGCCGCCGAGGAGCGCGGTGGCCGCGGGCCCGTAGGCGAGGGCGGCGAGCGGCGGCACGGCGGCGAGCAGGAAGCTGAGGTCGAGCGTCTTGGGGGTCGCGACCTGGATGACGCAGGTCAGGACCAGGAGCACCGGTGCGGGCCAGCGCGCCCAGGGAGGCGTCGGCGCGCCGCGGTGCCAGCCCGGGTCGCGCGCGCCACGCCGCCTGGCCTCCGCCCTGAACATCGGTGCTCCTTCCCGGCGGGCCCGAGGACGTGCCCACGTCCGCACAGGAGGCGTCCTCGCGCGCGGCACACGTGTCCGCGCTGAGCCGTCCACGCTCAGCAAAGGACAGGTCCACGCTCCTACGCGCGCGTGGCGGGCGCACGCCGGGCCGGTCCGTCAGGTGTCAGAGCGGGCGGCCCATCAGGACGTCGTCCACGTACCGGCCGTCCAGGAGGAACTCGCCGGGCAGCACGCCCTCGGTCACGAACCCCTCGGACTCGTAGAGCGTGCGCGCCGCGGTGTTGTGGCCGAGCACCCGCAGCGTGATGCGGCGCGCGCCCTGGCGGCGCGCCTCCGCCATCACGGCCTGGAGCAGTCCGCGCCCCACGCCCTTGCCGCGCGCCTCGTCGGCGACGACGAATCCGAGGATCTGGCGCACGTGCGCGTTCACGGCGAGCGGGGTGGGGAAGCCGAGCCTTATGTAGCCGACGACGTGCCCGTCGAGCTCGGCGACCAAGTGGTCGCGGGGGCCGAAGCGTTCGGAGAAGAACGGCTCGTAGGGTGGCTGCGGACGCGGCTGCACGGAGTGCACGGTGGACCAGTTCGCACGGTCCATGCGGGCCAGGGCGGCATCGTCGTCGGCCCGCGCGGTGCGTATGTACGTCTGCTGCATGAGCGCCACTGTACGGCGGGCGTACGACGGCACAACCGTCCCTTTCACGGCAGGATGGCCCCATGGATCAGCACGCGTCACCCCCGGAGTCGACGGATCCGGCGCCCCGGACGGACCCGGGGAACCGGACGGACCCAGGGAACCGGACGGACCCAGGGAACCAGGTGGACCCGGCGGAGCCCCCGCACGGGCCGCGCCGCGTCGCGGTGTCCGGCGCCTCGGGCCTCATCGGCTCCGCGCTCACGCGCGCGCTGACCGACGACGGCCACGAGGTGGTGCGGCTGGCGCGCCGGGCCCCGCGCGCGAAGGACGAGGTGCGCTGGGACCCCAAGGAGGGGTACGTGGACGCCGCCGGGCTCGCGGGCTGCGACGCCGTCGTGAACCTGGCGGGCGCGGGGATCGGCGACCGGCGCTGGAACGACGCGTACAAGCGCGAGCTGCGCGACAGCAGGGTGCTCGGCACCAGGACGCTCGCGACCGCCGTCGCGGCCCTCGACGAGCCGCCGCGGGTGTTCCTGAACGGCAGCGCGATCGGCTACTACGGAGACACCGGTCAGCGCGCGGTGGACGAGACGGCCCCTCCGGGAGAGGGGTTCCTGCCGTCGATGTGCGTGGCGTGGGAGCAGGCGGCCGCCGCGGCCCAGGAGGCGGGCGTGCGCACGGTGTTCACGCGCACCGGCCTGGTCGTCGCGCGCGGGGGCGGCGCCTGGGGGCGGATGTTCCCGCTCTTCAGGGCGGGGCTCGGCGGGCGGCTCGGCAGCGGGCGGCAGTACTGGAGCTTCATCGCGCTCTACGACGAGGTGGCGGCGCTGCGGCATCTGCTCGCGCGGGACGACCTGTCGGGGCCGTTCAACCTGACGGCCCCCGAGCCCGTCACCAACCGCGAGGTGACGGCCACGATGGGCCGGGTCCTGCACCGGCCGACCGTGTTCACCGCGCCCGCGCCCGCGCTGCGGGTGGCCCTCGGCGAGATGGCGGGGGACGTCCTCGGCAGCCAGCGCGTCCTGCCCACCCGGCTCACGGAGTCCGGGTTCGCGTTCACCCACCCCGGCATCGAGGACGCCGTCAGGGCCGCCCTGGCCTGACGCCCGTACCGCCCCCGCCCGGCCGTGCGACCGCCGTGCGACCATGCCCGGTCCATGCGCGACTCCCAGGGGCCGTCCGCGCTCCTACCCTCGACCGGAACTCGGGGATTCCACCGCCCTCGTGAGGGCATAAGGCTCCCCAGCAGTCGAGCGAGCCGCGCAACCTCCGGGAGGAGCACGTGCCAGAGCCTGCGCACCATGTGGATGTCGTCATCGTGGGAGCCGGGGTCGCGGGACTGTCGGCCGCCCACCAGCTGACCAGTGCCGGTGTAACGACCGTTGTCCTGGAGGCCGCCCCTTACGTCGGCGGCCGGATGTCCACCGAGAAGGTGGACGGCTTCCGGCTCGACCGGATCGGGCAACTGCTGACCACGTCGTATCCGGAACTGCGTCACACGCCCGGTCTCGACGCACTCGTTCTGCGTCCCTTCGCCCCCGGTCTGCTGGTGCACAGCGCCGGCAGGCACCACCGCATGGCGGAGCCGAGCGGTGGACGGAGCGCGAGGGGCGCACTCACAGCGGCGCGCGCCCTCGCGAGCGCCCCCCGGGTGCCGCGGCCCGTCCGCACGGCCCCGGGCGCCCCGCCCCGGCCCCCGTCCAGGACCGCGCCACGGCCCTCCAGGCCACCGTCCCGCACGGCACCGCTGGGCGGCGCACTCGACCAGGCCCGCCTCGGCGCGGCGTTCGCCCGGATCGCGGCGACGCCCGTGCGACGGCTCCTCGCGCGCCCCGAACTGCCCGCGGGCCAGGCCCTGTCCGCGCGCGGGCTGCCCGCGCGCACCGTCGAGGGGTTCCTGCGCCCGCTGCTCTCGGCGCTGCTGTGCGACCCGGACCTGACGACGTCGAGCCGGTGCGCCGACCTCGCCCTGCACGCCTTCGCGCGTGGCCGCCTGTGCCTGCCCGAGGGCGGCGCCGACGCCCTGCCCGAACTGCTCGCGGGCGCGCTGCCGCCCGGGACCGTACGGACCGGCGTACGCGTCACCTCGGTGTCCGCGAACCGCGTCACCACCGCCGAGCACGGCGAGCTGACCTGCGCCGGCGTCCTGCTCGCCACCGACGCCCGCGCCGCCGCCGAGCTGCTCCCGGGCCTGCGCGTACCGCCGTTCCACCCGGTCACCGTGGTGCACCACGCGGCCCCCGAGCCGCCGCTCGACGGGCCCGCGCTCCTCCTGGACGCCGACCGCGAGGGTCCGGTCGCCCACACGGCCGTCGTCAGCCACGTCGACCCCACGCGCGCGCCCGCGGGCCGGACCCTGGTGTCCTCGACCGTCCTCGGCGCACCCCCGGACGACCTGGAGCGGTCCGTGCGCGACCACCTCGCGACGCTGTACGGCGCCCCGACCGACCGCTGGGAGCTGCTGGCCGTGCACCGCACGCGCGAGGCGGTGCCCGCGATGCCGCCGCCGCACGATCTGCGCCGTCCCGTACGGCTGTTGGCGGGGCTCTACGTGTGCGGCGACCACCGGGACACCAGCACGGTGCAGGGCGCGCTGCACTCCGGACGCAGGGCGGCGCACGCCGCGCTCGCCGACCTCGGCATCCGGCCCGCCTGCACGGAGGAGTCACTACCGGCGGCCGCCTGAGGCCACTCTCCAGGGCCCACTCATCGGACCTGTCCGACCCCGTCGGGCCGGCTCCCCCTGAGCCCCCGCGCCCCCCACGCGGGGGCTTCAACCGTCCCGCGGTCTTGTCACCGACCCCGCACAGCACTACCGTCCCAGCGGATCCGGGCACCGGACCACCGAGCCGCGGGAGGGCTGACGTGCGTCGTACCTTGCCGGTGATCACTCTCATCCTGGGCCTATTCATGGGATCTCTGTCGGCGCCGACCGCCCATGCCGAGGACCGGGACTCGCCTCGCCCGGGCGACCGGACAGGCGCTCCCCGGCCGGACGACGACGTGCCGTCCGTCGTCCCCCGCCCCACCGACTGGGCCGCGCTCCCCGGGCGCACCGAACTCACCCGCCGCACCCGCGTCCTGATCGACCCGCGGCAGGCGTCGGCCACCGCGCTGCCGTCCGGCCGCGCCGAGTTCCCGGGCCCCGCACGCCAGTCCGTCCGCGCCCTCGCGGGTCAGCTGCGTACGGAGATCGAGCAGATCACCGGCATCGCCCCGCGCGTCGTCGCGGGCGGGCGGCCGGACCGGGACGACGTCGTCCTCACCCTCGCCGCCGACCGGGGCGCCCCCGCCGAGGCGCGGGCCGAGGGCCACCGCTTCGACAGCGCCGGCCCCGTCCGCGTCACCGCCGCCTCCACGCACGGCCTGTACTACGGCACCCGCACCCTCCTCCAACTCCTGCGCGCCACCGCGCCCGACCACCGCGCCGTCCCGCGCGCCCGCTCGGTCGACCGGCCCGCGCAGGCGGTCCGCATGGTGCATCTGGACGCGGGGCGCAAGTACTGGCGGATCCCGTACCTGAAGAACCTGATCCGCAGGATGGGCGACCAGAAGCTGAACACCCTGTTCCTGCACCTGTCGGAGTCCGAGGGCTTCCGCCTGTACAGCCCGAGGTTCCCCGGGCTCGCCGACCCCGACCACAGCTACAGCCGCGCCGACATCGAGGACCTCAAGGCCTTCGCCGCGCGTCATCACGTGCAGCTGATGCCGGGGCTCGAACTGCCCGGCCACGCCACGGTGATCAGCGAGGCGTTCGGCATCGGCTTCGGCTCGGGCCCCGGCGCGTGCACGGGCGGCCATACGCACTCCCATCTCACGCCGGACTGGATCATCGACATGACCAGCGAGAAGGCGGTCGCCAAGAGCAAGGAGATCGTCGACGAGTTCGCGGGCTGGTTCGACGCGCCGCTGTTCTCGATCGGCGCGGAGGAGGTCCCGGGGCAGCTCGCCGAGTGCCCGCGCGTGCAGGAGCACCTGGCGGCCGCGCCCGACGTCTCGACCCTCGGTGACCTGCTCAACCGGTACATCAACACCCTGGACGACGTGGTCACTTCGCACGGCAAGCGCACGGCGGTCTACAACGGCTCCGAGCACCTGGCCGCGCCGCAGCAGCGCGTGCGCGCCCCGGTCGTCTTCCTCACCTGGGAGGGCACCGGCGCGGAGCCCGCCATTCCGGGCCATGACGAGATCGCCATCGGCCCCTTCTACAACACGCCGAACAACTACCACCACAAGTACCCCGACGAGCCCTGGATGTACGACACCTGGGCTCCGGGCACCGACCCCGACATGCTCGGCTCCGGCGTCGCGAACTGGGCGGACTACAACTTCTGGGCCGACGACGAGTACTTCGAGCGGCACATGGCGGGTGCCCGCGCGATCCTCGCCGACCGCGCCTGGAACGGCTCCCCGACGCCGGACACGCTCGCCGACTTCCGGGCCCGTACCGCCCGCGTCGGCGATCCTTCCCCAAGCTCTCAACTCCGTTCGAGCAGGGGAGACCCCATCGGCACCACGCCCGCGTGGACCCGGCCCCGGGTGCGGAACCGGCCGAGCCATCACTGGACCTTCGACGACGCCGCGTACCCGAAGGGCTGGACGTACGCGGGCAGCCCCGGCAACACGCTCTTCGCCGAGGACGTCGCGGGCGACCTGCCCGGCACCTCGTACATCGTCGACAACCCCACGCCCGTGCCCGGTGTGCGCGGGCAGGCCTGGCGGTTCGACTCGGACCGGGACGGGGTGGGCTTCGGCGGGGTGGACGTGGCGGAGCCCTGGACCGTGTCGGTGCGGGTCCGTGCTTCCTCCCGCACCGGCGAACAGGTGCTGCTGAGCTCCAAGGCCGGGGCCTTGAAGCTCATGCAGCACGGCACGGGACGTGTGGGCTTCACCCGGTACGGAAAGGCCGACTTCAGCTTTCCGTACGTCCTGCCGCTCGACCGGTGGGTCCGGCTGACGTGGGTCGCCTCGCCCGGTCGCACGGTCCTGTACGCGGACGGGGAGCGGGTCGGGGCCGTCCCCGCGTCGGTTCCGCTGCCGATGCGGTCCATCGGCACGGAACGATCCGCTCTGCGCGGGGACCTGGACGACCTCGCCACGTGGGACGTGGCGTTGGGGACGTCGGCTGTCGCCCGCTTGCGGTGAGTCCGGCACCGCCGGAGGGGTTCGTTGTGGTTGTTCGCCGTCGCGGCGGGATTCAACTGCCGTCCGGCAGAGGGCGGCACTGGCGTGGCCGACAGGCAGGCGGACGGATCTGGCCTGGCAGGCCGGCAGGGGGCGGACCTGGCCTGGCAGGCCGGCAGGGGGCGGACCTGGCGTGGCCGCCCCCCCTCGACCCCACTAGCCCAGTGCCGCGACCCGGTCGCGATAGCCCCGCACGGGTGCCGCGTCCCGGTACGGCTCCAGGCGGCGCTCGAAGTCGCGTACGTACTCCACCGCCCGCACCGACCTCATCTCGCCCGCCGCCTGGGCCGCCTCCGCGCCCAGTTGGCAGGCCTGTTCCAGCTCGCCGAGGCCGAGGCGCGCGGAGGCGAGGACGACGCGGCAGAAGAGCCTGCTGCGGGCGTAGCCGGGTGCGCGCAGTTGCAGGGAGCGCTCGGCGTGCTGGGCGGCCGCGCGGTACTGCTGGAGGTCGCGGTTGCAGTGCGCGAACTCGTCGGCGAGCTGGGCCTCGTCGAAGAACCGCGCCCAGTACGGGACCTCGTCGCCGGGCCTGGCCGTCTCCAGGGCACGCTCGGCGCGCACCATGGACGCCGAGCAGGCCCGCACCTCGCCGAGCACCCCGTGCCCGCGCGCCTCGACGGCGTGCAGCAGGGCCTGCACGACGGGCGGCGCCGAGGAGCCGACGCCCTGCTGGGCGACGCGGGCGAGCTGCACGGCCTCGCGGCCGTGGCCCAGATAGACGGCCTGACGGCTCATGGTGACCAGGACGTAGCTGCCGTACGCGCGGTCGCCCGCGGCCTGCGACAGGCGCAGCGCCTGCACGAAGTACCGCTGGGCGAGGCCGTGCGCCGCGATGTCGTACGACGTCCAGCCCGCGAGCCGGGTCAGGTCGGCGGCGGCCGCGAACAGGCGGCGCCCGGCCTGCTCGCCGTAGGTGCCGCGGAGCATGGGCTCGGCCTCGTGCTCCAGGTAGCGCACCAGGGCCTGGCGGGCGTGCCCGCCGCCGTAGGCGTGGTCGAGGGCGCGGAACAGCTCGCCGACCGAGCGCAGGGCGGCGATGTCGCCGCCGGTGACCCGGTGGCCGGGCCCGCGGTCGGTGTCGCGGCGCTGCCGGGGCACGATGGGGCGGCCCTGCGGGGGGACGCGGGGTGTCTGCGGGGGTTCGCCGCGGGCGACGCGTTCGTCGGCGCGGCCGATCAGCCAGTCCCGGCTCGGCACCACGAGCCCGGCCGGGGTGAAGGCGATCTTGCGCAGTTCGGCGTGGCTGCCGGAGTCCTTGCGCCACAGGCCGCCGACGATGTCGACGGCTTCCTCGGGCGAGGAGGCGAACTCCAGGCCCGCGTAGACGGGCGCGCACGCGTCGAGCCCGAGGTCCTGCGCGGACAGGCGCCGTCCGAGGCGCCGGGTGAAGACCTCCGCGATCAGTGCGGGGGTCGTGCCGCGGGGCTGCTGGCCTCTGAGCCAGCGTGTCACCGATGTCTTGTCGTACCTGAGATCGAGACCGTGCTCGAGCCCTAGCTGATCGACGCGGCGCGCCAGGCCCGCATTGGAGAACCCGGCTTCCGCGATGAGCGCGGCTAGCTGGCGGTTGGGGGTGCGCTGCGGGGGTCGTTCCGTCATCAGCTGTGCGGTCTCCTGCCTTCCGGGCCTGCCTTGAGCAGCCCTTATGGCCTCATGAACGGCGCGAATGTAGCGGCGCTGACGGGTCTCATCGCGACCTTCAAGCTCCATTCATCCGATCGTGTGAGGATTGACCGGAGGGCTGACGGGATTCCGCCGGACGTACAGTGGCAGGAGCGCGATCCGTGCACGGTGAAGGTTTCCGTGCGGGCGCGGGTCCGGTGCACGCGGATGGTTCTTAGGGAGGCACGTGCCGTGGGCGAGATTCGATTCATCCGGCTGGGTTTCGGTCCGGAGTCCGTCGAGTACCAGGAGGCCTGGGACGAGCAGCGACGGGTGCACGCGGCCCGCTTCGCGGACGAGGCCCCGGACACCTGCCTGCTCCTGGAGCACCCGCCGGTGTACACGGCGGGGCGCAGGACCGAGGACAGCGAGCGCCCGCTGGACGGCACCCCGGTCGTGGACGTGGACCGCGGCGGCAAGATCACCTGGCACGGTCCGGGCCAGCTCGTGGGCTACCCGATCCAGAAGCTGCCGCGTCCGGTGGACGTCGTAGCACACGTACGCCGCCTGGAAGACGCACTTATCCGAACGTGTGCCGAGTTCGGTCTCGAAACCACGCGCGTCGAGGGGCGCAGCGGCGTATGGGTCCTCGGCGATCCGGTGGAGTCGCGCCCGGCCCTCGGCGGGCTCAGCCTCGACTTCGACCCGCGCCTCACGGACGACGAGTTCGATCCCCGCCTGAACGGCCCGGAGTACGCGCCCTCCAACGCCGGCCAGCGCCGCGAGGACCGCAAGGTCGCCGCGATCGGCATCCGCGTCGCCAAGGGCGTGACCATGCACGGCTTCGCCCTGAACGTGAACCCGGACAACACCTGGTTCGACCGGATCGTGCCGTGCGGCATCCGCGACGCGGGTGTGACGTCCATCGCGCACGAGGTGGGCCGCGACATCACGATCGCCGACGTGCTGCCGGTGGCCGAGCGGCACCTGCGGGACGTACTGGAGAACGCGGACCTGAAGCCGCGGGTGGTCGAGAAGCCCGCCACGGAGGCGGCGCCGCCCGCCGCCGAGGTGCCGGGGCCCGCACAGGAGGCCGCCGGAACCCCCGAGACCGCGCTCGCCTAGCCGCCCGGCCCGGGCCCGGCCGACCCCTCTGCGCACCCGAGCGGGAATGCACCCCTCGGGCCGGAGGTTGGCCAGAAGTAAGTCCAATGACATCGCGGGCGTACCCTGGGGTGCGCCGACGAATCGAAGTTACGCCAGCTATCAGGGAGCCGATGTGTCCGCAGTCGCACCCGACGGACGCAAGATGCTGCGCCTGGAGGTCCGGAACGCCCAGACCCCCATCGAGCGCAAGCCCGAGTGGATCAAGACCCGGGCGAAAATGGGCCCCGAGTACACGAAGATGCAGGCGCTCGTGAAGAGCGAGGGCCTGCACACGGTGTGCCAGGAGGCGGGCTGTCCGAACATCTACGAGTGCTGGGAAGACCGCGAGGCCACGTTCCTCATCGGCGGCGACCAGTGCACGCGGCGCTGTGACTTCTGCCAGATCGACACCGGCAAGCCGCAGGCACTCGACCGCGACGAGCCCCGCCGCGTCGGCGAGTCCGTCGTCACGATGGACCTGAACTACGCCACCATCACCGGCGTCGCCCGCGACGACCTGGAGGACGGCGGCGCCTGGCTGTACGCGGAGACCGTGCGCCAGATCCACGCCATGACCGCCGAGCGCGAGGGCGGCCACACCAAGGTCGAGCTGCTGATCCCCGACTTCAACGCGGAGCCGGACCAGCTGGCCGAGGTCTTCTCCTCCCGCCCCGAGGTGCTCGCGCACAACGTGGAGACGGTGCCCCGCATCTTCAAGCGGATCCGCCCGGGCTTCCGCTTCGAGCGCTCCCTGAAGGTCATCACCGAGGCCCGCGAGGCCGGTCTGGTGACGAAGTCGAACCTGATCCTCGGCATGGGCGAGGAGCGCGCGGAGGTCAGCGAGGCGCTGCGCCAGCTGCACGACGCGGGCTGCGAGCTGATCACGATCACGCAGTACCTGCGCCCTTCGGTGCGCCACCACCCCGTGGAGCGCTGGGTCAAGCCGCACGAGTTCGTGGAGCTCAAGGACGAGGCCGAGCAGATCGGCTTCTCCGGCGTCATGTCCGGCCCGCTGGTCCGCTCCTCGTACCGCGCGGGGCGGCTGTACCAGATGGCGATCGAGCGGCGCGGCGCGTACGTGGCCTCGCAGGCGGTCTGAGCCGGGCGCAACCGGAATCGCGGCGCGGGCGGTGCCGAGCGGTGCCGCACCGCCCGGCGCGGCGGCCAGGCGCCGAGCGTGTGAATCTGCGCACAAGCGACTACCGCCCAGTAGCGGCCGATATGACGCGGCCCGTACGTTCTCCGCAGGTGAAGGGGAACGTATGGGCCGCGTCAGCGTTTTGGGGCCCCGCGTCAAGGCTTCATCGGTGTTTGACCGGTCGGTCACGCCCTGGTAACACCAATCAGTGACCCTGGAATTACCGCACGTACAGCCTTACCCAGAGCACGGCGAGCTTTACCCAGAGCATCCAGAGCACATCGAGCTCTCCCCGGAGCCCGGAGAGCTTCCCCCAGCGCCAGGTACCCCCTCGTAGCGCTCCCCCGTCCACTGTCGCTTCCCGGAGGGCATCACCATGCAGGCCGCGCCCGTTCGCGCCACCGCCATCCCGTCCGTCACCGACGCGCTGCGCGCCGTCGAGTCGCTGCTCATGAGCGGCGGCCAGCGCACCGCGCGCCGCAACGCCTGGACGTCCGTCCTCGAGGACCGGCGCCGCGCGAAGGACCGGGTCGAGGCGCAGCGCGTACTGGAAGAGGCAGGAACAACCCGCACGTCGTAGTCGGCTCCAGGGCCACGTAGACTTCGAGGCATGGCGAGGAAGGAAACCACCGCGGCGGCTTCGGCCGCGGAACCCGGGCGACTCAAGCAGATCGCCCTGACCTACAAGATGACCCGGCGGGCCGACTCCAAGATCGGTCTCATCATCGCGGCTGTGGGAATCGTCACCTTCGGTGTCTTCCTCGCGATCGGCCTCTGGATCGACCACCCCATCTACTTGGGCATTCTCGGCTTCATCCTCGCCTTCCTGGCGATGGCGATCGTCTTCGGACGCCGGGCCGAGCGCGCCGCCTTCGGGCAGATGGAGGGCCAGCCAGGAGCGGCGGCCGCGGTGCTCGACAAGATCGGCCGCGGCTGGACGACGACCCCCGCGATCGCGATGAACCGCAGCCAGGACGTGGTGCACCGCACCGTCGGCAAGGCCGGCATCGTCCTGGTCGCCGAGGGCAACCCGAACCGGCTGAAGGCGCTCCTTGCCGCCGAGAAGAAGAAGATGGCCCGCATCGTCTCGGACGTCCCGGTGCACGACGTGATCGTCGGCAACGGCGAGGGCCAGGTCGAGCTCAAGAAGCTCCGCACCACGCTTCTGAAGCTCCCCCGCGTCCTCCAGGGCCCGCAGGTCACGGCGACCAACGACCGCCTGAAGGCGATGGGCGACCTGATGAGCAACATGCCGTTGCCGAAGGGGCCCATGCCGAAGGGCGCGCGGATCCCGCGCGGTGGCCCGAAGATGCGCTGACGCCGGCGCTGTTCCTGACTGACTACGTCGATGGGGCGCCCAGAACCGAGTGGTTCTGGGCGCCCCATCGACGTATGCGAAACGTGCGTGCCCTGACTCCTAGATCCTGACCTGCACCGCGCGGGCGAGGCGGTCGTGCAGGCCGCGGCCGTCGCGGTCCCAGATGAGGGCCGGGATGCCGATGCACAGCAGCGCGCTGCGGATCAGGACGCGGACCGGGCCGAGGCGGCCGCCGTCCTCGCTGATGACGCGCAGGCCGAGCAGGCGCTTGCCGGGCGTGCTGCCGATCGTGCCGACGGTCAGCAGGCTCATCACGAAGAGGAGCCCGAGCGCCCAGTTGCCCATCGCCTGCGGATTGCCGCGCGCGAGCAGGCCGTACGCGATGACCATGCACAGCGCCCAGTCGATGGCGATGGCGCCGATGCGACGGCCGGGCCGGGCGATCGAGCCGGGGCCCTCCTCGGGCAGGCCGAGCTGCTCCCCGCGGTATCCGAAGTCGACGCCCGCGTCCTCGGCCGCCGCGCGGGGGCCGGAGAGCCACGATCCGATTACTTGCCTGTTGTCCACCCGTCCACGGTACTGCGCACCGCTTCGCGCGCGGGGTGCGGGTCGCGTTCGCACCCGGGCCGGTTAACTTCGGCGAAACAAATGGGTCACGCTTGAGAAATCCCCCGTCCCTATGGTCGGGTCCCAGCGTGTGCCACCGCACTGGCCGCACCAACGAGCTGCAACCCCGCTCCTTCCCGGGCGGGAACAGGAGGAGCTGGATGTTCCAGAACGCCGACGAAGCCAAGAAGTTCCTCGCGGACGAGGACGTGAAGTTCGTAGACGTCCGGTTCTGCGACCTGCCGGGCGTCATGCAGCACTTCACGGTCCCGGCCGAGGCGTTCGACCCGGACGAGCAGCTGATGTTCGACGGCTCCTCCATCCGCGGCTTCCAGGCCATCCACGAGTCCGACATGGCGCTCGTGGCCGACCTGTCGACGGCCCGCGTGGACCCCTTCCGCCGTGACAAGACCCTCAACGTCAACTTCTTCATCCACGACCCGGTGACCGGCGAGCAGTACAGCCGCGACCCGCGCAACGTGGCGAAGAAGGCCGAGGCGTACCTGGCCTCCACCGGCATCGCCGACACCGCGTACTTCGGCCCCGAGGCCGAGTTCTACGTCTTCGACTCGGTCCGCTTCGAGACCACGGCGAACCGCTCGGTGTACGAGATCGACTCCGAGGCCGGCGCCTGGAACACCGGCGCCCTTGAGGACAACCGCGGCTACAAGGTCCGCTACAAGGGCGGCTACTTCCCGGCCCCGCCGGTCGACCACTTCGCCGACCTGCGCGCCGAGATCTCCCTGGAGCTCGCCAACTCCGGCCTCAAGGTGGAGCGCCAGCACCACGAGGTGGGCACCGCCGGCCAGGCCGAGATCAACTACAAGTTCAACACGCTGCTCGCCGCGGCCGACGACCTGATGCTCTTCAAGTACATCGTGAAGAACGTCGCCTGGCGCAACAACAAGACCGCGACCTTCATGCCGAAGCCGATCTTCGGCGACAACGGCTCGGGCATGCACGTCCACCAGTCCCTGTGGACCGGCGGCGAGCCCCTCTTCTACGACGAGCAGGGCTACGCGGGCCTCTCGGACACCGCCCGCTACTACATCGGCGGCATCCTCAAGCACGCCCCGTCGCTGCTCGCCTTCACGAACCCCACCGTCAACTCCTACCACCGCCTGGTCCCCGGCTTCGAGGCCCCGGTCAACCTGGTCTACTCGCAGCGCAACCGCTCCGCCGCGATGCGCATCCCGATCACGGGCTCCAACCCGAAGGCCAAGCGCGTGGAGTTCCGCGCGCCGGACCCGTCCTCGAACCCCTACCTCGCCTTCTCCGCCCTGCTCCTCGCGGGCCTCGACGGCGTCAAGAACAAGATCGAGCCCGCCGAGCCGATCGACAAGGACCTCTACGAGCTCGCCCCCGAGGAGCACGCGGGCGTCCCCCAGGTCCCGACCTCCCTCCCCGCGGTCCTCGACGCCCTCGAGGCGGACAACGAGTACCTCCAGGCGGGCGGCGTCTTCACGTCCGACCTCATCGAGACGTGGATCGACTACAAGCGCACGAACGAGATCGCCCCGATCCAGCTGCGGCCGCACCCGCACGAGTTCGAGCTGTACTTCGACATCTAAGCCGTGCCGTTCGCTCCCCGTGTGAGCGCACAGCTCCCGAAGGCCGTCGCCGATCCGGTGGCGGCCTTCGGCCGTGCCCGGGGGGCCTTCCGTTCACGCCCGGGAGGTAGGGTCGCGCCGCCCGGAGGGCCCGGGGCGGGAAGAGGTGTGGTGAGCGGCGCCAGTGGTGTGAGCGGTGGGGGCGACGGGCGGCGGGTGGGGCTTGGGACGATCCTCCGGGAGTGGGGGCGTATCGGGTGTGTCGGGTTCGGGGGGCCGCCCACCCACATCGCCCTGCTCCGGAAGCTGTGTGTGGAGCGGCGGGGCTGGGTGTCGGCGGCCGAGTTCGAGGACGGGGTCGCGGCGACCAATCTGCTGCCGGGGCCCGCGTCCACGCAGTTGGCCATCCTGTCGGCCTGGCGGCTGCGCGGGACGGCCGGGGCGGTGGTCGGGGGCCTGGCCTTCATCGTGCCGGGGCTCGTCCTGATCCTCGCCCTGGCGGCCCTGTTCCTCGCCGGGAGTCCGCCGCTGTGGGTGCGGGGCGCCGCCGCCGGGGCGGGTGCGGCCGTCGCCGCCGTCGCTGTGCAGGCGGCCACCGCGCTGATTCCGGCGAGTCGGCAGCGGGCCGGTGACCGGCGGGCGGCCCGGGTCCGCTGGGCCTGCTACGTGCTCGCGGGCGGCGCGGCGGCCGCGGTGGTGGGCCCGTGGATGGTGCTGGTGCTGGTCGCGGCCGGTCTGCTGGAGGTCGGGGTGCGCACCCGTGGCGCTTCGGGGCGGCGTGCCGCCTGGCCGCTGCCTCTCGCGGTCGCGCTCCCGGCCGGTGGGACGGCCGCCCTCGCGTGGGTGGCGTTCAAGGTCGGTGCGCTGTCCTACGGCGGCGGCTTCGTCATCATTCCGATGATGCAGGCCGACGCCGTCCACACCCACCAGTGGATGACCGACGGCCAGTTCCTCAACGCCGTCGCGCTCGGGCAGGTCACCCCCGGCCCCGTCGTGCAGACCGTCGCCGTCGTCGGCTACGCGGCGGCCGGGATCCCGGGCGGGCTCCTCGCCGCCGCCGTGGCCTTCGCCCCGTCGTTCCTGTTCGTCGTCGTCGGCGGTCCCCGGTTCGACCGGATCCGGGCCCACGCCGGTGTGCAGGCGTTCTTCACCGGCGCGGGGCCCGCGGTCATCGGCGCGATCATGGGCTCGGCGATCCCCCTCGCGCTCGCCCTCCAGCACCTGTGGCAGTACGGGGTGCTGGCAGGAGCCGCCGTCTGGCTCCTGGTGGCCCGGCGCGGCGTGGTCGCCGCGCTGCTGATGGCGGGTGCTCTGGGCGTGGCGGCGGCTCTGGGCGGGTGGCCGGCGGGCTGAGGCCACCGGGCCCGGGCCCCCGCGGCCTGCGAGGATGGGACCCTCCGGCCGACCGGCGGACCCGGGGCGGACAAGAGCGACCGAGAGGGACGTACGCACGGATGCCGCAGGACGCGCGGGGCCCGGTGGACCGGATGGAAGACCACCAGGTGGCCGTCTACCTGAGCGCGATGGCCGTGGGCGCCGCGCTCGGTCTGGCCGTGCCGGACGCCGGGCCCGGCCTGGAACACGCCATCAACCCGGTCCTCGCGGCCCTGCTGTTCGTGACCTTCCTCCAGGTCCCGGCCCGTGAACTGCTGCGCTCCCTCAAGGACGCCCGGTTCCTGGCCGCCGCCCTGGTGGTGAACTTCGCCGTCGTACCGCTCGTGGTCGCCGCGATGTTCGCCTTCCTGCCCGCCGACCAGGCCGTGCGCGTCGGCGTGCTGCTCGTCCTGCTGTGTCCGTGCGTCGACTACGTGATCGTCTTCTCCGGGCTCGCGGGCGGCGCGAGCCGCCGCCTGCTGGCCGCGACGCCGCTGCTGCTCATCGGCCAGATGCTCCTGCTGCCGCTCTTCCTGTACGTGTTCATGGGGCCGGAGCTGGGCGACGTCGTCGAGGCGGGCCCGTTCCTCCAGGCGTTCCTCGTCCTGATCGTCGTGCCGCTCGCCCTGGCCTGGGCCCTGCAGGCGTGGGCCGGGCGGCGGCCGGCCGGGCAGCGGGTGTCCGACGCCGCGACCGCCACGATGGTCCCGCTCATGGCCGCGACGCTCCTGACCGTCGTCGCCTCCCAGGTCCCCAAGCTCGGCGGGAACCTCACCGACGTGGCGGCCGTGGTCCCCTGCTACGTCCTGTTCCTGCTCGTGATGGCCTTCGCGGGCAAGGCCGTCGCCCGCCTCTTCCGCCTCGACACCCCGGGCTCCCGCGCGCTCGTCTTCACCGGCGCCACCCGCAACTCCCTGGTCGTGCTGCCCCTGGCCCTGGCGCTGCCCGAGCCCTACGCCATCGCCGCCGTGATCGTGGTCACGCAGACCCTCGTCGAGGTCGTCGGCATGGTCGTCTACGTCCGGGCCGTCCCCCGGCTGCTGCCCGAGGGGGCGCGCTGAGGATCCCGGCGGGCTTGTCGGTCGTCCCGTCGTCCCCTCGTCCCCTCATCCCAGGACGGCGCCACCGAACCCACCGGTTAAAGTGCGGGCATGTACGGGGGAGCAAGAACAGCAACGACACGGACCTTGCCGTGCACGTGGTGCAACAAGCCGGTGCCGCAGCCGCGCAGGTGGCGCAGGCGGCTCTACTGCAGCGAGGCGCACCGCCGCAAGAACCGCGTCGTGGAGGCCGTCGGCAACTTCCTGGACAGCCTCTAGGACGGGCCCCGACGTCGGCTAGGAAGCATCCTCGTCGCAGCCGACGATGTCGTCCTCGCAGTCGAACACCTCGTCCGTGGCGATGGTGTTGAGGCGCCAGACGATCTCGGCGAGCGCCTCGGACCGCCGCTTGTCGGGGGCGACGCGGGCCGTGAACGGGGCGGCGCCCGCCGGGATGTTGAACTGGTCCGCCTGCCGGTCGCCGCAGGAGACGACCCACTCCTGCTCGTCGTCGCCGCGGCCGAGCGTGAGCGTGATCTCGTCGGTGTTCGGGGCCACGCAGGTGATGTCGAGGCGGTAGGGCCGCTCGCCCGGCGTCGGGAACGTCTTCCTGAGCCCGTCGGAGAAGGACGTGACGTCGCTGTCGACCAGTTCGGCAGGCGTGTCGTCGTAGCCGAGAGCCCGGTCGGCCCGCCGCAACGCGTCCTCCGCGTCACCCTTTCCCCACTCGACGAGCTGCCCCTCGTCGGCGGGCGGCGAGCTGGACGCGGACGGCTCGGCGGACCGGTCGGACGAGCCACCGGACCGCTCGGCCGGGCCGCCGCAGGCCGCGGCCAGGAGGACGACGGTCGCGCCCAGGGCGGCGGTGCGCGCTGTCGTACGTATGCGAGAGATCATCAACTGGCTTTCCGGCAGTGCCTGGAGCGGCTCGGGTACGTCGACTCGGGTACAGCGACTCGGGTGGGTCACGCAGGCACAGACTGTAACTTATTGGTACAGACCAGTAGAAGCCGCCCCGGAGGGAAACGGCGGCGGCCCGGGTGCGCGCTGGTGCGCGCGCCCGGGCCGCTGGTGGCGCTGCCCGCCGGCAGCGTCACCTTCTCACCGAAGTCCGGCCGTCAGCAGGTGCGGTTGACGTAGTGCGCCCCCTGGATCTTGCTCGCCGAGCCGAGCCACGTCTTGCCGGGGCCGACGCAGCGCTCGTAGTCGGGCGCCATGGAGACCCTGACGTGGATGACGACACGGGAGCCGTCCGACGTGCAGTGGTTGTAGAAGGCGTCGGAGGAGGTCTCGTAGAAGCCGCACGGGTCGGCGGCCGCGGGGGTCGCGGTGACGGTCACCGCGCCCAGGGACGTGAACGCGAGAGCGGTGGCGGCGAGGGCGCTGGTCACCAGGCGACGGACAGACACGGGGAACTCCTTGGTGAGGGGGGTCGGTTCGGCCCGGAACCGTGCGCGGTCCGGGGCGGCTTTCGGCCCGAGGATCGCAGCCCCGCGGCGCCCCGGTTGATCGAATGGCGCCCCGTTCACCTGGAAGAACGTTCCCCCCCTCCGCCGATCGGATGGATCTCCTCCGTTTGACCCCCGCGGGACCCGTCACCTCTACCCCGTCGGACCCGGCACCGGGGGTGGGCCGCCGACCCGCGCCGCGAGCCGCTTCGGAGCCTGAACGCGGTAGCTCTCGGTGAGGAGTTCCGCCACCTCGGCCCAGTCGGTGTCCTCGTCCAGGCGCATGCCCACGACGTTGCGGCCCCAGGATTGGCGGAAGAACGGGGCGCCCGCGTTGGTCAGCGCCTCGAACTCCTCGCCGCCCGAGCGGAACGTGAGGGTCGTCGTGAGCCCTTCGGTCGCGACGGCCCGCGCCGACGGGGAGTGCGAGCGGGTCCAGTCGGTCAGGTAGACGTGCGCGAAGGTCGCGGTGCGGATGCGCCAGCGGGTGCCGATCCAGGCCGGTTCCTCGTGCGCCTCGGGGAGGTTCAGGCACACGGCGCGCAGGTGGGTGAGGACGTCGAGGGGGACCTCGTCGTCGTCCGGGATCCTCTGGCTCGTCATGGGCCCTCCCCCTGGCTGCGGGTCTCCGGTGGGTTCGCGACGGGTTCTCCGGTGAGTTCGCCGCGGGTTTCCGGCGAGTCTAAGGACCCGGCTGCCGCGGTGGCGTGCGCAGGAAGCGGACCGACACGTGGTCCAGCGCGTCCGCCGGTGGCGTCACGCGCGCCCGCACCCCGTACACCTCCGCGATCAGCTCCTCCGTGACGACCTCGGCGGGCGTGCCGTGCGCGTACGCCCTGCCCTCCCTCAGGACCAGGATCTCGTCGCAGAACATGGCGGCCAGGTTGAGGTCGTGCAGGGCGATCACCGTCGTCACGGGGAGCGAGGCGATCAGGTTCAGGAGGTCCAACTGGTGCTGGATGTCCAGGTGGTTGGTCGGCTCGTCGAGGAGCAGTTCGCGCGGGGCCTGGGCCAGGGCGCGGGCGATGTGGGCGCGTTGGCGTTCGCCACCGGAGAGGGTGTGCCAGGACTGGTCGGCCCGGTCGGTGAGGGAGGTGCGGTCCAGGGCGTCCCGGACGGCCCGCTCGTCGGCGGGGGTGGTGCCCGACCACGGCCTGCGGTGCGGGATGCGGCCGAGGGCCACCACCTCCCGCACGGTCAGCTCCACCTGCGTGGTCGCGTGCTGGTCGACCACCGCGAGCCTGCGCGCCGTCTGTCTGCGGCCGAGCCGGGGCAGCGGCGTGCCGTCCAGCGTGACCACCCCCGCCGCGGGCGCGAGGACACCCGCGAGGAGGCGCAGCAGCGTGGACTTGCCGGAGCCGTTCGGGCCGATGAGGCCGAGGGTGGTGCCCGGCCGGGGGGCGAGGGTGATGCCGTCGACGATGAGGCGGCCTCCGGCCTCGTGCGCGACCCGGGCCGCCGCGAGTCCGGCGGGTGCCGGATTCTCGTACGTCATCGGCTTCTCGTACGCCGTCGACTTCTCGTGCGCCGTCGGATCCTCGCGCGTCACGGGCTTCTCGTACGTCATCGGCTCCTCCGCGTCCGGTACAGCACCGCCACGAACGCCGGTACGCCGATCAGTGACGTGACCACCCCCACCGGGACCTCCTGCGGGTCGAGGACCGTGCGGGCGAGGGTGTCCACCCAGATCAGGAACACCGCGCCCGCGAGCGCCGTCACCGGGAGCAGCCGCGGATGGCCCGCGCCCACCACCGCCCGGGCCGCGTGCGGCAGCGCCAGGCCCACGAACCCGATCGCCCCGGCGCTGCTGACCAGGGCCGCCGTCAGGAGCGCCGTGGTGCACAGGAGGAGCACGCGCACCCGGCCCACGTGGACGCCGAGGGTGGCCGCCGCGTCCTGGCCGAAGGCGAACGCGTCCAGCGTGCGGGCGTGCAGCAGGCACACGGTGAGCGCGACGACGAGCACCGCGCCGCACGTCCAGACGTCCGTCCAGGCCGCGCCGCTCAGCGAGCCGAGCAGCCAGAACAGCACGCCGCGGGTGGTCTCCGCGTCGGCGGCGGTGAGGACGACGAAGGAGGTGAGCGCGGAGAAGAGCTGCATCGCGGCGACCCCGGAGAGGACCACCCGGTCCGTGGTGTCGCCGAGGGTGTGGCTGAGCAGCAGGACGAGCGCGAACGACACGACGGCGCCGATGAACGCGCCCGCCGACACCGTGAGCGCTCCCCCGCCGACGCCGAGGACCACGACGGCGACGGCGCCCGTGGACGCCCCGGAGGAGACACCGAGCACGAACGGGTCGGCGAGCGGGTTGCGCAGGAGCGACTGGAGCACCGCCCCGCACACGGCGAGGCCCGCGCCGCACACCGCCGCGAGGACCGTGCGCGGCATCCGCAGGTTCCACACGATGCCGTCGCGGATCGGCGTCAGCTCCGCCTCGCCCCAGCCGAGGTGGGCCGCCACGGCCGACCACACGTCGGGCACGGAGATGTCGGCGGGGCCGATGGTGACGGCCACGGCGACGGAGAGGAACAGGACCGCGAGTCCGGCCAGGGCGAGGAGTCCGCCGCGCAGCGCGACGCGCAGCCGGCCGCCCGCGGCGCCCCTCACTTCGCCAGGCCGAACTCGCGCAGCGCCGCCGCGACTTGTTCGATGCCGTCGACGGTGCGGATGCTCGGGTTCAGGGCCTGGCCGCTGAGCAGGACGTAGCGCTTCTTCTTCACGGCCGTGAGGTTCTTCGTGGCCGGGTTGGACTCCAGGAACTTGATCTTCTGGCGGGCGGACTCGGCGGACTGGGACCTGCGGGTGAGGTCGCCGATGACGAGGACGTCGGGGTCGCGGTCGGCGATGGTCTCCCAGTTGATCTGGGGCCACTCCTCGCGGGTGTCGGCGAAGGCGTTCTGCACGCCGAGTTCGCGGGTGATGACGCCGGGGGCGCCGCAGCAGCCCGCGATGTAGGGGGCCTCGGAGTTGGCGAACCAGTACATGAGGGTGGTGTCGGAGGCGTCGACGGACCCGGCGGCCCTCGCGGCCCGGGACTTGAGGTCCGCGATCAGCTTCTCGCCGCGCTTCTGCACGTCGAAGACGCGGGCGAGGTCGCGGATCTCGCCGTACACGGTGTCCATGGTGAGGGTCTTGGTGCGGGTGCCGTCGTCGTCACCGGCGTTGTCCTTGCCGGCGCAGTCGGTCGGCGAGACGTAGACGGGGACGCCGAGTTCGGTGAACTTGGCGCGGTCGGCGACGCCGCCCTTGCCGACGGTGTAGAGGAACGAGGCGCTGACGAAGTCGGGTTCCTCGTCGAGGACCTTCTCCAGCGACGGGTAGCGGTCGGCGAGCCGCGGGACCTTGGCGTTCTCCTTCTCCAGGCCCTTCAGGACGGGGTCCGTCCAGGTGCCGGTGCCCACCATGCGGTCGGCCAGGCCGAGGGAGAGCAGGATCTCGGTGGAGCCCTGGTCGAGGGAGACGGCCCGCTTCGGCGGAGCCTGCACCTTGGTCTTCTCGCCGCACGTGGTGAGGGTGACGGGGTAGCCGGGGCGCGCCTTGTCCGACGTCTTCGTCGGTGCGCCGCCGCACGCGGTCAGCAGGAGGAGGCCCGCACCCAGCAGGGCGGTGAGGGGTGTGCGGCGAGCGCGCCGCGTGGTCGAAGGCACACGTCTTCCCGAGTCTCAGGGCTCATGCGCGGAGCCTGGTCTGCGAACTCCGCCGCCCGTGCGGACGGCGGTGCCAGCAGGTCTTCGGACTCGGGTTCGTCCGGGCGGGGCCGCCTTCCCGGGGGTCCGTGGACTCCCAGTGGCCGCTGGCCCCGCCCGTCCCCCTCACCGCTGCGCGTCAGTTCCGGATTCCCACCGGATTCCCCGACCCAGGTGCGGGTACGACTGGCGTCCGCAAGCTATCACTCCGGTACGACATCAGCCCTGGTCGGGGCGGGGCTCACCGCGGTAGGTGCCGAAGGACCACTTGTTGCCCTCGGGGTCGGCGATCGCGAACTCCCGGCTGCCGTACGGCTGGTCCTCGATCTCGCGGATCACCTTCACGCCCGCGGTGGTGAGGCGGAGGTAGAGGTCGTCGACGTGGTCGGTGACGACGTACGCGCCGAACGTGCCCGGCTGCAGGCACCACTCGGCGGACTTCGGGTCATGGCTGCCGAGCATGACGCCGCCGCCCTCGGGCCAGTCGAGCTGGGCGTGGGCGACGCGGCCGCCGTCCTCGTACACGGCGGTGCGCAGGAAGCCGACGGTGCCGACGAGGAAGTCGATGAGGGCGGGGGCGTCCTGGGCCTGGAAGGTGGCCCAGACGTCGGCCGGGCGACGGTTCGCGGTGGCTTGACCGGTCTGGCCGGTTTGCGTGCTCTGCGCGTTCTGCGGGTTCTCGTTGCTGTTCATGCGTCCCAGTCTTCGCCGCCCCCGTGCCCCCCGGCTTGGATATTCCGGCACTCCTCGGCCGTCCAGGCGCTGGGGCTCAGGCCCGTGTACTGCTGGAAGTCCCGGACGAGGTGGGAGTGGTCGTAGTACCCGCGGTCGGCGGCGATCCGGGCGAGGTCGGGGCGCGCGCCCGCGGCGACCACGCGGACGACGGCGGCCTTCGCGTGCTGGAAGCGGATGAGGCGGGCGGCCTGCTTCGGGGTGACGCCGGTCTCGGCGCGGAACAGCGCCGACAGGCGGCGTTCGCTGAGGGCGACGTGCGCGGACAGGCCGCGCAGGGTGCCCGCGCCGCGGTGCCGGGCGAGCCAGGCCCAGGCCTCGCCGACCTCGGGCCGCACCGTCCCGGCGTGCTCCGCGTCGGCCGCGCGGCGGGCCAAGTAGGCGTTGAGGAAGGCGAACCGGTCGCTCCAGGTGTCCTGCTCGCAGAGGCGTTCGCGGACGTCGGCGGCGACCCGGCCGAGGACGTCGGTGCCGTCGGTGACGAGCTGTCCGGCCAGCTCGGCGGCGGGCAGGCCGAGGAGCGCGCGGGCCGCGAGCGGGTGCACGGCGAGCTGGATGCCGGCTTCGTGCTCGGGCTGGACGACGTAGGCGGGGCTCTGGTGGAGGCCGCCGACGACGATGTCCGTGCGGACGGCGTCGGGTCCGGTCGCCTGGCTCGGGGTGCGGCCCGTGGTGACGGGGCCGTCGAGGGAGAAGATCAGCGTGAGGTACGGGGACGGCAGGCCGCGGTGCAGGGCGGGGCGCTGCCCCTGGCTGCGGTAGCCGACGGCGGACACGACCGCACCGCCGGGCGGGGGCGCGGCCCGGACGAACTCGCGGGAGGCGGTGTCGCCGTCCCTCACCTCGGTGTCCGTAGCCGTGGGGCCCATGAAGCCATTGTGCGCGGGCGCGGGCGGGCCTGTCGTCCGGTGCGGCTACCCGCGTCCGTCCGTCCCATGCCCGGCACGCACGGTGACCTCGATCATGGGAATCGGGCACCTGGTCCTCGTAGCATGGCGCGCCGCTCCGGACGGGTCGGCGCAGCGCTCTCAGGGAACGGGAACCATGGCAATTCGAGCAAGGGGCAGGCTGGCGGTCGTCGGAGCGGCGGGGGCGCTGGCGGCGGCGGTGTTCGCGGGCGGCGCGCTGTGGCCGAGCGCGGCGGACGCGAAGGCGGCGGACGGCGAGGCGCCCACCCCGGCCGCCCGTGCCGCCGCGGCCGACCTCAAGCACTGGCCGAAGCCGGTGGCGGCGAAGCTCGGCAAGGTCATCGCGAAGAACGAGGGCAAGGGCGCGTACGCCGTCTTCGACGCGGACAACACGACGTACCGCCACGACCTGGAGGAGTCGCTCCTTCCGTTCCTGGAGATGAAGGGCGTCCTCAGCCGCGCGTCGATGGCCCCGTCCCTGAAGGTCATCCCGTTCAAGGACACGGCCACGCACAAGGAGAGCCTGTACAGCTACTACAACCGGCTCTGCGAGGTCGACGACCAGGTCTGCTACCCGTGGGCGGCGCAGATCTTCTCCGGCTTCACGCTGAAGAAGCTCAAGGGGTACGTGGACGACCTCCTCGCGTACGACAAGCCGATCCCGGCGACGTACTACGACGAGCACGGCAAGGTCACGAAGACCGAGGTGGAGCGGCCGGAGTTCTTCCCCGGCATGCGGGAGCTGTACAAGTCGCTGCGCGCGCACGGCATCGAGGTGTACGTGGTGAGCGCGGCCAGCGAGGACCTGGTGCGGATGGTGCTCGCCGACCCGAAGTACGGGTACGGCGTGAGGCCGCAGAACGTCATCGGTGTCGGCCTGCAGCTCCAGGACCCGAGGACGGGGCGGGTGACCAGCTCCCGCAAGGAGATCGCCGAGGGCCGGTTCGGCCCGAAGGACCGGGCGCGGCTCGCCAAGTACGAGCTGACGCCGAACCTGTGGGCGCCGCTGACCTGGTACCAGGGCAAGCCCGCCGCCATCTCCACGTACATCGACGAGTGGAAGAAGCCGGTCCTCGTCGCCGGGGACACCCCCGTGAGCGACGGCCCGATGCTGTTCCACTCGGCGGACGTGCGCAACGGCGGTGTGCGCGTGTGGGTGAACCGCAAGGACAGCTACATGAAGCAGCTGGACGGGATGAAGCGGAAGAACGCGGCACGGCAGCGGGAGTTGGGGCAGCCCGTGACGGCGGACAAGCGGTGGCTGACGGTGACGCCGGAGCAGATCGGCTGAGCGGAACGGCCCGCTGTGCACAACGGGAGCCCCTGGGTCAGCCGACCCAGGGGCTCCCCCCGTGCGACCGGGGCCGCCGCCAACAGCCCCGGGCTATCCGGCCCGCAGCCGCTCGAACGCCGCGGCCGTCGCCGCCCGGTCCGCGCCGTCGGCCAGCAGTGCGTGCAGGAGCAGGCGGGCCTTGGGCGCGTCGAGCTGGCCCGCGGAGATCAGGCCGCGGGCCAGCAGGTCGGACTCCGAGCCGGGGCCGCGGTAGGTCTCGGTGAGCAGCGGGCCCGCACCCGTGCGCGAGGCGAGGACGACGGGCATCCGCGCCGCCGCGGCGGCCAGCGGCTCGACCAGCCACTGCGGCGCGTGGCCCGCGCCGAACGCGGCGACGACCAGGCCGTCGAAGCGGTCGTCCACGGCCTCCAGAAGCTCGCCGCCGTCGCCGAGGGACAGCGTGAGCAGGGCGACACGGGCGGGGGCGCGGAGCCGCAACGGCCGCTCCACCGTGGGCTGTACGGGGCGCAGCAGAATGTGCGGGACGCCCTCCACGACACGGCCGAGCGGGCCCGCGCCCGGTGAGGCGAAGGTGGCCACGGACGTGGTGTGCGTCTTGCGCACGTGCCGGGCGGCGTGGATCTCGTCGGCGAGGACCGTGAGCACGCCGAGGCCGCGGCAGTCCGGGTCGGCGGCGATCGCGAGCGCCGCGGCGAGGTTCGCCGGGCCGTCCGCGCCCGGCAGGTCGGGGCGGCGCATCGCGCCCGTGACGACGACGGGCTCGCGGGGCGCGCAGACCACGTCGAGCAGGAAGGCCGTCTCCTCCAGGGTGTCGGTGCCCTGCACGACGACCGCGCCGTGCCCCGCCGCGGTGGCCTCGTCCACCCGCCCGGCCAGCTCGGCGAGGTCCGCCAGCGCCAGGGAGGATCCGGGGAGTCGGCGGACGTCGTGCAGCTCGATGTCCACCCCGGCGGGGACCGGGGCGGCGGCCAGGGTCTGGGCGCCGGTGAGACGGGTGTGGTCCCCGCCCTGCGCGGAGATGGTGCCGCCGAGGGTGAACACGCTGACGGTCTTGGGCACGGGGGCTCGCTTCCGTGGGCGGGGAGATGGGCAAGAGAGGGGACGGGGTGGGGCGGGTGGGCCCCCTGGGGCCTCTCCCCGCTTCCACCCCGTCGCGAAACGGGCGGACCGCGCCGGGTGCGGCGCGGCCCCGGTCCGCGTCAGCGGCTGTAGCGCATCAGGGCCCGCACCATGTGGCAGGTGGTGTCCGACGGCGGGTGGATGCCCACCGTCTCCGCCATGGTGCGTATCCGGACGTTGCTCGCCTGGTTCGGCATCAGGACGCCCGCGTCCAGCAGGGCGATGGCCAGGCGCATGGCCTTGAGGCGGCGGTTGTGCGTGATGTACCAGTCGCGGGGGCGGCCGGGGGGCAGGGGGCGCTTCTCCAGCGGGACGTACGGCACGTCGCAGAGGGTGGGGTGGTCCGGGCGCGGGGCGCGCGACCTGCGCGCGGGACGCGGGGCGGCGGCGTTACGAGTGCGGGTGACACCGGGCTTCGACGGCAGTGCGGCAGCGGGCACAGGCATCCTCCTGTCGCGTTCAGGAGCCCTCGCGGCCCCTTCGAACATTGCTACCAGTTTACTGCCCACCACTGACAATCAGCAGTCCACGCGGATCGCCAAACCCGCAGGTGGACAGGGAACTTGCCGCTCCGTCACGGCAGTTCCGCGAGGTGCGCGTGGGACTCGCCGAATTCGAACACCGACGGGGTGTGCGGGCGCGCGGCGCTAGCGTGTGGGCCATGGAGATCTGGATCAACCCCGCCTGTTCGAAGTGCCGCAGCGCGCTGTCCCTGCTCGACGAGGAGGGCGTCACGTACACCGTCCGACGCTACCTGGAGGACGTGCCGAGCCCCGACGAGATCCGCGCCGTCCTCGACCGCCTCGGCCTGGAGCCCTGGGACATCACCCGCACCCAGGAGGCCGCCGCGAAGGAGCTCGACCTCAAGGACCGCGCGCGCTGGCCGCGCGACGCGTCCGGGCGCGACGCCTGGATCGAGGCGCTCGCCGCCCACCCGAAGCTGATCCAGCGGCCGATCATCACGGCGGAGGACGGGACGGCGGTGGTGGGGCGGTCGGAGGAGGCGGTGCGGGACGCGATGTCGCGGTAGCCGGTCCTCGGTCGTCGGCCGGTATGCGATCGGCCCGTCCCCGATCGACCGGCAACCGATCGGCCGTAGCAGGCAAAACGTTACATACCGGCCCATAGGGTTGAGCGCTCCATCTGCGGCACGCAGGACGTCCGGAGGAAGGAGCGCATCGTGCGGAGTTGGCTGTCCGGGGGCGTGTACGGCACCGTCCTCGCGAGCGCGCTGCTCGCCGCCCTGCAGTCCGAGGGCACCCCCTACACGCCGTACTACGACGCCGCCTGGGTCATGGTCACCGCCGGCACCGCCGCCCTCGCGCACGGCTACGCCCACCACATGGCCACGCATCGGCCCGGCAGCGGGCTGCACCGGTGGCGGCAGCTCGCCTGGGCGCTGGCCGACGAGTGGCCGGTCGTGATCGCCTGCTGGCCCACGGTCGCGCTCCTCGTCACCGCCGGGGCGATGGGGTGGGCCGAGGCGGACGTCACGTGTGCGGGGCTGATGCTGAACGCCGCGCTGCTGTTCGGGTGGGGGACGTTCGCCGCGCTGCGGGTGGGGTATCGGCGGGGGGCGGCTGTGCTGGTCGGGGGTGCGGATGCGGCGATCGGGGTGGGGATCGCTGTGGCGAACGCGGTGATCAAGTAGGCCTGGGCCCAGCCGGGGGCGCCCCCGCGAGGTGACCCCCGTCACCCCCACCCCAGGTAACACGGGGTTCACAAACGGGCAACGGACGGGAAATCGCGGGTTGGCAGTCTGCGCAGCATCACCACGGCCCGCAGCACCCGCACGTCTGCGCCGTACCAAGCGTCAAAGGATGAAGCCCGTGACCTTCAAGGCTGAGTACATCTGGATCGACGGCACCGAGCCGACGGCCAAGCTTCGCTCGAAGACGAAGATACTGGCGGACTCCCAGCGCACCGCGACCGTCGCGGACCTGCCGATCTGGGGCTTCGACGGCTCGTCCACGAACCAGGCGGAGGGCCACGCGTCGGACCGCGTGCTCAGGCCGGTCGCCAGCTACCCGGACCCGATCCGCGGCGGCGACGACATCCTCGTCCTGTGCGAGGTCCTGGACATCGACATGACGCCGCACGCGTCGAACACGCGTGCCGCGCTGGCCGAGGTCGCAGGCCGGTACGCCGCGCAGGAGTCGATCTTCGGCATCGAGCAGGAGTACACGTTCTTCAAGGGCGCCCGCCCGCTCGGCTTCCCCGAGGGCGGCTTCCCGGCGGCGCAGGGCGGCTACTACTGCGGCGTCGGCGCGGACGAGATCTTCGGCCGTGACGTCGTCGAGGCGCACCTGGACAACTGCCTGAAGGCGGGCCTCGGCATCTCCGGCATCAACGCCGAAGTGATGCCGGGCCAGTGGGAGTTCCAGGTCGGCCCGCTGTCCCCCCTGGAGGTCTCCGACCAGCTGTGGGTGGCCCGCTGGCTGCTGTACCGCACCGCCGAGGACTTCGGCGTCTCCGCGACGCTCGACCCGAAGCCGGTGAAGGGCGACTGGAACGGCGCGGGCGCGCACACGAACTTCTCCACGAAGGCCATGCGCGAGCGCTACGACGCGATCATCACGGCGTGCGAGTCGCTCGGCGAGGGCTCCAAGCCGATGGACCACGTCAAGAACTACGGCGCGGGCATCGACGACCGCCTCACCGGCCTGCACGAGACCGCCCCGTGGAACGAGTACAGCTACGGCGTCTCCGACCGCGGCGCGTCCGTCCGCATCCCGTGGCAGGTCGAGAAGGACGGCAAGGGCTACATCGAGGACCGCCGTCCGAACGCCAACGTCGACCCGTACGTCGTGACGCGGCTGCTCGTCGACACCTGCTGCGCGGCGCTGGAGAAGGCCGGTCAGGTCTGACCGGTCCGAACCGTTCCGTACGGTCTGCCGGATTTCGTTCGGGGCGCCCGCCCGCGAGGTGGGCGCCCCGAACGCGTCCCCCAACTTCCGCCGCACAGCGGGTCGTTTCGGGCCACGCGCCGCCAAGGGGTCGTATCAACGTGCGAGAGGGATCCGCCGAACCCGTCCTCATCTGCTTCAATGGGGCCATGGGCAGCTTCCAGAACACCGCGACGGGTCACTGTGACCTCGAGCCTTTCTGGCCTTCCCGGCAGCATCACGACTTCGACCGGGTGTGTTGCCGCGCGCTGAGCGCGCGGGCCCTCTGAAGCCGTATTCCCGGCCTCCGGCCTGACGCGCACGACGTACGTCCTCGACGACTCCTCCGCGCGAAAGAGCTGACCTCATGGCGAACTCCCGTACCTTCTCCGCCGCCCCCGCCGCTTCGACGGCCCCGGTGGCACCCCGCCCCACCCCCTCCTCCGCCCGCGGGCGGCTGCGAGCCGTCGCCCCCGACGAGGTCGCCCAGGTGTCCGGCCTCGCCGACATCTCGGGCTTCCTGCCGCCGGGCGCGACGCTGCTCCCCGCGCCCCAGCACACGCTGCCCGCCCGGCCGGGTCAGCCGCCGATGATCGGCTACCTGGTCCTCCTGCCCGCCGGTCAGGAGCCCGTCCCCACCGGCCCGGTCGCCGCCGAGCCCGAGCCGTCGCTCGACCTGGCCGGCCGCGGGCCCGTGCGCATCGACACCGCGCGGCGCTCCGCGCACGTCGAGGGGCGGGCCCTCGACCTCACGTACCTGGAGTTCGAGCTGCTCGCCCATCTCGTCGCCCATCCGCACCGGGTGCACACCCGCGACCAGTTGGTGACGACGGTGTGGGGGTACGGACACGTGGGCGACGGGCGGACCGTCGACGTCCACATCGCCCGGCTGCGGCGCAAGCTCGGGGTCGAGCACCGGGCGACGATCCAGACGGTGCGGCGGGTCGGCTACAAGTACGCGCCGCCGACCGCCGGGTGACGGCCGCCGGGCACCGCCGGGTGACGGCCGTCCGGGCCTGGCTGGATTCCTCCTGCGGCTGAACGATTCTTCCGCTGGCGGAATCCGGTTCCCCGGAGCGGCCCCTGCCGTCAGAGTCACGCCCATGAGACTTCTGATGCTGGGCGGTACGGAGTTCGTGGGGCGGGCCGTCACCGAGGACGCGCTCGCGCGCGGCTGGGACGTGACGGTGTTCCACCGGGGGCGGCACGCGGCGCCGGACGGGGCGCGGGCCGTCCACGGCGACCGGACGACGGCCGCGGGGCTCGCCGCGCTCGCCGCCGACGGCGGCACCTGGGACGCCGTCGTCGACACCTGGTCCGGGGCGCCGTGGGTCGTCCGGGACGCGGCGCGGCTGCTCGCCGGGCGGGCCGGGCGCTACGCGTACGTCTCCAGCGGCTCCGTCTACCGCTACCCCGGCGAGGCCGGGTCCGACGAGTCGTTCCCCGTCGTGGACGGCGACCCCGACGCCGACGCCGTCGCCTACGCGGAGGACAAGCGCGGGGGTGAGCTGGCCGCGGAGGGGGCTTTCGGGGCGGAGCGGACGCTGCACGTGCGGGCCGGGCTGATCCTCGGGCCCTACGAGAACATCGGGCGGCTGCCGTGGTGGCTGAACCGGGTCGCCCGGGGCGGGCCCGTGCTCGCACCCGGGCCCCGGGACGCCTCCGTCCAGTACGTGGACGTACGTGATCTCGCCGCGTGGACGCTGGACGCCCTGGCCGCGGGGCTCTCCGGGCCCTACAACATCGTCTGCCCCCAAGGGCACGTCACCATGGGCGACTTGCTCGACGCGTGCGTGCGCGTGGCGGGGGCGCCCGGGACGGAACTCGTCTGGACCGCCCCCGAGGCCGTCCTCGCCGCCGGCATCGAGCCCTGGCAGGAACTCCCCGTGTGGCTGCCTCCCGGCGAGCTGTACGACACCATGCACGACACCAGCACCACGAAGGCCCTGCGGGCCGGCCTGCGCTGCCGAAGCGCCCTCGACACGGTCTCCGACACGTGGGGCTGGCTCCGGGGCCTCGGCGGGGTGGCGCCACAGCGGGCCGACCGGCCGGTGGTGGGCCTCGCACCGACGAAGGAGGCGGCTGCGCTGGGCCTGTGAGGGGGCCTTGGCCGGCCGGGGCACGGTGGTCCGGCCTGACGCCCGGCCGTGGCGCCCTTCGCCGACCGGTGGGCCGTGGGGCTTGGCGGGCCGATGCCCCGGCTGGGTGACCCCGGACGTCGACGGCGCCGTGGGCCGGGGCTGTGCCCACCCTTCCCCAAGCTCTCGGCTTCGCTCGAGCAGGGGAGACCTCTATCGCCCTGCGGGACGACTGCCCACAGCGGTGGGGGCAGGAGCTCGATCGCCCCCACGGCCGCGAGCCCACAGAGGGTGGGAGCAGAACGCACCCGGCAGCGGCAGCGGCAGCGGCAGCGGCAGCGGCAGCGGCAGCGGCAGCGGCAGCGGCAGCGGCAGCGGGAAACTACCCGCAGCCGCCGACGGCGGGCGACCCCCGCGGGAGACGTTCACCGTCCGGTCGGCTGGAAACGGGTGGGCGGGGTGGGAGACCCGCCGCGGAGCGGCGGAGAGACGTTCACCCAGCGGCCGACGGTGAGCCCACCGGCCCCGCGCGCCCCGCCCAGGGCCCCGCACACGGGAGAGCCCCACCCACCCCGGCAGGGGCGAGTGGGGCGAGCCCGGTTCGGGGGGCTCAGACACGCTCCCAGGTGGGCGCCGGAGCCGACGGTGCCGGGGTCGGGGCCTCGTGGGAGACGTGGGGGAGCCAGCGGAGGTAGCGCGGGGTGTGCCAGTTGCGCTCGCCGAGGAGGGTCATGAGGGAGGGCAGGAGGACCATGCGGACCACCGTCGCGTCGAGGAGGACGGCGACGCCGAGCCCGACCCCCATCTGCTGCATGTCCTGCATGGACAGCGTGCCGAAGACGGCGAACACGGCCACCATGATCACCGCCGCGCCGGTCACCGCACCGGCGGTCCGCGTGATGCCCTCACGGATCGCGTCCCGGTTGCCGAGCCCCCGGTCCCGCGCCTCCCGGATCCGGGAGACCACGAACACGTGGTAGTCCATGGACAGGCCGAACAGGACCACGAGGACGAACAGCGGCATCCAGTTCTCGATGGCGCCGACCTTCTCCGAGCCGATCAGCGAGGCCCCCCAGCCGTGCTGGAAGACGGCGGTCATGACGCCGTAAGCGGCGCCCACGGACAGCAGGTTGAGGGCGATGGAGGTCACGGCGATCACCACGGACCGGAAGCTGAACAGCATCAGCAGGAACGTGACGGCCGCGATGAACAGGAACACCGGCACGATGCCCTTGGAGAGCTGGTCGCTGAAGTCCTCGGACTCGGCCAGGTCCCCGCCGACGTACGCCTCGACTCCCCCGCCATTCCCGTCACGTACCTCACGCACCTCGTCACGCAGATCGGCGAGGGCCTTCTTCGCCTCGGGACCGGTGCCGGTGCCGGGCAGCGGCACGGCGATCTCGGCGACGTCCTGGCGGGCGTGGACGGTGACCTCGGCGCCCTTGCCCGCCCGCTGCTCCAGCGTACGGAGGGTGTCGCGCGCCGGGGCGGAGGCGATGTCGTCGGCCTTGACCACGATCCGGGCGGGTGCGGGACCGCCGGGGAACTCCTCGGTGATCGCCTTGAAGGAGACGGAGAGCGGCGCGTCGGAGCCGAACTGCTTCTCCAGGCCGAGCTGTTCGGTCTTCATGCCGACGGCGGGCGCCGCGAGGGCGAGCAGCAGCACGGTCGCGGCGACCGCGAAGAACTTGGGCTTGGCGAGCACCGGCTTGAGGAGCGAGCCGGCGACGGAGCCGCTGGCGTGGGCGCCCTTCTTGGAGCGGCGGTTGAGGAAGGGGATGCGTCCCGCGTCGATGCGGTCGCCGAGCCAGGCGAGCAGCGCGGGCAGCACCGTGACGGAGCCGAGCATGGCGACGCAGACGACCAGGATGGTGGCGACGGCGAAGCCCTTGAAGAGGAGGAGGCCGGACAGGAACATGCCCGCCATGGCGACCATGACCGTCAGTCCTGACACCAGGACGGCCCGCCCGCTGGTGGCCGCGGCGATGCGCAGCGCCGTCTCGGCGTCGCGCCCGGCGGCCCGCTCGTCCCGCTCGCGGCGCAGGTAGAACAGGCAGTAGTCGACGCCGACGGCGAGGCCCATCAGGAACATCACGGAGTACGTGGTCTCGAAGATGTGCAGGGAGTGGCTGGCCAGGGAGAGCAGGCCGAAGGCGGCGACGCAGGCGGTGAGCGCGAGCCCGACGGGCAGCAGCGCGGCCACGACGGCGCCGAAGGCGACGAGGAGGATGCCGAGGGCCAGCGGTACGGCGGTGAACTCGGCCTTCTTCAGGTCGTCGGAGAGCAGGTCGTTGAGGTGCTTCTCGGAGCTGGCGTCACCGAACTGGTGGATGCTGATGCCACGCCCCGCACCGGCGTCCTTCGCCTTGGCGACGGCGTCGAGCACCGGCTGCACCTGGTCGGCGGCGTCGTCCGACTTGCCCTTCATCTGAAAGCGCAGGAGCGCTTCCTTGCCGTCCTCGGAGGGCAGCGGGGGCTGGACCTTCTCGACCTTGCCGGTGTCGCGGAGCGCCCGGGAGAGGTCGGCCGCGGCGCCCTTCCAGCCGTCGGCGGACTTGGCGCCGACCATGACCAGCTCGCCCGCGGGCTCGTCGATCCCGGCGTCGTCGAGGATCTTCGTGGCCCGGGCCGAGTCGCCGACGCCCATCTCGTCGTCGGTGGCCGTGACGGTGCCGGTGGCACCGCCGATCACGGTGGCGAGGACCACGAAAAGCAGCCAGCCGAGGATCGCCGTCTTCCGATGGTGTGCGCTCCACACCCCGAGTCGTGCCGCGAGGTTACGCCCCTTGGCGCTCATGTCCTTCGCCCCCAGTTGAGTAAGCGTGAGATAAGCCGAACTGACGTGATCCACGCTAGAAATCGGCGGCCCGCCGCCCCAGCCGCCGAGCCCCCCTGTCGGTGAAGCACAGGCCCCGGCGCGGGGGTGGTGCTGGCACCACCCCAAGTCGGGTGCCCGGACCCATGACCGGGACGGCCGTGACCAGGGAGACTGTTCGCGTGCCGGACGCAGCGACCGCGGACGGGCCGTTTGAGGAGAGGGACATCATGAAGACGTCGAGGGTGCGTGAGGCACTGGTGTCGGGGGCGCGCGGCCTGTATCTGGCGATCAGCGCGCTGGCCGGTTCGATCACGCTCTTCGTCCTCGCGGTCGTGTCGATCGCGTTGATCGTGGTCGGGATCGGCCTCTTCACGACCCCCGTGGTGCTCGCGGCCGTGGCCAGGTTCGCCAATCTGCGCCGGGTGCACGCCGCCGAGTGGGCGGGCGTGCGCATCCCGGTCCCCTACCGGCAGCCGCCCGCGAACGAGCCGCCCGGCACCGTCGGCCAGGTCGCGCGCTGCCTGCGGATGCTGAAGGACCCGGCGACCTGGCGTGACCTGCAGTGGCTCCTGGTCGACATGACGGCGGGCTTCACCGTCGTGATCTTCGCACCGGCCCTGCTGCTCTACCCGGTGTACGGCTGGGTGCTCGCCCTCGGCGTCTGGCGGCCGATCCACGAGGCGGGCGGCGGCGAGTGGTACGGCTTCATCCACGTCACCTCGCAGATGACGGCGAACGGCGCCGCTGTCCTCGGCACGGCCCTCGGCGCGCTCGCCCTCTTCGTCAACCCGGCCATCGTGCGCGGCCACTTCCTGCTCGCCCGCACCCTGCTCGCGCCCACCACCTCGATGCGCGAGCGCGAGCTGGCGCTGCGCGTGGACCGCCTGGAGGAGACCCGGCACGACGCGGTGGACACCTCCGCCGCCGAGCTGCGCCGCATCGAGCGCGATCTGCACGACGGCGCGCAGGCCCGCCTGGTCGCCATGGGCATGGACCTCGGCACCATCGAGGCGCTGGTGGAGAAGGACCCGGCGAAGGCCAAGGAGATGCTGGCCAAGGCCCGGCAGAACTCCGGCGAGGCGCTGACCGAGCTGCGCGACCTGGTCCGCGGCATCCACCCGCCGGTGCTCGCCGAGCGCGGCCTCGGCGACGCGGTGAAGGCGCTCGCGCTGCGGCTGCCGCTGGACACGGAGGTCGACGTGGAGCTGCCGGGCCGCCTGGACGAGCCGGTGGAGGCGGCGGCGTACTTCGCGGTGAGCGAGACCCTGACGAACGCGGTGAAGTACGCGCAGGCGGAGCGCGTCTGGGTGGACGTGCACCACGCCGCAGGCACGCTGCGGATCGCGGTCACCGACAACGGCAAGGGCGGGGCGCGGATCGGCGCCGGGTCGGGGCTGAGCGGGATCGAACGGCGACTCGGTACATTCGACGGCGTACTGGCCGTCAGCAGCCCCGTTGGCGGTCCGACCATGGTGACCATGGAGATCCCTTGCGAGTTGTCCTAGCCGAAGATCTCTTCCTGCTGCGCGACGGTCTCGTGCGGATGCTGGAGGCATTCGACTTCGAGATCGCGGCGGCCGTCGAGACCGGGCCGGAGCTGACGAAGGCCCTCGCGGAACTACAGCCGGACGTCGCCGTGGTCGACGTCCGGCTGCCGCCTTCGCACACGGACGAGGGCCTGCAGTGCGCACTCGCGGCCCGCCGGGCCCGGCCGGGTCTGCCGGTGCTCGTCCTGTCGCAGCACGTGGAGCAGTTGTACGCGCGCGAGCTCCTCGCCGACGGCAACGGCGGGGTCGGCTATCTCCTCAAGGACCGGGTCTTCGACGCGGAGCAGTTCGTGGACGCGGTGCGCCGGGTCGCGGCGGGCGGCACCGCGATGGACCCGACGGTCATCCAGCAGCTCCTCTCGCGGCGCGCCACCGACCAGCCGCTCGGGGCGCTCACCCCGCGCGAGCGCGAGGTGCTCGAACTGATGGCGCAGGGCCGGTCCAACGCGGCGATCGCGGGGCAGCTCGTGGTGACGGAGCGGGCCATCGCCAAACACACCTCAAATATTTTCGCGAAGCTCGATCTGCCGGTGTCGGACGACGACAACCGCCGTGTCCTCGCGGTTCTCGCCTATCTCGATCAAGGGCGTTGATACGTACGGGAGTTCGCGCCGAGAATTTCCCGGCGGGCTTTGAACACGGCGGACCGCTGATGCGTACGTAGCCCCATGGGACGCACCTCACGACGCACGTCACGAAAACGATCAAAACTGGCCGGGCGGGCGATCGCCGCGTCGGCGGCGCTCATCCTGGGCGGCGGCGGACTTGTCGCGGTGAATGTCTACGCGAACGCCGAGGACGGCGGGGGTCCGCCGCCCGAGAGCCAGGTACAGAACCAGGCCCAGGGCGGGGATCAGCAGGCGACCACCATCAGCTGCCCCGATGTCGGCAATCAGCTCCCGGAGGTTCCCGAGGGCGCGCGCGCCGAGGTCGACCGCGAACTCGCCACGCTCGACAGCCAGATCACCGACGCCTACGCGCGGTTCGCCGAGGCCGAGGACAAGAATTCCGTACTCGGCCCGCTGGAGGAGCAGCGGCGCCCGACCATCGAGAACATCCGGTCCGCGATCGACCGGGGCGGCCAGGCGCCCGAGAACCTCGGCGGCATGGCGCCGTGCACCCTGCGCGCCGACGACGACGGCCGCGGCCAGCAGGGCGGCCAACAGGGCGGTGACCAGGGCCAGGGCGGTCAGGACCAGGGCGGCGGCAACGGCGAGCAGGGGCAGGACGGCGGCCAGGACCAGGGTCAGGGAGACGGGCAGGGCGACGGGCAGGGCGGGGACCAGGGGCAGGGTCAGGGCCAGGCCGGCAACGGCCCCGAGGCCGGTGACTTCGTCGACATCAAGTCGGTCCGCCCCAACGTCCAGAAGCCGCGCACACAACGCGGCGCGTCACGCGGCACCTTCACCACGAATTGCGGAACGAACAAGAACGGAAAGTTCAATCCGGACAATGTCATCGTCGCGCCCGGTGTGAGCAATGGCGCCCACCATATGCACGATTACGTCGGAAATCAGGAGACGGACGCCTTCTCCGGGGACGACGACCTCGCGAACGGTGACACCAGTTGCCGCAATCGGGGCGACAAGTCCACGTATTACTGGCCGGTCCTTCGGCTGCAGAACGGAAACGACGAGAACGACGCCGACGCGGACGGCGGCGGCCGGGACAAGAACGTCGGCGAGATCCAGACGCCGGACCAGGTCACGCTGAAATTCGTCGGAAGTCCGGTCGGCAAGGTGACCGCGATGCCGCGTTTCCTGCGCATCATCACCGGTGACGCCAAAGCGTTCACCAACGGTGACGCCAATGCCAACGCGTCCTGGAGCTGCACCGGATTCGAGAACCGGCAGCTGAAGGACAAGTACCCGATCTGCCCCCGGGGCAGCAAGGTCGTGCGGACCTTCAACTTCCAGAGCTGCTGGGACGGCCAGAACACCGACAGCGCCAACCACCGCACCCACGTCGCCTTCGCCGACCAGCGCAGCGGCCGCTGCCCGCAGGGCTTCCGCGCCATCCCGCAGCTGGTGCAGCGCGTCGTGTACGACGTGCCGCCGGGCCCCGGCTTCGCCGTCGACTCCTTCCCCGAACAGCTCCACAAGCCCATCACCGACCACGGTGACTTCATCAACGTGTTCGACGAACGGCTGATGCAGCGCGTCGCCAAGTGCATCAACGGCAACCGCCGCTGTGCCTAGCCCCACCCCATGAACTGCTGCGCGGTCGGCTCCGCGCGGTGACGGCGGAAAGCGCCCTACGTGCCCAGGGCGACTTCCCGGAGGCCTCGCTCCCCCCACCACCCTCCCTCACGGCGAGTGGTGCGAGGCCCGTTCCACCGTCCCGCCGAGCCGGCCGCGCAGCTTGCCGACCACGGCCGGGTTCCCGACGGCGACCCACTTCCTGCCGACGAGGTACGTACCGCCGTAGTCCTTGGCCGCGTTCAGCCAGTCGCGCTCGCCGCGGTCGGTGGCGAAGGTCGCGAGGACGAAACGGCCGTCCTCGTTCTGGCACTTGGCCTGGCGCAGCTCGTCGGCGTTCGTCTGGATGTCGGGCGCGCACTCGGCCCTCGCCGCCAGCTGCTCCAGGGTTCCGGTGGCCGTCCTCGGCGTCGCGTCCGCCGCGCCCCCGCCACCGGAGCCGTCGCCGGAGCCCGCGGCGAGCCCCGCCGCGATCACCAGGCCGAGCGTCGTGGCCGAAAGCGCCCCCGCGGCCCACACCATCTTCCTCATCGCTTCCTCCTGTCCCGTCCGGCGATGCGAACTCGCCTTCTCCGTACGCACCGTTGAGCGCTGAAGGCCGCCCGGATACCGTGCGCCGCAGTCATCGACGCAGGGGGTACACATGTACGGACCGTCGCGACGCACCATGCTCGGCACCGCCGGCGCCATCGGCCTGACGGGGCTCGGCGCCCTCGGCACCACCGTCGGCACCCCGGCTCCGGCCCACGCGGCCGAGGAGCCCGCCTCGGGCCCCGCCCTCGATACGGATTCCGCGCGCTCCGTGCTCAATCGGCATCTCCCGCACCACGCGGACCAGTTCGGACTGAGACTCGTCCCGGCCCGGGAAGGCCGGGACCACTTCCGCGTGACCGGCGCCACGGGCCGCATCGAGGTGTCGGGCACCACGCCCGCCGTGCTGCTCACCGGCGTCCACTGGTACCTGAAGTACGTGTGCGGCGCGCACATCGCCTGGAACGGCTCCCAGCTCGACCTGCCGCGCCGCCTGCCCGCACCGGCCCGCCCGCTGACCCGCGCCACCGGACTGCGCCACCGCTTCGCCCTGAACGACACCAACGACGGCTACACCGCCCCGTACGCCGACTGGCCGTACTGGGAGCGCATGATCGACGTCCTCGCGCTGCACGGCTGCAACGAGGTGCTCACCATCGCGGGCACCGAGGCCGTCTACCACCGCGTCCTCAAGGACTTCCAGTACACCGACGCCGAGTCCCGCGCCTGGCTGCCCGCGCCCTCGCACCAGCCGTGGTGGCTGCTGCAGAACCTGTCCGGGTACGGCGGCCCCCTCTCCCCCGCGATCATCGAGCGGCGCGTCGACCTGGGCCGGAGAATCGTCGACCGGCTGCGCGAGCTGGGCATGGCGCCGGTGCTCCCCGGCTACTACGGGCACGTCCCGGACGGCTTCGTGGCCCGCAACGGCGGGGACGCGCGCGTCGTGCCGCAGGGCACCTGGCACGGCTTCAAGCGGCCCGACTGGCTCGACCCGCGCACCGACGCCTTCGCGCGGGTCGCCGCGTCGTTCTACCGCCACCAGCGCGAACTCTTCGGCGCCGCCGACCACTTCAAGATGGACCTGCTGCACGAGGGCGGCACCGCGGGCGACGTACCCGTGCCCGCCGCCGCGCAGGGCGTGGAGAAAGCCCTCAGGACCGCGCACCCCGGCGCGACCTGGGTGATCCTCGGCTGGCAGGAGAACCCGCTGCCCGCGCTCCTCGACGCCGTCGACCGTCAGAAGATGCTCATCGTCGACGGCGTCTCCGACCGCTACGAGAAGGTCAGCGACCGCGAGCGGGACTGGGGCGGCACGCCCTACGCCTTCGGCACGATCCCGAACTTCGGCGGCCGCTCCACCATCGGCGCCCGTACGCACCTGTGGCAGGAGCGGTTCTTCGCCTGGCGCGACAAGCCGGACAGCGCGCTCGTGGGCACCGCGTACATGCCGGAGGCCACCGACCGCGACCCCGCCGCCTTCGAGCTGTTCTCCGAACTGGCCTGGACGGACGACGAGGTGGACCGCGCCGACTGGTTCTCCGCGTACGCCGACTTCCGCTACGGCGGCCGCGACAGCCGCGCCCGCGCCGCCTGGCGTGCCCTGCACGACACCGCGTACCAGCACAGGGCCGTCGAGCGCAGCGACCCGCACGACTCGCTCTTCGCCGCCCGCCCCGACCTGGCCGCGAACCGCGCCGCCGAGTACGCGCCGCGCGCCCTCACCTACGACCCCGGGCGCTTCGACGCCGCCCTCGCCGGACTGCTCGGCGTCGCGCCCGGACTGCGGCGCAGCGCCGCCTACCGGCACGACCTCGTCGATGTCGCACGCCAGGCCCTCGCCCACCGCAGCCGCCAGCTCCTGCCCCAGCTCAGGGCCGCGTACGCACGCAAGGACCAGGACACCTTCCGGGCCCTCGCGAACCTGTGGCTGCGCCTCATGCGGCTCTCCGACGACGTCACGGGGACGCATCCGGCGTTCCTGCTCGGCCCCTGGATCGAGGACGCCCGGCGCCTGGCAACCGACGACACCGAGCGCGCCGAGTTCGAGCGCACCGCGAAGGTCCTCCTCACCGTCTGGGGCGACCGGCCCACCTCCGACCCCGGCAACCTCCACGACTACGGCAACCGCGAGTGGCACGGCCTGACCGGCGACTTCTATCTGCCGCGCTGGCAGAAGTGGCTCGACGAGCTCGCCGACGCGCTCGCCGCCGGGCGGGCGCCCACGCCCGTCGACTGGTACGGGGCCGTGGAGGAGCCGTGGACGCGGGAGCGCAAGGACTTCTCCCTGCGGCCCGTCGGCGACGCCCACCGCACCGCCGCCCGCGTCCACGACGTCCTCGCCCGCGCCCCCTACCAGGGCACCCTCGACGTCACCGCGGAGCCGCCGTCCTTCCCGCCCGGCGGGCACGCCCGCGTCTCCGCCCTCTTCCGCAACGTCAACGGGCTGCGCGCCACCGGCCGCGTCGACTTCGCCCTCACCGGCCTCGACGCCGAGCCCGACGGGCCGACGTCGCTGCCCCGGGTGCCCGCCGGGGGCAGCGGCTCCGTCGCCTGGCGCGCCGACGCCCCCGACACCCCCCTCGACCGGCCGCTGCGACCCCTCCCCTACACCCTCACCGCCCGGTACGGGCCACGGGGCGAGAAGCGGGTGCCCGCCGTCCACACCGGGACCCTCTTCGTCGCCGGGCCCCTCGGGCCCGGCTGGAAGACCTACACCAACAACGGGGCCGTCTTCGGGGAGTTCGACGGGCGGTACGCCATCGACGGGAGCGGCGCCGATCTGTGGCGGGGCACCACCGAGTTCGGCACCCTCTACCGGGCCGGGGCCCTGCGCGACGGCGTGACCGTCACCCTGCGCGTCGACTCCCAGGCCGCCACCGGGCCCTGGGCCCGCGCCGGCATCATCGCCCGCAACTCGCTCGCCACCCCCGGCTCACCCGGCTTCCTCAACCTCGCCGTCACCCCCGCCAACGGCGTCGTCCTCTCCTACGACACCACCGGCGACGGCACCCTCGACACCTACCAGCGCGTCACCGGCGTCCGCGCCCCCGTCCTCCTCCGCCTCTCCCGCGCCGGGGCCACCTTCACCGGCGCCCTCTCCACCGACGCCGGCGCCACCTGGCGCACCGTCGCCTCCGTCCCCGTCACCGGGGCCGCCGCCACCCAGGACGTGGGGTTGTTCATGACGGCCACGCATGGGGGTGCGGGGGGTCGGGGGACGGTGGAATTCAGCGCCTGGCAGCTGACCTGACCCTGCGGGGCCCCCAGTCCCGCCCCTTCTCCGATCCCGGGGCTCCGCCCCTGGACCCCGGGGGTGGGTGTCCCCTTGCCGTGAGACGGCGCGCCCCCGATCGGCGCTCCGCGCCTCGTCCTCAATCGCCGGACGGGCTGAGATTCAGCCGGGGCAGTCTGAAGGGTGCGGGGCGGGCCTGATGGTGCCGACTGCCGGGTCGCACGCATGGTGGGGGCGGGCGGGCGGGAGAAAGCCGGTCCGGCGCTTGAGGAGGAGGCGCGGAGCGCCGATACGGGGGTGACCCCGGCGGAGCTGAGGGTGCCGGGCTGTTGCTCGGCTGAGCCGAGGTCGGGCGGGCGGGCGGGAGAAAGCCCGTCCGGCACTTGAGGACAAGGCGCGAAGCGCCGATACGGGGGCGACCCCGGCAGGGCTGAGGGTGCCGGGCTGTTGCTCGGCTGAGCCGAGGTTGGGCGGGCGGGTGGGAGAGAGCCCGTCCGGCGCTTGAGGAGGAGGCGCGGAGCGCCGATGCGGGGGTGACCCCGGCGGGGCTGAGGGTGCCGGGCTGTTGCTCGGCTGGGCCGAGGTTGGGCGGGTGGGTGGGAGAGAGCCCGTCCGGCGATTGAGGACGAGGCGCGGAGCGCCGATTCGGGGGTGACCCCGGTGCCGGGCAGGGGAAATTCAAGGGCACCCGGGGAGGCCGCCGTGGCAGGGTGTGACCATGGACGCAGACTGGGAGAAGCGCATAGCCGCAGCGTGGGACGACCTCGACACGTACGGGGAGGAGCGCGCCGAGGAGTTCAGGGCACGCATCGACGCACTGGTCGGGGAACTGCCGGAGGCCGACGCCCGGGCCCCCTTCGAACGCGCCTGCGCGTTCGACTCGACCGGCCACTCGGACCAGGCCGTCCCCCTGTACCAAGAGGCCTTGACCCACGGCATCGACGGCTACAACAGACGCCGCACAGTGATCCAACTCGCCAGCTCCCTGCGGAACACCGGCCGCCTCCAGGAGGCCATCACCCTGCTCACCCCGGAACTGGACGCGGAACACGACGAGTTGGACGACGCCGTCCGCGCCACCCTGGCGCTGTGCCTGATCGACGCGGACCGCGGCCGCGAGGCCGTCTCCCTCGCGGTGGGCGCCCTCGCCCCCCATCTCCCGCGCTACCAGCGTTCGATGGCGAACTACGCGCGCCTCCTGGTCGAGCCCGAGTAACCCCGCGCACCCCCGCCGAAGGCCCCCGCGCCCACCAGCGTGAAGTGACCGCCGGACGATTCGCTCGTTCTGCTGAACGTGTCGTCATCGCAGTCCACGAAAGCCGCCTCCCCGAGCGGCCCCGCATCACCCGTCGTCGACGTGGAGCAGGCCGAGGCCGCCCTCGTCGAGCACTACCCGCGCCTGGTCCGCCTCGCCTACCTGGTGCTGCCCCCGGCCCTGGGCCGCAACCGCCGCGTCCTGACCGCGCACGCCCTGGTCCAGCGGGCACTGCCCCGCGGCCGCGCCAGCGCCCCCGCGGTCCCCGACCAGCGCAGGCAGGCGGGCCGCGGCACCGACCCCGGCTACGCCTACGTCCGCTGCCAGGTCCTGCGCGCCGCACTGGACGCCGGGCTCCCGTTGAAGCGGCGGGCCTGGCCCAAGCGCGCCCAACTGCCGCCGCTCCTGCCACAGGTGTGGGGCCTCAGGCTGTTCCCGCGCTCCGGCGGCGCCGACGAACTCGCCCTGGACCAGCGGCTCGCCGCCCTGTCCGGGGCCGCCCGCGCCGCGTACGTCCTGCGCGGGCTCGAACGGCTCACGGACGACGAGACCCGGCGGATCCTCGACGCCGTCGGCGTCGACACCGACCCGGAATCCGAGGAGGCCGACGGCATCGCCGCCGCGCTCGCCGAGGTCGGCGCCGAAGGACCGCCCGGCGGCCGGGGCCCGGCCGCGCTCCTGGAGTCCCCCGAGTTCGACCCGTGCTCCCTGCAGGCCCGGCCCACCGACCTGATGCGCCGCCGCCAGCACCTGAAGGCCGCCGCCGTCGCGGCCGTCGCCGCCCTCGTCTGCGGGGCGCTGCTCGGCATGCCCGGCGACGGCTGGGGCCCGGACGGCGCCGCCGCGCCCCCGTACGCGAAGAACCCCGCCGCCGAGGCCGCCCTCGACCCCGGGCGGCTCACCCGGGCCGCGCCCGCCGCCTGGAAGCAGTCCGCGCGCACCGACTTCTCCGTGTGGCCCGCGCGCGGCGAACTCACCGACGACAAGGCGCTGTTGCGCCGCGCTCTCGCCGTGTGGGCGCGGCCCGGCGAGACCGTGCAGGTGTCGGCGACGCCGGGCACCGCGTCGGGGGCGCCGCCCGGGCCCCCGCAACTGCTGTTCGCGGGGCCCGTCGACGGGGCCCGCGTGGTGCTCCTCTACGACGGGCTGCGCGTCGTGCGGTACGCGGAGCCGCAGGACGGGACCGGCGGCGCCGCGCTCGACTTCGCCCGCGTGGACGGAGCCGAGGCCGGTGACTCCGGGGCCGTCGTCGTGGGGCGCGCCGACGGCAACGTCCGCTATCTGACGGCGCCCTGGGTGCGTACCGCCGTCGTACGCGACCTCCTCAAGCCCGATGCCGCCACCACCTCGCTGCGGCGCTCCGCCGACGGGGTCACCGACCCCTTCGGCAGCCCCGCCCTCGCCCGTGAGTGCCGGTCCTGGAACGCCCTCCAGCTCCGCGACCACACCGGGGCCTCGCGGCTCGCCACCGACCTCGGCGAGCTGACGCCCGCGCGCCTCACCGCGGGGCGGCCCGACGCGCCCCGCGAGGCCGCGCCCCAGGACTGGGCGAAGACCGCCTGCTCCCTCGCCGCGGCCCGGTCGCACGGGGTGCGGGCCGTGAACTCCTGGCAGTACGCCCGGCAGGCGATGCCCGACGGGAGCGGAGGTGCGGCGTGGGTGTGCACCCGGGCCGAGACGTGGCGTGGTGGGGGCGGGCGGGTGCTCGCCCAGTTCCTCGCGCCCGGGGCCGCGGCGGGGGCCGTCGCCGCCAAGGCCGAAGGGGGGCCTGCCTGTGGGGTGCGGGAGCCGCGTGTCCTTGCCGGGGTGCTGTGGAAGTCCCCTGCGGGGGGCTGGTATCTGCTCGCCGCGGGCAGCAAGGACGTGTCCTCCGTGGCCGTGTCCGGCGGTGAGCGCGTCTCCGGCAATGTCCTCGCCGCACCCACCCGTCAGGGCACTCGCCCCACGGTGACGGGCACTCTGCCCGACGGCACGAAACTCCCCACCCTGCGCTGACCCCGATCGCCGCTCCGCGCCTCGTCCTCAATCGCCGGACAGGCTCTCTCCCACCCACCCGCCCGAACTCGCACCGGCCTGGCCAACGGCCCGGCACCTTCAGCCCCGAACGGGTCACCCCCGATCGCGCTGCGCGCTCGTCCTCAAACGCCGGACAGGCTCTCTCCCACCCACCCGCCCCCACCATGCGTTCGACCAGGCAGTCGGCACCGTCAGGCCCGCCTCGGGGCAGTGGTTCTCAGCCCGTCCGGCGATTGAGGACGAGGCGCGGAGCGCCGATTCGGGGGCGCGCCCGTCCCACGGCAACGGGACACCCACCCCCGGGGTCCAGGGGCGAAGCCCCGGGATCGGTGAAGGGGCGGGGTTGGGGAAAAGTCGCCGCACACACCTGTACCACCCCAGCTACCCACCAGTACATTGACGCCATGTCTAATACGAAGGCCCGGCTCCCGCAGCCCGTAGCCTCCGAGCACATAGCGCTCAAGGCACGCAACGTCTCCTTCTCCTGGGACAGCACCCCGCTCCACTGGCTCCCGGGGGACCCCTTCACGACGCACACGATCAACGTGCTGCACCTCCTGCTCCCGGCGGGCGAGCGCTGGTTCGTGCACGTGTACAAGCAGGTGCTGCCCCTCATCAGGGACGAGCGGCTGCGCGAGGACGTCATCGGGTTCATCGGCCAGGAGGCCATGCACTCGCAGGCGCACGACGAGGTCCTGCCGCACCTGCGGGAGCAGGGCCTCGACCCCACCCCGTACACCGCCCAGGTCGACTGGCTCTTCGAGAAGCTGCTCGGCGACCGCACGCTGCCGCCGGGCAGAGCCCGGCAGTGGTGGCTGATGGAGCGCGTCGCGATGATCTCGGCGATCGAGCACTACACCGCGTTCCTCGGCGACTGGGTCCTGAACGCCGAGGAGTTGGACCGGCGCGGGGCCGATCCGACGATGCTGGACCTGCTGCGCTGGCACGGCGCGGAGGAGGTCGAGCACCGGGCGGTCGCCTTCGACCTGTTCATGCACGTCGACGGGAGCTACCGCCGCCGCGCCCGCACCTGGGCCACGGCCTTCACCGCGCTGGTGTTCCTGTGGCAGCGCGGCGCCCGGTTCTTCATGGAGAACGACCCGACGCTCGTCGACGGCAAGGCCTCCTTCCGGGACTTCCACCGCAGCGGCCGCGCCGGCACCCTGCCCACCACGGGCGACATGATCCGCTCCATCCCGCGCTATCTGAGCCACGCCTACCACCCCTCCCAGGAGGGCAGCACCGAGCAGGCCGTCGCCTACCTCGCCTCGTCCCCCGCGGCCACCGCCGCCGAGGCCCGCGCGAACGGGGCCGCCTGACATGCCCCTTCCCCTGACCCGCACCGCCCGCGCCGTGATCCTCGCGACCGGCGCCGCCCTCCTCGCCCGCCGCGCCCTGCGCCGCCGCATCGACGCCTCCCCGCTGTGGCCGCTGCCCGCCCTGGAGGAACCCGTCTCCGGGCAGCCGCGCTCACGGGCGCTGCGGCTGCGCGTCGCCCGGCACGAGCGGGTCGCCGACGGCGTCGCACAACTGCGCCTGGAGGGCGGGCATCTGGACGGGCTGCCCGCCTGGGAGCCCGGCGCGCATCTGGATCTCGTGCTGCCTTCGGGGCTCGTACGGCAGTACTCGCTGTGCGGGGATCCCGAGGACTCGTCCTCGTACACCGTCGCCACCCGGCTCATCGGGGCGGACGAGGGCGGCCGCGGCGGGTCCCGCGAGGTGCACGAGGCGCTGCGCGAGGGCGTGGAGGTGGAGGTGCGCGGGCCGCGCAACCGGTTCCCGCTGGTCGACGACGCCGGGGCGTACGTCTTCGTCGCGGGCGGCATCGGGATCACGCCGGTCCTCGCCATGGTGCGGGCCGTGGACGCGGCGGGCGCCGACTGGCGGCTGCTGTACTGCGGGCGGAGCCGGGCCTCGATGCCCTTCCTGGAGGAGTTGGAGAAGCTGGGCGGGCCCGGCGGGCGGGTGACCGTCGTCGCCGAGGACGAGGCCGGGCGGCCCGATGTGGGGGGCTTCCTCGGGGCGGGCGCGGCGGGTGCCGTGTACGTGTGCGGGCCCGAGGGGCTCATGGACGCCGTCGCCGGGGCGCTGCCCGAGGGGTGCGCCCTGCACCTGGAGCGGTTCGCGCCCGCCACGGCCGCGGGCGGCGAGAGCGCCTTCGAGGTCGAACTGCGGCGCAGCGGCCGCACGGTGACCGTGGGCGCGGACACCACGGTGCTCGCGGCCGTCCGCGCCGAGCTGCCCGACACCCCGTACTCCTGCGAGCAGGGGTTCTGCGGGACCTGCCAACACCGGGTCCTGGAGGGCGAGATCGACCATCGCGACGAGCTGCTCACCGACGGCGAGCGCGGGGACTCGATGCTGATCTGTGTGTCACGGGCGCGCGGCACGCGGCTCGTGCTCGACGCGTAGCGGCGCGGCGGGCGCGGGTGGGACGTGGCGCGGGCGAACAGGCGGAGCGGGGGCGTCCGTTCACGGCCGGATCGCATCGGTAGAGTGTTCGCATGACTACCGGGATGCGCCGCAGGATGGGTGTCGAGGAGCGGCGGCAGCAACTGATCGGGGTCGCGCTCGAGCTGTTCAGCCACCGCTCGCCCGACGACGTCTCCATCGACGAGATAGCGTCGGCGGCGGGCATCTCGCGCCCGCTCGTCTACCACTACTTCCCCGGCAAGCTCAGCCTGTACGAGGCGGCGCTCAAGCGGGCCGCCGACGAGCTGGCCGAGCGGTTCGTCGAGCCGCACGAGGGGCCGCTCGGGGCGCGCCTGCTGCGCGTGACGGGACGTTTCCTCGGCTTCGTCGACGAGCACGGTCCCGGTTTCTCCGCGCTGATGCGCGGCGGTCCCGCGGTGGGCTCGTCGACGACGAACGCGCTCATCGACTCGGTGCGGCAGGCCGCGTACGACCAGATCCTCGCGCACCTCGGCGTCACGGCGCCGCCCGCCCGGCTCGAACTCGTGGTGCGCTCCTGGATCTCGCTCGCCGAGTCGACGGCGCTGATCTGGCTGGACGGCCGCCGCATCCCGCGCGCCGAGCTGGAGCTCCAACTGGTCCACGACTTCGCGGCGTTGGCGGCGGTGAGCGCCGCCTACGACGACGAGATGGCGCTGCTGCTCGGCGGCATCCTCGCGGACGAGCCCGCCGACGGGCCGTTCGCCGACCTGCTCGGACGGCTCGCCGCGCTGGCGCCGCGCGCCGTGCTCCCGTAGGGCGGGCGCCGGTCACGCCCCCGAAGCGGCCGGCGTCTCAGCCGTCCGTCGCCTTGCGGTAGGACGCGTCGAGGTCGCGCACCTCCGCCGACACGTGCACCACGCACCCCGCCACCGGCTCGAGATGGCGGCGTACGAGCGCGACCGCTTCCTCCGTCACCCGCGCCTTGACCTCGGCCGTGCGGCCGGGAAGCAGTCCGATCAGCACGTGCACCACCGCGTGCCCGTCCTCGTCGCCGCCCACCACGGTCGCCTCTGTGCGCACGAAGCGGGTCTTGCAGGCCTCCAGGGTGGCGGCCGCCTCCTCGACGAGCACCGGGTGCAGCGCGAGCGCGAGGCCCCGCCGGTCGAAGGAGTCCGCGAGCGGCTCGGAGTAGTCGACGGTGATCTGCGGCATGGGTGTTCTCTCCGGCGTGCGTACGGATACGGATCTGAGTGATCACCTTGTCTCCGTACGGGCTCCGCGCGCAAGGCCGACCGGGCCGTCCACGTGCGGCCGTCCCCTAGGCGCCGACGGCCGGGGCGGTCAGGCGCAGCGCCAACAGCGCGATGTCGTCGTCCCGTTCGCGGCCGAAGCTCGCCAGGAGCGTGTCGCACAGGGCGGTCACGCCGGGCGGGGCGGCGGCGGCCGCGAGGCGCAGGTGCTCCATGGACACGGCGAGGTCCGTGCCGCGGGTCTCGATGAGCCCGTCGGTGACCATCAGCATGCGGTCGCCGGGGGCCAGCCGGGTCTCCACGGGCGGCGGCCGGTCGAGGCCGAGGCCCAGCAGCGGGCCGTTCACCTTGATGTACGCGGCGGGGCCGGTGTCGCTGACGACGAGCGGCGGGATGTGGCCCGCGTTCGCGACGCGGATGCGGCCCGTGGGCGGGTCGACGAGGGTCAGGCACATGGTGGCGGTGACGTCGGGGTGGTAGCGCTGGAGCATCCGGTCGAGGCGGGCGGTGAGGCGGCCGGGGTCGGGGTCCTCGACGCAGTACGCGCGCAGGGCGTGGCGCAGTTCCACCATCACCGTGGCCGCGTCGAGGGAGTGGCCGACGACGTCGCCGATGCCGGTGAGCACCCCGGCGGGCGTGGGCAGCGCGGCGTAGAAGTCGCCGCCGATCTCCGCCTGCCGGGAGGCGGGTTCGTAGCGGACGACGACCTCGGCGCCGGGCAGGTCGGGCAGCGCGCTCGGCAGGAAGCTGTGCTGGAGTGTGAGGGCGATGTGGCGTTCCTTCTCGTACATCAGGAGCCGTTCCGCGACGCGGGCCGTGGCGTGGGCCAGGCGGCCGAGGTCGGGGGCGGAGTCCTGGGCGTACGCGGCGGTGGCCAGGCACACCGGCGCGCGGTCCTCGCGGGTGCGGGCGAGGGCGAGCAGCGCCCCCTCCCCCGGCGCGGAGAGCCCGGCCGCGTCCGCCGCGGCGCCGTCCCGCCAGTGCGCCGGGTAGCCCTTGCCCGCCCGGTCCGACGTCCCCTCGCCGCGGCTCGACGTGAGCGGCGACGGCCCTCGCGAGGCCCCGACGAATCCGGCGGGCCACATCGGCCCGGGCACGGTCGTGGTGTGGACGCCGTTCCTGCCGGACATCAGGCGCCACATCAGGTGGGCGGCGCTCTCGTGCGCGTCGGCACCGGGCGGCTCCGCGACGCGGCGCGGGGAGCGGCCGCAGTGGATCTCGCCCTCCTCACCGAGGACGAAGGCCGCGGCGGGGGCGTCGGCGAGGCCCGCCGCGCCGGCCGCCGCGGCGTCCACCAGTTCGCGCACCGAGCTCGCGGACTGCACGTCGAGGACGGCCTCGGCGAGGCGGCTGAGGCGGCCCGCCCGGGTCTGGGCGGCGCTGCGGTGGCGGGCGCCGCGGGCGGCGGCGCGGACGACGGCGGCGATCTCCTCCGGCTCGGCGGGCACGGTCAGATAGGCCTCGCCGCCCGCGTCGAGGCCGCGGCAGCGGTCCGCGGAGCCGTGCGCGGCGGCGGAGAAGTGCACGACGGGCAGGGACGCGGTCGTCGGGGACGCCTTCAGGCGGCGGCACAGGTCGTAGCCGCTCATGTCGGGCAGGCCCACGTCGACGAGGGCGACGTCGGGCAGCTCGCCCGCGCGCAGCCGCGCGTCGAGTTCGGTCAGGGCCTCCCCGGCGCTCGCGGCCAGGACGACCCGGTGGCCGGCGCGGCGCAGCACCGCGCCCAGCGCGTACCGGCTCGCGGCCACGTCGTCGACGACCAGGACCGTGGTGACCCCCGGCCCGGTCTCCCCTTTGTCACCCTTGACTGCTTTGTCCCTTACGCCCACGTGGACATCCCCCAGGAGCGGCGGACGGTAACGGGCCCTTGTGGGGCTCGCCCGTCCACGCTAGCGCCCTAACACACCACCGGGGAGTACGTGGCCGCGGTCCGACCTGGAACGGTGGAGATCACCCGACCTGCCGCGGCCGCCCCTGGCTTGACGCTAGGATCCGCCCTCTCCCGGGCGAGGTCCGCCCGGCGTTCGTGACCTTCGCCTCGCGCGGCACGTTCATCCCAGTGCCCGGATCCGTCGGGGCGACACTGAGGGGAACGGCAGGGAATCCCCGTACCGGCAAGGGACTTCATGACCCAGCACATCACCGACGCCACCACCGATGCCACCACCGACCGCGCCGCGGCCCGCGACGCGGGCCGCGGCTGGTGGCACGACGCCGTCATCTACCAGGTCTATCCGCGCAGCTTCGCCGACGCCGACGGCGACGGCATGGGCGACCTGCCGGGCGTGACGGCCCGCCTGCCGCACCTCAGCGACCTCGGCGTGGACGCGGTCTGGCTCTCCCCGTTCTACGCCTCGCCGCAGGCCGACGCGGGCTACGACGTCGCCGACTACCGCGTGGTCGACCCCGTCTTCGGCACCCTCGCCGACGCCGACGCCCTGGTGCGCCGGGCCCACGACCTCGGCCTGCGGGTGATCGTCGACATCGTGCCCAACCACTGCTCGGACCAGCACGAGTGGTTCCGCGCGGCCCTGGCGGACGGCCCGGCGTCACCGCTGCGGGAGCGCTTCCACTTCCGCCCCGGCCGCGGCCCGGGCGGCGAACTGCCGCCCAACGACTGGGAGTCCGTCTTCGGCGGCCCCGCCTGGACCCGCACCACCGACCCCGACGGCACCCCCGGCGACTGGTACCTCCACCTGTTCGCACCCGAGCAGCCCGACTTCGACTGGGAACACCCCGCCGTACGCGACGAGTTCCGCTCCGTCCTGCGCTTCTGGCTCGACCTCGGCGTCGACGGCTTCCGCGTGGACGTCGCCCACGGCCTGATCAAGGCCCCGGGCCTGCCGGACGTCGGCCACGGCGAGCAGGTCAAGCTCCTGGGCGCCGCGCCCGTGCCGTACTTCGACCAGGACGGCGTGCACGAGATCTACCGGGACTGGCGGGCGCTGCTCGACGGCTACGACGGGGAGCGCATCGCCGTCGCCGAGGCGTGGACGCCGACGGTGGAGCGCAGCGCGCTGTATCTGCGCCCCGACGAGCTGCACCAGGCCTTCAACTTCACGTATCTCACGACGGGCTGGGACGCGGCCGCGCTGCGCGCCGTCATCGACCGCTCCCTGGCCGCGATGAACTCCGTGGCCGCGCCCGCGACGTGGGTGCTCTCCAACCACGACGTGGTGCGGCACACCACGCGCTTCGCCGACGGCGACCCGGCAAGGGGCCTGCGCCGGGCGCGCGCCGCCACCCTGTTGATGCTGGCGCTGCCCGGCTCCGCGTACCTCTACCAGGGCGAGGAGCTGGGCCTGCCCGAGGTGACGGACCTGCCCGACGAGGTGCGCCAGGACCCGGCGTTCTTCCGCGGCGCCGGGCAGGGTTCGGGGCAGCGTTCAGGACAGGAAGGCACGCGGGACGGGTGCCGGGTGCCGCTGCCGTGGTCAGGGGCGCGGCCGCCGTTCGGGTTCGGGCCGGTCGCGGGCGGGCCGAGCTGGCTGCCGCAGCCCGCGGGGTGGGCGGACCTCACGGTCGCGGCGCAGCAGGGCGACCCGGCGTCGACCCTGGAGCTGTACCGGGCGGCGCTCGCGCTGCGCCGCGCGCACCCGGCGCTCGGCGCGGGCCGGGACGTGGTGTGGGAGGAGGCGCCCGCGGGCGTGCTCGCGTTCCGCAGGACCGCCGCGGGCCGCACCCTCGTCGTGACCACGAACCTCACCGGCCGCCCCGTCACCCTGCCCGCCCCCGGCACCCCGCTGCTGTGCAGCCTCAACTCGCGCGCCCCGGGAGCCGACTTGGGCGGGCCCGGCGCCAACGCCGTGCTCCCGCCGGACGCGACGGTCTGGTGGGAGCGGTGAGGCCCGCCTTGTGGGCAGCGTGAGGCACGACCGGTACAGTCCAATCCTGTGACCGCGCGACTGGCCGACATCGCAGCACAGGCGGGGGTCAGCGAGGCGACCGTGAGCCGGGTCCTGAACGGCAAGCCGGGCGTCGCTGCGGCCACCCGCCAGTCCGTGCTCGCCGCCCTCGACGTCCTCGGCTACGAACGGCCCGTGCGGCTGCGGCAGCGGAGCGCGGGCCTGGTCGGCCTGATCACGCCGGAGCTGGAGAACCCGATATTCCCCGCCCTCGCCCAGGTCATCGGCCAGGCCCTGACCCGGCAGGGCTACACCCCGGTGCTCGCCACCCAGACCCCGGGCGGCTCCACCGAGGACGAGCTGACCGAGATGCTGGTGGACCGCGGGGTCGCGGGCATCATCTTCGTCTCGGGCCTGCACGCGGACACCACCGCGGACACCGAGCGCTATGAGCAGTTGCGCGCGCAGGGGGTGCCGTTCGTCCTCGTGGACGGCTTCTCGCCGAAGGTGCGGGCGCCCTTCATCTCGCCCGACGACCGCGCGGCGATGCGCCTGGCCGTCACCCACCTGGCCTCGCTCGGGCACACCCGGATCGGGCTCGCCCTCGGGCCGCGGCGCTTCGTCCCCGTACAGCGGAAGATCGAGGGGTTCACGCGGTCGATGCGGGAGACGTTCCGGCTGGGTCCCGAGGACGCCGAGGCCCTCAAGGACATCGAGACGGAGCTGGTCCAGCACTCCCTGTACACGCTCGAAGGCGGACAGGCAGCGGCGGCCGCGCTCCTGGACCGGGGCTGCACGGCCGTGGTGTGCGCCAGCGACATGATGGCGCTCGGCGCGATCCGGGCCGCGCGGGAGCGGGGCCTGGAGGTGCCGGACGACGTCTCCGTGGTCGGCTTCGACGACTCGGTGCTCGTCGCCTTCACCGATCCACCGCTGACGACGGTCCGCAAGCCGGTGCCCGCGATGGGCCAGGCCGCGGTGCGCACGCTCCTGGAGGAGATCGGGGGTACCCCCGCCCCCCACAGCGAATTCGTGTTCATGCCGGAGCTGGTGGTCAGGGGCTCGACGGCCGCGCGCACGGCCCCCGGGGCGTAGGGACCGGTCGTCCTCGCGGTGGCGGGGATCCCCTCGTACTTGGGGCGTAGGGAATGCGGCCGGAACCCGACCGGGGGATGATCTGAGCAGTGGTGGCTATCTGGCAGACTCTGTGCCTATGGGTGAGATGACTGTGACGACACTGGAAGGCCAACAGGGGCCCACCACCTCATCACCCATCGCGGGCGAGGCAGATGACCGCAATGGGCGGAATCTCCTGCGTCGGCTGCGCACGCCCCGGCGTCCGAAGCTGTGGTTCGAGATCCTGTTGATCGCGGTGAGTTACTGGACGTACTCACTGATCCGCAACGCCGTGCCGGAGCAGAAGTCCGCCGCGCTGCGCAACGCCGACTGGATCTGGGACGTCGAGCAGAGCCTCGGCCTCGCCTTCGAGCGCTCGGTCAACCACGCGGTCGACTCGGTGACATGGCTCATCGTCGGCATGAACTACTACTACGCGACGCTGCACTTCATCGTGACGCTCGGCGTCCTGGTGTGGCTCTACCGCTGCCATCCCGGCCGGTACGCGGCCACGCGTCTGGTGCTCTTCGCGACGACCGCCGTCGCCCTCCTCGGTTACTACCTGTATCCGCTCGCGCCGCCCCGTCTCGTGCCCGGCGGCGACTTCATCGACACGGTCGTCGTCCACAACACCTGGGGCTCGATGGCCTCGGGCGACCTGAAGAACATGTCGAACCAGTACGCGGCCATGCCGTCGATGCACATCGGCTGGTCCCTGTGGTGCGGCCTGACGATCTTCGCGTTGGCGTCGGTGCCCTGGGTGAAGGTCCTCGGCCTGCTCTACCCGACGCTCACCCTGGTCGTGATCGTCGCCACCGCCAACCACTTCTGGCTGGACGCGGTCGGCGGCATGATCTGCCTGGCGTTCGGCTACACGGTGGCGCGCCTCTGGTACGGAAAGCTGCCGTACGCCCTGCCGAAGCTGGTGCCGGAGCAACAGCCACGGAAGAAGGCGTACGCCCGCTAGGCGCACGCCCCGGCTACGCCCCGTAGAACCGCTCCTCCATCACCGCCCGTGCCCGCCGGGTGATCCTGCGGTAGTCGTCCAGCATCACGCCGACCTGACCCGCGTCATAGCCCAGGTACCGCCCGACGGCGGCGAGCTCCCTGCCGTCCGACGGGAACGTGTCGCCCGCCCTGCCCCGGACCAGCATCACCGCGTTGCGCACGCGGGTGGCGAGCACCCAGGCCTCGTCGAGGATCGCCGCGTCCTCCGTGGCGATCAGCTCGGCCGCGCACGCGGCGTGCAGGGCCTCGCGGGTGCGGGTGGTGCGCAGGCCCGGCTCGGCCCAGCCGTGCTGGAGCTGGAGCAGCTGCACGGTCCACTCCACGTCGGAGAGGCCGCCGCGGCCGAGCTTGGTGTGCAGGGTGGGGTCGGCGCCGCGGGGCAGCCGCTCGGACTCCATGCGGGCCTTGAGGCGGCGGATCTCGCGGACCGCGTCCTCGCCGAGGCCCTCGGCGGGGTAGCGCAGCGGGTCCACGAGGTCGACGAAGGCGCGGCCGAGGTCGGCGTCGCCCGCGACCGGGTCGGCCCGAAGGAGCGCCTGCGACTCCCAGACCAGGGACCAGCGGCGGTAGTACGCCTCGTACGACTTCAGGGTGCGCACCAGCGGCCCGGACTTGCCCTCCGGGCGCAGGTCCGCGTCGATGACCAGGGGCGGGTCGGCGCTCGGCAGCTGCAGCAGCCGCCGCATCTCGGCGACGACGGCGTTCGCGGCCTTCGCGGCCTCCTGGTCGTCCACGCCCTCGCGGGGCTGGTGCACGAACAGCACGTCCGCGTCCGAGCCGTAGCTCAGCTCACGGCCGCCGAAGCGGCCCATGCCGATGACCGCGAACCGGGTCGGCAGCGTCTCGCCCCAGCCCGCGCGGACCACCGCGCGCAGCGTGCCCGCGATGGTGGCGGCCGTCAGGTCGGACACGGCGGTGCCGACGCGGTCCACGAGCGCGCCCACGTCGGCCTCGGCGGGGCTCTCCTCGGTGCCGTAGGAGGCGATGAGGTCGGCGGCCGAGGTGCGGAACAGCTCGCGCCGCCGCACCCCGCGGGCCGCCGCGACCGCCTGCTCGCCGCCGTCGGCGCGGCCCACGGCGGCCAGGACCTCCTGCTCCAGGGGGGCGCGTTCGCGGGGCTGCAGGCCGCGGGCGTCGCCGAGCAGCGCCACCGCCTCCGGGGCGCGAAGGAGCAGGTCGGGGGCGAAGCGGCCGGCCGACAGGACCCGGGCCAGGTTCTCCGCGGCGGCGCCCTCGTCGCGCAGCAGCCGCAGGTACCAGGGGGTCTTGCCGAGGGCGTCGGACACCTTGCGGAAGCCGAGGAGGCCCGCGTCGGGGTCGGCGGAGTCGGCGAACCAGCCGAGCAGGACGGGCAGCAGAGTGCGCTGGATGGCGGCCTTGCGGGTCACGCCGGACGCGAGGGCCTCCAGGTGGCGCAGGGCCGCGCCGGGGTCGGCGTACCCGAGCGCCACCAGGCGTTCCCTGGCCGCCTCCGTGCTGAGCCGGGACTCGCCGGGGGCGAGCTGGGCGACGGCGTCGAGCAGCGGGCGGTAGAACAGCTTCTCGTGCAGGCGGCGGACCACGGAGGTGTGCCGCTTCCAGGCGCGGGCGAGGTCGGTGAGGGGCTCGGTGCGCATGCCCAGGGAGCGGCCGATGCGGCGCAGGTCGGCGTCGTCGTCGGGCAGCAGATGGGTGCGGCGCAGCCGGTAGAGCTGGATGCGGTGTTCCAGGGAGCGCAGGAAGCGGTAGGCGTCGTCGAGCTGGGTGGCGTCCACGCGGCCCACGTAGCCGCCCGCGGCGAGCGCGGCGAGGGCGTCGAGCGTGGTGGCGCTGCGCAGCGAGGCGTCGGCGCGGCCGTGCACCAACTGGAGCAACTGGACGGCGAATTCGACGTCGCGCAGACCGCCGGGGCCGAGCTTCAGCTCGCGGTCGACCTCGCCCGCGGGGATGTTCTCGACGACGCGGCGGCGCATCTTCTGCACGTCGTCGATGAAGTTCTCGCGCTCGGCGGCCTGCCACACAAGGGGTGCGACGGCGGCCACGTAGTCCGCGCCCAGCTCGGCGTCACCGGCGACGGGCCGCGCCTTGAGCAGCGCCTGGAACTCCCAGGTCTTCGCCCAGCGCTGGTAGTACGCGAGGTGGCTGGACAGGGTCCGCACCAGCGGGCCGTTCCTGCCCTCGGGGCGCAGATTGGCGTCGACCGGCCAGATGGTGCCCTCGACCGTGGTCTCGGAGCAGATCCGCATCAGGTGCGAGGCGAGGCGGGTCGCGGCCCGCAGCGCCTTGTCCTCGTCGGCACTGTCGACGGCCTCACCCACGAAGATCACGTCGACGTCGGAGACGTAGTTCAGCTCGTGGCCGCCGCACTTGCCCATCGCGATCACCGCGAGGCGGCACTGGGCGGCGTCGGCGGGCGCGGCCCTGCGGGCCATGGCGAGCGCGGCGCGCAGGGTGGCCGTGGCGAGGTCGGCCAGCTCGGCGGCGGCCTGGGAGACGTCGGTGGTGCCGCAGACGTCGCGGGCGGCGATGGACAGCAGGCAGCGGCGGTAGGCGACGCGCAGCGACACCGGGTCGTGGGCCTCGGCGAGGCCCCGCTCGAACTCGGCGACGCCCGGGTGCAGGTCGACGGCCTCGTACGTGACCAGGGCCCGCCAGTCCCCGGGGTGCCGGGCCAGGTGGTCGGCCAGGGCCTCGGAGGCGCCCAGGACGCCGAGCAGGCGGTCCCGCAGGGGCTTGGCGCTGATCAGGGTGTCGAGCAGTTCGCGGCGCGCGGTGTGGTCCGGCTGCGCCTCCGTGAGCCGGACCAGGCCGAGCAGCGCCAGGTCCGGGTCGGCGGTGGCGCCGAGGGCGTCGAGGAGCACCGGGTCGGTGCGGACGGCGTCGAGCTCGGGCGCGGCGAGGAGGCGTTCGGCGGCGGACGGGTCGGTGAACCCGTACCGCAGCAGCCGCGTGAACGTACTGCTCCTGCGCCCCTGCGGCACCGTCATCCCCGCGCCCTTCGCTCGCCTGTTCCTGGCCACGAGCCTACCCAGGGCCCGGCCGATGAGTTCTGCCCGCGTGCGGGGTCCCCACTGGGACAGGACCATGGAGAGCAGGAGGCCACGTCATGCCGAGCCGGGAACCCCGTACCGATGTCGACCCCCGCTACAGCAGCGAGGGAGTCGCCCCGACCCCCTGGCCCCGGGCCCGGGACGCCCTGGCGGCGGCCGAGCTGTTCTGGATCTCGACGGTCCGTCCCGACGGGCGCCCGCACGTCACCCCGCTGAGCGCCCTGTGGCACGGGGACGCCCTGTACTTCTCCACCGGCCCCGAGGAGCGCAAGGCCCGCAACGTGGAGGCCAACGCCGAGGTGGTCCTGACGACGGGCACCAACGCCTGGTACGAGGGCCTGGACGTGGTCGTCGAGGGCACGGCGGTCCGCACCACGGACGAGGCGCTGCTGCGGGAGCTCGCGGCTGCCTGGGAGCAGAAGTACGGCGGCTTCTTCCACTACGACGTGGGGGACGGCTGTTTCCTGCACCCGTCGGGACGCGCGTACGTCTTCGTGGTGGCGCCCCGAACAGCGTTCGGGTTCGGCAAGGGCGAGCCGTTCAGCCAGACGCGTTACCGCTTCTCCTGACCCACGCGGTCCTTCGCCCGGACAAGCCGCACGATCGCTGCTGTACTCGTGCCATGGACTACACACTCGAAGTGATCGGCGTGCCCGTCAGCGACATCGACCGCGCCAAGGAGTTCTACGAGAGCAAGTGCGGCTTCCACGTCGACATCGACGCGGAGGTCCTGCCGGGCGTGCGGATCGTGCAGCTCACGCCGCCCGGGTCCGGCTGTTCCATCATGCTCGGCGACGCCATCTGGGAGACCACCCCGGGCCCCACCCCCGAGCCCGGCAGCTACCACGGCCTCCAGCTGTGCGTGGCCGACATCAAGCAGGCCCACACCGAGTTGCTGGCCCGCGGCCTGGACGTCACGGAGCCCGTCCAGTACTCCGAGCAGGACGGCGCGACATTCATGTACTTCACGGACCCGGACGGCAATGGCTGGGCGATCCAGGAGTACAGAGTCCGTGCGGTGACGCCTCTCCGGGACGCGATCGTGCCCTCCCCCTGACGGCTGCGGAGGTGAGCGCCCCTGAAAGGGGCGCGGGGAACTGCGCGAGCAACCAGGTCAAAGCCGCAGACGCGTCTGCTCGGTGCCTCGGCAGACGCGTCTGCGGCTTTTCCCGCGTTACAGCACTGGCAGGTTCTTGCGGAGCTCGAACGCGGTCACCTCGGACCGGTACTCCTCCCACTCCTGCTTCTTGTTCCGCAGGAAGAAGTCGTACACGTGCTCGCCGAGCGTCTCGGCGACCAGCTCCGACCGCTCCATGAGGGCGATCGCCTCGCCGAGGTTCTGCGGCAGCGGCTCGATCCCCATCGCGCGCCGCTCCGCGTCGGAGAGGGCCCAGACGTCGTCGTCGGCGCCCGGCGGCAGCTCGTAGCCCTCCTCGATGCCCTTGAGGCCGGCGGCGAGCAGGACGGCGTACGTCAGGTACGGGTTCGCGCCGGAGTCGATGGAGCGGACCTCGACGCGGGCCGAGCCGGTCTTGCCGGGCTTGTACATGGGCACGCGGATGAGCGCGGAGCGGTTGTTGTGGCCCCAGCAGATGTACGAGGGGGCCTCGCCGCCGGCGCCCGCGGTGCGCTCGGAGCCGCCCCAGATGCGCTTGTAGGAGTTCACCCACTGGTTGGTGACCGCGGAGATCTCGGCGGCGTGCTTCAGCAGGCCCGCGATGAAGGAGCGGCCGACCTTGGAGAGCTGGTACTCGGCGCCGGACTCGTAGAAGGCGTTGCGGTCGCCCTCGAAGAGGGACAGGTGGGTGTGCATGCCGGAGCCGGGGTGCTCGGAGAACGGCTTCGGCATGAAGGTCGCCTGGACGCCCTGCTCCAGGGCCACCTGCTTCATGACCAGGCGGAACGTCATGATGTTGTCGGCCGTGGAGAGCGCGTCGGCGTAGCGCAGGTCGATCTCCTGCTGGCCGGGGGCGCCCTCGTGGTGGCTGAACTCGACCGAGATGCCCATGGATTCGAGCATCGTGATGGCCTGGCGGCGGAAGTCCATGCCCACGTTCTGCGGGGTGTGGTCGAAGTAGCCGGAATTGTCGGCGGGGACCGGCCGGGAGCCGTCCAGGGGCTTGTCCTTGAGCAGGAAGAACTCGATCTCGGGGTGGGTGTAGAAGGTGAACCCGAGGTCGGAGGTCTTGGCGAGGGCCCGCTTCAGTACGTAACGGGGGTCCGCGAAGGACGGGGAGCCGTCCGGCATCAGGATGTCGCAGAACATGCGGGCCGTGCCGGGGGCCTCGGCGCGCCAGGGCAGGACCTGGAAGGTGCCGGGGTCCGGCTTGGCGATCATGTCGGACTCGTAGACCCGGGCGAAGCCCTCGATGGCCGAGCCGTCGAAGCCGATGCCCTCGTCGAAGGCCTGTTCAAGCTCGGCGGGAGCGACCGCGACCGACTTCAGGAAGCCGAGTACGTCCGTGAACCACAGGCGCACGAACCGGATGTCGCGCTCCTCGAGAGTGCGGAGCACGAACTCCTGCTGCTTGTCCATCTCGACTTCCACCCATCCTTGCTGGTCGGAACCGGCTGCTCCCAAGCCATGGGACGTCGCCCCGGCACACGAGCATCCCACCACACGGTTTCGTGCGCGTTGCGGCTGCTCCTTGCCCATAGTGCACGCTCACCCGGGCCCGGGGTATCCGGGGCGGGTACGGGGCCCGGCGGGGCGGCCGGGGCCGGGTGGCGGGGATCCGCGTGGCCGGGATCGGCCGGATGGCGGCGGCCGTCCCCCGTGCCGCCCGTGCAGTATTTGACAGAGCGCCTCCTCCGCCCGCCGACGCGGAGGCTACGATCAACGCACCCGCAACACCCCGGCCGTACCGCGCATCGCCTTTTGGTTCCACCCGTTCCACGCACCGCCTCTGTTCCACGCACCGCCCCTTGTTCAACCCATCCGACTCCGTCGCTTTCCGCAGAAGGACACACCATGGGTTCCGCCAAGAAGACGAGCAGCGCCGAGCGCAAGGCCCGGATAGAGGAGATGCGGCGCGCCGAACGCGCCCGCGAGCGCCGCAACAGCGTGCTCACCATCACCTTGAGCGCGGTCATCGTCGCCGCCCTCGGCGTCGGCGGCTACTTCCTCATCTCGCAGGCCGACGACGACAAGGAATCCGGCAAGGCGGGTGACGCCAAGGCGGTCGCCAAGTTCACCACGACCGCCGACGGCGAGCGGGTGTGGGACGCCAAGAAGCTCGGCCGCACCCACGTCGGCGGCAAGGTGAACTACCCGGTGAACCCGCCGGTCGGCGGCAACCACAACCAGGTGTGGATGAACTGCAACGGCGACGTCTACACCAAGGAGATCCCGAACGAGAACGCCGTGCACTCCCTGGAGCACGGCGCGGTCTGGGTGACGTACAACGACCAGGCGAAGCCCGCCGACTTGAAGAAGCTGGAAGCCAAGGTCAAGAAGACCCCGTACTCCCTGATGAGCCCGGTGAAGAAGCAGAAGGACCCGATCCTGCTGTCCGCCTGGGGGCACCAGCGGGTGGTGAAGGACGCGGCCGACAAGCAGATCGACACCTTCTTCTCCACCTACGTCCAGGGCAAGCAGACCCCCGAGCCCGGTGCGGCCTGCACCAACGGCCTGGGGCAGTGATGACGTGATGAAGCGCAGGGACTGGCTGATCGGCGCCGTCGCCGGGGCGGTGCTCGCGGCCGGCGGGATCACCGCCGCCGTCGCGTCCACCGACGGCTCATCGGGCTCCTCCGGCGTCGCCGGCGCGCCGTCGAGCACGTCCGCCGACGCCGGGTTCGCCCGGGACATGGCCGTCCACCACCAGCAGGCCGTCGAGATGTCCTACGTCATCCGCGACCGCACCGAGAACGCGGAGATCCGCCGTCTCGCCTACGACATCGCGCAGACCCAGGCCAACCAGCGCGGCATGATGCTGGGCTGGCTCGACCTGTGGGAGCTGCCGAAGGTGCCGCCCGGTGAGCCCATGGAGTGGATGGACATGACCGGCGTCCCCTCGGCGGGCGACGGGTCCCTCATGCCGGGGATGGCCACGAACGCGCAGATGAAGCGGCTCGGGGAGCTGGACGGGAAGCAGGCCGAGATCTACTACCTGAAGCTGATGACCGCCCATCACCAGGGGGGCATCCACATGGCTCAGGGGTGTGTCGAGCGGTGCGACGTGCCGGTCGAGCGGCGGCTCGCGCAGGGGATGGTCGAGTCCCAGGAGTCCGAGGTCAAGCTGATGTCCGACCTCCTGAAGGCACGGGGCGCGAAGCCGTAGGGGGTGCCCTCGCGGGGGCGCCCCGGTCCCGCCCCTTCTCCGAAACCGGGGCTCCGCCCCTGGACCCCAGGGGTGGGGGTCCCGGGCGGGTGGGACAGACCCCCGCCGAATCGGCGCTTCGCGCCTCGTCCTCAATCGCCGGACGGGCTGGAGAGTGTGCTGCCCCCGCGAGGCCTACCCCCACACCACCCCCGGCGGCCGCACCCCCGCGCACAACGGCAGCCCCGCCCGATCCGTGAGCCCCACCTCCCCCACGACCGCCCCCGCCGCCACCCCCGCCTCCGGCAGGTCACCGAACCACAGCTTCGCCCGCCGGAACATCGCGAACTCCCCGCCGGGAGGCAGCTCGCCCCAGGTGAGGTAGAAGAAGCGCTCGCCCCGCTTGCCCTGGACGAAGGGCCCCTTGAAGTCACGGCTGCCGTCCGGCGCGGCGACCACGGCCACCTCGAACGCGAAGACCGCCTCGGCCGCGTCCGCGCGGACGAGCTGGTCGGGCTCCGAGCCCCGCTGCACCCCCACGTGCACGTCCCGGAAGTCCCCGCACTCCGCCCCGGGCAGATCACGGCCGACGAGCCGCACGGTCAGCTTCTGGGTCACGGGACGAGTCTTGGGAGGAGTCATGGGGTTCAGTCCACCACGGGGGTCTGACAGTCGCCCGCCCGCGCGGGCGGGGCCTCAGGCGAGCCGACCGAGGTCCTCCCGCCGCAGCCGCCCGAGCAGCGCCTCCCCTCGCGCGTACCGCTCGACCTCCGCCACGGCGTACTCCCCGAGCCGCCGCACCTCACTGCCCTGCGCGCCCGCGATGTGCGGGGTGACCAGGACGTTGGGGAGGGCGAGGAGGGGGTGCCCGGGCGGCAGGGGCTCGGGGTCGGTGACGTCGAGGAAGGCGTCGAGGCGGCCGGCGGCGCAGGCGCGGGTCAGGGCGTCGGTGTCGACGAGGGAGCCGCGCGCGGTGTTGACGACGACGCCGCCGTCGGGGATGAGGGAGAGCATGTGCGCGCTCAGCAGGCCCCGGGTCTCGGGGAGTTGGGGCGCGTGCAGGGTGACGACGCTGCTGGCCCGGCAGAGGTCGGGCAGGTCCACGAGGTCGACGCCGAGGGCGGCGGCCTGGGCGGGGGTGACGTAGGGGTCGGTGAGCAGGACGCGGTGTCCGGCGTCGGAGGCGTTGAGGGCGGCGATGACGCGGCGGCCGATGCGGGACGCCCCGACGACGCCGATGGTGCGGGCGTCGGCGCCGGTCCGCTCGGTGAACGGCGGCCAGCGCTCGGCGTAGCGGGCGGCGGCGGGCAGCGCGCCCTTCGTGGCGAAGGTGATCGCGGCGAGGGTGTAGGCGACGACGGGGCCCGCGTTGGCGTCGGCCGCGGAGGAGACGAGGACGCCGCGGTCCCACAGGGCGTCGGTGACCACGGGTTTGACGGACCCGGCGGCGTGCACGACGGCCCGCAGGCGGGGCGCGTGGGCGAGCACGTCGGCGGTCAGGCGGGGGCAGTCCCAGCCGGTGACGAGGACCTCGGCGCGGCCGAGCACCGCGCGGGCGTCGGCGCCGGTGAGCCCGCCGGTGAGCGCGCCGGGCGGCAACTCGACGCTACGGGCGAGGCGTTGGCGCAGGCCGGGGGCGAGGACGCGGTCCACGACGTCGGCCCCCATGGCGACGGCGGCCACCGGCCTGCGCCGCGCCGCCCCTCCGGCTCCCGTCGCCTCGGCGGCCTCGACCGAATCCGCAGCCTCGACCGACTCCGCGGCCCCGCCCGACTCCACGGCTTCCCGCGGCTGCTCCAGCTGATCGGGCACGCGTCGCCACCTCTCGTAGAAAACGGTTACTGGAAGACGTCAGGAGGCTAGGACCATGCCGCCGCAGCGGTCAAGAGACAGCAGGCAGCAGCAAGGGGCCGCAGTGCGAAGGGGGTTGACCGGGGGCAGTAACCGCTTTAGATTCCCGGCACCTTGTCCCGACAGCTGTGTTCAAGACTGGGGGTTCCGTGTCAGCGGTGACGAAGGACCGGGCCGAAATCGAGGCGGTGACACCGCCGACCGAGCCCACCGAGGGGGCAAATGCCCGCAAAAGCGGGCGTGGTGAGAAGTGGAAACGGTTTCAGCGCACTCGGCTCCTGGTGCTGCTCATGGTGCCGGGCCTCGCGTACTTCCTGGTCTTCCACTACGGCGCGTTCATCGCGAACGCCGTGGCGTTCAAGGAGTACGTCCCCTTCGACGGCCTGTGGGCGAGCCCCTGGGTCGGCACCGAGAACTTCAGCCGGATGTTCGGCGACCCGGACTTCTGGCACGCGACCTGGAACACGCTGTTCATCGCGGTGCTCCAGCTCGTGTTCTTCTTCCCCGCGCCGCTCGCCCTCGCGCTGCTGCTGCACAGCCTGACCTCGGACCTGCTGCGCCGCTTCACCCAGTCCGTGATCTATCTGCCGCACTTCCTGTCGTGGGTCGTCGTGGTGGCGCTGTTCCAGCAAGTGCTCGGCGACACCGGCCTGTTGAACGCGACGCTGAGCGACGCGGGCCTGCACACCGTCGACATCATCGGCAACCCGGACGCGTACAAGCCGCTCGTCGTCCTCGAAGTGATCTGGAAGGACGCGGGCTGGGGCACGATCATCTTCCTCGCCGCGCTGATGCAGGTGAACGAGCAGCTCTACGAGGCCGCGGCGATCGACGGGGCAGGGCCCTGGCGGCGGTTCTGGCACGTCACGCTGCCCAGCATCCGGCCCATCGTGATCCTGCTGCTCATCATGCGGCTCGGCGACATCCTGTCCGTCGGCTTCGAACAGATGCTGCTGCAACGGCAGTCGGTGGGCCCGGAGGCCGGTGAGGTCCTGGACACCTTCGTCTTCTGGCAGGGCATCGTCGGCGGCGACACCGGCTACGCGGCCGCCGCCGGACTCTTCAAGGGCGTCGTCGGCGCGGCGCTCGTCTTCACGGCCAACCGGATCGCACACCGGCTCGGCGAGCAGGGGGTCTACAAGTGAGCAGCCACAACGCCGTCCGGCCCGCCTGGATGGAGCGGCCCCGGCCCCTCACCAAGGCCGCCAAGGGCGTGGCGGTCGCCGTCGTCCTCGCGCTGGTCCTGATCCCCTTCCTCGTGATCGTCTCGACGTCGCTCGCGTCCAACCGGGAGGTCGTCGCGAACGGCGGCTGGGTCCTGTGGCCGAGCGAGCCGACCCTGCGCGCCTACCGCACCGTCCTGAGCGGCGGCATCGTCACCGAGGCCCTCGGCGTGAGCGTCGTCCTGACGGCCGCGGGCACCCTCTTCTCGCTCGCCTGCACCACCTTCCTCGCCTACGCCCTCGCCCGCCCCGGCGTCTTCGGCGGCAAGCCGGTGCTGCTCCTGATCCTGTTCACGTTCCTCTTCCCGCCCGGCATGATCCCGGCGTTCCTACTGGTCAAGGGCATGGGAATGATGGACACATACGCGGCTCTGGTCGCGCCGGTGCTCATCAACGTCTTCAACCTGATCGTCCTGCGCGGCTTCTTCCAGGGCATCCCCGAGGAGCTGTACGAGGCGGCGCGCCTGGACGGCGCGAACGACTGGCAGATCCTGTGGCGGGTCGTGCTCCCGCTGTCGAAGGCGGCGCTCGCGGTGGTCTCGCTGTTCTACGCGGTGAGCTACTGGAACGCCTGGTTCCATGCCTCGATCTACCTGGAGTCCGACCACTGGCCGCTGTCGCAGGTCCTGCGTACGTACGTCATCGGCGGCTCCCAGATCGCCGACACCGGCCTGAGCGAGGCGGGCCAGGTCTCCGCGCCGCAGACGACCCAGATGGCCGTCCTCGTGATCGCGACCGTGCCGATCCTGCTCGTCTACCCCTTCCTGCAGAAGTACTTCACCAAGGGCGTGCTCACCGGCGCCATCAAGAGCTGAGCCGACTCCCCGTACCCGCCGAAAGGTTGACCTCGTGTCCGGTTCCCAGGGTTCCTCGCGCCGCCCCATCGGGCGCCGTGCGCTGCTGCGCTCGATCGCCGTCGGCGGTGCCGCCGTCGCGGCCCCCGCCGTCCTCACCAGCTGTGCCACCGGCTCGAGCGGCGGCGGTGACGTGTCCAACGCCGGGAAGAAGATGGCCCCTTGGCCCACCTTCACCCCGACGCGGGGCCCGGCGCCCGACCTGCCGCCGAGCACCGCGGGCGTGCAGGCGGGCTTCACCTCCTACCCGCGGCGTCTGGTGACGGCGACGGACGGCAGGCCGGGCACCGGCAAGGAGAAGATCCGCGTCCTGTCCATCACGTACGGCACGCCGCCGAAGCCCGCCGGGTCCAACAAGTACTGGCAGGCGATGAACGAGGCCCTCGGCGTCGAGGTCGAGTTCACGGTCGTGCCGGACGCGGACTTCCGCTCGAAGATGGCGACGCTGACGGCGGGCGACAGCGGGGACCTGCCGGACCTCATCAACATCGGCGGCGGGTACGTCCTGCCGCGCGAGGCGCAGTTCGTGAAGGCACGCTGCGCCGACCTGTCGGAGTACCTGTCGGGCGACGCGATCAAGGACTACCCGAACCTCGCGGGCATCCCCACGTACGCCTGGGAGGGCATGGGCCGGATCGGGGGGCGGCTCTACGGGCTTCCGGTCGAGCGGGCCAAGGTGCAGGGCGCGATGTTCGTCAACCGGGAGGCCTTCGACAAGGCGGGCTACCGGCCGGGCATGTCGGCGTCGGACTTCCGGGCGATGGCCAAGGAGGGCTCCGGCGGCGGCAAGCACATGCTCGGCACCTCGACCGTCAGCTACTACAGCTACCTCTACCACGCCATGTGGCACGGGGCGCCCAACGAGTGGCGGATCAAGGACGGCCGGATCACGCCCATGTACGGCACCGAGGAGTTCAAGGCCGCCCTGGAGTTCATGGCGCGGCTGCGGGCCGACGGCGCCTACAACTCCGACGCCACCTCGATCTCCCAGGTCGACCTCAAGACGCAGTTCTACAACGGCACCGTGCGCTCCATGACGGACGGCTGGGGCGCGGTGCTCTCCAACGCGCAGGGCATCAAGGACGCGTACACCCTGGACGCCGCCGTGCCCTACGAAGTGCCCGGCGCGACGCCCGTCTACCAGCAGAACCGCGGCTGCTTCGGCTACACCGTCGTCAAGAAGGCGTCCAAGGAGCGCGTCCGGCTCATGCTGCGCGTCCTCGACTGGCTGGCGTCGCCGTTCGGCTCCAAGGAGTACCAGCTCACGCACTACGGAGTGGAGGGCACCCACTTCCGGTTCGACAAGGCGGGCGACCCGATCCCCACGGAGCGCGGCCTCGTCGAGTCCCGTACGAACCTGCCGTTCCCCTATCTGATGGACGCGCCGCAGCCGCTGTACTTCCCCGGGCAGGCCGAACTCACGAAACGCCTGCACGCCTGGGAGAAGAAGGTCGTGCCGCTGCTCGTGCCCAACGACCGCTGGGGGCTGCAGTCGGCGACCTTCAACCGGGTCGGGGCGTCCCTCCAGCAGATCGTCGAGGACGGCGTCACGGCCGTCGTCTCCGGCCGCAAGAGCCTGTCCTCCTGGGACGACGTCCACCGCAAGTGGCGGTCGCAGGGCGGCGACAAGTGCGCCGAGGAATTCGCGGAGGAGTACGAGGCGGCGCACTGAGGCGGGGGCGGGGGCGCGATGATGGTGCCGGGCGGGCGCCGGTCCGTCCCGGCCGCGCCGTTTCGTACGTCACGCGCGTCCGCCCGCCGTCCAAGGGCGGCCGGGACCAGGCGAGTCGAGGAGAATCACCAGTGGGGGAACGGGTCACCATCCGCGAAGTCGCCGCGCGCGCGGGGGTCTCCGTGGCGACCGTCTCGCGGGTCCTCGCGGGCAACTACCCGACGTCCGCGACCTCGCGGGCGAAGGTGCAGCGGGCCGTGAAGGAACTGGACTACGTCGTCAACGCGCACGCCCGCGCGTTGGCGGGCGCCGGGCGCAAGACCATCGCCGTGCTCACCTACGACGTGCTGAGCCCGTTCTACGCGCACGTCGCGCAGGGCGTCGAGATGGAGGCCGCCCGGCACGGGCGGCTCACCCTCGTCGCCTCCACCGGCAGCGATCCGGCGCGGGAGCTCGCGCTCGTGCAGATGATGCGGGAACAGGCCGCCGAGGCCGTCGTCCTCGTCGGCGGGGTCATCGAGGACGACGAGTACCGGGAGCGGATGGCCCGGTACGCCCAGGCCCTCGCCGCAGCGGGCTCCCGCCTGGTGCTGTGCGGGCGGCCCGCGCCCGCGCCCGACGTGCCCGCGCTCGTCGTCGAGTACGACAACGAGGCGGGCGCGTACGCCGTGACCAGCCATCTGCTCGGCGCCGGGCACCGGCGCATCGCCCTCATCGGCTACCAGCCCGGCAACACCACCGGGGAGGACCGGGTGCACGGGTATCTGCGGGCCCTCGACGACCACGGGGTGCCGCGCTCCGACGCGATCGTGCACGGGGTCGGGTTCGGGCCGCACCACGGGTACGAGGCCATCCGGGATCTGCTGCGGGACGCCGACGGGAAGCCGGAGTTCACCGCCGTGTTCGCCGGGGACGACCGGGTGGCTGCCGCCACGGTGGTCGCCCTCGGGGAGTACGGGCTCTCCGTCCCCGACGACGTCTCCGTCGTCGGCTACAACGACGATCCCGTCGCCTCCGACATCACGCCCGGGCTCACCACCGTCCACATCCCCGCCGAGGAGATGGGGCGCACCGCCGTCCGCCTCGCCCTGGCGGGGGCGCCGCCGCGGTCCGGGCCGGAGCGGCACGTGCTGGGTACGCACATCGTGGTCCGCGCGAGCGTGCGGCGTCTTGCCGTGTCTCAGGGGGGCGCCTGAGGCTCCGCCTCGCCGGCGCCGTCCCAGTCCCGCCGCTCCGCGGCGGACAATCCCCCACCCGCCCACCCGTTCACCCCTCACAGCGGGCTTCTGGCAGCAGGCCATGCCCCCGCCACCGTCGCGGAGACGCCGACCGGGGTTGCCGGTGCATCGACGGTCGAGCGGCGTCGCCGAGGTGCGAGGGACCAGCGACATGCCCCCGCTGTGGGCAGGCGTTCCGCAGGGCGATGGGGGTCCCCCTGCTCGAGCGAAGTCGAGAGCTTGGGGGAGGGTGGGCACAGCCCGGGCCGACGATGCCGTCACGGCTGCGGTGCGCCCGGATGCGGCGGTGAGCGGGGCTAGCCGGTCCCGAGGATTGCCTCCGCCACCTCGTGGGGACGGTCCCGCATCACGAGGTGGCCCGCCGGGGTCAGGGCGCGGTACGTCGCGCCCAGTGTCGTGGCCAAGGCGCGTTGGTGGGTCAGCCAGGGGTCGGAGACGGGCGGGCGGGAGGTGGACGCCGCGAGGACCGAGACCGGGGTCCCGGCGGGCATCCGCGTCCCGCGCCGCAGCACCGCGAGCTCGTGCGCCACGTCGGCGTACGTCGCGTACTCCAGGAGCCCCGCACGCCACACCCGGCTCGAACCGTAGAGCGACCGCAGCCCCCGCGGCGCCGGGCGCCCCGCCAGCCACCGCACGGACGGCCCGACCGCGAGCGGCACCCCGGCCGCCCCGAGCACCGCCCCAGCGACCCGGGCGGCGCCCACCCGCACCGCCCGGCCGGGAACGGCGCGCGCCGACGCCTCCACGCTGGAGTCGACCAGGACCACCCCGGCCGTCCGCCGAGGACGGAGCCGCGCGAACGCCTCGGCGTGGAACCCGGCGAGCGAGTGCCCCACGACGGTCACCGCCGCGCCGCCGAACCCCACCGCGTCCAGGACGAGCCCGATCCGCCCGGCCTCCGCCGCCAGCGTGGGCGCACCCGGCGCGGGCGCGCTGAGCCCGAGGCCGGGCCGGTCGAAGCGGACGACGGTGCGGTGGGGGGCGAGGAGAGCCACCACGGGGTCCCACTCCGCCCAGGCGAGGCCGAGCCCCGCGCTGAGCACGCACACGGGCCCGTCCCCGGTCACGTCCACGTGATGCGGCACCCCGTCGATCCGTACGAAGGACCCCCGGGAGGACGGCGTCGTCCGCCTCACCCCCGCCGCCACGACCGCCGTACCAGCCACGCCACCACCACCAGCCACACCGCGATCGTGAGCAACTGGAGCCGCTGCGCGACCCCGAGCCCCCAGGTTCCCCGACCGGCGTCGAACGCGGCGACGGCCGCCAGCGTCCATACGGTGGCGGCCAGTTCGACACCGAGGAGGAGGGTGAGGAGCCCGCCCGCGCGGACGCCCTCGCGTGCCCCGGCCCTGCGTACGACCAGCGTGAGCAGCACCATCCCCACCAGCGCCCCCGCCACCGCGACACTGCTGCTGACGGCGTGCGCGGAGTGCGCCGCGGGCACGAGCCCGGCCCGCTCCCGGGCCACGCAGGCCGCGTCCGCGGTGGGCGCGCAGCTCAGCGGGAGCCGCGAGTCGGCCGCGGTGGCCGCGCCGAAGAGCGCGACGCCGGCCCACCCGAGGGCGGTCAGGCGGGCGAGGCCGCGCGAGAGCCCGGCGGGCCGGACGCGCCACAGCAGCGCGAGCACCGCCCCGGCGCACACCAGCACGCCCGCCCCGAAGTCCAGGGAGCGGAAGAACGTCCCGTACGGCTGGTCCTCGGCGGCGAGTTCACTGACGTACGACCGCAGCGGCGAGAGCCCGGTCGGCAGGAACACCTCGAAGGCCCAGGTGGTGTAGGCGAGGGCGCCGAGCGCGAGAAGGACCGCGACGGCCGTGCGGGCGCCGCGGCGGACTCCGGCGGCGGGGGGCTCGGGAGACATAGGGGGACAAAGGCTAGTCCGTGGGGTTCGCGCGCTGGTGGTCAGGGTGAATCCACTCCGGTCTGCGGTACTTGAGGAAGGCGGCGGGCGCGACGACGCCGAGCGCGAGGAGCCCGCCGCCGACGATGAGCAGATAGCGCCACAGCGGCGCGTTCCCGAACTGGTCGGGCGGTACGAAGCCGATGCCGAGCGCGCACGCCGAGGCGACGAAGCCGACCCCGGCGACCAGCGTCACGGCGGGCACCACGAAGCCGCGCCGCACGTGCGGCTGGGTGGCGCGCAGCCGCACCACGGCCACGAACATCAGCAGATAGGCGATGAGGTAGATCTGCACGGTGATGACGGAGAACATCCAGTACGCGCTGGAGACGTCGTCGCTGAACGCGTAGAGGACGCCGATGAGGGTGGTCACGACCCCTTGCGCGACCATGATGTTGAGCGGCACGCCGTGCCGGTTGAACTTCTGCAGGAACGGCGGCAGATACCCCTCCTGCCGGGCCAGGGTCACCAGCCCCTTGGCCGGTCCGGCCAGCCACGTCAGCATCCCGCCGAGCGCCGCGAGCACCAGCATGATCCCGACGACCTTGGTCATCCAGCCGACGTGGAAGTGGTCGAAGAACGCCTGGAAGGCCTGCATCAGACCGGCCGTGAGGCTGAGTTCGGAGGCCGGCATGACCCAGCTGATCGCCAGCGCCGGAAGGATGAAGATCAGCAGGACGAGCCCGGTGGCCAGGAAGACCGAGCGCGGGTACTCGGCGCGCGGGTGCCGCAGCGAGGAGACGTGCACGCCGTTCATCTCCATGCCCGCGTACGACAGGAAGTTGTTGACGATGAGGACGAGGCTGGCCAGGCCGGTCCACGGCGGCAGCCAGTGGTCGGCGCTCATCGGCGCCTCGGAGGCGTTGCCCTCCCCCAGGAAGACGATGCCGAGCGCGACGAGGACGACACCCGGCACCAGCGTGCCGACGACCAGGCCGAGCGAGGAGAGCCCGGCGACGGTCTTCGTGCCGCGCGAGGTCACCCACACCCCGGTCCAGTAGATGACGACGATGACGATGGCCACGTAGAGGCCGTCCTCGGCGAGGCTCGGGTGCACGACGTACGCGAACGTCGAGGCCACGTACGCGAGCAGGCTCGGGTAGTACGCGATGGTCATGGCGAACTGGCACCACACGGCGACGAACCCCAGCGGCTTGCCCAGGGCCTCGCTGACCCAGCGGTAGATGCCGCCGGTCCAGCCGGAGGCCAGTTCGGCGCCGACGAGCGCGGTGGGCAGCAGGAAGACCACGGCGGGCAGCAGATAGAGGAAGACCGCGGCGAGGCCGTACAGGGCCATCGACGGGGACGGGCGCAGGCTGGCCACCGACGCGGTGGTCATGAGGGCGAGGGTCAGCCAGGAGATGAACTGCCGCTTGGTCCCGGTGTCGGCGGCCCGGTCCGGGGCGAGCCCGGCCACGTCCTCCGCCGCCGCGGCTCCGGGCGTCGCCCCGCCCTCGCCGGGCTTGTCCGTGGTCGTCATGGGCTCATGATCGGCGGAGGGTGCCGGGGCCGCATGTCACCCCATACCCAGGAGGGGTAGGCTCCGGGCCGTGACCCCGAAGAGCCCGACGACGCGCGCGAGCCACCTCGCCCTGCTCGTCGCGCTGCTCTTCGGCATCGTGGCGATGCATTCGCTGGGTCACCCCCGGGAGCACGGGGCGAGCGCCGAACGGGCTACTGGGGGCGGGCACGCGGGGGTGGCTGCGGGCGGACACGCCGGAGCGGCTGCGGGCGGCGGGCACGCGCGCGGGGAGAGCGGTGGTGTCCACGCGCGCGTGGACAAGGGTGGCGGGCACGCGCGCGGGGCGATGGCCATGGGCCCGGCGGACGTCGGCCCGGCGGGCCTGAACCCGGCAGCCGTGGGTCCGGCCGCGGGCGACCCCACCGGCGGCCACGACTCCGGCATGGACCCCCTCTCCGTCTGCCTGGCCGTCCTCGGCGCCGCCCTCACCCTCGCCCTGCTGCACGCGGCGGTCCGCCACCGGCTCTGGGCCGCACCCGCGCACGTACCCCGCCTCGCCCGCCTCATCGACGCCCTGCGGCCGAACCCTCCGCCGCCCCGCGCCCTCCTCACCCGCCTGGCCGTGCTGCGCGTATAGGCCGCCGCACCGGCTGTTTCGCGCTGCCCGCACGCCCCGGAGACGGAATGGGAACCTCCGGGCGGTGAGCGGTGTACCAGAAGCAGCAGACGCGCCCTTCTGCACGCACCACACCAGACGAGGTGTTCATCAACCATGCGCACACCCCTCTCGCGCACCCCCCAGTCATCGCCCGCGTCCCGCCTCCCGGACGCGTCGCGCCGGACGCTGCTCGGCGCCGCGCTCGCCGCCGTCGGCACGGGACTCGTGACGGCCTGCTCCGGCGACGGCTCCCACTCCGGGCACACGGGCGGCGGCCAGGGCGGCCCGTCCGCGCCCCCGAAGGGCTATGTGACGCCCACCGGCCGTGAGGTCGCCGCCGCGGAGCGCAGGCGCCCCGGCGGCGGCCGGGTCAGGAAGCTGCGGCTCACGGCCGCGCCGGCGACGCTCGACCTGGGCGGCCCCACGGTGCGCACGTGGGCGTACGGCGAGGACCTGCCCGGCAAGGAGGTCCGCGTCACCGCGGGCGACACCCTCGCCCTCACCCTCGCCAACCACCTCCCCGAGCCCACCACGCTGCACTGGCACGGCCTCGCCCTGCGCAACGACATGGACGGCGTCCCCGCCCTCACCCAGCGCGGGATCAGGCCCGGCGCCGACTTCACGTACCGCTTCAAGGTCCCGCACCCGGGGACGTACTGGTTCCATCCGCACGCGGGCACCCAGCAGGACCGGGGTCTCTACGCCCCCCTGATCGTCGACGACCCCAAGGAGCCCCTGGAGTACGACAAGGAGTGGGTCGTCGTCCTGGACGACTGGGTCGACGGGGTGGACGGCTCCACGCCGGACGCCGTCCTGAAGGAGCTGCGGGCCGGGATGGACCACGGCGGGAGCGGCGGCGGGGACGACGACGGAGGGGGCGGGCACGACATGTCCCACATGTCGATGACGCGGGCCCGGTCCGAGGGCACCGCGGGGCCGAGCGACCCGGCCGGGCCCTCCCGGATGATGATGGGCGCCAAGAGCGACATCCTCGGCCCGGACGCGGGCGACGTGGCCTATCCCCACTACGTGCTCAACGGCCGCATCCCCAAGTCCCCCACGACCTTCCGCGCCCGCCCCGGCGACCGCGTCCGCATCCGTCTGATCAACGCGGGCGGCGACACGGCCTTCCGGGTGGCGCTCGGGGGCCACGAGTTGACGGTGACGCACACGGACGGCTTCCCGGTGCGGCACAAGAAGGCCGACGCGCTGCTCATCGGCATGGGCGAGCGGTACGACGTCCTGGTCACCGTCAAGGACGGCGTGTTCCCGCTGACGGCGGTGGCCGAGGGCAAGAAGGCGGCGGCCCGGGCGCTGCTCCGCACCGGCGGGGGCGCGCCGCCGCCCGCGTCGGCGCGCCCCGAGGAGCTGACGGGCCGTGTGCTCCTGGCCGACCGGCTCACGGCCGACGACTCCGTGGCCCTGGACGACCGCGCGCCCGACCGCACGGTCAGGATCCGGCTGACCGGCGGCATGGCGAAGTACGACTGGGCGTTCGACGGGAAGCCCTACTCCCCCGGCGGGCGCCACCCGGTCCGTGCCGGGGAGCGCGTCCGGATCGCGTTCACCAACGGCACCGCGATGTGGCACCCGCTCCATCTGCACGGCCACACGTTCGCCCTGGCGGGCACCCCGGGGCGCCCCCGCAAGGACACGGCGGTCGTCCCGCCGAACGGCACGCTGACGGTGGACTTCGACGCGGACAACCCCGGCCTGTGGATGATCCACTGCCACAACGTCTACCACGCGGAGGCGGGGATGATGACGGTGCTCGGGTACCGCTCCTGAGGGCGCCGGGCCACGGCCCCTGACGCCACTCGGCCACGGCCCCTGACGGCACTCGGCCACCGGTTCCGACCGGAGCCCCGGGGTGCGGGCCCGACCCCCGCACCCCGGGCACGCCCCCGGCAGCCGCCTGGGTGCGCCCCCGTGCCCGCCCGGCGCCGGGGCGCATCCGGCCGCCCTGTCCCACGCCCCACGTGGGCCGCCCCACACCCGTCCACAGGGGGCATCGCGTCGCTTTGACGATTAGACTGGGCGGCGTGCCTCAACTACGCCTCGCCCTGAATCAGATCGACTCGACCGTCGGCGATCTCTCCCAGAACGCCGAGGCGATCGTCCACTGGACCCGGCACTCCGCCGAGCAGGGAGCGCACCTGGTCGCGTTCCCCGAGATGGCGCTGACCGGCTACCCCGTGGAGGACCTCGCCCTGCGCGCCTCCTTCGTCGACGCCTCCCGCCGGGAGCTGCGCGCCCTCGCGGCCCGCCTCCACGACGAGGGCCTCGGCGAACTCCCCGTGGTGGTCGGCTACCTGGACCGCACGGAGGAGGCCAAGCCGCGCTACGGCCAGCCCGCCGGAGCCCCCCGCAACGCGGGCGCGGTGCTGCACCGCGGCGAGGTGGCGCTGACCTTCTCCAAGCACCACCTCCCCAACTACGGCGTCTTCGACGAGTTCCGGTACTTCGTGCCGGGCGAGACGCTGCCCGTCGTCCGCGTGCACGGCGTCGACGTGGCGCTCGCGATCTGCGAGGACCTCTGGCAGGACGGCGGCCGCGTCCCGGCGACGCGCTCGGCGGGGGCGGGGCTGCTCCTCTCGATCAACGCGTCGCCGTACGAGCAGAACAAGGACGACCAGCGCCTTGAGCTGGTGCGCAAGCGCGCGCAGGAGGCGGGCTGCACGACCGCGTACCTCGCGATGACGGGCGGCCAGGACGAGCTGGTCTTCGACGGGGACTCCATCGTCGTGGACAAGGACGGCGAAGTGATCGCGCGGGCGCCGCAGTTCGCGCAGGGGTGCGTGGTCCTCGACCTGGAGCTGCCCGCGGCGGGTCCGGTGCCGGAGGGCGTCGTCGACGACGGCCTGCGCGTCGAGCACGTCACGCTGTCCGCGGAGCCGCTGCCCGCGTACGAGACGGAGTTCGACGGCGGGTACGCGGACCGGCTCGACGACGACGAGGAGATGTACTCGGCGCTCGTCGTGGGGCTGCGGGCGTACGTCACCAAGAACGGCTTCTCCTCCGTCCTGATCGGGCTCTCCGGAGGCATCGACTCCGCGCTCACCGCGGCGATCGCGTGCGACGCGCTCGGGGCGCAGCACGTGTACGGGGTCGCGATGCCGTCGCGGTACTCGTCCGAGCACTCCCTCGGTGACGCCGAGGAGTTGGCGCGGCGCACGGGGCTGAATCTGCGCACCGTGCCCATCGCGCCGATGTTCGACGCCTACATGGAGTCGCTCGGCCTCACCGGGCTCGCCGAGGAGAACCTCCAGTCGCGGCTGCGCGGGACCATGCTCATGGCGCTCTCCAACCAGGAGGGGCACATCGTGCTCGCGCCCGGCAACAAGTCCGAGCTGGCCGTGGGGTATTCGACGCTGTACGGCGACTCGGTCGGGGCGTACGGGCCCATCAAGGACGTCTACAAGACCGCCGTCTTCCGGCTGGCGCGGTGGCGCAACGAAGCCGCCCTCGCGCGCGGGGAGACTCCCCCCGTCCCCGAGAACTCCATCAGCAAGCCGCCCAGCGCGGAGCTGCGACCCGATCAGGTCGACACCGACTCGCTGCCCGACTATCCCGTGCTGGACGGGATCCTCGAGCTGTACGTCGACCGGGATCAGGGGGCCGACGAGATCGTCGCCGCCGGGTTCGACGCGGAGCTCGTCGCGAAGACGCTTCGCATGGTGGACACCGCCGAGTACAAGCGCCGCCAGTACCCACCCGGCACCAAGACCTCCCCCAAGGGCTTCGGCAAGGACCGCCGGCTCCCGATCACCAATGGCTGGCGCGAAACGGCCTGACCGGACCGTAGGCAGTCGTCCCGTGGCGGGTGGGACAGTCCTCCCCCGGATCGGCGCTCCGCGCCTCGTCCTCAAACGCCGGACGGGCTGAAAGTACGCCGCCTCGGCCTGAAACTTCGCCGTCCTCACCTGAAGGTGCCGGGCTTCTGCCCAGGCCGGTGCAAGGTCGGGCGGGCGGGTGGGAGAGAGGCCCGTCGGTCAGGGGTGGGGGGCGTTGGCCGGGGTTGAGGGGACGTGTTCGGCGACCAGGCGGCCCGAGGCCTCCGGCCCGGCAACGCGGTCGACGGCGTACGCCACCGCAGCCACCCCGATCCCGAAGACGGCAAGCCCCGCCCCGGCCACGGCGGGCGACGTGACCCCGAAGCCCGCCGCGAGGGCGAGCCCCCCGATCCAAGCGCCACCGGCATTCGCGAGGTTGAAGGCGGCCTGATTGGCGGAGGACGCGAGAGAGGGCGCGGCGGCGGCCTTCTCCATGACCATCAACTGCAAGGGCGACCCCGTCGTGAACGCGGCCATCCCCAGCAGAGCAACCCCCACAGCCGCACTCCACTCGGCCCGCATGAGGACGGGAAAGAGAAGCAGGACGAGCACGAGGGCCCCGAGCCCGCCGAAGAGCGTGCCGCGCAGGGAGTGGTCGGCGAGCCGCCCGCCGAGCAGGTTCCCCGCGGTCGCGCCGACCCCGAAGAGGGCGAGCAGCAGGGTGACACTGGCCTCGGCGAACCCGGCGGAGTCGGTGAGCATCGGGGTGACGTAGCTGTAGGCGGCGAAGAGGGCGCCGAAGCCCGCGACGGTCGTACCGAGGGCGAGCCAGACGGGCAGCGAGCCGAGGGCGCGCAGCTCCCCGCGGAGCCCGGCGTTCTCGCCGTGTCCGTGGTCGGCGGGCACGAGCATCGCGAGGGCGGCGATGGCGGCGAGCCCGATGGCGCTGACGGCGAGGAACGTGGCGCGCCACCCGAGCTGCTGCCCCATGAGCGTGGCGACGGGCACGCCGACGACGTTGGCGACGGTGAGCCCGAGGAACATCAGGGACACGGACCGCGCCTTGCGCTCGGGCCCGACGAGCCCGGTGGCGACGACGGCGCCGACGCCGAAGAAGGCGCCGTGCGGAAGCCCGCTGAGGAAGCGGGCCGCCATCAGCCAGTGGTAGTCGGGCGCGGCGGCGGACACCGCGTTGCCGACGACGAAGAGGGCCATGAGGCCGATGAGCACGCGCCGCCGGGGCAGCTTCGCGGTGACGGCGGCGAGCAGCGGGGCGCCGATGACGACCCCGAGGGCGTACGCGGAGACGAGGTGCCCGGCGGTGGGGATGGATATGTGCAGGTCGTCCGCGACGTTGGGCAGCAGCCCCATCATCACGAACTCGGTGGTGCCGATGCCGAAGGCGCCCACGGCGAGGGCGAGCAGGGCCAGGGGCATGAGGGACGTACCTTCCAGGGGACGGGGGCGCGGGACGGCGGACGTACGGGATCCGGCTCCGTACCGTCACCCGGTACGGAGCCGAACCTATAAGTTTACCGTCGAAACAAAGGCTCCCGGCCCACGTATTCCACGGGGGCAAGGCCGACCGCCCCGCGGGATGAAGCGCGGGTGACCGTCAGAGGTCGACGCTCGCGGCGACCGGCAGGTGGTCGCTGCCCGTCTCCGGCAGGGTCCAGGAGGACACCGGTTCGACGCCCTTGACCAGGATCTGGTCGATGCGGGCCATCGGGAACGAGGCGGGCCAGCTGAAGCCGAACCCGTCGCCCGCGGCGCCCTGCGTGGAGCGCAGCTGGGAGGTGACGGCGTTCAGGGCGCGGTCGTTCATCGTGCCGTTCAGGTCGCCGAGCAGCACGACCCTGCCGAGCTTCTCGTCGCCGATGGCCTCGCCGAGCGCGTCGGCGCTGTCGTCGCGCTGCCCGGCCGTGAAGCCGGCGTCGAGCTTGACCCGCACCGACGGCAGGTGCGCCACGTACACGGCGACCTGCCCCTTGGGCGTGTCGACGGTGGTGCGCATGGCGCGCGTCCAGCCGAGCTTGATGTCGACGGGCTTGGTGCCGGTCAGCGGGTACTTGCTCCACACGCCGACGGTGCCCTGCACCGAGTGGTACTTGTACGTCCCGGCGAGCGCCCTCTCGTACGTGGGCACGGCGGAGGCGGTGAGTTCCTCCAGGGCGACGATGTCCGCGCCGGACGCGGCGACGTCGCGGGCGGTGCCGGACGGGTCGGGGTTGTCGGCGTTCACGTTGTGCGTGGCGACGGTGAGGTCGCCGCCGCTGCCGGACTTGTCGGTGATGAGCCCGCCGAAGGCGCTGAACCAGACGGCCACCGGAAGCACCAGCGCGATCAGGGCCGTCGCGGACTTGCGGGCGACGGCGACGACGAGCAGGACCGGGACGAACACACCGAGCCAGGGCAGGAAGGTCTCGGTGAGGCTGCCGAGGTTGCCGACGCCGTTGGGGATCTGGGCGTGCAGCAGCATCACGAGACCGACGAGGACCGCGATCCCCGCCGTGATCAGCCCGCGCCGCCAGATGCCGGGGTCGCCCCGCCATCCGTCGGCCAGGCGTCGCAGTCGCGAACCCTGGCGGTCGTGCTGCGAGCCGCCGCTGTCCGTCTCCGCCTTGTACGCCTGCGCCATACTCTCGTCGCCTCACTGACTGCCGTGCACACCGTCTCCCCGCCCCTGCACCCTAGGCGATGATCGCGTGTCTGCTCCGCCGTCCGGTGACGGCCGTACGGGCACGAGGACGACCGGGCGGGCTCGCGAGGTTCCGGATGTGTGGGCGAGGCACGGCCTCTGTGACGAAACGCGCACATCGTCCATGGGGCGTTGCGTACGCGGGCGGTGGCGGGCAAGAGGCGAACGGCAGCGGCGAGGGTGGCGAACGACACGCGCGCGGCCGTGGGTTCACTCCGGGGGCCGCAGTCCTTCGAGGACGAGGTCGACGATGCGCACCGGCAGGTCCTCGTCCAGCGGGTCGTCGGGGCGCAGCACGCTGCGGACCAGCATGGGGCCGACGAACAGCTCGTTGGCGAGCACGATGTCGACGTCGGCGCGGAGTTCGCCGGTCTCGACACCGCGGCGCAGCACCTCGTAGGAGACGCGGCGCTGCGGGTCGATGACCGTCTTGTGGTACGCCTCCCAGAGTTTCGGCAGGCTCTTCATCTGCGCGAAGACGTTGTGCAGGATCGCGGACGAGCGCATGTTGAGGCCGCGGCGGCGGATGTGTTCGACGAGGACGACGAGGTCGTCGCGCATGGAGGTGCCGGGGAGTTCGGCGGGAGGTTCCTCCAGGGTGCGCAGGACGTCGACGAACATCTCCTCCTTGCCGCTCCAGCGGCGGTAGATGGTGGCCTTGCCCACGCCCGCGGTGCGGGCGACGCGCTCGATGGACAGCTCCGCGAGGGGCACGCCGTCCTCGATGAGCTTGATGACGCCCTCGATGATGGCGCGCTCCACCGCCTCGCTCCGGGGACGGCCCCTGACGCCCGCGCCCTTGGCGACGACGCCCTCACCCTTGCCGGTGCGCCCCTGCTCCACGATGTTCGACTCCTCTGCGGTCTGCGTCCCCCGCATTCTCCCTGGTCCGCGTCGCGGTCCCTCAGTGGTCGGCGCCCACCCGGTCAGGGGCCGGAGCGTCCGACGAGGTCACCGCCTCCTTCGGCGGCTTCCCCGGCAGGTACAGGGACACGACGAGCACGCCCACCAGGGCGACCCCGGCGCCGCACAGCGCGGTGATGTGCATGGCGTGCAGGAACGAGTCGTTGGCCGCGGCGACCAGCGCCTCCCCCCGCCCCCCGAGCCGCCCGGCCACCCCGAGCGTCGCCTCGATGGACTCCCCCGCGGAGTGCCGCGCCCCGGGCGGCAGCACCTTCAGCTCGTCCTCGACGCCCCCGCGGTAGGCCGCGGAGAGCACGGACCCGAGGACGGCGATGCCGAGCGCCCCGCCGACCTGCCGGAAGGTGTTGCTGAGGGCGGACGCGGAGCCCGCCTTCTCACGGGGCAGCGCCTGCATGATGACGACGCTGGTGGGCGTCATGATGTGCGCCATGCCCGCGCCCATGCAGAAGAAGATGACCTCCATGACCCAGATGGGCGTGTCGGCGTCGAGGAGGGTGAAGGCGACGAGCGTGAGGGTGATCACCGTGAGACCGCCCGCACACACGGCCCGCACCCCGAAGCGGTCGACGACGAGCCGGGCGCGCGGCGCGAAGATCAGCTGGGCGACGGCGAGCGGCAGCATGAGCAGCCCGGTCTCCAGCGGCGAGTACCCGCGCACGCTCTGGGTGTAGAAGACGGCGAAGAAGGTGACGCCCATCAGCGCGAAGAAGACCAGCGCGATGGCGGTGATGGCCGCGGAGAAGACGCGGTTCTTGAAGTACGAGATGTCGATGGACGGGTGGTCGCTGCGCTTCTCGTACCAGACGAAGCCGACGAGCACGGCCAGGCCCGCGAGGATCGTGGCGAGGGCCGCCGGGTCGGTGAAGTCGGCGAGCTGGCCGCCCTTGATGATGCCGTAGACGAGCAGCACCAGGCCGATGACGGAGAGCACGACGCCGACGAGGTCGATGCGGCCGGGCTTCGGGTCCTTGGAGTCGGGGACGAGCACGATCATCAGGCCGATGGCGACGATCACGATCGGCACGTTGATGAGGAAGACCGAGCCCCACCAGAAGTGGTCGAGCAGGACACCGCCGGTGATGGGCCCGATCGCGACGGCGAGGCCGACGCCCGCGGCCCAGATGCCGATGGCCTTGGGCTGCTCCTCGCGCTCGAAGACGTGCATGAGGACGGCGAGGGTCGCGGGCATCACGAAGGCGGCGCCGAGCCCCATCAGGCCGCGGAAGCCGATGAGTTCGGCGGGCGACCCGGACTGGGCGGCGAGCGCGGAGCCGATGCCGAAGACGGCGAGCCCGGCGAGCAGCACCTTCTTGCGGCCGAGGCGGTCGCCGAGCAGGCCCGCGGTGAAGAGCAGTCCGGCGAAGACGAGCGTGTAGGAGTTGATGGCCCACTCGAGCTCGCCCTGGGTGGCGCCGAGGCCGGTGGGCTCGGGGGTCGAGATGGTCTTGATGGCGACGTTCAGGATCGAGTTGTCCAGGACGACGATGAGCAGGCTCAGCATGAGGACGCCGAGGATCGCCCAGCGACGGCGGTGCACCGCCTCCGGTATCCGGGGCGCGTCGGGGACGGCAGGTGTGGTCATGGCGTCCACCCTAGACGCATTTCGATACGAGACCGTCTCGTATTGAAAAGGATGGGGAAGCCTTTACGCGCTCTTTCCGGTCCGCCGTCCGACCCGCCACCCGCCCGTCATCCGGCCCGCCACCCGGTCCACAATCTGGAATCTATCCGTCCACCCCCCGGAACCAGTGCCTCCGCACCCCCGCACCCCAACGCGTCCACAGCCGGGGCGGAATTGGCCGAAAGAACACCCCCTAGCCTCCGGGCGGCACGCGATGCCACCATGGACGTGATCCGGGGACGCCGTCAGGGCGCCTCGAGACGACAGAAGGAGCCGTTGCGATGACGCAGCTTTCGGCTGCCCAGAGCCCCGCCCCCAAGGAGCGGGCCCCCGACAGCAGCAAGGCGCTGTACGGCGGCAAGGGCACGCGCCGCATCACCGTCCGCGACATCACCGCCGCCAAGGAGCGCGGCGAGAAGTGGCCCATGCTCACCGCGTACGACGCGATGACCGCGTCCGTCTTCGACGAGGCCGGGATCCCGGTCATGCTCGTCGGCGACTCGGCGGGCAACTGCCACCTGGGGTACGAGACGACCGTGCCCGTGACCCTCGACGAGATGGCCGTCCTGTCCGCGGCCGTCGTGCGCGGCACGAGCCGCGCCCTGATCGTCGCCGACCTGCCCTTCGGCTCGTACCAGGAGGGCCCCGTCCAGGCGCTCAGGTCCGCGACGCGCCTGGTCAAGGAGGCCGGTGTGGGCGCGGTGAAGCTGGAGGGCGGTGAGCGCTCGCTGGCCCAGACCGAGCTGCTCGTGCAGTCCGGCATCCCCGTGATGTCCCATCTGGGCCTGACCCCGCAGTCCGTGAACACCATGGGCTACCGCGTCCAGGGCCGCGGCGAGGAGGCGGCCCAGCAACTGCTGCGGGACGCCAAGTCGGCCGAGGCCGCGGGCGCCTTCGCGGTGGTGCTCGAACTCGTACCGGCCGAGCTGGCGGCCGAGGTCACCCGGTCGCTGCACATCCCGACCGTGGGCATCGGCGCGGGCTCCGACTGCGACGCCCAGGTCCTGGTGTGGACCGACATGCTGGGCCTGACCGGAGGCAAGATGCCGCGCTTCGTGAAGCAGTACGCGAACCTGCGCGGCGTCATGGGCGACGCCGCGAAGGCGTTCGCCGAGGACGTGGTGGGCGGCGCGTTCCCGGCCGCGGAGCACGCGGTCCACTGACGCCCGGGCCGCGGGCCCCCGGCACGACGTGCCCCGGGGTCCGCGGCCGACGCGAGCCATCGCGGCACCAACGGCAGCCCGCCGGCCGTCCCCCGTCGGCGGGCTGCCCGCCTCATCCCTGCCTGTCCGGGTTGCCACCGTCGATATCGCGCCACCCCGCCCCGCGGACAGCTCACACCGCTTCGCAGGGATTCCTCCGTACTCGTCCATGAGGCGGCCGCCCACCGGCCACCCTCCGCTCCCGCTCCTGTCGGTCGGCTGTCGGTGGATTGTCGGTGGCTCCTGCTCTCATGTACGGCATGACAGAAATCGACAACAAGCCCCAGCGGGGAGCGGACGGCGCAGGCAGCGCCGTTTCGGTACGGGGGCTGGTCAAGCACTACGGCGAGACCAAGGCGCTGGACGGCGTCGACGTGGACGTGCGCGAGGGAACGGTCCTCGGCGTCCTCGGGCCCAACGGCGCCGGCAAGACCACACTCGTACGCTGCCTCTCCACGCTCATCACCCCCGACTCCGGCAGCGCCTTCGTCGCCGGGTACGACGTGCTGCGCCAGCCGCGCCAGCTGCGCCGCGTGATAGGCCTCACCGGTCAGTACGCGTCGGTGGACGAGAAGCTGACCGGCTGGGACAACCTCTACATGATCGGGCGGCTGCTCGACCTGTCCCGCAAGGAGTCCCGCTCGCGCGCCGACGGCCTGCTCGAGCGCTTCTCGCTCACCGAGGCCGCCCGCAGGCCCGCGAAGACGTACTCCGGAGGCATGCGCCGCCGGCTCGACCTCGCGGCGTCGATGATCGGCAGCCCGGCGGTGCTCTTCCTGGACGAGCCGACGACCGGCCTCGACCCGCGCACGCGCAACGAGGTCTGGGAAGAGGTCAAGCGCATGGTCGGCGACGGCGTGACCGTCCTGCTGACCACGCAGTACATGGAAGAGGCCGAGCAGCTCGCCGGCGAGCTGACGGTCATCGACCGCGGCAAGGTCATCGCCAACGGCGGCATCGAGGAGCTGAAGGCGAAGGTCGGCGGCCGCACCCTGCGCATCCGCCCGGCCGACCCGGCGCAGCTGCACCCCACGGCCACCGCCCTGGACGAGGCGGGCCTCACGGGCCTCGCCACGACCACGGTGGACACCGAGACCGGCACGGTCCTGGTGCCGATCCTCAGCGACGAACAGCTCACGGCGGTCGTGGGCGCGCTCACCTCGCGCGGCATCACGCTCTCCGACATCGCCACCGAACTGCCCAGCCTGGACGAGGTGTTCCTGTCCCTCACGGGTCACAAGACCAGTGAGTCGCTGGACTCCACGGCCAAGCAGGCCACCGATCTCGAGGGGGTCGCCGCATGAGCACCACCACCGTCAAGGCGCCCTCCGCGCCGCCCGCGCAGGAGCGGCCGGCGCCCAAGGCCGAGCCGGACACCCGGATCGGCCTGCGCGCCCACGTCCGGCACACCAGCGCCCTGGTCCGCCGCAACCTGCTGTGGATCAAGCAGGACATGGAGTCGATGTTCGACGCCGTCCTGATGCCGATCGTCTTCACCCTGCTGTTCGTGTACGTCTTCGGCGGCTCCGTGGGCCAGGCCCTCGGCGGCGGCCGCGACGAGTACGTGCAGTACGTCATCCCCGGCCTGATGGCCATGATGGGGATGAACATGGCCATGGGTGTGGGCACGGGCTTCAACCAGGACTTCCAGACCGGTGTGATGGACCGCTTCCGGTCGCTGCCGATCGGCCGCTCGTCGGTGATGATCGCCAAGATCGTGGTCGAGCTGCTCCGCATGCTGGTCGCCACGGCGATCCTGCTGGTCGTGGCCCTGATCATCGGCTTCTCGGTGGAGAGCATCCCGGGTCTGATCGCGTCCATCGGCCTCGCCATGGCCTTCGGCGTGGGCCTGATGTGGATCTTCCTCACCATGGGTGTCGTGATGAAGAGCGCCCAGGCGATCCAGGGCATGGGCTTCCTGGTCCTGATGCCGCTGCAGTTCGGCTCGTCGATCTTCGCGCCGACGAACTCCATGCCCGGCTGGCTCCAGGCGTTCACGGACTACAACCCGCTGTCGTCGCTCGCCGACGCCGCCCGCGGCCTGATGAACGGCGGCCTGCCGGTCGCCCACGACGTGTGGGTGACGCTCATCTGGTCGGTGGTCCTGACCGGCGTGATGGCGCCGATCGCGATCCACAAGTTCCGCACCAAGACGTGACGCGACCGTCGCGCACGAGCGCGGCCCGTGGTCACAACCCCGCCGAGGCGACGGCTTCCTCCCAGGAGAGGCCGTCGCCTTCGGCGTACGCGACGGTGTAGGCGGCGTCGCCGAGCACCGCGCGGACCGTCCGCTCGGCGGCGCGGCGGACCTCCCGCTCCATGGCGACGGGGACATGGCCGGGCGGCAGCCGGGCGTCGGCCACGGCGATCAGCCGGGCGGCGGCCGCGGCGCGGCCGGTGTCGTGGGAGGCGAGGGCGCGGGCCACGGTCGCGAGATGGACGGAGAGCAGCTGCGGGGCGACGATCTGCGCCAAGGGCTCGGCGGCTCTCGCCACGGCTTCGAGGGCGTGGCCGAGCCCGCGTTCGTAGTGGCCGTCGAGGGTGTCGAGCCAGGCGTGCGAACCGAGCAGGAAGCCCTCGAAGAGAGCGAAGCCGAAGACGGCGAACTCCTCGCGCAGGAGCACCAGTTGCGCACGCGCCTCGGCCACGCGGCCGGTGCGGCCGAGCAGGCCGACGAGGAAGAGCCGGGCGGCGGGCAGGGCCCCGTTCAGCCGGCTGCCGCTGTCGTCGATCACCTGCCGCAGCAGGGCCTCGCCGCGCTCCTCCTGCCCCGCCTCGATGAGGACCGTGCCGAGCCGGGCGCTGAGCAGCGACACCTGGGCGCGTGCGCCGACGTCCCCCGCGTGGTCCATCGCGGCCTGGAAGTCGTCGGCCGCGAGCAGGTACGCACCGCGCCGCTCATGGGCCTCGCCGCGCGACGACAGGGCCTCGGCCGCGCCGAAGGAGTCACCGATGCGGGTGCAGATCTCCAGGGCCTCGTCGGCGTCGCTCACGGCGTCCCCGGCCCAGTCGGCGCGGTTGGCGAGGATGTTGGCGCGCTGCTGGAGGGCGGCCGCGAGCTCCCAGTCGAGGCCGAGCTCGCGGCAGGAGGCGACGGTCGAGTCGACGACCTGGCGCAGCCGGTCCACGTCCCCGGTCATCAGGACGGCGAAGAACCACAGGTTGCCCGGGCTCCGGCAGGTCTGCGGCAGGCCCGGCCGGTAGGTGTCACGGATCGCGCGGAGCTTCCGTTCGGCCTCCGGGGTGTGCCAGCCCACCGGGTCCATGTCCATGCAGGACAGCTGGATGAGGTGCACACCGCGACGGGCCTCCTGAAGAAGCTCGCCCGACAGCGGGGGCGGGGTGTCCGTGCAGCGCCCGTACAGCGGCGGGGCAGGCGTGACGGCGCCCGCGAACGGGTCTGGCCCGAGGGTCACGACCTCCCGGGACCAGTTGCGCGCCTCCTGCCGCAGATCACGGATGAGCCAGAACCACGACAGGGACAGAACGAGGCACAGCGCCTCCTGTTCGTCGTGCGCGGCGACGGCGTGGCGCAGCGCGGTGCGCAGGTTCTCGTACTCCGCCTCGAAGGCGGCGATCGCCTCGCGCTGCCCGCGGCGGCGCAGCGCCGGGTCGGTGACGCGGGCGAACTCCCGGAAGTGGACGAGGTGGGCCCGGGTCACCCGGGCCCGCTCCCCCGCCTCGTCGAGCCGCTCGGCGGCGTACTCGGAGACGGTCTCCAGGAGCCGGTAGCGCATCACGTCGTCGTGGGCGGCGGGAGCGGCGACGACGAGGGACTTGTCGACGAGGGAGCCGAGGATGCGGGCGACGTCGCGAGGATCGACATGCCCACCCGACTCCCCGCCGGAAGAGAGCTCGGCCCCTCCGCCCCCTCCAGGCCGGGCACCGCAGACGGCTTCGGCGGCGGCGAGATCGCAGCCGCCGGCGAAGACGGAGAGGCGGCGCAGGACGGAGCGCTCGGCGGGGTCGAGGAGGTCCCAGGACCAGTCCACGACGGCGCGCAGGGTCTGCTGGCGCGGCAGGACGGTGCGGGAGCCGCTGGTGAGGAGCCGGAAGCGGTCGTCGAGGCGGTCGGCTATCTGGCGCGGGGTGAGCATCCGCAGCCGGGCGGCGGCCAGTTCGATGGCGAGCGGCAGGCCGTCCAGGCGGTGGCAGATCTCGGCGGCGGCGCGGACGTCGTCGTCGACGCGGAAGCCGGGCCGTGCGGCGGCGCCGCGGTCGGCGAGCAGGCGCAGCGCGAAGGGTTCGGGCAGGGGTTCGACGGGGCGCACCAACTCGCCTGTTATACCGAGGGGTTCGCGGCTGGTGGCGAGGACGGTGAGCCCCGGGCACTCGGCGAGGAGGCGTTCGGCGAGGCGGGCGGCGGCGTCGATGACGTGTTCGCAGTTGTCGAGGACGAGGAGCATGCGGAGCGGTCCGCAGTGCTCGGCGAGGCGCACCATCGGGTCGTCGGCGTGCCGCTCGGCGGCGGCTCGCAGCTCCTCGGCGCCCGCGCCCCGCAGCACGGTCTCGCGGGCGCCGAGGGCGGTGAGGACGGCTTCCGGTACGTCGTCGGGGTCGTCCACGGGGGCGAGTTCGGCGAGCCACACGCCGTCCACCGACATGTCCCGCACCGTCTCGGCGGCTTCCTGGGACAGCCGTGTCTTGCCGGCGCCGCCGGGCCCGGTGAGCGTGACGAGCCGCGCACGTCCCAGGTCGTCGCGGATGGCGTCGATGTCGCCGGTACGTCCGACGAAGGAGGTGAGGCGGGCGCGGAGGTTGCCCGGGGCGGGTCTGGTGCCGGGGTGGCCCTCGGCACCGCGGCCATTTCGGCCGACGGCGCCGTGAGGGGCCGAGCCGTCCGTGCGCGCGCCGACACCGCCGACACCGGCTCCCACCGCCGACATGTCGACCGGCACCGGACCCTCGCCGACCGAACCGGACCCGCCCGCTCCACTGCCACTGGCCACCGGCCGAAGCAACTCCCCGTACAGGGAGCGCAGTTCGGGACCGGGATCGGCGCCGAGACGATCGGCGAGGGCGCGGCGTACGCCGTCGTACGCGGCCAGGGCCTCCGCCGCGCGGCCGACGTCGCGCAGGGCGCGCAGGCGCAGGGCCTGGAGGGGCTCGTCCAGGGGGTGGCCGTCGCACAGGGCGGTGAGTTCGGGCAGGGCGGACTCGGCCTGGCCGAGGGCGAGGGCGGCGGTGAAGCGGGCGCGGAGGGCGTCGAGGCGGCGGGCCGACCAGCGGGTGGCTTCCGCCGTGTGGTCCGGGAGGTCGGCGAAGGCGTCGCCGTGCCACAGGGCGAGGGCGTCGTCGAGGAGGGCGGCGGCCTTGGCGGGGTCGCCGTCGGCGAGGGCGCGGGTGCCTTCGCCGACGAGGCGCTCGAAGCGGTGGGCGTCGACGTCGTCGGCGGTGACGCACAACTGGTAGCCGCCGTCGGCGGAGGCGACCGCGTCGGGGCCGAGGGTGCGGCGCAGGCGGCCGACCAGGGCCTGCAGGGCCGCGGGGGCGTCGGCCGGGGGTGTGGCGCCCCACACCTGGTCGACGAGGACGGCTGCGGGGATGCCGCGGCCGGGGCGCAGGGCGAGTGCGGTGAGGAGCGCACGCAGGCGTGCGCCGCCGACGGGCACCGTCGTGCCGTCGGGGCGCAGGGCCCGGGTCACACCGAGAACGCGATAACGCACCCGCCCATTGTCCCCCGCCCACACACCACCCCGTCCCGACCACCGGGAAGCCCCACCGGCCGGGGGCCGGATGAAGCCCCCCCACATCACAGTCACCGCCGACCGGGGCCGTGCCCCTCCCCTCACATCAAAGTGACCGTCGAACTGGGCTGTGCCCACCCTCCCCCAAGCTCTCGGCTTCGCTCGAGCAGGGGGGACCCCCATCGCCCTCTGGGCGGCCCAGCTGCCCACAGCGAGTACCAGCAAAGCCGCCACCCCCACCGGACCGAAAGCCGCGAACCGAACGGGAGGGGACGTGCCGGTATGTCCGCGCGCAGCTCGGCCCACCACGAGGGGCGTACACAAAACGTAGGGGACGACGCACACGCGAGCACGGACATACCGGCACGGCCCCGCACCCACGCACCGGACAGAGGGCGAAGGGACAGCAACCACCCACCGGAGCGAGGGCGAAGGCAGCACCCCCCTGACGGCGGCCAGGACAGGTAGCCTCCACCAGCAACGGGACCCCGTTCCGCGGACGAAGGAGCAGCATGAGCACCGCCCCCACCCGGAGCGACCGCCGGGTCAGCCCGGTCTTCCTAGGGATCGCCGCGGTCACCGCGGCCTCGGGCTGGGCGACCTGGACCGGTTTCGCGGACAACCCGGGCTTCGCCGTCTTCCTGTTCGTGACGGCGGCCTGGATCGTCTCGCTGTGCCTGCACGAGTACGCACACGCCCGCACAGCCCTGCACAGCGGCGACATCTCCATCGGCGCGAAGGGCTATCTGACCCTCAACCCGCTCAAGTACACGCACGCGCTGCTCAGCATCGTCCTGCCCGTACTGTTCGTGATCATGGGCGGCATCGGCCTCCCCGGCGGCGCGGTGTTCATCGAGCGCGGCCGTATCCGGGGCAGATGGCGGCACAGCCTGATCTCGGCGGCGGGCCCGCTGACGAACGTGCTGTTCGCGGTGGTGTGCACGGCGCCGTTCTGGCTGGACGCGCTGGACGGCGTCCCGGACACGTTCCGGTACGCGCTCGGGTTCCTGGCGCTGCTCCAGGTGACGGCGGCGATCTTGAACTTCCTGCCGATCCCGGGCCTGGACGGCTACGGAGTGATCGAGCCGTGGCTGTCGTACAACATCCGCCGCCAGGTGGAGCCGTTCGCCCCGTTCGGCCTGCTCGCGGTGTTCGGCATCCTGTGGATCCCGGAGGTCAATGACGTGTTCTTCGACGCGGTGGACGCGATCCTGCGCGGCCTCGGCGTCACCGACTGGGACACGTACTGGGGCCAGCGCCTCTACCGCTTCTGGCAGGGCACCCCGGACATCCCCGTGATCAACGGTTAGCGGAAGCGGCGGCCGCGTCGCGCTGCCGCAGGGCCTTGGCCCGGCGGGCGTAGTACCAGGTCATGTTGGACGAGAGCCCGGCGAGCAGCACCCACACGATGCCGAGCAGGCTGCCCTGCGCGAAGGCGACCACGGCGGCGGCGACGGACAGGACGCAGACGACGAGGGCGTACAGAGCGAGGCGGGGCATGGGGTGCGGCTCCTGTTGCGGCGATGCGGCGGACGTACCGCACCAGTGTCCCCCATGCCCCGCGCCCGCGGGAACGCGGTGGCAGGACGTCCTAGACGTCGGTGACGCGCAGCCCGGCGTGCGCCTTGTAGCGCCGGTTGACGGAGATCAGGTTGGCGACGAGGGACTCCACCTGGTGGGCGTTGCGCAGCCGCCCGGCGAAGACGCCGCGCATGCCGGGGATGCGCCCGGCGAGGGCCTGCACGAGATCGGTGTCGGCACGGCTCTCACCGAGGACCATGACATCGGTGTCGATCTCTTCGATGGCTTCGTCCTGAAGAAGCACAGCCGACAAGTGATGGAAAGCAGCGGTGACCCGGGACTCGGGCAGAAGGGCGGCGGCCTGCTCGGCGGCACTGCCCTCCTCGGGCTTCAGGGCGTACGCGCCCTTCTTGTCGAAGCCGAGCGGATTGACGCAGTCGACGACGAGCTTGCCCGCGAGGTCGGCGCGCAGCGCTTCGAGGGTCTTGGCGTGCCCGTCCCACGGCACGGCGACGATCACGATGTCGCTGCGCCGCGCGCACTCGGCGTTGTCCGTGCCCTCGATGCCCTCGACGCTGCGGCCGAGTTCACCGGCCGCGGCGGCGGCACGCTCGGCCGCGCGGGAGCCGATGATCACCTTCTGGCCTGCGCGGGCGAGGCGGTAGGCGAGCCCGCGGCCCTGGTCGCCGGTGCCGCCGAGCACGCCCACGACGAGCCCGGACACGTCGGGCAGGTCCCAGGGATCCTTGACGGGCGCCTTCTGCACACTTTCCGTGGAAGTCATGGTCAGACCTTACGTCCGGGCGGGGCGCCCGCCCCGACCGACCGCGCTCGGTCGAGCCGGTGCGTCAGTCGAGCCAGTGCAGCGGCACACGCCGGAAGGTGATGGTCTCGTACGCGCTGAAGTCCCCGGTCTCGTACAGGAGCCCGACGGTGTCGTCGTCGAGGCGGGCGAGGTCGGAGTACCCGGCGGGCAGCCCGTCGACGGTGTGGGCGGGGTGCCAGGTGGTGCCGCCGTCGTGGCTCTTGCGGATGCTCATCCGGGCGCGGAAGCCGGGATCGGCGGGCCCGGAGTACAGCAGCAGGTCGGGGTCGCGGAGCTGCAGCACGCTGGCCTCGACGACGGGACCGGTGAGGCAGGACTGGGGCCGGAAGGGCTTGACCAGGCTCTGGCCGCCGTCGTGGGAGTGGGCGTCGGCGCGGGTGCCGGGGGCGGGTGAGTCGTTGCGGGTGTTGAAGTAGACGCGGCCGTCGGGGAGTTCGGCGGCGGTGGTCTCGTTGACGTTGATGTAGCCGTTGGTGTTGTCGTCGACGTATCCGATGCGCCAGTTCTGGCCGCGGTCGTCGCTGAGGAGGCAGTGTCCGCCGTTGTACTTGCCCTCGGTGCCGTTGTCGGTGCCGGTGGGCGGCAGGGAGTGGTTGGCGGGGACGACGACGCGGCCGCCGGTCAGCTGGATGGCGTGGCCGGGGGTGGTCGCGTACCAGCGCCAGGAGGCCTTCTTGGTCTGCTTGGTGATCTCGCGGGGGGTGGACCAGGTGAGGCCGTCGTCGTCGCTGTGCCGCACCCAGACGCGACGGCCGTCGGCGGCGCTCACCTGGCCGCGCCGGATGGCGTTCTCGGTGGCCGCGGCGGCGTTCCGGATGTGCACGAGCAGGATGCGCCCGGTGTCGAGGACGACGGGGGCCGGGTTCCCGGCGAGGTCGGTGCCGTGGGCGCCGACGACCTGGAGGGGGCCCCAGGTGCGGCCGCCGTCCACGGACCGCTTCAGGACCACGTCGATGTTCCCGAAGTCCTCCTGGGAGCCGACGCGGCCCTCGCAGAAGGCGAGGACGGTGCCGGTCTGCGTCACGACGACGGCGGGGATCCGGAAACTCGCGTATCCCTCGCGTCCCGCGCGGAAGGGAACGGACGTCTCGACGGTCCGGGTTGAGTGAGCTGTCTCCTCTGGCATCCGTGCCCCTTCCCCAACGTGGGGGAATTCGCGGTGAACTCCCGCTGACGAATCTCTCGTTGAGGCAGTATGCGCCCCCATGGACGCCGTACGCGTCGCGCTGCTGCGCGAAGTTCTCGCCGGGACCGAATGGCCGGGCGCCACCCGCCGCTTCGCGGGCGCGCTGCGCGCCAGTGTCGTGCCGCACGGCGGCGGGCTGCTGCTCGTGGGCACGCGGGAGTACGAGCCGTGGCATCTGGCCGCGCACCTGGTGGACGAGGCCGCCTGGTCGGGAACGCCGGAGCTGACGCCGACGCTGGTGCGGCACCGGCCGCGTCCGGACGCGCCCGCGCAGCTCTCGGTGGGTCTCGGCCGCATCGAGGCGGCGCGGCGCGGGGAGACGCTGCTGGTGGTGGCGCCCACGGCGCCGCCGGCGGGGCTGCTGTCCCGGGTGCACGACGCGCGGCGGGCGGGGGCCACGGTGTTCGCGCTCGGGGAGCGGGACGGTGATCTGGGGGCGATCGCCCATGAGTCGCTGACGGTGCGGGACTCGGCGGGGCTCGATCTGGACACCGTCCAGCACCTGGTGAGTGCGGCGGCGGGCGAGAACAGCCTGCCCGCGCCGCGGGGTCGGCGCAGGGTCCGCGACCGGCTGTCGCGGCTGGCGGACCAGCTGACGGCGGTGCCGCCTGCGCGGTGGTAGCGCGGCTGTCTTCTGTCCCGCCGCTACCGCGGCGGATATCTCCCACCCTCCCCCAAGCTCTCGGCTTCGCTCGAGCAGGGGGGACCCCCATCCCGTTTCCATCCGACCGGATGGTGAACGTCTCCCGTGGGGGTCGCTCGCCGTCGGCGAGTGCGGGTGTGTCCGAGCCCCGGACTGCCCCCCAGGACCGACCCCGGACCGGCCCCAGACCCGCCCAGGACCGACCCCGGACCAGCCCTGGACCGGCCCCGGACCGGCGCCCGCCCCGAACAATTCGATTGCGCCGTGCGCACTCCCCCGCTGAACATGACCCCTTGTGAAACGTTTCGCCGCGATCCTGCCCGACCTGTCCCCCTGGCACTCCACCCGCGACTTCCGGCTCCTCTGGGTGCAGGGTCTGGTCACCTACTTCGGCAGCTTCATGGCGATGATCGCCCTGCCGCTCCAGATCAAGCACCTCACGGACTCGCCGTTCGCGGTCGGCGCGATGGGGGCCGTCGAGCTGATTCCGCTGATCGTGTGCGGACTGTACGGCGGGGCGCTCGCCGACGCGGTGGACCGGCGCAAGGTGATCCTGCTGACCGAGGCGGCGCTCGGTCTGCTGGCCCTGGTCCTGTTCGTGAACGCGCTGCTGCCCGAGCCGATGCTGTGGCCGCTGTACGTCGTCGCGGCCGGTGTCTCGGGCCTCGCCGGGCTCCAGCGGCCCGCACTCGACTCGCTGATGGCGAAGATCGTGCCGCACGACCAGCTCACGGCGGCCGCAGCGCTGAACTCGCTGCGGTGGAACGTCGGCGCGATCGCCGGTCCCGCGCTCGCGGGTGTCGTCGTCGCCTACGCCGGGCACGCGAGCGCGTACGCCGTCACGGTCGTCGGGTTCGCCGCGTCCGTGGCCCTGTGCACGCGGCTCTCGCCCGCGCCCGCCACGCACGGGGCGCAGAAGCCGTCGCTGCGGGGGCTCGCGGAGGGGGCGCGGTACGCGTGGTCGCGGCCCGTGCTGCTCGGTACGTACGCGATCGACGGGGTGGCGATGCTGTTCGCCTTCCCGAACACGATCTTTCCGTTCCTGGCGGACGACCTGGATGCCGAGTGGTCGCTGGGGCTGATGTACGCGGCCGGGGCCGTGGGGTCGCTCCTCCTCAGCCTCACCAGTGGGTGGACGTCGCGGGTGCGGAGGCACGGGGTGCTGGTGGTGTGCGGGGCCGCCGGGTGGGGGCTGGCCATCACCCTGGCGGGGGTGCTGGGCAATGTGTGGCTGGTGCTGGTGTGTCTTGCCCTTGCCGGGGCCGGGGACATGCTGAGCGGTCTTGCCCGCTCCACCATCTGGAACCAGACGATCCCGGACGAGCTGCGCGGGCGGCTCGCCGGGATCGAGGTGCTCTCGTACAGCGTCGGCCCCCAGCTCGGCCAGGTCCGCGCGGGCGCGGCGGCGGGCTGGTCCGGCACGCGTCCCGCCATCTGGTCCGGCGGCCTCGTCTGCGTCGGCGCGGTGGGCGCGCTGGCCGCCGCGATGCCGTCCCTCCTGCGCTACGACGCGTCGACGGACGCCGACGCCCAGCGCCGCAGGGAGGCCGCGGCGGCGGCAGCCTAGGCCGGCCGGGGACGTGGCGCACGCCGCCGTAACGGCACCGTCGGCCGGGGCTGCGCCCACCCTCCCCCAAGCTCTCGACTCCGCTCGAGCAGGGGGGACCCCCATCGCCCTGCGGGACGATTGCCCACAGCGCTAGAGGCAGACCCCGCACCCGCCAACGGTGAGCAACACCCACAGGAGACGCTCACAGTCCGGTCGGGTGGAAACGGGCGGGCGGGTGGGGAAGATCCGCCGCGGAGCGGCGGGACAGGGACAGCCCCCGCCGGACCGCAGACGGGGGTCAGGAGCAACCCCCGCCGAGCCTCGGGCGCGCCGCAGGCGAACGCTCAGTCCTCCTCGCCCCGCGCAGCGGAATCGTGCCACCGCGGATCGGTGTCCCACTCAAGATTCCGCTCCGAGGCAGTCTCCATCGCCCGCGTGGCCTCCTCCCGGGAGGCGTAAGGACCGAAGCGGTCCTTGCCTGGGCAGTCCGGCCCCTCCTCGACCTTCTTGTGCTCAAGGCAGTAGTACCACTCGCCCGGCTTGCCGACGGTCCGCTTCTTGAACAGGGCCATGTCCGGCTCCTCTCTCTCCCGCCATGCTGCCCCACGGGCGCTCGTTAGACTCGCTGGCATGTCTGGCCAGTCACTGCTCGTACCAGGGGAGCTCTCTCCCACCCGCCCCGTGCCCGGGAACATCCGGCGCCCGGAGTACGTCGGCAAGCCCGCGCCGACCCCGTACAGCGGGCCGGAGGTGCAGACCCCGGAGACCGTGGAGCTGATGCGCACCGCGGGTCGCATCGCCGCGCGCGCGATGGCGGAGGCCGCGAAGGCGATCGCGCCCGGCGTGACCACCGACGAGCTGGACCGCATCGCGCACGCGTACATGTGCGACCACGGCGCCTACCCGTCGACGCTCGGCTACCGCGGCTTCCCGAAGTCGCTGTGCAGTTCCGTGAACGAGGTCATCTGCCACGGCATCCCCGACTCGACCGTCCTGAAGGACGGCGACATCGTCAACCTGGACGTGACGGCGTACATCGGCGGCGTGCACGGCGACAACAACGCGACGTACCTCGTCGGCGACGTGGACGAGGAGTCCCGCCTGCTCGTCGAGCGCACCCGGGAGTCCCTGAACCGCGCGATCAAGGCCGTCAAGCCCGGCCGCCAGATCAACATCATCGGCCGGGTCATCGAGTCGTACGCCAAGCGCTTCGGCTACGGCGTCGTGCGCGACTTCACCGGCCACGGCATCAACTCGTCGTTCCACTCCGGCCTGATCGTCCCGCACTACGACAGCCCGCACGCGACGACGGTCATCCAGCCCGGCATGACGTTCACGATCGAGCCGATGCTGACGCTCGGCACGCACGAGTACGACATGTGGGACGACGGCTGGACCGTGGTGACCAAGGACCGCAAGCGGACGGCGCAGTTCGAGCACACGCTGGTGGTGACGGAGACCGGCACGGAGATCCTCACGCTGCCGTGACCCTGCCCCCGACCCGGCACCAGGGCTGAAACCAACAGCCAAAGCCAAAGGCTGACGCCACAACCGGGGCCGCCCCGGGCCGGCCAGGACGAACCTGGTCGGCCCGGGGCGGCCCTTTTCTGATCGTTTACGCATCCCCGACGGGGAACCGGGTACCGTTTTTACCGACAGGATGTCGGGAACCAGTTGACTTAGGTAAGCCTAACCTTGGATGATCGGTCCTGGCCACACTGCTTTCCCGCCCTTCTTCGGCTCCGGAGGTCCCATGGACACGGCGATCACTCAGCCCCCCACGTTCTCGACGCTCATCCGCACCGCGTCCCACGAACAGCACACCGAGGCGGAGTCGTCGACGTTCATGGGCGACCTGCTCGGCGGCCGCCTCGACGTGAGCGCGTACGCGAGGTACACGGAACAGCTGTGGTTCGTGTACCGCGCGCTGGAGGACGGCTCGGCCGGCCTCGCCGACGACCCGGTGGCAGGCCCGTTCATACGGCCCGAGCTGGCCCGGGTCGCCGAGCTGGAGCGGGACCTCGCCCACCTGCGGGGCGCGAACTGGCGCGCGGGTCTCACGGCCCTGCCGGCCACGGCTGCGTACGCGGCCCGGGTCGAGGAGTGCGCGCGCACCTGGCCCGGCGGCTATGTCGCCCACCACTACACGCGCTACCTGGGAGACCTGTCCGGCGGGCAGATCATCCGCGGCAAGGCCGAGAAGACCTGGGGCTTCGACCGCAAGGGCGACGGCGTCCGGTTCTACGTCTTCGAGGGCATCGCCAACCCCGCCGCCTTCAAGCGGAGTTACCGCGAACTGCTCGACGGCCTCGACGTGGTCGTGCCGGACGAGCTGGAGAAGCAGCGCATCGTGGACGAGTGCAAGTGGGCTTTCGCCCTCAATACGGCGGTGTTCCGGGAGCTCGGGGCCGAGTTTCCGCTGTCGGCCTGACCTCGCCCCACGCGTCGGTGCACGTCTGTCGCGCTGCGCGCTCGTCCTCAATCGCCGGACAGGCTCGGTCTTCCCGGCAGGCTCCAGCAATCCGTCCACCGCATGCGGTCATGCCCGTCAGACCAAGCTCGGCTGCCCGGGGAACGCCACCCGGCCGCCCAGCTCGATGAAGTCGTCGGGGCCCGGGGCCGTGAGCAGTTGGGAGCCGCGGCCCTGGGTGATGTTCAGGGCGCGGCCCAGCTCGTGCGTGAGCTGGAGCGCCGCCGCCCCCGTGGCCTCGTCCTCGGTGATGCCGTCGCCCCGCCCCGGGAAACCCCGCGCGCGGACCCGCCCCGCCGCCTCGTCCTCCCACGCCCACGCGTAGATCCACTCCCCCGCCGGGGGCACCGCGAGCGCCTCCACGTCGGCCGCCGTCGCGTACCGCCGCAGCGTCCGCGCCCGCGCCCAGTCCGCCCGCGCCACGATCCAGCTGAACTCCCCGTCCTGATGGGCCTCGACGACCCCGGCGGCGGTGACCAGCTCGGGCACGTCGAGCAGCCAGGCGGCGCCGACGCACGGGTATCCGGCGAACCGCAGCCGCGTCGAGGGCGTGTAGATGTCGACGGCCCCGCGCTCGGGGTCGTCGACGAACACCGTCTCGCTGAAGCCGAGTTTGGCGGCGAGCGCCTGCCGGTCCGCCCGCTCGGGCACCCGTGAGCCGTCCCGTACGACACCCAGCTCGTTGCCGTACCGGCCGTCCGGGGCGCAGAACACCCGCAGGACGTCGATGCCTTGGTGCACGTCGGGCACGCCCGCCGTGTCCCGTGTGTCCGGCCCGCCCCACGCGCTCGTCGCGTCCCTCGCCGCCGACCCGTCCGGCACGCCCCGCGGGTCGCGCGTGCCGTGTTCGTTCGCTGCGTTCACCCGGGCATTGAAGCATCACGCACCCCGGGGGCATCACGTGCCCCGCGCCCGCGCACAGCCCGACGGCGGGCACCCGGCGCGTCAAGCGCCGGGCACCCGCCGTCAGTTCGGCCGGTCACGGCCGTGCGGTCGGTCGGGCCCGAGGGCCCAGCCGTTCAGGCCCGCGGGGCCCACCTGTCCGGGCCGATGCCCCGTCCGTTCAGGCCCCGCGGGCCCACCGCCCCGCTCAGGCGTGGCGGCCCGGCTGGACGACGTGCCGCCGCCGCGCCGCGTACACGACCCCGGCCCCGGCCACGACCACCGCGCCCGCGGCACCGAGCAGCGCGCCCGACGGCGTGCTCGACCCCGTCGCGGCGAGCGAGCCGCCGTCGCCGACGGAGCCGCCGACCGAGCCGCCGCCGCCCACGCTGCCGCCACCGCCGACCGAACCGCCCCCGGCGGCCGCGCCGTCGGAGCCCGATCCGGAGTCACCGGCGCCGCCCGCGGGAGCGGGGATGTTGGCACCGGCGGACAGGGTGAGCGCGACCGTCAGCGGGTCGAACTTCTCGCCCTTCTTGTACGGCGCACCGCCCGCCTCGCTCTCGAACTGCTTGGCGCCCGCAGCCGTGAGCCGCGTGGGCACCTTGCTGAGCTGAACGACGTCGTTCTTCGCCTTGTAGGAGGCGCGGGAGAGGTCGAGGGTCGCGAACTTCACGTCGTTGCTGGTGCGGCCCTGGGCCTTCACGTCCACGGTGAGCGTGCCGGTCTTGCCGCGCGCCTTGATCTTGAAGTCGCTGAACTTCATGTCGATGCCGTGGCCCTGGTACAGGAAGCGCACGCTGCCGCCGAAGGACGCGTCGATCTTCTTGGCCCCGGCGTTCCAGGAGGCCTTGGAGTGCGGGAAGGCGTATCCGGACGAGATCTTCTTCGCGCCGCCGGCCGTCTGCACGCTGCCGCCCGTGGAGATGTAGCGGCGGAAGGACTCCTTCAGGCCCCAGGACAGCTTGCCGCCGACGACCTTGCCCGTGCCGGACGACGGCTTCGAGGTCGGCTTCGTGGGCGTGGGCCTGGGCGTGGGCTTGGAGGTCGGCTTCGTCGGCTTGGACGTGGGCTTCGTCGGGGTCGGCTGCGGTGCGGGGCCGCCGGTCTTCACCGTCAGCGTGGCCGGGTCGAGGACCTGGCCCTCCTGGTACATGCCGTTGAACGCCTTGGCGCCCTTGGCGGTGAGCGCCGTCGGGATGTCCTTGAACGTCATCGCGCCGCCAGCGCCCTGCCCGGGCCTGACCTCGCTGAGGTCGAGGGTCGCGAGGTCGATGTCGTTCTGCTTGGCGCCGTTGAGCGTGACGTCGGCCTGGATCGCCCCCGTCTTGCCCTTGGTGTGCACCTTGACGTCGGCGATCTTGATGTCGAACTTGTGCTGCGTCGAGACGAAGCGCACATCACCCTTGAAGGCGGCCTTCAGGGCGTGGCCGGCCAGCTCGTACGTGCCCTTGCCGCCCGTAAAGGTGAACACCCCGTTGTCCGGCGCCTGCTTGGCACCGCCACCGGTCGTGATCTTGCCGTGCGCCATGCCCGTGACGTACTTGCGGAAGGACTCCTTCAAGCCCCAGTCCAGGGTGCCGTCCGTGATCGTGAACGCCGAGGGCGCCTTCTGCTCGGCGGCCGCGCGGGGCGTGCCGGACGCGGCGTCCGAGGGCGCGTCGGCGGCGACGGCGGGCAGGGCGAGCGCGGCGGTGCCCAGGGCGACGGCCGTCGCGACGGCGGCCGCGCGGGCTATGGGTCGACGGGTGACTGCCATGGTCTGTGTGCTCCTCGGGGAGGGAGAGGGAGAGGGAACGGGGAGTGGGGGGCGGGGGTGGGGAGTTGAGGGGGGACGGGTGGGGATGGGTGGGGATGGGTGGGGACGGGGAAGCGGGTGTGCCGGGGGGCGGTGGGTTCGGCTCAGCCGGTCGGTGTCCCGGGGCCTGCGGAGGCGTCGCCTCCGTCGCCCCCGGTGGGCCCGGCGGACCCGGCCGCCGCCCGTGCCGCCCGGCGGCGACGCTCGAAGCGGAACGCGAACGCCGCCGCGACGAGCAGCGCCGCGACCGCGGCGAGCGTGAGGGGGAGCGCCTTCGACGATCCGTCGGAGTCCTCGGAGTCGGCGGACTCCTTCTGCGCGGACGTCTTCGGCTTCCCGTCGGACGCCGCCTTCTTCGGGGCGGGCTCGGAGCCGAGGTCCGGCAGCGCGGGCAGCTCCGCCTTGTCGTCGACGGCGACGGCCAGCGAGACGGGGTCCATGGCGGTGCCCGGCTTGTACATGGAGCCGAACGCCTTGGCGCCGTCGGCGGTGAGCTTCGCGGGGGCCTCGGTGACGGCGATGAGGCCGTCGCGCGGCTCGAGGTCCTTCAGTTCGGCCGCCGCGAAGGTGACGAGCGGGGCCTTCTTCTTGCGGAACTCCCCGCCGTCGACGTCGGCGTACAGCGTGCCCTCGCCGCCCTTCACGCCGACGGCGACCTCGCTCAGGCGGATGTCGAGCCCGTGCTTGCCGGTGAAGCGGACGGCACCGGCGAAGTCGGCGGCCAGGGTGCGCTTCTTCTCGTCGTACGAGCCCTTGCCCTGCGGGAAGCGGAACAGCGCGCCACCGTCCTCGGCACCGGACGACAGCGTCCACTTGCCCTTGGCGATGGTCCCGGAGACGTACTCGCGGAAGGTGCGGCGCACGCCCCAGTCGACGGCGGCGTCCTCGATGCGCCCGGCGGCCCGGTCCTTCTTCTTGTCGGCGCCGGACTTCTTCTTGTCGGGCTTCTTCGAGGGCTTGTCGCCGGAGCCGCCGGGCTTGTCGGCGCCGCCGGAGCCCGCGACGAGGTCCGTCGACAGGCTCACCGGGTCGAGCCGGGTGCCCGCCGTGTAGTACCCGGCGAACGCCTTCGCGCCCTGCGAGGTGAGGGTGGCGGGCAGGTTGGTGAGGGCGATGGGGCCCGAACCGCCCTTCATGTTGATGCCCGAGACGTTCAGGTTCGCCAGCGGCACCTGGGCGGTCGAGGTGACCTTGCCGGTGCCCTTCTCCTTGCTGACCATGTCGGCGTAGAGCGTGCCGGAGCTGCCCGAGACCTTCACCGTGGGGCGGCTGATGGTCAGGTCGAGGGCGTACGAGCCGCCCTTCTTGTGCCCGGTGAAGTGCACTCCCCCGGAGAATCCGGCGGTGAACGCGCCGGTGTCGGGGTCGTAGGAGCCCTTGGCCGAGTGGAAGCGGAACTGGCTGCCGCCGACCGTGGCCGCGCCGCCCTGGAGGTTCCAACTGCCCTTGGCGATGGGCCCGGTGACATAGCTCTGGAAGGAGGATTTGATGCCCCAGTCGAGCCTGCCGCCCTGTACGGTGCGCGGCTTCGCGTGCGCGGCGGTCATCGGGAGCAGCGCTCCCAGGAGCGCGGCCAGGACGGCTACGGCTCCCACGCGTGCGCCGCGGCGCGTGCGCGGCTGTCTGGGCGACGGCATCGGACCCCTCCAGGTCTGGTCATTAAGGTAAGGCTAACCTAAACTACGATCATCGTGGCGCGGAACCCCACGCCACAGCCACCCGGCCGTTCGGGACACCGCGACGGCCACGGACCCCAACAGCACGACAGGACGGTGGACTTCGGTGCGCAAGCCGCGCTCACTCCGTATCGGCGGCCTCGTCAGCGCGGTGACCGCCGCGCTCGCGCTCACCCTCGCCGGGTGCGGCTCGTCCGGCGACGGCGGCGGCGCGGGGGACGGCGGCGGGACGCGGGCGAAGGCCGCTCCCGCCGATCGCGTCGAACCGCTCGCGGCCAAGGCGGCGCCGAAGCTGCCCGCGACCGTGGAGTCCGCCGACGGCAAGCGCGTCACCGTCAAGGACGCGAGCCGGATCGTGCCGCTGACCGGCAGCCTGAACGAGATCGTCTTCACCCTCGGGCTCGGCAAGAGCGTGGTGGCACGCGACATCACCGCCACCTTCGACCAGGCCGAGAAGCTGCCGGTGGTGACGCGCGCCCACGACGTCTCGGCCGAGAGCGTGCTCTCCCTGAAGCCGACGGTCGTCCTCGCGGACACCACGACGGGCCCCGCCGAGGCCATCGACCAGATCCGCTCGGCCGGCATCCCCCTCGTCGTCCTCGAACCGGCCAAGAGCCTCGCCGACGTGGGCCCGCGCATCGAGGCGGTGGCCCGCGCCCTCGGCGTCGAGAAGGCGGGCGCCGCGCTCAAGTCCCGTACCGAGGAGCGGATCGCGAAGGTGCGCGCCACCGTGCCGAAGCAGTCCGAGAAGCCCCGGGTCGCCTTCCTCTACCTGCGCGGCTCCGCCTCCGTCTATCTGCTCGGCGGTCGTGAGTCCGGCGCGGGCTCGCTCCTGGAGGCGGCGGGCGCGGTCGACGCGGGCAAGGCGTCGGGCCTGAAGAAGGACTTCACGGCCATCACCAGCGAGGCCCTCGCCAAGGCCGCGCCGGACGCGATCCTCGTGATGTCGAAGGGCCTGGACTCCGTGGGCGGCATCGACGGCATGGTGAAGATCCCCGGCGTGGCCGAGACGCCCGCGGGCATGGACCGTCGGGTGGTGTCCATCGAGGACGGCGTCCTGCTGAACTACGGGCCCCGCACCGACCAGGTCCTCAAGTCCCTGGTGGACCAGCTCTACAAGGACACCGAGTGACGCTCGCCGCACGACCGGGCGCGGGCTCGGACACCGGGCCGAAAGCCGCCCCGGACCGCACCGGGACCGGCGCCACAGATCCGGCCCCGGACACGGACCCGGCCACCGACGCGGACACGGCCCCGGCCGCCGAAGCGCCCGCCCCCGACCCGCGCCCCGCCCGCCGCGGCGCCCCCTTCCTCCTCACCATCGCCCTCGCCGCCGCCCTGCTGTTCCTCGCCCTGCTCTCCGCGGGGATCGGCGCGTACGACATCCCCCTCGGCGACGTCCTCGCCTCCGTCCAGCACCGGATGGGCCTCGGCGGGCACGCGCTCGACCGGGTCGGCGAGAGCGTGCTGTGGAACGTGCGGCTTCCGCGGGTGGTGCTCGCGCTGCTCGTGGGCGCGTCCCTGGGGTGCGCGGGCGCGCTGATGCAGGGCGTGTTCGGCAACCCGCTGGCCGAGCCCGGCGTCATCGGGATCTCCTCGGGCGCGGCGGTCGGTGCGGTCGCCTCCATCGCCCTCGGGCTCAGCTTCTTCGGCAACTGGACCGTCACCGTCTGCGCGTTCGTCGCCGGACTCGCGACGGTACTGCTCGTGTATGTCCTGTCGCGGGACGGCGGCCGTACGGAGGTCGTCACCCTCATCCTCACCGGCATCGCCGTGAACGCCTTCGCGGGCGCGCTCATCGGCCTCTTCCTCTTCTTCGCCGACAACGCGCAGGTCACCCAGATCACGTTCTGGCAGCTCGGCTCGCTGGCGCAGGCCACCTGGCCGAAGGTGCTCGCCGTCCTGCCGTGCGCGGCGGCCGGACTCCTCGTCGCGCCGCTGTACGCGCGCAAGCTGGACCTGCTCGCCCTCGGGGAGCGGCCCGCGCGCCATCTGGGCGTGGACGTGGAGCGGCTGCGGATGGTGCTCGTGCTCGTGGTGGCGCTGCTCACGGCCGCGGCCGTCGCGGTGGCGGGGATCATCACGTTCGTGGGACTCCTCGTGCCGCATCTGCTGCGGATGGCGGCGGGGCCCGGGCACCGGTTCCTGGTGCCGGGCAGCGCGCTCGGCGGGGCCGTCGTCCTCGTCGGCGCCGACCTCGCGGCGCGCACGGTCGCCGCGCCCGCCGAGCTGCCGCTCGGCGTGCTCACCGCGCTCTTCGGCAGCCCCTTCTTCTTCTGGCTGCTGCGCAGGACCCGCCGCAAGCAAGGGGGCTGGGCATGATCGGGACGCTGAGCAAGCGGATCTTCGGGGTACGCGACCGGGTCCTGCCCGCACCCGTCGCGCCCGGCGAGGTGCTCGCCGGGACGGCGGACCTGCGGGTGCGGCTCGGCGGCCGCGAGGTGCTTCGGGGCGTGACGGTGGCGGCCCGCGCGGGCGAGGTGCTCGCCCTGGTCGGCCCCAACGGCGCGGGCAAGTCCACCCTGTTGGCCGCGCTCGCCGCCGACCTGCCCGCCGACGCGGGGTCCGTGTCCGTGTGCGGCCGCCCGGCCCCGGACTGGCCCGCGCGCGAACTCGCCCTGCGCCGGGCCGTCCTGCCGCAGTCGGCGACTCTCTCCTTCCCCTTCCCGGTCGAGGACGTCGTCCGGATGGGCCGGGCGCCCTGGGCCGGGACGCGCCTCGCGGACGACGACGACCGGATCGTACGGGCGGCGATGGCGGCCACCGAGGTGGCCGAGTTCGCGGCCCGGCCGTTCTCCGCGCTCAGCGGCGGCGAGCGGGCGCGGGTGGCGCTCGCCCGGGTGCTCGCCCAGCGCGCCCCGCTGCTGCTGCTCGACGAGCCGACGGCCGCGCTCGACCTGCGCCACCAGGAGCTGGTCCTGCGGGTCTGCCGGGAACGGGCCGCCGCGGGCGACGCGGTGGTGGTCGTCCTGCACGACCTGGGCCTCGCCGCGGCCTACGCGGACCGCGCGGTGATCCTGGACGGCGGGGTCGTCGCGGCCGACGGGGCGCCCGCCGAGGTCTTCGAGGACGGGCTGCTCTCGGACGTGTACCGGCAGCCCATCGAGGTGTTCCCGCACCCGCGGACCGGGGCGCCGCTGGTGACGCCGCTGCGCGCCCCCGCGTGAGGCGTGCCGTGCCGGACACCCGGAACCGGCGAATCCGGCCAGTGCGGACACTGCGGGCCCTTGAGGACGTCTGCCGCACTGCCGGAGCCCGGCGTCCGGCGCCTGCCCGGCCCCGATAGGGTTCGGGCCCGGGAAGGGGTAGGTGAAGGTATCCGATGAGCAGGGTTCCAAGGCTCGGCAGGACGGTCTCGTACGCGGCGGCGGTGGCGGTCCTCTCGCTGACGGCGAGCGGATGCGTGACGGTGCACGGCGAGCGCGAGGTCGTCCGCACGGCCACCAAGCCCGAGGCCGCCCGCGCGCTGAAGGACTTCCTCACCGCCTACAACAAGGCGGACAAGGCGTACGACCCGACGCTGAACGCCGCCCGCGTCACCGGCCCGCTCGGCGCCATCAACCAGGCGGGCCTGAAGGCACGGCACGTGCAGAACCCGGACGGCAACTCCCGGTACGTGCCGCTGAAGCTGACGGACGTGACGTACTCCATCCCCAAGAAGGCCGGCTGGCCGCGGTGGTTCGTCGTCGACGCCGAGGCCAACCGCAAGCCGCACGGCTACCGCTGGCTGATCGCCTTCACCCGCGCGGACGCGGACTCCCTGTGGGAGGCGACGTATCTGAACCTGGTGCAGCCCGACCGGATGCCCGAGCTGGAGAAGGACGCCGACGGCCACGTCGAGCCGGTCGCCGTCGCCGGTTCCGGGCTCGCGGTGGCGCCGCGGCGGCTCGGCGGCGAGTACACCGCGTTCCTGAAGTCGGGCGGCGACGCCTTCGAGCCGGGCCCGCACACCACGCAGTGGAAGGCGGCCCGCGACCGCAACAAGCGGCGGCTCGGCCTCGCCGTCCAGTACATCGACGAGCCGCGCGACGGGGGCGCGTTCGCCCCGCTCGGCCTGCGCACGAAGGACGGCGGCGCGCTGGTGTTCTTCGCCACGCACCACTACGAGAAGCAGACCGCGTCCAAGGGCCTCAACGTCACCGTCGACGCGGACGTGAAGGCGCTGATGAAGGGCGAGGCGAAGCAGTCCGTCATGCTGGAGCGCGTCTCGAACCAGGTGGCCCTGGACCCCGACGGCACGGGCAAGGTGAAGATCCTCAGCCGGATGCAGGGTCTGGTCGGGGCGAAGGGCGAATAGGCGCGGGGCGCGGCCCGCGCGTCGGCCCCGCGGGACCGCGCGCCGGTCCTGCGCGTCGCGGTCCTGCGGGTCAGCCCCGCAGCGGCCAGGCCCCCGCGCCCGCCGTGTCCTCGGCGTCCTCGGCGTCCTCCCCAGGCTCCTGCGCGTACCGCGCGCACTCGTCGGTGAGGATCTCCAGAAGCGTCAGCGGGTCGGGCAGCGCGAACTCCGGACCCCGGACCCAGCCGACGGCGAGGTCACCGGGCAGCCGCGCGGGCGGCACCAGGACGTACGAACCGCGGCAGTGCCAGCGCAGGCCGGGGTGCTCGTCCATCGTCTCCGGATGGCAGTCCAGCTCGCACGGCCACCACTCGTCCTCGTCCTCGGGGGTGCCGCGGGTCGCCGTGAAGAACAGCATCCGCCCCTCGTCGCCCGCCCCCTCGGACTCCGCGACGGGGCCGACCTCCACCTCGGCGGCGAGCAGCCGCGCCAGGGCGGCGCGGCCGGCGTCGAGGGGGACGTCGAGGACGTCGTGCACCATGCCGGTCGCGGTGATGAAGTTGGCCTGGGGCTGGTGCCTGGCCCAGCGCTCGATCTGGGCGCGGTCGGTGGTGGACTGCGTCTGCCAGGCGAAGGAGACGGGGTGCCGGGCGGGGGTGGGGCAGCCGATGCGGTCGCAGGAACATCGGTACCCGGCGGGGTGGGCGGCGGGGGCCAGGGGCAGCCCCGCGGCGGCGACGGCGAGCAGCAGGTCCTCGCGGCGGGCGCTCGCGGCGCCCGCGCTGGCCTCGGCGCCGGAACGCGCGCGTCGGCGGAGCCACTGGGAGATCCTGCCCTGCGCGCCGGACGTCCGGCCGAACTCCGCGCCCATCTATCCCCTCACCTCGCCGTCGTGCGGAACAGCATGACCTATCGTCCCACCATCCTGCGCCCCGGGTGGCCGTAGTCCACATCCGGGGTACCTGGGGTGATGCCAGCCGCTGGGTGACATAGCGCGTCATTTCACGCTGTGCGGCGAATCGCGCACCTACGGTGTTCGACATGGTCACTAGGACTGTGCTGACGGGACTCACCGCCCTCGCCCTCGCGGGCCCGGCCGGTGTCCTGACCCCCCTGGAGTGGGGCGGCGGCCCGCTCACCGTCGACGCGCTCCCCCCGATCGTCTACACCGCGCACCGGGGCGGCGCCCTCGAAGTACCGGAGAACAGCATGTCCGGCCTGGTGGCCGCCTTCGAGCGGCGCACGGCGCAGGTCATCGACGTCGACACCCGGATGCTGCGCGACGGCACGCTGGTGGTGATGCACGACGCGACCCTGGACCGCACCACGTACGCGCGGGGCCCGGTGCGCGGGCTGACGCTGCGGGAGTGGCAGCGGGTGCGGCTGCGGCCGCCGGCGGGCGTGCCGGGCCGCTGGCGCGCCGAGCGGCCGCCGACGGTGGCGGAGGTCCTCGACCGCTTCGGCGGCCGCGTGATGCTGATGCTGGAGGCCAAGGACCCGCAGAGCCTGGCCCGGCTCGGCACGATGATCCACACGCGCGGCCTGGCCCGCTCGGTGTTCGTGAACACCAACAAGCCCTGGGTGGCCCGCCGCGCCCACCACCTGGGCCTGCTCGCCCAGCTGTGGCGCTCGCGGACGCAGCTGCGCACCGACCGGCCGCGGGACTGGGCGTCGTTCGTCGACGTCCTCGACGTGGACTACAAGGCGCGGGACGCGGATCTGCTGCGGGCGGTCAACTCCGGCATCCCCCGGGTGTGGGCGCACACCGTGACCACGCCGCGCCAGCGCGACCGGGTCCTTCGGCTCGGCTGCGACGGCGTGATCACGGACGCGCCCGGCCTGCTCTCGCGCACGCCGATCAAGGGCCGGGCGAAGGCGGCGGTGGCGCGGGCGGCGGTCCGGCCGGCCGCCGGTCAGCGGGGCGCGATGCCGTACAGGGCGTACTCGACGAGGGTGTCGGTGTACTCGTAGCCGAGCGGCGCGGTGTGCTGGAGCCAGCGCTGGGCGAGCGGCCCGGTCCAGAGTTCGAGGGCGATGCGCGGATCGACGTGCGGGGCCACCTGGCCCTGCTCCTGGGCGGCGCGCAGCCGGTCGACGTAGAGCTGGAGCTGCGGTTCGAGCAGCTTCTCGACGAATTCCCTGCCGAGCTGCTCGTTGACGACGCCCTCGGCGGCCAGGGCGCGGGCCGGGGCGTCGAACTTGGGGTTGGTCATCTCGTCGACGGTGGCGCGGAGCACGTACTTGAGGTCGGCCTCCAGGTCCCCGCTGTCGGGGATGGCGGTCGCGACCTCGGCGAGCCCCGCCTTCGCGCTCAGCTCGGCGGAGGCCTGCTCGGACAGGTCGAGGAAGGCGTCGAGGAGGACGGCGCTCTTGGAGGGCCACCAGCGGTAGATGGTCTGCTTGCCGACACCGGCGCGGGCGGCGATGGCCTCGATCGTCATCTTGCCGTAGCCGACCTCGCCGACCAGGGAGAGGGCGGCGTCGTAGATGGCGCGGCGCGAGCGCTCGCTGCGGCGGGTGGAGTCAGGGGCGGTTTTCTGAGCCATGACAACGAATGTAGCAGCGCCACGAGACGCCGCGTCTCACCTGAGTCCCGACCTCACGTAAATCACTCGACAAGACGCTACGTCTCGCTTAAGCTCACCTCAAGACGAGACGATACGTCTCGCCACATACGCACTCTCTCCCATGGAGGCACGACATGTCACGAGGCGGATCCGGAATGCTCGGCGTCGGCGGTACGCGCACCAACCTCTCCCGCAAGGCGCTGCGCGGCGGCCGCGGCTCCGGGCGGGTCGGCGGCGGCCTCAGCCCGCAGGAGCAGAAGCGCGAGCTGCTGCGCAAACTCCAGGAAGGCCGGTCGGCGAAGAACGACGCGTGAACCCCGAGCGCCCGCCCTGCGGGCGGCCGGAGCCCCGAGAGCGCCGGTCGAAATACAACTCAGGGCCCCAAAAGCGCCCGGTTCATGAGTAAATACCCGCCCAGATCGCAGCAGACAGGGCTCAGATCGCTGCGCGAAGGCTCCTCAGACCGCACCATGGGCAGCACCAGCCCCTGCGGTCCGTGAGGAGCCTTCGTTGCATCGAGTTGCCCGGCGCGCCACACCCCGGCGCTACCTGATGTGCGCACCCGCACACTTCAAGGTCACGTACTCCATCAATCCCTGGATGGACCCCACCAAACCCGTCGACGTCCCGCTCGCCGTCGCCCAGTGGGAGGACCTGCGCGACCGCTACCGCTCGCTCGGCCACACCGTCGAGGAGCTGACGCCGCACCCGGACCTGCCGGACATGGTCTTCGCGGCGAACGGCGCGACCGTCGTCGACGGCCGCGTCCTGGGCGCGAGCTTCGTCCACCCCGAGCGGCAGCCCGAGGCGGCCGCGCACCTGGAGTGGTTCCGGGCCAACGGCTTCACCGAGGTCCATGAACCGACCCACATCAACGAGGGCGAGGGCGACTTCGCCACCACCTCCAGCTATGTCCTCGCGGGCCGCGGCTTCAGGGCCAGCCCGCTCTCGCACGGCGAGGCCCAGGAGGTCTTCGGCCGCCCGGTGATCGGCCTCGACCTCGTCGACCCGCGCTACTACCACCTGGACACGGCGCTCGCGGTCCTCGACGACGCCACGGACGACGTCATGTACTACCCCGGCGCGTTCTCGCCCGGGAGCCAGGCGGTCCTGCGCCGCCTGTTCCCCGACGCGCTGATCGCCACGGAGGAGGACGCACTCGCCCTCGGCCTGAACGCGGTCTCCGACGGCCTGCACGTGCTGCTCCCGCAGGCCGCCGTCGGTCTCTTCGAGCCGCTGCGCGAGCGGGGCTACGAACCGATCGGGATGGACCTCGGCGAACTGCTCAAGGGCGGCGGCAGCGTGAAGTGCTGCACGCAGGAGCTGCGCGCCGCGTAAGGCACGGCACATGCCGAGCAGGCACGGCACACAAGGAGGTGCGGGTGGTCACGGACCACCCCCACCTCTCGCGTTCCCGGGTCCGTCGTCAGCGCAGGTCCGCCGGGCAGAGGCGGCGCGGCCGGTCGCCGCCGCGCAGCCGGGCGTCGACGCAGCCGCCGGGCAGCCCGTCGCGGGCCGCGGCACCGAAGTTGGCGGTGACCGTCAGCCTGCCGCCGCCGAAGACGGTCCGCTGGACCCGCCTGTCCTTGCTCAGGAACCGGAAGGACGTGAGCCGTTCGGTGCCCGCGGCCCGGTGCAGCGGCGCGAAGTACTTCTGCAGCGCCGCGATCTCCCGCCCGTGCCGGGCCAGCGTCGGCCCGTCGATGACGTGGTTGAGCGGCCGGTCGTAGAGCATCGCGAGCAGCGCGCGGCGGGTCTTCTCGGCGGGCAGCTTCTCGTACGACAGCTCCCAGCGCTCGGCGCTGACCGTCGCCCCGTGCAGGGCTGTCCCGTACAACGGGACGCGGTAGCGCGGGTCGTACATGGCCTTCGAGAGCGAGGCTGGGAGCCGGACCGGCTTGAAGAAGACGCCGGGGGCGGCCTCCGGGTAGTAGCCGCCCCACTTCTCCCGGTCCTTCTGCAGCGCCCACAGCCCGTCGGCGACCGGTGTCGCGCTGCCGTGGTCGAAGGCGACCGCCTCGTTGGCCCACGCCTGGGCGGACTCGGAGCCGAGGACAAGGCCCGAGCCGGCGATGCGGCGCATCCGGGCGAGGCGGTGGGCACGGTCGCCCGCCTTCGTCATCGGGTGCGCGGCCGCGTGGTCGCGGAACAGCTCGCCGGTGGCGTCGACGTCCAGGAAGTAGCTGTCGGCGCCGTTGCGCACCATCGCGCGGGTGCGGTCGGCGAGGAGGTGGCGGGTGGGTTCGGCGCGCTCGAAGGCCGCCGAGCTCAGGTAGCAGCCGCGGCCGCCGAATCCGGTGCGGGGGCGGCCGTCGGCGTCGCGGACGCAGAAGTCCGGGTAGACGCGGCCCGGCCACACCGACGTGGGGCTGTCGGCGGTCCTCGGGTCCTGCCCGTTGGCGAACGTGTCGTACGGCCCGACGAGGTATCCCGCCTTCCGCGCCGCCGCGACCGCCGCCTTCCCCATGGGGTCGGGGCCGGCGTCGTACCCGAGCCACATCCCGTCCACACCGAGGGCCCGCAGGCGCCGGATGCCCGCCGCGGTGCGGGCCTCTCCCCACACGTACGCGTGCGCGGCGCCGAGGAGGCGCTTCGTCGCCGGGTTGCGGCGGATCTTCTCCTTCAGGCTGCCGAGGCGGCCGCGTTCGGAGAGGTACGCGCGGTAGTCGGCGGCCGGGGCGACGGGGGTGCCGTCGGTCAGGGCGAACGTGACCGTGTACGCGCGGGTGCCTTCGCCCTTCTCGAAGGTGTGGGCCGCGGTGGTCCGCAGGTGGCCGTCCGGGCCCTTGTCGAACGTGAGGCTCGTCCCGATATCCGTCGGTATCAGATAACTGACGCCGTGCCGGCCCGCCGAGTAGCCCCACAGGGGCAGGGTCAGGTCGGCGCCCACGTCGACCGTGGTGCCCGTGAGCCTCTGCTCGCCCGAGGTCCAGAAGGGGTCGGACGTGGGGACGTCCAGGCCCTCCCCGCGCGGGAGTTGGAGGCTTCCCCTCGTCCCCGTCACGGGCCAGCGGAGCTTGGTGTCGCGGGTGGCGGTGAGGGTGAGGGCGAGGCGCCCGTGGTCGACGCGGGCCGTGGCCTCCAACCCCCTCTCCGGGTAACTCCACCGCGCCCGGCCCGCGTCGGCGCGGTGCACGGGGCCGGGGGCGCCCAGGTCCGTGGCCGCCGGGGCGCTCAGGCGCTGGGTGCGGCCGTCGTCCCTGCGGGCGCTCGCCGCGAGGGTCGCGGGGTCGATGAGAGCGGTGCCGCCGGCCACGGCGAGGGGCACTCCGTGGGGGTCGGTGGGGGGCGCCTTCGGGGCGGCCGCCGTGGTGAGGGTGGCGGCCGTCGCGGCGGCCAGGGCTATGGCGAGGGTTCGCTTCGCGGGCATGGGGACTGGATAGTGGGTGGGCTTAAGAGAGTCCTAAGAGCCCACGTCCGGACCCTGCGGGGCATTCCCCAATCCCACCCCTTCCCGAAACCGGGGCTCCGCCCCGGACCCCGGGGATGGGACGGGGCCACCCCCGAATCGGCGCTCCGCGCCTCGTCCTCAAACGCCGGACAGGCTGAAACTTCCCCGAGGCGGGCCGAAAGGCGCTGTTGGGCGGGCTGAAGAGACACCGCGGGGCTGACGGTGCCGGGCTGCTGCTCAGCCAAGTACAGGCGGGGGCGGGCGGGTGGGAGAAAGCCCGTCCGGCGAGGACGAGGCGCGAAGCGCCGATACGGGGGCGACCCCGGCCGGGCTGAGGGTGCCGGGCCGTTGGCCAGACCGATGCAAGTCGGGGCGGGCGGGTGGGAGAAAGCCCGTCCGGCGCTTGAGGACGAGGCGCGAAGCGCCGACACGGGGGCGCCCCCGGCCGGGCCGGACTGTCGGGCAAGCCGGTGACCCCACACCCAGGACGCGCCCACGCGAGGAAAGAGCATGGGGCCAAGCCTGAGACGATAGAGGGCACTACCAACTAACCAGGGAGGGGCGCGATGCCGAAGCGCGGGCAGGCGGCGGAGAGACGGACCGAGGGCCGGATACCCGGGGCGGCGGGGCCCACAGGAGCCAAGGACCCCGCCGCCCTGCGCGTGGCGACCGGCGCCCTGGTCACCCTCATCCTCGGCGGCCTCACCGCCATGCCCCCGCTGTCCATGGACATGTACCTCCCGGCCCTGCCGGAGGTCACGGACGCCCTGCACGCCCCCGCGGCCACGATCCAGCTGACCCTCACGGCGTGCCTCATGGGCATGGCCCTGGGCCAGCTGGTCGTGGGCCCGATGAGCGACAAGTGGGGCCGTCGCCGCCCCCTCCTCATCGGCCTCCTCGTCTACATCCTCGCCACCGCGATCTGCGCCCTCGCCCCCACCGCGGAGCTCCTCATCGCCTTCCGCCTCCTCCAGGGCCTCGCGGGCGCCGCGGCGATCGTGATCGCGCGGGCGGTGGTCCGCGACCTGTACGACGGCGTGGAGATGGCCAAGTTCTTCTCGACGCTGATGCTGATCTCCGGCGTCGCCCCCATCGTGGCGCCGCTGATCGGCGGCCAGGTCCTGCGCCTGACCGACTGGCGCGGCATCTTCGTCGTCCTGACGGTCATCGGGATCGCGCTGACCGCCCTGGTGTGGCGCTGCCTGCCGGAGACCCTGGCGCCGGCGGACCGCCACGACGGCGGCACGGTCGAGGCGCTGCGCACGATGCGCGGCCTGCTCGCGGACCGCGTGTTCGCGGGCTACATGATCGCGGGCGGCTTCGCCTTCGCCGCGCTGTTCGCGTACATCTCGGCCTCGCCGTTCGTGATCCAGGAGATCTACGGGGCGTCGCCGCAGACGTTCAGCCTGCTCTTCGGCGTGAACTCGGTCGGCCTGATCATCGTCGGCCAGATCAACGGCAAGCTGCTCGTGGGCCGCGTCAGCCTCGACAAGGCCCTCGGCTTCGGGCTCGCGGTGATCACGCTGGCCGCGACCGCGCTGCTCCTGATGACCAGCGGTGTCTTCGGCGACGACATCGGGCTCGCGCCGATCGCCGTCGGCCTGTTCGTGCTGATGTCGGCGATGGGCCTGGCGATGCCCAACACCAACGCCCTCGCCCTGATGCGCACCCGCCACGCCGCCGGTTCCGCGTCCGCGCTGCTCGGTACGTCGTCCTTCCTCATCGGCGCGATCGCCTCGCCCCTGGTCGGCATCGCGGGCGAGCGGACGGCCGTGCCGATGGCCGTCGTGCAGCTGTCGTGCGCGCTGGCGGCCGTCGTCTGCTTCGTGGGACTGTGCCGCCCGTGGCAGCACAACCAGAACGCGCAGGCGCCGGAGCCGGGGACCGCGTCGGCGGAGGGCGGGACCGCGTCGGCGACGGAGGCCGGGACGGCGGCCGTGCCCCGGCCCCGGAAGTCGGACCGCTGACCGCCTCGCCGGTGCTGCGGCCCGGCTCCCCGGAGCACGCCGGACTCGACGCGGCCGAGCTGCGCCGCCTCGTCCACGACGTGCGGGCGCTGCCCGAGGGACCCCGCCCGTGGTGCGCCGGAGCCGTCGTCCTCGCCGGGCGCGGCCCGGTGATCGCGGTGGCGGAGGCGGCGGGGTGGGCCGTGCGGTACGCCGGGGCGGACGGGAGCGCCACCCCCCGCACCACCGGCGAAAGCCCCGCGCCCCGCACCACCGCCGGCCCGGCCGACAGCACCTCCGTCGCCGCCCCGCCTCACACCCACGGCCCGACCGACGACACCCCAGTCACCACCCCGCCCCACACCACCACCGGCCCCACCGACAACACCCCCCTCAACACCTCACCCCACCCCACCACCCCCACCGACCTCCCCCCGCCCGACCGCGTCCCCATGCGCGTCGACACCCCCTTCGACCTCGCCTCCCTCACCAAGCTCTGCACGACCATCGCCGCCGTGCAGCAGGTGGAGCGCGGTGCCCTCGTCCTCGACGCACCCGTCGCGCGGTACGCCCCCGAGTGCACGGGCGTCGCCGCGCACGGCGTCACGGTGCGGCAGCTGCTCACACACACCTCGGGGCTGCGGCCCGAACTGCCGCTGTACGAGCTGCCCGACGTGCCCGCGCGGCTGCGGGCGCTGCGTGCCGAGGTGCCCTCCGGCGAGGTGGGCGCGTACGTCTACTCGGACCTGAACATGCTGCTCCTCCAGCAGGTCCTGCAGCGGGTGACGGGCCGCCGCCTCGACCGGCTGGTCCGGGACGGGATCACCCGGCCGCTCGGCATGACCGGCACCCGGTTCGGGCCGTGCCCGGGCGCCGCCGCGACCGAGGACCAGCGGCGGCCGTGGGCCAAGACGGACCGGGGCATGCTGCGGGGCGAGGTGCACGACGAGAACGCGTGGGCGCTCGGCGGCGTGGCCGGGCACGCCGGGCTCTTCGGCACCGCCCGCGACCTGGCCGTGCTGTGCCGGACCCTGCTGAACGGCGGCTCGTACGGCGCCGCCCGCATCCTCGGCCCCGACCACGTCCGCATGATGCTGGCCGCGCCCGGCCTCGGCTTCGGCGTGGACCAGGCCTGGTTCATGGGGGAGCTCGCGGGCCGGGGCGCGGCCGGGCACACCGGCTTCACCGGCACGTCCCTCGTCCTCGACCCCGCCACGGACACGTTCCTTGTGCTCCTCGCCAACACCGTCCACCCCCGGCGGCAGCCCCCCGACAACGGCCCCCGGGTCCGCGCGGCGACGGCGCTGGCGCGGGCGGTGGCGGCGGGGCCTGCGCCCGGGGCCGCCCGGCGCCCCACCGCCCCCACGGGCCACTAAACTCACGGGGTGCGCGACCAAGCTTCCCCCGCAGAGACCCTCCGTACCGCCCTCGCGGGCCTCCTGGAGGGCCTGCCGCCCAAGGCGGCCGCCCAGGCCGTCGACCGGCTGATCGCGAACTACCGCGGCACCACCCCCACCGGCGCGCCCGTCCTGCGGGACCGCGCGGACGTCAGCGCCTACGCCGCGTACCGCATGCCCGCGACCTTCGAGGCCGCCCGCTCCGCCCTCGACGCGCTCGCCGCCGCCGTGCCCGCCGACTGGAGCCCCGCCGGGCACACCGACATCGGCGGCGGCACCGGCGCGGCCACCTGGGCGGTCAACGCCACCTGGCCAGGGGAGCGGCCCGTCACCGTCCTGGACTGGGCCGAGCCCGCGCTCGCCCTCGGCCGGGAGATCGCCACCGCCAACCCGGACCTCGCGCCCGTCCGGTGGCAGCGCGCCCGCATCGGCTCCGCCCTCGACGTGCCGTCCGCCGCGCTCGTCACCGTCTCCTACGTCCTCGGCGAGCTCACCGCCGACGACCGTGCCGCCGTCGTCGACGCGGCCGCCCGTGCCGCCACCGACGCCGTCGTCGTCGTCGAACCCGGCACGCCCGACGGGTACGCCCGCGTCCTCGACGCCCGGGCGCGGCTGATCGACGCCGGATTCCGGGTCGCCGCGCCCTGCCCCCACAGCGACGCCTGCCCGATCGTGCCCGGCGAGGACTGGTGCCACTTCTCCGTCCGCGTCGCCCGGTCCTCCCTGCACCGGAAGGTCAAGGGCGGCTCCCTCGCCTACGAGGACGAGAAGTTCTCCTACGTCGCCGCCGTCCGCCCCGCCGCCGTCCCCGCCGAGCCCTCGCCCGGCCGGGTCGTCCGCAAGCCGCAGATCCGCAAGGGGATGGTCCTGCTGGACCTGTGCGACGCGGCGGGGGCGCTGCGGCGGGAGACCGTGACGAAGCGGCACGGGGCGCTGTACCGCGAGGCCCGGGACACGCCCTGGGGCGCCCCCTGGCCCCCGGCCGGGACCTAGCCCGCCCGGGGGCCTCCGTGGACCCTGCGGGTCAGGCGGGCCGCAGCCCCGGCTCGCCCGCCTCCACCACGAACGACGCCGCCGTCACGATCGGCGCGCCCGGCGTGGTGACGGCCGACACGGTCTTGAAGTCGGCCCGCGCCTGCCGCCGGTCGAGGCCGACGGTCACATAGCCCCGGCGCCCGTTGTAGAACTTCAGGTGCGGGTTGGCCTTCATGTACGTCTCCCAGTTGGCGGGCCGCTCCGCCCCGTCCTTGCCGCTGGCGATGGACGTGGCGACGATCTCGGTCCCGACGACGTCGGACGACGGGTCGTCGAAGTCGTCCTTGATGTCGAAGGCGTACCCGACGTGCACGTCTCCGGTGAGCACCATCAGGTTGTCGACCCCGGCGGCCTCGGCCCCCGCGAGCACCCGGGCGCGCGAGGCGGCGTACCCGTCCCAGGCGTCCATGCTGACCTTGGCGACGGGGTTGAGGTCGAACTTGCGCTGGGAGAAGGTGACCTGCTGCGGGACGACGTTCCAGACGGCGCGCGAGCGCCGCCACCCGTCGATGAGCCACCGCTCCTGGCCGGCTCCGGTGATGGTCCGCCTGGGGTCGAGGGACTCGGGCCCGGGCACGTGCGCCCCGTCGCCGTAGGCCTGGTCGGACCGGTACTGGCGGGTGTCGAGGATGTCGAACTGGGCGAGGCGGCCCCAGCCGATGCGGCGGTAGAGCTGCATGTCGGACCCGGTGGGCCGCTGCGGGCGGCGCAGCGGCAGGTTCTCCCAGTACGCGCGGTACGCGGAGGCGCGGCGCAGGAGGAACTCCTCGGGCGGGTTGCCGTTCTCGTCGACGTCGTCGGCGTAGTTGTTCTCGACCTCGTGGTCGTCCCAGGTGACGACGAAGGGGTGGGCGGCGTGGGCGGCCCGCAGGTCGGGGTCGGTCTTGTAGAGCGCGTACCGGCGGCGGTAGTCGTCGAGGGTCTGCGTCTCGCGGTTGAAGACGTCGGGAAGCACGCGGTCGGTGTACTTGCGGGCGCCGCCGACGGAGTTCACGGCGTACTCGTACAGGTAGTCGCCGAGGTGGAAGACGACGTCGACGTCGTCCTCGGCGAGATGTTTGTACGCGGTGAAGTAGCCGTCGTGGTAGGCCTGGCAGGAGACGGCGGCCAGGGTGAGCCCGGCCTTGCTGTAGGCGGGCGGTGCGGTGCGGGTGCGGCCGGTCTCGCTGACCCACTTCCCCGCACGGAAGCGGAAGTAGTACGTCCGGTCGGCGTCGACGTGGTCCACCTCGACGTGCACGGAGTGGTTGAACTCCGGGTGCGCGGTGGCCGTGCCGCGTCTGACGACCCGCCGGAAGCGCGGGTCGCGGGCCAGCTCCCAGTGGACGGTGACGCGCTCGGCGGGCAGGCCGCCGTTCTCCTCGAAGGGTCTGGGTGCGAGGCGGGTCCACAGCAGCACGGAGTGCGGCTGCGGGTCGCCGGACGCCACGCCGAGGGTGAAGGGGTCGTCGGACACGCGGGCGGCGTCCATCTCGGCGGCGCCCGCGACCCCGGCGGTCGGCAGGTTGGTGGCGAAGGCGAGGGCGGCGGCCGCGCCGGTTCCGGTCAGGAACCGACGGCGCCCCAAGTGGCGTGCGGCAGCGCGGAGTTCGGGTGCGTGCTGTCCTGCGGGTGTCATGTGCCCCTCCCCTGACGATGGTTGCAAGATGCATTGGAGTGTCCGGGGGCGACACCCGCCTGTCACGTACACAACAGCCATATGGCGGGCAGATGAGGTCCGAGTGGCGGACCCTCCCGTACGCTGCGGGGCCATGAACGCTGAGCCAACAGCACCGTCGAAGAACGCCGTGGTCACCGGGGCGGGCTCCGGGATCGGTCGCGCCGTCGCCCTCGAACTCCTCGGCGCGGGCTGGTCGGTGGCGCTCGCGGGCCGCCGCGAGGAGACCCTGCGCGAGACCGCGTCCCTGGTCAGTGACCCCGCGGCCCCCCGCACCCTCTGCCTGCGCACGGACGTCACGTCCCCCGACGACGTGACGGCCCTCTTCGACGCCGCGGCCGACCGCTTCGGCCGCCTCGACCTGCTCTTCAACAACGCCGGTACGTTCGGCCCCCGCGGCACCCCCGTCGAGGACCTGGACTACGCCGAGTGGCGCCAGGTCGTCGACACCAACCTCAATGGCGCGTTCCTGTGCGCCCAGGCGGCGTTCCGGCGGATGCGGGAGCAGCGGCCGCAGGGCGGCCGGATCATCAACAACGGCTCCGTCTCGGCGCACGTCCCGCGCCCGCACTCCGTCGCGTACACCGCCACGAAGCACGCGCTCACGGGCCTCACCAAGTCCCTGTCCCTGGACGGCCGCCCGCACCGCATCGCCGTCGGACAGATCGACATCGGCAACGCCGCCACCGACATGACCGACCGCATGCGCTCGGGGATCCTCCAGGCCAACGGGCAGCTCGCGGTCGAGCCGGTGATGGACGCGGCGGACGTGGCCCGCACCGTGCGGCACATGGCGGAGCTGCCGCTGGAGGCGAACGTGCAGTTCGCGACCGTGCTCGCCACGACGATGCCGTACGTCGGACGCGGCTGACGGCGGGACCGGCGGCGGGCCGCGCGGGCTGTGCGTAGGCCCGGGCGGGCCGATTGCAGTACGGCGGGGAGGGCTGAGTTCCAGTCATATGCCCGGAGCGGCCTCCGATGTCGTACAACGACGTACTAAGCTCGCTGCTCTCCACGGGAACTTCACATACGGAGCACAAGTTGCGCATACGTTCGATGGCCACCGCCGTCCTCGCCGCCACCGCTGTCGCGGCCCCGCTGCTCGTCGCCGCGCCGGCCTCCGCCGCGGCCCACCAGGGCGGCCTGCACCTCGGCTTCATCCAGTACGACAGCCCGGGCCGGGACACCGGCTCCAACAGCTCGCGCAACGCGGAGTGGGTGAACATCCACAACAACACCCGCGGCGCCATCCAGCTGAAGGGCTACAAGCTGAAGGACAACACGGGCTTCACGTACACCTTCGGCAGCTACAAGATCGGCGCGGGCAAGACCGTGAAGGTCCGCACCGGCAACGGCACCAACGCCTCGGGCGTGCGCTACTGGGGCCAGGGCTCGTACGTCTGGAACAACACCAGCGACAAGGCCCGGCTGCTCAAGCCGAGCGGCACGCAGATCGACTCCTGCTCCTGGACGACCCGGGACCACGGGACCAAGAACTGCCACTGAGCCACTGTGATCGAAAACCGCCGCGCGAACGGGAATGGACCCGGTCGCGCGGCGGTTGTCGTCCGGCATGAGCCACAGTGAATCCGCCCCGGACCGCCCCGACGTGCTGCGTTACACCGCCTTCGCCACCGACCCCGCGGGCGGAAACCCCGCCGGCGTCGTCCTGGACGCGAGCGGCATGGACGACGCGGCCATGCTCGCCGTCGCGGCCGAACTCGGCTACAGCGAGACGGCGTTCCTCACCCCCGGCCCGGCCGTGCCCGACGACGGCGCCCGCTCCTTCACCGTGCGCTACTTCAGCCCGCAGGCCGAGGTCCCCTTCTGCGGGCACGCCACGGTGGCCTCCGCGGTCGCCGTCGCGGACCGCGACGGGCCCGGCGACCTGGTGTTCGCCACCCGCGCCGGGACCGTGCCGGTGCGCGTCACCGAGTCCGACGGCGTGCTGCGGGCGACCCTGACCAGCGTGGAGCCGCACATCGAGGAGATCGCGGCGGCCGACGTCGACGAGGCGCTCGCCGCGCTCGGCTGGCGCGCGGACGAGCTGGACCCCGACCTGCCGCCCCGCATCGCCTTCGCGGGCGCCCGGCACCTGGTCCTCGCCGCCGCCACCCGCGCCCGCCTCGCCGACCTCGACTACGACTTCGACCGGCTGAAGGCCCTGATGGTCCGGCTCGACCTGACGACCGTCCAGTTGGTGTGGCGGGAGTCGGACACGGTCTTCCACGTCCGCGACCCGTTCCCGGTCGGCGGCGTCGTCGAGGACCCGGCGACGGGCGCGGCGGCGGCCGCCTTCGGCGCGTACGCCCGCGCACTCGGCCTGGTCCCCGCCACCGCCGAACTGACCCTCCACCAGGGCGTGGACATGGGGCGCCCCGGACTGCTCACGGTGACGCTGCGGGACGGGGACGCGCGGGTGCGGGTGGCGGGGGCTGCGGTGCGCATCCCGGAGTGAGGCACGCACAGGGCTCCGGGGCGCGCCCGGCGCGCCCCGGAGCGGCGGTCCTGCGGCGGACCGGTGTCAGGCCTGGCCCGTCTCGAACCGGGACACCTTGTCGCCGTCGACCGTGAACCGCCACTTCGTGCGCATCTCGCCCCAGGTGTCGTTGCGGTAGCTGACCAGGAGCGTGCGCCCGCCGTCCGACTCCGACTCGACGTCCATGTGGCCGTTGGAGGAGAAGATCTCGCGGTCGGTCCAGTCGGCGATGTCCCGGTCGGAGCCGTCGTCGGACATGGTCGCGCCCGGTGTGAGCAGGGCCTCGAAGGCGGCCTTGTCGTTGGCGTTCACGGCGGTCACGAAGGCCCGGACCGTGGGGTCGCCGAGCCGGTTTGTCTGAATGCTCATGCGCCCACGCTCGCACCGGCCCCGCCGCCCCGCCACCCGGGATCGCCCGCCCCCGCGACCGTGGCAGGCTGCCCCCATGTCCGACCCGACGCCCGCGCCGCCCCTGCCCGCACCCGACCTGTGGGAGACCGTCGACCGCCTGCACGGCTGGCTCGACTCCCACCGCAGCCACCCGGCCCGCGAGACCCTGCTCCTGCGGATGCTGAAGCTGTCGGAGGAGGTCGGCGAGGTGGCGCAGGCCGTCGTCGGCGCCACCGGGCAGAACCCGCGCAAGGGCACCACGCACACCTGGGACGACGTCGAGTCGGAGCTGTGCGACGTGGTCATCACGGCGCTCGTGGCGCTGCGCACGCTCACCCCGGAACCGGAGCGCGCGCTCGCGGCCCGGCTGCACGCGGTCGCGGCGCGCTCCACGTCGGCGGCGTCGGCGTCATCGCCTTCGCCTTCGCCGGGGCCCGCTCCCGGCCAAGGTCCCGGCCCCGCCGAAGACGTGCACCCCAAAGACACGCGCCCCGAGGCCGTACGCCCCGAAGCCGCCGAAATCCAGGAGCGCCCCGCCACCTGACGAGTTAGCGTCACCCGCCATGGACTCAAGCACCAGCACGCGCACAGGCACCACCGCCACCAGCACGTACACGGGCACCACCGCCACCACCACCGGCACGGCCCCGCACGCCGACACCACCGGCCCCCACCTCACCGACCCCGACGCCGTCCCGCCCCGCCTCACCCGCGTCACCTTCCACGGCCCCCTGTCGGAGGCGCGCGCCGACCGCATCGTCCGGCGCGCGGCCGAGCCGCTGGTGCGCGCGGGCGGCGGCACCGTCCTCGACCTCGGCAGCGGCTGGGGCGAGACGCTGCTGCGCATCCTGGAGGCGGCACCGGGGTCCACGGGCATCGGCGTCGACCTCAACGAGGAGGACCTGGCGCGGGGCCGCGCGTCCGCGGGCGCGCGCGGGCTCGGTGAGCGGGTCGAGTTCATCGCCGAGTCGGCCACGGACACCGCGCGCGGCCCGGCCGACGTCGTCCTGTGCCTCGGCTCGGCCCACGCCCTGTGCCCGGCCGACGCCCCGCCGCCGTACTCCGCGGACGCCCTGCGCGTCCTGCGCGGCCTGGTCGCGCCGGGCGGACGCGTCGTGCTCGGCGAGGGCTTCTGGCAGCGCACGCCCACGGCCGCCGACCTGGCCGCGCTGTGGCCGGACGCCCGCGCCGACGAGCACCTCGACCTGGGCGGCCTCGCCGAAGCGGCGGTCGCCGCCGGCTTCCGCCCGCTGTGGGTGGAGACGGCGAGCGAGGAGGAGTGGGAGGAGTTCGAGTCCGCGTATCTGGCGGACACCGAGGAGTGGCTGGCCTCGCACCCGGACCACCCGCGGGCCGCGGAGCTGCGCGAGCGCACCGACCGGCACCGCGCCGGCTTCCTGCGCGGCTACCGCCGGCTGCTCGGCTTCGCGTATCTCACGCTGGTGCCGGTCGCCACGGACTGAGCGGCGCGCGCCCGGCGCGCCGGGGCAGTCCCCGCACCGCGCCGCCGGGTCAGTGCCCGAACCACGCCTCGGCCAGCGCGTCGAGCGTCGGTTCGGGCGGCGCGGGCAGCTCGCGCAGGTACCAGGGCAGATTGCTGTACACGTGCAGCAGCGTGTACGCGAGGAGCAGGCGCGGCTCGAAGGTGCGGCCGTACGCGGCCATGAACCGGGCGAGCAGCCCGGGCTCCGCGCGCGTGACGAAGAGGCCGACGCCCACGAAGTCGTAGGCGGGGTCGCCGATCATCGCGGGTTCGAAGTCGAAGAGTCCGGTGAGGCGGTGGCCGTCGCCCGGGTCCACCAGGAGGTGCTGGCGCATGAACTCCGTGTGCAGCAGCGCGGGCCCGGGCGCGGCGGGCAGCGGGACGGCGTCCAGGAAGGCGGGGATCTGCTCGGCCCAGCTCTCCGGGAGCCCGCGTGCGCGCTGCCGGGCGGCGGCGCCCGCGCGCTGCCGCGCGGTGAACTCCCGCCAGTCGCCGGGCCCGAGGACGTCGGTGAGAGGCGCGTGCCCGAGCGCGTGCAGCGCGGCCAGCGTCTCGCCCGCCCGCGTCACGACCCGGTCCCGGTCGGCCGCCGGGATCCGGGGCCAGGCGAGGTGCAGGCCCTCGCCGGGAAGGCGGGACATCAGGACGTAGCTCCAGCCGTTGACGTACGCCCCGAAGTCGTGCAACTCCGGCGTGGGGACGGGCAGTTGTCCTTGTACGTGGGCAAGGACCCGGGCCTCGGCGGCGCCGTCGTCGGCCGCGGCGCCGGGGAAGAGCTTGAGGACGTGCCGCTCCCCCACCGCGTACACGGGCTGCGAGCCCTCGCCGTAGCGCGTGAGGGGCGCGCCCGCGAGGCCGAGGCGGGCGCTCAGGTCCTCGGCGGCGGGCCGCATGACGGCTTCGTCGGGGACGACGGCGTCCCACTCCTCGTCGGTGTCCACGGAGGGCAGCATGATCGGCACGGTAGGGGGCGCGGGCGGGGGCGGCAACGCGTTTTCGCCCGGTGCGGAGCCGGTGCCCGGTGCGCGGCGGCCGGGCCCGTACGCGGAAGGGTGCCGCGGTCCGCCGTCCGGACCGCGACACCCTCGCACCGTACGCACGCACCCGGAACCGGGGCCGGGGACTTGATCAGAACTTGAAGGGACCCGGCGTCTGCGCCGACGTGGCGGTGCAGTTCACCGTGATGCCGAAGACGACGATCTTCAGGGAGCTCGCCTCCAGGCTGTCGCCCGCGGCGACGGTGCCGCTGAGCGGACCGGTGGAGACGGGGCTGCCCGCGGGGATCGCCGGGTTGGAGTTGCCGCTGAACGTGGTGGTGCCGGAGCCGTTCTTGGTGAGCGTGAGCGTGGAGTCGACCGCACCGGCGCCGACGTCGATCGGCGCGGTGATCGCCGACGTCGACACCTCGATGGTGGCCGCGGTGCCGTTCTGCGTCGCCTTGAGCGCCGCCGAGCCCGAGCCGAACGAACCGCATTCGAAGCCGATGGAAGCCTCCTGCGGCTCCACCGCGCCCGCGGCCGGAGCGAGCACCAGGGCGCTCACGGCGAGCGCGCCGGCGCCGATGGCCGAGCCGAGGGCTAATCTGCCATGCCTCATGGGGGGGGCCTGCCTTCAATGGGGGGAGTGTGGGGTGCCCGCCTCGCCGACGGCCGCCGGTGCCCGGCTGCCGCTGCCCGCTTGCCCGAGGAGCGACGCGCCCGCCATTGCTGACGGTCAGTCAGTGATGTGGGTTGAGGTCATTGAGACACAGGGCCCTTGAGAGAACAAGACACATCCTCATGATTTTTGACATGTCACAGCCAAATCTGGCCATGCGGTACGCCGCCACCGGGCCCCGTCGCACGACGCCGCCACCCCCGCCGCGCGACGCCACCGGGGTGAACCCGGCCACATCCCCCGACATGAACGACCCACGTCCCGAATGAAACACACCAGTGAACGGCTACCATCGCGAACGTCAGACGATATGACCGCGCCGCCGCCCCGGCCGCGCGGCCGCCCCCGGGACCCACCCGCGCGCCCCGGCCCGACCCGCCCTGGAGGCCCGCCTTGTCCGAACCGCGCCTGGGTGTGGCCATCGTGACCATGGGCAACCGCCCGAAGGACGTCGACGCCCTCCTCGCGGCCGTGGCCAAGCAGGACGTCGCCCCGACCCGCCTGGTCATCGTGGGCAACGGCACGCCGCTGCCGGACTTCCCCGCCTACCCCGGCGAGGTCACGACGATCGAGCTCGACGAGAACCTGGGCTGCCCCGGCGGCCGCAACGTCGCCCTGCGCCGGCTGCGCGAGTTCGGCGACGTGGACGTGGCCATCGAGCTGGACGACGACGGCCTGCTCGTCGACCCCGACGTCTTCCGTACCGTCCGGCGGCTGTTCGCCGAGGACCCGCGGCTCGGCATCGTCGGCTTCCGCATCGCCGACGAGCACGGCGAGACCCAGCGCCGGCACGTGCCGCGGCTGCGCGCCAAGGACCCCATGCGCGGCGGCCTCGTCACCTCCTTCCTCGGCGGCGCGCACGCCTTCTCCATGGAGATGCTGGCGCAGACCGGCGACTGGCCCGCGGACTTCTTCTTCACGCACGAGGAGACGGACCTGGCCTGGCGCGCGCTCGACGCGGACTGGAAGGTCCTGTACGAACCCTCGCTGCTGCTCCAGCACCCGAAGACGTCCCCCGCACGGCACGCCGTCTACCACCGCATGACGGCCCGCAACCGCGTCTGGCTGGCCCGCCGCCGTCTCCCCCTGCCCCTCATCCCCCTCTACCTGACGGTCTGGACCCTCCTCACGGTGGCCCGCACCCTTCCCCAAGCTCTCAACTCCGTTCGAGCAGGGGAGGCCCCAACTCTCGGCGGCCTGAAGGCCTGGGCGGGCGGCTTCGTCGAAGGCTGCCGCACGTCCGGGGGCGAGCGGAAGCCGATGCGGTGGGCGACGGTGTGGCGGATGACGCGGCTCGGGCGCCCGCCGCTGATCTGAGGGCGCGGCCTTCTGGTACGCGCGCCCCGCACCCCTGTCCCGTACGCGCGCCCCGCACCCCTTTCCCGTACGCGCGCCCCGCATCACCTGCCCCTCGCCCCTACTCGGCGACGTACTCCACGTACAACGGAGTCGCGACGACGTAATGCACACCGATGCCGCGGAGGACCGCGGTGACGCGGGCGTACCCGCGCATCCAGGCGGCCGTCTCCACGGGCAACTGCCGGTCGAGGGCGGCCAGGAGCTGTCGGGTGCCCTCGAGGAGGGTCACCGGGCTGACGGGCTCCTGGGCCTGCTCCTCGCTGGTGGCATCGGGTTGGCTCGTGAGGGAGCCGAGGAGCAGGGAGGCCTGGGTCGTGACGAGTTCGACCCAGTCGCCACCGCTGCAGTCCCAGTGGCCCGGGCTCCTGTGGTGCACCTCCTCCGACAGGACGGGCGGCTCGGCGACGACGGGCTCGCCGCCGCCCGCCAGATGCTCCACGGACCCGTGCAGGAGCAGCCGCACGGCACCCCCGGTCTCGTACCCCTCCACGCCCCGCGGCGGATCCACGAACAGCACCATCCCCGGTGCCGCGCCCCGCAGCGCGCGGAAGTTCAGCGGCGCCTCGAACTGCACCCAGCTCCCGGCCCTGAGTCCCGGCTCCGCGAACCACCCCGCCGTGGCCGACACGTGCCGCACGATCCGCCGCAGCCGCTCCCCGCGCTCCCGCTCGACGTCCGGCACCTCCGGGTCGAGTCCCACCCCGCCGACCGGAGTGGTCACCTGCCACCCGCCCCGGACCAGGCGCCGGGGCCTCTCCGGCATGAACTGCCGCAACTTCCGGTCGGACAGATAGACAAGCTCGCGCACGACGCTCCTCGGGGGTGAGCTGACTCCACGACGACTCCACGCGGCGGTACTTCACGCCGATGAATGCCATTGTGGGCTCGCCGGCCCCCGAAGCGGACCGTACGGTCGAACCGGGAACAAGTGCCCGAGATCCGCATCAATGCCTGACGGGACAGATCGGCTGCCCGGCCGGGTCAGGCGGGGTCGAAGCCGTCGCGCTCGGCCATGATGTCGGTCTCGCCAGGGCCATCAGGCGGTCGTCGCCGTGGGTGTTCTTCACGCCCAGGAGATGGGCGAGGTTCAGGTACGGGACGAGGCGGGCGTCGTCGTCGCGGGCAGGCCGCTGTGGCCGAGTCGCCGTCAGGGGGCCGAGCGCACGAGGACGGGGCCTCGGGTGACGCGTCGCATCTCGCGCAGCCCGGCCTCGACGTCGGACCACTGGTGGACGCTGAAGAAGGTCATCGCCGCGTCGAACCGACCGTCGGCGAAGGGGAGGTCCTCGGCGACGGCGTCGACCGCGGTGGCGAGCTCGGCCGGCCGCCTGGCCCGCATGGCCACGGAGCGCTCGACGGCGGCGGGGTACCCGACCACCCGCCCGACGTGCGGCCGCCCCTTCCGGGCCCCCGTCGGATCTGCCAGTCCGCCGACACGACTCACCTCGCGGATGCGATGCGTGCACACCGGGACTTACCTGGGCGTAATAGCGTCGGGACGCCGGCGGCCCCCACCGTGACCACTCCGCCCGCGCCCTCCCCTCCCCTCCCCCACCTATCTCCCTTTACAACGCAGCGAGTGAGGCAGCCGAAGATGAGCCTGAGCATCCGCAACCAGATCCCCGGCACCGTCGCGTCCGTCACCACCGGCGAGGCCATGGCGACCGTCAAGGTCCGCCTCGCGGGCGGCCAGGACATCACCGCCGCGATCACCACCGAGGCCGTCAAGGGCCTCGGCATCGCCGAGGGCGCCGAGGTGCGGATCCTCGTGAAGTCCACCGAGGTGTCGCTGGCCACCGGCCCGGTCCAGGGCCTGTCCATCCGCAACCGGATCGCGGGCACCGTCACCGAGATCGCCGCGGGCGGCGCCATGGCCTCCGTGAAGGTCGACGTCGAGGGCGGCGCGCTCACCGCGGCCATCACCAACGACGCCGTCACCGACCTGGGCCTCACGGCGGGTTCCTCGGTCGTCGCCCTGATCAAGTCGACGGAGGTCTCGCTGGCCACCGCCTGATTCCCCCCGAGGCCAGGGCCACTCACCGGCCCTGCGGAGGAGGAGTGCGGCAGACGAGTCGGGCTGTACGCCGGGTTCTGTCGCCCGGGCGCCTCGCGGCGGCCGGGGAGACGGCCATCCATCTAGGGCCTGCGTTGCCGCAAGCCTCGTGCGGTCTACCCGCGGACTCGGGCGGGCAGCCCTCGAACGTCCGCGCAGGAACACCGGGGTGTTCCCTTTTGACCTTGCTCCAGGTGGGGTTTACCTAGCCGCCTGAGTCACCTCAGGCGCTGGTGGTCTCTTACACCACCGTTTCACCCTTACCCGGCGCCTGAGCGCCGGGCGGTCTGTTTTCTGTGGCACTGTCCCGCGGGTCACCCCGGGTGGCCGTTAGCCACCACCTTGCCCTGTGGAGCCCGGACGTTCCTCGGGAAGGTCCACAAGGACCTCCACGCGGCCGTCCGCCCGGCTCGTCTGCCGTGTCGACCATGGTACCCGCCGGGGTGTGGGGCGGGTGCCGGTGGCGGCCGTGGCCAGGAGGGATCCGGCGAGGATCAGGGTGAAGGCGGCGGCGAAGGTCGCGGTGAGGGATTCGGAGAGGAAGGCGAAGCCCGCGGCGGCGGCGACCGCGGGGTTGATGTAGGTGAAGACCACCGCCCGGGTCGGGCCCGCCTCGCGGATCAGTTCGAGGAAGACGATGAAGGCGAGGGCCGTGCAGATGACGCCAAGGCCCGCGAGCGCCGCCAGGGTCCTGCCGTCCGGGAGCGTGTCGGGCCAGGTCGCCGCGGCCGCGGGGGCGTAGACCAGGGCGGCCAGGGTCAGGCAGGGCGCGATCAGCTGCAGGGTCGGTACGTCCTTGAGGTGGCGGGCCACGATCAAGGGGGCGATGGCGTAGCCGAGGGCCGTGAGCAGGACCTCCGTCAGGGACCAGGCGTTGCCTCCCGTCAGGTGCGGGACGGTGAGCACCGCGACCCCGGCGAAGCCGAGCGCCAGGCCCGTCACCCGGCGCGGGCCGAGGCGTTCGGTGTCGCCGAAGAAGCGGGCCAGGAGCGCCCCGATGATCGGGACCGCGGCGATCATGAGGCCCGCCGTGGAGCTGGAGAGGTGGCGTTCGGCATCCGTCAGGGTCCACCAGGGGCCGAGGATCTCCACGCAGGCGAAGACCAGCATCGGGCGCCAGTGCGTGCGAAGGACGGCGGGCATGCCGCCCTGGCGTATCGCGAAGGGGAGCAGCAGCGCGGCGCCCAGCGCGCAGCGCGTGAACACCACCATCGACGGTGTCAGATCGCTGTCCACCGCCACTTTGATCATGAGGTACGGGATGCCCCAGAGGACGCCCATGACGGAGAAGAGAAGCCAGCCTCGTGCGGTCATGGGGGGAGTTTCGGACAGGGGGAGGTGTGGTGTCTTGAACGTTGTTGCGGCCCCTCGGGTGCCGGTTACGCGCGGTCGGGTCCGAGCGGGCGCTCCCCCGCCCGCACGCTGTTCCGGTACGCCGCCGGGGTCACCCCGAGCACCCGCCGGAACCACCGCGTCAGATGCGCCTGGTCGGCGAAACCCACCCGGCCCGCCACCGCCGCCGGGCGCAGTCCGCTCTCCAGGAGCGCGCGGGCCCGGCTGACGCGGTGCTGTGCCAGCCAGGCGTACGGCGGCATCCCCATCGTCGTACGGAAGGCGCGGAGCAGCTGGTAGCGGGACAGGCCGAGTTCCGCGGCGAGTTGGGCGAGGGTGGGGGGTGTGAGGACGTCGTCGGCGAGGCGGTCGCGGACGGCCAGGGCGATGGTGGTCGCGCCGGGTACGGGGGCGGCCGGGTCGAGGGCCGGGCGGGCGCTGCCGTAGCGGTCGGCGAGGGTGGTGAACAGGCCGGTCAGGTGGCTCTCGGCGGTGAGTGCGGCGAGCCGGTCCGGCGGGCCCGGCGTCCGGGCGGCCGTGCTGAGGCCGGTGTGGGCGGCCCGCAGCGCCGCCGCGAGCCGGGGGTCGTCCAGGACCGCGTCGGGGAAGTGCGGCGGGGTGCGGGCGCCGTCGGCGAAGAGGTCCGGGGAGGGGTACATCGAGCGGTACGCGTAGCCGTCGCCGGTGCCGGGGCGGCCGGTGTGCGGTTCGCCGGGGGCCAGGATCACGATGGAGCCGGGGCCTATGTCGAGGCGGCCGCCCCGGTAGTCGATGATCTCGGTGCCGCCGACGCAGACGCCCACGGTGAACTCCTCGTGGGCGTGCGGGGCGTAGCGGTGGCGGTCGAAGCGGGCCGTCAGGAGGTCGAGGGACGTGCCGCCGCCCAGCGGGGCCCGGGTCCACAGGGCGCGCTCGCCGGGCGAGGTGCCGTGCGGCGGGTCGGTGCGGTTCTCCATGGGGCCCACCCTCTTCCGTGCCTGGGTGTGCGCCCACGGCAGTGCGGTTCCGCGTGTGCTTCTCGGCTGCAGCATGCCCGCGCTCCGGCGGTGCGGTCAGCCTCGTCTCAGTGGGTGAACGCCTCGGCGGCCGCCTTTCATGCCCCGTTCCGGTGCCCGCTCGCACCCCCGCCCGCGTCCGCTTGACCTTGCCGCAGCGTCAACGTTTCTACTGAGGTCATGCGCATCGGAGAGATCGCCGCCGCCGTCGGGCTGACGACGCGCGCCATCAGGCACTACCACCACCTCGGGCTGCTGCCCGAGCCCGCGCGGCGGCCCAACGGGTACCGGGACTACGGGCTCCGCGAGGCCGTCGTCCTCGCGCGCGTCAAGCGGCTCACCGAGCTGGGGCTCGGTCTCGACGAGGTGCGGGACGTGCTCGCGGACGACGCGGGGCGCGAGCTGACCGAGGTGCTCGCGGAGCTCGACGACGACCTGGCCCGGCAGGAGGCGGACATCAAGGCGCGCCGGGCCCGGCTCGCGGAGCTGCTGCGGCTCGCCGACGAGGGGCTGCTCACCGGGGAGGGGCCGGTCTCCGCGGGGCTCGCGGAGCTGTTCGGGCGGTTCGGTCCTGCCGCCGCCGGCGGGTCGCCCGCCGCCGCCAAGGACCTCGAACACCTGGCCCTCTTCGACGCGACCCTCGACCCGGCCGTACGCGACCGCGTCTACGGCGCCCTGCACCGGCTCGCCGACGACGCCGAACTCGCCGCCCGCGTGCGCGCGTTGTACGCCCGCCTCGACGAACTCGCCGACGCCCCGCCGGACGACCCCCGCGTCGAGCCGCTCGGCAAGGACCTCGCGGCCGTCGTACCGGAGGACTTCCTCGCCGCTCTCACCGAGGGGCAGCAGGACGAGGAGGGCGCGGGGCGGCCCGCGCGCGGCGGCGCCTTCGGCGAGGCCTTCCTCGACGACTTCGCCCCCGCGCAGGCCGCCGCCGTGCGCGCGATGCTGGGGCACCTCGGCGACCGGACGGGGTGGACGCCGTGAAGCGCCTGGTCCGGGTCGTGCGGCGGCTCGCCGTGCACGAACTGCGCGGGTTCCACAGCCTCGCCCTGTGGGTGGCGCGGCGGCGGCACGGGCTCGGGGCGGGGGCGCGCCCGGCCGCGTACACCGGACCGCAGACGGCGATGCTCTTCGGCTTCGCGTTCGTGGCGGTCGTGGAGACCGTCGTCCTGGCGCTGATCGTGCCGTGGCCGCTGGTGCACTCGGCGCTGCTGTTCGTGGACGTCTACACGGTCCTGCAGATCCTCGCGCTGCACGCGGCGTCCGTGACGCGGCCCCATGTGGCGGGCGCGGACGGGTCGTTGCGGGTGCGGTACGGGCAGTTCCTCGATCTGCCGATCGCGGCCGCCGACATCGCGCGGGTACGGGTGGAGCGGCGCTACCCCGAGGGGCGCACCGTGCAGGTCCACGAGGACGGCACCCTCGACGTCGCCGTCGGCAACCAGACCACGGTCACCGTCGAACTCGCCCGCCCCGTCGCCTTCGTACGACCGCTCGGGCTGCCCGCCGAGGCCCGCGTGGTGCGGCTGCACGCCGACGACCCGCGCGCCCTGATCGCCGCGCTCACACGGCCCGCCGCCGGGCCGGACCCCCTCACGCCGGAGCGAACAGCACCTTCGCCCGCCCCGGATCCGCCTGTGTGAGGCGCACCCGCAGCCGCTCCCCGAGCGGCAGCGCGCCCGGTCCCGCCTCGACGCGGGCGACGACCGCGGGCTCCGCCAACTGCACGGTCCCCACACCCGGTTCGCGTTCCTTCACGTCGACCACCACCCCGTCGAACACCTCCCCCACGCGGTCCTTCAGGAGCGCCGCCTCCACGATGTCCACGCAGCCGCGTTCCACGGCGTTGGCGCGCCGCGTGCCCTCGGCCATCTCCCGGGGCAGCTCGGGCAGCGCGGCGAGCACCCAGTCCGGCGGCCCGGCGTCCGCGCACGCGGCGAGGCAGAGCTCGGCGGCGTAGCGGTCGACGAGGCGGCGCAGGGGCGCGGTGCAGTGCGCGTACGGGGCGGCGACCGCGGCGTGCGTCGTCAGCTCCGGGACCTCGCCGCCGCTGAACGCCGTGTACCCGGCGCCGCGCAGCAGCGTCGTGCACTCCTGGAGGAACGCCGCGTGGCGCGGGTCGCGCGCGTCGAGGGAACGGACGAGACGGGCGTACGGGACGTGGTGCGGCCAGTCGACGCCGAGGGCCTTCGCGGTGTGGCGCAGCCGGGTGACGGCGCCGTCGGGGGCGAGCGGCAGGGTGCGCAGCACTCCGGCGCCGGAGGCGATCATGAGGTCGGCGGCGGCCATGCCGGTGAGCAGGGAGATCTGGGCGTTCCAGCCGTCCGCGGGCAGCGGGGCGCGGAAGCCGAGTTCGTACGTCCCGTCCTTCTCGGTGACCTCCTGCTCGGGCACATTCAGGGAGATGCCGCCGCGCTCGACCTCCAGGCGCTCGCGCAGCCGCCCCACCTCGGCGAGCAGCGCGAGCGGCTCCTCGGCGGTGCCCGTGTCGATGGCGCGCTGCACGCCCTCGTAGTCGAGTTTGGCGCGGCTGCGGACCAGGGCGCGGCGCACGTCGGTGCGTTCGGTGCGGCCGTCCGCGTCCAGGTCGAGGGTCCACAGGACGGCCGGGCAGGTCTGGTCGGGAAGCAGGCTGGCGGCGCCCTCACTGAGCGGTGTGGGGTGCAGGGGGACCTTCCCGTCGGGGAAGTAGAGGGTGGTGACGCGGCGGTGCGCCTCCGCGTCCAGCGGTCCCTCGGGGGTGACGTACGCGGCCACGTCCGCGATGGCGTACCGCACCCGGAAGCCGCCGTCCGGCCGCCGCGACAGGTGCATCGCCTGGTCCAGGTCCACGGACGTCGGCGGGTCCACGGTGAAGAAGGGGACGCCCGTCGCGTCCTCGTCCGGGAGGCGGGGGGCCGCCGCGGCGCGCTCGGCCTCCGCGAGCACGTCGGCCGGGAACGTCTCCGGTACGTCGAGCTCGGCGCGCAGGTCGCGCAGCGCGGCCCGCAGCGGAGCCTCGGCTGCGCCGGTCACATGCAGGTGGCGGCGGGGCATGCACCGAGCGTATGGCGGGGGCCGGGGGTCGGCACCCCGTACGCTTTCGCGGGGGCCGCATCCCCCGCACGCACCCGGCCGGCGACGACCCGTACCCGGCCGAAACGAAAACGGAGAAGCGATCGTGCTCGTCCTGTTGCCGCCGTCCGAAGGCAAGGCCTCGTCCGGGCGGGGGGCGCCCCTGAAGCCGGAGTCGCTGTCCCTGCCCGGGCTCGCCGACGCGCGGGCCGCCGTCCTCGACGAACTCGTCGAGCTGTGCGCGGCCGACGAGGACAAGGCGCGTGCGGTGCTCGGGCTCAGTGAGGGGCTGCGCGGGGAGGTCGCCAAGAACACCGAGCTGCGGACCGCCGGGGCGCGGCCCGCCGGGGAGATCTACACCGGTGTCCTCTACGACGCCCTCGGCCTCTCCTCCCTCGACGCCGCCGCCAAGCGGCGTGCCGCGCGCTCCCTCCTCGTCTTCTCCGGCCTGTGGGGGGCCGTCGGTGTCACCGACCGGATCCCCTCCTACCGCTGCTCCATGGGCGTCAAGCTGCCCGGGCTCGGGGCGCTCGGGGCGTACTGGCGCGGGCCCATGGCGGACGTGCTGCCCGGCGCCGCCGGGGACGGGCTCGTCCTCGACCTGCGGTCCGCCGCGTACGCCTCCGCGTGGAAGCCCAAGGGGGAGGTGGCCGGGCGGACCGCCACCGTGCGGGTGCTGCACGCGCAGGTCGTCGACGGGGTGGAGCGGCGGTCCGTCGTCTCCCACTTCAACAAGGCCACGAAGGGGCGGATCGTGCGGGCCCTCCTCACCGCGGGCATCTCCCCCGCCGACCCCGCCGAGCTCGTCACCGCCCTCCGTGACCTCGGCCACGTCGTCGAGGCGGAGCCGCCCGCGCGGGCCGGGCGGGCGTGGGGGTTGGATGTTGTGGTGCGGGAGATTCATTGAGGGTGCGGGCGGGTGCCCTCGCGGGGGCGCCCCAGTCCCGCCCCTTCCCGAAACCGGGGCTTCGCCCCTGGACCCCGGGGGTGGGTGTCCCGTTGCCCTGGGCCGGGGGCGCCCTCGATCAGCGCTCCGCGCCTCGTCCTCAAACGCCGGACGGGCTGAAACCCACTGCCCCGGGGCCAACCTGAAGGTGCCGCCTGCTTGGCCTAACGCATGGCGGGGGCGGGCGGGTGGGAGAGAGCCGGTCCGGCGATTGAGGACGAGCGCGCAGCGCGATCCGGCGGTGCCCCCGGCAGGGCTGAAGGTGCCGGGCCGTTGGGCAGGCCGATGCAAGTTCGGGCGGGTGGGTGGGAGAGAGCCCGTCCGGCGATTGAGGACGAGCGCGCAGCGCGATCCGGGGGCAACCCTTCCAGGGCTGATGGTGCCGGGCTGTTGGGCAGGCCGGTGCGAGTTCGGGCGGGTGGGTGGGTGGGAGAGAGCCCGTCCGGCGATTGAGGACGAGGCGCGGAGCGCCGATTCGGGGGTGCGCCACGAAGGGCCGGGGGTGCCGGGCTGTCGGGCAGTCCGGAGGAGGTTCGGGCCGGGGGTGACCCCGGGGGTGCGTTGCGGGGGGTGCAACGGGCTTTGCGCACGGTGCGTAGGCGGGGGCACGATGACCCCATGAACCCCGCTGCCGCCGCCAAGGCCTCCGTGCTGGACCTAGCCCCGGTCATCCCCGTAGTAGTCATCGACGACCCCACGGACGCGCTCCCCCTGGCCCGAGCCCTGGTCACGGGCGGCCTCCCGGCGATCGAGGTGACCCTGCGGACCCCCGCGGCCCTGGACGCGATCCGCGCGATCGCGGACGGCGTCCCGGACGCGGTGGTCGGCGCCGGGACGATCGTCTCGCCGGAGAACGTCACGGCCGCGGCCGACGCGGGCGCCCGGTTCCTGGTGAGCCCCGGCTGGACGCCGACGCTCCTCGACGCGATGGCGGCATCGGGGCTGCCGTACCTGCCGGGGGTCTCGACGACGTCGGAGGTCGTGGCGCTGCTGGAGCGCGGCGTGACGGAGATGAAGTTCTTCCCGGCGGAGGCGGCGGGCGGGACGCCGTACCTGAAGTCGCTCGGCGGCCCGCTCCCCCAGGCCCGCTTCTGCCCGACGGGCGGCATCTCGGCGACGTCGGCCCCCACCTACCTCGCCCTGCCGAACGTGGGCTGCGTGGGCGGCAGTTGGATGCTCCCGCCGGACGCGGTGGCGGCGAAGGACTGGGCACGGGTGGAGTCCCTGGCCCGCGAGGCGTCGACCCTGCGCTGAGGAGCACCGCGACCGCGCGAGGAGGCGTCGACCCTGCGCTGAGGACCACCGCGACCGCGCGAGGAGGGGGCGGCGGGACCGGACCCGCCGCCCACACCGCCTCAGCGCAGGTGTGCCGTGTCGTTCAGCAGCCGCAGGCTCGCGTTGCCGTCCGCGTAGTACGCCACCGCCGACAGCGAGGCCGCCGAGAGTTCCATGCGGAACAGGGACTCGGGGGGCGCGCCGAGGGCGAGGCGTACGAGGGTCTTGATGGGGGTGACGTGCGTGACGAGCAGGACGGTGCGGCCCGCGTAGGCGGTGAGGAGCCGTTCGCGGGCGGCCTCGACGCGGGTCGTGACCTCGGCGAAGGACTCGCCGCCGGGCGGCGCGACGTCCGGCGAGGCCAGCCACGCGGTCAGCGCGTCGGGCTGCCGCTCGCGCACCTCCGCGAAGGTCAGCCCCTCCCAGTCGCCGAAGTCCGTCTCGCGCAGGCCCTCTTCGAGGTGGACGTCGAGTCCGAGCCGGGCGGCGACGGTACGGGCGGTCTCCTGGCAGCGCAGCAGCGGTGAGGAGACGACGGCCTGGACGGTGCCGCGCGCGGCGAGCGCGGCGGCGACGCGGACGGCCTGCTCCCGGCCGACGTCGGAGAGGGACGGGTTGCTCCCGCCGCTCCCGGAGAAGCGCTTCTGGGGCGTCAGCGGGGTCTCGCCGTGCCGCAGCAGGACGAAGGTGGCGGGCGCGCCCAGGTCCGCGGACGCGGCCCAGCCGACGGGCGGAACCGCCGTTCCGGGTGCGTCCGCCGCGGCGGCGCCCCCGGCCGTCGTACCCCCGAAGGCGGCACCCGAGCCGCCACCGGCCGCCACGGACCGCGCGGCCCGCACGTCGGCCCCCTTGGCGACGTCGGCCCCCTTGGCCACGTCGGCCACCTGAGCCACGTCAGTCACGTCAGCCGTCGCAGCCCCGAGCGCACTCGCCGTGAACCCGGCCTCGGCGCCGCCCGTACCGCGCCCGGCGGACGCCCCGGCCAGCGCGGCCCGCGCCTTCGCCGCGCCCGCGGCCGCGTCCCCGGGCGGCCCCGCGGGCGTACCGGCACCGGACGCGCGCGCGGCGGGCCGGTCGAGCTCGGCCGTCGACGCCGACGGCGACCACTGCTCGCCGCGCTTGCCCGCGTCCATGGCCTCGTTGGCGAGCCGGTCCGCGTGCTTGTTCTTCTCGCGCGGGATCCACTCGTACGTCACCCGGGTCCCGGGCAGGACCCGCGCGGCCTCGGCGGCGAGGGGCTTCATGTCGGGGTGCTTGATCTTCCAGCGGCCCGACATCTGCTCGACGACGAGCTTGGAGTCCATGCGGACGTGCACGCTCGCCGCCGGGTCCAGGGCGTGGGCCGCCTTGAGGCCGGCGACCAGGCCTTTGTACTCGGCGACGTTGTTCGTCGCGACGCCGATGTACTCCGCGGCTTCGGCCAGGGTCTCCCCGGACTCCGCGTCGATGACGACCGCGCCGTAGCCCGCGGGTCCCGGGTTGCCCCGGGAGCCGCCGTCGGCCTCGACGATGAACTCCCGCACCGCGCCCGCCCCTTACAGACCGGACTCGGAGGTGCGCACCAGGATGCGGCTGCAGTTCTCGCAGCGCACGACCTTGTCGGGCGACGCCGCCTTGATGTCGTTCACCTCGGTGATGTCGAGCTCCAGACGGCAGCCCTCGCAGCGCCGCTGGTGGAGCTTGGCCGCGCCGACACCGCCCTGCTTGGCGCGCACCTTGTCGTACAGCGCGATCAGGTCGGCGGGGATCGACCCGGCGACGACCTCGCGCTCCTTGGTGACGTTGCCGGCCTCGCGGTCGAACTCGCCGGTGGCGGCGTCCCGGCGGCCCGTCGCGTCGTCGATCTTGGACTGGACGGAGCCGACGCGCTCGGTCAGCTCGCTCACGCGCTCCTGCGCGGACTCACGGCGCTCCATGACCTCCAGGACGACGTCCTCCAGGTCGCCCTGGCGCTTGGCGAGGGAGGCGATCTCCTTCTGGAGGTTCTCCAGGTCCTTCGGAGAGGTGATCGCACCGGAGTCCAGGCGCTTCTGGTCGCGGGCGGCGCGCTGGCGCACCTGGTCCACGTCCTGCTCGGCCTTGGTCTGCTCGCGGGCGCAGTCGCTCTCCTCCGTCGTCGCGGCGACGAGCAGGTCGCGGAGCTGCGTGAGGTCCTTCGTCAGGGACTCGATCTCGGCGTGCTCGGGCAGCGAGGCGCGCTTGTGCGCGAGCTGCGCGAGGCGTACGTCCAGGTCCTGGAGGTCGAGGAGACGGATCTGGTCGGCGGGCGCGGCGTTCAGTTGGGGGCTCCAAGGGAATCGGGTGTGGAAGGCGCGCGCGTAGCGCTCGCTGCGAGGGTGGTGGTGGACGACGCCGCGTGGGCGGTCCAGGGGTCGGTCACGGTCTTCGACACATGGACGCGCAGGCCCCAGCCGTGCCGGTCGGAGATCTCGTCGAGCTGCGCCGCGGCCAGCTCGCACCACGGCCACTCGGTGGCCCAGTGCGCGGCGTCGAGCAGCGCGAGCGGCGCCTGTGCGCGCGCCTCCGAGACCGGGTGGTGGCGCAGGTCGGCGGTGAGGAACGCGTCCACGCCCGCGGCCCGTACGGCGTCGAAGAGGCTGTCGCCGGAGCCGCCGCTGACGGCGACCCTGCGGACGATCTGCGCGGGGTCGCCCGCGACCCGGACGCCCTGCGCGGTGGCGGGCAGGCACTTCGCCGCGTGCTCGGCGAACTCGGCGAGCGGCAGCGGGTGTTCGAGCTCGCCGACCCGGCCGAGGCCGCGGCGCCCGGCGGCGTCGGACGGGTCCGGCACGAGCGGCCCCACGACGCGCAGGCCGAGGGCGCCCGCGAGAGCGTCGCTCACACCCGGGTCGGCGGAGTCGGCGTTCGTGTGCGCGACGTGCAGGGCCACGTCGTGCTTGATCAGGTCGTGCACGACGCGGCCCTTGAAGGTCGAGGCCGCGACCGTCGTCGTACCCCGCAGATACAGCGGGTGGTGCGTGACCAGCAGGTCCGCGCCCAGGCGCACCGCCTCGTCGACGGTTCCCTGGACGGGGTCGACGGCGAACAGGACCCGTGAGACCTCGGCCTCGGGGTCGCCGCACACGGTGCCGACGGCGTCCCACTGCTCGGCCCGCTCCGCGGGCCACAGGGCGTCGAGGGCGGCGATGACTTCAGACAGACGGGGCACCCGGTAAGGCTACCTGCCCCTCTTGTGCGCCTGAACCGGCGCCGCTCTCGCGGACCTGGCTGATCAGCGTCCGGGTTCCTCAATTGCTGGTTGCGGTGCTCGTCGCCCTCGGCCATGTCCTACTTGACCAAGTGATTCCTCAGGTCGTCCAGGACCTTGTCCGCCGCCGTCACGCCGAGGCCCAGGTACCAGGTCTCGTCGGGGACGTCCTTGGCCCGGCCGTTCTTGACCGCGTCGAGCTTCTTCCACAGCGGGTTCTTCTCGGCGCCGGAGCGGCCGGTCTTCTCGGCGTCGCCGTAGACGCCGGTGAAGATCCAGTCGGCGTCGGCCTCGTCGATCTTCTCCGGGCTGATCTCCACGGCGAGATCGTTGACCTGCTGGTTCTTGGGCCGCGGCAGACCGGCGTCCTGGAGGATGGTGCCGACGAACGACGCCTTGGCGTAGAGCCGGATGCGGTCGGGCATGTAGCGCAGCATCGTGACGGTGGGCTTGTCGGCGCCGAGGTCCTTGTCGAGGGCCTTCGCCTTCTTCTCGTACGCGCCGAGCTGGGCCTTGGCTGCGGCGGTCCTGTCGAGCGCGGCGGCGTTGAGGAGGTAGTTCTCCTTCCAGGTGAAGCCGGGGCGCACGGAGAAGACGGTCGGGGCGATCCTGGCGAGCTGCGGGTAGAGCTTGGCGGCGCGCAGCTCGCTGCCGAGGATCAGGTCGGGCTTGAGGTTCGCGATCGCCTCGAGGTTGAGCGCGTTGATGGTGCCGACGTTCTTCGGGCTGCCCGCGTCCTTCTTCAGGTACGAGGGGATGCCGTCGTCGCCCTCGGTGGGGGCGTAGCCGACGGGCTTCACGCCGAGGGACACGACGTTGTCCAGCTCGCCGACGTCCAGGACCACGACCCGCTTCGGCGCCTGCTTCAGCTCCGTCTTGCCCAGCGCGTGCTCGATGGTGCGCGGGAACTGCCCCGGCTTGGCGCTCGTGCCCATCTTCGCCGTCTTCTCGGCCGCCTTGGCGAAGTCGTCGCCGCCCTGCGCGACGGCCTTGCTGCCGGTGCCGCGGTCGGACTTGCCGGAGTCGTCGCCCGACCCGCAGGCGGAGAGGGCGAGCGCGCCGGCCATGGCGAGGGCGAGGGCCGCGGTGCGGCGGTGCGGGCGGCGGGGGCGTGGGGACATCGGTGCTCCAGGGGCTGTGCGGGGTGGTGCGGTCGGGGGTGACCGGCGCCGGGTCCCGGGGCGGGTCCGGGTTTCGGCGTGGGGAGAACTTAGGTTCGCCTAACCATAAGCGCCGTTTTCCAGCCAGCACAGTCGCCCCCTCCCTCTCAGGCGAATCGTCACTTCGCCACACGTACGCGTGAAGCCGGGGGCCTCGTCTGCCACGCCAGTGCGTGCGAAAACTAGCGTCACGGACGGAGGTGACCCCAGATGACAGCCCCTGTGGCCGAGCCCTCACCCGTGTCCCCGCCCCCGCCGTCCCCCTCGCCGGGGCGCGGGACGGCGGCCGGAATCCGACCGCAGCGCACGGCCGGGGCGGAGGTGGCGCCCACTCCGGCTCCGGGTCCCGCTCCGGCTCCGACCCCGGCTCCCGCCCCTGCCCCCGCTTCGGGCCCGGCGCCCGCCTGGGCCCCGGCCCCGGCCTCGGACCCGGCTTCGGTCACGGGCCTGGCCTCGGTCCAGATCACGGTCCCCATGCCTGCGCCGGTACCGGCCCCGACCTCCGGCCCCGTCCAGCCGAAGCCCGGCTGCGGCACCGAGACAGCGGCGCCGACCCCGGTCCCGGCCCCCGTCCCGCCGGAGCCCGACTCCGGCACCGAGACGTCGCCGTCATCGCGAGGCGAGGGCGCCGGGCGGGCGACGGGCCGTCCGGGCTCGTTCCACCGGGTGGGTGCCCTCGGCTCGTTCGACCAGGTCGGCGGGCCCGCTCCTCCCGGCGAGCCAGGCGCGTCGGCTCCCGCCCGCGAAGGCGGCGTACCGGCGAACTCCCCCGGCGAAGGCGGCGTACCCGCGCACTCCCCCGGCGGGGACGCCGTCCCGGCACCCCCCGGCCGGGCAAGTGCACCAGCCCCTCCCGGGGCCCCCAGCGCACCGACTCCCCCCGGCCAGGCGACCGCACCGGCCGGGCCCCGCACACCCGCCCCGCCCGGCCGGGCCCCCACCCCCGCCCTCAGCCCCCCACCCCCCGCCATCACCGCCGACGGCGCCTACGCGGCGCGGCTCGCGCACCGCGGTGGGTGCTGGTTTCCGGAGCGGTGGACGCTGGACACCGCCGAGCCGTACGCGGTGCCGCTGCCCGCCCATCAGCCCGAGGAACCCGGTACGCGGGTGCTGCCGATGGCCGACGGGCGGGTGCTCGTCCACCGGCGTGCGGCCGGGCGGCACCTCTTCTCGCTGCTGTACCCCACCGGGCCGAGCACCGGCGAAGTGCCGCTCGGCGGCGTCGAGTGCGAAGGCGCCGACCTGACCCTGCTGCCGCCCGCCCCGCGCGGCGCCTACGCCTACGCCCTCGCCGTCGGCGCCCGCTCCACCGCCGTATGGATGGTCGCGGGCGGCTCCTTCGGGCCCGAGCACCTCGCCGAGATCCCCGGCCGCTGCACCGGCGGCGTCTGGCTCGACCGCACCAACCGCATGCTGGCCCTCGACCGCGAGCTGGACGGCCCCACCAAGACCGTGGCCGTCGACCTGGAGCGGGGCGGCGAGGTCACCCCCCTGCTCCAGATCGCCGCCGACAGCGACGACCGGCTGCTCCTCGCCGACGCCGACAGCGGGCTGCTCCTCATCCGCTCCGACGCGCCCGGTGAAACCCGCCTCGGCTGGGGCGTGTTGGGCAGCACCCGGCCCGTACGCTTCCCCGAATGCCTGCGGATGCCCGGGCGGGCCGTGACGCCGTTCGCGATCCAGCCCGGGCAGGTGCTCATGCCGGAGAGCTGCACCGTGGCCCTCCGGGTGGACGACGGGTCCGGCAACTCCTCGCCCCGGCTGTGCGGTTGGCGGCCCTCCGAGCGGCGGGTCCACCAACTCGCCGCCCCGGAAGGGTGGTTGTCCGGCGCCGGACGGTGCACCCGGGACGGCGTCCTGGAGTTGCCCTACGTCACCGGAACCGTGCCCTGCGGGATGGCCCGGGTCGAGATGCCCTCGCCGGCGCCCGGTCCCGGGCCGGGCAATGAGGCGTCCGGGCAGGTCACGGGGGTGGCCGGGGGTGTGCGGGTGGCACGGCCCGTGCCGTTGCAGCAGGCGCCTCTCGGGGGGCGGGGGGCGGGCGGTTAGACTCGCCCGGCTGTACGAACGATCTTTGCTACGGGGTGAGTTTGTTGAAGACCGAGAAGGTGGCTGTCGAGCCGCGGCAGCAGGGTGTGGTGGATCCTCGGGAGGGGGTTTCGCTCTCCGCGGGGGCGGAGGGTGGAGGTGCCGGGCGGCATCGGGGGCCCGTGTCCGAGCACGATGAGGAGGCGGCGCCTCGGGGGAGGCATCGGCGGGAGGGCTGAGGGGCGGGGGCCTTGCCGGGGGCTCCCCAATCCCGCCCCTTCCCGAAACTGGGGCTCCGCCCCAGACCCCGTATCGGCGCTCCGCGCCTCGTCCTCAAGCGCCGGACGGGCTGAAATTCAGCCCCTCCGGCGTTTGAGGAGCGGGGGTCTGGGGGCGGAGCCCCCAGTTTCGGGAAGGGGTGGGACTGGGGCGCACCTGCGAGGCCCCTACGCCCGCCGCAGCCCCAACACCTCCGCCGCCCCGAACGTCTCCCCCTCCGGCCGGGAGGCGAAGTACGGCGAGACCGCCTCGTCCAGCTCAGCGAAGGTGAACACACCGTCGGCGGAGTCGAACTGCGCGGCGACCCGCGGCCGTTCGACGACGGCGACCATCCCGCCGTGGACGACGAGCACCTGCCCGTTGACCCGCCGCGAAGCGGGCGAAGCCAGATACCCGACCAGCGGAGCGACATGCTCCGGCGCCAATGGATCCAGCTCCCCCGCACCGGGCTCGGCGAACCCGGCGAAGACGTCGGAGGTCATCCGGGTCCGCGCCCGCGGACAGATGGCGTTGGCGGTGACGCCGTACTTGGCGAGGGCCAGGGCCGTGGAAGTGGTGAGCCCCACGATCCCGCCCTTGGCGGCCGCGTAGTTGGGCTGCCCGGCGGACCCGGCGAGGAACGCCTCGGACGAGGTGTTGACGATGCGCCCGTACACGGGCCCGCCCGCCTCCTTGGAGCGCTCGCGCCAGTGGGCGGAGGCGAACCGGATGGTGTTGAAGTGGCCCTTGAGGTGGACGCGGATCACCGAGTCCCACTCGTCCTCCGTCATGGAGAAGATCATCCGGTCCCGCAGGATGCCCGCGTTGTTGACCAGGATGTCGAGCTTGCCGTACGTGTCGACGGCCGACTCGATCAGGGCGCGGGCCTGCTGGAGGTCGGCGACGTCCCCGGTGTGGGCCACGGCCTTCCCGCCGGCCTCCCTGATCTCGGCCGCGACCTCCTCGGCGGGCGCGGCCGACGCCTCGCCGGAGCCGTCGCGGCCCGGCTGCCCGAAGTCGTTGACGACGACGCTCGCGCCGAGCCGGGCGAGCTCAAGCGCCTCGGCCCGGCCGAGCCCGCGGCCCGCCCCGGTGACGACGGCGGCGAGACCTTCAAGTGGCAGTGACATACGGGTACGTACTCCTCTCACCTGGCTCCGGCCGCGCACGGCCCTCGGTTCAGATCTCGATGCAGGTGCGGAGCGCGACGCCCGACCGCATCTGCTCCAGCGCCTCGTTGATCTCGGTCAGGCGCACCCGGTGGGTGATCATCCCCTCCAGGTCGACCCGCCCCGCGCGCCACAGGGCGATGGCCCGCTCGTACGAACGGAGCACGTCCCCGCCGCCGTACAGCGAGGGCAGGATCCGCTTCTCGTCGAAGAACAGCTCGAACATGTTGAACTGCACCTGGTCGTCCATGGCGCCCGCGCCGACGACGCAGAGCGTGCCGCCGCGCCGCGTCATCTCGTACGCGGTGCGGGTCGTCGCGGACTTGCCGACGACCTCGAAGACGTAGTCGAAGCCCTCGCCCTCGGTCAGGCGCTGGCGGGCGTCGGACAGTTCGTCGGGGGCGACGGCCTGCGTCGCGCCGAAGCGGAGCGCGGCCTCGCGCCGCGACGCGACCGGGTCGACGGCGACGATCTCCGCGGCGCCCTTGATCCTGGCGCCCTGGATCGCGGAGACGCCGACGCCGCCGCAGCCGATGACGGCGACGGACGAACCGGGCGCCACCTCGGCGGTGTTGATGGCGGCGCCGAGCCCCGTCGTCACGCCGCAGCCGATGAGCGCGGCGATGTCGAAGGGCACGTCGTCGGGTATCGGCACGGCGCAGGACGCGTCGACGACGATCTCCTCGGCGAAGGTGCCGGTGCCCGCGAACCCGAAGAGGTCCGAACTGTCGCCGGAGCGCCGGAAGTTGGGGGTGCCCGCGTTCATGAAGCCGGCCAGGCACAGCTGGGTCTGGCCGCGGCGGCACGCCGGGCACCGCCCGCACGCCGGGAGCCAGCACACCAGGACCCGGTCGCCCGGTTTGACGTTGGTGACGCCGTCGCCGACCTCCAGGATCTCACCGGCGCCCTCGTGGCCGGGGACGAACGGCGCGGGCTGCGGCAGCACGCCGTTCATCGCGGACACGTCGGAGTGGCACAGGCCGGTGGCCCGCACCCGGATCCTGGCCCTGCCCGGGCCGAAGCCCACCGCCTCGACGTCGTCGAGCACATCGAGCTTGTCCTGGCCTGTCTCGTGCAGTACGGCTGCGCGCATGGCTGTGCGGCTCCTCTCATCCCGGCGGTACGTGACCGGCGGTACGTGACGTCAGTTCGGCCCCGTCAGTTCAGCTCCGTACGTCAATGGCCTTGCTCCACCCGTCAGTTCAGCTCCACGACCGTGTCCGTGAGGACCGGCGCGTCCTGGCGTTCCACGGCCGTGACGGCGACCCGCACCCGGTCCTTCGACTCCCACATGCCGACGCGCAGCGTCTCGCCGGGCAGGACGATCCCGGCGAAGCGCGTGCGGTAGGCCCGCACCCGGGCGACGTCGCCGCCGAGGACGGTGTCGACGACGGCCTTGAGCGTCATGCCGTACGTGCACAGGCCGTGCAGGATCGGCCGGTCGAAACCGGCGAGCTTCGCGAACTCCGGGTCGGCGTGCAGCGGGTTCCAGTCGCCGGACAGGCGGTAGAGCAGGGCCTGGTCGGGGCGGACCGGGCGCTCGACGGTGTGGTCGAAGGGGCGGTCCGGCGCCTCGGGGCTCCCGGACGGGCCGCGCTCGCCGCCGAACCCGCCCTCGCCGCGCACGAAGATCTGCGCGTCGCTGGTCCACAGCGGCCCCTCGTCGTCGGCGGCCTCGGAGCGCAGCACGATCACGGCGGCCTTGCCCTTGTCGTGGACGGCGGCGACCTTGGAACTCGTGGTGGCCCGGCCCTTGACGGGGATCGGGCGGTGCAGCTCGACGCTCTGGCCGCCGTGCAGCACGGCGGCGAGGTCCACGTCGATGCCGGGTGCGGCGAGGCCGCCCATCATGCCCATGCCCGCGCCCGCCACGGTGGCGAAGCTGGGCAGGACGTGCAGCCGGGACTCCAGGGTGTAGCGGAGTTCGTCGGCGTCGGTCGCGGGGTCGGCGAGGTCCGGGTTGGCGCCCGCGCCGAGGCCCAGGTGGTAGAGCTGGATGTCCTTGTGGTCCCAGGTGATCTCGGCGCTGCGGGGCTTCGCGGCCAGGGCCTGCGCGGCATCGATGGGCATGGGGTGGCGGCTCCTCGCGGGCTGCGGACGACGGTCCTCGGGTGCGCGTGACGGCCCTGCGGGTGCGGGGTACAGGGCGGGGTTGCCGGTGTGCTCCGGAGGAAGACCTCGGTGCGACCGTCCGCACCGTCGGCCGCACCGAGGTCGTCTGCGGCGGCCAAGGCGTCCCCACCGGTCCACCGGTCGTTCTAGAACGCGTTCTAGGCCGATGGCCCCATGTATAGCCCAGCGCCCCACGGTTGGGAAGAGTCCTGACGTCACGTCAGATTCGGGGCCGCGTCGCGTCGGAGCCGGGGCCCGGGCGCGCTCGGAGGCGCGAACGGTGACATTTGTCCCGGTCGAATCGGTACGGACCTCACTGCCGCCGCGGCGCCCCCGCTCCGTACTGTCGGGGGCACGGGGGCCGCGGGGGACGCGGGCCCGGCCGATCGGGGAGCGAGACATGTCCTGGAAGCGCAACGTGACCTGCCGGCTGCACGGACTGCGGCAGCAGCGGGCCGCCTGGCGGGCGCAGCGGAGTTCCTGGCGGGAGCAGAAGGCCGACTGGCGGGAGCGGAAGCGGGCCGGCGAGGACGACGCCCTCGTGCAGTCGGGGCCGCCCAACGGCTTCGCGCTGCTTCCGTGGCTCCTGATGGGCCTCGGCGCGTTCTCGCACCTGCTCCAGGGCAAGACGCCGAACCCGTGGATCGGCGGCATCGGCCTGTTCGTCTTCAACTCCCTCTACATCGGCGTGGCCTTCCGCGCCTTCGACAAGCGGGCCAGACAGTCGCGCGCCACGCTGGTCGCGCTGCTGGTGATGGGCGCGCTCACCGTGGGCCTCGCGGCCGGGTACGGCGGCAACTGGCTGATGTACTTCCCGCTGTTCGGCCTGTCCGTGGGCGCCGTCGTGCGGGGCCGCCACCTCGGCCCCGTGGCCCTCTCGCTGAGCGCGCTCGCGGGCACCGTCGCCGGGCTCCGGGAGGGCTGGGACGGCATCAACATCGCGTACGGCACGTTCCTGTCCACGATGGTCACGGCCGCGATCCTGTCCCTCTCCGAGGCGGTACGCGACCTGCGCGCCGCCCGTGAGGAGCTGGCGCGGCGGGCCGTGGCCGAGGAGCGGCTGCGCTTCTCCCGCGACCTGCACGACCTGCTCGGCCACACCCTCTCGCTGATCGTCGTGAAGTCGGAGGCCGCGCGCCGCCTCGCCCCGCGCAGCATGGACGCGGCCCTGGCGCAGATCACCGACATCGAGTCCGTCGGCCGCCAGGCCCTCACCGAGATCCGCGAGGCCGTCACCGGCTACCGGGACGCGGCGCTCGCCGCCGAGCTCGACCGGGCCCGCGAGCTGCTCGACGCGGCCGGTGTCGAGGCGGTCGTACGGCAGTCGGGGCCGCCGCTCGGCCCCCGGACGGAGGCGCTGCTGGGCTGGGTGGTGCGGGAGGCGGCCACCAATGTCGTACGGCACGCGCGGGCGGGCCGGTGCGAGATCGAGGTCGCCGCGACCTCCGAACAGACCCGTCTGACGATCACGGACGACGGCCGCGGCGTAGGCTCGACCACGCCCGGCAGCGGGCTGAAGGGCCTGGCCGAGCGGATCACGGCGGCGGGCGGCGCACTGGAGTCGGGGCCCGAGCCGCGCGGCGGCTTCCGGGTCACGGCGGTGCTGCCGGTCGCCGAGGACCGTGACGGCGGCACCCATGTCACCGATGCGGCGCCCGTGCGGGCGGACGCCCACGAGGAGCGCGTTCGATGATCAGAGTCCTGCTCGCCGAGGACCAGGGCATGATGCGCGGCGCACTGGCCCTGCTGCTCGGGATGGAGGAGGACATCGAGGTCGTGGCGCAGGTCGCCGCGGGCGACGACATCGTGCACACCGCGCTCACCGCGCGGCCCGACGTGGCCCTCCTCGACATCGAGCTGCCCGGCCGCAGCGGGCTCGACGCGGCGGCGGACCTGCGCGCGGAGTGCCCCGACTGCCGGGTCCTCATTCTCACGACCTTCGGCAGGCCCGGGTATCTGCGGCGGGCGATGGACGCGGGCGCCGCGGGGTTCCTCGTCAAGGACGGGCCCGTGGAGGAGCTGGCCGAGGCGATTCGCGCCGTGCTGCGCGGGGAGGTCGTGGTCGATCCCGCGCTCGCCGCCGCCGCGCTCGGGGCCGGGCCCAATCCGTTGACGGCTCGGGAGGCCGAGGTGCTGAACGCGTCTGTCGACGGGGCGACGGTCGCCGACATCTCGGCGGCGCTGCGTCTGTCGGAGTCGACGGTTCGGAACTATCTCTCCGCGGCCATCGGGAAGACGGGGACCCGTAATCGGATGGAGGCGGTTCGAGTCGCTCGGCGTGAAGGGTGGCTGTAGGCGTTTCCTCGCCGTGGGGCCGGGTTGCCCCGGGGGCTGCCGCCCCCGGACCCCCGCTGATCGGCGCTCCGCGCCTCGTCCTCAATCGCCGGACGGGCTTGATTGCCTCGGCATCGCCACAAGCACCAGCACCACCGCCGCCGCCAGGAACACCGCTCCCCACAGGAACGCCTGGGCGTAGCCCTCGGCCAGGGCGTGGGTGCCGGGGCGGTCGCCGGTGCGGGACGCGGCGATCGTGGAGAGGACCGCCAGGCCGAGGGAGCCGCCCATGGTGCGGGAGGTGTTGATGAGTCCGGCGACCAGGCCCGCGTCGCCGGGGTCGGCTCCGCTCGTGGCGAGGGAGGCGAGGGGGGTTCCGGCGAGTCCGGCGCCGAGCATCATGAGGATGCCGGGGAGCATGATCGAGCTGACGTAGGCCCCGTCGGCGTCGAGGGCGCGCCACTGCCAGAGGAAGCCGACGGCGGCGACGAGGACGCCGATGACGGTGACGCTGCGGGCGCCCATGACGCGCATCAGGCGGGGGGCGACCTTGGAGCCGACGACGACGCTGACCGAGCTGGGGATGAGGGCGAGCCCGGCCTCGAGCGGGGTGTAGCCGAGGACGTTCTGGGCGTACAGGGTCATGAAGAACCACATGGCGAACATGCCCATGCCGCAGACGAACATCGTGGCGTTGGCGGCCGACACGGAGCGCACGCGGAACAGGCCGAGCGGCATCAGCGGCGCCTTGGCGCGGGCCTCGACGGCGAGGAAGGCCCCGATCAGGGCGAGCCCGGCGGCGAGCGGCACCAGGGTGGCGGCGGCGGTCCAGCCCTCCACCTCGGTCTGCACGATGCCGTACGCGAGGGTGGCGATGCCGCCGGTCACGAGGACGGCACCGGGCAGGTCGAGACGGCGCGCCCCATTGGCCCGGCTCTCGCTGATCCAGCGCACCGCGGCGGCGAGGACGAGGACGCCGACGGGCACGTTGACGAGCAGTGTCCACCGCCAGGACAGTCCGTCGGTGAGGACGCCGCCGACGAGTCCGCCCGCGGCGCCGCCGCCCGCGCCGACCGCGGACCAGGTGGCGATGGCGCGCACCCGGGCGGGCCCCTCCGGCACGGCGGAGGTGAGGATCGTCAGCGTCGAGGGGGCGAGCACGGCGGCGCCGAGCCCCTGCACGGCCCGCGCGAGCAGCAGTTGCCAGCCCTCCTGGGCGAGCCCGCCCGCGAGCGAGGCCAGCGTGAAGAGCCCGAGGCCCACCAGGAACATCCGCTTGCGCCCGAAGAGGTCCCCGGCCCGCCCGCCGAGCAGCATGAACCCGGCGAACGCGATGGAGTACGCGTTCACGACCCACTGCAACCCCGTGGCGCTCAGGCCGAGATCGGCCCGCATCGACGGCAGCGCCACGTTCACGACGGACACGTCGAGGACGACGAGGAACTGTCCGGCGCAGGCGGCTGCCACGACGAGCCAGGTGGGCGGGGTGCGGCGACCCGATATGCGGGAGGTCGGGGTGTCGGCGGGGGTCTGGAGCATGGCCCCCATGCTGACAGGAGGGCGCGTGGCCCGTACATCGGAAATAGGGGGCAGGGGGCCTGGGTCGGTAGTCCTAGGTCCTTGCGCGGCACGGGGGACGCGGGGCGACCGCCGCGGTCGCGGCCACCACCGCGTGAGCAGTCTCACCCCCGGCTTACGGCCGCGGTCGCGTCAGGAGCGTCACCACCGCCGCCCCGCCGAGGCCGACGTTGTGCGCGAGTGCCACCCGCGCCCCGGCGACCTGGCGCGGTCCCGCCTCGCCCCGCAACTGCCAGCTGAGTTCGGTGGCCTGGGCCAGGCCGGTGGCGCCGAGGGGGTGGCCCTTGGAGATGAGGCCGCCGGAGGGGTTCACCACCCAGCGGCCGCCGTACGTCGTCGCGCCGGACTCCACGAGCTTGCCGGACTCGCCCTCCTCGCACAGGCCGAGGGCTTCGTAGGTGAGGAGTTCGTTGACGGAGAAGCAGTCGTGCAGCTCGATGACGTCGAGGTCGTCGGGGCCGAGCCCGGCACTCTCGTAGACCTGGCGGGCGGCCGCGCGGGACATGGGGGTGCCGACGACGTCGAGGCAGCTGCCGGAGGCGAAGGACTCCTCGGTGTCGGTCGTCATGGCCTGGGCCGTGATCTCGACGGCCCGGTCCCCGAGGCCGTGCCGGTCCACGAACGCCTCGGAGGCCACGACCACGGCGGCCGCGCCGTCCGACGTCGGGGAGCACTGGAGCTTGGTGAGGGGCGCGTGCACGGTGCGGGCGGCGAGGATCTCCTCGGGCGTGCAGGGGTCCTGGAACTGGGCGTTGGGGTTGTTCGTGGAGTGCTGGTGGTTCTTCGCCGCGACGGCCGCGAGCTGCGCGGGCGTGGTGCCGTACCGCTCCATGTGCTCGCGCGCCGCGTTGGCGAAGAGCTGGGCCGTGGGCGGCGAGGCCTCGAAGCCGTGCCGGGCCGCCATGATCCCGTAGTGCCGGGCCACCGGGGATGTCGCGAAATCGCCGTCGCTGCCGCCGCCCAGCGAGCCGCGCTTCATCTTCTCGAAGCCGAGCGCGAGCACGCACTCGCTCTGTCCGCCCACCACGAACTGCCGGGCCATCATCAGGGCCGTGGAGCCCGTGGCGCAGTTGTTGTTGACGTTGTAGACGGGCACTCCGGTCAGGCCCAGTCCGTACGCCGCCCGCTGGCCCGCCGTCGATGCCTGGTAGCAGTATCCGGCGACGACCTGCTCCACCTGTCCGTAGGCGATCCGGGCGTCGGCGAGCGCGGCGGTGCCCGCCTCCTTCGCCATGTCCCAGTACTGCCAGTCGCGGGTCTCGGGCTTCTCGAACTTCGTCATGCCGACACCGACGAGGTAGCTCTTCACCGCTGGGGCTCCTTCCGAGAGCGGGCGGCAAGACTAGAACACGTTTCACTTCACTGGAAGGGCGATGGCGCCGGCCGCGTACAGAACCGGTCAATGGCGGGTCAAGACTTCCCTTCGTCCGACGTCCGTCGGAATAGTCGCCCAGGGATACAGGTTCATCCTGCATATACCTGCGGATGTCCCACCCGCCCCCACTCTTCCTGCCGGAGGCCGCACGCCCATGTCCCACGCGACGACCCACCCCCGCGGTGACCGCGCAACGCGCGGCACCGGCGGCGTCGTCCCCGTCCTCGCCTTCGCGGGCATCGTCGTCGCCGTCATGCAGACGCTGCTCGTCCCCGTCATCAAGGACCTGCCGACGCTGCTCGGCACCGAACCCTCCAACGCCACCTGGGTCATGACCTCGACCCTGCTCGCGGGCGCCGTCTCCACGCCGATCATGGGCCGCCTCGGCGACCTCTTCGGCAAGCGCCGGATGCTGCTCACCAGCCTCGCCGTGATGGTCGTCGGCTCCCTGGTCTGCGCGTTCACCGACGACCTGCTCGTGATGATCGTCGGCCGTGCCCTGCAGGGCTTCGCGATGGGCGCGATACCCCTTGGCATCGGCCTGATGCGCGACGAGCTGCCGCGCGAGAAGCTCGGCTCCGCGATGGCCCTGATGAGCTCGTCCATCGGCGTCGGCGGCGGACTCGCCCTGCCCGCGGCCGCCCTCGTCGCCCAGCACACCGACTGGCACGCGCTGTTCTTCGGGGCCGCGGGCCTCGGCGTCCTCGCGATGGTCCTCATCTTCTTCCTGGTGCCGGAGAGCCCGCTGCGGGCCGAGGGCACCTTCGACGTGGCCGGCGCCCTCGGTCTGTCCGCGGGCCTCGTGCTCTTCCTGCTCCCCATCACCAAGGGCAGTGACTGGGGCTGGAGTTCGGGCCTGACCCTCGGGCTCTTCGGGGCCTCGGCCGCCGTCCTGCTCCTGTGGGGCGTGATGGAACTGCGCCTGAAGGCACCGCTGGTGGACCTGCGCACCACCGCACGGCGCGAGGTGCTGCTCACCAACCTCGCCTCGATCATGGTCGGCGTCGCCTTCTACGCCATCTCGCTCGTCCTGCCCCAGCTCCTCCAACTGCCCACGTCCACCGGGTACGGCCTCGGCCAGTCCATGGTCGTCGCGGGTCTGTGCGTCGCGCCGCTCGGCCTGACGATGATGTTCACCGCGCCGGTGTACGCGCGCCTCTCGGCGAAGTACGGCCCGAAGATCACCCTGATCCTCGGCCTGCTGATCATCGCGATCGGCTACGGCGCGGGCCTCGGCCTGATGAGCGCCGCCTGGCAGACCATCGTCATCGCGGTGATCGTCGGCGCGGGCATCGGCCTCGCCTACTCCTCGCTGCCCGCCCTGATCATCGGCGCCGTCGACCCGTCCGAGACCGGCGCGGCCAACGGCCTCAACACCCTGATGCGGTCCATCGGCACGTCGGTGTCGAGCGCCGTGATCGGCATGGTGCTCGCCAACACCGCGACCCACGCGGGACCGGTCGACGTACCCACCATGGAGGGCTTCCGCACCTCCTTCCTCATCGCCACCGGCGCGGTCGCCATCGGCCTCCTGCTCGCCCTGTTCCTGCCGGGCCGCGGGCGCGCGCCCGCCGAGGCCAAGCCGCAACTGCGGGCCAGCAGCGAGGAGGACGCGGGCATCGAGAGGGCCGCGCGGGCACTCGGCGGCTTCCAGGGTCGGGTGCTCGCCGCCTCCGGCGCGCCGGTCGCGCGGGCCAAGGTCACGCTGATCGACCAGCGGGGCAAGCAGGCGGGCGCCGCGCTGACGGACGGCGAGGGGCGCTACGCCCTCGACGTCCCGTCCGACGGGTCCTACGTCCTCGCCGCGACGGCCGCGGGGCACGCGCCGCACGCCTCGTCCGCCGCCCACCCCGGCGGGGAGCGGCCGGTGGAGGTCGACCTGGCCCTGCCGGGCGAGAGCGAAGTCCTGGCCTGAGGCCGAAGTCCCACCCCGGGACCGGCGCCCCCGCCACCACCCGAACCACCGCACCCCCGTCACCCCCATGACGGGGGTGTGGTGCACGATGGGGCGCCCCGCGCGTCCCCGCGCGCGGCCCCGTTCGCAACGCGCACCCCGCGGGCCCCCACGCGCCCGCCCCGAGGAGGAACCCATGGCCGTCGAGCCCGGTCCTGACGTTCTCGACGCCTTCGAGGCCGCGAAGGGCTTCATGCCCGTGAAGGAGGGCCTCGCCCTGTACGCGGCGGCCACCGAGGCCGCGGCACTCGGGCTGCCCCTCCTTGAGGTCGGCACGTACTGCGGCCGCTCCACGATCCTGCTCGCGGACGCGGCCCGCGCCGCCGGCGTGAGCGTGATCACGGTCGACCACCACCGGGGCAGCGAGGAGCAGCAGCCCGGCTGGGACTACCACGACCCGGCGACGGTCGACCCGGAGCTCGGCCGCATGGACACGCTGCCGACGTTCCGCAGGACCCTGCACCGGGCCGGTCTGGAGGACCACGTCATCGCCGTGGTGGGCCGTTCCCCGCAGGTCGCGGCGGTGTGGCGGACACCGGTCGGGCTCGTCTTCGTGGACGGCGGCCACACGGACGAGCACGCGAACGCGGACTACGAGGGGTGGGCGCCGCACGTCGCGGAGGGCGGTCTTCTCGTCATCCACGACGTGTTCCCCGACCCGGTGGACGAGTGGACCGGGCAGGCCCCGTACCGGATCTATCTGCGGGCCCTGGAATCCGGGGCATTCACGGAGATCTCGGCCACGGACTCGCTCCGCGTCCTGCGCCGAACCGGCGCGGGCTCCCTGCGGCGGGACTAGGCTCGCTCCCGTGTCGTACGTAGGTCCGGACAGTCATCCACCGCGCCCGCCCCGCCGCTTCCGCGGTGGCCGCCCGCTCGCGGTCGCCCTCGCCGTGCTCGTGCCCGGCACCCTCGCCGGTTATCTCCTCTGGGACACCGCGAGCGACTCCGACGACGGCAAACCGGCCAGAACGCTGCCGTCCGCGAGCCGCTCCGAGCAGGGCTCGCCCTCGAAGCCGAGCGGGGACGCGACGAAGTCCGCGCGGTCCCCGAAGCCCGACAAGCCGTCGAAGTCCTCGAAGTCCTCGAAGCCCGGCGACGCCCCCGAGCCGTCGGAACGCCCCGCCGGGGGCCGCCCCGCCGCGTCCGGCCCCCTCAAGGGCAAGGTCGTCGTGGTGGACCCCGGGCACAACCCGGGGAACTTCAAGCACACCGCCGAGATCAACCGGCAGGTGAACATCGGGACGAACTCCAAGGAGTGCGACACCACGGGCACGTCCACCAACCGGGGTTACACGGAAGCCCGGTTCACCCTGGACCTCGCCCACCGCCTGCGCGACCTGCTGCACCGGCAGGGCGCCACGGTCCGCTTCACGCACGACGCCGACCGCCCCTTCGGGCCGTGCGTCGACGAGCGCGCCCGGATCGGCAACGAGGCCCGCGCGGACGCCGTGGTGTCCCTGCACGCGGACGGCTCGGCCGTCGGCAACCGCGGCTTCCACGTCATCCTGCCCGCGAAGGTGCGCGGCGGCGCCGCGGACACCACCGCGATCGTCGGGCCCTCGCGCGACCTGGGCGAGCGCATCGCGGGCAAGTTCCTGAACGCCACCAAGAGCGCCCCCTCCAACTACGTCGGCGACGGCACCGGCCTCGACGTCCGCGGTGACCTCGGCGGCCTCAACCTGTCGAAGGTGCCGAAGGTGTTCGTCGAGTGCGGCAACATGCGCGACCCGAAGGACGAGGCCCTGCTGACGAGCGGCGTCTGGCGGCAGAAGGCGGCCCAGGGGCTCTCGGACGGCATCGAGAGCTTCCTTCGCGGGTAGACACAGGCGGGTGCCGGGCGTGATTCCGGTGCCTGAGGGGGGCTGATTCCGGGCTATCGCCCCATGTCGTGATGTGTTCGACGCCGTCTCGTCACGGGACGGCAACCGGCAGATCTTCACTGAGTGACGATCTTTATCCCAAGCAGACACCCCGGCTGACCGGAGGATAGTGTCCTCCCTACGATGAGGGGCCACCCCCGCGCTTCGCGCACCGCGACACGACCGCGACCACAGCGACAGCGACGCCTCTACCGACGAGACGACTGACGAAGGACCTGAAGTGAATTTCCGCTCCCTCACTCGAGGCGACGGCGTGGTGATCGGAGCAGCGGTGTTGCTCTTCATCGCCTCGTTCCTCGACACTTTTGACTCCGACGGCTCCGACAGCGACAAGCTGCCGATCGCCTGGGACAACGGCAACCTGCTGATGAGCGTGTACCTGCTCGGCGTCATCGGCGCCGCGCTCATCGTCGTGGGCCGTGGCATGGGACAGCGCAAGGTCGTCGGCCTGGAGCTGGGGCAGGTCGGTGTCGTCTTCAGCATCGCCGCCGCCTGGAGCTCGCTCGGCGCGATCTTCGACACGGACCAGTCCTTCGGCTTCCTCTTCGAGGGAGGCGGCCCCTTCGGCGGTGGCGCCGAGTCCCCCGACGCCGGCATGGGCCTGATCCTCGGCCTGATCGCCACGCTGGTCCTGGCCGCCGCCGCCGTCGCCACGAACATCGTCCCCGCCCTCAAGGCCCCCCTCGCGGGCGCCGGTGGCCCCAAGCCCCCGCAGCCCTACGGCGGTCAGCCGCAGGGTGGCTACGGCTACCCGGGCGCGCAGGGCGCCCCGCAGCCGGGCCAGCCGTACGGCGGCCAGCCCGCCGCCCCGGCGCAGCCCTACGGCGGCCAGCCGCAGGGTGGCGGCCAGACGCCGCCGCCCGCCCAGGCGCAGCAGGCCGGCGCCCCGGCCGGGGACTTCTCCCCGTTCTGGTTCGCCGTGCCGGTGCCCCGTCCGCTGTACGCCGAGGACGGTTCGCCGACCCCGATCGCGGAACTGGCCCCCGGCACCTGGTACTTGGCCGTGGAGCAGCGCGGCCAGAGCCTGGTGGCCCAGACGCAGGACGGCCGTCGCGGCGTCCTGCAGGACACCACGGGCATCCAGCGCGGCTGAGCCCACACCCGCAGCACCTCAGCGGCCCCTCGCCCCTTCCGGGCGGGGGGCCGCTGGCGTACCCTCCTCCAGTCGACCCACATCTGATGCACCGTCAGCTTCCTTGGTCTGCTCCCTGGAGGATCCATGCGGCTCGGGCTCGCGCTCGGATACTGGGGCCGCGGCCCCGAAGCCCGGCACCTGGCGCTCGCCCAGGAGGCCGAACGGCTCGGGTACGACTCGGTGTGGACGGCGGAGGCCTGGGGGTCGGACGCGTTCACGGCGCTGACATGGATCGCCGCGCACACCTCCCGGATACGGCTCGGTACGGCTGTCGCGCAGATGGCGGCCCGCTCCCCCACCGCCACCGCCATGCACGCCCTCACCCTGGACCACCTGTCCGGGGGCCGGATGCTGCTCGGGCTCGGGCTCTCGGGGCCGCAGGTCGTGGAAGGGTGGTACGGGCGTCCGTTTCCGAAGTCGCCGCTCACCGCGACGCGGGAGTACGTCGACGTCGTACGGCAAGTGCTCGCGCGGGAAGGGCCCGTGGCCCTGGACGGACGGTTCCACCCGCTGCCCTACCCGGGCGACGACGGCACCGGTCTCGGCAAGCCGCTGAAGTCGATCACCCATCCCCTGCGCGGCGACCTGCCCGTACTGCTCGGCGCCGAGGGGCCCAAGAACATCGCGCAGACCGTCCGGATCGCGGACGGCTGGCTGCCGCTGTACTGGTCGCCGACGCGGACCGATGTGTACGAGGCGTCGCTCGGCGGCGACGGCGGTCTGCCGGAGGGGTTCATGGTGGCGCCCCTGGTGCGGGCCACGGTCTGCGACGACGTGGGCGAGGGGCTGCTGCCGGTCAAGGCCATGCTCGGGTTCTACATCGGCGGCATGGGGCACGCGGCCCGCAACTTCCACGCCGACCTGATGGGGCGGATGGGGTACGAGGAGGAGGCGCGGCGGGTGCAGGAGCTGTTCCTCGCGGGGCGGCGCGAGGAGGCCGTGCTGGCCGTACCGGACGCGTTCGCCGACGAGATCTCGCTGGTCGGGCCGCGCGGGCGGATCGCCGAGCGGCTCCAGGTGTGGCGCAAGGGTCCGGTGACGGACCTGCTCGTGCTCGCCACCGACCCGCACACACTGCGCACCCTCGCCGACCTCAACTCGTAGCCAGGCCCGGCCCCGCGTCAGCGGAAGATCGCCACCGCGTCCAGTGTCAGCTCGCCCGCCTCCCGGTTCCAGGTGCGCACCTTGCCCAGGCAGCGGGCCTGGAACTCGCCGCTGAAGTAGTCGTCCTCGTTCAGGAACTCCTGGCGGATGCCGTCGGCGGCGCAGGTGATGCGGACGTGGGCGGGCGGCGCTCCCTCGCCGTAGCGGGCGCGCAGGACGACCTCGTCGCCGCCGACGCGGCGGGCCGTGAAGCGGCCGGTGACGGACACGAACTCCGACATGACGGCGCTCAGCGGCACCCGCTCGTCGTCGCTGTCGCGCAGTGCGTCGGCCAGGGAGCGGTTGGGGACGAGCAGACCGGTGGTGAGGTCGGCGTGGACGACGGCGTCCTCGCGGCGCATCGTGTCCATGAGCAGGCCGATGACGGTGATCGGGGTGTTCTGCTGGACGTAGGTGGTGAAGCGCTCCTTCGTCACGTCCCTGCGGGCCTTGGCGCCCGCCGCCCCTGTGACCTTCGCCCACAGGCCGAAGCCGGACGTCACGTTCGTGCGGTCGGCCACCTCCTGCTCCAGGGCCGCCGAGAACCCGCCCGTCTGATAGAGGTCCATGACGCGCTGTTCGTGCAGGTAGAAGCACATGCCGTGGAAGGTGCGGCGGCGCCGTGACGCGCGCCCCGGCCGCCCCAGCGCCCACCGCGCCACGGCGTACCGCGCGAGGACGCCCACGCACACCGCCGTCGCCAGCCAGACCGTGACCCACGGCCACCACAGTTCCCACCACTTGCCGTCAACGACACCCACGGATCTCCTTGAACGCCTGGGAGAGGGAAGAGGAGTTGGCGTCCACCATGCGCCCGCCGGTGGCGTCGGCGGCCCGCCGCAGCTCGCCCGCGTCGGCCTCGCCGAAGTGGACGGGGAAGGTGGGCACCGCGCGGGCGGCGGCGCCGAGGCGGGCGTGGCGACGGGTGAACTCCCCGTACGTACGGCCCGCGTTGTTCTCGCCGTCGGTCATCAGGACGATGGAGAGCGGCTGCTCGGGATGGTCGGCGACCGAGTCCGATGCCACCTCGTAGCCACGGCCGAGCGCCGACCACACGGCCGTGTCGGCGCCGAACCCGCCCTTGCCGACGAAGGAGTTGAGCGCCCGCAGGTCACCGTCCCCGCGCACGGTCACGGTGCGTTCCTGAAGGACCCGGCCCGCGAACCGCACCACGGTCAGCCGCTCGCCCCGGTAGAAGCGGGCGAACTTCCCCGTCGCCGTCGGATCGGCGCCGCTGAGGTCGGCGAAGGCCGCCCGCAGGTCCGCCATCCGCCGCCCCCGCATGGACGTCGAGAAGTCGAGCAGGAACACGACGTGGTCGGCCGCGCGGCTGCCGGGCGTGCCGTAGTCGTCCATCAGGCGCCGGACGACGGCGATCCTGTCGGGGTACGACAGGGCGTTGCCGATCTCCGCGCGCAGCCGGGCGGGCCGGGGCACGTCCTGGCTGACGGGCCGCCGCCAGGTGCGCTCCATCAGCTTCTTCTGCACGTCGTCCCGGCGCAGCCAGTCGACGACCTTGCGGTACGCCTTGTGCTCGCCCGCGTCGAGCAGCATCAGCGGGAAGTCGGAGAGGACCATGCCGTCCTCGGGGTGCACGATCTCCAGGGGCCGCTTCAGCTTCCCGGCCGCGTTCAGGGTGAGCAGCTCCGACTCGTGCGCGATGAGCGCGTCGGCGGCGCCCTGGCGGCGTACGTAGGTGTCGATCAGGTCGCGGGAGCTGGCGCCGGTGAGGGTCTGGCCGGAGCGGAAGCCGCGCAGCCGGTCGCAGGACACGTCCCGTTCGCGCAGCGCCCCGCCGGTGCCCGCGGCCGCCGTGGCCACGCCCACGAGGGCGGCGCGCCCGGTGTCGCTGCGCCGCGGGTCGGGCATGCCGAAGCGCAGGGACCCCTCGGCGGCGGCGTCGGCGATGTCCGCCCAGGACAGGCGGCCTCCCGGAACGCCCCGGCGCAGCCGGTCGGCGACGGCCGGGGCCAGGCCCACGACCACGGGCGAGCGCATGATGGCCGTGGACTCGGGCCGGGCGGCGGGCGTACCGGAGTCCTGGAGCCGCAGCAGGTACGAGCGGTCGGAGGCGGGCCAGGCGAGGTCGTAGGTGCCGAGCGGTCCGGAGAGATCGGCGGTGGCCTTGTAGTCCAGCTTCAGCTCGACCCCCGTGTCCTCCTCCAGGTCCCCCAACAACGGCTCCACGTCGGCGAGTTCGGGGCTGGCGAGGACGCGCAGGGTATGGTGCGGCTCGTCCTTGGAGCAGCCGGTGAGGGTGGCTGCGGCGAGGAGGAGGCCGAGGGCGAGCAGGGGTTCGGGGCGGCGGGGCCGGGCTCGGCGGCGGCCCGCCCCGCCCGTGAGGCGGCGGCCGGTGCGGGTCATTCGTCGTCGTCCCGTCCGGGGGGCGGGCAGCTGCCCACGTGGTTGATGATCCGCTCCAGGGCGTTCAGGTCGGGGGCGTCCACCTTCGTCTGGTCCGGGTTCGGCGTCGGGACCTGCACCTCGTGGTCGCGCAGATACGCGTTCAGCTGCTCGCTCGTCCCGTCCTCGCCGGAGAACCGGACGCGGAAGCCGAGTTCGATGGCGCGCCGGCGCAGGTCGGCGTCGGTCTCCATCAGCTCGGTGAGGCGGTCGCCCTGCTCGCCGAGGGATATCAGCTCTGGTTCGGTGAGGGCGTGCGGGGAGGGATAGAGCAGGACGCGCCGACGGTCCTGCTCGCCGTGTTTCTTCTGGTGGTCCACCTGATGCTTCAGGAACTGGTGCTCGTAGACGAGGGAGACCGGCGCTATCGACTCGCCCTCGTCGGAGAAGTAGCTGTCGGCCTGCTCGTCGGCGGCCATCCCTTGGAGGTTGATCAACGGCTTGACCTGCGCGGCGACATCGAGGACCGGGTCGTCGGCCGCGCGCCGCTCGGACCCCCGCCTGCGCTCCGTGCCGGGCGCCTGATTGCCGTTCTTCACGAACGCGAGAATGCTCAAGTACGTGCCCGCGGCGTTGGATTCACAGACGCTGGAGGTACGGACGAGCACGCGCCCCCCGTTGCTGCGCCGCGAGTGGTCCTTGAACCCGACGCCGTTCCAGGTCCGCTCCAGCTCGATCAGCTTCAGGAACCCGCGCATGTCGAGGTCGTAGTAGAGCGTGTCCCCGCCGCCCGCCGCCTTCTGCGGGCGCGCCACGCCCGCCGCCACCAGCGTCTTCGCGTAGTCCCTGAACGTACCGAGCACCAGCGGCGTGACGAACGGCCGCGCCGTGCGCACCGAGCGCTGCTGCCGCTGCAGGATCAGCTTCGCCGCGGGCTGACCCGAAGGGAACACCACGTCCATGCCTCGCAGCGACTGCGTGGCGATGCCGCGCGAGCCGAGCCGGTGTATCTCCACCCGGATCCCGTGCCTCAGGAGCAGCCGCTGGACCTCCGGGTCCTTGAAGAAGTCCGACTTCGACGCCATCTTCCCGTCGATCGTCGTGATCCGCTCGAAGGGGCGCAGGGTGTTCCCCGACACCATGAGCGCGAGCAGGCCCGCCACGGCGAGCGGCAGGGCCGCGATCACGTGCCGGGGGTACCGGGTGCGGCGGCGCGTCGGGCGCCGCGTGGTCAGACGTGGCTCTTCGCTGGGTGTTCGGTCGGCTCTGCTGGCGTCGGACACCGGGGGCTCCTGCGTGTGGCGGGGGCAGGATCATCGGGGACCGGGGCGAAGGGGGACCCTCGGAGTGGCTAACTCCGCGTGAACCAGGGGGGAATGACGGGGTGTCATGTTCGGTGGGCGGGGGAAGCGAGCCCTGCCGGGGGCTCCCCGAACGCCGGCTCACCCCTTGGCCAGCTCCCCCGCCGACGGCACCTTGTTCGTGACCTCGGCCCCGGCGTTCTTGCCCGCGTCCTTCACCTTGGTGATGGCGCCGTCGAAGGAGTTCACCACGGACTCCGTGGAGTCGCCCTTGCGGAGCTTGGAGGGGAGGTCCTTGAGGGCGTCGATCCCGGCGGTGAGCGGGGCTACGGCCTTGGCCAGGGTCGGGTCGCCCTTGGCGTTGCGCAGGGCGGCCTTGAGGCGGTTGTAGGTGAACGCCCCGGCGAGGCCCGCCTTGATGAGGGCGAAGCGGCGGCCGTCGGCACCGGAGGCGAAGGTGCCCGCGCGGTAGGGCTTCACGATCCACTGGTACGTGGCCCCGGCGGCGAGCCCCGCGTTGGCGACGAACCGGGTCTTCGCGAGCTTCTGGCGTTCGACCGTGCTGGTGGGGTCCGCGCCGGCGTCCTTGTCGTCGCCGCCGCACGCCGCCGTCGTGCCCGCGAGGAGGGCGCAGAGGAGCAGGGGGACGAGGGCGCGGAGCAGGGAGCGGGGCACGGTGACCTCCGGGCGGGGTGCCTGGCGGGGCGCCGGGCGGGGTGGGAGCGGCCGCCGCCAGCCTCACCCGGTGCGGGCGGGCACGCCACCGGAGCGCGGCCGGCGGGGTGGACGTCCCACGGCCGACGACCACCGTCCTGGCCGGCCGATGCAGCGCGAGCCGCAGGTTTCGGCCACCCGGTCCCCGGTACCCGCCCCTCATGTCCCCCGTCAAAGCCCGCCGTACCAACGAAGCCGCCAAGGCCGTCGCCGTCATCGCGAACGTGCTGGCCTTCATCCTCGTCCTGTGGGTCCTGATGGACCTGCTGGACGCCAACCGCGCCAATGACCTCGTGCAGCTCGTGCACGACGTCGCCCGCTGGCTGGCGGGCTGGTCGCACGACCTGTTCACGTTCGACGAGCGCTGGGCCCGCGTGGTCGCGGGGTACGGCCTCGCCGCGGTCGTCTATCTGCTCGCGGGGCACTTCATCGCGGGGCGGCTGCGGCGGCACTGAGCGCCGCGCAGGACCGGCGCACCGGCGACGGGGATCAGGCGCAGCAGTCCGGGTCCAGGCCGACCGGCAGCGCCGTCCCCGAGAAGACCCCGCACGTCGCCTCGTCGCCGCCGAGCGCGGCGACCGCGAGGAGCAGGGAGCCCGCCGTCCAGGTGGTCAGCTCGACGGGCCAGATCGCGGCGTCCTCGAAGACGTAGCCCGTCCAGTACAGGCCCGACTCGGGGTCGCGCAGGTGCTGGATGGACTTCAGGACCTCCAGGGCCCGGTCGGATTCGCCCAATACCCAGAGGGCCAGAGCGAGTTCGGCGCTCTCGCCGCCGGTCACCCACGGGTTGGGGTGCACGCAGCGCACGCCGAGGCCGGGGACGACGAAGCGGTCCCAGCCGTCCTCTATGCGGGACTTGGCCCGCGGTCCTGTGACGGCGCCGCCGAGGACCGGGTAGTACCAGTCCATGGAGTAGCGGTCCTTGTCGAGGAAGCGCTCGGGGTGGTGGCGGATCGCGTGGCCGAGGGCGCCGGTCGCGAGCTCCCAGTCGGGCTGCGGGTCGTCGCGCAGGTCGGCGAGGGCGAGGGCGCAGCGCAGCGCCTGGTAGACGGATGAGCAGCCGGTGAGCAGGGCGTCCGGCACGGGGGTGCCGTCGGGGTCGCGCTTCCAGCCGATCTGGCCGCCGGGCTGCTGGAGTGCGAGGACGAACTCGACGGCGGCGACGACGACCGGCCACATGCGGTCGAGGAACGCCTCGTCGCCGGTGCTCAGGTAGTGGTGCCAGACGCCGACGGCCACGTACGCGCAGAAGTTGGTCTCGCGGCCGCGGTCGGTGACGTCGTCCGGGTCGCCGTCGGCGTACGCCGCGTACCAGGAGCCGTCCGGGTTCTGGTGCCGGGCCAGCCACTCGTAGGCGCGGGCGGCGGCCGCGTGCTCGCCGGCGGCGTCCAGGGCCATGGCGGCCTCGGTGTGGTCCCACGGGTCGAGGTGGTGGCCACGGAACCAGGGTATGGCGCCGTCCTCGCGCTGGACGGCGAGGATGCCGCGGACCGTCGCCGTCGCCTGATCGGCCGTCAGAACGCCCGGCAGGACCAGGTGTTCGGTGCGCTCGGGAATCGTCACGCCCCGGCCTTCGTGTCGGCGGCCGGGTCGGTGGCGGTGGCGGCGGGCAGGTGCGGCTTGGTCGCGTACGCCACGAAGCTCTTGCCGATGAGCGGGTTGAGCGCCTGCTCGGCGACCTTCGTCGCCAGCGGCTTCTTCATGATGTCCCAGACCAGGAGCTTGTGGTACGCCCGCACCGGCAGCGCCTTGTCGTTGTCGACGCCGAACGCGCACTTGAGCCACCAGTAGGGCGAGTGCAGGCCGTGCGCGTGGTGCGTGCCGTACGGCTTGAGGCCCGACTCCCGCATCTTCGCGAGGAGTTCGTCGGCCTTGTAGATGCGGATGTGGCCGCCCTCGACCTCGTGGTAGGCGTCGCTGAGCGCCCAGCAGATCTTCTCGGGGCCGTAGCGCGGCACGGTCACGGCTATCCGGCCGCCGGGCTTGAGGACCCGGACCATCTCGGCGAGCACGCCCTTGTCGTCGGGGATGTGCTCCATCACCTCGGAGATGATCACGACGTCGAAGGACTCGTCGGGGAAGGGCAGGTTCAGGGCGTCGCCCTCCATGGCGGTGGCGCTCGCGCCCGCCGGGGCCTCGCCCGCCTCCTTCATCGCCGCGAACCACTTGGCGACCTCGCGGATCTCCTCCGCGTTCTGGTCCAGGGCGACCACCCGGGCGCCGCGCCGGTAACACTCGAAGGCGTGACGGCCCGCCCCGCAGCCCAGGTCAAGCACGCGGTCCCCCGCGGCGAGCGGGAAGCGGGTGAAGTCGACGGTCAGCACGTGGCCCTGCTTTCGGGTTGAGGTCCTGCAACTTCGCCGCGGGCCGCGGCCCCGGCCGTCGGCAGCGCGTGGCCGCGGGCCACCGCGCGGGCGGCACCCCGGCCCGCGGAGCGTTCGATCGCCGCGCGGTACAGCTCCGCGGTGCCCTGGGCGGCGCGGGCCCAGGTGAACCTGTCGAGGACCCGGGCCCGGCCCGCGGCGCCGAGCCGCGCCCGCAGCTCCGGGTCGTCAAGGAGCCGGGTGAGGCCCGTGGCGAGCGCGCCCGCGTCGCCCGGGGGCACCGCGAGGCAGGTGTCGCCGTCGCGGCCCGCGACCTCGGGGATCGCGCCGCCCGTCGTGGCGAGCAGCGGCGTGCCCGTGGCCATGGCCTCGGCGGCGGGCAGCGAGAAGCCCTCGTACAGGGAGGGCACGCAGGCGATCTGGGCCGAGCGGACCAGGTCGACGAGCTCCTCGTCGGTGATGCCCTTGACGAACTCGACGGCGCTTTCGAGGCCGTACTTCTCGATGGCCTGCGCCACCGGGCCGTCCTCGGCGCGCTTGCCGACGACGACGAGGTGCGCGGCGGGGTTCTCGGTGCGGACCTTGGCGAGGGCCTCGACGAGGTGGATCAGGCCCTTCAGCGGTACGTCCGCGCTGGACGTCGTCACGATCCGGCCCGGCACCTCGGGCACCGCCGGGTCGGGCGAGAAGAGGTTCGTGTCGGCGCCGATGTGGACGACGTCGATGCGGTCGGGGCGGACGCCGAGGTGGTCGACGATCTCCTGGCGAGAGGTGCCGGACACCGTGAGGATCGACGGCAGGCGGCGGGCGACGCGCTTCTGCATCCGCGTGAACGCGTACCAGCGGCGGACCGAGGCGCGGCGCTTCCAGTCGGGCGCGGCGTCGAGCTCCAGGCGGCGGTCGACGGTGATGGGGTGGTGGACGGTCGTCACCAGGGGGGCGCCCAGGTCGCCGAGGAGGCCGTAGCCGAGCGTCTGGTTGTCGTGCACGACGTCGAACTCGCCGCGCCGGGCGCGCAGGTGGCGGCGGGCGCGCAGGCTGAAGGTGACCGGTTCGGGGAAGCCGCCGGTCCACATCGTCGCCACTTCGAGGGCGTCGATCCAGTCGCGGTACTCGTCGCGCCTCGGGGTGCGGAAGGGGTCCGGGGAGCGGTAGAGGTCCAGGCTCGGCAGCTCGGTGAGGCCGAGGCCGCGCAGGTCCTCGCCCTCGTCGAGCACGGGGTAGGGCTGCGCGCCGATGACCTCGACGCGGTGGCCGAGGCGGACCAGCTCGCGGGAGAGGTGGCGTACGTAGACGCCCTGGCCGCCGCAGAACGGGTTCCCCTTGTACGTGAGGAGCGCGATGCGCAGCGGGCGGTCGCCGTCGGCGGCCGCGCCCGGCGGCACGTCCGGTGTCGTGCCCGGCACCGGCCCCGGCAGGGGACCCGCCTCCATGGCCTCAGCGGTCACTCTGGCCCCCTTCTGCCTTCAGTTGTCCGCGAGATTACGCCGGGACGGTAATGTAGAACAAGTTTCAGACTTGTTCCCGTCATGATCGTCCTTGATCGCCGGACCCGCTCGAATCTACCGGCAGGTAGCCGGACCGGAAGGTCCGGATCAGGTGATTCGCGCCACGGCGGCCGCCCTGCCATGCTGTGCGGTCCCGATGGACGGGAACAGGACGCGAACGGCACGGGGACTGGGCGGAAGCGATGGACACCGCTGACGGGACTGACGGGGCGACGGGACTATGACGGCTGACGCGAAGACGGCTGGAGCGGGCGCGGCACATCCGGCGTCCCCGCCCCTCACCGAGCGCCAGGAGGCGCGCCGCCGCCGCATCCTGCACGCGAGCGCCCAGCTGGCGAGCCGGGGCGGCTTCGACGCGGTCCAGATGCGGGAGGTGGCGGAGTCGTCGAGCGTCGCCCTCGGCACGCTCTACCGCTACTTCCCCTCGAAGGTGCACCTGCTCGTCGCCACGATGCAGGACCAGTTGCAGCACATGCACACCACCCTGCGCAAACACCCCCCGGCCGGGGAGACCCCGGCGGAGCGGGTCGCGGAGACCCTGATGCGGGCCTTCCGCGCCCTCCAGCGCGAGCCGCACCTCGCGGACGCCATGGTGCGCGCCCTCACCTTCGCCGACCGGTCGGTGAGCCCCGAGGTCGACACCGTCTCGCGGCTCACCACGGCGATCGTCCTGGACGCCATGGGCCTGGACGGACAGCCGACCGCGGCGCAGCTCTCCGCGGTGCGGGTCATCGAGCACACCTGGCACTCCGCCCTGATCACCTGGCTCTCGGGGCGCGCCTCGATCGCCCAGGTCAAGATCGACATCGAGATGGTGTGCCGTCTGATCGACCTGACGGTGCCCGACCCGGCCTGACGGCCCCCGCCCCCCGGGGGCCCGCCGGACACTCCCTAGTCCTCCGGCGGGAACACGACCTCCCCGCTGCCGAGCAGGGTCAGGGTGATGGCCTCGACGGGGCAGCTCTCGGCTGCCTCCAGGATCTTCTCGGCGGCGTCCGTCTCGGGGCGCGTGGGGTGCGACTGGCGGGCGGTGTCGAGGGTGAAGCCGTCCGGGGCGGTGCCCACGCACATGCCGGAGCCGATGCACACCGACCGGTCGACCTCGACGTGCCAGCGGTCGCCCATCAGGCACCGCCCCCGTCGGTGGCGGGCTCGTACCCCGGCGGCAGGTGGATCATCTTGTGCTCGAAGTACTCGCCGTAGCCCTCGGGCCCGAACTCCCGCCCGAGGCCGGAGTTCTTGTAGCCGCCGAAGGGGCCGAGCATGTCGAGGCTGAAGGTGTTCACGGAGTACGTGCCGGTGCGCACCCGGCGCGCCACGTCGATGCCGCGCTCGATGTCGGCGGTCCAGACGCTGCCGCTCAGGCCGTAGTCGGAGTCGTCGGCGATGCGCACGGCCTCGTCCTCGTCGCCGTACGGGAGCAGGCAGATGACGGGGCCGAAGATCTCCTCGCGGGCTATGCGCATGGAGTTGTCGACGCCGCCGAAGAGCGTCGGCTCCACGTACCAGCCCCGGTCGAGCCCGGCGGGGCGGCCGCCCCCGGCGAGGATCTTGGCGCCCTCCTCCTGCCCGATCCGGATGTAGTCGAGGGAGCGGCGCTGCTGGCGCTCGGCGACCAGCGGGCCGAGCTCGGTCTCGGGGTCCATCGGGTCGCCGACCTTCAGGGCGGACGCGGCGGCGGCGAAGGCGTCGGCGAACTCGTCGTAGCGGGAGCGCGGCAGCAGGATGCGGGTCTGGGCCACGCACGCCTGGCCGTTGATCATCCAGGCGAAGGGCACGATGCCGGCGACGGCGCCCGCGAGGTCGGCGTCGGGCAGGATCACGGCGGCCGACTTGCCGCCGAGTTCCAGGGTGACGCGGGTGAGGTTGTGCGCGCAGACCTCCATGACGCGTTTGCCCGCGGCGACGGAGCCGGTGAAGGACACCTTGTCGACGCCCGGGTGCGCGACCAGGTACTCGCTCACTTCCCGGTCGGCCGAGAGGATCGAGAGCACGCCCTCGGGCAGGCCCGCCTCCGCGGCGATCTCGGCGAGGACGTACGCGTCCAGGGGCGCCTCCGGCGAGGTCTTCAGGATCACCGGGCACCCGGCGAGCAGCGCGGGCGCGAGCTTGGCGGCGGCGGTGAACTGCGGGACGTTCCAGGGGACCACGGCCGCGACGACCCCGACGGGCTCGCGCCGCACCAGGATCCTCCCCAGCGCCCCGTCCCGCGCCTGTTCGTACGTGAAGCCGCGCGCGGTGGTGATCGCCGCGTCCCACACCATCATCGACGACAGCGCCTGCACCATCACCGAGGCGGTGTACGGGGTGCCGTTCTCGGAGCTGATGACCCGCGCGATCTCGTCGTGCCGCGCCCCGACCCCGTCCTTGATCCGCTCGACGACCGCGATCCGCTCCGCCGTCGTCATCCGCGGCCAGGGCCCCTCGTCGAAGGCCTTCCGGGCCACCGCGACGGCCCGGTCCACATCCGCGGGCGCGGCGTGCGGCACCCGCGCGAACACCTCCCCCGTGTGCGGCGAGACCACCTCGATGACGTCCTTGCCGAGCGGGTCGACCAACTCCCCGCCGATGAACAGCTGTCCGTGTTCCACGAGCTCGGTCATGACTGACTGCCTCCTGCGGCTGCTTGCCAATGCTGCGGCTGCTGCTACGCCTCGGACGCCTTGTCGCACACTTTCTGACGCCGTTTCAGAACTGATACCAGTTCTAGTTATAGTGGGCAATGGCCGCGCACCCGCGCCGAGTCGGGCTCGGCGGAGGCGGCGGGGCGAGGCACCCGGCGGCGAGGGGGAACGGATGGCGCAGGCGAGCGAGGCGCACGTGTTCGCGCACGGCGGGGGTGTGTGGAGCATTCGGGTGCCCATCCCCGACAACCCCCTCGGGCACACCCTCGTACACCTCATGGACACCGATCGGGGGCCCGTCCTGATCGACACCGGGTGGGACGACCCGGAGTCGTGGGACACCCTCGTCACGGGGATCGCCGCGTGCGGGGCCGACGTCGGGGACGTGCACGGGGTGCTGATCACGCACCATCACCCCGATCACCACGGGCTGTCCGCGAAGGTGCGGGAGGCGTCGGGGGCGTGGATCGCGATGCACGACGCCGACGCGGACGTCGTGCGGCGCACCCGCGAGCACGCGCCCGCCCGCTGGTACGGATACATGGCGGACAAGCTCGCCGCCGCCGGCGCCCCCGCCGAGCACGTGGCCCCGCTCCTCGCCGCCCGGGACGCGGGCCGCACGCCGCGGCTCCCCGGCCTCGCCCCCGCCCTGCCCGACCGGTCCATCACGCCCGGCGACCTCGTCCCCCTCGCGGGCCGCGCGCTGCGGGCGATCTGGACCCCGGGGCACACCCCCGGCCACGTCTGCCTGCACCTGGAGGAGGCCCACCCGGCCGGGCTGCGCGGGCACGGCCGCCTCTTCTCCGGCGACCACCTGCTGCCCGGCATCACCCCGCACATCGGCCTGTACGAGGACCCCGACGACGCCACCGTCACCGATCCTCTCGGCGACTACCTGGACTCCCTGGAGCGGGTCGGGCGGCTCGGCGTCGCCGAGGTGCTGCCCGCCCACCAGCACGCCTTCACCGAAGCCCGGCCGCGCGTACGGGAGTTGACCGACCATCACGAGCAGCGCCTCACGCACCTGCGCACCCTGCTCACCGAGCCCCGCACCCCCTGGCAGCTCGCCGAGCGCATGGAGTGGAACAGGCCCTGGGCCGACATCCCCTACGGCTCCCGGAACATCGCGGTGTCGGAGGCCGAGGCGCACCTGCGGCGCCTGGTGAAGCTGGGGCGGGCGGAGGCCGTGGCGGGGAGCGATCCGGTGACGTACGTGGCGGGCGGGGCGTAGCGGCACGCAGCCGTCACCAGCCCTCGTCCCCCCGCAGCACCGCGTCCGCGCCCCCGTCGATGAACACCACCTGGCCGGTGACGTGGGTGTTCTCCGGCGCGATCAGGTGGTCGACGAGCGGGGCGACCTGCTCGGGGTCGGCGTAGCCGTGCAGGGGCATCGGGACGCCCGCGTCGGCGACGGCGCGGAGTTCGGGGTTCTCCAGCATGGCGCGGCTGAGCGGGGTGCGGATGATGCCGGGGGCGATGACGTTGAGGGGGATCCCGGCGCCCGCCCAGGCGTCGGTGACCGAGGCCCGGCGCACCCAGCGGACCAGGGCGCGCTTCGCGGAGGCGTACACGAGCCGCCCCTCGCCGCGGTCGACGGCGGCGCGCGCGGCGGCCACGGCGGCTTCCTCGTCGTCCGCGAGGACGGCGGCGACGATCGCCGGGTCGGTCTCGTGCACGGCGGCGACGGACGACACGGCGAGCGCGCGCGGGTCGCGCCCCGCGGCGAGCAGCGGCCGCAGGTCCGCGAGCGTCGCGATGGCGCCGAAGCCGTTGACCCGCACGGTCATGGGGTCGTACGCGGCGACCCCCGCGCACGCCACCACCGCGTCGAGCCGCCCGCCGCCCAGCTCGGCGGCGGCGTCGGCGAGCAGCGCCCGCCCTTCGGCGCTCCCCAGGTCGGCCTGGATGTCGACGCCGTCGGTGTCCTTGACGTCGGCGCCGAGGACCCGGTGGCCCCGCCCGGCCAGGCGGCGCGCGACGGCCCGGCCGATGCCGGACGCGGCGCCGGTCACGAGACAGACACGGACGCCGTCGCGCCCGCCGGGACCGAAGGGCCGCGCTGTCACAGTGCTCACCATCCGTGCTCCCCCTCAACTCCCGTACCCCGAGGCCCAGGCCAACGTAACGCCGCCCCGGCTGCCCCTGCCAGACCGCGCCCGGGGGCACGCCCCTGGCCGGGGCGCGCGCCGGAGCGGGGGCGGCGGGTGGCCGTGCCGGGCCCCGGGCGGCGGGCTACGGGCCGGTAGAGTGGGCGGGTCGTCTCATGCGCGTACGAGGGGAAGCCGGTGGAAGTCCGGCGCTGACCCTTCCCCAAGCTCTCGGCTTCGCTCGAGCAGGGGAGGCCCCAATCCGTGAAGCCGCGAGCAGTCCGTCGCGGCAAGCCGGAACGCCTCGTCCGCCGCATGACCGGCTCGCGTCATCGGATCGTGCCGATGGCCGGCACCGTCGAGGCATACGGAGCCGGAGCCGCCCGGTGCCCCTCCGTGCCGTGCTGCCCGGCCCCCCGCAGGGAGAGGCACCCGCCGCATCATGAACGTTCGCCGCAGCGCAGCTGCTCTGGCCGTGGCCGTCGTCGCCCTCGGCACCGCCGCCGCCCCGGCCGCCTTCGCCGACGACGCCTCGCCGTCCCCCAAGGGGCCGCTGCCGTCCGGTCTGTACGGCAAGAAGGACCCGCAGTTCGACGGCGTGTTCCGGCAGTCGTACGCCCTGCTCGCGCAGAAGACCGTGGGCGTCACCCCGGCCGCGAAGGCCGTGGACTGGCTCACCGGTCAGCAGTGCGCGAGCGGCGGCTTCGCGGCGTACCGCGCGGACGCGAGCGAGCCCTGCAACTCCAAGACGCAGGTCGACTCGAACTCCACCGCCGCCGCGATCCAGGCGCTGCACGCCGTCGGCAACGAGTCGAACACGGTCAAGAAGAGCCTCGACTGGCTGAAGTCCGTGCAGAACCAGGACGGCGGCTGGGGCTACAACCCGGGCCTGCCCAGCGACGCCAACTCCACCGGCATCGTGATCGGCGCGCTCGCCGCCGTCGGCGACAAGCCCGCGACCGTGAAGTCCCAGAAGGGCAAGTCGCCGCTCGACGCGCTCACGAAGCTCGCCATGGACTGCGGCAAGGACGGCGGCGCCTTCGGTCTCGCCGACGCCAAGTCCGGCAAGCTCGCCCCGAACGCCGACGCCACCGCGGCCGGTGTGCTCGGCGGCCTCGGCCAGGGCCTGGTGCCCGTGAAGGGCAAGAAGGCCGACGCCGCGCCGAAGTGCGCGCAGCCCGACACCGCGGGGCAGGCCGCCGCCAACGGCACCGGCTACCTCCTGAAGACCCTCGCCAAGACCGGCCACCTCACCTCCGCCATGCCCGGCTCCGAGGACCAGCCGGACGTCGGCAACACCGCCGACGCCGTGGTCGCGCTCGCCGCGGCGGGCCAGCGGGAGCAGGCCGAGAAGTCCGGCGAGTGGCTGTCGGAGAACTCCGCCGCCTGGGCCAAGGAGAGCGGCCCCGCCGCCTACGCCCAGCTGGTCTTCGCGGCCCTCGCCGCCGACATGGACGTCCGCGACTTCGGCGGCGCCGACCTCGTCAAGCAGCTCAACGCGCAGGGCCCGACGCCGAAGGCGATCAGCGAGGTCACCGTGGGCGCCAAGGAGAAGGACGAGAAGAAGGACGACGACGGCTCCGGCGTCAGCGTCTGGTGGATCGTCGGCGTCGGCCTGGTCGCGGGCGCGGGCATCGGCTTCCTGCTCAGCGGCCGCAAGAAGAAGAACCAGCTGTGATCCGGCGCCACCCGGGGCGCGGCCGCCTCACGGTGGCCGCCCTGCTCACCGCCCTGCTCACCCTGCCCGCCGCGCTCCTCGCCGGGGGCCCCGCCCACGCGGCCGACTACCGCTACTGGTCTTTCTGGCAGCGCGGCGAGGGCAGCAGCGACGGCGCGTGGGTGTACGCGACGCAGGGCCCCTCCATCGCCCGGCCCGACGACGGCGACGTCGAGGGCTTCCGGTTCGCCGTGTCCGCGAACTCCGGCAGCGCCGCGAAGCCGCGCGGCGCCGCGGACTTCGACACGATCTGCGCGGACACCCCGGCGAAGGACGGCCAGAAGCGCGTCGCGCTCGTCGTGGACTTCGGCACGCCGGACGACGCCCCCGGCGGCGAGCAGCCGCCGAAGCGGCGTACGGCGTGCGCGCGGGTCGACTCCGACGGGACCACCGCCGACGCCCTCGCCGCCGTCGCCAAGCCGCTGCGCTACAACAGCTCCGCGCTGCTGTGCGCGATCTCCGGCTACCCGGAGCAGGGCTGCGGCGAACAGGTCTCCGGCAAGGAGTCCGGCGGCAAGAGCGACAAGGGAGACAAGGCAGACAAGACCGCGTCGGCCCAGGACGCCGGGGACGGCGACGACGGCGGCCCCTCCGTGGGTCTGCTCGCCGGGGTCGCGGCGATCGTCGCGCTCGGTGCCGCCGCCGTCTGGCAGGCCCGCCGCCGCCGTGGCTGACGCGTCCGCCGACCGGCTCGTCCCGCGGCGGCGCCTCGCGCCCCAGGCGCACCGCTCCAACGCGCTGCACCCGGGCGCCTGGTGGCTGTGGGCGCTCGGCCTCGCCACGGCCGCGTCCCGCACCACCAACCCGCTCCTGATCGGGCTGCTCATCGGCGTCGCCGGGTACGTCGTCGCGGCCCGGCGCACGTCCGCGCCGTGGGCCCGCTCCTACGGCGCGTTCGTGAAGATCGCCCTCGTCGTCATCGGCATCCGGCTTGTCTTCGCGATCGTCCTGGGCTCGCCGATCCCCGGCACCCACCTCATCGTGACGCTGCCCGAGGTGCCGCTGCCGGACTGGGCGCAGGGCGTGCGCATCGGCGGCCGGGTCACCGCGGAGGGCGTCCTGTTCGCGCTGTACGACGGGGTGCGCCTGGCGGGCCTGCTGATCTGCGTGGGCGCCGCCAACGCCCTCGCCAGCCCGGCCCGCCTCCTCAAGTCCCTGCCCGGGGCGCTCTACGAGGTCGGGGTGGCCGTCGTCGTCGCGATGACGTTCGCGCCGAACCTGATCGGCGACGTCCAGCGGCTGCGCGCCGCCCGGCGCCTGCGCGGCCGCCCGGACAAGGGCGTACGGGGGCTGCTCCAGGTCGGCCTGCCCGTCCTGGAGGGCGCCCTGGAGCGTTCCGTCGCCCTGGCCGCGGCGATGGACGCGCGGGGCTTCGGCCGCACCGCCGCCGTGCCCGCGCGGGTGCGCAGGACGACGGCGGTCCTCACGCTCGGCGGCCTCATGGGGGTCTGCGCGGGTACGTACGGGCTGCTCACCGCGGACGGCACGACGTACGGCCTGCCGGTGCTCGCCGTCGGGCTCGGCGCCGCGCTCGGCGGGCTCTGGCTCGGCGGGCGGCGTTCGGTGCGCACGCGCTACCGGCCGGACCGGTGGGGGGTGCGGGCCTGGCTGGTCGCCGGTTCCGGTGCCGCGGTCGCCGCCCTCATGATCGCCGCGAACTCGTCCGCCGCGGCCGCCGCCCTGCACCCCGGGGTGGTCCCGCTGGTCGCCCCCACCCTGCCGCTGCTGCCCGCCGCGGCCGTCCTGATCGGCCTGCTCCCGGCGTTCGTGGCCCCGGTGCCGCCGCCCGCCGAGGCACCCGTGTCCCCCCACGCCCGCCGCGCCCGCCGCAACGCCGAGGAGAAGACCTCATGACCATGATCCGGTTCGAGGACGTCTCCGTACGGTACGAGGGCGCCGCCGGGCCCACCGTCCAGGGCGTCGACCTGGACGTGCCCGAGGGCGAACTGGTGCTGCTCGTCGGCCCCTCCGGTGTCGGCAAGTCGACTCTGCTCGGCACGGTCAGCGGCCTCGTCCCGCACTTCACCGGCGGCACCCTGCGCGGCCGCGTGACCGTCGCGGGCCGCGACACCCGCACCCACAAGCCCCGCGAGCTGGCCGACGTGGTCGGCACGGTGGGCCAGGACCCGCTCGCCCACTTCGTCACCGACACCGTCGAGGACGAGCTGGCGTACGGCATGGAGTCCCTCGGCATCGCCCCCGACGTGATGCGCCGCCGCGTCGAGGAGACCCTGGACCTGCTCGGCCTCGCCGAGCTGCGCGACCGCCCCATCGCCACCCTCTCCGGCGGCCAGCAGCAGCGCGTCGCGATCGGCTCCGTCCTCACCCCGCACCCCCGCGTCCTGGTCCTCGACGAACCGACGTCGGCCCTCGACCCCGCCGCCGCCGAGGAGGTGCTCGCCGTCCTCCAACGCCTCGTCCACGACCTCGGCACCACCGTCCTGATGGCCGAGCACCGCCTGGAACGCGTCGTGCAGTACGCCGACCAGGTCCTCCTCCTCGCCGCCCCCGGCGAACCCCCGCTCCTCGGCGACCCGGCCGAGGTGATGGCCGTCTCACCGGTGTACCCGCCGGTCGTGGGCCTGGGCCGCCTCGCGGGCGCGACGCCGCTGCCGCTGACGGTGCGGGACGCGCGGCGGCGGAGCGGGGGATTGCGGGAGCGGTTGGCGCGGGTGGCGCCGGACGACGCGAAGGCCGGGGCCGGGAAGCCGAGTGCCGCGAAGGCGGGGGTCGCGGGGGCGAGTGCCGCGATGCCGGAGTCCGCTCAGGCGGGCGCCGGGAAGCCGGGGGCGGTCGCGCCCGCCGACGCCCCCGCCGCCCGGGTCGGCGGGCTCGGCGTGCTCCGGGGCCGGGTCGAGGCCCTGCGCCGGGTCGACCTCACCGTCTCCCCCGGCGAGACCGTCGCCCTGATGGGCCGCAACGGCGCGGGCAAGTCCACCCTCCTGTCCACCCTGGTCGGCCTGCTGCCGCCGACCTCCGGGACCGTGCGGGTCGGCGGCGCCGCTCCGCACCGGATGCCGCCGCGCGAACTGATCCGGCACGTCGGCCTCGTACCGCAGGAGCCGCGCGACCTCCTGTACGCGGACACGGTCACGGCCGAGTGCGCCGCCGCCGACCGCGACGCGGACGCGGCGCCGGGCACCTGCCGGGCCCTGGTGGCCGAGCTCGTCCCCGGCATCGCGGACGAGACGCACCCCCGCGACCTGTCCGAGGGCCAGCGCCTGGCGCTCGCCCTCGGACTCGTCCTGACCGCGCGCCCGCCCCTGCTCCTGCTCGACGAGCCGACCCGCGGCCTGGACTACGCGGCCAAGGCCCGCCTGGTCACGATCCTGCGCGACCTCGCGGACCGCGGCCACGCGATCGTCCTCGCCACGCACGACGTGGAACTGGCCGCCGAGCTGGCCCACCGGGTGGTGATCCTCGCCGACGGCGAGGTGGTGGCCGACGGCCCGACGGCGAATGTCGTGGTGTCGTCGCCGTCGTTCGCACCCCAGGTCACGAAGGTGCTCGCGCCGCAGCCGTGGCTGACGGTGACGCAGGTGCGGGAGGTCCTGGAGGCTCTGGAGGCGACCGATGAGTAGCGCCCCGAAGGGGCGCGGGGAACTGCGCGCCCAGCGACGAACGACCCGCAGCGGGCAGCCGGTCCGACAGGCCGGGCAAGTGCGCCCCGTCCGCCTGGGTCGCCGGTCCGTCGCCGCACTGGCCCTGGTGAGCGGCGTCGGCGTCGTCGCCTTCGGATGGCCCCTGCTCGCCGGGTCGGACTCGGGCCTCAGCGCACACGCGAAGGACGCCCCGTGGCTGTTCGCGGCGCTCCTTCCCCTTCTCCTCGGCGTGGTCGTGGCGACGATCGCCGACGTCGGCCTGGACGCGAAGGCCATCGCGATGCTCGGGGTGCTCGCCGCGGCGGGGGCGGCCCTGCGTCCCCTCGGCGCGGGCACGGCCGGGATCGAGCCGATGTTCTTCCTGATGGTGCTGAGCGGGCGGGTCCTCGGGCCGGGCTTCGGCTTCGTGCTCGGGGCGGTGTCGATGTTCGCGTCGGCGCTGCTCACGGGGGGCGTGGGGCCGTGGATGCCGTTCCAGATGCTGGCGATGGGGTGGGTGTGCATGGGGGCGGGGCTGCTGCCGGGCCCCCACACCCTGCGCGGACGGGGCGAGCTGTACGTGCTCGGGGCGTACGGGGCGGTGTCCTCCGTCCTGTACGGCACCGTGATGAACCTCCAGGGCTGGCCCTACATCGGCGGCCTCGCCACCGGCGTCTCCTTCGTCCCCGGCGATCCGGTCGGCGAGAACCTCGCCCGCTTCGTCGCGTACTGCCTGGCCACCTCACTCGGCTGGGACCTGCCCCGCGCCGTCGTCACGGTCGTCCTCAGCGTCACGCTCGGCCCGGCCGTCCTGAAGGCGCTGCGCCGGGCGACCCGGCGGGCCGCGTTCGAGACGCCGGTCACATTCGAGCCCTCGCAGCGGTGAACGGCCTTGCGCGTTCTGTGAGGAAACGGGTGGGTGGCGGGTGAGGCGGCCCACAGGACTTTGGTCCTCTACTACCGGGGCCCGTAGCCGCTCCCCCTTGTCGCGTACGCGCCAATCTCCGCGCTGACCTGCGGATTGAGACCCAGCTCACACGAGGGTCGTCCGGCACGGGTGCGAGTGCCACTAGTAAGAGGGGTCATTGCGGCGGCGTAACAGCCCTGCTTCTCTGGATGAGTCGCACGGCGCCGACGAGCCCACCCGGGCCTCGGCGCCGAGGCATTCCCCCCGCGGTCCGCGTGACCACGGCGTGCCGCGACCGCCCCTGTTCCCCACGGAAGGTCCCTCTGTGTCCGTCTCCATCCTCCGCCGCATCGCCTCCCCGAAGAAGGCCCTCGCCGCCGGCGCCGTCACGGCCGCCGCCACCGGCATGGTCTTCGCTGCGGCCCCCGCCCAGGCCGCCCCGGCGGCTGCGACCTCCGACTCGGCCAAGGCCGTGGCGCAGCGGATGATCGCGGACGACGCGCAGTTCCAGTGCTTCGACCGCATCGTCTCCCACGAGAGCGGCTGGGACGTCAACGCCAAGAACGCCTCGTCCGGCGCGTACGGCCTGGTCCAGGCCCTGCCCGGCTCGAAGATGGCCTCCGCGGGCGCCGACTGGCAGACCAACCCCGAGACCCAGATCAAGTGGGGTCACGCGTACATGAAGGACCGCTACGGCAGCCCGTGTGGGGCTTGGAGCCACTGGCAGGCGAACGGCTGGTACTGATCCTGGCCCCTGGGCCTCGACCAGCTCCGGCTGAGCGAAGAGGGCGGCACCCCGCGTGGGGTGCCGCCCTCTTCGCGCTCTCCCCCAGCCCCGCGAGGGGCACCCCCGAATCGGCGCTCCGCGCCTCGTCCTCACACGCCGGACAGGCTTTCTCCCACCCACCCGCCCCCACCATGCGTTCGGCCGGGCAGTCGGCACCTTCAGGCCCACCCCGGCTGCATTTCAGCCCGTCCGGCGATTGAGGACGAGGCGCGAAGCGCCGATTCGGGGGAGGACTGTCCCACCCGCCACGGGACGCCTGCCCCCTGGGGTCCAGGGGCGCAGCCCCGGTTAAGGGAAAGGGGCGGGACTGGGGCGTCCCACGCGGGCTACAGGCGCTGCAGGATCGTCGCAGTCGCCACCGCACCCCCCGCACACATGCACACCAGGGCGAACTCCTTGTCCGCCCGTTCCAGCTCATGGAGGGCGGTGGTCAGCAACCGCGCCCCGGTGGCTCCGACCGGATGCCCGAGAGCGATCGCTCCCCCGTTGACGTTCACCTTCTCCAGGTCCTGCCCGAAGACCTGCGCCCAGCTCAGCACGACGGAGGCGAACGCCTCGTTGATCTCGACCAGATCGATGTCCGCCAAGGACATCCCGGCCTTGCCGAGCACGGCCCGAGTGGCGTCGATCGGCCCGTCGAGGTGGAAGTGCGGATCGGCCCCGACCAGCGCCTGCGCGACGATCCGCGCCCGCGGCCGCAACCGCAGCGCCCGGGCCATCCGCTTGGAGGTCCACAGCAGCGCCGCCGCCCCGTCGGAGATCTGGGAGGAGTTGCCCGCGGTGTGCACGGCGGTGGGCATGACGGGCTTGAGCCGCCCGAGCGCGTCCATGGAGGTGTCCCGGGGCCCCTCGTCGCGGTCGACGAGCCGCCACATCCCCTGCCCCGCGGCCTGCTCGGCCTCGTCGGTGGGCACCTGCACGGCGAACGTCTCGCGCTTGAACCGCTCCTCGCCCCAGGCGACGGCCGCCCGCTCCTGCGAGATGAGCCCGAGGGAGTCGACGTTCTCCCGGCTGAGCCCCCGCTTGCGGGCGATCCGCTCGGCCGCCTCGAACTGGTTGGGCAGGTCGATGTTCCACTCGTCGGGGAACGGCTTGCCGGGCCCGTGCTTGGAGGCGGACCCGAGCGGCACCCGCGACATGGACTCGACGCCGCAGCTGATGCCGACGTCGATGACGCCGCCCGCGACCATGTTGGCGACCATGTGCGCGGCCTGCTGGGACGAGCCGCACTGGCAGTTGACCGTCGTCGCCCCGGTCTCGTACGGCAGGCCCATGGTGAGCCACGCGGTGCGCGCGGGGTTCGCGGACTGCTCGCCGGCCTGGGTGACCGCGCCGCCGACGATCTGCTCGACGCAGTCGGCGTGGATGCCGGTGCGGCCGAGGAGTTCGCGGTAGGTCTCGCCCAGGAGATAGGCGGGATGGAGGTTGGCGAGCGCGCCCCCGCGCTTGCCGATCGGCGTGCGTACGGCTTCGACGATGACAGGCTCAGCAACCACAGACTCGTCCTCTCCTCCACAGCCCGCGGGGCATCCCGGCATCCCGCACGCCATAACTAGTACGCGTTCTAGTTATCCCACCAGTCTGCTGAGCCCGACCCCACCCCCGCAAGGGTCGTGCACGCACCGCCCGCACAACAGGCGCCCAAAGCGATGCGTCAAGGGCCTTGCCACTTGTAGAACCCGTTACTACGTTGCGACGCATCTCCTGATGACCCGTCAGATCAACGTCTGGAGTTGCCGATGCCCTGTCCCGCGCTGCCCGACGGGTTCGACTTCACCGATCCCGATGTGCTGCAAGACCGCGTGCCCTTCCCGGAGTTCGCGCGGCTTCGGCAGTCGGAGCCGGTGCGCTGGATCGCCCAGCGGCCGGGCGTCGCCGGTTTCGGGGACGCGGGGTACTGGGCCGTGACCCGGCACGCCGACGTCAAGTACGTCTCCACGCACCCGGAGTTGTTCTCCTCGAACCTCAACACCGCCGTCATCCGCTTCAACGAGTCGATCAGCCGCGACCAGATCGAGGTCCAGAAGCTGATCATGCTCAACATGGACCCGCCCGAGCACACCCGGGTGCGCCAGATCGTGCAGCGCGGCTTCACCCCGCGCGCCATCCGCTCCCTGGAGGACGCCCTGCGCAGCCGCGCGCACCGGATCGTCGAAGCCGCCCTGGAGAACGCCGCCGCCGACGGCTCGTTCGACTTCGTCACCCAGGTCGCGGTCGAGCTGCCGCTGCAGGCCATCGCCGAGCTGATCGGCGTACCGCAGGAGGACCGCTCGAAGATCTTCGACTGGTCCAACAAGATGGCGGCGTACGACGATCCGGAGTACGCGATCACCGAGGAGGTCGGCGCCGAGGCCGCCATGGAGATCGTGTCGTACGCGATGAACCTGGCCGCCGCCCGCAAGGAGTGCCCGGCCAAGGACATCGTCAGCCAGCTGGTCGCGGCGGAGGACGAGGGGAACCTGTCCTCCGACGAGTTCGGGTTCTTCGTGATCCTGCTGGCCGTCGCGGGCAACGAGACCACCCGCAACGCCATCACCCACGGCATGCACGCCTTCCTCACCCACCCCGACCAGTGGGAGCTGTTCAAGCGCGAGCGCCCGGCGACGACCGCCGAGGAGATCGTGCGGTGGGGCACGCCCGTGGTGTCGTTCCAGCGCACCGCCACCCAGGACACCGAGGTGGGCGGGGCCCGGATCAAGAAGGGCGACCGCGTCGGGATCTTCTACTCCTCCGCCAATCACGATCCCGAGGTCTTCGAGGACCCGGACGTGTTCACCATCACGCGCGACCCGAACCCGCACCTCGGCTTCGGCGGCGGCGGCCCGCATTTCTGCCTCGGCAAGTCCCTCGCCGTGCTGGAGATCAACCTGATCTTCCAGGCCATCGCCGAGGCCATGCCCACGCTCCGCCTGGCCGGCGACCCCCGCAGGCTGCGCTCGGCCTGGCTCAACGGGGTCAAGGAACTCCAGGTCAGCACCCGCTGACCCGGCGGAAGGGAGGCAGGGGCACACCCCTACGCCCCGCCCCTGCCTCTCCGCCGCCCCACCGGTTCCCGCCCACGGAAACGGACCCAAGAAATCCGCCAAAAGTTCACTTGATCGGCAATCATCGCCAACGTTTTCGTCGAACACAGCGTCTTGGGAGGTGTACCTGAGCCCTCCGACCCTCCACGACGTCGAACGGAAACGGTGACCGTGGTCTCTGCCGACCTCTCGATCCTCCCGACCGGCAGCTCACCCACGGAACGGAAGAATCCCTTCCGCCGTGCCGTCCGCTCCTTCTGCCGACGCCACCGCATACCGGTCCTCGCCACCGCCCCCACCCTTCCCCTGTACGCGCTGTGGGCGGCGTTCCTCGCCACCGGCGGCGGCGACCTCGCCGCCCAGCAGGCCTGGGCCAGATTCGCCTCCGACCACGGCTCGGCGGCGTACAGCCTGTTCTGGTACGGCGGCATGCACACCGCCAACTACAGCCTGATATCCCCGTACTTGATGGCCGCGATCGGCGTGAAGACCGTCACGGTCCTGTCCGGCGTCGCGGGGGCCTGGCTGGTCGCCGTGCTCATCGAGCGCGCGGGCGTGCGCCGCCCGCTGTGGCCCGCGGTCCTCGCCTCCCTCGCCGTGTGGTGCAACGTCGCGTCGGGGCGCACCACGTTCGCCCTCGGCCTCGCCTTCGGGCTCGGCGCGGTCCTCGCGCTCCTGTGCGCGAAGCGCCTGACGGTCGCGGTGGTGTGCGCGGCGCTCGCCACCATGGCCTCCCCGGTGGCGGGCCTGTTCCTGCTCGTCGTGGGGTCGGGCTACTTCTTCGTACGGGAGTGGGGGCGCGCCGCCGCGCTGCTCGCGCCGCCGGTCGTGGTGGTCGGTGTGACGACCCTGCTCTTCCCCTTCAAGGGCGAGCACCTGATGTGGGCGGACCGGATCTTCCCGCCGGTGTTCTTCAGCCTCGTCCTGGTGGTGGCGGGGCCGCGGGAGTGGCGGGTGCTGCGGTGGGGGGCGGGGGTGTACGCGGTGGGGACCGTCCTGGTGTACCTCATCCCGTCACCGATCGGCACGAACGTCGAGCGCCTCGCCGAACTCGTCGCGCCCGCCCTGCTGCTCGCGGCCCTGCTGACCCCGGCGCTTCCGGTGATGCGACGGATGGCGCTGGTGACGGCCCTGGTCCTGTCGACGGCGTGGGTCGCGCAGAAGACGGCCGACGACCTGGAGGTGTCCACCGTCGTCCCGGCCTGGGCGACGGACACCCAGGCCGTCGTCCGGGAACTGAAGCGGCTCGGCGCCGACCGGGGCCGGGTCGAGGTGGTACCGGCCCGCAACCACCGCGAGGCCACCGCGCTCGCGCCGTACGTGAACATGGCGCGCGGCTGGAACCGCCAGCTCGACATCGAGCGCGGCCGCCTCTTCTACGACGGCTCGTTCTCCGCCACGACCTACCGCGCCTGGCTCGACAAGTGGGCGGTCGGCTTCGTCGTGCTGCCGTCCGGGCGGCCCGACGGGCCCGCGCTCGACGAGGCCGCGCTGGTCAGGAGCGGCCCGAAGTGGCTGGAGCCGGTGTGGAAGGACAAGCACTGGCGGATCTTCCGCGTGCGGAACGCGGTGCCGATGGCGTCGGCGCCCGCCTCCGTCGTCCGCTCCACCAGCACCGACGTGGTGGTGCGGGTGCCGGAGCGGGGCTCGGTGACCGTGCGGATCGTGTACTCGCCGTGGCTCCGGGCCGAGGGTGCGTGCCTGAAGCCGAACGGCGAGTTCACGGAGCTGACGGTGCAGACGCCCGGCACCTACCGGATCAGCTCGGGGTACGGTCGCCCTTCGCGTCCTTCGGCGTGCTGAGGGCGTCCTTCGGCGTGCTGAGGACCTTCTTCGGCTTGCCGTCCGGGTCGTCCGGCGCGCCGGGCGGGTCCGCGGGGAGCCCCGCCATCGCCGGCTTCAGCCCCGTCCCGACCTTGAGGACCTGCTTCACCCGCGGCCCCTGGAGCAGGTACGTCAGACCGAACCCGGCGCCGACGACGGCCGCGCCGCCCACCGCGTCCAGGATCCAGTGGTTGCCGGTGCCGACGATCGCGCAGACCGTGAAGAACGGGTGCAGCAGGCCGAGGGCCTTCATCCACCACTTGGGCGCGAGGATCGCGATGGTCAGACCGCACCACAGGGACCAGCCGAAGTGCAGCGAGGGCATCGCCGCGTACTGGTTGGTGAGCTTCGTCAGCGTGCCGTAGTCCGGCTGCGAGAAGTCCTGCACGCCGTGGATGGTGTCGATGAAGTTGAGGTCCTCCATCAGCCGCGGCGGCGCGAGCGGGTAGCCCCAGAAGCCGATGAGCGCGAGCAGCGTGGCGAAGCCGAGCGCGGAGCGCGCCCAGCGGTACTGGGCGGGGCGGCGCAGGTACAGGATCGCGAGGACGCTCAGCGGCACCACGAAGTGGAACGACGTGTAGTAGAAGTTGAAGAAGCTCTCCATCCAGGGCGTGCGCGCCGTCAGCTGGTTGAACCAGTGCTCGATGTCGATGTGCAGGAACTGCTCGATGGAGTGGATCTGCTCGCCGTGCGTCTCGGCCCGCTCCCGGCCGCCGGAGATGGTGCCGCCGGTCGCGGCGAGGCGGGTCTGCTGGTACGCGGAGTAGCCGACGCGGATGAGGAGAAGTTCCAGGAGCAGGTTCGGGCGGGTCAGGACGCGCCGCCAGAACGGGAACAGCGGCACCCACTTCCAGCGCGCCGGGACGGGATCGGCGTACGAGGTGGGGATCGGCCGCTGGTACTCGGGAGCCGTGCGGGACAGGAACGGCACGATCAGCGCGGAGGCGAGCGCGGCGAGCAGGACGACGTTGTCGCGCAGCGGGTCCAGGACCGACATGTTCGGCAGCATCATCTTCGACGGCAGCGTCATCACCAGCACGACGGCGATCGGCCACACGTACCGGTCCGACGCCCGCTTGCCGACCCGGCCGACGACGGCGAGCAGCAGCCACAGGAGCTGGTGCTGCCAGCTGGTCGGGGACACGGCGATGGCGACGCAGCCCGTGAGCGCGACGGCGAGGAGCAGTTGCCCGTCGCGGGCGTAGCGCACGGCCCGGCGCAGGCCGATGAAGGCGACGCCGGCGCCCAGGCCGAGGAAGAGCCCTATTTCGAGCGGTCCCTCCAGGCCGAGGCGGAGCAGGGCGCCGTGCAGCGACTGGTTGGCGTTGGCGTCCGGGTTGGCGCCGAGGCCGGCGCCCGCCAGGTGGTGGATCCAGTACGTCCACGAGTCGTGCGGCATGGCCGCCCAGGCGACGGCGGTGGCGGCGGCGAAGGTGGCGCCCGTGGACAGGGCGGCCTTCTTGCGTCCGGTGAACCACAGGAGCGGCGCGAACAGGAGCACGGTGGGCTGCAGGGCCGCGGCGAGGCCGATGAGGATGCCGCTGGCCCGCTCCCCGCGCACGGCGAAGCAGCCGAGGAGGACGAGCAGGACGGGGATGATGCTGGTCTGGCCCAGGTGCAGGGTGTTGCGCACCGGCAGGGACAGCATCAGCAGGGAGATCGCGAGGGGGGCCGCGAGCAGCGAGGTGCGGCGCGAGACCGGCTGCGGCAGCGCGCGGGCGGCGACCAGGCCGAGGACCACGACGAGGCCGAGGGTGCCGAACGTCCAGGCCCAGCCGAGGGCGTCCTCGGCGACCCGGGCGAACGGCTTGAGGACGAGTCCGGCGAAGGGGGTGCCGGTGAACTTGTCCGCGTCGTACAGCGAGCCGTTCACGTGCAGCACGCCGTTCGGCCCGACCCAGGTCTCCCAGTCGATCAGGCGCTCGCCCTTGGGGGTGCGCAGGACGACGGCCGCCTGGCGGACGGCGAGGACGGCGGCGATCAGCCAGAGGGCGACACGGACCGCTCCGATACGCCCCTCGGGTGTCCCGGATGCCCCCGCGCCCAAGGCATTCCCCGGTCCCCTGTGCTCAACATTCGCCACGCCCTGTCGGCCCTCCCGCCCCATCCGTCATCCTTGATCAAAGTGCCAGGAGATTACTGATCTCGCCCAAAGAGGCTCGCATGCCCCTGAGTGAGACGCGCGCAACCCCCAGTTCGCCTGGCAGCCACACCCGCTTTCTACCGGCTTTTGGGCGCCGGTGCCCAACCGCCCCGCTGCGACCGTGCTGCTCGGTGGCCGTTTCCGGGGCCGGCCCGGGGGCCGGTTCCCCCGGTTTCACGGGACTCATTCAGGCAAGGACGGCGGGAACCCCCCTGCCCGGTTCCCCCGCCCGGACGCGACATAGATCACATGGGGCCCATGCCGTCCCCGCCGGAAGTACCCCCGTTTGGCCTGAATACAGGGCGATTGCGAACACTGCGCGATCACTCCCGCACCCCCCGTAATGATGGTTACTGCACCTAAAGTCACCGGGTCCTTGTCGTCCACGAAAGGCAGGCGAGCGAGCCCTTGCCGACCGCGCAACACGTCGGACCCCGCACCCCCGCGGCCCCCTCCCCCACCGGGACGGACCCCGCGCCCGCAGCGACGCCGGCGGACCCCGCCGCGGCCGCCACCGTCACGGACCCCGCGCTGGTCAAGCGCGCCGTGAAGGCCGCCGCGCTCGGCAACGCCATGGAGTGGTTCGACTTCGGGGTCTACAGCTACATCGCGGTCACCCTCGGCAAGGTCTTCTTCCCCTCCGGCAACCCCACGGCCCAGCTGCTCTCGACGTTCGGCGCCTTCGCCGCGGCCTTCCTGATCCGTCCGCTCGGCGGCATGGTCTTCGGCCCGCTCGGCGACCGCGTGGGCCGCCAGAAGGTCCTCGCCCTCACCATGATCATGATGGCGGCGGGCACGTTCGCGATCGGCCTGATCCCGTCGTACGCCAGCATCGGCGTCTGGGCGCCGGTCCTGCTCCTGGCCGCCCGCCTGGTGCAGGGCTTCTCCACCGGCGGCGAGTACGCGGGCGCCGCCACGTTCATCGCCGAGTACGCGCCCGACAAGAAGCGGGGCTTCCTCGGGAGCTGGCTTGAATTCGGCACCCTCGCCGGATACATCGGCGGCGCGGGCCTCGTGACCCTGATGACGGCGCTGCTCTCCAGCGACGACCTGCAGTCCTGGGGCTGGCGCATCCCGTTCCTCATCGCCGGGCCCATGGGGCTCATCGGCCTCTACCTGCGCACACGCCTGGAGGAGACCCCGGCGTTCGCCGCGCAGCTTGCCAAGGCCCACGAGGACGAGCGGGCACGGCCCAAGGTGCGGATCCGGGACCTGGTGACCGGGCAGTGGCGGGCCCTGCTCCTGTGCGTCGGGCTCGTCCTGGTCTTCAACGTCACCGACTACATGCTCCTGTCGTACATGCCGAGCTATCTCACCGGTGAGCTGGAGTACGACGAGACGCACGGGCTGCTCGTCGTGCTGGTCGTCATGGCCCTGATGATGTGCGCCCAGCCGTTCGTGGGCGCGCTCACGGACCGGGTCGGCCGCCGCCCCGTCATCGCCGCGGGCTGCACCGGATTCCTTCTCCTCTCCGTCCCCGCCCTGCTCCTCATCCGCAACGGCTCCCTGTGGGCCATCGGGCTCGGCATGGCTGCCCTCGGTCTGCTCCTGGTCTGCTTCACCGCGTCCATGCCGGCGACCCTCCCCGCCCTCTTCCCCACCCCCGTCCGCTACGGCTCCCTCTCCATCGGCTTCAACGTGTCCGTCTCGATCTTCGGTGGTACGACGCCGCTGGTCGTGACCGCGCTGATCGGGGCCACGGGGGACGTGATGATGCCCGCGTACTACATGATGGCGGCGGCGGTGGTCGGCGGCGTCGCCGTCTGGTACCTCAAGGAATCGGCGGGCCGCCCCCTCCCCGGCTCACCCCCGTCCCTGGAACCGCGGGCCGACCACCCCTGACCCGACAGGATCGCGCTGCGCGCTCGTCCTCAAACGCCGGACGGGCTTTCTCCCACCCACCCGCCCGAACTCGCACCATCTGACCAACAGCCCGGCACATCCAAGCCCGTCCGGCGATTGAGGACGAGGCGCGGAGCGCCGATCGAGGGCGCCCCCGTCCCACGGCAACGGGACACCCACCCCCGGGGTCCAGGGGCGAAGCCCCGGTTTCGGGAAGGGGCGGGGTTGGGGAATGCTCAGCGCAGCGTCGCCCGACCCCAAGGAGCACCCCCGCATGAGCCCCGACACCACCCTCTGGAACACCGTCGACCACTACTTCACCGACCTCCTCACCCCCGCGGACGCGGCCCTCACCGCCACCCTCCAGGACAGCGAAGCGGCCGGCCTGCCGGCCATCGCCGTAGCCCCCAACCAGGGCAAACTCCTCCACCTCCTGGCCCAGCTCCAGGGCGCCCACCGCATCCTGGAGATCGGCACCCTGGGCGGCTACAGCACGATCTGGCTGGCCCGCGCCCTCCCCGCCGACGGCCACCTGATCACCCTGGAGTACAAGCCGGAACACGCCGAGGTGGCCCGCGCCAACCTCGCCCGAGCGGACCTCGACAAGATCACCGAGGTCCGCACGGGCCCGGCCCTGACCTCCCTGGCCGCCCTCCACGACGAGGACCCGGCCCCCTTCGACCTGGTCTTCATCGACGCGGACAAGGCCAACAACGCCCACTACCTGGAGTGGTCCCTGAAGCTGACCCGCCCGGGCAGCCTGATCATCATCGACAACGTCGTCCGCGGCGGCGCCGTCACCGACGCCACCAGCGACGACCCGAGCGTCCGCGGCACCCGCGCCGCCCTGGACCTGATCGCGACCCACCCGAAGCTGGACGGCACGGCGGTGCAGACGGTCGGCACGAAGGGCTACGACGGCTTCGCGCTGGCCCGCGTACTGGACTGAGCCCGGCGGTACCGCTCAATCCTCGTGGTAGAAGCCCACGTTGACGCTGCGCGGCCCCGACCTGTCCTGCACGACGACCTCACCGGAGCCGCCCCGGGGCAACGGCGTCGTCCCTCCGTACGCGAGGGGCACCGCCGTCCCCCCGGCCAGGATCCGCACCTCGGACGCCGGGTCGGGCTGGGAGCCGCGGACCCAGGTGACCGTCCACGCGCCGTCGACGCGACAGCGGAACTCCAGGTGCGTACGGGAGACGAACAGCCAGTCCTGCGGCGGCGCGAGCCGGCACACGGCGCGGTCCCGCCCCACGCGGAGCACCGCGCCGGGCTCGCTGGGCTCCTCCGCGAGCAGCATCCCCGCGGTCGCTCCCGCGTCCGCGTCCGACACCCCCGACACCATCGCCATGGTGAGTTCAAGCACCTGGGTACCCCCTGACCCGAAGTCCGGACAACCGGCCGCATCCTAGCCCCGCGGCGTCGTGGGCCCGTGGCTCCCGCCGCCGTGGGCCCTCTGCCACCATGGTCGTATGACTGAACGGAAGCCACCGGGAGTCAACTTCGAGTCCTGGGTCGACAAGCAGATCCGTGAGGCGGAGGAGCGGGGCGACTTCGCCGCCCTGCCCGGCCGCGGCAAGCCCCTGCCGGAGGATCCCGGCGCTGCGTACGACGAACTGTGGTGGGTCAAGCGGAAGCTGGCCCGTGAGGGCATGGGCGCGCTCTCCCCCACCCTGGCCCTCCGCAAGGAGGCCGAGGACGTCCTCGCCGCCGCCGCCGACGCCCCCTCGGAGTCCATGGCCCGCCGTCTGGTCACCGACCTCAACGACAAGATCCGCGAGGCCCTGCGCACCCCGCCTCCCGGGCCGCCGCTCGGGCTGCGCCCCTTCGACGTCGACGAGGTCGCCCGGGACTGGCGGGAGCGGCGCGAACGCTGAGCACCGCCCCGGCGACGCGCCCGCGCGGGCGTGCGCGACGATGGTGCCCATGAGCATCGTGAAGATCAACGTCCTGACCGTGCCCGCGGAGCAGCGCGAGGTCCTGGAGCGCAGGTTCGCCTCCCGCGCGGGAGCCGTCGAGGGCTCGGACGGCTTCGAGTGGTTCGAGCTGCTCCGTCCCGTCGAGGGCACCGACCAGTACCTGGTGTACACGCGCTGGCGTGACGAGGCGTCCTTCCAGGCGTGGATGGAGGGTCCCATGAAGGCGGCGCACCAGGGCGGGGGTGCCGCGGGTGCCGCCGGCGGGGAGGGCGCCGGGGAGCGGCCGAAGCCCGCGTCGTCGAGCGCCGCCGTCTGGACCTTCGAGGTGGTCCAGCAGGCGGCGCCGGTGACGCCCGCGGCCCCGGAAGAGCACTGACCCCATGCCTTCCACACCCGCTGCGTCCTCCGGGCCCTCCGGGTCCTCCTGGTCCGTGGCCCCCGAGCCGGTCGGCTCGGCGGCGGCCGCCGCGCTGTGGCGGGCGTACTACACCGAGGTCAGCGACCGCTGGTACGAGCTGAACGAGGGGCGGCGCACGGACCCCGCCGAGCTGGAGCGCGAGATCGCGGCGGACACCGGCGCGGGGCTCACGCCGCCCGGCGGTGTCCTGCTCCTCGCCCGCTACGACGGCGAGCCCGCGGGCACGGCCGGAGTACGCCTCCTCGACCCCGCCACCGCCGAACTCACCCGCGTCTTCGTCACCCCCGGCCTCCGCGGCAAGGGCGGCGGCCCGGTCCTCCTGACCGCCGCCGAGGAGGCCGCCCGCGGTCTGGGCGCCGCCCGGATCATCCTCGACACCCGCAACGACCTGGTCGAGGCCCGCGCCCTCTACGCGCGAAGCGGGTACGAGGAGGGGGCACCCCACAACTCCGGCCCCTACGCGGAGCACTGGTTCACCAAACCCCTCCACCCCCAGACCCCCTGACCGCCCCGCCGCTACGCGGCACCTCCCCACCCACCCACCCCAACGCTCACCCGGGGACCACCCCGGTGCCGGGCAAGGCGACGACAAGGGCGCCCCGACGGGGCCCACCCCGCGTCCAACAGCAAACGGGTGGGCGGGTGGGAGACCCGCCGCGGAGCGGCGGAGAAGGAGCACCCAACCGCCGGGCAAGGCGACGACAGGGGCGCAACCATGGGGCCCACCCCGCGTCCAAGGGCAAACGGGTGGGCGGGTGGGGAACCCGCCGCGGAGCGGCGGAGAGGGGTCACCCCGGCGCGGGGCGACGCAACGACCACCCCGAGGGGCCACCCCGTCGCCGGACGCGACAAGGCCGACAGGGGACGCAGGCCGAGCTACACCCGGGGCCGGCCGCGAGGCCGCTCCGCGTCGGAGCCGCACATCTCCGCCCCCAACTCCTCCACCAACTGCATGAGATCGGTGGGCCGCCCGGGCCCCCACCAGTCCCCGAGGAGCTCGGCCAGCTCGGCCTCCCGGGCCTTGGCCAGCTCGGTGGCGGCCACCCGCCCGGAGTCGGAGAGCCGCAGGCCGAGCCCTTCGCGCAGGGCGAGCCGCCGCTCCTCCAACTGCCGGGAGGCCTGGGTGACGACGGTCAGGGGAATCATGCTGCGCTCGGCCAGCGTGGCCGGCTCGACGTGCCCGTGCCGGGCGATCCGCAGGAGCATCCAGCCGGCGGCGGGCAGCAGGTCGTACCCGGCCCGCCGGGTGATGCGGACGTACACCTCGCGCCGCCCCTCCCGCGTCCCGAGCAGGGACAGCGCGCGCGCTACCTCGTCGTAGGAGGACCGTTCGACGGGGTTGCTGGCGAGCGTCTGGGTGGGGTCGGGCGCGGTGACGGCCCCGCGCAGCCGGTCCTCGCGCAGGAACCAGGCGAGGACGAAGGCGACGAGCGCGACCGGCGCCGCGTACAGGAAGACGTCGGTGATGGCGGAGGAGTAGGCGTGCAGCACGCCGGGCCGCAGCGCGGCGGGCAGTTCGGCGATGCCGCGCGGGTCGGCCTTGAGGGAGTCGGTGGTGACGCCGGCGGGCAGGTCCTGTCCGCGCAGGGCGTCGGTGAGCTTGTCGCCGAGCCTGCTGGTGAACACGGTGCCGAAGATGGCGACGCCGAACGAGGCGCCGATGGACCGGAAGAACGTGGCGCCGGAGGTGGCGACGCCGAGGTCTTCGTAGCCGACGGCGTTCTGCACGATGAGGACGAGGACCTGCATGACGAGCCCGAGGCCGAGGCCGAAGACGAAGAAGTAGGCGCTCATCTCGCCGGTGGGGCTGTTCTCGTTCAGCTGGTGCAGGAGCAGCAGGCCGAGGGTGGTGACGGCGGTGCCCGCGACGGGGAACACCTTCCAGCGCCCGGTGCGGCTGACGATCTGCCCGGACACGGTCGACGCGATCAGCAGCCCGGCGACCATGGGCAGCATGTGGACGCCGGACATGGTCGGTGAGACGCCCTGGACGACCTGGAGGAACGTCGGCAGGTAGGTCATGGCGCCGAACATCGCGAAGCCGACGACGAAGCTGATGACGGCGGACAGGGTGAAGGTGCGGATCCGGAACAGCTTCAGCGGGATGACGGGCTCCGCGGCCTTCCGCTCGACCGCGACGAAGCACACGGCGAGCACCGCGCCGAGCACGGCGAGCCCGATGATCTGCGGCGAGCCCCAGCCCCAGGTCGTACCGCCGAGGGAGGCGACGAGGACGAGGCAGGTGGCGACGGAGGCGATCAGGAAGGTGCCCAGGTAGTCGATGACGTGCCGGGCCCGGCTGGCCGGGATGTGCAGGGCGGCGGCGATGACGACGAGTGCGACGACGCCGATGGGCAGGTTGATGTAGAAGACCCAGCGCCAGCTGAGGTGCTCGGTGAAGAGCCCGCCGAGGAGCGGCCCGAGGACGCTGGTCGCGCCGAAGACGGCGCCGAACAGGCCCTGGTACTTGCCGCGTTCGCGGGGCGATACGAGGTCCCCGACGATCGCCATGGAGAGCACCATGAGGCCGCCGCCGCCGAGGCCCTGCAGCGCCCGGAACCCGATGAGCTGCGGCATGTTCTGGGCGACGCCGCACAGCGCCGAGCCGATCAGGAAGATCACGACGGCGGTCTGGAAGAGCTTCTTGCGGCCGTACTGGTCGCCGAGCTTGCCCCACAGCGGGGTGGCGGCGGTCGCGGCCAGCATGTACGCGGTGACGACCCACGACAGGTGGTCCAGGCCGCCGAGGTCGCTGACGATGGTCGGCAGCGCGGTGGAGACGATGGTCTGGTCGAGGGCGGCGAGGAGCATGCCGAGGAGCAGCGCCCCGATGGAGACCAGTACGCCGCCGCCCACGTGCTCCGGAGGTCCTTTGCCGGGTCGCGGCCCGGCCGGGCGGGTGCTCACGTCCTGCGTCATGGACACCTCCTGCGGGTCCTTTCCACCTTCCATCGTGGTCCGAGTCATCCGTTATGGCCTGTCGAGCCGAGTGGCTGCATACTCCTTCAGAGCTCTGCGGGGCCGGCGAGGGAGGGGAGCACGCGATGAGCGAGGCGAACGGACGGGCCGGACGACACTGGGAGCCCGGGGGTGCCCGGGAGCCCGAAGGGCCCGTGGACGCGGTGCACGCGGCGGAGGCGGGCGCCCTGGACGCAGCGGGCGCAGCAAGCACCGCGGGCACGGCGGCAGGCCCAGCAGGCCCAGCCGCCGCGGCCGGGCCCGTCTGCCCCGGCTGCGGCACCCCCCGCCCCCCGAGAGCCACCCCGTCCTGCGGCTGCGCGCGCGAGGCCGCGGACGCCGCCCTGGAGACCCGGTCCGCGGAGGCGGCCGCGGCGGAGGACTTCGATCCGATACGCATACGTCCGTACGTGACGCTGCCGGAGCCGTCGGCCCCCTTGCCCGCGCTGTCGTCGGCGCCGCTGCCCCCGCAGCTGCCCCCGGCCGCCGCGGCCACGCCCGCGGAGGCGGCCAGCCGGCAGGAGCGGTCCGCGCGGCGGGGGCGGGGGGCGCTGTTCGCCGGGGCGGGCCTCGTGGTCGCGGCGGCGGCGGTGTTCACGGGCGGGGTGATGTCCGGGGACGCCGGGGACGGGGCGGGCGGCGACGGGGGCGGCGGCAGGGACCGCGCGCTGCCGGACCTGGCGGACGACACCCCGCACCGGGCCTCCGAGGAACCCGCCCCGCGCAACGCCCCGAGGGCCGCACCGGCCCCCTCGACCCCCCGCAGCACGCCGACCCGCACCCCGTCGGCCACGGCCCCGCGCTCGGTACCGGTCCGCAAGTCCCCGGCGCCCACACCGTCACCCTCACGCACGACGGCCCGCGCCACGGGTTCGGTGGGCCCGCCCCCGTCCCGCACCCCGGCCGCCCCGCCGACCCTGCACAGCGGCGACCGAGGCGCCGAGGTGACCGAACTCCAGCAGCGATTACGCCAGTTGTACCTCTACATCGGCCCCATGGACGGCCACTACACGCCCCCGGTGACCGACGCCGTGTCCCGCTACCAATGGGCCCGAGGCATCAGAACAGACCCCCAGGGCACCTACGGCCCGGCAACAAGAAGGTCCCTGGAATCCGAGACGGACGCCCCCTAGCCGACGGCGCCCCCCTCGCCCCCCTGCGAGCACCTGGTCCGCCACCGCTGTGGACGACCGGGCCGCTACCCCCTGTGGGCAGCTGGGCCGCCCAGAGGGCGATGGGGGTCCCCCCTGCTCGAGCGAAGCCGAGAGCTTGGGGGAGGGTGGGCACAGCCCACGGCGACGGTGCCGTGACGTCGAGGGAGGGGTACCACTCCAGGCCGACAGCGAAGCCACGGCCAACAGCCTCCCGGCCCAGCGAGGGCCACCCCACCTCACCCGAACGTAAGCGTCAAAACCCCCGCGTCAGCGGAAACCCGCACCTGCGTGAGGTCGTCCACCCACACCGTGGGCCCGTACTCCCCGGCCCTCGGCCCGACCCCGACGACCCGCATCCCCGCGGCCCGCCCCGCCGCGATCCCGGCCCCCGAGTCCTCGAAGACCACACAGTCGGCCGGGTCGAACCCGAGCTCGGCGGCGCCCTTGAGGAACCCCTCGGGGTCGGGCTTGCTGGCCCCGACGTTCTCGGCGGTCACCCGCACCTCGGGCAGCGTGAGCCCGGCCGCGGCCATCCGCCCGGTGGAGAGCCCCACGTCGGCGGAGGTGACGAGGGCGTGCGGCAGCCCGGCGAGCGATGCCATGAACTCCGGCGCCCCCGGTATGGGCACGACGCCGTCCATGTCGGCGGTCTCGCGCGCCAGCATCTCGCGGTTCTCGGCGTGGTTCTCGGCCATGGGCCGCTCGGGCAGCAGCAGCGCCATGGAGGCGTACCCCTGCCGCCCGTGCACGACCTTCATCACCTCGTCGGCGTCGAGCCCGTGCTTGGCGGACCACTGCCGCCAGCAGCGTTCGACGACGGCGTCGGAGTTGACGAGGGTGCCGTCCATGTCCAGGAGGAGGGCTCGGGCGGTCAGTACGTTCGCAGCCGTCATCGGCGTACTCCAAGGGAAGGGCCCGCACACGGTAGGGGAAGACAAGGCGGCTCCGCCCGCCGGTCAGGGAGTACGGGCGAAGCCACTTTGTTCCCCCACGGTACAAAACAAGCCCCCCGAGCGCCAATACCGCAGGTCAGCAGGCCAAGGCGCACCCCCGGGCGCGCCTCCGAGCGCCCCCGTGGGCACACCCTTACGCGATCGCCTCGTACAGGCTCCACACACCGAGCGCCAGCATCAGCATCGCCGCGATCTTCGTGATGAGGGCCAGCGGCACCCGCTTCATCAGCGCCTTGCCGCCCACGATGCCGAGGCCCGCGACCGCCCACAGCGCGAGCACCGCGCCGAGGCCCACGGACAGCGGGTCGTCGTACCGGGCCGCCATGTTGGCCGTCATGATCTGGGTGAGGTCGCCGAACTCCGCGACCAGGATGAGCATGAAGCCCGCCCCAGAGACCCGCCAGAAGCTCTGGTCCTTGGGGGCCTTGACCTGCTCGTCGTCATCGTCCTTCTTCATCAGCAGCATCGCCGCGCCGCCGAGGAAGAGGACGCCGGTGAGGGCGTGCACCAGTTGCTGCGGCAGCAGGGTGAGCACGCTGCCCGCCGCCACGGCGAGCACCACGTGCACGGCGAAGGCGGCGGCGACGCCCACGAAGACGTACGAGGCGCGGTAACGGGTGCCGAGGACGAGCCCGGCCAGCGCTGTCTTGTCGGGCAGTTCGGCAAGGAAGACGACGCCGAAGACAAGCGCCGTCACGCTGATGCTGATCAAGGTTCCTCAATCGGTCGGGCCGCCCCACCGAGAGTTCCGCAGCCTTCGCGTACGACACCTCGGCACGGCAGCGCTCGGTGACGCACACGGAGGTGCACGTCTGGCACTGCTGGCCGAAGGTCTCGCTGGCCGCCCACCACGGTGGGCTGCCTCCGGGCGCCGGCTCAGACGAGCTGAGCAGTATGTCGACGGTCCGGCGAAGAGCTACTCCCCTTCTGCTCCGACCATCGTACGCGACCCGCGCACCGCCCCGGCCAGGGACTTTCGGCCCCGGCCCGCCGTGACCGGGACCACATCCGCCCCGGCGCCCGCCCCGGGCAATCCACCGCGAACCGGAGCACCCCCGCTCGGGCAATTCCCCCGAAGTGGCAACTTCCGCCCCGGCGCGCCTCCATGACGCGGCGCCAGAACCCTTGATGTTTACAGGTGATTGACGCGACCCTGTCACCCGATGCACACCTCGGGGCAACCCGAGCGCACCAGCATGGCCGCCCCACCGGTCAATGTCCCCCCACATCAAGGGAGTTCGCATGCCCACGATCTACGCGCGTCACCGCATCGCCGCCGTCGGCGCCGTCGCCGCCCTCGCCTCCGCCGCGACCCTGCTCTCCGGCTCCCCCGCCCAGGCCGCCCCGCCCACCCCGGTCAGCGCCGCCACCGCCCGCACCTACCTCGGCCAGCTCACCGTGGCCCCCGAGGGCTCGTCCGACGGCTACAGCCGCGACAAGTTCCCGCACTGGTCCACCCAGTCCGGCGCCTGCAACACCCGCGAGGTCGTCCTCAAGCGCGACGGCGAGAACGTCCAGCAGGACGGCAGCTGTGCCGCCGTCTCCGGCACCTGGAGGTCCCCCTACGACGGCGGCACCTGGACCGCCGCCTCCGACGTCGACATCGACCACGTGATCCCGCTCTCCGAGGCCTGGAAGTCCGGCGCGAGCGGCTGGACCACGGCCCGGCGCGAGAGCTTCGCCAACGACCTGGGCCAGCCCCAGCTCATCGCCGTGACCGACAACGTCAACCAGGCCAAGGGCGACAAGGACCCGGCGAAGTGGCTGCCGCCCACCACCTCGTACCACTGCTTCTACGCCCGGATGTGGGTGGACGTGAAGCAGCACTACGGCCTCACCGTCGACTCCGCCGAGAAGAGCGCGCTCAGCTCGATCCTGAACGGCTGCTGACCCGCCGGGCGGCCGCCGGTCCCGTCTGATCCCGCGCGAGCCGGGTCCGCTTGTGCGGAACCGTCCCGCCCGCCTCCGTCGTTCCGTACCGTACGGGGCGACGGAGGAAGGTGATCACTGTGGCGCGGCTGCGTCTGGGTCCACTGCTGAGGTACGTCGACGGCGCGCGGGCGACCGTCTGGGTCGAGGCCGACCGGCCCTGCACGGCCGAGGTGCGCTGCGCCGACGGCACGCGCGGGACGGCCAGGACCTTCCAGGTCGCCGGGCACCACTACGCCCTGGTGCCGGTCGAGGGGCTGCGCCCGGGGACCGACACGGCGTACGAGGTCACGCTCGACGACAGTCCGGTGTGGCCGCTGCCCGACTCGCCCTTCCCGGCGAGCACGATCCGCACGCCGGCCGGGGACGGCTCGGACGGCTCGGACGGCGGGGACGCAGCCGCCCTGCGCGTCACCTTCGGCTCCTGCCGGTGGGCCGCGCCGCCCGCCAAGACCTCCCACCTGCACGACCTGGGCCACCGGAGCGCCAAAGGCACCGGCGGGGACACCGGCAAGGAGCACGACCCCGTCGGCCCCGACGCCCTCGACACCCTCGCGGCCCGCATCGCCGCCGACCCCGACGCCCCGCGCCCCGACGTGCTGCTCCTCCTCGGCGACCAGGTGTACGCGGACGAGGTCTCCCAGGCCACCCGCCGCTGGCTCGCCGCGCGCCGCGACCTCTCCGAACCCCCGGGCGACCAGGTCGCGGACTATGAGGAGTACACCCACCTCTACTACGAGTCCTGGCTCGACCCCGAGGTGCGCTGGCTGCTCTCCACCGTCCCCAGCTGCATGATCTTCGACGACCACGACGTCATCGACGACTGGAACACCAGCGCCTCCTGGCTCGCCGAGATGCGCGCCACGCCCTGGTGGCGCGAGCGCATCCTCAGCGGCCTGATGTCGTACTGGGTCTATCAGCACCTGGGCAATCTGCCGCCCGACGAGCTGGAGCGCGACGCCGTGTTCGCGGCCGTGCGCGCCACGCCCGACGGCACCGACGCCCTGCGCGCCCACGCCGCCACCGCCGACGCCGACCCTACGGCGGCCCGGTGGAGCTACCGGCGTGACTTCGGCCGGGTGCGGCTGCTGATGGTCGACACCCGCGCGGCCCGCGTCCTGGACGAGGACAAGCGCGCCATGCTCGACCCCGGCGAGGCGGCCTGGCTGCGCGAGCAGGCCCTGGAGGGCGGCTGCGACCACCTCCTCATCGGGACGTCCCTGCCGTGGCTGCTCCCCCACCTCATCCACGACGCCGAGGGCTGGAACGCCGCCCTGTGCCGCGGCGAGCGCGGCGCCCGCTGGGCCCGCTTCGGCGAGGACCTGCGCAGACGCGCCGACCTCGAACACTGGGCCGCCTTCCCGACGTCCTTCGACGCCCTGGCCGCCCTGATAGCCGACGCGGGCTCCGTCCCGGACGCGCCCGCGACGGTGTGCGTCCTGTCCGGCGACGTCCACCACGCGTACGTCGCCGAGCCCACCTGGCCCGGGGGCGGCGGGCCCGACGCCCGCGTCCTGCAGCTCACCTGCTCGCCGGTGCACAACTCCATCCCCGCCTCGATACGGGTCGGCTTCCGCTTCGGCTGGAGCCGCGTCGGCCGCGCCCTCGGCCGCCGCTTCGCCCGGCACGGACGGCTCCCGCGCGCCGCCGTGAACTGGCGCAGGACGGGCGGCCCCTGGTTCGGCAACCACCTGATGACGCTGACGCTGCGCGGGCGTTCGGCGGAGCTGCGCCTGGACCGGGCGCGGGCGGAGAAGGGCGGCGGGGAGCGCCTGGAGACGGTGGAGCGGACGACGCTCACGCCGTGAGTGCGGCCTCTGGACGGCACTGGGCCCCGTGCGTCCCGTGTGCGCGGTTGCTGCGGGTACGGGTGTGACGGGGCGAACCTCCCACGGGTAGCGGCGATGTCCGCCTTGGCCGTGACTCAGGACACAACCGGATGGAGATCCTCCGAAGCGGGCTTCGGCAACGGTGTCTCCGGCGGCATGATGAGCCGGTCCTCGCCCCGTCCGTACCGGGAGTCACGCTCTTGTCTGCTGCTGCGACCGTCGACCACTCCATAGCCGTCGTCGGCGCGGGGCCGCGCGGCACCAGCGTCCTGGAGCGCCTGTGCGCCTCGGCCGCCGAGCTGCTGCCGCCGGGTGCGCGGCTGACGGTCCACATGGTCGATCCGGCGCCGCCGGGGCCCGGCCTCGTCTGGCGCACCGGCCAGTCGCGGGAGCTCCTGATGAACACCGTCGCCTCCCAGGTGACGCTGTTCACCGACGCGAGCGTCGACTGCGCGGGGCCGATCCGGCCGGGTCCGAGCCTGTACGAGTGGGCGGCGCGCGGGCACATACCGGGGCTCGGTCCGGACGACTACCCGACGCGCGCCGACTACGGCCGCTATCTGGAGTGGTTCTTCGCCGAGACGGTGCGCGCCGCCCCGGGTTCCGTCCGCGTCCGTACGCACGCGGCCCGCGCGGTCCGCCTCGACGAGGGTCGGGAAGTCCTGAACGGCACGGGCGGCACCGACGGCACGGGCGGCAGCCGTGACGGGGGCGCGCAGACCCTCGTCCTCGACGACTCCCGGGAGATAACCGGGCTCGCCGCCGTCGTCCTCGCACAGGGCCATCTGCCCGACACCGCCGACCGCGACCGGGCACGGCTCTCCGCGTACGCCGACCGGCACGGCCTGCGCCACATCCCGCCCGCCAACCCCGCCGACGTCGACCTCACCGCGGTCGCCCCGGGCGAGCCGGTCCTGCTGCGCGGGCTCGGCCTGAACTTCTTCGACCACATGGCGCTCCTGACGTCGGGGCGCGGCGGACGCTTCGTGCCCGGCGAGCGGGGCGGGCTGCGCTATCTCGCCTCCGGCAACGAGCCGCGCCTGTACGCCGGTTCGCGGCGCGGCGTGCCGTACCAGGCGCGCGGCGACAACGCCAAGGGCCCCTACGGGCGGCACCGGCCCGCCGTGCTCACCCCGGAGGCCGTCGCCCGCTTCCGCAAGCGCGCCGACAGCGGGGACGCGCCGGACTTCCTGACCGAGGTCTGGCCGCTGGTCGCCAAGGAGGTCGAGACCGTGCACTACGAGGCGCGGCTCGCGGCGGCCGGCGCGGCGGGGCGGGCCGCCGCCTTCCGCGACCGCTTCCTCGACACCGCGCACGGCAGCCCCGAGGAGTCCCTGGTCCTGGACGCGTTCGGGTTCGCCGCCGCCGACCGGTGGTCGTGGGAGCGCCTCGCGCACCCGCACGCGGGGCAGGTCTTCCGCTCCCCCGGGGGCTTCCGCGCCTGGCTGCTCGGGCACCTGCGCGAGGACGCCGCGCAGGCCGCACTCGGCAATGTCGCGGGCCCCCTCAAGGCCGCCCTCGACGTGCTCCGCGACCTGCGCAACGAACTGCGGCTCGTCGTCGACCACGGCGGCCTCGCGGGCGCCTCGCGCCGGGCCCATCTGGACGGCTGGTACACGCCGTTCAACGCCTTCCTGTCCATCGGCCCGCCCCGGCGGCGCATCGAGGAGCTGACGGCGCTGGTCGAGGCGGGGGTGGTGGAGGTCCTTGGGCCGCGGCTCGAAGTGCGGTGCGGGGGTGCCGGGGCGGACGGGGCGGACGGGGCAGACGGGGCAGACGGGGCAGACGGGGCAGACGGGGCGTTCTACGCGTACTCGCCGGACGTGCCCGGGTCCGGGGTGCGGGTGACCACCCTGATCGAGGCGCGCCTCCCCGAGCCCGATCTGCGGCGCACCGGGGACGCGCTGCTGGCGGGGCTGCTGCGGTCCGGCGGGTGCCGTCCGCACGCCGTCGACGGCCACGAGACGGGCGGCCTCGACGTCACGCCACGCCCCTACCGCCTGCTCGACCGCGAGGGCCGGGCACACGCGCGGCGGTTCGCGTTCGGGGTGCCGACGGAGGGGGTGCACTGGGTGACGGCGGCCGGGGCGAGGCCGGGCGTGGACTCGGTGACGCTGTCCGACGCGGACGCGGTGGCGCGGGCCGCGCTGCGGGCGGCGACGGGGGCCGGGGCCGCCGCGGCGGGGGCGACGACGGTTTTGGCCGAGGCGCCGAACGCCGGGGACACCTGCGACGGCTGGATACAGCCGATTCTCACGAAACACTCAGATGTTGAAGTTGCAAGTACTAATTAGGCGGACCTAATCTTGGGTCTTCGATCGGTTCCCGTCCCCAAACCGAGTCAAGACCGAAGGAGTCCCCCACCATGACTGGACGTCTCAACAGCGCCCAGCCCTATGCCCTCGGCCTGTTCCGCATCGTCGTCGGCCTGCTCTTCGCCTGCCACGGCGCCGCCTCGCTCTTCGGCGTCCTCGGCGGCACGGACGGCGGCGGCGGCACCGTCGACGCGGGCACCTGGCCCGGCTGGTACGCGGCCGTCATCCAGCTCGTCGGCGGCAGCCTGGTCCTGCTGGGCCTCGGCACCCGCGGCGCCGCACTGATCTCGTCAGGGTCGATGGCCTACGCGTACTTCAAGGTCCACCAGCCGGAGGCCCTGTGGCCGATACAGAACGGCGGCGAGGCCTCCGCGATGTTCTGCTGGGTCTTCCTGCTGCTCGTCTTCACGGGCTCCGGCGCGTTCAGCCTCGACCGCGTGATCGCGGCGGCCCGCGGCGAGCGGGAGACGAAGGCGACGGCGGACGCGGAGCGCACGCCCATCGCGGCCTGACCCACCGGGCCGTCCGAGCGGCGCCCCCTTCTCCGTACGTGGTTCCCGGTACGGAGGAGGGGGCGCCTTCGTGTGCGCCCCGCTTCAAGCGCGCCGCCCGTCCGCGCGCACGTTCCGTTTCTTCACGCGCGCGGCGCGAACGGCACCGTGAAGCAGGCCACCCGGTCCCCGGCGCCGCCCTGCTCCCGGTGGAGCACCACCGACGACGCCTGCCCGGGCCCGAACCCCCAGGAGTGGACGGCGGCCGCCGCCCCCGAGCCGTCCCGCCGTGCGGTGAAGTCCAGCCACACTTCGTTGGCCGGATTGACGTAGGCCGGGTCCTTCGAGGGCTGCACGGGGTCACGGCGGTGCTGGTAGTGGCCGCCCGCCGCGGCCGGGTCCGGGCCGCACGGCTTCTGGTGCACGTGCACGCCGTACGCGTGGCCGGGCTTGAGGCCCCGCACCCGCAGGGCGACCCGGGTGCCGGACCGTTCGTGGCGCTGTGTCACCTCGATCCGGGCGCCCGGAGGCACCAGCCCACGGTCGTAAGTCAGCGCGGGCGAGAGCGCCTTGGACGGCGCGAACCGTCCCTTCGCGCGCACGCAGTCGCCGGTGTCGCCCGGTACGCCGCCGCTCGCGGCGAGCACGGCGGCCGTCACGGCCGCGGTGAGTATCCCTGCCACCATTGTCGAGTTCTCCCTTTCTCCTACTTGTCGACTTGTCAGTGATTCAGCGCCCGTTGTGTGCGCTTCTGCTCCGTTCGTACGGGACTTCAGGGGTGCGCGCCGCGTCGGAGAGGGCAGCCGGGTGAACGTGATGTAGCGAACATCTGAGCCCCCAGTGGATCTACGGCCGGTGGTCCGGCGTACGCTGTACAGCTGTTGTCAGGCCGCCACCCGCCGCTCCCCGCGACATCGCGGCGACGAGTTGCCGACCGGGGAGTAACAACGGGGGAGTTTCGGTGTTGGAGAGTGTGGGGGCGCTGACCGGCAGCCCATGGATCTACGCGGTCGTGGCCCTCTCCGTGTTGTTCGACGTCTTTCTGCCGCTGCTGCCGAGCGGCGTGCTCGTCATCACCGCGGCCACGGCGGCGGCCGCCGCGGGTTCCGGCACCGGGCGGGTCCCGCACGACGTGCCGGACATCCTGCTGCTCATGCTCTGTGCCGCGACGGCGTCCGTGCTCGGCGACCTCGTCGCGTACCGCATCGCCTGGCGCGGCGGTGAACGTCTGGACCGGGCCATCGCCCGCTCCCGGCGCCTGACCAGCGCGCAGGAACGGCTCGGCACGGCGCTCGCGCGCGGCGGCGGCGTCCTGGTCGTCATCGCCCGCTTCGCGCCCGCGGGCCGCTCGATCGTCTCGCTCGGCGCGGGCGCGGCCCACCGCCGGGTGCGCGACTTCCTGCCCTGGTCGGTGCTCGCGGGCGTGGCCTGGGCGGGCTACAGCGTGGGCCTCGGCTACTTCGGCGGCCAGTGGCTGGGCGCGACCTGGCTCGCCACCGGCGTCTCGGTCCTCGCGCTGTTCCTCGCGGGGGCGGGGGCGGCGTTCCTGGTGCGGCGGCCGCGGGAGTCGACGGCGGGCTAGGGCCCGTCCGACGGCGCAGGTGCGCGGGGCCCCGCTCCCGGGGCCCCGCGCACTACGACGCCGCGCGCGCCCCGCGCACCTCCAGGTGGGCGAGCAGGTCCGCGGTGGCTTCGGCGACGGCGTCGACGGCGCGGTCGAACACCTCGCGGTTGTGGGCGGCCGGGGCGCGGAACCCGGAGACCTTGCGCACGTACTGGAGCGCGGCGGCCCGGATCTCGTCGTCGGTGGCCTTCTCGGGGAGGGCGGGCGGGCGGAGGGTCTTGATGCTGCGGCACATGCCTCCAGCTTCGCGCGTACGCGGCCCGGACGGGAACCGATCACGCAAAGCGCCACCGAAGTCCGCGGTCACGGCTGCGCCGTCGCCACCTTCACCCCGAACCCGACCAGGACGACCCCCGTGACCCGGTCGAGCGCCCTGCGCACGGCAGGCCGCTCGAAGAACGCGCGGGCCCTGGAAAGCAGCAGCACATAGCCGCCGAGCCAGACGAAGGTCAGGGCCGCGTGCACCAGGACGAGGAGCGCCATCCCGGCCTGCGGGGCGAGGCCGGACGGGGCGAGGGTGGGCAGCAGGCCTGTGTAGAAGACCGCGATCTTCGGGTTGAGCACATTGCTGACCAGTCCCATGCGCCAAGGGCTGCCCGTCGCGGCAGGCCCGGCCACCGGCAGGGCCCCCGAGCCGCCCCGGCGGCTCTGCCACAGCGCCTGGACGCCGAGAAAGACCAGGTAGGCCGCGCCGGCCAGCTTGACGACGGTGTAGGCGACGGCGGACGCGGCGAGGACGGCGGCGAGACCCGCGACCGTGAGCACGCCCCACACCAGCAGCCCCGCCGTGATGCCTCCGACCGTCCGCAGGCCGTCCTGCCGGCCGGAGGCGATGGCGCGCTTCGTCGTCACGGCCATGTCGGGTCCCGGCACGACGGTCAGTACGGCGAGCACACCGGCGGCGGCGAGGAACTGTACGAGCATGCGCGCCAGTCTGACACCCACCGGCCACCGCCCGCCCGACACACCCCCCGTACCACTCGCCTCATGAATTCGAACAGGAGTACCATTACGGCGTGCCCGCAACCCCCTCGTACGAGTTCCCGAGCGACCTCCTCGCAGGACAGGAGGAGCTGCACCAGGTCAGGTCGGAGTTGCACGCCCTGCTGCGGCGGCTGCCCTGGTCGGTGGAGCCCCTGGACGGCTTCAGCGACGACGGCGGCTGGCGCAAGGTCGAGCGCCCCGCCTCCCCCGGCTGGACGCCGGACCAACAGGCAGAGGTCGAGAAGCTGCGCGCACGGGAGCGTGAGCTCGCGGTGTTCGTGAGCTGCCACCGCTTCTGGGAGCAGGTTTCGGGCCCGGACGCGGTGGATACCCGGATGCTGCTCAAGCACGTGCACGAACACGCAGGGGAAGCCGCGCCCAGCACGTCCGCCGAGGAGCATTGACAGGCGGTGGCGGCGGGCGTTGACTCCCGGTACGAGGGCCGAACGAGCCCTCGTACGACCCCGTGACAGCGGGCCCGCGCTCCGGAGCCGCCCCCGCCCCGCGCCCGTGCGGTCCCTGTCTTCGATCACATCTGTCATCGATCACAGCTGACGCCATGCGACCCAGGCTGCCCGCGTCCAGCGTGCGGAGGTTCAGCCATGAACATGTTGATCGTCGCCGTACTAGTCGTCCTGATCGCCCTGGGCTTCCAGCAGCCTCTGTTGTGGGTGGCCGCCGCGGTGCTCGTCTACTTCCTCGTCCGCCATCACGACGCCGGCCACGCCCGGCCGGGACCCGCGGGCGGCGGGGCCGGCGCGAGCGGCGCGAGCAGCGCCGGGGGCGCGGGCGGCTCGGGCGGTGGCGGCGGGGGTGGCGGCATCCCGTCCTCGTACCGCGACTACCGCATCCGACGTGCCCGCCAGGAGCGCTGGGACCGCAGGTACCGGCGCACGCATCCGGCGTCGCAGCAGCGCCGCCGGTAGCGTCCGGGCCGGACGCACGGCCACGGGTGACGTCGGCGCGGCTGCCCAGCCACGGGTGACGTCCGGCGTGCCCGCCCAGCCACGGGCGGCATCCGGCGCGGCCGCTCGGCCACGGGTGACGTCCGGCGCGCCCGCCCAGCCACAGGCAGCACCGGCCCACCCGCCCAGCCACAGGCGACGTCCAGCCCGCCCACCCAGCCACGGGCGGCATCCGGCCCGCCCGCTCACCGGTCCGGGTGACAAGGTGCTTAGCCGGGCGGTCCGTGGGGAGGGTGCGCATGCACCGCGCACCGAACCAGCCCCAGGAGCCGCCCGCATGCGCCGAGAAGCAGCCCCCCGAGAGCCACGTGAGCCCCGTGAGCCACGAGAGGCCGGGGCGCGAGCCGGGCGGAGCGGTCCCGCGCGGGCCGGTCGCTCCCGGCAGGCCGAGGCGGGCCCGGGCGCGCGTCCGTCCGTACCGCGCCTGCGCGTGTCCGGACGGGGCCTGCGCCTGTCACTGCCCGGCCTGCGCCTATCCGGTCCGGGCCCACGCCTCACCCTGCCCGGCCTGCGCCTGTCCGGTCCGGGCCCACGCCTCACCCTGCCCGGCCTGCGCCTATTCGGACCGGGCCCACGCCTCACCCTGCCCGGCCTGCGCCTGTCCGGTCCGGGCCCACGCCTCACCCTGCCCGGCCTGCGCCTATTCGGACCGGGCCCACGCCTGCCCCTCCCCGGCCTGCGCCTATCCGGACCGGGCCCACGCCTCACCCTGCCCGGCCTGCGCCTGTCCGGACCGGGCCCACGCCTCACCCTGCCTCTGCCCGGCCCGCGTGCATCCGGACCGGGCCCGCGCCCGTCCCGACCCAACCTGCGCGCGCTCGCGACCCTCCCCCTCCTGATGCTCACCGTCCTCGCCGTCGGCTGCGCGCCGAGCGGCGAGGACGCGCCCGGCCTCACGCCCGGAGACACGATCAAGGCGGCACAGCAGCAGCTCACCGACACCTGTCTGACCCGCAAGGGCCTGACCCCGCCGCGCCCCGGCGACCGGCCCCCGTCCGCCGCCGAGCGACAGCGGGTGGCGCGGGCCCTGTTCGGCACCGGCCGCACGGAGCTGGCCCTGACCCTGCCCACCGGCCACGCGGTGCGCGCCCACACCGACGGCTGCCTCGCCTCGGCCCAGCGCACCCTCTACGGCGACCAGCGCCGCTGGTTCCGCGTGTCCACAGTCGTCAACAACCTCAAGCCGGAGGCCGCCTTCCGCGAGGAGCCGCTGACCGAGATCCGCGACCGCCACCGCAGCGACCTCGCCGAGTGGCGCCGCCTGCGCACCCGGGCCCTGATCAACGCCAAGGCCCACCTTCAGTCGGAGTCGCGCCGGGCCGCCGCCCGGTAGTCCCGGGGCGTGCGGCCGGTCGCGTCGCGGAAGTGCCTGCGGAAACCCGCCGACGAGCCGAACCCGACGCGCGTGGCGATCTGTTCGATCGTCGCGTCGTCGTGCTCCAGGAGGTGCCGGGCCCGGTCGAGGCGCACGCGGAGCAGGTACTTGAGCGGGCTGAGGCCGGTGTGCGCGCGGAACCTGCGGTCGAGCGTGCGGGGGCTGAGGCGGGCGTGCGCGGCGATGTCGGCGAGGGTGAGGGGCCGGTCCGCGGACGCCTCCAGCCACCGGACGGTCGGCTCCAGACCGCCGGACTCGGCGAGGGCACGGGCCAGCTCGGCGCGCGCGGCCCCGGCGTCGTCGTACACGGGCAGGACGAGGTGCCGGGCGGTCGCGGCGGCCACCTCGTCGCCGTGGTCCTCGGCGACGAGCCGCAGGCACAGGTCGAGCCCGCCGAGGAACCCGGCCGACGTGCGGAACGGCCCGTCCACGACGAGGGTCCCCGCCGGGTCGACGGCCACCCGCGGGTGGCGTGCGGCCAGTTCGGGGACGTGGCTCCACTCGGTCGTGGCCCGGCGGCCGTCGAGCACCCCGGCGGCGGCGAGCGTGAACGCGCCGGTGCCCACGGCGAGCACCCGGCTCCCCCGGCCGACCGCCGCGCGCAGGGCATCGGCCACCCCCGGCGGCGGTTCCGCCCGGAACCCGTCGTGCCCGGCCACCAGCACGGTCCCGGCCCCGTCGAGCCCGTCGAGCCCCCGGTCCGCGGTGACGGTCAGCGGGGCGGGACGTGCGGTGGTGACGGTGCGCGGGACCGCGCAGACCCGCAGCTCGTACGCGGCCCCGGGGGCGCTGCGGGCGACGGCGTCCAGGACCAGGCCGGGGGTGGTGAGCTGGTGGGCGGGGACGCCGTCGAGGACGAGCAGCGCGATGACTGACATGCCCGGCATTATCCGCATCCGCCGGAAGTCACCCGGGAGTCACCCATGGCTCCGGCCGCTCAGCGCCGCGAGGCGATCGTCTTCTCGATCCACTTCTTGTACGCGGGTACGGAGGTGTAGATCCCGGGGCCGCCCGCGCAGCGCCGGTCGACGGCCGCGTCACCGTCGCCGGAGGTGGCGCCGACGAGCTGCCAGCGCCCGCCGACGCGCTGGACCTGCGGCCCGCCGGAGTCGCCGTTGCAGGCCATGGCATCGCGGACCAGGCTCTGCGTGCACAGCTCGGTCCTGCCCTTGATGTCGAGGCACTTGTCGGCCGCGGCCCTGCGGGTGTCGAGCTCCTGGAGGCGCTCGGAGAACTTCCACTCCTCCAGGTCGGTGCTGTCGACCGTCGTGCCGAAGCCCAGGATCCGGGTGTGCGCGCCGACCTTCGGGGCGCGGTCGGCGACGGGGATCGGGGCGTACCGGGTGACGGGCCGGTCGAGGCGGAGCAGGGCTATGTCGTCGTGGGAGCGCTTGTCGCCGCCGATGTCGTACGCGGGGTTGACGACCTTCTCGACGATGGTGCGGACCGTACCGCCGGAGCTGAGCCGGTCGCTGCCGACGCGGACCTTCCCGGTCGGCTTGGCCACGAAGTCGTCCTGGGCGCAGTGGGCGGCGGTGACGACCCACTCGGGGTCGATCAGGGTCCCGCCGCACACGCCCTTCAGCTTGGTGCCGTCCTCCTTCTCCAGGGTCATCGGGATCGACACCATGAACGGGTACTTCTTGGTGGCGTCCTTGCCGCCGACGATGGCCTGGGCGCTGCCGGTGAGGCCGGTGGCGCACAGGGCGGTGGCGGCGCCGAGCGCGCCGAGACCGCCGAGGACGCGGCGGGCGGTGCGGGACGGGCGGGAGGCGGGAGTAGACATGGAGGTGCCCTTCACCTGGTACGAGAAATGCGGAATGCGACATGTGCGGGCGGTCGGACCGGGCATCGCCGTGGTCCCCGCCGCGTGTTCCTCCATGCTCCGTGGGCCCAGGGGCCGGTAAAAAGCGGGCTGCCGCCACCCTGGGCTAAATTCTGGCCATGACCGTGGTCGCGCTGCTCGCGCTCGACGGGGTGCCCGCGCCCCAGCTCAGCACTCCGGCGCTGCTGTTCGGCGCGGCCTCGCGCACGTTCTACCGCCGCCCGCCGTACGAGCTGCGGGTGTGCGCCGCGCGGGAGACGGTCACGACGGCCCCTCCCGGCCCGCTTCTCGTGACACCGGAGCGAGGCCTGGACGGACTGACGGACGCCGGGACGGTACTGGTCACGGGATACGGCGACTGCCCGGACCCGCCGCCCCCCGCCGTACTCGAAGCCCTGCGCGCCGCCGCCGACCGCGGCACCCGCATCGCCACGATCGGCACCGGCACCTTCGCTCTCGCGGCGACGGGCCTCCTGGACGGCCGCCGCGCCACGACGGCCTGGTCGCACGCGCCCGAACTGGCCCGCAGCCACCCCCGCATCGAGGTCGAACTCACGGACTGGCCGGTCGCCGACGGCCAGTTCCTCACGTCGGCGGGCGTGCTCGGCGGCAAGGACGTCTGCGTACGCGTCATCGAAGAGGACCACGGCAAGGAGGCGGCCCTGGAGGCCGACCGCCAACTCTTCCTGATGCTCCCGAACCCGTCGGACGCGCTGCGAGCGGCACCACGCACACCCCACGGCCCCCACGAACCCACTCCCCTCACCCCCACCACGACCTGGCTGGAGTCGAACCTCCACCATCCCCTGACGCTCACGGACATCGCGGCCCACGCACAGACCAGCGTCCGCAGCCTCAACCGCAGCTTCCGCGTCCACACGGGCCTGACCCCGCTCCAGTACCTCCTGCGCGCCCGGGTGCGCCACGCCCAATGGCTCCTGGAACACACCGACACCCCCGTGGAGAACATCCCGGCCCGCACCGGCCTGGGCACCCCCGCGAACCTCCGCCACCACTTCCAGCGCCTCAACGGCACGACCCCCACCGCGTACCGCACGGCGTTCCGCACCTTGGTGGCCCTGTTCGCCCCGGCGGACGAGCCGGACCGCCCCCCGAACTGACCGTCGAGGCGTACGCCTTGGGGCCGTTCCCGCCCGATCACACCGACCGCGCCGCTACGCTCCGGGCCCTCAACACCCGCCCCCGGGGGGACCCATGCGCCGCTCGACCATCTTCATCCCCACCTCCACCCTCACCATCGCCGCCGGCATCACCGGCCTCATCCTCTGGCTGAACCACTCCTCGTACGAGGACCGCGTCGAGGACTGCGGCCGGGCCCTGGAGCAGCAGTACGCGGAGGGCGGCAAGGGCCGACCGGGCAGCTGCGACGGGGTCAAGAAGGACGACTACACGGCACTCGTCGCGGACGCCGCACTCGACGACCTGGGGTGGACGGACGGGAAGAGGAACGGGGATACCGACGAGAGCAAGTTGAACGACGACGTCACCGGCCCGTAGCCACGACGCCGCCCATCCCGCCGGCTACCCGCACGGAGGATCTTCGGGCCGACTTTGAGCAATCGCTCGCAATCCTCCGGCACCGTTCCTCCTGCGCGACGCGTCCTTGAGCCCAACCGGCCTGAATGGAGAGCGACATGACGCTCAGGTTCATCGGCACGACATCGGACCACGGCGACTGTCCCACCCTGTACGAGGTCGTCGAGACAGGCGACATCCTCGTACAGGGCGAGCGGGAGACGGACCCCGAACACCTCGCCCAACTGCGGGACGTGAAACCGTCGGAGACCTTCGTGCGCCTCCCGCGCGAGTTGCTCACCCGCTTCGCTCCCCGCGATGCCGGATCGTCGGACGAGTCGCGGGACAAGGAGTAGTCGGAGTGCCGGACCTGATCCCGTTCGACGAGATCGCACACCTCTTCACCGACTTCGAGCACACGGCGTGGCGCCTGGAGACCCGGCGAGGCTACGCATCGGACCGCCAGAGTCCCAAGTGGGGACGGTGGCAGGCCGGAGAGGACATCGTCAGCGAACCGCCCGACTCCTGGCGTATCGGGGTCAGCAAGCAGAGCGAGCAAGGCAAGCGGTATGAACGCGTCCGCCTGGTCGACAACCCTCCTACCGAGGGGCAGCGGTTCCTCCTCGCCTCCGGCCTGGGCAACGTGGCCGCGGGCGAGGACATCCGCAACATGTGGCGGGCGGACGCCGTGCGGCTCGGTCTGCCGGACTACGACTTCTGGCTGTTCGATTCCCGCACGGTCGTGAAGTTCGTCATCGACGCCGACAACGTGACGCTCGGCGTTCATGTCCTGGAGGACCCCGAGAGCGTCGTACACGCGTGCCAGGTCCGAGACCTGGCTTGGCACCATGCGGTGCCTACCAGGGAGTTCCAGGCGCAGGTACCTTCTGATCTGTGACCACCCACCCCGACGCCGACCGGAGCGCCCTCGGTGCGCGGCTTCGCGAGCTGCGCACCGACGCGGGTCTCACCGGGAAGGACGTGGCTGCACGGCTGCGGTGGCAGCGGTCGCGAGTCAGCAGGCTGGAGACGGGAAAGCAGACGCCGACGCCCACTGATCTGGACCAGTGGGCCGCCGCGGCGGGCGAGCCCGACACCGCGGCCGGGCTGAAGAGCCGACTGCGTGGCATACGCTCGCAGCAGCGGGCTTGGCGTCGGCAACTCGCCTCCGGCCATCGCGGCGTACAGGAGAGGTACGTCGCCGAGTATCGGCGCACCTCGGCGCTGCGCGGTTATGAGGCCACCGTCGTGCCGGGCCTCTTTCAGACCCCGGACTACGCGCACCATCTGCTGCTCGCAAACGCCGATCTCATGGGCACGCCGCGCGACACCGAGGCCGCGGTGCGCGCCCGCGTGAAACGGCAGGAAGTCCTGTACGAGCCGGACAAGACCTTCCGCGTCCTCCTGTGGGAGGGAGCGCTGCACGCTCTTGTGTGTCCGCGCGAGGTGATGGCCGGTCAACTCGACCGTCTGATCAACCTGATCGGCATGCCGTCGGTCTCCTTCGGCGTCGTGCCGCTCGGCGCGCCGATGCGGATCACGCCCAGGCACGGCTTCTGGATCTTCGACGAGGAGCGGGTCGTCGTCGAGACCATCAACACGGAGCTGCGGTTGGAGTCGGCCGACGACCTCGCGTTGTACGGACGCGTGTGGGACCGGCTCAGCGAGTCCGCCTTGCACGGCGCTGCCGCCCGACGTCTTCTGGGCCGCACCCGCGCCGCACTCGGCTGATCCGCGCAACTCCGCACACCGTCCGTCATGGCCGGCGCAATCCCGCTCAATCGGCGAGCAGCGCACAGACGCCGTCCCTACGGTCCTGCCCATGGACGCATCGACGCGCTCCGCGCACCACACCGCGACGGGCGCCGTTGCCGCAGTCGCCAAGAACGGCACCTTCCTGGGCGGTTTCGCTGCCCCCTGGGCCAAGGACGTTCACGGCAACCCCATCCCCACCAGCTACCGCATCGACGGCAACACCCTCATTCAGTCGGTACAGACCACGGACTCCACAGCCTTTCCCGTCGTCGCCGACCCCAAGTGGGTGAGCGACGCCGCCAAGGGCACCGCCATGCGACTTACCAGCGGGTGCGTGGGTGGCGCCGTCGCCGGAGGAGGAGCCGGATGCATCCCCGGGGCTGTCGCAGGAGGTCCGGGCGGAGCCGTCGCCGGAGTTGTCGGCGGTCTGTTCGGCTGACAGGCGACGCCGTCGTCCTTCCAAGCCCCAACGGCACGGCTCGTGAGGAGCACTGCAATGACAGATGACGTGAAGGGTCCTCACACGGGCGCCGAGCGGACCGCCTCGCTTGCGGTGTTGGCCGCCATGGGAGTGTTCCTCGGCCTTACCGTGAGCGATCAGTCCTGGGCAGCTTGCATGGTGTGGGGGCTGGCCGGAGGGATCGCCGTAGTGCCCGTAGCCATAGGCGCCAAACGAGTCGCCCGATACGTGAGCAGGCGGCGAACACCCTGACGCCTTCGAGTCGGTCCACTCCTGACAACCATCAAGGCCGACACCAGGAGTGAACCGGCGCGAGGCCACCGATCCGCCAGACACGGTCGCAGGAATGTCGCACCTGCTCATGCACGTCGTCGGGCATCGCGGTCAGCACGCGGTCCGCTGGGCTGGCCAGGTCCACCCTGCGCATCGGACCCCCGTCGGATCGGCAGACCAGCACCGTACGGCCGCGCGCGAGGGAACGTGTGCCTGTGGGGACAACGGTCAGCGGACCCGCGTGACCGTCGCACCCCCCATGCCGCGCTGCGCCCGCACGGACGCGAGAGCCGCCCCACCTCGCTGGTGGAGCGGCTCTTCGGCGTGTGGTCAGCGGTCGTCGCGGTCGCGGAGGGAGTCGCGGACGCCGTGCGCCTTCTCGCGGGCCTCTTCTGCGGCGTCCCGCATCTTCGCCTTGGCCTGGTCGGTCTTGCCTTCGGCTTCCATGCGGTCGTTGCCGGTGACCTTGCCGACCATTTCCTTGGCTTTGCCCTTGGCCTTGTCCACGCCCATGATCACTCCTCTGGTGGGGTTGGGGGACTTTGTCACGCTATGGCTCCTGCCCGTGGTCCGCATCCCGGGACGCGGCCCCCCGTCACAGCGCCAGGTCGAGCCCGAGCCGACGGACCGTCCCCGCCGGGTGCCGGGTGCCGGGTGCCGCGGTGGTGCCGAGGTCGACGACGAGCCGTACGCAGGAAGTCCAGGGCGCGGTAGTCGGGGTACGGTCAGATTGCGCGAGTGGTGCGTCAGACTGCGTCTCATGCCGCAACAGCAAGGCCCCGCACCCCCGTTGAGCTGGGGATGCAGGGCCTTTCCGCTGATCAATCCGGTGGGCGCGGACGGTTTCGAACCGCCGACATCTGCCTTGTAAGGGCAGCGCTCTACCCCTGAGCTACGCGCCCGGAATGTTCCGACAGCCTACCTTGCCGGTGGGGCGGCCTCGCAAACACATGGTGGGGGGGGTGAGGGCGGAGGTCGTCGGGGGTGCGGGGGCTAGCCCCACCTCGGATTCGGTGGGCGGCCGGATCCCCTTGGTGGGCGCGGGTTCGTACGGTCGTCCTGTGCTTGCGGCAGGGGCTGTGGGCATTGGGCAAGGGGAGCAAGGGGAGAGTGTCATGGCCGTCCGCAGTCGTCGTCCGGGTCAGGGGCGGAGTCCGCGTGGGATGCGGGTGCTGGTCGCGGTGGGGACGACGAGTGCCGTCGTCGGGCTCGTCGCGGCGTGCGGGGCCGATGCCTCGGACGACTCCGATCCGGAGCGGCGGTCGTTCGCGCTGTCGGGGCGGACCCTCACGGTGGATTCCGATGACTCGGCTCTGGAGTTGGTGGTCGCGGGCGACGAGGGGGCGAAGGACGTGCGTGTGACGCGGTGGTTCGACGGGCGGACGGTGCTCGGGAAGAGCCCGAAGGTCACGTGGAAGATGGACGGGGACCGGCTCACGCTGCGCATGAAGTGCAGCGGCGTCATCACCAACTGCTCCGCCAAGCACCGCGTCGTCGTCCCCCGCGGCACCGCCGTGAACGTCGTGAACAAGGACGGCTCGGTGACGGCCACCGGGTTCCGGGAGCCCCTGAAGGTGCGCTCGGCGGACGGGTCCGTGCGGCTGCGCGACGTCAGCGGGCCGCTCGACCTGCGCAGCGTCGACGGGTCCGTGCGCGCCGTCGGCGTCACGTCGAAGCGTGTCAGCGCCACCTCCAAGGACGGCTCCGTGCGGCTCGACCTCGCCGCCGCCCCCGACCGGCTGCAGGCCCGCAGCCAGGACGGGTCCGTGGACATCGCGCTGCCGGTGAAGGGGAGCAAGGGGGGTGGTGGCCAGGGCGGGGCCACCTCGTACCGCGTCGACACCGAAACCGTCGACGGTGGCACCGACGTCACCGTTCCCCGCGACGACCGCAGCCCCCACCACGTGTCCGTGCGGAGCGCCGACGGCAACGTCACAGTGCGCAGCGCGAACTGACCGGCCCGTGTGTTCGTCCCTAACCGGTGGGAGAATGAACCGGGCAGGGCGAACAGCACGGGAGAGGGACAGTGACGGCGACACCTCCGCGGCCGTACACAGGGAACAGATGGGCGTCGTCGGCGGTGGCCGCCGCGGATGCCGTCGTCTCGCGCTGCGGCGCCGCGGTGGGCGGCCGGTCGCGGCGGCGGAAGCCGCGCCCACCCCTGCGGGCCGCCGCCCGCGACACCCTCGCCCTGGTCCTGCTCCCCCTGCCCCTGCTCGCCGCCGCCCTGCCCGCCTCCTTCGCCGGCGGCGGTACGCGACGCTGGTTCGGCGGACGCGGGGAGAGCGTGCGGGCCGAGGCGCAGGCCGCGAAGGACGCCGCCGCGGCCGCGTTCTACGAGCTGGACACCGCGCAGCGCGACCTGCGGATCTCCATCGAGACCATCGCGGCCGTGGACTCCTCCCCGGCCGCCCGCAAGGCCGCCGCCGACTTCGAGGCGTTCGGGCGGCGCATCGACGAGGTGAGCCACCAGTACATCACCGCGGTCGACGCGCACGACCTCGACCGCGACGACCTGGAGGCGTCGGCCGCCGCGCGGGCCCGCGCCGAGCTGACCGAGGCCAAGGACGCGCTCGGCAACGCCAAGAAGGACCTGGACCGGTTCACGCAGGGCCTGTCCCCGCTGCTCGACAAGGCCGAGACCCAACTGGCGCGCCTGGCCCCGGCCGTGGAGCGCGCCCGGCAGACGCTGCTCGCCGCGAGCAACGCCCTGGACGCGGTCCGGGCCGCAGGGCTGAAGGCCGACGACCTGGCGGGCCGCCTCGCCGCTCTCGCCCCCGAGCTGACCAAGCTGAACCAGGGTGCGGGACAGCACGGCGTCGCCGACACGCTGCAGCGCGCCGACCGTGTCGTACGGGACGGCGAAGCGGTCCGCGCCGAGGCCGAGCGGCTGCCGGAGCGGGCCCGTGAGATCGACCGGCGCCTGGTGTCGCTGCGTACCCGCGCGCAGGCGCTGACCACGCGCAGCGAGCAGGTGCAGCCGATCCTCAGCGAGCTGCGGCGCCGGTTCACCGCCGCCTGCTGGCAGGACCTCCAGCGGGTGCCGCTGCAGGCCGAGGAGAACGTGCGGCAGGCCGAGACCAAGCTGAAGGAGGCGCAGCGGGCCCGCGAGGACCAGCGCTGGCCGGACGCCACGGCCCTGCTGTCGACCGTACGGGCGCTGCTGAACTCCACCGACGAGGCCGTGTCCGCCGCCGGTGACCGGCTGCGCCGTCTGAACGCCGTGTCGAAGGACCCGCAGGCCGAGATCGAGCGCACCCGCTTCGCCGTCCGGGACGCCCAGCGCCTGGCCATGGCGGGCCGCCAGAAGCCCGATCCGCGGCACGCGGGCCCCCTCGACGACTCGGTGGCCCGCCTGGACCGGGCCGTCGCCGCCCTGGAGGGCCGCCACCCCGACTACTGGCACTTCCTGACCGAGACGGAGGGCGTGCGCACGACCGTCGCCCGGGTCGTCGCACAGATCAGGGAGGAGCGGGGGCAGGGGGCCTAGGTTCCGAGGAGCGGGGGCAGGGGGCCCAGGGGCCGAGGAGCGGGCGCAGGGGCCCAGGGCCCGTGGGAGCCTCGCCGCGAGATCCACGAACGTGCTGGTCAGCGACGCTCTTGTTGGCGGTCGACGGTCTCCGGGCGGATCCTGGAAGGACGAAGGACGGGCCTCCGCGCGCATCGAAGGATGCGGTGAAGCACTCAGGGAGGCGGACATGGCCACGCACGTACTTCATCCCGGCCCCCGGTCCAAGGACCGCAGGCGGCACGTCACCCTCGACGAGCACCTGCCCGTCGACCACCGGCTGAGCCGGATCTACCGCTTCGGCGCCGGCCTGATGGGCCTGGTCCTGCTCGCGTTCGGCATCCTCGGCCTGATCGACAAGATCGGGTTCTTCGACACCCGCGGCGACACCGTGGCGGGCCTGAACACCAACGGGGCGCTGAGCGTCCTGTCGATCTGCGTCGGTCTGCTGCTCTTCGCCGGGATGGTGATCGGCGGCAACTTCGCGTCGACGCTGAACATGGTCCTCGGCATCGCGTTCATCCTCAGCGGCTTCGTGAACCTCGCCCTTCTGGAGAGCAGCCTCAACTTCCTCGCATTCCGCATCCAGAACGTGCTCTTCAGCTTCGTGGTGGGCGTGCTGCTCATGTTCTTCGGGATGTACGGGCGCGTCAGCGCGACGCTGCCGCACGACAACCCGTACTGGAAGGCGCGGCACCCGGACAGCAGCTGACCTGGATTCTGCCCTGGGGGGCGCGGAGCTGTCCGGGGCGCTGTGCGAGCCTGGGCCCATGGTCGACTTCATGCAGGAGCTGCGGGCGCGGCGTCTCGTCGCCATCGTGCGCGGTACGGACGCTCAGGCGTCGTTCCGTACGGTCATGGCGCTCGTCGAGTGCGGTGTGCCGCTGGTCGAGGTGTCGCTGAGCGGCAGTGACGCGCTGGGGGTGCTGCGGCGGGCGCGGGCCGAGCTGGGCCCGGACGCGTGGCTCGGCGCGGGCACGGTCCTCACGGCGGACGACGCGGCGCGCGCGGCGGACGCGGGCGCGAACCTGGTGGTGACGCCGGGGCTCGGCCCGGGCGTCGACGCCGCCGTCGGCCGGGGCCTGCCCGTCCTCGCGGGGGTCCTCACACCGACCGACGTGATCGCGGCCCGGGCGGCGGGTGCGAGCGCCCTGAAGATCTTCCCGGCGTCGGCGGTGGGCGGCCCCGCGTATCTGAAGGCGTTGCGCGGGCCGTTCCCCGACCTGCCGTTCGTGCCGGTCGGCGGCGTGGACGCGGCCGCCGCGGCGGAGTACCTGGAGCTGGGCGCGGTCGCCGTCGGCGTGGGCTCGCCGCTGGTCGGTGACGCGGCGGACGGCGGGGGCGTGGGCGCGCTGCGGGCGCGGGCCGCGCGGTTCGTGGCGGTGTGCGGGTGAGCGCGGGCGCGGACGTCCTCACGTTCGGCGAGAGCATGGTCGCCCTGCGCGGCGACGGGCCGCTGAAGCTCGGCGGGTCGATGGCCGTGTCCGTCGCCGGGGCCGAGTCGAACGTCGCCATCGGCCTGTCCCGGCTCGGGCACGGCGTCCGCTGGACGGGGGCCGTCGGCGACGACGAGGCCGGGGAGCTGGTGCTGCGCACGCTGCGGGCCGAGGGCGTGGACGTCTCCGGCGCGGGCCGGGACGCGGGCGCGCCGACGGGGCTTCTGCTCTTCGAGCCCCGGCTGCCCGAGGTGACGCGGGTGCACTACTACCGTGCCGGGTCCGCCGGTTCGCGGCTCGGCCCCGACGCCGTGGAGCGGGCCTTCGCCGCGGCGCCGCCGCCCCGGGTGCTGCATCTGACGGGGATCACCCCGGCGCTCGGGGCGGGGCCGCGGGCCGCCTGTGAGCGGGCGCTGCGGCTCGCCCGGGAGCACTCCGTGCGGGTCTGCCTCGACGTCAACTTCCGGTCCCGGCTGTGGAGTCAGGAGGAGGCCGCGGCGGTGATCCGGGACTGGATCCCGTACGTCCACGTCCTCGTCGCCTCCGACGACGAGCTGCCCCTGTGCCTGCCCGTCGACGGCACTTCCGGTGAACCCGCCGAGCAGGCCGGGTTGTTGCTCGGGCTCGGCGTGCGTGAGGTCGTCGTCAAGCTCGGGTCCCGTGGAGCCACCGCGTACACGCGGGGCGGGGAACTCCACCGGCCCGCACGGGCCGTGCGGGCCGTGGACGCCGTCGGGGCCGGGGACGCCTTCGTCGCCGGGTATCTGTCCGCGCTGCTCGACGGGGCGGACGTGGCCGGGCGCGTGGAGCGGGCGGTCACCACGGGGGCGTTCGCCGTGGCCTCCCGGGGGGACTGGGAGGGGGCGCCCACTCGGGGGGAGTTGGGGATGTTGGAGGGCGGGGACGGGGCCGTGTGGCGCTAGGGCCGGGCCGCCCCGGCGCGGGGGCGTCAGCCCTGTACTGGCACAGCTGCGTCAGCCCCGTCCTGGCGCGGGTGCGTCAGCCCCGTCCTGCCTTCGCCTGTGCGTCAGCCGCAGCAGCCGCCACCGCAGCAGCCGCCTCCGCCACCGCCGGCGGCCGCGGGGGACGGGGCCTGGGCCGAGGCCGTGCCTGCCACCGCGACGGTCGAGAGGAGCTTGACCGTGTCCTCGTGGCCGGAGGGGCAGGTGGCCGGGGCGGCGGATTCCGCCATGGGGCGGGTCAGCTCGAAGGTGGCGCCGCAGGGGCGGCAGCGGTACTCGTATCGGGGCATGGGGACAGGGTACGGGGGCGGGGGCGGGGGCGGCCCGAGGGCGCGGTGGGCGTGGGGGTGGGGGTGGGGCGCCGCAGGGGGAGCAGTGCCCGGCACCGGGGGCCGCCCCTGTGCCCACCCGTTCCGCCCTCCGGGCGGCCCAGCTGCCCACAGGGGCGGCGGACCGAGAAGGTCACGCTGGCCCCGGGTCCCCCAAGAACTCACGCAGGATGCGTTCGCCCGCCGCGATCCCCCGTTCCGGGAGCACCGTCAGGCCCTTCGTCGTCCAGCCCGTGTCGGCGAGTTCGCCGTGGGAGGGGCGCCAGGAGCGGGTGGCGGCTTCGAGGAGGTCGGCGTCGAGGAGGGAGTCGCCGGCGGCGAGGACCTCGGGGGCGTCCGTGCGGCGGGCGACCTCGCGCATGGCCGCGCTCTTGGTGAGCGGCCGCGGCACGGCGTAGATCTTGCGGCCCTGGAGGGAGACGGTCCAGCCGCGCCCCGCGGCCCACTCCCCCAGCTCCTTGACCCAGCCGGACGGCAGCAGCGCGCGGTCCACGACGAGGTAGGCGAACAGGTCCTCGGCGACGCGTTCCTTCAGGAGCCAGGACGGGTCGGCGGTGCGCAGGAGGTGGGCGCGGACCTCGGCGAGGGGCGCGCACTCGGCGGCGAGGCGGCGGCCTGTGGCGGCGCGCCACTCCGGGTCGGACTCGCCGTCGACGAGCAGGTGCCCGCCGTTGGCGCAGATCGCGAACCGCGGTACGGGGCCGGGGAGATGGATGCGGTGGTACTGCTCGCGGGTCCGGGTCGTCGTGGGCACGAAGACGGTGCGCTCGGCCAGCTCCACGAGGAGCGCGGCGGCGGCCTCCGTGACGTACGACAGGGGCTTGCCCTCGTACACCTCGACGCAGAGCAGCCGCGGCGCGTCGGCGTCGGGCATGCGCAGGTCGAGCGCGGCGGCGGAGTAGATGAGGGTGCGGTCGAGGTCGCTCGCGACGAGCGGGCGGGGGGCGGCGCCAGCGACGGCGGAGCCGGGGGCGGGAGCGGGGTGCGGGGTGCTCATGCGCTCGCCACCGCCTTGCCGTCGGCGCCGGTCGCGCCGCGCGTGTACTTGGGGTGGATCAACCCGACGCAGGTGTACGGGAGTTCGGCCACCTCCTCGACGGGTACGCCGCGCTGCTCGGCGAGCAGCCGGACGTGGTCGAGGTCGGCGCCCGCGCCCTCGCGGGCGAGGATCTTCCACGGGACGCGGCGCAGCAGCACCCGGGTGGTCTCGCCGACGCCGGGCTTGACGAGGTTCACGTCGTGGATGCCGTACTCCTCGCTGATGCGCTCGACGGCGGCCCAGCCCTCCCAGGTGGGCTCCCTGTCCGCGGCCAGGAGCTCCTTGACCTGGACGTCCACGGCTCCCGCCACCTCGTCGAAGCGGGCGGCGATCGCGGCCACGAAGTCACCGGAGACGTCGGATTCCGCGAGGTCGCGGTAGAACTTCGCGCCGTGGAAGTCGTCGGGGCCGACCAGGTCGGCGCGGAGCACCGTGCGCGATATCAGCCCGGACACCGTGGAGTTGAGGCACGCGGACGGGATGAGGAAGTCCTCGCGGGTGCCGTAGGTGCGCACGCAGGAGCCGGGGTCGGCGAGCACCGCCACCGCGGGGTCGAAGCCGCGGGCGCCACCCGCCGCCTCGAACTCCTCGATCGCGGCGGCCAGTTCACGGGTGATGGCGCCCTTGCCGGTCCAGCCGTCGACGAAGACGACGTCGGCCGGGTCGTGGTGCGCGGCGAGCCAGCGCAGCGCGTTCGCGTCGATGCCGCGGCCACGCACGATGGACACGGCGTAGTGCGGCAGGTCGAGGCCGCGCCGGTGCTGCGCCCAGCGGCGCATCAGGACGCCGACGGGGGTGCCCGCGCGGGCCAGCGAGACCAGGACGGGGCGGGCGGTGCCGGTGCCGTCGGGGCGGGGGGCCCGCTCGGCGAGGACGGTCTCGGTGACCGTGCCGACGGCCTGCGCGATGCGGGCCGCGGAGGTGTCGAGCGCGGCCCGGAACAGCTCCTGGTAGCGCGGGCTCGGCTGGTACTCCACCGGCAGCGACTCGGCGTAGTGCGCGCCGCCGCTCTGGATGGCCTCCTCGCGCTCCTCGGTGGGCGCCTCCAGCGTGACGTCCGACAGGTCCTGGAGCAGCCAGCCGACGTCCTCGGGCGCGTAGGAGGAGAAGTCGGGGCCGCGGAGGGGGTCGGGCAGCATGCGGGATTCCTGATCCTGGGGGGCGTGCGGGGAAGGGTGCGGGGCGGCGGTCGGGGAAGAGCGCGGGGACGGGCTGTACGAGGGGACCACGGCGAGCAGGACGTGTCCGGTGTGCGCGGACAGCTCGGCCAGGAGGCCGTCGGGCGCGTGCAGCGCCGCCGTGTCCGCGACCGAGTCCACGACCGCGACGACCGCGTCGAAGCCGCCGCCCGCCACGTTGTACGCGTAGCGCGGGCCCGGCCCGTCCGCCGGGTCGTCGTGCGCGGGGAAGACGAGGCGGGTGCGGATGGCGTAGCCGGGGTCGTCGACGGCGAGGACGGGCGAGCGGGTGGTCGTGGAGTAGCGGACCTCCACGCCCGCACCGCCACCGGCGCCACCGGTCGCTCCGCCGCCGACACCAGCCACCCCCTCACTGACCCCGGCCACACCCTCACCGGCGCCCGGGACACCCCTGCCCAGCCTCCGCTCCAGAGCCACGCCCAGCGCCAGCGGCGCGTACATCAGCTCCTCGAAGCCGAGCACGAGCACCCGGCGGGCCTCCCGCGGCAGCGCGGCCGCGACCCGCTCCGCCATGTCCGGCAGGGCCGCGTCCAGGCGGGCCCGGTGCGCGGCGGTGAAGCCGTGCCTGCCGCCGTCGGGCACCCCGGCCGGCCAGCCCAGGTCGACGCGGGTGACGGGTGCCCGCTCCGCGCCGGGCACGGACACCGGGGCCGCCGTCTCGTACCGGGCGACCAGCTCCTGCCCCTTGTCCAGGACGTCGGCGGGCAGCCGCACCGTGCCGGAGGCGAGGGCGATGAGGTCGACGCGGGCGCCGATCTCGCGGGCGAAGGCGTCGAGGCGGGCGCGGTCCTCGGGGGCGCGCATGTCGACCAGGGCGACGATGACGTACCGCTCGCGCGGGAAGCTCTCGTGCAGGCCGCGGATGGTGTTGAGGACGGTGTTGCCGGTGGAGAACTCGTCGTCGACGAGGACGAGCGCGCCGTCGCCCGCGAGCAGCCGGGGGTCCTCGGGGAGCAGCAGGTGGGAGGTGGCGTGCGAGTGGGACTCCTCGAAGCCGCCCGCGCGCTCCACGCCGGGCACGGGGCGGCGGGTGGAGTGCAGGTAGGGGGCGAGGGCGAGGCCGTCGGCGACGCTGTGGCCGAGGCCGGTCGCGGTCTCCGCGTAGCCGAGGACGACGGCGCGGGCGGCCTCGTCCGGGCCGAGCAGCTCGCGGACGCGCACGCCGAGGTCGTACCCGGAGCGCCAGATCACCGACGGGTGCTGCGGCACGTGCTTGCCGAGGACGTTCGACACGAGCAGATGCGCCCGCTTGGGGTTGCGGCGCAGGGCGAGCCCGAGCAGCTCCCGCAGCGGCCCCGGCCCGGCGGCGCCGTCCGCACCCGCTCCTGGCGCCCCGCTCTCGACCAGCTCGACCCCGAGCCGCTCGGCGACCCACGTACCCGACCACACCACGTCCACTGAATTCCTTGCCTCGCTGATGGGGATCCCCTCGGCACCGTCGCCGACACCGCTCACTGGGGCAACCCCGCGCTGAGCAGCTCCACGAAGCCGACGTCCTCGCGCGCGACGCCGAAGACCTCGGCGCGCCGCAGGGTCCGCTCGGCCCAGGCGCGGTGCGGCTTCACCTCGTTCATCTTGTTCGTGTACGCGGACCGCATGACGCCGCCGCCGTCCCGCTCCGGGCGCAGGATGTCCTGGGCGTCGCTGAACTCCTCGTGGCTGACGACCGACAGGGCGTGCACGGGCAGGACGTGCGAGGGGTGGATGCAGGTCTTGCCGAGCAGGCCGTTGGCCCGGTCCAGCTCGATCTCGCGCAGCAGGCCGTCCAGGTCGTGCTCGATCAGGGCCTGGCGCAGCTCCTCGGCGCGGACCTGGAGGAAGGGGCTCTGGCGCAGCTGCGGCTTGAACATCCGCTCCTGGACGCGGAAGTACTCCCAGACGGGCCCGGTGACGGTGAAGCCGGTGCCGTCGGCGCGGCCGAGGTGGTTGACCACGTCGGCGATCACGGACGCGACGATCTGGACGTCGTAGGCCGTCATGTGCGGGGGTCTGCGCAGGGCGTACGCGGAGCAGAAGTCGGTGACGCCGAGGCGCAGCGCGAGCACCCGCTCGCGGTACTTGTCGACGGTGCGGGCGATGCCCGCGAGGACCTCGGCGCGGCTCTCCAGATAGAGGAGCTGGGGCGATTCGAGGACCGGCATCGCGAAGAGGCGCCGCCCGGTGGCGGCCTCGGCGGCGGCGAGGGACTCCAGGAACGGGACGCCGCGCTCCTCGGTGAATTTCGGCAGTACGAATCCGGACAGCAGGCGGATCGCGGGGCCGAGCCTGCGCGCCAGGTCAGGAATCTGCCCGGGGGTGCGGACCCGGATGAAGAGCAGCGGCGGCTCGACGTCCGGCCGTCCGGCGAGGTCCACGAAATGCCGGATCAGATTCTCCTCGGCGGTGACGACGTCCGCGTCGCCGATGGAGTCCTCCAGGCAGATGACCATCGAGATCACGCCACGGCTGGCTTGCTTGAGGATGTCGTCCGCGAGCCGCGGCCGGGTGGCCGGGCTGTACAGCGTGGCGCCGAGGGCCACCGCGAGCAGCTGCGGCGGGGAGTCCGCGGTGAAGGCACACGGCTCCCGATGGAAGAGGCGCTCTCGCACCTCTGGGGCTATGTGCCCGAAATGACGCATGGGGTTCCCCTGGAATTCTCCTGATATCGCCCGTATCGCCGACGCGACCCGACGTATCGTCGACGCGATCCGAAGTGATGTGGCCGGTAATAGTACGTAGGGGCGGGTGTCGGAGGTTCCCTCCGGGCATGAAATTCAGGTAACCCGGCCATGTCGCACACGAGTGCCCCACACCGGCACAGGCAGGTGTCATAGGCCACAAGACGGGCAGGACACGGGCAGGGCGGTGCCGGGACGGGCATCTGTCCGAAAGCGTATGCCCGGGCGCGGGGCCGGGCAGCCGGGCGGGAACGCGGCGGTCCCGGGCCCGGGACCCGCGTTGTCCGGCGCCGGACGAGGAAGGCAGGATGACCGCATGACGCACGCGATGTTGAAGGGGTCGAACGTCCCGCTCGAAGCCGCCGCCGTCCGCGCCGTGCTGCGCTGGACGCCGCGCCAGGGCGCCCCCGACGTCGACGCGTCGGCGCTGCTGCTCGGCACCGACGGACGGGTGCGCTCGGACGAGGACTTCGTCTTCTACAACCAGCCGCGCCACCCCTCCGGCAAGGTCTGGCGCCTGGGCAAGAAGCGGGTCGCCGAGGGCCTGACGGACACCGTCCAGACCGATCTGGCGGGCCTCGACCCGGCGGTCGGCCGGGTGCTGCTCGTCGCGTCCGCCGACGACGTGCCCTTCGAGCACGTCCGCGCGCTGCGGATCCTGCTGTACGACGCCGCCCCGGCCGCGGCCGACGCCGAGCCCCTCGCGTACTTCGACATCACCCCGGAGACGGGCGCCGAGACCGCGCTGATCTGCGGGGAGCTGTACCGCCGCGGCGAGGGCTGGAAGTTCCGCGCCCTCGGCGAGGGCTACTCCAACGGCCTGGTGGGCCTCGCCACCGACTTCGGCATCTCCGTGGACGAGTCGGAGGCCGTGCCCGAGCCGACGCCCGACGCGTCCGTGCTGCAGACGCAGCGCCTGGGCACGACGGGCCCCGCCCCGATGGCCCCGGCGCACACCCTGCCGCCCGTGCAGCCCGCGCAGCCGTCGGTGCCGTACCCGGCCACCGCGCCGCCCGCGCCTCCCGCACCCCAGCCCGCGTACGGCTACCCGCCCCAGCCGCCGCGCTACCCCGCGCCCCAGCCCTCCTACGGCTATCCGCAGCCCGCGCCGACCCAGCCCCCCGTGCCGGCGTACGGCTATCCGCATCCGGTGGCGCCCGCGCCGGTGCCGGACCCGAACTTCCGGCTGCCTCCGCAGGGGCCGCAGTTCCTGCCGCGCTGAGGGGTCCCGCGCCCGCCCCGCGGGGCCGCTGCCGCGGGGCGGCTCAGGTGCCGCCCACCTTGGTCTTGTAGCCGCGGCCCCACTGCAGCCCCCAGCCGTACAGCCGGTCCAGCTCGGCCTGGAAGCCGTACACGTAGCGGACCTCGCGGCGCACGATCAGCTCGTCCTTGATGTTCTCGACCGTGAGCACCGCGCAGGAGCGGGCCTGCGGGGCGCGCTCCTCCAGGTCGATCTCGACGCGCGGGCCGTTGCTGGGGTAGAGCGTCACCTTGGCGTGGGTGCGGTCGAAGGCGGGCGTCTGGTCGTAGATGTAGACGAACACGAGCAGGCGCTTGATCGACTCGCGGTGGTCGAGGTTGACGTAGAGCGTCTCGCCGGAGCCGGAGCCGAACCGGTCGTCGCCGCTGCCCTTCACGTACGGCGGGGAGTTGAGGCTCCCGAAGAAGTTGCCGAGGGGCTGTACGACGCCCTTGCTGCCGTCGGTCAGCTCGTACAGGCAGCCCAGGTCGAGGTCCACGTTGACCATGCTCTGGGTGTGCGCCTGCACCGGCTCGGGCTGGAACATCTTCAGCGGGTGCCGCAGCAGGCTGCCGCCCCCGCGCTTCTTGCCGATGAGGTCGGACGTGCGCATCTGCCACGTCAGCGTGACGCGCAGATTGCCCGTGGCGGCGCCCTGTTTGGTCAGCGAGACCGTCGGATGCCGTTTGGTCAGCTCGATGGAGTTGGTCGCGGCGCTGCCCGATGCGAAGTCCATCGAACGCCCCGGCCGCAGACCGTCCCAGAAGGACATGCCACCCCCAGAAGAAATGCCCCGCGTCTGTTGTCGTCACGTCTCGGGGCGGCCGCGGGTCACGCCCCAACCACCGCCCCGCACAGAAGCGTTCCTCGCCGAAGCGGGCCCCACACGTCCGGATCGGGAAGTCGGCCCACCGTACGTCACCCCGGGTACGCCGACGGCGGCGCCCCCGGGTCGGGGACGCCGCCGTCGCGGTGTTCGAGCGGAGTGGCGTCAGACGCCGGACGGGACCTCTGCCTTGTCGTCCGAGCCTGAGCCCTCCTCGGCCGCCAGCCGCTTGTTGCGGCGGACGGACGACCAGAACGAGGCGCCGATCAGGAGCACACCGATGGAGCCGGTGATCAGCTCGTGGATCTCGTACTGGATCGTGATGAGCAGGACCGCGGCGAGGGCGCCGATGGCGTAGTGCGCGCCGTGCTCCAGGTAGACGTAGTCGTCGAGGGTGCCCTGGCGGACCAGGTAGACGGTGAGCGACCGGACGTACATCGCGCCGATGCCGAGGCCGAGCGCCATCAGGACGATGTCGTTGGTGACCGCGAAGGCGCCGATGACGCCGTCGAAGGAGAACGACGCGTCCAGGACCTCCAGGTAGAGGAACATGAAGAACGCGGCCTTGCCGGAGAGCTGGATCAGGGAGACCTGCTTGCCCTTGGCCTTGGCCTCCTCCTCGGCCTCGTGCTCGCGCTCCTCCTCTTCCTCCAGCTTGTTCTCGAAGTAGCTGGAGAGTCCGCCCACGATGAGGTACGTGATCAGACCGCCCACACCGGAGATGAGGACGGTCTCGGCCTTGTCGGCGTGGGTGCCGCCGTGCTGGTGCGCGCTCTTGGCGAAGGTCATCGCGGAGACGAGCAGGACGATGAGCGCGATGCACACCGACAGCATGTCGATCTTGCCGAGCTTGGCCAGCGGGCGCTCGAGCCAGCCGAGCCACTTGATGTCCCGGTCCTCGAAGACGAAGTCGAGGAAGATCATCAGCAGGAACATGCCACCGAACGCCGCGATCGACGGGTGCGCGTCGGTGACCAGCTGCTGGTACTGGTCCTTGTCGTTGAGCGCGAGCTTGACCGCTTCGATCGGCCCCATGCTCGCACTGACGGCGACGATCACGACCGGGAAGACGAGGCGCATGCCGAAGACGGCGATGAGGATGCCGATGGTGAGGAAGATCTTCTGCCAGAAGGCATTCATCTTCTTCAGGATTCCGGCGTTGACCACCGCGTTGTCGAAGGACAGCGAGATCTCGAGGATGGACAGGATCGCCACGATCCCGAACGCCGTCCACCCCCCAAAGAGCACCGCTGCGACCAGGCCGAGCGCAGTAACTGCGAACGACCAGCCGAAGGTTTTCAGAACCACTGGCTACCCAATCGTGTGTGTACGGGTCTCCCCCGCGCCGTCCCCGGCTCCGGCTTCGCGAAGCCTTCGCCAGGGGGTGCCCCCGGACTCCTCAGTCGGCTGACGGGCGGACCGTCAGCCGTTTGGGGATCCCGGGGAGAGTCCTTTAGGAAACATTGACTCCGAAGTCTAGAGCGATGCCCCGCAGGCCGGACGCGTACCCCTGCCCGACGGCGCGGAACTTCCACTCGCCGCCGTACCGATAGACCTCGCCGAAGATCATCGCGGTCTCCGTGGAGGCGTCCTCACTGAGGTCGTAGCGGGCGAGCTCCTGGCCGTCGGCCTGGTTCACCACGCGGATGAAGGCGTTGCTGACCTGACCGAATGTCTGCCCCCGGTTGTCCGCGTCGTGGATGGAGACCGGGAAGACGATCTTGTCGCAGTGCGCGGGGACCTTGGTCAGGTCGAGGATCAGCGACTCGTCGTCGCCGTCGCCCTCACCGGTGAGGTTGTCGCCGGTGTGCTCGACGGAGCCGTCGGGGCTCGTCAGGTTGTTGTAGAACACGAACCACTCGTCGCCGAGGACCCGGCCCGACTGGCACAGCAGCGCGCTGGCGTCCAGGTCGAACGGGGCTCCGGTGGTGGAGCGAGCGTCCCAGCCGAGGCCGACCATCACCTTCGTGAGATCGGGTGCGGCCTTGGACAGGGAGACATTGCCTCCCTTGGCGAGCGTGACGCCCATGATGCTGGTCCTCCCCGAGGTGTTGCGTTTGGCTGCCGCGTGCCCCGGCACCGGGGCCGGGGCACGGTGGCCGTGCGATGCCTAGCGCGTCCGGCGCCGCACCTGTCGTGTGCGGCGCCGGACGGCTCTGCTGGATGCTGCTCGGCTCAGACGTTGACGCCGAAGTCCTGCGCGATGCCGCGCAGACCCGAGGCATACCCCTGACCGACGGCGCGGAACTTCCACTCCGCGCCGTGGCGGTACAGCTCGCCGAAGACCATGGCCGTCTCCGTGGAGGCGTCCTCGGAGAGGTCGTAGCGGGCGAGCTCCGCCTCGCCGGCCTGGTTCACCACGCGGATGAAGGCGTTGCGGACCTGGCCGAAGGACTGCTGGCGGTTCTCGGCGTCGTAGATCGAGACCGGGAAGACGATCTTCTCGATGTCCGCCGGGACGGCCGCGAGGTTGACCTTGATCTGCTCGTCGTCGCCCTCGCCCTCACCGGTGATGTTGTCGCCGGTGTGCTCCACGGAGCCGTCGGGGCTCTTCAGGTTGTTGAAGAACACGAAGTTGGCGTCACTGCTGACCTTGCCCTCCGCGTTCGTCAGGATGGCGCTGGCGTCCAGGTCGAAGTCCTGACCGGTGGTGGTACGGACATCCCAGCCGAGGCCGACCGTGACGGCGGTCAGGCCGGGCGCCTCCTTGCTCAGAGATACGTTGCCGCCCTTGCTGAGGCTGACTCCCACGAGTCCTCCCAAATAGTGTCCAGGGGCGGGGAGCCCCAGTCGTGCTTGCCATCGGATCAACGTGTGGATCCTAGTGACCGGTTCCCGGTGGCCACAGGCTTCCACACGGGTGTTCTCAGAGGTTCTGAAGCGCCTTCACGTACTCGTTCAGGTCCCGGGCGTCGGGCAGGCCGTTCACCACGGTCCAGCGCACGACGCCGTCCTTGTCGATGATGAAGGTGCCGCGCACCGCGCAGCCCTTGTCCTCGTCGAAGACGCCGTACGCCCGCGAGGTCTCGCCGTGCGGCCAGAAGTCCGACAGGAGCGGGTACTCCAGGCCCTCCTGCTCGGCGAAGACGCGCAGGGTGTGGATGGAGTCGTTGGAGACGGCGAGGAGCTGGGTGTCGTCGTTCACGAACTTCGGCAGTTCGTCGCGCAGGGCGCAGAGCTCGCCCGTGCACACGCCGGTGAACGCGAACGGGTAGAAGAGCAGCACCACGTTCTTCTGTCCCCGGAAGTCCGCGAGCCGCACCGTGCGCCCGTGGTTGTCCTTGAGCTCGAATTCCGGAGCCTTGACGCCGACCTCGATCACCACGAGCAGCCACTTCCCTTCGCCTGGGCCATTGGGGTGCCCCCAGCGTACGGGTGGGCCTCGTCCCCTCGCGGGGCGCCCCTGGACCCCGGAGGTGGGTGTCCCGTGCGGGTGGGGACGGTCCGCGCCCGATCGGCCTGCGGCCTCGTCCGCAAACTCCCCCAAGCTCTTAAGGAGCAGGGGGGACCCCCACGACGGGCTGAGAACTTCCCCGGGGCGGGCTGGAAGTGTGCGGGTGAGCCTCAGGCCTTGTGGCGGGTAATTCTCAGCCCCTCCGGCGTTTGAGGAGCGGGGTCTGGGGCGGAGCCCCAGGAAGGGCGGGCGGGTGGGAGAAAGCCCGTCCGGCGATCGAGGACGAGCGCGCAGCGCGATCGGGGGCGCGCCCCCCGACACACGTGAGGCCCCCGACGGACGAACCGTCGGAGGCCTCACGGGGGGCTGCAAAGGGCCTACGGCCAGCTAGCGCTTCTTGGCGGCTGCCTTCGGCGTGAGCAACCGCGAGCCGTTCCAGTCCTTGCCCGCGTTGATGCTCTTGGTCTGGGACAGACCCGCGGTGGTGGCGGCCTCACCGATGTCACTGGGCTCGACGTACCCCTCCCGCCCAGTCTTGGGTGTGAGGAGGAGGATCGAACCACCTTCCTCCATGTACGCGATGGCATCCACCAGCGCATCGGTCAGGTCCCCGTCGTCCTCACGGAACCAGAGCACCACGGCATCAGCCACGTCGTCGTAATCCTCGTCGACGAGCTCCGTGCCGGTGGTCTGCTCGATGGCCTCGCGGAGCTCCTGGTCGACGTCGTCGTCGTAGCCGATCTCCTGGACCACCATGTCGGGCTGGAAACCCAGCCTTACGGCAAGGTTCGTCTCCGCGTGGTCCGCGGTCGCGCTCACGGATTGCCTCCTGATCTTGTTCTTGGGAATGCCTTCGGCCCCGCGCGTGCGAGGGGCATTGGCCGTAGTCCACACGGGCGGGACGGATCGCGCAAGTACCCAGCCGTCAAGACCGCCGAAACAGTGACGTTCCCGACCGTGTCACCGCAACTGTGGCCGCATCCGGAAGGGGCCGGACGACTCCACGGAGCCGTTGGGCGGGATGGGCGTATCGTTGCGATTTGGCCGAGCCTACCCCAGGGACGGCGGCCGTCGTCCCGGTTACCTGGAGGTAGAGATGACGTGGAGCGCACCGGGGTAGACGATGGTGAGCGTCGTACGCACGAGCCCAGAGAGTCCAGAGCAGAGCCCCGGTCAGGGCCGGAGCAGAGATCAAGCCCGAGCACGAACCGCATCGCGCGCACCGCGCGACCACACAGCGAAGGAACAGCGTGGCTTCCGGATCCGATCGCAACCCGATCATCATTGGCGGCCTTCCCAGCCAGGTCCCGGATTTCGATCCAGAAGAGACCCAGGAATGGCTCGACTCCCTCGACGCCGCCGTCGACGAGCGCGGCCGTGAGCGGGCCCGCTATCTGATGCTCCGCCTGATCGAGCGCGCCCGCGAGAAGCGCGTCGCCGTGCCCGAGATGCGCAGCACGGACTACGTCAACACGATCGCCACCAAGGACGAGCCGTTCTTCCCCGGCAACGAGGAGATCGAGCGCAAGGTCCTGAACGCGACCCGCTGGAACGCGGCCGTGATGGTGTCCCGCGCGCAGCGCCCCGGCATCGGGGTCGGCGGTCACATCGCCACCTTCGCCTCCTCGGCGTCGCTGTACGACGTGGGGTTCAACCACTTCTTCCGCGGCAAGGACGAGGGCGACGGCGGCGACCAGATCTTCTTCCAGGGGCACGCGTCCCCCGGCATCTACGCCCGCGCCTTCCTCCTCGACCGGCTCTCCGAGCAGCAGCTCGACGCGTTCCGGCAGGAGAAGTCCAAGGCGCCGCACGGCCTTTCGTCGTATCCGCACCCGCGTCTCATGCCGGACTTCTGGGAGTTCCCGACGGTCTCCATGGGCCTCGGCCCGCTCGGCGCGATCTTCCAGGCGCGGATGAACCGCTACATGGCGGCGCGCGACATCGCCGACACCTCCAAGTCGCATGTCTGGGCCTTCCTCGGCGACGGCGAGATGGACGAGCCGGAGTCGCTCGGGCAGTTGTCCATCGCCGCGCGCGAGGGGCTCGACAACCTCACCTTCGTCGTCAACTGCAATCTGCAGCGCCTGGACGGCCCGGTGCGCGGCAACGGCAAGATCATCCAGGAGCTGGAGTCGCAGTTCCGCGGCGCCGGATGGAACGTCATCAAGCTGGTGTGGGACCGCAGTTGGGACCCGCTGCTCGCGCAGGACCGGGACGGCATCCTGGTCAACAGGCTGAACACCACGCCCGACGGCCAGTTCCAGACGTACGCCACCGAGACCGGTGCCTACATCCGCGACCACTTCTTCGGCGACGACCAGCGGCTGCGCGCCATGGTCGAGAACATGACCGACGACCAGATCCTGCACCTGGGCCGCGGCGGTCACGACCACAAGAAGATCTTCGCGGCGTTCGCCGCGGCCAAGGCCCACAAGGGCCAGCCGACGGTGATCCTGGCCCAGACCGTCAAGGGCTGGACGCTCGGCCCGAACTTCGAGGGCCGCAACGCGACCCACCAGATGAAGAAGCTGACGGTCGACGACCTCAAGGGCTTCCGCGACCGGCTGCACCTGCCGATCACGGACAAGCAGCTGGAGGACGGCGCGCCGCCGTACTACCACCCGGGCCGGAACTCGGAAGAGATCCAGTACATGCACGACCGCCGCAAGGGCCTCGGCGGCTACGTCCCGACCCGTGTGGTGCGCTCCGAGCCGCTGCACCTGCCCGAGGACAAGACGTATGCAGCTGTGAAGAAGGGCTCCGGGCAGCAGTCCATCGCCACCACCATGGCGTTTGTGCGGCTCCTGAAGGACCTCATGCGGGACAAGGAGATCGGCAAGCGCTTCGTGCTGATCGCGCCCGATGAGTACCGCACCTTCGGCATGGACTCGTTCTTCCCGAGTGCGAAGATCTACAACCCCCTTGGCCAGCAGTACGAGGCCGTGGACCGGGATCTGCTGCTCGCCTACAAGGAGTCCCCGACCGGGCAGATGCTGCACGACGGCATCTCCGAGGCGGGCTGCACGGCGTCCCTGATCGCCGCGGGCTCGGCCTACGCCACCCACGGCGAACCGCTGATCCCCGTGTACGTCTTCTACTCGATGTTCGGTTTCCAGCGCACCGGCGACCAGTTCTGGCAGATGGCCGACCAGCTCGCGCGCGGATTCGTCCTGGGCGCGACCGCCGGACGCACGACCCTGACCGGTGAGGGCCTGCAGCACGCCGACGGGCACTCGCAGCTGCTCGCCTCGACCAACCCGGGCTGCGTCGCCTACGACCCGGCCTTCGGCTTCGAGATCGCGCACATCGTCCAGGACGGCCTGCGCCGGATGTACGGCTCGTCGGCGGACCACCCGCACGGCGAGGACGTCTTCTACTACCTGACGGTCTACAACGAGCCGATCCAGCACCCGGCCGAGCCCGAGAACGTGGACGTCGAGGGCATCCTCAAGGGCATCCACCGCTTCAAGGCGGGCGAGCAGGGCGCGATCCCGGCGCAGATCCTCGCCTCCGGCGTCGCGGTGCCGTGGGCCGTCGAGGCCCAGCAGATCCTCGCCGCCGAGTGGAACGTCAAGGCGGACGTCTGGTCGGCGACCTCCTGGAACGAGCTGCGCCGCGAGGCCGTCGACGTGGAGCGGCACAATCTGCTGCACCCCGAGGAGGAGCAGCGCGTCCCCTATGTGACGCGGAAGCTCACCGGCGCCGAGGGGCCGTTCGTGGCCGTCTCCGACTGGATGCGGTCCGTGCCCGACCAGATCTCCCGCTGGGTGCCGGGCACCTACCAGTCGCTCGGCGCGGACGGCTTCGGCTTCGCGGACACGCGGGGTGCCGCCCGCCGCTTCTTCCACATCGACGCCCAGTCGATCGTGGTCGGCGTGCTCACCGAGCTGGCCCGCGAGGGCAAGATCGACCGCTCCGTCCTGAAGCAGGCGATCGACCGCTATCAGCTCCTGGACGTCGCGGCGGCCGACCCGGGCGCCGCCGGGGGCGACGCCTGACGGCCGGAACAACCGGCACGACTGGCACATAAACACCTCATCAGTGCGACGGGCGGCGGGCCGTGGGGCCTCCGCCCGTCGGGCTTTCTACGATGCGGGCATGAAGGAACAGTCGGCACAGGTCCGTTGGGAGCGCCGGACGCAGCGTCCGCTGCTCGCGCTCGCCGTGGCCTTCGCGGTCGCCTACGCCGTGCCCATAGTGCGGCCCGAGGCGGGTGAGTCCGTGACGCGTGCCTGCACCGCCGTGGAGTGGTCCGTCTGGGGCGCCTTCGCCGTGGACTATCTGGTGCGGCTCGCGCTGGCCGAGCGCCGCGCCCGGTTCGTGCGCACGCACTGGCTCGACCTGTGCGCCGTGATCCTGCCGATGATCCAGCCGCTGCGGCTGCTGCGGCTGGTCTCCACCCTCCTCCTGGTCGGACGGCGGGCCCGGATGGCGTCGCAGATCAAGCTGACGACGTATGTCGTGGGCGCCGTGGTCGGTCTGTTGATGTTCGGCTCGCTGGCCGTGCTCTCGGTGGAGCGGGAGTCGCCGGACGGCAACATCAAGACGCTGGGCGACGCGGTGTGGTGGTCCTTCACCACGATGACCACCGTGGGCTACGGCGATCACGCGCCGACGACCGGGCTCGGTCGGGTGCTCGCGGTCGGCCTGATGCTGTCGGGCATCGCGCTGCTCGGTGTCGTCACCGCCAACATCGCGGCGTGGTTCATCGCCCGCTTCGAGAAGGACGACGCCGAGGAGCGCCGCCAGACCGCCGCGATCGAGTCCCTCACCGCGGAGATCATCGCCCTGCGCGCGCAGGTCAGCGCCCTGTCCGGGGCGTCGGCGCCGCCCGCCGTGCCCCGCCAGGCCACGGCAGGGGACGCCGTCGGTGAGGCGGGGCCGCCGCTCAGCTCTCCCAGATCTTGAACGCCCGCACCTTGTAGGGCGACTCCGGGGCCCAGGTGCCGGTGCCCGGATACGTGTTGAACTCCCCTGTCTCGGCGCACTCCGCCGACTGGTACGTCGTGACGGGCCGGCCGGTGCGGTTGGCGATGGCCTGCGCGCTGCCCCCCTCCGGCAGCGCGACACAGCTCTCGATGTCCGTACCGGCCAGCTCGTACGTGTGGCGTTGGCCCTTGAAGCCGGCCTTCTGCCAGAGGCAGAGCTCCCCGGGGCCGCAGCCGCCGAGCCGTGGTGGTCCCGCGGCTCCGGCGTGTGCGGGCGTCAGGACCACGGCGGCCAGGGCGGCCGTGGTCAGCGCGAGGACGGCCGTGGCTCCGGCCGTGGCGGCGGGCAAGGTGGATCGCGTGGTCGTACGCATGTGCTTCAACCCCCGTGTCGTATCGCTCACTTGTCGCCACTCTCGACCGTGGGACACGGGGCCGGAAAGGGGTTCTCGTACCGCTCACCCTGATAGGCGAAAGCCCCCCGAGCGGACCCGGAGGGCTTTCCCTGAGACGGCTTCTCCCGGCTACGGGGTTTCCCCTAGAGGCGCACGCCCTAGAGGCGCACCCCCTCGATGTGCACAGCCCTAGATGTGCGCGGCCCCGGCACCCGCCTCCGCGTTCGCCCCGCGCTTCGTCAGCGTCGCCACCACCGCCGCGATCACGCCGACGACCCCGGCGACCGTGAAGGCCACGCCCATGCCCGACATGAACGTGTCGTGCACGACGTCCGTGATGGTGCCGAGGACACCCTCGTCGACGCTGGGGGCCCGGCCGACCTGCTCCGGCACGGACCCGGTCGCGGCGGCCTTGTCGAGGCCGGGCGGCGGGGTGCCGGGCAGCCCGGCGTCCTGCCAGTTGCCCTGGAGGTCGGAGTCGACGGTATTGGACATCACCGCGCCGAGGACCGCCGTGCCGAGGCTGCCGCCGACCTGCATGCCGGCCTGCTGGAGGCCGCCCGCGACGCCGGAGAGCTCCAACGGGGCGTTGCCCACGATGACTTCGGTGGCGCCGACCATGACGGGGGCGAGGCCGAGGCCGAGGAGGGCGAACCAGACGGACATCGGCAGGGTGCCGGTGCCCGTCGTCATGGTGGTCATGCCGAACATCGCGACCGCGGTGCACACCATGCCGCCCACCAGCGGCACCCGTGGGCCGAACCGGGTGATCAGGGCTCCGGCGAGCGGTGAGGAGACGATCATCATGGCCGTCAGCGGCAGCAGGTGCAGACCGCTGTCGACAGGGCTCATGCCGTGCACGTTCTGCAGGTAGAAGGTGACGAAGAACAGGCCGCCCATGAAGGCGAAGGCCATCAGGACCATCAGGGCGGTGCCCGCGGACAGCGGCACCGAGCGGAACAGGCCGAGCGGGATCAGCGGCTCCGCGACCCGGTTCTCCCACCAGGCGAACAGCACGAAGCACAGGACGGACGCGGCGAGGAACGCCCAGGTCTTGCCGCTGCCCCAGCCCCAGGGGTCGCCCGCCTTGATGAGCGCCCAGATCAGGGCGAACATCGCGGCCGAGAGCAGCACGATGCCGGGGATGTCGAAGGAGCGCGGCGCGTTCTTCGCCCGGTGGTCCTTGAGGATCAGCACGCCGAGCACCAGCGCGAGGACGCCGACCGGCACGTTGATGAAGAACACGGACTGCCAGTTGACGTGCTCGACGAGGACGCCACCGAGGATGGGGCCGCCCGCGGTGGAGGCGCCGATGACCATGCCCCAGATGCCGATGGCCATGTTGAGCTGCGCGGCCGGGAACGTGGCCCGCAGGAGGCCGAGCGCGGCCGGCATCAGGAGTGCGCCGAACAGCCCCTGGAGCACGCGGAAGGCGATCACCAGGGAGACGCTGCCGGACAGGCCGATGGCCCCGGAGGCGAGGGCGAAGCCGACCACGCCGATGAGGAAGGTCTGGCGGTGGCCGAAGCGGTCGCCGAGCTTCCCGGCGGTGATGAGGGCGACGGCGAGCGCGAGGAGATAGCCGTTGGTGATCCATTGGACGTCCGCGAGGGAGGCGCCGAGGTCCTTGGTGATGGCGGGGTTGGCGACGGCGACGATCGTGCCGTCGAGGGCGACCATCATCACGCCGATCGCGACGGAGAACAGCGTGAGCCACGGGTGGCCGCGCAGGCCGCGCGGGCCGCCGAGTTCGCCGGCCGGAGCGGTGGTCGGGGCGGGCTCCGGTGCCTCGTCCGCCTTGTCGACGGTGGTCTGACTCGTCATGCGCCGAGGCTAATGTCAGTCGCTGACAGTTGACAGTGCATGGCATAAGTCGGTCGCTGTCATTTAGCTCACAGCCGCGACCTCGCGGGTATGGTGAGCTGGCCAAACGGGCTGGAGCAGCGGAAGAGACGGGGTGCGGGCGTGACCGGGCCGGGCTTGCGCGAACGCAAGAAGCAGCGCACGCGTGACGCCCTGTTGCGTGCGGCGCTCGAACTGTTCACCACCAAGGGGTACGAGGAGACGACGGTCGACGAGATCGTCGAGGCCGTCGACGTCTCCCAGCGCACGTTCTTCCGGCACTTCGCGGGCAAGCAGGAGGCCGCCTTCGCCATGCAGGAGATGGTGGAGGCACGGTTCCTGAAGGCGCTGCGCGAACGCCCCGCCGACGAGGCCCCGTTCGCGGCGCTGCGCGGGGCGGTGCTCGGCTCCTGGGACGCGGTGGGCGAGTCCATCGAGGCCGTCGTGCCGGTCGAACTCCACATGCGCACCTACCGGATGATCGAGTCCACCCCCGCGCTCCTCGCCGTCCACCTGCGCCGTTCCATCGAGATCGAGGAGCAGGTCGCACAGCTGATCGCCGAGCGCGAGGGCATCGACCTCGCCGTCGATCCACGCCCGCGGGTGGCGGTCGCCGCGTTCAGCGGCGTCATGCGGGTCACCGGGCGGCTGTGGGGCGCGGGCGAGGACATCAGCGTCGACTCGATCCGCGCGATCACGGAGTCCTATCTGGACCACCTGGGCCCGGCGCTCTCCGCGGACTGGCACGCGGGCTGACCGGGCCGATTTCCCCACCGGCGCACCCACGTCGAGTGACTGCGGCGCACTCCGCGTGACCGCGCGCCGCACACGCGCCTCGTACGCACCCTACGCACAGAGCGTGACGAACGCGCAAGGGAAGTGTCCACTTCACCACAATTACCCCTCCAGAAACGTGATCTGCCTCACCCCGTGCACGGGAGGCTTCGCGCTTCTCCTAGGGTGTCCCGCAGTGACTTCCTTCGACTCATCCCCCCAACTCGGCGTCTGGCGCGCACTGCTCGCGCTCACCGTGGTGTTCGTCATGCTCGCGACCACCGGCTGGACCGCGGTGCGCCAGCACAACGGCGCAGGATCGCCGCTCGAAGCCACCCTGGCCGCCTGGGACCGCGGACGCATCGACGGGCGTGACCTGCCCGACTCCGGCGCACCCGCGGTCAGGATCGCCCGGTTCTTCGCCTCGCTCACCGCTCAGCAGCGCACGCGCCTCGCCGCCCGGTACCCCCTCGCCGTCGGCAACATGAACGGCGCCCCCGTACAACTGCGGTACCGCGCGAACCGGGTCGCCCTGCAACAGGCGCGCGCGATCGAGAAGGAGCGCGTCCACGACGACCGCCTCTCGCCCGTGGGCAAGCAGGAGGCGGAGCGCAGGATGAAGCGGTTCGGCGTGATGATGCGCCCGGACCGCCAGGTCCTCGCCTTCGACCCGATGGGGTCGGGGCGCATGGCCGAGGTCTACGGAGACCTCGACCGGGCCGCACGGGTGTCGGTCGTGGTGCCCGGAGTCGACACGAACGTCCTCACCTTCGAGCGCACCCAGCGCAAGTACGCGGCGCCCGTCGGCATGGCGCAGTCGCTGTACCGCGCGGAGCGCGCGGTCGACCCCCGCGCGCGCACCGCCGTGATCGCCTGGGCCGACTACACCGCGCCCGTCGGCCTCGGCGTGGACGCGGCCACCTCGATGCGCGCCGACGACGGGGCCGTCCGCCTCGACTCACTGGTGAGCGCGCTGCCCGGCCGGGCCGCGGTGGCGCTGTACTGCCACAGCTACGGCTCCGTGGTGTGCGGAGTCGCGGCCCACCGGCTGCCGTCGCGGGTCACCGACATCGCGGTCGCGGGCAGCCCCGGCATGCGCGCCGACAACGCCACGGGCCTCGGCAGCCGCGCGCGGATCTGGGCCGCACGGGACAGCGACGACTGGATCCAGGATGTGCCGCACATGGAAGTCGGCGGGCTCGGCCACGGCGCCGACCCCGTCTCCGCGGGCTTCGGCGCGCGCGTGGTGTCCGCCGACCGCGCCCGGGGCCACACGGGTTACTTCGAGCCGGGCACGGACAGCCTGCGCAACTTCGCCCAGATCGGCGTCGGCGCGTACGACAAGGTGCGCTGCGCCGTTCAGTCCGTGGCCTGCCGGGAAGGTATGTCCGGTACGACAGCGGCCTGACGCGCGTAGAAATCGACGAAACAGCGGCCCGCCGCAGGAGAGACGGAGAAGCGCGTGCCGCATACGATGAGCCGCATGGGTGATGTACTGGCCGGATTTCACGCCGCCTGGGAGTTCGAGTCCGACTCCGTGCTCATCCGCTTCGAACGGGGGATCCGTACGCCGAAGCTGTTCCAGGCTCTCGGTGAGCGCCGCATCCCCCATGAGGCGATCGCGGGGGTCACGCTCACACCGGGCAAACGCGGGACGACCGTCCTGCACGCCGTCCCGAGACCGGGCGCCGATCCGCTCATGGAGGCGGCGGCGGGACAGCTCAAGGACGGCTCCGATCCCTACCGCCTGGTGCTCCCGGCAGAGCGCGAGACGCTCGCCGAGTACTACGCGGACGAGCTGCGCGCCGCCCTCCCCTCGGACGACCCGGGCCCGGCGGAGCGCCATCTGGTGGCCGCGCCCGAGGCGCCGCTGCAGTTCAAGGCGTACGACGGGAAGGCGTCCTTCGACGGCAAGACGGTGGCGTTCCGCTGGTTCTGGACGGGGGCCTCGTCGGCGAAGTGGAAGGCCGGTGACCAGAGTTTCCTGGTCACCGACCTGAGCGGGGTCGAGTGGCGCTCGCCGGAGGTCTTCGAGGGCCATCTGCGGCTGCTGCGCCGCGAGGCACAGCCCGCGCAGCCCGCGCAGGCGGACCAGGATCCGGCGGCCGTCGTGTTCGGCCTCGGCTACGGCCCCGTGCACGAGTCGTTGCCGTTCGCCGCGGCTGTCCTCGCGGCCGTGCGGGCGTCGGGGCCCACGCCCGCCGTGATTCCCGCGGCCGCGCCGGCTGTTCGGCGTGACCCCGCGGACATCGCCGAGCGGATCCGGCATCTCGGCGAGCTGCATCAGGCCGGGCTGCTCACCGACGACGAGTTCACGGCGAAGAAGGCGGAACTGCTCGCTGAGCTTTAGCTGGCCCCTGGGCCCTGGGGGACTGCGCCGCAGAGGGCTCGTGCATGTGTCGTTCGGCGGCCGCGGGTGGCTTGTGGCTGGGCGCGCAGTTCCCCGCGCCCCTTATGGGGCACCACCGCGCGCCCCCTTACTCCCTGCCCGCCGACGTGAACGTCATGTCCGCGTACCTGTCTCCCGACACCCGGGCCGCGATCGGGTCCAGGAGGGCCAGTTCGGTGGGGGTCAGGGTGATGCGTGTGGACGCCGTGTTCTCCTCCAGGCGGGTGCGCTTGCGGGTGCCGGGGATGGGGACCACGGGGAGGTCGTGGGCCTCGGCGCGCTGTTGCACCCAGGCCAGGGCGACTTGGGCCGGGGTCGCGTCGTGCGCGGCGGCGACCGTGCGGAGCGGGTCGAGGAGGGCCGCGTTCGCCTCGGCGTTGGCGCCGGTGAAGCGGGGCTGCTGGCGGCGGAAGTCGCCCTCGGTCAGGTCCTTGTCGGCGCTCACGAAAGAGCCGGTCAGGAAGCCGCGGCCGAGCGGGGAGTACGGGACGAGGGTCACGCCGAGCTCGGCGGCGGCCGGGACGACGGCGCGCTCGATGTCGCGGCTGAACAGCGACCACTCCGACTGCAGGGCCGCGATCGGGTGCACGGCGTGCGCGGCGCGCAGCTCGTCGCCGGTGACCTCGCTGAGCCCGAGGTGCTTGACCTTGCCCGCGGCGACCAGCTCGGCCATCACGCCGACCGTCTCCTCGATCGGCACCCTCGGGTCGCGGCGGTGCATGTAGTAGAGGTCGATGGCGTCCACGCCGAGGCGGCTCAGGCTGGCGTCGACGCAGGCGCGTATGTACTCCGGCGCGTTGTTGATGATCCGCTTCGTCGGGTCGGCCGGGTCGATGGCCAGGGCGAACTTCGTGGCGATGACGACCTCGTCGCGGTGCGCCGCGAAGAAGGGGGCGAGGAACTTCTCGTTCTCGCCGCTCGCGTACGCGTCGGCGGTGTCGTAGAGCGTGACGCCCAGGTCGAGCGCCCGCTCCAGGGTGGCCCTCGCCTCGTCGGCGTCCGTCGGGCCGTACGCGAAGCTCATGCCCATGCAGCCGAGGCCCTGGACGCCGACCTCGGGGCCTGTCGTGCCGAGCCGGGCGGTGTTGATCTTCACTTGGTCGTGCCTCCGCTGGGATTCAGGGTGGTGGGGGTGGTGGGGGTGGTGGAGCGGCCGGGGCTCAGGAGTAGATGTCGATCTTGTGGTCCAGGACGGCGAGCGTGCCCTGGAGTTCCGCGATCCGGGCCCGGACGTCCCTGCGGGTGCGCTCCAGGAGTTCCCGGCGCTGCGCGAAGGTGTGCTCGCCCTCGCGCACCAGCTCCGCGTAGCGCACCATGTCGGCGACCGGCATCCCGGTCAGGCGCAGCTTGCCGACGAGGGTCAGCCAGTCCAGGTCACGGTTGCGGTAGCGGCGCTGGCCCGTGTGGGAGCGGTCGATGTGCGGCATCAGGCCGATCCGCTCGTACCAGCGCAGGGTGTGCGCGGTCAGACCGGTCACCGCGACGACCTCGCTGATCGTGTAGTGGTCCTGCCCGTCCGGGCGCGGATGGGCGGGCGGGGGCGGGCAGATCTCGGGCGCGGCCGGGTCGCGGGTGGGGGCGGGTGCGGGGGTGGTCTCCATCACCGTCATGGCCCCCACGCTAGAACCTTGGAGCGCACTCCAAGCAAGGGCAATTCGAAAGATCGCCGGACCCGGCCGTAATCCACGGGACGGCGCCGGGGCGCGGTGGCTAGCGTGCGGCCCATGAATCCTGTACGACGCGCCGCGGTGGCGGACGCCGAAGAAGTCATACGCCTGCGCCAGGTCATGATCGACTCCGTGCACACCCTGGACGGCACCCTGCCCACCGCCTCCGTCACCGACTGGCACGCCGAGTCCATCCCCACCGTGCGCGAGCGCCTCGCCGACCCCGAAGGGAACTTCGCCGCGTTCGTCGTCGACCACCCCGAGCGGCCCGGCGCCCTCGCCGCGCTCGCCGTGGGCACCCTGGAGTACCGCATCGGGCGCGCGGGCAATCCGCACGGCGTCGCCGGCTATCTCTTCAGCGTCGCCACCGACCCCGGCATGCGCCGCCGAGGCTTCTCGCGCGCCTGCGTGGAGGCGCTCATCGACTGGTTCCGGGAGCGCGGCGCCGGGCAGGTCGACCTCACCGCGTCGCCCGACGCCGAGCCGCTGTACGCCTCGCTCGGGTTCGTCCGCAAGCCCGACCCCTACATGCAGCTGAAACTCAACGACGCTTAGGCTCGTACGCATGCAGAGCCTGGCGTTGATCGAGAACTGGCCGGTCCCGACCGCTGCCGCCGCCGTCGTCCGCGCGGACGGCACCGTCGCGGGGACGCGCGGGCCCACCGGGCAGCGGTTCGCCCTCGCCTCCGTCACCAAGCCCCTCGCGGCGTACGCGGCGCTCATCGCGTACGAGGAGGGGGCGATCGAGCTGGACGAGCCCGCCGGTCCTGACGGGGCCACCGTGCGGCATCTGCTCGCGCACACCAGTGGGCTCGCCTTCGACGAGCACCAGGTGGCGGCGGCGCCGGGGACGCGGCGGCTGTACTCCAACGCCGGGTTCGAGGTGCTGGGCGAGCACATCGCCAAGGCCACCGAGATCCCCTTCGCGGACTATCTGAGCCAGGCCGTCCTGGAGCCGCTCGGGATGTCCTCGACGTTCCTCGACGGCGGGGCCTCGCCCGCGAAGGACGGGGTGTCGACCGTGGACGATCTCGTGCGGTTCGCCGCCGAGGTGCAGCAGCCTCGGCTGCTCGACGCCCGGACCGTCGCCGAGGCCATGTCCGTGGCCTACCCCGGGCTCAAGGGCGTGCTTCCCGGGTACGGGCACCAGAATCCCAACGACTGGGGGCTCGGGTTCGAGATCCGGGACGGGAAGTCGCCGCACTGGACGGGGAGTTCCTCTTCGCCGCGGGCCTTCGGGCACTTCGGGCAGGCGGGAACGTTTCTCTGGGTGGACCCCGACGCGGGGGCCGCCTGCGTGGCCCTGACGGACCGGGCGTTCGGGCCGTGGGCCGTGGAGGTCTGGCCGACGTTCACGGACGCGGTGCTGGCCGAGCTGTAGGCGCGGGGGCGCCGGGGCTGAGGTACCGAGAGTGCGTTGCCCGGCGCCGCGGGGTCCGCCTGTGCCCACCCTCCCCCGAGCTCTCGGCTCCGCTCGAGCAGGGGGGACCCCCATCGCCCTCTGGGCGGACCAGCTGCCCACAGTCTCACCTACCCCATCTCCCACACCAGCAGCTCCGCCCGCCCGTCGTACGACACCACGTCGAGCCCCTCCTCCCCCGTCAGTCGGGCCGAGTCGCCCGGGCCCAGTTCCTCGTCCGCCAGAGCCACCACGCCGTCGACCACGTGGACGTAGACCGTGGGGGCGTCGGGGAGGGCCGTGCGTTCGCCGGGGGCCAGGCGGCGGACGTGGAGGAGGGCGGAGGCGGCGGGGACGGCGTAGGGGGTGGAGTCGGCGATGCCGCGGACGACGGCGTAGGACGGGGGGCCGCCGGGGTCCCGGGGGGCCAGCCACATCTGAAGGAACGTCAGCGGCTCGGGGCCCGCGTTGCGCTCGACGTGCCGGACCCCCGCGCCCGCGCTGAGGTGCTGGACGTCGCCGCGGCGGACGACGGACTCGTGGCCCGCGGAGTCCCGGTGGGTCAGCTCGCCCGCGACGACCCAGGTGACGATCTCGGTGTGGCTGTGCGGATGCTCGTCGAACCCGGCGCCGGGTGCGAGGTGCTCCTCGTTGCAGGCGAGCAGCGCGCCGAAGCGGAGGTTGTCGGGCTCGTAGTAGGGCCCGAAGGAGAAGGCGTGGAAGGAGTCGATCCCCGCCATGGGGTCGCCCCCGGGATACCGCTCACCGGAGCGCCGTACTTCAATCACGCCCCCCACCGTAGACCCGGCCCCGCACGCCGCCGTCCCGATAAGGCAGTCTTGTCCCCGTGCCCGTACCTGAAGCGAACTCAGCCCACCAGGACGCCGGAGCCGACGCCCGGCGCGGCGGCCGCGCCCACGCGCACGCCGCGACCCTGAAGCGCCTGGAGAAGTCGTCCGGCAGCCTCGCGGCGCAGGCGATCGCGCGCATGGACGAGACGCTGTCCTGGTACCGGGCGATGCCACCGGAGAACCGCTCCTGGATCGGCCTGGTCGCGCAGGCGGGCATCGCCGCGTTCACCGAGTGGTTCCGGCACCCCGACGCCCCCCAGGCGATCTCGACGGACGTCTTCGGCACGGCGCCCCGCGAGCTGACCCGGGCGATCACGCTGCGCCAGACCGTGGAGATGGTGCGGACCACCATCGAGGTCATGGAGTCGGCGATCGACGAGGTCGCCGCGCCCGGCGACGAGTCGGTCCTGCGCGAGGCGCTGCTCGTCTACGCCCGCGAGATCGCCTTCGCCACCGCGCAGGTGTACGCACAGGCCGCCGAGGCACGCGGTGCCTGGGACGCGCGCCTGGAGTCGCTCGTCGTGAACGCCGTGCTCTCCGGGGAGGCCGATGAGGGTGCCGTCTCCCGTGCCGCCGCCCTTGGCTGGAACTCGCCGGACCATGTGTGCGTGGTGCTCGGTACCGCACCCGACGGGGACAGCGAGCTCACCGTGGAAGCCATCCGGCGGGCCGCCCGGCACGCCAAGCTCCAGGTCCTCACCGGCGTGCTCGGCACCCGGCTCGTCGTGATCGCGGGCGGCAACGACAACCCGCTGGCCGTGGCGAAGGCTCTGATCGGGCCGTACGCGGCCGGGCCCGTGGTGGCCGGGCCCATCGTGCCCGACCTGCTCGCGGCCACCCGCTCCGCGCAGGCGGCCGCCGCGGGCCTGAAGGCGTGCGGTGCCTGGCAGGACGCGCCGCGCCCCGTCCTCGCGGACGATCTGCTGCCGGAGCGGGCGATCGCGGGCGATCCGGCGGCGCGCGAACAACTGGTGGAGGAGATCTACAGACCGCTGGAGGAGGCCGGTTCGGCGCTCCTGGAAACCCTCAGCGTCTACCTGGAACAGGCGAGCAGCCTGGAGGGCGCCGCACGGATGCTCTTTGTGCATCCCAACACCGTGCGCTACCGGCTTCGACGTGTGACTGACGTCACCGGCTGGTCCCCTTCGGATGTGCGCTCGGCGTTCACTCTGCGCATCGCGCTGATCCTGGGACGTCTCGCCGACGGTGATCCCCAGGCTTAAGTCTTTGTCGGGGCTCTACAATTCCCTCAGCGGTTCTTCGTCCCTGTCCCCACGGGCGGTTCGTACTGTCCACAAGAGAGAGTGTGAGAGTGCTCGTACTCGTCGCTCCCGGCCAAGGCGCTCAGACGCCCGGCTTCCTGACCCCCTGGCTCGACCTCCCCGGTGCCGCCGACCGGCTCGCCGCCTGGTCGGACGCCATCGGGCTCGACCTCGCCCACTACGGAACGCAGGCGGACGAGGACGCGATCCGTGACACCGCGGTGGCCCAGCCGCTCCTTGTGGCCGCAGGCCTGCTCTCCGCCGCGGCACTGGGTGACATCACGCCCGGCGCCGTCGCCGGGCACAGCGTCGGCGAGATCACGGCCGCCGCGTACGCCGGTGTGCTGACCGAGGACGACGCCCTGCGGTTCGTGCGCAAGCGCGGCCTCGCCATGGCCGACGCCGCCTCGGTGACGGAGACCGGCATGGCGGCGCTGCTCGGCGGCGACCCCGAGGTCACCCTGCCGCACCTGGAGAAGCTGGGCCTGACCCCGGCGAACGTGAACGGCGCGGGCCAGATCGTGGCCGCGGGCACCCTGGAGCAGCTCGCCGCCCTCGCGGAGGACAAGCCCGAGGGCGTGCGCAAGGTGGTGGCCCTCAAGGTCGCCGGCGCGTTCCACACGGAGCACATGGCACCCGCGGTGGCGAGGCTGGAGGAGGCCGCGGCCGGTCTCACCGTCGCCGACCCGCGGCTCACGTACCTCTCCAACCGCGACGGCAAGGCGGTCTCCGCCGGCGCCGACGTGGTCTCCCGGCTGGTCGGCCAGGTCGCCAACCCGGTCCGCTGGGACCTGTGCATGGAGACCTTCAAGGAGCTCGGTGTGACGGCGCTGATCGAGGTGTGCCCCGGCGGCACCCTGACCGGTCTCGCCAAGCGCGCGCTCAAGGGTGTCAAGACACTCGCGGTGAAGACCCCCGATGACCTCGACGCGGCCCGCACGCTCGTCGCCGAGCATTCCTGAGCGAGACAAGGAGCCGTAGCGCATGTCGAAGATCAAGCCCAGCCAGGGCGCCCCGTACGCACGGATCATGGGCGTCGGCGGCTACCGCCCCACGCGGGTCGTGCCGAACGAGGTCATCCTCGAGACGATCGACTCGTCCGACGAGTGGATCCGCTCCCGCTCCGGGATCCAGACCCGGCACTGGGCCTCCGAAGAGGAGACCGTCGCCGCGATGTCCGTCGAGGCGTCCGGCAAGGCCATCGCGGACGCGGGCATCACGCCCGAGCAGATCGGCGCCGTGATCGTCTCCACCGTCTCGCACTTCAAGCAGACCCCGGCCATCGCCACCGAGATCGCCGACAAGCTCGGCACGGGCAGGCCCGCCGCGTTCGACATCTCCGCGGGCTGCGCGGGCTTCGGGTACGGCCTCACCCTCGCCAAGGGCATGGTCGTCGAGGGCTCCGCCGAGTACGTCCTCGTCATCGGCGTGGAGCGGCTCAGCGACCTCACCGACCTGCACGACCGGGCCACGGCGTTCCTGTTCGGCGACGGTGCCGGCGCGGTGATCGTGGGCCCGTCCAAGGAGCCGCGGATCGGTCCGACGGTCTGGGGCTCGGAGGGCGACAAGTCCGACACGATCAAGCAGACCGAGTCGTGGGAGGCGTACCGCAACGGCGCCCCCGACAAGTTCCCTGCGATCACGCAGGAGGGCCAGGCGGTGTTCCGCTGGGCCGTGTTCGAGATGGCGAAGGTCGCCCAGCAGGCGCTGGACGCGGCCGGAATCACCGCGGACGACTTGGACGTCTTCATTCCGCATCAGGCCAACGAGCGGATCATCGACTCGATGGTGAAGACTCTGAAACTGCCGGAGCACGTCACGGTCGCCCGTGACGTGCGCACCACCGGCAACACCTCGGCCGCCTCGATCCCGCTCGCCATGGAGCGGCTTCTGGCGACCGGTGAGGCGAAGAGCGGCGACACCGCGCTCGTCATCGGCTTCGGGGCGGGTCTCGTGTACGCCGCCACGGTCGTTACCCTCCCCTAGGCACCCACTGCGGATCTTCGGATCCACGCGGTTGCCGCCACACCCTCTGGATACATACGAAGGAGCGCCAACATGGCCGCCACTGAGAAGGAGATCGTCGACGGTCTCGCCGAGATCGTCAACGAGATCGCCGGCATCCCGGTCGAGGACGTCCAGCTGGACAAGTCCTTCACGGACGACCTGGACGTCGACTCGCTGTCCATGGTCGAGGTCGTCGTCGCCGCCGAAGAGCGCTTCGACGTCAAGATCCCGGACGACGACGTCAAGAACCTGAAGACCGTCGGCGACGCGACGAAGTACATCCTCGAGCACCAGGCCTGACACCAGGTCCGAGCCTGACGACCGCAGGCTCGTGCCGGCCGGGGCTCTTGCCAGCCGCCACCCGGCGGTGGCGCCGCCGCATCCGCATCTGAACCAAATCGTGGAGAGAGAAATCCAGTGAACTCGACCAATCGCACCGTGGTCGTCACCGGTATCGGCGCAACCACACCGCTGGGTGGCGACGCGGCATCGACCTGGGAGGGTCTGCTCGCAGGCCGTTCCGGGATCAGCCTCATCGAGGAGGACTGGGCGGCCGAGCTGCCCGTCCGCATCGCCGGCCGCATCGCCGTCGAGCCGACGGAGACCATCCCGCGCCCGCAGGCCCGCAAGCTCGACCGCTCGGCGCAGTTCGCGCTCGTCGCGGCCGACGAGGCCTGGAAGGACGCGGGCTTCACCGCGAAGGCCGGTGAGGACACCGCCGTCGACCCCGACCGGCTCGGCGCGGTCATCGCCTCCGGCATCGGCGGTGTGACGACCCTCCTCGACCAGTACGACGTGCTGAAGGAGAAGGGCGTACGCCGCGTCTCCCCGCACACGGTCCCCATGCTGATGCCCAACTCGCCCGCGGCGAACGTCGGCATCACCCTGAACGCCCGCGCCGGGGTGCACACCCCGGTCTCGGCCTGCGCGTCCGGCGCGGAGGCCATCGGCTACGCGATCGAGATGATCCGCACCGGCCGTGCCGACGTCGTCGTCGCCGGTGGCACGGAGGCGGCCATCCACCCGCTGCCGATCGCCGCGTTCGGCAACATGATGGCGATGTCGAAGAACAACGACGACCCGCAGGGCGCCTCCCGCCCCTACGACCGCGACCGCAACGGCTTCGTGCTCGGCGAGGGCGCGGGCGTGATCGTCCTGGAGTCCGAGGAGCACGCCAGGGCCCGCGGCGCGCGGATCTACGCGGAGGCCGTCGGCCAGGGCATCTCGGCCGACGCGCACCACATCACGCAGCCCGAGCCGTCCGGCAACGGCATCGCCGCCGCGCTGCAGAACCTGGTCGACAACACCGGTCTGAAGCCCGCCGAGATCGTGCACATCAACGCGCACGCCACCTCGACCCCGCAGGGCGACGTCGGTGAGATCAAGGCGCTGCGCCAGGCGTTCGGCGACGACGTCGACCACATGGCGATCGCCTCGACGAAGTCGATGACCGGTCACCTCCTGGGCGGCGCCGGTGGCGTGGAGACCGTCGCGACGGTCCTCGCCCTGTACCACCGGGTGGCCCCGCCGACGATCAACATCGACAACCTCGACCCCGAGGTCGAGGCGGACATCATCCGCGGCGAGCCCCGCCCGCTGCCCGAGGGCACGATCGCGGCGCTGAACGACTCGTTCGGCTTCGGCGGCCACAACGTGGTCCTGGCCTTCCGCACGGTGTAACCACCGTCGGCAGCAGTCACGTCGAAGGCCCACCCGGTCGAACCGGGTGGGCCTTCGACGTGTCCGCTCCTTGAACCGCTCCTAGACGACCTGGTGCAGCCAGCGCACCGGCGCGCCCTCGCCCGCGTACCGGAACGGCTCCAGTTCGTCGTCCCAGGGCTTGCCGAGCAGTTTGGCCAGCTCGGCGGCCAGGTCGCTCTCGCCGCTCTGGGAGCGGGCGAGGGCGGCGCGCAGCCGGTCCTCGGGGATCAGGATGTCGCCGTGGATGCCGGTGACGGCGTGGAAGATGCCGAGCCGGGGGGTGGCGCTGTAGCGCTCGCCCTCGGCCGACGCGCTGGGCTCGGCCGTGACCTCGAAGCGCAGCAGGTCCCAGCCGCGCAGCGCGGAGGCGAGCTTGGAGGCGGTGCCCGCCGAGCCCTGCCAGGAGAACTCGGATCTCCATGTGCCGGGCGCCGCGGGCTGTCGAATCCAGTCGAGGCTGACGCGTGCGCCGAGCACGCCCGCGACGGCCCACTCGACGTGCGGGCACAGCGCGCGCGGTGCGGAGTGCACGTACAGAACTCCACGTGTCGTCACCGGGACCTCCAGTGTGGGACGAGGTACGCCTTCCCCAGCGGCCTCGCGCCCGTGCCGAGCGATATTCCCCAAAAGCGGGGAAAGTCAAAAAAGGGGACAGATGTGACGTGATGTAATTTAGCGGAACCGAGAAAATCGAGTGCCACTGGGTGGCGAGGCTACCGTGCGGCGAGGCAAGGAGTGTGACGTACCGTCGGTCCGCATGCCGGGAATCCCCCGGGTTTCACTCGCTGGGAGGCCCGGAAACCCCCGGTTGGGTGTCCCGAGGTCCCGCACGGGACATATCAGCACTCGGCGGGACGCAACCCGAACGGCCCGCGCGACGTCACGTTGGACGACAGAGGGGACGAGGATGCGGAATTCAAGGCACCGCGCACGGGCCGCCGTCGCCCTCGCGACGGCGGCTCTCACCGGTTTCGCCACGCTCACCGCGTGTGACGCGTCGGGCGGCGACTCCGCGGCTCCGGGCGGGTCGTCGGCGCAGGACAGAGCGGCCCCGAAGCGGGCCCCCGCCTGGGACACCAGCCCCCGTTCCCTCGCCGCCGTCGGCGACTCCATCACGCGCGGCTTCGACGCCTGCTCGGTGCTCTCCGACTGCCCGGAGGCGTCCTGGGCGACCGGCAGCGACGACGAGGTGCGCAGCCTCGCGCGGCGGCTGCTCGGCAAGCAGCGCGCGGCGACGCACAGTTGGAACTACGCCAAGACCGGCGCGCGGATGGCCGACCTGCCGGGGCAGATGCAGCGGGCGGCGGCGCGCGATCCGGAGCTGGTGACGGTGATGGCGGGCGCCAACGACGCCTGCCGCTCGTCGGCCGACGAGATGACGTCCGTCTCGGAGTTCCGCGCCGACTTCCAGGACGCCCTGCGCACGCTGCGCCGCACCCAGCCGAAGACGCAGGTGTACGTGGCGAGCGTGCCGGACCTGAAGCGGCTCTGGTCCACGGGCCGCACCAACCAGCTCGGCAAGCAGGTGTGGAAGCTCGGCATCTGCAAGTCGATGCTGGCCGACGCGGACAACATGGACCGGGCCGCCACCGACCGGCGGCAGTCGGTGCAGGACCGCGTGGTGGCGTACAACAAGGTGCTCAAGGACGTGTGCGCGCGGGATCAGCGCTGCCGGTACGACGGCGGGGCCGTCTTCGACTTCCACTTCGACGGGGACCAGTTGAGCCACTGGGACTGGTTCCACCCCAGCAAGGACGGGCAGTCGCGCCTCGCCGAGATGGCCCACAAGGGCGTCACGGCCGCCCGGCCCGGCAGATAGCGACCACCTCCACCTCGATCAGGGCCTCCTTCTTGAACAGCCGCGGGACCGACACCGTGGTGCTCGTGGGCGGTGTCCCGGTGAGGTAGGTGCGGCGCACGGCGGCGTAGCCGGGCAGGTCGTCCATGTCCGTCAGGAACGTACGGATGTTGATGATGTCGGCGAGCGTCGCGCCGTGCGCCTCCAGGAGCGCGGTGAGGGTCGCGAAGACGCCGTGGCTCTGCTCGGCGATGTCCGCGCCCTCGGCGATCTGCCCGGAGAGGTACAACAGGGCGCCGCCGTCGGCGAGTTGGACGCGGGCGACCTGGGAGTAGGGGCCGAGGGGCTGGGGCGCGGTGGTGGGGTTGTCGAGGGTGACGGTCATGTGGTCGGTCATGCGGTCGGTCATGTACGGGGTCTCCTGAAGGTGCGTTCCGGGGTGAGGGAAGGAAAGAGGGCGGGCGGGGTCGGCCGGTGCGGCGTCAGGCGCGGGGCTCGCGGGCGCGGCGGATGCGGGTGACGGCCGCGGCGATGTCCTCGTCCGCCACGTCCGGGTCCGCCGCCGCTGCCTCGTAGTGGCCGAGGACCGCCTCCATCGCGGGCAGCCACGTCGTGCTCGTGGCGAGCGCCACGTCCTTCGCGGCGAGGCCGTTGCCGAAGTGCACGTCGGTGGCGAAGGCGCGGGCGACGGCGCCCCCGAGCGGCCCCTGGGCCAGGACGCCCCGCGCCACCTCCGCGTCCAGGCCGAGCGCGTCGGCGAGGGCCATCGACTCCGCGACCAGGGCGACCCCGCCGAGCACGGCGGTGTTCACGACGACCTTGAGCGCGGCGCCGGAGCCGAGGGGGCCGGTGCGGGTCACCGTGCCGAGGTGGGCGAGCAGGGGCTCGACGGCGCCTGCGTCGCCGCCCGCGAGGATGCCGAGCCGCCCCGCCGCGGCCTTGTCCGTGCTGCCCGCCACGGGCGCGTCGACCAGCGTGACGCCGTCCGGCACCCGCTCCCCCAGCTGCCGTACGGCGTCGGGTCCGACGGTCGACATCTCCACCCAGTGGACGCCGGCGCGCTCCCGCAGCACCGGCAGGATCTCGTCGGCGACGTGCCGCAGCGCGTCCGGTCCGGCGAGCATCGTGATGACGACGTCGGCGTCGCGGACTGCTTCCGCGGGCGTCGAGGCGGAGTGCGCGCCCGCCGCGACGAGCGGTTCCGCCTTCGCGGCGGTGCGGTTCCACACGGTCAGCGGGTGCCCGGCGGCCAGGACGCGGCCGGCCATGGGGGCGCCCATGTGCCCGAGCCCGAGGAAGGCGACGCGCTGCCGCGGGGCGGGGGCGGACAGTTCCGTGCCCTGTTCCGTGCCTTGTTCCACGCTCTGTTCCGTGTTCCGTTCGGTGTTCCGTTCCATGCGTACGACGCTAGGCCCGGGCAGGTGATGCCACAAGCGAATGCCTAGCATGGGAGCCATGCATGATCCGCATGCCTCACAGAGCACCGCGAGCGACGCGTCCGGCGTCGCCGCGGCCGACGTGTCGACCGCCTGGCTGCGCGCGTTCGTGACGGTGGCCCGGCACGGCTCCTTCACCGTGGCCGCGCGGCGCCTGGTCCTGACGCAGTCCGCCGTGTCCCGCCAGATCGCCTCCCTGGAGGGCGCGCTCGGCGGCGCGCCGCTGTTCGACCGGCTGCCGCGCGGGGTGCGGCCGACCGCGCACGGGCGGGCCGCGCTGCCGCACGCGGAGGCCGCTCTGCGCCAACTGGGGCTGCTGCGGCGGGAGTTGGCGGATCTGGACGACGTGGCGGGTGGGCTGCTCCGGTTCGGGGCGTTCGCCACGGCGGACGCGGCGCTGGTGCCGCGGGCCATCGCGCTGTTCCGGGCCCGCCACCCCGGCGTGGCCCTCGCGCGCGAGGAGGGCTTCACCGGGCCGCTGCTCGGGCGGCTCGTGGAGGGCGAGTTGGACCTGGCCGTCGTGTCGACGACGGGCGGCCCGCTCGACGACGACGCCTACGAACTGCACCACCTGCTCGACGAGGCGCTGTACGTGGCCGTGCCCGCGGACCACCCGCTGGCGGCCGAGCCGTGCGTCGGCCTGGACCGGCTCGCCGCCGACGACTGGATCTCCGGCAGCCCCGAACCGGCGGGCACCCTGCTCGACGCGGCGCTGCGGCACGGCTTCCGGCCCCGGATCGCGCACGTGGTCGGCGAGTGGACGGCCAAGCAGGGGTACGTCGCCGCGGGCCTCGGCGTGACCCTGGTCCCGGCGCTCGCGGCACAGGGGGCACGGCCGGACATCGTCCTGGTGCCGGTGCGCGACGAGGGGGTCCCCGCGCGCGTGGTGTACGCGGCGACGGCGCGGGGCCGGACGCCGCCGCCCGCGGTGGCCCCCTTCCTCGTGGCGCTGCGGGAGGCGTGCGGGGACGCCGCGTAGCGGGCGCGGTGACGAAATCTCCCCGTGGGGCATGGCGCCGACCACTCCCGCCCCGCGATACTTCGGCCACCTCACCTGCAACGGAAGGACTCTCGTGGCTACGTCCCCCACCCCCGGGATATCAGGCCGAAGGATCGGCGTGTACGGCGTGTTCGGCGCCGTCCTCCTCGCCGGGACCTTCGTGCCACCCGCGTCGGCCGCCGACACCGTCCGGGCCGGCGCGCCCACCGTCGAGGAGCAGCGCCTGGACCGCGCGGCGCCCCAGGAGATCCTGCGGCGCGCCGGGTTCGACCGGATCGCGCCCGGCTTCGCGCGGGACCTCGGCCGGGTGCGCTCCTACGCGCAGGCGGAGCGGCTCGTCGTACGCGAGGGGCAGGCGCTGTGGCGGCGGGCCGTGGACCGGGCGCAGGGGCGCGGGCCGCTCGGCGGAGACTTGAGCCGGGACGACGACCGGCCGTTGTACTGGGCGCGGCTCGGGATGACGCGGGCGCTGCGCGGCTGGGAGCCGCGCGGGTTCGAGCTGGGGGACGACCGGCGGGAGCGGCTGCTCGGGAAGCTGGAGACGACGTCCCGGGGCCAGGACACGATCAGCTATCCCAAGGGCCACCGGATGAAGCGGGTCCTCGTGACCGGCTTCGACCCGTTCACGCTCGACCGCGACACCCGCATCAGCAACCCGTCCGGGGCCTCCGCGCTCGCCCTCGACGGCACCGTCGTGCGCACCGCCGCGGGCCCGGTGCGCATCGAGACGGCCGTGTTCCCGGTGCGCTGGACGGACTTCGCCGAGGGCGAGGTGGAGCGGGTCCTGCGGCGGCAGCTGCCGCGCGTCGACCTGTTCACGACGGTGAGCCAGGGCCGGGTGGGCAAGTTCGACATCGAGCGGACCAACGGGGCCTGGCGGGGCGGGTTCGGGGACAACGAGAACCTGTCGAGCACCGGCACCGTGCCGGTCACCGACCCGGCCTCGCAGCCGCAGTGGACGACGACCACCCTCCCGTACAAGGACATCGTGGCGGCCGACACCGGGCGCTTCCCCGTGTACGACAACACGGCCGTGACCGAGATCCCCGCGGGCGGCGGCACGCCGGTGCAGCGGCCTGACGGGCCGACCCCGGGGTCGACGGCGCGGCAGGGCGGCGGCGGGGACTACCTGTCCAACGAGATCGCCTACCGGGCGACGCTGCTGCGCGACCGGCTCGGGCTGCGCGACCGGCTGCCCGGCGGCCATGTGCACACGCCCGTCCTGCAGTTCGGCGCCGGGAACACCGACCCGGCGACCGGAAAGATCACGGACGCGGAGTTCGTCCGCAACCGGGTCGACATCATCGGGCAGGTGCGGCAGATCGTGGTGACGGCCGTGGAGGCTAAGGGGCGGTAGGCGCGCCCCGGCCGTCCGGCCGGGGAGTCCCGCTCGCGTCGCCGGAGTCGTCGGTGTCGTCGGGGTCGTCGTCGGCGCCCGCGTCCTCGCCCATGAGGTCCCGTGCCAGCAGCGTCGCCCCGGCGACCGCGCCCGGCATCAGGAACACGGCGACGAACGGCACCAGGAAGACGACCGCGAGCGGGGCGCCGAAGCCCCACGCCAGGGACTTGCGGGCCCGGAGCAGGGCCAGGCGGTCGCGCAGCCGCACCCCGCGGCGCTGCAGCGCGACCGCCGTCAGCTCCTCCACCAGGAAGAAGCCGGTGACGAAGAAGCCCATCACCGGGACCACGGTCTGGCCGACGACCGGCAGGAAGCCCAGGCCGAAGAGCAGCACGCCCCAGATCAGGGCCCGTACGACGATGCGGAGGCTGTCGCGGACGGAGATGAGCAGCTCGCGCCAGAGCGGCAGACCCGACTCGGGCGCGAAGCCCGCCACGGAGATGTCGACCTGCTCGGACAGCGACTCGTAGAACGGCTCGCCGATCACCAGCGTCACCGCGGTGAAGGTGATCACGGACAGGAGCAGGGCCAGGGCGAAGAGCAGGACCGTCAGGAAGCCGCGGAACAGACCCGGCCACGGGTCGGACCAGTCGTCGGCGAACGGCGTCGCCCAGGAGACGAGGTCCGTGCCCCACAGGGCGAGTGCGACGAGCGCGCCCGCGTACAGGACGAGGGTGATCAGTCCTGGCAGCAGCCCCCATCCGAACTGCTTGCCGTGCTGGGCGACCCAGCGCTGCCCCTTCACCAGATAGCCGAATCCACGACCCAGTTCACGCATGCGGCACACCTTATCCGGCCCGCCGCCGCGGCCCCGGGCCGGTGCGGGTGGGGTGGCTGTTTCGTGAATACCCCCTTGTTGCGCGCGATTTCACCCTGTAGACCTCCCCTACTGATCTCTCGACTGATCTCTCGGGTCGGCGAACGGCCCACGCTTCGGAGGTACGTATGGGGATATCCCGCCCGTCAAGACCCGTGCTCCTGACCGCATCCGCCGCCGCGGGCACGCTCCTGTTCACCGCGCTCACCCCGAGCGGCGCGAGCGCCGACCCCGCGCCCCGGCCCGTGATCCGCGACGAGGCCCCCCTCGACTCGCCCGACCGGGCCGCGAAGGCCCCCGAGAGCGCGGCGGACCGCGCGCTCGACGACAGCGCGGGCGCGGCCCGCACCGAAGCAGGACGCGGCTATCCGCGGGAGCGGAAGCTGGCCGCGGTGCCGAAGAACCCGGCCGACAAGTCCATCAAGCTGGGCCTGACCCCGTACCACGCCATCGCCCCCCGGCTGAACAAGATCCAGGGCATCGGCGACCGGGTCAGCGTGGAGATAGCCGGGCGGTCGGCCGGAGGGCACGACCTGTATCTGGTGACGGTCACCGCGCCCGAGTCGGCGCGCGAGGCCGCCCGGCAGGAGAAGATGCGCGACCGCATCGAGAACGCGCCCGCGGCCGCCGCCAAGGACAAGAAGCTCAAGTCCGCGTACAAGGCGCCGGTGTTCATCAACAACAACATCCACGGCAACGAGTGGGAGGGCACCGACGCGGCCCTGAAGCTCATCGAGAAGCTGGCGAAGGCCAAGGACGCCAAGACCCGCGACCTGCTCGCCCGGCACCGCCTCTACTTCAACGTCACGATGAACCCCGACGGGCGGATCGCCGGCACCCGCGAGAACGCAGGCGGCTTCGATCTGAACCGGGACTTCATCACCGGGACCCAGTCCGAGACGCGCGCGGTGCGGCAGATCGCCATCGACAAGCAGCCCACGATGATGATCGACCTGCACGGGTACGTGAACGGCACGCTCATCGAGCCGACCACCCCGCCGCACGGCGAGAACTACGAGTACGACCTGTTCCTGAAGAACAGCTACGCCAACGCCCTCGGCATGGAGAAGGCCGTCAACGGCCTCGGCTACACCGAGCAGAAGGACGGCGTGCTGCCCGCCGTCATCCCCTTCCGCGACCAGCAGGAGGGCTGGGACGACTGGCCGCCGATCTTCACGCCGCAGTACATGCCGTTCCACGGCGCGGTCGCGGCGCACACCATCGAGTTCCCGATGCAGGTGAACAACGAGGAGTACGACTCCCAGCCCGCCGCCGAGCTGCGCCGCCGCTCCGCCATCAACGTGGACATCGCGGGCGCGGCCATGAAGGCGACCCTCGACTACGCGCGCGGCCACCGCACGTCGCTGATCGCCGACCAGATCGAGGTGTTCCGGCGCGGCGCCGCGGGCGCGAAGTCGGTGGAGATCTCCGAGGAGACGGTGCCCGGCGTGCCCGGCATCGGCCCGGAGGACGTCTACACCACGAAGTTCCCGCGCGCGTACGTCATCCCGGCCGGCGAGCGCCAGCGCTCCGCCGCCGCCACGGCCCGCCTCGTGGACCATCTCCTCGCCAACGACGTGCGGGTGCGGCGCGCCACCCGGGACTTCCGGCTCGGCAACACCTCGTACGAGAAGGGCTCGTACGTCGTCGACATGCGCCAGCCCAAGCGGGGCATCGCGAACGTGATCCTCGCGGACGGGCGGGACATCAGCGACAAGGTGTCGGCGATGTACGACATCTCGGGCTGGAGCCTCGGCCGACTGTGGGGCGCGTCCGTGGTGTCCGCCCGCAAGGGCGACCCCGCCGCGGTGCCGTCGCGTTCCGTCCAGTCCGCCGCACGCGTCGGCTCTGTCGCCCCGCGCGGTGACCTGCGCCTTCGCCTGGACGACCCCCGCGAGGTGGCCGCGCTCAACTCCCTCACCGCTGACGGTGTTCCGGTGCGCCGGGCCGCCGACGGCGGCAGCGTCATCGTGCCGGGTTCGGCGCGGCGGGCCGCTCGGGACGCGGCGAAGAAGTACGACGTGGCGTTCACCGCGACCAAGGCGCGGGGCAAGGACGTGGTGCGGCGCACGCGGGTCGCCGCGGCCGTGACGCCCGGCGAACTCTTCGCGCTCCGGGAGATGAACTTCGACGTGCTCCCGGTGTCGACCGCCGTCCTCAACGACGGCTTCGACTGGCGCAAGGCCGACGTCCTGTTCGTGTCCTCCGGGCTCGACCGCGCCGAGCTGAAGCCCGCCGCGCGCAAGCGGCTCGACGCGTTCCTCGCCGGGGGCGGCGGGCTTGTCGGGCGGGGCGCCGGGGGTGCCGCCCTGAACGAGGCCGCCGGGCTCCTGCCCGTCACGGCCGTCCAGGGCAACGGCGACGCCAACGGTGTGGTCCGGGTGCGCAACGCCGGTGGCCCCGTGGCCGGTTCCGGCTCCGGGTACGGCTTCGTCTACGCGCCCATGTGGTTCACCGGCCTCGGTGACGGGGTCCGCGTCGAGCAGGCCTACGCGGGTGGCAAGCCGTTGGTCTCCGGGCACTGGCGCGCCGACTCCTCCGGCGCGGGCGGCCCGGCCGACGCGGCCGGGGAGGCGTCCGTCGTCAGCGGGACGAGTGGCTCTGCGCGGGTCGTCCTGTTCGGCACGGAGCCGTTGTTCCGGGGGCACCCGAAGGGGGTGTTCGCCCAGGTGGGGCGGGCGTTGTTCGGGGTGCGGTAGGGGCCCTGCCGGGGGCTCCCCACTGCGTCCATCAGCGCGCTCCGCGCGCGGGCACTCCTTCCCGTAACCGGGGCTCCGCCCCAGACCCCACTCCTCAAACGCCGGAGGGGCTGAAAGTTGCCGGCCCATTATCCAGCCCCTCCGGCGTAGGAAGGGGCGGTCGCGTGCCGTGACCGCCTCGGCCGGGGCGTGGACCGGAGGATGACGTCGAGGGCTTGCTGGGGGTCGGCGGTGTAGCTGCCGCTGGCCCAGGCCGCGTTGGCTTCGATTACTGCCCAGCGGCCTTCGGTCACACCTACAGGTGGAGCTTGCCGTGTTCCGCGTACTGGCTGCCGGTGTGCACCTTGCCGTTGCGGGTCGAGTTGCTCCGGGCCTGGCAGCCACACGGTCGGCGTCGTACAGGCCTCCTCGTACAGGTCCGTCGTGAGGAACCCCTCTTCCCAGGCAATGTCGATCACCTTGGCGAGTAGGGGTGGAGTGAGAAACGGGAACAGGTCGTCGGTCCAGCGTGGTGGTGTCGTCATGGAAGGCGAGTGGCGCAGCCACGCCGGACGGAACTGGGACGGGCGGTGGTCGGGGGACGGCAAGCGACAAAGACCAGCACCTGCAACTTCACCAGCGCCTCACCCTGTAACGAATCACTCACAGAGGGAGACCGACCCGGCTACTCTCGCCAGGGAACAAGCGATTCGGCCTCTGCCGCACGGGAGTTGACCATGGGAACGACCTACGGAGACTGGCTCAGGGCACAGCGCGAGGCGGCCGGGTTGACGCAGGAGCAGCTGGCCGAAGCGGCGATCATGACGCGCACGCACATCGCGCACATCGAGGCGGGCCGTCGCGTGCCGTCCCCTGAGGACGCGAGAAGGCTCGACATGACCCTGGGCACGAAGGATGCGCTGACCAACTTCCTCCCGAAGAAGGAGGCGGAGGTCGCCGACTACTTCGAGGCGGTAAGGGTCTTCGAGCAGCAGGCCGTGATGATCCGGGAGTTCGGCCTGTCGTATATCCCGGGCCTGCTCCAGACGGACAGGTACGCGCACGCCGTCCTGAGCCAGGCATTCCCTCCGGTGAGCGAGGAAACGCAAGCCAAGCGTCTCGCCACCCGCCTTGAACGCAGGAAGATCCTCGACGATCCGGTGACGCCCATCCTCTGGGCACTGCTGGACGAGGCAGTGCTACGGCGCCCCGTGGGCGGCGAAGACGTGATGGCGGAGCAGATCATGCACCTCGTCCGCCTCGCTGAGACCGGTCGCATCCGCGTGCATCTGCTGCCGTTCGCGGCGAGCCCGCATCCGCTGGCGCAGAGCATGCTCAAGCTGATGTGGTTCGAGGACCAACCCCCTCTGGCCTACTGCGAGGGCGTCTACGTGGGGATGGTTCATGACTCCCCGTCAGTAGTCCGGGAGTTGCAGACTAGTTACGATCTCGCCTTGAGCGACGCACTGCCGCTGAAGGCGTCACTGGCTCTGCTGAAGGCAACAGCGAAGGACTACGGGCATCATGACTGAGCACCTCATACCGGACGCAGCTCCGCTGAGCGGCTGGCGCAAGTCGTCGTACAGCGGCCCCAACGCCGACGACTGCCTCGAGGTCCTGGACGGCTACCCCACCGGCGTCCCCGTCCGTGACTCCAAGACCCCCCACGGCCCCGCGCCGGTCTTCCCAGTGGCCAGTTGGGCGGCATTCGTCTCGGCCGTCAAGGACGGGACGCTCGACACTGAAGCCGGGTGAATGATCAGTTCGTGCCGAGGTGCGTCGGCTCGAACATGCTGAGCAGCGCCGGCAGCACGACCATGCTCGGCCCCGGCTCGTCAAGGGCCTTCGCCAGGTCGTCGCGCAGCCGCTCCGGCGAGGTCCGCACGCTCGGCACGCCGAAGGACTCGGCGAGCGCGACGAAGTCGGGGCGGGCCGGCTCCGTGATCGAGTACACCGCGCGGCCGAGAAGCCGTAGCGGAGCGTGAGGCACGTCCCACACTGGGGACTTCGTGGTGACTCGCCGCCTTTCCATACGCCAAGGAACCAGTTTTCGTAAGCCTATTCCAAGGCATCACCGAGCGGAATAAATCCTGCCACCTGCCCCATCGCTCTTCCATCTCGAACGGGTCGACATTACGCGTTACATGCTTACACCTCAGAGACCCCCTACGGAGAGGTTGAGTCATGAAACGAAGTCGATTACTGCGAATTACTCTCGCCGTCGCCGCGTTCGCGACGGTCGGCACTTCAGCCTCGGCGCAGGCGGACGACCAGGAGCCAAACCGGGTCATCACCTACGAGAGGATCCCCACGAATCCGCCTCGCTACGACAAGCACGAGTACTGCATAAAGCCTGGACAGACAGCAATCAACATCCGCAGCATCAAGTATCCGGCCTGGCTTGTCGTGGGCGCCAAGCGCATTTTAGCCACTCCGTGGCACCAAGCAAAGAGATGCCACGGGGCTGGTGGAAAGCTCACAGGTCACCGATCTGCGGGTGAAACTCACTCTCCTGACACGTGACGGAAATTTCATCAGCACAACCACCATGGTTCCAGAGGTGACCGAGCCACACCGCCCCTGACCCCAGGGGCGGGCGGAGCGCAGGCAGGGGCGGGACCGGGGTGCCCCGGCCCCGCCCCTGCCTGTGCTCCGCAGTCCGCGCGTCAGGCGACCTTCACGTCCACCTTGATGTTGCCGCGGGTCGCGTTGGAGTAGGGGCAGACCTGGTGGGCCTGCTCCACCAGGGACTGGGCCGTCGCGGCGTCCACGTTCGGGATGGAGGCGGTGAGTTCGACCTCGAGGCCGAAGCCGCCGGCGCCGTTCGCGCCGATGCCGACCTTCGCGGTGACGGTGGAGCCGGAGATGTCGGCCTTCTCGCGGCGGGCGACCACGCCGAGGGCGCCCTGGAAGCAGGCGCTGTAGCCGGCGGCGAAGAGCTGCTCGGGGTTGGTGCCCGCGCCGCTGCCGCCCATCTCCTTCGGCGGGTTCACGACGACGTCGAGCTTGCCGTCGTCGCTGGCGACCCGACCGTCGCGGCCGTTCTCCGCGGTGGCCACGGCGGTGTACTTGACGTCGATGTTCTGGATGGACATAACTGCCGATCCCTCCTGGGGTGTGCCGTGTCGCGCGCCCGCCGACCCGGCGATTGTGGAATTAGGTTATCGGATTGCGGAATGGTGGGGAGGCTCAGGCGTCCAGGGAGACGATCATCTTTCCCGTGTTCTCGCCGCGCAGCATGCCCAGGAACGCCTCCGCGCCGCTCTCGATCCCGTGCGCGAACGTCTCGTTGTACTTGAGCTCGCCGGAGCGCACCCAGCCGCCGACCTCGCGTACGAACTGGCCCTGAAGGTCCTGGTGGTCCTGGACGAGCATGCCCTGGACCCGGAGGCGCTTACCGATGATCATGGCCATGTTGCGGGGGCCCGGCGTCGGCTCGGTGTCGTTGTAGCCGGCGATCATGCCGCAGATGGTGATCCGGCCGTGCACGTTCATGCGGCTGATGGCGGCCTCCAGGTGCTCGCCGCCGACGTTGTCGAAGTAGACGTCGACGCCGTCGGGGGCGGCCTCCTTCAGCTGCTCGACGACCGGGCGCTCGTCGCGGTAGTTGAACGCCGCGTCGAAGCCGTACTCCTCGGTGAGGAGCTTGACCTTCTCGTCCGAGCCCGCCGAGCCGATGACGCGCGCGGCGCCCTTGAGCCGGGCGATCTGGCCGACCTCACTGCCGACGGCACCCGCCGCGCCGGAGACGAAGACCGTGTCGCCCTCCTTGAAGGACGCCACCTCCAGCAGACCCGCGTACGCCGTCAGGCCCGTCATGCCGAGCACGCCGAGGTACGCCGACAGGGGCGCCGCCTCGGGGTCCACCTTCGTCGCGTACGACACCGGCACCGACGCGTACTCCCGCCAGCCCGCGAAGTGCAGCACGTGGTCGCCCACCGCGAAGCCGTCCGCGTTCGACGCCACGACGACGCCCACCGCGCCGCCGTCCATGGGCTGGTCCAGCTGGAACGGCGGGATGTAGGACTTCACGTCGTTCATGCGGCCGCGCATGTACGGGTCGACCGAGAAGTGCAGGTTCCGGACCAGGACGCGGCCCTCCGCGGGGGCCTCGACCGGGACCTCGCGGAGCGCGAAGTCCTCCGGGACCGGCCAGCCGTGCGGGCGACGCACGAGGTGCCAGGCACGGCCGGTGGCCGGGAGCTGCTCGGGGGCTGCGGACATGAGGGGTGTCCTCCTCAGGCTGGGGGGCGACGGGCGGGGCGGAGCGGTCGGCTCCGACCCCTAATGCTTCATGTTCTGAAATAAGCATGCGCTTCGATATTTCATGTTGTCAAGTAAATGGGTAACCTGGAGCCATGGCCACCCAGAATCCGGACACCCCCGCCCCGCGCGTCGACCCGCTGACCCTCGAGGTCGTGGAGCTGATCGGCTCCGTGGTCGCGCGCTACTACGAGGAGTACGAGGTCGCCGCGGGCAAGCACGCGCTGACCGGCGCGCAGGCGCGGGTGCTCGGGCTGCTCTCGTTGGAGCCCATGCCGATGCGGCGCATCGCGCAGAAGCTGAAGTGCGAGCCGTCGAACGTGACCGGCATCGTCGACCGCCTGGAGGCGCGCGGCCTGGTCGAGCGGCGGCCCGACCCCGCCGACCGGCGCGTGAAGCTGGCCGCGCCGACGGCCGACGGGCTCACGACCGCGCGCAGCCTGCGGGAGTCCCTCGACTTCGCCCGGGAGCCGCTGGCCGAGCTCTCCCGCGAGGAGCGGGAGTCGCTGCGGGAGCTGCTGCGGCGGATGCTGGGCGCCTGAGCCCTACGTGCACCACCACAGGAACCGGTCGCACGTCTCCGACGGGCTCGGGTCCGGGTCCGGGTCGCTCGGCGGCTTCGTGGCGGACGGCTTGGGGTCCGGGTCCTGCGGGCTCGTGGTGGGGTTGCCCGAGGTCGGGTCCGGGTCCGGGCCGCCGGAGGTGCCGGTGCCGCCGGTGGCCGTGCCGGTGCCGCCGTCGCCCGCGCCGCCGTCGGAGCCCTGAGCGTCACCGTCGGCGCCTTCGCCGTCGCCGGAGTCCCGGGTGCCCTTGCCGCCCTCGGCCGCCTTCTTGCCCTTGTCGTCGGCGTCGTCGGCCTTGTCCTTCCGCGCCGACTCGGACGCCGACGGCGAACCGTCCGTCGACTCCGCCACCGGCTCCGCCGACGCCCCCGACCCCTGTCCGCCGTCCGTCGCCCCGGCGCCCGCCGACTCCCCCGCCGGCTCGTCGCGGTCCCGCGCGGACGTCGCCCTGGAGTCGTCCGACGCGGACTCGGTGCCCAGCTCGGCCAGGCTCAGGCCGCCCGCGGCGAGCGCGACGCCCGCGGCGATCAGGATGACCTTGCGGCGCCTGCGGCGGTGCTGGGCGGCCCGGCGGCTCCGCTCCCTGCGGCGGCCGCGGCCCCGGACCCGGCCGCGCGGCGAGGGCTCCTCGTCCGTCTCGCCGAGGTCGTCGGGCTCGTCCTGGGCGGCGAGCGCCTCCGCGTACTCACGGCAGGCTTCGGCCGGGGTGCCGCACCCCGGGCAGGCGAGGGCGCCGTTGAGGTGCCGGTGGCACGCGTGGCAGTAGTCCATGAGGCATGGAGGCTAGGTCCCGGGCCGGTACGGAGGAAGCCGATGCTGTGAAGGTTGTGTGCGGAGTCGAACCTTCCGGCGTGTCCTCGCGTCAGGGCGCGCCCGGCACCGTACGGCAGGGCAGGCTTCGTCCGAATTGCCGCACGTGGCGGCCGCACTTCGGGGCAGACCCCACCTCGCCGTCGGCCCGACGGCACCTCACGCCCGCCCCAGCTCCCCCCGCAGCCTGCGCGCCCGCAGCACCAGCTCCAGCTCGAAGCGGCGGTCGGGGTCGTCGACCTCGTCGCCCCACAGCTCCCTGATCTGGCGCAGTCGATAGCGCACGGTTTGCGGGTGCACACCGAGTCGGGCGGCCACCTCGGGGGCGCCGCCGCGCGTTTCCAGCCAGGCGAGCAGGGTCTCGGCGAGGCGGCGGCCGTGCGCCGGGCCGCAGTGGTCCAGGGGTGCGAGGCAGCGCCGTGACAGATCCTCGATGAGTTCCTCGGGCTGGAGCAGGACCAGGGCCTCGGTGTGCTCGGTGCAGTACAGGACCTCACCGGACGGCAGCAGTCCGCGCCCCATCAGGGCGACGGCGGCCTCCGCCCAGCGCAGCGACTTGGCGGCGTCGGCGAGCGGCACGGGCGGGCCGATGGCGCCCGACCAGCCGGTCATGGCGCGGCGGAGCAGTTCGGGGCGGCCCGCGGCGTCCGGGTCGGGCACGACCATGCGGGGCTGCTCGGCCTCCATGTCGAGCAGCACGCCCTCGCCGACGGCCGGGGCCACGGCCTCGCGGGCGGGGCGCAGGAGCACGCCGACGGCGACCCGCTCGGGCAGCTGCCAGCCGACCCGGGCGGCGCGCTCGTCCAGGCCGTTCTCGGCGCCAAGAGCGGAGGCGGCGGAGGTGTCGGGGCGGCGCTCGGAAAGGAGCAGCTCCATGAGCTTGCGTTGCAGTCGCAGCCGCTCACCGGCCTGCCGGGCCGCCGCCTCCGCGTAGCCGCGCACCGACTGGTCGACCAGGCCGTCGAGGTACTCGAAGCCGGATTCGGCCAGCTCGTACATCGCCGGGGGCGGGATCTCGGTCTGCTGGCCGATCTCGGCCAGGCGGCGCCAGGCGAGCCGGACGCCGAGGCGGTAGATGGCCTGGAGCGAGTCGAGGCTGCGGCCGTGCAGGCCCTCGCCGCGGCCGAATTCCTGGAAGACCTCCGGGTGGTAGCGCGGCCGGCCCTCCCGGGTGGCGAGCTGCTGTACGAAGCCCTCCAGAGCGCGGCGGATCCCGATGAGCGCCATCGGCTCGCCGGAGTCGTCGAGAACGACCGGCAGGCCGGGGTACTCTGCCCGGATTTCGCGCAGGATGTCCTGAGCGAGGATGGGCACTTCCTCCAAGGCGAGCGCGGCGAACCGGCGCACCTGGAGGGGCGGGACATCGCGCCAGGCGGAGCCCTTGTACGCGGAGCCCGGGCTTCCGGGAGCGCCGTCCGCGATGTTCTCGGGGGCGCTCTCGGAAACGCTTTCGGAGATGGCGGCCACGTCGGTCACTGGTCCCGCTCGGGCGACTCGTAGTGCACGAGCGGCCGGTTCGGCTGGTCGGGCGTGGCGTTCAGGAGCGCCACGATGCCAAGGGCGGCGCCCACGGCGAGAGCCGCGGCAACCGCGACGGTCAGCGTGGCGGCGAGCAGTCGGTGCATACAGGGTCAGCCTCTCTGCTGGAGGTCGTCCCCACCCCGCTCCGCAGGAGGACAGTGTCGACAACGCATTGACACTGCGTCAAGGGTCCGCCTACGTTCGCGGCCCATACGGGTCAGTAACCCCGTGGAAACAGCGCCGCATCATTTCGGGCAATCCGGCGGCCGCAGCACCGCAGCAATCCCATAACTCGTCGGTAATCCAGCACAGTTGACCGACCGACCCCTGTTCGCCCTCACGGCAGGAGCGCCGGATGCGCCGTACAGCTTCGCCCTTGTCCCTGGTCCTGCTCGGCCTGGGCGCCTTTCTGCTCGTCCTGGCCCCGATGCTGGCCTGGTACGTCGAGCCGCGTGCGAAACGCACGCCCATTGATGTCGATCAGATAACGGTCTTCAAGGGGACCGGCAGCTATTTCGACACCGGAAAGATCAAAACCGTCACCGGCCAGAACCTGACGATCACCCGGCAGGTGCGCGGCGACGTCGCCGACAGCGACAAGTCGGGCCGGGCGATCTGGGACGTATCGACCTCGATCGACCCGGACAAGTCGCTGCCCGCGGCCGATCCGCACGACTCGCTCCAGTGGAGCCTGGAGCGCTGGGTGACCGACCGGAAGACGAACAAACCGGTGCATTGCTGCGGCGAGAAGCCGTACTTCGAGGGGGAGGCGTACCTGAAGTTCCCCTTCGACGTCGAGAAGCGCACCTACCTGTGGTGGGACAGCACGCTCGGCGCCACGGTGCCGCTGTCCTACCAGGGCAAGAAGAAGATCCAGGGCTACGAGGGCCTGCGCTTCACCGGCACCGTGAAGGCCGCCAAGACCGGCACCCGCCAGGTCCCCGGACGCCTCGTGGGCCAGCCCAGGCGCAGCCAGGTCATGGCCGAGGAGTGGTACGCCAACCACGGCATCGAGCTGGTCGCCGACCAGCGCACCGGCCGGATCATCTTCGCCGCCATCGGCCCCCGCAAGACCCTGCGCGCCCCCGGCGGCAAGAAGGACGTGACCGTCCTGCTCGACAGCCGGCGGATCGCGTTCAACAAGAAGACCCAGCAGTCCCAGGTGGACCTGGCGGACGACGACAGCTCCCGGCTGAAGCTGGTCGGCGAGACGTTGCCGCTGGTCACCGTGGTCCTCGGCGGGGCGCTCGCCATCCTCGGCGGGGTGCTCGTGGCGCGCGGCAGGGAGAACGACGCGAACGGCTCGGGGAGGGACGGTGAAGGACCGGATTCGATGGGTCCACATTCCGATACGTCCCCAAATTCCCTGCAACCCACCACGATGTGATGAGACGTCAGCGTCAAGAAGGGCCGAAATTGTCACCCCGGTGAGTAGCCGCACCGTTCGGTGCGGCGAAAACTGTCCACTCCACCCAGACACAGTCCCCGCACAGTCCCAGCACAACGACTGCGCAAACCACCCGGTGTTTTCCGTCCCCGGAGCACCGGAGTCCCGCCCCGCACCCCGGGACCGACCCCGGTCCCCGCAGCACCACTCGCACCACCCCGTAGCACCTCGCACCGCCCCGCACCACCGGATCCATTCGCGCCACCCGTACAACCGGGCCCCACCCCGGACCCACCCGAACTTCCCCACAGTTCCGCACCCCGAGACGAGTTGGAGCACCTATGCCCCAGCACGTGCCGTCGTCGCTGCGCCCGGTCGCATCACGGCCCGCGTGGCCCCTTCCGGCGCTCCCCCCACAGCCGCGCCGGATCGCCTTCCTCGCCCGCCGCGACCTGGGAAACCCGGCCGCAGGCGGCTCCGAACTCCTGGTCGACAAGCTGGCCGACGGACTGACCGCCGAGGGCCACCAGGTCACACTGCTGTGCGGCGGCCCCGCCGCCTACCGCGACTACCGCGTGGTGTCGGCGGGCGGCGACCTCGGCCACTACCTGCGTGCCCGGTCGGCGTTCACCCGCCAGATCGGCGACACCGACCTGCTGGTCGAGGTGTGCAACGGCATGCCGTACCTCGCCCCGCTGTGGCACCGGGGCCCCACCCTGTGCCTGGTCAACCACGTCCACACCGAGCTGTGGTCGATGCGCTTCCAGGGACCGCTCGCCCCGGCCGCGCGCCTCGGGCGGCGCCTGGAGCACTGGTCCCTCTCGGGCGCCCAGCGCGGCAACCTCCTGGTCGCCGTGTCGCCGTCCACCGCGACGGCCCTGCAGGACCTCGGCGTCGAGCCCGAGCGCATCCGCGTCGTGCACAACGGCGTGGAGGAGCCCGGGCCGCTGCACGAGCGCTCCGACGAGCCGATGTTCCTGGCCATGGGCCGGCTCGTGGAGTACAAGCGCGTCGATCTGCTGCTGCGCCTGTGGGAGCGGGTCCGCCCGGTCACCGGGGGCCGGCTCGTGATCGTCGGGGAGGGCCCCGAGCGGGCGCGCCTGGAGCGGATGGCCGGGCCCGGCGTGCAGTTCACCGGCCATGTCTCGGAGGCCGAGAAGCACCGGCTGCTCTGCGAGTCGTGGCTGCTCCTGCACCCCTCGGCCGTCGAGGGCTGGGGCCTGGTCGTCACCGAGGCCGCGGCGCGCGCGACGCCCGCGATCGGCTTCGACGTACCCGGAGTACGCGACTCCATAGAAGACGGCGTGACCGGGCTGCTCGCGCACGGCGAGAGCGCGTTCGCCGCCCACTGGTGCACGCTCGCGCTCAGTGCCGAGCGGCGCCGCGCCTTCGGCAAGGCCGCGGCGGAGCGCGCCGCGCACTTCCGCTGGTCGAACACGGTGCGCCAGTTCCGCGCGGTGGCCGCGGAGGCCGTCGCCGCGCACGAGCCGCCGGCGAAAGTGAAGGGATCTGCGTGAGGGACCCGTCGCTGCGCCGCTCCGTGACCCTGTTCCGGGCCTTCCTGCGCGAACAGCAGGAGCCGGAGAAGTGTTACGCGCTGCTCGCCCGTGACGCCGCCGACCAGGTCGAGCGGCACCTGCCCGTCAAGGACCGGGTGGTCGTCGACGTGGGCGGCGGCGGTGGCTACTTCACCGAGGAGTTCCAGCGGCGCGGCGCGCAGGCCTACCTCTTCGAGCCCGACCCGCACGAACTCGGCGCGAAGCCCCCCGAGGGCTCCGTGGTCGCCGACGGCTATCTGCTGCCGCTCGCCGACGGCGTCGCCGACGTCACGTTCTCCTCGAACGTCCTGGAGCACGTCGACGACCCCGGCACCTTCCTCAGCGAGATGGTGCGCGTCACCCGCCCCGGCGGACTCATCTACGTGGCGTTCACCAACTGGTACTCCCCCTGGGGCGGCCACGAGTGGGCGCCCCTGCACTACTTCGGCGCCGAGCGGGCCCGCGCCCGCTACGAGCGCCGCACCGGAAAACCCGCCAAGCACAAGCTCGGCGAGAACCTCTTCGCCCACCACGTCGGACCCACGCTCAGACAGGTGCGGGCCCGCGACGACGTCCAGGTCGTCTCGGCCCGCTCCCGCTACTGGCCGTTCTGGGCCGAAACGGTCGCGAAGGTCCCAGGTCTGCGCGAAGTCGCCACCTGGAACCTCCTCCTCATCCTCAGGCGGTGTCCATGACCACCACGGTCCAGTCCCCACCCCCGGCGGCCCTGAAGCCGACGGCGCCCGCGCCCGAACCCGGGCGCGGGCCGCGCTCACGGCGCTGGCTCGCCGGGTTCTGGGCCGTGGTGTTCGTGTGCTTCCTCGCCGTCAAACCGGGGCGGATGACGTTCGACACCAAGCTCGGTGTCGCCGTCGACCCCTGGCAGTTCCTCTCCGACCTCGGCCAGCTCTGGCACGACCGGGGCGGCTTCGGCGGCATCCAGGACCAGTACATCGGCTACGCCTTCCCGATGCTGCCGTACTACGCCCTCGCCGATCTCCTGCAGCTCCCGGTGTGGCTGGCCGAGCGGCTCTGGATGTCGCTGATCGTCGCCGTCGCCTTCTGGGGCGCGCTGCGGCTCGCCGAGCGCCTGAACATCGGCAGCAGCGGCTCGCGGCTGCTCGGCGCGGCCGTGTACGCGCTGTGGCCGACGTTCACCGTCGTGGTCGGCTCGACGTCGGCGGCGGCGCTGCCCGGCGCGTTCCTGCCGTGGGTCCTGATACCGCTCACCAACGACCGCGTGACCGCACGGATCGCTGCGTTCCGCTCGGCGCTCTTCATCCCGTTCATGGGCGGTGTGAACGCCGCGTCGACGCTGGCGTCACTGCTGCCCGTGGGCCTCTATCTGCTGTCGCGCCCGAACGGACCGCGCAAGCGCAAGCTGATCACCTGGTGGGTGCCCGGCGTCGTCCTCGCCACCGCCTGGTGGGTGGTGCCCCTGCTCCTGCTCGGCATCTACGGCGAGAACTTCCTGCCGTACGTGGAGAACTCGGCGACCACGACCGGCACCATGTCGGCCACCGAGACGCTGCGCGGCGCCGGTAACTGGGTGGCGTACCTGCACTTCGGTGACTCCTGGCTGCCCGCGGGATGGACCGTCGCGACCTCCGTGATCGCCATCGTCTGCTCGGCGTTCGCCGCGGCCCTCGGCCTCGCCGGGCTCGCCCGGCGCGATCTGCCGGAGCGGCGCTGGCTGGTGCTCACGGTCCTGTCCGTCGCGCTCGTCACCCTCGCCGGGTACGGCGGCGTGTTCGGCGCGCCCTTCCACGGCACCGTGCAGGACTGGCTGAACGGCGGGCTCGTCCCGTTCCGCAACATCTACAAGTTCCAGACCGGGCTCGCGCTCGCCCTGGCCTTCGGCCTGGCCCATCTGGTGGGCGTGGCGGCGCGGGCGCGCGGGGCACGGCCGGTGCGCGGGCGGCGGTACGCCCCGCTGGTGGCCGCCGTCCTCGTGATCCCGGGGCTCGCCTGGCCGTACCTCAACGGCTCGATCCTGCAGCCGGGTTCGTTCCAGAAGCTGCCCAACTACTGGGACACGACGGCCGACTGGCTGGACAAGTACTCCCCGGACTCGCGCGCCCTGGTCGTGCCCGCGACCGCGCACGGCATCTACACCTGGGGCTCCCCCATCGACCAGCCGCTCGACGTGCTCGCCGACTCCCGCTGGGCCCAGCGCGACTACGTGCCGTTCGGCACCAAGGGCAACCGGCGCGCCATGGACGCCGTCGAGCAGGCCCTCATGACCGGCGGCCAAGTGCCGGGCCTGCGCGACTACTTGACCCGCGCCGGGCTCTACTACGTCGTCGTGCGCAACGACCTCGACCCCGACCAGATCGGCTACGTCCCGACCGCGACCGTCAAGCGCACCCTGGAGGAGTCCGGGTTCAAGCGCGTCACCGGGTTCGGGCCGACCGAGACCGGCGGACGGATCGCCAATGACACGCCCGTGCAGGTCGAGGGCCTGTACCCGCGCCAGCGCGCGGTCGAGATCTACGCGCCCGGCGACGGCGCCCAGCGCCCCGGCCAGGCCGGCCTGAAGCCGGTGGCCAACACGGCCGTCGTCAGCGGCGGCCCCGAGGCGCTGCTCCCGCTGTCCGCCGACCCGGACATGAAGGACCGTCCGGCCGTCCTGACCGGCGACAACCACCCGGGCCTCGGCTCGCCGCCCGCCCTGCAGGCGGTCGGTGACGGGCTGCGCCGCACCGACACCCGCTTCGGCCTGGTCAACACCAACACCTCGTACCCGTACACCAAGGACGAGAAGAACGCGCCGGACGCCCTCCAGGACGGCGGCGAGAAGCCCCGGCAGATCCTGCCGACCAAGGGCGTCAAGCACCAGACCGTCGCGGAGCTGCGCGGCGCCAAGACCGTGACGGCGTCCAGCTACGGCAACTGGCTGTTCCACCTGCCGCAGTTCGACCCGGTGAACGCCTTCGACGGCAACCCGAACACGGCCTGGACGGAAGGCAACCCGGGCAACCCCGACAACGAGTGGATCAAGGCGGAGTTCACGGAGAAGACCGCCATCCCCTCGTCGATCAAGGTCACGCCGCTGCCGCAGCAGGGCGTGCGGTCCGCGCCGACGAAGGTCCGCGTGGAGACCGAGCAGGGCAAGGCGACCTCGTACCTGCGGCCCGACGGCCAGACGCAGCGGATCAAGGTCAAGCCGGGCGACTCCTCGTGGCTGAAGCTGACCATCCTCGACGCGCAGGTCGCCCACAAGGGCCTGACCGGCGCCGGGTTCTCGGAGATCAGCATCCCCAAGGTGCAGGTCACCAAGTTGCTGCGGATGCCCGCCGACACCGAGGGCACCGACGGCGCGGACGCCGACGCCACGACGTACTCCATGCACCGCTCGGCCGACCAGTCCGGTCTGTCGCCGGTGACCGCCGAGGCCGGGCTGCACCGCCGCTTCACCACCACGGGCGACGGCAGCTACAAGGTCAAGGCGAGCGCGGTCGCCGTCCCCGGCCAGAAGCTCGACGAGCTCCTCTACAAGGTGGCGCCCGACCAGCGCGAGCAGATCATCGCCAGCGCCGACTCGACGTCCGACCTCGGCGGCGGGCTCTCGCCCCGCAACCTGACCGACGGCGACCTGACGACCGCGTGGATCGCGGGCGACAAGCCGGTCATCCATCTGCGGTGGCCCGGCAAGGTCGCGGTCGACCAGATCGTGCTGCCGCCCGCGGGCGGACTCTCCACCCGTCCCGAGAAGATCGAGATCAGCTCTCCGGACGGCGCGGCCGTCGCGGGGGTCGACGAGAACGGCAACGCCCGCTTCGCGCCGATCACCACCGACCGCCTCGACATCACCATCACGAAGACGGCGCCGCTCACCCTGCACAACCCGGTGGCGGACGAGAAGCTGCAGCTGCCCGTCGGCCTCACCGAGGCCTACGTCCCCGCGCTCGACAAGTTCCGCACCAAGCAGCCCGACCCCGACCGCACCTTCGAACTCGCCTGCGGCGAGGGCCCGGCGGTGTCGGTCGACGGCAAGCTGTACGCGACGAGCGCCGAGGGCACCGTGCGGGACCTGGTGGACCGCAGGCCTCTCGACCTGACGCTGTGCGACGACAACAAGAAGCAGACCTCGGTGGACCTCGCCGCCGGGCAGCACCGCGTGGAGGCCGGTGACGAGGGCCCCCTCGCCGTCACCGACGTGTCCCTCACCCGCGGCACCCCGGGCGGCCTCGTCACCAAGGCCCGCGAGCTGAAGATCAAGGACTGGCTCGGCGACCGCCGCGAGGTGGCCGTCGGGGACGGCGCCGCCCAGTACCTGACGACCTACGAGAACGTCAACGACGGCTGGAAGGCCACCCTGAACGGCAAGGAGCTGCGTTCGGTACGGCTCGACGGCTGGCAGCAGGGCTGGCTCGTCCCGGCGGGCGAGGGCGGCACGGTCAAGCTCACCTACGAGCCGTCCACGGCGTACGAGGCCGGGCTCATCGGCGGTGGCGTGGGCGTCCTCGCCCTGGTGGCGCTGGTGTTCGTGCGGCGCCGCGAGCCGAACCCGGACGGGCCCGGCGTGACCCCGCCGGGACCGGGTCCGGTGCTCGGCACGGTGGTCCTCACGCTGGTGGCCGTGGTCGTCGCGGGCTGGTTCGCCGTGCTCGTGCCCGTCCTCGCGCTGCTCGCCTGGCGCCGGCACGCGCTGCTCGTCCCGATCGCGCTCGTGGCCATGGCCGGGGCCGGTATCGCCGCCGCGACCGGCGCGGGCGAGGCCGTCGCCGCCGACCAGGGGGCCTTCGGGCACACCGCTCAACTCCTCGCGTTCATCGCGCTGTTCGCGGCGCTGGTGAGCGTGCGGGAGGGGGCCGACGCACAGGGCGCGGCGGTCGCGGGTGCCGGTGCCGGTGGTCCTGGGGGTGCCGGGGATCCGTGGAGCACCGGTGGTCCTGTGGGGGCCGCGGGCTTCGGCGGTCCCGCCGTGCCCGCTGGTTCCGCAGGTCTCGCAGCTCCTGCTGGTCCCGCCGGGCCCGGGAGTTCGGGCGGAGCCACGCCCGTGCCGCCCCGGCCTCAGGGTTCCCCGGACGCCGTGACCATGCCGCTCGGGCCCGACCGGGACCTGGGCGGGCCGTCGGCGCCGCCGCTGCCGCACCGCAGGAGCGGGGATGCCATGGACGGAGGGGCCGACGGGGCTGGCGCGGCCGAGGCCGGTCCGCCCGGCGTGCCCGAGTCCGGCGCGGCCCCGGCCGTCCCCCCGTACAGCGCGGGCCCGACCCTGTCGGCCCGCGGCCCGGACCCGCTGCGCAAGGACACGCCCGAACCGGCCGACGAGGCTCCCACGGATGAGGGGACCCCCGGCCGGGGTACGCGCTCGGGTGAGGATCCGCGCCCGGGAGAGGACAACGCACCATGACCGCCCTGGAACACCCGGCCCGGCGTGCGGACGGCCCCGGCCGTCCGCCGCGCCGGGTGCCGTTCCCCGTCGTCGACGAGGTCGCCCGGCACTGCCTGCAGGAGGAGGAGCCGGAGACCGTCCACATCGAGGTGCACCTGCCGGGCACGCCGGACGCCGAGCGGCTGAAGGCTGCGTTCGGCGAGGCGCTGCGGCGCCACCCGCGCATCCTGGTGCGGGAGGCACGCGGCGCCTGGTACCGGCGGCGGTACGAGTGGGAGCTGACCGAGAGCCCCGACGTGGAGGTGGTCACGTTCCCGGCGCCGGTGCCGGACGCCCTGAAGCGGGCCAGGGAGCGCGCCCTGTGCGACGCGCCGCCGCTCACCGCGTCCCCGCCGATCCGCCTGGAGGTCGTCGCCGACGCGGACGCGGGCGGCACGTCCAGCGTGCTGTTCCTGACCATCAACCACACCGCGCTCGACGGCCCCGCCTGCCTGCGGGTGCTCGCCACCGCGGCCGAGCTGTACGGCGGCCGGGACAACGCGCCCGCCGCGCCCCCGACCCGTACGCCCGCGTCGGCGGACGGCGGGGGCGGCGCCGACGAGCCGCCGTCGGGCCTGCCTTCGCCGTGGGCCGCACCGGCCCGCGTCGCCCACGGCACGCCTGACCCCTCCCCCGGCAACGGCATGCTCGTCGCCGAGCTGCCGGTGCCGCGCCGCCCCAAGGGCGCGCCCTACACCGTCAACGACCAGCTGATGGTGGCGACCGCGCTGATGATCGCGCACTGGAACCGCGAACACGGCTCCAGGCCGCGTCCGTTGCGCATCACCATGCCCGTCGACGACCGGCCGCGCGACATGACGATGCCCATCGGCAACGGCACCCGGCTCGTCGAAGTGCCGTTCAGTGTGGGCGAGTTGGAGCCGGACGCGAGCACCGGCCGGTCGGGCCCGGGAGACCTGACTCCCGACGAGATCCACGCCCTGCTGCGCCGCACCTCCGACCGCACCCGCGCCCTCAAGGCCCTGTCGCGCCCGCAGCTCGGCCACGGCGCGACGCTGCTCACCGCGCCGGTCCTGCCGGTGACGATGCGCGCCGCCGTCACCCGCGGCCTGCGCAAAGCCGCCGGTCCGTGGACGTCGACGACCCTGCTCAGCAACATCGGGCGGGTGCCGTACGCCCTCGACTTCGGGGACGCGGGGGCGGCGACCGCCGTGTGGTTCTCCGCGCCCGCCCGGATGCCGCGCGGCCTGACCGTGACCACCGCGTCCACCGCCGGCCGCCTGCACCTGGCCCTGCGCTGGTCCCGGACCCTGCTCAGCCACGGCGACGGCGCCCACCTGCGAGACCTCTTCGAGCACTATCTGAACGCCACGCAGAACCTCCACCCGACCCCGGAGGGCAGCGGCTCATGACGACGACCAGCGCCACCCCGCGTACGGACCAGGGAGAACGCCCGCACGGACTGCGGGACTTCTACGAGAACCCGAACGTGCCGGTGGCCTCCGGCGACGCCCGCAGCCTGCGCCAGGCCCGGATGCTCGCCGCCGCCCTCGGCCCCGCGAGCGCGGGCGCCGGCGTGGTCCTCGACATCGGCTGCGGCGACGGCAGCGCGGCCCGCGTCGCCGCGCCGCTGCTCGCCGGGCACCGCGTGATCGGCGTCGACTGGTCCCAGGACGCGCTGCGCCGCGCGAGCGGCCACCTGCCGCACGTCGTGCGCGGCGAACTCACCGACGGCGGCCTGCCGTTCGCGGACGGATCGGCGGACGCCGTCCTGTTCAGCGAGGTCATCGAGCACCTCGTGGACCCCGACAGCGCCCTCGACGAGCTGCGCCGCGTCCTTCGCCCCGGCGGCCACCTGATGCTGTCCACGCCCAACCTCGCCGCCTGGTACAACCGCGGGCTGCTGCTCGCGGGCGTGCAGCCGGTGTTCTCCGAGGTGAGCCTGCGCGGCATCCACGGCCGCCCGGGGCGCGAGGTGGTGGGCCATCTGCGGCTCTACACCGCCCGCGCGCTCAGGGAGTTCGTGGCCGCGTCCGGCTTCGACGTCGTACGCCTCGCGGGCGCGCCCTTCCACGGCGTGCCGCGGCCGCTGCGCGCCCTGGACCGACTCGCCTGCTCCGTGCCGGGCGCCGCCTCCATCCTGCTGCTGCACGCGCGGAAAGCGTAGCCATGTGGTGGGGTGTGGCCGCGGCGCTGCTCGCGAACCTGCTCTACAGCACCGGCTTCGTCCTGGAGAAGCGGGCGCTCACCGCGATGCCGTCGGTCAGCGTCCGCAACCCGGCCCGGCTCCTTCGCCAGGTGATCTCCAGCCCGCTGTGGATCGGCGGTTCGCTGGCGCTCGCGGCGGGCTTCGGGGCGCAGCTGATCGTCTACCGGACGCTGCCGATCGCGGCGGCCCAGGGCATCTTCGTCTCCGGGCTCGTGCTGCTCCTGCTCCTGTCGGCGAAGCTGCTCGGCGAGCGCACGTCGGGGCGCGAGCGGTACGCGGTCGGCGCGATCCTCGTCGCGCTCCTGATGGTCGTGCTCTCCCTGAAGGAGGGCACGGACACGGTCGGCCGCGACGCGCCCGCCCCGCTCGTCCTCACGGTCTGCCTGCCGTCGCTCGCGGCCGGTCTGTGGCTGTACGCGTCCGCCGAGCGCCGCACCCGCAGCAAGCACCGCCAGCCGACGACGGGCGTGGAGTACGGCGTCGCGGTGGGCCTGCTCTACGGCGTCAGCTCGCTGGCCATCAAGGGCGTGTCCAGCCATCTGACGTCGGACGGCCTGGGTGGCGCCCTGCTCGACCTGCTGCGCTCCCCGTACCCCTATCTGCTGCTCTTCACCGGCGCGTTCGGCCTGATCATGTCGCAGGCGGCGCTCCAGAAGTGCAGGGCCTCACTGATCGTCCCGGTGTGCACGACGGTGACGTCGCTGTTCACCGCCGTGCTCGGGACGCTCGCGTTCGGCGAGGCGCTGCCCCACGACCCGGTGCGGCTCACGCTGCGGGTCGCGGGGACGGTGCTCGCGGTGGCGGTGCTCCTGGTGATGCCCAAGCACGACCCCGCACCCGCCGTTCCCGCCGAACCGAATCTGCCACCCAAGGAGCTGATGCCCTGATGAACCCCGACGACCCGCTGCTGAAGATCCTCGCCTGCCCCCTCGACAAGGGCCCGCTGGTCCTGCTCGCGCCGGAGGCGGACCTGCCCGCCGACCCGGCTCCGGAACCGGTGCCGCTGCCCGAACAGGCCCTCTACAACCCGCGGCTGCACCGCCGCTACCCGATCGTGGACGGCATCCCACAACTCCTGCCGTCCTCCGGTGAACAGGTCTCGGAGGACGAGCACGAGCGCCTGCTCAAGCTGATCTCGTCGTGACGCCCGCCCGCAAGACCCTCGCCGCCCGCGTCGCGCCCCGGCTCCCCACCCGCGCGGTGGCCGCCCTGGCCCGGCTCGTCTATCCGCGCTTCGAGCCCGAGCTGGCCCGCCTCGGCGAGCTGTGCCCGCCCGACTGCGGCACCGCCGTCGACGTCGGCGGCTGGTACGGGCCCTGGTCGCACCGGCTCGCCCGGCGGGCCCGGCGCGTGGTGACCGTGGAGCCGGTGCCGCATCTGGCGCGGCTGCTCGCGGCGGCCACGCCCGGCAACGTCCGGGTGATCCACGCGGCGGCGGGCGAGGAGCCCGGCACGGCCCGGCTCTGGCTGCCCGAGGACGACCGGGGCGACCGCGGGGTGTCCTCGCTGGTGCGCCGGGACGGCGTGCACGGCACCGCGCTCGACGTGCCGTGCCTGACGCTCGACGGCCTCGGCCTGCACGACGTGCACTTCATCAAGATCGACGTGGACGGCCACGAGCTGCCCGTCCTGCGCGGCGCCCGCGAACTCCTCGACCGGGACCGCCCGGCGCTCTTCGTCGAGCTGGAGGCCCGCATCCAGCCCATCGCCCCGGTCGTCGACCACCTCGCGGACGCGCACGGCTACCGCGGCTGGGTCCTGCCGGACGACGTCTGGCTGCCCCTGGACGCCTTCGACCTGGAGGCGCACCAGCGCGCCACGTCGTACGTCGTGACGCAGGGCCTGGTGCGGCGCGCGCTGACGCCGCGAAGGCCCCGGTACGTGAACTCGGTGCTCTTCCTGCCCGACGGGCGGCGTCCGGCCGGGCGGGCCGTGCGGGACCATGGGGTGCATGTCCGCTAGCTCCCCCGCCGGTTCCGGTCCGGGATCCCCGCGTCCGCCCGGCCCGTTCACGCCCCTCGACTTCCAGCTGGTCCTGCTGCGCCGCATGGCCGACCACAACCCGGACCTCGTCGAGGACGCCCGGCACGCGCTGGGCACCTCCGTCGCCGACATGCGCGAGGCCAACCGCCGCTGGCAGGCGATGCTGCACGCGCGCAAGGGGCGCGCGGCGGTCTCCCGGTACCGCTCGGTCCTCGGCGCGCCCGAGACGACGATCCCGCGGAAGATCGGCGATCTTCAGTGCGAGGCGCTGCTCTGGCCGGTGCCGCTCTGGCCCGACCTGCGCTTCGAGGTGCTGCTCGGGCCGAACGCCGCGGTGTGGAACATGGGGGCACCTCCCATGCTTTCAGAGCTATGGGGGAGGCTGATCCGCGCCCCCGGCGCGCCGGGCCCCGAGCTGCGCACCCTCGCCGACCTCACGCCCTGGTCGTGCACCGTCGACGAGGCCGCCCGCGCGTTCGCGCCCGCACGCCCGATGGAGGGCACGGCGCCGACGCGGTGGCGGCTGGCGTTCACCGCGCCGGAGGCGGGTCCGGGCGGGGAGCCGGGGGAACGGCGGCGCTGTGTCGCGGAGTTCACGTGGGGGCTGTTGCAGCGCCTTTCGTTCCCTGAGGGGTGAGGCGGGGCGCCGGGCGGGGTCCGGGACGGCGGGTCGGCGGGGCAGCGGGGTGCCGGATCGGCGCGGACCGCCGGGCTCCCGGCCTACTGGGCGGCGGCCTTGAGGATCAGTTCCGCGACCCGGGGCGGCGAGTCCGGGTGGAAGCGGAGGAAGAGGTTGGGCTCGACGAGTTCGAGCTCCATGACGCGCGGGTCGTCGCCGGGACCGCCCTCGCCCGTCGCGCCGTCCCCGTCCACGAGGTCCACGCGCGCGTACAGCAGCTCGGGCGAGCCGGGTATCGCCGCCAACGCCCGCTCCGCGACGTCGAGTTCGGCGTCGGTGGGGCGCCAGGGCCGCGGGTCGGGGTGGGACACCTTGTCGGCGTCGAACGCGGTGCCGGGCGCGAGCACCGCGCCCTTGCGTATGGCGTGCTGGAACTGGCCGCCGACGAAGACGAGGGCGCGCTCGCCGGTGACGTCGATGTGCCGCATGTAGGGCTGCACCATGGCGGTGAAGCCCTCCTCGTGCAGGCGGGCGACGTGCGCGCGGGCGGCGTCCCGCTCGTCCGCGCCGTACCTGGCCGCGTACCGCGCGCCCGCCCCGGAGGTGGGTTTGACGACGAACTCCCGGTCGGCGGGCGGGAGTTCGCCGTCCTCGCCGGGCGCGCGGTAGGCCGTGGGGACGGTGGGCACACCGGCCGCGGCCAGCTCGCCCAGGTACCGCTTGTCGGTGTTCCAGCGCACGACGTCCGCGGGGTTGGCGAGGCGGGTGAGCCGGGCGCACCGCTCGGCCCAGGCCACGTACTCCTCGGCGCGCCAGCTGTAGTCCCAGGTGGAGCGGATCATCGCGAGGTCGAATCCGGCCCAGTCGACGCCGGGGTCGTCCCAGCCGACGATCCGGACCTCGGCGCCCGCCTCGCCGAGGGCGCGTGCGAGGACCGGCAGGTCGTGGTCGTACTCGGGCTGCGGTCGGCGGGTGACGAGCGCGATGCGGGGGCCGGTCACGGGGACTCCTTCTTCGTACGCGAGCAGAGCCCCCGCAGGCTAACAACCCGGCCCCGTCCGCCTCAGAGGACGAAGACGCTCTGCGCGGTCTCCGTGCTGTACGTCTCGCCCGGGTGCACGAGCCACTCGACCGGGCCCGCGCAGTCCGGCCCCGAGTGCACCTCGGCGATGGCGTCGGTGTAGTTGCTGACCGAGGTCGGGAACCAGTCGACGGGGTAACAGCCGCTCGGGTTCTCATGAGCCTCACCGCTGATCACGAGCACCCCCTCCGCCGCGTACGCCGAACCCGGCACGGAGAGCGCCAGGGTCGCGGCGGCCGCGCACACCCCGAGCACCCTGGCCACCTTGGCCATGCGCCGTCGCCCCACGCGTGTCATACGTGTACCCCTCCCGCCACACGGGCCGCTCCGACGCGCCCCGACAGGACACTCACCGTAATGGATCAGGCACGCCTTGTGACGAGCGTGCGGGAGCGGCCGCGGCCCGGGGGCGTGCGCCGCGCACGGCCCAATCACGGGGCGGGGGAAGGGAGTTCGTATGATGCGCCCATGGCAAGCACGGGGGAACTGGTCGCCGGACGCTATCGCATCGAGGCGCGGCTCGGCCGCGGCGGCATGGGCACCGTGTGGCGCGCGCGGGACGAACTCCTCGGGCGGGCCGTCGCGGTCAAGGAACTGCACGTCGACGACGCGCTGACCCCCGAGGACGCGCAGCGCCAGCAGGAGCGGACGCTGCACGAGGCCCGGTCGGTGGCGCAGGTGAAGCACCCGGGCATCCTCGTCCTGCACGACGTCGTGCGGTACGAGGAGCGGCCCTGGCTGGTGATGGAGCTGATCGACGGCTGGTCGCTCGCCGACCGGATGGCGGCCGAGGGGCCGCTGCCGCCCGCGGAGGCGGGCCGGATCGCGCTCGCGCTCCTCGGCGCGCTGCGGGCCGCGCACACGGCCGGGGTGCTGCACCGCGACCTGAAGCCCGCGAACGTGCTCCTGGAGGCGGAGACAGGACGCGTCGTCCTGTCCGACTTCGGCATCGCGCAGGTCGCGGGACAGACGCGGCTCACGCAGACCGGGGCGTTCGTGGGCTCGCCCGAGTACACCGCGCCGGAGCGGATGTCGGGCGAGCGATCCGGCCCCGCGTCCGACCTCTGGTCGCTCGGGGTGCTGCTGTGCGCGGCCGTGGCGGGCGAATCCCCGTTCCACCGGGACTCGGTGGCCCAGGTTCTGCACGCCGTCGTCCTCGACGACATCACCCTGCCCACCGCCCTCGGCCCCCTCCTCCCGGCGGCCCAGGGCCTCCTGCACCGCGACCCGCACCGACGCCTCACCACCACCACGGCGGAACAGGCCCTCCGCGCGGCCTTGGGCGCCCCGCCGACCCACCCCGCCGGCAGCACGCCTGCCGCCTCCTCCTCCACGCCCGCCCAGCCCGTGGGCGGCTGGTCCGCCCAGGGGGCGATGGGGGTCCCCCCTGCTCGAGCGGAGCCGAGAGCTTGGGGGAGGGCGGGCACGGGCGGACCCCGCGGCGCCGGGCAACCCACCCTCCGTAACCCCGGCCCCGGCCGACGCTCCCGTACAGCCATAGCCTCAGCCACCGCAGCCGCGATCCTCGCCACAGGCGGCATAGCCACAGCGGCCTGGCTCCTGGCCTCGAACGGCGACGACTCCGGCGACCGCGCCGAACGCACAGCCGAGGCCGCGGACAAGAAGGACGTGCCACCGCCCAAGAACGACCCGGACACTCCGGACAACCCCCCGGCCGAGGATCCGGCGGACGACGCGGCCGAGTCCCCGACCGAGCCCTCCGCCGAAGCCGAGCCCAAGCCCGAGCCCCCCGCGGGCTACCGCACGGTGAACGACCCCGCCGGCTTCACGCTCACCGTCCCCGACGGCTTCACCCGCTCCCCCGAACCCCCTCGCGTCTACTACTACTCCGCCGCCAAGAGGTTCCGCATCGGCGTCCACCCCCAGCCCAAGGCCCCCGACGGCCCGTACACGGTGATGCGCAAGGCCCACCTCAAGGGCCCATCGAACTACCCCGGTTACCGCACCGGCTCCGTCACCCGCACCACCCACAAGGGCCGCCCCGCCGCCCTGTGGACCTTCACATGGAACGGCGCGACCGCCGACGGCGGCCCCCGCGTCACGTACGACCTGAGCTGGAACGAGAACGGCAGGATGCACGACGTGTGGGTCTCGGCGCCCGCGAAGAACCGCGCCCTGGGCAAGCAGTACTTCGACCGGGCGCTCGCCTCCTTCAAGCCGACCCACTGACGCCCCCGCCGCGCACCCCGCGGTGAACTCATGCGAACAGGAAAGCAGTTGTTCCCCGGGGAGGCGGCGCCGTCATGTTCAGCCCCGGTGCGCCCGGCCCCGCTCCGGATAGAACTCGCGCGGAGCGCCCCGCGCGTCCCGGGCCCGGCCGAGCAGGCCCGCCGGGTACTCGACGAGCCAGTAGCTGACCGCCCCCGCGGCCAGCGCCACGGCGAGCACGATCAGCGTCCCGGCCGCGAAGCCGAGCGGACCGCGCGGCAGCAGCCCCCACCCGTCCAGCTCCAGCATCACCGGCTCGTGCCAGATGTAGAGGCTGTAGCTGATCAGGCCGACGCCGGTCACCCAGCGCGCCCGCAGCGCCCCGCGCCACCACGTCCGGCGGCTGTCCCGCTCCCGGGTCCGCAGCGTCGCGTACAGCAGCACGGACCAGAGGAGCGCGGCCGACGGATGGTAGTAGGTGTACGCGATGTCGCCCGGGTCGGCCGCGTACGAGAGGCCGTACACGCCGCCGAAAGCCGCGAGCGCCACCGGCCCCGCGACCCGTGCGTCGAGCCGTCCGCGCTCCCCGAGCGCCACCAGGAGCACGGCGAGCGCCATGCCCGCCGCGAAGCCGCCGAAGCGGGCCTGCGGGCCGAAGTACACCGGCCAGTCGGTGTACGGCACGTCGAGGACGTGGTGCGCGACCGCGATCCACAGCACCGGCGCCACGAACAGCGTCCCGCAGCCCGTCAGGCACAGCGCCACCCGCGCCCGGCGCGTGGCCAGGCGGCGGCAGGCCCGGATCGCGAGCGGCCCGAGGGCCACCAGGGCCAGGTAGAAGGCGACTTCGAGAGAGAGCGACCAGGTCGGGCCGAGGGTGTAGAAGATGCGTTCGCGGTCGAGGACGTGGGTGAAGGTGAGGTGGCCGAGCAGATCGCGCCAGTCGCCGGGCAGGGCCGGGTTGCGGGTCGACCAGACGAGCAGGACCGCGAGGAAGTACACCGGCAGGATGCGGATCGCCCGCCGGAACAGGAAGTCCCGGCCCGAGCGCACCCCGCTCCCCTCGGACAGCGGCGCGTCCGGTCCGTCGATGGCCGCGCGGGCGTAGGACAGCGTCAGCAGGTACGCCGACATCACGAAGAACAGGTCGATGACTTCGAGGGAGAGCAGCGCGCCCAGGTACGGGTTCTCGACCGGTGGGTGCGCCCCGGCGGCGTCGTACGTGTAGTACTGCTGCCACACGTGGAAGACGACGGTGCTGAGGGCGGCGAGGCCGCGCAGGCCCTGGAGTTCGACGGCGCGGGCCCGGGCGGGTCCGCGGGTGCGGGGCGGGGCCGGGAGGGGCTCGGCCGGGAGGGGCGTCTCCTTCGTGAGCGTGGGCGCGGGCGTCCTCATGAGGCCTCCGCGTCCGCCGCGGCGGCGCGCGGCGTGACCCGCCACTGCCGCTCCCCCAGCGCCTCCTTCAGATGCGCCTGCCGGGCCACGAGGTTCTTGAAGTGGGTGTAGAAGACCGTGGTGACGAGGAGATAGCGCCAGAACCAGGCCTTCCTGCGGCGCAGTTCGGGCACCGCGAGCCGCCACGCGAAGGCGGCCTGCACCACCCCGGCGGACAGCGTGACCGCCGCCGCGAGCAGGCACACCGGCACCGCCCAGTCGAGCTTGTCCGCGCCGCCCGCGCGCCACGCGGCGTGCAGCAGCACCGGCAGGATCTGCAGGGTCAGCCAGGGCTGCACCTCACGCCACCCCAACAGGACCCACAGGCCGGTCTTCTGACGGAGTGTGAACCGATCCGACCGCAGCGCCGCGCGCAGGTGCCGCAGCGACACCTGGAGCCAGCCCTGCGCCCAGCGCGAGCGCTGGTTCCACAGCGGCCGCAGCGTCGTCGGGGCCAGCTCGCGCGAGATGAGGGTGCGGTCCATGGCGATGCGGGCACCCGCGCCGAGGGCCCGCATGGTGGAGTCGATGTCCTCGGTGAGCATGGAGCCGTGCATGCGGGTGCGGGCGAGGAGGTCGGTGCGCCAGAAGCCGTTGGAGCCGCCGAACACCCCGAATCCGTACAGGCGGGTGCGGCCCGGGTGGCTCACCGCGTAGATGGCCTCGAACTCGACGGCGACCGTGCGCGCGACCCACGAACTGTCGCCGTTGCGCACCACGCAGTGCCCCTGGACGACGTCGTAGCCGTGGGACAGCCAGTCCCAGGCGTGCCGGAACGCGTCCGGCGCCGGGTGGTGGTCGGCGTCGAAGACGCCCACGAACTCGCCGCGCACCCGTGTCACGGCCGCGTTCAGGTTCTGCGCCTTGGACGTGGAGCCCGCCACGGGCAGCAGCACGAGCCGGGGATCGCGGCGCGCCACCTCGCGCAGGGTGTCCTCGACGGGCAGCGGGTGCGGGGTGTTGTAGGCGAGGACGATCTCCAACTCGCCCGGGTACTCCAGGCGCAGGAACGACTCGACGGTGTCGACGATCGTGGCCGCCTCGTTCGGCAGGTACGCCGCGATGACCGCGCTCGCGGTCGGGTACGGCTGCGCGGCGGCGGCCGGACGCGCGGGGGCGTCCAGCGCGAACAGGCACTCCAGGACGATGAGCAGCGCCGACGCGACGAGCCCCGCGACGACGACCCAGTAGGCGTACGCGGCCACGTCCACGCCGAGACGGTCGTACGCCTGCTGGTAGAGCAGAAACGGTACGCCGACGCCGAGGAGCAGCATCAGGACGGGCGAGAGGAGCGGGGTGAGCGCGGCGCGCAGGGTGCCGAGGCCCGCGCGGGCGCGGGCGTGCCGGGGTCCGTCCTGCGGCTTCGCCCGCATCCACGGCTGCCAGCGCACCGGCCGCAGGTCGCGGTGGCGCAGGGCCTCGTCGGTGGCCTCGCGGGCGCTGCGGGCGGCCGCCTCGTGGCCGCCGGAGTCCTCGTACGCGGTGAGCGGGGTGAAGCCGATGGCCGGGGTGAGCCGGACGTTCTCGTCCGCGACGACGAAGCGGGTGCCCGCGACGGACGCCGCGAACGCCGCGAGGTCCTGCCGCGCGCTCTCCTCGTCGACGCCGGGCATGAGGACGAGCAGATGCCCGTCGTCGTCCCAGCCGAGCCGGTCGCAGACGTTCCCGAGGCCGCCTCCCGCGCGGGCGGGCGCTGTACCGGACACGACCTGCGCGAGCCGCTCGGCGACCTCCCGGTGCACGCGCGGCCCGAGCCGCTTCTCCAGGGCGGGCATCTCGGCGACCCCGACGACGGCGAGGACACCGCCGCGCCGCGCGGCCGCGGGCCTGCACAGCTCGCGGTCGAGCTCGTCCATGAAGTGCGGCCCTGAGTAGAGCCCGGTCCGCGGGTCGCGCAGCAGCTGCTCCACCGGTACGGGGACGCGGTGCAGCTTCGCCGCGATGCGCGCCGACAGTTCGACGGGCGCGCAGCCGCTCGGCAGGCAGTCGTCGGCGCCCCGCCGCAGCAGGTCGGCGACGGCGGCGGGTTCGCGCGCCGCCGCGCCCACCAGGACCAGCGGCAGCGCCTGCCCGGCCGGCTCCGACCGCACCTCCGTGACGACGTCGCCCCCGGGGCACCGCCCGCCGGGACCGTCGTCGAGCGCGACGATGGCGTCCGGCGGGGTCTGGCGTATGTGCGGGTGTATACGGCCGGGGACGGTGTGGTCGACCTCGTAGCCGCTCGACTCCAGGGTGCGGGTGAGCTGTTCGCGCCCCGGGCCCGGGGCGGCGACGGCGAGGATGCGGCCGGGGGCATGCGGGGACGGGGGCGTGGATAGGTTGGGGGTGCCCGAGGGCGTGGCCGGTGCGGGGGCGGTAGGGGTTGTTGTCGGAGTGGATCCGGATGAAGAGTACGAAGTGAGCAAAGTGGGTGGTCCCATCCTGTTGCGGATTGTGGGGGGAGGACCGGTTGAGTCGACCGGGGCACGGGCCGCGGGCTGTCGCGCCGCGGCTGCGGGCGCTGTTGACTTGTCGATCGCCGAACTGTCCCTCGGAGCAGGGGTGAACTGCCCGTCGGAACAGGGACGGACAGCGCCTCGGGCCAAGGGCGGACAGCGCCTCGGACCAGGAGCGGACAGCCCCTCGGACCAGGGACAGACAGCCCCTCGATCCGGAGACGGACAGCTCCCTCGGACCAGGAGCGGACAGCCCCTCGGACCAGGGGCAAACGGCCACTTCAGCCTCAACGATCACTGTGACACCGCACCTTCGGCGGCGTAACGCTCTCATTAAGTCGCCGTGCACACACCGAGGAGTACGACCCGTGGATTCCGAGCCCCTCTTCCCCGCCCTGGCCGCGCCGGGCCCCGCCCCCGCCCTGACCTTCGGCGACCGCACCCTGACCTACGCCGACCTGGCCGCCGCCACGGCCGCCCTCGCCGCCCGCCTCACCGCGGCGGGCGCGACCCGCGTCGCCGTCTGGGCCACCCCGACCCTGGAGACGGCGGTGGCCGTGGTGGCGGCGCTGCGGGCCGGGGTGCCCGCGGTGCCGCTGAACCCTAAGTCGGGGGCGGCGGAGCTGGGTCACATCGTGGCGGACAGCGAGCCGTCGCTGGTGCTCGCGGGGGCGGGGGACGAGTTGCCCGAGGCCCTGGCGGGGTTGGGGCGGGTGGATGTGCGGGCCGAGCTGGACGCCACGGACGCCTCCCCGTACACCACCACCCTGGACCCCTCCTCCCCCGCCCTCATCGTCTACACCTCAGGCACCACCGGCCCCCCGAAGGGCGCCGTCCTCTCCCGCCGGGCGATCTCCTCCACCCTGGACGCGCTGGAGGACGCCTGGCAGTGGACGGACGCCGACGTCCTCGTGCACGGCCTGCCCCTCTTCCACGTGCACGGCCTGATCCTCGGGATCCTCGGCCCGCTGCGGCGCGGCGGTTCGGTGCGGCACCTGGGCAGGTTCAGCACCGAGGGCGTGGCCCGGGAGCTGGCCACCGGCGGGACCATGCTGTTCGGGGTGCCGACGATGTACCACCGGATCGCCGAGGCGCTGCCCGACGAGCCCGAGCTGGTGAAGGCCCTGTCCGGGGCGCGGCTCCTGGTCTCGGGATCGGCGGCGCTGCCCGTCCACGACCACGAGCGGATCGCGTCGGCGACGGGGCGGCGGGTCGTCGAGCGGTACGGCATGACGGAGACGCTGATGAACACCAGCGTCCGCGCGGACGGCGAACCGCGCGCGGGCACCGTCGGCGTGCCGCTGCCCGGCGTCGAACTGCGCCTCGTCGACGAGGCGGAGGCCGAGATCCCGGGCGACGCCGGGCCCGAGGCGGTCGGCGAGATCCAGGTCCGCGGCCCGAACCTCTTCACGTCCTACCTCAACCGGCCCGACGCGACCGAGGCCGCCTTCGCCTCCGGCGGGTGGTTCCGCACCGGGGACATGGCCGTGCGGGACGCCGACGGGTACGTCCGTATCGTCGGGCGCAAGGCGACCGACCTCATCAAGAGCGGCGGCTACAAGATCGGCGCGGGTGAGATCGAGAACGCGCTCCTCGAACACCCCGGCGTCCGCGAGGCCGCCGTCACCGGCGAGCCGGACCCCGACCTCGGCGAACGCGTCGTCGCCTGGATCGCCCCCGCGGACCCGGCCCTGCCTCCGACCCTCGACGACCTGGCCGCCCACGTCGCCGCCCGCCTCGCCCCCCACAAGCGGCCCCGCGCCCTCCACCTCGTGGACGCGCTGCCGCGCAACGACATGGGGAAGATCCTGAAGCGGGCGCTGGGGAAGGGCTGAGGGGCGGGGCCCTGCCGGGGGCTCCCCGATCCCACCCCTTCCCGTAACTGGGGCTCCGCCCCAGACCCCGCTCCTCAAACGCCGGAGGGGCTATATATCTCGCCGGTGCGGGCCAGGTTCTGGCCCGCACCGGCGAAGTTCTAGCCCGTCCGGCGATTGAGGACGAGGCGCGAAGCGCCGATCAGCGGGGGTCCAGGGGCGCAGCGCCGGTTTCGGAGAAGGGGTGGGACTGGGGCCCCCGCGAGGGCTACCGCACCCCCACCCCCCGCAGGATCTCCTGGGAGACCGACCCGCCCCGGTCATCCCGTACGGACGCCCGGAACGAGATCGCCTCCGCGTCGCCGGGGACCTTCAGCTTGCCCGTCCAGGCGGGGGAACGGCCGTCCCGGGAGAGGTGGACTTCGCGCCAGGACTTGCCGTCGTCGTAGGAGACCGACAAGGCCGCGGCTCCGATGCGCCCCGTGGCGGTGGCGCCCCGGACGTACTCGGCGGAGATGCCGACCGGCACGGTGCGGCCGCCGCGGACGTCGCCGGAGAGGTCCGTGGGGACGTCGAAGGCGAGGTTGAGGAGGGGCAGGAAGGTCTTGCGGTCGGCGGGGGCGCGGGCGGAGCGGAAGGTCCACTCGGAGTGGGCCTTGGTGGCGAGGCGCCAGCGGGCGGGGTTCAGGGTGGTGTCGGTGACGAGTTTGTAGGGGCGTTCGTCGGGGGCCGCGCCGGTGACGTAGACGCCGGAGCTGGTGCGGCGGTCGACGAGTTGGCCGTCGGCGTAGACGGCGGTGGTCTGGGCCAGGGAATCGTCGTTCCAGACGTCGCCGAAGCCGGTGTGGTCGGGCCCGGAGTCGCCCCAGCCGGGCGCGTTGAAGTCGAGGTTGTCGCCGCTGCGCTGCTGGCCCCAGCCGAGCCCGGTGCCGAGCCAGGGGTGCCAGACCGGCTTGAACCAGTTCAGCGGGGTGCGCTTGCCGGGGCGGTAGTCGACGAGGCCGCTGCGCTGTTCGACGGCGTCGGGGCCGTAGTGCAGCGACTCGTGCCAGCGGCGGCCCTTCCCCGCGGCCACGTAGTCGGTGCGGGTGGCGGGGTAGGAGATCCGCTCCGGGAAGCCGAGGCCGACCTCGAAGGTGTCGGTGAGGGAGTAGCGGAACTCGCCGCCGGGTTCGGTGCGGCGGGTCGGGGCGTGGAACTTGGTGGGGATGACGGCGAGTTCGCGGGTGTGCGGGCGGTACGTCAGGTCGCGGGACGGGATCGCGCCCGCGTGGCCGTCCTCCAGGTCGTAGACGTAGGGCGGGTACGGGGTGGCCTCGGTCTCGACCGAGCGGCCGCGCCGGGCCGCGTCCCGCAGCTTCGCCCCGTCCGCCGCGTTCACCGTGGCGATCACCAGCGGCCGGTCCGCGTTGTCGTCCGTGCCGAACCAGGCGTTCAGGCGGCCCGGCACGCCGTCGGTCACGAACAGCGCCTTCGCGCCCGCGTCCTGCGCGGCCTGCGCGAGCCGGGGAGGGGAGGGTTGACCGGCCGCGCCCGTGCGCGTGACCACAACCGCCTTGCCCCGTACGTCCTTTCCTTCGTACGCGGCCGGTGAGCCGTCGCCCGCGTCCACGAGCTTCAGCCGGGAGCGGCCCTCGCCGAGGGTGGAACCGGGCTGCGCCACGGCCTCGCCGACGCCCTCGACGTCGAGGAGCGGCTTGCCGAGGCGCCACACCGTGCGGTACTCGAAGCGCCCTTCGGCCACCTTCGGCGTCGGCGCGGCGAACACGCTGTCGTACTTCACCGGCACCTGCACGGCCCCCTGGTAGGCGGAGCCGTTCGCCGTGCGGTCGTACTCCATGACGAGCTGGCGGGTCTCCGTGCTGCGCGGCACCCTGGCGGTGATCTCCCGCAACGCGCGGGCGTCCAGGGTCACTTCGCGGTCGCGGTCCAGGGTGATCTCGGGCGCCGCGAGGAAGCCGATGCCGAGGGAGTCCTTGCCGTGGGCGCCGCGCACGTCGAGGAACGAGGACAGGGCGTACGACCCGGGCTTCAGGCGGAGCTTCAGCTCGCCGGAGTCGCCCACCGCCGCCGGGTAGGGGTCGGCGTTCTCCGTCAGGGGCTGCACGACCAGGTCGGCGGGGGTCGCGGCGCCGTCGCGGTCCTTGACCTTGACGGTGAGCGTGTACCGCTCCTCCTCCTTGACCAGGCCGAACGCCGTCCGCGCGACCTCCTTGCCGCCCGCGCTCGCCACCACCGCGCCGCTGGTGGACCCGACGGGCGCCTTCGCCCCGTCGCCGGTCACGGTCGTCGAGGCGGTGCCGTGCGCGGGGACAGTCAGCTTGGCGTCGGCGAGGGTGGCCACGCCGTCGGCCGCTCCCCGCGCAGCAAGGGTCAACTCGACCGGTTCGGCCGAGGAGTTGGTGTACGTCAGCTTCCTCGTCACCGGCTTGTTCTCCGCGTACGGCCAGCGGTAGAAGCCGAAGTCGGCGCCGCCCGTCGCGGTGACCTTCGCGTCGATCGCCTGCGGCACGTCGACACGGCCCGCGCCCAGCTCGTACACGGACGCGTCGAGGCCGTGGGACGTGGACATCAGGGCGTCCTTGAGCTGCTGTCCGCTCCAGTCGGGGTGACGCTCGGCGAGCAGCGCGGCGACGCCCGCGATGTGCGGGGTCGCCATCGACGTACCGCTCATGGAGGTGTAGTAGCCCTGCCCGGACGTGAGTTGGGAGCGGGCGGCGAGGATGTCGACGCCGGGGGCGGACAGGTCGGGCTTGAGGGCGTTGTCGCCGGCGCGCGGGCCCTGGCTGGTGAAGTACGCGGCCTTGTCGGCGGAGTCGACGGCGCCGACGGTCAGCGCGGAGTCGGCCGCGCCGGGCGAGCCGATCGACGAGGGCGCGCCGGTGTTGCCCGCCGCGACGACGAAGAGCGCGCCGGTGTCCTTGGTGAGCGTGTTGACGGCGGTGGCCATCGGGTCGGTGCCGTCGCTGGGTTCCCGCGAACCGAGGCTCATGGACACGATCTTGGCGTCGATGTCCTTCGCGGCCCACTCCATGCCCGCGATGATCTCCGACTCGCTGCCGAAGCCCTCGTCGCTGAGCACCTTGCCGACGGCGAGGTCCGCGCCCGGCGCGACCCCCTTCTCCTTGCCGTCGGACGCGGCGCCGCTGCCGCCGACCGTGGACGTGACGTGGGTGCCGTGGCCGCCGCGGTCGGCGACCTCCTGGCCCGGGATGAAGCTCTTCGTCGCGCCGACGCGGCCCTTGAGGTCGGGGTGCGTGAGGTCGGCGCCGGTGTCGAGGACGGCGACCTGCACGCCCTTGCCGGTGAGCCCGGCCTCCCAGGCCTTGGGCGTGCCGATCTGGGCGTTGCTCTCGGCCAGGTCGGCCTCGACCCGGCCGTCGAGCCGGATCTGCGCGATGCCGCCGCCGAAGCGGCGCCCGCTCCCCCGTGCCGCGTCGCCGTCGGCCACGGTGACGGACCGCCAGAACGCGGTGCCCTTGGCCGTCTTGAGCGCGGTGGCGCGCGCACTCGGCAGCGAACGGACCTTGTCCGCGCCGCGCGGAGTGCGCGCGTCCACCGCGCCGCGGGACGTGTCGTACGTGACGATCAGCGGCGTCGTCGCCTTCGCACCGCCGCGGTCCCCGCCCTGCCGCAGCAGCTCCGTCACGTCGAAGAGGCGCTCGTCCAGGACGCCCGCGCGCAGATAGGGCCGCGCCTCGTCCGGTACGACGGTGACGTGGCCGTCGGTCACGGAGGTGCGGACGGCTCCGCTCGCGCCGCGCGGCCGCTCCACCGTGACGGTCTGCTTGCCGCCGCCGAGCGGGGTGACGGTGACCTCGTCGCCGGTGATGAGGGGGACGGTCCTGGGGGCCGTCGCGGGTGCGGACTTGCCTCCGCCGCGCGGCTGTTGGGCTTTGCCCGGGGCGCTCTCGGCGGCCGCCGGGGTGGCGGTCGCGGCCAGGGAGGCGGGGAGCAGGGCGAGGGCGAGAGCGGCGGGCAGGAATCGGAGCCGGGCCGCGCGGGCTCTTCGGCCGCCGGGGGCACTTCCTCTTCGTCGTCCTGGGGCGCTTCGGGGTCTCGGCATCAACGCGACCTCTCTTCGTCGGCTCCGGGTGGGGGGTGGCTCCCGGGTGCTGCGAAGAAGTGTCAGGCGCGTGATGTTGCGGGAGAGTTGCCGGGGACTGGCGGGAAGCTGCCAGGGCGGCTTTCCGCCAGGTCGACGGTTCGGCAAGAATGTCGGCGAGCGGGTGACACGGGTCTTCTACGGGGGCGGTCATGGACGGTCTGGTGCAGTTCACGACGGACGGCGGCGCGCATGTGGTGCTCGCCGACGTCGACGACGACGGGTCGGGCGCCCGCCTGGTGTCGCGCGGCGAAGGCCCCGCCCTGGCCGCCCGCACCTTCGAGGCCTCCCTCGGCCCGGTGCGCACCGCCGCCGAGTCGGCCCTGCGGGTGTTCCGCGACGGCGAACTCGCCCCGGACTCCGTGGAGATCGAGTTCGGCGTACGGATGACGGCGGAGGCCGGAGCGGTCATCGTGAAGGGCTCCGGGGAGGGGCATCTGCTGGTGCGGTTGTCGTGGTCGCCGGAGCGGGGTGGCGAGCGGGCCGGCGAAGCGGAAGCGGTCGCCGCAGCCCCGGGGGCGGGTGATCCCGGGAACGCGGGTGCCCCCGGCCGCTTGGGGCACGCGGCCTCGAACGGAGAGCCCACGCCCGCCTCATGAGCAGTACGACCTGGCACGCCCGGGTGGAGTGCGGACGCGAGACCGGCGCCGGGTTCCTCGTGTCGGAGCGGCACGTGCTGACCTGCGCGCACGTCGTGCGGGACAGCGGCGCCGCCGGGGTCACGGTCTCCTTCCCGCACCGCGGGGAACTCGGCGCGGTCCCCGCCGTCGTCGGGGCGCACGGCGGCTGGAGCGGCCACGACGACCACTCCGGCGACCTCGCCGTCCTCGAACTCGACCGGCCCGTGCCCATCCCGCCCGCCGGATTCGCCGTCCCCGACGACGCCTACCTGGAACCACGCCCGCGCCTGGTCGCGTACGGCTTCCCGCGCGGGTACGCCGAGGGCACCATCGCCGAGTACCGCGCCACCGCCGCCCAGCTGATCGCCGACGAGTGGGTCCAGCTGGAGGCCTGGAGCGCCCACGGCCAGCCCCTCGCGCCCGGCTTCAGCGGCGCCGCGGTGACCCTCGCCGACAGCGGGCTCGTCGTCGGCATGGTGTCGGCGGTGGCCGGCGCGGCCGGGGTGCGCAACGGGCGGATGCTGCCCGCGCCGGTCATGGCCCGCTACTGGCCCCGCCTCGCCGAGCTGATCCCGGTGCCAGGCCGGGGCCGCGCGGCACGGCACCGGCTGCGCACCCTGGTGGAGGACGCCGAGAAGGCGGGCCCGGCGGCGGGGCGTTCGGCCGCGTGGGCGCCGGAGCGGCTCTACCTCGACGCGGTCGGGCCGCTGGGTCCTCCGGTGCCGCCGGGCGGGTTCGCCTCGCTGTGGTCGGCGGCCTGGTACGTGCTCTCGGAGGTGGACGTGCCGGGGGCGGTGGAGCGGTTCGCGGACCGGCTCACGGAGCTCGCGGGGGTGCGGGGCGCGGGCGAGTTAGGGGCGGGGCCCGGCGCCGGGCAGGCAGGGGACGCACGGCGGGTGCGCGACGTGCGGGACGCTCCTTGGGTACGGGAGGGGTGGGGCGCTCCTGGGGGGTGGGAGGCCGGGGTGCAGGGAGCCGTGCGGTCGGCGGACGGGGTGCCGGGAGCGGTGACGTCGGCGGACGGAGCGCGGGGAGCCGTGACGTCGGCAGACGGAGCGCGGGGAGCCGTGACGTCGGCGCACGGGATGCCGGGAGCCATGTCCCCGGCGGCCGCTGCGGCGGAACCCGAGACGTCGGCGTCCGTGGCGCCGGGAGCCGCCGCCGTGCCGGGAGCCCCGGCCGCTCCGCGCGCCGCCGGGCGCACCGCCTCCCCCTGGTCCCCGATCCTCGTCGAACTCGCCCGCAGCGGCGCCGGGGACGACCAGGTCCTGGTCGAGGTGTCCGCGTGCCGCGACGGGCACCGGCACCCGGTGGGCTCGCGCACGCTGGCCAGGAGCCAGGTCCGGCCGTACGTCCAGGAGCGCATCGACGCGGCCTTCGGCCAACTCGCCCCCGACGCCGAGGAGCTGATCGCGTTCGTCCTGCCCCGGGAGTGGCTGAACGAGCCCGTGGCCCACTGGGAGCGCAGCGTCGACGACCCGACGCCGCTCGGCTGCTCCTACCCCCTGGTCGTCACCGACCGGGCACGCCGCGCGGGCGGCCTGCGCCACCAGCTGGCCCGCACCTGGGAGCGGCTCGACGGCAAGTCCACGACGGTCGTGCACCGCGTCGAGTGCGCCACCGGCGAGCAGCCGAACAAGCTCCGCTTCCGCCTGCGCAGCGGCGAGGCCGACCTCGCGGGTTTCGCGGCCCCGCCCCGGGCTCCCCGCCTGAAGCGGCACTTCGAGGTGTCCCTGAACGCGCCCGCGCCGGTGCTGCTGTGGGCGCGGGTGGGGTGTGAGCACGAGGGTGGGGGGAGCGGGGGTGCCGGAGGCGGCGGGAACGGGAGTGCGGGCGCCGTCGGCGGCACTGAGGGCACCGGAGGCGCTGGTGGAGCCGGAGGCCTCGGCCGGGAAGCCGAAGGCGCTGACCGCGCCGGAGCCGCCCAGGACACCGGCCGCACCACCATCGCCGGGCACACCGGCACGGCCAGGAACACCGGCAGCACCTGCCCCGCCGATGCGTGCGGCGGCTCCACCCCCGCAGACGCGCCAGGCACCCCGGCGATCACCACCGCCGAAAGCCACCGCCCCACCGCAGACCGCACCAGCACCAGCACCAGCACCAGCACCAGCACCGCAGCAAGCCCCGAAGAAACCGCGACCGCACCCCCCGCCCCCTGCCCCGGTTCCGCCTTCCTCGACCAGCTCGCCGCCCACCTGTCGCGGCTGCCGCCCGCCGAACTGCCGCGCCGCGTCTTGGCGTTGCGCGAGAGTGCTGACGCCGCCGACGAACCCGAGCGGCACTGGGCCCGGGACATCCAGCTCCTGTGGGACGACCCGCGCTGCTTCCCGGACGCGGCGGCGGCCCCGCTGCGCTCCCCCGTCATCTGACCCGCCCGCACCGACGAAAGAGTCCGCATGTCCCTGTGGCCCGTCTACACCGGCACGAACGAGCCGCACGACGGCATCACGCGGCTGCCCCCGCCGCCGCCGTGGCGCGCCTTCGACGGCGGCCCCGTCCTCGACGCTCCGCCCGCGGACCGTTCCGCGACCTCCCCGGACCGCGCGCACCGCGCCCGCACGTACCGCGCCACCGACGAGTGCGTCCACCTCGTCAACGCCGCCCTGTACCTGCGGCGTCCGCTGCTCGTCACCGGGCCGCCCGGCAGCGGCAAGTCGAGCCTCGCGTACGCGGTCGCGCGCGAGCTGGGCCTCGGCCCGGTGCTCCGCTGGAACATCACGAGCCGCAGCACGCTGCACGACGGCCTGTACCAGTACGACCCGCTGTCGCGCCTGTACGCGGCGGGCCGCGCCGCCGCCGAAGGCGCCCCGGCCGCCGGGCCCCGCGCGGGCGTCGACTCCGGTGCGGGCAACGGCACTTCGCGCGCCGACGCCCCGACGGACTCCGCCCCGCCCCAGGACCGCACCGGCATCGAGGACCACCTGCGCCTCGGCCCGCTCGGCACCGCCCTGCTCCCCTACGCCCACCCTCGTGCCCTGCTCATCGACGAGATCGACAAGAGCGACCTGGACCTGCCGAACGACCTCCTGAACGTCCTGGAGGAGGGCCAGTACGAGATCCCGGAGCTGGCGCGCGTCGCCCGGCACACGCCGACCGCCTCGCTGCCCGCCGACGGCTCGGACGAGCCGGTGCCGGTGGTGAAGGGCCGGGTGCGCTGCCGCGCGTTCCCGTTCGTGGTGCTCACCAGCAACGGCGAGCGCGAGTTCCCGCCCGCCTTCCTGCGCCGCTGCGTCACCCTGCGCCTGCGCCGCCCGCACGGCGAGCACCTGGAGGAGATCGTCCGCGCGCACCTCGGCGAACCGGACGCGCACGCAAGGGAGTTGATCGACCGGTTCGTGGCCCGTGGCAGCGGCGGCGAGCTGGCCACCGACCAGCTCCTCAACGCCATCTACCTCACCGCCGCGGCCGGTCTGGAGGCCTCCTCGCGGGACGAGCTCGCCCGGCTGCTCATGCCGTATCTGAGCGAGGGCGCGGAGCACGCCCCGGACCAGGGCTCCGATGCGGGCTTCTGAACCGGTTCCGGGCAAGGGCGGGGACGGGGGCGCCCCGGGAGCCGAGGGCACCCCCGCCCCCACCCATGCCTCCCCCCGCTCCCCCACCCGCGCCTCCGCCGTCGCCGCGCTCGCCGCCGCCCTCACCGGCGCGGCGGGCGGCGGCGAAGGCCCATCCGCCGCCGAGCTCGCCGAACTCCTCTGGCTGGCCCGGCACCTGCCGCCGCCCCCGGAGCCCGAGGACCCGCCCGGGGCGACGGGCGACCGCACGGCGTCACGGCCGTCGGCGCCCGGCGCCCCCGGCTCCGGCGACCCCCGCGCGACACCCCCCACCGACCCGACCCGGCCCTCCGCAGCGGACCCGGCCACCCCGCACGACCCAGCAGCCCGCGCCGACCCGACCGACCCCACCACCCCGGACGCCCCCGCGTCACCGCACCCCGGCCGCACTCCCCCGGCCACCGGCCCCGCCCCGCCCGCCGACTCCCGCGTCCCCCTGCACCTCCCCGCCGAAGACCACCGCCGGGACGCCACCAGGGACGCCCCGGCGGGACCGGAGGCGGGCCCGGCCCACCCCACCCGCACGGGAGTCGACGGCACCGTCCTCCACGTACCCGTGCCGCCGATGATCGCCCACCCGCTGGCGCTCCAGCGCGCCCTGCGTCCGCTCGGCCGCCGCGTGCCCGCGCCGGTCGGGCGGGTCCTCGACGAGGAGGCGACCGCGCACCGCATCGCCACGCTCGGCGCGCACCCGCGCGGCTGGCTGCCGGTGCTCCGCCCGGCCGAGGAGCGCTGGCTACGGCTGTGTCTGGTGTACGACGACGGGCCGACGATGCCGGTGTGGCGGCCGCTGGTGCGCGAACTGCACGCCGCGCTCGTGCAGTCGGGGCTCTTCCGCACCGTCGAGCTGCACCGGGCGGGGCCCGACGGGAGGGTCGCGGCGCGCGCGGCCGCCGCGCCCGCGGCGGGCCGTACCGTCGTCCTCCTGGTCAGCGACTGCATGGGCCCGCAGTGGCGCGCGGGCGGGGCCGGGCGGCGCTGGTACCGGACGCTGCGCCACTGGGCGTCGCGGCTGCCGCTCGCCGTGCTCCAGCCGCTGCCCGAGCGGCTCTGGTCCACGACCGCGCTGCCCGCGACGCCGGGCCTGTTCGCCGCGCCGCACGCCGCCGCCCCTACGGCGACGTACACGTTCGAGCCCTTCGACCCCGACGCCGAGCCGTCCGCCGCCCCTCCGGACGCCCTGCCCGTGCCCGTCCTCGACGCGTCCCCGCGGTGGCTCGCCAATTGGTCGTCGCTCGTCGCCGACGCGGGCGGGCGCCGACTGCCGGGCTCCGTCGGCCGGCTGGCGTCCCGCCCCGCCGCGGCGCTCGCCCGGGACGGCGTGGAGCGCGCGGACGTCACGCTGCTCTCGCCCCAGGACCTCGTCCTGCGGTTCCGCTCGACCGCGTCGCCGGAGGCGTTCCGGCTGGCCGGGCATCTGGCGGTGGGCGAGCCGCACCTGCCGGTCATGCGGCTCGTGCAGGCGGCGGTGGAGCGGCGCCCCCGCGCCCAGCACCTGGCGGAGATCATCCTCAGCGGCATGCTCACGGGCACGCCCGACGGGCCGCCGGGGTCGTACGCGTTCCGGGACGGGGTGCGCGAGGTGCTGCTCGGGACGGTGCCGAGGTCGGCGCGCGGGCGGACCCGGCAACTCCTGGCCCGGGTGGGGGCGTTGATCGACGAGCGGGCCGGCGTGGCGCCCGGGGAGCTGCGGGCCGTGGCGCACGGGGCGGGGCGGGGCGCCGGGGCCGCCCCGGCGGTGGTCGAGGGCGAGCCGTTCGCGACGGTGAGCCCGGAGAGCGTGCGGCAGCTGTCGGGGGCCGGGGCGGCGGAGCGGGACGAGGGCGAGGTGCCGGGGCTCATCGGGGGGCGGTACCGGGTGACGGGCCGCTTCGAGGGCGGGCCCGACCTGTTGGCGGCGGACACCTGGCAGGGCGACAGCACGGTGGTCGTGACGCGCTACCGCGACGCGCCGTCGGACCCGCGCTGGCGCTTCGAGCCGCTGCGCCGGGCCCTGAACGGCCTCCGCCACCCGAACGTGGCCGCCCTGCGGGACGACGGCATCCTGCGCGGCGTACCCCATCTGATCCTGGAGCACCACGCCGGGGAGACCCTGCACGCCGCGCTCGACCGACACCAGGACGGCCTTCCCGTCAATCAACCCGTCGACCTGGCCCGGCAGTTGGCGCAGGGCGTGCTCGCCCTGCACACGCACGGCATCGCCCACGGCGGCCTCTCGGCCCGCTGCGTCGTCCTCGCCGAACACGGCCCCGTCCTCTACGGATTCGGCAGGCTCGCCCTCGACGACACGAGCCGCGCCGCCGACCTCCGCGACCTCGGCCACCTCGTGCACCTCATGCGCACCGGCGACTGGCTGACGCGGCCGGAGCACCTCACGCTCCCCCTCGGCGCCGACCACGCGCTGCCGGAGCACCTGGAACTCGGGCTGCGGCAGGCCGTGGCCGAGCTGGTGTCGCCCGACCCCGCACTCCAGAGGCACGGCGCCCAGCGGCTCGAACAGCTCGACATGCAGGGGGAGCACCGGCGCCACTACCACCTGCTCGGCCCGCTGCGCGTCACCCGCGGCGGCTCCACGCTGGCCGTCGGCTCCCCCCAGGAACAGGCCATGCTGTGCATGCTGCTGCTCCGCGAGGGCGAGACCGTGCACGAGGACGAGCTGGTCGCGGGGCTGTGGAAGGCGCCCGCCCCCGCCCCCTCGGACGGCAGGGACCAGGTGCGGGCGCACGCGTCCCGCCTGCGCAACGCCCTCGGCCCCCGGTCCGTGACCCGACGAGGCGACGGGTACGCGCTCCTCGTCGCGCCCGGCGACATCGACGTGGTGCGCTGCCGGAGGCTGGCCGCCGAGGCCGAACAGGCGCGCGGCTCGGGGGACTTCGCCCGCGCCCGCACGCTCGTCGAGTCCGCGCTCCGGCTGTGGCGCGGCGAACCCCTGCCCGGCGTCCCGGGCCCCGCGGCGCGGACCACCCGCACCTGGCTGCGCCTCACCCGGATGGCGCTGCTCCGCAGCCGCGCCGAACTCGACCTGGAGACCGAGGACTTCGACCGCGCCGTCACCGGACTCCAGGCCGCGCTCGACGAGTTCCCCCACGACAAGGACCTGCTCCGCCTCCACCTCGTGGCGCTCAAGGGCCAGGGCCGCGTCGACGAGGCGATCACCGCGTACGAGGAGTACCGCACCCTGCGCCTCGCGGAACTCGGCACCGAACCGCCCGCCGTCCTGCGGGAACTCCGCCAGGAGCTGGGCGGTCTGCGCGCCGCCGAGTCGACGGCCCTGGCGCCCACCACGTTCTCCTTCTCCTTCACCACGAGCCCCGGCTGGCAGGCCGACACCCTGATGAAGCTCAGCCGGACCGTGGCCCGGCTGCTCACGCAGGGCGGCGCCACGGCGGAGCAGTTCGAGCTGCTGCCCCGCGAGCGCGGCTGGGACGCGGTGGTCTCCGCCGAGGTGCCGCGCGCCGCGCTCCTGGAGACGGTCCTGCACGAACTGCCGTTCATCGTGGGCGCGTACCAGGGCCTGGGGCTGCTCGTCACCGTCGAGGGCGGCCCGGGGGCTCCGCCCGGCCCCGGCGTCGCCGCCGGGGCCGGGGTCGACGAGGCGATCGTCGTGATCCCGGGTGACGTCCACGACGAGCTGTACCGGCAGGACCGGGCGGACCTGACGCGGTTCGTGCCGGTGCCGGGGTCGGCCGCCTGGATCTGCCGGGTCGGGGCCGTCGCGGCGCGCCCCGGCGGCGCGTTCCCCACGCTGCCCGACACCCTCGACCGGGCCGACACCGTCGTCCTCGGCTTCGACGGCACCCTCACCCGGCTCTACGCCCCCGGCAAGGCCCGCGAGGCCGCGCTGCGGCTGCTCGCCCTCGTCGTGGAGCGCCGCGACCCCGAGGCGGCGCTCGGGGGCGCGCCGGTGCCCCGCGCCGGAGGCGGCAGCGAGTACGTCCACCCGCTGGACGTCCTGCGCGCCTTCGCCACCGAAGGGCCCCTCGCCGCCGACCTCGCCGACCAGCTGGACCGCATCGAGCGGCAGGCCGTGTTCGGGGCGAAGCCCGTGCCGCAGGCCACCGCCCTCGTCCGGCTCCTGGCGGACGGCACCGGCTCCGGGCCCGGCCCCCGCCCGCGCACCCGGCCCCGCGCCGTGTGCCTGGTCACCGACACCGCGCCGCGCGCCGTGGCGACGTACGTGGCCACTCATGAGCTGACCATCCGGGCAGACCGCATCCACTGCCGCACCGGCGACCTCACCCGGCTCCTGCCCGACCCGGAGGGCCTGCGCCGCGTGCTCGCCCGGCCCGGCGTGAGCGCCGACCGCTGCCTGATGATCGGCGCCACCGTCGTGGAGGCGACCGCGGCCCGCGCCCTGGACGTCCCGTTCGTCGGGTACGCGCCCGACGACCGCACCCGGGAGCGCCTGCTCGCCGCCGGGGCCCGGCACACGGTGAGCACCCTCTCCCAGCTCGTCGACGCCGTCCGCAGGACCTGAGCCTGTCTTTGAGCCGCCGTCAGGCCTCCGGCGAGCGCGCGTCGTAGCGCAGGAAGGCCCGCCACCGCGCCGTGAGCAGGGCCACGGCGAGCACGCACGCGACGCCGCCCCCGACGATCGCCACCCGGGGCGAGACCGCCTGGCCGACCGCCCCCGCCAGGAAGTCGCCGAGCCGCGGGCCGCCCGCGACGACCACGATGAACACGCCCTGCAGCCGTCCGCGCATCGCGTCCGGCGTGGCCGCCTGGAGCATCGTGTTGCGGAACACCATGGAGATCATGTCCGAGCACCCGGCGACCGCGAGGAAGAAGACCCCGAGCCACAGGTTCCGGGTGAGGCCGAACACCGCGATCGCCGTGCCCCAGGCCGCCACCGACACCACGATCATGAGCCCGTGCCTGCGGATGCGGCCCTGCCAGCCCGAGAACACCCCGCCGAGCAGCGCGCCCACCGCGGGCGCCGCCGCGAGCAGGCCCGCCGTCTTCGCGTCGCCGCCGTACCAGACCACCGCGACCGCCGGGAACAGCGACCGCGGATGCGCGAGGACCATCGCGCACAGGTCGGTGAAGAAGGTCATGCGGAGGTTGGGGCGGGTGGCGAGGAAGCGCAGGCCGTCCAGGACGGAGGCACGCTGCCGCTTGCCGCCGCCCGCCTCGGCGCCGCCGTCGGCCCCGCCGCCCGCGTCGGCCCCCTTCGCCCCGTCGTCGCCCGGGCGCATCGCGGGCAGCCGCCACATCGCGTACAGCGCCGCCGTGAACGCCACCGCGTCGATGAGGTACGCCGACTGATAGCCCCACAGGCCCACGAGCAGCCCGCCGAGCATCGGGCCGACGGTGATGCCCGTCGTCATGGTGAGGGAGTTCAGGGCGTTCGCGGCCGGGAGCTGCTCGGCCGGGAGGAGGCGCGGGATCATCGACGCGCGGGCCGGGGCGTTCAGCGCGGCGCACACCGCCTGCAGCGCGACCACGGCGTACAGGAACCACACGTGCGCGTAGTCGAGCAGCGCCCCGCCCGCGAGCGCGACCGACAGGGCGCACAGGCCGACCGCCGAGTACAGGCCCACCTTGCGGCGGTCCACGGTGTCGGCGACCGCGCCCCCGTACAGACCGAACACCACCAGCGGCACGAGCGTGAAAAGACCCACCAGACCGACGGCGAAGCTGGAGCCGGTCATGTCGTACACCTGGAGCGACACGGCCAGCGACGTCATCGCCTGGCCGATCCAGGAGATGGTGTTGCCGAACCAGAGCCGCCGGTAGTCGACGGAGGTGCGCAGCGGGGTGAGGTCGGCGAAGAGGCGGCGCTTGGGGGTGGGGTCGGGAACATCGGGAGTGCCAGAGACATCAGGGACATCAGGCACATCAACAGCTACGGGGGACTCACCCCGCTCGGCTATCAGAGGGTCGTCCCGCTCGGACCGGTCGCCAGGTGCGTCTTCCCCAGATGCTCGTGTCACACGGGATGCTAACCGGCGCACGGGCCCCCGCCTCAAGCCGTTGTCGGTCCGGCGTCCGAACTCAGGGGAACGCCGCCGGTCCGAGGATCACCCGCCCGGCGGCGCCCCGCCCGGCGCACCCCAGCGCGCGGCCCGCCCCCGGGCGCCGCACGATGCGAGACAGGAACGCCGTCCGGCGGTCCACACGGTCTGCGCTCTCGGGAGGATCTGCCATGACCGTCAGCCTGGAACAGCTGCGTCGCTGCCATATCGCCGTCGACCTGGGGGCCGCGCGGACCCGCGTGTACGTGAAGGGCGCGGGCCTCGTCGTCGACGAGCCGAGTGCCGCCGCCGTCAACACCCGCACCGGCGCGCTGATCGCGGTGGGCCAGTTCGCGGAGCAGATGACGGGGCGCACGCCCGGCTACATCCGGGTGGTGCGGCCCGTGTCCGGCGGGACCGTCGTCGACATCGAGATGTGCCAGCGGATGCTGCGGCACCTGCTCGGCGAGAAGCTGCGGCGCACGCTGCGCCGCAAGCCGAGGCTGCGGGCCGCCGCGTGCACCCCGCACGACGCGGACCCGCTGGCGCAGCGGGCGGCGGTCGAGACGATGGTCGGGCTCGGCGCGCGCCGCGTGGAGCTGGTGGACACCCTGATCGCGGCCGCGGTCGGCTGCGGGCTGCCCGTGGAGCGGCCCGAGGCGTCGATGATCCTGGTGTGCGGGGCGGCGACCACGCAGGTGGCCGTGCTCTCCCTCGGCTCGATCGTGACGGCCGAGCGGATCCCCGTCGGCGGTGAGGCCATCGACCACGCGATCGTGCAGCACCTGCGCCACCAGCACGAGTTGATGCTGCCCTCGCAGTCGGTGCGCCCGCTCCAGCTCGCCCTCAGCGGCAACGGCCTGACCCCGCACGGCCCGGAGTCCACCGAGATCCACGGCCGGGACGTGGCGACCGGCCTCGCCCGCTCGGTGCAGGTCGAGACGGCCGCCGTCCGGGACGCCATCCACACGCCGCTGACCGCGGTCCTCGACGGCATCGGCAAGGTCCTGCGGGACTGCCCGCCCGACCTGGTGGCCGACCTCGCGGACCGCGGGATCATGATGGTCGGCGGCAGCGCGCTGCTCCCCGGCCTCGACCAGATGCTCGTCAACGCGACCGGCATGCCCGTACGCATCGCGGAACGGCCCGACGTGTGCGCGGTGCTCGGCCTGGGTGCGATGCTCGAAGGCAAGATCCAACCACTGGTCCTCGACCCGCTGGCCGGCTGACCACCACCGGGCGTGGCCTCGAACCGACGCGGAAGTACGCCGACGCCATGACCGACGACGTCACCACACCCCCCTTGCCCCTGCTCCTCGACGCCGTCCTCAGCGTCGGCACCGAACTCGAACTCCACGCCACGCTCCAACACATCGTGACCAGCGCGGTACGCCTGACCGAGGCGCGGTGGGGGGTGCTCGAGGTCGGTGCGGGGGAGGTGTTCACGGCGGGGGACGGGGGCGACTCCGCCGGGGTGGGCGGAGCCGCCGGGGCGGTGCGCCAGGCCGGCGGGGCGGGATCGTTGAGCGTTCCCATTCTTGTGCGGGACGAGGAGTTCGGGACCCTTCACCTCGCCGCCGGGTCCGCCGGGGCGTTCAGCGACTCCGATCGCGGGCTGCTGCGGATCCTCGCCGGGCAGGCCGGGATCGCCGTCGGCAACGCCCGTCTTTACGAGACCGCCCGCCAGCGCGAACGCTGGATCGAGGGCGCCGCGGCCGTCACCACCGCCCTGCTCACCGGCGAGGCCGCCGCCGACGCCCTCATGACGGTGGCTCAGCAGGCCCGGCTGCTCGCGGGCGCCGCGGCCGGTGTCGTCCTCCAGCCCACGCCCGCCGGCGGCATGACCATCGTCGCCGCCGCCACGGACGCCGCGGGCGGCGGGCTCCCGCCCGAGCGGCGCAGGCACCCCGCCGCTGCCGCCCAGAACGACCTGATCGGCACCACCATCGAACCCGGCAGCGCCGTCCTCGAACAACTCCTCGGCGGCGAACCCGTGTTCATCGAGGACTCCGCGACCGACCCGCGCATGACGACCCACGTACGGTCCCGCTTCGGGCCCAGCATGATGCTGCCCCTCCAGGCGGGCGGCCGCCTCATCGGCACCCTCGCGCTGCCGCGCCGCCGCGGCGACCACCCCTACACGGCCGTCGAACGGCTCCTCGCCACCCAGTTCGCCTCCCAGGCCGCGCTCGCCCTCGTCCTCGCCGACGCGCAGCAGTCCCGGCAGCGGCTCGCCGTCTTCGAGGACCGCGACCGGATCGCCCGCGACCTCCACGACCTCGTCGTCCAACGCCTCTTCGCCACCGGCATGATGCTGGAGTCGACGCGGCGCAGGGCCGGTTCGGCGCCGGTGGGGACGGCGCTCGACCAGGCCGTGGACGAGCTGGAGTCCACCATCCAGGAGGTGCGGACGGCCATCTTCGCCCTGCAGCAGCCGCCTGCCGACGCGCCGACGACGTTCCGGGGGAAGGTGCTCAAGGAGACGGCCGGGGCGGCCGCGGTGCTCGGCGTGCAGCCGTCCGTCCACTTCAGCGGGGCCGTCGACACGCGCGTCACCGAACCCGCCGCCGGGCGGCTCCTGCGGGCCCTGCGGCGGGCCCTCGCCGCGGCGTCCCGGCGCCTCGCCGTCACCCGGGTCGACGTCGTCGTCGACGCGGGGGTCGGGTTGCCCGACGGGCGGAGCGGGGTGCGGCTCACTGTGTACGACGACGGGGAGACGGATGGGGTGAGCGCGGGGACGACGGTGACGTGGCAGGCGCCGCTGTAGCCCCTGGACCCCGTAGGCAGGCGTCCCGTGGCGGGTGGGACAGTCCTCCCTCGAATCGGCGCTCCGCGCCTCGTCCTCAAACGCCGGACGGGCTGAAAACTACTGCCCCGGGGCGGGCCGGAGAGGCGCTGCGGGTTGAGCTGTTTCGGGGGCTGAGGGTGCCGCGCTTCTGGCCAGGCCGGTGCAAGTTCGGGCGGGTGGGTGGGAGAGAGCCCGTCCGGCGATCGAGGACCAGGCGCGGAGCGCCGTGTCGGGGGTGCGGTGGGTTACAGAGGGACGACGGAGACCTCGGTGGCCTTCACGCTCGTCCAGACGGCGGCCCCGTCCGCCAGGGCGAGCTCGGCCGCAGCGGCAGGCGTGATCTCGGCGACGAGGTCGGGCGCGTCCGGGGACGTGATGAGGACGCGGAGCCGGCTCCCGGCCGTGGTGATCTCGCGCACGGTCCCGGCCCACACATTGCGCGGACTCCCCGCAGGCTTCTCCCGGTGCACGGACACCGCCTCGGGCGCGATGACGGCAAGCGCCCGCGCCCCCGCGTCGAGCGGATCGGCCACGACGAGCCGCCCGCCCCCGGCGAGCGCGAGCGCACCGTCGGAGGCCACCGCGCCGGGCCACGCGTTGCGCCCGAGCATCCGCGCCACCCACGGCGACCGCGGGTGCCGCGTGACCTCGGCGGGCGGCGCGTCCTGCACGGCCCGCCCGTCGTCGAGCACAAGGACCCGGTCGGCGAGGGACACGGCCTCGACCGGGTCGTGCGTGACGATGAGGCAGACCCCTCCGAAGCCGTCGAGGTGCCCCCGCAGGGTGTGCCGCACATGCGCCCGCGTGGTCTGGTCGAGCGCGGCGAGCGGCTCGTCGAGGAGCAGCAGCCGGGGCCGCGCGGCGAGGGCCCGGGCGAGGGCGACCCGCCCGGCCTGCCCGCCGGACAGCTGCGCGGGCCTGCGGTGCGCGAGGTGCCCGACGCCGAGCCGGTCGAGCCACGCCTGCGCCGCCCGCCGGGCCTCCGCGCGCGGCACGCCCTGGGCCCGCAGCCCGTACGCGGTGTTGCCGAGGGCGGTCAGATGCGGGAAGAGGGCGCCGTCCTGGGGCACCCAGGCGACCCCCCGCCGGTGCGGCGCGAGCGCGCTGACGTCGGCGTCGCCGAGGCGCAGGGCGGCGTGGGCGCGGGGCGTCAGGCCGAGGAGGGCGCGCAGGAGGGTGGTCTTGCCGGCGCCGTTGGGCCCGACGACGGCGATGGTGGTGCCGGGTTCGGCGTCGAGGACGAGCCGGGTGAACCCGGTGACGTCCGCGTGCAACGCCCAACTCCCACCGGACTCGGGCACCTTGGCGAGGCCGTCGACGACCGGACGGTCCCGCACGGGGTCGGCGCCCTGCCCGCGCAGGGCATCGGCACGCGCCCCGCTCACGCCATCGGCACCCGGCTCCCGTACGGCGTCGGCGTCCGCCCCGCGCGGGGCATCGGCGCCCGTTCCGCTCACGGCGCCAGCGCCCACCGCACTCGCGGCACCGGCACGCGACCCTCGTACGGCATCGGCATCGGCATCGGCACCCGCCCCACGCACAGCCTCCGCCCCGCCACCATCGCCCGCCCCGCCGAAAGCCCCGCCCAGAGCCCCGTCAACGCCCCCGTCATCCACACCGCCCCCGACGGACCTCCGCCCCCGACCGCCCCCCGCGGCCCCACCACCCCCGGTCCACCGCCCCCGCAACGCCACAAGCACCGCCATCGCGATGGCGAGCAGCAGCAGCGACACCGAGGTGGCCGCCTCGGGCGAGTCCTGGAGCAGCAGGTACACCTGGAGCGGGAGCGTCTGGGTCGTCCCGGGCAGGTTCCCCGCGAACGTGATCGTCGCGCCGAACTCGCCCAGCGCCCGCGCCCAGGTGAGCGCGGCCCCGGCGGCGAGTCCGGGCGCGACCATGGGCAGCGTGACGGTGCGGAACACCCGCGCCGGGGACGCGCCGAGGGACGCGGCCGTCTCCTCGTAGCTGGGCCGCAGCCCGGCGATCGCGCCTTCCAGGCTGATGACGAGGAACGGCATGGAGACGAACGTCGCCGCGACGACGGCACCGGAGGTGTGGAAGGGCAGGACGACGCCGAAGGTGTCCTCAAGCCAGGGCCCGAGCAGCCCGCGCCGCCCGAAGCCGAGCAGGAGCGCGACCCCGCCGACGGTCGGCGGCAGCACCATCGGCAGCAGCACGAGGGACCGGACGAGCGCCTTCCCGGGGAACGGGACCCGCGCGAGCAGCCAGGCCAGCGGCACGCCGAGCAGCAAGGAGAGCCCGAGCGTCCAGAAGGACACGATGAGCGACAGCTTGAGGGCCTCGGTCACGCCGGGGCTGCTCAGGTGGTCGCCGAGCTGCCCCCACTCCGTACGGGCCAGGACCCCCACGAGGGGCATCAGCAGGAACGCGACGGCGAGCAGCGCCGGTACCGCGAGCACGAACGGCGCGCGGACACGGCCCCCGCCCGGCCGCGGCGGTCGGCTGCGGAAGCGGTTCATCGGAGGGTCCTGACGTACGGGGCGGATCTGGGGTTCAGAGGCTCACGGTTCGCGTCACGGCTTCTGGAAGCCCGCGTCCCGAAGGATCTTCTGTGCCTCCGGCGTGCCGAGCCACTTCACGAAGGCGTCCGCGGCCTCCTTGTGGCCGGACTCCTTGAGCGTGGCGGCCGGGTAGGACGCCACCGCGTTCTGCGCGTCGGGGATGGTGACGGCGTCGACCTTGTCGGGGGCGGTCGCGGCGTCCGTCTTGTAGACGATGCCCGCGTCGGCCTCGCCCAGCTCGACCTTGCTGAGCACCCCGCGCACGCTCGTCTCCTGCGAGACGGGCTCGACCTTGAGCTTCTGGGCGTCGAGCACCTGCTGGCTGTAACGCCCGACGGGCACCTCGGGGGCGGCGAGGACGACCTTCAGGCCGCTGTCGGTGAGGTCCTCGAGGCTCTTGATCTTCTTGGGGTTGCCGTCGCGCGTGGCGATGACGAGGCGGTTCTTGGCGATGATGTTCGGCGAGCCGACGTCGGACTTCAGGCCGTCCATGGTCTTGGTGTCGGCGGTGACCAGCGCGTCGGCGGGCGAGCCCTGCTTGACCTGCGCGGCCAGCTCCTGCGAACCGGCGAAGGAGAAGGTGAGCTTCGTGCCCGGGTGCTTCTTCTCGTACGTCGTCTCGATGGTCTTGAACACGTCGGTGAGCGACGCGGCGGCGAGCACGGTCAGGTCGGCCTCGGGCACGCCACCGCCCTTGCCTCCCTTGCCGCCCTTGTCCTTCTTGCTGCCGCCGTCGTCGTCACCGCCGCAGGCGGCGAGCGGCAGGAGCAGCGCGGCGGCGGCCACCGCGGCGGCGGCGCGGCGCCCGCCCCGCGCGGAGCGCGCGGCGCGGGACAGGGTCGAGGCAGGGGAAACGGGGGACATGCGCGGGACTCCTAGGGTGCGTTCGAGGGTTCAGACGCGATCGATGTGCACACTGGTGGACTTCACCCGGGCGGTGGCCTCCATGCCGACCTCCAGGCCGAGTTCCTCCACCGCCTCGCGGGTGAGCAGCGAGACCAGGCGGTGCGGGCCCGCCTGGATCTCGACCTGCGCGGCCACGTCGCCGAGCTTCACGGCCGTGACGATGCCGGGGAAGGCGTTCCGCGCGGACGTGTACGTGTCCTCGCCCTCGGTGGCGCCGCCCGCCTGGGCCAGCTCCACGGAGAACGCCGCCAGGTCGCGGCCGTCGATGACGCGGCGCCCGGCGTCGTCCCGCAGGGTGGCGACCCGCCCGGCGTCCGCCCAGCGGCGGGCGGTGTCGGGGCTGACGCCGAGGAGCCGGGCGGCCTGACCGATGGTGTAGGACTGCATGTGCAGCACGATAAGCCCGTTTGCCTGGCAGTTGTAAAAGTTCGGGCGAACCTACATCGCAGATGCGAGGTGCTGTTCCATCTGCTGGACGATGCGCCAAGGCGGCCGGGAAGCGTGGTCCGGGGGCGCGGTCCGGTGAGTCCGTCACCGCGCCTCCCCGTCCCGCCCGGGGCGGCCCGCTAGCGCGCCTCCGTGCTCCGTACCGTCAGGATCCGCACCGTCCGCTCCCCCGCGTGCCCGTCCCGTCCGTGCCAGCAGCGGTAGTTGTCGAGTACGAGGATGTCGCCCGCGTCGAGCCGGAAGCGCGGCAGCGCGTCCTCCAGGCCGTGCACGGCACGGGTGAAGCGCTCCAGCATCGCGGTGATGTGCTCGGCCTGCGGATCGCGGTGCAGGGGCATCGCGCCGTCGGTGCGCCGCACGATCCGGCGCCCGGTGCGCGTCCACTCCACGTGCCGTCCGACCTGCGGCGTCGCGGGCAGCCCGCGCAGGCCCGCCCACGCCCCGTACAGGTCCACGTCGCACCCCGTCAGGAAGTCCGCCAGCTCGGGGTCGGCCGTCGCGAGCCCGTCCACGAACCGGCCCGCGTCCACCGCGAAGGAGTGCCCGCCGGACGGCGCCGGGCGCTCGCAGCGCACGAAGACATGGTCCTCGTCGGGGTGGCGGCGTCTGCTGGGGACGCCGCCCACGTCCACCCGCACGTCGAAGCTGTCCGCGTGCAGGTGGACGGGGCCGCCGTCCCGCGAGGTCCGCAGCCGCTGCGGGTACAGCTCGCGCAGCCGGGCGCCGAGCACCCGCGCGGCGGCGAGGGCGAGAGGATCGCCGCCGCCCGCCTCGTACGCGGACAGCACGACGGCGCCGTGCTCGGCGAGCAGCGCGGGGGCGTCGTCGACGCGCTCGGGCGGGACGCGGGGCGGCACGACGCCGGGGCCGGGGCCGGGCACGGCGTCCGGCAGGCGCCCGTCGGCCGCCGGGTGATCCCCGTCCGACAGGCGCCCTCCGCCCGACCGGCGATCCCCGCCCGACATGCGATCCCCGCCCGGCCGAAGATCTCCGTCCAACCGGAGGTCACTCATCCCGTACGCCTCCCTCACGCTCGTCGCGCACCGCACGCTCTTCTTCCCGCTCCCGCCGCGCGAACCCCCGCGCGCTCGGCACCAGCGCCGCCGCCGCGGGCGCCGCGAAGCACAGCACCGCGCACACCGCGAGCACGGGCCGGGGCCCGAACTGCTCGATGGCCGGGGCGATCAGGGCGAGCCCGGCGGGCGCGAGGCCGTAGGACAGCATGAAGTCCAGGGACGACACCCGGGCCAGCTTGTCGGGGGCCACCTCGCGCTGCGTCGCCGTGAACCAGGGCACGTTGAACAGCTCGATGCCGATGCCCGCCACCGCGTACGCGGCCACGACGACCGCCCAGTGCACGGGAAGCAGCAGACTCAGCGGCGCGAAGCCGTACAGGCCGAGGCCCGCGAGCGCGGCCCAGCCCTGTGCGCGCGGGCGCCAGCGGGCGACGACGACGGCCCCGCCGAGCGCGCCCAGCGTGTACGCGGTCATGGCGGCGGCGAGGACGAAACCGGTGTCGTACTTGTCGCGGCTGACCAGCGGGAGCGCGACGCCGGTCGCCGAGTAGCCGGTGCTGATGACGACGGTGAGCGCGCCGAGCCCGGCGAGGAACCAGGGGTGGCGCCGCGCCTCCCGCAGCCCCTCGGCGAACTCCCCGAAGAACGAAGGCCGTCGGCGGGCACCGTCACGGCCCGCGCCGTCGTCGTCCACGCCGTCGGCGTCGGCGCCCTCGGCCGCGTCGGCCCCGGGCCGCCCCGCCCCCGGCCCCGGCATCAGCGCCGCCACCAGCCACAGCACCCCGATCCCGAGCAGCAGCGTCCAGGTGTCGAGGGCGACGGCGAGCAGCGCCGTCAGGGACGGTCCGGCGAGGGTGGTGGCCCGTACCGACAGGGTCATCGCGGCGTTCGCGGCCTGGCGGCGGTCCTCGTCGACGACTTCGGCGGTGAGCGCCTGGAAGGCGGGGCGGCAGGCGCCCTGGCCCGCGCCCGCGACCACGGCGGCGGCGAGCATCAGCGGCAGCGACCGCCCGAGGCCCAGGGCGAGGAGCGGGGTCGCGGCCGCGGCGGCGAGGCCCGCCCACAGGACGACGCCACGCCGCGAGTACCGGTCGGCGAGGACCCCGCCGACGGCGACGGCCACGAGGAAGCCCGCGGTCCGGGCGGCCAGCAGCAGGCCGAGCGTCGCCGCGCCGATGGTCCGGTCGAGGACGGCGAGCCCGAGCACGAAGGGCAGCGCCCAGGTCGCGAGCCCGGACGCGGTGGTCCCGCACCAGAGCCGCAGGAACGCCAGATCCCGCAGCACACCCGGCCCCCGACCCGCCCTCTCGGCCGCTTCAGGCTCACCGGCCCCTCCGGCCCCTCCGGCCCCTCCGGCCTTGTCGACCCCGTCGCCCTCGTCGGTCTCGTCCGGCTCCGTCCGTATCGGCGTAGTCGCCACGTGACGCACTCCTCTCAGAATCGTCCGCACGGGCCTCCCACGGCCCTCGTACGGATCTCGAAATCGTTATGCGGCCCGGCACCGGCACCCAACTGACCTGCGACAAGCGGCAGTTGAGGAGGGTCGGTGGCGCGCCGCCGACCGGCGGAGGCCACCCCGGGACCCATTAATGAAAATGATTGCCATTACAGTACCCTTATCGCGTCCCACCCGAGACCGGAGGTCCCATGCGCCACCGCCACCCCGCCCGCTTCGGCATAGCCGCCCTCACGCTCGCCCTCACCGCCGTCGGCTGCTCGTCCTCCGACGGCGGCGGCTCCGCGTCGGACGACAGGGCGGGCGGCAAGGAGACGACCGTCACGAGCTGCGGCCGGAAGCTGAGCTTCGACGGGCCGCCCGAGCGCACCGTCGCCCTCGACCAGTCCTCCACGGAGGTCCTGCTCGAACTCGGCCTCCAGGACCGCATGGCCGGTACGTCCAACCTGAAGACGAAGATCGCGCCCGAGTACAAGAAGGCGTACGACAAGGTCGACGTGCTCAGCCCGAAGATCCTGACCAGCGAGCAACTGCGCGCCGCGACCCCGGACTTCACCATCGGCGGCTTCACCGACTACTTCACCAAGGACCGTGTCGGCACCCGCGAGGAGCTCGCCGACCTCGACCTGCCGTCGTTCGTGAGCGCCGTGGACTGCCCGAAGCAGAACACCGCGGGGGCGGGCAAGAAGGCCAAGTCGCCCTTCGAGCTGCTCTTCCAGGACTACCGTGACCTCGGCCGGATCTTCGACGTCGAGAAGCGCGCCGCGAAGCTCGTCGAGGAGCAGCGCGGCACGCTCGCCGAGGCGGCGAAGACCAAGGACCGCGTCAAGGGCGAACCCACCGTGGTCTGGCTGTACTCGGTCTACGGCGACACCCCGTACGTAGCGGGCAGGAGCGCGATCCCCAGCGAGATGAGCAGGACCGTCGGCGCGAAGAACGCCTTCGACGACATCGACGAGGACTGGCCGACCGTCACCTGGGAGCAGATCGCCGAGCGCGACCCGGACTTCATCGTGATCGGCGACCTTTCGGAGCGCGGCAAGCCCGGCGACAGCGCGGCCGACAAGCTGAAGGCGATCCGCGCGAACCCGGTGACGGCGAAGCTCGACGCCGTCGAGAAGAAGCGGTTCATCGAGATCCCGGGCACGGAGATGGACCCGTCGGTCCGCACGGTCGGCGCGCTGCCGCGCCTCACGGCCGGGATGAAGGACCTCGGGTATGCCCGCTAGGCCGGGCGCCCCGGACCTGCTGCACCCCTCGGCCCGGGAGGCCGCGGCGCCACCGCCCCCGGCGGCCCCCGCCCCCGGGCGGACGGCACGCCGGGCGCTCCGGACCACGCCGTCCGCGGCGGCCCTCCACCTCCTCGCCGGCCTCGCCCTCGCCGTCTCCCTCGTCGCGTCCGTGCGGATCGGCACCACCGACGTGTCGTACGCCGACGTGGTGCGCACGGCCGGGTTCCATCTGGGCCTGGACGTCGAGCCGTTGCCGCGCCTGGTGGACTCGCTGATCTGGGAGCTGCGGGTGCCACGGGTGGTGATGGCGGCGCTGGTGGGTGCCTCGCTCGCGGTGTGCGGCGCGGCGCTCCAGGCGATCACGCGCAACGCGCTCGCCGACCCGTATCTGCTCGGCATCTCCTCGGGGGCGTCGACGGGCGCGGTCGCGGTGGTGGTGCTCGGGGTCGGGTCCGCCTCGCTCGGGGTGACCGGCGGCGCTTTCGTGGGCGCGATGGTGTCGTTCGGGCTGCTGATGCTGCTGCTCAGGAAGGGCGGCCTGGACTCGGTCCGGGTGGTCCTCACCGGTGTGGTCGTCTCGCAGCTCTTCACGGCGCTGACCTCGCTCGTCCTGATGGCGTCGGGCGACTCCGAGGCGATCCGGGCGATCACGCAGTGGCTGCTCGGCTCGATGGCCCCGGCGCGCTGGGACACCACGGCGGTGACGGCCGCGGTGACGGCGGTGGGCCTGCTCGTCCTGTGGCTCAACTCGGCCGCCCTGGACGGGTTCTCGTTCGGCACGGACACCGCGTCGTCGCTCGGCGTGGACGTCCGCACGACGCGCTGGGTGCTGCTGATCGTGACGTCGCTGATGACGGCGGTGGCGGTGGCGTCCGTGGGCGCCATCGGCTTCGTCGGCCTGATCGTGCCGCACGGCGTGCGGTTCCTGATCGGGCCGCGGCACCGGACGCTGCTTCCGCTGTCGGCGCTGGTGGGCGCGGTGTTCCTGGTGTGGACGGACGCGCTCGCGCGGGTCGCGTTCGCGCCGCAGGAGGTGCCCGTCGGCGTGTTCACGGCGCTGCTCGGCGTGCCCCTTTTCCTGCTGGTCCTGCGCAAGCGGGGGGAACTGTGAGGATCACCGCCGAAGGCCTCGGCTGGTCCGTGGCGGGCAGACGCGTCCTGGCCGGCGTCGACCTGGACATCGCGCCGGGCGAGACGGTCGGCCTGATCGGCCCCAACGGCTCCGGCAAGTCCACCCTGCTGCGCTGCCTCGCGGGGCTGCGCACCCCGACGTCCGGCTCGGTCGCGTACGACAAGGAGCCGATCCGGGCGTGGGGCGCGCGCCGGATAGCCCGCCATGTGGCGTTCGTGGAGCAGGCCGCCGACACCGACAGCGACCTGCGGGTCGAGGACGTGGTGACGCTCGGCCGCACGCCCTTCGGCGACCGGTGGCGGGGCTTCGGCGCGCACGACCGGGCCGTCGTCGCCGCGGCCCTCGCCCGCCTCGGCCTCACCGAGCTGCGCGAGCGCCCCTGGAAGGCGCTGTCCGGCGGCGAGCGCCAGCGCGCCCACATCGCGCGGGCCCTGGCCCAGCAGCCGTACACGATCCTGCTCGACGAGCCGACCAACCACCTCGACGTGAAGCACCAGTTGGAGCTGCTCGGCCTGCTCGCCGCCACCGACCAGACCGTCCTCGTCGCGCTGCACGACCTGTCCCTCGCCGCCCGCTACTGCGACCGGCTGCTCCTGCTGCACGGCGGCCGCCTCGTCGCCGAAGGGCCGCCGCGGGACGTCCTGACGCCACGGTTCCTCGCCGAGGTGTTCGAGGTGGACGCGGTGACCGGGCCCGACCCGCTGGGGCACCTCGCGGTCGCGTACCGGGGTGTCGCCGCGGCCCCCGCCCCCGAAGTACCCGACATCCCCGAACTCGTCGACTCCCCCACCCCGAAGGAGAACTGATGGACAGCACGGCCACCGGAGCCGCCCTGCTCGACCAGTTGCCGCCGCCGCTGCCCGCCGCGCGCGTCATCGCCCTCAACCAGCCGAAGGCGGACCTGCACACCCCCCGCTCGTACACCTGGAACGGCTGGTCCTTCGACGTGCCGCCCGGCGTGTTCATACCCGGCTGGACCAGCCGTCTCATCCACGAGCGGCTGCTCGACGGCCGCATCGAGACGCGCTTTCGCCGGTACGCGGCGATGGGCGCCGGGCTCGGCGTGGAGGCGGTCGCGGCGGGCGTGCGCGGGGCGCGGGAGATCTACGCGCTCGACGTGCACCCCGAGAGCGTCGCCACGGCGGCCCGGCACTACGCCCGCCTGGTCGGCGAGCGCCCCGGCACCCGCCTCGTCCCCGTCGTCGGCGACGTCTTCGAGGCACTGCCCGCAGGTGTCCAGGTCGACGTCGTGACGTTCAACCCGCCCGCGGTCAGCCAGCCGGTCAGCGAGGACCCCGACGTCGTACGCAACGTGTGCGTGGGCGCGCCGCTGCTCGCGCGGTTCTTCGCGCAGCTCGCCGAGCGTGACCTGCTCGCGCCGGGCGGCGAGGTGTACGTGATCGTGTCGAACACCGCCGATCTGCGCACCATCGTCGGGGACGCCCTGGACAGGGGCTTCACGGCGGAGATCGACCATCTGCACGACTGGCAGGACGGCGTCCTGACGTTCCTCCTCAAGTTCCAGCGTGCGCCGAAGTCCACGTCCCAGCTGATCCGCGGAGGCCTCGCGTGAAGACCGTCGACGAACTCCTCTCCGCCGTGCTCGCCGGTGAACTCGGCCCCGACCCTGCCGAGTTGACGGCCACCAGCGTGTTCTGGATCCACCACGGCACGCGCCTCGCGGGCGGCGACGTCACCTACCTCAACCAGTACGTCCTCGTGCGCGTCGGCGGCGCGTTCGGCGGCTGCGCCTTCGAGGCGGGCGAGATCGACCCGGCCATCTGCCGGGACGCGTCCGGCAGTTCACTGGCCACGCTGCTCACAGAGGCGCCGCGGGCGCTGCGCACGGCCGCGCTCGACGCCTACCTGGCCGCCGTCGCGCCGCACCGCGAGGCCCCCGGCGCCGAGCCCGTGACACTGCCCGCGGGTCCGCCGGAGGTCCGCGCGGTGGCGCGGGACACGGCCATCGCGGGCCTCCTCGACATCGAGCCCGGCGCCAAGGTCGCGCTGATCGGCGTCGTCAACCCGCTGGTCGCGGCCATCCGCGAGCGCGGCGGCGACCCGCTGCCCTGCGACCTCAACCTGCGCACGACCCAGTGGGGCGACCCCGTCAGCGACGACATGCACGAGGTCCTCGCCGCGGCCGACGCCGTCGTCGCCACCGGCATGACCCTCAGCAACGGCACCTTCGACACGATCCTCGCCCGCTGCCGCGAACGCGACGTGCCGCTGATCGTGTACGCCCAGTCGGGCAGCGCGGTGGCCCGGGCGTTCCTGGGCGCGGGGGTGACCGCGCTGTCCGCGGAGCCGTTCCCGTTCTCCCAGTTCAGCGCCGAGCCGACGGCCCTGTACCGGTACCGGGCGGAGCCGCGCGCGAAGGGCGGGTCGTGAGGGACGCGGCGCCGCAGGACGGGCCCGGCACGGGGACGCGCACGGACCCCCGCACCGCCACCGGCGCCGCCACGGCCACCGGCGCCGCCACCGGCACCGGGCACGCCGCCTGTCACCACGGCGAGATCCTCCAGGGCGTCTTCCTCGACGAGCGCGGGCGGCGCCGCGCGGGCCTGGTCACCCTCCCGATGCCGGCCCTCGGCACCCGCGCGGAGTTCGTACGCCGCCCGGGCGCCGAGGACGTGACGGTGGTGCCCGCCGACCGCACCAAGGCGCTGCGGGCCGCCACCTACGCGATGGCGGAGTGCGCGACGCGATGTCAGGAACCGTTGTGCGGCGGCGAGTTGCGCCTCGCCGGTGCCGTGCCCGTGGGCCTCGGCATGGGCTCGTCGAGCAGTGACGTGATCGCGGCGGTGCGCGCGGTCGCGGACGCGTTCGGGGTGCTCCTCGCGCCGGAGGCCATCGCGCGGCTCGCGGTGCGCGCCGAGCGGGCGTCGGACCCGCTGATGCTGGACGGCCGCCCGCTCCTGTTCGCGCAGCGGGAGGGCCGGGTCCTGGAGGAGCTCGGCGCCGCGCTGCCGCCCGCGGTCGTCGTCGGCTGCGCGCTCGGCGGCGGGCGGCCCGTGGACACCCTGGCGCTGCCGACGCGCGGGTACGACGACGAGGACGTGCGCGCGTACGAGCGGCTGCGCGCCCTGCTGCGGCGGGCCGTCGCCACCGCCGACCCGGTGCTGCTCGGGCACGTCGCGACCGAGAGCGCCCGGCGCGGCCAACGCATCCTCGCGCACGAGGAGTTCGGGGAGCTGACGGCCATCGCGGGCCGGGTCGGCGCGGTGGGCGTGCAGGTCGCGCACAGCGGCAACGTGGCGGGCCTGCTCTTCGACCCGGCGGCGCCGGACCTGCGGGGGCGGCTGCGCCGCTGCTCCCAGGCGCTCGCGGCGGCGGGCATCCCGGCCACGTACACCTTCACGACGACCTCGCAGGGCTCCACCCCGCACACCCCGCACACCTCTCACACTCCTCATATCCCGCACCACTCACCTCACCCACCCCATCCCCCCACCCCCCGCACCAGTTCACCCACCAGCGAGGAGCCCCCGCATGGCCGAGACGGACGAGAAGGACGAGAGGGCCGGGACGGGCGGGAGGGCCGGGACGGACGAGCACATCGCGGAGGCGATCGGCCGCCCCGACCTGATACGTGTCGACGAGGGACTCATCTGCCTGCGCTTTGAGACCATGAAGGTCGTGTCGGCGCTCGCGGCGGTCCGCCATCTGCTCGACACGGGCGCGGTACGCCGCGGCGACACCCTCCTCGACAGCTCCAGCGGCATCTACGCGTACGCCCTCGCCCTGGCCTGCCACCGCTACGGCATGCGCTGCCACATCATCGGCTCCACCACCGTCGACCACACCCTGCGCACCCAACTGGGCATCCTGGGCGCCCACTTGGAGCAGATGCCGCCCAGCTCCGACCTGAAGCTGGACCAGAAGCGGCGGGTCGCCCGCGTGCACGAGATCCTGCGCGCGCACCCCGAGTACCACTGGATGCGGCAGTACCACGACGACATCCACTATCTCGGCTACCGCGCGATCGCCGACCGCGTCCGCGCGGCGGCCCCCGCGGACGGCTCGCCGCTCACCCTGGTCGGCGGCGTCGGCTCGGGCGCGTCGACCGGCGCCCTGGCCCGCTATCTGCGCGCGGACGGCGCGGGCCCGGTGCGGCTCGCGGGCGTACAGCCCTTCGGCAGCGTCACGTTCGGCAGCGAGCACGTGGCCGACCCGGAGATCATCATCGCCGGGATCGGCAGCTCGATCCCGTTCGCCAACGTGTCGCACACGGCGTACGACACCGTCCACTGGCTGTCGTTCGACACCGCCCTCGCCGGGAGCGTCGACCTGCTGCGCCGCCACGCCGTCTTCGCGGGCCTGTCCACCGGCGCGAGCTATGCGGCGGCCCGCTGGGAACACGCCCAAGTCCCCGGCGGCACCACGGTGTTCATCGCGGCGGACACCGGCCACCGCTACGTCGACACGGTCTTCGCCCGCCACACCGAAGCCGCCGACCTCGACGGCCTCGCGCCCCGCACGGTGTCCTCCCTGGAGGAACTGGCCCTGCCCTGGTCCCGGATGGAGTGGGCCGGAGCCCGGGCACCCGCCCGGGCGGAGGCGACGGCCGGTCCGGCGCGCGGTCCGGCGCGCGGTCCGGCGCGCGGTCCGGCGCAGGCGGCCTTCCCGGACCCGGCCCGCGGTTTGACATGATCAAGGGAGGGCCTGGCGGGGGCCGGTGGGGTGGGGAGGCTGGGCGTGGGGGCGGACATCGGCGGGGGTGTGGACGCGGGTGCGGGCTTGGGCCCCTGCGCGGACTCGGCTCCCTGGGCGGGGGCGGAGCTGCGCGCGGGCGTGGGCCTGTGTGCGGGCGTGGACCTGGGCGCGGACGTGGGCGTGTGCACGGACCTGGGCTTGTGCACGGACCTGGGCCTGTGCGCGGACCTGGGCCTGTGCGCGGGTGCTGGTCCGCGCACGGGTGCGGACCTGTGCACGGGCATCGACCTGCGTGCGGGTGCGGACCTGCGTGCGGGCGCGGACCTGCGTGCGGGCGCGGACCTGCGTGCGGGTGCGGACCTGCGTGCGAGTGGGGGCCTGCGCGCGGGTGCGGACCTGCGTGTGGGTGGGGGCCTGCGTGTGGGCGTGGGCGTCCGTGACCGGCATGAGGGGCGGCGCGGCCGGCCCTCGCTCGGTGCCCTCCGTGCCGTCACCCAGCGGCTGATCGGCCTGGACTCCACCGGCGGCGGGGCCACCGCCGTCCCCCTCGCGCGGGCGGTCGCGCGCGAGGTGCCCGAGGTGACCGCGGCCCCCGCCGCCCTCGCGGGCGCGGGCAGCGACCGGCTCGCCGTGCTCGCGGAGCTGTGCGAGGTGATCGGGTGGATCCTCTTCGACGCGGGCCACCACGGGGCCGCCCACCGGATGAACGTCCGCGCGCTCGCCCTCGCCGAGCTGTGCGGCGACCGCTGGACGGCCCGCCTCACGCTGCTCAACGACAGCATGCTCCTGACCCACGCCGGGCACCCCCGGGCCGCCCTCGCCGCCGCGGCCCGGGCCCGGGGCCCCCGCCCGCTGCCGCCGCGCGTCGCGGCCCTCGTCCTGATCCGCGAGGCGCACGCGACGGCGATGCTGGGCGCCCGGCGCGAGCCGCTGGACCTCATGGCCCGCGCCGACAGCCTGTTCCTCGACGGCGGCTCGCGGCACGACCCGGCGTGGGCCTGGTGGCTCGACGAGCGGGAGCTGACCGGCCACCGGGGCTGGGTCGCCGCCCGCCTGCGGGACTTCGACCGCGCCGTCCCGCTGCTGCGCAGCGCGGCCACGGCACCCGGCGACCCGTCCTACCGCCACCTGTTCTCGGCCCACCTCCTGGCCGCCCTGACCGGCGCCGGGGCGTGGACCGACGCGGAACGACTCGTCGCGGACCTCGCCCCGCGCGCCGCGGGCCTCGGCTCGGCGCGCACCACCGAGAGCCTGCGGGGCACCGCGCGCCGCCTGCTGCACGGACCCGGTCGCGTCCCGTCGTCCGTGCGGGACGCGGCGGTGTTCCTCCTGGAGTCGCTGGCACCCGCCTCTAGTCGGCGCCCCTGACATCAGCCGTCCCGCATTCGCCCGTACTCGTCCCCGTTCCCGTCCCGCCGTCCTCCCCGTCGTCGTCCATCAGGCACAGGTCCGGCGGGACGAGGGTCGTCGACTCGACCAGGCCCCGCAGCAGGTTGTGCAGGAGGCTGTTGTCGGAGGGGCGGCCGACGGAGTTGTCGTGCAGGAGCGGGTGCGGGAAGCCGCTGTCGTGCAGCCTGCGCCGGACGGCCTCGACGCGGTACTCGATCCTGCGCTCGTTCCAGTTCCTGTCGGGCCGCAGGTAGGCGAGCTGCTGTGCGGCCCTGCTGTACGTCAGGGGGCGCGGCCCCTCCTCGTACAGCAGGTACTCCTGTCCGAGGACGACGAGCAGCAGCCGCTCGTCGTCGTCGAGCGACCAGCGCCTGGGCGGCAGGGTCTCCGCGCCGCGGCGCGCCACGAGACCGGGGTCGTCGGGGCCCGAGACGTACAGCTCGACCAGGTGCTCCCGGTAGCCGGAGCCGCGGACGAACAGCGGGGTGTAGCCGGTGGCGAGCGGCACCGGTTCGGTGCTCGCGTGCAGCATCCGGCCGCGCGGCAGCCGGACGAGTTGCTGCCCGGTGTTGCGCAGCCACCACTGGTGCCCGCGGTACGTCAGCTCCCCGTGCCGGCGGCTCACCATCAGGTCGTGCTCGCCGACGGCCAGGGCGACCTCCGGCAGCTCCCCGCGCCCGAACGCCACGGTCAGGCCGGGGCGCGGGGTCACCCTGACGGCGCCGGTCACCGAGCGCGCGTGCAGGGTGCCGGGGCGTGCGGGGGCGACTCCGCGCGCGAGGCTGGCCTGCGGTGCGAGGGGGGTGGGGGTGGGGGCGTGGCTGTTCGTGGCTCGGCTGCCGCCGGCCTGACTGTCCTTGACCCGGCTGTCCTTGGCCCTGTCGTCCCCGGCCCGGCCGCCCCCAGCTCGCCTGCCCCCGGCCTGACTGTCCCTGGCCCGGCCGTCCCCGGCCCGGCCGCCTCCGGCCTGGCTGTCCTTGCCCTTGTCGGTCATGGTCGGTCTCCCGTCGGCCGCGCGGTCGGTGCTCCGGGTGCGCGTCCCCCGCCTCCCCCGCGCCGCCCTCCCGCCAGTGTGCGGCGCCGGTCCGGGACCCCTCCCGAAGCGGCGCGGCGGGCGCCTTGAGCGGTGCGGCGGTACGCGGCCCGGCCCGTCGGTCGCGTCGACCTCACCGATGTCGTCGGATTCGTCGACCTCATCGGCCCCGTCGACCCCGTCGACTTCCTCGACTTCCTCGACTTCCTCGACTGCGTCGGCATCCTCGGCTGCGCCTCAGTCGGCGCGGAGTTCGGCCTCCACCTTGCCCGCGAAGGAGGTGGCGAGGCGGCGCAGCTTCTTGTCGGACGGGTCGCCGCCGACGGTGACGTTCACCGTCTCGACCGCGTCGTCGCCGCCCGGGTCCGTGTACGTGCGGTGGACGACGCGGACGAGGCAGGTCCGCGGGCCCTCCGCGTCCGGCTGGACGACGGCACGGCGGCCGCCGACGCGGGTGAGGACGCCGTCGTCGCCGGTCGGCGGCTGGCCGCGGTCGAAGCGGACCTCCAGCCACAGGCCGCCGGTGGTGCTCGCCCACTTGCAGTCCCAGCCGCCGAAGCTGACGTCGGGGTCCTTCGCGTCGACGCCGGGCACGGCTTCGAGGTCCTTGGGGCCGAGCAGCGCGCACGCGTCCTCGTGCACGAGGGAGGCGGCGGGCGCGGGCGAACGGCGGGCGATGCGGCCCTCGTTGAGCACGTCGACGGCCTTGGCCGCGGCGGCGTCGGCCATGGGGCAGAGCGGCGCGGTGCCCTCGTCCTGCTTCGCGACGACGGAGATGTTCACGTCCGGGTCCCCCGCGGGCAGCAGCGTGCGCACACAGGCGTCGCTGTCCGCGGCCTCCTTCACCACGCGGACGGTGCCCTCGGTGCGCTGCGGCGCGGGCAGGTCGGAGCCGCCGCCGGTGTCGAAGTGCACCTCGACGTCGACGGGTTCGTCGTCGCCGGTGTCCACGATGACGTCGCAGCGGTCGAAGTTGCCGTAGTCCCGGTCGAGGTCGGCCTCGCCGAACCGCTTGAGCACGGTGGGGTCGGCGAGGGCGCAGGGGTCGGCGGTGCGGTGGTCGCCGACGACGGACCGCCCGGCCCCGCCCGAAGCGGCGGTCCGGTCGCCCGCCTTGCCGTCCGGGTCCCCGCCGCCGTCGTCCGACGCGAGCCGGGGGACGAGGAGGGCGGCGGCGAGTACGAGGACGACGGCTCCCCCGACCACGCCCACGAGCCGGGCCCGGCCGCGCAGCACCTGCCCGAGCGGTCCGACTCCCGGGCGGCTTCGGGCTGCGCCCGGGCGGGGGTCCGGGAGGCCGTGGCCGTCTGCGTGTCCGTGGCGGCCTGAGCCTCCGTGGCCGTCCGCGTGCCCGCCCGCGTGCCCGTGGCGGTCCGCGCCTTGGTGGGGTCCGGCGCTGCTGTGGGCATCCGGGCTGCCGTGGACGGCGGGACTTCTGTGACCGCCCGAGCTTCCGTGTGCGTCCGGACTCCCATGACCGCCCGGGCTCCCCTGACCGCCCGAACTCCCGTGTGCGTCCGGGCTTTCGCGTACGTCCGGACCTCCATGGCCGACCGGACTCCCCTGGCCACCCGAACTCCCGTGACCGCCCGGGCTTTCGCGTACGTCCGGACCTCCATGGCCGACCGGACTCCCCTGGCCACCCGAACTCCCGTGACCGCCCGGGCTCCCGTGCCCGCCCGAACCCCCGTGTGCGTCCGGGCTTTCGCGTACGTCCGGACCTCCACGGCCGACCGGACTCCCCTGGCCACCCGAACTCCCGTGACCGCCCGGGCTCCCCTGGCCACCCGAACTCCCGTGACCGCCCGGGCTCCCCTGTCCGCCCGAACCCCCGTGAGCACCCGCACCGGCGTGAAGGTCACCTCCGCCGTCTACATCCCCTTGGCCACCCGGCCCCCTGCGGGCACCCCCACCGGCCCGCAGGCCCGCACCCCCGTCACCGTCCACACCTCCACGACCGCCCGCAGCACCCCCCTGGCCGCCGATCACCCCGCCCCCGGCCCCTGTTCCCGCGGCCTCATCCACCCCCAGGTCCGCGCCCGCGCCCGCCGCAGCCCCATCCACCCCGGGGCCCGCGCTCGCCCCACTCCCCTCCACGTCCCTCTCGGTCTCCGGTAACTCCCGCGTGGACGCGGCCAACTCCGCCGTGGCGGCGAGCTCCCCGTCCCCTTCCTCGACTCCCTCCCCTGCCTCCCTTGCCTCCCCTGCCTCCACACCGAACGCGAGTGCCCCCGCGCCCGACTCCCGGGCGGGAAGGGGCTCCTGGCGGCCCGCGTGCTCCTCCAGGAGGCGCACCGCCTCCGCCGCGTCCGGGCGGTCGGCCGGGTCCGGGGCGAGCATCGGCGGCAGGACGTCGGCGAGCGGGCCGATGTCGGCGTCGAGGACGACCTCGCCGCGGGCGGCCTGCCGTTCGGCGACGTAGGGGTCGATGCCGCGTCCGGCGTGCGGGCGGGGCGGGCGGCCGGTGACGATGTCGTACAGGAGGGCGGCGAGGGAGAAGACGTCGGAGGCCGGTTCGGGGTGGCCGCGGACGACCTCGGGGGCGGCGTAGTCCGGGGTGTAGCCGACCATGCCGGGCGGCGTGATGGTCTCCTGGCCGCCGTAGCGGTACGCGGCGCCGAAGTCCGCGAGCTTGGCGAGGCCTTCGGGGGTGACGACGACGTTGGCGGGCTTCACGTCGCCGTGCACGATGCCCCGGGCGTGCAGGGCGGCCAGGGCGTCGGCGATCTGGGCGCCGACGCGGGCGGCGCGCGCCGGACCGAGCGGCGGCCGCCGGTCGAGGCTGCCCCCGGAGACGTACTCCATGACGAGCCAGAACGCCGAAGAACCAGCCGCGGCGGCGGGACCGGCGGCCGGGACAGTGAGGACGTCGTGCAGCGTGACGACGTGCGGATGGCTGAAGCGGGCCAGCGCGCGGGCCTCCGACTCCAGGCGGCCGACGGCGGCGCCGGGCTCGTCGGCGGCGTGCATCCGCTTGAGGACGACATCGCGCGGCAACCGCAGATCGCGGGCCAGCCACACCTCGCCCATGCCCCCGCGCAGGGGACCCCTCAGTAACCGGTAGCGCCCTCCGACGGTAGTGCCCAGGCGCACTCCGACTCCCCCTCACCCGTGTCACCCATGGCCCGAACCCCGCTGCCTGCCGAGCGGGATCCGAACCTACTGGGTGCGCAGGGCGCCCCACACGTCCTTCACGGGATGTTCGCGCCCCGCCCGCCTCTCCTGCGAACGACTTCGGCCACGGCGACGACGGCGACGCAGACCACCCCCGGCACCACCATGATCATCACGGGGGACAGCAGGGCGGCCGCGGGCCCGTCGAGGTCGTCGAGGGCGCCGCCGAGCAGCAGCGCGAAGAAGCCGACGGCGGTGACGACCATCGCGGCCAGGCCGGCCGCGATGCCGCGCAGCCAGGCGGTGCCGCGGTCGGCGGAGCGCCGGGCCCGCGCGATCCGTGCGGCGACCTCGGGCCGGGCCCGCCAGTCGGCGCCGCGCCGCAGCTCCCACAGGGCGCGCAGTTCGCGTACGTCCTCGTGGAAGGCGAAGAGGTTGCGGCTGTTGAGGTGCGGCAGCAGGATCCGGTGGCCCTGGTGGTCGTAGAGGTGGACGAACTCCCGGACCACGCCGGCGTCGACGGTCGCGGTCGGGTTGCCCTCGACCTCGATGGCCTGCACGTCCCGCCAGGTGACGAAGCGCTTGCCGAACGGCCCCCGCGCCTCGACGCCTGCGGGCCCGGTGACGGTGGCACTGCGCCGGAACGCGACGTGGATCAGGGCGTACAGCACCACGAGCAGCACGGGCAGCCCGAGGAGCATCCACAGCGGCGCCCCGCTGCGCGCGAGCTGCGCGAGCCCCGCGGTGATCCCCACGAGCCCGAGCCCCGGCAGCCCGAGCCCCCGCGCGCCCATCCCGGCCCGGTACTCGGGATAGTGCACGTCCCCGCTCCCGCGTCCGTCATCCGCCACAGATCCCACGTGCCGACCTCGCCGTCGCCTCGAACCGCCCACCGGGGACGGCACGGTAGAGGGGGCGAGCCGGGACGGGTCCCGACGGCGGGGGCGCGGCGCCCGCGCAGGGGGCGGCGGGCGCCTACGGAGTGGTCGTGGCCGGAATCAGTGCGTCGGCCCCGGAGGGCGTACGGACGCGGAGGTCTTCCAGGACTGCGTCCTCACGTTCCCGGACCGGGCAGGCTGATGCAGACGGTGCGGCCGCCTTCGCGCAGCCGCCCGCGCGGCCCTGCGAGGCGTCGGCGGACCGGTCGGCGGCCCTCGGGCGCGGAGACAGGGCCTTTCAGGTGAAACGTGCGCTTAACGCCTTGTCGTAGCGGCCGAAGCCGCCCGCCACCGGCCCACAGTTGACGCGTCCTCAGGTCCCCTCGTGGTCGGAAGTGCCGTGGTCCCCATCGCCCACCGGTACCGTCGCGCGCTCGTCGCCGCGGTGGCCGTGCTCGTCGCCGCCCTCGCGGCGCTCGCCCTCGTGCCCCACGACAGCGAGGCCCGCGCCGACCCCCGGATGAGCGTCCGGCTCGACCCGGGCACGTCGCCGGTGCCCGCGGGCGACCACGTGACGTACAACGGGTTCATCCAGTGCTCGATCCCCGGCGACTGCCAGTCGGTGACCGTGACCTTCACACCCCCGCCCGGCGCCTCCGGCAAGGGCGTGGTGTCGCAGCCCTACCCGCCGGGCGTCACCGGCGTGACCGCCGACGACGACGGCACCGTGACCGTCACGTACAGCTCCATCGCCAGCGGGCAGAGCTCCCAGCTCACCGTCAGCTGGCCCACCGAGGACTACTGGACGCCGCCCGGCGACCAGAGGGCGGGGATGTCGGCGACCGCCACCAACGGTGACGGCACCCCGAGCGCCGACGACGCCGTCGTCGAGGTGACCGCCGAGCCGAACCCGGCGATCCGCAAGGAGGGCCCGTCCCGCGCCCGGCCAGGCGAGACGATCACGTACAAGGTCACCGCCACCAACGACCCCCGCAACGCCAACCGCCCGCGCGGCAACCTCGCCCTGGAGAACGCCGTCCTCACCGACGTGCTCCCCGAGGGCGTCGACCTCGTCGACGCCACCCCCGCGGGCTACACCTACGACGCGGCGACGCGCACGATCTCCTGGCCCGTCGACACCGAACCCGACCGGCCCGGCGACCAGTTGGCGCAGGTGGAGAGCTTTCCCTACGGCGTCGTGCACGAGATCCGCGTGAAGGTCCGCGACGGCGTCGCCGACGGCACCACCCTCACCGACACCGCGTCCGTCACCGGCGACCCGTTCGGGCCCGAGACCGAGAAGGTCACCAAATCCGACACGGCCGACACCGTCGTCGGCTCCGGCGGCGGCGAGGTGTCCGGCACCCTCGACAAGTCCGTCGACCCGCCGCTCGCCGCGAACGGCCAGCGCGTCTCGTACGTCCTGCGCTTCGCGAACACCGGCACCGACGCCGCCGACGCCCGCATCGGCGACACCCTGCCCGCCGGGTTCGACCCCCAGACCCTCCGCCTGTCCACCCCGTCCGGCGGGGCCCACGACGGCGACTGGTCGGTGGTCGTGACCCGGCGCGACGGCAGCACCGAGACCGTCAGACCGTCCGGGCAGACCGTCGACGTGAGCGGCCTCGGCGACCTCGTCTCCGTACGCGTAGACGTGCCGCGCCTGCCCGCGGGCACCAACCTCGTCGTGCAGATCTCCGGCCGCGCCGACGGCTCCGAGGTCCCCGGCGGCAGCGGCGACGTCGACAACTGCGCCCGCCTCGGCCTCACCGGCGGCAGCGGCACCGCCGAGGAGGAGTCCTGCGCCGGCTTCCACATCGAGCCGGAGGTCTCCCAGCCCGATCTTTCCAAGTCCACCGAGCCGGCGCCCGTCGGCCCCGGCGGCGGCCACACCTGGACCGTGACCCTCACCAACGACCGCTACCGCACCGGCTCCTCACCGCTGCGCCCCCGCTTCGTGGACCTCGTGCCCCGCCAGCTCGCCTATGTGAAGGGCTCCTGGACCCTCGCCGACGGCCAGCCCGCCTACTGCCCCGCGGGCGACCGCTTCACCGAGACGGTCACCGACGGACCCACGATCCCCGGCGGCCGCACCCGCGTCGAGCTGACCGCCGAGCCCGGCGCCGAGATCCCCGCCGACGACTCCGCCTGCGTCTACACCTTCCGTACGACCGTCGAGCCCGGCGTCGCCAGCGGCACCTACGGCGGCTCACCGGGCGAGGCCGACTACGCGGGCAACCGCGCCGGGCTCTACGACGCCGAGCGGCCGATCAACACCCGCACCACCGACCGGCACGACATCGACGGCGACGGCGACACCGGCGAGAACGTCGCCGAGGCCACCGACGACTTCGCCGTCGCCGAGTCCTCCGCGCTGTTCGTCACCAAGGAGGTCAAGGGCGACGAGGACGACGCGTTCAAGGGCTCGGCGGAGGTCCCCGGCAAGGAGGACGAGGTCGGCCGGTCGACGATCGGCGGCACCGTCGAGTACCGCACCGTGCTCGGCAACATGGGCAACACCGCCCTCACCAACGTCGTCGCCTACGACCTGCTGCCCGCCCCCGGCACCACCGGCGTCACCAGCGGCCGGTACGGGGACGACGTCACCAGCGAGTGGCGCCCACGGCTCACCGGCCCGATCGACACGGGCTCCGCCCCCGTGACCCTCACCTACTCGGACAAGGCCGACCCGTGCCGCCCCGAGATGGACAACACCCCGGACGACAGCGCCCCCTTCCAGTGCGAAGGACGCCCCGACCCGTCCTTCCTGCCCGCGGGCCAGGTCACCGACTGGAGCCGGATCCGCTCGGTCCGCTTCGACTTCGGCGACCATGTGTTCTCGGCCGGCGAGCGCTACACGCTGCGCTGGCTCATGGACGTGCCCGAGCGCGGCCCCGACGGGCCCTTCGAGGGCGGCGAGCGCACCTGGAACAAGATCGCCATCGCCGGCGACCGCCGCCGGCCCGACGGCTCGACGCGCCGCCTGCTCGCGACGGAGGCCCCGTGGGTGGTGGCCGAGCTAAGCCCCACCCCGTCCCCGTCCCCGTCCCCATCTCCGTCAGAGTCCCCGTCCCCGTCCCCTTCACCCTCGGACTCCCCTTCACCGTCCCCGTCGGACTCCCCGTCGCCGTCACCCTCACCGTCGGACTCCCCGTCACCCTCGCCGTCGGACTCCCCGTCCCCGTCGCCGTCGGACACCCCGTCCCCCTCACCGTCGGAGACGACCCCCACACCGCCGCTGCCGGACACCGGGTCCGGGGGCGTGTGGATGGCATCGGGGGTCGCCGCGGCGCTGCTCGCGGCGGGGACGTTGCTCGCGGCGATCGCGCACCGGCGGCGAGAGGCACGCGACGAGCTGTGAGGTGGGCTCTCCCGGGGCGGGCGGGCCCCGGGAGCCGGGGCGCGGGAAGCGCGTCCCGGACTTTCACACCAACGAGTCGATCACCGCGGAACGCCCGGCTGACGCCGGGTCCTGACAGCAGTCGACCCCGGCCGACAAGGTCGGTCCGGGGTCGGAGAAAGCCAGCTCAGATCGTTTCTGCACCTGTGCCGGGTGGTGGGGCGGGTGGGACTCGAACCCACGGCCGACGGATTATGAGTCCGCTGCTCTAACCGGCTGAGCTACCGCCCCTAACGGCGCGTCGCGCACATTTGTGCGCGCCGTCTGCCGCAGCATAGCCGCTCATACGATCTCCTGCTCCGGCTGGTCGGCTATGCACGACCATGAGGACCCCGCTGCGGCCCGCGCGGTTCCACCGGGGGCGAAACAAGCACGTACGAGGGATCGTTGAGGGTGGATCCGGGACGGGTACGGGACGGGTCCGGGACGGGTCCGGGCATGTGAGAAGGCCCCCGGCGCGTCGCGAACGAACGCTTCAGGGGCCCTCTCGAACAGCTCTCCCGACTGGACTCGAACCAGTAACCTGCCGGTTAACAGCCGGCTGCTCTGCCAATTGAGCTACAGGAGACCGCGCTCCCCCGACTGGACTCGAACCAGTAACCTGCCGGTTAACAGCCGGCTGCTCTGCCAATTGAGCTACAGGGGAATGACCCGTGGTGACGGAGTCACTGCAACAATGTCACCTACCTGGGGATTCCCGGGCGGCGTGCGCTCGCTGCGACACATACATTAGCGCAAGCAGGGGGGTGCTCCGCCAATCGGTATCCCCTGCGACCGACGTCGGGACAGTCGAGGCAAGGGAAGGGTGGCCGTCATGCGCTACCGGCTCACATTCGTGGCAGGTCTGGCACTCGGGTACGTGCTCGGGACCCGGGCCGGACGCGAGCGTTACGAGCAGCTGAAGAAATCGGTCCGCGAGATCTCCCAGAACCCCGCCGTCCGCAACACCGTGGAGTCCGCCGCCCAGCAGGGCAGGGACGTCGCGGGCAAGGCCTTCCACTCGGTGTCGGAGAAGGTCGGCGACCGGATGCCGGACTCCGTGGCCGACCGGGTGCGGTCGCTGCGCGAGCGCGGGCAGGGCGCGGAGGACGACTGGGGCACCAGCAATACATAGCCGGTGCGCTGCGTGCGCCGGGCGCGCCTTCGCCGCCCGGTCACCTGCGACGACGTGCCCCGTACGGACAGCCGTGCGGGGCATCGTCCGTTGTGCGGCAGAATCCTCGGCATGGGGATAGTCGCGGGGTTGGACAGTTCGCCCGAATTCACACGCATCGTGGTCTGTGACGCCGACACGGGTGCCGTACTCAGGCAGGGCTATGCCCCGCATCCGGTGGAGGCCCCGGAGGGCGGCGGGAAACCGACGGACGTCGACCCGCAGGCCTGGCTGCTCTCGCTCGGCGAGGCGGCCGGCGGCGGACTGCTCGAAGGCGTGCAGGCGATCGGCGTGTGCGCGCAGCAGCACGCCCTCGTCCCGCTCGACTCGCAGGGCAACACGGTCCGCCCCGCCCTCGTCGGCAACCACCCGCGCGCCCAGGTCGCCGCCGCCGACCTCGTCGACGGACTCGGCGGCCGCCAGGCGTGGGCCCAGGCGGTGGGCTGCGTACCGCAGGCCCCGATGCCCGTGACGAAGCTGCGCTGGCTGGCCCGGCACGAGCCGGAGGCCGCGCTGCGCACCCAGATGCTCATGCAGGCCCACGACTGGCTGGTGTGGCAGTTGCTCGGGCGGCCCGCGCGCCGCACCACCGACCGGGGCGGGGCCTCAGGCACCGGGTACTGGTCGGCGGCGACCGGTTCCTACCGCCCGGACCTGGTGGAGCTGGCCCTCGGGCATCAGGCGATGCTGCCGGAGGTCATCGGTCCGGCGGATGCCGCGGGTACGACGCCGGAGGGGCTGCTGATCTCGGCCGGCACCGGCGAGACCATGGCCGCCGCGTTCGGGCTCGGGGTGCAGCAGGGCGACGCCGTCGTCTCGCTCGGCGCCTCCGGGTCCGTGATGGCGGTGCACCACGAGGCGCTGGTCGACCCGAGCGGGACGATCACGTCGCTGGCCGACGCCACCGGCATGCACCTGCCGGTCGTGCACACCCTCAACGCCGTACGGGCGCTGCGCGGCACCGCCGAGATGCTGGGCCTGCCCGACCTCGAAGCGCTGTCCGACCTGGCCCTGAAGTCGACGCCCGGCGCCCACGGCCTCGTCCTGCTCCCCTATCTGGAGGGGGAGAAGACGCCGAGCCTGCCGCACGCGGCGGGCACCCTGACCGGCCTTCGGCGCGAGTCGATGAAGCCCGAGCACCTGGCGCGCGCCGCGTTCGAGGGCATGCTGTGCGGGCTCGGCGACGCCCTCGACGTGCTGCGCGGGCGGGGCGTCGAGGTGCGGCGCGTGTTCCTGCTCGGCCCCGCCGCCGATCTGCCCGCGGTGCGGGCGATGGCGCCGATGCTGTTCGGCACGCAGGTCGTGGTCGTACAGCCCGCGGACTACGCGGCGATCGGCGCGGCGCGGCAGGCCGCCTGGGCGCTGACCGGGCAGCTGCCGCTGTGGCAGGGCGCGGTGTCGCAGGTCTTCGAGCCCGGCGAGGAGCTGGCCGTGGGGCAGGCGGTGCGGCAGCAGTACGTGACGGTGCGGGAGCAGGCGCATCCGGGGGCGTTCTCGGGGACGCCGGTCGCCTGAGCCGCCTCTCCCCCCCTCCCGGTCATTGCCAGGGACCCGGTCGACAGCGTTCGGCCGGGTCGGTCGCTTTGCTGCGGAATTGGACATTCCGCAGCGCAGCGTGAGTGAGCCGAAGCGTTCAGTGTGCCCAGTTCTTGACCAAGGCTGATTTTTGACCGGGTCATGGGTTAATCGGTTGCACGGGGGCGGGTGCGGTGGCGCAGGATGGTGGGCGACTTCGTCGACGCCTCCCACCGTCCAAGACCCAGCCGAGAGACGAGCGTGCTCATACGACTCCTGCGGACCCATCTGGGTCCGTACCAGAAGCCCATCGCCTTGCTGGTGCTCCTGCAGTTCCTGCAGACCTGCGCCTCGCTCTATCTCCCCACTCTGAACGCCGACATCATCGACAACGGTGTCATCAAGGGGGACACCGGATACATCCTGTCGTTCGGTGCCCTGATGCTCGCCGTCACCGTGGGCCAGATGGTGTGCAACATCGGCGCCGTCCTGTACGGCGCCCGCACCGCGGCCGCCGTCGGCCGGGACGTCCGGGGCGCCGTGTTCGACCGGGTGCAGTCCTTCTCCGCGCGGGAGCTCGGCCAGTTCGGGGCGCCCACGCTGATCACGCGGACGACCAATGACGTCCAGCAGGTCCAGATGCTCGTCCTGATGGCGTTCACGCTGATGGTGTCGGCGCCGATCATGTGCGTCGGCGGCATCGTGATGGCGCTCGGCCTCGACGTGCCGCTGTCGTCGGTGCTGCTCGCCGTGGTGCCGGTGCTCGGCATCAGCGTCAGCCTGATCGTGCGCCGACTGCGGCCGCTGTTCCGCACCATGCAGGAGCGCCTGGACACGGTGAACCGGGTCCTGCGCGAGCAGATCACCGGCAATCGCGTCATCCGCGCCTTCGTCCGCGACTCCTACGAGAAGGAGCGCTTCCGGGGCGCCAACGCCGAGCTGACCGAGGTCTCGGTGAGCTCCGGCAAGCTGCTCGCGCTGATGTTCCCGATCGTCATGACGGTGGTGAACCTGTCGTCGATCGCCGTCGTCTGGTTCGGCGCGCACCGCATCGACGACGGCGACATGCAGATCGGCGCGCTCACCGCGTTCCTCGCCTATCTCATGCAGATCGTCATGTCCGTGATGATGGCCACCTTCATGTTCATGATGATCCCGCGGGCCGAGGTGTGCGCCGAGCGCATCCAGGAGGTCCTGGACACCGACACCAGCGTGGTGCCCCCGGCGGAGCCGGTGCGGGAGCTGCGCGGCCACGGCCATCTGGAGCTGCGCGGCGCCGGCTTCCGCTACCCGGGCGCCGAGGAGCCGGTGCTCAAGGCCATCGACCTGGTCGCGCGCCCCGGCGAGACGACCGCCGTGATCGGGTCGACGGGCAGCGGCAAGTCGACGCTCCTCGGCCTCGTGCCGCGGCTCATGGACGCCACCGAGGGCGAGGTCCTGGTGGGCGGCGTCGACGTGGCCGCCGTCGAGCCCGCGCTGCTCGCCCGCACCGTCGGACTCGTACCGCAGAAGCCGTATCTGTTCGCCGGGACCGTGGCGAGCAATCTGCGGTACGGCAATCCGGACGCGACGGACGAGGAGCTGTGGCACGCCCTGGAGGTGGCGCAGGCCAAGGAGTTCGTGACGGGGCTCGCGGAGGGGCTCGACGCGCCGATCGCGCAGGGCGGCTCCAATGTGTCCGGCGGTCAGCGGCAGCGCCTGTCCATCGCGCGGACGCTGGTGCAGCGGCCGGAGATCTACCTCTTCGACGACTCCTTCTCCGCGCTCGACTACGCCACCGACGCGGCCCTGCGGGCCGCGCTCACCGAGGAGACCCGGGAGGCGACCGTCGTGATCGTCGCCCAGCGGGTGTCCACCATCCGTGACGCCGACCGCATCGTGGTCCTCGACGAGGGCCGGGTCGTCGGCACGGGCCGCCATCACGAGCTGATGGACGACAACGAGACGTACCGGGAGATCGTCCTCTCCCAGCTGACGGAAGCGGAGGCCGCGTAATGCCGCCTGGTGGCATCGGTGGACCGATGATGGGGCCCGACTCCCGGTCCATGGACTTCAAGGGCTCCGGGAAGCGGCTGCTCGCGCAGTTCCGTCCTGAGCGGGTCACGATGTACGGGATGCTCGCGGCCGTCGTCATCAGCGTCGCGCTCTCCGTGCTCGGCCCGAAGATCCTCGGCCACGCGACCGACCTGGTCTTCGCGGGCATCGTCGGCCGTGACATGCCCGAGGGCGAGTCGAAGGCCGAGGCCATCGAGCGGCTGCGCGAGCACGGCGACGGCGGCATGGCCGACATGCTCTCCGGGCTCGACTTCACGCCGGGTGACGGCATCGACTTCGGCGCGGTCGGCTCGGTGCTGCTGCTCGCGACGGGCGCGTTCCTCGCGGCGGGCCTGATGATGCTGGTGGCCACGCGGCTCTCCAACCGGGCCATCAACCGGACCGTGTTCCGGCTGCGCGGCGACGTGCAGGCGAAGCTGTCGCGGCTGCCCCTGTCGTACTTCGACAAGCGGCAGCGCGGCGAGGTCCTGAGCCGGGCCACGAACGACATCGACAACATCAACCAGACGCTGCAGCAGTCGATGGGCCAGCTCATCAACTCGCTCCTGACGATCATCGGCGTGCTCGCGATGATGTTCTGGATCTCGCCGCTGCTCGCCCTGGTGGCGCTGGTGACCGTGCCGCTCTCGTTCGTCGTGGCGACGAAGGTCGGCAAGCGCTCGCAGCCGCAGTTCGTGCAGCAGTGGAAGTCCACGGGCGCGATGAACGCGCACGTCGAGGAGATGTACACCGGACACACCCTGGTGAAGGTCTTCGGCCGCCAGGAGGAGTCCGCGAAGGCCTTCGCGGAGCACAACGACGCGCTGTACGAGGCGTCGTTCAAGGCGCAGTTCAACAGCGGGATCATGCAGCCGCTGATGTTCTTCATGTCGAATCTGAACTATGTGCTGGTGGCTGTGGTGGGCGGCCTGCGGGTGGCTTCCGGGTCCCTCTCGATCGGTGACGTGCAGGCCTTCATCCAGTACTCCCGGCAGTTCTCGATGCCGCTGACGCAGGTCGCCTCCATGGCGAACCTGGTGCAGTCCGGTGTCGCGTCGGCCGAGCGGATCTTCGAGCTCCTCGACGCCGACGAGCAGGAGGCCGACCCGGTGCCGGGCGAGCGCCCCGTGGACCCGCGCGGACTCGTCGAGATGCAGCACGTGTCCTTCCGCTACGAGAAGGACAAGCCGCTGATCGAGGACCTGTCGCTGGTCGTGGAGCCGGGGCACACCGTCGCCATCGTCGGACCGACGGGCGCGGGCAAGACGACCCTCGTCAATCTGCTCATGCGGTTCTACGAGGTCACCGGCGGGCGCATCACCCTCGACGGGGTCGACGTGGCGAAGATGTCCCGCGACGAACTGCGCGGCGGCATCGGCATGGTGCTCCAGGACACCTGGCTGTTCGGCGGCACCATCGCGGAGAACATCGCGTACGGCGCCGCCAAGGACGTGTCGCGCGAGCAGGTCGAGGAGGCCGCGCGGGCCGCGCACGCCGACCGGTTCATCCGGACGCTGCCCGACGGGTACGACACCGTCATCGACGACGAGGGCACGGGGGTCAGCGCCGGTGAGAAGCAGCTCATCACCATCGCTCGGGCGTTCCTGTCCGACCCGGTGATCCTGGTCCTCGACGAGGCGACGAGTTCCGTGGACACGCGGACCGAGGTGCTCATCCAGAAGGCGATGGCGCGGCTCGCGCACGGGCGGACGTCGTTCGTCATCGCTCATCGTCTGTCGACGATTCGCGACGCCGACACGATTCTCGTGATGGAGGACGGGGCGATCGTGGAACAGGGCACGCATGACGCGCTGTTGGCGGCGGAGGGGGCGTACGCGCGGTTGTACGCGGCTCAGTTCGCGCAGGCCGTGGCTGAGGTCGACTAAGCGCCGTCGGGGCTTGGAGGAGCTGCGTGTTCCGGTCCGTTGTGGCTGGTCGCGCAGTTCCCCGCGCCCCTTACGGGGCGCTTTCAGTCGAGGTAGCCGCGAAGCTGATCGGCGAACGCGTGGTCCCGCAGCTTGTTGAGGGTCTTGGATTCGATCTGGCGGATGCGTTCGCGGGTCACGCCGAAGATTCTGCCGATCTCCTCCAGGGTGCGGGGGCGGCCGTCCGCCAGGCCGTAGCGGAGCTGGACGACCTTGCGTTCGCGTTCGCCGAGCGTGGAGAGGACCGCCTCCAGGTGTTCGCGCAGGAGGAGGAACGCCGCCGACTCCACGGGGCTCGCCGCGTCGCCGTCCTCGATGAGGTCGCCGAGCGCGACGTCGTCCTCCTCGCCCACGGGCGCGTGCAGCGACACGGGCTCCTGGGCGAGGCGCAGGACCTCGCTGACGCGTTCGTGCGGCAGGTCCAGGTGGGCGGCGACCTCTTCGGGCGTCGGTTCGTAGCCGCGCTCCTGGAGCATGCGGCGCTGGACGCGGACGACACGGTTGATGAGTTCGACGACGTGGACGGGCACGCGGATGGTGCGGGCCTGGTCGGCGAGGGCGCGGGACATGGCCTGGCGGATCCACCAGGTGGCGTACGTCGAGAACTTGTAGCCGCGGGCGTAGTCGAACTTCTCCACCGCCCTGATCAGGCCCAGGTTGCCCTCCTGGACCAGGTCGAGCATCGTCAGGCCGCGGCCCACGTACCGCTTGGCGACGGAGACGACCAGGCGCAGGTTGGCCTCGATGAGGCGGCGCTTGGCCATCCGGCCCATCACGACCAGCTTGTCCAGGTCGAGGGCGAGCTGGGAGTCCGGGTCGAGGGTGCCCGCCAGCTTCTCCTCGGCGAACAGGCCCGCCTCGACGCCGCGCGCGAGCTCGACCTCCTCGGCGGCGGTGAGCAGGGGGATGCGGCCGATCTCGCGCAGGTACTGGCGGAACAGGTCGGAGGAGGGGCCACCGGTGTCGGCGCGGCTGCGGGGGCTCGGCACCTCGACGACCTCGACGACCTCCTCGGACGCCTGCTCCGGGGCCTGCTCGGTGGCCTCCGGTAGTTCCGGGTGGAGCGGTGCGTGGCCCTGCGGCGGCACCACCGCTATGACGTCGGCGTCCACCGCGTCCACGGGCGCGGCGGTGTCGGTCTGGGTGAGGGTCTGGGTCTGCACGGGGGCGACCTCCAGGGTGATCGCTGCCGCGGGGGACGGCAGCGGTACAGCGGGACCGGCGTCGACGGCCTCGCCGCTGTCCGTCCCGAACACGATGTGTGGAACCGCGGGAATGTCGGACCCGCTGTCTGCTGCGGGCCGGCCGCGCTCCGAGGACTCAGGCACCGCACCCCAGTGTGGAGTACGACACACGGCCGCCACGAGGGGCGTGCGGGGACTTTTTGAGTCCGGTCCGTAACCGGCCGGTTACCCGGCGCGGGCCGGTTCACGCACCCGCCCGGGCCGCGCGCACAGGGGGCTGCGCCCCTCTCCCCCGCTTTTCGGCCCTTCGGGCCTCGTCCTCAAACGCCGGACGGGCCAAAACACCTACAGCGCCGCCGCGCCCCGCTCGCGCAACGCCCGCCCGTACTGCTGAAGGACCCACAACTCGTTCTGCACGGCGGAGAGTTGCTCGGGGTCGCCGTGGCTGCCCGCGAGGCGGGCGAAGGTGCCCTGGACGTCGCGGACGCGTCGGTCCACGGCGCGCAGCCGCACGGTGACCAGTTGCTCCCCCGCGTACGCCGCGTCGACGGTCCGCCGCATGATCGCCTCGACGGCCAGCTCGGTGACCATGGCGCGGACCCCGTCGTCGGGGGCCGCGTCGCGGACCCGGACCAGGTAGTCCTGCGGGTCCTGGGTGCCGTACTCCGCGCCGCCCGCGTCGAGGACCGCCTGGCGCACGGCGGCGTAGGGGGCGGCGGTGAACTCGTCGACGCCGTACGCGTCGAAGGCCGGGGAGACCAGGTCGGGGTGCTGGAGGGCGAGCTTGAGGAGCTCGCGCTCGGTGGCGTACACCGGGTTGCGCAGGTTCAGGGCGGGGCCCGCGTGGCCCTGGCGGGCGGCGGGGGCGGGGCCCTGCGGGGCGGCGCCGCGCTGCGGGGCCGGACCCTTGCTGCCGCGCTCGCGTGCCCAGCGGGCGAGCTGCGCCACGCGCTTGACGACGAACTGGGTGTCGAGGATGCCGAGCATGCCCGCGAGCTGCACGGCGACCTCGTGCTGCGCGCCGGTGTTCTTGATGCGGGCGACGACGGGCGCGGCCTCGTCGAGGGCGGCGGCGCGGCCCGCGGGGGTCTCCAGGTCGTACCGCGCGACGATCTGGCGGAGGGCGAACTCGAACAGCGGGGTGCGGGGTTGGACGAGGTCGGCGACCGCCTCGTCGCCCTTGGCGAGCCGCAGGTCGCAGGGGTCCATGCCGTCGGGCGCGATGGCGATGTACGTCTCGGCGGCGAACTTCTGGTCGTCCTCGAAGGCGCGCAGGGCCGCCTTCTGGCCGGCCGCGTCGCCGTCGAAGGTGAAGATCACCCGGGCGGAGCCGTTGTCCATGAGGAGGCGCCGCAGGATCTTGATGTGATCGCCGCCGAAGGCCGTGCCGCAGGTCGCGATGGCCGTGGTGACGCCCGCGAGGTGGCAGGCCATGACGTCGGTGTAGCCCTCGACGACGACGGCCCTGCTGGCCTTGGCGATGTCCTTCTTGGCGAGGTCGATGCCGTACAGGACCTGGGACTTCTTGTAGACCGGGGTCTCGGGCGTGTTCAGGTACTTCGGGCCGTTGTCGTCGTCGCGGAGCTTGCGGGCGCCGAAGCCGACGACCTCGCCGCCGATGTCGCGGATCGGCCACATCAGGCGGCCCCGGAAACGGTCGATGGGGCCGCGGCGGCCGTCCTGGGAGAGCCCGGAGAGGATCAGTTCCTTGTCCGTGAAGCCCTTGCCGCGCAGGAAGCGGGTGAGGTGGTCCCAGCCCGCCGGGCTGTAGCCCACGCCGAAGTGCGCGGCGGCGGCCTGGTCGAAGCCGCGCTCGGCGAGGAACTTGCGGCCGATCTCGGCCTCGGCGCTCTCCAGCTGGGCGATGTAGAAGTCGGTGGCCGCCTTGTGCGCCTCGATCAGGCGGATGCGTTCGCCGCGCTGGTGGGAGGGGTTGTACCCGCCCTCCTCGTAACGCAGTGTGATGCCCGCCTTGCCGGCGAGGCGCTCCACCGCCTCGGAGAAGGTGAGGTGGTCGACCTTCATCACGAAGGTGAGGGTGTCGCCGCCTTCCTGGCAGCCGAAGCAGTGGAACAGGCCCTTGCTGGGGCTGACCTGGAACGACGGCGACTTCTCGTCGTGGAAGGGGCAGAGGCCCTTGAGGTTTCCGCCGCCCGCGTTGCGCAGCTGGAGGTACTCGGACACGACGGCGTCGATCGGGACCGCGTCCCGAACCGCCTTCACGTCCTCGTCATTGATCCGTCCAGCCACGCGGGAATTCTACGGCCAGGCGCCGACACTCCAGGTGCCGCCGTGAGCCGCCGGTGGCCGGTGGCCCCGGCGGCGGGCGACGAAGTGGCCGAAACTCATCACTCCAGGAGGGCCGTGAGGGGCCGGGACGGGTCGGCGAGGGCCTCCGGGTCCGGGCGGACACCGCTGCGGATGAGCTTCTGGATCGCCTCCGTGACGTCCCACACATTCACGTTCATGCCCGCGAGGACCTGCCCGTCGCTCAGCCAGAACGCGATGAACTCGCGCTTGCCCGCGTCGCCGCGGATCACCACCTGGTCGTACGTGCCCGGGGGCGCCCACCCCGAGTACTCCAGGCCGACGTCGTACTGGTCGGAGAAGAAGTACGGCACGCGGTCGTACGTCACGTCCTTGCCGAGCATGGCGCGGGCGGCGGCCGGGCCGCCGTTGAGGGCGTTGGCCCAGTGCTCGACGCGCAGGCGGGTGCCGAAGAGCGGGTGCTGGACGGCGGCGACGTCCCCGGCGGCGTAGATGTCGGGGTCGGAGGTGCGCAGGGTGACGTCCACGGCGATGCCGCCGCCGTCCGCGCGGTCGACGAGGTCGAGGCCCGCGGACTCGGCGAGCGCGGTGCGCGGGGCGGCGCCGATCGCGGCGAGCACGTCGTGCGCCGGGTGCTCCTCGCCGTCGTCGGTGCGGGCGGCGAGGACCATGCCGTCCTGGCCCGCGATCTCGGTGAGGCGGGCGCCGAAGTGGAAGCGGACGCCGTGCTCGGCGTGCAGGTCGGCGAACATCTGGCCGACCTCGGGGCCGAGGACGGCGTGCAGCGGCGACGGCTCGGGCTCGACGACGGTGACCTCCGCGCCGTACTCCCGGGCGGCCGCGGCGACTTCCAGGCCGATCCAGCCCGCGCCCGCGATCACCAGATGGCCGTTGTCGCGGCCGAGGGCGGCGAGGACGTGCCGGAGGCGGTCGGCGTGCGCGAGGCGGCGCAGGTGGTGCACGCCCGCGAGGTCGGTGCCGGGGACGTCGAGACGGCGCGGCTCGGCGCCGGTGGCGAGGAGCAGCTTGTCGTAGCGGATGACGGTGCCGTCGCCGAGGCGGACGGTGTGCGCGGCGCGGTCTATGGCGACGACGGTCTGGCCGAGGTGCAGTTCGACGTCGGCCTGCGCGTACCACCCGGGTTCGTGCACGAAGACGCTGTCGCGGTCCTCCTTGCCCAGCAGATAGCCCTTGGACAGGGGTGGGCGTTCATAGGGGTGGTCGCGCTCGTCGCCGATGAGGATCACCCGCCCTGTGAAGCCCTCGGTCCGGAGCGTCTCGGCCGCTTTCGCGCCCGCGAGGCCCCCTCCGACGATGACGAACGTCTGATCCGCGTCGACCACTTGATGCCTCCTCGAAACCTTCAGCTCATGGGAGCGTCCCGCACGGAGCGTGAGGACGGAAGAGGGTACGCGCCCCTTCGGCCACTTTCCGTCACGCCCTCCGCGCCGGATCCGGCGCCGCTCTCGCGGTCGTGGTCACTCACCGTCTGGGTTGCCCAATTTATGGGGTGCGACGGTCATCGCCTATGAGGGTCCCCCGTGAGCCGTCGGTGCAGGGAGCGCGCCGCGGCGTCCGTGAGGGACGCGATCTGGTCGATGACGACGCGCTGGGCGGCGCGGTCGTCAGTGGCCGCGTCGTACAGCGCCCGGAACTGCGGGTCGAGGCCCTCGGGGGCGCGGGCGGTGAGGGCGGCGGCGAGTTCCGCGACGATGATCCGCTGGTCGGCGCGGAGCCGCTCCTGGGCGGGGCGCTGCATCACGTAACGGTCCGCGACGGCCTTGAGGACCGCGCACTCCAGGCGCGCCGCGCGGGGCACGACGAGCTCGGCGGCGTACCGGGTGAGCGGCCCCGTCCCGTACCGCTCCCGGGTCGCCGCCTCCGCCGCCAGACAGAAGCGGCCGATGAGCTGGCTGGTGGCGTCCTTGAGCCGGGCCTGGGCGACGGCGGACCCGTCGTACCCGTGCGGCCACCACTCCTGCTCCTGCAGCCGGTCGAGCGCCTCCCCCAGCTCGGCGGGATCGGTGTCCGCGCTCACGTACCGCCCGATGGCGACACGGAAGACGTCCTGCCGCTCGGGCTCGGCGTGCAGCAGGTTCGGGTCGATGTGCCCGGCGTGCAGGCCGTCCTCGATGTCGTGCACCGAGTACGCGACGTCGTCCGACCAGTCCATGATCTGCGCCTCGAAGCAGGTGCGGTGCCCGGAGCCGGGGTGGGCCGGTGCCTCCTTGCGCACCCAGTCGAACACCGGCCGGTCGTCGTCGTACACACCGAACTTCACGGAGGACGGGTCCGTCGGATGGGAGCCGCGCGGCCAGGGGTACTTGGTGGCGGCGTCGAGCGCGGCGCGCGTGAGGTTGAGCCCCACGCTGACCAGTTCGCCGTCCTTCCCGCCGCGGACGAACCGCTTGGGCTCGATGCGCGTAAGGAGGCGCAGCGACTGGGCGTTGCCCTCGAACCCGCCGCATCCCTGCGCGACTTCGTTGAGCGCCTGTTCGCCGTTGTGCCCGAACGGCGGGTGGCCGAGGTCGTGCGACAGGCACGCCGTCTCCACCAGGTCCGGATCGCACCCCAGCGCGGCGCCCAGCTCCCGGCCGACCTGAGCGCACTCCAGCGAGTGCGTCAGGCGCGTCCGCGCGCTGGCGTCCCACTCCTGGCTCTTGGTCCCCGGCGTCACCACCTGCGTCTTCCCCGCGAGCCGACGCAGGGCCGCCGAGTGCAGGACCCGCGCCCGGTCCCGCTGGAAGTCCGTGCGCCCCGGCCGTTTGTCGGGCTCGGGCGCCCAGCGCTCGACTGCTGCCTCGTCGTAGAGAACGGTGTGCGGGTGCGGTGCGGTGCCTTCCATGGACTGACAGTAGACGGGTCGGGGGGTGGGGTGCGCGGGGGGTGGGGGACGGGGGTGGCCGGCCGGGCCCGGTCGGCCAAGGGTCGGGGATCAGGCCGACGTCAGCTGTCGGTGGGGCACGGGGGCGGCCGACCTTGCCTGGTCGTAGCGGTGCAGCAGCAGGGCGGCGAGGGCCGGGTGCGCGCCGAGCGGGGCGGCGGCGAGCCACGGCACGGCGTCGGCGACCTGGGTGGCGAAGCGGCCGGGCGCGGTGAAGTACGAGGCGACGGCGGCGCGGCGGACGCCTCGGGCGGCGAGGGCGCGCAGGGCCGCGGGCACCGTCGTCGGGGTCTGCTCGGTCGGCGCGGCGTACGCGGGTACGACGGGGACGCCGAGGCGGCGGGCGAGGAGGCCGGCGGCGCGGCGGGTGTCGACGGCGGCGTCCGGGTCACGGGAGCCCGCGGCGGCGAGAACGACGCCGTGCCCCTCCGCCGTGGCCCCGGCGGGCCAGCCCGCTTCGGCGAGCCGGGTGTGCAGGGCCTCGACGAGGAGGGGGTGGGGGCCCAGGGGGGCGGCCAGGCGGAGGGGGCGGGACGCGCCCGAGCGAGGGGCCGCTGCGGCTGCGGCGGGGATGTCGTGCTTGACGTGGTGGCCGCGGCTGAGGAGCAGCGGTACGAGGACGGCGCCGGGGCCGTCGGCGGGCAGGCCGCGCAGCGCCTCGTCGAGCCCGGGCTCGTTCAGCTCGATGTGCCCGAGCCGCACGTCCAGGCCCGGACGCAGCGCACGGACGACGTCGAGCAGCGCGGTCACGGTGCGGCGGGCGCGGGGGTCGCGGCTGCCGTGGGCCACGAGGAGGAGGGCGGGGGCGGGGAGCGCGGGGGTGGGGAAGGCGGGGAAGGTGGGGACAGGGGTGCGGGTGGGAGTGCGGGTGGGGTCCGTTCTGGGGGACCCGTTGAGGGTGACGTGTCCGAGGCGGGTGCCCAGCTCGCTGGTGATGCGGGTGATGAGTTGGGCGGTGGTGTCCAAGGGGGTGGCCGGGTCCGGCGGGGAGACGGGGTCCGGCGGGGAGACGGGGTCCTGCGGGGAGACGGGATCCTGCGAGGCCGTGGGGTCCGGCAGGGCCGTGGGGTCCGGATGCGGGTTCGACGGCGTCATGGACCGAGGATGGCGGGGGCAGATTGCGGTCCCGTTGCGTCGCCGTGACGAGTGTTTTCGGGAGGCTCACGGGCGGGGTGCGGGGCTTGTCAGGGTGAGGGTGGTCCCGCTCCGCGTGCCCGGGCGGGAAATGCGGTGGCGGGTCGATAGGCTCCCGGCCCAGTTCACCCAGACACCGGACGAGGACCCCTCCCATGCCCCGTGCTTCCGCACTGCTGTCTGCCGCCGCCACCGCCGTGGCCCTGACCCTGCCGTTCGCGGCGCCCGTCGCCGCCGCCGAGCCCGGCGGGTCGCTGACGATCAACGGCACCACGTACAACGACCCGCGTCCGGGCTGCTACCCCAGCAAGGCGCCCAACGCCCTCGTCGTCAACAACACCGGGCGCGACGCCTACGTGTACGCCGATCCGCACTGCCGGGACCTGAAGGAACTCCAGGTCGTCGCTCCCGGGGCCACCGGCTATGTATCGGGTGGCCAGGGCGTGCACATCATCTGAGCTCCGCCCCGCCCTCACAGCCGGGCCCGAACCGGCCGGAGGTCGCCGTACCGCTCGCGTAACCCGGAGGCCCGTGGCGTGAAACACGCGCGTCGGAGGGTGGGGCCATGCACCCCACGGCCGCACCCGAACGGATTCCGACCGCGCACGCGCCCGGTCCCGCCACGACGGACCACGCCACGCCCACCCACTGCCCCTACTGCGCCCTCCAGTGCGGCATGGGCCTCGTCCGGGGTGCCGCGGGGGTGGACGTCGTCGAGCGGCCCGCGTTTCCCGTCAACGGGGGCGCGTTGTGCGGGAAGGGGCGCACGGCGCCCGCTCTGCTGTCCTCGCGGGTGCGGTTGACCGAGCCGCTGGTGCGGTCCGCCGTCAGCGGGGAGCTCGAGCCCGCCGGGTGGGACGAGGCGCTGGACCGGGTCGCCGACGGGCTTCAGCGGGTTCGGGGCGAGCACGGGGCCGACGCCTGTGGGGTGTTCGGCGGGGGTGGGCTCACCAATGAGAAGGCTTATGCGTTGGGGAAGTTCGCGAGGGTCGTGCTGGGGACCTCGCAGATCGATTACAACGGCCGTTTCTGCATGTCCTCCGCCGCTGCCGCCGGGACGCGGGCCTTCGGGCTCGACCGCGGGCTGCCCTTCCCGCTCGCCGACGTCGCCCGCACCGGGTGCGTGATCCTCGTCGGGTCCAATCTCGCCGAGACCATGCCGCCCGCCCTGCGGTACCTGACCGAGCTCAAGGAGAACGGGGGCACGTTGATCGTCGTCGACCCTCGGCGCACCCGCACCGCCGAGCACGCCGATCTCCACCTCTCCCCCCGCCCCGGCACCGACCTCGCCCTCGCCCTCGGGCTCCTGCACCTCGTGGTGGCCGAGGGACGCGTCGACGAGGCGTACATCCGGGAACGTACGACCGGATGGGAGGAGGCCCGCGCCGCCGCCATGGCGCACTGGCCCGAGCACGTGGAGCGCGTCACGGGGGTTCCCGTTCCCCAACTGCGGGACGTCGTACGGCGTTTCTGCGATGCCGAGAACGCCATGGTGCTCACCGCGCGCGGGCCCGAGCAGCAGTCCAAGGGCACCGACACCGTGGGCGCCTGGATCAACCTGTGTCTGGCCACCGGGCGGGCCGGGCGGCCGCTCTCCGGATACGGGTGTCTCACCGGGCAGGGCAACGGGCAGGGCGGGCGTGAACACGGGCAGAAGGCCGATCAGTTGCCCGGGTACCGGAAGCTGACCGACCCTGCGGCGCGGGCGCATGTCGCCGGGGTGTGGGGAGTTGACCCTGATTCCTTGCCCGGGCCCGGGCGGTCCGCCTATGAGCTTCTCGATGCGCTGGGGCGGGATGTGAAGTCTCTGCTTCTCATGGGGTCCAATCCTGTTGTCTCCGCTCCTCGCGCCGCCCATGTGGAGGAGCGGATACGGTCGTTGGACTTCTTGGTCGTCGCCGATGTGGTGCTTTCCGAGACCGCGCGGCTCGCCGATGTCGTCCTGCCCGTCACCCAGTGGGCCGAGGAGACCGGGACCGTCACCAACCTCGAAGGGCGGGTGCTGCTGCGGCGGCGCGCGGTCGATCCGCCCGGTGGTGTGCGCAGTGATCTGGAGGTGCTGCACGGGCTCGCCTCCCGGCTCGGGCACGGGGAGAGGTTTCCCGTCGTGGCCGAGGACGTGTTCGAGGAGTTGCGGCGGGCCAGTGCGGGTGGGGTCGCGGACTACTCGGGGATCTCGTACGGGCGGTTGCGGGAGGGGGACGGGGAAGGGGTCTTCTGGCCTTGCCCTCGGGGGGAGGGCGACGGGGAGGGGCGTCATGAGGGGACGCCTCGGCTCTTTCTCGACCGGTTCGCCACCGAGGACGGGCGGGCCCGGTTCGTCGCCGTCGCGCATCGGGAGGCCGCCGAGGAGACCGACGCGGAGTATCCCGTCGTGCTGACCACCGGGCGGGTGCTCTCGCAGTATCAGTCGGGTGCGCAGACCCGGCGTGTGGAGGAGTTGAACGCCGCCGCGCCCGGGGCGTTCGTGGAGGTGCATCCTCGGCTTGCCGCGCGGTTGCGGGTCTCCGAGGGGGACGTTGTCGCTGTGGTCTCGCGGCGGGGGCGGGTGGTGGTTCCTGTGCGGGTCACCTCGGGGATTCGGGCCGATACGGTGTTCATGCCGTTTCACTGGGCGGGGGACGGGCGGGCCAATACGCTCACCCATCCCGCGTTGGATCCTGTTTCGGGGATGCCGGAGTTCAAGGTGTGTGCGGTGCGGGTGGAACGGCTGTGAGGGTTCCCCCATCCCACCCCTTCCCGATCCCAGGGCTGCGCCCCTGGGCCCCAGGGGTGGGTGTCCCCTTCGGGTGGGACAGCCTCCGCCGAATCGGCGCTTCGCGCCTCGTCCTCAAACTCCCCCGAGCTCTCGGCTTCGCTCGAGCAGGGGGGACCCCCATGACGGGCTGGAATTGCCCGTCCGCGCAGTGCACCTCACGGGCCACTCGTTCGTAGAGCGTGCGCAGGGCGCCGGAGGGGTCACTTCGGGGTCACTTCGGGGTCCCCTCGGAGGGCTCCTCGGAGGTCTCCGCCGCCACCCAGGACAAGTAGGCCGCGCTGCCGCCGGTCACGGGGGTCGCGATGATCTCCGGGGTCTCGTAGTCGTGGGCCGCCAGGAGCCAGGACTCCAGGTCGGGGTAGCGGGACTCCGTCGTCTTCAGGAGCACCTGCCACTCACGGGCCGTCTCCACCGCACCCTCCCAGCGGTACACCGACGTCACCGGGCCGCTGATCTGCGCGCAGGCCGCGACCCGCGCCTCCACGGCACCGCGCGCCAGCGCGTCCGCCTTGTCCGGGGTGTCGGTCGTCGTCAGGACGGTCAGGACGGTGGGGGCGGTGGGCTTCGGGTGGTCGGTCACGGGGGTGCGCTTCCTCTCCTCGGGGCTCACGTACGGGGAGGCTACCGGCCGGGCCGAAGGTCCCGATATCAGACGTTCAGGAATTTTGGGCGCCGCTGTTACACAACCTCCCGGTTTCCGTGATGCGCCCTTCCTACCGTCGACAGCGGTGACCGGTCACCCCCACCCGCCCCCCACTCCCCGGCTCTCACATGAACCCGCGCTTCCGCATCCCGCCTGGCGTGCCCCTGGCCGCCCTGGCCGTCGCCGTGCTGTCCGCGTGCGGCGCCGGCAGCGGCCTCGGCGACAGCGATCCCGCGCCGCCGGTGTCGGTGCAGCCGCGCCCCGAGCCGCTGTGGTCCGCCTGGTCGGGTTCGTCGCCGTCGGCGCCCGGCGAGGACCCGACGTCGCGGCAGCCGCCGCCCGAGCCGCTGGACGGGCTCGGCCCGCTCGGGCCCGGCGGGCTCGCCGAGGCCGACGTGCGGGAGCTGCTGCGCGCGGACACCCGGCTGCGTACCCTCGCCGACCGGCCCGTGGTCAAGAAGCCGGGGCGGCCGGGCATCCGGCCGCCGGTGCTCACCGACCTCACCGGGGACGGCAGGCCCGAGATGGTGGTCGCCGTCGACGTGGAGAGCGGGCGCAGCGTGCTCGTCGTCTACTACGAGAAGCGCGGCAAGGTCTATCCGGTCCTGTTCACCGCCGGACGGCGCCTCGCCGTCGAGACCCTCGGCACCGATCTGCTGGTCCGCAGCCCCTGCGCGGAGGGCGGCGAGCAGGCCGTCCGCTTCCACTGGGACGGCACCCGGATGTCCACCGTCAGTGACGTCAGGAGTTACGGCAAGGACGGGAAGGGTGGGGAGGGCGGGGAGGGCGGGGAGGGCGGGAAGGGCAGCACGGGTGAGGAGGGGGGTTCGGGCGGCCGGCCCGGGCTCCCGGAATCCCCCGGGGCCCGCCCATGACGCTCCGCTTCCCGCCCGCCCGGCTCCTGCGCGCCGCATCCCGCCGTGCCCTGCGCGCCCTCGCCGCCGTCGGCCCGCGCTGGGCGACCCTCGGCCTGCGCTGGAAGATCGCCGCGCTGCTCGCCGGGGGCTGCGCGGTCGTCGCCCTCGCCATCGGGCTGCTCATCCACAACGCCCGCCTGGACCAGGTGTGCGAGGGCGCGCGGTCGGCGGCCACGGCGCAGCTCGTCCGCGTACGGCAGGTGTACGAGCTGACGGGGCAGGTCCCCCAGGACGACACGGACGCGGCGATCGACGCGCGCGGCCTTCCGGAGCCGCTGCGGGCCGCCGCGCTCGACGGGCAGCGCAGCACGTATCTGGACATGGACGCGGACGAGCCGTCGGTGTGGGCGGCGCGGCCGGTCGGCGACCACGTCCTGTCCGTACGCCTCCCGCTGCGCGAACAGGCCGACGAGATGGCCGAGTTCGACCAGCAGCTGATCGTGTCCGGCGCCGTCGTCGTGGCCCTGGCCGCGCTCGGCGGCGCCGGGCTCGCCAGCAGGCTCAGCCGCGATCTGCGCACCGCGGCCGCGACGGCGCGCCGCATCAGCCAGGGCGAGTTGGACGCCCGCATCGGGCATCCGCTGCCGCCGGGCTTCCGGCACGGCAGGAACGAGGTCGCCGACCTCGCCACCGCCGTCGACACCATGGCCGCGACGCTGCAGCGGCGCCTGGAGGCCGAGCAGCGGTTCACCGCGGACGTCGCCCACGAACTGCGCACGCCGCTGACCGGGCTGCACACCGCCGCCGAACTCCTGCCGCCGAGCCGCCCCACCGAGCTGGTGCGCGACCGCGTCGGGGCGCTGCGCGCCCTCACCGAGGACCTCCTGGAGGTCGCCCGGCTCGACGCCGACGTGGAGCGGCCCGACCTGGACGTGCGTCCGCTCGGCACGCTCGTCGCGGGCATGGTCCAACGGGCGGGCCGCACCGAGCGGTTCAGCGGGTGCGGGGTGCGGTTCAGCTCCGTCGACGAGCGGCTCGTACGGACCGACGCGCGCCGTCTGGAGCGGATCCTGACCAACCTCGTCAGCAACGCCCACCGACACGGCGGCGGCCCCGTCGACCTGAGCGTCGACGGCGCCGCCGTGACGGTCCGCGACCACGGCCCCGGCTTCCCGCCGCACCTGCTGCGCGAGGGCCCGCAGCGGTTCCAGACGGGCGCCCGCGAACGCGGCCAGGGCACCGGGCTCGGCCTGACCATCGCCCTCGGCCAGGCCGCCGTCATCGGCGCGCGGGTGGACCTCGCCAACGCGGACGACGGGGGCGCGGTGGCGGTGGTACGCCTGCCGGAGGCGTGAGGGGGCACCCACGTGCCGCTCAACTCCCGTACGAGCGCGTCTCCTTGGCCGACCGCAGCGCCCACGCCCACCAGTGCAGCTGGTCCAGCATCCCCTTCGCGGCGGCCTCCGCGACCGACGGGTCCCGGTGGGCGCCCTCGTCGTCGAAGAGCGCGCCCGCGTTGTGGAAGGAGACGGTGTCGCGGACGGTGACCATGTGCAGCTCGGCGAAGACCTGGCGCAGGTGCTCCACGGCGCGCAGGCCGCCGGAGATGCCGCCGTAGGAGACCAGGGCGACGGGCTTGGCCTGCCACTCGTCGCGGTGCCAGTCGATGACGTTCTTCAGGGACGCGGGGTAGGAGTGGTTGTACTCGGGCGTGAGGACGACGAACGCGTCGGCCTCCGCCAACTTCGGTGTGACCTTGTCGAGTTCGGCGATGACCTCGACGGACGGGCGGAAGGAGAGGGAGGTGGGCAGGTCGACGTCGGCCAGGTCGATGAGGTCCGCCTCGAAGCCCTCGTGGGCGCGCACCCGGGCGAGCAGCCACTCGGCGACGACCGGGCCGAAGCGGCCCTCGCGGTTGCTGCCGACGATGACGGCGACCTTCACCGGCGTACGGGCCGAGGACGCGAAGGCGGGGTCGGGGGACGGAGCAGGGGAGGAAGCAGCGGACGAGGTAGCAGGGGACGAGGAAGCTGACTGCGAAGCGGCCTTGGCCGTCGTGGTGTTCATGCGGAGAGCTTCTTAGTTAAACCTTGGTTCAGGTCAAGCCGCGCCCGCGACTAATCTGGCGGCATGACGACGCATCTCGCACCGGACGCCAAGGAAGCCACCGTCGGCGAACTCGCCGAGCGCAGCGGAGTCGCGCCCTCCGCCTTGCGCTTCTACGAGCGCGAAGGGCTCATCTCCAGCCGTCGCACCACCGGCAACCAGCGCCGCTACAGCCGTGACACGCTGCGCCGCGTCGCCTTCATCCGCACCTCGCAGCGGCTCGGCATCCCGCTGGCCACCATCCGCGAGGTCCTGAAGCTGCTCCCCGAGGACCGGACGCCCACCCGCGAGGACTGGGCCAAGATCTCCGAGTGCTGGCGCGCGGACCTGGACGAGCGCATCCGCACCCTGCAGCGCCTCCGCGACAACCTGAGCGACTGCATCGGCTGCGGCTGCCTCTCCCTGGACCGCTGCGCCCTGTCGAACCCGTGGGACGAGCTGGCCGCGCACGGCCCGGGCCCGCGCCGCCTGCTGGAGGACTGAGCCGCCCGCCCCGGGACCCCCGCAAGCACCGGACCGCCCGAGCCACCCGGCCCGGTGAACTCCGAACGTACGGTGGCCCCATGACCACACCACCGCCCCTCACCGCCACCACCGCCGACGTCACCCGACTGGAGATCGACGGCGCCCCCGGCACCGTCGAGACGCTGCGGGCGCGCGCCCTCGACAGCTTCGGACACTTCACCGCCATGCAGGTCAGGGGCGGCAGGGTGCGCGGACTCGGGCCGCACCTCGACCGCCTGGACGCCGCGACGCGGGAACTCTTCGACCAGGAGCTCGACGGCGAGCGGGTCCGCGAGCTGATCCGGCACGTGCTCGCCGGGGACGGCGGCGCCGACGGCCCGACGGGCGTCATCGCCGACGCCTCCGTCCGCGTGTACGTGCACGCCCCCGGCGGCACCCCGTCCCTGATGGTCACCGTGCGGCCGCCCACCGAGCTGCCCGCCGTGATGGCCGAGCGGGCGCAGGCCCTGAAGTCCGTGCCGTACGTACGGCCGGTCGCGCACATCAAGCACCTCGGCGGCTTCGGGCAGGCCTACCACGGCCGACAGGCGCGCCGCGCGGGCTACGACGAGGCGCTGCTCACCGGCCCCGACGGCCTGATCAGCGAGGGCGCGATCACCAATGTGGCCTTCTTCGACGGGCGCGACCTCGTGTGGCCAAACGCCCCGCACCTGACCGGCATCACCATGCGGCTGCTGCTCGACCGGCTCGCGGACGCGGGCCTGCCCACGCGGCTCGGGCCGGTACGGCTGCGGGACCTGCCCTCGTACCGGGCGGCCCTCGTCACGAACTCCTGGGGCGTCAGCCCGGTGCGCCGCGTCGACGACCTGGACCTGCCCGTCGACGACAAGCTGATGGCGGCCGTCTCGGAAGTGTACGAGGCGGTGCCCCGGGACGTGATCTGAGCCGGGCCCAGCTGTCGGCCCGGCCCCGGGTCACCCATTCACAGGCGCCGCGGCGCGGCTTCGGATCCTTTCCGCGACACGCGTGGTGACCTGCTGGAACGTTGTCGTCGATGCGTCAGGGGCCGGGTCCTCGCAGGGTTTCTGACAGGGCTTCAGCAGGCGTGCGTGGCCGAGTGCCACTTACCTCGGAGGTGCGTCCCGCACGAAGGCCTCGACAGGAGCAAGCCCCATGCGCACAGCCCGCCAGCTGACGACCGCCGCCGCACTCGCCGTCACCTCGGCGGGCCTGTGCGCCGCCCCCGCGTCCGCCGGACCCGCGGGCGGCCTCCAGGTGACCCCGGCCACCGTCACGCCCGGCACCACCGTCACGGTGAACACCACGGCGTGCGGCAGGGACGCCACCGCGACGGGCGACGCCAGCGCGGTCGGCGCGGGCACCTTCGCGCTGGCCTCGAAGGCGCGGGCCGAGGTGGCGTCCGGGCGGTTCAAGGTGCCGCCGTCGGCGCAGCCCGGGACGTACGAGATCGTGGCGCGCTGCGCGGGATCCGGCGGCCGCGAGGTGGCGGGCGACCTGTCGGTGACGCTCACGTCCACGGCGTCCGCCCGCGAGGAGCAGCCGGTGCCGGTGCCGGTGCATCCGAAGGGGCATGTGAAGACGGGGGTCGGTGGCGCGCTCGGCCCCGACCCCGTGAAGACCGCGGCGGGCGTGGCGGTACTCGCCCTCGCCGCCGCGGGCGGTACCTGGCTCCTGCATCGCCGGGCGAGAGGCGACAGGATCTGACGGGCCCCCTCCGCGGTCCGCGGGTACCGCCGCTCCCCCTCCCCCTGCCGGCCGCACGTCCCTCGTGTCCGGCGGGGGAGGCGGGAACGCCACCACCCGCACCGATACGTTTCCCTACCCTTCCCCGAGGGGGCGAGCCATGCGGCGGACACAGCGGCGAGGCAGGTTCGGCACCTGGGTCATAGCGGTGGCCACCGCGCTCGCCCTGTGCGGCGGCGCCTGGCTGGTGCGCGAGGGCACCGCGGGGCACCCGCCCCCGCAGCCGTCCGCCGCGCAGGCGGCCGCGCCGGGCACCACCCGCGCGGGCCCCGCGCCCGCCCCGCTGCCCCCGTCACCGCCCGACCGGATCCGGATCCCGGCGATCGACGTGGACGCCCCCCTGATGGGCCTCGGCCTCAACCGCCGGGGCAGCCTCGACGTACCGCCGCCCCGGCACAAGAACCTCGCGGGCTGGTACGAGGCGGGCACCACGCCGGGCGAGCGCGGCACGGCGGTGCTGGCCGGGCACGTCGACAACGCGGAGGGCCCGGCGGTCTTCTACCGCCTGGGCGGCCTCGCGAAGGGCCGGGTCATCGAGGTGGAGCGGCGGGACGGCGGGGTGGCGCTGTTCACGGTGTACGCCGTGGAGGTGTACGACGCGAAGGGCTTCCCCGACGAGAAGGTGTACGGCGCGGCGGGGCGGCCGGAGCTGCGGGTGATCACGTGTGGCGGGGCGTACTCGAAGAAGACGGGTTACCAGGGCAATGTGGTGGTGTTCGCGCACCTGACGGGCACGCGCTGAGATTCCTGGCCGGTGGCCTCAGCCGCACTCCCCTACGCCACCCACTGCTCGTACGCCATCTTCGCCACGAGCCCGACCACGGTCGTGAGCAGCACGATCCGCACGAACCCGCTGCCCTTCTTCAGGGCGGTGCGGGCGCCGAGGGTGCCGCCCGCGAGGTTGAAGACGGCGAGGACGGCGGCGAGCTGCCAGAGGACGGCGCCCTGCCAGGCGAACATGGCGAGGGCGCCCGCGTTGGTGCAGCAGTTGACGATCTTCGCGTTGGCGGAGGCGGTGACCAGGTCGAACCGGAGCACGGCGGTCAGGGCGAGCACGAGGAAGGTGCCCGTGCCGGGGCCGATGAGGCCGTCGTAGAAGCCGATGCCGACGCCTGCGAGGCCGATGGCGGCGAGGACCCGGCGGGGCGGCAGCGGGCCGGTCGCGGGGGCGGTGCCGAAGTCGGGGCGGAAGATGACGAACGCGCCGACGCCGACGAGGACGGCCATGATCACGGGCTTGAGCACCTCGGTGCTCATCCCGGCGGCGAAGAAGGCTCCGCCCATGGAACCGGCGAGTGCGGCGAGCCCGATCTTCACGGCGGTGCCGACGTCGATGGGGGCCTTGCGGACGTACGTCACGGCGGCGCCCGTGGTGCCGACGATCGCCACCGCCTTGTTCGTGCCGAGCGCGGTCGCCGCCGGGGTGGACCCCGGCAGGCCGAGCAGCAGCGCGGGCAGCAGCAGGAGCCCTCCGCCGCCCACCACGGCGTCGATCCAACCGGCCGCGAACGCGGCGAGGCACAGGACGACGACGGCGGTCGTCGGTATGTCGGGCATGATCGCGACCCTATGGAGGGGGTAGGTGGTGCGTCCACGGAAATCTGGGGGACTTGAGGGACTTCAGAGGTTGGCGCCATCGGGCGGCGTGAGGTGGTGCTGCAACCGTCCTCCGCCGCTGCGCGGCGGATTCCGTCCCACCCGCCCACCCGCACCGTGGTCCCAGGGTGACCGCAACGCCTCGGGGCCCGGCGCTGGACGACCGCGCGAGGCGGCACCACCGGACCCACGGGCCCGAGACGGCAATCCCGCTCCGCCACCGACTACCCCCGGGGGCCCACCCCACGTCCAACGGTGAACGGGTGGGCGGGCGGGAGAACCCGCCGCGACAGCGGCGGAACCCACCCACCGACCCGAGGACGGAGCCCCACCCGGCCACAGACCACCCCCGGGGGCCCACCCCACGTCCCAGGGCAAACGGGTGGGCGGGCGGGAGCAACCCGCCGCGGGAGCGGCGGGCACCACCCACCGGCCCGAGGAGGAAGCCCTCCTCCACCACAAACAACCCCCCGGGGCCCACCCCACGCCCCACAGCAAACGGGTGGGCGGGCGGGAGCAACCCGCCGCGCTAGCGGCGGGCACCACCCACCGACCCGAGGCCAGAAGACCACCCGGGCCCGGGGCCCACCCCGCGTCCAACGGTGAACGGGATGGGGGTCCCCCCTGCTCGAGCGAAGCCGAGAGCTTGGGGGAGGGTGGGACGAACCCGCCGCGGTAGCGGTGGGCACCCCCCACGGGCCCGAGGCCGGACTCGTCCTCACAGGCGGTCGGCGACTTCGCTGAGGCACCCGTTCCCCCGCCGAAACACCACGGCCCCCGCCGGGAAACCCCGGCCCAGCAGGCTGCGGGACATGACCACCAGAGACCCGCGGCAGCGCACCGTCGTCCTGGGGGCCGGGCTCGCCGGAGCCCGGCTCGCCGCCAGGCTCGGCGGCGCCGCGCTGCTGATCGGCGAGGAGGCGTACGCCCCGTACAACCGGGTGCTCCTCACCGAGGTGCTCGCGGGCCGGTACGGGCCGGAGGTGATCGCGCTGCCGGAGCCCGCGCCGGAGCGGTACCTGCGGACGCGGGCGGTCCGGATCGACCGGGCGGAGCGGGTGGTGCTGTGCGAGGACGGCTCCCGGGTGGCGTACGAGAACCTGGTGCTCGCCACCGGCGCGAACCCCGTGCTGCCCCCGCTGCGCGGACTGTTCGAGCCGGGGGCCCGCGACCTGCCGGGCGGCGTGCACGCGTTCCGGACGATGGCGGACTGCCTGGCCCTGTCGGAGGCGGCCCGCCCGGGCGCGCGGGCGGTCGTCGTCGGCGGCGGCCTGCTCGGCGTGTGCGCGGCACGGGCCCTCGCGGACCGGGGCGTGCGGGTGGTCCTGGCCCAGCAGGGCGACCGCCTGATGGAGCGGCAGCTCGACCCGGACGCGTCCGAGCTGGTGCGCCGCCACCTCACCGCGCTCGGCGTGGAGGTGCACACCGAGTGCCGGGTGCGCGGCGTACGGCAGTCGGACGGCGCCGTACGGTCGGTGGAACTGGCCGACGGCTACGTACTCGGCACCGATCTGACGGTCCTGGCCTGCGGGGTCCGCCCCCGCACCGGCCTGGCCCGGGCGGCGGGCCTGGACGTGCGGCGCGGCGTCGTCGTGGACGACTGCCTGCGCACCAGCGACCCGCACGTGTACGCCATCGGCGACTGCGCCGAGCACGCGGGCGCGGCCCCCTGTCTCGCGGCCCCCGCCCTCGACCAGGCCGACGCCCTCGCCGCCGCCCTGACCGCCCCGGAGTCGGCCCGCCCGTACGCAGGCACCCGTTCCCTGACCCGGCTGACCCTGCCGCACCACGAACACCCCCTGGACATCGCGGCGTTCGGCGACCCGGAGACCCGCCCGGACGACGACGTGGTGCGCCTGACGGACGCCACCCGGGGCACGTACCGCAAGGTCGTCGTGCGCGGCGACCGCCTCGTCGGCGGCGTGCTCCTCGGCGAGCTGACGGCCGTGGGCGCGCTCGCCCGGGCCTGGGAGGCCGACGAGGCCCTGCCCGACGACGGCAGCCCGCTGCTGCACCTGCTCACTCACGACGGAGGCCACTGAACCCATGGACGCGACCTCGACCCCGCGTGCGACCCCGCATCCGGCACCGCAGAAGAACCTTGTCCTGGTCGGGCACGGCATGGTCGGCCAGCGCTTCCTCGAAGCCCTCGCCGAGCACGGCCTGACCCGGACGCACCACGTCGTCGTCCTGTGCGAGGAGCCGCGCCCGGCCTACGACCGCGTCCAGCTCACCTCGTACTTCTCGGGCACGACACCGGACGAACTCTCCGTCACCGAGGCCGGGTTCATGGAGCGGCACGGCATCGAGCTGTGCCTCGGCGACCCGGCGGAGCGGATCGACCGCGCGGCGCGGACCGTCACCGCGCGCTCGGGCCGCGTCCTCGGCTACGACACCCTCGTCCTCGCCACCGGTTCGGTGCCGTTCGTGCCGCCGGTGCCGGGCAAGGACGCGGACGGCTGCTTCGTCTACCGCACCATCGAGGACGTCCTGGCCATCGAGGCGTACGCGAAGGCGGGCGCCACGACGGGCGCGGTGGTCGGCGGCGGGCTGCTCGGCCTGGAGGCGGCGGGCGCCCTGCAGGGGCTCGGACTCGCCACGCACATCGTGGAGTTCGCCCCGCGCCTGATGCCCGCGCAGGTCGACGACGGCGGCGGCGCGGCGCTCCTGCGCACGCTGACGGGCCGGGGGCTCGCCGTGCACACGGGCACGGGCACGCAGGAGATCGTGACCGACGAGGCGGGCGCGGTGCGCGCGATGCGCCTGTCGGACGGCTCCGAACTGGACGTCGGCCTGGTGGTGTTCTCGGCGGGCGTGCGCCCCCGCGACCAGCTGGCCCGCGACTGCGGCCTCGCGGTCGGCGAGCGCGGCGGGGTCACCGTGGACGAGCGGTGCCGCACGAGCGACCCGCACGTGTACGCGATCGGCGAGTGCGCGCAGGCCGTGGACGGCAGGGTGTACGGCCTGGTCGCGCCGGGCTACGAGATGGCGCAGACGGCCGCCGCCGCCCTCGCCTCCGAGAACTCCGAGAACTCCGAGGGCACGGACGCCTCGTTCACCGGCGCCGACATGTCCACGAAGCTGAAGCTGCTCGGCGTGGACGTGGCGTCGTTCGGCGACGCGCACGGCACGGCGGACGGCTGCCTGGACGTCGCGTACGCGGACTCGCGCGCGGGCACGTACAAGAAGCTCGTCGTCGGCGCGGACGGCACGCTCCTCGGCGGCGTCCTGGTCGGGGACACGGAGTCGTACGGGACGCTGCGCGCGCTGACCGGGTCGGTGCCGCCGGTGCCCGCCGAGCAGCTGGTGCTCCCCGCGGGCGCGGGCGCCGCCCCGGCCCTCGGCCCGGAGGCGCTGCCGGACGACGCCGTGGTGTGCAACTGCCACAACGTCACGAAGGCCGCCGTGCAGGCGTGCGCGACGCTGCCGGAGGTCAAGAAGTGCACCAAGGCCGGTACGGGCTGCGGGAGTTGCGTCAAGCTCATCGGCCAGCTCCTGCCGCAGTCCGGCGACCAGGGCCTGTGCGGGTGCTTCGCGCAGACCCGCCAGGAGCTGTACGAGATCGTCCGCACCCTGCGCGTCACCTCCTTCCGGGACCTGCTCGACCGGCACGGCCGCGAGTCGGCACGCGGCGGCGAGGGCTGCGAGACGTGCAAGCCCGCCGTCGCCTCGGTCATCGCCTCCCTCGCGCCCGCGATCGGCGCCGACGGCTACGTCCTGGACGGCGAACAGGCGGCCCTGCAGGACACCAACGACCACTTCCTCGCCAATCTCCAGAAGAACGGCTCCTATTCGGTGGTGCCGCGCATCCCGGGCGGCGAGATCACCCCGGACAAGCTCATCGTGATCGGCGAGGTGGCACGGGAGTTCGGCCTCTACACGAAGATCACCGGCGGTCAGCGCATCGACCTCTTCGGCGCCCGGGTCGAGCAGTTGCCGGTGATCTGGGCGCGGCTCGTCGACGCGGGCTTCGAGTCGGGGCACGCGTACGGCAAGGCGCTGCGCACGGTGAAGTCGTGCGTCGGGCAGACCTGGTGCCGGTACGGCGTGCAGGACTCGGTGCGCATGGCGATCGACCTGGAGCTGCGCTACCGGGGCCTGCGCGCGCCGCACAAGCTGAAGTCGGCGGTGTCGGGGTGCGCCCGCGAGTGCGCGGAGGCCCGTTCCAAGGACTTCGGCGTGATCGCCACGGCGAGCGGCTGGAACCTGTACGTCGGCGGCAACGGCGGCGCGACCCCGCGCCACGCGGACCTGCTCGCCCAGGACCTGGACGACGTCGGCCTGGTCCGGCTCATCGACCGGTTCCTGATGTTCTACATCCGCACCGCCGACCGCCTGGAGCGCACCTCGGCGTGGCTGGAGCGGATCGACGGGGGCCTGGAGCACGTACGGGACGTGGTGGTGGACGACTCGCTCGGCATCTGCGCCGAGTTGGAGGCCCTGATGGCGGACCACGTCACGCACTACCGCGACGAGTGGGCCGAGACGCTGGCCGACCCGGACCGCCTGGCCCGCTTCGTGTCGTTCGTGAACGCGCCCGAGGCGCCGGACCCGCTGGTGGCGTTCGTCCCCGAGCGCGACCAGATCAAGCCCGACCTGCCGCTGCTGACCCTGCGGCCCCTGGAAGGAAGCTCCGCGCGATGACCACGATGACCGAGACGGCGCCCGCCCCGACCGTCACCACCGCCGACGCAAGCGTCCAACTCCGCCTGGACGGGTCCTGGTTGACCGTGTGCGCGGCGGCCCGGCTCACCCCGGGCCGGGGCGTGGCCGTGCTGCTCCCCGACGGCCGGCGGCAGGCGGCCCTCTTCCTGGACCGGACCGGACGCCTGTACGCCATCGACAACCGCGACCCGTTCTCCGGCGCGGCCGTGCTCTCCCGGGGCCTGGTCGGCTCGGCGGACGGCCGCCCGTTCGTGGCCTCGCCACTCCTGAAGCAGCGCTTCGACCTGGAGACGGGGCGGTGTCTGGACGACGACGAGGCGGGGGTCGGGGTGTACGAGGCGCGGGTCTGCGCCTAGTATTGGATCGCCCAGTCCAATACTAGGCGGACCGGGCGCTCTCCCCCACCGAGGAGAGCCCCACGCCCGTACGCCGAGGAGCCCTCCCATGCCCACCGCCGCCCGCACCCGCTTCACCGGCCGCACCGCCCTCGTCACCGGCGGCGGCTCCGGCCTCGGCCGCGCCATCGCCCTGGCCCTCGCCGCCGAGGGCGCGAACGTCGTCGTCACGGGCCGCTCCGAGGCCCCCCTGAAGGAGACGGTGACGCTGATCGAGGAGGCGGGCGGCACGGCCCTCGCGCACCCCGCCGACGTGACGCGCGCCGCGGACGTCGAAGCCGCGGTGCGCGCCGCCGTCGACCGCTTCGGCTCCCTCGACGTGGCCGTGAACAACGCGGGCGTCTTCCGCGGCGGCGCCCCGATCGCCGACTTCCCCGAGGAGGACTGGCAGACCCTGCTCGACACCAACGTCACCGGCGTCTTCCTCGCCCTGCGCGCCGAGGCCCGCCAGATGCGCACCCAGGACGGCGGCGGCGCGATCGTGAACATCTCCTCCAACCTCGGCGCCCACAAACGCCGCCCCGGCATCGCCGGCTACGTCGCCGCGAAGGCCGCCGTCTCCGCCCTCACCCGCGCCGCCGCCCTCGACCACATCCAGGACGGCGTCCGCGTCAACGCGGTCAGCCCCGGCCCGTCGGCCACCACGATGTCCCTGCGCCCCGGCGAGACCCCCACCGACCGCACCACCCGCATGCGGTCCGAGTCCCCCCTCGGCCGCGTCTCGGACACCACGGAGATCGCGGCGGCCGTCCTCTACCTGGCGTCGGACGACGCGGCGTCGGTGGTGGGCGCGGACCTGGTGGTGGACGGGGGCGCGTCGGCCTGACCGGGCCCCCACCACGCCCCCGCACTCCTCACCACCCCCGCACAGTCACCCCCCTGACCAGCCGCCCATACAGGCGTACGCTCAGCGGCATGACGGGCAGTGGGCGTACGAGGAGTTGGGCCGCGCGGGACATTCCCGGCCAGGAAGGGCGTGTCGCCGTCGTCACGGGGGCCAACAGCGGGATCGGGTTCGTCACGGCGCGGGAGCTGGCCCGGCGGGGCGCGCGGGTGGTGCTCGCCTGCCGCAGCGCGGAGCGCGGTGGGGACGCCGTGCGGCTGCTCTCGGACGAAGTGCCGGACGCGGACGTCGCGTTCCGGCGTCTCGACCTCGGGGACCTGGCCTCCGTGCGGGAGTTCGCCGAAGGGTTCGAGCAGGATCTGGGCGGGCGGCTCGATCTGCTGGTCAACAATGCGGGTGTGATGGCGTTGCCGTACCGGCGCACCGCGGACGGCTTCGAGACGCAGTTCGGCGTGAACCACCTCGGGCACTTCGCGCTGACCGGGCTGCTCCTGCCGCAGCTGCTCGCGACGCCCGGCGCCCGCGTCGTCACGGTCTCCAGCATGGCCCACGCGCTCGCCAACATCGACATCGGCGACCTCAACAGCGAGCTGCGCTACCGCCGCTGGCCCGCCTACGCCCGCTCCAAGTCGGCCAACCTGCTGTTCGTCCACGAACTCGCCCGGCGCCTCGCCGAGTCCGGCGCCGACGTGATCGCGGCGGCCGCGCACCCCGGCTACGCCGCGACCAACCTCCAGGCGACCGGCCCCCGGATGGCGAACCGCCGGGGCGCGGAAGCCCTCATGGCGGTGCTCAACCGCCTCGTCGGCCAGTCCGCCGAGACCGGCGCCCTCCCCACGCTGTACGCGGCCACCGCACCCGACGTACGCCCCGACTCCTTCACGGGCCCCCGCTTCCTCGCCTGGCGCGGCGCCCCCGCCCGCTCCCCACGAGCCGCCTGGACCCGCAACGACGTGGCGGGCGAACGCCTTTGGGCGGCGTCGGAGGTGCTGACGGGGGTGACGTACGGGGCACTCAAGGGCTGAGCCCCTCAGGTCGATCGCACCCCCTAGCGAAGCCCCGACGCCTCGAACACCGCCCTGGCCTCCCGCCCGTCCAAGCGCGCGAGCAGCCGCGAAAGCTCCACCGACCCGGTCCGCAGCAGCCCCGACTCCCGGGAAGCCCGAGCCCCCGCGTCGAGGCGGTGCAGCAGCAGCGGATTCTCGGCGAGGACCTTCGGGTCGAACTCGACGCGGTTGCCGAGCGAGTCACACAGGACGAGCCGTGCGGCGACGGTCTCGCTCACCCGGACGCTGGTCAGCAACCCGACGCACACGTGCCGCCGCCGCACCGGCCCCCGCACGGCGAGCCACCCCGGACCCGCGCTGACCCGCACCGGATGCAGGATGACGTACAGCAGGACGGCGAGCCCCGCCCACCACCCGGTCCGCACCGCGCTCAGCGTCCCGCCCGCGAAGTCGACCAGCATGATCAGGGCGAACAGCGCGACCGAGCAGAAGACGGCGGCCCGCAGGTCGGACGCCCAGCGCCGGTCGGTCACCACGGCGTCCGCGTCCGGCGCGCGGGTCGCGTCCAGTGCGTGCGCCGTGTTCCTGCCCCGAGTCGTCCAGTCGTGTCCCATGTGCCGCACCGTAGGACGGCACCCCGGCCCCGTCCGTGGCGTTGACGCGGCGCATACACATGCATGGCACACCTTGATGCGACGCTGACGCCCCCCTCAACAAGTCGTCAAGAGGCACCCCGCTCCCGTCAAGGAGCCGCCAAGGAGTGCCGACGCCCGCCGCACCCGCGTTGACGCTGGGTTGACACGCCGGCTTGACCACACCGGCTGACCTGCGAAAGGCACCAGCATGACGACCGTTTCCGAGCGCCCCGGCGCCCCGGCCCTCGCGGAACCTCCCGATACCGGCGCGGCCGACCCGGGCGACCGTCATCGTCTGACCGCCCTCCAGGGCCTGGCCGCGCTCTCCCTCGACGCGATGGCCTCGGTCGCGTACGGGCCGGAGGCGATCGTGCTCGTCCTGGCCGCGGCCGGCGGCTACGGGCTCGGCTTCACGCTGCCGGTGACCCTCGCGATCGCCGCGCTGCTCGCCGTGCTCGTCGCCTCCTACCGGCAGGTCATCGCCGCCTTCCCCGACGGCGGCGGCAGCTACGCGGCGGCGAAGACGCACCTGGGCCGCCGCTCCGGCCTCGTCGCCGCCGCGTCCCTCGTCCTCGACTACGTCCTGAACGTCGCCGTCGCCGTGACGGCGGGCGTCGCGGCCCTCACCTCCGCCTTCCCCGAGCTGTACGGCGACCGCGTCGCCCTGTGCCTCGGCGTCCTCGTCGTCATCACGGCCGTCAACCTGCGCGGCATCGTCGACTCGGCGCGCGTGTTCATCGCCCCGACCGCGGTGTTCGTCGGCGCGATCCTCACGATGGTCGCCGTCGGCCTGTTCCGGGACGGCCCCGTCTCCACCGAGACCGCCCAGGGCCATGCCTCGGTCCTGTCGGACAACGCCACGACGGTCGGCGCCCTGCTTCTGCTGAAAGCTTTCGCCTCGGGCTGTTCCGCGCTCACCGGCGTGGAGGCCATCGCCAACGCCGTGCCGTCCTTCCGCACCCCGCGCGTCAAGCGCGCCCAGCACGCGGAGGTGGCGCTCGGCGCGCTGCTCGGCGTGATGCTGATCGGCCTGTCCGTCCTCATCTCCCGCTTCGGCCTTCAGCCGGTCGAGGGCGTCACCGTCCTCGCCCAGCTCACGGACGCGTCCCTCGGCCACAACTGGGCGTTCTACGTCGTCCAGTTCGCCACGATGATCCTGCTGGCCCTCTCCGCCAACACCTCCTTCGGCGGCCTGCCCGTCCTGATGAGCCTGCTCGCCCGGGACAACTACCTGCCGCACGTCTTCGCCCTCAAGGCCGACCGGCAGGTCCACCGGCACGGTGTGATCGCGCTCGCCGTCGCGGGCGCGGGCCTCCTTGTGTTCTCCGGCGGCGACACCAACACCCTCGTACCGCTGTTCGCGATCGGTGTCTTCGTCGGCTTCACGCTCTGCCAGACCGGCATGGTCATCCACTGGCGCAAGGCGGGCAAGCCCGCGAAGGCGCTGCTCAACGGCTTCGGCGCGGTCCTCACCGGCGTCTCCGCCGTCGTCGTGACGGCCACGAAGTTCACCGAGGGCGCCTGGCTGATCGTGCTCGCGCTGCCCGCGATCGTCGCCGTCTTCGAGGTCGTGCACCGGGCGTACGGTCGCATCGGTGCGGACCTCGGCCTCGGCCGCGTCCCCGAGCCGCCGCACCGCGACCACTCCCTGGTGATCGTCCCCGTGTCCGGCCTGTCCCGGCTGACCTGCGAGGCCCTGAACGCGGCGGTGTCGCTCGGCGACGAGGTGCGGGCCGTGACGGTCACGTACGACGACGTCGAGGACCGGGCCGCGGCGCGGTCCCTTCGCCGGGACTGGGAGCTGTGGGGGCCCGGGGTGGAGCTGGTCGAGCTGCCCTCGACGGCCCGGACCGTGGGGCGGCCCGTCGCCGAGTACGTGCGGAAGGTGTATCAGTACCACCCGGGCACCCGGGTCACCGTGCTGATCCCCGAGGTGGAGCCCGCTCATCTGTGGCAGCGGCTGCTTCAGAACCAGCGGGGGGCGGTGCTCGCGCACGCGGTGCGGCGGGACACCGATGCGGTGATCTGCCGACTGCGGTTCCGGCTCGCCGGGCGCCGCTGATGGGGCTGCGCCCCTCTCCCCCTCTCGGCCCTTCGGGCCTCGTCCTCAATCGCCGGACGGGCTGATTCCAGCCCGTCCTGGGGCGCCCCGCGAGGGCTACACGCGGCTGCAATACGTCTGTCGTAATCCCCCTGCATGGTTGATCGTTGGGCCCGGCATGTACCCGACGATCCAGGCTTCAGGGGGAGACGGCATGACCATCGACCGCAGGACAGTGCTCGCTTCCGGCGCCGCCCTCGGGCTGCTCACCGCGTGCGGTTCCAACACCGGCCGCGACGGCGGCGACTCGGACGGCAAGGGGCCGAAGCTGTCCCAGTGGTACCACCAGTACGGGGAGGCGGGGACCGAGAAGGCCGTGCGGCGGTACGCCGACGCGTACGACAAGGCCGACGTGTCCGTGCAGTGGCGCCCCGGCAACTACGACGAGCAGACCGCCGCCGCGCTCCTCACCAAGTCGGGCCCCGACGTCTTCGAGGTCAACGGCCCCACCCTGGACCAGATCCAGGGCGGCCAGGTCGTCGACCTCACCGACCTGTTCGACGGCGTGAAGGACGACTTCAACCCGGCGGTGCTCGCGCCGAAGACGTACGACGGCCAGATCTGGGCCGTCCCCCAGGTCGTCGACATGCAGCTCCTCTACTACCGCAAGAGCCTCCTCGCCGACGCGGGCCGCACCCCGCCCGGGTCGCTCGACGAACTCGTCGACACCGCACGCGAGTTGACGACGAAGAAGGTCAAGGGCCTGTTCCTCGGCAACGACGGCGGCGCGGGCGCCCTCGGCGGCACCCCCCTGTACGCGGCGGGCCTGAAGCTCGTCACCGACGACGGCGAGGTCGGCTTCGACGACCCCGCGGCCGCCCGCGCCCTGAGCAACCTGCGCGCGCTGTACGAGGACAAGTCGCTGCTTCTCGGCGCGCCCTCCGACTGGTCGGACCCGTCGGCGTTCGTCCAGGGGCTCACGGCCATGCAGTGGTCGGGCCTGTGGGCGCTGCCCGCGGTCGAGAAGGCGCTGGGCGACGACTTCGGCGTGGCCGCGTTCCCCGCCGCCGCGTCCGGAGCGGAGCCCGCGGTGCCGGTGGGGGCGTACGGCTCGGCGGTCAGCGCCCGCAGCGCGCACAAGCAGGCGGCCAAGGACTTCGTGAAGTGGCTGTGGATCGAACGCACCGACCACCAGCGGGACTTCGCCCTGTCCTACGGCTTCCACATCCCGGCGCGTCTGTCGCTCGCGAAGAAGGCCGACGTCCTCACGAAGGGCCCGGCGGCCGACGCGGTGCGCTTCGCCACCGACAACGGGTACGCGGAGCCGCTGCGCTGGACCCCGGCGAGCCGGGTCGCGTACCAGGACGCACTCAGCCGGATCATCAAGTCCGGGGCGAACCCGGAGAGCGAACTGCGGTCCGTGGTGCGGAAGGTGTCGGCGGAGCTGGACCGGGTGAAGAAGAAGTCGTCGTGAGCGCGGGCGCCGCGCGGCGCGAGCGGCTGTGGCGGCGCCTGGCGGGACCGCAGAACCGCAACCTCTGGTTCTGGGTGTTCGTCGGCCCCTTCGCGCTCGGCCTGATCGTCTTCACGTACGTACCACTGGGCTGGAGCGTCTACCTCAGCTTCTTCGACGCCCACAACACCGTCTCGCCGAGCGACTTCGTCGGCTTCGACAACTACACGTCGATGCTGAAGAACGACGCGTTCACCGACAGCCTGTGGACGTTCGTGGTCTTCACGGCCTTCATCGTGCCGACGACGTTCGCCCTTTCGCTCTCGCTCGCGCTGATGGTGAACCGGATGCGGCGCGCGCAGGCGTTCCTGCGGTCGGTGTTCTTCCTCCCGGCGGCGTGCAGCTATGTCGTGGCGGCCCTGATCTGGAAGATGTCGATCTTCAACGGAGTGCGGTTCGGCCTGGCGAACACCGTGCTCGGCTGGTTCGGCGCGGATCAGACGGCGTGGCTGTCGACGACGGATCCGCCCTGGTACTGGCTGGTCGTCGTCACCGTACGGCTCTGGCTGCAGGCGGGCTTCTACATGATCCTGTTCCTGGCGGGCCTGCAACGCATCTCGCCGACGCTCTACGAGGCGGCGGCCGTCGACGGCGCCCGCCCCGGCTGGCAGGTCCTGCGCCACATCACGCTCCCCCAGCTGCGCACGACGTCCGTGGCGGTGACCCTGCTCCTCGTCATCAACGCCTTCCAGGCCTTCGACGAGTTCTACAACCTGCTCTCGGACGCCCGCGGCTATCCCCCGTACGCCCGCCCACCCCTCGTCTACCTCTACTACACGGCCCTCGGACAGGGCCAGAACCTCGGCCTCGGCAGCGCGGGCGCCGTGCTGCTCGCCCTGATCATCGCCGTGGTGACGATCGGTCAGGCGCGCTGGTTCGGCCTCGGCAGGAAGGAGGACTGACGCATGGCGGGAACAACGAAACGAGGCGGATCGCCGCTGTACGACGCGTGGGTGCGGGTGGGCCGCGCCCTGCGGGTGGTCCTCCTGATCGCCCTGGCGCTCCTCTTCCTGATCCCCTTCTACCTGCTCGTACGCAACGGGCTCGCGTCCGAGCAGGACATCACGTCCCCCGACTGGACGTTCTTCCCGTCCACCCTGCACTGGTCGAACATCCGGGAGCTGTTCGAGGACTCGACCGTCCCGATGGCCCGCTCCCTGTACAACTCGGCCCTGATCGCGGTCCTCACGACCGCGGGGACCCTGCTCCTCGCCTCCCTCGCGGGCTACGGCCTGGCCCGCATCCCCTACCGCCACGCCGACCGCGTCTTCTACTTCGTCCTCGCCACGATGATGGTCCCGGCCGCCGTCACCTTCGTCCCCAGCTTCGTCCTGGTCTCCTCCCTCGGCTGGATCTCCACCCTGCGCGGCCTGATCGTCCCGACCCTCTTCTCCGCGTTCGCGTGCTTCATCTTCCGCCAGTACTTCCTCGGCTTCCCCCGCGAACTGGAGGACGCCGCACGGGTGGACGGCCTCGGCTACTGGCGTACGTACTGGCTCGTCGTCGTCCCCAACTCCCGCCCGGTCTTCGCGGCCGTCGGGGCCATCGTGTTCATCGGCGCCTGGAACTCCTTCCTGTGGCCCCTGGTGATCGGCCAGGACCGGGACGCGTGGACCGTCCAGGTGGCCCTGGCCTCCTTCACCACCTCTCAGGTCATCCGCCTGCACGAGCTGTTCATCGCGGCGGCCGTGTCGATCGTGCCGCTGCTCGTGGTGTTCCTGTTCTTCCAGCGGTGGATCGTGGCGGGGGTGGAGCGGTCGGGGATCGAGGACTGACGCCCGTGCGCGGGGCGTTCCGCGCACGGGCGCTTCGGACTAGCGCAGGCCGAAGGGTGAGGGCGCGGTCTCGGCGGACCCGGCGCGCCGCTGGCCGCCGGGGGTCGCCTTGCAGGTGAGGTCCTTCGCCGGGAGCTTGCCGGTGACCAGGTAGCCCATGGTGGCCTTCTCCGCGCAGGCGTTGCGGGAGTCGCCGAAGACGACGCCGTGGCCCTCGCCGCCGGAGACGGTCACCATGCGGGAGCCCTTCAGGGCGCGGTGCATGGCCTTGCCGGTGACCAGCGGGGTCTGCGAGTCCCACTCGTTCTGCACGACCAGCGACTTCACCTTGTTGTCGACCTTGGTGGCGGGCTCGGCGCCCTTGTCCCAGTAGGCGCAGGGGGTGATCGTGGAGGCGAAGTCGCCGTACAGCGGGTAGCGGGCGGCGTCGCGGATCGCGTCGCGGCGGTACGTCTCCGGGTCGCGCGGCCAGGAGGCGTCGGAGCACACCACGGCGAACTGGCTGGAGGTCATGTTGTCCATCGACTGCTCCTGCGCGCCGGGCAGTTCGCGCGCCTGCCGGCCCTCGGCCGCCTTCTTCAGCTCCACCACGGTCCTGGCTCCGCTGCGGACGCTGAAGAACTCGGCGCGCGTGATGTCCCGCACCTGGGAACCGTCGAGCTTCTGGCCGTCGATGACGATGGGGTCGACGTCGGCCCGCGCCACCAGCTTGCGGAAGGTCCGGGCGACCTTCGCCGGGGAGTCACCGAGGTGGTACGTGGCGTCGCGGGCGGCCGTCCACTTGGTCCACCGCTTGAAGGCCCGCTCGGCCTCCGGCGCCCAGACCTGGAACATGCCGCGCCACATCCGCCCCGGATCGACGGCGCTGTCCAGGACGAAGCGGTCGGCGCGCTGCGGGAACAGCTGCATGTAGACGGCGCCGAGCGCGGTGCCGTAGGAGACGCCGAAGTACGACAGCTTCTTCTCGCCGAGGGCGGCGCGCATGACGTCCATGTCGCGGGCGGTGTTGCGGGTGCTGATGTGGGGCAGCAGCTTCCCGTACTTGTCGCGGCACTTGTCCGCCACGGTCTTCGCCCACTTGTTGTTCGCGGCGGCCTCGGCGGCGCTGCGGGTGGGGCGCGGGTAGGCCTGCTCGGCGTCGGTGAGGCCGCATGCGACGGGCGTGCTCTCCCCGACCCCGCGCGGGTCGAACCCGACCATGTCGTACTGCTCGCGCACGTTCTTCGGCAGTCCCTCGGCGAACATCAGCGACAGGTCGAGCCCCGCGTCGCCGGGCCCACCCGGGTTGAACGTCAGCACCCCGCGCCGCTTGCCCGGCACGCTGGTCCTGACCCGGGATATCGCGACGTCGATCCGCTTCCCCTCGGGCTTGGTGTAGTCGAGCGGCACCTTCAGCGTGGCGCACTGGTACGTGGCGGGCTGGTCGGCGGCGCACCGCTTCCAGGTGAGCTTCTGCCGGGTGTACGGGGCGAGGCGCTCGGCGTCGACTGCGGCGGCGGCTCTTGCGCCCTTGAGGGACGCGGAGGTCGCGGTGGCCGCCGTGTCCGACGCGGCCTCCCGGTCCCCCGGGGCCGCCGACGCCGACCCGGCGACGAGCCCCGGCGCGAGCCCGGCCACCACTCCCAGCGCGAGCACCGGCACGAGGCGCCGCCGATATGCGGGATGTTGCACGTGACGCTCCTTCTGATCGGTTTTGGGTACCGACCAGTTGGACGCAGAAGAGGCCGTGTACGCCTCCACCGGATCGCCCTGTGCTCTGAACCGGGGCAGCCGGCCCTGACCGGGACGGAGGAAGGGGCGGCACCTCCGCACAAGGTGCCGCCCCAGGTGAATCCGGAACCGCCGCCGCATCGGTCTTGGTCGGGGACACGGCGGCGGTCCCGGGGTCTGTGCGGGCCGGTGGCCCGCCGCGGTCAGCGGTGGTCGCTGCCCGCCGAGGTGGAGGCCGCGCGGCCCGCTTCGAGGCGCGCGACGGGGATGCGGAACGGGGAGCAGGAGACGTAGTCCAGGCCGACCTCGTGGAAGAAGTGGACGGACTCCGGGTCGCCGCCGTGTTCGCCGCAGACGCCGAGCTTGAGGTCGGGGCGGGTCGCGCGGCCGGCCGCGGCGGCGTCGCGGACGAGCTTGCCGACGCCGTCCTTGTCGATCGTCTCGAACGGGGAGACGCCGAAGATGCCCTTCTCGAGGTAGGCGGTGAAGAAGGACGCCTCGACGTCGTCGCGGGAGAAGCCCCACACCGTCTGCGTGAGGTCGTTCGTGCCGAAGGAGAAGAACTCGGCGGCCTCCGCGATCTGTCCGGCGGTGAGGGCGGCGCGCGGCAGCTCGATCATCGTGCCGAGCGCCAGCTTCAGAGCCACGCCGGTGGTCCGCTCGACGTCGGCGATGACCTGCTCGGCCTCCTCGCGGACGATCTCCAGCTCCTGGACGGTGCCGACGAGCGGGATCATGATCTCCGCGCGCGGGTCGCCCTTGGCGTTCTTGCGCTCGGCGGCGGCTTCGGCGATCGCGCGGACCTGCATGGTGAACAGGCCGGGGATGACAAGGCCGAGGCGTACGCCGCGCAGGCCCAGCATCGGGTTCTGCTCGTGCAGGCGGTGCACGGCCTGGAGCAGGCGCAGGTCGTTCTCGTTGTGGTCCTTGCGGGACTCGGCGAGGGCGACGCGGACCGAGAGTTCCGTGATGTCGGGCAGGAACTCGTGCAGCGGCGGGTCGAGGAGACGCACCGTCACCGGCAGGCCGTCCATGGCCTCGAACAGCTCGATGAAGTCCCGCTTCTGGAGCGGAAGCAGCTCCTTCAGGGCGTTCTCGCGCTCCTCGTCGGTGTCCGCGAGGATCAGGTGCTCGACCATCTCGCGGCGCTCGCCGAGGAACATGTGCTCGGTGCGGCACAGGCCGATGCCCTGGGCGCCGAAGCGCCGGGCGCGCAGCGCGTCCTCGGCGTTGTCCGCGTTGGCGCGCACCCGCAGGCGGCGGACCCGGTCCGCGTACGCCATGATCCGGTGCACGGCCTTGACCAGCTCGTCCGCGTCGTCGGCGCCCGCGTGCATGCGGCCCTCGAAGTACTCCACGACCGGGGACGGGACCACGGGCACCTCGCCCAGGTAGACCTTGCCCGTCGAGCCGTCGATGGAGACGACGTCGCCCTCCTCGACCACGTGGCCGTTCACGGTCAGGCGGCGGCGCTTGGTGTCGACCTCCAGGTCCTCGGCGCCGCAGACACAGGTCTTGCCCATGCCGCGCGCCACGACGGCCGCGTGGGACGTCTTGCCGCCGCGCGAGGTCAGGATGCCCTCGGCGGCGATCATGCCGTCGAGGTCGTCGGGGTTGGTCTCGCGGCGGATCAGGATGACCTTCTCGCCGGACCGCGACCACTTGATGGCGGTGTACGAGTCGAAGACGGCCTTGCCGACGGCGGCACCCGGCGACGCGGCGATGCCACGGCCCAGCTGCTCGGCCCCCTTCCCGCCGTTGGCGTACTCGTCGTCGAAGCGCGGGAACATCAACTGCGCCAGCTGCGCGCCGTTGACGCGCTGCAGCGCCTCGGCCTCGTCGATCAGGCCCTGGTCGACGAGCTGGGTCGCGATGCGGAAGGCGGCACCGGCGGTGCGCTTGCCGACGCGGGTCTGGAGCATCCACAGCTGGCCGCGCTCGATGGTGAACTCGATGTCGCACAGGTCCTTGTAGTGCGTCTCGAGCGTTTCCATGATCTGCATGAGCTGGTCGTACGACTTCTTGTCGATCTGCTCCAGATCGGCGAGCGGAACCGTGTTGCGGATGCCCGCGACGACGTCCTCGCCCTGCGCGTTCTGCAGGTAGTCGCCGTACACGCCCTGCTGGCCCGAGGCCGGGTCGCGGGTGAAGGCGACGCCGGTGCCGGAGTCGGGGCCGAGGTTGCCGAAGACCATCGAGCAGACGTTGACGGCCGTGCCGAGGTCGCCGGGGATGCGCTCCTGGCGGCGGTAGAGCTTGGCGCGGTCGGTGTTCCAGGAGTCGAAGACCGCGTGGATGGCGAGGTCCATCTGCTCGCGCGCGTCCTGCGGGAAGTCGCGGCCCGCCTCGGACTTGACGATCTTCTTGAACTTGGTGACGAGCTTCTTCAGCTCGGCCGCGTCCAGGTCGGTGTCGACCGTGACCTTCTTGGCCTGCTTGGCCTTGTCCAGGGCGTCCTCGAAGAGTTCGCCGTCGACGCCGAGCACGGTCTTGCCGAACATCTGGATGAGGCGGCGGTAGGAGTCCCACGCGAAGCGGTCGTCGCCGGACTGCTTGGCGAGGCCCTGCACGGACTTGTCGGAGAGCCCGATGTTCAGGACGGTGTCCATCATGCCGGGCATGGAGAACTTGGCGCCGGAGCGGACGGAGACGAGGAGCGGGTCGTCGGCCTGGCCGAGCTTCTTGCCCATCGCCGCTTCGAGGGCGGAGAGGTGCGCACTCACCTCGTCACGCAGTGCCGCGGGCTCGTCGCCACTGTCGAGGTAGACCTTGCAGGCCTCGGTGGTGATCGTGAAGCCGGGCGGCACGGGAAGGCCCAGGTTGGTCATCTCGGCGAGGTTCGCACCCTTGCCGCCGAGGAGGTCCTTGAGCTCCTTGTTGCCCTCGGTGAAGTCGTAGACGAACTTCACGCCCTGAGTTCCCTGAGGTACGTGGGGATCTTTGTTTTCCGACACGGGTCTCGACTCCTCGAGGACGCGGTGGCTGCCCTGACGGCGAGGAACATACCCAGATCGAAGGCGTCTGGGTACGTCCACTTGTGGGTCGCCCGGGCGTAACCACCCGTCCGCCGCTAGATCGAAAGTGACTCGGGAGTAGCGCAGGTGGCGCAATTGAGTTCAAGAGTTGAACGCGCATCGCCCGAAGGTCCGCCATTTTGCTCAGATGAGCGGGCCTAACTCAGATGTGAGTTCAGGTCATAAATGATCGAGCGATGGCACTGAGTGCCACCCTTTGGAGAAGTGCAGCCACCTCTTATCCGCTCATCTGAGCGCAAGCCCCATCAAGGGTGGCGAGAATCACGCCGTTTGAAGCGGCCGGATCCGGGCCCGATCTCGGCATCCGGGCACCTCACCACCCACCCGCCGACCGCCCCTGCGGACCGCCTCACACCCCGAGCGCCGCGAGCCGCTCCTCCACCCGCTCCGGCGCGTACAGGTGCTCCACCACCAGCGCGCCCGCCCCGACGAGCCCCGCGCGGCCGCCGAGCCGCGAGGTGACGATCTCCAGGTGGGCCGTGGAGCGCGGCAGGGCCCGCTGGTAGAGCAGCTCGCGGACGCCGGTGAGGAAGGGGGTTCCGGCCAGATCTCCGGCGATCATGAGAACGCCGGGGTTGAGGAGCGTCACGACGGTGGCGAGGACCTCGCCGACCTGCCGTCCGGCCTCCCGCGCGAGCCCCACCGCCTCCGGGTGCCCCGCGGCGAGCAGCTCCCGCACGTCCGAGCCGGACGCGGCAGGCACCCCCGCCGCCGCGAGCCGGGCCGCCACCGCACGCCCGCTGGCCACGGCGGCCAGACAGCCGTACGAGCCGCACTTGCAGAGCGCGGCGGCGCTCCCCGGCACCCCGGGCACCCGGATGTGCCCGATGTCGCCCGCGCCGCCGTCGATGCCCCGGTACAGCGAGCCGTCCACGACGACGCCCGCGCCGATCCCGGTGGAGACCTTGACCAGCGCGAACGCCGAGCAGTCCGGGTAGTGGGCGCGCTGCTCCGCGTACGCCATGAGGTTCGCGTCGTTGTCGACGAGGACCGGGACCGGGGCGGCGCCCGCGTGCGCGAAGGGCCCGGCGTGCCCGGCGTGCTCCGTGAAGGCGCGGCGGAGTCTGCCTCTTATGTCGTAGCCGTCCCAGCCCGGCATGATCGGCGGCTGCACCACCCGGCCGGTGGCGGAGTCGACCGGCCCCGGCACGGCCAGGCCGATGCCGCACACCGCGGCCGCGTCCCTGCCGCTCTCGCGCAGCAGCTCGCCGAAGACCGCGCCGAGCCGGTCCAGGACCCGCTCCGGCCCTTCCTCCACGCGCAGCGCGCCGCCGCGCTCGGCGACGACCTCGCCGGTGAGGGTGAGCAGGGCCGTGCGGGCGTGCCGGGTCTCCAGGTCGGCGGCGAGGACCACGGCGTGCGCGTCGTCGAACTCCAGGCGCACCGAGGGGCGGCCGCCGAGCGGCGAGCTGACCGGGGTGCCCTCGCCCTCGCGCAGCCAGCCCGCGCGGAACAGCCGGTCCAGGCGCTGGCCGACGGTGGCCCTGGACAGGCCCGTGACCCGCTGCAGCGCGCCCCGCGTGGTCGCGCGGCCGCTGCGGACCAGGTGCAGCAGGTCGCCCGCGCTCGCCTGGGCGGCGGCCGGACGTGCCGGTGTCCCGTTCGTCATGCCCACTCCCTGCCCGCGCGCCCGGCCGGACAGCCTCTTGCGCTCGTCAACTCGGCGTTACATATTGAGTTTTGCGTGTTGCGCAGACGTAACTCTATGGTGGATGGATCCGAACTGACAGGCTGTCGGACGCGGCTCCGGTGCGCGGTCCCCCAGCCCCCGGGAGTGCCGCGTGGACCGTACGACCACGACGAGGGCCGCGATCCGGCCCCCTGCCGCCACCACCGCCGGGCCCTCGGCGCGGCGCGGCGCAGGCCCGGCGCCCCCACCGCACCCCCCTCGGGTCCCAGGCGCCCCACCGGCCACCCCCGCCGCGCTCCGCGAGCGCGCCGTCCGGGTCCTGCGCGCCAACTGGACCGGTGCCTCCACCGTCCCCTCCCGCGCGCTGTATCCCCACCAGTGGTCCTGGGACTCCGCGTTCATCGCCATCGGGTCACGTCATCTCTCGCCGCTGCGCGCCCAGTTGGAACTGGAGACGCTCCTGGCCGCGCAGTGGGCCGACGGCCGCGTGCCGCACATCGTGTTCAACCCCGCCGTCCCCCTCGACGCGTACTTCCCGAGCCCCGACTTCTGGCGCTCCACCACCGCCGGGCGCGCGGCGGGCGCGCCGCAGGCCGTGCAGACCTCTGGCATCGTGCAGCCCCCGGTGCACGCGCTGGCCGCCTGGCTGGTGCACCTGGCCGACCCCGGCCTCTCCCGGGCCCGCTCCTTCCTGCCCCGCCTGCACCCGCGCCTCGCCGCCTGGCACCGCCATCTGCTGCGCCACCGCGACCTCGGCGGCGCGGGCCTCGCGGCGGTCGTCCACCCCTGGGAGCAGGGCATGGACAACAGCCCCTGCTGGGACGGCCCCCTGAGCCGCGTCCCACCCGCGCGCCCGCACAGCTACCGCCGCGCCGACCTCGACCACGGCTCGCCCCAGGACCGGCCGACGGACCTCGACTACGGGCGGTATGTGCGGCTGGCCGCGGAGTACCGGGACGGGGGGTACGGGACCGGTGGGTACGGGACCGGTGGGTTCGGATTCGCCGTCGAGGACCCCGCGTTCAACGCCCTCCTCATCGCCTCCGAGCACGCACTCGCCCGCATCACCCGCGAGTTGGGCGCGCCCGCGACGGCCCGCCACGACCGCGCGGAGCGGCTGACGCGGGTGCTGGTGGAGCGGCTGTGGGACGGGGAGGGCGGGATCTTCCGGTGCCGGGATCTGCTGGCCGGGGGCCCTGAGCGGGGCGGTGCGGGGAGCGCGGGCGGTGGCGGCGCTCTCGTGGACGAGCGCGGGGTCACCGGACTGATCCCCCTCGTCGTGCCGGGGCTGCCCCGGGGCGTCGTCGACGACCTGGTGCGTACGGCCCGCGGGCCGCACTTCGAACTCGGCGGGCGGGTCCGCCTGGTGCCGAGCCACGATCTGCTCAGCCCCGCGTTCGACCCGCGGCGCTACTGGCGCGGGCCCGCCTGGTTCAACACCAACTGGCTCCTGGAGCGCGGGCTGCGGCTGCACGGCGCGCGGGAGCACGCGGACGCGCTGCGCGCCGCCCTCCTCGACACCGCGGTGGCGTCGGACTTCGCCGAGTACGTGGATCCGTACACCGGAGACGGCTGCGGCGCCCGCGGCTTCAGCTGGAGCGCGGCGCTCGCCCTCGACCTGGGCGTGGCCGCGGAGGGCGACCTGGACGTGGGCAGGGACATGGGCAGGGATGTGAGCGCGGGCGGGAGCGCGGGCGGGAGCGCGGGCGTGACCAAGAGCTGGAGCAAGACCGTGAGCAGGGATACGACAGCGGGGCCTGGTTCGGACGAAGGGGCTCGGAATGACTGACCGGGAGCATCGACTGCTTGTGCGGGGCGCGACGTTCGCCGCCGTCGGCGCGGGCGGCGACATCCGGGGCGTGCCCGGCGGCACCGCCCCCGACGGGCTGTTCGTGCGCGACGCCCGCCATCTGAGCCGCTGGCAGCTGACGGTGGACGGCGCCGTGCCGGAAGTGCTCACGCCCGCCACCTCGTACGGCCGGGCCGACGACGCCGACGCCGATGTGGCGCGCTGTGTGCTCGTGCCGCGCGGCGGACGCCAGGAGCCGCCCGCGTACACCCTCTTTCGCGAACAGGCCGTCGTGGACGGCTCGTTGGTGGAGGCCCTGCGGATCACCAGCAACCGGCCGGTGCCGACGACGCTGCTGCTCGGGCTGACCGTCGACGCGGACTTCACCGACCAGTTCGAGCTGCGCTCGGACCACCGTACGTACGCGAAGACGGGGGCCGTGCGGTCGCGGCGGGTCCTGACGGCGCCGGACGAAGGACCGGCGGGGGCCGATCGGCCTGCCGCCGCCCAACCCCCCGTTCTCGGCGTCGAGTTCGGGTACCGCCGGGGCGACTGGCTGTCCCGTACCACCGTCACCTCCGAGCCCGCCCCCGACGCCGTCGAGGAGACCGGCACCGGTGCGCGGCGCATGGTGTGGAGCCTGGAGCTGGCCGCGCACGGGTCGGCCGAGATGGCGCTGACCGTCGTGGCCGGGCCGCACGGCGGGCCGCCGCTGCCCGCGCCACCCCGCTCGCCCCGCGCCGCACTGCGCCAACTGACCGAGGCCCAGCGGGAGTTGACGTCCTCCGTGACGCTCCCCGGGAGCTGGCCCGAGCTGGCCGCGGCCTGTACGCGCGGTCTCGCCGACCTCGCCTCGCTCCAGGTGCCCGCGCGCGGGCCCGACGGCGAGGAGCTGAGCGTGCCCGCCGCCGGAGTGCCCTGGTTCCTCACCCTGCTCGGCCGGGACGCGCTCCTGACCTCCCTCTTCGCGCTCCCCTACCTGCCGCGTCTCGCCGCCGCGACGCTGCCCGCGCTCGCCGCCACCCAGGCCGGCGAGCACACCGAGGGGCGCGTCGCCCAGCCCGGCAAGATCGTGCACGAGGTGCGGCACGGGGAGCTGGCGCACTTCGGTCAGGTGCCCTTCCGGCGGTACTACGGCTCCGTCGACGCGACGCCGCTGTTCCTCGTGCTCCTCGGCGCGTACACCGAGCAGACCGGGGACACCGCGCTCGCCCGGCGTCTGGAGCCGCACGCGCGGGCCGCCGTCGGCTGGATGCTCGACCACGGCGGGCTCACCGGCCGCGGGTACCTGGTGTACCGCGCGGACGAGGGCGGGCTCGCCAACCAGAACTGGAAGGACTCCCCCGGCGCGATCTGCGACGCCGACGGGAACCGGACGCTCGGGCCCGTCATGGCCGCGGGGGCGCAGGGGTACGCCTACGACGCGCTGCGGCGCACGGCGTGGCTGGCGCGGGCCGTGTGGGACGACGCGGTGTACGCGGACCTGCTCGCGCAGGCCGCCGCCGATCTCCGTGACCGGTTCCAGCGGGACTTCTGGATGCCCTCGCGGTCCTTCCCCGCGCTGGCGTTGGACGGGGACGGGGGGCAGGTCGACGCGCTCGCCTCCGACGCGGGGCATCTGCTGTGGTCGGGGCTTCTCGACAAGGAGTACGGGGAGGCGGTCGGGCGGCGGCTGCTCGAACCGGACTTCTTCTCCGGCTGGGGCGTCCGCACGCTCGCCGCCGGGCAGGGCGCCTACCACCCGCTCTCCTACCACCGGGGGTCCGTCTGGCCCCACGACAACGCCCTCATCACCCTCGGCCTCGCCCGCTACGGCCTCCACGACGAGGCCCGCGCCGTCGCCCGCGCCCTCGTCGACGCCGCCACCACGGCCTCCGGCCGCCTCCCGGAAGTCCTCGCCGGCTACGAACGCACGGCGTACCCGGCGCCGGTCCCGTACCCCCACGCCTGCGTCCGCGAATCCCGCTCGGCGGCGGCCCCGCTGGCGCTGCTCACGGCGGTGGGCGGGGTGTAGCCCGACGTAGCGGCAGCAGCGAGCCTGGCGTGGGCAGGCCGGGGGTCAGCCGCCGGAGGTGTCCAGTTCTGCGTCCGGGGAGATGCCCGCGCAGTCGTAGGGGTCCTTCAGCCAGCCGTCCGGCAGGACCACGCGGTTGTTGCCGGACGTGCGGCCCCGGGGGCCGTCGGCGCCGACGGGCCACGGCTGGTCGAGGTCCAGCTCGCCGAGGCCGTCCTCGAGCTCGGCCAGCGAGGACGTGATCGCGAGGCGCTTGCGCATCTCGGAGCCGACCGCGAACCCCTTCAGGTACCAGGCGACATGCTTGCGGAAGTCGATGACACCCCGCGCCTCGTCCCCGATCCACTCCCCGAGGAGCGCGGCATGCCGCAGCATGACGGCGGAGACCTCCCGCAGGGAGGGAGCCGCAGGCGCGCCCGTGCCCTCGAACGCGGCCACCAGGTCCCCGAAGAGCCACGGCCGGCCAAGGCACCCACGCCCCACGACCACCCCGTCGCACCCGGTCTCCCGCATCATCCGCACCGCGTCGTCCGCCGACCAGATGTCCCCGTTCCCGAGCACGGGAATCTCCGGGACGTGCTCCTTGAGCCGGGCGATGGCGTCCCAGTCGGCGGTACCGCCGTAGTGCTGCGCGGCCGTCCGCCCGTGCAGGGCGATCGCCGTGACGCCCTCCTCGACGGCGATCCGCCCCGCGTCGAGGAACGTGATGTGGTCGTCGTCGATGCCCTTGCGCATCTTCATGGTGACGGGCAGGTCCCCGGCGCCGCTGACGGCCTCCTTGAGGATGGCCCGCAGCAGCGGCCGCTTGTACGGCAGCGCCGAGCCGCCGCCCTTGCGGGTCACCTTCGGCACCGGGCAGCCGAAGTTCAGGTCGATGTGGTCGGCCAGGTCCTCCTCCGCGATCATGCGGACGGCCTTGCCGACGGTCGCGGGGTCGACCCCGTACAGCTGGATCGAGCGCGGCGTCTCGCTCGCGTCGAAGTGGATCAGCTGCATGGTCTTCTCGTTGCGCTCGACCAGGGCGCGGGTGGTGATCATCTCGCTGACGAAGAGGCCCTTGCCCCCGCTGGCAGCACTCTCCGGGGGACGACCCCCGGACCCCCAGCCGACGCCTTCGGCGAACTCCCGGCACAGCGTGCGGAACGGCGCGTTCGTGATCCCGGCCATCGGCGCGAGCACGACGGGCGGCCGCACGGTGTGCGGGCCGATGGCGAGAGGCGTCGGCGTCGGTGACGTCGTCAGCGGCTGGGACATCGGGCGGCTCTCCGGGAACGTACGAGAAGGGGGCAAGCCTCCATTGTCCCTCACTGGCGGGGCAGCTCCGCCAGCCGTCCGAGCGCCCGCTCCGTCTCCTCGTCGGCGGGCACGTACGCGACGAGCCGGGGCGCCTGCGGCTTCGCCGCCATCCACAGGTTGCGGTGCTCCAGGCTGAGCAGCCCCACCTCGGGGTGCCGGTACCGCTTGACGTGCGGCGACATGGTCGCGACCTCGTGCCGCTCCCACAGCGCGCGGAACTCCGCCGACTCCGCGAGCAGCCCGTCGAGCCGCTCCTTCCACGCGGGCTCGGCCACGTGCTCGGCCATGCCGACCCGGAACTTGGCGATGAGGTCCCGCAGCATCTCGTCCCGGTCGAGGAACGTCTCCCGCCAGCGCCTGCTGGTGGTGAGCAGCCACAGGCAGTTGCGCTCGCGCGGCGGCAGCTCCGTCAGCTCGCCGAAGACCTGCGCGAAGGGGCGGTTGTGGGCGAGGACGTCGTAGCGGGCGTTCTGCAGGGTCGCCGGGTAGGGCGCGATGGTGTTCATCAGGCGCAGCGCGGTCGGCGAGAGGAGCGGGCAGTCGTAGTCGGAGCGCTCGTCGACGACGCCCGCGAGGACGAAGAGGTGGCCGCGCTCGGTCGGGTCCATGAGCAGCGCTCGGGCGATGGCGTCCAGGACCTGCGCGGAGACCCGGATGGCCCGGCCCTGCTCCAGCCACGTGTACCAGGTGACGCCGACCGCGGAGAGGTGCGCGACCTCCTCGCGGCGCAGCCCGGGCGTGCGGCGCCGGGCCCCGCGCACCAGGCCCACCTGCTCCGGCGAGATGCGCTCGCGGCGGCTGCGCAGGAAGGCGGCCAGCTCCTGGCGGCGGATGTCGGGGGCGGAGGCCGGGGCTCCCGCGGATGCTGCCAGGGCGACGGGCTCTGCGGTTACGGTCACTCCCCCAGGCTGCCGCACCCTTCACCCCGTTTCCAGGTGCGCCTGGTACCAGGATGAAGAGACTCTGGTACCCCCCTGGGCGCCCGCCCATCGTCGTATCCGTGACTCCCACGACCGACGGCACCCAGCCCCGTACAGCTACCGCTCCCCTCTCCCCGAACGCCCCCGCCCTCACCCCCCTCGGCCTCGTCACCGTCCTGCTCGGCGCCGCCCTGCCGATGATCGACTTCTTCGTCGTCAACGTCGCGCTGCCCGACATCGAGTCCGACCTGCGCGCCCCCGCCGCCACGCTGGAGATGGTCGTCGCGGGCTACGCCGTCGCGTACGCCGTCCTCCTCGTCCTCGGCGGGCGGCTCGGCGACACCTACGGGCGGCGCGGGCTCTTCCTGTGGGGTGCCGTCGCCTTCGGCATCACCTCGCTGGCGTGCGGGCTCGCGCCGACCGCCTGGTGGCTGGTGGCGGCGCGGGTGGCGCAGGGCGCGGCGTCGGCGCTGATGCTGCCGCAGGTCCTCGCCACGATCCACGCGACGACGAGCGGGGAGCGCAGGGCGCGTGCGGTGTCGCTGTACGGCTCCGTCGGCGGGGTCTCGATGGTGCTCGGGCAGATACTCGGCGGTGTCCTGGTGGCGGCCGACCTGTGGGGCACCGGCTGGCGCATGGTGTTCCTGATCAACGTGCCGGTGGCGGCGCTCGCCCTGGTGCTCGCGGTGCGCTCGGTGCCGGACAGTCGCGCGGAGCGCCCGGCGCGCGGGGACCTCGGCGGCACGGTCCTGCTCGCCTCGGCCCTGACCGCGTTCCTGCTGCCGCTCACCGAGGGCCGGGCCGCGGGCTGGCCGCTGTGGTCGGTCGTCACCCTGGTCGCGGCACCCTTCCTGATGTGGGCGTTCGCGGTCGTGGAGCGCCGCGCGGAGGACAGCGGGGGCAGCCCGCTCCTGCCGCCGTCGCTGATGCGCGAGCCGGGCGTCCGCCGGGGCCTGCTGATCGGCCTGCCGATCTTCATCGGGTTCAGCGGCTGGATGTTCGTGAGCGCGGTGACCCTCCAGGAGGGCCTCGGGTACGGCGCCCTCAAGGCGGGCCTGACCCTGATCCCCATGGGCGTCGCCCAGTTCACGGCGTCGCTGCTCGCGCCCCGCCTGGTGAACCGGCTCGGCAGCCGCGCCCTGACCCTGTGCGCGCTGGTCCACGGCACGGGCGTCACCGTCCTCGCCCTGACCGTCCTGTGGGCGCCGTGGTCCGCGCTCACGCCGCTCGCCCTCGCCCCGGGCCTGGCCCTGTGCGGCTTCGGCCAGGGCATCCAGCTGCCGCTGTACTTCCGGATCCTGCTGTCGGCCGTACCCGCGGCGCGGGCGGGCGCGGGCAGCGGGCTCGCGGCGACGGCGCAGCAGTCGTGCCTGGCCGTGGGGGTGGCGACGCTCGGGTCGCTGTTCCTGGCGCTGCACTCCGGGGTGGGCCTGCGCGAGGCCTTCGCGACGGTCCTCGCCGTCCAGCTCGCGGGGCTGCTCGGGCTCGCCGCGCTGAGCCTGCGGCTGCCGCGCGACCTCGGCTGACGCGGGGGCGCCCCGCGGCCCGGCCGAGGCGGGGCGCGCCACCTGGGGATACCGTCGGCCGTATGCCCGAGCTGACCCACCGGCGCCGGATGCTCGTGCTCGCGATCTGCTGCATGAGCCTGCTGATCGTGAGCCTCGACAACACCGTCCTGAACGTGGCGCTGCCCACCATGCGGCGCGAGTTCGACGCCGGGGTCTCGGGGATGCAGTGGACGATCGACGCCTACACCCTCGTCCTCGCCTCCCTCCTGATGCTCGCGGGCTCGACCGCCGACCGGATCGGCCGCCGCAAGGTGTTCCAGGCGGGCCTGCTCGTCTTCACGCTGGGCTCGGTCCTGTGCTCCCTCGCGCCCAACCTGGAGTGCCTGGTGGCGTTCCGGATGGTCCAGGCCGTCGGCGGCTCGATGCTCAACCCCGTCGCCATGTCGATCATCACGAACACGTTCACGGAGCCGCGTGAGCGGGCCCGCGCCATCGGGGTGTGGGGCGGGGTCGTCGGCATCTCCATGGCGGCGGGCCCGCTGGTCGGCGGCCTTCTCGTGGACTCGGTGGGGTGGCGGGCGATCTTCTGGGTCAATCTGCCGGTGGGCCTAGCGGCCCTCTTCCTCACCGCCCGCTACGTCCCCGAGTCCCGCGCCCCGAAGCCCCGCCGCCCCGACCCCGTCGGGCAGCTCCTGGTCGTCGGCGTGCTCGGCGCCCTGACGTACGCGATCATCGAGGCGCCCACGGCGGGCTGGACCTCGCCGCTGATCATGACGTTCGCCGCCGTCGCGGCGACCGCGTTCGCGGGTCTGCTCCTGTACGAGCCCCGCCGCGCCGAACCCCTCATCGACCTGCGCTTCTTCCGCTCGGCTCCGTTCAGCGGCGCCACCGTGATCGCCGTCGCGGCGTTCGCGGCCCTCGGCGGCTTCCTGTTCCTCTCCACCCTCTACCTCCAGGACGTACGCGGCCTCGACGCGCTGCACGCCGGCCTGTGGATGCTGCCGATGGCGGCCATGACGCTGGTGTGCGCGCCGCTGTCGGGGCGTCTGGTCGGCGCCCGGGGGCCGCGGCCCTCGCTCCTGATCGCGGGCGTGGCGATGACGGCGTCCGGGGTGCTCTTCGCGGCCTTCGAGGCGGAGCACGCGGTCCCGAGCCGGGTCCTCGCGTACGTCCTGTTCGGCCTCGGCTTCGGCTTCGTCAACGCGCCCATCACCAACACGGCGGTCGCGGGGATGCCCCGCGCCCAGGCGGGCGTCGCCGCCGCCGTCGCCTCCACCAGCCGCCAGATCGGCCAGACCCTCGGCATCGCGGTCATCGGCGCGGTCCTCGCGTCCGGGGTCGCGGTGGCACACACGGATTCGTACGCGGCCGACTTCGCGGAGGCGAGCCGCCCCGCGTGGTGGATCATCGCGGGCTGCGGCGCGGCGGTCCTGGCCGTCGGGGTCCTGACCAGCGGGGCGTGGGCGCGCGGGACGGCGCGGCGGACGGCGGAGCGGCTCACCGTGAGTGACAAGTTACAAATGACAGATAACAAAACTTGAAATCTGTCAGCACAGGGTGCATGGTGGAACCACGCCCCCGCCACGGAGGAGCGCACCCGCCACCCGGCGGGGCGTCCCGCGGCCGGGCACCCCTCCGACCAAGCAAAAGCCCTGGAGCCCCCATGCGCACCCTGAAGCTCGGCACCACAGGTCCCACCACCTCCGCCCTCGGCCTCGGCTGCATGGGCATGTCCGCGCTGTACGGCGAGGCCGACCGCGCGGAGTCCGTCGCGACGATCCACGCGGCCCTCGAAGCGGGCGTCACGCTCCTCGACACCGGCGACTTCTACGCGATGGGCCACAACGAACTCCTCATCGGCGAGGCCCTGCGCACCGCCCCCGCCGCCCACCGCGAACAGGCCCTGACCAGCGTCAAGTTCGGCGCCCTCCGCGACCCGGACGGCGGCTGGTCCGGCTACGACGGGCGCCCGGCGGCGGTGAAGAACTTCGCCGCGTACTCGCTGCAGCGCCTCGGCGTCGACCACATCGACGTCTACCGCATCGCCCGCCTCGACCCGGACGTCCCCGTCGAGGAGACCGTCGGCGCCATCGCCGATCTTGTCGAGAAGGGCCATGTGCGCCACATCGGCCTCTCCGAGGTCAGCGCGGAGTCCCTGCGCCGCGCGGCGGCCGTCGCCCCCATCTCCGACCTGCAGATCGAGTACTCCCTGATCTCCCGCGGCATCGAGGCCGAGATCCTGCCCACGGCCGCCGAACTCGGCATCGGCGTCACCGCGTACGGCGTGCTCTCGCGCGGCCTGATCTCCGGGCACTTCGAGCGCGACCGGCAGCTCGCCGCGAACGACTTCCGCGGCATGAGCCCCCGCTTCCAGGGCGACAACCTGCAGCGCAACCTCGACCTCGTCGACGCCCTGCGCAAGATCGCCGAGAGCAAGGGCGTGAGCGTCGCGCAGACCGCCATCGCCTGGGTCCTCGCGCAGGGCCCGAAGTCCGGCGCCGCGATCGTGCCGCTGGTCGGCGCCCGCCGCAGGGACCGGCTCACCGAGGCGCTCGGCGCCCTGGACGTCACGCTCGACGACGCCGACCTCGCCGCGATCGAGAGGGCCGTCCCCACCGACGCCGTCGCGGGCGCCCGCTACCCCGAGTCGCAGATGGCGCACCTCGACAGCGAGCACTGACATGCCCGGGCACCGGCACCGTCGGGGCTGTCACCGTCGTCAGCTCGGCCGGCCCCAGCGCCGTCAGCTCTGTCAGCTCTGTCAGTGCCGACAGGTACCTTCTTGACCATGGCTACGACCGAGACTCTGACCGCCGAGCGCATCCTCGCCGCGACCGAGGAGGTGCTGCGCCGGCACGGCGCCGCCAAGGCGACCGTGGTGGACGTGGCCCGTGTGCTCGGCGTCAGCCACGCCAGCGTGTACCGCCACTTCCGTACGAAGGCCGCGCTGCGCGAGGCGGTCACCAAGCGGTGGCTGGACCGGACGTCCGACGCCCTGTCCGGCGTGGTCGACGCGGACGGGCCCGCCGAGGACCGGCTGCGGCGCTGGCTCGCCGGTCTCTTCGAGGCCAAGCAGCACAAGGCGGGCGACGACCCCGAGCTGTTCGGGACGTACACGGTCCTGGTCGGCGAGGCCAGCGAGGTCGTCGACGAGCACATCGCGGACCTCACAGGACAGCTCGCCGCGATCGTCCGACAGGGCGTCGAGGGCGGCGCGTTCGCCCCCAGCGACCCCGACGTCACGGCCCGCGCCCTGTTCGAGGCCACCGCCCGGTACCACGACCCGGCGTACGCACCCGAGTGGTCCCGCCCGGACGCCGAGGACGCCTTCACGGCGCTGCTCGACCTGCTCGTCCGGGGCCTGCGCCCCTGACGGGCCGTTCGCGAGGGCGCCCGATTCCCCCGTTCCGCTGACTCGCCCCCGCCCCTCCTGGTTCCCTGAACCCCGGCACATCCGTGGGACATCAGGAGGCTGAAGTGGCGTCAGGGGCAAGTGAGTTGGCGGAGCCGGGGCGGATGGAAGCCGACTACGTCGTCGTCGGCGCCGGGTCGGCCGGCTGCGTCATCGCCGCGCGGCTCAGCGAGGACCGGGGCGCCGGGTCCGGTGCCCCCAGCGTGCTGCTGCTCGAAGCGGGTCCCGGCGAGACGAAGGCGGACCTCGCGACGCCCTCGGCGTGGCCGTCGCTGTTCGGCTCCGACGTGGACCACGGCTACGCGTCGGTGCCGCAGGCCGGGCTCGGTGGCCTCGCCCCGCCCTGTCCGCGCGGGCGCACCCTCGGCGGTTCCAGCGCCATCAACGCCATGGTGTTCCTGCGCGGCCACCGCGCGGACTACGACGCGTGGGCGGCGGCGGGCTGCACGGGCTGGGGGTTCGACGAGCTGCTGCCGTACTTCCGGCGGATGGAGTCCGTGCCCGGCGCGGGTGCGGGTGCGGGTGCCGGGTCCGGCCCGGGTGCGGGGTCCGGCGCAGGTGCCCGGTCCGGCGCGAGTGCCGGGCCCGGCCCGAACCGGGGCGCGGGCACCGGCTTTCGCGGTGGCTCCGGGCCCCTGCGCCCCTCCCCCGTACCCGCCGCCGACCTCAACCCGCTCTCGCGGACGTTCGTCGCCGCCGCGGCCGCCGCGGGCCACCCCCTCACCGACGACTTCAACGGCGACCGCCAAGAGGGCGCGGGCCTGCACGACTTGTCGGTCGTCGACGGCGTCCGGCAGAGCGCGGCCGACGCGTATCTGCGCCCGGTCGCCGCGGAGCGCCCGCACCTGACGGTCTCGACCGACTCCCGCGCGCGTCGGCTGCTCTTCGACGGTGACCGCTGCGTCGGGGTGGAGTTCACCCGCGAGGGCGAGACGGTGCGGGCGTACGCGCGCGCCGAAGTCGTCGTCAGCGCGGGCGCGGTCGACTCGCCCCGGCTCCTCATGCTGTCCGGCATCGGCCCCGCCGACGAGCTGCGCCGGGTGGGCGTGGACGTGCGCCTCGACCTGCCCGGGGTCGGCAGGAACCTCCAGGACCATCCGCTGTGCGGGCTCGTGTACGAGGCGGAGCGGCCGATACCGGCGGGCCGCGCCAACCTCTCGGAGGCGTCCCTGTCCTGGCGCAGCGACGCGGCCCTGCCCGGACCTGACATGCAGCTGATGTTCATCCACGTGCCGTACCACCCGCCGACGATGACGGCGCCGGAGAACGGCTTCACCCTCGGCGTGGCCACGGTCCCGCGCGCCCGGGGCTCGGTGCGGCTCGCCGACGCCGACCCGGACTCGGCGCCGCTGATCGACCCGGGGTATCTCGGCGACGAGTCGGACGTGCGGCGGATGCTGCGCGGCCTGGAGGTGGCGCGGGAGATCGTGGCCGCGGGCCCGTTCGCCGAGTGGGGGGCGCGTGAGGTGCTGCCGGGGGGCGGGGTGACGGACGCGGCGGGGCTGCGGGCGTTCCTCGCGGCGGCGACCGGCCCCTACTTCCACCTTGCGGGGAGCTGTGCGATGGGGACGGGGCCGGAGGCGGTGGTGGGTCCTGACCTCCGGGTGCGGGGGGTCAGGGGTCTCAGGGTCGCGGACGCGTCGGTGATGCCCACGATCGTGTCGGTGAACACGAACGCCGCCGCGCTGGTCATCGGGGAGAAGGCGGCCGACCTCGTCCGCGGCGCCGGGTAGGGTTCCCCGCGCCCCTACGGGGCCCGACCAGGGGCCCGCCCTAGCCGCCCGTTGACCCCGACGGATCCACCGTCGCCTGATGTTCCTGGGCCAGGTGTTCCTCCGCCTTGAGCCACGGCAGGAACTGCGCCTTGCGGGTCCAGCCGCAGGTGTCGCAGGTCAACTGCCGTTGTACGCCCGCTTTTTGCACGTGGACGACGTGTTCGCGCCCGTGCTGGTCCCATCTGCTGACCTTGCTCGTGGTCGTCGAAGACATGGCGCCCAGTGTGCAGCAAAGGCCCCCGGTTCCGTGGCCGGAACCGGGGGCCTTCGTGCCAAGAAAGAGTGAACGTCGCCGGACGTCAGCAGCCGACGAGGCGCGTCGCCAGGTAGCCCTCGATCTGGTCGAGGGACACCCGCTCCTGCTTCATGGTGTCGCGCTCGCGCACGGTCACCGCGTTGTCCTCGAGGGTGTCGAAGTCGACCGTCACGCAGTACGGCGTGCCGATCTCGTCCTGGCGGCGGTAGCGGCGGCCGATGGCGCCCGCGTCGTCGAACTCGATGTTCCAGTTCTGCCGGAGCGCCGCCGCGAGGCCCTTGGCCTTCGGGGACAGCTCCGGGTTGCGGGACAGCGGGAGCACGGCGACCTTCACCGGGGCGATGCGGTGGTCGAAGCGCATGACCGTGCGCTTCTCCAGCTTGCCCTTGGCGTTGGGGGCCTCGTCCTCGATGTAGGAGTCGAGCAGGAAGGCGAGCATCGTGCGGCCGACACCGGCGGCGGGCTCGATGACGTACGGAGTCCAGCGCTCGCCGGCCTCCTGGTCGAAGTAGGAGAGGTCCTGGCCGGAGGCCTTGGCGTGCGCCGACAGGTCGTAGTCGGTGCGGTTGGCGACGCCCTCCAGCTCACCCCACTCGGAGCCGCCGAACTGGAAGCGGTACTCGATGTCGGCGGTGCGCTTGGAGTAGTGGGAGAGCTTCTCCTTCGGGTGCTCGTACCACCGCATGTTCTCCTCGCGCAGGCCCAGGCCGGTGTACCAGTTCCAGCGCTGCTCCATCCAGTACTCCTGCCACTTCTCGTCCTCGCCCGGCTTGACGAAGAACTCCATCTCCATCTGCTCGAACTCGCGGGTGCGGAAGATGAAGTTGCCGGGCGTGATCTCGTTGCGGAAGGACTTGCCCATCTGGGCGATGCCGAACGGGGGCTTGCGCCGGGAGGTGGTCTGCACCTGGGCGAAGTTGGTGAAGATGCCCTGGGCGGTCTCGGGGCGCAGATAGGCGACGGAGCCGCTGTCCTGGGTCGGGCCGAGGTGGGTGGAGAGCAGGCCGGAGAACTGCTTGGGCTCGGTGAACTGGCCCTTGGTGCCGCAGTTGGGGCAGTTGATGTCGGCGAGGCTCTCCGGGGCGCGGCCCTTCTTCTCCTCGAAGGCCTCCTCCAGGTGGTCCGCGCGGAAGCGCTTGTGGCAGGAGGTGCACTCGGTGAGCGGGTCGGTGAAGGTGGCGACGTGGCCGGAGGCCTGCCAGACGTCGGTGGCCAGGATCACGGACGAGTCGATGCCGACGACGTCTTCCCGCGAGGTGACCATGTAGCGCCACCACTGGCGCTTGAGGTTCTCCTTCAGCTCGACGCCCAGGGGTCCGTAGTCCCAGGCGGCGCGCTGGCCGCCGTAGATCTCACTGCACGGAAAGACGAAGCCTCGGCGCTTGCTCAGGCTGACGATGGTGTCGATCTTGTCGGCGGCCACGGTGCTCTCTTCATTACGACGACGGCGAAGCCACGCTTCGGGGCTGACGAAGCGCATGCCTCAGGAGCGAATGCTTCAGATTACCGGCGGCCGTACCCCTCGGATCAAATCGGTTGTGCTCACGATGGGTTCCGGCCGTGCGGGGAGGGGGGTGGCGACGGTGGGTGGGTCGTACAGCCATCGCTCAGTGCGAGCGGTTGTGTACAGATCGACACTTTGTTGACAACCGTTTCCAATTTTGTTGAAAATGACTGTCATGAACGTACGACGCCTCATACCCACCGCCGCCCTCGCGACCGCCACGGTCCTGGGTGTGACCGCCCTGTCCGGCTGCTCCTCCGACGCGGCGGACAAGAACGCCGAGGGCAAGCTGGACGTGGTGGCGTCGTTCTACCCCATGGAGTTCCTGGCCAAGGAGATCGGCGGCGACGACGTCGAGGTCACGACGCTCACCGAGCCCGGCCAGGAGCCGCACGACCTGGAGATCAGCGCCAAGCAGACGGCGCAGCTGGAGAACGCGGACGCCGCGCTCTTCCTGAAGGGACTGCAGCCCTCCGTCGACGAGGCCATCGGCCAGTCCGGCATCAAGACCAAGATCGACGCCGCCTCGCTGACCAGCCTGGAGAAGCACGGCAACGAGGTGGGCGGGCACTCCGACGAGCACGACGAGCACGGCGAGGGCGACGAGCACGGCTCCGAGGAGGAGCACGGCGACGAGCACGGCCACGAGGGCCACACCCACGAGACCCCGGGCGGCAAGGACCCCCACATCTGGCTGGACCCGGTGCGCTACGCCGAGGTCGCCGAGGGCGTCGGCAAGGCCTTCGCCAAGGCCGACCCGGACCACAGGGCCACGTACGAGAAGAACACCGCCGCCCTGGTGAAGAAGCTCAAGGGCCTGGACACGGACTTCAAGAACGGCCTGAAGGACACCGCGTCCAAGGCGAAGGTCTTCATCACCACGCACGCCGCCTTCGGCTACCTCGCCGAGCGCTACGGCCTCACCGAGGAGGCCATCTCCGGCCTGGACCCGGAGAGCGAGCCCAGCGCGAACCGCGTCAAGGACCTCCAGGAGATGGCCAAGGCCGACGACGTCACGACCGTGTTCTACGAGACGCTGGTCAGCGACAAGACGGCGAAGACCCTCGCGAAGGACGCGAAGCTCAAGACGGACGTGCTCGACCCGATCGAGGGCATCACGAAGAAGTCCAGGGGCGACGACTACATCGAGGTGATGCGGTCCAATCTCGCCGCCCTCCAGAAGTCGCTCGGCGCCAAGTGACCTCCGCCACAAGCCCGTCACCGTCACGGAAGGCATCCGCCATGGCCGACGCCAAGAGTGAGCCCGTCATATCCCTGCGCGCGGTGACGGCGGAGCTGGGCGGCCGCCCGGTGCTCCGCGGCATCGACCTCACCGTGGCGCGCGGCGAGGTGGTCGCGCTGCTCGGCGCGAACGGCTCCGGCAAGTCCACGGCCGTGCGCACGGTCATCGGGCAGGTCCCGGTCACCGGCGGCGCGGTGGAGATCTTCGGCACGCCCCGGCGGCGCTTCCGGGACTGGGCGCGGGTCGGCTACGTCCCGCAGCGCACCACGGCCGCGGGCGGCGTCCCGGCGACGGTCACCGAGGTCGTCACGTCCGGGCGTCTTTCGCGGGCCCGCTTCGGCGTGCTTCGCCGGGCCGACCGGGAGGCCGTGGCGCACGCCCTGGAGCTGGTGGGCATGGCGGACCGCGCCAAGGACTCGGTGAGCGCCCTGTCCGGCGGCCAGCACCAGCGGGTCCTGATCGCCCGCGCCCTGGTCTCCGAGCCCGAACTGCTGATCATGGACGAGCCGATGGCGGGCGTCGACCTGGCCAGCCAGGAGGTCCTCGCGGCCACCCTGCGCCACCAGGTCGAGCAGGGCGCCTCGGTGCTGCTCGTGCTGCACGAGCTGGGCCCCCTGGAGCCGCTCATCGACCGCGCGGTGGTCCTGCGCGACGGCTGCGTGCTGCACGACGGCCCGCCGCCCAAGGCCGTCGGCCAGCACGCGCTGCCCGGCCACGACCACGTCCACCCGCACGACGCCGACGCGGCCCCGGTCCGCACCGGCCTGCTCACCTGAGGACCCGGCGATGGAATTCCTGAACTACGCGTTCATGCAGCGGGCGCTGCTCGCCGCCGCCCTCGTCGGCGTCACGGCGCCCGCGGTCGGCATCTATCTGGTGCAGCGCCGCCAGGCCCTCATGGGGGACGGAATCGGCCATGTCGCGATGACGGGTGTCGGCCTCGGCTTCCTGCTCTCCACGTCCCCGGTGTGGATGGCGACGGCGGTCGCGGTGGTCGGAGCTGTCGCGATGGAGCTGATCCGCTGGTACGGCAAGACGCGCGGCGACATCGCCCTCGCGATGCTGTTCTACGGCGGCATGGCGGGCGGCGTGATGCTGATCAACCTCGCGCCCGGCGGCTCGAACGCCAACCTGAGCTCCTACCTCTTCGGCTCGCTTTCGACGGTCTCGGAGGAGGACGTGACGGCGATCTGTCTGCTCGCCGCGTTCGTGGTCCTCGTCACGGTCGGTCTGCGCCGCCAGTTGTTCGCGGTGAGCCAGGACGAGGAGTTCGCTCGTGTGACGGGTCTGCCGGTGCGGGCCCTGAACCTCCTGACGGCCGTGACGGCGGCCGTCACGGTCACCGTCGCGATGCGGGTCGTGGGCCTGCTCCTGGTGTCGGCGCTCATGGTGGTGCCGGTGGCGGCGGCGCAGCAGTTGACCCGGAGCTTCGCGGCGACGTTCGCGATCGCGGTGGCCATCGGGATCAGCGTGACGCTGGGTGGCACGGTCACGTCGTACTACCAGGACGTGCCGCCCGGAGCGACGATCGTGCTCCTGACGATCGGCGTGTTCATCGTGCTCACGCTGCTCGCGACGCCTCTCGCCCGCAGACGGGCACGGGCCTTCGCGGCGCGCGACACGGCGTGCACGGCGGACGTGCCGGGCGCGCGGGGCACGTCGGACGAGGTCACTGTCTGAGATCACTCTGGTCACCGTCCGGCGGCGACCTGGCACAATGGCCGGGCGAGAGACGACGCACCACGCGAGTGCGGACGAGTGCTGACGAGTGCTGGGAGGCACCTGTGACGACCGCTGCGGGACCCCCCGTACGAGGCCGGTCCACCCGGCAGCGCGCCGCTGTGGCGGCCGCGCTCGACGAGGTGGACGAGTTCCGCAGTGCGCAGGAGCTCCACGACATGCTCAAGCACCGCGGTGACTCCGTGGGCCTGACGACGGTCTACCGCACGCTGCAGTCCCTGGCCGACGCCGGCGAGGTCGACGTGCTGCGCACCAACGAGGGCGAGTCGGTCTACCGCCGCTGTTCGACCGGCGAGCACCACCACCACCTGGTCTGCCGCGTCTGCGGCAAGGCCGTGGAGGTCGAGGGGCCCGCGGTGGAGAAGTGGGCGGAGACGATCGCCGCGGAGCACGGCTTCGTGAACGTGGCGCACACGGTCGAGGTCTTCGGTACATGCGCGGACTGCGCCAGCAAGAAGCAGTGACGTACGACTGACGTACGTACGAGGGGCCCGCACCGCCGGTCGGCGGTGCGGGCCCCTTCGCGTACGCCGACTAGCTGTTGGCGATCTGCTCCTCGTTCGGGATGGCGCCACCGAAGCGGCGGTCGCGCGAGGCGTACTCCAGGCAGGCGCGCCACAGGTCGCGGCGGTCGAAGTCGGGCCACAGGACGTCCTGGAAGACCATCTCGGCGTAGCTGGACTGCCAGATCAGGTAGTTGGACGTGCGCTGCTCACCGCTGGGCCGCAGGAAGAGGTCCACGTCCGGCATGTCCGGGTAGTACATGTACTTGGCGAAGGTCTTCTCGTTGACCTTGCCCGGATCGAGCCTGCCCGCCGCCACGTCCCGCGCGATGGCCTGCGCGGCGTCGGCGATCTCGGCGCGGCCGCCGTAGTTGACGCAGAAGTACAGCGTCATGGCGTCGTTCTTGACGGTCTGCTCCTGGGCGACCTGGAGCTCCTGGACGACGGACTTCCACATCTTGGGCATACGGCCCACCCAGCGGATCCGGATGCCCAGCTCGTCCATCTCGTCCCGGCGGCGCCGGATGACGTCACGGTTGAAGTTCATGAGGAAGCGGACCTCTTCGGGCGACCGCTTCCAGTTCTCGGTGGAGAAGGCGTACAGGGACAGGTTCTTGACGCCCATCTCCAGGCAGCCCTTGAGGACGTCGAGGACGACACCCTCGCCGACCTTGTGGCCCTCGGTGCGCGGCAGGCCGCGGTCCTTGGCCCACCGGCCGTTGCCGTCCATGACGACGGCGACGTGCTTGGGGACAAGCTCGCCGGGGATCTTCGGCGGCCGCGCGCCGGACGGGTGCGGCTCCGGCACCTTGTACTCGCGGCGGCTCCGTCCGAGGATTCCGCGTCGTGCGACTGCCATGAGGGACTCTCACTCCTAGCTGAGCTTGGTCAGTTCTTCTCTACGTACCGCAGCGAGCGCAGGCCGCGCTCCATGTGCCAGTGCAGATAGGCCGATACGAGCCCGCTGCCCTCGCGGGCGTGCCGGGCCTCGCAGGAGTCGGCCGTCGCCCAGTCCCCGGTGAGCAGCGCGCCGAGGTGCGTCAGCGTCTCCGCCGACGGCACGACGCTGCCCGGCACCCGGCAGTCGGCGCAAATCGAGCCGCCCGCGGCGACGGAGAAGAAGCGGTTGGGGCCGGGCAGGCCGCACTTCGCGCAGTCGTTGAACGTGGGCGCGTAGCCGTTCACGGCGAGGGAGCGCAGCAGGAACGCGTCGAGGACGAGGTGCGGCTCGTGCTCGCCGCGGGCGAGGGTGCGCAGCCCGCCCACCAGCAGCAGATACTGCTGCACGGCGGGCTCGCCCTCATGATCGGTGAACCGCTCCGCCGTCTCCAGCATGGCCGTCCCGGCCGTGTACCGGGCGTAGTCCGTCACGATCCCGCTACCGTACGGAGCGATCGTCTCACTCTGCGTGCACAACGGGAGCCCGCGGCCGACCAGTTCGCTGCCCCGCGCGAAGAACTGCACGTCCACGTGCGAGAAGGGCTCCAGGCGCGCCCCGAACTTGGACTTCGTCCGCCGCACCCCCCGGGCCACGGCCCGCACGCGTCCGTGCCCGCGCGTGAGCAGCGTGATGATGCGGTCCGCCTCACCCAGCTTCTGGGTGCGCAGCACCACACCGTCGTCACGGAACAGGCTCATGGGGCCATTCTCGCGTACGGCGGCAGGCCGACGGCCACGGGTGCAGTGCCGGGGGCCACGGTTCATCGCGGACCCCCGCCGATTTCCTCTGGTTCTCGCCAGCGGGCCGGTAGCGTACGGGGACACCCTTGTCCGCACCGGAAGCCCCGTGAGCGTGCAACCCGACGGCCCGTACGGCCCGCTAATCCCGATGCCCGAGCCGACGCCTGACGCACTACGCGCAGCTGTGGCCAAGATCGCGCCAAGCCGCGTCCCGGCGCTCACCCAGCACCTCTTCGAGGCGACCACGAACGCCCAGCAGACGCAGAGCCTCGCCCCCTTGCGGGCGTTCATCCACTCCTGGGCCGTATTCGTGGCGATCGAGCGGCATCCGCAGCGGGCGGCACGACTGCGGGCGCTGGAGCGCCTGATCGCCGACGGGCGCGAGCAGGACCCCATGGACGCAGTGACAGAAATCCGCCAGATCCAGGAGGCCGCGGAGGCCGAGGCCGGCCTTCGGTGAGCGACTGGACCTGGGACTACAAGCTTCCTCCCCGTCCCCCGCCACGAGTGCGTCTACGTCTGCAACATCACCTGGTACGGCTGACGCCCCCGCGGCACGTCAAGGCACCTCACCGCGGCTGCGGGCATTCGCGTACGCCGTCGCCGCGCGCAGCCGCTCCGCGCTCGTCGCCGTCCTGAGCACCTCGGGGGCGCAGTCCCACTCCCGGCCGCCCCCGTACGGCCGCAGCTGTACGTACGGCCCCTCGTGGCCCATCACCCGGCCCACCCGGCCCGACCTCGTGTCCACCGCGTACGTGCCGATCGGCAGCCTCATGACGACCGCACCGCCCCCCGGCCGCACCCCGCCGCTTTCGGCGAAGAAATTCCTGTCCGTTCCGGGGCGGCGCGCAATTCTTCCACTGTTTCCTCCACCTCTTGGAGCCCACCCGCAGAGTGCCGGTGGCCTGCGACGTTAATCGCCGTCACGTGGCTCCCCTTTGCCGTCGGATTTCACGCTTCGTGTCTCCACGATGACGCGGTCCGCCTACACTCGGCAGGAGTCTGTGCGCTACAAGTGCGCGGCTGAGGAGGGGAGTTCATCCATGGCCAAAGGTGCTCATGGATCCCGGCAGGCCGCGTGGGAGTTCTTCGGGGCGGAGCTGAAGCGGCGGCGCGAGGAGGCCGGGTTCACGCAGGTCGAGCTCGGTGCGCGGGTTTTCGTGTCGGGTGGCTACATCGGCCAGTTCGAACAGGCTATTCGTAAACCGCAGTTGGATGTGGCCCAGCGGATTGACACGGTTCTGCAAACCGAGGGCTTTTTCGAGCGCATGTGGCGCAAGCTGATCGATGACAAGCGGTATGCCGACTATTTCGCCGAGGTCGTCGAGCTGGAGCGGATGGCGACCAAGATCTGCCAGTTCGCCCCGTCGGTGATCCCAGGGTTGTTGCAGACCGCCCGCTACGCGCAGGCGATCACGCTCGCGGCCAATCCGTTCGTCACGGACGAGCACGTGAACGAGCGGGTATCCGCGCGGTTGGAGCGATCACACATCCTGAAGGACGCTACGAGGCCGGAGTATTGGGCGATCCTGCACGAGAACGTGCTGAGGGTGCCGGTGGGCGGACCCCCCGCCATGGCGGAGCAGTTGGAGCACATCGCTACGCTGGCGCGGGAACGCAAGGTGCTGCTGGCCGTGGTCCCACGCTCACACGGAGCGTGCGCGTCGATGGCTGCCATGCTCCAGCTGATGGAGTTCGACGACGCGCCGCCGACCGTCTATACAGAGACCTCGTTTTCGGGCGACTTGCTGGACGATCCGGCGGTGGTGAAGCGTGCACAGCGCGCATACGATCTGCTCAGGGGCGCCGCGCTGTCGCCGGAGGTGTCCCTCGCCATGGTCGAGTCGGCGGCTGAGGACTTCAGACGATGCACGAGTACGACCTGAGCAACGCGTGCTGGCGCAAGAGCAGCTACAGCAACGGCGAAGGCGGCGAGTGTGTCGAAGTCGCCGCCGGGCTCCCCGGAGTCGTCCCCGTCCGGGACAGCAAAGCCGACCCCGACGGCGGCCCCGTCGTCCTCATAGGCGCCCCCGCCTGGTCCGCGTTCCTCACCGGGCTGTGCGGCGCCGACGCCAGTACGCCCACGTGACCGCCCCCAACAAGGGCCCCCACAACAACAGCGGGGCATAGCTGACGTACAGCGCCGCGGCCTGCCACGCCCCCTGTCTGGTCGGGTAGTCGTCGGCGAGGGGCTCCCCCGTGATCGTGACCCCGGACGCCTCCGCCACGAACGCGCTCGTCCACAGTGCCGTGACGAGCACGGCGCCGATCGCCGCCGGGACGACCGCCGCCAGCGTCGGCACCGCGCGGCCCCGCAGGAACGGCACCCAGCGCGGGAACACCTCGCCCCACCGCGTGACGAGCCCCACCGCCGTGAAGGCGAACAGTTCGGAGACGAGGGACAGGAACAGCATGTAGGACCACCCCGGCACCCACACCGGGAGATCACCCCGCTTCGCGTGGCTGCTCTCGTCGAGGAACCAGCCCGCGATGCGCCAGACGCCGGACGGCAGCACGGTCAGCGGTACGGCGAGCGCGGCCAGCCAGGCCCACTGGGGGACGCCGTCGGCACGGGCGTGGGCGGCGGCCAAGCAGGCCCGCAACCGGCCGGACGGAGGCGGGAGTTCGGTACGGGTGTCCGTCGTCATGGGGCCAGCCTCGCGATCACGCCCCGCCGCCCGGATCGCCCACCGGGACGAAGCACCTCCGCCGCGCGGCGGACCCCGGGTCAGCCCAGGAGGTCGACGGTGTTGCCGAGGCCGCGCCGCTCCGCTTCCTGGTGGGCCAGCCACGACAAGGCGAGATCCTGCCACGGCAGACCCACGGGCGCGTACACGGACAAGGCGCTCGCGCCCACGCGCCCGGGGTGCTCGCCGCGCAGGACCTCGCCGAGGGTGGCGTCGGCGGCGGACGCCGGAAGGCCGACGGACGCCAACGCGCCCATGGAGGCGGCGAGTTCACGGTCGTCGACGACGAGGAGGGCGTCCCGCAGGAGGTCGGCGGCCAGCTCCCTCTTGCCGGGTTCGTCCACGCCGAGCGTGGTGAGGTGCTGGCCGGGGCGGGCGTCGGAGAAGCCGAGGAGGGGGGTGCGGGACCAGGTCGCGAGGAGGACCACGTCAGCGCGGGCGGCGACGTCGGCGGCGGACGCGGACACCTCGCCCTCGTGGCGGGCGGCGAACTCGGCGGCGCGGGCCGCGTCCGTGTCGTACACGGCAAGGCCGCTGAAGCGACGCAGGGCACGCAGTCCGCGCACCATCAGCTCAGCCTGCGCGCCCGCGCCGATCACGCCGAGGACCGCGGTCCCCGAGGGGTCGGGGGCGGCGAGGGCGTGCGTGCCGAGGGCGGCGGCCAGGCCCGTGCGCCAGGCGGTGACCGTGGCCGAGTCGAGGAGGGCGAGGAGTTCGCCGTCGGCGCCGCCGTGCAGGCAGATCACCCCGCGCAACGCGGGCCGCGCGCCCGGGAACTTGGCGTTGACCTTCACGGTGTACGCGTCCACACCGGGCAGAAGCCCGGGAATCAGTGCTGTCGCCGTCCCCGGGAACGGCAACTCCGTCCGCACGCGCTGCCCGGCGACCGACACCTCGTCCGCCGTGCGGAAGCCGTCCGCGAGCGCGTCGAGGCAGGCGGCGGGGTCGAGGAGGGCGGTGAGGTCGCTGTGGGTCAGCAGGCGCGTCATCCCTTGATCGTGCCACCGCGCCTCGACCGCGCCCCGTCCGACCTCTACGGGAAGGAGGCACCGCGCCCCGGACGACCCCAGCCCAGCACCTTCCCCACGTACTCCCCGAGCCGCCCCCGGATCTCCTCCCCCGACATCCCCTCCGCCGCCACCAGGTGCTCGACCAGGTCTGCCCGCACAGCGGCGAGCAGCACGTGGGAGGCGTAGTCGGCGTCGGGCACCGCCTCCGTCTCCGCGAGCGCGTCCCGCAGGGCGCCGTGCCACCAGCCGTAGTGCTCCGCCTCGTACGGGCTGCCGGCGCCCGACTCCTCCAGGGCGAGGGACAGATGGCGGTTGTCGAGCTTGAGGACGAGCAGGGCGTCCAGGAGCGCGGGCACGCGGTCGGGGGCGGGGGTGGCGGGGCCGAGCGGGGGCGGTCCCGACTCGACGGCGGCGCGCACCGCCTCGCTGCGGGCCGTGAAGACCGCGCGGATCAGGCCGGTGCGGTCGCCGAAGCGGCGGAACAAGGTGCCCTTGCCGACGCCCGCCGCGGCCGCGACCTGCTCCATGGACACGCCGCGCGGGCTGTCGCTGCGCGCGAACAGCTCGTCGGCGGCGGCGAGTACGGCCTCGCGGTTGCGCGCCGCGTCGGCGCGCGCCTTGCGTTCTGTCATGGGGGCACCTTTACAAAGCGGACCGGCGGTCCGTATCGTTAAGCGGACCGACAGTCCGAATCGTAGAGGACGGGACATCAGCATGCCCAGCACACCCGCCGCATCCCCCACGCCCTCCGACCTGTACCGCCAAGGCATCCGCCTCCTCCTCGCCGGCGACATGGCGGGCTGGATCGACCTGTTCGCCGAGGACGGCGTCGCCGAGTTCCCCTTCGCGCCGGAGGGCTGTCCGCGCCGCGTCGAGGGCAGGGACGCTCTCGGCGCGTACCTGCGCGGCCTCGGCGAGCACATCGCGTACGAGGACTTCCCGTACGTCGACATCCACGAGACGACCGCCCCGGAGACGATCGTGGTCGAGATGCGTGCGACGGGCCGCGTCACCGCGACGGACGCGCCCTTCGACATGACGTACATCGCCGTGGTCACCGTCAGGGACGGCCGCTTCACGCACTACCGCGACTACTGGAACCCGCTCGGCATCCCCGACACCCTCCAGGAGGCCGTCGGTGCCTGAGCGACACACCGTCCTGGTGACGGGCGCCACCGGCACCACCGGCAGCCGCGTCACCGCCCGCCTCCTCGCCCTCGGCCACACCGTGCGCGCCGCGAGCCGCTCGGGCCGCACCCCGCAGCCGGGGGCCGGCGCGGTCCGCTTCGACTGGTACGACGAGGCGACGCACGCGCCCGCCCTGCACGGGGCCGACCGCGTCTACCTGGTGGCGCCGGTCGGCGACCCCGACCCGGTCGCCGTCGTGCTGCCGTTCCTGCGCCGGGCCCGCGCGGCGGGCGTGACCCGGGTGGTCCTGCTGAGTTCGTCGGCCATCGAGGCGGGCGGCCCCGCCCTCGGGCAGATCCACCGACTCCTCGCCGAGGAGGGCCTGTTCGAGGAGTGGGCCGCGCTCAGGCCGTCCTGGTTCATGCAGAACTTCACCGCCGACCACCTGCACGCCGAGAGCGTCCGCACCGACGGCGTCCTGACGACCGCCACCGGCACCGGCCGGGTGTCCTTCGTCGACGCCGACGACATCGCGGCGGTGGCCGCGCACGCCCTCACCGCCACGCCCCCGCCCGGGCACGACCTGGTGATCACCGGCCCGGAGGCGCTGACGTACGACGAGGTGGCGGCGACGCTCACCGATGTCACGGGGCGGGCGGTGACCCACCGCGCCGTGTCGGCCGGCGAACTCACCGACCGGCTCACCGAACGCGGCCTGCCCGCCGGGTTCGCCCGTGTCCTGGCCGCCCTGGACGACGGCATCCGGGGCGGCGCCGAGGACCGCGTCACGGACACCGTGGCCCGCCTCACCGGCCGGGCGCCACGCTCCTTCGCGGACTACTGCCGGGACGCCTGGTCGCGCCCGACCGTCACCGACCCGTCGCGGTGATCGAGGCGCAGCCGCACCCTCTCCCCCGCCGCCGTCACCCGCGTCCGCACCTGCACGCCCTCCGGGAGCCCCGCCGCCACGGGCTCGACCCCGGCCTCCGCCCGCACCCGGTCGAGCAGTTCGCGCATCGCCTTGGGGTCGGGGCGCAGGCCCAGGTACCAGGCGGTGCCCCGGCCGTAGTCGTGCCGGGTCACGGCGGGGCCGCCCCCGTCGTACGCGAGGACCTGCTCGGCGCCCTCCAGGCGGATCTCCTCCGCCCAGCCGCCGTCGGGGCGCGGGTCGAACTCCTCGACGGTCAGGCCGAGCACCTCGCGCAGCGGTCCGGGGTGGCCGCCGAGGTGCACGCGGTCGTGCTCGTCGACGATGCCGGAGAAGTACGACACGACGAGCGTGCCGCCGTCGCGCACGTAGGCGGTGAGGCGGGCGGCCGTCTCCAGCGACATGGAGTACAGGTGCGGCACGAGCAGCAGCCGGTACGCGGCGAAGTCTCCGTCGACCGGCACCACGTCGCACGCCACCGACGCGTCGTACAGCGGCTTGTGGAGGGCGAGCGCGCCGTCCAGGTAGTCCACCTCGCTCGGGTGCGCGTCGGTCTCCAGGGCCCACCAGTTGGGCCAGTCCAGGAGCAGCGCCGCGTCCGCCCGCTCCGGCCGTGACCTCAACAGGTCGGGGTGCGCGGCGAGTTCGGCGCCCAGCTCGGTCACCTCGCGGAACGTGCGGGTCTCACGGCCCGCGTGGGGCACCATCGCCGAGTGGAACTTCTCGGCGCCGCCGCGCGACTGGCGCCACTGGAAGAACAGCACCGCGTCCGCGCCGTGCGCCACGGCCTGCCAGCTGTCCAGGCGCATCCGTCCGGGCGGCTTGCGGCCGTTGTGGGCGCGCCAGTTGACGGCCGAGGGTGCCTGTTCGAGGAGCAGCCAGGTCTGTCCCGCCTTCAGGCCGCGCATCACGTCGTAGCTGAAGGCGGTGCGCTGGGCGGCGTCCGGGTCGTGCGGGTCGGGATAGGAGTCGTACGAGACGACGTCCAGGTGCGGGGCCCAGCGGAACAGGTCGAGGGTCTTGGCGACGGGCACGAAGTTCGTGGTGACGGGGGTGTGCGGGGTGACGCGGGCGAGGACGTCCTTCTCGGCCAGGTAGCAGGCGAGGAGCTCGTCGGAGGAGAAGCGGAGGAAGTCGGCCTGCTGGGCGGGGTTGCGGAAGGAGGGGGCCGCGCGCGGGGTGTGGATCTCCTCCCAGGCGCTGTAGCGCTGCGACCAGAACGTCGTCGACCAGGCGTCGTTCAGGGCGTCGAGGGTCCCGTACCGCTCGCGCAGCCAGTCGCGGAACGCCGCCGTGGACACCTCGCAGTGGCAGTGGCGCGAGATGTGGCAGCCGTACTCGTTGCCGATGTGCCACAGGGCGAGCGCCGGATGGTCCGCGTACCGGGTCGCGAGGCGTTCCGTCAGGCGCACCGCGTGGCTGCGGAAGACCGGGCTCGAGGGGCACCAGTGCTGGCGGGAGCCGGGGTGCAGACGGGTGCCGTCCGCCATCACGGGCAGGGTCTCGGGGTGGAGGCGGGCCAGCCACGGGGGCGGGGACGCCGTCATCGTGGCCAGGCAGACGGCGACGCCCGCGGCGGCGAGGCGGTCCAGGTGGGTGTCCAGCCAGGTGAAGTCGTGGGCGCCGGGGGTCGGTTCGGTGGTGGCCCAGCCGAAGATGCCGAGCGTCACCAGGTTCACGCCCGCCGCGCGCATCAGCTCGACGTCCTCGGCGTGCACGTCGGGGCCCCACTGCTCGGGGTTGTAGTCGCCGCCGTACGCGAGGGACGTCAGCCTGTCGTAGAAGCGGTCCAGGTTGCCGCTGCTATCACTGCTCCCGCTGCTGCCGTCGGTGCCGCCAGTGCCGTCGGGGGTCATCCCACACCTCTCGATTCCTGTCCCGCCCGCGCCTCGATGCCGCGGAAGTGGTCCGCCATCGCCCGCTGCGCGGCACCCACGTCGCCCGCGCGCAGCGCCGCCACTATGTCGCGGTGCCTGCGCACGGTGACGTCGGGCGCCGGGTCGCTCGACCAGCCGCGGACGCCCGCGACCCGGTGGAAGACGTGCCAGAACGCGCCGAGCAGCTGGGTGACGAGCGTGTTGCCGAGCGGCCGGTACAGCGCCTCGTGGAACTCGCGGTCCAGGTCCGGGAAGGCGTCCCCGGCCGCCGCCGCTTCCTCCATCCGCCGCACCAGGTCCTCCAGGCCGCTCAGCTCGGCGTCGGTGAGCACCGCCGCCACCGCACGCACGAGACCCTCCTCCAGGACCGCCCTGACCTGCAGGATCTCGGCGAGCGCGGGGGTGTCGTCGGCGAGCTGGACCAGGGTGCGGAAGGTCAGGCCGTCGGCGAGGGGGGTCAGGGAGGCCTGGCCGACATAGGTGCCGTAGCCGTGCCGGATCTCCACGATGTCCAGGGCCTGCAGCGCCTTGAGGGCCTCGCGCACGGAGTTGCGGCTGACGCCCAGCTCCTCCATCAGCTCGGCCTCGGTGGGCAGCAGCGCGCCGGGGCGCAGCCGCCGGTCCAGGATCAGCTGGGTGACCTCGCGCTGGACCTGGCCGCTCACACGCCGTTCACCGGACCGCCTTGGGGCGGGCCCGGGCCGTTCACGGATGGGCTCCTGAGGCATGCGCCACATCGTAGGCACGGATGACATCCCACGTCCCACCTCCGGACGAACTTCTGCGTACGCGGCGGCCCGTCCGGGCCTGAGGGTTGCTCAATTCCGATCCGGGAACAGCGGGTTCTGATCCGTGCGCGTTCTCTTGACCGGCACTCGCGGCCCTCTTATGGTCGCCACGCCAGCACGACGTAGGACGTGGGATCTCCCACCGGAAGAACTACACCTCCCTCTCACCCGGCACTTGGGGAGCAGGCCTCCCCACTCCTTCATGGAGGCACTGTGAGCCACCTGATCCCCGTGACGCGCGACGGCGGGCACGGCCCCGACCGCCGGTCCTTCCTCAAGTACACCGGCGCCGTGGGCGCGGCGGCGGGTCTCACCGGCACGCTCGCGGCCTGCTCGGGACCGGAGTCGACGAACGACACCGGTGGCGGCGGCAAGGACGGCGGCACCCTGACGGCCGTCATCGGCTATGGCAACGACGGCAGTTGGGACCCGACGCAGACGGCGTCGGCGTTCGCGATGGCGGGCAACGAGCACATCTACGAGGCGCTGCTCGGCACCGACCCGATCAGCAGGGAGCCCTACGCCCAGCTCGCCACGGCGGTGCCCGCCGACCTGAAGGCGACGACCTGGAAGTTCGAGCTGCGCGCGGGCGCCACGTGGCACGACGGCAAGCCCGTCACCGCCGACGACGTGGTGTTCGTGTTCGACCGGATCCTGGACCCGAAGACGCAGACCCTCGCCAAGGGCTTCTTCGCGAGCTGGCTCAAGGAGGTCAGGAAGGTCGACGCGCGGAACGTCGAGCTGGTCCTGAAGTTCCCCTTCCCGGACGGCGCGGCCCGGCTCACCCTCGCCAAGATCATGCCGAAGCACGTCTACTCCAAGCCGGGCGCCTGGGACGACGCGACCAAGGGCAAGGCGATCGGCTCCGGCCCCTACCGGCAGACCGCCCACCAGCCGAAGTCGAACACGACCTTCGAGGCCTTCGCCGACTACAACGGCCCGCGCAAGGCCGCCTTCAAGAAGATGAACTGGCTGACGATCGTCGACGCGGCGCCGCGCGTCGCGAAGATCTCCGGCGCCAGCGCGGACGCCGAGATCTCCGACAACATCCCGTACGCCAACATCGAGCAGCTGAAGAAGGGCGGCATGACGGTCGAGGGCGGGGCCGGCATGAACAACCTCTTCCTGATGTTCAACACCGCGCACAAGCCGTTCGACGACGTGCGGGTGCGCCAGGCGCTGCACTACGCCATCGACCGCGAGAAGATGATCGAGGTCGCCCTGAAGGGGCACGGCAAGGCCGCCTCGTCCTTCCTGAACGAGGGCAACCCGAGCTACCGCCCGGCGAAGACCGTCTACGCGTACGACCCGAAGAAGGCCAAGGCGCTCCTGAAGGAGGCCGGGGTCGACAATCTGAAGATCGACATCATGGCGGTCAACGTCAGCTGGATCGTCGACTGCCTGCCCACCATCAAGGCGTCCTGGGACGCGATCGGCGTGCAGACCACGCTCGACCCGCAGGAGACCACGGCCGTCTTCACCAAGATGGACCAGAAGAAGGACTACCAGGTCGTCGCCGCCGCCTCGAACCCCAACCAGTTCGGCATCGAGGCCGACCTGATCATGCATTACAACTACGGGCCCGACAACCTGTGGATGGGTTACGCCCGCTGGGCGAAGAACGCCCGCGCCAAGGAGTTGTTCCGGCTCATGGACCGGGCGACACGCGAGCCGGACGCCACCCGGAAGAAGACGATGGTGCAGGACTACATCGACATCGTCGCCGAGGAGGCCGTGCTGTACCCCGTCGTGCACAACGAGCTGATGACGGCGTGGGACCCCAAGCAGCTCACCGGTGTCCGCGCCCAGCCCTACCCCGGGATCAACCTGCTGCAGGCCAAGTGGGCCTGAGCGACGTGCGGAATCCGAACGCCGGCGGCGACCCGAGGAGGCCGTACGCCGTGAGCGACCAGAGGAGCGTCAAGCAGTGACCGCGATCCTGCGCATCCTGGCCCGCCGCATCGCCCTGCTCGTGCCGCTCCTGCTCGGCATCGTGCTCTTCGTGTTCCTCGTGATGCGGTTCTCCGACATCGACCCGGCGTCGGCGTTCTACCAGGGCGCGAACCCCACCCAGGAGCAGCTGCACCAGTTCCGCGAGGACAACGGCCTGCTCGATCCGCTGCCGGTGCGCTACGTCGACTTCGTGGGCGACCTCATCGGCGGCGACATGGGCATCAGCGTCCTGACCCGGTCCCCCGTCATCGACCAGATCACCACCGCGCTGCCGCTGACGATGCAGCTGACCTTCCTCGGCCTCGGCGTCGCGGTGCTGCTCTCGCTGCCGCTCGGCGTGCTCGCCGCGATCTACCGCGACCGGCTCCCCGACCAGATCATCCGCGTCGTCTCCCTGACCGGCGTCGCGGCGCCCGGCTTCTGGCTGGCCCTCCTGATGATCCAGTACCTGGCGGTCGACCTGGGCTGGTTCCCGACCGGCGGCTACGTCAACCCGGCCGACTCCTTCACCGGCTGGCTGAAGACGATGACGCTGCCCGCCCTCGCCCTGTCCCTGCCGGTGGCCGCGCAGATGACCCGCATCGTGCGCACCGCCGTCGTGGAGGAGCTGGACAAGGACTACGTCCGCACGGCCGTCGGCAGCGGCCTGCCGCCGGTCGTGGTGGTCGGCCGCAACGTGCTGCGCAACGCCCTCATCAACCCGCTGACCGTGCTCGGCCTGCGCGTCGGCTATCTGCTCGGCGGCGCGGTCGTCATCGAGACGATCTTCTCGCTGCCCGGCATGGGCAAGCTCATGATCGACGCGGTGAAGAACGGTGACCCGGCCGTCGTGCAGGGCGTCGTCATCACCACGGCCGTCGGCTTCGTCGTGGTGAACCTGGTGATCGACATCCTCTATCTGCTGGTGAACCCGCGCCTGAGGGGAACCTCCTGATGCTCCAGTCGCGCAAGAAACTCACCGAGCGCCTTGCCGTGCCCGGCATCCGGCTGCGGGCCCTGGCGAAGCTGCCGGTCCTCTCCCGCATCTCCCTCGGCGTCGTCTCCCTCGTCGTCCTCGTCGCCCTGTTCGCCCCGCTCATCGCCCCGCACGACCCCCTCGACCAGCAGACCCTCGTCGACGGCACCGGCCGCCCCTCCGCCGACCACTGGATGGGCCAGGACAGCCTGGGCCGGGACATCCTCAGCCGGCTGATGTACGGGGCGCGCTGGTCGCTGGCCATCGGCCTGGGCGCGACGACGCTCGCGCTGATCGTCGGCGCGGTCATCGGCGCCGTCGCGGCGACCTCCCGCAAGGCCGTCGACGAGACCCTGATGCGCTGCCTCGACGTCGTCATGGCGTTCCCCGGCATCGCGCTCGCGGCGGTCCTCGTCGCCGTCTTCGGCGGCGGCATCACCGTCCTGATCTGCGCCATCGCGTTCCTGTTCACCCCGCCCATCGCCCGTGTCGTACGCGCCAACGTGCTCGACCAGTACGGCGAGGACTACGTGGTCGCCGAACGCGTCATCGGCGCCCGCACCCCGCACATCGTCATCAAGCACGTCGCCATCAACTGCGCCGCCCCGGTCCTGGTGTTCTGCACCGTCCAGGTCGCCGAGGCGATCGTGTTCGAGGCGTCCCTGTCGTTCATCGGCGCCGGTGTGCGGCCCCCGGACCCGTCCTGGGGCAGCGTCATCGCCGACGGCAAGAACATGGTCCTCATCGGCGGCTGGTGGGCGACGGTCTTCCCCGGCCTGCTCATGCTCCTGACCGTGCTCTCCCTGAACGTGCTCTCCGAGGGTGTCTCCGACGCCTGGGCCGCGCCGTCCGGGCGTGACGTCACCGGCGCCGGGCGCAGGGACGACCCGGTCGAGGCGCCCGAGCCGGGCAGCGGCGAGGTCCTGGAGCTGCCGGGCCTGACCGAGGCGGCGGCGCGGCTGCGCTCACGGGCGAGGCCCTTGCCCGAGGGCGCGCCCGTGCTCAGCGTGCGGGACCTCGCCATCGGCTTCGAGGAGCGCCACTCCGGCGTCGACATCGTCGACGGCATCAGCTTCGAGGTCAGGCCCGGCGAAGTCCTCGGCCTCGTCGGCGAGTCCGGCTGCGGCAAGTCCCTGACCGCGCTCACCGTCATGGGTCTGGAACCCAAGGGCGCCCGGGTGCGCGGGCACGTCACCTTCGCCGGGCAGGAGCTGATCGGCCTGCCCATGCGGGCCCGGCGGCGGCTGCTCGGCCACGACATGGCGATGATCTACCAGGACGCCCTGTCGTCCCTGAATCCGGCGATGACGGTACGCGCCCAGCTCAAGCAGGTCGTCCGGCGCGGCGGCCACCGCTCCCCCGCCGAACTCCTCTCCCTCGTCGGCCTCGACCCCGAGCGCACCCTGCGCAGCTATCCGCACGAGCTGTCCGGCGGCCAGCGCCAGCGCGTCCTCATCGCCATGGCCCTGTCCCGCGACCCCAAGCTGATCGTCGCCGACGAGCCCACCACCGCGCTCGACGTGACCGTGCAGGCCCAGGTCATCCAACTCCTGCTGCGGCTGCGGGCCGAGCTGGGCTTCGCGCTCATCCTCGTCTCGCACGACCTGGCACTCGTCGCCGACGTCACCGACCGGGTCGCGGTCATGTACGGCGGGCAGATCGTCGAGACCGGCGTGACCGCCGACCTCGTCGAGGCCCCCACCCACCACTACACGCGCGGCCTGCTCGGCTCCGTGCTCTCCCTAGAGTCCGCCGCCGAACGCCTCACCCAGATCAAGGGCGTCGTCCCGTCCCCGGCCGACTTCCCCGCGGGCTGCCGCTTCGCCGACCGGTGCCCGCTCGCCGACGCCCTGTGCCACACCACCGCCCCCGAACTCCTCGGCGAGAGCCGGCACCGGACGGCCTGTCACCATCCCGCACCCGTCGTCGAGAGCGCGGAGCCGCGGCTCCCAGGAAGCGAGGCGGCCCATGACCGTGGCTGAGGCTGTTCCCCCCGGCGACCTGCCCGGCGACCTGCCCGACGACGACCCGGCCGCCCTGGTCACGCTGCGCGACGCGCACGTCGTCCACAAGGCCCGCACCGGCGGCCTGTTCTCCCGCGACCGGGTGTACGCCCTCACCGGCGCCGACCTCACCATCGCCCCCGGCGAGACCGTCGGCGTCGTCGGCGAGTCCGGCTGCGGCAAGTCGACGCTCGCGAAGGTCCTCCTCGGCATCCAGCGGCCGACGTCCGGGCGCGTGTCGTTCCGCGGCCGGGACCTGTGGGAGATGGGGGCCGCCGAGCGCCGCACCACGATCGGCACCGGCACCGCCATGATCTTCCAGGACCCCTCGACGGCCCTCAACCGCCGCCTGCCGATCCGGCAGATCCTGCGCGACCCCCTCGACGTGCACCGCCGCGGCACCCCCGCCGAGCGCGCCGACCGGGTGCGTGAGCTGATGAGCCTCGTCGGCCTGCCCCCCGTCCTCGCCGACGCCCTGCCCGGGCAGCTCTCCGGCGGCCAGCGCCAGCGCGTCGCCATCGCCCGCGCGCTCGCCCTCGAACCCGAGCTCGTCGTCGCCGACGAGCCGACCAGCGCCCTCGACGTCTCCGTACGCGCCCAGATCCTCAATCTGCTCCTGGACCTGAAGGAACGCCTCGGCCTCTCCCTGGTGTTCGTCTCCCACGACATCCAGACCGTCCGCAGGATGAGCGACCGCGTCATCACCATGTACCTCGGCCGGATCGTCGAGGAGTCACCGGCCGCCGAGATCCTCGACGACGCCCGGCATCCGTACACCCGGGCGCTGTTCTCGGCCACACCCGGACTGCTCGACCCGATCGACCCGATTCCGCTCGTCGGCCCGGTACCGTCGGCCACGCGGCCGCCCAGCGGGTGCCCCTTCCGCACCCGGTGCTGGAAGGCCGACGAGGTGTGCGCGACGGCCATGCCGGACGTCGCTCACGCCGGTGCCGAGCATCGGTACCGGTGCCACCACCCCGTACTGGCGGGCGAGTCCACGCGGGACCTCGTCAGCCAGTCGTCCGCAGCGACAGCCGCCGCCACGGCCACGTCCAAGGAGACTTCGTGACCCTGCCGAACCTGCCCTCCCCGTTGACCGGTGTCGTCCCTCCCGTCTGCACCCCCCTGACGCCGGACAACGAGGTGGACGTGGCCTCGCTGGAACGCCTCGTCGACCATCTTCTCGACGGCGGCGTCGACGGCCTCTTCGTGCTCGGCTCGTCCTCCGAGGCCGCGTATCTGCCGGACGGGCACCGCAGGACCGTCGTGGACCGGGTCGTCCGGTACGTCGGCGGGCAGGTTCCCGTCCTCGCCGGGGCCATCGACATGACCGCCCTGCGCGTCCTCGACCACGTGCGGACCGTCGCCGACGCCGGGGCCGACGGGGTCGTCGTCACCGCGCCCTTCTACACCCGCACCCATCCCGCCGAGGTCGCCCGCCACTTCCGGCTCGTCGCCGACCGCGGGGCGCTGCCCGTCTTCGCCTACGACCTGCCCGTCTCCGTCCACACCAAGCTCGACGCCGACCTCGTGCTCGAACTCGCCGCGGAGGGGGTGCTCGCCGGGCTCAAGGACTCCAGCGGCGACGACGGCGGTCTCCGGCGGGTCGTCCTCGGCGCCCGTGCCCGCGCCCTTCCCTCCTTCGCCGTCCTCACCGGATCCGAGCTCACCGTCGACTCCGCGCTCGCCATGGGTGCCGGCGGGGTCGTCCCCGGTCTCGGGAACGTCGATCCGCACGGGTACGTGCGTCTCTACCGCTATGCCCTCGCGGGGGACTGGGAGCGGGCTCGGGCCGAGCAGGAACGGTTGTGCGCGCTGTATCGCATGGTGGGGGTCGGGGATCCCCTGCGCATGGGGGCCAGCTCCTCCGGGCTCGGGGCGTTCAAGGCGGCGCTGCACCTCCGCGGCGTCATCGACTGCCCCCTCACGGCGGCGCCGCAGGTGCCGCTGTCCGACGCGGAGACGGAACAGGTGGGCAAGCACCTGGCCGCCGCCGGTCTCCTGTAGGCCACCGCGCCCCCGAATCGGCGCTCCGCGCCTCGTCCTCAAACGCCGGACGGGCTCTCTCCCACCCACCCGCCCGAACTCGCACCGTCCTGCCCACCAGCCCGGCACCCCCAGCCCCGCCGGGGGCACCCCCGGTATCGGCGCTCCGCGCCTCGTCCTCAAGCGCCGGACGGGCTCTCTCCCACCCGCCCGCCCCCGCCAGTGCTTCGGCTGGGCAGGAGACCGGCACCCTCAGCCCCGAAACGGGCTCACGCCGCAGCGCCTCCCCGGCCCACCCCGCAGCACCTTTCCGGCCCACCCCGGGGATATTTCAGCCCGTCCGGCGATTGAGGACGAGGCGCGGAGCGCCGATTCGAGGGAGGACTGTCCCACCCGCCACGGGACGACCGCCCACGGGGTCCAGGGGCGCAGCCCCGGGATCGGAGAAGGGGCGGGACTGGGGAGCCCCCGGCAGGGCTACGCCGTCACGCGGCGCCAAGCGATCCGTTCGTACGTCCCGGCCACGCCGGTCTCGTACAGGACGCCGACCATCCCGGGCCCCACCTGCACCAGGTCCGAGTAACCGGCCCGGTCCTGGGACAGGGTGACGGCCTTCACGAAGGACCGCCCCCCGTCCCGGCTCCGCCAGAGCGCCATCGCCTGCCGGGCGGTGGGCACGGACGGCCCGGAGAAGAGCAACGGCTCGCCCCACCCCCGGAGCTGGAGGAGCCCACCCTGCACGACGGGCACGTCGTCGAGGGAGGGCTGAACGGCGTAGGGCCGGTCGAGGCTGCGCCCCCCGTCGCTGGAGTAGCTGTCGAGCCGGTTGCCCACGGCCACCCCGTGCTGATCCCGCGAGCTGAGGTACAACCGCCCGTCGGGCAGCTGCGCGACGGCGGACTCGTTGGAGTTGTGCTCGCCGTCGTAGGTGTCGTCGACGAACCCGATGCGCCAGCTGAGCCCGTGGTCGTCGCTGTAGAGGGCGTGCCCGCCGTAGTACTTGGGCTCCTGCCCGGTGTCGGCGGAGCCGGTCGCGGGCGCGGCGGAGTGGTTGGCGGGCACGACGAGCCGCCCGGCGTACGGCCCGCGGGTGAGCGCGACGGCGTGCCCGGGCCCGGTGGCGTACCACCGCCAGTCGGGCCGCTTCACGGCGGCGGTGATCTCGCGCGGCGAGGAGAACGTACGGCCGTCGTCCGCGCTGCTCTGCACGAAGGCCCGCCGGCTCTGCGCGGCCGTGACCTCGCCGCGCATGATCTGGCCCTCGGTGACGGCACCGCTGTTGTAGGAGGTGAGGAGTACGACGCGCCCGGTCACGGGGTCGACGACGGGCGCGGGGTTGCCGCGGGTGTCGCCCCGCCCCGCGGCGACGACGGCGAGGGGCCCCCAGGTGCAGCCGCCGTCGGTGGAGCGCCGCAGGACGACGTCGATGTTGCCGGTGTCGGAGGCGCTGGCGCGCCGCCCTTCGGCGAAGGCGAGCAGGGTGCCGCGGTCGGTGCGGACGACGGCGGGGATGCGGAAGGTGTCGTAGCCGCTGGTGTCGGCGGTGTACGGCACGGAGGTGGCGCAGCCGGGAAGGAGGGGGGCGGGGGCGGCGCCGGGGTGCGTGAAGGCGGTGAGCGCGAGGGTGGCGGAGAGGGCGAGGGCGACGGCGGTGAGGCGGCGGCTCCGGAGGCCCCGGAAGCCTGTGCGTCCCGCTCCGCTCCCCTCGGACCGACTGCTCCGGACGGGTGGACGTCGTCTCTGGATCACGCGGCTCGTACGGCTCATACGGCTCCTCACGACGGGACGTGGGACGTAGGACGTCGCGCGTGAAGCTAATGCGCCCCGGGCGGTACGACAATACCCCTGTGTGGCGACGGAGTTGACGCTGTGTTGACGCAGGAGAGTGACGGGGGTGGCGCGGGGCGGGTGTCCCCGGCCCGGGGAAGGGCGTGCGGCCGCAGGGGTCGCGGGCCCTGGGCGGGACGTCGGGCGCGGCATCGGGCCCGGAACGACGGGCCTGAGCCGAGGCGCGCGCCGGGGCGGCCCTGGGACAGCACGCCGCGCCCCCGCCCCCTCAGCCCGCCGCCCCCGGCGTGACAAGACCCGACTCGTACCCCACGATCACCAGCTGCGCCCGGTCCCGCGCCCCTAGCTTCCCCATGATCCGGCTGACGTGGGTCTTCGCGGTCAGCGGGCTGAGCCCGAGCGCCTCCGCCACCTCGGTGTTGTTCAGGCCGCGTGCGACCAGCGTCAGGACCTGCCGTTCGCGGTCGGAGAGCGCGCCGAGCGCGGCGGGCGCGGGCGCTTCGGCGTGCGGCGGCCCCGGCTGGCGGAGCACCCGGGCGATGAGGCGTCCGGTGGGGCCCGGGGACAGGAGCGACTCGCCCGCGGAGACCGTACGGATGGCGTCGAGCAGTTCGGCCGGCTTGGTGTCCTTGACCAGGAAGCCGGACGCCCCGGCGCGCAGCGCCTCCACCACGTGCTCGTCGGTGTCGTACGTGGTGAGCATCAGGACCTTCACGCCCGCGAGGTCCTCGTCGGCGGCGATCAGGCGGGTGGCCTCGATGCCGTCGAGGTCGGGCATGCGGACGTCCATGACGACGAGGTCGGCCCGCTCGGCCCGGGCCAGGTCGACGGCCTCGCGCCCGGACCCGGCCTGCGCCACGACCTCCATGTCCCGCGCGGACTCCACGAGCATGGCGAAGGCCGCCCGCACCAGCGCCTGGTCGTCGGCAAGCAGCACACGGATCACTCGGCTCATCTCTCCTCGCCCAACGGCAGCACCGCCACCACCTCGAACCCCCGGCCCGCGCCCGTCCGCGGCCCGGCCTCCAGCGTCCCGCCCACGCTCCGGGCCCGCTCCCGCATCCCGATGAGCCCGAACCCGGGCCCGTCCACGGGTCCGGTCCCGCTGCGCCCCGCAGCCCTGGGCCCGTCCGCAGGTCCGGCCCCGCCCCGGCCGGCAGCCCCGGACCCGCCCTGCCCCGGGTCGGCCTCCCCGTCCCGCGGCACGACACCCCACGTCGCGGGCGGCGGCCCCCCGTTCGCGCTCCCCCGCGCGCCCCGAGCCGAGGCCGCGTCCCCGCCCGCCCCCTCACCAGCGACCGAAGCAGCAGAACCAGGCGAGGCCGGAGAGGCCGGAGAAGCAGGGGAAGCCGGAGAAGCGGCAGCAGCAGCCCCCGTGGTCGAGGCGGTCGAACCCCCCGCCCGACCGGCCGCGCCCGCAGCAGCCCCGGAGCCCCCCGGCGCGCCCCGCCCCCCGGCGGCCCGGGCGGACCCGGCGCTCACCGCGTCCACGACCCCACCCGCACCCCCACCCCCGTCATCCCGCACCGTCACCCTCAGCCCCCCGCCCTCCTCGCGTATCCCCACCGCCACGCTCGGCCCGGGGCCGCCGTGGCGGACCGCGTTCGTCAGGGCCTCCTGGACGATGCGGTACGCCGCCGCGCCCACCGCCGGCGGCACCGGGGGGCCGGGGAGGCTGACCGCGAGGTCGACCTTCGCGCCCGCCGTGCGGGCCGCGTCCGCCAGGTCGATGAGGCTGTCGAGGCCGGGCAGGGGGCCGCGGGACTCGTCGGGGGCGTCGGCGGGTCCCGGGCCCGCGGTGCGCAGGACCTCCAGGGTGGCGCGGAGTTCGCCGCGGGCGGTGCGGCAGGTCTCGGCGATGTCGTCGAGGGCGCTCGCGATGGCGGCGCGGTCGAGGCGGTCGGGGTCGGCGGCGAGGACGTGCGCGGCGACCGAGGTCTGCACGCCGACCAGGGTGATGCTGTGCGCGAGCAGGTCGTGCAGGTCGCGGGCGACCCGAAGGCGCTCCTCGGCGACGCGCCGCCGCGCCTCCTCCTCGCGGGTGCGTTCGGCGCGTTCGGCGCGCTCGACGACGGAGGCGACGTACTGCCGGTGGACACGGACGTACGTACCGAAGATCAGCACGGCGACGATCCAGCCCGCGATCCGCACGACCTCCGTGGCCGGGTCCCTGCCGATGCCCGAGTTGACGACGAACATGATGGCGATGATGTGCACGCCGGTCAGGAGCGCGCGGCGGGGGCGCCCGGAGACGGCGACGGAGTAGAGGGCGACCATGCCGACGTGGGTCGCGGCGGCGTGCGTGTAGTCGAGGGCGTGGTAGGGCCCGACCAGCGCCATGGTGGCGAGCATCGCCGTCATCGGCCTGCTGCGGCGCCAGGTCAGGGGGACGTGGGCGCCCACGAGGAGCGCCCAGCCGAGTGCGTCCGGCGCCTTGCCGTCCTTGATCAGGTGGGCGAGCACGACGGCGAGGGCGGCGAGCGCCCCGGCGAGGAGGGCGTCCTCCCGCAGGGCGCGCCGGGTGCCCGGCACGGCTCCGGCGAACGGCCACCACGGGCGCGACGGTGACGGCGGGTACGGCACGTCGTCGGCTCCCCCTTCCGGTGCGCGGGTCGCGGGTGCGGCCATGCGTGGCCCTCATCTTCCTGTACGGCGGCGCCCCACCGGCAAGGGAGGGGCGCCGCGGATGGTGGATCAGGGCACGCGGGCCAGTTCCGGAGTGCTGGCCTCCGGCTCTGGCGGGCGTGCCTTGGAGAGCGGTCCGGGCCACCACACCTTCCGGCCGAGCGCGAGGCTCGCGGACGTCACCAGGTACGTCCGCACCAGGAAGGTGTCCAGGAGGACGCCGACCGCGATGACGAAGCCCAGTTCGACGAGCTGGACCAGCGGCATGTTGGTGAGGACGGCGAACGTCGCGGCGAGGACCAGGCCCGCGGAGGCGATCACGCCGCCCGTGGTGCGCAGTGCGGTGAGCGCGGCCGGTCCGGTCTCCGCCCCGGCCAGGCACTCCTCCCGCATGCGGTGCATGAGGAAGATGCCGTAGTCGACGCCGAGTGCGACGAGGAAGCAGAAGGACAGCAGGCCGAGGCCCGGGTCGGTGCCCTCGAAGCCGAAGACGGGGCCGAAGACGAGTCCCGCGATGCCGAGCGAGGCGCCCCACACGGCGACGACCGCGAGGAGGAGCAGGAGCGGGGCGATCAGGGCCCGCAGCAGGACGACGAGGATCAGCAGGACCGCGGCGAGGACGATCGGCACGACCACCCACATGTCACGCCGGTTGGTGTCCTTCAGGTCGATCTGTTCGGCGCTCGGCCCGCCGACGTGGGCGCCTGTCGGGTCCAGTTCGTCGCGGAGCCTCTCGATGGTCGCGGTCTCCGCCGCCGTCTGCGGCGGGGCCTTGGCGACGACGGAGATCTCCGTCCACTGCTTCGAGCTCCGGCCGCGCTCGACGCTGTCGACGCCCGGCACGCTCCGCGCGTCGGCGAGCACGCGGTCGGCGCGGTCGGTGGGCGCGATGACGCTGATGGGCTGGGTGCCGCGTTCGGGGTAGGCGGCGGCGAGGGTCTCCATCGCGGCGATGGAGTCGGGCTTGCTGGTGAAGGTGTCCTCCTGCTTGAGGTTGCCGGGCAGGGCGAACGCGCCGAGGGCCAGGGCTCCGAGCAGGACACCGCCGGACACGAGGACGGTGAGGGGGCGGCGCCCCGCGGACGAACCCATCGACTGGAACAGGGACTTCCGCTTCTTCGGCTCGCTGCCGAACGTGGGCACCAGCGGCCAGAACACCCGCCGCCCGAAGAGCACGAGCAGCGCGGGAAGCAGCGTCAGCATGGCGACGAGCGCGCACAGGACACCGACGGCGCCCAGCGGCCCCATGCCCCGGCTGCTGTTGAGGTCGGCGGCGAGCAGGCAGAGCAGGCCCGCGGCGACCGTGCCGGAGGAGGCGATGACGGCGGGCCCGCAGCCGCGCAGGGCGGCGCGCATGGCGTCGTACGGCCGCTCGATCCGGCGCAGTTCCTCGCGATAGCGGGAGACGATCAGCAGGGCGTAGTCGGTGCCCGCGCCGAAGACGAGGATCGTCATGATGCCCGAGCTCTGGCCGCTGACCGAGGTGTCGAAGGCCTGGTTGAGGCCGTAGGCGACGCCCATGGAGAGGTAGTTGGCGACTCCGGCGACGGCGAGCGGCACCAGCCACAGGAGCGGGCTGCGGTAGATCAGGATGAGCAGGATCGCGACGACGCCGACGGTGGTGTAGAGCAGCGGGCCGTCCAGGGAGCTGTAGACCTCGCTGGCGTCGGTGGCGAGCGCGCCGGACCCGCCGACGTCGACCTTCAGACCGTCCGCGTCGCTTGGCGCCTTGACCACGTCCCGCACATCGTTGACGAAGGCGTCCCGCTTCTCCTCGTCCGTGCCGGGAGCGGTGCTCGCGACCGGGTACATGAGTGTCGTGCCGTCCTTCGACGCCACCCCCGTGGGCGTCGCGACCAGCTTGAACTCACGCGCCACGGCGGCTACTTGGTCGGCCGCCGTCTCCCGGTCGGCCGCACTCAGGCCGCTGTCGCGGTGGTAGACGAGCACCAGCTCGGTGCTCTCACCGCCGGGCAGCTGCTCCTGGACCTCGGCGACCTGAGTGGAGTCGGCGCTCGCGGGCAGATAGTCCACGGCCCGGTCGCGCTGGACGTCGCCGAGCTTCCCCGCGAACGGACCGGCGAGCGCGAGCACGGCGACCCACAGGCCGAGCAGCACCCATGGCACGGCGCGTGGCCGTCGGCGCTTCGTCGTTGATGCGGCCCCCATCGGTGGGCCTCCCTCCATGGCGATGTCTGTGGCTTACGCCTTCCAGACTTCCGCCGTGAGGGGGTCGATTCATCGCGCCCGAGGGCGAGTTGGCGGTTACGCCCCGGGGTGGCGCCGGGCCTTCGTTACTCCCTGGGGAGTACGTCAGCGGGGCGTCCGCGTCGCCGCCACGAGGAGGCGGGCCACGTCGTCGGGGTCGATGGTCAGCGCGCAGCCCGCGGTGGCGAGGACATCGCGTTCGGCGGGCGTGTACGGCCCGTCGGCGAGCGCGATCCGCGCGCCCTGCAGGAGCAGCGCCTCGCGGCCCGCGGGGGCGAGGTGCGGGGCCAGCGGGCCGAGCGCCTCGTGGAGTTCGATGGCGAGGCCGGGCACGCAGTCGGGGTCGCCGATGCGGCCGGTGTCGGCGGCGAGCGCCTCGACGAGGGCGGCGAGGCGCTCCTCGGTGCAGTCGTCGAAGCCGGCACCGCGCAGGGTGGCGACGGCCGCGTCGAGGGCGGTGCGGGAGGTGCTGCCGCCGCTGGTGAGGACGGCGAGGACGACGGTGTGCACGGCGTCGCGGAGCATCGCGGAGAGCCGGACGGTCGTGGGGTGGTCGAGGGCGTCGACGCCGAAGTGGTCCTGGCAGGCGGCGCATTCGACGACGGGCCCGGCGTCGCCGCGAGACAGCAGCGGCACGCCGAGGAACACGAACCGGCGGCGTCCTGTGCGGCGCTGGTAGTTGCGGTCACCACCGCAGCCGGGGCAGAAGAACTCGCCGTCGCAGATCGTGGTCCAGGCGGTCCGGGTGCCGATCAGGCGGGGGCCGCGGCCGCGGTGCAGGAGGCGCGCGAAGGTCCCGGGCGCACGGGCGCCCGGGTCGCCAAGTGGTGTGGTTCTGCCGAAGATGCGGGATTCCCGGCCTTTTCGTCCCCGATCTGGCAGCACCACGCACCTCCATGACGCCGCGGCAGCCCTGCCGCGTTGGCGTGATGTTAGCCACATCCATGATGCCGCGTCAGTACCCCGTACGGGAGATGGCCGGTTGCTGGCCCGGACCAGCCGCCGGACACGCGGCGGCCCCGCCCGCCACGAGGGCGGACGGAGCCGAGAAAGCACCGGTCGAACGGGAGTCCGGCGGGATCAGCGGGCCGCGCGGTTGACGGCGGAGACGACCGCCTTCATGGAGGCACGTGTCGTATTCGCGTCGATCCCCACGCCCCACAGGACGCGGTCGCCGATGGCGCACTCGATGTAGGACGCGGCCTGCGCGGAGGCGCCCTCGCTCATCGTGTGCTCCTGGTAGTCGAGCAGGCGCAGGTCGATGCCGACGATGGACTGCAGGGCGTTGAAGAACGCGGAGATCGGGCCGTTGCCGGAGCCGGTCAGGGTGATGTCGGCGCCGTCGACGGTGGCCTCGACGGTGAGGGTGTCGGTGCCGTCGACGTCCGTGATCGTCTGGCCGTTCTTGACCTGGATGCGGCCCCAGGGCTTGTCGGGGTTCGGCAGGTACTCGTCCTGGAAGACGCTCCAGATCGCGTCCGGCGTGACCTCGCCGCCCTCGCTGTCGGTCTTCGTCTGGATGATCTTCGAGAACTCGATCTGCATGCGCCGCGGCAGGTCCAGCTTGTGGTCGTTCTTCAGGACGTACGCGACGCCGCCCTTGCCGGACTGGGAGTTCACGCGGATGACGGCCTCGTAGGAGCGGCCGACGTCCTTGGGGTCGATGGGCAGGTACGGCACGGCCCACTCGATGTCGTCGACGGTCTTGCCCACGGCGGTGGCCCGGGCCTCCATCGAGTCGAAGCCCTTCTTGATGGCGTCCTGATGGGAGCCGGAGAAGGCGGTGTAGACCAGGTCGCCCGCGTAGGGGTGGCGCGGGTGGACCTCCATGCGCGTGCAGTACTCGTACACGCGGCGGACCTCGTCGATGTCGGAGAAGTCGATCTGCGGGTCCACGCCCTGGCTGAACAGGTTCATGCCCAGCGCGACCAGGTCGACGTTGCCGGTGCGCTCGCCCTGGCCGAACAGGCAGCCCTCGACGCGGTCGCCGCCCGCCATCACGGCGAGTTCGGCGGCGGCGATGGCGGTGCCGCGGTCGTTGTGGGGGTGGATGGACAGGCAGACGTCACGGCGACGGGACAGATTCCGGGACATCCACTCGAAGCGGTCCGCGTGCGTGGAGGGCGTCGAACGCTCCACGGTGGCGGGCAGGTTGAGGATGATCTCGCGGTCGGCGTCGGGCTGCCAGACGTCCATGACGCCCTCGCAGACCTCCAGGGCGAAGTCCAGCTCGGTGTCGGTGAAGATCTCGGGGCTGTACTGGTAGCCGAACACGGTGTCCGGGTCGAGGATCTTCTCGGCGTACTCCATGACCAGGCGGGTGCCGTCGACGGCGATCTGCTTGACCTGGTCGCGGGAGCCGCGGAAGACGACCTCGCGCCAGACCGGCGCGGTGGCGTTGTACAGGTGGACGGTGGCGCGCTTGGCGCCCTTCAGGGACTCCACGGTGCGCTCGATCAGCTCTTCGCGCGCCTGCGTGAGCACGGAGATCGTCACGTCGTCGGGGATGGCGTCCGGGTCCTCGACGATGGAGCGCACGAAGTCGAAGTCGGTCTGTCCTGAGGACGGGAAGCCGACCTCGATCTCCTTGTAGCCCATGCGGACAAGCAGGTCGAACATGGCGCGCTTGCGGGTGGGCGACATCGGGTCGATGAGTGCCTGGTTGCCGTCGCGCAGGTCGGTGGACAGCCACCGGGGCGCGACGGTGATGCGCTGGTCGGGCCAGGTCCGGTCGGGGATGTCCACCTGCTCGTACTTGCCGTACTTGTGGATCGGCATGGAGCTGGGGCGTTGGAAGTTCGGCATGGTGTGCGGGGCTCCTCGGGAGGTCCGGAAGGACGGCCGACGGTCTAGCACAGCACCGAACTCCGCGGGGAGGGGGTCGGCCTCTGCTACAGGCCCTCGCCGCGGCAGCTAAGGAGAAGCAGCCCGAAACGCATGATGCGGGGCAGCCTAGCCGAGGTCCGCAGGATGCGCGGGCGCGTATCAGTATGCGGGACCGCAGGGACGTAACGGACAAAACGTGCCGTATATCACCTGGAGGGGACGGCGTAGGTCCGTATACGTCTATTTCACCAATCATGGTGGCAGCTAGTGACAGCGGCATGACCCAGTGCCACATTGCCGCACATGACCGCCAACCCAACGGGCTTCGAGCCTGTTTTCTGCACCATCGTGCCACCCGTAGTCCTGGACCAGCTCGCCCAGTCCTCGGACCCCGCGCTCGCCAAGGCCGCCCGCCGCACCCTCCAGCGCGACGCCTACGAACGCACCCAGCGGCGTCTGACCACGGTCATCGGCGCCCCCTCCGTCGCCGCGCCCAAGGGCGCCGAGGAGGGCAAGCCGCACCGCACCATCCACGACGCCAAGCACCGCACGGACCTGCCGGGACGCAAGGTGCGCGGCGAGGGCGACAAGCCCGGCAAGGACGCCACCGTCAACCGCGCCTACGCCGGCCTCGGCGCCACCTTCGAGGTGTTCTTCAAGCACTTCGAGCGCGACTCGATCGACGGCGGCGGCCTGCCCCTGAACGCGACCGTGCACTACGGCGAGGACTACGGGAACGCGTTCTGGAACGGCGAGCAGATGGTGTTCGGCGACGGTGACCGCGAGATCTTCCTCGACTTCACCATCCCCGTCGACGTCATCGGCCACGAGCTGACCCACGGCGTCGTGCAGTACACGGCGAACCTCACCTACTTCGGCCAGCCCGGCGCCCTCAACGAGTCCATGGCGGACGTCTTCGGCTCGCTGATCAAGCAGTACACGCTCGGCCAGACCGCCGACCAGGCCGACTGGCTGATCGGCGCGGGCCTGCTCGCCGAACGCGTCACCGGCAAGGCCCTGCGCTCCATGAAGGAGCCCGGCACGGCGTACGACGACGACGTCCTCGGCAAGGACCCGCAGCCCGCCGACATGGACCACTACGTCCGCACGGGCCGCGACAACGGCGGCGTGCACATCAACTCCGGCATCCCCAACCGCGCCTTCTACCTCGTCGCCGAGGCGCTCGGCGGGCACGCCTGGGAGCGGGCCGGACAGATCTGGTACGCCGTCCTCACCGGCGGCGAGCTGGCCCAGGACGCCTCCTTCACGGACTTCGCGAAGCTGACGGTGGCGGCGGCCCGCGCCAAGTACGGCGACGGCGACGAGCTCAAGGCCGTCCTGGACGCCTGGGCGCAGGTCAAGGTGCCCACCACCTGACCCGGCCGGTGGCCGGCGGCCCGTCTGGCGGGCCGCCGGTGCCTGGAGTAGACAGGACCCATGCGTATCCAGGTGAAGCGCACCGGAGGTTTCGCGGGCATCGACCGGCACGCGGAGGTGGACACCACCGCGCGCCCCGACGCCCAGGAGTGGCACGCCCTGGCCGAGCGGGCCGAGGCCGACGGCAGGGGCACGCCCCCCGTCGGGGTGCCCGACGGGTTCAGTTACCAGATCACCATCGACGGGCGGACCGTGTACTGCTCGGACCCCCGGCTCACGGAGGACCAGCGGACGCTGATCACCCGGGTGCTCAAGGAGGGCTCGTAGCTCCGGCGGGCACGGGGAACCGCTTGCCGCACGGGCGTTGACTTCCCGACCGGCCGGTACGGATGATCGCGCGCATGGCGACGACGCGCGCACCGCTGCCCCGCTTCCCCCGCGACTTCCTGTGGGGGGTGTCCACATCGGCCCACCAGATCGAGGGCGCCGCCGACGAGCGCGGCCCCTCCGTGTGGGACGCCTTCACCGCCCGGCCCGGCACCGTCAAGGACGGCACGACGGCCGCCGTGGCCTGCGACCACGTCCGCCGCTACCGCGAGGACGTCGCCCTGATCCGCGACCTCGGCGTGGGCGCGTACCGCTTCTCCGTCTCCTGGCCCCGGGTGCTTCCGCACGGCACCGGCGAGGTCAGCGAGCGGGGCCTGGACTTCTACGACCGGCTCGTGGACGAGCTGTGCGCCGCGGGCGTACGTCCGGTGCCGACGCTCTTCCACTGGGACACGCCGCTGGCCGTGGCGGAGGCGGGCGGCTGGCTCGTCCGGGACACCGCGCACCGGTTCGCGGAGTACGCCGCCGTGGTGGCCGCCCGTATCGGGGACCGCGTACCGAAGTGGATCACCCTGAACGAGCCCGCCGAGCACACCCTCCTCGGCCACGCCCTCGGGCAGCACGCCCCCGGCAAGCAGCTCCTCTTCGACGCCCTGCCCGCGGCCCACCACCAGCTCCTCGGGCACGGGCTCGCGGTGCGGGCGCTGCGGGCCGCCGGGGCCGGTGACATCGGCGTCGCGAACTCCCACGGGCCGACCTGGGCCGCCTCCGACGCCGCCGCGGACCGCGAGGCCGCCGACCTCTACGACGTGCTCCTGAACCGGCTGTTCTCCGACCCGCTGATCGTCGGGCGCTACCCGGAGGTGATCGCCGAGCTGCTCGGCGCCGAAGTCCCCGACCTCGACGCCGACTTGTCGATCATCGCCGAGCCGATCGACTGGTACGGCATCAACTTCTACCAGCCCACGAAGGTGGGCGCGCCCCTCGCCGAGGCCACCGCCACCGAGTTCGCCGGCCTCACCCTGCCCCCCGAACTCCCCTTCTCCCCCAGGCCGATCTCCGGCTACCCGACCACGGCCTTCGGCTGGCCCGTCGTCCCCGAAGCCCTCACCGAGCTCCTCCTCGCCCTCCGCGACCGCTACGCCGACGCGCTCCCGCCGCTCCTCATCACCGAGAACGGCTGCTCCTACGACGGCCTCGACGACCAGCAGCGCATCAGTTACCTCGACGGTCATCTGCGCGCCCTGCACCGCGCCCTGGAGGCCGGGGTCGACGTGCGCGGCTACTTCGTCTGGTCCCTCCTCGACAACTTCGAGTGGGCGGAAGGTTTCGCGCAGCGGTTCGGGCTCGTCCACGTGGACTACGCCACGCAGCGGCGCACGCCCAAGGCGTCGTACGAGTGGCTGCGGGAGGAGCTGCTCGCGCAGAACGCCCCAGTCCCGCCCCTTCCCGAAACTGGGGGCTCCGCCCCCAGACCCCCGCTCCTCAAACGCCGGAGGGGCTGATTTCAGCCCCGGTTTCGGTGAAGGGGCGGGGCTGGGGCGCCCCGCGAAGGCTAGAAGCCCAGCTTGCGGAGCTGGCGGGGGTCGCGCTGCCAGTCCTTGGCGACCTTGACGTGCAGGTCGAGGTAGACCGGCGTACCGAGCAGCGCCTCGATCTGCTTGCGGGACTTGATCCCGACGTCCTTGAGCCGCTTCCCCTTGGGACCGATGATGATCCCCTTCTGGCTGGGCCGCTCGATGTACACGAAGGCGTGGATGTCGAGGAGCGGCTTGTCGGCGGGCCGGTCCTCCCGGGGCAGCATCTCCTCGACGACCACGGCGATGGAGTGCGGCAGCTCGTCCCGCACCCCTTCGAGCGCCGCCTCCCGGATCAGCTCGGCCACCATGACCTGCTCGGGCTCGTCGGTGAGATCACCCTCGGGGTAGAGGGCGGGCCCCTCCGGCAGGAGGGGGACGAGGAGGTCCGCGAGCAGGTCGACCTGCTTCTCGCCGACCGCGGAGACGGGCACGATCTCGGCCCACTCGAAGCCGAGCTCCTTGCCGAGCTGGTCGATGGCGATGAGCTGCTCGGCGAGGGCCTTGCTGTCGACGAGGTCGGTCTTCGTGACGATGGCGATCTTCGGCGTCTTCTTGATCGACGCCAGCTCCTTGGCGATGAACCGGTCACCGGGCCCGAGCTTCTCGTTCGCGGGCAGGCAGAAGCCGATGACGTCGACCTCGGCCCAGGTGGCGCGGACCACGTCGTTGAGCCGCTCGCCGAGCAGGGTGCGCGGCTTGTGCAGGCCGGGGGTGTCGACCAGGATCAGCTGGGCCTCGGGGCGGTGCACGATGCCGCGCACGGTGTGCCGCGTCGTCTGCGGCCGGTTCGAGGTGATCGCCACCTTCTTGCCGACCAGAGCGTTCGTAAGGGTGGACTTGCCCGCGTTGGGGCGACCGACGAAGCAGGCGAAACCGGCGCGGTGGGCGGCCTGCTCGGACGGCTCGGGTGACTGGGTACGCACGCTCATGGCGCCCATTGTCCCTGATCTTTTCGGGCGGGGGCGCCTCGGGCGGTTCCCCGCCGTATGGGGCTGCGCCCCTCTCCCCCACCTTTCGGCGCTCCGCGCCTCGCCCTCAAACGCCGGGCGGGCTTTTCCCCCTCCGTCCACCCGGCCGGCCATTTCAGCCCGTCCGGCGCTTGAGGACGAGGCGCGGAGCGCCGATCAGGGGGTCCAGGGGGCGCAGCCCCCGGTTTCGGTGAAGGGGCGGGGCTGGGGCGCCCCGCGAGGGCTCAGCCCGCCACTGCCGTCTGCCGGACCACCCCGTCCGCCCCCGCCAGGAACACCGGCGTCCCGGCCCCGCCGAGGTCCCGTACCGCCGCCAGATCCTCCGCGGCCAGAGCGCCCTCGCCGGAGACGACCGCGGCTGCCTCCAGGGACTCCGCCCCGGACGCCACGGCCATGGCGACGGCCGTGCGCAGAGCGGACAGCTGGAGGGAGGCGAGGGACACCGTCCCGGCGACGTACGTACGCCCCGTCTCGTCCCGCACCGCGGCCCCCTCCGGCACCCCGTTGCGGGCACGGGCCGAACGGGCGAGGGTGACGATCTTCTGGTCCTCGGGGCCGAGGTCGGTGCGCTCAGTCATGGCACGAGCATAAGGAGCCGCAGCGGCGGCTCAGCCGGCCACCCGGTACATGGCCCCGCGCCGCGCCTCCGGGGACGCGAGCCAGGCGAGCTTCTCCGCGGTGTCGGCCATCGGCAGCGGCGTGTGCAGCACGATCGTGAGGTCGGGTCGCGCGGGCACCTTCAGGGCGGTGGACTCCACGTGCAGGATGCCGACGAGCGGATGGTCGAGCTCCTTGTGGACCTGGCCCGCGGGCCGGATGTCCTGGCGCTCCCACATCGCGGTGAACTCCTCGCCCGAGGCGTGCAGCCGCGCGAGCAGCTCCTGGAAGCCCTCGTCCTCGGGATGCTCGGAGCAGGCCGCGCGGAACTGCGCGACGAGCGTCACCGCGTTCTGCTCCCAACTCACGCTCCGCGAGCGGTACATGGGGTCGGTGAAGAAGTCGAGGATGCAGTTCTGGGTGGTCCCGGGGCGCATGCTGAGGACCGTCGCGGCGGCGTCGTTGTAGAGGACGCAGTTGTAGTAGCGGTCCATGATGTGCGCCGGGTAGGGCATCCAGGTGTCGATGAGCCGCCGCAGGCCCTCGCACATGTCCGCGGCGCCCTCCTCGGCCCGCGGCACGGGCGGGTTGAGGCCCGCGAGCACGTACAGGTGGCGGCGTTCGGTGCCGGACAGCTTCAGGACGCGGGCCACGGCGTCCAGGACCTGCGGGGACACCGAGATGTCGCGGCCCTGCTCCAGCCACTGGTACCAGGAGGCGCCGACGCCCGCGAGCACGGCGACCTCCTCGCGCCGAAGGCCCGGCGTGCGGCGGCGTCCGCCACCTTCGGGGAGGCCCGCCTCCGCCGGGGTCACCCGAGCCCGCCGGCTCATCAGGAAGTCCCGCAACGCGACCCGGCGACGCGCCCCCGCGCCCTCGGTCCGCTCCTCGGCCTGGCTGACCACCGCTCCCCCTGTCATCCGTACGCGGCTGCGCCTGGTGTTGGCACCACCAGCATAAGTTCCCGCTCCCCACGGCTATTCCGGCCGACGGACGCTGTTGACCATGGCGACAGACACTTCCGCTCCCTCCCTGGCAGACGCTTCCGCTCTCTCCCCGACCGCCGCAGTCACCTCGGCCACCATCGAGGCCCCGAGCACCGGCGCCCCGAAGGTCCCCGCCGCGCGGGCCGCCGCTCCCGCCGGGCCGCCGCCCCGGCTCTCCCGCCGCGACCGGCTCATCCTCTTCGTGCTGTGCGCCGCCCAGTTCATGGTCGCCCTCGACTTCTCCGTCCTGAACGTGGCCCTACCCGTCCTCGGCTCGGACCTCGGCATGAGCCATGCCGCTCTCCAGTGGGCCGTCACCGCCTTCGCGCTGCCGTCCGGCGGCTTCCTGCTGCTCTTCGGGCGCTTCGGCGACCTCTTCGGGCGGCGCAGGCTGTTCCTCGGCGGGCTCGCCCTGTTCGGCGCGGCCTCGCTGCTCGCCACGTTCGCGTGGGACCCGGCGTCGTTCCTCGCGGGCCGTGCGCTGCAGGGCGTGGGCGCGGCGGCGATCGTGCCGACCGGCATGTCGCTGCTCACCACGACGTTCCCGGAGGGCCCGCAGCGGGACCGCGCGCTCGGCATCTCCGGCACGCTGCTGTCCCTCGGCTTCACCGTCGGCATGGTCCTCGGCGGCGTCCTCACCGACACCCTCGGCTGGCGCTCCACGATGGGCCTGCTCACGCTGTTCGCCCTGATCGTGCTCCCGCTGGCCCCCGGTCTGCTCCCGGAGTCCCGGACCCCGGACCGGCCCCGCCTCGACATCCCCGGCGCCGTCACCGTCACCGGCGGGCTGCTCGCCCTCATCTACGCCCTGTCCACCGCCGCCGAGCGCGGCTTCGGCGGCACCGACGTCGTCGTCACGCTGATCGCGGGCGTGGGGCTGCTCGCCCTCTTCGGGTACGTCGAGTCGCGGGCCGCCGCGCCCCTGGTCTCGCTGCCGATGCTGCGGCGCCGCACCGTCGCCTGGGGCAACCTCGGCGGTCTCGTCACCTTCTCGATGATGTCGACGGTCGTCTTCGTCCTGACCCTCTACTTCCAGGACGTCCTCGACCTGTCCGCCTTCCAGACCGGCCTCGTCTTCGGCGTGCAGGGCGTCCTGTCGGTCGTCGCGGGCATGCTGGCGCCCAAGGTCATCGGGCGCTTCGGGCCGCGCCGCACGCTGGTCGGTTCGCTGCTCGGCCAGGGTCTGTTCGTGGCGGCGCTCATCGGGGTCGGCGAGCAGATGTGGTCCGTGTGGCTCGCGACCGCCGCGATCTCCGTGGCCAGCATGTTCCACCTGGGTGCGATCGTCTCGTACGGAGTGACGGTGACGTCGGGCGTGCCCGACACCGAGCAGGGGCTCGCCACCGGGCTCGTCACCTCCACCCAGCAGGTGGGCATCACCATCGGCATCCCGCTGCTCGGCGTCCTCGCCACGACCTCGTCGGACGTCCTCGCGGGCACCCGCACCGTCCTGACCCTCGACGCCCTGATCGTCCTGGCCACGGCGGCCCTGGTGGCCGTGGGCCTGCGCCGAGGCCGCGCCTGACCGCGCGCCCTGTGGGCGGCTACGCCCGGTCCAACCGGAGCCGCACCGCCCGGGGCAGCCCCGCCACCACCAGGTCGTACGAGTCCTCGACGAGTTCCCTGATCTGGCGGTCGGGGAGGTCCCCGGCCAGGGACACCGTGTTCCAGTGGCGCTTGTTCATGTGCCACCCCGGCACGATCTCGGGGTGCGCGGCCCGCAGCTGGAGGGCGATCTCCGGCTCGCACTTGAGGTTCACGGTCAGCGGCTCCGCGTCCAGCGAGGACAGCGCGAACATCTTCCCCGCGACCTTGAACACGGACGTCTCGGGCCGGAAGGGGAACTCCTCGACGACGTCGTTGAAGGACAGGCAGAACGCGCGGAGTTCGGCGGGGGTCATCGCGTGCCGCCTTCCCCGGAGCCGGTGCCCTTCGGGGCCACCGGCTCCACGAGGACCGTGATGATCTTGTTGCGCCGTCCTGCCGCCGCCTCGGCGGTGAGCTTCAGGGCCCGCCCGTCGGGGAGGTCCACGACGGCCGACGCCCCGGCGATCGGCACCCGCCCGAGGGCCTTGGCGAGCAGCCCGCCGACGGTCTCGACGTCCTCGTCGTCGTAGGCCTCCAGGCCGTACAGCTCGCCGAGGTCGCCGATGTCGAGGCGGGCGGTGACGCGGTAGCACTCGCCGTCCAGCTCCTCGACGGGCGGCAGTTCGCGGTCGTACTCGTCGGTGATCTCGCCGACGATCTCCTCCAGGATGTCCTCGATGGTGACGATCCCCGCGGTGCCGCCGTACTCGTCGATGACGACGGCGACGTGGTTGCGCTCCTGCTGCATCTCGCGCAGCAGGTCACCGGCGTTCTTCGTGTCGGGCACGAACGTCGCGGGCCGCATGGCGGTGGAGACGAGGTCGTTCTCCGCGTCGCGGTTGATGTGCGTCTTGCGGACGAGGTCCTTCAAGTACACGATCCCGACGACGTCGTCCTCGCTCTCGCCGGTCACCGGGATGCGGGAGAAGCCCGAGCGGAGCGCGAGCGTCAGCGCCTGGCGGACGGTCTTGTAGCGCTCGATGGAGATCAAGTCGGTGCGCGGCACCATGACTTCGCGCACCAGGGTGTCGCCGAGCTCGAAGACGGAGTGCACCATGCGGCGCTCGTCGTCCTCGATCAGCGACTCCTTCTCGGCGAGGTCGACCATGGCCCGCAGCTCCGCCTCGGAGGCGAACGGGCCGCGCCTGAAGCCCTTGCCGGGCGTGAGGGCGTTGCCGATGAGGATGAGCAGCGGCGGGATGGGGCCCATGACGCGGGCGAGCGGCAGCAGCACGTACGCCGCGGCCGTCGCCGTGTTCAGCGGGTGCTGGCGGCCGATGGTGCGCGGCGACACGCCGACGGCGACATAGCTGACGAGCACCATCACGCCGATGGCGATGGCGAGCGCCTCCCATGTGACGTCGACGGCCTGCAGACAGGCGTACGTGACGAGGGCGGCGGACGCCATCTCGCAGGTCACGCGCACCAGCAGGGCCACGTTCAGATAGCGGACGGGGTCGGCGGCGACCTGCGCGAGCTTCGCGCTGCCGCGCCGCCCGGACCGCACGGCCTCCTCGGCGCGGAAGCTGGAGACCCGGGCCAGGCCCGCCTCGGCACAGGCGGCGAGCCAGGCCACCACGACCAGGGCGACCGCGCCGGCGATCAGCTGGAAGGACATGGCGTCAGGAGACGGTGGGTGCGGGGGACGGGCCGGTCAGGCCCTGCTCCGCACGCCAGCCGTCGACGATGGCCGCCTGCAGGCCGAACATCTCGGCCTTCTCGTCGGGCTCCTCGTGGTCGTACCCGAGCAGGTGCAGCACCCCATGGACGGTCAGGAGCTGGAGCTCCTCGTTCATGGAGTGCTGCGTCGGCGCCTCCTGGCCCTGCTTGAGGGCGACCTCGGGGCAGAGCACGATGTCGCCGAGGAGGCCCTGCGGGGGCTCGTCGTCGTCCTTCATGGGCGGGCGCAGCTCGTCCATGGGGAAGGACATGACGTCCGTGGGCCCGGGCAGGTCCATCCACTGGATGTGCAGCTGCTCCATGGCGTCGGCGTCCACGACGATCACCGAGAGCTCGGAGAGCGGGTGGATGCGCATCCGCGCGAGGGCGTAGCGGGCGATGTCGAGGATCGCCTGCTCGTCGACCTCGGTTCCGGATTCGTTGTTGACGTCGATCGACATGGTGCTGGTTCTTCTACTTCCCTCTGGACCGGCCCTTGTGGGAGCCGCTCTCCGTGCCGTTCTCGCTGTCGTACTTCTCGTACGCGTCGACGATACGGCCGACGAGCTTGTGCCGTACGACATCGGAGGACGTGAGCCGTGAGAAGTGCACGTCGTCCACCCCGTCGAGGATGTCCTGGACCTGGCGCAGACCGGACTTCGTGCCGTTCGGCAGGTCGATCTGGGTCACGTCACCCGTGATCACGATCTTCGATTCGAAGCCGAGGCGGGTGAGGAACATCTTCATCTGCTCGGGGTTCGTGTTCTGCGCCTCGTCCAGGATGATGAACGCGTCGTTCAGCGTCCGGCCGCGCATGTACGCCAGCGGGGCGACCTCGATGGTGCCCGCGGCCATGAGGCGCGGGATCGAGTCCGGGTCCAGCATGTCGTGCAGCGCGTCGTACAGCGGGCGCAGATACGGGTCGATCTTCTCGTAGAGCGTGCCCGGCAGGAAGCCGAGGCGCTCGCCGGCCTCCACCGCGGGGCGGGTCAGGATGATCCTGCTGACCTGCTTGGACTGCAGGGCCTGGACCGCCTTGGCCATGGCCAGATAGGTCTTGCCGGTGCCCGCGGGGCCGATGCCGAACACGATCGTGTGCTTGTCGATCGCGTCGACGTACCGCTTCTGGTTGAGCGTCTTGGGGCGGATGGTGCGGCCGCGGGAGGAGAGGATGTTCTGCGTGAGGACCTCGGCCGGGGTCTCCTCGCCGTCCGCCTCGCCGCTGTCGTCCGCCCTCAGCATGGCGATCGAGCGTTCCACTGCGTCCTCCGTCATCGGCTGTCCGGTGCGGAGCACCAGCATCATCTCGTCGAACAGGCGCTGGATGAGGGCGACTTCGTGGGCGTCACCGACCGCGCTGATCTCGTTGCCCCGGACGTGGATGTCGGCCGCCGGGAAGGCCGTCTCGATCACTCGCAGCAGCGCGTCCCCGGAACCCAGGACCATCACCATCGGGTGCTTGGCCGGGACGGAGAAATGAGCCTTGCCGATGCCCTTGCCGACGCCCTTTCCGGGCGCCCGCTTCCGTGCCGTGTCCTGTTCCGCGTCCTGCGGCTGCGCAGGGGTCTGAGCTGTCGGTGTCTGCGTCATGGGCCGGCCGTCAAGGCCTGCACAACCCTCCTCGTCACGGGACTCGCCGCGAGGCGACGTCTGCACTGCCAAGCGTACGACGCGCCGCTGACAAGGCCTAAGGCGTTTTCCACGACGGGCGCGGGCGGGCGGGGACACGGGCGGCCTACAGGGAGCGGCCGAAGCCGATCGTCGGGACCGCGCGCCGCAGCGGCCAGGCCCGGCCGCCGCCCGCGGGCAGCAGGTCCTCCAGGAAGGCGTACCGCCGCAGGGCCACCGGGTCCTGCTCGTCGAACTCGCCGACGCGCCGCCACCACGCCGCCACCTCGGCCCACCCGGGCGCCGACAGGGACCCGCCGAACTCCTGCACCGAAAGCGCCGCCGTGAGCCCGGCGAAGGCCAGCCGGTCGGCGAGCGGCCACCCGGCCAGCGTGCCGGTGACGAAGCCCGCCACGAACACGTCGCCGGCCCCCGTGGGGTCGAGGGCCTCCACCTCGATGGCGGGCACGGACGCGGTCTCGCCGGTGCGCCCGTCGACCGCGTACGCCCCCTCGGCGCCGAGGGTGACCACGGCGAGCGGCACGTGCTCGGCGAGGGCGTGCGCGGCGGCGCGGGGGCAGGTGGTGCCCGTGTACCGCATGGCCTCCTGGGCGTTCGGCAGGAACGCCTCGCAGTGCGCGAGGTCGGGCAGCGCGGCCAGGTCCCAGGCGCCGGTGTCGTCCCAGCCGACGTCGGCGAAGATCCGGGTGCCGCGCCGGGCCGCGGCGGCGATCCAGGGCGCCCGCACCCCGGGCACCAGGGACGCGACGGCGGCCCGCGCCCGCGGCGGGCACTTCGGGGCGCCGCCGTCCGGCGACTCCGCGTCGGGCGGCGGCTCGTGGCCGTGGCTGACCATGGTCCGCTCGCCCTCGTACGCCATCGAGACCGTCACCGGCGAGTGCCAGCCGGGCACGGTCCGTGACGACGACAGGTCGATGCCCTCGCCGCGCTCCAGGGCGTCCCAGCAGTACTCCCCGTAGTGGTCGTCGCCGAAGGCGGCGGCCAGGGAGGTGCGCAGGCCGAGCCGGGCGAGGGCGCTCGCCATGTTGGCGACGCCGCCGGGGCTCGACCCCATGCCGCGCGCCCACGACTCGGTGCCGCGCACGGGCGCGGAGTCGAGACCGGTGAAGATGATGTCGAGGAACACGGTCCCCGTCAGGTACACGTCGCAGGGCGGATCGCCCGCCCTGCGCGCCGACTTGAGGGGATCGACGACGGTCTCCGCAGCCGCGGCGGGTGTCTTCTGCGAGACGCCAGGTGGTACAGCGGGTGGTACGGCCATGAGGGCAACGTAACCCAGGCCTGTGACAACGCGCCGTCGCACGCCGCCGGGACGGCCGGGTCGCCGTCAGTCGAACGTGTGGGCCTCGACCTCCGCGAGGTACCGCGCGCGCAGCGCCTCCTCCTCGGGGCCGCCGTCGAGGAAGGCGGCCTCGAAGGAGTTGCGGGCCAGCTCGCGCAGCCCCTCCTGGCCGATGCCCAGGGCCTCGTGGACGGCGTGGAAGGTGTCGTCCACGTAGCCGCCGAAGTAGGCGGGGTCGTCGGAGTTGACGGTGCACAGCAGCCCGGCCGCCATCATGCGCGGCAGCGGGTGCTCCTCCAGGATGTCGACGGCCCGCAGCCGCACGTTGGACAGCGGGCACAGCGTCAGCGGCACCCGCTCCCGCACCAGGCGCTCCACCAGGTCCGGGTCCTCCATGCAGCGAAGGCCGTGGTCGATGCGCTCCACGCCGAGCACGTCCAGGGCCTCGCGCACGTACGCGGCCGGGCCCTCCTCCCCCGCGTGCGCGACCTTGCGCAGGCCGAGCGCGCCCGCGGCCTCGTACACGGCGGCGAACTTGCTCGGCGGGTGGCCGACCTCGGCGGAGTCCAGGCCCACGCCGGTGATGCGGTGCAGATGGGGCTTGGCCTCCTCCAGGGTCGCGAGGGCCGAATCGGCGGACTGGTCGCGCAGGAAGCACATGATGAGGCGGGTGGTGACGCCGTGCCGCTCCTCGCTGCGGTCGAGCGCGCGGCCGAGGCCCTCGACGACCGTGGCGAAGGGGATGCCGCGCGCGGTGTGCGCCTGCGGGTCGAAGAAGATCTCGGCGTGCCGCACGCCCTGCCTGGCCGCCCGCGCGAGGTAGGCGTCCGCGAGTTCCTCGAAGTCGGCCTCGGTGCGCAGGACGGCCATCAGGCCGTAGTACAGGTCGAGGAAGGACTGGAGGTCGTCGAAGAGGTAGGCCTTGCGGAGCTCTTCGGTGTCGGCGTACGGCAGCGTGACGCCGTTGCGTTCGGCGAGCGCGAAGGCGAGTTCGGGTTCGAGGGTGCCCTCGATGTGCAGGTGCAGTTCGGCCTTGGGGAGGGGCATGGCGGTGCTTTTCTCTCGGGCGGTTCGGGTGACTCAGGTGGCTCAGGTGGCTCGGGGGGTCCGCGGGCGCGGGTCGCGGCTCAGGGGCTGCGCTTGGGCAGCGGCACCCGCATCAGGTCCCGCGCGACCGTCAGCTCGCCTTCGAACCCGGCGGCGCGCGCCTGCTGTTCGAAGAGCGCGGGGTCGGGGTAGCGCTGACTGAAGTGGGTGAGGACGAGGTGGCGGACCCCGGCGTCCCGGGCCACCCCGGCGGCCTGACCCGCGGTCAGATGGCCGTGGTCGGAGGCGAGCCGGTGGTCCTCGTCGAGGAACGTCGACTCGATGACGAGCATGTCGCAGCCGTCGGCGAGGGCGTGCACGCCCTCGCACAGCCGGGTGTCCATCACGAAGGCGAACCGCTGGCCGCGGCGCACCTCGCTGACCTCTTCGAGCGTCACACCGCGCAGACTGCCCTCGCGCTGCAGCACGCCGATGTCGGGGCCCTTGATGCCGCGTCCGGCGAGCAGCGCGGGCAGGATGCGGCGCCCGTCGGGCTCGACGATCCGGTAGCCGTACGCCTCCACGGGGTGGGAGAGCTTCGCGGTCTCCAGGCGGTACGAGGGGGTGGTCGCGACGACGCCGTCGGCGGCGACCGGCGCCTCGGTGAGCGCGACCGTCTCGCGGTACGCGGTCGAGTACCGAAGGCGGTCGAAGAAGTGCTGGCCGGACGCCGGGTAGTGGGCGGTCACGGGGTGCGGGACGCGGTCCAGGTTGATGCGCTGGATGACGCCCGCGAGGCCGAGGCTGTGGTCGCCGTGGAAGTGCGTGACGCAGAGGCGGTTCAGGTCGTGCGCGGCGACGGAGGCACGCAGCATCTGGCGCTGCGTGCCCTCGCCGGGGTCGAAGAGGATGCCCTCGCCGTCCCAGAGCAGGACGTAGCCGTTGTGATTGCGCTGGCGGGTCGGTACCTGGCTCGCGGTGCCGAGGACCACCAATTCACGTGCGGACAAAGGAGGGTGTCCCAGCTGTTCGGGGTGGGCGCGTGTTCAGGGGTGAGCGCGGAGGGCCGGGCTCGCGTCGGCTAGCCGGGCGGCCACTGCAGGCCGCGGCCGCCGAGGACGTGGGCGTGCGCGTGGAAGACCGTCTGCCCGGCGCCGGCGCCGGTGTTGAAGACGATGCGGTAGCTCTCGGACTTCTCGTCGGCGGCGACCTCACCGGCCTCGCGCAGCACGTCACCGGCGATGCGCGGCTCGGCGGCGGCGAGCGAGGCGGCGTCCGGGTAGTGCACCTTGGGGATGACCAGGACGTGCGTGGGGGCCTGCGGGTTGATGTCGCGGAAGGCGACGGTCGTCTCGGTCTCCCGTACGACGGTCGCCGGCACCTCACCCGCGACGATCTTGCAGAACAGGCAGTCGGCCTGCGGTTCTCCCGCCATGGGGACACCCTCCCGGGTCACTGGGTTCGCTTGGGTCGCATGGTATCGGGGTGGGGGGAGACGGGGTCGGGGTGAGGGGGGTTGGGGGGGTGGCCGCAGGGCGCCCGGAAGTCCGGGCGAGACGGGTGGGCGGGTGGGAAACCCCGGCAGGGGGCCCGGCCGGGAGTGCAGCCGGGGCCGGCCCAAGGGCACGAGGCCCCTGGGCCGCAGGGGCGACCGTCAGGCCGACGGCACCCCGGGCAAGGCGGGCGGCGCCTTGGCCGGGCTCTCGTCCAGTGCCGCCAGCGCGACGCGTACCGCCTCGTCGAGCTGCGGGTCCCGCCCGGCGGCGTAGTCCTCGGGCGTGACCACGACCTCGACGTCCGGGTCGACGCCGTAGTTCTCGACGCCCCACCCGTACCCCTCCAGCCAGAAGGCGTACTTGGGCTGCGTCACGAGCGTGCCGTCGACGAGGTGGTACCGGCTGTCTATGCCGACGACGCCGCCCCACGTGCGCGTACCGACGACGGGACCGATGCCGAGGGCCTTGATCGCGGCGTTCACGATGTCGCCGTCGGAGCCGGAGAACTCGTTGGCGACGGCGACGACGGGCCCGCGCGGCGCGTCCCCGGGGTAGCTGAGCGGCCCCGAGCCGCGCGGCAGGTCCCAGCCGACGATGCGGCGCGCCAGCTTCTCCACGACGAGCTGCGAGGTGTGCCCGCCGCGGTTCTCGCGCACGTCCACGACCAGGCCCTCGCGGGCAACCTCGATCCTGAGGTCCCGGTGGATCTGCGCCCAGCCGGGTGCCTGCATGTCGGGCACGTGCAGATAGCCGAGCCGGCCGCCGGAGCGCTCGTGGACGTAGGCCCGCCGGTCGGCGACCCACGCGTGGTAGCGCAGCGGCTCCTCGTCGTCGACGGGGACGACGACGGCGTGCCGGGGGTCGCCGCCGCCCGCGGGCGACACGGTCAGCTCGACGGCCTTGCCCGCGGTGCCGACGAGCAGCGGCCCCGGCCCGGTCACCGGGTCGACGGGCCGCCCCCCGACGGCGAGGATCGCGTCGCCCGCGCGCACCGCGACGCCGGGCGCGGCCAGCGGCGAGCGCGCGTGCGGGTCGGACGTCTCGGACGGAAGGACGCGGTCGACCCGCCACGCCCCGTCCTCGCCCCGCGACAGGTCGACGCCGAGCAGCCCCTGCCGGGCGCCGCCGCCCCAGCCGCCGCGCGGCGTGACGTAGGCGTGCGAGGTGCCCAGTTCGCCCTGCACCTCCCAGAGCAGGTCCACGAGGTCGTCGTGGGTGGCGACGCGGGCGAGGACGGGGCGGTAGCGCTCCAGGACGCCGTCCCAGTCGACGCCGCCCATGTCGGGCCGCCAGAAGTTGTCCCGCATGAGGCGCCCCGCCTCGTCGTACATCTGCCGCCACTCCGCGGCCGGGTCGATGTACTGGCGTACGCGGCCGAGGTCGACGGTGATGTTCGTGTCGCTGTCCTCGTCGCCGGACGCCCGCCGGTCGCTGGGCACGACCTTCAGCTTGCCGTCGGCCCACAGCAGCACCCGCTTGCCGTCGCCGGTGACCGCGAAGTGCTCGGCGACACCGGCGAGTTCCTCCACGCGGTGCTGGGCGAGGTCGTAGCGCTCAAGCTCGGAGCTGGGGTCGGGGTCGGTCGGCGTGGCGCGGGACGCCCCGAGCACGCCGTGCACGGGGTGGCGCAGCCACAGCAGGCCGTCCTTGGCGGCGCGCAGCGTGGAGTAGCGGGCGGCCTCCACGGGGAACGGCACGACGCGCTCGGCGAGCCCGTCGAGGTCGACGCGGGTCGCGGGCGTGCCCTCGCTGTCGGGCGTCTCGGCGCCCGGCGCGTCCGGGCTGTCGAAGGCCCGGCCGTGCCGCTGCGGTCCGAACGGCGAGGGCGTCGTGGCCGCGAGGGTGATCAGGTGCGGCCGGGCGCCGCCGACGAACGCGAGGTCGAAGACGTGGTCGTCGTAGACGGGGTCGAAGGACCGCGCGGACAGGAACGCGAGGTGCTTGCCGTCGAGGGTGAACGCCGGGCTGTAGTCCCGGAACCTGAGCTGGGTGGCCTCCGACACCGACAGGTCGGCGGTGTTGGCGAGTTTGAGCTGGCGCAGCGGCCGCGGCCCGGGGTGCGACCAGGCGAGCCACGCGGAGTCGGGCGAGAAGACGAGCCCGGTGGCCTCGCCGTGCTCGGCGCGGTCCACCTCGCGCACCTCGCCGCTCTCGCGCTCCACGAAAAGGACCCGGCCGTCGTGCGCGGCGACGGCCGCCCGGCTGCCGTCGGGCGCCATGGCGAGCGCGAGGACCCGGCCGAGCTGTCCGGCGGCGAGCCGCCGCGGCGTCGCCCCTGGTGTGAGGCCGGTGGCGGGCGCGAACTCCAGGGCGTCGTCGCCCTCGGCGTCCGTCACCCACACGACGTGCTCCTCGCCGTCGACGCGGAACGTGCGCGGCAGGCGTGCCCGCACCCCCGGTTCGGCGGCGAGCGCACGGGCGGGCCCCTCGCGGTGCGTGACCCAGTGCACGGCGCCGCGCACGGCGACCGCGCTGCCGCGCCCGGTGTGGTCGGGCGCGGCGGCCCCGAACCAGCGGGCGGCGCTCACCGGATGCGGCTGGAGGTCGGTGCGCTGCCCGCCGAGTACGACGTCGAGGCGGCGCGGTTCGGCGTCCGTGAGGTCGGAGAGGTCGTCGAGGAGCCAGAGTTCACCGGCGGCGGTGTACGTGACGCGGGTGCCGTCGGTCGCGGCGTGCCGGGCGTAGAAACTGTCGACGGGCGTGTGCCTGCGCAGGTCGGTGCCGTCGGGCAGCGACGAGTACAGGGCGCCGACGCCTTCGTGGTCGCTGAGGAAGGCGACGCGGTCGCCGACCCACAGCGGGTACTCGATGTTCCCGTCGAGGTCGGCGTGCAGCCGGGCGAAGCGGGGCTCGGGCCCGTCCTCGTCGGCGCTCCGCCGGATCCACAGCTTGCCCGCCGTGCCGCCCCGGTACCGCTTCCACCAGGCGGCCTCGCGCCCCATCGGCGCGGACAGCAGCAGCACTTGGCTCCCGGGGCCGTGCGCGACGTCCCCGACGAGGCCGTACGGCAACGTTTCGGCGGGCCCCCCGTCGAGCGGCACCGCGCGCGCCCGGGTGCGGCGCAGCGAGGCCTCGCCGTGCGTGCTGACGGCGAGGACCCGCCCGTCGGCGGTCCAGCCGCGCACGGACGTCTTCGCGCTGCCCCAGTACGTCAGGCGCCGGGTGGGGCCGCCGGCCACGGGCGCGACGTGCACCTCGGGGGCGCCGTCGCGGGTGGACGTCCACGCGACGGTGGTGCCGTCCGGGGAGATCCGTGGCTGGGTCACGGGTACGTTGTCGGCGCTGACCCGCCAGGCGCGGCCGCCGTCGAGGGGGGCGAGCCAGACGTCGTCCTCTGCGGTGAAGGCGATCAACTCGCCGCGCAGGTGCGGAAACCGGAGGTAGGCAGGCTGAGTCACACCGTCAGCCTAAGCAGGCGCCGCGCGGGGCGGGGGCGTTTTGGATCACTTGCCCGGTTCCTCGTCGGGCTGTTCGGTCACGGTGACGGTGGCGGTGGGCCCGGGATCGGGCTTCTCGTGCCCGGCGTTGTCGTCGTTGTTGTTCCCGTCGTTCCCGTTGTCGCCGTTGTTCCCGTCGTTCCCGTCGTTCCCGTCGTGACTGTTGCCGTTCCCGTTGCCGTTGTTGCTGTCGTCGTTGCCGCTGTCGTCGTTGTCGTCATCGTCGGGCGTGTGGTCGCAGTTGCCCAGGGCGTCGACGCGGAACCACTCCTCGCGGCCGACCTTCGCGGTCAGACGGCCGCGTACGCAGGCGCCGTTGCGGACCTCCGTCACCCGGCCCTTGATGGTGATGACCTTGTCGTCGTCGGACTGGCCCCGGCAGTCCACCTCGGCGTCCCGCTGCTTGTCGGAGTCCGACGCCTTCCTCGGCTTGCCGATGAAGGAGGCCGTGCAGGTCAGCCAGTCCACGTCGGCGTGCTGCCGCTCCAGCTCCCGCGTGCCCATCTTGTCGGTGGTGATCGCGACGGCGGACGTGCTCATGTTGCCCTCGACGGGGTCGCACGCGGCGACTCCCGCACCGGCGGCCACGGCGGCCGTCACGGCGACGAGGACGCGCCGTGGTCGCCGCGCCCACCGGGAACGCGGTAACGGTGATCGCGGTGTTCGCCTCAATGCCCCCATGAGCGGCAGGGTGCCACCGCGGACGGCACGGCGGTAGACCGCTTGCGGCCAACTGTCCAGTAACCGCCCCTGTCCACAAGCTACTTCGGGGCGGCCTCCGCGGCTTCCCGGCCCTTACGGGTCCGCTCAGGCGCGGTCCGTGCGCAGCAGCAGCCACTCCTGGAGCTCCACCAGGTTCCCCTCGGGATCCTTGAGATGGGCCACCCGCATCCGGTCCGTCATGGGCGCGGGCCCGTGCGTCAGCTCGGCGCCGCGCCCGGTGATCCGCTCGCAGTACGCGTCCAGGTCGTCGACGCGCAGCACCACCAGGGAGCGGTGCCCCGTCGCCGACTCGGCCAGCTCGCCGAGGAGTTCGGCCATCACCGTCCGGTCCTGCAGGGCGATGCCCGCGGAGCCCGTCGTGGGGCTGAACTTCTCGTACGGTCCGCTCGTGGCGCCCGACTGGGGCTTCAGGCCGAGCACATCGGCGTAGAAGCGGTAGCAGGCGGGGAAGTCGGTGACGAGCAGGCGTACCTGGGCGAGTTCCACGGGGCTGCCTTTCGGGCGGCGGTCAGGACCAGCGTCCGGTCCGGCCGAGGAGGAGGGCCGTCGCCGCGGTGCCCGCGGTCGACGTGCGCAACACGCTACGCCCGAGCCGGTAGGGCTTGGCACCCGCCTGCGCGAACGCCGCCAGCTCGTCCGGGGAGACGCCGCCCTCGGGGCCGACGACGAGCACGATGCGGCCGGTCGTGGGCAGGGCGGCGGTGGCCAGCGGTTCGCTGCCCTCCTCGTGCAGGACCGCGGCGAGGTCCGCGTCCGCGAGGAGCGCCGTGACCTGCTTGGTCGTGGCGAGCTCCGCGACCTCGGGGAAGCGCACGCGGCGCGACTGCTTGCCCGCCTCGCGTGCCGTCGCCCGCCACTTGCCGAGCGCCTTCTGGCCGCGCTCGCCCTTCCACTGCGTGATGCAGCGGGACGCGGCCCAGGGCACGACGGCGTCCACGCCGGTCTCCGTCATGGTCTCCACGGCCAGCTCGCCCCGGTCGCCCTTGGGCAGCGCCTGCACGACGGTGATCCGGGGCGTCTGCGCGGCCTCCTCGCGTACGCCGTCGGCGTCCAGGGACACCGTCAGGCGGTCCTTGCCCTCGGTGTCCGCGACGACGCCGTGCGCCCAGCGTCCGGCGCCGTCGGTGAGGACGACGTCCTCGCCCGCGTGCAGCCGCTTCACGGACACCGCGTGCCGCCCCTCGGGGCCTTCCAGGACGTACGCGCCGCCCGGGGCCGCGCCCCGGAAGTCCTCGACGACGAAGACCGGCGCCGTCACACCGCACCCCGCGCGGCGAACGTGGCCTTCGCCTCTTCGAGTTCGGCGACCAGGACCTCCATCAGCTCGGCCGCGGGCAGCGCCCGCGCCAGGCGGTGGCCCTGGCCCGCCCACAGCGCCATGGCCTGCGGGTCACCGGCCTTCGCCGCGGCCTTGCGGAGCCCGGCCGTCAGATAGTGCACCTGCGGGTACGCGGCCGGGGCGTACGGGCCGTGCTCGCGCATGAAGCGGTTGACCAGGCCGCGCGCGGGGCGGCCCGAGAACGCGCGGGTCAGCTCGGTGTGCCCGAACAGCGGGTTCGTCATGGCCTGCTTGTGCAGCGGCTGCGCGCCCGACTCGGGCGTCACCAGGAACGCCGTGCCGAGCTGGGCGAAGTCCGCGCCCGCGGCGAGGACCGCGGCGATCTGGCCGCCGCGCATCAGGCCGCCCGCGGCGATCACGGGCAGCTGCACCGTCTCCCTGACCTGCGCGATCAGGCTGAGCAGGCCGATGCCGGAGCCGTCCGCCTCCGGGTTGTCGCGGTGCGTGCCCTGGTGGCCGCCCGCCTCGATGCCCTGGACGCAGACGGCGTCGGCGGCCGCCCGCTGGGCCGCGCGGGCCTCCTCGGGCGTGGTGACGGTGACGACCGTGCGGGTGCCGACGCGGTCGAAGGCCTGGACGACCTCCCGGGTCGGGCAGCCGAACGTGAACGACACCAGCGGCACCGGGTCGTCGAGCAGGATCGCGAGCTTCGCGTCGTAGCCGTCGTCGCGCTTGCCGTCGGTGTCGCCGAGCTGCGTCTCGTACCAGGTGGCCTCGCCCGCGAGCTGATTGCGGTACACCTCGACGGCCGCGGGGTCGGAGTACTCCGGCTGCGGCATGAACAGGTTCACCCCGAACGGCCGCGCCGTCAGGCTCCTGACCTGCTTGATCTCCTGGTACATCCCGTCGGCGGTTTTGTACCCGGCGGCCAGGCAGCCGAGCCCCCCGGCCTCGGCGACAGCCGCCACCAGCTGCGGGGTCGAGCCACCGCCCGCCATCGGGGCCTGCACGATCGGATAGCGACAGAGATCGGTGAACGCGGAGGACATACCGGCATCGTGCCACGTCTGGCGGGGGCGCCTTGTCCGGGGTCCTTCGGCTTTCCCGCCGTGGGGGCTTTCCTGCCCCGCCGCTCCGCGGCGGACACCGCCCACCCACCCACCCGTGACTGGAACATCACCGCGCCGCCGCCATGGCCACCTGCACCACTCACGCTACGGCCGGCCGAGCCGCCCGGGCTCCCGCACCAGGGCCGGGGAAGGGCCCGGCCGGGAGCCGGGCAAGGCCAAGGACTGCCCCACCCCTGTGGGCAGCTGGGCCGCCCAGAGGGCGGAACGGGTGGGCACAGCCCAGGACGGCGGCGCCATGACGACAAGGGAAGGAAGTGGAACGGCCCCCGGCCGACGGGATGGCACGAACGGAGGTGCCCCGGCCGAGCCCCGGGCGCCGTCACCGCGCGGGTTGACCACGCAGAACGGCCCGGGGTGAGCGTAGATTCCACGCTCACCCCGGGCCGGTCAAGGCGCTAGCGCCCGTTGAACGCGTCCTTCAGGCGAGAGAACAGGCCCTGCTGCCCGGGCTGGAACTGCCCGGTGGGCCGCTCCTCGCCGCGCAGCTGCGCGAGCTCCCGCAGCAACCGCTCCTGCTCGGGGTCGAGCTTGGACGGCGTGAGGACCTCGACGTGCACGATGAGGTCGCCGCGCCCGCCGCCGCGCAGGTGGGTGACGCCCCGCCCGTGCAGGGGGATCGACTGGCCGGACTGCGTGCCGGGCCGGATGTCGACCTCCTCCATGCCGTCCAGCGTCTCGAGCGGCACCTTCGTGCCGAGCGCCGCCGCCGTCATCGGCAGCGTGACGGTGCAGTGCAGATCGTCCCCGCGCCGCTGGAAGACGGCGTGGGGCAGCTCGTGGATCTCGACGTAGAGGTCACCGGCGGGGCCGCCGCCGGGGCCGACCTCGCCCTCGCCCGCGAGCTGGATCCGGGTGCCGTTGTCGACACCGGCCGGGATCTTCACGGTGAGCGTGCGCCGGGACCGGATCCGCCCGTCGCCCGCGCACTCGGGGCACGGCGTCGGCACGACGGTCCCGAAGCCCTGGCACTGCGGGCAGGGCCGCGAGGTCATGACCTGGCCGAGGAAGGACCGCGTGACCTGGGACACCTCACCGCGACCGCGGCACATGTCACAGGTCTGCGCGGAGGTGCCGGGCGCGGCACCTTCCCCGGAACACGTCGTACAGACGACGGCCGTGTCGACCTGGATGTCCTTCGTGGTGCCGAAGGCCGCCTCTTCGAGGTCGATCTCCAGACGGATCATGGCGTCCTGCCCGCGCCGGGTGCGCGAACGCGGCCCGCGCTGCGACGCCGTACCGAAGAACGCGTCCATGATGTCGGAGAAGTTGCCGAAGCCACCCGCTCCGAAGCCGCCCGCGCCACCGGCGCCGCCGGCCTGGGACAGCGGGTCGCCGCCGAGGTCGTAGACCTGCTTCTTCTGCGGGTCCGACAACACCTCGTACGCGGCGTTGATCTCCTTGAAGCGCTCTTGCGTCTTCGGGTCAGGGTTGACGTCCGGGTGCAGCTCGCGAGCGAGCCGCCGGAAGGCCTTCTTGATGTCGTCCTGGGAAGCGTCGCGGCGCACGCCTAGTACGGCGTAGTAGTCCGTGGCCACTTACGACTCCGCCAGGATCTGTCCGACGTAACGTGCCACTGCGCGTACTGCTCCCATCGTTCCCGGATAGTCCATGCGGGTCGGTCCGACCACGCCCAGCTTGGCCACTGCCTCGCTCCCCGAACCGTAGCCGACGGAGACCACCGACGTGGAGCTGAGCCCCTCGTGGGCGTTCTCGTGCCCGATCTTGACGGTCATGCCCGAATCCGTCGCCTCACCAAGCAACTTGAGGAGGACGACCTGCTCCTCAAGGGCCTCGAGGACCGGCCTGATGGTGAGGGGAAAGTCATGTCCGAAGCGGGTGAGATTGGCGGTGCCGCCGATCATCAGCCGCTCCTCGGTCTCCTCCACCAGCGTTTCGAGGAGGGTGGAAAGGACCGTCGTCACCGTCCCCCGGTCGTCCTTGTCGAAGGACTCGGCCAGGTCCTGCACCAGCTGCGGCACGTCCGAGAAGCGGCGGCCCGCGACCCGGCTGTTGAGCCGCGCCCGCAGATCCGCGAGCGACGTCTCGCCGAACGGAGCCGGGCAGTCGATCATGCGCTGCTCGACGCGCCCGGTGTCGGTGATGAGGACCAGCATCAGGCGGGCCGGGGCCAGCGAGAGCAGTTCCACGTGCCGCACCGTGGAGCGGGTCAGCGACGGATACTGCACCACCGCGACCTGCCGGGTCAGCTGCGCGAGCAGCCGCACCGTGCGCCCGACGACGTCGTCCAGGTCGACCGCGCCGTCCAGGAAGTTGTGGATCGCGCGCCGCTCTGGAGCCGTCATCGGCTTGACGCCCGCGAGCCGGTCCACGAACAGGCGGTACCCCTTGTCGGTCGGGATCCGCCCGGCGCTGGTGTGCGGCTGGGCGATGAACCCTTCCTCCTCGAGCGCGGCCATGTCGTTGCGGACCGTCGCCGGGGAGACGCCGAGGTGGTGGCGTTCGGTGAGCGCCTTGGAGCCGACCGGCTCCTCCGTGCCCACGTAGTCGTGGACGATGGCGCGCAGCACTTCCAGCCTGCGTTCACTGAGCATCGCGCACCTCCAGCTGCCGTCCCTCGCCCCGAGCCCCCGGTGGTGGCCCCTCGCCCTGGCACTCACCCCGGGCGAGTGCCAGCCTTCACCGAGTCAGTGTACGGCCGGTGGGTACAGGCCCGGCAAGGGCCGACCCCGTTGTCATGCCGACGGGTGCCGCCCATGTCCTGCCTTGTCACGCCGACGGACACCCCGGCCACCTACCCCGCCGCTCCGGAGGCCGCCCCCGTCCTGCCCCCGCGCCCCGTCGGCGCTAGCGTCACCCCATGGACACGACCACGCCCTCCCCCGCCTCCGCCCCGGCCTGGGAGGAGGCGGGCTGGGAACGGCTCGCCGCGCGCGTGGGGCGGTGCAGGCTGCCCGTGTGGGACTGCACGGCCGGGCTCGTCGTCGGCACCGGCGCCGCCCTCATGATCGAGGCCGGGTCCAGCCTGCGCGAGGGCTCCCGGCTGCGCGCCGACGCCCGGCGGCTGCTCGGCGACGGCCGGCGCGTGACGCATCTCGCGCTCACCCACCCGCACTTCGACCACGTCCTCGGCGCGGCGGCGTTCGCGGGCGTCGAGGTGTTCGGCGCCGTCGGCCTCGACACCGTCCTCGACCACGACCGCGAGGGGCTGCGCGCCGACGCCGTCGCCCAGGGCCTCGACCCGGCCGCCGCCGCCGAGGCCGCCGACCTCCTGGTCCAGCCCCGCCACCTGGTGTGCGGGGAGTGGACCCTCGACCTCGGCGGCCTCCAGGTGCTGCTCGCCAACGTCGGCCCCGGGCACTCCGGCCACGACCTCGCCGTCCTCGTGCCGGGCGGCCCCGGCGAGCCCGAGGTCGTCTTCTGCGGCGACCTGGTCGAGGAGTCCGGCGAGCCGCAGGCCGGCCCGGACGCGGCGCCCCGGCACTGGCCCGCCGCCCTCGACCGGCTCCTCGACCTGGGCGGCGAGGACGCGGTGTACGTGCCCGGGCACGGGGCCGTCGTGGACGCCGCCTTCGTACGCCGCCAACGCGACGAGCTTGCCCGGCGGTTCGGTGTCGCCTGACGGCATGCCATAACGTCTGGCCCATGCGCAGCTACCACCCGGACCTGACCCCGCCCTGGAAGAAGCCGGCCGCCGTCCCCGAGGTGCCCGCCGAGGCCGACCTGGTCGTGGAGGAGGTCACCACGGGCTTCTGCGGCGCGGTGATCCGCTGCGAGAAGACCGCCGAGGGGCCGACGGTGACCCTGGAGGACCGCTTCGGCAAGCACCGCGTGTTCCCGATGGCACCGCGCGGCTTCCTCCTGGAGGGCCGGGTCGTCACCCTGGTCCGCCCGACGGCCGCCGCCGCACCCCGCAAGCCCGCACGCACCGCCTCCGGTTCGCTGGCCGTGCCGGGCGCGCGGGCGCGCGTGGCCCGCGCCGGGCGCATCTACGTCGAGGGGCGGCACGACGCCGAGCTCGTCGAGAAGGTCTGGGGCGACGACCTGCGCATCGAGGGCGTCGTCGTCGAGTACCTGGAAGGCATCGACGACCTACCCGCGATCGTCGACGAGTTCGCCCCCGACGCGGACGCCCGCCTCGGCATCCTCGTCGACCACCTGGTCCCCGGCTCCAAGGAGTCCCGCATCGCCGCGGCCGTGAGCAGCGACCACGCCCTGATCGTCGGCCACCCCTACATCGACGTGTGGGAGGCCGTGAAGCCGTCGTCGGTGGGCATCAGGGCCTGGCCCCGCGTCCCCCACGGCCAGGACTGGAAGAAGGGCGTGTGCCGCGCCCTGGGCTGGCCGGACAACACGGGCGCGGCGTGGCAGCACATCCTGGGCAGGGTCCACACGTACAAGGACCTGGAACCGGCGCTGCTGGGAAGGGTCGAGGAACTGATCGACTTCGTGACGGCGCCATAGGCTTCCCCCGCCGCCGCCCCCGCCCTCCCTCGCTGTGGGCAGCTGGTCCGCCCAGAGGGCGGAACGGGTGGGCACAGTTCAGGACGGCGGTGCCATGACATCGAGGGAAGGGCACCCCCAGGGACAGCACAGCTCAGTCGACCAGATCCCGCACGACGGCGTCAGCCAACAGCCGCCCCCGCAGGGTGAGCACGGCCCGCCCCTCCGCATAGGGCCCGGCCTCAAGCAGCCCCTCAGCCAGCGCACGCGCGGCCGCGGCAAGCCCGGCCTCCTTCAGGAGCGTCAAAGGGCACCCTTCACGCAGCCGCAGCTCAAGCAGCACCCGCTCGACCCGCCGATCCTCATCGGCAAGCACCTCCCGCCCGGCCCCGGGCGACTTCCCCCCGGCCAGCGCTGCGGCGTACGCGCCGGGATGCTTCACGTTCCACCACCGCACACCCCCCACATGGCTGTGGGCCCCAGGACCGGCCCCCCACCAGTCGGCGCCCCGCCAGTACAACTCGTTGTGCAGGCACCGCCCGGCCTCGGAGGTGGCCCAGTTCGACACCTCGTACCAGTCGAACCCGGCGCCCCCGAGAACCTCGTCCGCGATCAGGTACCGGTCCGCGTGCACGTCGTCGTCGGTCATCGGCACCTCCCCGCGCCGGATCCGCCGGGCGAGCTGTGTGCCCTCCTCGACGATCAGCGCGTACGCCGAGACATGGTCGGGCCCGGCGCCGATGGCGGCGTCGAGGGAGGCCCGCCAGTCGTCGTCGGTCTCCCCGGGCGTGCCGTAGATGAGATCGAGGTTGACGTGCTCGAAGCCCGCGGCGCGCGCCTCGGCGACGCAGGCCTCGGGCCGCCCGGGCGTGTGCGTGCGGTCGAGGACCTTCAGGACGTGCTGCTTGGCGCTCTGCATGCCGAAGGAGATCCGGTTGAAGCCGCCCTCGCGCAGGGCGCTCAGATAGGCGGGGTCGACGGACTCCGGGTTGGCCTCCGTGGTGATCTCCGCGTCGTCGGCGAGGCCGAACTCGTCGCGTACGGCGGCGAGCATCCGTACGAGATCGTCGGCGGCGAGCAGCGTGGGCGTACCGCCGCCGACGAACACGGTCCGCACGGGGCGCGGGTCGTCGCCGAGGACCTTGCGGGCGAGGCGGACCTCGTCGATCAGGGTGTCGGCGTAGTTGTCGCGGGAGGCGAGGACGCCGCCGCTGCCGCGCAGCTCGGTGGCGGTGTAGGTGTTGAAGTCGCAGTAGCCGCAGCGGGTCGCGCAGTACGGCACGTGCAGGTAGAACCCGAGGGGCCGCTCACCCGCTCCGATCAGGGCGGAGGCGGGCAGCGCCCCGTCCTCGGGCATGGGCTCACCATCGGGCAGAACGGAAGGCATGTCTGCCATTGTCCCGGACGCGCCGAGGTTTTCCGGCCGGGCGGATCCAGCCCCTCCGGCGTTTGAGGAGCGGGGGTCTGGGGGCAGCGCCCCCAGTTTCGGTGAAGGGGCGGGCCTGGGGCGCCCCGCGCAGGCACCCCGCGCCTCACTCCGCCTTGAGCACCAGCAACGCCAGATCGTCGTCCGGCGGCCGCTGCGAGAACTCGTGGACGAGCCGCCGGATCCGCTCGGCGACGAGCCCCGCGTCGAGGCCCGCGCAGCCCGCGAGGGCCTTGGCGAGCCCGTCGCCGTCGTCGAAGAGGTGCAGCCCGGAGCGCCGCTCCGTGACCCCGTCGGTGACGCACAGCAGCGTGTCGCCGGTGCGCAGCTCGAAGGTGGTGCTGGTGTACGTCTCGTCGTCGACGACACCGAGCAGCATCTGCGGCGCCGCGACGGGCCGCACCTGCCCGTCGGCCCCGAGCACCAGCGGCAGCGGATGCCCGGCGCACGCCACGGTGCACCGCACGCCGTCCGCGTGGGGCACCAGCTCGCCGTAGAGGAGGGACAGGAAGCGGGAGGTGGGGCCGTCGGTGGGCTCGTCCTGGCCACCGGCGAGGGCGAGGACGGCAGCGGCGGCGTCGGCGGCCTCCGTGGCGTCGTCGAGGAGGAGCTGGTTGAGGCGGTCGAGGACCTCGGCCACCTGGTAGCCCTCGCGGGCGAGCAGCCGCAGCCAGGGCCGGGCGAGCCCGATGACGACGGCCGCCTCGGGCCCCTTGCCCTGGACGTCGCCGAGGGCGAAGCACCAGCGGCCGCGCCCGGCGGGGAACACGTCGTAGAAGTCGCCGCCGGGCCCGCCCTGCTCCCGGGGCTCGTACACGATGCTGCTCTCCACGCCGGGGATGTCCGCGACGGCGCTGGGCAGCAGGCCGCGCTGGAGGACCTGGCTGATGGTGGCCTGGCGCTGGTAGCGGCGGGCGGCGCTGATGGCGAGGGCGACGCGGCGGCTGAAGTCCTCGACGAGCCCGGTGGCCTCGTCGGGGAAGCGCGCGAGGCCGGCCCGTCCGATCACCAGGGTGCCGAGCTTCCGCCCGCCCGCCACCAGGCGGTACGCGAGCGCCGCACCGCCCGATTCGCCGCCGCCCAGGGCGTCCCCGGGCCACAGCACGGCCACCGCGCCGGAGCCCACTGCCTCGGTCAGCCGCGGCGGCTCCTTCTCCAGGAGCCTCCGCAGCTCCTCTATGCGCTGTTCGCTGGTGTGCCAGACGCGCGCGAGGCGGGTGCCGGGGGCGCGCCCGTCGAGGGTGCGCCCGGGGCCCTCGGCCTCGTCGTCGAGCCAGACCGCGCACCAGTCCGCGAGGCGCGGGACGAGCAGCTGCCCGGCGAGGGCCGCGACCAGGTTCTCGTCGAACTGTCCGGCGAGCAGGTCGGAGGCCTCGGCGAGGAAGGTGAGGGCGCCGCGGTTGATCCACTCGGTGTCGTGGCCGGCTCTTCTGGGGAGCGGCGCGAGGATCTCGGCGGCGCGCAGTCCACGCTGCAGGACCTGGTCACCGGCGTACGTCTCGATCTCCGGGACGAGCGGGATCCCCTCCACGGGCACGACGGGCACGACGGGCACGACGGGCAGCCGGGCCCAGACGGTCTTGGTGCCGGAGCGGTAGGTGATGCCCCAGGACTCGGAGAGGGTGGCGACGAGTTGCAGTCCGCGGCCGTACTCGGGGGTGCCGGGCTGCGGGGAGCGGGGCTCGCTGCGCACGGCGCGCGCGGGGTGGTGGTCGGACACCTCGACGACCAGGGCGTCGGTGCTCTCGCCGGGGGTGCCCTCGTCGAAGCGGCACAGGACGTCGACGGCGGTGCCCGCGTGCACGACGGCGTTCGTCACCAACTCGCTGACCAGCAGCACCGAGTCGTCGGCGAGCCGCTCGGTGATGCCGGTCGCCGCGGGCGTCCCGAACTCGGTCCAGTCGGCGAGCGCCGCCCGGACGAACCGGCGGGCCGCGGCGGGCGCCAGCGGGTTTCCGGGCAGGGACGTGCGCACCACGGCCAGTGGCCCGGGGCGCGCCGCGGGCTGGGCGGAAGCACGAAAAGTAGTCTCCCGTTGCATCGGAATGGCCCCCACAGTGCGGCTCCTGAGCAGTTCGGACGAATACGCCTCAGGCGACACGGACAGAGTGACAGACTGACTGGGCCCATAAGCACCGAGTTACCGAAGTGGGCCACCATGAGTGAGAACAGTGCTACGCCCGCGCTCGGACGCGGTCAGATTCCGTCATCCGCCGATACGGGCAGTCCTGCGCGGATTTCGGCCCCGGGTGCCGCGGCGGCCCCCGACCCAGCGCCCCCACCGGCCGTCGTGGATCCGGGTGGCCGATTCCGGCCCCGGGCGGCGGCGGTGGCGTCCGGCGAGAACCGGCCAGCCGACGCGGGCGGCACCGGCCGCGGCCCGGCACCCTCGCACCCGACGCTCCCTGACCCTCTGTCACCGTCAACTGTTGCTGCCGCACCGTCAACTGTCGCTGCCGCACCGGGATCTGACGCCTCAAAAGGTTCTGGATCGGCTCCCCCGGGCACCCCGCGCGCGTCCGCTTCACCGGCGCTCGACGCCTTACTCACGCCCCCGGTGCCGCAGTGCGCTCACTCGGTTTGCCCGGCCGAACAGCGCTCCGGACGCTCGGTCCGCGCCAAGATCCCGTCGCCGCCCCGGGAGCCCTCCGCGCCTCGGGAGCCCGCCCGGTCCGGGGCGGGGTCCGCGTCCGGGGCGGGGTCCATTTCCGGGGCGGCGTCCGGGCCCATTTCCGGGGCGGCGTCCGGGTCGGCGTCCGAGTCGGCGTCCGGAGAGCCGCCCCCGGCCCCCGCAAGGAGGTCACCCAAACGCCCGCCCAAGTCCACCCGCACGCCGGACCAGGACCCCCGCTCCGACCCGGACACCGCCCTCGGCGACCCGTCGGGCGAGTCCGCCGCCGATCTGCGCGTCCTGCTCGCCGCCATGCGGGCCGCCCGCGACGGCAACTTCACCAAGGCCCCGCACACCAGCTCGGGCCTGGTCGCCGAGCTGGTCACGGTCTTCAACGAACTGGTGGACCGCTCCACCCACTTCGACGCCGAACTCCTGCGCGTACGACGGGAGATGGTCCGGCACGGCCGCCTCGACACCCGGTTCACGGCGAGCCCGGGGCAGGGCAGCTGGGCCACCCGGATCATCGAGGTGAACTCGCTCCTGGACTCCCTGGTCGCGCCCGCCACGAACGCGACCCGGGTCCTGAACGCCGTCGCGGGCGGCGACCTCACCCAGCGCGTCGACCTGCACGACGGGTCCCGCGAGCTGCGCGGCGACCTGCGGCGCCTCGGTCGCGCCGTCAACACGATGGTCGACCAGCTGTCACTCTTCACGGGCGAAGTGACGCGGGTGGCCCGCGAGGTCGGCACCGAGGGGCGGCTCGGCGGGCGCGCCAAGGTCCGCGGCCTGTCCGGGAGCTGGCGCGACGTGACGGAGGCCGTCAACACGATGGCGTCCCGCCTCACCGCCCAGGTGCGCGACATCGCCCTGGTCACCACCGCTGTGGCGCAGGGCGACCTGACGCGCACGGTCACCGTCGAGGCCACCGGTGAGCTGCTCGAACTGAAGCTCACCGTGAACACGATGGTCGAACAGCTCTCCGCGTTCGCGGCAGAGGTGACGCGTGTCGCCCGCGAGGTGGGCACGGAGGGGCGGCTCGGCGGGCGGGCGCAGGCCCGGGGCGTGTCGGGGGTGTGGAAGGACCTCACCGACAACGTCAACTTCATGGCGTCGAACCTCACCTCCCAGGTCCGCAACATCGCCCAGGTCACCACCGCCGTCGCCAACGGCGACCTGAGCCAGAAGATCACCGTGGACGCGCGCGGCGAGATCCTGGAGCTCAAGGACACCGTCAACACGATGGTCGACCAGCTCTCCGCCTTCGCCGACGAGGTCACCCGCGTCGCCCGCGAGGTCGGCACTGAGGGCAACCTCGGCGGCCGCGCCCACGTGCGCGGGGTGTCGGGCGTGTGGAAGGACCTCACGGACAACGTCAACTTCATGGCGGACAACCTCACTTCGCAGGTCCGCAACATCGCCCTGGTGTCGACGGCCGTCGCCCAGGGCGACCTGTCGAAGAAGATCACCGTGGAGGCCAAGGGCGAGATCCTGGAGCTGAAGTCGACGATCAACACGATGGTCGACCAGCTCTCCGCCTTCGCCGACGAGGTCACCCGCGTCGCCCGCGAGGTCGGCACCGAGGGCAACCTCGGCGGTCAGGCGCAGGTGCGGGGCGTCAGCGGCGTCTGGAAGGAGCTGACGGACAACGTCAACTTCATGGCGTCGAACCTCACCTCCCAGGTCCGCAACATCGCCCAGGTCACCACCGCCGTCGCCAACGGCGACCTGTCCAAGATGATCACGGTGACGGCGCGCGGCGAGATCCTGGAGCTGAAGGACACCGTCAACACGATGGTGGAGCAGCTGCGCGCCTTCGCCGCCGAGGTGACCCGCGTGGCCCGCGAGGTCGGCACCGACGGCCGCCTCGGCGGCCGCGCCCAGGTCCTCGGCGTGTCGGGCGTGTGGAAGGACCTCACCGACAACGTCAACTACATGGCGGACAACCTCACCGGGCAGGTCCGCAACATCGCGCAGGTCGCGACCGCCGTCGCCCAGGGCGACCTGTCGAAGAAGATCGACGTGGACGCGCGCGGCGAGATCCTGGAGCTGAAGACCACCATCAACACGATGGTGGACACCCTGTCGTCCTTCTCGTCCGAGGTGACCCGCGTCGCCCGCGAGGTCGGCTCCGAGGGGCAGCTCGGCGGCCAGGCCCGCGTCGAGGGCGTGTACGGCACCTGGAAGCGCCTGACCACGAACGTGAACGAGCTGGCGCTCAACCTGACCACCCAGGTCCGCGCCATCGCCGAGGTCGCGTCCGCCGTGGCGCAGGGCGACATGTCCCGCTCCATCACCGTCGAACCCCGGGGCGAGGTCGCCGAGCTGAAGGACAACATCAACCTGATGGTGTCCAACCTCCGCGAGACCACCCGCGCCAAGGACTGGCTGGAGTCCAACCTCGCCCGCCTCGCCGGCCTGATGCAGGGCCACCGGGACCTGATGGAGGTCGCCGACCTGATCCTGCGCGAGCTGACACCCCTGGTGAACGCCGGGTACGGCGCGTTCTTCCTGGCCGACCCGGATGCCGACGGCACCGTGCCGCTACAGGCCTCGCCCGCCAAGGGCCTCGCCTTCATCGCCGGTTACGGCTCCGCGCAGGGCAGCGCCACCGAGGAGGAGGGCTTCCTCGTCGACACCGGCGGCATGCCCGCGCACGGCCTGGTGCGCCAGGCCGCCCTGGAGAAGAAGCGCATCCTCCTCGACGAGGTCCCGCCCGACTACATCAAGATCCACTCGGGGCTCGGGGACGCCTCACCGGCCAGCGTCGTCATCATCCCGATCCTCTTCGAGGACAAGCTGCTCGGCGTCATCGAGCTGGCCACGTTCTCCCGCTTCTCCGACGTCCACCTGGCGTTCTTCGACCAGTTCGTGAACACCATCGGCGTCGCCATCAACACCATCATCGCCAACTCCCGCACCGAGTCGCTGCTCAGCGAGTCCCAGCGGCTCGCCACCCAGCTCCAGGAGCGCTCCGACGAACTCCAGCGCCAGCAGGCCGAGCTGCGCCGTTCCAACGCCGAGCTGGAGGAGAAGGCGGCCCTGCTCGCCACGTCCTCGCAGTACAAGTCGGAGTTCCTCGCGAACATGTCGCACGAGCTGCGCACCCCGCTGAACTCCCTGCTGATCCTCGCCCGGCTGCTCTCCGACAACCCCGACAGCCATCTCTCCGACCAGGAGGTGCAGTTCGCGACCACCATCCACCGCTCAGGATCCGACCTGCTCCAGCTCATCAACGACATCCTCGACCTGTCGAAGATCGAGGCGGGCCGCATGGACGTACGCCCCAAGAAGCTCCCGCTGATCAAGGTCCTGGACTATGTGCACGCCACGTTCCGGCCGCTCACCCTCGACCGGGGCCTCGCCTTCGACGTGACGGTCGGGCACGACGTGCCGCGGGAGATGTTCTCCGACGAGCAGCGGCTCCAGCAGATCCTGCGCAACCTCCTGTCGAACGCGGTCAAGTTCACCGCGAACGGCCGCGTCGAGCTGCGCGTGCAGCACGTCACGCACTCCCCCGACCCGCTTCTGAGCGACCGCGGCGACCTGATCAGCTTCTCCGTCCAGGACACCGGCATCGGCATCCCGCCCGAACAACTCCCGGTGATCTTCGAGGCGTTCCAGCAGGTCGACGGCACCACCAACCGCAAGTACGGCGGCACAGGACTCGGCCTGTCCATCAGCCGCGAGATCGCCGGTCTGCTCGGCGGCCGCATCACCGCCGAGAGCAGGCCCGGCGAGGGCTCCACCTTCACGCTGTACGTGCCCGTGGTGCACCCCGGCCACGGCGCGGCGGCCGCGGCGTACGCCTCCGCGCGCACCACGCCCGCCCCGCTCCCGCACGACGAGACCGCCTCGACCGCCCCGACCACGCACACCCTGCCGGAGACCGACGAGAACTGGCCGGCGCCGACCAAACTGGAGGTGTGGAAGGAGGGGCGCGCGGGCCGGATACTGCCGGGCCGCCGGGTGCTCATCGTCGACGACGACATCCGCAACGTCTTCGCCCTGACCCATGTCCTCAGCCGCGTGGGCCTGGTCGTGCTCTACGCCGAGAACGGCCGCGAGGGCATCGAGACCCTGGAGCGCAACCCCGACACCGACCTGATCCTGATGGACATCATGATGCCGGAGATGGACGGGTACGAGACCATCGCGGCCATCCGCCGCACCCCCCGCTGGACCGGTCTGCCGATCGTCGCCCTCACCGCGAAGGCGATGCCCGGCGACCGCGAGAAGGCCATCTCGCAGGGCGCCACCGACTACGTACCGAAGCCGGTGGACGTGGACCAACTGCTCATGGCCGTGTGCACGCTCCTGGACCCCGAGGGTGCCTCGTTCTACAAGCAGGCCGACGCGGCCCTGGAAGACTCCGCCCCCGAGCCGCCGGCGCCATCCGCGGCCGACCTGGCAGCAGCCGACCGCGTCGGCCCCGTCGATCTCGTCGCCCCCATCGACCAGGTCGACCTCGTTGAACCCACCGAATCCGTTGACTCGGAGCGACCCGGCAGGCAGGGGGAGCCTGCCGCGCCGCCCACGACTGAGTGAGGCACTTGTCACCATGAGCACAGAGGCGCCGACCGACAACCGCGCCAGCATCCTCCTGGTCGACGACATGGAGGACAACCTGATGGCCCTGGAGGCGGTCCTGGGCTCCCTCAACGAGCCGCTCGTGCGGGCCCGTTCCGGGGAGGAGGCGATGAAGGCGCTGCTGCGGCAGCGGTTCGCCGTGATCCTCCTGGACGTGCGGATGCCGGGCATGGACGGCTTCGAGACGGCGTCCAACATCAAGCGCCTCGACCAGACGAAGGACGTGCCGATCATCTTCCTGACCGGCACGGACAACGACGCGGGCTACGCCTTCCGCGGCTACGCGACCGGCGCGGCGGACTACCTCACCAAGCCCTTCGACCCCTGGGTGCTGCGCGCCAAGGTCACCGTCTTCCTCGAACTGCACCGCAAGAACCAGCAGTTGGAGCGCATGCTGGCGCGCGAGCAGGTGCAGTTCGACGAACTGTCCGAACGGCTGTCCGCGATCGAGCGACATATGGCGGCCAGCAGCCTGACCGACGTACTGGAACTGCGCCACCACGTGGCGCACATGGAGGAACTGCTGCGGGAGATGCGGCGCGTGCGGGGCACATGAGCGCTGCGGGGCACGTGATGGCTGCGGGGCACGTGATGGCTGCGGGGCGCGCGAGCACAGGGGCCCCGCCCGTGTGCGCGTTCACGCCCCGCGCGCGCCCGCGTGCGCTCAGGCCTCGCGCGAGCCCGCGTACATCTCCTCGATCAGCGACTTGTACTCGCGCTCCACGACCGGCCGCTTCAGCTTCAGGCTGGGCGTCAGCTCGCCGTGCTCGACGTCGAGGTCACGGGGCAGCAGCTTGAACTTCTTGACGGTCTGCCAGCGCTGCAGGCCGTCGTTGAGCTGCTTCACGTACCCCTCGATGAGCGTGACCGTCGCCGGGGCCGCGATCACCTCGGCGTAGGACTTGCCGCCGAGGCCGTTCTCCTCGGCCCAGCCCAGGATCGACGGCTCGTCGAGGGCGATGAGCGCGGTGCAGAAGTTCCGGTCGGCGCCGTGCACGAGGATGTTGGAGACGTACGGGCACACGGCCTTGAACTGGCCCTCGACCTCGGCGGGCGCGATGTACTTGCCGCCGGAGGTCTTGATCAGGTCCTTCTTGCGGTCGGTGATCCGCAGATAGCCGTCGGGGGACAGCTCCCCGATGTCGCCGGTGTGGAACCAGCCGTCGGACTCCAGGACCTCGGCCGTCTTGTCGGGCTGGTCGTGGTAGCCCTCCATCACGCCGGGGCTGCGCAGCAGGATCTCGCCGTCGTCCGCGATCCGCACCTCGGTGCCGGGCAGCGGCTTGCCGACGGTCCCGGTGCGGTACGCCTCGCCGGGGTTCACGAAGGACGCGGCGGAGGTCTCGGTGAGGCCGTAGCCCTCCAGGATGTGGATGCCCGCGCCCGCGAAGAAGTACCCGATATCGGGCGCGAGCGCCGCCGACCCGGACACCGCGGCCCGCAGCCGGCCGCCGAAGGCCTCCCGCAGCTTGCTGTAGACGAGCTTGTCGGCGACCGAGTGCTTGGCGCCGAGCCCGAACGGCACCGAGGCCACCCCGGTCCTGCGGAAGTTGTCCTGGCTGGTCTTCGCGTACTCCCTGGCGACCTCCGCCGCCCACTGGAAGATCTTGAACTTCGCGCCGCCGCCGGCCCGCGCCTTGGCCGCGACGCCGTTGTAGACCTTCTCGAAGATGCGCGGCACGGCGGCCATGTACGTCGGCTGCACCATCGGCAGGTTCTCGATGATCTTGTCCACGCGGCCGTCCACTGCGGTGACGTGGCCGAGCTCGATCTGCCCGCTGGTCAGCACCTTGCCGAAGACGTGCGCGAGCGGCAGCCACAGGTACTGCACGTCCTCGGACGTGAGCAGCCCCGTCGCCGCGATGGCCTTCGCCATGTACGACCAGTTGTCCTGCGGCAGCCGCACGCCCTTGGGGCGGCCCGTGGTCCCCGACGTATAGATGATGGTCGCGAGGTGATCGGACCTGATCGCGTCGATGCGCTCCTTGACCGCCTGCGGGTTCTTCTCCAGATAGGCGGCGCCCCGGGCCTCCAGGTCGGCCAGCGTGAGCACCCAGCCCTCGGGGTCGTCGGCGACCGGCTCGACACCCTCGGCGTCGAACACCACCACGTGCTTCAGCTCGGGCAGGTTCGCCCGCTGCGCCCGCGCCTTCGCCAGCTGCTCGACGTCGTCCGCGATCAGGACGCGGCTGCCGGAGTCACCGAGGATGAACGCGGACTCCTCGGCGTTGGTCTGCGGATACACCGTCGTCGTGGCCGCTCCGGCGCACAGGATGGCGAGGTCGGCGAGGATCCACTCGACGCGGGTCGCGGAGGCGAGCGCCACCCGGTCCTCGGGGTTCAGGCCCAGGTCGACCAGGCCGGCCGCGATGGCGAAGACCCGCTCGGAGGCCTCCGCCCAGCTCAGCGCCCGCCACTCGTCGGGCCCCTCGCCGGACGCCGCCGGCACGGGATAGCGGTAGGCCTCGGCGTCGGGTGTGGCCGCGACCCGTTCCAGGAAGAGGTGCGCCACGGAAGGCGGACGGTTCTCGATCAAGGTCTGTGTGTCGCTCACGACATCCTCCGGGCCCGCGACGGTGCGTCCTGACGGTGCGTTCCTACTGCTGCATGGCTGAGGTCGCTGCGCTCCCGTGCCTCTCCGGGCACTTGTTTAACTTGCGAGTAACCTACGAGCAGTGATCAGAGTAAAGGCCGGACGCCCTGTGCGTAAGGGGCTGCAGCCTGTCACTTCCTACAGCTTCGGCGGCGGTGAACCCACAGAGCACCTGCCCGCCAGGCGGACAGGTGCTCTGCGTACGACACGGAACGGCGCGCGGGGGCGCCGGGGGGCGCGGGGCTACTTCTTCTTGCCGGAGCCCTCGTCGCTGGACAGCACCGCGATGAAGGCCTCCTGCGGGACCTCCACGGAGCCGACCATCTTCATCCGCTTCTTGCCTTCCTTCTGCTTCTCCAGCAGCTTGCGCTTACGCGAGATGTCACCGCCGTAGCACTTGGCGAGGACGTCCTTGCGGATGGCGCGGATGGTCTCGCGGGCGATGACCCGGGAGCCGATCGCGGCCTGCACCGGCACCTCGAACGCCTGCCGCGGGATCAGCTCGCGCAGCTTGGCGACGAGCCGCACACCGTACGCGTACGCCGCGTCCTTGTGCGTGATCGCCGAGAACGCGTCGACCTTGTCGCCGTGCAGCAGGATGTCGACCTTGACGAGCTGCGCGGACTGCTCGCCCGTGGGCTCGTAGTCCAGCGAGGCGTATCCGCGCGTCTTGGACTTCAGCTGGTCGAAGAAGTCGAAGACGATCTCCGCGAGCGGCAGCGTGTACCGGATCTCGACGCGGTCCTCGGACAGGTAGTCCATGCCGAGCAGCGTGCCGCGCCGGTTCTGGCACAGCTCCATGATCGAGCCGATGAACTCCGACGGGGCGAGGATGGTCGCCCGCACGACGGGCTCGTACACCTCGTCGATCTTGCCTTCGGGGAACTCGCTCGGGTTGGTGACGACGTGCTCGGTGCCGTCCTCCATGATCACGCGGTAGACCACGTTCGGCGCGGTGGCGATCAGGTCGAGCCCGAACTCGCGCTCCAGGCGCTCCCGGATCACGTCCAGGTGCAGCAGGCCGAGGAAGCCGACACGGAAGCCGAAGCCGAGCGCGGCGGACGTCTCCGGCTCGTACACCAGCGCGGCGTCGTTGAGCTGCAGCTTGTCCAGGGCGTCGCGCAGCTCCGGGTAGTCCGAGCCGTCCAGCGGATAGAGCCCGGAGAACACCATCGGCTTGGGGTCCTTGTAGCCGCCGAGCGGCTCCGTGGCGCCCTTGTGCAGGGAGGTGATCGTGTCACCGACCTTGGACTGGCGGACGTCCTTCACACCGGTGATCAGATAGCCCACCTCGCCCACGCCGAGGCCGTCGGCGGCGAGCATCTCGGGCGAGTTCGTCCCGATCTCCAGGAGCTCGTGCGTCGCGCCCGTCGACATCATCCGGATCCGCTCACGCTTGTTGAGCTGGCCGTCGACGACTCGTACGTACGTCACCACGCCCCGGTACGAGTCGTACACCGAGTCGAAGATCATCGCGCGGGCGGGCGCGTCCTTGACGCCGACCGGCGGCGGGACCTCGGCGACGACCTTGTCGAGCAGCGCCTCCACGCCGAGGCCGGTCTTCGCGGAGACCTTCAGCACGTCGTCCGGGTCGCAGCCGATGAGGTTGGCCAGCTCCTCGGAGAACTTCTCGGGCTGGGCCGCCGGCAGGTCGATCTTGTTGAGCACCGGAACGATCTTGAGGTCGTTCTCCATCGCCAGATACAGGTTGGCGAGGGTCTGCGCCTCGATGCCCTGGGCCGCGTCGACCAGGAGGACCGTGCCCTCGCAGGCCGCGAGCGAACGGGAGACCTCATAGGTGAAGTCCACGTGGCCGGGGGTGTCGATCATGTTCAGGATGTGCGTCGTGCCCTCGTCGGGGCCCTCGGTGGGGGCCCAGGGCAGACGCACGGCCTGGGACTTGATCGTGATTCCGCGCTCGCGCTCGATGTCCATCCGGTCGAGGTACTGGGCGCGCATCTGGCGCTGCTCGACCACGCCGGTCAGCTGCAGCATGCGGTCGGCGAGCGTGGACTTGCCGTGGTCGATGTGCGCGATGATGCAGAAATTGCGGATCAGAGCCGGGTCGGTACGGCTCGGCGCGGGCACATTCTTAGGGGTCGCGGGCACGCAGGGTCCTGTCTCTTGAGGCGCCTTATGCCTCGGGTCGGATCGATACGTAGCCTCCATCGTCCCACGGGTGGGCCCCGAGGATCGGTTTGGGCCGGTCGCAGGGCGGCTGGTAACGTGGGCAGCTGTGTCTCTCAGCCCTCTCGCCGGGTGGCACATGTCAGAGAAATCAGCAGTACCTGAACCTGAGAAGGCTCTTTCGTGGCGAACATCAAGTCCCAGATCAAGCGGAACAAGACCAACGAGAAGGCGCGCCAGCGCAACAAGGCCGTCAAGTCCTCGCTGAAGACCGCGATCCGCAAGGCCCGCGAGGCCGTTGCCTCCGGTGACACCCAGAAGGCGACCGAGCTGACCCGCGAGGCCTCGCGCCAGCTCGACAAGGCCGTCTCCAAGGGCGTCATCCACAAGAACCAGGCCGCCAACAAGAAGTCGGCGCTTGCTTCGAAGGCCGCGTCCCTCTAAGGCCGACCAGTGATGTAACCGCCGGGAGGACCAGAGCGGGCCCTCTCTCATCCGCTCCCGACCGGCACCCCGATCCACACGCGGCCTGCGTTCGCCACGCGGGTGTGGATCTTGAAGAGCTTGAGCTTGACCGAAGGCCCCGTGCGCTGCCCTTCCCCAGGGTGGTGGGCGGGGTCTTTCGGGTTTGGGGGGCTTTCGGGTTTGGGGGTGGGCTCAGTCCGGGGTCCGGGGCGGAGCCCCGGTTTCGGGAAGGGGCGGGATCGGGGAAGAAAAAACCCGCCGCAACGGCGAGCAACCCCAAACAACCGCCCTCGGCGGTGCCAACCCACCCCGCCCTCCCCCGGAGGGACCCCCTACGCCCGGCGAAGCCGAGCAGCCCGCGCAACAGCGACGACAGCCTTCTCCAGGGCGTACGCAGGATCATCCCCGCCCCCCTTGACGCCCGCGTCAGCCTCCGCACAGGCCCGCAGAGCCACAGCAACCCCGTCCGGCGTCCACCCCCGCATCTGCTGCCGCACCCGATCGATCTTCCACGGCGGCATCCCCAGCTCCCGAGCAAGATCAGCGGGCCGCCCCCCGCGCGCGGACGACAGCTTCCCGATGGCCCGCACCCCCTGCGCCAACGCCGAAGTGATCATCACGGGCGCGACCCCGGTCGCGAGGGACCACCGCAACGCCTCCAGGGCCTCCGCGGCCCGCCCCTCCACGGCCCGGTCGGCCACGGTGAAGCTGGACGCCTCCGCCCGCCCCGTGTAGTACCGCCCGACGACCGCCTCGTCGATCGTGCCCTCGACATCCGCGACGAGCTGCGCCGCTGCGGACGCAAGCTCCCGCAGATCGCTGCCGATGGAGTCGACCAGGGCCTGGCACGCCTCGGGCGTCGCCGACCGCCCGAGCGCCCGGAACTCACCGCGCACGAAGGACAGCCGGTCCGCGGCCTTGGTCATCTTCGGGCAGGCCACCTCCCGCGCCCCCACCTTGCGCGCGGCGTCGAGCAGCCCCTTGCCCTTGGCGCCACCCGCGTGCAGCAGCACCAGGGTGATCTCCTCGACGGGAGCCCCCAGATACCCCTTCACGTCCTTGACCGTGTCCGCCGACAGGTCCTGCGCATTGCGTACGACGACGACCTTGCGCTCGGCGAACAGCGACGGGCTGGTCAGCTCGGCGAGCGTGCCGGGCCCCAGCTGGTCGGGCGTGAGGTCACGGACATCGGTGTCGGCGTCCGCGGCCCGCGCGGCGGCGACGACCTCCTGCACGGCGCGGTCGAGCAGCAGGTCCTCCTGCCCCACGGCGACCGTGACAGGAGCGAGCGGATTGTCGTTTGCGTTCTTCCTGGCCATCGCGGTCAAGCATCCCACGCACCACTGACAGCTCGGGCCGACGCGGCACCCTGCGGGCACGGGCGGACATCGCCGTATCGGAGAATGGGCAGGTGACCGACGTACGACATGTCCTGGTGCTGCCCGACCGCGACGCCGCCGAGCAACTCGCCGAAGAACTCCCCGACCGCTTCGGCGTCCCCGACGAACCCCAGCTCGTCCGGGACGCGCTGGCCGGCGAGGACGACGCGGAGGACGCCCAGTGGCTGGTGGTCGTCGAGGACCCCGAGAGCCGCCTCGACCCGAAGGAACTGGACGCGCTGGCAGCCGAGTTCGAGGGCTGGCTGGAGGCGCCCTAGGGCTGGGCCGGACCAGGGCAGGTCCGGCGGGTCGGCGCGGCGGTGCCCGAAGCGGCGAGCCGGGGCTCAGGCCTTGGGACAGAGCGGCGAGCCCGGGCTCAGGCCTTGGGCAGGACCTGGATGTCCAGCTCGATGGTGATGCTGGCGCCGACCGCCGCGATCCCCCGGGCGAGCATCGTCTGCCACGTGATCGTGAAGTCGTCGCGGTGCAGCTCGGTCGTCGCCCGGCACGCGGCCCGCGTCTCCCCTTCCAGGCCGTGCCCGACGCCCAGGTACTCCGTGTCCAGGGTGACCGTCCGCGTCACGCCGTGCAGCGACAGCGCGCCCGTGATCGCCCAGCGCGCACCGCCCTTGTGCACGAACTTGTCGCTGTAGAACTCCATCGTCGGGAACCGCGCCACGTCCAGGAAATCACCCGACCGCAAATGGTCGTCGCGCATCTTCACGGCCGTGTCGATGGAGGACGCGTCGATGACGACGTGCATCGCGGAGTCCTCCATCCGCTCGGCCAGACGTATCGCCCCCGCGAACGTGTTGAACCGGCCATGGATCCGCGCGAGCCCGATGTGCCGCGCCGTGAACGCGATCGAGGAGTGCATCGGGTCGATGTCCCAGTCCCCGGACTCCGGCAGCCCCGGGAGCTGCGCGATCTGCAGCGTCACGTCCCCCATCGACGCGTGCGCGCCGTCGCCCACCGTGATGTTCGCCCGGTACGGCGTGAACCCCTCCGCCGCCACCGCGAGCCGGTACTCCCCCGCCGGAACCGTCGCCACGAACGACCCGAACGGATCCGTCCCACCACTGACGATCTTGCGGCCCATGGTGTCGCTGACCGAGAGCTCCGCGTGCCGCACCGCCTCGTTGACGGGGTCGAGCACCCGACAGCTGAGCACCCCCGCACCGGTCGGCACCGTCATCGCCGACAGCGGCCCGGACCGCCCGCCCCGGCCCCAACGGTTTCCCAGCCAACGGCCGAACACTGCGACACACCCCGCACGCCTTGACAACACCTGCAACGAAAAGGCATTCGATCACCGTTGCGGCATTCGATGCAAACGCAACCACTTCAACAGGAACATTGCGGAATTACCCGGAGCGCCAGCACTGTCCCACTGACCCCAATTAACAGTTCCGCCCCACTTCGCCTGTCCCTCCCTCCTGCTCTCCCTTCTCCCCCCCGGGGGGCCCTCCCCCTCCCCCCCCACCCCACCCCGTCGCCGTCGCGACCCCGCCCCTGCCCCTGCCTCCACCCACGCCCTGGCCTCACCTGCACGGCCAGGGCGTGCCCCACCCCTCACCTGCGCGTCGCCACCCCCAGCTCCGCCGCACCGGCCTCGCCCTCGCCCGCGCCCGGGGCCCTCCTCAGCGGCCCCGCTCGCGCTCCGGCGCGTCCTCCGGTCACCGCGATGGCGCCGCTCGTGTCCGTCCGCAGCACCTGCGCTCCCCCGGCCTGCAGCGCCGCGACCGTCCGGGGTGAGGGGTGTCCGTACGGGTTGTCCTCGCCGCACGAGACCAGCGCGAGCCGTGGTCCGGCTCGTCGCAACAGCAACGGGTCCTGGTACGCCGACCCGTGATGCGCGACCTTCAGTACGTCCACCCGTGGCAGCGCGGCGCCCGCCGGGGTGCGCAACAGGGCTCGCTGGGACGGGGGTTCCAGGTCGCCGAGCAGGAGCAGGGTGAGCCCCGCGACCCGCGCGAGGAGGGTGACGCTGGCGTCGTTCGGCCCCTCCGGCCGCGCCCCCGGGCCGGGTGGCGGCCAGAGCACCTGCCACTCCAGTGGCCCGGCACGTCTCCGCTCCCCGGCGACGGCCCGCGTCAGGGGAATCCTCCGCGCGGCCGCCTGCGCGCGCACGAACTCGGCCTGCCCCGGTGGCTCCTGGAACCCCGTCGTCTGGATCGCCCCCACCGACCGCCCCCGCAGCACCCCGGGCAGCCCCGCCACATGATCCGCGTGAAAGTGCGTCAGCAGCACCAACGGCACCCGTGTGACACCGAGGGAGCGCAGACACCGGTCGACGAGCACGGGATCGGGTCCCGCGTCGACGACCACCCCTGCACCCCCGCCCGCAGCGAGCACGGTCGCGTCCCCCTGGCCCACATCGCACATCACCATGCGCCACCCCTGCGGCGGCCAGCCCGCGATGACCCGGGTGAGGGGCGGAGGTTGAACGACCGCCAGCAGGAGCAGCAGCACGCATCCCGCGCTCAGCCATGGATGCCGGGCGAGCCTGCGGCAGGCCAGGACCACACCGACGGTGACGATCGCGAGCAGCAGTGCCCCGCTCCAACTGCCCGGCCAGTCGATCCCGTTCCCCGGCAGCGCCGCCCCCGTCCGGGCGATCCCCGCGATCCAGCCCACCGGCCAACTCGCGCACCACGTGAGCACTTTGGCCACCGGCATCGCCACCGGCGCCACCGCGAGCGCCGCGAACCCCAGCACTGTGGCGGGCGCGACAGCGAACTCCGCGAGCAGGTTGCACGGCACCGCGACCAGGCTCACCCGCGCCGCGAGCACCGCCACGACCGGCGCGCACACCGCCTGCGCCGCCGCCGCGGCCGCCAGCGCCTCGGCCGGCCGCCCCGGTATGCCGCGCCGTCGCATCGCCGCACTCCACCTCGGTGCCAGCGTCAGCAGCGCCCCCGTCGCCAGGACGGACAGCAGGAAGCCGTAACTCCGCGACAGCCAAGGGTCGTACAGCACGAGCAGCAGCACCGCCGCGGCCAGCGCGGGCAGCAGCGATCTGCGTCGGCCCGTGCCGATGGCCAGCAGCACGATCAGACCGCAGGCCGCCGCCCTCAGCACACTCGGCTCCGGTCTGCACACGATGACGAACCCGAGTGTCAGCCCGCCGCCGAGCAGCGCCGTCGTGCGCAGCGGAATGCCCAACCTCGGGGCGAGCCCACGCCGTTCCGCGCGGTGAGCCGTGCCGGGCGGTCCGATGAGCAGCGCCAGGACGATGGTGAGGTTCGCCCCGCTGACCGCGAGGAGGTGGGTGAGGTCGGTCGCGCGGAACGCCTCGTCCAGGTCCGGCGGCACCCGCGAGGTGTCCCCGATCACCAGCCCGGGCAGCAGCGCGCGGGCGTCTGGGGGCAGACCGTCCGTCGCCTCCCGCAGGCCCGCCCTCAGGTCCCCCGCGAACCTCTGCGTCGCCGACGGCGCCTCGACCACGTGCGGCGCCTGCCCCTCGGGCACCCGCAGTACCGCCGCGATCTTCTCGCTGTCCGACCACGGCACCGCGAGGCTCCCGCGCACCCGCAGCCGCGTGGACGGCAGCAGGTCCAGCCACGGCGACCCTCGCGGCCGCGCGTCCGTGCCCCCGGTGCGTACGCCTTCCGGCGGGCCGTCGGCTCCGGCCCGGCCGACACGATCGCCGGCACCGTCATCATCGTCAGCGCTGTCAGTACCACCAGCGCTGTCAGCGCCACCAGCACCGTCTGAGCTGCGTCCGTCATTCGGCCGCCAGGGCGCCTGCCCCGAGGTCGTGGTGCCTCTCTCCCCCGGCTTCGTCCTCTCGCCCGACCTCTTCTCCTCCTTCCTCTCCTCGCGCACGATGACCAGTACCGGCGCCCGCGTCCCGCTCGTGGTCCCGTCGGCCTCCTTGACGCGGACGACCTCCCCGTTCAGCACGATGGACGGCGGAGCCGCGCGGTCCCCGGTCACCCGAGGGCGCGTACGGCGCGGGTCCGACGTCACCTCCACCTCCGCCGTCACCTCGGCGTACCGCTCAGCGAGCTCGGGCACGGGGCCGCGGTGCAGGTCCGCCCCGTGCAGCCCGGCCGAGGCCGCCGATGCCGCGGCGCAGAGCAGGACGGCGGCCACGCTCACGCGGCCCCATGCGAAGCGGCCCGTTCTCCGGGGCCGGGCACGCTCTCCCGTCCGGGCGTGGACGGCCCCGGTGTGGACGCCCCCGGCGCGGGCACGTCCGTCCCCGCATCCCCACGCGGTCCACGTCACCAGGAGCACTCCGGCGACCACTACGCAGACCACGACCACGCCGACCACCACACGGGGTGGGGCGTCCAGTGCGAGGGCCGCCGCTGCCCAGGCCGCGAGGGCGGGTGGCACCAGGCGAAGGTCGGCGGGGCCCTCCTGGCGCGGGTCGTCAGGGCCGATCCGGTGCCGGTCGGGCCCACGGGGGCGGGCGGAATCTGCCCGCGGGGCGGTCGCCCGACGCCTCGTGAACGTCCCCGCGCCACTTGTTCCCGCGCCCCTCGCCGCCGTCTCCCCGCTCCTCATGGCCGCACGAGGTTCTGCAGGTCGGCGAACCGCTTCTCGCCGATGCCGTTCACTTCCCGGAGTTCGTCCACCGAGCGGAATCCCCCGTGCTCCGTGCGGTAGTCGATGATGTGCTGCGCCAGGACCGGGCCCACCCCGGGCAGGGTGTCCAGTTGCTCGGCGGTGGCGGTGTTGAGCCCCACCGGTCCTGCGGCCGCGCCGGCGCTCCCTGTCGGTCCGGCCGCCGTACCCCCGGCCGCCGGTCCGGGGCCGGAGCCCGGCGGGGCGGCCGACGCGGAGCCCTGTTCCGGTGGCACGGGGCCGCCCACCACGATCTGCTCGCCGTCGATGAGGAGCCGGGCGCGGTTGAGGCCGTCCGTCTTCGTGCCGGGTCGGACCCCGCCCGCCTCCCGCAGCGCGTCGGCCACCCGGGACCCTGCCGGCAGTCGTTGCACACCGGGTCTGCGGACCTTCCCCCTGACGTCCACGACGACGCCCTCCGCCGCGCCCGTGCCGCTGCCCGCACCGGTGGCGTCGCCCGGCGCGCCCTGAGGGAGTCCGCCGTCGGGCGCGGGCGGCGTCCCGGGTGACGGGGACGGCCCTGGCCCGCTGCCGGGTCCCGTCGCTTCCCCCACCACGTCCGGTGCCCGGACCGACTGTGTCCGCCCGGTCCAGAAGTGCTGCGCCGCGAAGACCGCGGCCACGATCAGGACCAGGCCGAGCGCGATGACGCTCCGCCGCTCCAGGCCGCATCGCAACCGGAGCCAGAGTGGCAGCCTCTCCCGCACGGCGAGCCCGGCCCGCGTCCGCCACGACGGCTCCACCCGGGCATCGGCCCCGGACCTCTCGTCCGCAGGATCCGGCCTACCCGCAGGGTTCCCCCGTCCCACCCGACCCGCGTCTACCGGATCTACCGGGTCTACCGGGTCTACCGGGTCTACCGGGTCCGCCAAGAGCACGTGTCCCACCGGAGCCCCCGGGCCCGCCGGGTCCCCAACGCCCTCGGTATCCCCATCACCGGCGCCGGCGCCAGGATGAGGACCGTCAACACCCCCAGCCCAGCCAGGAGTTCGGCGCCACCCTCGCTCACCCCTCAACGGCGGCGTCGGAGCCCGCCCCCGCCCTCCTCCCCGCACGCCCGGCTCGGCGAACAGCGTCTCGGCCCGCAGCCGCATCGCCTCCGCCGCCGCGCGCCTGCGCCGGGCCCGACGCCGAGCGTGGCGTCGTGTCGCATGTCCCCCCGCCACGCGGTGTTCCCCCGCGCGTCCTCCCGAGCCCGGCGCCCGCCCCGGGCCACTGCGCGTCGAACTTGTTGAACCTGTCGAACCGTCGCCCGGCGCCACCGCCGAACCATCGCTCACCGTCTCTGAAGCCGATCGAAGTCCCATGCCGAAAACGCTAGGCACCATCACGTAAACTTGTTGATCTTGCTCAATTCCCGGGGATTACCCGGAAGTTGTGGATAACTCCGCCACCCGCAAGGGTGAACCTCACCCAAGCGAGATCACCTCACCGAGGCGAGACCACAGCCCCGAGCAGTCCGGGCCCGGTGTGCGCCCCGATCACCGCGCCCACCTCGCTGACGTGCAGGTCGACGAGGCCAGGGACGCGGTCCCGGAGGCGGTCCGCGAGGGTCGCCGCGCGCTCGGGCGCCGCGAGGTGGTGCACGGCGATGTCCACGTCGTGTGCCCCGGCCCGCTCGATGACGATCTCCTCCAGGCGGGCGATCGCCTTCGACGCCGTGCGGACCTTCTCCAGCATCTCGATGCGACCGTCGTCCAGCGAGAGCAGCGGTTTCACGGCGAGCGCGGAGCCGAGGAGCGCCTGGGCGGCGCCGATGCGGCCGCCGCGGCGCAGATAGTCGAGGGTGTCGACGTAGAAGTACGCGGATGTCGCCGCGGCCCGTTTCTCCGCGGCCGCCACCGCCTCGTCCACCGTGCCGCCCGAGTCGGCGGTCTCGGCCGCGGCGAGGGCGCAGAAGCCGAGGGCCATCGCGACCATGCCGGTGTCGACGACGCGGACCGGCACGGGTGCCTCGCGGGCGGCGAGGACGGCGGCGTCGTACGTCCCGGAGAACTCGGCCGACAGGTGGAGCGAGACGATGCTGGTGGCGCCCGCCTCCGCGACCTTGCGGTAGGTCTGGGCGAAGACCTCGGGGCTGGGGCGCGAGGTGGTCACGGGGTGGCGTTTCTGCAGTGCCAGCGCGAGCGAGCGGGCGGAGATCTCGGTGCCCTCTTCGAGTGCCTGATGGCCCAGGACGACCGTCAGCGGCACCGCGGTGATGTCGTGCCGCTCCATCGTCCGTTGCGGCAGGTAGGCCGTTGAATCGGTGACGATCGCGACATGGCGGGACATGAGCTGGAGATTACCCGCAGGAACCCGGGTGCGGCAGTCCGACCCCTGCACGCGGGCGACGGGGGCGACGTGCCCCGGCGGGGCCGAGGGCATGCCGAGGGGGCGGGTGGTGGCCTTGGCGGCAGGCGCGGGTCAGGTGGTGCTCTCGGGCTTGGGCTTCTTCTGCCAGGGGTACGTCGGCTGCGGTGCCGGCGGGGTGATGGCGGGTCTGGTCGGCTCCTGGGAGGCGCGGTCGGCGCGGTCTCCTTCGGCCGCGCGGGCGGACGCACCCGGCCGGGACGGCTTGTTCAGGTCGGCTGCCGCGGAGCCCGACGCGGTCTTCGCCTGGTCGGTCGCCGGGGCCGTGGCGGGGTCGGACCAGGAGGTGAGGGGCTGGTCGTCGGAGGGTCCGTCCGTCCAGTGCCGCAGCGCGCCCGCTTCCATGTCGATCTGCTGGCTGAGCAGGTCCAGGTCGTCGTCCGCGAACTTGTGGGCGCGGTCGCGGGCCGCCCAGCGGAGTGAGTCGGCGGCCTTGACGATCTGCTCGGTGCGGTCCTTCAGGCCGGGCAGGCGCTGGCTGAGCTCGATGCGGTCGGGCTCGCGCTCCAGGCGCTTGAGCTCGTCGTCCAGCTCGTGGCCGTGGGCGCTCAGGCGCTGGAAGAGGGCCAGGGACTCGTGCAGCGAGGAGTCCTCGGCCACGCCCGCGCGCAGCGAGTCCTGGGTGGCCCGCATGGAGGTGCGCAGGCGCAGCCGCAGCTGGGCCAGCTCGCCGACGGCTCCGGGCTGGGCGAAGGTCCGCGCGCGCAGGGTGGTGTCCTCCACGGTGCGGCGGGCCTGTGTGATCGTGCGGTCCATGCCGCGGCGGGCCGCTCCGACCGCCTTGACCACCGCATACGCTCCCAGTGCCAGGAACAGCACGAAGAGCAGCGCGACCACTGCGATCACGGCTTCCACGATGCTTCTCCTTCGGCCCGGCGAATCGGTCCCCGGCGGTTCCGGGTGGTGCGGGATGGTGCGAGGGGTGGTGCGGGATGGTGCGAGATGGTGCGGGTCCTGCCGACGGTGCTGATCCGTCCGCTTCTGCACGGGCTGATCTCGCCGCCTTCTCCACGGTAAACGCAGCAACCCTCCTGAGGGTTCCAGCGGAACCCCCAAGCTGCCCGTAGGGGACTACCCCGATGCGCGTCGCCCGACCCGCAGTTGGCGGGCGGCCCCGGCGCGCCACGGCCAGCCGCGAACGGCCGCGACCAGTCACGAACGGCCGCCCTCAGCCACGAACGGCGGGGGGGGGGGCCCCCCCCCGGCCCCCCCCCCCCCCCCCCCCCCCGGCCCGGCCCCCCCCCCCGCCCCCCCCCCCCCCCCCCCCCCCCACCAACCCCCCCCCCCCCCCCCCCCCCCCCCCCCCCCCCCCCCCCAACCACCCGGCCCCCCCCCCCCCCCCCCCCCCCCCCCCCCCCCCCCCCCCCCCCCCCCCCCCCCCCCCCCCCCCCCCCCCCCCCCCCCCCCCCCCCCCCCCCGGGGGGGGGGGGGGGGGGGGGGGGGGGGGGGGGGGGGGGGGCCCCCCCCCCCCCCCCCCCCCCCCCCCCCCCCCCTCCCCCTGGAACGCCGGCGCGGTGCACCGGCTGGACGTCACACCGTGGCAGCACGCGCGCGTGGTGCCCCCGGCTGGTGCAGCAGCAGCGACAGGGCCGCCGCGAGCAGCGACACCCCACCGGCCATCACGTAGGCGCCGACGTAGCCCCAGGAGTCGACGACCATGGCGCCGAGACCGCCTCCGAAGAGACCGCTGACGAGCTTCGCGCTGTAGACCATGCCGTAGTTGGACGCGTTGTTGTTCTCTCCGAAGTAGTCGGGGACGAGCGCGGCGAACAGGGGGTAGAACGCGCCACCGGCGAAGCCGGACAGGAAGGCGAAGACCAGGAACAGCGGCTGGTTGTGCATCTCGCCCGCCCACAGGACACCGAACTGCGCGACGGCCAGCGTGAGACAGACGTACGTGAGGGTGTACCGGCGGCCGAGACGGTCGGAGAGCCAGCCCACGACGCCCCGCCCCGTGCCGTTGATCACCGACATGACGCCCATCGACGACGCCGCGATGAGCGGGCCGAAGCCCATGTCCTTGGCGAACGGGACCTGGAAGGAGATCCCGAAGATCGACACTCCGGCGCAGCACAGCATGCACACCCACATGAGCGGCACGACGCCGGTGCGTAACGCCTCACCGGGTGTGAACTGCGCGGCCGCCGGGGGGTTCTTCGCGAGCGCCATGGCGGTGCGCGGGTCGGTGGGGGGCCGCAGCGGATCGATGTCGGAGGGCCACCAGTTCTTCGGCGGGTCCTTGAAGAACATGCCCGCCACCAGAGTCACGGCGAGCACGTAGAAGCCGACGAGATCCAGCACGGTGCGGTAGTTGGAGGTGTCGAAGCCGTAGGAGAACAGGAAGATGAAAGGCACCGCTCCGTAGGCGAACCCTCCGTTGACGAAGCCCGTCTTGCCGCCGCGCCGCTCGGGGTACCACTTGCCGACCATGTTCACGCACGTCGAGTAGATCAGCCCGGAGCCGATCCCGCCCAGCAGGCCGAAGCCGACCATCGCGGCCGCCACGTTGGGTGCGTGGCTGAGGCTGACGAACCCGAGCAGGGACAGGACCGATCCCGTCAGCATGGCCTTGCGGCTGGTCAGGATGCCCTTCTCGCGGAGCTTCCCGGCGGGGAAGGACACGCTCGCCTGGAAGAAGATCCACACGCTCAGCACCCAGAAGGTGTTCGAGGACGACCAGTGGTGCGCCGCGGACAGGGTGTTCTCGGCCGCTCCGAAGGCGTACTCGAAGACACTGATGGCGATCATGGCCACCCAGGGGAGGACGACCATCGTCCAGCGTGGGCGCCCGAGGATGTCCCGGTCGCTCTCACCGATGCGGTAGACGCGTCCGCGCGCGTCCGTGACCTCCTGGAACTTCTCGTACGACGCGTCCGCGCGGCCGGACGCGCCGCTCGCGGCGAAGGGCTCCGCCGTCATATCAAGCCATCTCCTCACCTAGGGGTTGTGGATTGGGGTTGATGTCCTTGGGGTTCGGCCTGCCGGGTTGCGACAGGAAGAGCGCGACGAAGCCGGCGAACAGGGATATGGACCCGGCCAGGGTGAACGCGCCGGTGTGGCCCCAGTTGCTGACCACCACGGCGCCCATGCCGGAGCCGAGCAGTCCGGACACCAGCTTCGAGCTGTAGACAAGGCCGTAGTTGGAGGCGTTGTTGTTCTCTCCGAAGTAGTCCGCCGTCATGGCCGCGAACATCGGGAAGATGGCGCCGCCGCCGAAGCCTGAGATGCTGGAGAAGATCAGGAACAGCGGCAGGTTCTTGATCTCGGCGGACCAGAGGATGCCGTACTGCGAGAGGCCGAGGACGATACAGACGAAGATCAGGCAGCGCTTGCGTCCGTAGCGGTCCGAGAGCCAGCCGATGACGCCCCTTCCCGTGCCGTTGACGATGGCCTTCAGGGACATGGCCGTGGCGACGATTCCGCCCGCGAACCCGGCGTCCTCCCCGATGTCCACCTGGAACGCGATGCCGAAGATGTTCACGCCCGAGGTGCACAGCAGGCAGAACCACATCAGTCCGACGCGACCGGTCTGCCAGGCCTCCTTGGGGGTGTACTGGCGCACGGCGGGCGGGTTCATCGCCAGGGCGCGCCGGGCCCGCGGGTCGTCGGGCGGGCGCAGCGGGTCCACCTCGGCGGGCCACCAGTTCTTCGGCGGGTCCTGGAAGAAGTACCCGGCCACGGCGACCGTCGCCGCCAGGAAGAGCCCCACGGACACCAGCACCCAGCGGAAGTTGGACAGGTCCATGAAGCCGGTGAAGATGAAGACGAACGGCACCGAGCCGTAGGCGAAGCCGCCGTTGACGAAGCCGGTCTTGCCGCCCTTGCGCTCCGGATACCACTTGCCGACCATGTTCACGCAGGTCGCGTACACCATGCCGGCGCCCATGCCGCTGAACATGCCGAACCCGATGTAGGCGACGACCACATGCGGTGCGAAGGCGAGCGAGAGGTAACCCAAGAGGGTGCCGCACGCGCCGATCATCATCGCCCAGCGGGCCGGGAGCTTCCCGCTCTCGCGGAGCTTGCCCGCGGGGAAGGCCACGGCGGCCTGGAAGAAGACCCAGACGCCCAGCATCCAGAAGATGTGCAGACTGCTCCAGCTGTGCGCGGTGTGCAGCGTGTCCTCGGCGGACGCGAACGCGTACTCGGCCGAGCTGATGCCCATCATGCCCACCCACGGCAGGATGACCATCCACTTGCGTTTGCGGCCCATGATGTCGATGTCGGTCTCGCCGACCCGGTACATCCGGCCGTTGGAATCCGTCACCTCCCGGTAGGCGACGGGCCTGGATATGTCGGTTGTCGTCATGTCACTCAGCACCCCTTGCGTCGAAAAGTTCCTGGCCAGCGCCCCCTGTCCAATCCCTTTCGTGCGCGTACGGGCTCCGGGCCGGCCGACGCGCACCGTCGGCCGCCCCGTGCGCCGGTCACGTCATCGACCGCCCCCAAGGAGTCCGGCGGCGCGCGCCCAGCGGTACTTCGCGCCGAGCACGTCGACCGGCTTCTCCGTGGTGTACGGGTAGGCCACGACCCCCCGCTCGAAGAGGTACTGGCAGGCCTCCTCCACCTCGACGTCGCCCGCGAGCGACGCGACGACCGGCTTGTCGATGCCCCGCCCCCGGAACTCGGCGATCACGCGGGCCGTTAGTTCGGCAAAGACCATGGGAGGGGTGACGATGGTGTGCCAGTAGCCCAGTACGAGCGCGTGGATGCGCGGATCCTCCAGGCCGAGCCGGATCGTCGCCTCGTACGTCGAGGGGGGCTCGCCGCCGGTGATGTCGACGGGGTTGCCCGCCGCGCCGAACGGCGGGATGAACGCGCGGAAGGCCGCGTCCAGGTCGGGCGGAATGTCCATCAGCCGCAGGCCGTTGTCGGTGACCGCGTCGGAGAGCAGAACGCCCGAGCCGCCCGCCCCGGTGATGATGACGACGTTGTCGCCCTGGGGCGTCGGCAGGACCGGCAGCGCCCGCGCGTACTCGAGCATCTCGTTCAGCCCAGGGGCCCTGATGACCCCGGCCTGCCGCAGGATGTCGTCGTAGACCGCGTCGTCGCCCGCGAGCGCGCCCGTGTGCGATCCGGCGGCCTTGGCCCCCGCGGCCGTCCGGCCCGCCTTGAGGACCACGACGGGCTTCTTCGGCACGGTGGCCCGCGCGGCCTCCACGAACGCCCTGCCGTCCTTGAGGTCCTCCAGGTGCATCGCGATGCACTGGGTGCGGGGGTCCTCGCCGAACCACGTCAGGAGGTCGTCCTCGTCGAGGTCCGCCTTGTTGCCGAGGCCGACGATCGCCGAGACACCCGTCTTCGTGGCGCGGGCGAAGCCCAGGATCGCCATCCCGATGCCGCCGGACTGCGAGGTGAGCGCCACCCCGCCCTTCACGTCGTACGGCGTGCAGAACGTGGCGCACAGGTCCTGCCACGTCGAGTAGTAGCCGTAGATGTTCGGGCCGAGCAGCCGCACCCCGTGCCGCTCGCCGATCGCCACGATCTCGTCCTGGAGGGCCTGTTCACCGGTCTCGGCGAACCCCGAGGGGATGAGGACCGCGTTCGGGACGCCCTTCTGCCCGACCTCCTCCAGAGCGGACGCGACGAACTTGGCGGGGATCGCGAAGACCGCCACATCCACCTCACCAGGGACGTCCGTGACACTCTTGTACGCCTTGCGGCCCAGAATGTCATCGGCCTTGGGGTTCACCGGATGGATCTCCCCGGGGAAGCCGCCGTCGATGAGGTTGCGCATCACCGAATTGCCGATCTTGCCCGGCTCGTTGGAGGCACCGATGACGGCGACGGAGCGGGGCTGCATGAGGCGCCGCATCGAAGCCAGCATCTGCGCGCGCGTGTACGTGCGCCGCTCCTTGGGGGCCTCGGCGGCGAGGATGACGCGGATGTCCGCGGCGAGCGCGCCCTCGGGGGTCGCGACGACCGGATTGAGGTCGACCTCCGCGATCTCGGGGAAGTCGGTGACAAGGTCCGACACCCGGCGTATCTGCTCGGCCAGCGCCCAGCGGTCCACACCGGGCGCGCCCCGCACACCGTGCAGCACCTCCGCCGCCCGGATCGAGTCGAGCATCGAACGGGCCTCGTCGGCGTCGACGGGCGCGAGCCGGAACGTGATGTCCTTCAGGACCTCCACCAGGACACCGCCCAGACCGAACGCGACGACCTTCCCGAACGTCGGGTCGGTGACCGCCCCGACGATCACCTCCTGGGCGCCGGGTCCCGACGGCAGCAGCTCCTGCACCTGCACGCCGTCGACGCGCGCCGTGGGCGCGTAGGCGCGCGCGTTGGCGACGATCCGGTGGAAGGCCTCCCGTACGGCCGCGGCGCCCTCCACGCCCACGACCACGCCGCCCGCGTCGGTCTTGTGCAGGATGTCCGGGGACACGATCTTCATGACGACGGGCCCGCCGAAGCGCGCCGCGCACGCCACCGCCTCATCGACGTCCCGTGCCAGCTCCTCCCCGGGCACCGCGATCCCGTAGGCGTCCGCGAGGACCTTGCCCTCGGGCGCCGTGAGCAACGTACGTCCCTTGGCGCGCACGGAGTCCAGGAGCGCGCGCACCCGCTCCTTGCGGTCTTCGGCCTGCAATCAGATCACTCCGTTCGACTTGAGCAGGCGCAGTTCCTCGTCCCCGAGGCCGAGCTCGCCGATGAACACCTCTTCGTTGTGCTCGCCGAGCAGCGGCGAACTGACCACGTCCACGGGGGAGTCGGAGAGCTTGAGCGGCGAGCCGACGGTGGTGAACGCGCCGCGCTCGGGATGCGGGACCTCGACGACCATCTCGTTGGCGACCAGCGAGGCGTCCTCGATGATCTCCCTGGTCGACAGGATCGGGCCGCACGGGATGTTGTGGGCGTTGAGGCGCTCCAGGACCTCCCACTTGGGCAGCGTCGAGGACCACTCCTCGATCAGCTGGAACATCTTGGTGAGCTGCGGCAGCCGCGCCTCGGGGGTGGCCCACTCGGGGTCTTCGGCGAGCTCAGGGCGCCCGATCAGCTCCGTGATGGGCTTCCAGCCGACGGGCTGCACGATGACGTACACGTAGTCGTTGGGACCGCCAGGGGCGCACTTGACGGCCCACCCGGGCTGCCCGCCCCCGGAGGCGTTCCCGGAGCGCGGCACCTCGTCCCCGAAGTCGTCGTTCGGGTACTCGGCGAGGGGTCCGTGCGCGAGGCGCTGCTGGTCGCGCAGCTTGACGCGGCACAGGTTGAGGACGGCGTGCTGCATGGCGACGTTCACACGCTGCCCGCGGCCGGTGTTCTCCCTCTGGAAGAGGGCGGCGAGGATGCCCGCGACGGCGTGGATGCCGGTCCCGGAGTCGCCGATCTGCGCGCCGGTGGCGAGCGGCGGGCCGTCCTCGAAGCCGGTCGTCGACATGGAGCCGCCCATGGCCTGGGCGACGACTTCGTAGGCCTTGAAGTTGGTGTAGGGGCCGTCTCCGAAGCCCTTGATCGAGGCGTAGACGACGCGCGGGTTGATCTCCTGGATGCGCTCCCAGGTGAAGCCCATGCGGTCGACGGCGCCCGGGCCGAAGTTCTCGACCATCACGTCCGCGCGGCGGATCAGCTCCGTGAGGAGTTCCTTGCCGCGCTCGGTCTTGGTGTTGAGGGTGATGCTCCGCTTGTTGCAGTTGAGCATCGTGAAGTAGAGCGAGTCCACGTCCGGCAGGTCGCGCAGTTGCTTGCGCGTGATGTCGCCGGTCGGCGCCTCCAGCTTCACCACGTCCGCGCCGAGCCAGGCGAGCAGCTGGGTCGCGGAGGGGCCGGACTGGACGTGCGTCATGTCCAGGACGCGGATTCCTTCGAGAGCCTTGGTCACGTCCGTGTCACCTCACTTGTACATCGTCTGGTTCATGGTTCCGGGGGCGTACGCGTCCGGGTCGACCCACACGTTGATCAGGGAGGGCTTGCCGGACTCGCGGGCGCGGCGCAGCGCGGGGCCGATGTCGGCGGGGTCGCGGACCTCTTCGCCGTGTCCGCCGAGCATCTGGGCGAACTTGTCGTAGTGGACGTCTCCGAGGGTGTTGCCGACCCGCTCGCGCTCTTGGCCGTACTTGGCCTTCTGGCCGTAACGGATCTGGTTCATGGAGGAGTTGTTGCCGACGATGCCGACGAACGGCAGGTTGTAGCGCACGAGGGTCTCGAAGTCCCACCCGGTGAGGCTGAAGGCGCCGTCTCCGAAGAGCGCGACCACCTCCTTGTCGGGCCGCGCCTGCTTGGCGGCGAGCACGAAGGGGATGCCGACGCCGAGCGTGCCGAGGGGGCCGGGGTCCATCCAGTGGCCGGGGGCCTTGGGCTGGACGACCTGCCCGGAGAAGGTGACGATGTCGCCGCCGTCGCCGATGTAGATCGAGTCCTCGGTGAGGAAGTCGTTGATCTCGCTCACCAGGCGGTACGGATGGATGGGGGAGGCGTCGGACCTGAGGCTCGGCAGCCGCTTCTCGAGGGCTGTCTGCTCGGCGGCCCGCAGCTCGTCGAGCCACTCCTTGCGCCGGGACGCGCCTCCGTTGACGCGCCCGGACGCCGCCTCGGTCACCGACTTCAGGACGAGCCCGGCGTCGCCCACGATGCCGAGGTCGATGTCGCGGTTCTTGCCCACGGTGCGGTAGTCGAGGTCGACCTGGACGACTGTCGCGTCCGCGGAGAGCCGCTTTCCGTACCCCATGCGGAAGTCGAAGGGCGTGCCGACGATGACGATGAGGTCGGCGTTGGAGAAGGCGTAGCGGCGCGACAGCTGGAAGTGGTGCGGGTCCCCGGGGGGCAGGGTGCCGCGTCCCGCCCCGTTCATGTAGGCGGGCACGTTGAGGGTGCGGACCAGTTCGGTGGCCGCCGCGGTCCCCCGGGTCGTCCACACCTGGCTGCCGAGCAGGATGGCGGGCTTCTCGGCGTGCACGAGGAGGTCGGCGAGCTTCTCGATCGCCTCGGGGTCGCCGGCCGAGCGTGTCGAGGCGCGGTAGTGGCCCGCGCGCGGGACGCGTGCCTTGTCGGCGGGGACCTTGGCGTCGAGCACATCGCGGGGGATCTCCAGGAAGGAGGGCCCCGGAGCGCCGTGGTAGCACTCGCGGAACGCCATGGACACCATGTCGGCCGCGCGCGCGGTGTCCGGCACGGTCGCGGCGAACTTGGTGATGGGCGTCATCATGTCGACGTGCGGGAGGTCCTGCAGTGAGCCCATCTTGTGCTGGGTGTGGGCTCCTTGGCCGCCGATCAGCAGCATCGGGGACTCCGCGCGGAAGGCGTTCGCGACGCCCGTGACGGCGTCGGTGGTGCCCGGTCCGGCCGTCACCACGGCGCAGCCGGGCTTGCCGGTGATCCGCGCGTAGCCGTCGGCCGCGTGCGCGGCGACCTGTTCATGGCGTACGTCGACGACGTCGATCCCCTCGTCGACGCAGCCGTCGTAGATGTCGATGATGTGTCCGCCGCAGAGGGTGTAGATGACCTCCACGCCCTCCGCCTTGAGTGCTTTGGCGACCAGATGCCCACCGGAGATGAGGGTGTTGTTGTCGCTGCTGTCGTCGGGCATGGCGAAGTCCTGTCCCTTCGTAGGGGAGTTGGAGTGCGCTCGTCCGCGCTCGGGGCGCCCTCACAGTACATTGCATACAGTCGACGAATACTGTATGAAGCTTGTTATCCCGCATCCGGTGGGTGGTGTCCAGGGGGCGTGCGGCACTTTCCAGACAGGAGCCGGAATGGACCTGTACGAGCACCAGGCAAGGGAACTCTTCGAGGAATACGGCATCTTGGTGCCGCGTGCCGAAGTCGCCGACTCGGCGAAGCGGGCCCGCGCGAGCGCCGAGCGCCTCGGCGGCCGTGTCGTCGTGAAGGCGCAGGTCAAGACCGGTGGCAGGGGCAAGGCGGGCGGCGTGAAGTTCGCCCGCGACCCGGCCGCCGCGGAGCTGACCGCCCGGCAGATCCTGGGCATGGACATCAAGGGCCACACGGTCCGCGAGGTCATGCTCGCCCAACCCGTGGACATCGACGCCGAGTTCTACGTCTCGTACGTACTCGACCGCTCCCAGGGACGATTCCTCGCGATCGCCTCCGCCGAGGGCGGCATGGACATCGAGGAGGTGGCCGCCACCCGGCCCGAGGCGGTGCTCCGGACGGCGATCGACCCCTTCGAGGGCGTGTCCCGTGCGAAGGCCGCGGAGATCGCCGCGGCGGCGGGGCTGCCCGAGGCCGCCGCCGACACCCTGACCGCCCTGTGGAACGTACTGATCAGGGAAGACGCCGTGCTCGTCGAGGTGAACCCGCTCGTGCGCACCGCGCAGGGGCAGATCCTCGCACTTGACGGAAAAGTGACCCTCGACGACAACGCGTGGTTCCGGCAGACCCGTTGGGGCGCGCCAGGCCCCGCGCGCGACCAGGGGGCCGACGAACTGGAGGCGGCCGCGGCCGCCAAGGGACTCAACTACGTGAAGCTCGACGGCGAGGTCGGCGTCATCGGTAACGGCGCCGGCCTCGTCATGTCCACCCTCGACGTCGTCGCCGGCTGCGGCGCCCGGCCCGCCAACTTCCTGGACATCGGCGGCGGAGCCTCCGCGCAGATCATGGCCGACGGCCTCTCCGTCATCCTCTCCGACCCGTCCGTCACCGCCGTGTTCGTGAACGTCTTCGGCGGCATCACCGCCTGCGACGCGGTCGCCGACGGCATCGTGCGGGCCCTGGAGTCCGTACGCCTGACCAAGCCCCTCGTCGTCCGGCTCGACGGCAACAACGCCGCACGGGGGCGCGCCATCCTCGACGAACGCGGCCACCCGCTGGTCGAACAGGCCACCACCATGGACGGCGCCGCACGCCGCGCCGCCGAACTCGCCCACGCAGCCTGAGGAGCCGGCCATGGCCATCTACCTGACCAAGGAGAGCAAGGTCCTCGTCCAGGGCATGACCGGGGGCGAGGGCATGAAGCACACCCGGCGCATGCTCGCGGCCGGCACGGACGTGGTCGGCGGCGTCACCCCGCGCAAGGCGGGCCGCAGCGTCGACTTCGACGACCGCGCGGTGCCCGTCTTCGGCTCCGTGCGCGCGGGCATGGACGCCACCGGCGCGGACGTCACTGTCGTCTTCGTGCCACCCGCCTTCAGCAAGGCCGCGGTCATGGAGGCGGCGGACGCCGGGATCGGACTCGCCGTCGTCATCACCGAGGGCATCCCCGTCCACGACACCGTCGTCTTCCACGCGTACGCCCAGCGGCACGGCACCCGCGTCATCGGCCCCAACTGCCCCGGTCTGATCTCACCGGGCCAGAGCAACGCGGGCATCATCCCCGCCGACATCACCAAGCCCGGCCGCGTCGGCCTGGTCTCCAAGTCCGGGACCCTCACGTACCAGCTCATGTACGAACTGCGCGACACCGGCTTCTCCACCTGTGTGGGCATCGGCGGCGACCCCGTCGTCGGCACCACCCACATCGACTGCCTCGCCGCCTTCGAGGCCGACCCCGACACCGAACTGATCGTCCTCATCGGTGAGATCGGCGGCGACGCGGAAGAGCGCGCCGCGGCCTACATCGAGGAGTCCGTGAGCAAGCCCGTCGTCGCCTACATCGCCGGGTTCACCGCGCCCGAGGGCCGGACCATGGGACACGCGGGCGCCATCGTCTCCGGCACGTCCGGCACCGCCCGGGCGAAGAAGTCCGCGCTGGAGGCCGTCGGGGTCCAGGTCGGCAACACCCCCACCGAGACGGCCCGGTTGGTGCTCGAACGCCTCGCGGAAGCCTCACGCTGACGCCCGACCCGGCCCGAAGTGACCTCACTCATAGGTGACTGGCCGCGACTCCACTACCGTCCCCGAGCGACGTACGAAGACCGCGGCCACCGCCGTCCCGTACGCGCAGCCATGCACCCCGCCCCGACTGTGCACCGTGAGCGGAGAGAACCGAATGGCACCCACGACACCCACCCTCGACACCTCCTCCCTCCCCGACGACCCCCGCACTCCTCGCGTCCTCAAGGCAGGAACGGCCTGGGCCGACGCCTGGGAGCGCTGCCTCACCGTCGCCCCCGAGGCCTTCAGGGACGACCGCGTGCTGAATCTGTGGCACGGCGGCTGGCGCCCCGATGGCCGCCCCCTGCCCGCCACCAGCCCCGTCGACGCGAGCCCCATCGCGGGCCCGCCCCGACTCGACGCGGACGCCGCCCGCAGGGCCGTGCGCGCCTCGCTCGACCAGCACCGGGCCTGGCGCCACGTCCCGCTGCCCGAGCGCCGCGCCCGCGTCGCCGCCACCCTCGACAGCCTCACCGAACACCGGGAACTCCTGGCCCTGTTGCTCGTCTGGGAGATCGGCAAGCCCTGGCGACTCGCACAGGCCGACGTGGACCGGGCCATCGACGGCGTCCGCTGGTACGTCGACGGCATCGAGCCGATGGTCGAGGGCAGGTCCCCGCTGGACGGGCCCGTCTCGAACATCGCGAGCTGGAACTATCCGATGAGCGTGCTCGTTCACGCCATGCTGGTACAGGCACTGGCAGGCAACGCGGTCATCGCCAAGACCCCGACCGACGGCGGCGTCTCCTGTCTCACCTTGGCGTGCGCCCTCGCCGCCCGCGAAGGGATTCCCGTCACACTCGTCAGCGGCAGCGGCGGTGAGCTGTCCGAAGCACTCGTGCGCGCCCCCGAGATCGGCTGCGTCTCCTTCGTCGGCGGCCGGGACACGGGCGCCGCGGTCGCCACGGCCGTGGCCGACCTCGGCAAACGACACATCCTCGAACAGGAGGGACTGAACACCTGGGGCATCTGGAACTACAGCGACTGGGACGCACTCGGCGCGGTGATCCCCAAGCTCTTCGACTACGGCAAGCAGCGCTGCACGGCCTACCCCCGCTTCGTCGTCCAGCGCGAGCTGTTCGACTCCTTCCTGGCCGCGTACCTGCCCGCCGTGCGGACCGTGCGCGTCGGCCACCCGCTCGCCGTCGCCGGGCCCGACGACCCGTTCCCGCACCTGGACTTCGGCCCACTGATCAACGCGGCCAAGGCCAAGGAGCTGACCGACCAGGTCGCGGAAGCCGTCGACCGCGGCGCTGTGCCGCTGTACCGAGGGGCCACCGACGCGGACCTCTTCCTGCCCGGCCAGGACACGTCCGCGTACGTGCAGCCGGTCACCCTGCTCGCACCACCGCCGTCGTCCCCGCTGCACCACGCGGAGCCGTTCGGGCCCGTCGACACGATCGTGCTCGTCGACACCGAGGCGGAGCTGCTCGCCGCCATGAACGCCTCCAACGGCGCGCTGGTCGCCACGCTGTCCACCGACGACCCGGAGACGTTCGACCGGCTGGCGCCGCAGATCCGGGCGTTCAAGACCGGCCGGGGCAAGCCCCGCTCCCGCGGGGACCGCGATGAGCTGTTCGGGGGCTTCGGCGCGTCCTGGCGCGGCGCGTTCGTCGGCGGGGAACTGCTGGTGCGGGCCGTCACGCAAGGGACGGAGGGGGAGCGGGCGCCGGGGAACTTCCCCAGCTATCACCTGATGGCCTGAGCCGGGGGTGGGGGTGCGGCGGGTGCCCTGCCGTACCCCCACCGCATCGGTACGGGGGCGGGCCGTCCGCTAGCCGATGCCCTGCCGGTCCGGCAGCAGCGCGAAGTCGCGGTCCGCTGCCTCCGGCACCAGTCGCTCCACCGCCTGCTCCAGGAGCGCCCGGTGCCGTAGGAGCGGTGCCCTGCGGCCGTCGGGCGCGAGCAGGAGCAGATCGTCGATCCCGGCCAGCATGCGCCGGGTGACCTGGGGATGCCCGGCCGCGCAGCCACGGATCTCGGTGAGCCCGAGGTCCACCAGGTCCTGCCAGTCGGGCACCGGCTGGACGAGCCGCACCGTCCCGCGCCGGTCGCGATGGGGCAGCGCGCCCAGCGGGTAGCGGGCGACCGACGCCAGGAACTGCACGATCCGGTCCAGGGCCTGCACGGCGGTCGTCGGGTCGTTCACCGCAGGGGACAGGGCCCGCAGGGCGATGTCGGACAGCTGCCGGAGCCCGAAGCCGAGGTCCTGGTGGAAGGTCCGCTCCACCCCGACCGACACCGCGTAACGCAACGCGCGGCGACCGGGAGCGGGGCCGCCGTACACCGCGAACACCGGAGTGCCCGGCACCATGAAGTCCCCGATGCGCGGCAGCAGCCGCAGCACGACCCCCTGGCGCCGCGCGGCCCGCACCACCCGTGCGATGTGCACGTCCCGCAGCACCCCGGCCCGGCCGTCATGGGTGATCCGGGCCGTCTCGGGCCCGAGACGGTCGTCGTCGAGCTCACCCTCGGTCGGATGCCGCACGGCCACCCGGAACGCCTCGCGCGCGATCCGGTCGATCACGAAGCCGATGCGCATCATGCGCAGCGTGCCGTTCACGTAGGCGATGAACAGGAGCAGGCTCAGCAGCACCATGAGGACCGCGAGCAGGCCCTCGATCAAGGGCACGCTCGTCACCAGACGCGGATCCTGCTCGCTGTCGAAGGACGTCAGCGTCAGCAGGGAGAACAGGAACGTCGCGAGGAAGACCGTCAGGGTGACCTTGGTGATCCGGGAGCGGACGTAGAGCCGCACCACCCGGGGACTGAACTGGCCGCTGGCCATCTGCACGGCCACCAGCGAGATGCTGAAGACGACACCGATGAAGGTCATCATCGCCGAGCTGATGGTGCTGATGACCGCCTTGGCGTCCTCGGCGAGCTGGTTCAGGTCCTTGAGGGTGTCGTACTCCTCGTCGTCCTGGAGGAGGCGCACCAGCTCCGCGTCCACCTCCGCGGCCGCCCACCACAGCAACAGGGAGCCGACGAGCCCCACCGTGGGCGCGAACCACATCGTGTCCCGCAGATGCTCGCGCAGCGGCGAGAGGACCCGGGGCCGCCGGACCCGCCCCTCACCCGGAGAATGGGTAAGCAAACCGTCACTCATGGTGAAACCTTAGGCGTGCTCGCGGACCGTGCCGCGTGTTGCGCGGCCACCCGGCGTAGGTCACGGATACGCAGGTGAAAGGCACTCCGAAACCTTGGTATTGTTGTCTTCGTCGCCGAGGGAAACACCCCGGAGCGACAGACACCTAGTCCGGGTGGCGGAATGGCAGACGCGCTAGCTTGAGGTGCTAGTGCCCTTTATCGGGCGTGGGGGTTCAAGTCCCCCCTCGGACACAGACAACATCCCCTGCGGGTTCTCCCGCAGGGGATGTCTGCGTTTGCGGACCGCCCGCTCGCCGAGGGGGAGGGCCCGCTGGGAGCCCTCCCCCGGGAGGTGCCGGAACATTCGACGGCCGGCCGCCGTCGGGCGTGCCTCAGACCGTCAGAACTTCACCGGCAGGCTGGTGAGGTGCATGCCCTCCCCGGGGACCGGCGCGTACTGCAGGTCCTTGCGGTCCACCGCGAGCCGCAGGCCCTCGTGCTTGAGCAGGAGCTGGTTGAGGACGATCTCCGTCTCCAGCTTCGCGAGCGAGGCGCCGATGCAGTAGTGCGGGCCGTGGCCGAGGGCGATGTGGCCCACGCCGGCGCCGAGCTTGCGGGAGATGTCGAGCTTGGTGGGCTCGCTGTACTCGGCCGGGTCGTGGTTGGCGCCGAGCAGCGAGGCGTTGACGACCTCGCCCTGCTTGATCGGGCAGCCCTTGAACTCCAGGTCCTCGGTCGCGTACAGCGGCGCGCCCATGGGCACGGCGCTGGCGAAGCGCAGCAGCTCGGGAACGGCCGTGGTGGCGAGCAGCTCCGGCTGCGCGCGCAGCTTGGCCAGCTCCTCCGGGTGGTCGAACAGCGCCAGCACGGCCTCGCTCAGGAAGTGCGCGGGCGGTGCGATACCCGTGTTGATCAGGAGCAGGAAGACCGCGATGATCTCGGTCTCGGTGAGCTTGTCGTCGCCCTCGTCCTGCAGCAGGCCGGAGACCAGGTCCTCGCCGGGCTCGGCGCGGCGCTTCTCGATCAGCGCCTTGCAGTACTCGACGATGCCCTGGATGGCGGGGATGAAGTGCTCCGGGTCACCGGAGGCGTAGCCCTGGATGAAGCCCTGGACGGTCGGCTGGTCCTCTGCCTCCACGCCCATCAGCTCACAGATGGCCGTGGCGGCGATGGCGTAGCCCAGCTCGCTGACGAGGTCGGCCTCGCCCTTGGCCTTGAGGCCCTCGTAGATGGCCTCGGTGACCTGCTCCAGCTGCGGGCGCAGCGCGTTGACGCGGCGGGCCGTGAAGGAGCGGACGAGCAGGTTGCGGACCCGGGCGTGCTCGTCGCCGTCGGAGAGCACGAGGATGCCCAGGTACTGCGCGTACTCGGCGGGAAGGCCGTAGGCCGCGATCATCTGGTCCGCGATGCTGGGGCCCTCCTGGCCGGCCAGCTTGGTGGCGTCACGCACGAAACGCGGGTCGGTCAGGGCGTCCTTGGCGTCCTCGTAACCCGTGACCAGCCAGACCGGGGTCTCCAGGCCGGGCAGGGAGACATGGACGAGCGGACCTTTCTCGCGCAGATCCGCGTATTTCGTCGGGTCGCTAATGGTTTCGGGCGCCAGGCTGACGAGTTGCTCCGACACGATGAATCTATCTCCTTAGGTCTGCGGAAAACCCCGCCCTGGCGGGTGCGGTTGCGTCCGGGCCGGACCGGCGGGGTTTTGGCGCGAAGGTGCAGACGAGCCTCTGGTTGATATCAACCGGACAGCCGCCGACTCGCGGCCGAGAGTATGTGTGCACGGCGACCGGTTCGCCGTCGACTTCCTCTCGGGGCGATCAATGTAGAACGAGAACATAGCAGCGCGGAGACGAATATCCAGGGGCCGGTTCCGGTTCCGCGGGCCCGGTAACTGGAGGCCCACGGGGGCGGTTTGGCCGGAGGGCCGGGATGAGGACGCGGTGCCGTGCGGAGAGGTTGTCTCCTTGTGCGGCGCAGGCCGGACAAGGGTGAAATCGCGGTTGACGTCGCAGGGCGAAGGGGGCAATGCCCTCTTTCAAGGACCGCGCCACGAGGTCGGGACGGTGCGTTGCTTACGGTGGTGGCGTCAGAATTTCTAACGCGTTCCTAATACGCACCCGATTCACGGTCTTATTGACCTTGCCCGTTAAGGATCCGTAAAGAGCTGTCCGGTCGCCGGGACGCCTCTGAATAAGGCCCTCATTGCTCTTGACGGAATCTTATCGCGGAAGTTCGGCGGGAATGTTTGAGGCCCGCTCCGGGCGAGATCAGCGTGGTGTGCGAATTTACGCAGAACCTGCCGTGAGGGCCGTATTGTCAGGCGCGGCCCGCGAGAGTGTCACGCACGGCCCGCGAGCATCTCGGCCACCGCGATGCCCGACGCCCGGGTCGCGCCGTGGGTGATCATGTGTACGGCGCCGAGCGTGGCGCCCGTCGGCACGCCCATCTCCACGACCAGCGCGTCCGGGCGGGTGCGCAGCAGCCGGGTCAGGGTGTCCGACATCCACCGGTGGCGGGCCGCGTCGCGCACGACGACCACCAGGGCGCGCCCGTCCGCGGGGGTAAGGGCCGCGCGGTCAAGGACCTCGTCCGTGCCGTCGTGGCCGTCGAGTTCGGACTGGGTGAGGCGCACGGACGTGGTGTCGGGGCGCAGGTCGCGCAGCGGGTCGGCGACGCCCCAGGGGGTGCCGCCGTCGACGGCCGGGTTCATCACCGGCGACAGCTCCACGACATGCGGCGCCGCGGCGAGCGGAAGAGGGGACTTTGACCCGTCGGCGCGGCGGTGCACCCGCACCGCGCGCCGCGCCGCGACGAGACCGATGTCCGAGCGGTCGCCCGCCCGGGCCACCGCCCGTGACCGCTCGCCCGACCAGGCGGCGAACGCCCGAACCCGCCCGCTCGCCTCCGTGAGCCGCTCCTCGGGCAGCCGCCCGTCGAGCACGGCCTTGACGAGCGCCCCGGCGAGCAGCTCGACCGTGGACTGCTCGGCGCTGTCGCCGCCCACGCACACCGCGTCCACGCCGCCCGCGAGGGCGCGGACCGTCGCCCCGTCGATGCCGTACCGGTCGGTGACCGCGCCCATCTCGATGCCGTCCGTGACCACCATGCCGTCGAAGCCGAGCTCGCCGCGCAGCAGGTCGTTCAGGATGCGGGGGCTGAGCGTCGCGGGCAGCCCGGGGTCGTAGGCGGGCACGACCAGATGGGCCGTCATGATGGCGCGCACGCCCGCCTCCGTCGCGGCGATGAACGGCGGCAGGGCGGTGCGGGCGATCTCCGCGGCGGTGCCCCGGACCTGCGGCAGGCCGAAGTGCGGGTCGACGGAGGTGTCGCCGTGGCCCGGGAAGTGCTTGGCGCACGCGGCGACACCGGCCGCCTGCAGACCGCGGATCCAGGCGGCGGTGTGGCGGGAGACGACATCGCTGCGGGCACCGAAGGAGCGGACGCCGATGACGGGGTTCAGGGGGTTGGAGTTCACGTCGGCGCTCGGTGCGTAGTTCAACGAGACACCCGCCGCGTGGAGTTCCCGGCCGATGTCGTGGGCGACGCTCTCGGTGAGGTCGACGTCGTCGACGGCGCCGAGCGCGAGGTTGCCCGGGCGTGAGGCGCCCGTCCACGCCTCCATGCGCGTGACGTCGCCCGCCTCCTCGTCGATGGCGACGATCAGGTCGGGGTTCTCGGCGCGCAGCGACGCGGTGAGCTCGGCGACCTGCCCGGGCTCGACGATGTTGCGGCCGAACAGCACCACGGCGCCGAGCCCGTCGGCGATCCGGCGGCGCAGCCAGTCCGGGGCCTCGGTGGTGCCCACGAATCCCGGCTGCAGGACGGAGTTGGCGAGCTGCTCCAGGTTCGGGTGACTGCTCGAAACCATGCCGGGACCTCCGGTGGGCGGATGGCTGACCGGGCGGCGGCCGGCCGGTGGACGAGAGCGCGCCGTTGGCGCTGGTCGGGCGCCGGGCGACTTGGTACAGGCCAATCGGATGTTGGCTCAGGCCAATTGGAGCTGTCAAGGAGTGCGAACCTGCAGGAAACGGAAGGTGAACCGGCAGATGGAAGAGGCGTTTTGAGGGTGCGGAGCCGGGTGGGCCGCGTGGGGTCCGGGCGCGGACCGATCAGGCCAGGCCGCCCCGTCGGCCACCGGAGGCCACCTTGTAGGACGCCGTCCCGCGCGGTGGAATGCGCAGGAGCGGGACGGCCCGAACTGCCGTTCCCGCGGCGGCGGCACGGCCCGGCCAGGGCCACGGGCGAAGGAGGCACACCGTGCGACGGTACGAACTCGTCGGCAGGCGGGACATCAGGCTGGTCACCGACGCCCCGGTGCCCGAGCCCGGACCCGGCCAGGTCCTGGTGCGGGTGCGGTCGTGCAGCGTCTGCAACCGCAGCGACCTCGCCTACTACCACTACTACGGGCTCAGAGAGCACTGCGCGACCGGCTGCTACGGCCACGAGATCGCCGGCGTCGTCGAGGCGACAGGACCCGGCGTCACCCGCGTCACGACCGGGCAGCGCGTCTTCGTGCGCACACCACTGACGAGCGGGTACGCCGAGTACGCCCTCGCGCGCGAGATCGCCGTCGGCGCGCTCCCCGACGGCATCCCCTTCGAACAGGGCTCCATCCTTCAGCTCCTGCCGCTCGCCGTGCACGCCACCCGCGGTATCCGACTCGGCGACCGGGTCGCCGTAATCGGCCAGGGTCCCGTCGGCCAGATGGCACTGCGCATGGCCGTCCGGCGCGGCGCGGCGCACGTCGCCGTCGCCGACCTCGACGACTGGCGCCTCGAGCGGTCCCGGCTCGCGGGCGCCGACGCGGTGCACCGGGTCGACGGCGGCTCCGACCGACTGGCCGCCATCGGCGAGGACTTCGCAGCCCGCGGGGAGGAGTTCGACGTCGCCATCGACGCCGTGGGCACCCCCACCACCCTCAACGCCTGTGTCGGCCTCGTGCGCCAGAACGGCCTGGTCGTCATGCTCGGCACGCACCACGTGGACACCCACGTCACCGTCGACCTCGTGACCTGGGAGCGCAAGGGCCTGCGCGTGCACAGCTCCGCCGAACCCGTGGACACCGCGCGCGCCGACGCCCTCGCCGTCGCCGAACGCCTCCTGCGCCACGGCCACGAGACGCTGCGCCTGCCCGACCTGCACACCCACACCTACGCCCTCGACGAACTCCCCAAGGCCATGGAGCAGCTGTCCGCCAGCAGGTCCCTCTACCCGGACGCGGACCGTGCCCCCTTCGACGGGCCGCCGCCCGAGACGCTGAAGGTGGCGATCGTGCCGTGAACCGCGCGCGGGGGCGGGCCCGGTGAGATGGGGGGTCGCCGGGTACGGCGACGTCGTGGAGCGGCGGGTGCTGCCCGCGCTCCGGGCGCTCGGGGAGGAGCCGGTGCGTCTCTGGGGCCGTGACGGCGAGCGGGCCGCCCGTGTCGCGGAGCGCCACGGGGTGCCGGTCGGCGGCGCCGATGTGGACATGTTGATCCGGGACGTGGACGCCGTGTACGTCGCCACTCCTGTTGTCCACCATGTACCGCTGGCTGTGCAGGTGTTGAGGGCCGGTCTCCCCGTACTCGTGGAGAAGCCGTTGGCCGGTGGGCTGGGGGTGGGTGCCGGGGTGGGTGTCGACGGCCTGCCGTGTGCGGGTGTCGCGTACTACCGCAGGCTCGCCCCCGCCGTGCGCCGCCTGCGTGAGGAACTGTGCGGGTGGACGCCGGAACGGGTCGAGGTGCGGTTCCGGTGCGCGTTCGACCCCGGGCCCGGGCATCCGATGCGGTGGCGGACCGACCCGGCCCTGTCCGGCGGCGGGGTGCTCGCCGACGCCGGGAGCCATCGGCTCGACCTGCTCCACCTGCTGTTCGGACGCCCTGAGGAGGTGCGGGCCCGTCTCGGCCGCCGGTTCCCGGAGGGCGCCGAGCGGCTGGCCGATGTGGAGTTGCGGTGGGCCTCGGGGACGCGGGCGCTGGTGCGCGCGGAGTGGAGCGGGGAGCCGCCCGAGGACCGCTTCGAGGTGAGCGGCCGCGGGCGGACGCTCACCCTCGACCCGCTGGACTCGGGCCGTCTGCGCCGCCACGGCGCCGGGGGAGAGCAGCAGTTGACCCTGCCGCCCGCCCCGAACCCCCATCAGCCGCTCATCGCCGACTTCGTCGCCGCCGTCGCGGCCGGGCGGCCACCGGTGTGCCCCTTCGCGCAGGCCCGCCTGGTCGACGAGGTCCTCGTGGCCGCCGAACACTCCGACGCGGCGGGAGGCGGCTCCGTCCGGCTGCCGCTTCCCGCCGACGGCCCGAGCGTGGGCCGAAGCGGGGCTCAGGCGCCGTCGTCCGCCGACCAGGCCCGCAGCCACCGCGGGTCCGGCGTGTCCGACTGACGGATGAAACGCGTGTCGATGGACAGCCGCATCGCGTCCGTCGTCGCGTCCAGCGAGGCGTGGATGATGTGCGGCAGATGCACCATGACGTCGCCCGCCGCGAAGTCCGTCCACAGCCAGCGGCGGCCCAGGCTGCGCGCGGTGAACTCCAGGTCGTGACAGATCTGCCGGCGGTCGCCCGGCCGGTCCGTGGTGTCCCGCAACGGCTCGTACGCCTCGGGCGGCAGCGCGTGCGAACCCTCCAGGTAGACCAGCGCGCCCGATTGGGGCGGGCAGTCGCCGACCGGGATCCAGGTCGTGACGACCTGCGGCGAACCCTCGTCCATGTAGTCGAAGTCGACGTGGGCGCGTGAGGCCCGGCGCACGCCGCGGTGGAAATGGCGCAGGATGCGGCGCGGCAGCATCCGGGCGTCGCCGTCGAGCAGATCGGCCGCCAGCTTGCGCAGCCGGGGGTCGTCGAGGAACCGGTCGAAGGTCTCCGAGCGGACGAACGCGTGCGCGGGATGCCCCGCCACACCGTGCTCGGGGAGCCCGTCGGGCACCCGCCCGGAGAACACCCCCTCGCGCGCGCTGGTGCCCGGCGCGAGATAGCCCGCGGGCAGTTGGGAGAAGTACCTGGCGCGCAGCCGCAGCACCTGCTCACGGTCGAGGAAGTCCGGCAGATACAGATATCCGTCCGCGTGCAGCCGCGTCCGCAGGGCGGCGGGGTCCGGCATCCGATCCGGATCGGTGGCGCGCAGCGGGCCGAACAACTCGGGGGAGAAGGGTATGGGCACGCCGTTCGACGAGAGATTCACGAGGAGTCCTTAGGTCAGCGGATCGTCGTCAGGTCGCCAGTGCGTAGGTCGGCCGACAAGGCCAAGGGAGCCAAGAGGGAAAAGTGGGGCGAGAGGAGTGAGAGGGGGCGACGGGATCGTCAAGAGATGACTGGGCTGTCCACAGGTGTCGAGATCGTCAAGAGGTGGACCGGCTGTCCATGTGCAGTTGAGGCATCAATGGGTTGACGGGTCGTCAAGGGGGAAGTGCCGGTCAGTAGACGCCCTCGACCGCCTCCCCGGGGGGTGTCAGACCGTCGTGGAACGCCTGCACCGCCGCCACGCCCTCCCAGGGGAACCACGGGTGGGGGCCCGTCCTGATCGCGCTGTCGCGCTCCAGGAGGTTCGGCAGGAACAGGTCCTCCAGGAGCGTGGTGACCCGCACCCGTCCGCGCTCGCCCATGGGCACCTCGCGCCAGGGGTCGGCGGGATCGACGACCTGGAGGACCGCGAAGGGCGGCGGCAGGTGGTACGAGTGCCCGGTGCCGCCGGGCAGCGCGGGCGCGCCCGGCACCGCGTCGGCCTGCAGGGCGTGGCCCGCGAGCGTGTTGCCGTACGTGTCGATCCACTGCACGCCGTCCAGGTGTTCCTGGCGCAGGAACGCGGCCTCGGCGGCGCTGCACGTGGTGCCGCCGGTGCACACCGCGCGGATGCCGTAGGTGTGCAGGGGACGCGGCAGCCGCATGGCCAGTTCGAGGAGCAGCCGGGACGTGGTGAAGAGGAGTGCGGGCCGCTCGGCGGCCAGCAGGGTCAGGGTCTGCTCCACCAGGTGCGAGGTGTACGAGTCCGCCTCGCCGCCCGCGCGCAGCGACGCCTTCACCCAGCGCGGGTCGAAGTCGATGGCGTACACGGCGCCCCGCCAGCTGTCCGCGAGGCCCTCCACGAAGTGCCCGTAGGCGTGCGGGCCGCTCGGCGTCATCGCGAGGATGTCGCCGCCCGCGACGCCGCGCGCCTCCAGGACGGTCCGGTAGACCTCCACGTCGTACGCGAGGCGTGTGACGTTCACGATCCGGCAGGGCGCGCCGGTGGTGCCGCCCGTCTCGAAGACCCGGAACGGCCGGTCGCGGTATCCGCGCGGACGCAGGTCCAGGGCGCTCGCCGCGCGCAGCTCGCCCTTGTCGAAGAGCCCGAACAGCTCCAGCGCCGCGAAGCCGTCGACGTCCGTGAGCGGGTCGAAGCCGAGCCGGTCCCGCCGTCCGACCCAGAACGGGGAGCCCGTGTCGGGGTGGAAGTGCCAGCGCATCATGCGGCGCGTCCACACATCGAGGTCGACGGCCAGCTCGGGCACGCGCTCGCGCAACGTGTCGTGCAGGGTGTCGAAGGTGACCTGCGGGGCGTGTTCCTGGCGTGCCGCGGTCGTCATGGGGCTCCTCCTGGTGTCGCCGGCGGTCGGTACACGAACAGGGCTGCGTCGGCGAGGGCACGCGCGGCGTCGGCGGTGGCACCGAGTACGGCGGCGAAGGGGAAGGGGACCTCGTGCCCGATGAGCGGGTGGGACGGTGCGGTGGGGTCGCTCCGGAGCAGGGCCAGTTGGGGGCGTACGTAGACGTCGCCGCCGGTACGGGTGCCGACACCGGTGCCCGTGACCACCGTCGGTTCGCGGGTGAGCAGGTGGTCGCCGGGGCGCAGGCGGTCGCGCACGGACGCGGCGGCGCGGTCGGCCTCGGCGGGGTCGCGGAAGGCGGTGAGCGGCCAGCGGGGGGCGGCCGGGTCGGGGGCGGGGCCGGGGTGGAGGGCGTCGAGCGCCGCCGCGAGTGCCTTGGCCAGTGGTTCCGGGTCGTGGTCCACGCACACGACCGTGCGAACGTTGCTGCAGAACCGGCCCGAATCCGCCGCGATCAACGGCAGCAGCCAAGCCACCATGTCGTCAACAGCGTCAACAGCGTCAAGTGGGTCGGCGGCCCCGGCGGCCCCGGCTCCCGCGCCAGGTGGCACGAGTGCGCAGCCCCGCCCGGGCCCGTGCAGCGCCAGCACAGGGGAGTCCCGCACCGACGCGGCGAGGCCCGCGCCGCCATACACGACATGCCGGTCGGTGAGCTTGAGGAGGCCGTGCAGGGTGTGCTGCTCGGTGGGGTACAGGCCGAGGCGCGCCGGTGGCCAGCCGACGGCCAGGAGCGCAGCCAACAGCCGGGCCGCGGACAGCGGTTCGCGGCGGCTGGGGCGCACCCATACGCACGCGGACCGCTCGGCCTGCTCCAGGACGGAGTCCAGGCAGGTGAAGGTGTTGCCGGGCAGCGCCACCAGGGCGAGCGCGTCGTCCGGCGCGACGGTCTCGCGGCGCGCCGCCCCCTCGTACAGCATCGCCCCCCACCGCTCGACCAGCGGCCCCGGCAGCCCCGCGCTCTCCCACAGGGCCGCCCGGAACGCGTCCGCGCTCTGCGGTCCGATGCCCCCGATGGTGACCGTGCCGTACCGGAACAACTCCAGCGCGGACAGGACGAGTTCGTGGCGGCCGGACAGCGGGGGCAGGTCCGCGCGGACGCCGTCCCACCAGCGGCGGTCGGAGTGGGCGACGATGTGCGGGACCAGGGCGAGGCGTGCGCGCGTGGCGCCGGGCAGCGGCGCCGTGTCGAGGGACGGCTGCCAGTCGCCCCTGCGGTACGCGAAGAGGACAGGAGCCTCGTCGTCCGGCCCCCTCACGACAGCTCGCCGCGCAGGGCCTCGACCACCCGGAACTGCTCGGCCCGGGTGAGCGTTGGATAGAGCGGAAGCGCGATGTGGTGGCGGGCGAACCACCGGGCCTGCTCGAACGGGCCGTCGGCCGCCGCATCGGAGACTTCGGCTGCCGCCCCGGAGGCTTCCGTCCCCGCCCCGACCGCCCCCGAGTCCGCTGCTGCCGCGAAGTACGGCTGGTCGCACAGCAGATGGTCGTACACCTCGCCCGCGAGCGACACGCCATGCCGTTCGCGCAGTCGCTTCTTGAGGAGCGCCCGGTCCACGGGCGCGTCCAAGTAGGCGAGGTACTTGTAGTAGTTGCTGTGAGCCGCCGCGGGCACGGTGTGGGCGCGCACGCCGGGCACGTCGGCCAGCAGCTCGTCGTAGCCGAAGGCGAGGTCACGGCGCGCCGCCAGCGTCTCGTCGAACCGCTCCAGGTCGACCGTGCCGACGGCGGCGTGCAGTTCGCTCAGACGCCAGTTGCCGCCGGGCCGGTCGTGCAGCGTGGAGCCCTGCGCGCTCTTGCCGTGGTCGCGCCAGCGCCGCACCTGCTCCGCGTCCTCGGCGTTCGCGCAGCTCACCAGGCCGCCCTCACCGCTCACCGCGACCTTCGTGGGGAAGAAGGAGAACGCACCGAACCGGCCGAAGGCACCCGCGTACCGGCCGCCGAGCGTCGCGCCCAGCGCGTGCGCCGCGTCCTCCACGACGGCCACACCGCGCCGTTCGCACAGCGCGAGCACGTCGTCGAGGGTCGGCGCGACGATGCCGCCGATGTGCACCGGCAGGACGGCCGCCGTGTCCGGATGGCGGTCGAGCGCGGCGCGCAGGGCGTCCGGGTCGAGGCCGAGGCCGTCCAGCTCGATGTCGACGAACCGTACACGCGCACCCGCACGCACCGCGGCCGCCGCCGTCGCGAAGAACGTGTTGACCGGCACGAGCACCGTGCGCCCCGCCACGCCGACGATGCGCAGAGCGATCTCCAGGGCGGCCGCCCCGGACGCGACCGCGACCCCCTCGCGGCCCGTCCAGGCGCGGCACAGCTCCTCGAAACGCGCGAGGCCCGGGCCCTGTGTGAGATGGCCGGAGGCCAGCGCGGTGTCGACCCGGTCGAGGACCGCGCGGCGCTCGGCCACACCGAAGTGGATCCGCTGCGCCGGGATGTCGCCCGGAGCGGCGGCGGGCCCCGACAGGGTGCGCGTGAAGAAGTCGACCGCGTGCCGCACATGGGTGCCGTGGCCCATGGGCAGTTCGTGGACGTCGAGGCGGTCCTCGGCGTCCGCCGCCGCGTAGCCGCCCCGGACCGTGGCCGCGGCGGCGCGGGCGTCGGCCGGCTCCAGATAGGAGTCGGCGGTGCCGTACTGGAGGTGCAGCGGGGCCGGGGCGAGGGCGGCGTAGAGGTCGCCGAGGTCGGCGTACTCCAGGATGCCGGGCAGCACGGCGCCCTCGTACCCGGTCAACAGGCGTTCGAACAGCGCCGGATAGCTGCCGAGGTGGCTCGCCGCGCACACCGGCAGCGGGCGCGGCGTGAGCAGCGCGGTGTGCAGGGCGACCGCCGCGCCCAGGCTGTGCCCGAACAGGCCGACGCGGTCGGCGTCGACCAGCGGGTGCGCGGTGAGGACGTCCAGGGCGCCCAGGGTGTCGCCGACGAGCGCGCCCAGCAGGGAGCGGCCCGTGAGCGCGAAGGCGTGCGCGAGGAGTGCGCCCTCCTCGCGGCCCGCGCGGCGCTCCTCGTCGAGACCGCCGATGCCGTGCTCGAAGGTCAGCGTGACGAAGCCGGCGCGGGCCAGGTGCTCGGCGATGTTGCGGTCGGGGAAGTCCGGTGGGCGCTCGCCGGTGAGGTGCTCCAGGCGGGCGTTCTTGCCGCCGAACACCAGGACGGCGGGGCCGGGGGTGGCCTCGGTGCGGTCCGCCGGGGCCAGCAGGGTGGCCTGGAAGGCGCCGCGCACCGGGGAGTTGAGGGTCAGGTGCTCGCGCCGCAGGCCGGTCTCGTCGTGGGTGTCCACGGCGGTGATGTCGAGCGGGGTGCGCTCGGTGCGGGCCAGGCGCTCCACGACCGCCCGGACCCTGCGGGACCACGCCGCGTGGGCGGTGGGGTCGGTGCGGGTGGGGGCGAAGCGCAGCGTGGGTTCGGCTCTCAGGAGTCGGCGCACGTGGGTGGTCTGCATGCGGGGGCTAACGCTCCTGTGGGTGCGGGGTGGGTGCGGCGTCGGTGTGGGTGGAGGTGGGGGCCCTCGCGGGGGCGCCCCAGGCCCGCCCCTTCCCGAAACCGGGGGCTGCGCCCCCGGCCCCCGCTGATCGCCGCTTCGCGGCTCGTCCTCAAACGCCGGACGGGCTGAAAGGAGAGGTGGCGGGGGTGAGAGGGGAAGGGCGGGCTTGTAGGGGAAGGTTCGGCGTCGGGTGACAGGGCGAATGGAGTGCGAGCCAGGCGCCCGGGCCGTGCCTGGACGAAGTCCGCGTGGAGCGCCGGGGTGGTCCCCTACACGAAGTCCGCGTGCAGAGTCTGCGGCACCTCGACCGCGTACGCGTCCAGTGCCTCGTCGAGTTTGATCTGGCCGCGTTTGAGGAGCTCGAGCAGCTCGTTCTGCGGGCGGTAGAAACACGACTTGCACAGGTCGGTGCGGTTGGGGTTGGTGGCTTCCCACTCGGCGCGCGGGCCGCCGTCCAGGACCGTGGGGTAGCCGAGGTCGACCACGTCGCCGATGCGGTAGCGGCTGTTGAGGTGGACCTGGGGGCACGGGTAGAGGTGGCCGTCGGCGCCGACGGCCGTCACGAAGCGGCTGTAGTGGCAGCGTTCGAAGTCGCCCTCGACCTCCTCCACCTGGTCCATGGGGCCCCGGTCCAGCTTGGGCACCGACACCTCGAAGGCGTCCGTGGACATCGCGGCGGCCTCGACGAGCGAGCCGGAGATCTCCGCCATGACGGTCTCGATGGTCTCGTGGCCCATCGCGCTGTAGAACTCCGGCTCGAAGCGGACATAGTGGGCGCCGGACTCGTGGGCGATGCGGGCGGCCTCGACGATCTCGCGGTAGTTCTGCATCGTGATCACGTAGTTGAAGCCGATGCGGAAGTCCGGTGCGACGGCGTTGTCGCGCAGCTTGCCGATCGTCCCGATGAACTTGGAGAAGGTCTGCTCGCGGTCGCGCGTGATGTCGTTGAACGTCGCCTCGGTGCCGGCGTTCATGCCGACGCGCACCCAGGTGTGCGTCGCGGTCACACAGTCGGCGACCTTGGGGCGGCCGAGCCGGGAACCGTTGGTGATCAGGCCGATGTGCAGGCCGCTGTCGTGCCCGGCGTAGCAGATGTCGGCGTAGCCCGGGTGGATGGTGCACTCGCCGCTGCCGCAGAAGGTCACGGCGCGGCCGTCGTTCTCGGCGAACTCCTTGAGGAGCGTGATCGCCTTGTCGGTGGTGAGGGAGTCCTTGAACGAGAACAGGTCGTAGAACTGCTCCTCGTTCGGAGAATGGAAGTTGCAGAAGTTGCAACGCATATTGCAGGCGCCCATGATGCCGATTCGCATGTGGACCGGTTTGATCTCCTCACCGGCGACGAATCGTCGTAGGAGATCGCCGTGCGCCATGACTTTCTGTGGCGAGTGTGCTTGATCGAGACTGACGTCCGGGAGGCCTTCGCCGTTCCGGGGCGCTGCCATGGTGATATCGCGGGCACCTTCAGTGCTGTTCACGAACCCCTCCACGCGCTTTTGGCGACGTTTTGCGTTGTCCGATCGACGTCCGCGACAGTAGGAGAGCGCTTCCTGGAGTGTCAATGGGTCTAGACAACCAGGAAGTTGAGTAAACATCTATCGCGCCATGGGATCAGGCCAAATGTGCCGGGCACGTGTTCTTGTCACGTGCCACCGCGCGCCGCACGCGGCGAATTGCCGCGACGGGGCAGGTCAGGAATCGGCGGGGCCGGGTACGGAATCGGTGGAGCGGTTCAGGATTCGCCGCGGGTGACGTCGTCAGGGCACGGGTGCTTGAACGTCTTCTCGAACGTCCGGAAGGTGTCCTGCGCCTTGCGTCCCGGCACGGCCGGGTACTCGATCACCGGTACGGGCTTGCAGACCGGCCACTGATCGGTGTCGTCGGTGTCGGAGGACTTCTCGAAGCCGTACGTGCCCGCGGCGCCCTGGAGGCAGCCGATGCAGCGCGTGGAGTCGCCGGTGTCGACGATGCTCGCGTCGATCAGCGTGTTGTAGACGTCGTCCTTGGTGGGCGTGCGCGCCGGGTCCGGAGTCCTGGTGGAGCCGCCGGTGGGCTCGTTCGCCTCCGAGTACGAGCGGTCGAAGGCGTTGGCCAGGAGCATGAACGCGTCGTGGTACATGATCGCGTAGCCGTCGTCGAGCGACTTCTCGCCGAGGCCGTACGGCTTCTTCAGCTTGTCGAAGACCGACAGGAAGCCGCCGAGACCGTCGGGCGCGGTGCTCTTGTTCCGCCACCACTCGCTCGTCACGGACGCGGCCGCCACCATCGTGGTCTTCGTGTCGCGCAGCATCTGCGTGAGTTCGGGCGTGGTGAGCGTCGGGTCGAGACCGATTCCCACTTTCAGGATGCGCACGGGACTGCTGCGGTCACAAGAAGGCTCCTGTGACAGGCGTTTCACGAGTGCCGGGAGATCCTGGTCGCGACCCGCGAAGAACACCGTGTCCGAATCGGTCACACAGATCTTCTGCGCGGCGGACTGGAATCGCTGCGGGATACCCGCGTCCGGTCCCGTCGAGCCGAGGAACGACGCCGAGCGCTTGCGCAGCCCGTACTTCGCGCCGAATTTCTTCTCGATCAGCTTCTGCAGATTGCGGGAGTACACGTCGTCGGGGCGGCTGTCGAAGACGAGGAAGCCTTTGCCCGCACCGCGGTTCTTCTTCAGGTACTGACCGAGGGCGTCCGCGAGGAGGTCGTTGTTCGGTGAGGTCTTGAAGAAATAGGGGGCGTTCATGTCGGCGGAGGTGATGACCGGACCGACGGTCGCGATCCGGCGGTCGCTGAGCGCCCGCATCGCGTCCCGCGTCTCAGGAGTGCTGCTGGGCAGGCCCATCACCCCGACGAGCGGCGACTCGCGGTCGTCCGTCAGGTCCTCCAGGTCGTCGACCACCGGCTGCCACTTGTCGAGGTCCTTGCCGTCGGGCGCCATCAGAAGCTGATAGTGCGGCCCGCCGCCGCTGTTGGCCCGCAGCTGGGCGGCGTGCGCGCCGGCGAGGGCACGGCGGATCATCGGCGCGGTCATGGCGCTGGAATCGTCCGAGGTGAACGGCATCATCAGCGCGATCCGGCCGTACGGTATCCGCGTCTGGCCCTTCTTCGGCGACTCCCAGGCCTTCTCCACCCTGGTGTTCTCGTCCGCGACGGCCCGGATCAGCCCCTTGATGTCGTCGTTCGCGTCGAACGCGGAGTCCGTGACGCCCACGCACTGGCCGTCACGCTTGGCGAGGCCACCCGCGCAGTCCTCCGGGCGGGTCGCCAGATACACGACCACGCCCACGGCGATCAGGACCAGCGGCACCAGGACGGCGATGGCCTTGTCGAGGGGACCGAACCCGTTGCGGCGGCTCAGGAACATGCTTCCTCACAGTTCGGGCAGCGGGAGGGGGCGCTTGTCACGGACGGCGGCAGGCCAGGTGCGGGCGGCCTGGCTCAGCACCGCCCGCCACGTCTGGTGCCGCAGCGACAGGAAGGCCAGCTCGGCTCCGATGTCGTCGCAGAGGTCGGCCTCCGGCTCGGCCAGCGCGTCGGAGAGATACCACAGGCCGTGCAGCAGCCTGTTGATGCAGCGGTCGATCTCGTCTATGTCGTGGTAGCGGTCGTCGTGGGCGCCCGCGGCCATCGCGGCCCGCTCGTCGTCCCAGTCCGCCGACGGCGGGGCCGGAGCCGTCGCCGCATAGCTCAGGCAGTTCAGCCAGCGCAGCGCGCTCTGCCGGTCCTGCTCCGACTGGAACTCCTCGGACAGCGCCGCCACCACCGTCTTGGCGTCCCCGGCCGCCAGCGTGTGGCGCAGCGCGTCGGCCTCGCTGTCCTCGCCGCGCGTGGTGTGGTGGCGGCGCAGGAAGCCGTGGATCTCCTGCCAGCCGCGGCGCGAGTCGGCGCCGTGCGAGGTGCGGCGCGCCTCGTGCACCAGCAGGGTGTGCAGCAGCGGGTCGGCGGCGAGCGGGCGGTCCTGCGGGGTGTCGTGCTGCCAGTGCTCGGCCTCCAGGTAGTCGGCCGCCGCGTTCGCGGGCAGCTGCTCGGGGCCCTCCAGGCGCAGATGGGCGGCCAGGGCCTGCGCGGCCGTGCTGTCGCGGGCCAGGGACAGCGGCACGAGGCGGGACCGCTGCTGCGGCGAGGGCAGCAGCCGCTCCAGGATCGCCTGCGTGACCGAAGGGCCGTCGGGGGTGGTCAGTTCGAGGAGGTTGCGCGGGCCGAGCGGCCCCTCCGGCGGGCGCGGGGCGGCGCCGCGGGACGCCGTGGCGCGGGTGTGGTCAAGGACGGCGTCGCACAGCACGGCGCTCGCCAGCGGGTGCCCGCCGGTGAGGGTGTGCAGGGCGGACGCCAGATACGGGTGCAGGGGCGCGGACGCGGCGTCCAGCATCAGCAGGATGTCGTCCCGGCTGAGCGGTGTGAGCGGTACGACGAGCAGTCCCGCCGACGGGGCGTGGCCGGTGCGCCGCCAGCGGGTGGAGGTCACCAGGTCCGGCAGTTCGCGGTGCGCGGCCTCGGTGGCCTCCGGCGGCGCGTCGCCGAGCCGGGTGGCGACGACGACCAGCGGGTCGTGGTGGGCGGCGCCGGGCCGGGCGCGGTACTCGAGGATCAGGTCGACCAGGCGGGCGCCGGCGGGGGAGTGGGTGTTGTCGAGCAGGGTCAGCGGGCGCGGGTCGCGGTTCAGGCGCTGCCACTTGCTGCGGGCGGCGGCGATGTCCTCCAGGAAGGCGTGCACGAGGGTCTGCTCGGCCGCGTGCCGGTAGTCGCCGCCGCGGCGGAACCAGTCGGCGAGGCGCACGACGCCGTCCTGGCCGTCGGCCGCCGCGCCCGCGGTGGCGGACTCGGACTCGGCGTACCGCTCCTGGTACCACTGGCGCAGGGGTGCCGCCGCGCGCGAGCGGGTGTACCGCTCGAAGTACTCGGCGAGCGCCGCCTGCGTGACGGCGTGCGCGCCGGGCCGGGAAGCGGCGCCGCCGGCCCCCGCGCCCGCCCCCGCGCGGGGCGCGTCGTCCAGGCGGGTGCGCAGCCGTCCTGCCCACCGCTGGGCGACGTTCGCCTCGGTGCCGGACTCCAGGTGGCAGGCGATGAGGAGGCGGGCGATGCGGGTGGTGGCCCGGCTCCGCCCGTCCGCGGTGCCGCCGTGGCTCGCGAACACGGAGATCAGGCCCGGCAGGAGCAGCGGGAAGCGCCTGCCGAGGCCGGGCGCCAGGGAGCACACCAGCTCCTCCAGGAGCTCGACCACGAGCGCGCAGGCCGCGGTGTCGACGAGGGCGAGCGGAAGCCGCCCCGCGTAGTGGCGCTCCAGGGCGCGCAGGACGGCGGTGCGGCCCATGCCGTGGCGTCCGGTCAGGAGGACGAGCGGAAGGTCCTTGTCGTGCTCCCAGGGCACGCGGGCGCGTTCGGCGTAGGCGAGGCCGGTGAGGCGGGGGAGGAGGGAGTGGAGGAGCGGATCGCGTGCGTACAGCCGAGGCGTTTCGGATGTGTGCATCTCGCCGGATTCCGCTCCCGTCCTTGGCCGCCCGCTGGTGTCTCGTCCCGCCGGTCACGCGGGTTCCGCGTCGCTCCTTCGCTGCTCCTTGCCGGGGTCAACTGCTTTGAGGGTGAAAGAAGTTACACCTCCCACTATCCCCTGGCCAGGGCTTACGGGCGAGCCGATCGGGCATATTACGGCGGATCCGTGACACGGTGCGGTATGCGATCGGGGGCTCGTGGCGGAGCGGGTCCGGAGCCGGTCGGACGGCGGTCGGAACGAGGTCGGACGGCGGTCCTCGGACGGTCCGATTCCGGTGGTTGTTCGGTCGGCTGCCGCTCAGATTTCGACGGGATCAAGGTCGAGAGCGGTCGGGAACCGATCGGGAGCGGGCGCGCGGAGGGGCGCGGCCGCGGGACGCGCGCGGGGGCGTACGCAGAGCCGCGCGCAAGCACGTACGTAGGGTCACGCGCACGCACGTACGCAGAGCCGCGCGCACAGCACGTACCCAGAGCCGCGCGCAGGCACGCCCTCAGTGCCGCGGCCGCACCGTCAACTCCACCCGCGCGGGCAGCTCGTCCGCCTGATGCACCTCGCCCGGATAGTCCAGGCGCACCCGCCGCAGCGCCGGAAGGCCCGCCAGATGCACCAGGTCGACCGTGTCGAACAGGGAGAGGTGGACCTCTTCGAGTCCCGGCAGCCGGCGCGCGATCCGCCGCAGCGACACCGCGGCGCCGGGCCGCGAGCGCACTTCGAGGCCGGTGAGCTGCGGAATGCGGGCGCCCGGCGGGAACAGCATCATGCTCAGCTGCTCGTGCGAGAGCCGCAGGGTGCGCAGCGCGGGCAGCTGGGCGAGCAGCGCGTCCCAGTCGTCCGGCCGCAGCCGGTCGCTCGCGTTGTGCAGGCGCAGCTCCCGCAGCTCCGTCAGGGCGGTGATGGCGGCCAGCTCGACGGCGTCCGGCGGCAGCGCGAGCAGCCGCAGCGCGCCCGGCCGCGGCAGGTCCCGCAGTCCGCGCCAGGGCACCGCGGCGCCCAGGAGCAGCGAGTCGAGGCGCGGGCACGCCGAAAGCCGGGCGAGGGGCTCCAGTTGGGGCAGGTCGGCGAGGGTGAGACGGCGCAGCAGGGGCAGCCGGGTCAGCGGCGCGGTGTCGCTGATGGCGCGGCAGCCGTGCAGGGCCAAGGCCTCCAGGGCGGGGAACGTCGACAGGAAGCCGAGCGACGTCAGCCGCATGTTGCCGCGCAGGCGCAGCTCGCGCAGCCCCTCCGCGTCGAGCGCGCCGACGATGTCCCGCTCGGCGAAGTCGCCCTGGAGCACCACGCGTTCGTACCCGGACATCGCGCTGAGCGACTTCAGCTCGGCCGCCGAGCGCACCGTGACGGCCTCGCCCGCGCCGGCCGCGAGCAGCGGCTTGATGATCTCCTCGGCGTACGCGTCGGTGTCGAACCGGTCCCAGTGCGCGAGGAGCTGGGAGCGCACCGCGGGCTGGCGTGTGGTCACGAACTCGCGCAGCCGGGCCAGGGCCGCGTCGCCGCCGATGCGGCAGATCGCGTGCACCGTCGTGACCTCGGCGTCGCCCGTGAGGCTCTCGGCGCCGGGCAGCAGGCCGAGCAGCAGCGCCCCGGTCTCCGCGAGGGCCCTGGCCTCGCGCATGCTCCGGGGCGGCAGGAGCTGCGCGGCCCGCTCCTCGACGGTCCTGCGGACCTCCGGGTCGAGGCGGGTGGCCTGGCCGAGGGAGGCGAGCGCGAGCAGCCGCAGCCGGGCGCGCACCGTGTCGTCCTCCTCGCGGTCGGCGCGGCCGGTGAGCCGGGTGAGGAGGTCGGCGCGCTCGTCGGGTCTGGCCTGGGCGACGGCCATCTGCAGGACGTCCTCCCATTGGTCGAGGTGCGCGTGCGCGACCAAGGCGCCGATGTCGTGCTCCTCCAGGGCGGCCTTGGCGCCGAGGAAGTCCTGGAAGGTGCGGTGGATGAAGTCCACGGCGCCCTCGGCCGGTTCGCGCAGCAGGCCGGTGCGCACCAGGAGCAGCCGGAGCACGTCGTCGGACGTGCCGACGGCGGCGAGCTGGGGCACGGACGGGCGCAGCTTCTCCACCAGGTCGACGGCGTCCTGCCGCCGCAGGATGGTGCGTTCGTTGCGGATCAGCCAGTACGCGAGGCGCTTCAGGGGCTCCGTCGCGGACATCTGGTCCAGGGGCGGCGGCTGGCGGCCGTACAGGTCGCGCTCGCGGTCGCGGCGCTCCAGGAGCATCGAGAGGGCGGCCTCGTACAGCGCGATCCGGCCCGGCGGCAGGAAGCCGCGGCGCTCGCGGTGCAGCGCGCACATCAGGGCGCACAGCAGCGGGTTGGTGGACAGGCGGCTCAGCTCCGGCGAGGCCCGCAGCAGCGGAAGGAGCTTCCCGGCGAGCTCGTCGCCCGCTCCGGCCGCCTCGTGCCAGCGCCGCACGAACCGCCGTACGTCGCCCGGTCGCATCGGCGTGAGCGTGAACTCGCGGAAGCCCTCGCGGCCGAGCCAGTCCCGGGGCAGCGCGGACGGCCGCGTCGTGACCAGCCACAGGTTGCCGGGGAAGGCGGAGCGCAGCTTCGCCAGCCAGGCCCGCGCGCGGGGCCGCTCGGCCTCCGGGATCTCGTCGACGCCGTCGATGAGGAGCATGCCGCGGCCCGCCTGCAGCACCCGCACCGCCCAGCCCTTGGGCTCGCTGCCCGTCAGCGGGCAGTCGATCCACTTCAGGAAGCCGTCGGGCATGGGCAGTTCGGTGTCCTCGCGGGCCAGCGTGCGCAGCGGGAGCACGAACGGCACCCGGCCGAGGAGCTGCGGCAGATGGCCCGGCACCCGTTCCTGCTGGGCGGTGGTGATGGCGAGCCACTGCACCAGCGTGGTCTTGCCGGTCCCCGCGACGCCCCGCAGCAGCACCCGGTCGTGCGCGGCGAGGGCCGTCTCGACGGGGCCCGCCGTGCGGTCGGACTCCGGGTCGGGGTCGGCGCCGCGGCCGTCGGGGTCGCCGTTGCCCGCCCCGGGGACCGGCTCGGCGGGGTCGCGGGCGGGGGCGGCCTCCAGGCTCAGATAGGCGGTCTCCAGCGGCCAGGCCAGGCTCTGCGGGTCGTGCAGGTCTACGCCGTGGATGGTGAGGCTGCTGTGCTGCGTGACCACGTAGTCGGCGTAGGCCTGCTCGAAGGCGGTGTCCTCCGCGAGGGTCGCGGGCAGCCGCTCCAGGAGCAGCCGCAGTTGCTCCTTCTGCTCGCTCAGGCTGCGGCGCGTCTCGACCTGGGTGCGGGCCTCGAATCCGGGGCGTCGGCTGAACTGGTGGACCAGGTGCAGACAGGCCGTGACGAGCAGCCGGTCGTGCAGGCGGGCGGCGTCGGCGCTGAGCAGCGCGCGGGTCTCCGGGGCGCTGGCGCGGACCAGGGCGGCGGCGAGCTTCTCCGGGCCGAGGTCGTAGGCCTGCACGTCGTCCATGTCGAGTTCGCCGAGGGCGCGCAGGGTGTGGCCGAGGGCGTAGCCGACGGCGTTCTGCTCGTCGGGGGCGATGGGCGGGTCGTGGGGGCCCGCGGCGCGCATCGCGCGGCGCACCAACTCGCGGGCGAGCTGGTAGAGATCGGCTTCGCTGAGGACGCGCTTGTCGCCGGTGAACGACAGGAGCCGCCCGATGCGCACCGGCCGTTCGCCGAACTCGGCCCCCGGCAGACTCTTGGGCGGCAGCAGCAACCGCTTCACCAGCGGCACCATCACCGACGACGCGATCCGAAGCCCCACCGTGCCGGCGTCCACTCAAGCCCCCGTCCGTGACCAGAACCGCCTTCTGGGCACCTTAGACCTTGGTCGCCGAGGGCGCACCGAGGTCGCGTGGAGCACCCGGGGCGCGACTGCGGCGCGGCACCGCGCGTCGGTTAGCCTCACGTGGTGACGACATCTGCCGCATCCCGACGGGCGCCGAGGCTGTTCGGCATCAGTGACCTGCACATCGCCTATGCCGAGAACCGGAAGTTCGTCGACGAGCTCTGGCCGGAACACGAGGGCGACTGGCTGATAGTCGCCGGTGACATCGGCGAGATGATGAGCGACATCGAGTGGGCGCTGCGCACCCTCACCGAGCGTTTCGACACGGTGATCTGGTCGCCCGGCAACCACGAGCTGTGGACGCCCCGCGACGACCCGAACCAACTGCGCGGCGAGGCCCGCTACCGCCACCTCGTGGAGCTGTGCCGGAGCCTCGGCGTGCACACCCCCGAGGACCCGTTCCCGGTCTGGCGCGGCGAGGGCGGCCCCGCGGTGCTCGCCCCGCTGTTCCTGCTGTACGACTACACGTTCCGGCCCGCGGGCAAGCACACCAAGAAGGACGCCCTCGCCTACGCGTACGAGACCGGCGTGGTCTGCACCGACGAGGTGCTCCTGCACCCGGACCCGTACGCCACCCGCGAGGACTGGTGCCGCGCCCGCGTCGCGTTCACCAAGGACCGGCTCGACGCCCTCGACCCCGAGCTGCCGACCGTCCTCATCAACCACTGGCCGGTCGTCCGGGAGCCCACGCGCATCCTGCACTACCCCGAGTTCGCCCTGTGGTGCGGCACGGAGACCACCGCCGACTGGCCCGTGCGCTACCGTGCCGCGGCCGTCGTCTACGGCCATCTGCACATCCCGCGCACCATCTGGCACGAGGGCGTTCCGCACGTGGAGGTCTCCGTCGGCTATCCGCGCGAGTGGCAGCGCGAGCGGCACCCCTCGCCGCGGCTGCGGCAGATCCTGCCCGCACCGCGCCCCACCGGGACCTGACACCCGCGCCCGCCTCCCCTTCCGCTTCCCCGCCCACCCGTCGCCTCACGACGATCACCGTCGTTCTGCGTCAGGGGGCTGTCAGTGCCCCTCGCCGAGTCTGAGCCCACTGCGAACAGAGTGCACAGACCGAGGGATGCGACAGGGGAGCAGCTTGATGCGGTCCAATACGAAAGTTCACGCAGTCACTTACGTTCACGGGGACATGTCCGTTCAAGGGGAGGCGTACGGGCACGGGGAGGCCCGCGCGCACGGGAAGGCCCGCACGCACGGAGTCGCCGAAGTCGGCGTCACCGCCCGTGACTTCGGTGAGGGGCTGGCCCGGTCATGACCAGTCACCAGGTGCAGTTGCTCTTCCTGGACATGGCGCTCATCCTGGCGCTCGCCCGCGGTCTCGGCGCGCTCGCCGCGCGGATCGGACAACCGCCCGTCGTCGGGGAGATCCTGGGCGGCATCCTGCTCGGGCCCACGCTCTTCGGTGGCTTCTTCGCCGACCATCTCTTCCCGTCCGACGTGCGCCCGCTCCTGACGGCGCTCGCCGACATCGGCGTCGCGCTGTTCATGTTCGTCGTCGGCCTCGAACTCGAACACCGGGTCCTGCGCGGCCGCACCCGGGTCAGCGCGGGCGCGGCCCTCGGCTCCACCCTGGTGCCGTTCGTCCTCGGCGTCGGCCTCGCCCTGTGGCTCCTGCGCGACCACGACACGCCGCAGCGCACCGCGTTCATCGTGTTCATGGGCCTGGCCGTGTCGGTCACCGCCTTCCCGGTGCTGGCGCGGATCCTCGCCGACCGCGGCCTGTCCCGTACGGAGATCGGCGGCATCGCGCTCGCCACGGCCGCCCTCGTCGACGTCGTGGCCTGGTCGGCGCTCGCCGGGGTGCAGGCCGTGGTCGGCGGGGCCGACGACTACTGGCGCGTGACGCTGCTCATTCCGTTCACGGCGCTCCTGGTCGCCCTGCGGCCGCTGCTGCGGCGCGTCCTCGACACCGGCGGCGCCACGGGCCTGAGCGCGAACCGGCTCGGCGTGCTCCTCGTCGGCGCGCTGCTCTGCGCCGCGGCCACCGAGGCCATGGGCATGCACTACATCTTCGGCGCCTTCCTCTTCGGCGTCGTGCTGCCGCGCGACGGCGCGGGGGCGCTGCGCGACGAGGTGTGCGAGCGCACCGGGCACGTCACCTCGCTCCTGCTGCCCGTGTACTTCGTGGTGGCGGGCCTCAAGGTCGACCTGCGCGGGGTGGGCGTGAGCGGGCTGCTCGAACTCGCTGTGATCCTGCTGGTCGCCGTCGCCGGGAAGTTCGGCGGGACCTACGTCGGGGCGCGCTCGCAGGGCCTGACGCCGCACGGCGCGGGCAAGCTCGCGGCGCTGATGAACACCCGCGGCCTCACGGAACTCGTGATCCTCGGCGTCGGCCTGCAACTCGGCCTCCTGGACCAGTCGCTGTACTCCCTGATGGTGGTCATGGCCCTCGTCACCACGGCGATGACGGGCCCGGTGCTCGGGTTCCTGGACCGGCGGGCGGCACGGCAGGACAACGTGGCATCCACAGTCTCTACGGGATCGGCGGCATCGGCGGGATCTACGGGATCTACGGGATCAGCGGCATCCGGGGCGTCCGGGGCACTTCCGGAGACCGCGGAGGGCGGCGTGGCCGCTGAGTCGGCAGGTGTCCGGAGCTAGCGCCGGACATAGAGTGGACGGCGCATGCCACCAGCGGTCGCCGCTCCCCGGCGGGCCGTCCGCGCGGCACCCCCGCGCGGCACGGACGCCGGGGAGCGGCGCGCCACCCACCCGCACGAGGGGACGCCGCACGTGAACCCAAGCGCACCCGCCTCCCGCTTCACCGGCAAGGTAGCCGTGGTCACCGGTGGCGCCTCCGGCATCGGTGCCGCCACCGCCGTCCGCCTCGCCGCCGAGGGCGCGGCCGTCGTCGTCTCCGACGTGGACGCGGACCGCGGCGAGCCGGCCGCGGAGGGCATCAGGGCCGGCGGCGGCAGCGCGGTGTTCGTCCGCGCGGACGTCGCCGACGCCGCCGACTGGGACCGGGTCGTCGCGGCCGCGCACGCCTTCGGCCCCGTCGGCGTCCTCTCCAGCAACGCCTACGCCTGCGAGGTCGCCCCCGCCCACGCCATGACCCAGGCCTCCTGGGAGCACCAGCTCGCGGTGAACCTCACCGGTACGTTCCTCGGCGTCAAGGCCGTCCTGCCCGACCTGCGCGCCCACCGCGGCGCCGTCGTCCTCACCTCCTCCGTGCACGCCCGCACCGGCATCCCGGGCCGCCCCGCCTACGCGGCGAGCAAGGGCGCCCTGGTCTCCCTGTGCGGGCAGCTCGCCGTCGAGTACGGGCCCGAGGTGCGGGTCAACGCCGTCCTGCCGGGGCCGATCCTGACGCCCGCGTGGGAAAACGTGGGCGAGGAGGACCGGGCGCGCAGCGTCGAGGGGACGGCGGCCGGGCGGTTCGGGGCGCCGGAGGAGGTCGCGGCGGCCATCGCGTTCCTCGCCGCCGACGAGGCGTCGTACGTCACGGGGACGAGCCTGACCGTGGACGGCGGCTGGAGCGTGGTGAAGGACTCCGCCTGAGGGGAGCCGACCGCCGCGCACCCGGTCCGCCTGGGCCCGCCCGGGCCCGAACCGCCGCGCACCCCACCGCCCACCGCCCCGAGCGAGGAGAGACGGACACACCATGAGGATCGACCGCGTGGAGACCTTCCTCGTCCCGCCCCGCTGGCTGTTCTGCCGCGTGGAGACCGACGCCGGCGTGGTCGGCTGGGGCGAACCCGTCGTCGAGGGACGTGCCGAAGTGGTGCGCGCCGCCGTGGACGTACTCGCCGAGTACCTGATCGGGAAGGACCCGCTGCGGATCCAGGACCACTGGCAGGTCCTCACCAAGGGCGGCTTCTACCGCGGCGGACCCGTCCTCTCCAGTGCCGTCGCGGGCATCGACCAGGCCCTGTGGGACATCGCGGGCAAGACGTACGGCGCGCCCGTGCACGCCCTGCTCGGCGGGCCCGTACGGGACCGGGCGCGGGTGTACGCGTGGGTCGGCGGCGACGAGCCCGCCGTGCTCGCCGAGCACATCGCCGAGCAGGTCGAGGCGGGCTTCACCGCCGTGAAGATGAACGCGGCCGGAGCGACGTCGCCCCTCACCACGCCCGCCGAGACCGCCGCCGTCGTCGACCGCGTCGCCATCGCCCGCGAGGCCCTCGGCCCCGACCGGGACGTCGCCGTCGACTTCCACGGCCGCTTCACCCCCGCGAGCGCCCGCCGCGTCCTCGCCCAACTCGCCCCGCTGCACCCGCTGTTCGCGGAGGAGCCGCTGCTGCCCGACCAGAGCCACCTGCTGCCCGCCCTGGTCGCGGCGAGCCCCGTCCCCATCGCCACCGGCGAACGCCTCTACAGCCGCGCCGAGTTCCTGCCCGCCCTCACCGCGGGCATCGCGGTCGCCCAGCCCGACCTGTCGCACGCGGGCGGCATCACGGAGGTCCAGCGCATCGCCGCCCTCGCGGAGACCCACGGCGCCCTGCTCGCCCCGCACTGCCCGCTCGGCCCGATCGCCCTCGCCGCGAGCCTCCAACTCGCCTTCACCACCCCGAACTTCCTCATCCAGGAACAGAGCCGCGGCATCCACTACAACAAGAGCGCCGACCTCCTGTCGTACGTCGTGGACACCGAGCCGTTCCGCTTCACCGACGGGCACGCCCACCGCACGGACCTGCCCGGGCTCGGCGTCGAGGTCGACGAGGACGCCGTGCGCGCGTCCGACCGGAGCGGGCACGCCTGGCGCAACCCCGTGTGGCGGCACCAGGACGGCTCCTTCGCCGAGTGGTGAGGCCCGCGAGGGCCGAGGGGGCCCTCTTCCCGGCGGGCCGCACGACCCTGTCGCCGGGGCGCGTGGCGCACCTACCCTGGTAGCCGCCCGAGGGGGGGAGCCGCATGAGCGAACGCGCCCGCAACACCGGCCCCGGCACACGCGACCCCGGTCCCGGCAAGGGGGAACGCGTCGCCGACTGGGCGGACGGCCGCCTCGGCGTGCACACCCTCGCCAGGACCCAGATGCGCAAGGTGTTCCCGGACCACTGGTCCTTCATGTTCGGCGAGATCTGCCTCTACAGCTTCCTGATCCTCATCCTCACCGGCGTCTGGCTCACCCTGTTCTTCGAGCCGAGCGGCCTGGAGGTCGAGTACAACGGCTCGTACGAACCCCTCAAGGGCGTCCTGATGACGCGCGCCTACGAGTCGACCGTCGACATCAGCATGGAGGTGCGCGGCGGTCTGCTGATCCGGCAGATCCACCACTGGGCGGCGCTCGTGTTCGTCGCCGGGATGCTCGTGCACATGATGCGGGTGTTCTTCACCGGCGCGTTCCGCAAGCCGCGCGAGCTCAACTGGGTGTTCGGCTGGACCCTGTTGATGCTCGGCCTCATCACCGGACTCACCGGCTACTCGCTCCCCGACGACCTGCTGTCCGGCACCGGCATCCGCTTCGCGCAGGGCGCCATCCTGTCGATCCCGGTCATCGGCACATACCTCTCCTTCTTCCTCTTCGGAGGGGAGTTCCCGGGCCACGACATCATTCCGAGACTCTTCGCCGTGCACGTCCTGCTGCTGCCGGGCATCATGCTGGGCCTGGTCGTGGCCCATCTGATCCTGGTCTTCTACCACAAGCACACCCAGTTCGCCGGTCCTGGCCGCACCGAGAAGAACGTGGTCGGCGCGCCTTTCCTGCCCATCTACATCGCCAAGGCCGGCGGCTTCTTCTTCCTCGTCTTCGGCGTCCTCGCCATGATGGGCGCCATCGCCACCATCAACCCCGTGTGGGCGCTCGGGCCCTACCGCCCCGACCTCGTCGGCACCGGTGCGCAACCCGACTGGTACCTCGGCTTCTCCGAGGGGCTGATCCGGGTGATGCCCAGCTGGGAGATCAACGCCTGGGGGCACACCCTGCAGTTGGGGGTCTTCATCCCCTTCGCGCTGTTCCCGCTGATCATGGCGGCGATCGGGGCGTATCCGTTCATCGAGTCCTGGGTCACCAAGGACAGACGCGAGCACCACATCGCCGACCGGCCGCGCAACGCGCCCGTCCGCACGGGCCTCGGCGTGGCCTGGCTGACGCTGTACGGCGTCCTGATGGTCGGCGGCGGCAACGACCTGTGGGCCACGCACTTCCACCTCTCCATCAACGCCATCACCTGGTTCGTGCGCGTCGCGTTCTTCGTCGCCCCGCCGCTCGCCTTCGTCGTCACCCACCGGATCTGTCTGGGACTGCAGCGCCGCGACCGCGACAAGGTCCTGCACGGGCGCGAGAGCGGCCTCATCAAACGCCTGCCGCACGGCGAGTACATCGAGGTCCACGAGCCCCTCAGCCAGGCCGAGCGGTACACGCTCACCGCGCACGAACAGCCCCGGCCCCACGAGGTCGGGCCCCTGGTCGACGCCAACGGCGTGGCCCGCAAGGTGCCCCGCTCGGAACGGCTGCGGGCGCGGCTCTCCCGGGCGATGTACGGCCCAGGCGCGCAGGTGCCGAAGGCCACGGCGGAGGAGTACCGGCGCATTCACAGCGGGGACGGGCACCACTGACACGCACCGGACCCCTGCGCGGCCCGGTGCGCGAGGTGGCGTTCCGTCAGGCGCGGCACCCTGGAAGACTGCCCGGGTGGATTCGGTGGCCAACAACATCTCGGGCGGGACCTTCCGCGACGTCATCCAGGCGGGTCACGTCACCGTGCGGCAGTGCGTGAGCGGTGAAGTGCGGGCCCCGCGCGTGCCGTTCATGGCGCCCGCCGCGCCCGGACGGCTCGTCGACCGCCTGCCGGTGCGCGCCGCCCTCGACCGCGTCGCCGACGCCCGGCCCCTGCGTGCCGCCGCCGAGGTCGCCGTCGTGACGGGGCCGCCGGGCATCGGCAAGAGCGGCGCCGTCCTGCACTGGTCGGCGCGGCGCCGCGGGGGCTTCCCCGGCGGTGTCCTCTACGCCGACATGAGCCCGCGCGGCGCCCTGGAACCGGCCGACACCCGCTCCGTCCTGGAGTCCTTCGTCGCCGCGCTCGGCACCCCGCGCGCCGAGATGCCCGCCGACCCGGCGCCGCTCGCCGCGTACTACCGCCACCTCACCGCGCACGAGCCCTGCCTGGTGCTCCTCGACGACGTCGTGACGGCCGGTCAGGTCCCGCCGCTGCTCCCCGGGCACCCGCAGAGCATGGTCGTGATCACCAGCCGCCTGCTCCTGAACGGCCTGCGTCCCGTCCTGCCGGGCTCCGAACCCGTGTACGTGCGCCTCGCCGGGCTCGACGACGAGTCCTGCCGGGAGCTGTTCCTCGACACGGCCGGCCGCGAGGTGTCCGCCGAACTCACCGACCGGGGCCAGGAGTTACTCCGGACCGTCATCCCCGCCTTCGCGGGCCTGCCCGCCGCCGCCCGGCTCGCCGGGGCGCGCGCCGCGGACCCGCTGGAGGGCGGTGTCGAGGAGTTCGTCCGCAGGCTCCTGGCCCTGCCCACCTTCCAGGAGGCGCTGACCGTGCCCGACGACCCGCACACGTACTCCCTGCGGTCCGTCTTCGAGGACTCCTACGCCGCGCTCGAACCCGCGACGGCCGCCGTGTTCCGCGGGCTCGGCCTGAACCCGACACCCGAGTTCGCCGACGCCCTCGTCGACGAGCTGGCGGGCGGCCCCGAAGCGGGCGCGCGGGCGCGGCGCACGCTCCTCAACGGCAACCTCCTCGAACGGCCCGCGCCCGGCCGCTGCCGCATGAACGGCCTCCTCCACGAGTACGCGGCCGCCCTCGCCCGCACGGACGCCGCCGAGGCGGCGGCGGTCGCGGCCCGCATCACCGACTGGTACCTGCGGCGGGCCGCGGCGGCCGAGCACCTGGTGTCCGGCCGCTGGCGCCGCGCCGCGATCTTCCGTGAACCCGCCGCCCTGGACGGCGTGTTCGGCAGCGAGACCGAGGCCCTGGACGCCCTCGAACCCGACCGTGAGAACGCCGCCGCCCTCACCGCCCTGGAGTTCACCCGCGGCCACGACCACACCGTGTGCGACCTCGCCGAGTCCCTGCGCGGCTTCTTCTTCCGCCGCAAGCACCACACGCTGTGGGTGGAGGTGGCGGAGCGGGCGGTGCGGGCGGGGGAGCGGATGGTGGCCGGGGAGGCCGGGGAGGCCGGGGAGGCCGGGGAGGCTGATGGGGAATCCCCGCACGCCTCGCACGCCACGCACGTGGCAGACCTGGCGGACGGGGAAGGCACTGGTCCGGGCCCGGCCACCGGTGATCCCGCAGCCCCCGACGACGCCCGGCTCGTCCTGGCCCGCTGCCACTACGAGCTGGCCTTCGCCCTCTTCGACCACGGCGGCACGGAGAGCGTGGCGCGGGCCGGGCACCACTACGGGCTCGCCCTGCGGCAGGCGCGCGCGGCCGGGCACGCTCGCACGGAGTCCTCCGCGCTCGAAGGCCTCGGCCAGGTCGCGGTGGAACAGGGCCGCCCGGGGGACGCCCTCGACTGCTTCCGGCAGGCACTGCGCGCGCTCGGAGAGCTGGCGCACCCGCGCGGCCGGGCGCTGCTCCAGTACCACATGGGGCGCGCGGCGAGCGCCGCACGCCTCCACGAGGAGGCCGCGGAGGCCCTGCTCGGCGCCCGCCGCCTCTTCGCCGAGCTGCCCGTGCCCGACCGCTACAACGAGGCCCGCGCGCTGACCCGTTACGCCCAGGCCCGCCTGGCCGCCGACCGTGCCGACGAGGCCGTCGTCCCGCTGGACGAGGCGATCACCCTCCTGCGGGAGCGCGGCGCCCCCAAGGAAGAGGCCGACGCCCGCCTCACCCGCGGCGACGCGTGGGCGGCGCACGGCGACGAGGCGCGGGCGCGGGAGGACTGGCGTGCGGCGCTCGACACGTACCGGGTGCTGGGGAGCGTGGCGGCGGCGGGGGCGCGGGAGCGCTTGGGGGAGGTCGGCGGCGCGTGAGCGTCAACTGGCGCTGTGTGTATCTGGGTTCGAGCCGATGCGCCACACCCGCAGACGCGCCGGTACGCCGTCCGGAGTGAGCCGCACCAGCACTTCGCCCGCCAAGTCGTCCTCGTGCCGGAGCAGCCAGGCGTACACCGCCGACGCGGTGAGCGACGCCGTGGCCCAGGCGGGCGGCGACTCCCAACGCCCCTGAAAGTCGTTGCCGTTGCGGGTGTGCAGCGAGCACCGTCCGTCCTCCTGCGGTACGGCGACCAGCGCACAGCCCGGGTGGGCCGCGAACAACTCGTCGGTCAGCGCGGCGAGATGGGCCCCGGGCACGGGCGCGCGGGCCGTGACCACGTCCGCCGCCTGCGCCCAACGGGCGTCGGGTTCGCCCGCGGTGACGGAGAGGTGGGCGTCGGTGAGCGGCGGGTGCGGGGTGGCGGCGGACCGGGCGTGGGCGGGGTAGCGCCGGATCAGGACCTCGGTCGGCCCGGCGGGCTCCAGGGGCCGGTGTGGGCCCGTGGCCGCGTCGACGCCGTCGCCCGACGTCACCAAGGCCTGGACGAACAGGGGCTGTTCCACGGGGGAGCGGGGTGTCGGCGACAGGTCCCGCGGTACGTCGACGGGGCGCGGCGCGAGCGGGGAGGCGGGCTCGTCCAGGTCGAGCATGCGGTAGCAGAGGCGGCGCAGGCGGGCCGGGGCCTCGCCCGGGTGGGAGGTGATCTGCGAGGTGACTGCGGCGAGCCGCGGGTCCGTCGGCTGACGGAGAGCGGCGCGCTCCAGCTGGGCGGCGAGCGGCCGTGCGGGCGAGACGCGGGGCAGCACCTCGCCCAGGGCCGCCATGGGGGAGTCCGCCGCCACGCTGTCCTCGTCGAACGCGCCGAGCAGCCCCGGCAGGCCGAGCCCCGCCGCGTACAGCGTCACCGAGCCGTGGTCGCCGACGAACGCGTCCGCCGCGCACAGCGCCGCCTGCCAGGTGCCGTCCGCGGGCGGCGGGAGCAGCAGCCCGGCGTCCAGGTGGGGTCGCAGCCACGAGCGGAGCTGCCAACCCCCGTGCCCGTACCAGGCGTTGGGGTGGACGGCGGCGAGGACGCGGAAGGAGTCGTGGGGGAGTTCCGTGAGCGCGCGGAGCACCAGGTCGCCCGCGGTGCCGAGGAGGGAGCCGCGGCCCCAGGTCGAGCTGAGGACGAGCAGGCGCTGGTCGCGGCGGACGCCGAGCGCGGCGCGGTACTCGGCGCGGAAGGGGAGGGAGGCGCGGAGGCGGTCCATGCAGGGGTCGCCGACGACGTGCGCCACCGGCAGGGCCTCGGGGCAGCCGGCGCGCAGCCGGGCGAGCTGTTCCTCGTGGGAGAGGACGATCGCGGACGGTATCAACTCGCCGTCGTACACGAGCCATTCAGCCGTAAGGCCGAAGGCTCCCGGCTCCCGGCTCCCGGCTCCCGGCTCCCGGCTCCCGGCTCCCGGCTCCCGGCTCCCGGCTGTTGAGTCTCTTATTGTATCCGGCGCCGTGCGGGGCGCCCAGGAGCGGTGCGGAGACGCTGTGCAGGGCTCCGCCGCGGCTGGTGCCGACCGCCAGGTCGAACTCCGCCTTCACCGCCTCGTCCCAGGGGAGGAAAGGGAGTTCGCGGGCGGCGGCGAACTCCGCGACGCCGTCCGCGAACGGGGAGGAGCCGGTACAGGTGAACACGGTCTGCACCCGCCGGTCGCCGTCGAAGACGGTGAGCAGGTCGAGCAGCCGGGTAGCCGAGGTCACGTTGTGGATGACGCCGAGCACGGTGCGTTCGGGGGAGACGGTGAGCCAGCGGGCGGGGGCGCCGGGGGCGGCCGGGTGGACGTGGTTCGGCTCCCGCACGGCGCGCGCCCTCCCCATGTTCCCGGGGCCGGACCGCGCCGGCCCCGGGCCGACCCCGGTGACCGGCCCGACCGCCGACCTTACCCGCAGCCGCTCACGGGGTGGCGAGCTCCCGCAACCACGCGGGCCGCACCACCTCCATGCCGAGCCCCGACGGCTCGGGCAGCGGCCCGTGCGAGAGGTCCTCCTGGCGGTAGCGGCGGCAGTCGCGGTGCCAGACGAAGATCCCGGCCATCCAGTTCTTCAGCTCCTCCACATAGCCGTCGAGGATGTCCCGCACCTCTTGGTCGAGGCCGAACTCGTCGTACAGGACAGGCAGTTCGTGCGCGACGACGTGCTGGAACTGGCTCATGCGGGACCGCATGAGGTCGTCGACGATGCCGAGCGCCGCCGGATAGTCGCAGTCGAAGAAGTTCTGCACGACGAGGATGGCGTTGTGCACCTCGCCCTCGTACTCGATCTCCTTCTGGTACGAGAAGACGTCGTTCATGAGCATCGAGTAGTCGGCGGCGGCGTTCTCCAGGTTCTGCACCGGGCCGCTCGTGTAGACCTCCGGGGGCACCCGCTTGCCGTGCCCGAAGCGGCTCAGGTTCATCGTGAAGTGCGCGCCGAAGGTGTGGCGGCGCATCTCCATGTAGTCGACCGGCTCCGGGATGCGGTTCTGCGCCTGGTTGGACAGCTCCCACAGCCAGCTGTCCGTCATGTCCACCAGGGTGCGGTGGAGCAGGGCGCGCCCTCCCGCGTCCATGGGACCGGCCGTGCGCGCCCACAGGTCGGCGAGGCCCCGCTCCAGGGCGTTGGCGGGCGGGGGCGTGGGCGAGCAGTCCAGCGGCATGAACAGCAGCAGGCGGTCGTTGCAGACCTTCGCGCCGAGCAGGTCACGGGGCCTGCCGAACACCACCGGGTAGTAGTCGTCCCCGTACGTCCCCCAGGTCAGCCAGCACGAGCTGATGTCGAGCTGTTCCCGGGTGGCGTCCGGGTGCAGACCGGCGGCGCACAGCGGGAAGTCGTACCCGGCGAGCTTGCGGGCGTCCCAGATGTGCGAGGCGGGTACGCCCGGCTGGGGCTCCAGCAGGCCCATGCGGCTGGACCAGTCGATGACCTCGCGCCGTGAGGCGTCGAGGTGGGGGCTGAGGGTGGTCGTGTACGGCAGGTCGAAGTCGGGGATCACGGACGGGCCGACACGCTGGTACGGGACGTGGGTGAAGCGGCGCACGCGCTGGGCGCCGGTCGCGGCCATGAGGGCCTTGATGCCGGCGGCGGACGTGCCGACGCCGGTGGGGCCGGCGAGGGGCGAGGGGCGGTCGACGGCGCCCTCGTTCATGTAGCGGCTGGAGCGCATGTGCCACTCGTGGCCGCCGGACTGCCAGTCCTGGAGCCCCTTGACGTACGCGAGGACGTCGGCGCTCTGCCGCGGCGTCAGCGCCTTCTCGGCGCACAGCGGGGCGAGTTCGGTGAACGTCGTCTCCTCGAACTGCTGCATCCGGGCCGTGAGCAGGTCGTTGACGGCGTCCGCGGCCTCCTGCGTGGAACAGCCGAGAAAGGTCTCCAGGACCAGGACACCGTTGCTCAGCTCGCCCTCCTCCTCGACCTCGCGCTGGTAGGAGAACAGGTCGTTGCGCAGGTGCACGGCGTCGGAGAACGTGTCCCTGAGGACCCGCAGCGGCCGCGACGCGGCGACCGCCGCCGGGACCTCCGCGCCCGTCGCGTACTCCACGAGCCCCGCCGACCAGGGCGCGCCCCCGACCTTCCGGCGCATCTCGATGTACTCGACGGGGTTCGCGACGCGGTGCGCGTTGATGTTGGACAGCTCCCACAGCGACTCGTTGAGGAGGTTGCGGGTGCTCTCCGCGAACCGGGCCCGCCACTCCAGGGACATGCTGGGCACCGTGCGCGTCCACAGGTCGGCGAGGCCCGCCTCCACCGGGTTGGTGGGCTCGGGCATCGGCGTCGCGAGGTCCATCGGCATGAACGCGGGCAGCCGGTCGAGGTAGGCCTTGCCGCCCACCCGGTCCTGGGTGCGCTTGAACAGCTCCAGGAAGTGGTCGTCGAAGAAGAACACCCACACGTACCAGTCGGTGACCAGGGACAGTGCCGCGCTGTCGCAGTCCGGGTGGGTGTACGCGCACAGCAGCGCGTAGTCGTGCGCCTCCAGGTCGGCCGTGTCCCAGACCCCGGAGCCCTCCAGCATCCCCATGTCCCGCGCCCACTCCCGGGTGTGCGCACGCGCCTCCTCCGTATGGGGATTGAGGCGCGCGGGATGCACCATGTAGAAGCTCGGCAGTTCGAAGGGGCGTGACGGCTGCGGCATGCGGGGCTCTCTCCTCGCGGACGGCGTACGGGCAGCCGAGCACTACCCGGGCCGCGCCGTCGGATGCCGGGCGCCGCCCCCGGTCACACCATCGCGTGATACGCCGGGCCGAAATCGCCCTCCGGTCAAACACCCGTGCGGGGGCGGGTGTTGCGGGACCGGCATCGTGCCGGGGGTCTCGACCGTGCGTCCGGCCGCGCCGTGGTCGACTCCTTCGGCGGTGCTGTGGTCGGCTCCTCCGGCGGTGCCGCGTGCCCCTCGTCGGTCCGGGTGCCGCGTGCGTCCCCGGGCGTGAGGGTCGCCGCGCGGATCGCCGCCAACCGGCGCGCGAGCCGCTGCCGCAGCCCCGTGAGCCGCGCGATCTCCGCGTCGAGCCGGTCGACGCGCTGCTCGGCGACGCCGGGGCCGAGCCCGCACCGGCCGCGGGACGCCTCGCCGGGCAGCGGCAGGCCGTCGTCGCCGGTGCCGGTGGCGTCGGTGGTCTCGGGGGAGTCAGGGGCGGGCGTCATGGTGGCTCCTCGGGTCGTGGGGTGGAGAGGGCCGCGAAGCCAACCCCTGACGCGCGGGGAAGGGGCAAGCCGCGCAGGTGGGCGGGGGTGCGGCCGGGCCGGGGCCGTGGGGAGAAATGCCTTGTGCGCGAGGGCCGCAGCGGCGAAGGTGATCCCTCGTGACCGAACGCACCACGCCCACGCCGGGGCCGATACCGGCCGCTTCAGCGCCCCTCTCCTCGGAGGCCGCCGCTCCGGAAGCGCCGGCCCGCGCCGAATCGGCAACTCCGGCTTCGGGGACTCCGGCTTCGGGAGCTTCCGCTCGGGAAGCCGCAGCCTCGAAAGCCCCCGCCCCGGCCGCCCCCACCCCCCGCGACTTCCTCAGCCGCGGCATGGTGCTCCTCCTCGCCGTGGCCTGTGGCGTCGCCGTCGGCAACATCTACTTCCCGCAGGCCGTCAGCCCGCTGGTCGCCTCCGGACTCGACGTGTCCGGTGACACGGCGGCCTTCGTGGTGACCGCGGCCCAGTTCGGCTACGCGCTCGGCATCTTCTTCCTGGTGCCGCTCGGCGACCGCGTCCCGCACCGCACGCTCATCACCACCCTGTTCGCCCTCAGCGGCGCCGGGCTGCTCGCCGCGAGTGCCGCGCCCGCGCTGCCGCCGCTGCTCGGCGCGAGCGTGCTCGTGGGCGTCACGACGGTCGTTGCTCCCGTCGTCGCGCCCATGGCGGCGGGACTCGTCCCCGCCGAGCGCCGGGGCGCCGTCACCGGCACCCTCCTGAGCGGGTCCATCGGCGGCATGCTGCTCTCGCGCGCGTTCGGCGGCGCGCTCGGCGAATGGCTCGGCTGGCGGGCGCCCTACCTCGTGACGGCCGTGGTGGCGCTCCTGATCGGGGCCGTCCTCGCCCGCCGTCTGCCCCGCACCGTGCCGACGTCGAGCCAGCGCTATCCGGCCCTGCTCGCCGAGTCGCTGCGGCTGCTGCGCACCGAGCCCCTGCTCAGGCTCTCGTGCTTCTACCAGGCGACGGCCTTCGCGGCGTTCCAGGCGCTGTGGACGGGGGTCGCCCTCTTCCTGACGAGCGGGACGTACGGCCTCGGCGCCTCGGCGGTCGGCGCGCTGGCCCTGGTGAACGCGGGCACGATGCTGGCGACGCCGTTCGCCGGCCGCCAGATCGACCGGCGCGGCCCGGACGCGGTGAACGCCGTCTGCCTGGTCGCGGTCGTCGCGTCGGCGGGCGTTCTCGCCCTCGGCGGGCTCGGCGGCGTGGCCGGGCTCGTGGCCCTGGCCCTCGGCACGCTGCTCCTGGACGTGGCCATGCAGTCCGGGATGGTCGCCAACCAGGTGCGGATCTTCGCCCTCAGCGGCGAGGCCCGCAGCCGCCTCAACACGGCCTACATGACGTGCGCCTTCATCGGCGGCGCGGCGGGTTCGTCGCTCGGGGCCCTCGCGTACGCGACGCTGGGCTGGGCGGGTGTGTGCGGGTGGGTGGCGGTGCTCGGGGTGGTGTCGGCGCCGGTGGCGGTGCGGCGGGGGTGGGGGCGGACGGGGCCCAGGGGTGGCACGGGGCGCCCGGGCCGCGAGGGGCATTGAGCTGACTGATGCATCAGTCAGCATCGCAATGGCGTGAAACAGTGAGTGCAGCCGGAGGATCATGAAGCTCGCGTTGTGCTGATCTCAATGCACGGGTACGGTGGCCGGCATGGAGCAAGACCCCGACGTCCCCACCCGTGTCCGTGAGGTCATCGCCGCGGCGGGCGTGACCCAGCGCGAGTTCGCGCGGCGGATCGTCATGGACCCGTCGAAGCTGTCGCGCTCCCTGAGCGGCACCCGGCGCTTCACCGCGGCGGAGCTGGCCCGGATCGCGGACACCGCCGACGTCGACGCGGCCTGGCTGCTCGGCACCCGAGGCGGCGCGGACCCGGCCGCGGCCCGCCCGGCCGCCCCGCGCGGACGGAGGGCCGCGACGCCCCCCGAGGGGCGGCCGTTGCAGATCATCCGCGAGACCGTCCGCCTCATCGCCGACCACGGCTTCCACGCCGTCCGCGTCCAGGACATCGCCAAGGCCTGCGAGACCAGCACCGCCGCCATCCACTACCACTTCCCCGGCCGTGACGACCTCTTGGAGGCGGCCGCGCGCTGGTGCATGGACGAGGACACCGCCCGCAGGGCCGCCCGCATCGCCGAGGCGGCCGACGCCGCCGACGAGCTGCGCCAGCTCATCGAGCTCCAGACCCCGCGCACCGCCCAGCAGCGCGACCAGTGGAGCGTCTGGCTCGACCTGTGGGCCGAGGCGGCCCGCTCCACCGCCGTCGGCCGCCTGCACACCGAGTACTACCGGCAGTGGCGCGCCACCGTCGCCGACGTCGTCCGGCGCGGCGTCGCCCAGGGCGCGTTCAGGGCCGTCGACCCCGAAGCGGCCGCCCTGCACCTGACCGCCCTCATCGACGGCCTCGCCACCCAGGTCCTCGCCGGCACCCCGGAAGGGCCCGGCACCCGCCCCGACGACATGCACGCGGCCCTGCTCGCCCACGTGGACGCCGCGCTCGCCGCGCGCTGAGCCCCGGCCGCGTACGCCCGGCGCCTTCGGTACGCGGCCCCGTCCGCACTCCGCACCACCACAACCCCCAGCACCCGAAAGGGAGTCCGCCATGCCCGTGAACGACAACGTCATCATCACCTGCGCCCTCACCGGCGCGGGCGACACCGTCCGCAAGAGCCCGCACGTGCCCGTCACGCCCGAGCAGATAGCCCGCGACGCCGTGCGGGCCGCCGAGGCCGGCGCCGCCGTCGTGCACATCCACGTCCGCGACCCCGAGACCGGCGCGCCGTCCCGCGACCCCCGCCTCTACCGCGAGGTCGTCGAGCGCGTGAAGGAGACCGGCACCGACGTCGTCATCAACCTGACGGCGGGCATGGGCGGGGATCTGGCCGTCGACCCGGAGCAGCCCCTGAAGGGGCTCGGCGAGCTTCCCGGCACCGACCTCGTCGGCGGTCTCGACCGGCTCCCGCACGTCGCGGACCTGCTCCCCGACATCTGCACCCTCGACTGCGGCTCCCTCAACTTCGGCGACGGGTCCAACCTCTACGTCTCCACGCCCGACATGCTCCGGCAGGGCGCCAGGCGCATCCAGGAGCTGGGCGTGCGGCCCGAGCTGGAGATCTTCGACACGGGGCAGCTGTGGTTCGCCAAGCAGCTGCTGGCCGAGGGCCTGCTCGACGATCCGACCGTCTTCCAGCTCTGCATGGGCATCCCGTGGGGTGCCCCCGCCGATCCCGGCGTGCTTCAGTCGATGGTCAACATGTTGCCCGAGGGGGCGCAGTGGGCCAGCTTCGCGATCGGGCGCATGCAGATGCCGTGGGTCGCGCAGTCCATTCTGCTCGGCGGGCAGGTCCGGGTCGGGCTTGAGGACAACCTGTATCTGGGCAAGGGGAACAAGGTCACCAACGCACAGCTGGTCGAGCGGGCCGTCCAGATCACCGAGAACCTCGGGTCTCGGGTCGCCACGCCTGACGAGGCCCGTCGGAAGCTGGGCCTCAAGCCCCGCCGCCAGGCCGCGTCCGGCTGAGTTCTCGTCTGCGGGCCGTCGCCGGCTGGTCGCGCAGTTCCCCGCGCCCCTACGGGGCACGACCCTCGCCTCCCGCCCCGCAGACGCCCGCGCCCCTACGGGGCACGCCAACCCCCCAGCAGCGAAAGGAACCCCTCCACCATGACCACGACCACCCCCGAAGACGTACGCCGCGTCGCCTGTGTCGGGGCCGGTGTCATCGGCGGCGGCTGGGTCGCGCACTTCCTCGCGCGTGGCTACGACGTCACCGCCTGGGACCCCGCCCCGGACGCCGAGGCCCGGCTGCGTCGGCTCGTCGAGGCCGCCTGGCCCGCGCTCACCCGGCTCGGCCTCGCCGACGGCGCCTCGCAGGACCGGCTCACCGTCGCCGCGACCCTCGAAGAGGCCGTCGCCGACGCGCAGTTCGTGCAGGAGAGCGCGCCCGAGAAGCTGGAGCTCAAGCGTGAGCTTCTTGCGAAGCTGGACGCCGCCGCGCCCGCCGGAGTCGTCATAGCCTCCTCGACCTCCGGCTATCCGATGACCGACATGCAGATCGAGGCTGCGACGCCCGGGCGCCTCGTCGTCGGGCACCCCTTCAACCCGCCGTACCTGATCCCGCTCGTCGAGGTCGTCGGCGGTGAGCGCACCACCGCGGAGGCCGTCGCCTGGGCGTCGCGCTTCTACGAGGTCGCGGGCAAGTCCGTCATCACCATGAAGAGCGAGGTGCCCGGCTTCATCGCCAACCGCCTCCAGGAAGCCCTGTGGCGCGAGGCGCTGCACATGGTGGCCAACGGTGAGGCCACCGTCCAGGAGATCGACGACTCCATCACCGAGGGCCCCGGCCTGCGCTGGGCGTTCATGGGCCCCATGCTCACCTTCGCGCTCGCGGGCGGCGAGGGCGGCATGGCCCATATGCTCGACCACTTCGGTCCTTCCCTGAAGTCCCCGTGGACGCGGCTCGAAGCACCCGAGCTGGACAAGGACCTGTACGACGCGGTGGTCGCCGGATGCGACGAGGCCGCCGCCGGGCGCACCATCGCCGACCTCGTCGCCGAACGCGACCAGGGCGTCATCGACGTACTGCGTGCGACGGGGAGGCTGCCGCGCCGGGCCGTCGGCCACGCTGAACCGAAGGGAACCATGTGACCAGGGAAATCGCCCGGCGTCTCGCGCCCCACCGGCAGGTCGTCCCGTCGGAGTGGATCGACTACAACGGCCATATGAGCGAGGGCTACTACTCGCTGGCCTTCGGTTTCGCCACCGACGCCATGATGGAAGCCACCGGCCTGGACGCCGCCTACCGCGAGGCCACCGGCTGCTCCCTCTACACCGTCGAGGCCCATCTGCGGTATCTGCGCGACGTCGCCGAGGGCGCGCACCTCGCCGTGCGCACCCGGGTCCTCGGCGTGCACGGCAAGAAGGCGCACTTCGCCCACGAGCTGTACGTCGTCGACGGCGCCGCGGCCGATCCGGCGCCGGACGCCGCGCCCGTCGCGACGACGGAACTGCTCGCGCTGCACGTCGACCAGAAGGCGGGCCGCGCGGTGCCGTTCCCGGACGCGGTCCGCGAGCGCCTCGCCGCGTTCGTGGAGGCGGCACCGGAGTGGGCGGGCCGGGCGATCACGGCCGTGCCGGGCGGCTCCGGGACCGCCGGCTAGGCGCTCGGGGCTCACCGGCTGGGTACCCCGGGACCGTCGGCCGGGCGCTGCGGGACCGTCGGCCGGATCCTTTCGCTCGCTCGGGCCGCGCCCGGCCCCGACCCCGCGTTCCGCACGTGGCCGCGCGAAGTGGTAGGAGTTCAGGGCGACGTGCACTGCGAGCGAGGTGGTTCAGACATGAGGCTGGCAATTCTGGGCGGCGGCGGATTCCGTGTGCCCCTCGTGTACCGGGCACTGCTCGGCGACCGCGCCGAGGGCCGCATCACCGAGGTCGTCCTGTACGACGTGGACGGCGCCCGGGCCACGGCGATCGCCCGCGTCCTCGCCGACCAGGCCGCCGGCGTGGCCGACGCGCCCGCCGTGATCGTCACCGCCGACCTCGACGAGGCGCTGCGCGGCGCCGACTTCGTGTTCTCCGCGATCCGCGTCGGCGGCCTGGAGGGACGCGCCGCCGACGAGCGGGTGGCCCTCGCCGAAGGGGTGCTCGGGCAGGAGACGGTCGGCGCGGGCGGCATCGCGTACGGGCTGCGGACGCTGCCCGTCGCCGTCGACATCGCCCGCCGGGTGCGGCGGCTCGCGCCCGAGGCGTGGGTCATCAACTTCACCAACCCGGCCGGCCTGGTGACCGAGGCGATGGCCCGCCACATCGGCGACCGCGTCATCGGCATCTGCGACTCGCCCGTGGGCCTCGGCCGCCGGATCGCGGGGCTGCTCGGCGCCGAGCCCCGCCGGGCACGGCTCGACTACGTGGGCCTGAACCACCTGGGCTGGCTGAGCGGCCTGGAGGTCGAAGGGCAGGACCTGCTGCCGCGGCTGCTCGCCGACCGCGGCCTCCTGGAGTCCTTCGAGGAGGGCAAGCTGTTCGGCGCCGACTGGCTGCAGTCGCTCGGCGTGATCCCCAACGAGTACCTGCACTACTACTACTTCAACCGGGAGACCGTCCACGCCTACCGGTCGGCCGAGCGGACCCGCGGCGCGTTCCTGCGCGACCAGCAGGCCCGCTTCTACGAGGAGATGCGGAGCCCCGGCACGCCCGCGTTCAAGACCTGGGACGCCACCCGCGCCGAGCGCGAGGCCACGTACATGGCGCACAGCAGGGAGGCCGCGGGCGCCGGTGAACGCGCCCCCGAGGACATGGAGTCCGGCGGCTACGAACAGGTCGCCCTCGCCCTGATGCGGGCCATCGCCCGCGACGAACGCGCGACCCTGATCCTCAACGTCCGCAACCGCACGACCCTGCCCGAGCTGGACTCGGACGCGGTCATCGAAGTGCCGTGCCTGGTGGACGCGTCGGGTCCGCACCCGGCGGCCGTGTCACCGCTGCCGGGGCACGCCACGGGCCTGGTGTGCGCGGTCAAGGCGGTCGAGCGGGAGGTCCTCGCCGCGGCGGACAGCGGTTCGCGCGCCACGGCCGTCAAGGCGTTCGCGCTGCACCCGCTGGTCGACTCGGTGTCCGTGGCCCGCCGCCTGGTCGACGGCTACCGGCAGGCACACCCGGGCCTGGCCTATCTGACCTGAGCGCCCCCTGGCATGATCATGAAATGACCGTGCCCGAGCCCCGCACCGCCCCGGCCGTGCTCCTGCCCGATCCCCGCACCGCCCCCGACACCGTGACCCCGGTGACCCCAGCGACCCCGGCGCCCCTGCCTGTGCCCCGCCCCTGCACCCTCGTCGTCTGCCGTGGCTGCTGCTGCGGCGACCCGGGCAAGCACCCCGGCACCGACCACGTGGGCCAGTTGGCGCGGCTGCGGGCGGCGGCGGACGCGTCCGAGGGCCGGTTCGCGGTGCGCACCAGCGACTGCCTCGGCCCCTGCGGCCAGGCCAACATCGTGGTCGTCCAGCCCTCCCGCACGGGCCGCGCGCACGGCGGCCGCCCGGCCTGGGTGGGCTTCGCCCTGGACGACGCGTCCCTCGACGACATCCTCACCTGGGCCGAGGCGGGCGGCCCCGGCCTCGCGGACCCGCCGGACGCCCTGACCCTGCAACTGGTCGACCCCCGGCAGGTCTAGGCGCGGCCGAGCACCTGGTCCAGGAAGCCGTTGAGGTTGCGGACCGTGCGGTGGTTCTGCTCCTCGGGCGTGAGGCTCTCGTCGAAGCGGCGGGCCAGGGCCGACGTCTTCTTTCCGCGTACGTAGAGGGAGCAGGCCAGGTCCGCGCAGACGTACAGGCCGACCGAGTTGCCCTGGCGGCCCGCCTCGCCCGCGCGGGGCGCGACGAGCAGTGCGATGCCCGAACCGGCCTGCGGCGTCACGCACACCGAGCAGATGCTGGACTTCAGCAGGGAGCGGCGGGCCCCCGTGGAGGCGCGCAGGGCGATGCCGACCAGCTCCTCGTCCCGCTCGGCGACGACATAGCCGCGGTCCGGCGCCTTGGGGTCGCGCCAGCCCAGGAAGTCCAGGTCGGACCAGGGCGTCTCGGCGAAGCCCGCGGGCAGGGTGAGACGCCGGGCCTCGCCCTTCGAGCAGTTCACGAACGACGCACGGATTTCTTTGTCACCAAGGGCACGCATGGTCCGGAAGGTATCAATCCGAACGAACGGCCGTCTTGTCCTTTTTCCCGGTCAGGGCCCTGTTGGCCAGTTCAGTATGTCGACTTGTCGGCTGACGTCGTGGCCGGTGTCCGCGCCGCTCGGAACGGGATGTTCCGGCGCGGCCCGAACCCCAGCCCCGTTCCGGAGCCCGCGGTGACCTCACGGGCCGACCTCGATCACGACCTTGCCGAGCGCGTGGCCGGTCTCCACCGCGCGCAGGCCCTCGCCCGCCCGCTCCAGCGGGTACGTCGCCGTGATGTGCGGCCGGAGCACACCGGCGGCGGCGAGTTCGGCCACCGCGTCGAGCGTGGCGGCGTCCCGCGCCCGGGCCACGGCGGAGCCGCCGAGCTCGACCACGATCTGCTTGCCGCCCGCCGTGATCAGCTTCGTGCGGTCGGCCACCACCTCCGCGACCGTCCGCAGGTGCTCACCGCCGACCAGGTCGAAGACGCCGTCGACGCCGTCCGGGGCCGCGGCACGGATCCGCTCCACCAGGTCGGGACCCGGAGCCACATGGACCGCGCCCAGGGACTCGACGACGTCCTTCTTGGCCTCGCTCGCCGTACCGACGACGCGCAGCCCCAGATGGCGGGCGAGGCGCACCGCGTTCCCGCCCACGCCGCCCCCGGCGCCGGTGACCAGGAGCGTCGCCCCGGCGGGCAGTGCGAGCTGCCGCACGCCGTCGTAGGCGGTGGCCGCGGCGACCGGCAGCGTCGCGGCCTCCGCGAAGGACAGGCCCTCCGGGACGCGTGCGGCGACGGCCACCGGAAGCAGCGTGTGCTCGGCGTACCCGCCGGTGAGCGTGGACCCGAACACCGCGTCCCCCACGGCGAACCCCTCGGCCCCGGGACCGGTCCGCTCCACCACGCCCGCGGCCTCGCTGCCGAGCACCTCGGGCAGTTCGGCGGGGGCCTGCCCCGGCCTGCGGTAGCCGCCGCGCAGCTTGTGGTCGACGGGGTTGACGCCCGCCGCCCGCACCTTGATCAGCAGCTGTCCCGGTCCCGGCTCGGGCGGCTCCCGGTCGATCAGGGCCTCGACCTCGGGACCGCCGTGCCGGGTGAACGCGTACGCCTTGGCCATCTGTCCCTCGCTCCGTTCCGTGCGTCCCGCGCGCCCCGTGGCGCACGTCGACGATCACTGGTGACAAGGCCGGGGGCGGCTCCCGCATTCCTGGCCGGGGGAGAGTTCACGAGCCCGCAACGCGCGCCCGGTCCGCGCGGCGGTGACGTCACTGCGGTCGCGTCCGTCGCGCGGGCCTCCCGGCACCCGCGGTTGGCCCCGGTGTCATCTCGCGGACACAGGCCCGCCTGCCTCTTCCATAAGCCTTGGCCCAGTTGACACACTGCACCCGCTCACGTCCCCCCACATCACGCGAGGTCATATCCCCATGCCTGAACTCAACCGGCGCCGCTTCCTGCAACTGGCCGGCGGCACCGCCGCCTTCGCCGCGCTGAACGAGAGCATCGCCCGCGCGGCCTCGCTGCCCGCGAGGCGCCGCACCGGCACCATCGAGGACGTCGAGCACGTCGTGGTGCTCATGCAGGAGAACCGTTCCTTCGACCACTATTTCGGGACGATGAAGGGCGTACGCGGCTTCGGCGACCCGCGCCCCGTGACGCTGCCCGGCGGCAAGCCGGTCTGGCACCAGAAGGGCGGCGGCAAGGAGGTCCTGCCCTTCCACCCGGACGCGGACAACCTCGGCATGCAGTTCATCGCGGGCCTCGACCACGACTGGGCCGGCGGCCACAAGGCGTTCAACAACGGCGCGTACGACCAGTGGATCCCGGCGAAGTCCGAGCGGACCATGGCGTACCTGAAACGGGACGACATCCCCTTCCACTACGCGCTCGCCGACGCCTTCACGATCTGCGACGACTACCACTGCTCGTTCATCGGGGCCACCGACCCCAACCGCTACTACATGCTGACGGGCCACGTCGGCAACGACGGCAAGGGCGGCGGACCGGTCCTCGGCAACCAGGAGCTGGGCTACGACTGGACGACGTACGCCGAGCGCCTGGAGCAGGCGGGCGTGTCCTGGAAGGTCTACCAGGACATCGGCGACGGCCTGGACGCCGCGGGCAAGTGGGGCTGGATCGACGACGCCTACCGCGGCAACTACGGCGACAACTCGCTCCTGTACTTCAACAAGTACCGCAACGCCAAGCCCGGCGACCCGCTCTACGACAAGGCCCGCACCGGCACCGACGCCAAGGCGGGCGACGGCTACTTCGACATCCTGAAGGCCGACGTCAAGGCGGACCGGCTGCCGCAGGTGTCCTACATCGCCGCGCCCGAGGCGTTCTGCGAGCACCCGAACTGGCCGGTGAACTACGGCGCCTGGTACATCGCGCAGATCCTGGACGCGCTCACCTCCAACCCGGCGGTGTGGGGGAAGACGGCACTGTTCCTCACGTACGACGAGAACGACGGCTACTTCGACCACATCGTGCCGCCGTACGTCCCCTCGTCGGCGAACCAGGGCCTGTCGACGGTCGACACCGCACTGGACCACTTCCCGGGCAACGCCTCCTACGCGGCCGGGCACTACGGCCTCGGGCAGCGCGTCCCGATGCTCGTGATCTCGCCGTGGAGCACCGGCGGGTTCGTGAACTCCGAGGTCTTCGACCACACGTCGATCATCCGGTTCATGGAGAAGCGCTTCGGCGTCGAGGAGCCCAACATCTCGCCGTGGCGCCGCGCGATCTGCGGCGACCTCACCTCCGCCTTCGACTTCGGCGGCAAGGACACCGACCCGGCGGAGCTGCCCGACACGGCCGCCTACGAGCCGCCGGACCACGAGCGCCACCCCGACTACTTCCCCAAGCCGCCCGCGAGCCCCGCGCTGCCCAAGCAGGAGCGCGGCGCGCGGCCCGCGCGTGCGCTGCCCTACGCCCCGCTGGTGGACGGCCGCGCGGACACGGCCGCCGGGAAGTTCACCCTCACCTTCGGCGGGGGCGACCAGGCGGGCGTCTGCTTCCACGTGCGCTCCGGCAACCGCACCGACGGGCCCTGGACGTACACCACGGGCGCGGGCAGGACGGTCTCCGACACCTGGAACTCGGCGTACTCCGGCGGCAGCCACGACCTGAGCGTGTTCGGCCCGAACGGCTTCCTGCGCACCTTCAAGGGCCCGGGCAAGACCGCGGGCCCCGAGGTCACCGCCCGCCACGACAAGGCGACCGGCAACATCAAGCTGACGCTGACCAACGCGGGCGCCGCCGACTGCAACCTGACGGTGACCAACGCCTACGGCGGCGGCAAGCAGACCTTCAAGGTCAAGCCGGGCGCCACCGTCGAGCACACCGTGGACCTGCGCGCCGGCAAGCGCTGGTACGACCTCACCGTCGTGTCCGACACCTCCGCGGGCTTCCTGCGGCGCCTCGCCGGACACGTCGAGAACGGGCAGGCGGGCGTCAGCGACCCGGCGATCGCCACGGTCTGAGGCACACGCACGGGGCGGCCGCCGCCCCGGGGCTCCCCGCTCCGGGACGGCGGCCCCGCCGTCGCGCGTCCCGAAAAATAGGTGAACGCCCTGCTCGGAGCGGCGTTAGCATGCGGGAGCATGACGGACACCCCACGCCCGCAGGGCGCCCCGGAGAAGCCCGTCCTCGACGGTCTCGAGGAGAAGTGGTCCAGGCGCTGGGACGAGTCGGGTGTATACGCCTTCGACGCGGAGCACGCGCGCACGGCACCCCGGGACGAGCTGTTCGCCATCGACACCCCGCCGCCCACGGTCAGCGGCTCCCTGCACGTCGGGCACGTCTTCTCGTACACGCACACCGACACCGTCGCCCGCTACCAGCGCATGCGCGGCAAGAACGTCTTCTACCCCATGGGCTGGGACGACAACGGCCTGCCCACCGAGCGCCGCGTCCAGCACCACTACGGCGTCCGCTGCGACCCCGCGCTGCCCCACGACCCGGACTTCACCCCGCCCGCGGCGCCCGGCAAGCGACAGATCCCGGTCTCCCGGGAGAACTTCATCGAGCTGTGCGAACGCCTCACCGCGCGGGACGAGCAGGCCTTCGAGGACCTGTGGCGCCGCCTCGGCCTGTCCGTCGACTGGTCGCGCACCTACCGGACCATCGGCGCCGAGGCGCGCGCCACCTCGCAGCGGGCCTTCCTCGCCGACCTCGCCCGCGGTGACGCGTACCTCGCGGAGGCCCCCACCCTGTGGGACGTCACCTTCCGCACGGCGGTCGCCCAGGCCGAACTTGAGGACCGGGAGCGGCCCGGCGCGTACCACCGGATCGCCTTCCGCCCCGCCGACGGCAGCGCGGTCCCGGTCGAGACGACCCGCCCCGAACTGCTCCCCGCGTGCGTCGCCCTCGTGGCGCACCCCGACGACGAGCGCTACCGCCACCTCGTCGGCACGACCGTCCGCACCCCGCTCTTCGACGTCGAGGTCCCCGTCCTCGCCCACCGCCTCGCGGCGCCCGAGAAGGGCACGGGCATCGCCATGGTCTGCACGTTCGGCGACACCACCGACGTCGTCTGGTGGCGTGAACTGCGCCTGGCCACCCGGCCGGTGATCGGCTGGGACGGCCGCTTCCGCGCCGATCCGCCGAGCGGGATCGACGCGCCGGACGCCGTCGCCGCGTACGCCGAACTGGCGGGCGCCACCGCCCACACCGCCCGCGAACGCGTCGTCGCGCTGCTGCGCGAGCGCGGCGAGCTGCACGGCGAACCCCGGCCCGTCACGCACGCGGTGAAGTTCTTCGAGAAGGGCGACAAGCCCCTGGAGATCGTCACCACCCGCCAGTGGTACGTCCGCAACGGCGGCCGCGACGAGGGGCGCAGGGCCGAACTCCGCGCGCGGGGGCGGGAGCTGGTCTGGCACCCGCCGCACATGCGCGTGCGCTACGACCATTGGGTGGACGGACTCAACGGCGACTGGCTGATCAGCCGTCAGCGCTTCTTCGGAGTCCCCATCCCGCTCTGGTATCCCCTCGACGCCGACGCCGCGCCGGACCACACCCGTCCGATCGTCCCCGACCCGGCCACCCTGCCCGTCGACCCCAGCGCGCAGACCCCGCCCGGCCACGACCCCGCCCAGCGCGACAAGCCGCACGGGTTCACCGGCGACCCCGACGTCATGGACACGTGGGCGACCTCCTCGCTCACCCCGCAGATCGCCGCGCGGCAGCTCGCCGACCCGGACCTGTTCGCCCGCCTCTTCCCGATGGACCTGCGCCCGCAGGCCCACGAGATCATCCGCACCTGGCTGTTCGCCACGGTCCTGCGCGCCCACACCGGACACCGGGCGCTGCCCTGGCGGCACACGGCGATCTCCGGGTGGATCCTCGACCCCGACCGCAAGAAGATGTCGAAGTCGAAGGGCAACGCCGTCACCCCCGACGACCTGCTGCGCACGCACGGCTCGGACGCCGTGCGGCACTGGGCGGCGAGCGGCAGGCCCGGCACCGACACCGCCTTCGACACCGGCCAGATGAAGATCGGCCGGCGGCTCGCGACGAAGCTCCTGAACGTCGGCAAGTTCGTCCTCGGCTTCGAGGCGAGCGGCGCGCCCGTGCGCGAACCGCTGGACCGGGCGCTGCTCGCCGACCTCGCCGCCACCGTCGAGGAGGCGACGGCCGCCTTCGACGACTTCGACTACACCCGCGCCCTGAGCTGCACGGAGACGTTCTTCTGGCGCTTCTGCGACGACTACGTGGAGCTGGTCAAGGCCCGCGCCTACGGCGACCACGGCGAGACGGCCGCCCGCGACTCGGCCCGCGAGACCCTGCGGACGGCCCTGGACACGGTGCTGCGTCTCTTCGCCCCGATCCTGCCGTTCGTCACCGAGGAGGTCTGGTCCTGGTACGCGCCGGGGTCGGTGCACCGGGCCGCGTGGCCGTCGGCGGCGACGCCGGACGGGGAGGAGAGTGATCCGGACGGGAGCGTGCTCGCGACCGCCGCCGAGGTCATCGCCGGGGTGCGCAAGGCCAAGTCCCTCGCCAGGCTCTCGATGCGGGCCGAGATCGCGACGGTCGTCGTGCGCGGACCGCAGGACGTGCTCGACCGGTTCGCGCTCGCCGCGGCGGACGTGCGGGCGGCGGGACGCGTCGGCGAGGTCGTCCTCGAAGTGGCGGACGGGGCGCTGGCGGTGGAGGTGCTCCGATAGGGCCGAGGCTGTCGTGGCGGAGGTGCCGAACGGGGGTCCGCCGTCGTCGCGGTGCGGGTGCCGGTGGCCGTTGCGGAAGCGCGGCCACCGCTCCGGCCTGCGGAAAGTCCGCTCCCGGGGCTGGCGGCGGCCGGGGTGGTTCGGGGTAGTGTGCCCGGGTGACAACGCATTCGAACACTCCTGCAGGCTGGTACCCGGACCCCCAGGGCGCCTCCCAGCTCCTCCGCTGGTGGGACGGCTCCCAGTGGACCGACCACACGAACCAGGCCCCGCAGGACGCGACGGCCCAGGCGGCCGCGCAGGGCCAGCAGGTCCCGCAGCAGCCGGGCCAGGCGGCCCAGTTCAGCAAGGCCCCCGCGCAGGCCGCCCCCGCCGCCCCGGCGGCCGACCCGGCCCGCGTCCAGCGCCAGGTGCAGCAGCAGGCCGGCGTGCACCCCACGTCGCAGGGCGGCGGCACGCTGTTCACCGAGCCGGTCCTGGTGGTGAACCAGAAGGCCAAGCTCATCGAGCTGACGAACGAGTACAGCGTCATGGACCAGTCGGGCAACCAGCTCGGCTCGGTGGTCCAGGTCGGCCAGAGCACCATCAAGAAGGTCGCCCGCTTCGTCTCCAGCATCGACCAGTTCATGACGCACAAGCTGGAGATCCGGGACGCCCACGGCACCCCGCAGCTGCTCATGACCCGGCCGCGGAAGTTCATGAAGTCGCGGGTCGTCGTCGAGCGCCCCGACGGCCAGGTCGTCGGTGAGATCGTCCAGCAGAACGTCATCGGCAAGATCAACTTCGCGATGAACGTCAACGGCCAGCAGGTCGGCGCGATCAAGGCGGAGAACTGGCGCGCCTGGAACTTCTCGATCGTCGACCAGTCGGACAACGAGGTCGCCCGGATCACCAAGACCTGGGAAGGCCTCGCCAAGACGATGTTCACCACTGCGGACAACTACGTCCTGCAGATCCACTACCAGCTCCCGGACCCGCTCCTGAGCCTGGTCGTGGCGACGGCCCTGACCGTCGACACCGCGCTCAAGCAGGACTCGCGCGGCCTCGGCTGAGACACGGCCTCCGGGCCTACGGGTACGCGGGCCGCACGGCACGTACGACGACGCAGCGACCGCTCCCCGACGAGGGTGCCCCCGGTGTGGGGCCGCTCGCCGCGGGGCGGTCGCTGCGTCGTACGTCCTCGTCGCGCGTCCCTGGTCTACGTCCGCAGCGGGGCCGCCGGTTCGGGCTGGAGCGGGATCGAGGGCAGGTAGTCGGCCGTCGCGTCCGGCGGGGGGACGGGGCCCGGCGCGGGGACGGGTCCCGGCGTGCGGACGGCTGCCGGTTCGCGTGCCTGCTCCGGCTCGCGCGCGGCGGCGGTCTGCGGGGACCGGGTGAGGACCACGACGCCGTACGCGGCGATCAGCGCCCCCGCCACGGCGAGGAGCACCCCGCTCGCGCCGCCCCGCAGCCGCTCGCCGAGCAGGGCGATGCCGATGGCCGCGGCGGCGACGGGGTTGGCCAGGGTCACGACGGCGAGGGGCGCGCCGAGGCCGCCGCGGTACGCCGTCTGCGAGAGGAAGAGCCCGCCCACCGCGAACGCGGCGACGAGCAGCGCCACCACCACGACCTGCGCGTCGAGCACCGGCCCCGAGCGGTCCGTGGCCGCGACCGTCACCGTCTGCGTGAGCGCGGACGCGACACCGGAGGCGAAGCCGGACGCGGTCGCGTGCCGCAGTCCGGGGCGGGTGCCGGGCCGGGAGAGCAGCCCGACGACGGCCATCGTCACCCCGGCGACCGCCACGGCCTCCGGCAGCGACAGCGTGTCGTCGGGCTCGGGGCCGGACGCGGTGAGCAGCAGGACACCCAGGCCGATCAGGGTCAGACCGGTGCCGCGCCACTCCGGCGGGGAGACCCGCCGCCCGGCAAGGCGCGCCCCCAGCGGCATGGCGGCGACCAGCGTGAGCGCGCCGAGCGGCTGCACGAGGGTGAGCGGACCGAACTTCAGCGCCGCGACGTGCAGCAGCGCCGCCGACGCGTTCAGCCCGACCGACGCCCACCACGCGCCACTGCCCAGGAGCCGCACGACCCGGCCGCCCGTGTCCGCCATGCGTGCGGCCAGGCGCTGCTGTGCGACGGCGGCGGTGGCGTAGGCGGCGGCGGAGACGAGGGAGAGCAGGACGGCGAGCACGGTGGCGCTCATCGGTCGGCTCCGGAGGGCACGGGGGAGGAGGCCGCGGTGGCGGAGGGCGAGGCGGCCGCGGCGACCAGTTCACGCGCGGGGAGCGCGGGCTCCGCGCGTGGCGCCGGTGTCCCCGCGGGCGTCGCCGTCGGGCCGGACCTGCGCACGACCCGGGACCGGACCGGGCGCGGCGGCCGGATCACGGCCAGCGCGACGCCGAGCAGCGCGGTCGCCGCGAGGGCGTCGAGCCAGTAGTGGTTGGCGGTGCCGACGATGACGAGCAGCGTGAGCAGCGGATGCAGCAGCCACAGCCGGCGCCACCGCGAGCTGGTCGCGACGATCAGGCCGACGGCCACCATCAGCGCCCACCCGAAGTGCAGCGACGGCATGGCGGCGAACTGGTTGGCCATCGAGTCGGTCGAGGGCTCGGCCGCGTACACCGAGGGCCCGTACTTCTGCGCCGTGTCCACGAGGTGTGCCGCGTCCAGGAGGCGCGGCGGCGCGAGCGGGAAGGCCAGGTGCAGCGCGAGCGCGGCCGCCGTGAGCGCGGCAAGGATCCGCCGGGCCCAGACGTAGTGCCGGGGGCGGCGCACGTACAGCCACACCAGGAACAGCAGCGTCGCCGGGAAATGCACGGTCGCGTAGTAGGTGTTCGCGACGTGGACAAGGCTGTCGCCGCTCAGCAGGAGGTTCTGCACGGAAGCCTCGTCCGGCAGGCGCAGGAAGCGCTCGGCGTCCCAGACGCGGTGGGCGTTGCGGAACGCCTCGGCGGTATGGCCGTTGGCGAGCTGCCTGCCGAATTTGTAGACGAGGAAGAGTCCGACGACGAGGAGCAGCTCGCGCGCGAGCGGCGGCCGGGCAGGGGTGTCCGGTCGCCCGGAGGCTATCTCCGGCTCCTGTTCTGCAGGCTCGGTGCGGGAATCCATCCGCCGGCCCCTTTGCATGACGACTGGGTGGTGCGGTGATGAGTGAGTCCCTGTCGTTCCACTCATCGATACGCCAGTGTACCGATACGGGAGCGTACCGGTACACTGGCGTATCGGTAGGGTCCGCAGGAAGCGAACCGAGCGGGCCGCCGCACCGAGGAGACAAGAGATGACGCCGCGGGAACGGATCGAGGAGCACCTCTGCGAGCAGGTCGCGCTGTCGCGCCGCTCCAAGATCACACCCGAGCGCGAGCAGGAGTTCTACGACGCGGTCCTCGACCAGCTCCGCGAGTGCGGCTACGAGGCCGTGACCATGGAGGGCGTCGCCGCGCGGACCCGCTGCAGCAAGTCCACGCTGTACCGCCAGTGGAAGACGAAGCCCCAGTTCGTGGCCGCCGCGCTGCGCGCCAACCGCTGTGTGCGCTTCGCGGGCATCGACACCGGCTCGCTCGCCGGTGACCTGCGCGCGGCGGCACGCGCGGCCGCCACCTGGGCCGGGCGCGACACCATGATCGTGCAGGCGCTCAGCCACGCGGTCCTGCAGGACGAGGACCTTCAGCACGCGCTGCGCGAGGCGCTGGTGGAGCCGGAGGTGGAGGCCGTCGACGGCTTCGTGCGGCGGGCCGTGGAGCGCGGGGAGATCGCCGCGGGCCACCCTGCGGCGGAGTTCGTCACGGTCCAGCTCTTCGGCGTGCTGCGGGCCCGGCCGCTGGTGGAGGGCAAGGACGCGGACGAGCACTATCTGGAGCGGTTCGTGGAGGCGGTGCTCCTGCCGGTCCTCGGGCTGAGCGAGGGCCACGGCCGCCCGGCCGCGGGGAAGACCCCGGCCGCCTCCGCCGGGGAGGACCCGGCCACCTGAACGTGGGCCCGGTCCGCAGGATGACCGGACGGGGCCCGCAGAGCGCCGCACCGTGGGGACGGGGGCGGCGCGCGACAAGAAGCCGGGCGTACCGACCATGATCGGTACGCCCGGCTTCTTGTCCGTGGGCCGCCCGTCAGACCTGCTGGCCGTCGCCTCCGCCGCCCCCGCCGCGGAACTCCTTGATGCCCTTGGTGATCTCGTCCATGGACGACACCGAGGGAGCGTCGTCGGTGTCGTCGATGCCGAAGCGGACGATCACCATCGTCATGTCGTCGGTGGGCGACTTGAACGCGAGCGACTGCACATAGCCGTCCGGGCCCTTGCGGTTCACGGCCTTCCAGCGGACCAGATAGCCCTTCTGCCCGGCCACGGTCACCGACTTCGACGCGAGCTCCTTGTGGGACACCAGCTTGCCGCCGTAGATCTTGCCGCCGTACGACTCCTCGGCGTTCTTCTCGATGTCCGCCTTCGCCGCCGCCTCGGGGCTGGACTTCTTGATCTTGAAGCTGGAGGCGGGGGCGGAGAACGCGCCGCCACGCACGCACACCCGCGCGACGTCGCCGGGGCACGCGTACTTGCCCTTGGTGACCCCCGCGCCCAGGTTGCCGGACTTCCCTTCCCAACCGTCCGGCACCGGCAGGCTGATGCCGCTCGCCCCGTCGGAGGCGAAGCCCTCCTCGGGCTGCGGGGCGCCGTCGGAGGGACCGGGCGACGCGGAGTCCTCGGGCTTCTCGGGGCCCTCGTCGTCGCCCTTGCCGGGCTTCGAAGGGCCCGAGGACGCCGGGGGCTTGGCGTTGTCGTCGCCGTCATCGTCGTCGCCCGCGGTCAGCGCGTACACGCCACCGACGATGCCCGCGAGCACCGCGACGGCGACGCCGATGACGACGGCCGTGCGCGCCGGGCGCCGGGGCGCCGGCGGCGGCTGCTGGGGGAAGGCGGGGGAGCCGCCCGGCGCGCGGACGTGCTCCGTCCACATGTTCCCGTCCCACCATCTCTCGGACGGCGGGGCACCAGGTATCTGCCCGGGGTCGGGATACCAGCCCGGGGGAGTCGCGTGCGTCATGGGCGTCAGGGTATGAGCAGCGCCTGAAAGTCGGATGAGAGGGGTCGGCGGAAATCGGCCAAGTGGGGCCGGAGCGGGGCTCAGTGACCGTCGACGACGAGCCGCGTCGGCGCCTGCGCGCCGCCGAGGAGACCCTCCGGCCACCGGCCCGCACGCCCCGGGGTGATCGAGCCGAGCACGCTCGGGTGCCGGGCGCCGGTGCTCGCCGCGACGGTGCCGGGCAGTCCGTGCGCCGTCAGGAAACCGAGCACCGCGAACGCGTACGCCTCCTTCGCCGCCGACGCGAGCCCCAGTTCGTCAGAGCCGCGCACCGGCACGCCGGGCCCCAACTCGGCCCTGACCGCCGCCATCAGCGTGGGATTGCGGATCCCGCCGCCCGACGCCACCACCTCGCTCGCCTTCGCCGCGCGCACCGCGTCGGCGACCGTCACCGCCGTGAGCCGGGTGAGCGTCGCGACGACGTCCTCGGGGGCGAGCTCCTCGTACCCGGCGAGGGTCCGGCGCAGATAGTCCGCGTGGAAGAGCTCCTTGCCCGTCGTCTTCGGGGCGGGCAGCGCGTAGTACGGCTCGGCGAGCAGCCGGGCGAGCAGGTCCTCGTGCACGGTGCCGCGCGCGGCGATCCCGCCGTCGCGGTCGTACGTCAGGCCCCGCTCGCGGCCCTGGGGCGTCCACTCGCGGACCGCCGCGTCGATCAGGGCGTTGGCCGGGCCGGTGTCGAAGGCCGTGCCGTCCGGGGCGGTGATGTTGGCGATGCCGCCGAGGTTCAGGGCGACGGGGGTGCCGGGGCGGCCGCGCAGCCACATCCGGTCCACGAGGCTGACGAGCGGCGCGCCCTGACCGCCGGCCGCGACGTCCCGCGGCCGGAAGTCGGCGACCACCGGAAGGCCCGTGGCCTCCGCGATCCACGCGGCCTGCCCGATCTGCAGCGTGCCGCGCACCTGCCCCTCGTCCACCCAGTGGAAGACGGTCTGCCCGTGCGAGGCGACCAACTCGGCACGGCCCCCGCACAGTTCGCGGTCCGCCTCGGTGGCGGCTGCGGCGAAGGCCTGGCCGATGCGGGTGTCGAGGCGGCACACGTCGGCGAGGGTGGTGGCCGCCGGGGGCAGCGCGGCGGTCAGCGCCGCGCGCAGCTCGTCGTCGTACGCGCGGCTGATCAGGCCCAGCGGTGTCAGTCGGAGGCTCTCGCCGTCGAGGGTGAGGTCGACGGCACCGGCGTCGATGGCGTCGTGGGAGGTGCCGGACATCAGGCCGATCACTCGCATGGGTCTCTGTCTCTCACTGGCGGGTGGGGTGCGCCGGAGGCGGCGCTAGGGTGCTCTTCCCCCGCGGGCCCGGAGTTAAAGGTGCTGTGGGGCGGGGCCCTGGGGCTGCCGTGTCCGTCCTGGCGCGGAAATGCGTTTCGCCGTGTCCGGGCGGCGGCTGGGGTGCGGGGCGCGATCACCGTGAGGAGTCTGGGTATGCCCGGTCGTTCCCGCACGCGTTGACCTTGTCGCCGTGAGGCCTGTCATCGCGTGCTGCCCCTCGATACGCGGCACAGCGAGCCCTTCTCCGCCTGTACTCCGTGATCCTTGGGGCGCCCGTGCCTGCGTCGACCTCCGCCACCGGGTCCGATCCCGCGCCCACCGGCCCGGCGGACGCTTCCCGGGGGGTACGGGTACGGGGCGGACACCCCCGCACGCCTCACCCACCCGTCACCACCCGCTCCCGCCACCTCCCCACGCCGCCCCAAGCCCCCCGCAGGGCCCGCGCCTTGAGGAGCCACAGGGACAGGTCGTACTCGGCCGTGTACCCCAGGGCACCGTGCAGTTGCAGCGCCGCCCGCGCGGCGCCGTACGCCGCCTCCCCGGTGGCCACCTTGGCCGCCGCCAGGTCCACCCGGGCGGCCGGCCGGTCGCCGTCCCGCAGCGACACCGCAGCGCCGAACACCAGCGGCCGCGCGAACTCCAGCCCCACCAGCACATCCGCGAGGCGGTGCTTGACGGCCTGGAACGAGCCCACCGGCACACCGAACTGCGTCCGCTCCCGCACGTACGCCACCGTCCGGTCGAGCAGGGCGTACCCGACCCCCAGGCTCTGCGCCGCCGTCGCGAGGGCCGCCCAGTCGAGCGCCCGTCCGGCCGCGTCGGCCGCCGCGTCCCCGGACGCCACCACCTCCCCGCCCGCGAGGAGCCGGGCGAGCCGCCGCGCCGGATCGAGGGACGCGCGCGGTTCCGCGTGGCCGGGTGCGAGCCGGACCTCCCCGTCCCCGGCGGCGAGCAGCACCGCCGAGGCGTCCGCGTCCAGTGCGTACGGCCCGGCGCCGGGGAGCGTCAGCGTCGCGCTCGCCCCGCCGCCGACCAGCGTGGGCAGCGACCGCTTGGCGGGCTCCGGTATCCCCAGCTCGGCGAGGCGCGCCAGGAGCGCCACCGCCGCGACCGTCTCGACCAGCGGTCCGGGCACCGCGTGCCGCCCCAACTCCACGAACGCGACGGCCGTTTCGACGGGCAGCGGCCCCACGCCCCCGTGCGCCTCCGGTGCCGCGAGGGCGAACACCCCTGCCGCACCGAGCCGTTGCCGGAGGGCGAAGCCCGCCGCGTGCTCCCCGGCGGCCCAGGAGCGCGCGGCCGCCGGGGTGTCCGCCGCCGTCAGCATGCCGTCCAGCGAACGGGCGAAGTCCCGCTGCTCGGCGTCCAGGAGGAACCGCATCACCGGCGTCCCTTCGGCAGGCCGAGCAGCCGCTCGGCGATGATGTCGCGCTGGATCTCGTTGGTGCCCGCGTAGATCGGCCCGGCGAGCGCGAAGACATAGCCCTCGGTCCAGTCGGCCGGGGGCGCCCCCCTCAACTCCCCCTCCACCCCCAGCAGATCCAGCGCCGTCTCGTGCACCCCGATGTCGTACTCCGACCAGAACACCTTGTTCAGGCTCGACTCCGCGCCGATCGCCTCACCGGCCGCGAACCGGGAGGCGTTGGCCCAGGTGAACAGCTGGTACGCGCGGGCGCCGATCACCGCGTCGGCCACCCGGTCGCGCAGTGCCGTGCCGGCCGGGTCGCCGTGCGCGCGCCAGTCGCGCAGCAGCCGGTCGGCCGTCGCCAGGAAGCGGCCCGGTGAGCGCAGCGTCAGGCCGCGCTCCTCGCCCGTCGTCGCCATCGCGATCCGCCAGCCCTGGCCCGGCTCACCGATCACGTCCTCGTCGGGCACGAACACGTCGTCCAGGAACAGCTCGGCGAACGCGGGCTTGCCGTCGATGCGGCCGATGGGGCGCACGGTCACGCCCGCCGCGTCGAGCGGGAACATCAGATACGTCAGACCGCGGTGCGGCCGGTCCGCGGCCGGGTCGCTGCGGAACAGGCCGAAGGCGCGGTCGGCGAACGCGGCCCGGGACGACCAGGTCTTCTGGCCGTTCAGGACCCAACCGCCGGGCGCCCGGCGGGCGGTGGAGCGCAGCGAGGCCAGGTCCGAACCCGCCTCCGGCTCCGACCAGGCCTGCGCCCAGATCACCTCGCCGCGCGCCATCGGGGGCAGCACCCGCGCGCGCTGCTCCGGCGTGCCGAAGTCGAAGAGGGTGGGCGCGAGCAGGCTGATGCCGTTCTGGGAGACCCGGCCCGGGGCGCCCGCCGCGTAGTACTCCTCCTCGAACACCAGCCACTCGACGATCCCGGCGCCCCGCCCGCCGTACTCCTCGGGCCACGACACCACCGACCAGCGGTCCGCGGCCAGCTCGCCCTCCCAGGCGCGGTGGGCCGCGAAGCCCTCTTCGGTCTCCAGGGAGGGCAGCGGGCCCGCGGGCACGCGCGCGGCGAGCCAGGCCCGCGCCTCCTGCCTGAACTCCTCCTGCGCCGCGCTGAATTCGAGGTCCATCCCTGGTCCGCCTCCCGCTCGGGCACCTTCCCTAACAAGTGTTTGGTAGATTATCGTGAGGGGCAGACAATCGTCGAGGGCCGGTGCGGCCGAGGGGGTGTCAGGGGATGTCGGGTGGGGGCATGGCAGTGGTTCCTTATGTGTCCGGGCACGGCCTGCTCGACGGCCGCACGGCCGTCGTCACGGCGGCGGCCGGAGCGGGCATAGGCGGCGCCACCGCCCGCCGCTTTCTGGAGGAGGGCGCGCGCGTCGTCCTCGGTGACGCGCACGCGCGCCGCACCAAGGAGACGGTCGAGCGGCTCGCCGACGAGTTCGGCGCCGAGCGCGTGCACGGCACCCCGTGCGACGTGACGGACGAAGCCCAGGTGCGGGCGCTTTTCGACCTGGCGGAGCGGCAGCACGGCCGCCTCGACATCGTCGTGAACAACGCGGGCCTCGGTGGCACGGCCGAGCTCATCGACATGACCGACGAGCAGTGGGACCAGGTCATCGACGTCACACTGAACGGCACGTTCCGCTGCACCAGAGCCGCCCTGCGCCGCCTGCGGGCCACCGGATCCGGGGGCGTCGTCGTGAACAACGCCTCGGTCCTCGGCTGGCGCGCCCAGCCGGGCCAGGCGCACTACGCGGCCGCGAAGGCCGGGGTCATGGCCCTCACCCGCTGCGCCGCCCTCGAAGCCGCGCCCCACGGCATCCGGATCAACGCCGTCGCCCCGAGCCTCGCCCTGCACCCGCACCTCGCGAAGGTCACCTCCGCCGAGCTGCTCGACGAGCTGACCGCGCGCGAGGCCTTCGGCCGCCCCGCCGAGCCCTGGGAGATAGCCAACGTCATCGTCTTCCTCGCCAGCGGCTACTCCTCGTACATGACGGGCGAGACGGTGTCGGTCAGCAGCCAGCACGCCTAGGCGGAGAATGACCGTGTGCCGAAAAAGAAGCAGTCCAGCGACACCAGCACCAGCGACACCAGCACCAGTGAGAAGCCGACCAGTGAGAAGCCGACCGGCGCCGAGAAGGCCGCCGGTGGCAGGAAGAAGTCCCCGGTGACCCCCTCGCCCGAGCGCCGCGGCGAGCTGCTCAGGATCGCCGCGGACGTCTTCGCCGAACAGGGCTACAACGCCACCACCGTCCGCAAGATCGCGGACGCCGCGGGCATGCTCGCGGGCAGTCTCTACTACCACTTCGACTCCAAGGAGTCGATGCTCGAAGAGATCCTGCGGACGTTCCTGACCGAGCTGTGGGACGGGTACGACAGCGTGCTCTCCGCGCCCCTCGGCCCCCGCGAGACCCTGGAAGCCCTCGTCACCGAGTCCTTCCGGGAGATCGACCGGCACCGCTCCGCCGTCGCGATCTACCAGAAGGAGTCCAAGCACCTGGTCACCCAGACCCGGTTCGAGTACCTGGTCGAGTCCCAGCAGCGGTTCGAGAAGGCCTGGCTGACGACGCTCGAGCGCGGCGTCACCGACGGCGTCTTCCGCGCCGACCTGGACATCCGCCTGGCCTACCGCTTCGTGCGCGACACCGTCTGGGTCGCCGCGTCCTGGTACCGCCCCGGCGGAGGCCACAGCCCCGACGAGATCGCCCGCCAGTACCTGTCGATGGTCCTGGACGGCATCTCCGTACGCACCTGAGACCGCGCACGCACTCGACGGACCGCGTACGCGCCCGAGACCGCGCCGTCACCGCACGGCGCCAGACCGCGAGGAGTACGCAGCCATGGCCGAGGCCTACATCGTCGAGGCGGTCCGCACCCCCGTCGGCAAGCGCGGCGGCGGCCTCGCCGCCGTGCACCCCGCCGACCTGGGCGCCCACGTCCTCAAGGCGCTCATCGAGCGCTGCGGCGTCGACCCGGCAGCCGTGGACGACGTCGTCTTCGGCTGCCTGGACGCCGTCGGACCGCAGGCCGGGGACATCGCCCGCACCAGCTGGCTGGCGGCCGGACTGCCCGAGGAAGTGCCCGGCGTGACCGTCGACCGGCAGTGCGGATCCTCGCAGCAGGCCCTGCACTTCGCGGCCCAGGGCGTCCTCTCCGGCACCCAGGACCTCGTCGTCGCGGGCGGCACGCAGAACATGTCCATGGTCCCCATCGCCTTCGCCTCCCGGCAGGCCGCCGAGCCGCTCGGCCTGACCGAAGGACCCTTCGCGGGCAGCGAGGGCTGGCGCGCCCGCTATGGAGACCGGCCCGTCAACCAGTTCCACGGCGCCGAGCAGATAGCCCGGAAATGGGGCATCTCCCGCACGGACATGGAGGAGTTCGCGCTCGGCTCCCACCGGCGGGCCCTGCGCGCCGTCGACGAGGGCCGCTTCGGCCGCGAAGTCGTCCCCCTCGCGGGCGTCACCGCCGACGAGGGCCCGCGCCGCGACACGACAGCCGAGAAGATGGCGTCCCTCAAGCCCGTCATGGACGGCGGCAGCATCACCGCCGCCTGCTCCTCCCAGGTCTCCGACGGCGCCGCCGCCCTGCTCATCGCCGGCGAACAGGCCGTCCGCGACCACGGGTTGACGCCCCGGGCACGCGTCCACCACCTCTCCGTGCGCGGCGAGGACCCCATCCGGATGCTCTCCGCCCCCATCCCCGCCACGGCACACGCCCTGAAGAAGACCGGCCTGACCCTCGACGACATCGACCTCGTCGAGATCAACGAAGCCTTCGCGCCCGTCGTCCTCGCCTGGCTGAAGGAGACCGGCGCCGACCCCGCCCGCGTCAACGTCAACGGCGGCGCCATCGCCCTCGGTCACCCCCTCGGTGCCACCGGCGCCCGCCTGATGACGACCCTCCTGCACGAACTGGAGCGCACCGGCGGCCGGTTCGGCCTCCAGACCATGTGCGAAGGAGGCGGGCAGGCCAACGTCACAGTGATCGAACGACTGTGAAGACCCCCCGCCCGGCCGCCCGTCCGTCCCGGCGCGACCGCGCCGCGCCCCGGCCGCGAAAGCCCGGCGGCCTGGCATATGACCGTCTGTCACCCATGCGGGAGTAGCTGCACGGACCGTGCTCCGCGCGAGCCCCGACCCGGCTAGGCTCGACTTCTGTACGTCGATTGAGCGACCCCGGGAGGTAGCGCGATGACGCAGGGACGGCCCGGAGGTGGTGGCGCCTGGGCCCCGCTGTGGGAGCGCGACGCGGAACTCGCCGCAGCCGAGGGCGCGGTGTCCGCGCTGTGCTCCGACCTGACGACCGAAGGCGGCCTGCTCGTCTACAGCGGCGAGGCCGGCATCGGCAAGACCGCGCTGTTGTCCGAGGTGCGCCGCATCGCCCAGGGCCGCGCCACGGTGCTCGCGGCCCGCGGCGGCGAGACCGTGGCCGAGGTCCCCTTCAACGTCGTACGGCAACTCCTGCAACCCGTCCTCGTCCAGCTCAGCCCCGAAGAGGGCCGCGAGTACCTGGGCGACTGGTACGAGATCGCCGGACCCGCCCTCGGCATCACCGAGCCGGGCGACGGCCGCCCCGACCCGCAGGCCGTCTGCGACGGCCTCGTCGACGTGGTCGCCCGCCTCTCGCGGCTGTACTGGCCACTGGTCCTGATCATCGACGACGCGCACTGGGCCGACCAGGAGACGCTGCGCTGGCTCGCCGCGTTCGCCGAGCGCCTCGACGACCTGCCCGCCCTGGTCGTGGTCGCCCACCGGCCCGGCGAGGCCACCGGCGAGGGCGCCCGCCACCTCGCCCGGATCGGCGCGACGGCCCTGCCCACCACCATGCTGCGCGCCCTCACCCCGGACGCCACGGCGGGCCTCACCCGCGCCACCCTCGGCGAGCACGCCGACGCCCCGTTCTGCCGCGAGGTCTGGGCCGTCACCGGCGGCAACCCGTACGAGTCCGTGGAACTGCTCGCCAAGGTGCAGGACAGCGAGCTGGAACCGGTCGAGAGCTCCGCCGCCGAACTGCGCGACCTCAACCGCTCCGCACGCGGCCGCGGCCTCGTCGCCCGTCTGGAGGACCTCGGCACCGACGTGACCCGGTTCGCCTGGGCCGCCGCGATCCTCGGCCCCGCGAGCTCCACCGAACTCGCCGCGTCGCTCGCCGGGATGCCCCACGACGACGCCGCCCGGTGCGCCGAGCGCCTGCGCGCAGCCCGCATCGTGACCAGCGGCGACGCCGGCCTGGAATTCGTGCACCCGCTGATCGCCACGGCCGTCTACGAATCGATCCCGAACGCCACCCGTACCGCGATGCACGGCCGCGCCGCCTGGGCCGTCACCCGCTCCGGGCGCGGCGCCGCAGCGGCCTCCCGGCACCTCCTCGAAGTCCACCCGGACGACGACCCGGAACTGGTCCAGCACCTGCGCGACGCCGCCACCGAACACCTCGCGGTCGGCGCGCCCGACGCGGCCCGCCGCTGTCTGGAGCGGGCCCTGCGCGAGCCGCCCCGGCCCGACGTGCACGCCCACGTGCTCTACGAACTCGGCTGCGCCACGCTGCTCACCTCACCCGTCACCACCATCGGGCACCTGCGCGAGGCCCTGGCGATGGCGGGACTCGGCCAGCAGCTGCGCGTCGACGCCGTGTGCAGGCTCTCCCAGGCACTGGTGCACAACGACCAGCTCGGCGAAGGCCTGCGCGTCATCGACGAGGAGGCAGCGCGCCTCCCGGACGGCTCCGCCCGGCTGCGGCTCCAGGCCGTGCACTACATGTGGGAGGGCATCCACGCGGGCGAGGAGGACTCACCGGGACGCTCCCGGCGCCTCGCCGCGCTCGCGGGACCGCTGACCGGCCGGGACAACGCCGAGCGCGCCCTGCTCATCCTGCGCGCCTTCGACGCCATGACACGCGGCGAGAACGCCGAAGAGGTCGTCGAGCTGTGCGACCGCGCCCTCGTCAACGGGCGGCTCGCGCCCGGGCTCGGCTGGACCGACACCGAGTGGAGCTTCGAGCTGCGCCTGATGCTGGGCGGCTCCTACGCCTTCGCGGACCGGCTCGACCGCGCGGAGAGCCTGTTCACGGAGGCCGTCAAGGCGTACGAGACCGCGGGCTGGAGCGGCGGTCACCTCGCGCTCGCGCACGCCTTCCTCGGCTATGTGCACCGCAGGCGCGGACGGCTCAGGGACGCCGAGAAGTCGCTGCGCGAGAGCCTGCGGCTCGCCGACCGCGTGGGCCAGGGCGGACTCCCCATGCACTGGGAGGCCGCCAGCATGCTCATCGACACCCTGCTCGCCCGCGGCCACGCCCTGGAGGCGAAGGCCGTCGCCGACCGCTACGGCTTCGCGCCGCCGTCCGCCTCCACGATCTACGTCCCCGACGCCATGTCCGTCCGCGGTCGGCTCCTTCTCGCGCTCGGCCACACCGAGGAGGGCCTGAACGAACTGGAGGCCACCGCGAAGGCGTTGACCGCCCGCGGCCAGTACAACACCGTGCTCGCGCCCTGGGCGTACGATCTCGCCCGCGCGCTCGCCACCGAGGACCCGCGGCGTGCGGGCGACCTCGTCGCGGACGCGCGCGTGCAGGCCGAGCGGTTCGGCACGGACACCGCGATCGGTGAGGCGGTCCGGTGTGCGGCGTCCCTGGAGACGGGGTCGCGGGCCGTCGCCCTGTACGCCAAGGCCGCGACGTATCTGGAGGCCTCGCCCTGCCAGTACGAGCACGCCGTGGCCCGGGTCGAGTACGGGATCGCCTCGGGCGCCGTGGAGGAACTCGAGCGGGGGCTCGCGCTTGCTCGGGCCTGCGGGGCGGATGGGCTTGCCGCCCTGGCCGAGCGGGAGTTGGCCGGGGTGCCGTAGGCGCCGGGCGTGGGGTCGGGTGGGCCGTGGTCCCGCCGGTCGTGTCCTGGACGTCGTCCGGGGCGAGATCGCGGGGGCTGCCGCCCCCGGACCCCCGCATCGGCCTGAACGGCATCGTCCTCAAACGCCGGACGGGCTGAATCCGGCCTTCGCCGCCGGAGGCCCCGAGCGTCTCCCGCAGCGCGCTCAGTGGCCCCCTGCCGCAACCTGTCCCTCGTCGCCCCACCCCAACCGCAGCCCCCGCACCGTCTCCTCCGCCTCCCGCACCACCCTCTCCACCAGCTCCGCGCACGTCGGTACGTCGGCCAGCAGGCCCGCCACCTGGCCCGACGCCATCAGGCCGCGTTTCGGGTCGCCGTCCACCAGGGCGGACTTGAGCATCATCGGGGCGTTCGCCGCCAGGAGGACCTGGCTCCAGGTCAGGTCCTTGCCGCGCTTCATCGCCAGGCCGTCGCGGACCAGGCCGGGCCACGTCGTGCCGGAGACACGGCGGAACGCCGCCGCGTGGCGCACGGCACGGGGCAGGGAACGCAAGGGGCCCGCGCGCTCCAGAGCCGCCACGAGGTCCGTGCGGAGCATGCGGTGGGGGAGGCCGTCCACGCGCGTCGTGACCGTGATGTCCTTGACCGTCGCCGCGAGATAGCGGGCCTTCACCGCGTCCGGCACCGTCGACTCCGCGGTGAGGAGGAACCGCGTGCCCATCGCCACGCCCGCCGCGCCGTACGCGAGCGCCGCGACCAGGCCACGGCCGTCGTGGAAGCCGCCCGCGGCGATCACCGGGATGTCCACGGCGTCCACGACCTGGGGCAGCAGCACGGTCGTGGCGACCTCACCGGTGTGGCCGCCGCCCTCGCCGCCCTGCACGAGGACCGCGTCCGCGCCCCACGCCGCGACCTTCTCCGCGTGCCGCCGCGCCCCGACGGACGGGATCACCACGACGCCGCCGTCCTTCAGCTCGGCCATCAGGTCCTTCGACGGGGCCAGGGCGAACGACGCCACCCGGACGCCCTCCTCGACGATGATCCGTACCCGCTCCCGCGCGTCCCCCGCGTCCGCCCGCAGGTTCACGCCGAACGGCTCGTCCGTGCGGGACCTGACCTCCCGGACCGCCGCCCGCAGCCGCTCGGGCGTCATCGTCGCCGAGGCCAGGATCCCGAGCGCGCCCGCGTTCGCCACCGCCGACACCAGACGCGGTCCCGCCACCCACCCCATACCGGTCTGCACGAGGGGATGCCGCACCCCGGTGAGCCGGGTCAGGGCCGTCCGCGGGCCGGGTGCCGTCACCGGGCCCGCACCTCCCGGTCGCGCAGGGCGGACGGGTCCACCACCTCGCGGATCAGCCGGAGTTCGTCGGGAGAGGGGGGTCGCGTGCGGGGGATCCCGTCCGGCAGGGGGAGCGGGAAGCCCGTGGCGCCCTGGACCTCTTCGGGTGTCACCCCGGGGTGCAGGCTGACGACGCGCATCGAGCGGTCCGGCGTCGCGAAGTCGAAGACGCCGAGGTCCGAGACCACGCGGCGCAGCTCGTGGAAGCGCGTCGCCGACGGGCCCGCCGCCGCGGCGCTGTCGTACCCGACCCCGCAGATCATGTCGACGCGCTCGACGAACACACGCGGGGAGTGCCGGGGGATCCAGTAACTCACCGGGTTGTTCAGGGTGTTGACGGGGGCGCCGCGGACGCCGAGGAGCTGGCGGTCGGGGCGGCGCCAGTCGCCGACGCAGCTGATGTTCTGGTTGCCGAAGCGGTCGATCTGGCTGGCGCCCATCATCACGTGCCGGCGGCCGCCCATCACCATCGTCAGATGGCGGCGGTACGGCAGCCAGCCCTCCGTCACGGCGGACCGCGCCCCGACCGCCGGGACGTCCCCGATCAGCAGGGCCTCGCCGTCCGTGAGGAGCAGCTCGGGCGCGAACGTCAGCTTCGCCAGGCGCGCCGCGACCGAGGGGACCGTGCCCATGGGGGAGGCGAGCACCTCGCCGTCGCCGCGCCAGGCCTCGGCGCAGGCGAGAACGCAGTACTCGGCGCGGGTGGCCGTCGCGGGCCCGGTCGTCGCCGTCATCGCTGCTCCTTGTGCCAGGCCTCCACGGCCAGGTGATAGTCCTCCTCGCCGGTCCCGGCGAGGAAGCGGGCGCTGAAGTCCCCCCAGGTCTCCGGGGTGCGCGCGGCGGTGGCGTACTCCCTCTGGAACGCCTCGTCGCGGTCGTAGTCAGGCGCGCACGACGTGAAGTGCGCGCCGCGGGGCGTCTCGGCGACACCCGTCACCGCGTGCCGCGGGACCAGCAGGGTCTGGGGCGCGGCGTCCCGGGTCAGCTCGGCCGTGCCGACGATCCGCTCGCACGTCACGTACGCCGTGTCGGCGGCCTCGCAGAACAAGTCGTCGAAGTACGGATCGGGGCCCAGATACTGGGCGTTGCCGAGGGCGTCCGCGCGGTTCAGATGGACCAGGGCGGCGTCCATGCGCAGGGCGGGCACCGCCACCAGCTCCTCCCCGTCCGCGTACGGCGAAGCGACCGTCCGCAGCGTCGGGTTGACCCGCAGCACGTCCGAGCCGAGGCCCGCGCGCACGGGCAGGAACGGCAGTCGCTGGGCAGCCGCCGTCAGGCCTTGCATGAACATCGCCTCGTCCAGCTCCACCAGCTCGAAGGCGCCGCGCTCGCGGGCCGCCCGGAAGTGCGGCTCCAGCGGGATCGAGTCGAGCGTCACGAACGCCGTGACCAGCTTGCGGATGCGGCCCGCCGCGGCCAGCAGGCCCACATCAGGACCGCCGTACGCCACCACCGTCAGGTCCGTGACGTCCGAGCGCAGCAGCGCCCGCACCAGTGCCATCGGCTTGCGGCGCGAGCCCCAGCCGCCGATGCCGAGCGTCATGCCGCTCTCCAGGCGCCCCACGATCGCGTCGGGCGTCATCACCTTGCCGCTCATGACCGTCCCCCCTCCTTGCTGCGGACGTCGTCGTCGGTGTCCTCGCCGCCGTGGCCGTCGCTGTCGGGTCCCTTGCCGCCCCGTCGCTGGCTGTCGGGTCCCTTGCCGCCGTGGCCGTTTCCGCCGAAGCCGGCGCGGATCCGGTCGGCCAGGCCGCTGAGGTTCGCCTCGAACGTGAAGCCCTGCTCGAAGCGGTAGCTGCGGTGCACGTCGACCGGGTCGATGCCGTTGATCGCGGCCTTCGCCAGGCGCAGCAGCGTGCCGTCCTTGCGGGCGATCTCCTGGGCGAGCTCCAGGGCCGCCGCGCGCAGCTCCGCGCGCGGGACCACCCGCCACACCGAACCGTGGGCGTGCAGTTCGGCGGCGGTCGCCGTGCGCGAGGTGTAGTAGAGGGCGCGCATCAGGTGCTGGGGCACCAGGCGGGCCAGATGCGTCGCGGCGCCGAGCGCGCCGCGGTCCAGCTCCGGCAGCCCGAACGTGGCGTCGTCGCTCGCCACGACGGCGTCCGCGTTGCCCACCAGGCCGATGCCGCCGCCCAGGCAGAAGCCCTGCACGGCGGCGACGACCGGGACCTCGCAGGCGTACACCGCCGAGAAGGCCTCGGCGCAGCCGTGGTTGGCGCCGAGCAGCGCGTCGTGGCCGCGGTCGCGCTGCATCTCCTTGATGTCCACGCCCGCGTTGAACCCCCGGCCCGCCGCGGCGAGCACGACACAGCGCACGCCGGGGTCGCGGCCCGCGGCGCGCACCGCGTCCGCGAGGGCGTACCAACCGTGCACGGGCAGGGCGTTGACCGGTGCGTAGTCGACGGTGACGACGGCCACGCCCTCGTCCGCGACCGAGGTGGAGACAGGCATCAGAGGATCCGCTACCTTTCGACCAGAGCCCTCAACCAAACATTTGTTAGTTGCCTTCGAAAGGTAGCAGCCATGACTGACAAGGGACAGATGGTCGTGGTCACCGGCGGCACGCGCGGCGTCGGCGCCGGGATCGCCCGGCGCTTCCTGGCCGCCGGGGCGCGCGTCGTGATCTGTGCCCGCAGGCCGCCTGCCGCGCCCGTCGAAGTGGCGGGCATCGCCGCCGAGTTCCGCCCCCTGGACGTGCGCGACGCCGCGGCGGCCACCGACTTCTTCGCCGAGGTGGCGGCCGACCACGGCGGGATCGACGTCCTGGTGAACAACGCCGGCGGCACGCCGTTCGGCCTGCTCGCCGAGACGCCCGCGGCCCGCCAGACGAAGATCGTCGAGCTGAACCTGCTGTCGCCGCTCTACGCCTCCCTCGCCGCGTACGAGGTGATGCGCCGTCAGGCAACCGGCGGCGCCATCGTGATGATCGGCAGCGTCAGCGGCACCCGACCCTCACCCGGCTCCGGTGCCTACGGCGCCGCCAAGGCCGGTCTGGAGAACCTGGCGCGCACCATGGCCGTCGAGTGGGCGCCGCACGTGCGCGTGAACACCGTCGTCCTCGGCCTCACCCGCACCGAGAGTTCCCATCTGCACTACGGCGACGAGGAGGGCGTCGCGGCGGTCGGCCGCACGGTGCCGCTCGGCCGCCTCGCCGACCCGGCCGACGTCGGGGACGCCTGTGTCTTCCTCGCCTCCGAGGCCGCGCGGTACGTCAGCGGGGCGGCGCTGCACCTGCACGGCGGCGGCGAGCGGCCCGCGTTCCTCGACGCGGCCTCCGTCAACCACTGATGAAACGGTCACCGACGAAAGGGAGTTCCGCATGAACGCTGCCACCGGGTCCGGCCCCGGACCCGTCACCGGGCTCTGCGCGGGGCGTGTCGTGATCGTCACCGGTGCCGGGCGGGGCCTGGGGCGCGCGCACGCACGCGCGTACGCCGCAGAGGGCGCGCGGGTCGTCGTCAACGACCTGGGTGCGGGCCTCGACGGCTCCGGCTCCTCCGGGGACCCCGCGCACGGAGTCGTCGAGGAGATCCGCGCGGCGGGCGGCGAGGCGGTCGCGCACTACGGGGACATCGCCACCCCGGAGGGCGCCGCCTCCCTCGTCGCTGCTGCCCTGGAGACGTACGGGCGCCTGGACACCCTCGTGAACAATGCGGGGTTCCTGCGCGACCGGATGCTCGTGAACCTTGAAGAGGACGACTGGGACGCCGTCGTACGCGTCCACCTGAAGGGGCACTTCCTGCCCCTGAAGCACGCGGCCGCGCACTGGCGCACCGAGTCCAAGGCGGGTCGCGCACCGCGCGCGTGTGTCATCAACACCTCGTCCGGAGCAGGCCTGTCGGGCAGCGTCGGACAGGCCTGCTACAGCGCCGCCAAGGCCGGGATCCTCGGGCTCACTCTGGTCGCGTCCGCGGAACTCGCCGCCTACGGAGTGCGCGTCAACGCCATCGCGCCCGCCGCGCGGACCCGGATGACCGAGCGGACGTTCGCCGACACGATGGCCGCCCCCGTGGACGGCGGTTTCGACGCGATGGCCCCGGAGAACGTGTCCCCGCTGGTCGTCTGGCTCGGCTCGGACGCCTCCGCCGGGGTCACCGGCCGCGTCTTCGAGGCCGAGGCGGGCCGCATCACCGTCATGGAGGGCTGGCGGCCGGGGCCCGGCGCCGACAAGGGCGCCCGCTGGAGCGCCGCGGAGGCGGGCGAGGCGGCCCTGAAGCTGCTCTCCCGGGCCGAGGCGCCCCAGCCGGTGTACGGGGCGCGCTGACCCGGAGGGCGGGCCGACCGAGGGCGAGCTGCCCCCATGGGCGGGCCGACCCCGAGCCGCGCCGACCCGGCGTGCGGGCCGAACCCCGCAGGACGCGCGCCCCGCGTCCGGCCCCGGCGCAGGAGGCCGGGACCGGACCGGGACGCCGCCCCGGGGGCGGCCCGCCCGGGGCTCACACCTGCGAAGCCACCCGCACCGGCTCCGTGCCCTCCGCGCTGTGCCGTGCCGCCCAGTTCTCCAGGGAGGTGCGGCAGGCGTGGTCGAGGTGGCGCAGGTCCGTCAGGTCGACCTCGATCGGGCGGTCCTGGGGGAGTGCCTCCAGGGCGTCGAGGATCTTCGGGAGCCGCAGGAAGGTGGCGTTGCCCGACAGGTGGGCGCGGATGGGGCCCGCGCCCTTGTCGACGACCTCGATGTGCACGTGGGACGTCTCCCACGCCGTCTTGACGACCGCGAGCGCGAGGCCGATGAGGACGCCCTCGAACATGCTCACCGACACGATCGCGACGGCCGTCACGACCAGCACCACGGCCTCGCCCCGGTGGTCGCGCCACAGCCCCGCCAACTGCCGTACGGGCACCAGCTTGCAGCCCGCGTGCACCAGGACGCCCGCGAGCGCGGCGACCGGGATGAGGCCGAGCGCGGCGGGCAGCAGCGCCGCGAACAGCAGCAGCCACACGCCGTGCAGGACGCGCGACGCCTTCGTACGGGCACCGGCCTGGACGTTGGCGGCGCTGCGGACGATCACCGCGGTCATCGGGAGCGCGCCGAGGAGCCCGCACACCGTGTTGCCCGCGCCCTGCGCCACCAGCTCCTTGTCGTAGTCGGTGCGCGGGCCGTCGTGCAGGCGGTCCACGGCGGCCGCGCTGAACAGGCTCTCCGCGGACGCGATCAGGGCGAACGCGAGGACCGTGCCGATGGCGCCGAGGCCGAGGAGTTCACCGAAGGCGCCGCTGCCGGGCGGCTGCACGGCCTCGATCAATCCCTGCACCTCGACGGTCGCGACGGGCATCGAGAACAGCAGGGACACGCCGGTCGCCAGGGCGACGGCCGCGAGCGGCGCGGGGACGGTGCGGAACACGGCCGGGAGCCTGCGCCACAGCAGCAGCACCGCGACGGTGCCGGACCCGAGCGCGAACGCGGCCAGCGCGCGACCGGAGCCGAAGGTGTCGGCGAGCAGCTCCGGCAGCCCCCCGATCTTCGCGAGCCCGCTCGCGGGGGCCTCCTGGTCGGCGAGCGCGTACAGCTGTCCGGCGATCAGGACGAGCCCGATCCCGGCGAGCATGCCCTCGACGACGGCGACGGATATCGCGCGGAAGAACCGGCCGAGCCGCAGTGCGCCCATGGCCAGTTGGAGCAGGCCCGCGGCGAGGACGAGCGCGCCGAGCGCGGGGAGGCCGAACTCCTGCACGGCCTCGTACACGAGGACGGTCATGCCGGCGGCGGGGCCGCTGACCTGGAGGCTGCTGCCGGGAAGGAGCCCGGTGACGATGCCTCCGACGATGCCGGTGATCAGGCCGAGTTCGGCGGGTACGCCGGACGCGACGGCGACACCCACGCACAGGGGGAGTGCGACGAGGAAGACCACCACGGAGGCGGTGAGATCGTGCCGTCGGTCTCCGGAGACCTTTAACAGCGAACGGGCACGGAGAAGGGAACGGTCAAGGAATGGCTGCATGGGGGAATGACTCCTGAGCGCCACGGGGGCGTGTAGGTGCTCGGTGTGACATGGGATCGGTACGGACCGGCACGGCGACGTGTGTGGGGGTCGCGGGTGCCGGTGCGATGGCACCGATCAGCAGCGGAAGACCTGGAGCAGGGAGGGCAGTTCACGGCCCGCGGGTCTGCTCTCGTCGTACGCGACGAGGCGCGGCAGCGACGGCCGCGCGGCGGGCGCGTCCGACGTCACGTGGACGGCGGGGGCCACATGCCCGTCGGTGACGGGGCACGCGTGCGGCCTGGCCCGGACCCGCATGTGCTCGGACCCGGCCGCCGCTCCCGCGGGCCCGTCACAGGCCGACGAGACGACGGACTGCCTGGCCTCGACGGCGAGCCCCGCGACCGCACCGCCGCCGGATCCGGGCCCGAAGCACTGGAGGACGACGAACAGCACGGCGGCCAGCGCGGTGAACACCCAGGGGTGTCCGCCGAGTCGGGGCACGTGCTCACCTCCGTGCGTGAAGTTCCACGATCATCTCGAAACTTAAGGCACGGATGTGTCACGGGGGTGACTTGACGGTGACGTGTGCTGCTTCTCACGTGCGCGGCAGGCCTGGTCACGGCCGGTGCGGGCGAGCGCGGGGCCCACGGAGGCGGATCCCGGAGGGTCGGCTGAGCGCGTGCGTCGCTCACCGCCGGTTCAGCGCGCGGTCGGTGAGGACTTTCGCGCAGCCGGTCCAGTGGGTGGGGTCGGTGAGTTCGGTGAGTCTGGTGAGGTCGGGTACGGGGGGTGTGGGGGTGTCGGGGGCGTGTGGTCGGGGCGGGAGGGTCGACAGTTCGGCTGCCAGGGCCTCCGCCAGGGTGGTGGCGCCCGCCTTGACCCTCGCCGCCGCCTGGGACACCAGGGCAGTGGCGCGGGCGCGGCCGAGGGTCGGGGTCAGTTCCACGACGACGCGTTCGGATGTGAGGAGGCCCGCCGTGAGGTCCAGGTGGGCGCGCATCGTGGCCGGGTGGACCTGGAGGTGGGCGCACAGGTCCACCGCGTCGCGGGCCGCGCCGCCGACCAGGCGCAGGAGGTCCCGCAGGGGCTCCCACTCGGCGTGCCAGGAGCCGGGCGGGCGTTCGTCGGCGGCGGGCAGCGAGGCGTACAGCGTGGCCGCGAGGGCGGGCGCGCGCTGGGCCGCGGCGGCGATCAGGGTCGCGCGGACCGGGTTCGCCTTGTGCGGCATCGCGGACGAGCCGCCCGCCGCGCCTTCGGACAGCTCACCGATCTCCGTGCGGCAGAGCGTGAGCACGTCGGCGGCGAGCTTGCCGAGCGCCCCGGCGGTGAGGGCGAGCGCCGCGGCGAGGTCCGCCAGGGGGGTGCGGAGGGTGTGCCACGGCAGGTCGGGTTCGGAGAGGTTCAACTCGGCGGCGTAGGTGGTGATGAGACGGAGCGTCAGATCTTGTGCGTCGGGTGCGTGCGGTTCGTGTGGTCCGTCGGGTCCGGCGGTCCCGTACGCCTGCGTCGCCGCCAGCGTCCCCACCGCCCCACCCAACTGCACCGGCAGCCCTCCCCGCACCCGCGCCGCACGGTCCCGCGCGTCCAGGACCAGCGCCCGCCACCCGGCCGCCTTCAGGCCGAACGTCGTCGGCGCCGCGTGCTGGGTGAGCGTGCGGCCCGGCATCACCGTGTCCCGGTGGGCCCGGGCCAGGCGGGCCAACTCCCCTTCCAGGCAGGCGAGGTCGGCAAGGAGCAGGTCAAGTGTCCGCGCCGCCACCAGCATCGCCGCCGTGTCCAGGATGTCCTGGCTGGTCGCGCCCCGGTGGACGTACGGCGCCGCCTCCGGAGACACCGCCGCCGTCAGGTCCGCCACCAGCGGGATCACCGGATTGCCGCCCGCCCGGGCCCGCACCGCGAGGGCGCGCGCGTCGAAGCGGGCGGCGTCGGCGGCAGCGGTGACCTCGGCCGCCGCCGACGCCGGTGCCGCGCCCAGCGCCGCCTGCGCCCGCGTCAGCGCCGCCTCCGCGTCGAGCAGGGCCTGGAGGAACGCCCGGTCGCTCGTGGCGCGCTCCGCGGGCGAGCCCGCACGCCCCGGGGCCAGCAGGCCGACGTCGAGGTCGGGGCATTCCCCCGAAGCGGGCGCCGCGCCGCTCACGCCATCCGCCGCGTCCCGCACTTCGTGCGCGCCACCGCTCACGGGAACTCCAGGAACACCGTCTCGCCCTCCCCCTGGAGGTGTATGTCGAAGCGGTAGGTGCCCGGTGGCCCCGCCTGGGCGAGGAGCGTCGCGCGGCGGCCCGCGTCCAAGGCCGTGAGCAGGGTGTCGTCGGGGTCGTCGCGCAGGTACGCGCGGGTGAACAGGTGGTTCAGGAGGCCGCGGGCGAAGAGGGCGACCGACAGGTAGGGGACGCCGCCGGGCGGAAGGGTGTGGATCGCCCAGTGGCCGTCCGCGTCCGTGGGCACGCGGCCGAAACCCGTGAACGTGACGCCGTCGCGGCCGGCCGGGCGGCCGGTCACGGGGTCGCGGCGCAGCGAGCCGGGCGCGCCCGCGCGGGAGCCGTCCGGCGCGGGCTGCCAGATCTCGAGGAGGGCGTCGTGGACGGGGACCCCGGCGCCGTCGTACACGTAGCCGTGGAGGGTGATCGTGTCGGGGTGGGCGAGAGGCGCGATCTCGGGGCCGCCGGGGGCGGGCAGGGCGTGGCCGAAGAAGGGGCCGATGGTCTGCGAGGGGGTGGGGGCGTGCGGTGCCGGCGCCGGACCTCGCCGCCCTTGCGCCGCCACCGCGCCCCGTTCCCCTTGCGCCGCCACCGCGCCCCGCTGTCCTTGCGCCGTCACCGTGCCCCGCCTTCCTCGAAGAGCGTCGCGGACGGGCCGTCCAGGACGACGTCCCAGCGGTAGCCGAGCGACCACTCGGGGACCGACAGGTCATGGTCGTACGCGGCCACGAGCCGGGCCCGCGCCGCCTCGTCGGTGACCGAGTGCAGCACCGGGTCGAGGGCGAGGAGCGGGTCGCCGGGGAAGTACATCTGCGTCACCAGGCGCTGTGCGAACGCCGTGCCGAAGAAGGAGAAGTGCAGGTGGGCGGGGCGCCAGGCGTTGTCGTGGTTGCGCCACGCGTAGGCACCCGGCCTGATCGTCGTGAAGGTGTACGTGCCGTCGTCGTCGGTCAGACAGCGGCCGCAGCCGGTGAAGTTCGGGTCGAGGGGCGCCGCGTGCTGATCGCGGCGGTGGGCGTACCTGCCGGCCGCGTTGGTCTGCCACAGCTCGACCAACTGGCCGCGGACCGGCCGCCCCTGACGGTCCCTGACCCGCCCGGTGACCGTGATCCGCTCCCCGATCGGCTCGCCCGTGTGCTGCCGGGTCAGATCGCCGTCCAGCGCCGTGACGTCGGTGACGCCGAAGACGGGGCCGGTCAGCTCCACGGCGTCGGGGTCGCGGACCTGGACGAGCGGGCCGCGCGGGGTGCGGAGTTCGAGGCTGCGATAGGGCGGGGGAGAGGGGGCGATGGTCATGGTCGGGTGCTCCTCCCTGAGCGGTGTGAGGGGTGCGCGGGCCCGGACCTGCCGGGGGTGTGCGGGGCCTGCGCGGGCTCGGCCGGGTCGGGGGTGTGCGGGGCCCGCGCGGACTCGGCCTGCTGGGGGACCTGCGGGGCCGCAGGCCGCCGGTGGGCGGCGCGCGTCCCGGGAATCCGAACCCGCACCTCCGCCGCCGTCCGCGCGAGGACCTCGTCGACGGCGACACCCGGCGCGCACTCGACGAGTGCGAGCCCGTCGTCGGTGACGTCGAGGACCGCGAGGTCGGTGATGATCCGGTGCACGCAGGCCCGGCCGGTCAGCGGCAGGTCGCACTCCTCGACGACCTTCGGGGAGCCGTCCTTCGCGGTGTGCGCCATCGTCACGATGACCGTGCGCGCGCCGTGCACGAGGTCCATCGCCCCGCCGATGCCGGTGACGAGCCTGCCGGGCACGGCCCAGTTGGCGAGGTCCCCGCGCGCGGACACCTGCATCGCGCCGAGCACCGCCACGTCGATGTGGCCGCCGCGGATCATCCCGAAGGACAGCGCGGAGTCGAAGTACGCGGCACCCGGCAGGACGGTCACCGTCTCCTTGCCCGCGTTGATCAGGTCGGGGTCCACCGCGTCGGGCGCCGGATAGGGGCCGACGCCGAGGATCCCGTTCTCCGAGTGCAGGACCACCCGCACGCCGGGCGGCAGCTGGTTGGGGATGAGGGTGGGCAGGCCGATGCCGAGGTTCACGTACTGGCCGTCGCGCAGCTCCCGTGCCGCGCGGGCCGCCATCTGCTCACGGGTCCAGGCCATCAGGAGCTCACCGTCCGGTTCTCGACGCGTTTGGCGGCGGCCTCGGCCGGACTCAGCTCCACCACCCGCCGGACGAACACACCCGGCAGGTGCACCGCGTCCGGGTCGAGCGCGCCGGGCTCCACCAGCTCCTCCACCTCGGCGACCGTCACCCTCCCCGCCATCGCGGCGAGCGGGTTGAAGTTCCGGCTCGCCCGGGCGAACACCAGGTTCCCGTGCCGGTCGCCCCGCGCCGCCCGTACCAGCGCGAACTCGGTGCGGATGGCGTGCTCCAGGACGTACGGGACGCCGTCGAACTCCCGGACCTCCTTGGGCGGCGACGCCACCGCGACCCCGCCCCGGCCGTCGTACCGCACCGGCAGACCGCCCTCGGCGACCTGCGTGCCCACCCCGGCCGGGGTGTAGAACGCGGGGATGCCCGAGCCCCCGGCCCGCAGCCGCTCCGCGAGCGTGCCCTGCGGGATCAGCTCGACGTCCAGCTCACCGGCCAGGTACTGGCGGGCGAACTCCTTGTTGGCGCCGATGTACGAGCCCGTCACGCGCGCGATGCGGCCCGCCGCGAGGAGCACGGCGAGGCCTGTGTCCAGGGCGCCGCAGTTGTTCGACACGACGTGCAGACCCGCCACGCCGCGGGCGTGCAGCGCCTCGATCAGTACGGTCGGCACCCCGCTGAGCCCGAACCCGCCGACAGCCAGGGAGGCGCCGTCCGGGATGTCGGCCACCGCGTCCGCGGCCGAAGCGACCACCTTGTCCATCCGGGCAGGCCTCGTCTCTCTCGCCGAGATTTCATCAGCACACTGACTATTTCCGTGGACCTCGGACTCACGCTGCCACCGCCACCTGAAGCCGTCAAGACGCCTACGGACCACTCGACTTGGAGATATCGTTCAGTGCACCGACCAATACCTTCCGGCAGTACTTGCCGGCGTGTGAGGAGCAGCCATGGCCGCGGTGGACCTGAGCACCCACCCGGGCCACCTGGCCCGGCGCCTGCAGCAGGCACACCACCTGCTGTGGAACGCGATGGTCTCCGAGGAGATCACCTCACCGCAGTTCGCGGTCCTGAACGCCCTGATCGCCGAGCCGGGACTCGACCAGCGCGGCGTGGGCGAGCGGGTGCGCCTGGACCGCTCCACCGTCGCCGACGTCGTCGGCAGGCTCACCCGCAGGGACCTCCTCGACAAGGTCCGCGACCCGCAGGACGGCCGCCGCGCCCTGCTGCGCCCCACCGCCGAGGGCAGGCGCGTCCACCGCCGTCTCACGGTGCGCGCGGCCCGGATGAACGAAGTCCTCCTCGCGCCGCTGGCCGACGAGGAGCGGGCGCTGTTCCTCGGCCTGATCCAGCGGGTCGCCGACGCGGCGGAGCGTCTGCGCGACCCTCTGGCCGACACCGTCACGCCTTCGTGAACACCACCCACACAGGACCCTTCGCGAACGGCAGCGGCTTGCCCCCGGGTGTGGTGAACTCCGTCCCGTCGGCCGCCGTCCGCCGCTCCCAGCGCGCCTCGTAGGAGCGGCCGTCGCGCAGCACCTGGGCCCTGCCCTCGCCGACGGAGCGGGTCAGCGGCGAGGAGTTGCCCGAGCGGTCGTGGAAGCGGGAGTCACGGATGTCGACGTGCTGGACCACCACCGTCGCGGCGGACAGCGCCTTGCCCGCGGAGGTACGGGCCGGGGTGCCGTCCATCGCGATGTGCCAGCGCCCCTCGTACTCGACCCACGTGAAGGCGAAGCGCGCCGACGGGAAGCGGACCGTGCGCCGCGTCTCCGGTGTGCCGCCCGCCGGGCGCGGGCCGAACGTGAAGCCGGTGCTGTCCAGGCCGCGCGCCTCGGCCTTGACGCCGAGCGCGGCGGGCCGCAGATAGAGGTTGTGCGGGGCGGGCTTGCCGTCGCCGCGGTAGTACGCACGGCCTGGGGCCTTGCCCGGCGGCAGCGGGCGCAGCGGCGCCCGGTCGATCAGCGGGAGCAGCTTGGACTGCGCGCCCGAGAAGGCGAGCGCCGGATCGTCGAACTGGCGCAGCAGGTCCAGGTCCGTCTCGCGGGCGCTGCGCACCGGGCCGACGACGGGCGGCAGCTTGCTCGCGTAGACCGCCATCAGGCGGCTCAGACCCGCCTCCACCTGCTCGACGTACACGACGTCCGCCGCGTCGAGGCCCGTCTGCGGGCGCGCGGGACCCACGTTGTCGATCTTCACGGCGAGCACGCGGCCGCCGTCCCCGGAGCCGGACCGCTTGCCGTCGCCGTCCCGGTCCGTCTTCAGCGTGCAGCCCGCGGCGAGCGCGGCGACGACCGCCACCGCCGTCACCGCGCGCCACACCCGTACCCGCTGCCGCACGCGTCCCTGTGCTTGCCGTGTCATGCCGGGGATGTACCCCGAACCGAGGACTTCTCAGCCCAGATCGAGGAGATTGGGCAGGCCGAGCCGGTACCGGACGCGGTCGTGGCGCCGCAGGCCCTCGATCTCCGGGGCGCGGTACAGCGGCGTCACCTCGCACCGCTTCTGGTCCGAGCCCACCCGGTCGAGCAGCGCGTTCACGGCCTGGCGGGCCGCGGCATTGGCGCCCTCCATGGTGGCCAGGTCGATGTCGACGGCCACGTAGTCGCCCGCGAGGAACAGGTTCGGGATCTTCGTCGCGGCCGACGGGCGGTTGCGCAGGGTGCCCACCGGATGGATGAGCAGCTCGTCCTCGTTGGTCGGGTTCGGGCCGCCGATGCCGTCGACGCCGGGGTCGAGGAACCACGAGTGCAGCGTGGAGTCCTTGAGGGCCGTCTTGCCGGTGTCGTTCAGGGACGCCTTGAGCTGCGCCCACACCTCGCGCGCCACCTCGTCGCGCGTGCACTGCTTGGCCGTCTTGCCGTAGAGCATCCCCGGCTTGTCCCACTCGGAGATGTCCACCGACAGACAGTCCACCGCCGTGCCGTCGCCGTAGTCCGCGGGGAAGTCACGGCCCTTCCAGTGCGCGGCCTGCGCGATGCCGGTCAGGGACCACGGCGAGTCGATGCAGTTGAAGTGCCCCTCGACGACGTCGGGCCGCTCCGTCAGATAGAACTGGATGCCCGTCATCCAGTCCGTCTTGAGCTGGTCACAGCGCGCCAGCTGCGGGTCCGCGGCCTTGAGTTCACGACTCCAGGTCCTGCGCGCGTGTTCGACCGGCATGGCCTGTACGTAGTGGTCGGCGACCACGTCCTCGCGCCTGCCGTCGGGGTTCTCGACGACCGTCTTCGTGATCCGGCCGCCGCCGTACGCCAGCTCGCGCACCGTCCAGCCGACGCGGAACTCCACGCCGAGCGCCTTCAGATGCGTCACCCACGGGTCGATCCACGCCTCGTTGGTCGGCGCGTTCAGGATGCGGTCCGGCGGGCCGTCCGCGCCCCGCCCGAGCGCGTTGAACACGAGCGCCTCGCCGAGCGTGCCGACCGTGCGGGTGCTGGCCTCCTCGGCCTTCGTCGCCACGATGTTGCGCGTCACGCCGATCGCGAGGACCCGCTGGTAGTCCTTCGACATCTGCTCGGCGCGCACGAACTCCCACCACGGCGTCGACTCCCAGTCGTCGTCACGGCGCTCGTCGCAGCTCGTCAGGAAGACCAGGGCGCGGTTCACGAAGTACGCGACCTCATGACCGGGGATGCTCGTGGCCGTGTCGAGCAGGGCCGTGAGGGCGCTGGCGATGTCGTCCTTGTCGAGGTGGGCCGGGTCGCCCGTGTGCTGGGGGATGGGCAGCCGGATGTCCTCGCGGCCGCCGGAGCGGGCGAAGCTCATCTCGGGCGGGCTGACGAGGTTGTCCCAGACGCCGTTCCTGTTGCCCGGGAACGGGATGCGCCGCATGGTGTCCGGCAGGTTGTGATAGATCCCCGGGATGAACCGGAAGCCGTGCTCCCCGGGGAGCGGCCTGCGGTTCCCCTTCGCGCTGTTCGGTACGTCCATGCTGCGCGCCTTGCCGCCCAGCGCCCTGCGCTCGTACACGGTCACGGCGAAGCCGCGCTCCACCAGCTCGTGGGCGGCGGTCAGGCCGGCCACGCCGCCGCCGAGCACGGCGACCTTCTGTCCCGCCCTCGGCTTCGCGTCGGCGGCGTGCGCCGGAGCTGGGAGCACCCCTGCCCCCACCCCCAGCGCGACCGCGCCGCCGACGGTCGCCGTCCGCGCGACGAACGCCCTCCGCGTACTCGTCCCCCGACCGCCCGCCTGCGGCTCCGTGTGCCCCATGCCCGTCCCCCTTACCCTCGGTAACTAGCGTGTCGGGGGCGGAGCTTACGGTTACCGGCGGGGCGCCGGAAGCGGTGTGGGGCGCTCGGGGTGACGTTGGCGCGAATTCGTCTGCGGGGTGGGGGGTGTTGGGTTGCCCACCGCTACCGCGGCGGGATTTCTCCCACCCGTGACTGTGGGGCGCGACTGGTCCCAGAAATGGGCGGGCGGGTGGGAGACGCCGCCGCGGAGCGGCGGGGTGGGTGGGCAGCAGGGTGCGACTGGTCCGAGGGCGCGGCCCCGCCGGTCGCAGCCGGGCCCGGCTAGGCCGGGGGTGAGCCGAGGACCTCGGTCAGGTCGTATCCGGCGGGCTCCTCCAGCTGGGCGTACGTGCACGAGTCGGGGGAGCGGTCGGGCCGCCACGCCCGGAACTGGGCGGTGTGCCGGAAGCGGGCGCCGTTCTCCATGTGGTCGTAGGCCACCTCACACACCCGCTCGGGCCGCAACGGCACCCACGACAGATCCTTCTTCCCGGTCCACCGACTCACCGCCCCCGGCAGCCGTGCCCCCTCGTGGGCGGCCTCCTCGGTCCACGCCGCCCACGGATGCCCCGCCACGGACTCCATCCGCAGCGGCTCAAGCTCGGCCATCAGCTCGGCCCGCCGCTTCATGGCGAAGGCCGCGCACACCCCGACGTGCTGCAACGTCCCCCCGTCGTCGTACAGACCGAGAAGGAGCGACCCCACCACGGGCCCGCTCTTGTGGAAGCGGAAGCCCGCGACGACGCAGTCCGCGGTCCGCTCGTGCTTGATCTTGTACATGAGGCGTTCGTTCGGCCGGTACCGCAGGTCGAGCGGCTTGGCGATCACCCCGTCGAGCCCGGCGCCCTCGAACTCCTCGAACCACCGCTCGGCCACCTCCCGGTCGAGCGTGGCGGGAGCCAGGTGCACGGGCGCGCTCACGCCCTCAAGGGCCCTGGTCAGCAGCGCCCGCCGGTCGCTGAGGGAGACGTCGAGCAGGGACTCGTCGAAGAGGGCGAGCAGATCGAAGGCGACGAACGACGCCGGCGTGCGCTCGGCGAGCATCCGCACCCGGGACTCCGCGGGATGGATGCGCTCGGTGAGGGCGTCGAATTCCAGCCGCCCCCCGCGCGCGATGACGATCTCCCCGTCGACCACACACCGCTCCGGCAACCGCTCCCGCAGCGCCTCGACCAGCTCGGGAAAGTACCGCGTCAGGGACTTCGTGCCCCGGCTCCCGATCTCGACCTCCGGCCCGTCCCGGAAGACGACGGCCCGGAACCCGTCCCACTTCGCCTCGTACTGCATCCCGGGCGGAATCCGCGCCACGGACTTGGCGAGCATGGGCTTCACGGGCGGCATCACCGGGAGATCCATGGTCCAAATCTAGGTGCCGTCCAGACAGCCCGCCTGTTCAGTCGGCATCCATAAAGGCCAGGTCAGCGAACTCGTCCAGATCGCGGAGCCTCCTCAGGGCACGCACGATGTGCTGGCGAGCGGACGCGCCATCCCGTCCGCACCCGCAGGACCTGCGCACTCAAGGTTTGTCCAAGGGTCTCTGCGGGCGCGATGCCCACAGTGAGACGCACAAGCCACTGCACCTGGGCTACCCGGGCGCAGCGGAAAGCCTCACTGGAACGGGACCTCGAGGGGGACACTGAATATGGGCGTGATCAAGAACAAGGCAGTACGTGCCGCCGGCATCGTCACGGCAGGGTCAGCATTGATCATCGGCTTCACCAACGGAACAGCCAGCGGGGCGACCAACGCGACGTCACCCGGGCAACACGCGGTCAGCGGAAAGAAGCAGGCCTCCGACCCCAGTGGCTGCCGCAGCTTCGCGAACAACATCAGGGGTGCTGCGATCCGCGGCGTACTGTGCTGGAACGAGTGGGCTGAGCCCACCCCGAAGAACTACCACCCCGGCAATCCGGGCGAGACGGTACTGAAGGACACCGCCCGGGACGGCCGCAGTGCCGAGCTGTGGTCCTACACCCCCGGATACCCCCGCTGGAAGCACCAGAGCACCATAGGTGGAGTCAACAAGACGGTCGACCTGTCCGGGGCCTGGTGGGGAGTCGTGAACGGCAAGACCTCCCAGACCAGTCTCAAGATCTGCACCAGCGACGCCGGGAGCGACCGAAAGTGCAGCGGACCCTTCTGAGGAAGGGCCGCTGCAGAAACACCCGCTCCGGATCGCTGTGGCGGACCGGGGCGGGAAGCGGCCGATGCGTTGGACGGCCTCGACCTCCCGGACCTCTCGCACGATATGCGGCATTTGTCGTACCCGTCTACCGTGGCTCGCATGGGCGCCGGCGCGGCGGTGGAGCTTAACGCTGGAGAGCGGCAGGTGCGGCTCTCCAGCCCCGACCGTGTGCTGTTCCCCGAGCGCGGCTTCACCAAGCGGGACCTCGCCGAGTACTTCATCGCCGTCGGCGACGGCATCGTGCGGGCGCTGCGCGACCGGCCGACCACCCTGGAGCGGTACCCGGAGGGCCTCGGCGGTGAGCACTTCTACCAGAAGCGTGCTCCGAAGAACCTGCCCGACTGGATCCCCACCGGCACCATCACCTTCCCCAGCGGCCGCACCGCCGACGAGATCTGCCCCACCGAGGTCGCCGCCGTCGTCTGGGCCGCCCAGTTCGGCACGTTCACCTTCCACCCCTGGCCGGTCCGCCGTGCCGAGCCCGACCATCCGGACGAGCTGCGCATCGACCTCGATCCGCAGCCCGGCACGGACTACGGTGACGCCGTCCGCGCCGCCCACGGGCTGCGGGAGGTCCTCGGTGACTTCGGCCTTCGCGGCTGGCCCAAGACCTCCGGCGGGCGCGGTATCCACGTCTTCGTGCCCATCGCGCCCCGCTGGACCTTCGTCGAGGTGCGCCGCGCCGCCATCGCCTGCGGTCGGGAGCTGGAGCGCCGTCATCCGGACGCGGTGACCACCGCCTGGTGGAAGGAGGAGCGCGGCGAGCGCATCTTCGTCGACTTCAACCAGACCGCCCGCGACCGCACCATCGCCTCCGCCTACTCCGTGCGCGCCCGTCCGCACGCCCCCGTCTCCGCGCCGCTGCGCTGGGACGAGATCGACGACGCCGTGCCCACCGACTTCGACATCGGCACCATGCCCGCGCGCTTCGCCGAGGTCGGCGACGTACAAAAGGACATGGACGAGCACGCCTTCTCGCTGGAGGGGCTCCTGGAGCAGGCCGACCGCGACGAGAGGGACCACGGGCTCGGCGACATGCCCTATCCGCCCGAGTACCCGAAGATGCCCGGCGAGCCGAAGCGGGTCCAGCCGAGCCGTGCGAAGCACGACGACGACTGAACCCGCCTCGGTGAGGGCACCTTTTACAGCTACAGCTACAGCTACAGCTCCTTGATCCGGATGTCCCGGTACGACACCACGTCCGTCACACCGTGGACCTGGAGCCCGATGTACCCGGACGCGAAGCGGCGGCCGTCCGTGCCGGGGTCGTCGCCGCGCGGCGGCTCGAAGAGCTGGCCGCCGGTGTTGTCGAACTCGTTGAGCAGGACGCCGTTGCGGAACACCGAGTACTTCTGGTCGACCACGCGGATCTCGTAGTCGTTCCAGGTGCCCTTGGGTGTCACGCCCGCGCCCGCGAGGCCGACGCGGTCGAAGCCGTAGACCGAGCCGGTCTTGTACATGTCGCCGTCAGGACGGTCGAGCACCTGCACCTCGTGGCCGTACTTGATGGCGACCCACTCCGGACGTGACTCCTCCGGGTGATCGTGGACCTGCGGGAAGCGCACGAACACACCAGAGTTCGCGTTCCCGGACGCCGGGGCGTCGTCGCGCCACTGGAGCTTCAGCGAGAAGTCCCCGTACTTGCGCTCGGGGAACCACAGCATGCCCAGGCCGTTCTTCGTGGTGCCCGAGGTCATCGACCCGTCGGTGTTCAGGCCGAACGAACCGCCGCCCACGTGGCTCCACTTGGCGAAGGACTTCTGGGTGCCGTCGAAGAGGTGACGGTAGCCCTCGGTCTGGCCGGGCTTGCCGATGCCCGACTGCTTCGCCGCCTTGTTGATCTTGTTGTACTCGCGCTGGTCGATCTCGGCGGTCTTCTTGAGGCGGTCCGTGACGGTCTTGACGTGCTTGAGGAACAGCGCGTGCGACGACCAGTCCTTCTCGTCCTCGATCAACTCGCCTATGCGACAACGGTTGTTGGTGACGCGGTTCGGGATCCCCGTGTCGACGGTGCCGACGAAGACCGTCAACCGCTCGTCGTACTCCGGGCAGTTGGGGCCGGGAACGCCGCCGCCCTCGTCGACCGTGAACGCCACCGACTTCGCGGGCGCGGTGTTGCCCGCCTTGTCGCTCGCCCGGTACGCCACCGTGTGCCGCCCGACGCGGTCGACGACCACGGGCGCGGAATACGCCACGTACGGCCCACCGTCCAGGGAGTACTCGACCTTGTCCACGCCCGTCCCGGAGTCGGTCGCGGTGACCGTCACCTTGGCCTTCCCGATGTAGGCGCCGTCCGAGTTCTTGTCGCCCTCGACCTTCGCCGACGTCTCCGGCGGCGTCTTGTCCTCGGTCGGCGGCGCGACCACCGCGAACTCCACCGCCTTCTCCGGCGCGACGTTGCCCGCCTTGTCGGAGGCGCGGTAGCGGACCTTGTGGCTGCCCACCTCGTGGACCATCACCGGCGTCGTGTACGGCTGCCAGTCGCCGGCACCGATCGCGTACTCGACCTTGTTGAGGCCCGAGCCCGCGTCGGACGCCGACACCGTCACCGTCGCCATGCCGAGGTACTGGCCCTGGCCGTTCTGCTCGCCGCTGACCGTCGCCGAGGTCTCCGGCGGTGTCTTGTCGTCGGTCGGCGGCGGGACGACCTTGAAGTCGACCGCCTTCTCCGCCGCCACGTTGCCCGCCTTGTCGGCAGCCCTATAGCGGATCTTGTGCGTGCCGACCGTGTTCACGACCACGGGCGCCGTGTACGGCTGCCAGGCGCCGTCGGCCCCGACCGCGTACTCGACCTTCTCGACGCCCGAGCCGCCGCTCTCGTCGGTCGCCGTCACCGTGACCGTCGCCGAACCGACGTACGCGCCGTCGGAGTTGGTCGCCCCGTCCACCTTCGCCCTGGTCTCCGGGGCGGTGGTGTCCTCGCCGCCGCCCTCGGTCACGACCAGGATGCCCTGCATCGCGCCGTGGCCGGGGATGGTGCAGTAGTAGCGGTAGCGGCCCGGCTTCAGGGTGACCTCGGCCGTGTGCTTGCCGCCCTTGTCGTCGCCCGGGTTGGCGAGGATGTTCAGCGGGACGTCGTTGTTGTACTCCGGGTCGGAGACGTCGAACGTCAGCGTGTGCGGCATGCCGGTGGTGTTGCCGGTGGCCACGCTGTTCTCGAAGACGATCGTCGTCTTGCCCGCGACCGCCGTCGCGGGCGCCGACTTGTACTTGGAGATGTCGTTGTCGGCCGTCCAGGTGAGCGTCTGCTGCTCCGCGGCGATCCCGGTGTCGTCGGGCCGCGCGCTCGCCGCCGACGTCAGGCCGACCGCCATCAGGAACGCGGCGAGCAGCGCCGTCCAGAGTCTGCCGCGGCCGCCGCCCCGGCGAGCGGATCTCACGGATCGCACGGATCTCATCGGCTCGCCTTCCTCGCCAGGTCGGAGGCGGCCGGAGTGGCCGCGCCGCCCTTGTACGTCACGCGCCACAGCGCCGACTTGGCGTCCGAGGTGAAGAAGCCGCGCCCGTAGTCGAGGACGTACAGCGAGCCGTCCGGCGCGAACTTCCAGTCCATGAGGTTCTTGATGTTGTCGTTGCCCACCGGAATGATCTTCTTCAGCGATTCGGCGTGCACCGGCAGACCGCCCTTGCCGACCGTCTTCGGGTCGGTGAGCACCGCGTGCCGCGGCTGGTCGCCGTCGTAGAAGTCCCCGACGAACCACTTGCCGTCCCAGTACGACGGCCACTTGTCCGCGCTCGTGCTCGCCTCGTCGTAGCGGTAGACCGGGCCGTTCATCGTGGCCTGGCCGCCGCCCTTGAGCCACGGCAGGAGCTGCTTCTGCTCCTCCGGCTTGTAGCTCGGCACGCCGTTCGCGTCGCGCGGGTAGTCGATGCCGCCGCCCTGCGGCGAGTACCAGATGGTGTTGGGCTCGGCCGGCGGGATCTTCACCAGGCCGTCGTTGTTGGGCGACTCGTTGCGCAGGTTCTTGCAGTCGTACCAGCCGAGCGGCTTGCTCGGGTCGGGCAGATTGCGGTCGCGGTAGGGCTGGTTGTTGCCCATGCAGTACGGCCAGCCGCGGTTGGAGGCGTGCGTGATGGCCGCGAACGTGTCGTACTTCGCCGGGCCCCAGGTCGTCGACGGGTTGCCGGCGTCGGGGCCGACCCACCCGGCGTACAGGGTGTCGGTCTTCTTGTCGACGAAGATGCGCGCCGGGTTGCGGACACCCATCACATAGATCTCGCCGCGCGTCTTGCCGCCGCCCTCGTCCGGCTCCTTGCCGGTGAACAGGTTGCCTTCGGGCAGGGTGTACGTGCCGTCGGGCTCGGGGTGGATGCGCAGGATCTTGCCGTTGAGGTTGTTGGTGTTGCCCGCGGTGCGGCGGGCGTCGGCGAAGGAGACGCCCTTGAAGTGGGGCTGCGGGTTGTTGCCCGAGTAGCCGTCGCTGAAGCCGGAGGAGTTGTTGTCACCGGTCGCGATGTACAGGTTGCCCTTGGAGTCCCAGGACATCCCGCCGCCCGAGTGGCAGCAACTGTGCACCTGCACCGGCCACTTGAGCAGCACCTTCTCGCTGCTCAGGTCCAGCTTGTTCGTGGCCTGGTCGAGGGTGAAGCGGGAGACGTACCGCTCGGCCATGTGTGTGTCGCGGTTCAGCTGCGAGTGCGGCGTGTAGTGCAGGTACACCCAGCCGTTCTGCGCGAACTTCGGGTCCAGCTCGATGCCGAGCAGCCCTTCCTCGACCTTGATCAGCTCACCGCCGCCGCCCTTGTTGCCGAAGACGCTGAGCGCCCCGGCCAGGGTCGACTTCTTGGTCTTCGGGTCGTAGACGTGGATCTCGCCCTTGCCCTTGCCGATGTCGGGGTTGTTCCAGTCGGTGATCACGGGCTGCGAGGAGTCGGCGCCGCCGCGGCCGATGTAGAACACCCGGCCGTCGGGCGCGGTGACCAGGCCGTGCGGCTCGCCGATCTGGTCGTTCTGGCCCGGCTTGTTGGGCTGGGTCAGGCGCTCGGCCTTGTAGTTCGCGTTGATGGTGGCCTTGCAGTCGGCGCGGGCGATGCGGGTCGTCCACAGCAGGGCGCCGCGCAGATGGCCGCGGAAGTCCGCCTCGTCGTAGGCGTCCGCGGTGCCGCCCATGCCGGTGTAGAAGGACCGGCCGCCGTCGTAGTCACGGCACCACGACACCGGGTGGTCCGCGCCGTTCGCGCCCTCACCCGGCTTGTACGTGGCCTCGCGCACGCGGGCCACGGTGTGGACGTTGCCCGACGGCCCCGACGGACCGGTCTCCCAGTTGAGCCACTTGTCGGGGCGCTTCCACTCCAGGGGGAGGCCCTTGGTGGCGGGGTTCTCGCGGTCGCCGACCTCGACGGTGGCGCGCTGCACGGCGGTGGGGCTCGCGTCCTTGGGGCGGGCGCCGACCAGTCCGGTGAACCAGGACGAGTAGGGCTCCGCGCGGGCCGCGTCGTGCAGGCCGAGGAAGCCGCCGCCGGCCTCCATGTAGGCCTCCAGGCCCGCCTCCTGCTCGGCGTCGAGGACGTCGCCGCCGCCGGTCACGAACGTCACCGCGTTGAACTTGCCGAGCTTCTTGGCGTTGGTGAACACGGCCGGGTCGTCGGTGGCGGTCACGGTGAAGCGCTGCTCGGCCGGGCCGGACTGGCCGATCTTCTCGATGGCGGCGATGGCCGCGTCGACGACCGGGGACTCGTCGCCGCCCGCGGCCGAGCCGTAGAAGGCGAGCACACGCACGTTCGCGCCACCCGGGGGAGCGGGCAGCGCGCGTGACATCGTTGTCTTCATCGCCTCCGCGTCGGGGGGCGGTTCCGGAAAGGGCCGCGCGGTCGCGGCGGGGCCCGTGAGCAGGCCGGCGGCGACGGCCCCGGCGGCCAGGGCCGCCGCCCAGGCGCGGCGCGTGGATCTCTGTCTGGTTCTGCCCAACCCTCGTACGGTTGGGGGCGTTTGATGCGGTTTCAGCCGCATGAGTACACCCACCCATCGTCGGTCACGGCTACGGCGAATACATCAACAGCACCGGAGAAGCTAGCCCCCCTTGGAGGGCTGGCGCCGACGAAGCTAGCCCTCTTTTGACGGCTAGCCAAGGGCTACGACATCACTTCGTGCGACCTTTGTCCTGCGTGTGGATAAACCGGAGCGCTGCCGCTAGCGTGTGGCCGGAATCCGGTGCCCCGGGTGCCCCGACCGTGTCCGTACGTAGCGTCAGTTTCCGTATATGAGTGGGGAGTTCGCCATGGACAGACGGAGCTTCAACCGCCGGATGCTGGCCGGGGGAGCGGCGGCGACCGTGGGGGTGACATCGTTGTCGGTGATGGCCGCGGACTCCGCGGCCGACGCGCCGCGCGCCGTCGACCCGCCGAAGACGGCTCCCGCGGGCGGCGAGGTGCGCCGCATCAAGATGTACGCAGAGAGGCTTCCCGACGGGCAGATGGGCTACGGCCTGGAGAAGGGCAAGGCCTCCATCCCCGGCCCGCTCCTCGAACTCAACGAAGGGGACACCCTGCACGTCGAGTTCGAGAACACCACGGACGTCGACGTCAGCCTGCACGTGCACGGCATGGACTACGAGATCTCCAGCGACGGCACGAAGCACACCAAGTCCCAGGTGGCACCCGGCGGCAAGCGCACCTACACCTGGCGCACCCACGCCCCGGGCCGCCGCAAGGACGGCACCTGGCGCCCCGGCACCGCCGGCTACTGGCACTACCACGACCACGTCGTCGGCACCGAGCACGGCACGGTCGGCGTGCGCAAGGGCCTCTACGGCGCGGTGATCGTGCGCCGCAAGGGCGACATCCTGCCGGACCAGACCTGCGTCGTCGTCTTCAACGACATGCTGATCAACAACAAGCCCGCGCACTCGGGCCCCAACTTCGAGGCCACGGTGGGCGATCGGGTCGAGTTCGTGTCGATCACGCACGGCGAGTACTACCACACGTTCCACATCCACGGTCACCGCTGGGCCGACAACCGCACCGGCCTGCTCACCGGCCCCGACGACCCCAGCCAGGTCCTCGACGACAAGATCACCGGTCCCGGAGACTCCTTCGGCTTCCAGGTGATCGCGGGCGAGGGGGTGGGCGCGGGGGCGTGGATGTACCACTGCCATGTGCAGAGCCACTCCGACATGGGGATGGTGGGGCTGTTCCTGGTCAAGAAGCCGGACGGCACGATTCCGGACTACGAGCCGCACCATCCGCACGCGAAGGCGGAGAAGAAGTCGGGTGCGGACACGTCCGACGGGAAGAAGGCCGACGGGGCCAAGTCCGGGGGCGCCGAGTCGGGTGGGGGAAGCGCGGACCACTCGCACCACTGACGCCGGTGCCGCGAACGCCTCAGCGCCGCGCGTGGCGGACCTTGAGGCGTCCCATCCCCATGGTCCCGGTGATCCGGATCGTCGGTCCGCCACCGGGGCGTGCCCCGCGCCCGGCCTTGTACAGCGTGTCCTTCCAGGTGGAGCTCAGACCTTCGAGGTCCACGACCGCGTCGCGCGGCACGGTGATCCTGGCGCCGCCCGTGCCGAGCTGCAGCTCGATGTCGAGAACCGGATGCTCGAAGACAGCCTGGGACAGGTCGAGGCTCACCCGGCCGAGCGCGGAGTGGACCTTGAGATGGCGCGGCACCCGCCAGGCGCCGCCGCGCCGGATCCGTCCGGTGGCGGCGGTGATCGTGGACGTGGTGCCGGGGTCCTCCGCCGGGAGCGAGCCCAGGGCCGACTCGATGTCGCCCGGCGTCTCGGCGGTCAGGATCCGCTGGAGGTGCGCGTCCATCTCCTCGTGCGAGATGTGCCCTTCGGCGTACGCCTCCTGCAGCCGTCGCACGGCGGTGTCGCGGTCGTTCTCGCTGATCCGCGGCTGCGGTTCCTTCGGAGGTGGCGTCACGGTCTCACCCTAAGGGGCGCGCGGGGTCCGCGGCCGGTCGGCGGCGGCCGGCCCGCGCGGCCCGGGGCTATCCTGATCGGCAACCGTCGACGAGGAGTCCCGAGGTGCCCGAGGCAGCAGCGCGTCCCACGCTGGAGGCCGTGGCCGCGCGGGCCGGGGTGTCGCGGGCGACGGTGTCACGTGTGGTGAACGGCGATGCCGGGGTGCGGGAAGCGCTCGCGGCGAAGGTCCGGCACGCGGTGCGCGAACTCGGCTACGTCCCCAACCGCGCCGCCCGCAGCCTCGTCACCCGGCGCCACGACGCCGTCGCCGTGGTCATCGCCGAGCCCGAGACCAGGGTGTTCGCCGACCCGTTCTTCGCCCGCCAACTGCGCGGCATCAGCAAGGAACTGACGGCACGTGACGTCCAGCTGGTGCTGCTCCTGACGGAGGGCAGGGACGACCACGAGCGGGTCGGACGCTATCTCGCGGGCGGTCACGTCGACGGCGCCCTCGTCTTCTCGCTGCACCTGGACGACCCGCTGCCCGGCATCATCCACGGCGCCGGTCTGCCCACGGTGTTCGGCGGGCGGCCCGGCTGGACGGGCGGCGCGGGCAGCGTCCGGTACGTCGACTGCGACAACCGCGGCGGCGCCCGCCAGGCCGTGCGCCACCTCACCGGCCTCGGCCGCGGCCGCGTCGCCCACATCACCGGGCCGCTCGACCAGACCTCCGCCGTCGACCGCCTCGACGGCTACCGCGACGTCGTACCGGACGGCGATCCACGGCTTGTCGCCGAGGGCGACTTCACCCCCGCGGGCGGCGAACGCGCGATGCGCGCCCTCCTGGAGCGCTGCCCCGACGTGGACGCGGTCTTCGCCGCGAACGACCTGTCGGCGGCCGGGGCGCTGCGCGTGCTGCGCGAGTCCGGGCGGCGGGTGCCCGAGGACGTGGCGGTCGTCGGCTTCGACGACATGCTGCCGCTGGCCGAGCAGGCGGATCCGCCGCTGACGACGGTGCGCCAGGACATCGAGGAGATGGGTCGCCTGATGGCGGCGCTGCTGCTGCGCGACCAGGGACAGGGCATGGGTCAGGGGCAGGCGCAGGGCCCTCACCAGGGGCAGCCGCAGGGCCCTCACCAGGGGCAGCCGCAGGCCGGGACCCCGGACGCCCCGAGGGAGGCCGCGCGCGTGGTGCTGCCCACGCACCTCGTACGCCGGGACTCCGCCTAGCGGTCCGCCGCTGCCCGGGCGCGCGGAAGGGGGCGGGCACCGGAAGGATCTGCCCGCCCCCTGGAACGCGCGGCCCAGCGCCTACGCGCCGACCGACACCGTGAACCTCCGCGGGTTCCCGTCGTGCGCCGCCCCCGACACGTCCGGCTGGCCGTCCGGACGGACGTCGTCGTACGGGAAGGCGTACCCGATGGGCGAGTTGGCGTGCACCACGCGGGCCCAGTGGTTGGTGACGTCGCCGCGGTAGTAGTCACCGGACGTCGTGCCGTTGGGTTGCGAGGGGTGGGTCAGCATGATGCTGCGGTTGAATCCTGCGGCGAGGCGGGCGAGGAGGCCCTTCTTGTCGTCGGGGTCGTTCGGGTTGTTGGCGAACGGGCCGTGGTTGCAGGTGAAGACGTCCTTCGACGAGGGCTTCGCGAAGGTGTGGCCGCCCTCGAAGGTGAGCGTGTCCCCGGTGACCCGGCCGACGCGCACGCCCCGGCCGCCCTGGAGGTCGATGCGCAGGTCCGTGGACCGGTACTTGTCCCAGACCTGGTCGACGTAGCCCTTGAAGAGGTCGCGGAACGGCATCTGGTCGGGGCGGTCGAAGTACGGGGCCATGAGGTTCTGCGGGGAGATGACCCGCAGCACGCCGCCGTCCCCGCGGATCACCAGCTTGTCCCAGGGCTGCCCGTCCTTGCCCGCCTGCGCCACCAGATCGGCGGCGATCTTGTCGACGGCGCCGTTCGGCAGCGGGGCGACGGTGTGGGTGGCGTCGCCCGCCAGGGTCAGGCCGATGGGCAGCGCCGTCACCAGGTCGACGTAGCTGATGTTCGCGTACAGCTGGGTGCTGTTGAACGTGAACTCGCAGAACGACCACGTGCGGCCGTAGTTCGGGTCCTCCTTGGTGGCGAAGGCGGGTTCGACCAGGCTCGGGCCCGGGTTGAGGAAGAAGTCCAGCTTGTCGTCGCGGACGAAGTAGACGCGGGCGCCGTACATCTGGGGCAGCGTGAGCACCTTGGGCGCCGAGCCCGCGGCGCCGAGGGGGATGGCGCAGTCCACCGGCAGCGGTGTCTGCGGGGCCGACGGCGATTCGGGGCGGTAGACCCCGCCGTCCGGCTTGAGCAGCAGCCAGCGGTCGGTGCCGGGCTCGTGCCCGGTGACGTAGGCGCGGACCTGGCCCGGCAGCGACTTGTTCTGCAGGGCGAGTTCGCAGGTCGCGGGCGCGGCGTCGGCGCGCGGGCTGAGCGCGCTGCCCCAGGCGGGGTAGGTGAGGGCGCCCGCGGCGGCCGCGGACGACGTCAGGAACACTCTGCGCGAGATCACGGAAATTCTCTCCTGGCTGGAATGTGGGGGGAGTTGAGCAGGAGTGCGGCCCGGGCGCGCGGTGGTGCGTCGACGTGCCCCCACTGTTGCCGCGGTGAAAACGTGGCGTCAAGAGGTGTGGCTGAGAGCGCTCTCAGAATCTTGTCCGGGTTCACAAGGTGATGACGGGCGGGTGCGGAGGGTGACGGAAAACGGTCCGATGGCGCGACAGGCGGTGACGGGCGGTGCCCGGGCCCGGGTCGCGCGCGCGGATTGTCAGTGCCCGGTGGAACACTCGGAAGTGACGGTCCCGCGAGGCGACGAGGGCCGTCCAGTGAGGCGAGAAGCGCGACAAAGGAGTCGATCATGCTCAGTGATCTCACGCTCACCGGAGCCCCGATCTGGGTCGATCTGGGCACCACGGACATCGACGGCGCGGCCGCCTTCTACCGCGCGGTCTTCGGCTGGGACTTCGAGAAGGGCGGCGAGGACGTCGGCGGGTACGGCACGTTCCAGCTCGGCGGCAGGACCGTGGCCGGCGGGATGGAGAACCCGCCCGACCTGGCCGCCCCCACCTGGTCGCTGTACTTCTGTACGCCCGACGCGAACGCCACCGCCAAGCAGGTCGGCCAGGCGGGCGGCAGCACCCAGTTCGAGCCGATGGACGTCCTCGACCTCGGCCGCATGGCGGGCTTCACCGACTCGGGCGGAGTCCCCTTCAGCGTCTGGCAGCCGGGGCAGAACAAGGGCCTGGACCTGGTGAACGCGCCGGGTGCCCTCATCTGGACCGAGCTGTACACCCCGGACATCGAGGCGGGCGCCGCGTTCTACGGCACGGTGTTCGGCTGGAAGACCGTCACCCAGCCCTTCGAGGGCGGCTCGTACACCATGGTGTATCCCGCCGACGGCACCCCGGACGACATGTTCGGCGGTCTGTGGCCGCTGGACCAGGACCCGGTCGAGCAGGAGGCCGGGGTGTACTGGATGCCGTACTTCCAGGTGGCCGACATCGACGCGGTGGTGGAGAAGGCGCGGACGAGCGGGGGCACGGTCCGGGCCGAGCGGATGGACCTCGCGGGGGTGGGTTCCTTCGCGAAGCTCGCCGATCCGCACGGCGCGCGGTTCGCGCTGATGCAGCCGGAGCCGATGCAGGGCCGATGCCGTAGGGGTCGCCGCAGGGCTGACGCCGCCGGGTCCGCCGCGGGGTCGATAAACGCCGGGAGCGCAGGCGGGGCGCGGGTCGCGGGGCCGGTGGGAGCCGGTCCCGGGGCGTTCGGCGCGCCGCGTTGAGCGAACGTTGATCGCTTGTTTCGCGCCGTCCAGCACGATCACCCCATGCACTATGACACCACTTTGACCGAGCCCGAACTGGCCTGGCAGGAGCAGGCGCTGTGTGCGCAGACCGGGCCCGACTTCTTCTTCCCCGAGCCGGGCAGCTCGGTGCGCGAGGCCAAGCGCATCTGCCTCCTGTGCGACATGCGCGAGACCTGCCTCACGTACGCACTGGACAACGACGAGCGGTTCGGGGTCTGGGGCGGGCTCTCCGAGAAGGAACGGCAGAGCCTCCGCCGCGACCAGGCCTGAGACCGCTGCGGGGGGCCGCGCCCGTCCCGGGTCCGACGGGGGGAACCGGGACGGGCGCGGCACATTCCGGCTAGGCGTAGCTCACCTCGACCCGTCGCGTGCCCGCGGGGACGTGCACGTCGTCGCCGCTCACCGGCAGCTCGCGGCCGTCCGCCGATGCCGACCGCACGCTGCCGAAGCGGCACGGGTAGACGTACCGGACCCGCTCCGGGGCCCGGGTGACGTCCACCGTCACCGTGCGCGCGCCCGCGTCGTGCGTGAGCCGGTAGCCGAAGGGCGCGCCGAACAGCGTCGGTGCGTCCTCGACGGTCACCGTGTCCCCGTCCGGCACCCAGTGCGGGCGCACGCCCGGGGCGATGTACAGATGCGGATCGCGGTCCTCGTCGGCCTCGAAGAACAGGATGTCGCGGAGCAGCAGCAGATACTCCGCGGCGGCCCAGCCGTGCGGGATGTCCCCCATGTACCAGTGCCGGTGGGGGACTTCGGTGAAGCCCGACGCCACCGGGAAGGCATGCTGCTCGTTCCACGCGCCGAGCGCCACCGCCCGGTCGTCGACGCGCGCCATGGAGGCGGCCACGGCCCAGCCGAGCAGCGCGTCCATCCGCGCCGGGTCCCCGGCGAGCAGATACGCGTGCGCCAACTGCGTGGTCAGATAGGGCCCGTAGGCGTTCCAGGCCGCCTCGTGCCGGAAGCCGCCCGTCACGAACCGGCCGTACATGGTGTCGAGGGTCCAGCGCGCCGCCCGGTCGACGTCGTCACCGAGCTTGTTGCCCATGTGCAGGCGCAGCGGATGGAAGTACGCCGCCGCGCCGATCATCGTCGAGTCCCGCCGCCCCACGTCGCCAGGACCGGTCGGGATGTACGTCTCCCACTCGCCGCGCCGCCGCTGCTCCGCGAGGACCCAGCGGACCGACGCCGCCGTGGCCTGCTTCAAGTCGTCGAAGGCGGCCCACAGTTCGCGCACGTCCGGGGTGCCGAGACGCTCGGCGAGCCGGGCCGCCTCGTACAGGCCCGCGAGGCCCCACAGGTCGTCCCAGTAGTGCGGCTTGTCGCGCTCGCCCAGGTGCTCGGCGCTCCAGCCGCTGTGCAGCAGGCCGTTCCCGTCCCGGTTGTCGCGCAGCCAGCGGGCGCCGTCGATGACGTACGGCGTGTACAGCTTCGCGCCGAACGCGGCGGCGCGGCCCGCCGTGCGGTCGTAGCGGCCGATCGCCCACAGCGCCTGGCCGTTGCTGTCCCACTCGTGGTCGTCCCGCTCGTGCGGACCGCCGTAGAAGCCGTACTCCGCGCACGGCCCGATCCGGCCGGTGCCGCGGTTGAACCGCCCCGGATAGTGCGTGCCCAACTGGTGCTCCGCGAGCGCCGCGTCCCCCACCAGGGAGCACGCCGTGGCCTCCACCGAGGAGTCCCGGATCCAGAACGAGTCGTACACCGTCGGACCCGGGTGGATCTCCCCGTGGTCGGAGAGGACGAGCAGCTGCGAGCGCGCCTGCCGGAACAGGTCCGTCAAGTGGGCCACCGGCCCCGGCAGTCCGGGCTGTACGCCCTGCCCGAGGAGCTTCGCCGACCAGAACGCCCGGTTGGCCGCGGCCAGGTCGGCGGCGGGGGCGGCCCGCAGCTCCGCGAGGTCGGCCGCCCCGCTGTACAGGTCGACGGGCAGCCGCACGTCGACCTCGAAGACCTCGTCGCCCGCGATCCGGAACGGCCACGCGAACGCGGCGCTGCACAACCCGGCGACCTGGTCCTGCGCCTGCAGTGCGGCGTTCAGCTTGCCGTCGACGGCCAGGTCGTGGAACGGGCTGCGCGCCAGATACGTGGCCGGGTCGAGCGAGAAGTCCGAGTTGCCGTACACCCCGTAGTACGCGGGTGCCGTGTCGAACGCCGGGCCCCAGCCGCTGTTCGTCTCCACCCGCGCCTCGTCGGGCAGATAGCGCAGGAACGTCAGCCGCCGGTCGGTGCCGGAGGGGTCGCGGCGGTCGTGCCGCTGGAAACCGCTCGGCCCCGCGGGCAGCACCGCCGCGCACAGCCAGCCCTCGCGCGCGGGCCCGCCGGGACCCGTGACGCTCAGCCGGGTCACCGTGAGGTCCCGCTGCCGCGGCCCGACCGGCACCGCGAACGTCCGCTGGGCGAAGGCCACGCCGTCCGTCCCGCGGAACGTCGTCACGACCTCCGGCACATGCGGCGCCTCCATGTGCTGCGTGACCGTGCCGCACTCCGCGAGCTGCGGCACCCCGACGGTGCCCGTGGCCGGGTCGTACAGGAAGAACGCCAGGCAGTACTTGTCGTACACCGGCTCGATCTCCCCGGCCTGCCCGACCAGGGACTCCTGACGGTGGTCCTTGACGCCCACCATGTGCCAGTAGCGGTAGAGCGCGTTGGAGGCGAAGGCGGCCTCCCGCGACTCGTACGTGCCCGCGTCGAAGTCGTCGCTCCAGCGCCGGAAGGCGGTCTGTGCCCACCAGGGCACGGGGTACGGCACCCGTGCCCGGTCCGCCCAGCTGCGCCACATGACCTCGTAGAACATCCACTCATGGGTCCGTGCCACTTCCGTGCACCCCCTGCGGTCGACGGCGGCTGTGTCCGTCCGCCCAACTCCGACCAACATGGCACCGCGGGGAGGGGCCGTAAACGGCCCGGGCTCAGCCCCGCGCGGCCATGCGCGCCTTGCGGGCGGCGAGGCGCTCGTCGAACTTCGAGGCCTCCGCGTCCAGGCCGCCCATGAAGAGGCCGAGCTCCTCCTGGGCGCGGGCGCCCTCGGGGCCGAGCCCGGGGACCTCCATGACCTTGAGGAAGCGCAGCACCGGCTGCAGCACGTCGTCGTGGTGGATGCGCAGGTTGTAGACCTCACCGATGGCCATCTGCGCGGCGGCGCGCTCGAAGCCGGGGATGCCGTGTCCGGGCATGCGGAAGCCGACGACGACGTCCCGCACGGCGCACATCGTGAGGTCGGGGGCGAGGTCGAAGGCGGCCCGCAGCAGGTTCCGGTAGAAGACCATGTGGAGGTTCTCGTCGGTCGCGATGCGCGCCAGCATCCGGTCGCAGACGGGGTCCCCGGACTGGTGGCCGGTGTTGCGGTGGGAGATCCGCGTGGCCAGCTCCTGGAACGCGACGTACGCCACGGAGTGCAGCATCGAGTGCCGGTTGTCCGACTCGAAGCCCTCGCTCATGTGCGCCATGCGGAACTGCTCGAGCTGGTCGGGGTCGACGGCGCGGGACGCGAGGAGGTAGTCGCGCATGACGATGCCGTGGCGCCCCTCCTCGGCGGTCCAGCGGTGCACCCAGGTGCCCCAGGCGCCGTCGCGCCCGAAGAGCGAGGCGATCTCGTGGTGGTAGCTGGGGAGGTTGTCCTCGGTGAGCAGGTTGACGACGAGCGCGATCCGGCCGATGTCGGTGACCGGCGACTGCCCCTTCTCCCAGGCCTCGCCGTCCTCGAAGAACCCGGGGAAGTTCCGGGCGTCGGAGAACGGCACGTACTCGTGGGGCATCCAGTCCTTGGCGACGCCCAGGTGCCGGTTGAGCTCCTTCTCGACCACTTCTTCCAGGGCGTACAGGAGCCGGGCGTCGGTCCATGTGTCCGTGCTGCCGAGGTGGGAAGGGGTGATCGTCACGGGGGCTCCTGGGGACGGGAGGGGGGAGGAGTGCGGTGCGAGGGGGGAACCACGGCACCGCGAGCGGTTTACCTACGGCATCGTAGGTTACGTTCCCGTAGGTTAAGCCCCCCGTAAAGAGCTCCCCGAACCGGGGTCGGCCGGAACCCCCGGCTCCGCCGTCAGCGCACCCCGCTCCCGGACGCCCCCACGGCCCGCCGCAGATGCTCCGCCGTGTGCGAGCCACGCGCCCCGAGCAGCTCCCGCGGCGTCCCCTCGAAGACGATCCGCCCGCCGTGCTTGCCGGCTTCGGGCCCCAGGTCGATCACCCAGTCCGCGTGCTTGACGACGTCCAGGTTGTGCTCGACGACGAGCACGGTGTTCCCGGCGTCGACGAGCCGGTCCAGCATCAGGAGCAGTCCGTCCACGTCGGCCATGTGCAGACCGGTCGTCGGTTCGTCGAGGACGTAGGTGGTGCCGGTGCGGTGCAGCTGGGTGGCGAGCTTGATGCGCTGGCGCTCGCCGCCGGAGAGCGTGGACAGGGGCTGTCCGAGGGTGAGGTAGGTCAGGCCGACGTCGCGCAGGGCGTGCAGCCGGCGGCGCACCGCCGGGTCGGGGAAGTCCGCGAAGAAGGTCAGGGCCTGCTCGGCGGTCATGTCCAGGAGGTCGACGACGGAGCGCCCGCCCACGGTCAGCCGCAGCACCTCGTCCTTGAAGCGCCTCCCCTCGCAGGCCTCGCACGTCGTGGTGACCGGATCCATGAAGGCCAGGTCGCTGTAGATGATCCCACGGCCCTGGCAACTCTCGCACGCGCCCCGGGAGTTGAAGCTGAACAGACCCGGCTCGGTGCCCGTCCGCCGCGCGAAGAGCGCCCGGATCCGGTCCATGATCCCCAGATACGTCGCCGGGGTCGACCGCCCCGAGATGCCGATGGACGACTGGTCGACGGCCACGGCGTCGGGGTGCTGCTCCAGGAAGGCCCGGGACACCAGCGTGCTCTTGCCGGAGCCCGCGACACCGGTGACGGCCGTGAGCACCCCGGTCGGCACCCGTACGCTCACGTCCTTGAGGTTGTGCAGATCGGCGCCCTTGATCCACTCGCCCCCGACGGGCTCGCGCGGGTGTTCCTTGACGCCGCTGGTGCGGCGCAGGCAGCGGCCCGTGAGGGTGTCGGCGGCCCGCAGCTCCTCGGGGGTGCCCTCGAAGACGACGAGGCCGCCGTCGCTGCCCGCGGCCGGGCCCATGTCGACGATGTGGTCGGCGAGGGCGATCACGTCCGGGTCGTGCTCGACGACGAGCACGGTGTTGCCCTTGTCGCGCAGGCGGAGCAGCAGGTCACCGAGGCGTCCCACGTCCCGCGGGTGCAGGCCGACGCTGGGCTCGTCGAAGATGTACGTCATGCCGGTGAGGCTGGAGCCCAGGTGGCGCACCATCTTCAGGCGCTGGCCCTCGCCGCCGGAGAGCGTGGACGTCTCGCGGCCGAGGCTCAGATAGCCGAGGCCGATCGCCTCGATCCGGCTCAGCGCGGCGACGGCTGCCCCGGCGATCGGCCCGGCGACCGGGTCGTGGATGCGGCCGAGCGCCGCGATCAGGTCGGTGACCTCCATGCGCGCGCAGTCGGCGATGGACAGGCCGCCGATGCGGCCGGCGAGCGCGGCCGGGTTCAGGCGGGCGCCGTCGCAGGCCGGGCAGTGGCCCTCGACGAGGAAGGGCTGCACCGTGTCGCGGGTCTTCTGGGACAGCGCCGACAGGTCGCGGTGCAGATACAGCCGCTCGAAGCGGTCGGCGAGGCCTTCGTAGGCGGTGGGGTGGGAGCCGCCGGCGGTGTCGACGGTGACCTTGGCGGCCTGCGTGCCGCGTCCGCCGCCGCGCATCAGGAACTGCCGTTCCGCCGCGGTGAATTCACCGACCGGCTTGTGCGTGTCGAGGTCGGTGGTGTTGGTGTACGTCTGGCCCTGCCAGGTCCCGGCGGCGAACGGCGGGAACAGGACCGCGCCGCCCGCGAGGGACTTGGCGGGGTCCAGGATGCGGTCGTAGTCGGGCCGCACGGTGCGGCCGAGCCCGGCGCACTCGGGGCACATCCCGCTCGGGTCGTTGAAGGAGTACGCGGTGGCCGGGCCCGCGCTCGGGGTGCCGTGCCGCGAGAACAGGACCCGGATCACCGAGTAGATGTCGGTCATCGTGCCGACGGTGGAGCGGGAGTGGCCGCCGATCGGCTTCTGGTCGACGACGATCGCGGGCGCCAGGTCCTCGATGGCGTCCGCGTGCGGCCGCTCGTACTTCGGCAGCCGGTTGCGGACGAACCACGTGTACGTCTCGTTGAGCTGGCGCTGCGACTCGACGGCGATCGTGTCGAAGACGACCGACGACTTTCCCGACCCCGAGACCCCGGTGAAGACCGTGAGGCGGCCCTTCGGGATCCGCAGGTTCACCTCCTTGAGGTTGTTCTCACGGGCTCCGGTGAGGGTGATGTGCTGATGTTCCATGCACGCGAAGCTAGTCGGGATACCCGACAGCTTCTGTCGTGTTTTCCAGGGTTTCCCCGGCGTCTTCCGCGATCCCGTCGGCGATGGCGTCCGTGATCGCCGCGAGGTCCCCGAACTCCTTCAGCTCCCCGTCGAGCAGCAGCCAGCGGGTGATGCCGATGGACTCCAGGAACGGCAGGTCGTGGCTGGCCACGATCAGCGCGCCCTCGTAGCTCTCCAGGGCGGTGGACAGCTGCCGGACGCTCGCCATGTCGAGGTTGTTCGTCGGCTCGTCGAGCATCAGGAGCTGCGGCGCGGGCTCGGCGAGCAGCAGCGCCGCGAGCGCCGCCCGGAACCGCTCGCCCCCGGAGAGGGTCGCGGCCCGCTGGTCGGCCTTCGCGCCCTTGAACAGGAAGCGGGCCAGGCGCGCCCGGACCCGGTTGTTCGTGGCGTCGGGCGCGAACCGCGCGACGTTCTCAGCGACGCTCAGCTCGTCGTCGAGTACGTCGAGACGCTGCGGCAGGAAGCGCAGCGGGACGTGCGCCTGCGCCTGGCCGCCGAGCGGTTCGAGTTCGCCGCCGATCGTCCGCAGCAGCGTCGTCTTGCCCGCGCCGTTGCGGCCGACGAGCGCGATCCGCTCGGGTCCGCGCAGATCGAACCCGCCCTTCACGCGCGCTCCGTAACGGAGCGTCAGGTCCAGGAGCGTCAGGACGGTGCGGCCCGGCGGTACCGCGGTGTACGGCAGGTCGACGCGGATCTCGTCGTCGTCCCGCACCGCCTCGACGGCGTCGTCCAGGCGCTCCTTGGCCTCGGACAGCTTCTCCTCGTGCATGATGCGGTGCTTGCCCGCGGACACCTGGGCGGCGCGCTTGCGGGCCCCCATGACGATCTTCGGCTCGCGCTTCTGGTCGTTCATCTTCTGGCCGTACCGCTTGCGGCGGGCCAACTTGACCTGGGCGTCGACGAGTTCGCGCTTCTGCTTGCGCAGGTCGGACTCGGCGACGCGCACCATGCGCTCCGCGGCCTCCTGCTCGACGGCGAGCGCCTCCTCGTACGCGCTGAAGTTGCCGCCGTACCAGGTCACTTCGCCGTCGCGGAGGTCGGCGATGTGGTCGACGCGGTCGAGCAGCTCCCGGTCGTGGCTGACCACGACGAGCACACCGGACCAGGCGTCGACGGCCGCGTACAGGCGCCGGCGGGCGTGCAGGTCCAGGTTGTTGGTGGGCTCGTCGAGCAGCAGGATGTCGGGCCTCCTCAGGAGCAGCGCGGCCAGGCGGAGCAGCACGGACTCGCCGCCGGACACCTCGCCCGTGGTCCGGTCGAGACCGATGTGGCCGAGGCCGAGCTGGTCGAGGGTCGCCGTGGCGCGCTCCTCGACGTCCCAGTCGTCGCCGACGGCCGTGAAGTGCCGTTCGCTCGCGTCGCCCGCCTCGATGGCGTGCAGGGCGGCGCGGGTGGTGGCGATGCCGAGCACCTCGTCCACGCGCAGGGTGGTGTCCAGGGTGACGTTCTGCGGCAGGTAGCCGACGTCGCCCGCGGTGCGGACGGCGCCTTCGGTGGGCGTCAGTTCACCCGCGACGAGCTTCAGGAGGGTGGACTTGCCCGAGCCGTTGCGGCCGATCAGGCCGGTCCTGCCGGGGCCGAACGCGACCTGGAAGCCGTCGAGGACGCCGGTGCCGTCGGGCCAGTTGAAGGCGAGCGACGTGCAGGTGATGGAGGTGGTGGGGGACTTGGGGGACGCTGACATACAGGCCTCGCGGTTGCTTGTGGGGCGGCGGGTGTGGGCAACGCGTGCGGGACACCGCGAGGGTCGTGTGTGCGTCGGCTCGCCGCCGGGGCGCCGGGAGTGCCGGGGCCGGACGGCGGGGGGCGGTCACGCCGGAGGGCCGGAAAAAGAAGAAGGCCCGGTGCCGGAACGGACGGCTCGTACGCCGAGGTCGCACGCATCGTGCGCAGCGGGGAACTCACACCGAGCGGGGAGTTCGTCGGCAGCTGCGACGCGGTGTCTCAAGACCTCAGACGAGCAACGTCCTTCTCCATTCGACGGCAACAGAACCGCTATACACCGTAGAAGCGATGTGGGGGTCTGTCAACGGGCTTTTTCAGCGGGCGGGGCGCACCGGCGCTCCCGCGCGGTGGCCTCCACCACCAGCGTGCCGGTCCGGGCGGCCGACGCGCAAAGGAGTTTCCGCGCGGAGGGACGGCCGTCGATGATGTCGGATTCTCGCCAGCCCCCGCCCCGCGCCCCTGCTTGAGTACCGGCCATGACGAACCAGCACGCCACCGCGACCGCCTTCCGCGCCCTGCACACCCCCGGCACCCCGCTCGTCCTGCCCAACGCCTGGGACCTCGCGAGCGCCCGCGTCGTCGAGTCGGCCGGCGCCGCAGCCGTCGCCACCACCAGCGCGGGCCTCGCCTGGGCCCTCGGCGCCGCCGACGGGGACCGGCTGCCCCGGGACCGGGCGCTCGCCGCCGTCGCCGCCATCACGGCCGCGGTCGACGTGCCGGTGACCGCCGACATCGAGAGCGGTTACGCGAAGGACGCGGCGGGTGTCGCGGACACGGTGCGCGCCGTCCTCGCCGCCGGGGCGGTGGGCGTGAACATCGAGGACGCGCTGTACGGGGCGGCCGAGCCGCTGCGGCCCGTCGCCGAGCAGGCGGAGCGGATCGCGGCCGCGCGCGGCGCCGCCGACGCGGCGGGCGTACCGCTGTTCGTGAACGCGCGCGTCGACACCTACCTGCGGGGCGTCGGCGACGGTCCGGACGCCCGGCTCGCGCTGACCCTGGAGCGGGCCGCCGCGTTCCTCGCCGCGGGCGCGGACGGGGTCTTCGTGCCCGGCGCGGTGGCTCCGGACACGGTCAAGGCGCTGGTCGAGGGCGTCGACGGGCCGCTGAACGTGATGGTGGGTCCCGGCGCCCCGACGGTCGCGGAGCTGGCCGGTCTCGGCGTCGCGCGCGTCAGCGTCGGCTCGGGCATCGCACAGGCGGTGCACGCCCTGGTCCGCGACGCCGCGCGGGAACTGCTGACCGAGGGGACGTACGCGTCGCTGGCGGGCGGGCTCGACTACGGGGAGCTCAACGGTCTTCTCGGGCGCTGAGGCGGGCCGCGGCGGCGGAGTGGTGGGGGCTGAGGTGCGGCCGTCCGCTCAGGTGCGACGGTCGGCGGAGGTGCGGCGGGCGGGGCGGGGGCCGGGGCGGCCCCGGCTCAGCACGCGTCGCGCATCAGGTCGGCCAGGTCCTGGTCCAGGTCGACGTGCAGGTGCTCCTGTCCCGCGGGGACGAGGGCCGTCGTCCGCTGGAGGAAGCGGCGCAGGTCGCCGGTCTGGACGTGCACGATGGCCGTGCCCTCGGGGGCGTGGAACTCCAGGACCGTGCGGTCGTAGCCGTACGGCCGCACCCGCACGTCGCCGTCGCCCACCGCGTTCTCCACGCCGTGCGTGAGCAGTTCGCGGGCGAACGTCCAGTAGACCTCCACGCCCTCCAGCGTCGCCGGGGCCGGGAAGCTCATGCGGACGGCGAAGGGGTCGCGGCCGTCGTAGTGCAGGGTGGCGGGAATGGTGGGCATCCGGGGCGCGGCGGCGACCAGGCGGGCCTCAACGGCTTGCTCGATGACAGTGGACAACGCCTGCTCCCTCAACTCTGACGGCTGGACGACCGGGGTGTGCACGACCGGGGTCGGACACTTGAATAGACGTCGGAAACGGAGGATCCGTGCACGCGAGGACCCCTCTGGAGCGAGTGACCTCTGTCACCGCGACACCCGGGTACCACGACCGGTTCCCGTCGACCCCCGCTCGGGCGACCGCCGAAAGGCCCAGTACCGCCATCTGGACGAGGCCCTGGGCGTGGGCTAGCTTCGGCCCGCCATGAGGGCCACGGGGCAGCTGGACCGGGAGGGGCGTGCGATGCGTGAGGTACGTGGAATGCGTGCGGGGCGGACGATACGTGCGGGGAGTGAGGGTGATCCGGGGCGGGTGCGGGGCCCGCGGCGGTCCCGGTGGGCGAGCCGGGGGGTGTGGGCCGGGCTCGGCGCGGCGGCGCTCGCGCTGACGTCCGTGGCGGCGGTGCCGCCCGCGCAGGCCGGACCGGGCACGACCTCGGCGTCGACCGCGGCCGGCGCACCGGGCACCCCCTCTACCGCGGCCGACGAGCGGACCGGCACAGCGGCCGCACCCGCCACCGGCGCCACGCACCACCCGACCCGCCCCGCCTGGTCGCTCAAGCCCACCGGCACCGACGCCCGCTTCCGCGGCCTCGCCGCCGTCAGCCGCAGCACCGCGTGGACCGCGGGGACGAAGGGCACCGTGCTGCGCACGACCGACGGCGGCGCGAGCTGGCGGAATGTGTCACCGCCCGGGGCCGAGGGCCTGGAGTTCCGGGACGTCGAGGCGTTCGACGGGCGCCGTGCCGTGGTGCTCGCGATCGGCGAGGGCGAGGCGTCCCGGGTGCTTCGCACCGACGACGGCGGCGCGACCTGGACGGAGGCCTTCCACAACACCGATCCCAAGGCGTTCTACGACTGCATGACGTTCTTCGACCGCCGTCACGGCCTGGCGATGAGCGACCCCGTGAACGGCAAGTACCGCATTCTGTCGACCGCGGACGGCGGCCGCTCCTGGAAGGTGCTTCCCGACAAGGGCATGCCGAAGGCGCAGGAGGGCGAGTCGGGGTTCGCCGCGAGCGGGCAGTGCCTGGTCAGCTCGGGCCCGCGCGACGTGTGGCTCGCGACCGGCGGAGCCGCCCGCGCACGGGTGCTGCACTCCGCCGACCGGGGCCTGACGTGGACCGCCACGGACGCCCCGATCCCGGGCGGCGACCCGGCGCGCGGCGTCTTCGGCCTGGCCTTCCGCGACCGTGCGCACGGCATCGCGGTCGGCGGCGACTACCGCGCCGACCAGCAGTCGCCCCGCGCCTCCGCGACGACCACCGACGGCGGCCGCACCTGGCGTCCCGCCGCGAAGCCCGTCCCCGCGTACCGCTCGGGCGTCACCTGGCTCCCGCACACCCGCCGCTCCGCCCTCGCGGTCGGCCCCACGGGCACGGACCTCACGACGGACGGCGGCCGCAGCTGGCGGACGGTCGACACGGGTTCGTACGACACCGTCGACTGCGCGCGGGACCTCGGCTGCTGGGCGGCCGGGGAGAAGGGGCGGGTGGCGCGGCTCGAACGCGGGTGAGGACGGGGCGCGCGGCGGGCGGTCGCCGGGCTCAGCCCGGCAACTGCTGCCGGAAGCGGTCCAGCTCGGGTGCCGTCTTCGTCGCCAGGAACTCCGTGATGCGGTACGCGCACACACCGCCGACGGTGAACGGGTCGCTCGCCGCCAGCTTCTCGATCTCCTCCCGGCTCTCGCCCACGGCCAGGATCACGCCGCCGTCACGCGGGTTCTTGCGCCCCGACGCGATGAAGACCCCGGCCGCGTACTGGGCGTCCAGCCAGGCGACGTGGTCGGCGAGCAGGGCGTCGACGCGGTCGACGGGGGCGGTGTAGGTCAGCTCCATGACAAACATGATCGTGAGGCTACCCGGGCCCGGCCGCCGTCCCCGCCCACCCCTTAGGCTCGGCCCACCATGAACACGACCACCACCACGATCCCGCCCCTGCCCGCCGACTGGCCCACGGACGAGGCCGCGGCCCGCGCCGTCCAGGACGCCCTGCGCGAGCGGGTCGTCCGCGACGAGCCGGGGCCCCGGCCCGGCACCGGACACGTCACGGGCGTGGACGTCGCCTACGACGACGAGCGCGACGTGGTCGCCGCTGCCGTCGTCGTGCTCGACGGGGCGAGCCTGGAGGTCGTGGAGGAGGCGACGGCGGTCGGCCGGGTCGCCTTCCCCTACGTGCCGGGCCTGTTGGCGTTCCGGGAGGTCCCCGCGGTGCTCGCGGCCCTGGACGCGCTGACGGCCGACCCGGGGCTCGTCGTGTGCGACGGCTACGGCGTCGCGCACCCCCGCCGCTTCGGGCTCGCGAGCCACCTCGGCGTGCTGACCGGGCGGCCCACGATCGGCGTCGCCAAGAACCCGTTCACCTTCGCGTACGAGGTGCCGGGCGCCGCACGCGGCAGCGCGGCGCCGCTGCTCGACGGCGCGGAGGAGGTCGGCAGCGCGCTGCGCACCCGCGAGGGTGTCAAGCCGGTGTTCGTGTCGGTGGGCCACCGCGTGACCCTCGCCGACGCCCGCGCCCACACCCTCCACCTCACCCCGCGCTACCGCCTGCCCGAGACCACCCGCAGGGCGGACGCGCTGTGCCGGGCGGCCCTGCGGGAGGCGACGGGCGGCTGACGGGCGGTCCTGTGGGGGTGACAGGCGGCTGAAGGGGACGGACCTGTGCGGGGCGACGGGCGCCTGACGGTGCGGCAGGCGCCCCGAGGCGGCTTCGCGGCGCCTGCCCCGGGACCCGGCGCCCCGCGCCCGCTCAGCGCACCGCCGCCACCCGGAACCCGATCCCCGCGTCCATGAGGCGCCGGGTCAGCGCGTCGCCCATCGCCACGGCCGTGGTCACCTGGCCCGCGACGGCGGGCAGTTCGTCCAGGGCCAGGGACATCGCGCCCTCGGCGAGGATCTTCGCGGTCTCGCCGTAGCCGGGGTCGCCGCCCCACACCTCGGTGTACACGCGCCTGCCGCCGCCCTCGCCGACGAAGCGCATGGAGAACCAACTGGTCGCGCGGCGGGCCGCGTCGGGCCCCTCGCCGGGCTTGAGGAGGCCGCCGAGCCACCGCCGGGCCCCCGGCACCTGGGCCGCGGTGAACAGCGCGCCCGCGGCGGCCACCCCGCCGATGGCGACGGGGAGCGACTTCACGGCGGCGTAGTGGCGGTAGCGGAAGTCGGGTCCGTAGCGGGGCAGGGCCCGCGCGGAGCGCGCCACGATCTGCGGGTCGATGGTCGGCAGCGGCAGCGCCCAGGCTCCGACCTCCCCGGCGTAGCGGGGACCGCTCGCCGGGGTGGACGCGCGGCGCTCCACGAGCCGCGGTTCGTGCCGTCGCCGGTCCCGCGCGGCGGCCAGCATCTGCGGCCCGCGAGCGAACTGCTGCAGCACGGAGGAGAACGTACCGCCGGAGAAGCGCGCGTCGGCGCTGATGAATCCGTCGACGCGCAGCGGCACGTCCTCCGGGAGCTGGCGCACGGTGTAGTACGCGCCCAGGTCGTGCGGCACGGAGTCGAAGCCGCAGGCGTGCACCAGGCGCGCGCCGGTCTCCCGCGCGCGGGCGTCGTGCCGCACGTACACGAGGTCCACGAACTCGGGCTCGCCGCACAGGTCGACGTAGTCCGTGCCGGTCTCCGCGCACGCGGCCACCAGGTCCTGCCCGTGGCTGAGGTAGGGGCCGACGGTGCTCGCCACCACGCGCGCCCCCGCCGCGAGCTCCCGCAGGGCCACCGGGTCGGTCGCGTCCGCGTGCACGACGGGCAGCTCCGCGCAGCCGGGACGGTCCTCGGCGAGCCGCTCCCGCAGGCGGCGCAGCTTGGCCGCGTCCCGCCCCGCGATGGCCCACCGCAGGGTGTCGGGGGCGTGCGCGGAGAGGTACTCGGCGGTCAGCGCCCCCACGAAACTCGTCGCTCCGAAGAGCACGATGTCGTAGGGACGGTCCTTGTCATGACTGGTCATGGCACCTCTCAGCCGTGTGTCCCGCGCCGTTGTCGGTGGCTGAGGCTAGCGTGAACGGGCGGACCCCCGAACGAGGAGGTGCCATGGCGGACACGGCAGGACCGCAGGCGGGCGATCCGGAGCGACCGAAGAAGCAGAAGCGGCCGTCGAAGGCCGCGCTGGCCAAGTGGGAGCGGGTGCGGGGCTTCGCGCTCGGCCTTCCGGGCGCCACCGAGGAGTTCCCGTGGGGCGAGACCGTCGCGAAGGTTCACAAGAAAGTGTTCGTCTTCCTCGGCGTCGACGACGGCAGCTATCCCATGGGCGTCACCGTCAAGCTCACCGACGAGGCGGCGCACGCCCACGCGCTGACCGCCCCGGGCGCCGAACCCGCGGGCTATGGCCTCGGCAGGTCCGGCTGGGTGTCGATCCCGATGGAGGTCGAGGGCGCCCCGGCCGCGGACCTCCTGTGCGACTGGGTCGAGGAGAGTTATCGGACGATCGCACCGAAGAAGCGCGTGGCGGAACTGGAGGAGCGCGGCACATGAGGCCGCACGCCCCCACGCGGCCCGTGCGGAGCGCGCCGCCGCACCCTGCCGGGACCCGCCCCGGCCTGCCCCTCGGCTAAGCGCTTGCTCGTCAGGGGCTTGTGCGGAGTGGAACGCGTTCTTAGCATCACTGGTGTTACATCGGTTGTGTCACAGCGCTGGGGGCTCAATGGCAGTGCCGGACAAGGGCGTTCACGGGCCGCTCACCGGGGTGCGCGTGGTCGAGCTGGCGGGCATCGGGCCCGGCCCGTTCGCCGCCATGCTGCTCGCCGACCTCGGCGCCGACGTCGTGCGCGTCGACCGCCCCGGCGGCGGCGGACTCGCGATCGACCCCGCGTACGACATCACGAACCGCAACAAGCGCAGCGTCCTCGTCGACCTCAAGGCACCCGAGGGCCCGGCCCGCGTCCTCGACCTGGTCGCCCGCGCGGACGTGCTGATCGAGGGCTATCGCCCGGGCGTCGCCGAGCGCCTCGGCGTCGGCCCCGAGCCCTGCCACGCCCGCAACCCGCGGCTCGTCTACGGCCGCATGACCGGCTGGGGCCAGGACGGCCCGCTCGCGCGGCGCGCCGGGCACGACATCGCGTACATCGCCCTCACCGGCACGCTCGGCATGATCGGCGCGCCCGGCGAGCCGCCCACCGTCCCCGCGAACCTCCTCGGGGACTACGCGGGCGGCTCGCTGTACCTGGCCGTCGGCGTCCTCGCCGCCCTGCACCACGCGCGCGCCACCGGCGCCGGACAGGTCGTGGACGCCGCCATCGTCGACGGCACGTCCCATCTGTCCTCGATGATCCGCGGCATGCTCGCGGCGGGCAGCTGGCAGGACCGCAGGGGCGCGAACCTCCTCGACGGCGGCTGCCCGTTCTACGGCACGTACGAGACCGCCGACGGCGAGTTCATGGCCGTCGGCGCCCTGGAGCAGCAGTTCTACGACGAGTTCATCGCGCTCATCGGCCTCGCCGAGGTCGCCCCGGCGCGCAAGGACCTCGCGCGCTGGGGTGAGCTGCGCGAGGCGGTGGCCGCCCGGTTCCGGACGCGTACGCGCGCGGAGTGGACGGCGCTCTTCGAGGGCTCCGACGCCTGCGTGGCGCCCGTGCTCTCGCTGGGGGAGGCCCCGCACCACCCGCACCTCGCCGCCCGCGGCACCTTCACCGACCACGGCGGCATCACCCAGCCCGCGCCCGCGCCGCGCTTCTCCGCGACGCCCACGTCCGTGCGCTCGGGGCCCGCGCGGCCCGGCGCCGACACGGCGGCCGTGGCCCACGACTGGGACGTACCGGACCTGCTCGCCCCGCACGCACCGGTCCCGGCGGCACCCGCCCCGCACCACCCCGGCCAGGAAGGCGCCTGATGGAGATCTCCACCCCGCTCGCCTACGCGGGCGACCCGCGCGCGGGCGCCGACGCCGTCGCGGCCCTGGAACGGGCGGGCCTCGACGCCGTCTGGGTCGCCGAGGCGTACGGCTTCGACTCGCCCACGGTCATGGGCTATCTGGCCGCCCGCACCGAGCGCATGCGCATCGGCGCCGGGATCCTCAACGTCTACTCGCGCACCCCCGCGCTCATCGCCCAGACCGCCGCCGGGCTCGACGCGATCTCCGGGGGCCGCGCCATCGTCGGCCTCGGCGCGTCCGGGCCGCAGGTCGTCGAGGGCTGGCACGGCAAGGCGTACGACAAGCCGCTCGGCCGCACCCGCGAGACCATCGAGCTGACCCGCCGCATCCTGCGCCGCGAGGTCATCGACCACCACGGCATCACGGACATGCCGCTCCCCCCGGAGCAGGGCAGCGGCCTCGGCAAGCCCCTGAAGATCCTCACCAAGCCGGTCCGCCCCGAAGTGCCGCTGTACGTCGCGTCCCTGGGGCCCGCGAACGTCCGCATGACGGCGGAGGTCGCCGACGGCTGGCTGCCCACGCTCTTCCTGCCGGAGAAGGCGCACGAAGTGTGGGGCGCGCCCCTCGCCGAGGGCCGCGCCCGGCGCGATCCGGCGCTCGGCCCGCTCCAGGTCGTCGCGGGCGGGCTGCTCGCCATCGGCGACGACGCGGCGGCGGCCCGCGACCTCGCCCGGCCGCAGATCGCCCTCTACGTCGGCGGCATGGGTGCCGTCGGCAAGAACTTCTACAACGACCTGGCGGTCGCGTACGGCTACGAGAAGGAGGCCGCGCGCATCCAGGAGCTGTATCTGGCCGGGCACAAGAAGGAGGCCGAGGCCGCCGTGCCCGACGAGTTCTGCGAACTCATGTCGCTGTGCGGCCCCGCGGAGTACGTGCGCGAACGCGTCGAGGTGTTCCGCGCCGCGGGCGTCACCATGCTGAACGTCGTTCCTGTCGGCCCCGACCCGGCCGGACTCATCGAAACCGTCAAGGGCTGGCTCTAGGGCCGGGGAGGTCACTGACACATGCAACGGCAGCTCTTCGACCCCGAGCACGACGCGTTCCGCGAGACGGTCCGCACCTTCCTCGCCAAGGAGGTCCTTCCGCACTACGAACAGTGGGAGAAGGACGGCGTCGTCTCCCGCGAGGCCTGGCTCGCCGCCGGGCGCCAGGGCCTCCTCGGCCTCGCCGTGCCCGAGGAGTACGGAGGCGGCGGCAACCCCGACTTCCGCTACTCCGCCGTCCTCGCCGAGGAGTTCACGCGCGCGGGCGCCGCGGGCCTCGCGGTCGGACTGCACAACGACATCATCGGGCCGTATCTGACCGGGCTCGCCACCGACGAGCAGAAGCGGCGCTGGCTGCCCGGCTTCTGCAGCGGCGAGACCATCACGGCGATCGCCATGACCGAGCCCGGCGCGGGCTCCGACCTCCAGGGCATCCGCACGACCGCCGAGGACAAGGGCGACCACTGGCTGCTCAACGGCTCCAAGACGTTCATCTCGAACGGCATCCTGGCCGACCTCGTCATCGTCGTCGCCAGGACCACCCCTGAGGGCGGCGCCCACGGCCTGTCCCTGCTCGTCGTCGAGCGCGGCACGGCGGGCTTCGAACGCGGCCGCAACCTCGACAAGATCGGCCAGAAGGCCCAGGACACCGCCGAGCTGTTCTTCAACGACGTGCGGGTGCCCAAGGAGAACCTGCTCGGCGAGCTCAACGGCGCGTTCGTGCACCTGATGACGAACCTCGCGCAGGAGCGCATGGGCATCGCCGTCGCCGGGATCGCCGCCGCCGAGTACCTCCTGGAGATCACCACCGCGTACGTCAAGGAGCGCGAGGCCTTCGGGCGCCCGCTCGCCAAGCTCCAGCACATCCGGTTCGAGATAGCCGAGATGGCCACCGAGTGCGCCGTCACCCGCACCTTCCTGGACCGGTGCATCGTCGACCACTCCGCCGGCACGCTGGACGCCGTGCACGCCTCCATGGCCAAGTGGTGGGCCACCGAGCTGCAGAAGCGGGTCGCGGACCGCTGTCTGCAACTGCACGGCGGCTACGGCTACATGACGGAGTACCGCGTCGCGAAGGCGTTCACCGACGGCCGGATCCAGACCATCTACGGCGGCACGACCGAGATCATGAAGGAGATCATCGGGCGCTCGCTGCTCGGCTGACCTCCCGCACCTCCCGCACCACCAGCGCCCCACGCACCACCCGCATCCCCCCGGGGCGCACCCCGCGCCCCCTCCCGAACCTCCCCGGACCGACTTCCCCTGAAAGGCTCTGGCGTGACCACCGAAGCGTATGTGTACGACGCGATCCGCACCCCGCGCGGACGCGGCAAGGCGAACGGTGCCCTGCACGGCACCAAGCCGATCGACCTCGTCGTCGGTCTCATCCACGAGATCCAGGCCCGCTTCCCCGGCCTCGACCCGGCCGCCATCGACGACATCGTGCTCGGCGTGGTCGGCCCCGTCGGCGACCAGGGCTCCGACATCGCGCGGATCGCCGCCATCGCCGCCGGACTGCCCGACACCGTCGCCGGCGTCCAGGAGAACCGCTTCTGCGCCTCGGGCCTCGAAGCGGTCAACCTGGCCGCCATGAAGGTCCGTTCGGGCTGGGAGGACCTGGTCCTCGCGGGCGGCGTCGAGTCGATGTCGCGGGTGCCGATGGCCTCCGACGGCGGCGCCTGGTTCGCCGACCCGATGACCAACTGGGACACGAACTTCGCGCCCCAGGGCATCGGCGCCGACCTCATCGCCACGATCGAGGGCTTCAGCCGCCGGGACGTCGACGAGTACGCGGCCCTCTCCCAGGAGCGGGCCGCCGCGGCCTGGAAGGAGGGCCGCTTCGAGCGGTCCGTCGTGCCCGTCAAGGACCGCAGCGGCCTCACCGTGCTCGACCACGACGAGCACCTGCGGCCCGGCACCACCGCCGACTCCCTCGCCAAGCTCAAGCCGTCCTTCAAGGACATCGGCGACCTGGGCGGCTTCGACGCGGTCGCGCTGCAGAAGTACCACTGGATCGAGGAGATCGACCACGTCCACCACGCGGGCAACTCCTCCGGCATCGTCGACGGCGCCTCGCTGGTCGCCATCGGCACCAAGGAGGTCGGCGAGCGCCACGACCTCACCCCGCGCGCCCGGATCGTCTCCGTGGCCGTCTCCGGGTCCGAGCCGCTGATCATGCTCACCGGGCCCGCGCCCGCCACCCGCAAGGCGCTCGCCAAGGCCGGCCTGAGCATCGACGACATCGACCTCGTCGAGATCAACGAGGCCTTCGCGGCGGTCGTCCTGCGCTTCGTCAAGGACATGGGCCTGTCCCTGGACAAGGTCAACGTCAACGGCGGCGCGATCGCGTTGGGGCATCCCCTTGGGGCGACCGGGGCGATGATCCTGGGCACGCTCGTCGACGAACTCGAGCGCAGGGACCTCCGGTACGGGTTGGCCACGCTGTGCGTGGGCGGGGGTATGGGCATCGCCACGATCGTGGAACGGGTCTCCGGCTGAGCGCCGGTGGGGCTGGTGTCCGTCGCCGACCGCGACCAGCCCCCACCGGCGGTCAGTCGGCCATGATCCCCCGCCGCCCTCCCCGGATTCCGCCTCCCCGCCACCACAGACTTCACGGAGACAAGAGACATGACCGAGAGCACCACCATCCGCTGGGAACAGGACGACACCGGCGTCGTCACCCTCGTCCTCGACGATCCCAACCAGTCCGCGAACACCATGAACCAGGCGTTCAAGGACTCCATCGCCGCCATCGCCGACCGTGCCGAGGCCGCCGTCCAGGCGGACAAGGACGCGATCCGGGGGTTCATCTACACCTCCGCGAAGAAGACCTTCTTCGCGGGCGGCGACCTGAAGGACATGATCCAGATCGGCCCCGAGAACGCCCAGGTGGCGTTCGAGACCGGCACCGCCATCAAGAACTCGCTGCGCCGCATCGAGACCCTCGGCAAGCCCGTCGTCGCCGCCCTCAACGGCGCGGCCCTCGGCGGCGGTTACGAGATCGCCCTCGCCAGCCACCACCGTGTGGCCCTCGACGCGCCCGGCGCGCAGTCGAAGATCGGCCTGCCCGAGGTCACCCTCGGCCTGCTGCCCGCGGGCGGCGGCGTCACCCGCACCGTACGCCTCATGGGCATCGCCGACGCGCTCCTGAAGGTGCTGCTCCAGGGCACCCAGTACACGCCGAAGCGGGCCCTGGAGAACGGCCTCGTGCACGAACTGGCCGCCACCCCCGAGGAGATGATCGAGAAGGCCCGCGCCTTCATCGACGCCCACCCCGAGTCGCAGCAGCCCTGGGACGTCCCCGGCTACCGCATCCCCGGCGGCACCCCGGCGAACCCCAAGTTCGCCGCCAACCTGCCCGCGTTCCCCGCCAACCTGAAGAAGCAGCTGGCGGGCGCCCCCTACCCGGCGCCGCGCAACATCCTCGCGGCCGCCGTCGAGGGCTCCCAGGTCGACTTCGAGACCGCCCTGACCATCGAGGCCCGGTACTTCACCGAGCTGGTCACCGGCCAGGTCTCCAAGAACATGATCCAGGCGTTCTTCTTCGACCTCCAGGCCGTCAACGCAGGCAGAAACCGCCCCCAGGGCATCGGGTCGCGGACCGTCCGCAAGGTCGCCGTGCTCGGCGCCGGGATGATGGGCGCGGGCATCGCCTACTCCTGCGCCCGCGCGGGCATCGAGGTCGTCCTCAAGGACGTCTCCGCCGAGGCCGCGCAGAAGGGCAAGGCGTACTCGGAGCAGCTGTGCGCCAAGGCCGTCTCCCGGGGTCGTACGACGCAGGAGAAGGCGGACGCGCTGCTCGCCCTCATCACACCGACCGCCGACCCGCAGGACGTGGCGGGCTGCGACGCCGTGATCGAGGCCGTGTTCGAGGACCCCGCGCTCAAGCACAAGGTGTTCCAGGAGATCCAGGACATCGTCGAGCCGGACGCGCTGCTGTGCTCCAACACCTCCACGCTGCCCATCACCGCGCTCGCCGAGGGCGTCGCCCGGCCGGTCGACTTCATCGGCCTGCACTTCTTCTCGCCCGTCGACAAGATGCCGCTCGTGGAGATCATCAAGGGCGGGCGCACCGGCGACGAGGCCCTGGCCCGCGCCTTCGACCTGGTCCGCCAGATCAACAAGACGCCGATCGTCGTCAACGACTCGCGCGGCTTCTTCACCTCGCGCGTCATCGGGCACTTCATCAACGAGGGCGTCGCGATGGTCGGCGAGGGCATCGAGCCCGCGTCGGTCGAGCAGGCCGCCGCCCAGGCCGGCTACCCCGCCAAGGTCCTCTCCCTCATGGACGAGCTGACCCTCACTCTGCCCCGCAAGATCCGCAACGAGTCCAAGCGGGCCGTCGAGGAGGCGGGCGGCACCTGGCCGAGCCACCCGGCGGAGGGCGTCATCGACCGGATGATCGACGAGTTCGGGCGCACCGGCCGCAGCGGTGGCGGCGGCTTCTACGAGTACGGCGAGGACGGCAAGCGCACGCGCCTGTGGCCGGGCCTGCGCGAGCACTTCACCAAGCAGGGGCACGAGATCCCGTTCCGCGACATGCAGGAGCGGATGCTGTTCTCCGAGGCGCTCGACACGGTGCGGCTCGTGGAGGAGGGCGTCCTGACCTCGGTCGCCGACGCCAATATCGGCTCCATCTTCGGCATCGGCTTCCCGGGCTGGACGGGCGGCGTCCTGCAGTACATCAACGGCTACGACGACGGGGCCGGGCTGCCCGCGTTCGTGGCCCGCGCACGGGAGCTCGCCGAGCGCTACGGCGAGCGGTTCGCGCCGCCCGCGCTGCTCGTGGAGAAGGCCGAGCGGGGCGAGACGTTCAGCGACGACTGACGGCCGTCGCCCCGGGAGCGCGGGAGTGGCTCAGGAATCCTTGAGCCACTCCCGCAGCTCTCCCTTCAGCGACCGCTGGAACGCCGTCACCAATGCCTGCACCACCAGCGGCTGCATATGGGCCGAGAGCGAGCGCATCGCGGCCACGTGCTCCGGGTCGGACTCCCGTTCGCGGTAGGGCCCCCACACCTCGTCGCGGAAGAGCCGGGACAGCTCGTGCGCCGCCGAGCGCGTGTGTTCCATCAGGACCGTGCGCGCGGCGAGGATCGTCTCGTGCGCGATCGGTACGCCGAGCAACTGCACGCCGAGCCGCAGCAGCCCGGTGTCCACGCGGAAGCGGTCGGCGTCCTCGGCGTACGCGACGACCCCCATCGCCGCGAGCCGGTCCACGTCCGCGCCCGACAGCGCGCGCCCCGCCCGGCGCTCCAGCTCCGCGCGGGACATGTCCTCCGCGCCCTCCGGCGCCCACGAGGCCACCACCGCGCGGTGGATCGCCAGGTCGTGCGCGCTCAGACCGGGCGGCAGCTGCTCCAGATACCGCTCGATCGCGGCGAGCGTCATGCCCTGGTGCTGCAACTCCTCGATGAGGGCGAGCCGGGACAGATGCTCCTGGCCGTAGTGGCCCACGCGGCGCGGGCCGATCACCGGCGGCGGCAGCAGGCCCCTGGTGCTGTAGAAGCGGATCGTGCGGACCGTGACCCCCGCGTGCGCGGCCAGCTCGTCGACCGTGAACGTCGCGCCGTCGTCCGTCTCCGTCGACCGCTCCGTGCCCGTCGTCATGGCTCCGCGTCACCTCCCCGGCTTGCGGCACTGCGGTGCACCTGCTGTGCAGCAATGCGGTGCAACAGTATTGCTGTGCCACCACTGTTGTGAAAGTCTCCGGGCCAGTCACGCAACGTAGCCGATGACGAACCCACGGTGCCAGGAGGCGGTTTCATGACCACGATCCTGCGGCTTCCCGCAGACCCGGCCCGCATCACCTTCCCCGCCCTGCTGCTGCGCAACGCCGAGGACCACCCCGAACTCCCCGCCCTCTCCTGGCGCGAGGGCGCCGGCTGGACGACGCTCACCTGGAGCGAGGTCCGCCGCAAGACCGCCGTCCTCGCCGCGGGGTACGCAGCGCTCGGCGTCACACGCGGCGAGCACGTCCTGATGATGATGGACAACACCCCCGAGCACTGGCTGAGCGACCTCGCCCTGGTCCACCTCGGCGCGGTCCCCGTCACCGTGTACGGCACGTCGGCCCCCGAGCAGATCGCGCACATCGCCCGGCACAGCGGCGCCCGCGTCGCGATCGTCCAGGGCGCGCGGGAGCTGCCCCGCTGGGAGCCCCTGCTCGACGACCCGACGGCGCCGCTCGAACGCCTCGTGGTCGTCGACCCGGCCGCCGCCGGACCGCACCGGACGTACGGCTCGCTGCACGCCACCGGCGCCCGCCTGTTCAGCCCGGACACCTTCGAGAAGACCTGGCGGCAGATCCGGGCCACGGACCCGCTGACCGTCGTCTACACCTCGGGCACCACCGGCGACCCCAAGGGCGTGCGCCTGACGCACGGCATGGTCGTGGGCAACGGCATCGCCCTGGACTCCGTGATCGAGTTCCCCGAGCACGTCGGCCACATCTGCTACCTGCCGTTCGCGCACATCGCCGAGCGCATGCTCGGGATCTATCTGCCGCTGCTCCGTGCCGCCCACGTGTATCTGTGCGCCGAGCCGACGCAGGTCGCCGCCACGGTGCGGGAGCTGCGCCCGCACCAGTTCTTCGGCGTGCCGAGGGTGTGGGAGAAGCTCGCCGCGGCCGTGCGGGCGGCGCTCGCCGGGCTGCCCGAGGAGCAGCGCCTGGCGGTGGCGGCCGCGAACGAGACGGCCCGCGCCCACGTGGCCTGCCGCGAACGCGGCGAGGAGCCGTCCGCCGAGCTGACGGCGGCGTACCGCGAGGCCAAGGAGGGTGTGCTCGACCCGCTGCTCGCGCTCGCCGGGTTCGACCGGCTGCTGTGGACGGCCAGCGCGGCGGCGCCGATGCCGGTGGACGTGGTCCGCTTCTGGGCGGGCTTCGGCCTGGTCGTCATGGACGCGTGGGGGCTGACCGAGACGACGGGCGTGGTCACCATCAACAGCCCCGCGGCCTTCCGGCTCGGCTCCGTGGGCAAGCCGCTTGCGGGCATGGAGGTGCGCGTCGCCGTCGACGGCGAGGTCATGGTGCGCGGCCCGTACGTCTTCGCGGGCTATCTGCGCGGCGAGGGCCACGGCGGCGGGGTGGACGGGGTCTGCGACGCGGACGGCTGGTTCGCGACCGGCGACATCGGGCACCTCGACGACGACGGCTTCCTGTGGATCACCGACCGCAAGAAGGAACTGATCGTGACGTCCAACGGCAAGAACGTCGCGCCCGCGCTCGTCGAGAACGCCCTCAAGGAGCACCCGCTGATCGGCCAGGCCCTCGTCCACGGCGACGGCCGCTCGTATCTGGTGGCGCTGCTCGTCCTGGACCCCGAGATGGCACCCGCGTGGGCGGCCGCACACGGCGTCGACGCCACCGCCGTCGGCGCCCTCGCCGACCACCCGGACGTGCGCGCCGAGATCGACCGCGCCGTCGAGGCGGCCAACGCGCGCCTCAACCGCACCGAGCAGATCAAGAGGTACCGGCTGCTCGACAAGGAGTGGAGCCCGGAGTCGGGGGAGCTGACGCCGTCCCTGAAGCTGCGGCGCCGGGTCATCAGAGAGAAGTACGCCGACGTCATCGACGGTCTGTACACCGGGTGACGTAGGCCTGTACAGACGCCGCCCACCATGTGAGAAGTGCCGCTATGTGATGTGCGCCACCGCATCCGGAACCATCCCTGAGGGAAGGTGTCGCGTTGGTCCGCGCACGTCAGGGGTGCTGCGGGCCCGCAGCACATCCGGACCCCGGAACCTCTTCCGGGCACCACAGAGTGGACCTTCCACGTGAGCAACGACGCCGTAGACACGGCCGCGGACGCCCGCACTGCGTCCCAGGCCGCCCCCGCGGACGCGGGCGACGCCGGTTACAGCAAGGACCTCAAGGGCCGCCACGTCAACATGATCGCGATCGGTGGCGCGATCGGCACCGGCCTGTTCCTCGGGGCGGGTGGCCGCCTCCACTCGGCGGGCCCCGCGCTCGCCGTCGCGTACCTCGTGTGCGGCATCATCGCCTTCTTCGTCGTACGCGCCCTCGGCGAGATGGTCCTCTACCGGCCCTCGTCCGGCTCCTTCGTGAGCTACGCCCGGGAGTTCCTGGGCGAGAAGGGCGCCTACGTCGCCGGCTGGATGTACTTCCTCAACTGGTCGACCACGTGCATCGCCGACATCACGGCCATCGCGCTCTACACGCACTACTGGAGCTTCTTCACGGACATCCCGCAGTGGCTGCTCGCGCTCGCCGCGCTCGCTGTGGTCCTCGCCGTGAACCTCATCTCCGTGAAGTGGTTCGGCGAGATGGAGTTCTGGTTCGCGATCATCAAGGTCGCGGCGCTCGTCGCGTTCATGTTCGTCGGCATCTTCCTGGTCTCCACCCAGCACAAGGTGGGCGGCGAGACCCCGGGCCTGAACATGATCACCGACCACGGCGGCTTCCTGCCGAACGGCCTGATGCCGGTCGTGATCGTCCTCCAGGGTGTCGTCTTCGCGTACGCCTCCCTCGAGCTGGTCGGCGTCGCCGCGGGTGAGACCAAGGACCCGCAGAAGGTCGTCCCGCGCGCGGTGAACTCGATCATGTGGCGCGTGGGTGTGTTCTACGTCGGCTCGGTCGTGCTGCTCGCGCTGCTGCTCCCCGGCTCGGTCTACTCCGCCGACGAGAGCCCGTTCGTCACGGTGCTCTCCAAGATCGGTGTCTCCGGTGCCGGTGACGTGATGAACTTCGTCGTCCTCACCGCCGCCATGTCCTCGCTGAACTCCGGCCTGTACTCCACCGGCCGCATCCTGCGCTCCATGGCCATGGCGGGCTCGGCGCCGAAGTTCACGGCGAAGATGAACCGCAACCAGGTGCCCTACGGCGGCATCCTGCTCACCGCGTCGGTGGGTGTCCTCGGTGTCGCCCTCAACCGCGTGGTGCCGGACAAGGCGTTCGAGATCGTCCTGAACGTGGCGTCGCTCGGCATCATCGGCACCTGGATCAGCATCATGGTCTGCCACCTCGCCTTCGTCCGCAGGGCCAAGGAAGGCCACCTGACCAGGCCGAACTTCCGGCTGCCCGGCAGCGGCGTCACGCAGTACATCACCATCGCCTTCCTCCTGGCCGTGCTCGGCCTGATGTGGAAGGACGCCGAGGTGGGCCGCAAGACGCTCTTCCTCATCCCGATCGTGGCGGCCGCCCTCACCGTCGGCTGGTACGCGATCCGCCGCAAGCAGGACCGCGAGACGGACCGCGAGGCGGCCGAGCTCGGCAAGTAGCACCGGCGGCGCGCCCGGCGAGAGCCCGCGCGCGGCCCGGGCGGCGGGCGGTGTCCTTCGGGGCCCCCCCCGCCGCCGCATACTGGTGGTGTGCCCGACCCCGCGCCACCCCCGCCCGACGGGATCCTGTGGGACATCGCCGGTGAGTACCGCACGCTCCTGGCCCTGCCCGCCGCGATGGTCCTCCAGGTGGCGCACCCGGCGGTCGGCGCGGGCGTCGACGAGCACTCGGTGTTCCGCACGGACCCGTGGGGGCGCGGCGCGCGCTCGATCAGGTCCCTGCTGCTCTGGGTGTACGGGGGCGAGGCCGCCGCCGACGAGGGGCGCAGGCTGCGCGCGCTGCACCGCGGCATCCGGGGCACCGACACCCGCGGGCGGCGCTATCACGCGCTCACCCCCGCGAACTACGCCTGGGTGCACGCCACCGGATTCCCCGTCTACCTGCACTCCCGGGCCTGCCTGGGGCAGCCGTTCACGCCCGCGCAGGAACGGCAGCTGTACGCGGAGTGCCTCCAGGTGGGCCGGGTCCTCGGGCTCCACGACCGGGACATGCCGCAGTCCCTGGAGGAGTTCTGGCCGTACTACCGGCGGATGCTCGCGGAGGAGCTGGAGCAGACGGCCGTGGTGCGCGAGCTGGTGGCCGTCGACACCCCGCTGCCGCCGCCGGACCGCGGACCGCGGGCGCTGCGGACGGCCCTGCGTGTCCTGTGGCCCGTGCTGCTCCCGGGCCTCGCCCGGTTGCGGCGCTTCCTCACCGTGGGCCTGATGCCGCCCGACGCCCGCGCCGCCGTCGGCCTCGCCTGGACGCCCGCCCAGGAACGCCGCCTGCGCCGCTTCGGCCGCGCGGTCCGCTGGGCGTACCCGCGCCTGCCCGAAGTCCTCCGCTACGCGCCCTTGGCCCGCCGGGCCCGCGCGGCGCGGCGCGCGCGGGGCTGAGCGACGCCCCCGCCCGGCACCGGAGCACCGGGCGGGGGCGTGCGGCACGCGCCGCGGAGCGGGAGCCGTCAGCGGTGGTCGTGCTTCTCGACCCGCTCGCCCGCGTGCTCGTGGTCGTGGAGGGAGTTCGTCGCGGCGATCTTCTTCCAGGACTTCGGCTTGGCCGGGGCGGCCTTGCCCGCCGCACGGGCGACACCGGCGTCGCGCGCGGCCGGGGCACCCGGCTTCCCGGCCTTGTAGAGCCAGGTGTCGAAGAGGGCGGAGAGCGGCTTGCCGCTGACCTTCTCGGCGTAGGTCACGAAGTCGCGCACGCTCGCGTTGCCGTACGCGTTCTCCTTCGGCCAGCCCTTCAGGATGCGGAAGAAGGTCTTGTCGCCGACCTCGTTGCGCAGGGCCTGCAGGGCGAGCGCCCCGCGGTCGTACACAGCGATGTGGAACTGGTTGTCCGGGCCCGGGTCGCCCGGCTTGACCTGCCAGAAGGGGGAGTCCGCCGCGTTGTTCGCGTACACGAAGTCGGCGAGCTCCTGAGCCGTGCCCTCGCCCTCCTTCTCCGACCACAGCCACTGGCTGTAGCGGGCGAAGCCCTCGTTGACCCAGATGTCCTTCCAGTTCTCCACGGAGACGCTGTCGCCGTACCACTGGTGGGCCAGCTCATGGACGACGATGGAGACGTTGGAGCCGTTCGCGAACGCCCTCGGGCCGTAGAAGGGCCGGGTCTGGGTCTCCAGGGCGTAGCTGGCGGGGACGTTCGGGACGTAGCCGCCGAGCGCGTTGAACGGGTACTTGCCGAAGACCTCCTCCAGCCACTCGGCGACCTCGGTGGTCCGCTCGATGCTGGCGCGCGCGGCGCCCGCGTTGTCGCCGAGGTCCTTGCTGTAGGCGTTGAGGACGGGCAGGCCGTTGTCGGTCTTGTCCGTGGTGATGTCGAACTTGCCGACGGCGAGCGTGGCGAGATACGTGGCCTGCGGCTTGTTGGAGCGCCAGTTGAAGCGGGTCCAGCCCAGCTTGGAGGACTGCGACTGGAGCACGCCGTTGGAGATGGCCTGGGTGCCGTCCGGCACGGACACCGACACGTCGTACGTCGCCTTGTCGCGCGGGTGGTCGTTGCCGGGGAACCACCAGGCCGACGACTCCGGCTCCTGCGCCGCCACGCCGCCGTCGGGCGTGCGCTGCCAGGCCGTGAAGCCGTGGATCTTGACCTCGGAGGGCTTGCCCGCGTAACGGACCACGATCGAGACCGAACTGCCCTTGGGCAGGCCCGCCTTCGGCGTGATCTCCAGCTCCTGCTCGCCGGTCTTGGCGAACGCCGCCTTCTTGCCGTTGACCCGGACCTCGCTGACCTTCAGGCCGAAGTCGAGGTTGAAGCGGGAGAGGTCCTGGGTGGTGGTGGCCTGGAGGGTGGCCGTGCCCTCCAGGAGGTCCGTCTTCGGCTGGTACTTCAGGCGCAGGTCGTAGTGGGAGACGTCGTAGCCGCCGTTGCCCGCGTCGGGGTAGTAGTGGTCGCCGGCGCCCGGGGCCCCGGGGGGGAGGGGCCGCCGGGGCGGGCGAGCCCCCCCCCCCCGCGCCCCCCCCCCGCCCCCCCCCAACTCCCCTGCCCCCCCGCGGGGGGGCCCCCGCACGCGCCCCGGGGCCCGGGGCCCCCCCCCCCCGCGTCCGGCACGAGGTGAAGCACGATGCGGTCGACCCTATTGAGCACTCCCGCCCCTGGCCATGTCCATGGCCGCATATGTCACACGATCGCCATTCGGCCGACATGTGCGATCACGTCCCATGGACCTTTCCGATCTCTCGACGGCCCTCTTTCCGGCGGCTGTTGACGCGTGTACCTTCCGCGCATGCCGATACGCGCGCGACACCCGCGCCTTGCGACCCCGCCGATGTGGAGAACGCTCCTGGCGGCGGCCCTCGCCGCCCTCCTCGCCACGCTGCTCTCCCCGGGCGGCGCCGCGCACTCCGCGCCGCGCGGCCCGGTGGCCGAGAGTGCCGCGGGGGCCGCGGGGGCCACGGAGAGCAGACCCGTCTACTCCTACGCGGACACGATACGCGAGTCCGTGTGGGTCGACACCCGGATCGACGGCGACGCGGACGGCACGACCGACCGCGTCGCCGTCGACATAGTCCGGCCCCGCGAACCCGCCGCCAAGGGCCGGAAGATACCGGTCATCATGGACGCGAGCCCGTACTACTCCTGCTGCGGGCGCGGCAACGAGAGCCAGAAGAAGACGTACGACGCGAACGGCAACCCCGTCCAGTTCCCGCTGTACTACGACAACTACTTCGTCCCCCGCGGCTACGCCTTCGTCGCCGTCGACCTCGCGGGCACCAACCGCTCCTACGGCTGCGTCGACATCGGCGGCCGCTCCGACGTCCAGTCCGCCAAGGCCGTCGTCGACTGGCTCAACGGCCGGGCCCGTGGCTACACCTCGCGCACCGGCGGGGAGCGGACCGACGCACGCTGGACCAACGGCCGCACCGGCATGATCGGCAAGAGCTACGACGGCACCATCGCCAACGGGGTCGCCGCCACCGGCGTGGAGGGCCTGGAGACGATCGTGCCGATCGGCGCCATCTCCTCCTGGTACGACTACTACTTCGCCAAGGGCGCCCCGTTGTTCAACAGCGGCCCCGACGGTCTCGCGCGCGGTGTGGAGAGCCCCGAGGCCGCCGCCCGCTGCGGCCACGTCAAGCAGCGCCTGATCCAGGGCGCGCCCCGCACCGGCGACTGGACCCCGCTGTGGACGGAGCGCGACCACGTGCCGGACGCCCGCAAGGTCAGGGCCAGCGTCTTCGTCGTGCACGGCCAGCAGGACCTGAACGTGCGCACCAAGCACTTCGGGCAGTGGTGGGACGCCCTCGCCGACGCCGGTGTGCAGCGCAAGATCTGGCTGAGCCAGGCCGGGCACGTCGACCCCTTCGACTTCCGGCGCGCCGAGTGGGTCCGCACCCTGCACCGCTGGTTCGACCATGAACTCCTCGGCCACCGCAACGGCATCGACCGCGAGCCCATGGCCGACATCGAGCGCGCCCCCGACCGCTGGACCACCGACCGCACCTGGCCGCCGCGCACCACCCACACCACGGCGCTGCGCCCCGCCAAGGGCAGCGCGCCCGGCGTCGGCGTCCTCGGCACCCGCCTCGGCAAGGGCACCGAGACGTTCACCGACGACCGGCGGCTCAGCGAGACCGACTGGGCCGCGACGATCGACTCGTCCACGTCCGCCAAGGCCGGTTTCACCACCCGGCCGCTCGCCCGTGACCTGCGGGTCTCCGGCTCCTCGCGGGTGAAGGTGACGGTCACGCCGACGACCCGCACGGCCCATCTGAGCGCCGTCCTCGTCGACATCGGCCCCGACACCATCCGCGACTACGCCCACGACGACGAGGGCATCAACACGCTTCCCGACCGCTCCTGCTGGGGTTCGAGCACCCCCGGCGACAGCTCCTGCTTCAAGAACACCGAGGCCAGGACCGCCGCCGTCGACTACACCATCTTCAGCCGCGGCTGGGCCGACCTCGGCAACCACGCCTCCGACAAGCAGGGCGAGCCGCTGACCCCCGGCAAGCCGTACACCATCACCCTGGACCTGGCCGCGAGCGACCACGTCGTACCGAAGGGGCACCGGCTCGCGCTCATCGTCGGCGGCACCGACCGGAACCTCATCACGGCTCCCGCCGACACCCCGACCCTGACCGTCGACCTCGCCCGCACCGTCGCCCGGGTCCCGCTCGTCGGCGGCACCAAGGCCCTCGCCACGACCCCGCACAGCACCATCCCGCGCGAGTCCCGGCTCGAGGGCGTCGCGGAGCCGCGCCCGATCACCCCCATCCCTGGAGGCCGCACCTCATGAGACCCCGCATCCGCGCCGTGGCCCTGGCCGCGGCCTGTGCCGCACTCGCCGCACCCCTCCTGACGGCCCCCGCGCAGGCGGCCCCTCCCACGCCGCCGCGCACCGGCTTCGAGGAGAGCAACGGGGCACGCTGGACCAGCCAGCCCGAGGAGCAGCAGCTCCTCAGGACGATCGACAAGGCCACCGACCGGGTGTCGGTGTCCCGCATCGGAACCACCAAGCAGGACCGGCCCGTGCAACTGGTGCGGATCGGCGAGCGCCGCACCGCCAGCACCGTGCTGCTCGTGTGCAGCCAGCACGGCGACGAGCCGTCCGGCCGCGACGCCTGCCTCAGCACGATCCGCGACCTGGCCTACGCCAAGGACAAGGAGACCCGCCGGTTCCTGTCGCGCACCACCCTCCTCGTCGTGCCCACCGCCAACCCCGACGGGCGGGCCGCCGACACCCGCGGCAACTCCGACGGCGTCGACATCAACCGCGACCACATCGCCCTGGCCACCGCCGAGGGCCGCGCCATGGCCGCCGTCATCCGCGACCACAGGCCCGACGCCATCTACGACCTGCACGAGTACGGGGCCACGCCCAAGGTCTACGACAAGGACCTGTTCGACCTGTGGCCGCGCAACCTCAACACGCACGGCGCGGTGCACCGGGAGGCCAAGGCGCTGTCCCTCGACTACGTCCGGCCCGCAGCCGAGGCCGACGGCTACACCACGGGCACGTACGGCATCTGGACCGACCCCGTCACCGGCGAGCCCATCAAGCAGGTCGCGGGTGACGGCCAGGAGCGCATCCTGCGCAACGCCTCCGGCCTCAAGCACGCCGCCGGACTGCTCATAGAAAGCCGCGTCGACGCCCTCACCGACGCGGAGAAGAACGACGAGGCCCTGAACAACCGGCGCCGGGTGCACTCACAACTCTCGGCACTCACCGGCTTGTTCTCGTACGCCGACGAGCACCGGTGGCGCCTGGAGGCGGCGAGCACCGCGTCCCGCCTCGCGGGCCTGCGCGACCGGGGACCCGTCTACCTGGGCGGCGCCGACAACGACCCGGCCGAGCCCGCCGAAATCATCGAGGACCCGGCGTGCGGCTACCGTCTGACGCCGCAACAGTTCGCCGACGTCAAGGATGAACTCGGCCTCCACGGCGTTACCGTGAAGCGGGACGGCGCGGGCGTCCTCGTGCCGCTGCGGCAGTCCGCGCGCGCACTCGTCCCGCTGCTCCTGGACGAACGCGCGCCGTACCACCTCGTCACCGGGCAGCCCGACACCGACTGTTGAGGCATCGGAGCGCACGTCACATGTGGTAGGGGGTAGCGGAGAAGAACCCAAGGTCGATCAACGACTCCGCGAAAGGTGCACCTGTGACCCAGGAAACAGAGAAAGCGGACGCCGGAGGAGGCCCGTCGCCGACGGCGGGCCCCTCCGGCGGCCGGTCCCCACAGACCGACCGGGTGGTCTTCGGCGTCACCGCCGCGCTCACCCTGGCGTTCGTGGTGTGGGGCGCCGTCGCCACGGACACCCTCGAAGACGTCTCGGGCGACATGCTCGAAGGCCTGATCCACAACGGTGGTTGGGCCTTCATGCTGGCGGCGTCCGGCTTCGTGGTCTTCGCCCTGTGGCTGGCGGTCAGCCGGTACGGCAAGATCACACTCGGCAAGGAGGGTGAGGAACCCGAGTTCCGCACCGTGTCCTGGGTCGCGATGATGTTCAGCGCCGGCATGGGCATCGGTCTGATGTTCTACGGCGTGAGCGAACCGCTCGCGCACTTCTCCTCGCCGCCGCCCGGTACCGACCCCGCGGACAAGGCCGCCGCCATGGAGACCTCCATGGCGACGACCCTCTTCCACTGGACGCTGCACCCGTGGGCGATCTACGCGGTCGTCGGCCTCGCCATCGCCTACAGCACGTTCCGGCGGAACCGGCGCCAGACCATCAGCTCCGTCTTCGTCCCGCTCATCGGCGAGAAGCACGCCCACGGCACATGGGGCCGGGTCATCGACATCCTCGCCATTCTCGCCACGCTCTTCGGCTCCGCGGCGTCCCTCGGCCTCGGCGCGCTCCAGATCGGCAGTGGCATCGAGGAGCTGGACTGGCGGGACAAGGCGACCACCGGGCTGCTCATCTCCGTCATCGCCGTGCTGACCGTGGCGTTCGTGGCCTCGGCGGTGTCCGGCGTGGAGAAGGGCATCCAGTGGCTCTCGAACATCAACATGGTGCTCGCCCTGGTCCTGGTCGTGTTCGTCTTCATCGCGGGTCCGACCGTCATCATCCTCGACCTGATCCCCACCTCCATCGGCTCCTATCTGGGCGACCTGCCCCAGCTCATCGGGCGCACGGAGGCATCCAGCGGTGAGGGCGTCTCGGCGTGGCTCGGCAGCTGGACGGTCTTCTACTGGGCCTGGTGGATCTCGTGGACGCCGTTCGTCGGCATGTTCATCGCCCGCATCAGCCGCGGGCGCACCATCCGGCAGTTCGTCGGCGGCGTCATCCTCGTGCCCAGCACGGTCAGCCTGCTGTGGTTCGCCGTCTTCGGCGGCAGCGCCATAAAGGTCAAGGAGGGCGGCGGCTTCAAGGGTGACGACACCCCGGAGGCACAGCTGTTCGGTCTGCTGCACGAGTACCCCATCGCGACGGCCACCAGCCTGCTCGTGATGATCCTCGTCGGCATCTTCTTCGTGTCCGGGGCGGACGCCGCCTCGATCGTCATGGGCACGCTCTCCCAGAAGGGTTCACTCGAACCCGGTCGCCTCGTGGTGATCTTCTGGGGCGTGGTGACGGGAGCCGTCGCGGCGATCATGCTGCTCATCGGCGACGGGAAGGAGAACGCCCTCACGGGCTTGCAGAATCTGACGATCCTGGTGGCGGCGCCCTTCACCCTGGTCATGATCGGGATGTGTGTGGCGCTCATGCGAGATCTGCGCCACGACCCGCTGATCGTGCGGGGCGAGCACGGCACGGAGGCTGTCGAGAAGGCCGTCATCGCCGGTCACGAGCAGTACGGCGTCGGCGAGTTCGAGCTGCAGATCGGCCCGTCCGAGAACGGGGACGACGGGGACGGCACGGACACCGACTCCAGCGCCGAGCAGCAGCCCGATCCGGCTCGCTGAGGCCTGCTGAGGTCTGCTCGGATCCGCGTACCGGCCACGGCGCTCGCGCCGTGGCCGGTACGGCTTGCACGGCTGCCGGCCGGTGCCGCTGCCGCCGGCCGTCAGGCGGTGGCTTCCGCCACGAGCCGCGCCGCCTCCCCGGCGCAGCCCCACGCCACGGTCACCCCGGCCCCGCCGTGCCCGTAGTTGTGCACGAGCACCCGCCCTTCCCCGCGCGCCTCGCGCTCCAGGCGCACCGACGCGCGCGCGGGCCGCAGCCCGACCCGGTGCCCGACGACCCGCGCCGCCGCGATCTCCGGCCGCACCCGCGCGCACCGCTCGACGATGTCCTTCGCCACCGCCGGATCGGGCTCCAGGGACCAGTCGCCGTCGTCGGCCGTCCCACCGAGCACCAGCCGCCCGGGCTGCGGCATGAAGTACGTCGTCGCCGACGAAGCGTCGACGGACGTGAACCACGTACGGATCCCGGGGTTCTCCACGAGCACCAGCTGCCCTCGCACGGGACGTATCCCGTCTCCCGGTACGAGCTCCCGGGCGCCGAGCCCCGAGCAGTTGACGACGCACGGGGTCTCGTCGAGCGCGTCGTCGAGGCTCTTCGCCGTCCGCTCCTCGACCGTGCCGCCCGCCGCGAGCAGCCGCTCCCGCAGCCATGCCAGGTGCGCCGGCATGTCGATCAGCGGAAGCCGCGCCCACAGCCCGCCGTCCGCGCACTCCTCGGGCGTCGCCGCGCGCAGCCCCCGCACCCGCGCGGCCCACGGCCCCAGGCCGTCCAGGTCGAGCCCGGCGTGTACGCCCTCGACCATGCGTACGCCTGTGCGTTCCGCGTCGGCCGCCAACTCCTCGTACACCTCCAGGGAGCGCGTCGACCACGCGCCGACGAGCGCCTCGGGCTCGATGCGATAGGGCCACCACAGGCCGCCCGCAACGGCCGAGGTCGTGCGCTCGACCGGGTCCCGGGTCCAGACCCGGGCGCGGTGGCCGCGCTCCGCGAGCAGCACGGCGGTGGTGAGGCCGATGACCCCGCCGCCGATGATCGTCACATCCGCCTTGTCAGTCCCACCCATCCCGGAAACGTAGCGGAATACACCATGTCGTGCTCAGACCCCGGACCGGGTGGGGATACTCACAGCATGTCTGCCGAGTATGCGACCTTCGGCCTGGCACCGGCGATGCGCGCCGGTGGAGTTCTCGCAGGCGGTGACTATCAAGTGCACCGCGAATTCGTCGACTTCATCGTGAACGGCCGCCCGCTGCTGTTCCAGCTCGCCGACCTCGACGCGGTGTCCCCGCTGGCGTCCGACATCCCTCCGGCGATCTTCACGACCCATGTGCGCCGCCTGCTCCTGGAGGCCGAGGCCCCGCTGCGGGACGGGCGGTACGTGATCTACGGCTGTCCGGAGTGCGAGGGCCTGGAGTGCGGGGCCGTCACGGCGGTGATCGAGCGGACGCGGGGGAGCGCCGCCGGGAATGACGGTGCCGATGAGGACGACGGTGCCGACGGTGCCGACGGTGCCGACGGTGCCGACGACGGCGACTATGTGTGGCGCGACTTCGCCTGGCAGACCTCCGAGCAGGCCGACCTGGAGCTCAACGGCTACCACGGCATAGGGCCGTTCCGCTTCCGCGGCGGCGAGTACCGGGCGGAGCTGGGGCGGTTACTGAACGGGGTCGCGCCGGGGGCCGGGCGGCGGGTGCTCCTCATCGGGGCCCGGGTGGCGCTGAACGCCAAGCTCGCGGCGGCGCTGCGCACCATCGGCATCGGCGCGGAGATCGCGGCGGACGCGGCGGGGGTACCGGCGGAGGAGCTGCGGACGTACGGGGCGGTGGCGTTCGGGCGTGAGGTGCCCGCGGGGACCCGGGACGCGGTGCGGGCCTCGTTCGACACCGCGGGGGTCGACGTCGCGTTCGTGGACGGCCTCGCGCCCATCGTCCCCCTGCTCGTCGCCCAGATCGAGTACGCCCTCGACTGCAGCCCGCTGGCGCAGCGCAGGTTGACCCGGCTCGCGGTGGCGGGCGACAGCGTGGTCACCGAGATCACCTCCACGTGCCGGGTGCGGCTCACCGTCTACCGCGTCGACCGCCTCTACCGCACCCGCGTCCACGAGGTCCTCGACGAGGTCCTGGAACCGGGCGAGCACCGGGTGGCCCTGCCGGACCGGGCCCGCTACGTGGTGGCGCGGACGCCGGACAGCGTGCTGGTGGCGTCGGCTTCGTCCTAGGGCCTGTCCGATGGGTCGGCGCGGCGTCGCGGCGTCTGGCACGCACGCTCGCCGCGTTGCCGAAAAATCCTAGTAGCTCCGCTACGAGGACTCTCCGGCGCCTTGCGATCGCACGCACCAGACGCCGCTCCTTGCTCCACGCCGACCCATCGGACAGGCCCTAGGGGGTGGGCGCCGCCCCCGCGCTCCCGGTACCACCCCCACCGCGCCCCGCCCCCGCGCATTAGGCTCAGGCCCTGATGAACGCCACTCTTGTCGCGAAAGACCTCGCCGCCGGCCACGGCGACCGCACCCTCTTCGAGGGCCTGGACCTCGTCGTCGCCCCCGGCGACGTCATCGGCCTGGTGGGCGCCAACGGCGCGGGCAAGTCCACGCTGCTTCGCCTCCTCGCCGGCCTGGACACCCCGGAGTCCGGACGCGTCGGTCTCTCCCCGCCGACCGCCTCGGTCGGCCACCTGCCCCAGGAGCCCGACCGCCGCCCGGGCGAGACCGTCCAGGCGTTCCTGGCCCGTCGCACCGGCGTCACCGCCGCGCAGAGCGCCATGGACGAGGCCACCGAACTCCTCGTGGCGGGCGCGCCAGGTGCCGACGACGCGTACGCGAACAGCCTGGAGCGCTGGCTCGCCCTCGGCGGCGCCGACCTGGACGAACGCGCCGAGGAAGTGACCGGGTCGCTCGGCCTCGGCGTGCGCCTGGACCAGCCGATGACGGCGCTCTCCGGCGGCCAGGCCGCGCGCGCGGGCCTCGCCTCGCTGCTCCTGTCCCGCTACGACGTGTTCCTGCTCGACGAGCCCACCAACGACCTGGACCTGGCGGGCCTCGACCGCCTCGAGGCCTTCGTCCGTGGCCTGCGCGCGGGCACCGTCGTCGTGAGCCACGACCGCGAGTTCCTGACCCGCACGGTCACCAAGGTCCTGGAACTCGACCTGGCCCAGCAGCAGATCAACCTCTACGGCGGCGGCTACGAGGCGTATCTGGAGGAGCGCGAGGTCGCCCGCAGGCACGCCCGTGACGACTACGAGGAGTACGCCGACAAGCGCGCCGCCCTCCAGGACCGCGCCCAGATGCAGCGGACCTGGATGGACAAGGGCGTCAAGAACGCCCGCCGCAAGGCCTCCGACAGCGACAAGCTCGGCCGTAAGTTCCGCAGCGAGGCCAGCGAGAAGCAGGCGGCGAAGGCCCGCCAGACCCAGCGCATGATCGAGCGCCTCGACGTCGTCGACGAGCCGCGCAAGGAGTGGCAGCTGCGCATGGAGATCGCGGCGGCACCGCGCTCCGGCACGGTCGTGGCCACCCTGCGCGGCGCCGTCGTCCGCCGTGGCTCCTTCGCGCTCGGTCCGGTCGACCTCCAGCTCGACTGGGCCGACCGCGTCGCCATCACCGGCGCCAACGGCGCGGGCAAGTCGACGCTCCTGGCCGCCCTGCTCGGCCGCGTCGCCGTGGACGAGGGCCATGCCGCGCTCGGCTCGGGGGTCGTCGTGGGCGAGGTCGACCAGGCCCGGGCGCTGTTCCACGGCGCGGAGTCGCTGTTCGACGCGTTCCGGGCGGCGGTGCCCGACACCGACCCGGCGGAAGTCCGCACGCTCCTCGCCAAGTTCGGCCTGAAGGCGGACCACGTGCTGCGGCCCGCGGTGACCCTGTCCCCGGGCGAGCGCACGCGCGCGGCGCTGGCTCTGCTCCAGGGCAGAGGCGTGAACCTCCTCGTTCTCGACGAGCCCACCAACCACCTGGACCTGCCCGCCATCGAGCAGCTGGAGTCGGCCCTCGACTCCTACACCGGCACGCTCCTGCTGGTCACCCACGACCGCCGCATGCTCGACGCGGTCAGCGTCACGCGCCGCCTGGAGGTCTCGGCGGGGAAGGTGACGGAGCCGTCGCCTTGACGGGGGCGTCGCCTTGACGGAGGCGTCGGCCTGACCGCTGGCTGACGGGGCCGTCGGGCCGACAGGTGCCCTCGGCCCGCCCGCCTGCCGATGGGGCCGTCGGCCCGACCGCTCGCCGATGGGGCCGTCGGTCTCACGGGCGCGTCGGGCTGACGGGCGCAACGGCTCGACGGCTTTCCGCCGGGCGTACCGGCCTGACGGCTCGTCACGGTGGCAGCCCCTCAAGGCGGCTGCCACCGTGACCGCCCTCGACTCGGGGCGCCCGCGGCGTCAGCGCTGCTTGGGGTCGACCAGGCCCGCCCGCCGCAGCGCCTCCGCCATCGCGTCGTTCGCCGGAGGCGGGCCCTGCCGCTGCTGCCGGTCCTTGGGCCTGCCGCCCCGGCCGCCCTGGTCCCGGCCGCCGGCCTGGCCCTGCTTGCCGCCGCCACGGCCCCGCTCGCCGCGCTGCTGCGGGGGACGCCCGCCGCGCTCCTTGCGGCCGCCGGGCGCGGAGGCGTCCTGCGCGGCCTCGTCGTCCAGGCGCAGCGTCAGCGAGATCCGCTTGCGCGGCACGTCGACGTCGAGGACCTTCACCTTGACGATGTCGCCCGGCTTCACCACGTCCCGGGGGTCCTTGACGAAGGTCTTGGACATCGCGGAGACGTGCACGAGGCCGTCCTGGTGGACGCCGACGTCGACGAACGCGCCGAACGCGGCGACGTTCGTGACGACGCCCTCCAGGACCATGCCGGACGCGAGGTCGGAGATCTTCTCGACGCCGTCCTTGAAGGTGGCCGTCTTGAAGGCGGGGCGCGGGTCGCGCCCCGGCTTCTCCAGCTCCTTGAGGATGTCCGTGACGGTCGGCAGGCCGAAGCTGTCGTCGACGAAGTCGGCGGGCCGCAGGGACCGCAGCGTGGCCGTGTCACCGATCAGCGAGCCCACGGCGCCGCCCGCCGTGCCCGCCATCCGCCGCACCACGGGGTACGCCTCGGGGTGCACGCTGGAGGCGTCGAGCGGGTCCTCGCCGCCCAGGATGCGCAGGAAGCCCGCGCACTGCTCGTAGGCCTTCGGGCCGAGCCGGGGCACGTCCTTGAGGCCCTTGCGGCTCTTGAAGGGGCCGTTCGCGTCGCGGTGCGCCACGATGTTCTCGGCGAGGCCGGAGCCGATGCCGGAGACGCGGGCGAGCAGCGGGGCGGAGGCCGTGTTCACGTCCACGCCCACGCCGTTCACACAGTCCTCGACGACCGCGTCGAGGGAGCGGGACAGCTTCACCTCGGACAGGTCGTGCTGGTACTGCCCGACGCCGATCGACTTCGGGTCGATCTTCACCAGCTCGGCGAGCGGGTCCTGGAGCCGTCGCGCGATGGACACGGCGCCGCGCAGCGACACGTCCAGCTCCGGCAGCTCCTGCGAGGCGAACGCCGACGCCGAGTACACCGAAGCGCCCGCCTCGGACACCATCACCTTCGTGAGCTTCAACTCGGGGTGCTTGGTGATGAGTTCACCGGCGAGCTTGTCCGTCTCGCGGGACGCCGTGCCGTTGCCGATCGCGACCAGGTCGACGTCGTGCTCCTTGGCGAGCTTCGCGAGGGCCGCGAGCGACTGGTCCCACTTGTTCGCCGGGACGTGCGGGTGGATCGTGTCCGTCGCCACGACCTTGCCGGTGGCGTCCACGACGGCGACCTTCACGCCCGTACGGAAACCGGGATCGAGGCCCAGCGTCGCGCGCGTGCCCGCGGGGGCGGCGAGCAGCAGGTCGCGCAGGTTCGCGGCGAACACCCGCACCGCCTCGTCCTCGGCGGCCGTGCGCAGTCGGAGCCGCAGGTCGATGCCGAGGTGCACCAGGACGCGGGTCCGCCAGGCCCAGCGCACCGTGTCCGTCAGCCACTTGTCGGCGGCCCTGCCGCGGTCGGCGATCCCGAAGCGCCGGGCGATCGAGCCCTCGTACGACGACGGGCCCTCCGTGGCCTCCTCCGGCTCCAGGACCAGGTCGAGCACGTCCTCCTTCTCGCCGCGCAGCATCGCGAGGACGCGGTGCGAGGGCAGCTCCGTGAACGGCTCGGCGAAGTCGAAGTAGTCGGCGAACTTCGCGCCCGCCTCCTCCTTGCCGTCGCGCACCTTCGCGGCGAGGCGGCCGCGCACCCACATGCGCTCGCGCAGCTCGCCGATGAGGTCGGCGTCCTCGGAGAACCGCTCGGTGAGAATGGCGCGGGCACCGTCCAGGGCGGCCTGCGGGTCGGCGACGCCCTTGTCCGCGTCGACGAACGCGGCGGCCGCGGCCTGCGGCTCCACCGTCGGGTCCCCGAGCAGCCCCTCGGCCAGCGGCTCCAGACCGGCCTCGCGGGCGATCTGCGCCTTGGTCCGCCGCTTCGGCTTGAACGGCAGGTAGATGTCCTCCAGGCGGGCCTTCGTGTCGGCCTCGCGGATGCGGGCCTCCAGCTCGTCGGTGAGCTTGCCCTGCTCGCGCACCGAGTCGAGGATGGCGCTCCGCCGCTCCTCCAGCTCCCGCAGATAGCGCAGCCGCTCCTCGAGCGTGCGCAGCTGCGCGTCGTCGAGCATCTCGGTGGCTTCCTTGCGGTAGCGCGCGATGAAGGGCACCGTCGACCCGCCGTCGAGCAGGTCCACGGCGGCCTTCACCTGCCGCTCCCGCACGCCGAGTTCCTCGGCGATCCTGCCTTCGATGGACGCTGGGGTGGTCGTCACGTTCCGGTACCGCCTTCTCGCTGGGGTTGCCCGCCAATTGTGGCAGGTGGCACCGACAGCGAGGCAGTCAGACCCGGGGCGCGGTGCGGCCGGGCCCGGCCGGTCGCGCGGTCAGACCCGGCGGGTCCGGCCGGACCGGCGCCCGGAACGTGAAGCTCCGCCGAACAGCCGGGCCAGGGCCCGGAACGGCAGGGTGACCACGGTGGCGATCGCCCCAGCGATCTGGCGCAGCACATCTGCGATCGCACGGAACACGAGGTTCTCCCTTCGTCTCCCCGGCCCAGTCTACGGAGGTTTGTTCGAGGCCGCGGAACGGGCGAGTACCCCGGAGGCGAGGTCACATGCTTCGAGATCACACGCGTCGAGATCACATGTGTCGGCGGAGGTCAGGCCTTGCCGAGCAGGTCGGCGGGGAGCGCCCCCGCCTGCAGCGCCGCCCCGGCGAAGACCGTGCCCAGCTCCGTGAGCCGCTCCACGTCCGCCGCGCCGAGGTGCTCGTAGGGCGCCCGGTCCAGGCGGTCGGTGCGCTCCTCGATCGCCTTGCGCAGGGCGACGCCGGACTCCGTCAGCTCGCCGTCGGCGTCCACGAGCCCGCGCCCGCGCAGCCGCTCGACGGCCGCGTCCCAGTCGTCGCGGGTCCAGCCCCGGGTGTTGAGGTTCCACGTGGGCGTCATGCTCTTGCCCGTCGCGGTGTGGCTCACCAGCGCCTCCACCGGGTCGAGTTCGGCGTCCAGGAGCACGGCCAGGTGGCCGTCGCCGCGGTGCTCGCGCAGCAGCGTCGCCGCGTGCCAGTAGGCCAGGTGCGGCTCGTCCGGCACGGCGAGGGCGGCGTGCGCGGCGTACAGCGGACGGCCGCTCGGCGAGCAGGCCTCCGTGGCCCGCAGCGCGAGCCGGGCCGCCTCCGCCATCTCCGGGGACGCCACCGCCTCGTCCCCGAGGAGCCGCCGCAGTGTCGTGTCGACGGCGCGCAGCCGGGCGGCGAGGACGTCCTCGGGGGCGGCGGTGCGCCAGATCTCCGGCACGAACCGGGCGACCGTGTCCGGCTTGTAGTTGAAGAACGTGGCCGTCACGGTGCCCGCGCCCACGGCTCCGAGCGCCGCCGCCCGGATGGCGAAGTTGACGGCCTTCGGGTGGGTGATGCCGAGCGGGGCAAGCTCGCGGCCCACGTCCGGGGAGAAGTAGTGCGTGGTGTGGAGGGCGTTGAGCACGTTGTGGCAGCGGCGTCCCGCGCGGGGGTGCAGTGCCGAGCCGACCGGGGCCGAGGTCGTCGAAGAGGTCATGGCCACACGTTACCGACTGGTCGGTATGAGGTGAAGGGGCTCCGGCGCCGAGCAGGACGCCCCCAGAGGCGGATGGCAGAAAAGGATGGCAGGAAAGGTGGGGTGCCCGTCATTGCGGCCATCCCGCCGCACCCCAAGAATCATGGGCATGGAGCAGCGAACCGTCCTGATCGTCCTCTTCGACGGCGTCCAGAGCCTCGACGTCACGGGCCCCGCCGAGGTGTTCACGGGAGCGAGCCACGCCCACCCCGACGCCCCGCCGTACGAGGTGCGCACCGCCTCCCTCGACGGCGCCCCCGTGCGGACGTCGAGCGGGCTCACGCTGGTCCCGGACTCCTCGCTCGCCGAGCACGCGGGAGGGGCCGGCACCCCGGTGCCGCACACCGTCCTGGTGCCCGGCGGCGCGGGCACCAGGGACGAGGACGAGGCCCTGGTCGCCTGGTTGCGGGCCCACGCCCCGCTCGCCGAGCGGCTGATCTCGGTCTGCACCGGGGCCATCCTGCTCGCGCGGGCCGGCCTGCTCGACGGCCGCCGCGCGACGACCCACTGGGCGTACTGCGACAAACTCGCCCGGGACCACCCGGAGATCGACGTGGACCCCGACCCCATCTACGTACGGGACGGGCACGTGTCGACCTCGGCGGGCGTCACGGCGGGCATCGACCTGGCGCTCGCCCTCGTCGAGGAGGACCTGGGCCGGGACACGGCGCTGACCATCGCGCGCTTCCTCGTCGTGTTCCTGCGCCGCCCCGGCAACCAGGCGCAGTTCAGCGCCCAGCTGTCGGTGCAGACGGCCCGCCGTGAGCCGCTGCGCGAGGTCCAGCAGTGGATCACCGAGCATCCCGGGGGAGACCTGAGTGTGGAGTCCCTGGCGGAGCGCGCCCGGCTCTCGCCCCGGCACTTCGCCCGCGCCTTCCACGCGGAGACCGGCATGACACCGGGCAAGTACGTCGACCGCGTCCGCGTCGAGCACGCCCGCCGACTCCTCGAGGACACCTCCGACGGCGTCGAGGAGGTCTCGCGCGCCTGCGGCTACGGCACCCCGGAGGCCATGCGCCGCGCCTTCGTCAAGGCGCTCGGCACGGCTCCCGCCGAGTACCGCCGCCGCTTCCACCGCCCCCTCACCGCCCCCGCGTGACCGCTCCACCACCTGCCACCCACCGACCATCACCTGCCATCCCTGCACCGCACCACCGTCATCCGACCCGCCTCCCCGAGGAGAGCCCGCATGCAGATCGCCATCGCCCTGTACGAACGCTTCACGGCCCTCGACGCCATCGGCCCGTTCCAGACGCTCGCCGGCCTCCCGGACGCCGAGGTCGTCTTCGTGGCCGAGCAGGCCGGGCCCGTGCGCGACGACACCGGCCAGCTCACCCTCGTCGCCGACAAGTCCTTCGACGAGGTGCAGAGCCCGGACATCGTGGTGGTGCCCGGCGGCCCCGGCCAGAGCGACCAGATGGAGAACGAGTCGCTGCTCGGCTGGCTGCGCACCACCGACAGGACCACCACCTGGACGACGTCCGTGTGCACGGGCTCCCTGGCCCTCGCCGCCGCCGGACTACTGAAGGGCCGCGAGGCGACGTCGCACTGGCTGGCCCTGGAGGAGCTGGACAAGGTCGGCGTGCGCTCGACCGGGCGGCGGGTCGTGTTCGACGGGAAGTACGTCACCGCGGCCGGTGTGTCGTCCGGCATCGACATGGGTCTCGCCCTCGTCGGCAGGATCGCGGGCGACGAGCGCGCCCAGGCCGTCCAGCTGATGATGGAGTACGACCCCCAGCCGCCCTACGACGCGGGGTCGCCGGAGAAGGCGCCCGCGCACCTCGTCGAGATGTTCCGCGGCCGCAGCCGGTTCAGCGAGGAGGAGCAGCCCGCGTAGCCGGGACCTCGGGCGGGGTCCAGGCGAAGCGCGGCTGCCTGCGCTCCAGGAAGGCGGCGACACCCTCGGCGGTGTCGCCGCTCGCGCGCATCTGCTCCGCCCAGTGGGCCTCCCGCACGGCCCCCGCGTCCGCACCGCCGGGGCCGCCCGCACCGGCGGCCGGGGACGCGAACTCCTTCGCCGCCGCCTGTGTGAGCAGCGAACGCGCGGCCAGGATCCGGGTGAACTCCGCGACGCGCGCCCGCAGTTCACCCGAGGGCAGCACCTCGTCCACGAGCCCGGTGCGCAGCGCCCGCCCCGCGTCGATCGGCTCGCCGGAGAACAGCAGGTACTTGGCGGTCGACGGCCCCACGAGGGACACCAGGCGGCGCGTCGTCGATGCCGGGTAGACGATGCCGAGCTTTGCCGGGGTGACCGCGAACACCGCGCCCTCGTCGGCGAACCGCAGGTCGCACGCCGCCGCCAGCTGGCAGCCGCCTCCCACGCAGTACCCCGCGACCGCCGCGAGCGTCGGCTTGGGGAAGGCCGCGAGTGCCTCCTCGGCCCGCACCGCGAGTTCCTGGGCGCGAGCGGGTTCCTCGCGCAGCGACGAGATGTCGGCGCCCGCACAGAACGTGTCCCCGGCCCCGGTCAGGACGAGCGCCCGCACGGCCGGGTCCGCGGCGAGCCCCATGAGCAGCGGCGGCAGCGCCCGCCACATGTCCGCCGTCATGGCGTTGCGCTTGGCCTGGTGGTCGATGACGACGGTGGCGACACCGTCGGCGACGGCGTGCCTCAGCTGCGGCTCCATGCGCCGGATGCTATCCGCACCCACCGAACGTACGATCAAGAAGGGGTGGCTTCGCACGGCGGACGGAGGCCCTCATGATGCTGGGTAGAACACGCGAAGAGGCAGGTCAGGGCGGTGCTGACGGCACCGGTGGCACGGCCGAGGGAGAGCGCCTGAGGCGCAGCTTCGGCTGGCTCGCCGTGCTCGGCGCGATCCTCGTCCTCGGCGGGCTCATCGGCATCGTGTACGTCGGGGTGGCCACGCTCACCTCGATGCTGCTGTTCGGCTGGCTGCTCCTGGTGGGCGGCATGGTGGCGCTGCTGCACGCGGTGCAGTCGCGCGGCTCGAACTTCTTCTGGCTCGGTGTGGTGGTCGCCGCGCTGAACCTCGCGGCGGGCGTCGTCGTCATCCGCAGGCCCGACGTGGCCGCGGAGGCGCTGACGATGTTCGCGGCGCTGCTCTTCCTCACCGGCGGTGTGTTCCGGCTCGTCGGCAGCCTGGTGGTGCGCGGGCCGCAGATGGCGGTGACGCTGTTGCAGGGCGCCTTCGGCGTGCTCCTGGGCGTGCTCGTGCTCGGCGACTGGCCGAGCAGCAGCCAGTACGTCATCGGCTGCTTCTTCTCCCTCGCGCTGCTCTTCGACGGCCTCGGCCTGATCGCGACGGCCGTCGGCGGCCGGCGCCTGATCAGCCTGGTCTCGGAGCGCGTCGGCGGCGACGGCGGCACTCCGCAAGCCGTACAAGCTGAAGAACCCTTGAAGGCGGAACAAGAAGGGCAGGAGCAGTCGCGCAACTGACGACGGCACGCGAGGGCGATCAAATCCCGTCGATAGTCGCTGACTTCTGGTCAGTAGCGCGGTACGGACCAGCGCGTTACCAACACTCGACGTGTGGTGACAACCGAGCGCGAGGGCGGGGACCGGGCGATGGGCAACGACGGGAGAGGGCCGGGCCCGCTCCCCGGGGGAGGTGGGCGGGTGCCGTACGAGGGCGTGTGGCGGTTCACCGCCCCCGCCGTCGACGCCTCGGTGCCCCAGGCACGGCACGCGGTGCGCGACCTGCTCGCGCGTCAGGGGGTGCCGGCACCGGACGAGCTGGTGCAGGGACTCCTGCTGATCGTTTCCGAGCTGGTCACCAACGCGGTGCGGCACGCGGCGCTGCTCTCGCCGATGCTCGCCGTGGAGGTCGCGGTCGGCGCGGAGTGGGTGCGGGTCTCCGTGGAGGACAACCACCCCTATCGCCCGACGGCCCTGGAGGCCGACTACGGCCAGACCGGCGGCCGCGGGCTGCTCCTCGTGCGGGAGATCGCCCGTGAGGCGGGCGGCGCGTGCGACGTCGAGCACACGGCCGGCGGGGGCAAGGTCATCTGGGCCGCCTTGCCCCTGAAACCCAACGGGATCTGAGGGCCGCCCGCCGGGCTACCAGCCCGCGCCCGGCCCCGTCAGCTCCTTGATCGCGGGCCGTGCCGCATCCAGGACGGTCATGAACCACGCGGAGAACGGCCCCTTCGCGTGCCGCTCCGCGAGCTCCGCGGCGGTCACGAAAGCGGTGTCGCCCACCTCGCTCGCGTCCGGGCGCAGCTCGGCCTGCACCATGCCCACGAAGAGGTGGTTGAACTCCTGCTCCACCAGGCCCGACTCCGGGTCCGGGTGGTTGTAGCGAACGGTGCCCGCCTCCGCGAGCAGCGACGGCGAGACGCCGAGCTCCTCGAAGGTGCGCCGGGCGGCGGCCGCGAACGGCGCCTCGCCGGGGTACGGATGCCCGCAGCAGGTGTTCGACCAGACGCCGGGGGAGTGGTACTTGCCGAGCGCCCGCTGCTGAAGGAGCAGACGCCCCTGCTCGTCGAAGAGGAAGACGGAGAACGCCCGGTGCAGCTGCCCGGGCGCCTGATGCGCGGCAAGCTTCTCCGCCGTGCCGATCGTCCTGCCGTCCTCGTCGACGAGTTCCAGCAAGATTGTCTCTCCGGTGCCGTTCGACGAGCTGTTCGCCGCGGTGGCAGGTGTGATCGGCATACCCATCCTTCGCTTCGGTCGCTGATGGCCAAGTCTGCCGTACGACAGGGGCTCTCCCGGCACTCCGGGGGCCCCGCATGTCCCGTCCCCGACCGTGGGGACGGGACATGCGGATTCGGCCACGGCACCCCCGGCGTCGGGCCGGGGGACCGCCGGGGTCAGACCCCGAAGGCCGCCGGATAGGCGATCGTGCCCGACGGAACGGGCACCCCACCGTCCGTGCCGGGCCGGTCGAGGACCAGCGCCATCATGGCCTCGTCCGGCACCTCGAAACTTGGCCGGATCCCGTACGCCGAGGCCGGGGTGAAGCCGAACCGCGGATAGTAGTCCGGGTGTCCGAGCACCAGGACCAGTTGCTCGCCACGGGCGCGCGCGGCGTGCAGCACGGCGCGCACGACGGCCGAACCAGCGCCCGTTTTCTGGTACGCCGGGAGTACGGCCACCGGCGCCAGGCACAGGGCCGGGGCGCCGTCCACGTGGCAGCGGGTGATCAGGGCGTGCGCCACGACCTCCCTGCCCGAACCGTCGGTGCCTTCAGGGCCGCCCGAGCCGTCCCCGCGGGGCGCCTCCGCGACGAACGACAGCCCGTCGATCCAGGCCCCGGCGTCCTCGCGGAGCGCGTCCACGAGGTCGGCCTCCCCCTCGGTGGGGAAGGCGGCGACGTTGACGGCGCGCACCGCCGCGCGGTCGGCGCCGGACGCCGCCTCGGGCCGGGTGCGCCAGCCGCCGCCCGCCGGGCTGAGGACGTAGCCGGCGTAGCCGAACTCCGCCCCGTGCTCCCGCCGCATCGCGATCTCGGCGCGGGTGGCGGCCAGGGCCTCGGCCATGCCGGGCGCCTCGGGGTCGGCCGCGTCGGCGCGGGCGCCGAGCGGACCGTAGTACTCGTCCCAGTCGGACTCCGGCTGGGACACGGTGCCGAGCACCGCGTACCCGGCGGCGAGTGCCGCGCGGGTGTTCTCCTCGGGGGTGCGCAGCGGGTAGTGCTGGTCCCAGAAGGCACGCGCCGCCCCGGACGGGTCGGCGGTCGTCCACTCGCACTCGGTGACGACGAGCTTCCCGCCGGGCGCGAGCAGCCGGCGCCAGGCGTCGAGGGCGGTGTCGAAGCCGATGGAGTAGACCGAGCTCTCGGCCCAGATCAGGTCGAACGAACCGTCCGGGCAGGGCAGTTCGCCCATGTCGGCCAGGACGGTGCGCACCCGGTCGCCGAGCCCGCGGGCGTCGGCCGCCGCGCGCAGCTCGGTGAGGAACGGCTCGTGCAGATCGACGGCCGTGACCTCGGCGCCCGCCTCGGCGGCCAGGAGCAGCGCGGAACGGCCGGGGCCGCAGCCCAGGTCGAGCACGCGCGGACGGGCGGGCAGCTCACCGGCGAGGGCGAGCAGCTTGCGGGTGGTGTCGTCGGAGCCGGGGCCCTGCCGGGGCAGGCCGTGGTGCAGGGTGAAGAAGGCGTTGGTGATCGCGTTCTGAGTCAACGTGGTGAACCCTTGGATGAGTGGGCCCGGCCGTGACACGGGTGACGTACGCACAGTGCATACGTGACATGCGTGACGTACCTGCGAGAGGCGACGTACGGAAGGTCAGGCGTGGACCCGGGAAGTGGGGACAGACGTGTCGCCGCGCAGGGCAGCGTCAGCCGCGACAGTCATCAACCCACCTCCTTCTCTTCCGCCAAGGTCCTGGCCAGGGTACCACTGTCCGTGATCACCTGCCCCGCCGTCAGTGGCACAGCCCCGGCTCGTGCTCGGCGTGGCCGCCGGGCTCCAACTGGAACGTGCAGTGCTCGACGTCGAAGTGGTCGCCCAGGCAGAGCTGCAGCTCGTGCAGCATCTTCTCGTGGCCGATGGCGGTCAGGGCCTCGGAGCTGACGACGACGTGCGCGGACAGGACCGGCATGCCCGACGTGATCGTCCAGGCGTGCAGGTCGTGCACGTCCTCCACGCCGGGCAGGGCCAGCATGTGGGCGCGGACCTCGGCCATGTCGACACCCTTGGGCGCCGATTCGAGCAGTACGTTCAGCGTCTCCCGCAGCAGCTTCCACGTACGCGGGACGATCATGAGCCCGATGACGATGGAGGCGATGGGGTCGGCGGCCTGCCAGCCGGTGAGCAGGATGAGGGCGGCCGAGACGAGGACCGCGACCGACCCGAGGGCGTCCGCGAGGACCTCCAGGAAGGCGCCGCGCACATTGAGGCTGTCCTTCTGGCCGCCCATCAGCAGGGCAAGCGAGACCAGGTTCGCCAGCAGGCCGATGAGGCCGAAGATCATCGTCAGCCCGCCCTCGGTCTCGGCGGGCGTGACGAACCGCTGCACCGCCTCGTACAGGACGTACCCGCCGACGCCGAACAGGAGCAGACAGTTGGCGAGCGCCGCCAGGATCTCGGCGCGGGCGTAGCCGAAGGTGCGGTTCTCGCTCGGCGGGCGGTTCGCGAAGTGGATCGCGAGCAGCGCCATGCTGAGGCCGAGCGCGTCCGTCGCCATGTGCGTCGCATCCGCGATCAGGGCGAGGGAGTCGGCGACGATGCCGCCGACGATCTCGACCACCATGACGGTGAGCGTGATGGTCAGCGCGATGCGCAGACGACCTTTGTACGCGGCCGTGGCCGTGCCCTTGGCGGGCGGCGCGTGGCCGTGGTCGTGTCCTGCCCCCATGGTGCGTTCCTCCGTCGTCGTCCGTCGGCGCCCAGGTCCGGTCGCGGCCTTCAGTCAACTACGGGTGGGGGGTATGTGCAACACGCTCCTGAGAACCGTTGTCATATGCTCTGACCTGCGTAAACAGTCCGCAGGTCAGAGCCCTGCGAGTGCCGGGTGGAGGGGCGGGCGCCCGGCGTGGCTAGCCGCGCGCGGCCTCGGGGTGGCGCAGGCACCAGCCCGCCCACGCGGACTCCACCATCTCCCGCACCCCGCGCCCGGCCCCGAAGCCCAGCTCCTTCGCCGCGAGCCGCACGTCCGCCACGGCGCGCGGCGCGTCACCCGCCCGGCGCGGCTCGACGAGCGGCTCCCGGTGGTCCCCGGTGACCTCCGCGATCACGGTGAGGAGTTCGCGTACGGAAACACCCTCGCCGCGGCCGATGTTCACCGTCAGATCACTGCCCGGCTCGACGGGGCGGCGGGCGGCGGCGAGGTGCGCCTCGGCGAGGTCGCTGACGTGGATGTAGTCGCGCACGCAGGTGCCGTCGGGCGTGGGGTGGTCGGTGCCGAAGATGCGCGGGGCCTCGCCGCGGGTGAGGCGGTCGAAGACCATCGGGACCACGTTGAAGACGCCGGTGTCGGCCAGCTCGGGGCTCGCGGCGCCCGCCACGTTGAAGTAGCGCAGACAGGTCGTGGTCAGGCCGTGCGCCCTGCCCGCCGCCCGCACCAGCCACTCGCCGGCCAGCTTCGTCTCGCCGTAGGGGCTCACCGGCGCGCAGGGCGTGTCCTCCGCGACCAGGTCGGCGTCCGGCGGATTGCCGTAGACCGCCGCCGACGACGAGAAGACGAACCGCTGCACGCCCGCGTCCACCACCGCCTCCAGGAGCGTCGTCAGGCCCCCGACGTTCTCCCGGTAGTAACGCAGCGGCTGCTCCACCGATTCGCCGACCTGCTTGCGGGCGGCGAGATGCACCACACCCGTCACCGCGTGCTCGGCGCACACCCGTCGCACCAGGTCCCCGTCGAGCGAAGTGCCCCGTACCAGCGGAATGTCCGCGGGCAGCCGCTCCGGCACCCCCGAGGAGACGTCGTCCACGACGACCACCCGCTCACCCGCCCCGGCCATGACCCGCGCCACATGCGCCCCGATATATCCCGCTCCACCTGTGATCATCCATGTCATGGACGTCCACCTTAGGCTGGCTTGGACGGTTGTGGACCCCGCGGTTTGTGGCCGCGGGCCGCTTTCGACCATGATGATCGCGGCGGTCGAGAACCACGCAGACCGCGCTGATCGGGGCGTGAACGGGCGGTGAACGCCCGCTTCCATTCATCCGATAGCCTCTGCCGACATGCCGCCCGGCCGCCTCGCTGCCCGGGTGCCCCCGTCACGCACGTGCCCGCGCGAGCCGCGCCGGGAATCAAGGAGTGAGTTCGTCTGTCGACCGCCATCCTCACCGGCCGGCCGGTGCCCGGTTCGCCGCTCGAAGGCGATCTGCGGTCCCTGGGCTTCGACGTGCGGACCGCCCCCGAGGCGGCGTCCCCGGAAGAGCTCGAGGCCCTGCTGCGTGACCTGCCCGCCGCCGAGCGCGTCGCCCTCGTCGACAGCCGCTTCGTCGGCCACGTCCACGCCCTGCGGCTCGGCCTGACCGACCCGCGCTTCCCGGTGTCGGCCGTGCCCGGCGCCGTGACCGCGCAGGCGGGAGCCCGCCGGGAGCTGACGGCCGCGCTGCGCACGGCAGTTGGGACCGCCGGCGCCGACGGTGGCCGCGCGCCCGTGACGCTCGCCCCCGACGCCGTGCCCGACCGCGTCGCCGCCGCGATCGAGGCCACCGGCACCGACGTGCACCGGCCCGAACTCGGCACCCTCGTCGCGGCCCTGCCCGGCGACCCCGAGTCCCGCAACACCGCACGCCAGGCCGTCGCCGCCGTCGACGACGAGGCCGTGCGCCTGCGCGGCGCGGTGAAGGCCCGCGACGGCTTCTTCACGACGTACTGCATCAGCCCCTACTCGCGCTATCTCGCCCGCTGGTGCGCGCGCCGGGGCCTCACCCCCAACCAGGTCACCACCGCGTCCCTGCTCGTCGCGGTGATCGCGGCCGGCTGCGCGGCGACCGGCACCCGCGGCGGCTTCGTCGCCGCCGGACTGCTGCTCCTGTTCTCCTTCGTCCTGGACTGCACCGACGGCCAGCTCGCCCGCTACTCACTGCAGTACTCCACGCTCGGCGCCTGGCTCGACGCGACCTTCGACCGCGCCAAGGAGTACGCGTACTACGCGGGCCTCGCCCTCGGCGCCGCCCGCGGCGGGGACGACGTGTGGGCGCTCGCGCTCGGCGCGATGATCCTGCAGACCTGCCGGCACGTCGTGGACTTCTCCTTCAACGAGGGCAACGTCGACGACGCGGGCAAGGCCGCCGTCAACACCAGCCCCACCGCGACGCTCTCCGGCAAGCTCGACGGCGTCGGCTGGACGGTCTGGGTGCGCCGGATGATCGTCCTGCCCATCGGCGAGCGCTGGGCCCTCATCGCCGTGCTCACCGCCGTCACCACGCCGCGGATCACCTTCGTCGTGCTCCTGGTCGGCTGCGGTCTCGCCGCCTGCTACACCACGGCGGGCCGCGTCCTGCGCTCGCTGCGCAAGGCCCCCCGCACCGAGCGCGCCGCCCAGGCCCTCACCGACCTCGCCGACAGCGGCACCGTCGCCGCCGCCCTCGCCGCGCTGCGCCGCGGGCCGCTGCCCCTCGCGCCGCTGCTCGCCCTCGTCGGCGCCGCCGCGGTCGTCTGCACGGCCGCCTTCAGCTCCTACGGCAGCCCCTGGCCGGTGCTCGGCGCCGCCGTCTACGCGGTCACCTCGGGCCTCGCCGTCACCCCGCGGCTCAAGGGGCGCCTCGACTGGCTGGTTCCGCCGTTCTTCCGGGCCGCCGAATACGGCACCGTTCTGGTACTGGCCGCCAAAGCCGACGTGAACGGGAGCCTTCCCGCGGCTTTCGGCCTGGTGGCCGCGGTCGCCTACCATCACTACGACACCGTGTACCGCATTCGCGGTGTCGGCGCGCCCCCGCGCTGGCTGGTGCGGGCGATCGGCGGGCACGAAGGCAGGACGTTCGCGGTCACCGTGCTGGCCGCCCTGCTGACAAACACAGATTTCACCGTCGCGCTCACGGCGCTCGCCGTGGCCGTGGCCCTCGTGGTGCTCGTCGAGAGCATCCGCTTCTGGGTGACCGCTCACAAGCGCGGAGCACCCGCCGTACACGATGAAGGAGAACCCGCATGATCGGCCTCGTCCTGGCCGCCGGCGCCGGCCGGCGTCTGCGCCCCTACACCGAAACGCTTCCCAAGGCGCTGGTGCCCGTCGTGGGCGAGGGAACCGAGAACGAGCTGGCTGTCCTCGACCTCACCCTGAAGAACTTCGCCGAGATCGGCCTGACCGAGGTCGCGATCATCGTCGGCTACCGCAAGGAAGCCGTGTACGACCGCAAGGCCGCGCTCGAGGCGAAGTACAACCTCAAGCTCACGCTGATCGACAACGACAAGGCCGAGGAGTGGAACAACGCCTACTCCCTGTGGTGCGGCCGCGACTCGATCAAGCACTCGGTGATCCTCGCCAACGGTGACACCGTGCACCCGGTCTCCGTCGAGAAGACGCTGCTCGCCGCCCGCGGCGACGGCAAGAAGATCATCCTCGCCCTCGACACGGTGAAGAACCTCGCCGACGAGGAGATGAAGGTCATCGTGGACCCCGAGAAGGGCGTCCAGAAGATCACCAAGCTGATGGACCCGGCGACGGCCACCGGCGAGTACATCGGCGTCACCCTCATCGAGGGCGAGGCGGCCGACGAGCTCGCCGACGCGCTGAAGACCACCTTCGAGCGCGACCCCGACCTCTACTACGAGGACGGCTACCAGGAGCTCGTCAACCGCGGCTTCAAGATCGATGTGGCGCCGATCGGCGACGTCAAGTGGGTCGAGATCGACAACCACGACGACCTCGCCAAGGGACGTGAGATCGCGTGCCAGTACTGACGAGGCTCATCCCCTCGCCGGTCGTCGTGGACATCCGGCCGGGGGCGTTGAACGACCTGGCCGGTGTCCTCGCCGACCAGCGGATCTGCTCGTCGACCGGCAAGCTCGCCATCGCCATCAGCGGCGGCTCCGGCGCGGTGCTGCGCAAGCGGCTCGCGCCGTCGCTGCCGAGTGCCGAGTGGTTCGAGGTGGGCGGCGGCACGCTCGATGACGCCATCAAGCTCGCCGAGGCCATGAAGAAGGGCCGCTACGACGCGGTCGTCGGCCTCGGCGGCGGCAAGATCATCGACTGCGCCAAGTTCGCCGCGGCGCGCGTCGGCCTGCCGCTGGTCGCCGTCGCGACGAACCTGTCGCACGACGGCCTCTGCTCGCCCGTCGCGACCCTCGACAACGACGCGGGCCGCGGCTCCTACGGCGTGCCGAACCCGATCGCGGTCGTCATCGACCTCGACGTCATCCGCGAGGCCCCGGTCCGCTTCGTGCGCTCCGGCATCGGCGACGCGCTCTCCAACATCTCGGCGATCCGGGACTGGGAGCTGGCCGCCCGCGAGCGCGGCGAGGACATCGACGGCCTCGCCGCCGCGATGGCCCGCCAGGCGGGCGAGGCGGTCCTGCGCCACCCCGGCGGCGTCGGCGACGACGGCTTCCTCCAGGTGCTCGCCGAGGGCCTGGTCCTCACCGGCATCGCCATGTCCGTCTCGGGCGACTCCCGCCCGGCGTCCGGCGCCTGCCACGAGATCAACCACGCCTTCGACCTGCTCTTCCCCAAGCGCGCCGCGAGCCACGGCGAGCAGTGCGGGCTCGGCGCCGCCTTCGCGATGTACCTGCGCGGTGCCCGTGAGGAGTCGGCGTACATGGCGGAGGTCCTGCGCCGCCACGGTCTGCCCGTGCTCCCGGAGGAGATCGGCTTCACCGTGGACGAGTTCGTCCAGGTCGTCGAGTACGCCCCGCAGACCCGGCCGGGCCGCTACACGATCCTCGAGCACCTCAATCTGAACACCGACCAGATCAAGGACGCATACGCCGACTATGCCAAGGCCATCGGTAGCTGAACTCCGGCCCGTCGTTCACCCCGCGGGGGTGAAGGACCGGCGCAGCGGTGAGCACTGGGCGGGACGCATGTACATGCGGGAGATCTCGCTGCGCTGCGACCGCTACCTGGTGAACACCAGGATCACGCCCAATCAGCTGACCTACCTGATGACCGTCGCGGGCGTCCTCGCGGCCCCGGCCCTGCTCGTGCCGGGGATCTGGGGCGCGGTGCTCGGGGTCGTCGCGGTCCAGCTCTACCTGCTGCTCGACTGCGTCGACGGGGAGATCGCCCGCTGGCGCAAGCAGTACTCCATGTCCGGGGTGTACCTGGACCGGGTCGGCGCCTATCTGTGCGACGCGGCGGTCCTGGTCGGCTTCGGTCTGCGCGCCGCCGACCTGTGGGGATCGGGCCGCATCGACTGGCTGTGGGCCTTCCTCGGCACCCTGGCCGCCCTCGGCGCCATCCTGATCAAGGCCGAGACCGACCTCGTGGCCGTCGCCCGGCACCAGCAGGGCATGGCGCCGGTGCAGGAGTCGGCGTCCGAGCCGCGCGCGTCCGGCGTGGCCCTGGCCCGCAAGGTCGCCGGAGCGCTGAAGTTCCACCGCCTCATCCTCGGCATCGAGGCGTCACTGCTGATCCTGGTCATCGCGGTCGTGGACCAGATCCGGGGGGACCTGTTCTTCTCGCGTCTGGGTGTCGCGGTCCTCGCCGGCATCGCCCTCCTGCAGACCGTGCTGCACCTAGTGTCCATCCTCGCGTCGAGCAGGCTGAAGTGAGCACACCGAGCCCCTCCGGCACACCGGGGACGCCGGCCGCGCCGCTCAAGGTCGGCGCGGTCGTCATCACCATGGGCAACCGCCCGCAGGAGCTGCGCGCGCTGCTCGACTCGGTCGCCAAGCAGGACGGCGACCGGGTCGAGGTGGTCGTCGTCGGCAACGGCGCCCCCGTGCCGGAGGTGCCCGAAGGCGTGCGCACCATAGAACTGCCCGAGAACCTGGGCATCCCGGGCGGGCGCAATGTGGGCATCGAGGCCTTCGGCCCGGGCGGCACCGACGTCGACATCCTGCTCTTCCTCGACGACGACGGACTGCTCGCGCACACCGACACCGCCGAGCTGTGCCGCGCGGCCTTCGCGGCGGACCCCGAGCTCGGCATCATCAGCTTCCGCATCGCCGACCCGGACACCGGCGTCACCCAGCGCCGCCACGTCCCGCGCCTGCGCGCCTCGGACCCGATGCGCTCCTCCCGCGTGACGACGTTCCTCGGCGGCGCCAACGCCGTGCGCACCGCGGTCCTGAAGGAGGTCGGCGGCCTGCCCGACGCCTTCTTCTACGCCCACGAGGAGACCGACCTCGCCTGGCGTGCCCTGGACGCGGGCTGGATGATCGACTACCGCGCCGACATGGTGCTGTTCCACCCCACCACGGCCCCCTCCCGGCACGCGGTCTACCACCGCATGGTGGCCCGCAACCGGGTCTGGCTTGCCCGCCGCAACCTGCCCGCCGTGCTCGTGCCCGTGTACCTCGGCGTCTGGCTCCTGCTCACCCTCGCCCGGCGCCCCTCGCGGCCCGCCCTGAAGGCCTGGTTCGGCGGTTTCAAGGAGGGCTGGACCAGCCCGAGCGGCCCTCGGCGCCCCATGCGGTGGCGTACGGTGTGGCGCCTGACCCGGCTGGGCCGACCTCCCGTGATCTGACAAGCTCTGGTCTGAGAACATTCGGGCCGTATTCCGGTCCCTGGCCCCCCACGCCTACGCCCGACCGGCCGTGCATCTGAAGACGAAAGTTTCCCCTCGTGAGTGAGACAACGCAGGACGGTGGAGTCGCGGTGACCGCGCCACCGTCGCCCGACGACGGGCTGTCCCCCGCAGAGCTGGCGGCCAAGTACGGCCTGTCCGTCAGCGGCGCCCGTCCGGGTCTTTTCGAGTACGTCCGCCAGCTCTGGGGCCGGCGCCACTTCATCCTCGCCTTCTCGCAGGCGAAGCTCACCGCCCAGTACAGCCAGGCCAAGCTCGGCCAGCTGTGGCAGGTGGCGACACCACTGCTCAACGCGCTCGTCTACTTCCTCATCTTCGGCCTGATCCTCAAGGCCGACCGGGGCATGGAGCGGGAGGTGTACATCCCGTTCCTCGTGACAGGCGTCTTCGTCTTCACCTTCACGCAGAGCTCGGTGATGGCGGGCGTGCGGGCGATCTCGGGCAACCTCGGTCTGGTGCGCGCGCTGCACTTCCCGCGCGCCTCGCTGCCGATCTCGTTCTCGCTGCAGCAGCTCCAGCAGCTGCTGTTCTCGATGATCGTGCTGTTCGTGGTGGCGGTCGGCTTCGGCAGCTACCCGCGCCTTTCCTGGCTGCTCATCCCGCCGGTGCTCGCGCTGCAGTTCCTCTTCAACACCGGCCTGGCGCTGATCATGGCGAGGCTCGGCAGCAAGACCCCCGACCTCGCGCAGCTGATGCCGTTCGTGATGCGCACCTGGATGTACGCGTCCGGCGTGATGTTCTCCATCCCGGTGATGCTCAAGGAGCACCCGGCGTGGATCGCCGACATCCTCCAGTGGAACCCGGCCGCCATCTACATGGACCTGATGCGCTTCGCGCTCATCGACGGCTACGGCTCGGAGAACCTGCCCCCGCACGTCTGGCTGGTCGCGGCCGGCTGGGCCCTGCTCGTCGCCGCGGGCGGCTTCGTGTACTTCTGGAAGGCTGAGGAGCGCTACGGCCGTGGCTGAGGACAACAACGACCAGGCGGTCGGCTTGAGCAAGGCGCACATCCCCACCGTCATCGCCGACGAGCTGCACATCGTCTACCGCGTCAACGGCGCCAAGACGGGCAAGGGCAGCGCCACCTCCGCGCTGAGCCGCATCATCAGGCGCGGCGAGGAGCGCGGTGTGCGCAAGGTGCACGCCGTGCGCGGCGTCAGCTTCACCGCCTACCGCGGCGAGGCGATCGGCCTCATCGGCTCGAACGGCTCCGGCAAGTCCACCCTGCTCCGGGCCATCGCCGGCCTCCTTCCCGCCGAGAAGGGCAAGGTGTACACCGACGGCCAGCCCTCGCTGCTCGGGGTGAACGCGGCCCTCATGAACGACCTGACCGGCGAGCGCAACGTGATCCTCGGCGGGCTCGCGATGGGCATGAGCCGGGAGCAGATCAAGGCGCGCTACCAGGACATCGTCGACTTCTCCGGCATCAACGAGAAGGGTGACTTCATCACCCTGCCGATGCGCACCTACTCCTCCGGCATGGCCGCCCGCCTGCGGTTCTCCATCGCGGCGGCCAAGGACCACGACGTACTGATGATCGACGAGGCCCTCGCCACCGGCGACCGCAAGTTCCAGAAGCGCTCCGAGGCCCGCATCCGCGAGCTGCGCAAGGAGGCGGGCACGGTCTTCCTGGTGAGCCACAACAACAAGTCGATCCGTGACACCTGCGACCGCGTGCTCTGGCTGGAGCGGGGCGAGCTGCGGATGGACGGACCGACGGACGAGGTCATCAAGGAGTACGAGAAGTTCACCGGCAAGTAGCCGAATGGCCGCACGGGTGTGGCGGCCGAACGGGTCAGGGCCCCGCCGGGACGTCCCCGGCGGGGCCCTGACCCGTGTCCGGACCCCAGGAGCCCCTCAAGTCACCGGAGTTCAGGGAAGATTGAAGCCAATCGGTGCGTTGTTGTGATGTGCCGAACACCCCGACGACTCGGTGTGCGTTGTACAACGTAAGCTGTACCGGTGCTGATTCGCGGCAAGTGGGGCGATATCGCGCGGCACCGTGGCGGGGGCGCGGTCGGCCGCACGGGAGGCGGGGCGGCGTGTCCGAAATAGGATGTTTTGGGTCGGCAGTGTAGAACGGGAGATGTGACGGCAATGGCTACGGACGATCTCCGGCTCCGCGATGCGTCCGCCGTCCTCGACAAAGCCGCGGACGAGAACTTCCCCGTGGCCCCGTTCTTCCTCCCGCGCGCCTGGCGCGAGGACCTCATGGCCGTGTACGGCTACGCCCGCCTGGTCGACGACATCGGCGACGCCGACCTCGACCGCGGCGCGGCCCACGCCCGCTACCTCGGCGCGGACCGCGGGACCGCCGGCGACCCGCTCGCGCTCCTGGACGCCTTCGAAGCCGACCTCGGCAAGGTCTTCGCAGGTCAGGAGCCCGGCCACCCGCTCCTTCGGGCCCTGGTGCCGACCGTGCGCCGCCGCCGGCTCACCCCCGAGCCCTTTCTCGCCCTGATCGCGGCCAACCGCCAGGACCAGCTCGTCAAGCGGTACGAGACCTACGACGACCTCGTGGCCTACTGCGAGCTGTCCGCCAACCCCGTCGGACGCCTGGTCCTCGCCATCACCGACACCGCCACACCCGAGCGCGTGCGCCTCTCGGACTCCGTGTGCACGGCACTGCAGATCGTGGAGCACCTCCAGGACGTGCGCGAGGACCTGGGCCGCGACCGTGTCTATCTCCCCGCCGAGGACATGAAGCGGTTTCATGTCCAGGAGCGGGATCTGGCTGTCCCTACGGCAGGCGCGTCGGTGCGCGCACTGGTTGCATATGAAGCGGAACGCGCCCGCTGCCTCCTGAATGAAGGCACCCCCCTGGTGGGTAGCGTCCACGGCAGGCTGAAGCTGCTGCTTGCAGGGTTCGTGGCAGGGGGGAGGGCGGCGGTCGCGGCGATCGCCGCCGCCGGATACGACGTACTTCCAAGGCCGCCGAAGCCCACGAAGCCGCGCCTGGTGCGCGAGGTGGGCGCGGTTCTGCGAGGAGAGGGGTGAGCCGGACCGTGGAGTCAGAACCTCGCGTGTCCGCGCCGGTACTCGCCGCATACAGCTATTGCGAGACCGTGACCGGGCAGCAGGCGCGCAATTTCGCGTACGGCATCAGGCTGCTGCCGACGCCGCAGCGGCGGGCGATGTCCGCGCTCTACGCGTTCTCGCGGCGCGTGGACGACATCGGCGACGGCGCCCTGGAGCCGGACGTGAAGGGGGCGCGGCTCCACGACACCCGGGCCCTGCTCACCCGTGTCCGCGACGGCGAGGTGGCGGAGGACGACACCGACCCCGTGGCCGTGGCGCTGAGCCACGCGGCCCGGCACTTCCCGATCCCGCTCGGCGGGCTCGACGAGCTGATCGACGGCGTCCTGATGGACGTGCGCGGCGAGACCTACGAGACCTGGGACGACCTGAAGGTCTACTGCCGCTGTGTGGCCGGCGCGATCGGGCGGCTCTCCCTCGGGGTGTTCGGCACCGAGCCGGGGGCGCTGCACGCGGAGCGCGCGCCGGAGTACGCCGACACGCTCGGCCTCGCGCTCCAACTCACCAATATCCTCAGGGACGTTCGCGAGGACGCCCTCGAAGGGCGCACCTACCTCCCGGCCGACGACCTCGCCAAGTTCGGCTGCTCCGCCGGGTTCGCCGGCAGCGAGCCGCCCGCCGGGTCGGACTTCGCGGGCCTCGTGCACTTCGAAGTCCGCCGCGCCCGGGCGCTGTTCGCCGAGGGCTACCGCCTGCTGCCCATGCTGGACCGGCGCAGCGGCGCCTGTGTGGCGGCGATGGCGGGCATCTACCGCCGGTTGCTCGATCGCATCGAGCGGGAGCCGGAAGCGGTCCTTCGGGGCCGCGTTTCGCTGCCGGGGCGCGAGAAGGCGTATGTCGCCGTGCGCGGTCTGTCCGGGCTCGACGCGCGCAGCGTCTCCCGGGGAGCCGTCAGGAGGCGTACATGATGCGCAGGTACGACGGCTCCGGCGCAGGTCCCGCGCGTCGCTCCAAACGGCGGGCAACCCTCCGCATGACCATGGCGTCCCAGACTGCAACTGCCGAAAGGGAGGACGCATGAGGCAGGACGACAGGCAGCCCGCAGCGGACGCCGACGGAGCCGGGAAACGGGCGTCCGCCGTCGTCGTGGGCGGCGGCCTGGCCGGTATCACCTCAGCCCTCGCCCTGGCCGACGCCGGCCTCGACGTCACCCTCCTGGAGGGCCGCCCGCGCCTCGGCGGACTCGCCTTCTCCTTCCAGCGCGGCGAGCTGACCGTCGACAACGGCCAGCACGTCTATCTGCGCTGCTGCACCGCCTACCGCTGGTTCCTCGACCGGGTCGAGGGCGCGCACCTGGCGCCGCTGCAGGAACGACTCGACGTACCCGTGCTCGACGCCGACCGGCACCGGCTCGGACGGCTGCGCCGCACCGCGCTCCCCGTGCCCCTGCACCTGGCCGCGAGCCTCGCCACCTACCCGCATCTGTCGCTCGCCGAGCGCGCCGCCGTCGGCCGCGCGGCGCTCGCCCTCAAGGGGCTCGACCCGGCCGACCCGGCGCTCGACAGTCAGGACTTCGGCAGCTGGCTGGCCGCCCGCGGACAGTCGAAGCGCGCCATCGAGGCCCTGTGGGACCTCGTCGGGGTCGCCACCCTCAACGCCGTCGCGGGCGACGCCTCGCTCGGGCTCGCCGCGATGGTGTTCAAGACCGGTCTGCTCTCCGACCCGGGCGCCGCCGACATCGGCTGGGCGCGGGTGCCCCTCGGTGACATCCATGACGGTCTGGCCCGCAAGGCGCTCGACTCGGCGGGCGTGCGTACCGAACTGAGGGCACGTGTCACCTCCATCTCCCGTAGTGACAACGGCGGTTGGCGCGTCGAGGTTCCCGGCGAGTCGCTCCCGGCGGACACGGTGGTGCTCGCCGTGCCGCAGGCCGAGACCCACGACCTGCTCCCGGACGGCGCCCTCGACGAGCCCGACCGGCTGCTCGGCATCGACACCGCGCCGATCCTGAACATCCACGTCGTGTACGACCGCAAGGTCCTCAAGCGGCCGTTCTTCGCCGCGCTCGGCACCCCCGTGCAGTGGGTCTTCGACCGGACCGACGCCTCCGGCCTGGCCGAGGGCCAGTACCTGGCCCTCTCGCAGTCCGCTGCCCAGGACGAGATCGACGCGCCCGTGGCGGCGCTCAGAGAGCGCTATCTGCCGGAGCTCGAGCGCCTCCTGCCCGCCGCGCACGGCGCACGGGTCCTCGACTTCTTCGTGACCCGGGAGCGCACCGCGACCTTCGCGCCCACCCCGGGCGTCGGCCGCCTGCGACCGGGCGCGCACACCAACGCGTCCGGGCTCTACCTGGCGGGCGCGTGGACCGCGACCGGCTGGCCCGCGACGATGGAAAGCGCTGTACGCAGCGGAATCACCGCGGCCCGGGCGGCCCTGACCGCACTCGACCGCCCTCATGGACATCTCTTCGAGGAGGCGGCGTGAAGCTCGACCTGCTGGGGCCCCCGCCCCACGAACCCCGCACCGGAACCAGAGGAGAGAATGTGCCGACTGTGCCCTCGGCCGAACCGGCCGCTGTGGACGTGACCGCGCTGCTGGAACGCGGCCGGACGCTGGCCACCCCGGTCCTGCGGTCCGCGGTGGACCGCCTCGCGCCGCCCATGGACACCGTCGCCGCCTACCACTTCGGCTGGATCGACGCGGCCGGCAACCCGTCCGTCGGCGACGGCGGCAAGGCCGTGCGCCCGGCGCTCGCCCTGCTCTCCGCGGAGGCCGCGGGCGCGAGCCCGGAGACGGGCGTGCCCGGTGCGGTCGCCGTCGAGCTGGTCCACAACTTCTCGCTCCTGCACGACGACCTGATGGACGGCGACGAGCAGCGCCGCCACCGCGACACGGTGTGGAAGGTGCACGGCCCGGCGCAGGCGATCCTCGTCGGCGACGCGCTGTTCGCCCTCGCCAACGAGGTCCTGCTCGAACTCGGCACCGTCGAGGCCGGCCGCGCCACGCGCCGCCTGACCACCGCGACCCGCGCCCTCATCGACGGCCAGGCGCAGGACATCTCCTACGAGCACCGCGAGCGGGTCACCGTCGAGGAGTGCCTGGAGATGGAGGGCAACAAGACGGGCGCGCTGCTCGCCTGCGCGGTCTCCATCGGCGCGGTCCTCGGCGGCGCCGACGACGCCACCGCCGACATCCTGGAGAAGTACGGCTACCACCTGGGCCTCGCCTTCCAGGCCGTCGACGACCTGCTCGGCATCTGGGGCGACCCGGAGGCCACCGGCAAGCAGACCTGGAGCGACCTGCGCCAGCGCAAGAAGTCCCTGCCCGTGGTCGCCGCGCTCGCCGCGGGCGGCCCGGCCTCCGAACGGCTCGGCGAGCTGCTCGCCGCCGACGCCAAGAGCAACGACTTCGACAGCTTCTCCGAGGAGGAGTTCGCCGCGCGCGCCGCCCTGATCGAGCAGGCGGGCGGCCGCGAGTGGACCGCCGAGGAGGCGCGACGGCAGCACACCGTCGCCATCGAGGCCCTGGACGCGGTCCAGATGCCGGACCAGGTGCGGGCGCAGCTCACCGCGCTCGCCGACTTCGTCGTCGTACGAAAGAGATGATCACTATCGGCCCCAACTGAATCGCAGTCGCCGGCCTGTGTCCCTCCAGGGCCCCGGCCGACGGCGGACCCGGCAGAGATGAAGCACTGCGTAGAAGGGGAAGCCATGACAGCGACGACCGACGGAAGCACCGGAGCGGCAACGCCCCGAGCGGCCTCGGCCACCGGAACGACCGACACCACTCCCGCGGCGCCCGGCGCACTGGGTGCCGCGGCCCGCGCCATAGAACGGTCCACACAGTTCCTGTTGTCCCGCCAGGACGCCCAGGGGTGGTGGAAGGGCGACCTGGAAACGAATGTGACCATGGACGCCGAGGACCTGTTGCTCCGTCAATTCCTGGGCATCCAGGACGAGTCGACCACCAGAGCCGCCGCCCTCTTCATCCGCGGCGAGCAGCGTGATGACGGCACCTGGGCCACCTTCTACGGCGGCCCCGGCGAACTCTCCGCCACCATCGAGGCATATGTGGCGCTGCGCCTGGCGGGGGACGCCCCCGACGCGCCGCACATGGCCAGGGCGTCCGCCTGGATCCGGGAGCGGGGCGGCATCGCGTCGGCCCGGGTCTTCACCCGCATCTGGCTCGCCCTCTTCGGCTGGTGGAAATGGGACGACCTGCCCGAGCTGCCGCCCGAACTCCTTTATTTTCCCAAGTGGTTCCCGCTCAACATTTATGACTTCGGCTGCTGGGCGCGGCAGACCATCGTGCCGCTCACCATCGTCTCGGCCAAGCGCCCGGTGCGCCCCGCGCCCTTCCCGCTGGATGAGCTGCACACCGACGCGAGCGTCCCGAATCCCGCCAAACCACTTGCCCCGGTGGCGAGTTGGGACGGCATCTTCCAGCGCATGGACAAGGCGCTGCACCTTTATCACAAGGTCGCGCCGCGCGGTGTGCGCAAGGCCGCGATGAACAGCGCCGCACGCTGGATCATCGAGCGGCAGGAGAACGACGGCTGCTGGGGCGGCATCCAGCCGCCCGCCGTGTACTCCGTGATCGCGCTGCATCTGATGGGCTACGACCTCGACCACCCGGTCCTCAGGGCGGGCCTCGAATCCCTGGACCGGTTCGCCGTGTGGCGCGAGGACGGCGCGCGGATGATCGAGGCCTGCCAGTCGCCGGTGTGGGACACCTGCCTCGCGGCCATCGCCCTCGCCGACGCCGGCGTGCCCGCCGACCACCCCCAGCTGGTCAAGGCCGCCGACTGGATGCTGGGCGAGCAGATCGTGCGCCCCGGCGACTGGTCGGTGCGCAGGCCGGGCCTGACCCCCGGCGGCTGGGCCTTCGAATTCCACAACGACAACTACCCCGACATCGACGACACCGCCGAGGTCGTCCTGGCGCTGCGCCGGGTCGCGCACCCGGACAAGGCGCGCCTGGAGAACGCCATCGAGCGCGGCGTGCGCTGGAACCTCGGCATGCAGTCGAAGAACGGCGCCTGGGCCGCCTTCGACGTCGACAACACCAGCCCCTTCCCCAACCGCCTGCCGTTCTGCGACTTCGGCGAGGTCATCGACCCGCCCTCCGCCGACGTCACCGCGCACGTCGTGGAGATGCTCGCCTGGGAGGGCAGGTCCCACGACCCGCGCACCCGGCGGGGCGTGGAGTGGCTGCTCTCCGAACAGGAGGCGAACGGCGCCTGGTTCGGGCGCTGGGGCGTCAACTACGTCTACGGCACCGGGTCGGTGCTGCCCGCGCTCGTCGCCGCCGGGCTGCCCGCCTCGCACCCGGCGATCCGGCGCGCGGTCGCCTGGCTGGAGTCGGTGCAGAACGACGACGGCGGCTGGGGCGAGGACCTGCGCTCCTACCGGGACGAGCAGTGGATCGGGCGCGGCGCGTCCACGGCGTCCCAGACCGCCTGGGCGCTGCTGGCGCTGCTCGCGGCGGGGGAGCGGGACGCCAAGTCCGTGGAGCGCGGCGTCGACTGGCTGACGCAGGCGCAGACCGAGGACGGCTCCTGGGACGAGCCGTACTTCACCGGCACCGGCTTCCCCTGGGACTTCTCGATCAACTACCACCTCTACCGGCAGGTCTTCCCGCTGACCGCGCTCGGCCGGTACGTCAACGGAGAGCCGGCCGTCGGCGGCTCCGGCAAGGGGGGCTGATGACCGCACCCCCGGCGCGGCCGGGCCCCGCACCGCTCCTCGTCGCCTGTGCGCTCGGCATCGAGCACCTCGCCCTGCGCACCGGCGACAAGGGCGGCGCGAGCGGGCCCATGACCGTCCTCAGGACGGGCATGGGCCCGCGGGCCGCCGAGCGCGCCGTGGCCAAGGCGCTCGACACCCCGCCCCTGGACGAGGCGGCCGTCGTGGCCACCGGCTTCTGCGCCGGACTCGCCCCCGGCATGCACCCCGGCGACCTGGTCGTCGCCGCCGAGACCCGCCACGACGGCGGCGCCACGCCCTGCGTGGGCACCGAACTCCTGGTCGAGGAGCTGGTGCGGACGCTGCCCCGCCGCACCGTGCACACCGGACCGCTCACGGGTTCCGACCACGTGGTCCGCGGCCACGAGCGCGGCGATCTGCTCGCCACCGGCGCCATCGCGGTGGACATGGAGTCCGCCGTCACGCTGCGCACCGCCGTGACGGCGGGGCCCCGCCCCGTTGCCGCCGTCCGGGTGGTCGTGGACGCCCCACAGCACGAACTCGTACGAATCGGCACGGTGCGCGGTGGAATATCGGCCTTCCGCGTTCTCCGTGCCGTGCTTCCCGCTTTCTTCGAATGGCACCGTTCTTCGCTGCTCCCCCGGAGGTGAGCCAGATGGTCATGCCGCTGCGTCAGTCGATCAAGGTCGCTACGTACCTGATGGAACAGAAGCTGCGCAAGCGGGACAAGTTCCCGCTGATTGTCGAGTTGGAGCCGCTGTTCGCGTGCAACTTGAAGTGCGAGGGCTGCGGGAAGATCCAGCACCCGGCCGGGGTGCTCAAGCAGCGCATGCCGGTGGCCCAGGCCGTGGGCGCCGTCCTGGAGTCCGGCGCGCCGATGGTGTCCATCGCCGGCGGCGAGCCGCTGATGCACCCTCAGATCGATGAGATCGTGCGGCAGTTGGTGGCCAAGAAGAAGTATGTCTTCCTTTGCACCAATGCCATGCTGCTGCGCAAGAAGATGGACAAGTTCACGCCCTCGCCGTACTTCGCGTTCGCCGTGCACATCGACGGGATGCGCGAGCGCCACGACGAGTCGGTGGCGAAGGAGGGGGTGTTCGACGAGGCGGTCGAGGCCATGAAGGAGGCCAAGCGGCGCGGCTTCCGGGTCACCACCAACTCGACCTTCTTCAACACCGACACCCCGCAGACGATCATCGAGGTGCTCAACTTCCTCAATGACGAGCTGCAGGTCGACGAGATGATGCTGTCGCCCGCCTACGCCTACGAGAAGGCGCCCGACCAGGAGCACTTCCTCGGTGTGGAGCAGACCCGCGAGCTGTTCAAGAAGGCCTTCGCTGGCGGCAACCGGCGCCGCTGGCGGCTGAACCACTCGCCGCTGTTCCTCGACTTCCTCGAGGGCAAGGTCGACTTCCAGTGCACGGCGTGGGCGATCCCCAACTACTCGCTCTTCGGCTGGCAGCGCCCCTGCTATCTGATGAGCGACGGGTACGTCCCCACGTACCGGGAGCTGATCGAGAAGACCGACTGGTCCAAGTACGGCCGCGGCAAGGACGAGCGGTGCGCGAACTGCATGGCGCACTGCGGCTACGAACCGACGGCTGTCCTCGCCACCATGGGCTCCCTCAAGGAGTCCCTGCGGGCCATGCGCGAGACCGTCAACGGAAACCGCGGGTGACGTCATGACCCCTGGAGCGCCCGTCGCGTTGGGCCTCCCGGAGCTGCCGGTCCGGCCCCTCGCCGAGCGCCGCCTCTCGCGGCGCATCGAGGTCGGACCGGTGGCCGTGGGGGGCGGCGCGCCGGTGTCGGTGCAGTCGATGACGACGACGCGTACGTCGGACATCGGGGCGACGCTGCAGCAGATCGCGGAGCTGACGGCGTCGGGTTGCCAGATCGTACGGGTGGCGTGTCCAACGCAGGACGACGCGGACGCGCTGGCCACGATCGCGCGGAAGTCGCAGATCCCGGTGATCGCCGACATCCACTTCCAGCCGAAGTACGTGTTCGCGGCGATCGACGCCGGGTGCGCGGCGGTGCGCGTGAACCCCGGCAACATCAAGCAGTTCGACGACCGGGTGCGGGACATCGCGCGGGCGGCGAACGACGCGGGCACCCCGATCCGGATCGGCGTCAACGCCGGATCCCTGGACGCCCGCCTCCTGAAGAAGTACGGCAGGGCGACGCCGGAGGCGCTCGTCGAGTCGGCGCTGTGGGAGGCGTCGCTGTTCGAGGAGCACGGCTTCCGGGACATCAAGATCTCGGTGAAGCACAACGACCCGGTGGTCATGGTCAACGCCTACCGGCAGCTGGCCGCCGCCTGCGACTATCCGCTGCACCTGGGCGTGACGGAGGCCGGCCCGGCGTTCCAGGGCACGATCAAGTCGGCGGTAGCCTTCGGCGCGCTGCTGAGCGAGGGCATCGGCGACACGATCCGCGTCTCGCTCTCGGCGCCTCCGGCCGAGGAGGTCAAGGTCGGCATCCAGATCCTGGAGTCGCTGAACCTGCGCCGGCGCCGTCTGGAGATCGTGTCCTGCCCCTCGTGCGGGCGCGCCCAGGTCGACGTCTACAAGCTGGCGGACGAGGTGACGGCGGGGCTTGACGGCATGGAGGTGCCGTTGCGGGTCGCGGTCATGGGGTGTGTGGTGAACGGGCCGGGTGAGGCGCGTGAGGCCGATCTGGGCGTCGCGTCCGGCAACGGCAAGGGCCAGATCTTCGTCAAGGGCGAGGTCGTCAAGACCGTCCCCGAGTCGAAGATCGTCGAGACCCTCATCGAAGAGGCGATGAAGATCGCCGAGCAGATGGAGGCCGCAGGCGTCCCGTCCGGGGTGCCCGACGTCACAGTGAGCTGAGAACGAACCAGTAAGGGGGCCCGAGCATGACCATTCTGGAGACGATCCGGGGGCCGCGCGACCTGAAGGCGCTGACCGAGGCCGAACTCGCGGAACTGGCCGAGGAGATACGGGAGTTCCTGGTGCACGCGGTCGCCAGGACCGGTGGTCATCTCGGGCCCAACCTGGGGGTGGTGGAGCTCACCATGGCCCTGCACCGGGTCTTCGAGTCGCCCGTGGACCGCATCGTGTGGGACACCGGCCACCAGAGCTACGTACACAAACTGCTGACCGGGCGTCAGGACTTCTCCAAGCTGCGCGGCAAGGGCGGCCTGTCCGGCTACCCCTCGCGCGAGGAGTCCGACCACGACATCGTCGAGAACAGCCACGCCTCGACCGCCCTCGGCTGGGCCGACGGCCTCGCCAAGGCCCGTGACGTCCTCGGCGAACGCGGGCACGTCGTCGCCGTCATCGGCGACGGGGCGCTCACCGGCGGCATGGCGTGGGAGGCGCTGAACAACATCGCCGCCGCCAAGGACCAGCCCCTGATCATCGTCGTCAACGACAACGAACGCTCGTACGCCCCCACCATCGGCGGCCTCGCCAACCACCTGGCCACCCTGCGCACCACCGACAGCTATGAGCAAGTCCTCGCCTGGGGCAAGGACTTCCTCCAGCGCACCCCCGTCGTCGGCCGCACCCTCTACGAGTCGCTGCACGGCGCGAAGAAGGGCTTCAAGGACGCCTTCGCGCCGCAGGGCATGTTCGAGGACCTCGGCCTGAAGTACGTCGGGCCGATCGACGGGCACGACACCAAGGCCGTCGAGTCGGCGCTGCGCCGCGCGAAACGCTTCCACGGGCCCGTGCTCGTGCACTGCCTCACCGAGAAGGGGCGCGGCTACGAACCCGCGCTCGCCGACGAGGCGGACCGCTTCCACACCGTCGGCGTCATGGACCCGCTCACCTGCGAGCCGCTCGCCCCGTCCAACGGCCCGTCCTGGACGTCTGTGTTCGGCGACGAGATCGTCCGCATCGGCGCCGAGCGCGAGGACGTCGTGGCGATCACGGCGGCCATGCTGCACCCGGTGGGCCTCACCAAGTTCGCCGAGGCCTACCCGGACCGGGTGTGGGACGTCGGCATCGCCGAGCAGCACGCCGCGGTGGCCGCCGCCGGACTCGCCACCGGCGGACTGCACCCCGTCGTCGCCGTCTACGCCACCTTCCTCAACCGCGCCTTCGACCAGCTCCTGATGGACGTCGCGCTGCACCGCTGCGGGGTGACGTTCGTCCTCGACCGCGCCGGGGTCACCGGGCCCGACGGGGCCTCCCACAACGGCATGTGGGACCTCTCCGTCCTCCAGGTCGTCCCCGGCCTCAGGATCGCCGCGCCGCGCGACGCCGACCAGCTGCGCACCCAGCTGCGCGAGGCCGTCACCGTCGACGACGCGCCGACGCTGCTGCGGTTCCCCAAGGAGTCGGTGGGCCCCTCGATCCCGGCGGTCGACCGCGTCGGCGCCATGGACGTGCTGAGCCGCGGCCCCGAAGAGGGTGCGGGCGCGGCCGCCGACGTGCTGCTCGTCGCCGTCGGCGTGATGGCGCCGGTGTGCCTGGGCGCCGCCGACCTGCTGCGGGAGCGCGGGATCAGCGCCACCGTGGTCGACCCGCGCTGGGTCAAGCCCGTCGACCCGGCGCTGCCCCCGCTGGCGGCCGGGCACCGGCTCGTGGCGGTCGTCGAGGACAACAGCAAGGCATCCGGGGTCGGCGCGGCGGTCGCGCTGGCCCTCGGCGAGGCCGAAGTGGACGTGCCCGTACGGCGGTTCGGCATCCCCGACCAGTTCCTCGCGCACGCCAAGCGGGGCGAGGTGCTCGCCGACCTCGGGCTCACCCCCGTCGAGATCGCCGGGAGCATCAGCGCGACCATCGCGCGCCGGGACGCCGCCGGCGCCGGCGCGCCGGAGCAGGCCGGACCCACCGGCACCGAGAGAGCCGGTGCGGCCGGCGAGGAGAAACGGGCATGACCAGCATGAGCAAGGAGTTCGACCTCGGCCGGCTGCTCGCCGAGCGCGGCGGCGAACGGTACGAACTGCACGCGCGGCACCTGAACCACCAGCTGCCGCGCATGCTGCACACCATCGGCTTCGACAAGGTCTACGAACGCGCGGAGGGCGCCCACTTCTGGGACGCGGACGGCAACGACTACCTGGACATGCTCGCCGGGTTCGGCGTCATGGGCCTCGGCCGCCACCACCCGGTCGTGCGCAAGGCGCTGCACGACGTCCTCGACGCCTCCCTCGCCGACCTCACCCGCTTCGACTGCCAGCCCCTGCCCGGCCTGCTCGCCGAGCAGCTGCTCACCCACAGCCCGCACCTGGACCGGGTGTTCTTCGGCAACAGTGGCACCGAGGCGGTGGAGACGGCCCTGAAGTTCGCCCGGTACGCGACCGGGAAGCCGAGGGTGCTGTACTGCGCGCACGCCTTCCACGGACTGACCACCGGGTCGCTCTCCGTCAACGGCGAGGACGGGTTCCGGGACGGCTTCGCGCCGCTCCTGCCGGACACGGCGGTCCCGCTCGGCGATCTGGACGCCCTGCGCCGGGAGCTGCAGAAGGGCGACGTCGCCGCGCTGATCGTCGAGCCCGTCCAGGGCAAGGGCGTGCACGAGGCGCCCCCGGGCTATCTGCGCGCCGCCCAGGACCTCCTGCACCGGCACAAGGCGCTCCTCATCGCCGACGAGGTGCAGACCGGGCTCGGCAGGACCGGCGCGTTCTACGCCTACGAGCACGACGAGGGTGTCGAGCCGGACCTGGTGTGCGTGGCCAAGGCGCTGTCCGGCGGCTATGTGCCGGTCGGCGCCACCCTCGGCAAGGACTGGATCTTCAAGAAGGTCTACTCGTCCATGGACCGGGTCCTGGTGCACTCGGCGAGCTTCGGGGCCAACGCGCAGGCCATGGCGGCCGGGCTCGCCGTCCTCGCCGTCATGCGGGACGAGAAGGTGGTCGAGAACGCCCGCGTGACCGGTGAGCTCCTGAAGGCGCGGCTCGGCGCGCTCGTCGACCGCTACGAACTGCTCAGCGAGGTGCGCGGGCGCGGGCTCATGATCGGCATCGAGTTCGGCAGGCCCAGGTCCCTGAAGCTGCGCAGCCGCTGGACGATGCTCCAGGCCGCGCGCAAGGGCCTGTTCGCGCAGATGGTCGTCGTGCCGCTGCTCCAGAAGCACCGCATCCTCACCCAGGTCTCCGGCGACCACCTGGAGGTCATCAAGCTGATCCCGCCGCTCACGGTGGGGGAGAAGGACGTCGACCGGTTCGTGGACGCCTTCACCGCCGTCATGGACGACGCGCACAGCGGGGGCGGGCTGATGTGGGACTTCGGCAAGACGCTGGTCAAGCAGGCGGTGGCGAACCGCTAGCGGGGCCGAACCCGGGGCTTTTGCCTCAGGGGCAAGAAAGTTGCCCCTGAGGCAAGGCTCTGGCTGAATCGAAGCATGAACCCTGCCGAGCCCGCGGGGGCCGCCCCGGAGCCCGGCGACACCGCCGACCCCCGGGCCGACACCGTCGCCGATGCCCTGCCCGTCGTCGCGCCCCAGCTGCGGGACCTGCGCCGCCGCGCCGCCCTCACCCTGGAGGCCGCCGCCCGCGCCGCCGGGCTCTCGCCCGCGCACCTGTCCCGCCTGGAGACCGGACAGCGCCAGCCGTCCCTGCCGATGCTGCTCGCGCTCGCCCGTACCTACGGTACGACGGTCTCCGAACTGCTTGGCGAGACGCCCGCCGACCGGCACTCCGTCGTCCGCGCCCCCGACATGGAGCCCACGGCGGCCGGCGGCTGGACGTACTGGCAGGCGGGCGCGCCCGGCCGGGGCATGCAGGCGCTGCGGGTGCACGTCCCGCACGGCGCGCAGGGCGACATCGTGCGGGTCCACCCGGGCGAGGAGTGGCTGTACGTCCTCACCGGACGCCTTCGGCTGCGGCTCGGCGACACCGCGTACACCCTCGCCCCCGGAGACAGCGCGCACTTCGACTCGCTGACCCCGCACCGGATCGCCGCCGCGGACCACGGCGGCGCCGACCTCCTCTTCGTCCACACCTTGCTGCAGAGCCCGGCCACCGCGCTGTGCCTCGGCGGCCCCACCCAGGGAGACCGACATGACGGAATCTGAGCAGCCGCAGCCCGAGGCCGCCGGCCGGCCCGAGCGCCGGATGGTCCTGCAGGAGAAGTTCCCGCGCGCCCTGTGGGTCCGGCTGATCATCTACGTGGCCGTGGGCCACGTGTTCGCGTTCTTCGTCTATCTGCTGTTCGTGCTCGGGGGCAAGAACCAGTAGGCCGTCTCAGTCGAGGAGGCGTTCGCGCAGCCGCTCCCGCGTCTGCGCGCCGACACCGAGACCCCGCTCCAGATAGGCGTCCGTGTCGCCCCAGGTCAGCGCGATGGTCTCGAAGGCCGCGTCCAGATACTCGGCGCGGGCGTCGAACAGCGGGCTCAGCAGCTCCATCACCTCGGGGGACATCGCGTCCGCCGAGGTGCTGCTGCGGTGCACCTTGTAGCGGCGGTGCGTGGCGTTCGACTCCAGGTAGTCCGCCATGATCGCGTCACGCTCCACGCCGACCGCGAGCAGCGTCACGGCTATGGACAGGCCGGCCCGGTCCTTGCCCGCCGCGCAGTGCATCAGCGCGGGCACGCTGTCCTCGGCGAGCGCGTGCAGCACCCGGCTGTGCTCGGCCGTGCGCTCCTTGATGATCGTCCGGTACGACGCGAACATCCGGCCCGCCGCCCTGCCGTCGGACAGGACCGAGCGCAGCTGGTCCAGGTCGCCGTCGCGGACCATCTTCCAGAACTCGGCGCCGTCGGCAGGGTCGGTCAGCGGCAGATTCACGTTGCGCACGCCCGGCAGCGCCACGTCCGGGCCCTCGAGGCGCTGGTCGGCGGCGTTGCGGAAGTCGAAGATCGTGTGCAGGCCCAGCGAGCCGAGGAACGCGGCGTCGGCGTCCGTGGCGTGCGCGAGGTGACCGCTGCGGAAGAGCACGCCGTGCCGCACCCGGCGGCCGTCGAGCGTCGGCAGCCCGCCCACGTCACGGAAGTTGCGCACGCCGGCCAGCTCGGGCTCGGTCGACGGGACCTGCTGCGTCACGGGGTCTCCTCATGCTCGGGGGCGGCTTCGCGCGACCGCGCGGGCGCGTGGCCCGCAGGTGGTTGCGCCTTCGACGATACGACACGGGTTCCTGAGCCAATCAGTCCTGGTGCGGGGGTGCCCGGAGGTGCGCGCGGTGGCGCGCAGGGGTGGCGCGCGCGGGAGGTGCGCAGGCGTTGCCCCGGGGGCGCGGGGGCTCGAAGATGTGCGTACGCGCGCGTACCTGTTGAGATCTGTTTCCGTATCTGTGGAGCTCTGGGGGTTCGATGATCGAGATCGGTACAGACGGCCGTACATGGCTCCTCTCGGGGCCCACCAGCAGCTACGCGCTCCGGCTCACGGACCGCGACGAGCTGTTGCACCTCCACTGGGGCCCGCGGATCGCCCTGGCCGACGCCGAGGCACTCGCGGCGGCGCCGACGCCCCCGGAGCGGCCCTTCGAGTCGTGGCTCGACGGCCGCGAGGAGTATCCGGTGGAGGGCGGGCCCCGGTTCGTGCGGCCCGCGCTCTCGGTGCGCGGCGGCGGGGTGCGCGGGACGGAGTGGCGGTTCCTGCGGTGGGCCGAGGGCGCCGACGGCGAACTCCAGCTGCACTTCACCGACGCCGTGCACGGCCTCCAGGTCACGCTGTCGTACCGGATGCGCGGTGACGTCGTCGAGCGGTACGCCGTCCTGCTCAACGCGTCGACGGGGGCGACGGATCTCGAGGTCCTGCGGGCCGACTCCGCCACCTGGTCCCTGCCCCCGCGCGAACGCTGGCGGCTCTCGCAGCTGCACGGGCGCTGGGCGGCGGAGTCCCGGCTCGAACGGTCGCCCCTCACGTACGGGGAAAGGGTCGTCGGCAGCCGGCGCGGGCACACCGGGCACCAGCACCTGCCCTGGGTGGCGCTCGACGCGGACGGCGCCACCGAGGAGCACGGCGAGGTCTACAGCTGCGCGCTGGCGTGGTCCGGGTCGTGGCGGATCTCCGTGCACCGACTCCCGGACGGCGCCGTGCAGATCACCGGCGGCAGCGGGCACGACGACTCCGGGCAGACGCTGCTCCCGCCCGGCACGGCGATCGCCACGCCGGTGTTCGCGGGCCTGTGGAGCGGTGGCGGCTTCGGCGGGACCAGCCGCGCCTGGCACGCGTACCAGCGGGCGCACGTGATCCCGGATGCGGACGAGGTCCGACCGGTGCTCTACAACTCCTGGGAGGCCACCGGCTTCGACATCTCCGAGGAGCAGCAGCGGGCGCTCGCGGAGCGGGCCGCGGAGCTGGGCGTCGAGCTGTTCGTCGTCGACGACGCGTGGTTCGGCGCCCGCGTGTCCGACCGGGCCGGGCTCGGCGACTGGACGCCCAACCCCGACCGCTTCCCCGGCGGGCTTGGGCCGCTCGCCGACTACGTGCACGCCCTCGGCATGCGGTTCGGGATCTGGGTCGAGCCGGAGATGGTCAACGCCGACAGCGACCTCTACCGCGCGCACCCCGACTGGGTGCAGCACCACCCCGGCCGCGCCCGCACCGAGTTCCGCAACCAGCTCGTCCTCAACCTCGCGCGCGAGGACGTGCGGAACCACCTCTGGGAACAGCTCGACGCCCTCCTGACCGGCGCGTCCGTCGACTACGTGAAGTGGGACTTCAACCGCTGCTTCACCGACGCGGGCTGGCCCGGCGAGCCCTACCCGCAGCGGCTGTGGGACGCCCATGTGCACGGCTTCTACGACCTCCTCGACCGGCTGCGGGCCGCGCACCCCACCGTCGCCTTCGAGTCCTGCTCGGGCGGCGGCGGCCGCGTCGACCTCGGCGTCCTCGCCCGCACCGACCAGGTCTGGACGTCCGACAACACCGACCCCCTCGACCGGCTCGCCATCCAGCACGGATTCAGCCAGATCCACCCCGCGCGCGTCATGGCCGCCTGGGTCACCGACAGCCCCAACACCCAGCTCAACGGGCGCGTCAGCTCGCTCAGGTTCCGCTTCGTCAGCGCCATGGCGGGCGTGCTCGGCGTCGGCGGCGACCTGACCCGGTGGAGTGCGGCGGAGCGCGCCGAGGCCCGCGACTGGGTCGAGCTCTACAAGGAGATCAGGCCCGTCGTGCAGCTCGGCGACCTGTACCGGCTGCGGGATCCGGACGGCGGCCCGTGCGCGGTGAGCTACGTCCGCGGGGACGACGTCGTCGTCCTGGCCTGGCTCCCGGCGCAGGCGTACGGGCAGGAGACGCCGCCGGTGCGGCTGCGGGGGCTCGACCCCGCGGCGTCCTACGCGTGTGCGGAGACCGGTGCGGTGCACCGCGGCGCCGTCCTGCTGCACCACGGGCTGCGGACCGGCCTGCGGGGAGACCTGGACGCCGCCGTGTTCCGGCTCCGGCGGACCGCAGACGCCGCAGACACCACGGACGCGTATTCCGGGTTGGCGCAATCTTGACCAATGGCTTATCTCACCCCGCGTCAACCCCTTATTACGATGGCGTAGGTCACTTGTCGCCAGGAAAGATGTGACGACGTGACAGCAGAGTCGACACACTTCATCAAAAACGCACCCACGGACACCTTCACCTCCTACGCAGCGGTCGGCGACAGCTTCACCGAAGGCGTGGGGGACCCCGGGCCCGACGGCACCTTCGTCGGCTGGGCCGACCGGCTCGCCGTCCTCCTCGACGACCGTGTCCCCGAGCACTCCTTCCGGTACGCCAACCTCGCCGTGCGCGGCAAGCTCCTCGACCAGATCGTCGCGGACCAGGTGCCGCGCGCCAAGGAGCTGGCCCCCGACCTGGTCACGTTCGCCGCGGGCGGCAACGACATCATCCGGCCCGGCACCGACCCCGACGAGGTCGCCGAGCGGTTCGAGCGCGCCGTCGCCGACCTCGCCTCCGCCGTCGGCACCGTCGTCGTCACCACCGGGTTCGACACCCGGGGCGTGGCGCTCCTCAAGCATCTGCGCGGCAAGATCGCCACGTACAACGGCCATGTCCGCGCGGTCGCCGACCGGTACGGCTGCCCCGTCCTCGACCTGTGGTCCCTGAAGTCCGTGCAGGACCGGCGGGCCTGGGACGACGACCGGCTCCACCTGTCGGCCGAGGGGCACACCCGGGTGGCGCTGCGGGCCGCCCAGGCCCTCGGCCTGGAGGTGCCCGCCGACCCGGAGCAGCCCTGGCCGCCGCTGCCGCCGCGCGGCACCCTCGAGGTGCGGCGCGACGACATCCACTGGGCGCGCGAGCATCTGGTGCCGTGGATCGGGCGACGGCTGCGTGGCGAAAGCTCCGGCGACCATGTGGCGGCGAAGCGACCTGACTTGATGCCGCTTTAGGTTCCCGGCTCGGGGTGGGCGGGCTCGACAGGGGTTCCCGCCCGGGTGGGCGGGCTCGACCGGTGAGGTGACAGGGCGGGAGTGGCGGACCCGCGCGCGGGCGCGCGGGTGCTGGGATGACGGCCGGCCGTCCCCTCGGGGGCGGATGACCGGCACACCGGAAGGACTCCCACCATGTCCGCAGCTCCGCGCCCGCCCGTCCGGACCTCGCGTCCTCGTACCTCGCTGCGCGCCCTCACGGCGGCCGTTGTCGCGCTCGCGGCGCTCGGTCTGCCGTCGGCGCTTGCCGGGCCCGCCGTGGCCGACGAGGCCCTAGCGGCGTCAGCCCCGGCCTTCGCCACCCCCGCTTCCGCTCCCGCCCCGGGCGCCGCCGACCCGACCCCCACCCCGTCCACCGTGACCGTCACCGGCACCGGCTCCGCGAGCGCCGCCCCCGACCTCGCCGTGGTCGGCATGGCCGTGGAGGTCACCGCTCCCACGGCGGAGAAGGCCCTCGCCGCGCAGCACGCCGCCGCGAACGCGCTGCTCGGGGCCCTGCGGCGGCAGCAGGTCGCCGAGCGTGACGTCCGTACGGACAGCCTGGAGCTCTCGGCCGTGTACGAGGACGGGGGCGGGGGCGGGGCGTCCAAGCTCACCGGGTACCGGGCCGCGCAGAGCTTCAGCGTGAAGGTGCGTGAGCCTCATCGGACCGGGCGGGTGATCAAGGCGGCGGTGGCCGCCGCGGGGGATGCCGTGCGGGTCAACGGGGTGACCTTCGATCTGGCCGACGCGCGGCCGTTGCGGGCCAAGGCTCGTGAGGCCGCGCACGCGGATGCCCGGGACAAGGCCGAGCACTACGCCGCCCTCACCGGGCGGGGGCTCGGCCGGCTTGTGTCCCTCACCGAGGCCGAGTCCGGGAATCCTCGGCCTCTGACGGTGTCGCCGTCGGCCTTCGCCAAGCAGGAGGGGGTGCCGGTGGCGCCTGGCGAGATTCAGGACAGTGTGTCGGTGGTGGCGGTGTACGAGTTGCAGTGAGGGGGCTGGGGCCTGCCGGGGGCTCCCCAGTCCCACCCCTTCCCGAACCTGGGGCTCCGCCCCAGACCCCGCTCCTCAAACGCCGGAGGGGCTTTTCCCCACCCACCCGCCCGAACTTGCACCGGCCTGAGCGACAGCCCGGCACCTTCAGCCCTGCGAGGGTCACCCCCGATCGGCGCTCCGCGCCTCGTATGGTGGGGGCGATTGGTTGGGAGAAAGCCCGTCCGGCGTTTGAGGACGAGGCGCGAAGCGCCGATAGCGGGGGAGGACTGTCCCACCGGAACGGGACACCCACCCCCGGGGTCCAGGGGCGGAGCCCCGGTTTCGGTGAAGGGGCGGGACTGGGGCGCCCCGCGAGGGCAGACCGGCCTCAGGTCTTCAAGTCCTCCGCACCCAACCCCAGTTCCCGGGCCAACGCCTCGTCCGCCCACGCCCGGGTCCGCGCCCGGGACACCGCCCCGGGGTAGGCCGTCACCTGGACGGCGAGACCGTCGAGGAAGGCCGTCAGGCGGAGGGCCGCGGCCCCGGGGTCGGGGCAGCGGAACTCACCCGCCGCCACGCCCTCGGCGATCACCTCGGCGAGCGCGGCCTTCCAACGGCGGTCCAGATCCCGGGTGACCGACCGCAGCGCGGGCTCACGCAGGGCGGAGGCCCACCCCTCGATCCACAGCCGCCACCCCTTGGCGGGCCCGGTCGGCGCGTACCAGCGCACCGCTGCCCGCAACCTGCGCACCGCCGACGTACGGCGGCCCAGAAGCTTGTGCAGATGCGCCAGATCACCCTCGGCGGCATGCGCGAACGCGGCGGCGACCAGCTCGTCCTTGGTCGAGAAGTGGTAGAGGACGAGCGCGTTGCTCACCCCGAGCGCGGCCGCGACGTCCGCGATGCGCACGGCCGCCACACCGCGTACCTCGATCTGTTCGACGGTGGCGGTCAGCAGCTCCACCCGCCGCTCCGCCACGCTCAACCGCACTCTGGTCACGCCGTGCACCCTACCTACGCGCGTCACCCAGGGCGTATGCGCGGCGGGGCACGGCGGACGGCCCGGCCGGGAGTCCGGGGGCCGCGCGCGGCACGTACCAGCCGAAGCGTTCCGTGATCTCCGGGAGCCGGTCCGCGGCCAGGGCGTGCGCCGCGGCGCGCGGTGTCGTGCCGTCCCGGCGCGCCCGCGCGAGCACCTGCCCGACCAGGGCCCGCATGGCGCGGCGGGTGTGCGCGAAGGCCTCATCGGCCATGGCCGCCCCCGAGGCGCGCGACGCGGCGGCCGTGCCGATGTCGCCGAAGAGCGTCCACCACCACCAGGCGTTGGTCGCGGAGTTGACCACCACGTCCGGCAGGACCGTGACGCCGCGCGCGGTGAGCAGCCGCTCCGCGTCCGGGAGCACCGGCATGTTGGCCGCCTCCGCGATCCAGCGGGCCCTGATCCGGTCCTGGTTGGCGGTGTCGACCGCGTACGACACGGCGGCCGGTACGAGGACCTCCGCGTCGGCCGACAGCCAGGCGTCGTCGGGGAGTTCGCGGTCGCCGGGGCGCAGGGCCGCGCGGTCGACGGTGCCGTAGGCGTCGCGGGACGCGAGGAGCGCCTCCACGTCCAGGCCGTCGGGGTTGGCGACCGTGCCCTTGATGTCGGCCACCGCCACGACCGTGAGCCCCGCCCGGGCGAGGAAACGCGCGGTGGCGCCGCCCATCGTGCCGAGCCCCTGCACGGCCACGCGCGCGCGTGCGGGCGCCGTGCCCGCCGCGTCGAGCGCGGTCAGCACGGACTCCGCGACTCCGCAGCCCCCGACCAGCGCGTCGAGCCCGACCCCGTCGACCTCCACGGCGAACGCGTCCGCGAGGCGCCGCCGGGCCGCCGCCTCGTCGTCGAGGAGCGGGTGGACGGCCTGCACGCAGGAGGTCAGACCGGCCTCGGCGGCGGCCCGGTCGACGACGTCCTGGGTCAGGCCGAGGTCCTCGCCCATGGTCCAGGAGTCCGCGATGTAGGGGCGCATCGCCCGCAGATAGCGCACCAGCACGTCGTACGCCGCCGGGTCCCGGGGATCGCAGTCGATGCCGCCCTTGGCGCCGCCGAGGGGGATGTAGCGGGCCCGGGGGTCGTAGTGCAGGGCCTCCTTCATCGTCATCCCGCGCGCGAGCCCGGCGACCTCCTCCAGGGTGCAGCCCGGCCGCATCCGCAGACCTCCGCTGCACACCCCGCGCACCAGCCGGTCGACCACGAGGAAGCCGCGCCGGCCGGTGACGTGGTCGGTCCAGGTGAGAGACAGGAAGGGCGGGGCGTCGGGGGACGGAGGGGGTGCGGATGCGGGCATGGGGCGGCTCCTGCGGGTCTGCCGACGGGGGACCTCCCTGGGGGTGCCACCGGCCGGTTCACTGCCTGGCGTGCTGCTGACAGCTACTGACTGCTAGGTCAGTAGTCGGAGTAGTACACCACGACCCCCGGGGCGTCGGCTCACACGGTGTGCCGGGACGTCCCCGCGCGCGCGTCCCGCAGGTCGCAGACCTCCTTGAAGCCCTGACTGGTCAGCCCCATCGCGGAGTTGAACCGCGAGCGCATGTTCTCGACGGCCACCATCATGGTCAGCTCCACGAACGCGGCTTCGCCGAGGCGGCCGAGCAGCCGGGCGGAGAGTTCGTCGTCGGTCTCCGGCGGGTTCGCGGTCATCGCCTCCGCGTACGCCATCACGTCCCGCTCCAGCGGCGTGTAGGCGTCGCTCTCGCGCCACAGCGGAACGTCGCGCACCTTGCGCGGGTCCATGCCGCGCCGCCGGCTCTCCCAGTGGCCGAAGTCCATGCACCAGGAGCAGCCGATCGCCGCCGCGGACGCCATCTCGGCCAGTGCCTTCAGGTCCTTGTCGAGCTTGTCGTACTTGGCGACGGCCTGCTCGAAGCGCAGGTAGGACCAGAGGACGCGGCGGTTGTGCGCCATCGCCCTGCCCGGGTCGAGGACCTTGCCGTAGGTGCGCTTCGAGTACCACTCCATGGCGCGGAAGAAGAGGGTGCGCGGCGGGGTGAGGGAAATGCGGGCCATGGGGGCCACCTCCGGGTCGTGCGCGGCGTGGTTTCGCCGTCTCGAAGAGGAGACGGATCGGGGGCACGCGGATGTGACATCGGATGGGACATCGGGGCCGGAAGGGGGCCGCGGCGGCCGGCGGGGCCGTGGGGACCGGCCCCGGCGGCCGCTGTCGGGGGTGGCGCACATAATGGGGGGAGCCTGAGCAATCCTGTTTCTGGAGGTGCCGTGTCCCGGTTCTCGAGCTCCCGGCTCCGTTCGCTGCGGCCCGCCGCCTTCGGCGCGGACCCCGCGGGGGAGCGGCTGGCGCGCATCCAGAGATCGCCGCACTTCGCGGACGGCTCGTTCCAGAACCCGCTGGGCGCCAGGACCCGGCCGTCCGGGTCCGCCCTGGAGTTCGCCAAGATCTACTTCCGCAAGGAGGAGCGGGTCCGCCGCACCCCCTCCGACCCGATCCCGGTGCACGCGACGACGCTCGCGGACCTCGCCAGGCCCCCGGCGAGCGGCCTGCGGCTCACCTGGATGGGGCACTCCAGCGTCCTCGCCGAGATCGACGGGCGCCGCGTGCTCTTCGACCCCGTGTGGGGCGACCGGTGCTCGCCGTTCGCCTTCGCCGGGCCGAAGCGCCTGCATCCGGTGCCGGTGCCCCTCGCGGAGCTCGGCCCGGTCGACGCGGTCGTGATCTCCCACGACCACTACGACCACCTGGACCTGCCCAGCATCAAGGCGCTCGCCGGCACGGACACGGTGTTCGCGGTGCCGCTCGGCGTCGGCGCCCACCTGGAGCGCTGGGGCGTGCCCGCGGACCGGCTGCGCGAGCTGGACTGGCACGAGTCCACGGACATCGGCGGCCTGACCCTGACGGCGACACCCGCACGCCACTTCTGCGGGCGCGGCCTGCGCAACCAGCAGCACACGCTGTGGGCGTCCTGGGCCGTGCGCGGCCCCGAGCACCGCGTCTTCCACAGCGGCGACACGGGCTACTTCCCGGGCTTTGAGGAGATCGGCGCCCAGCACGGCCCGTTCGACGCCACGATGATCCAGATCGGCGCCTACTCCGACTTCTGGCCCGACATCCACATGCGCCCCGAGGAAGGCGTCCGCGCCCACCTCGACCTCCAGGGCGGCACGCCCCACGGCGTCCTGCTGCCCATCCACTGGGGCACCTTCAACCTCGCGCCGCACCCCTGGTCGGAGCCCGGCGACGGCACCCTCGCCGCCGCCCGCGCCGAGGACACCGCCGTCGCCCTGCCGATCCCCGGCGAGCCCTTCGAGCCGTCGTCCGACGACATGCCCGACGCCCCCTGGTGGCGTGCGGTCGCCCGGGCCCCGCAGAGCGCCCCGGCGGACGCCCCGAGGACGTGCGGCCGGAAGAAGCCGGCGACGCCGACCGCCCCGGGCCCCGAGGTCGCGGAAGTCGGCTGACCCGGACCGCGCCCCGGGCCTCGGCGCGCGCCGGGCGGACATCCGTGCCGTTCCTCGCGCACCCGTACGAGCGTTTTCGCGCAGCCGTGCGACGCGTCATACCAGAGCGGGACCCCTGCCGCCGGAGTTTGTCAACTGCCCACCGCACTTGATGCGGTGACGACTACTGTGTGTGGCCGTCGGGCGACGCAGGGATCACATCACGGCCTGCCGGCCGGCATCGCGATGCCATCGACGAGGTGCCGCTGCGGACCGCCGCGGTGTCCCGTCCGCACGTACCGAGGACGCAGATGTCTCACCTTCGCGCACCGGCAGCACGCGCAGACCGCCGGGAGAGCGGGCGGCACGGCAGGTCCGGGAGCCGCGCCGCGCCACCCCTGCCCGAGGCGCGCATACGGCCCCAGCTCCTGCGCATCGCCGTGCTGCCCGCCGTCGCGGTCGGCCTGTGCGGCAGCGCGGCCGTGCTCTACCTGATCCGGGACGCCGGGGCCCGGCCCCGGCCGCCCCTGCTCGCCGTGCTCGGCGCCGCCGCGCTGCTCGGCCTCGCCAGCGTCGTGATCGCAGCGGTGGCCGCCGAGCGGGCCGCGCGGTCCGTGCGCGACCGCGTCGGCGCGCTCCGCCGCGCCTCCGCACGCGGCCAGGCCGACCTGCGCGAACTCGTCGAACAGCTGCGCAGGGGCGACGCGCCGACCACGCCCGGGCAGCCGCCCGCGCGGGCCGTGGGCGCGGGGGACGAGTTCGGCCCGCTCGCCGAGGAGCTGTCCCGCGCGCACGACGGCGCCGTCACCGCCGTCGTGCAGGCGGCACAGCTCTCCAGCCAGGCGGGCAGCGAGCAGAAGGTCGAGGTCTTCGTGAACCTCGCCCGGCGGCTCCAGTCCCTCGTGCACCGCGAGATCTCGCTCCTCGACGACCTGGAGAACACCGTCGAGGACCCCGAACTCCTCAAGGGCCTCTTCCACATCGACCACCTGGCCACCCGCATCCGGCGGCACGCGGAGAACCTCGCCGTGCTCGGCGGCGCCATGTCCCGGCGCCAGTGGAGCAGGCCGGTGACCATGACGGAGGTGCTGCGGTCCGCCATCGCCGAGGTCGAGCAGTACTCCCGGGTGAAGCTGGTGCCGCCGATCGACGGGACCCTGCGCGGGCACGCCGTCGCCGACGTCATCCACCTGCTCGCCGAACTCGTCGAGAACGCCACCGTGTTCTCCGCCCCGCACACCCAAGTCCTGCTGCGCGCCAACCTCGTGACCGCCGGGCTCGCCGTCGAGGTCGAGGACCGCGGCCTCGGCATGCCGCTCGCCGAGCAGGTCCGGATGAACCAACTCCTGGCCGACCCCGACCAGGTCAACGTCGCCAGCCTGCTCCAGGACGGGCGCATCGGGCTCTTCGTGGTCGCCGCGCTCGCCCGCAGGCACGGCATCGCCGTCCGCCTCCAGACCAACATCTACGGCGGCGTGCAGGCCGTCCTGATCGTCCCGCAGGGCCTCCTCGGCGCCGAGCAGGACGACGGGGCGACGGCCGCCCGGGGTGGCACGGGCGGCACCGGTGCCGTGGGCGCGGGCGGCGGCGCGAGCGGTCTCGTGCCGGGGCCCCGGCAGGCCACCTCGGCCTACCCGGACCCCGACCCGGCCCCGGCCCGCGCCACCGCCAAGCCCTCCACACCGGACCGGACCGCCGCCGGGGGCCCGGCCTCGACCACCCCCCGGCCCCGCCACTCCGCCCAGCCCCGCCACTCCGCCCACAGCCCCACCCCGCACCCCCACGCGCAGCCGCACTCACCCTCGTACCAGGAAACCCACGCCCCTCACGAAACCCACAGCCCGCACGAGCCCCACACCCCCCAGGAATCCCTCGCCCCCCACCACGCCCACGACCCCCTCGGCCTCCAGGACACGGGCGCGCTCCCGGAGACCGGCACGCCCGCACCCCAGACGCCCCCGGCGCCCCACATTCCGCGGCACGGGCACCCGGGCACCACCGGCGCCCTCGGCCCCACCGGCCCCGGCACGACCACCGGGCCCACCCCCCTGCCCGTCCGGGGTCCCCGCGGCGACCGGCCCACCCCCGCCGAGGCCGTACCGGGCATCCGCCCCGAGGACCGGCAGAGCGCCATCGAGCACACCGCGACGCCGCCGCTGCCCCGCAACGGCGCTGTGCGCGGCCGGGTCGGCAGACCGCAGCTGCCCAAGCGCCGCGCCCAGGAACACCTGGCACCCCAGCTGCGCGACGCCAGGGCCCCGCGCGCGGACGACGAACACGTCGGTCACGACCCGGGTCTGATGGCCGCCTTCCAGCGCGGCATCGGCCTCGCCCAGGCCGCCGAGGCCCGCGACGTGCCCCGGGACGGCGCGGCCGGGGCGGACCCCGGGCCCGGACCCACCGCGACCGCCGACCGAGCAGGCCGTGCCGACCAGGGCGGCTGACCGCGCCGGGCGCACCGGGGGCACAAGCCGCACCGGTCGCCCCGGACGTGCCCGCCGCGCCGACCAGGGTGACCGACCGCACCACCCCTGCCCCGTCTGCTTCCCCCGCAGACCTCGAGAACTTCGAGAACCCCCGTACTTCAAGGAGTCGATCCACCATGGCGAGCGATGCGCCGACCGGCCAGGTATCCGATCTCGACTGGCTGATGAGCGGCCTCGTGCAGCGGGTGCCGCACACCCACAGCGCCGTCCTGCTGTCCTGCGACGGCCTGGTGAAGTCGGTCCACGGCCTCGACCCGGACAGCGCCGACCACATGGCGGCGCTCGCTTCGGGGCTCTACTCGCTGGGGCGCAGCGCGGGCGTCCGGTTCGGGGACGGCGGGGACGTCCGGCAGGTGGTCGTGGAGCTGGACTCCACGCTGCTCTTCGTGTCCACGGCCGGTTCGGGCACCTGTCTGGCGGTGCTCGCCGGGCGGGACGCGGACGCGGCGGTGCTCGGGTACGAGATGGCGATGCTCGTGAAGAGCGTGCGCCCCTATCTGGTCACAGCGCCCCGGCAGTCCGCTGTCGAGCCCGCGTCGATGAGGCACTGAGCGTGGGGGCCCCGCACGACGGGCCATGGCTCGACGACGCCGCGGGGCGGCTCATCCGCCCCTACACGGTCAGCGGCGGGCGCACCAGACCGACGGCGCAGCTCGACCTGCTGTCCCAGGTGCGGACGACCGGCACCGTCCCGTCCGGCTATCTGGGCCCCGAGCACGCCCTCGCGCTCGGCCTGTGCGAGGCCCCCACGTCGGTCGCGGAGATCGCCGCCCAGCTGAAGCTGCCTGCGGTGGTGACCAAGGTCATCCTGTCCGACCTCGTCGACTGCGGGGCGATCACCACGAGAGCCCCGGACTTCTACCACAACCCGACCGACCGGTCCCTGTTGGAGGCAGTGCTCGATGGACTACGACGACAGCTCTGACGCCTTCCCGACCGCGCTGAAGATCTTGGTGGCGGGCGGGTTCGGGGTCGGCAAGACGACCTTCGTGGGCGCGGTCAGCGAGATCGCGCCCTTGAGTACCGAGGAGTTGCTCACGACGGTCAGTGAGGGCACCGACGACCTGGCGGGCGTGGAGCACAAGACCACGACGACCGTCGCCATGGACTTCGGGCGGATCACCCTCGACCCGGCGCATGTGCTCTACCTGTTCGGCACCCCCGGCCAGGAGCGCTTCTGGTTCATGTGGGACGAGCTGTCCGAGGGGGCGCTCGGCGCGGTCGTCCTCGCCGACACCCGCCGCCTGGAGGACTGCTTCGCCGCCGTCGACTTCTTCGAGCAGCGCGGCATGGGCTTCATCGTCGCCATCAACGAGTTCGACGGCGCCCACCGCTACGAGCCCGAGGAGGTGCGCGCCGCCATCGACCTCGACCCGCAGGTCCCGGTCGTGCGCTGCGACGCCCGCATCTCCAGCTCCGGCATCCAGACGCTCCTCACCCTCGTACGCCACCTGCTCGCCCACGCGCCCGCCGCGCCCACCTTCGGAGCCCGCACGACATGACCCCTGGAGCACGCCGATGACATACGAAGCGACCGGTCGGCTGCTGCTGACCCCGGTCGACAAGGAGGCGCCGGCGCGGGTGCGGCGGCTGCGGGAGCTGGGCCTCGGGGAGCGGCCCGAGCCCGGCCTCGACGCGTTCGCCGACCGGCTCGCGCGGATCATGGACGCGCCCTACGCCATGGTCACCTTCATCCACGAGGAACAGCAGTTCTTCGCCGGCCTTCACCTGCCCGACGCCGCCGAGCCGCACCCCGACGCGGCCGAGCCCCCGGCCGCGTCCTTCGAGCGCCGGACGGGCCGCGAGCGCGGCTACTGCCCGCACGTCGTGGTGCGCGGCCGGGCCCTCGTCCTGGAAGATGTGGGCGACTACCCGCGGTTCGCGGGCAACCCCGTCGTCGACGAGATCGGCATCCGGTCCTACCTGGGCGCGCCGCTCGCCGACCGGACGGGCCTGGTCCTCGGCACCGTGTGCGTGGCGGACGTGCGACCGCGGCCGTGGGGCCGTGCCGGGCTCGACACGATCAAGGCGATGGCGGCCGAGCTCGCCGAACGCGTCCAGCGGCGCGAGGACGACGGGGACGTGGACGCCCCTCTGTGACCGCCCGGAGCCCGCGGCCGCGCCGCGGAGCGCGCGGCCCACAGGGCACGAGGCCTTCGGTGCGCGAGTTCCTCAGAGCACGAGTTCCTCGCCGTCGGGGAACGTGACCCGCACCGCGTCGCCGCGCACGACGCAGCCGATCGCCTCCTTCAGGGCCCACGGCCGGACGTCGTCCCGGGTCAGGACGACGAGCGTGACATGGACGCTCGCACCGCCCGGGTGGGCGCCCGCCAGCAGGTACGGCGTGGCCGAGTGGGGCCCGTAGGCGTTGGCCTCGACCTCCCGGACCGCGTCGGCGGCCTCCGGCCCGGCGTCCCACCCGTGCAGCCCCACGACCGCACTCGTCAGCCCCGCGTCCGTACGGGCGAGCACCCACCCCGGCCCCCGCTCGACCCGTGGCGGCGCCCCGTCCGCCACCGCGTACCCGCCCTCGCGGACCGCCGCGCCCGCGGGCGCCCGCACCCGGTGCGCGCGGATCTCCCACGGGCCGTAGAGGGCGCTGGTGGTGAGGATCGGGTACGTGTCCTCGGTGCCCGGGAAGCAGGCGTCGTGGCGGGACGAGGCGACGCGGCCCGCGCAGGCCAGGGGGTGGATGCGGCGGCGGCGCGACGCGGTGCCGTCCGGGGCGAGCAGCGCGAGGTGGCCGTCCACGGCGCGCTCCCAGGCGCGCGGGGCGGTCTCGGGGGCCGTCGCCGTGGAGTAGCCGAACTTGGCGTAGTGCGGGTCGTCCGTCGCCGGTCCTTCGGTGTCCTCGGCGTCCTCGGCGGGGTGGTGGTCGCTGCCGTGGTTGACCAGGCGGACGATGCCGTCGTGGCGGGTGCCGTGCAGCAGCCAGCCGGGCCGGGGCAGCGCCGTGTACCGGTCGGACTCCTCGACGGGCAGCGGGAGTTCACGGTCGGTCCACACCGGGTGGTCGGCGGGCAGGAGCAGGCCGAGGAAGCCCTTGCTCGCCCAGTACGGCGACGCCGGTCCCGAGTAGGCCTGCGTGGACGGCAGATGGGTGCCGTACCAGCCGAGCGGCAGCAGGCCCCGCTCGTCCGGGACGCCGCGCTCCACGAAGTGCCGGGCCGTGCCGGAGGCGAGACGGCGGGTCAGTCCCGGCGCCAGCGGCGAGCAGTCCGCGAGGGCCCCCATCCACACGGGCGCGGTCGCGGCGAAGCGGTAGGTGAGGGAGCGGCCCTGGTGCACGGGCGCGCCGTCGGCGCCGAAGAAGTGCGGGTACGTGGCGAGGAACCGGGCGAGCCGCTCGCGGTAGACCGCGCCCCGGCCGCCGTCGTGCCCGGGGCCCGCCATGCGCGCCCACAGCAGGGGGTACAGGTGCAGGGCCCAGCCGATGTAGTAGTCGAAGTTGCGGCCGTCGCCGTCGCTGTACCAGCCGTCGCCGCGGTACCAGTCCTCGATGCGGTCGAGGCCGCCGTCGATGTCGGCCTGCCGGTGCGGGGCGCCCACGGAGGCGAGGAACTGCTCGGCCACGACCTGGAAGAGGCGCCAGTTGTTGTCCCAGGTGCGGGCGCCGACGAAGCCCGAGAGCCAGTCGACGACGCGCTCCCGCACCCCGCTGTCGAGCCGGTCCCAGAGCCACGGCCGGGTCTCGTGCAGACCGATCGCGAGGGACGCGGCCTCCACCATCTGCTGGGAGCAGTCGGTGAGTTCGGGCCAGGCCTCGCCGCTGTCGCGGTCCGTGCCCGCCGTCAGGCCCAGCGCGTAGCGCTCCACGAGCGCCGGGTCCACGTCGCCGCCCGCTCCCGCGATCCGGAACGCGGCGAGCAGGAAGGACCGCGCGAACCCTTCGAGCCCGTCCGACACCACCCCCGACCAACTCCCGCGCCCCGGCAGGCGGTACTGCGCGAACCGCGGCGTGGCGTACGGCACCAGGGCCTGGAGCTGCCGGTCGGCGAGCGCCTCCCAGTGCGCGCGGGTCCAGCCGGTGAGCGGCGAGCGGACCCGGTCGGCGGGCGGGAGCGCGAGGTGGGGCGGAGTCATGGGCGGGATCCTCGGGTCGAAGTGCGATACGCCGTGGACAGTAAGCGTGTACTGCGGCGAGGCTGTACGCCAGAGGCTGTGGGGGAAGAAGTGCAAGGGGGTGACTGTGAGTGGCACGCCGACCGTGCAGTAAGCGTTTTCTGAACGATGTCTCCTGCGCGGCATCCACACCCCTCGAGAAGGCCCCGCACGGCCGAGAAAGGCTCCTGATGATCGAGAAAGGCACCCCATGACCGACCTCCGTCTCGGCGTCCTCGGCTACGGCCTGCGCGGCTCCCTCGCCCGCACCGCGCACCGCCCCGGCGCGGGCTCCCGCGTCACCGCGCTCGCCGACCACGACCCCGCCGCCCGCACCGCCGCCGCCCTCGCCTTCCCCGGCGCCCGCATCGCCGCCGACCACCGCAAGGTCACCGAGGACCCCGACGTCGACGCCCTGATGATCCTCACCCCCGACCACACCCACACCGAACTGGCCTGCGAGGCGCTGCGCGCGGGCAAGCCGGTGTGCGTGGAGAAGCCCCTCGCCATCGACGTCGAGGGCTGCGACGCGATCCTGCGCGCCGCGTACGAGAGCGGCACCCGCCTGTACGTCGGGCACAACATGCGCCACATGCCGGTGGTCCGGCTGATGCGGGACATCGTCGCGCGCGGCGAGATCGGCACCGTCAAGACGGTGTGGGTGCGCCACTTCGTGGGCTACGGCGGCGACTGGTACTTCAAGGACTGGCACGCCGAACGGCGGTACACCACCGGCCTGTTGCTCCAGAAGGCCGCCCACGACATCGACGTCCTGCACTGGCTCGCGGGCGGCTACACCCAGCGGGTGCAGGCCCTCGGCGACCTCATGGTCTACGGCGACAACCCGCACCGCCGCGCCCCGGGCGAGCCCAAGGCCGACGACTGGTACACCGAGGACGGCCACTGGCCGCCGGACACCCAGCGCGCCCTCAACCCCGTGATCGACGTCGAGGACGTGTCACTGGTCAACATGCGCCTGGACAACGGGGTCCTCGCCGCCTACCAGCAGTGCCACTTCACGCCCGACTACTGGCGCAACTACACGGTCATCGGTGACGCGGGCCGCCTGGAGAACTTCGGCGACGGGCCCGGCGGGGTGGTGAAGGTGTGGAACAGCGGGCGCTCGGCGCACCGGGAGCGGGGCGACGCCGAGTATCCGGTGCCGGACGCGGAGGCCGCCGAGGACACAGCGGGGCACGGCGGCGCCGATCCGCTGCTCGTCGACGAGTTCGTGCGGTTCGCGCGGGACGGCGGCGTCACCGACACCTCGCCGGTGGCCGCGCGGATGGCCGTCGCGGCGGGGGTGCGGGCCACCGAGTCGCTGCGGGACGGCGGCGCGCCGCGCGCGGTGCCGGAGCTCGCCCCGGAGCTGGTCGCGTACTTCGATCGGGGGCAGTCGCGCTAGCCCGTCCGGGCCCGGGAACGCGGGGCCCGCCTGGGGTCTGAAGGAAAGCTGCGGCCGCGCTTAAGAAATCCTCGATGGACCCGCGCCACGAGGTACGGAAGATTGCTGTGCGTCGGTGTGCGACCGGTGCGGGTCACCGGTACGGGATGTACACGAGCTGTACGGGCCGCCGGCACCCCCCAGACGTACGACAGGAGCCGACGCGTGAAAGCGCTGGTCAAGGAGAAGGCAGAGCCGGGTCTCCGGCTGATGGACGTCCCCGAGCCCGAGGTGGGCCCCGGCGACGTCCTGATCAAGGTGTTGCGCACCGGGATCTGCGGCACCGATCTGCACATCCGGGCCTGGGACGGCTGGGCGCAGCAGAGCATCAAGGCGCCGCTGGTCGTCGGCCACGAGTTCGTCGGGGAGGTCGTCGGCACCGGCAGGGACGTCGCCGACATCAAGGCCGGGGACCTGGTCAGCGGCGAGGGCCACCTGGTGTGCGGCAAGTGCCGCAACTGTCTGGCCGGGCGCCGCCACCTGTGCCGCGCGACGGTCGGCCTCGGCGTCGGCCGCGACGGGGCGTTCGCGGAGTACGTCGCGCTGCCCGCCTCCAACGTCTGGGTGCACCGGGTGCAGGTCGACCTCGACGTCGCGGCGATCTTCGACCCGTTCGGCAACGCCGTGCACACGGCGCTGTCCTTCCCGCTCGTCGGCGAGGACGTGCTGATCACCGGCGCGGGCCCGATCGGCCTGATGGCCGCCGCCGTCGCCCGGCACGCCGGCGCCCGCCACGTCGTCATCACCGACGTCAGCGAGGAGCGCCTGCAGCTCGCCCGCAAGACCGGCGTCAGCCTCGCCCTCAACGTCGCCGAGTCGACGATCGCCGACGGCCAGCGCGAACTCGGCCTGCGCGAGGGCTTCGACATCGGCCTGGAGATGTCCGGCAACCCGCGCGCGATGCGCGACATGGTCGCCAACATGACCCACGGCGGCAAGATCGCCATGCTCGGCCTGCCCGCCGAGGAGTTCGCCGTCGACTGGTCCCGCATCGTCACGTCGATGATCACCATCAAGGGCATCTACGGCCGCGAGATGTTCGAGACCTGGTACGCCATGTCGGTGCTGCTCGAAGGCGGCCTCGACCTCGCGCCCGTGATCACCGGACGGTACGGGTACCGGGACTTCCAGGAGGCCTTCGACGACGCGGCGAGCGGCCGCGGCGGCAAGGTCATCCTCGACTGGACCGCCTGAGCCCCGGGCACGACCGCCCGCGCCCCGGCTCCGCCCACCCTCCGCACTCCCGAAGGACTCCCTGATGTTCGACTCCGTACGCGACGCCCTCGCCGCCGACCTCGAAGAGATCCGCGCCGCCGGTCTGCACAAGCCCGAGCGCGTCATCGGCACCCCGCAGTCCGCGACGGTCTCCGTCACCGCGGGCGGCCGCCCCGGCGACGTACTGAACTTCTGCGCCAACAACTACCTCGGCCTCGCCGACCACCCCGAGGTCGTCGCCGCCGCCCACGAGGCGCTGGACCGGTGGGGCTACGGCATGGCGTCCGTCCGCTTCATCTGCGGCACCCAGGAGGTGCACAAGGAGCTGGAGGCCCGTCTCTCCTCCTTCCTCGGCCAGGAGGACACGATCCTCTACTCCTCCTGCTTCGACGCCAACGGCGGCGTCTTCGAGACCCTCCTCGGCCCCGAGGACGCCGTCATCTCCGACGCCCTCAACCACGCCTCCATCATCGACGGCATCCGGCTCTCCAAGGCCCGCCGCTTCCGGTACGCCAACCGCGACATGGCCGACCTGGAGAAGCAGCTCAAGGAGGCCACCGAGGGCGGCGCCCGGCGCAAGCTCGTCGTCACCGACGGCGTCTTCTCCATGGACGGCTACGTCGCGCCGCTCGCCGACATCTGCGACCTCGCCGAGCGCTACGACGCCATGGTCATGGTCGACGACTCGCACGCCGTCGGCTTCGTCGGACCCGGTGGCCGGGGCACGCCCGAGCTGCACGGCGTCATGGACCGCGTCGACATCATCACCGGCACGCTCGGCAAGGCGCTCGGTGGTGCCTCCGGCGGGTACGTCGCCGCGCGTGCCGAGATCGTCGCCCTGCTGCGCCAGCGCTCGCGTCCCTACCTCTTCTCCAACACCCTCGCCCCGGTGATCGCGGCCGCCTCCCTCAAGGTGCTCGACCTCCTGGAGTCGGCCGGGGACCTGCGGGAGCGGCTCGCCGCCAACACCGCGCTCTTCCGGTCCCGGATGACCGAGGCAGGCTTCGACATCCTGCCCGGCGACCACGCCATCGCGCCCGTGATGATCGGGGACGCGGCCGTCGCCGGACGCATGGCCGAGCTGCTCCTCGAGCGCGGCGTGTACGTCATCGGCTTCTCCTACCCCGTCGTGCCGCAGGGGCAGGCCCGCATCCGGGTCCAGCTGTCGGCGGCGCACTCCGCGGAGGACGTGAACCGGGCGGTGGAGGCGTTCATCGCCGCGCGGGCGGAGCTGGCGGGGGCGTAGCCCTCGCGGGGCGCCCCGGTCCCGCCCCTTCTCCGGTCCCGGGGCTCCGCCCCTGGACCCCGGGGGTGGGTGTCCCGTTGCCCTGGGCCGGGGCCCCGCCGATGGGGGGCCAGGGGCGCAGCCCCGTGTGCGGGGCGTGGTGGGACAATGTGCGCATGATCGAAGCGCGTCGGCTGCACATCCTCCGCGCGGTGGCCGACCACCGCACCGTCACCGCAGCGGCCGCCACCCTCTACCTCACCCCGTCCGCCGTGTCCCAGCAGCTCACAGCCCTGGAGCAGGAAACGGGCCACCGCCTGGTCGAGCGCTCGGCGCGGGGCGTACGCCTGACGCCGGCGGGCGAGATCCTGCTGGCGCACACGAACGCCGTCCTGGCCCAGCTGGAACGCGCGGAGGCCGAGCTGGCCGCGTACGACGCGGGCAGCGCGGGCACGGTGACGCTGGCGTCGTTCGCCACCGGCATCGGCCTGGTCGTGGCCCCCGCCCTGACCCGCCTCGCGGAAACCGCCCCGGGCATCCGCGTCCGCGTCCAGGACGCGGAGGGCGACGCGAGCCTGCCGATGGTCCTGGACCGCCAGGTGGACGTGGCGGTGGCGGTGGAGTACCGGGGCGCGCCCGGCGCGGACGACTCACGTCTGACGCGGGTGCCCCTGTACGCGGAGCCGTTCGACGCGGTCCTGCCCGTGGGCCACCGCGCGGCGGACAACGAGCGGGTGCCGCTCGCGGAGCTGGCGAAGGACCCGTGGATCGGCCCGTTCCCGGGCAACCCCTGCCACGACGTGGTGGTCCTGGCCTGCGAACAGGCCGGTTTCCAGCCGGTCCTGGAGCACACGTCGGACGACTTCCGCGCCGTCGTCGCCCTGGCCTCGGCGGGCGCGGGCGTCGCCCTCGTACCGAGGTCCGCGCTGCGGGGGATGGACATGGCGGGAGCCGTGGTCCGGCCGGTCGACGGGATCACGCCGACGCGGCGGGTGTTCGCGGCCGTGCGCCGCGGCGCGGAGACGCATCCGCTGATCGCCCCGGTGCTGGGCGCCCTGGGTGACGCCGCGGAGTAGGCCACGGTGGCCCCACCCGGCCCGGCGGCAGCCCACCGCACCCCCGGAATTCCGCGTTCGGAACTTCGCCACGACGTATTGACCCTGTGGTCGGCGAGTCATTAGCGTGGCGGACACCGTGTCAGAAAGCGCTTTCTGAAACGTGCGGAGCGCATGGTGTGCGTGCCGTGCGCGAGGTGCGTGAGGTGTTTTCGCGAGGCGGTTCCGGCAGCAACTCGAGGTAGCCCTGACGACTTTCGCCGACGTTCCGGGGAGTCCACCGTGAGTCAGCGCGTCCTGTCCCGTACTGCCCCGAAAGAACCGGCGGGTGTCGCCGAGCGCACCCGGCACGGCCCGCGCCGCCGCGCCCTGGACGCGGCCGAGAAGGCCTGGCGGCCGCTCGCCCTGCTGCTGGTGTGCTTCGGCGCCTGGTGGGTGATCGCCGCCGCGGGCTGGGTCGAGTCGTACCTCCTGCCCACCCCCGGTGCCACCCTCGACGTGATCGTCGACAAGCCCGGCTACCTGTGGGAACACGGCTGGGTCACCACGTACGAGACCCTGCTCGGCTTCCTCATCGCCGTCGGCGTGGGCATCCTCAGCGCCGTGGTGATGGTGTACTCGTCGACCGTCGAGAAGACCCTGTACCCGATCCTGCTCTTCGCGCAGGTCGTGCCGAAGATCGCCATCGCGCCGCTGTTCGTCGTCTGGCTCGGCTTCGGCATCGGCCCGAAGGTCCTGATCGCCGTCCTCATCGCGTTCTTCCCCGTGGTGATCTCGATGGTGACCGGGCTCAAGGCCGTGGACCCGGAGATGCTCCAGCTCTCCGCGACCATGGGCGCGCGGCCCTGGCAGACCTTCCTGAAGATCCGCTTCCCGGCCTCGCTGCCGCATCTGTTCTCCGGCCTGAAGGTCGCCGTCACGCTGGCCGTGACGGGCGCCGTCGTGGGTGAGTTCGTCGGCGCGAACGAAGGCCTCGGCTACGTCATCCTGCAGGCCAACGGCAACCTCGACACCCCGATGCTGTTCGCCGGGCTGCTCGTGATGTCGCTCATCGGCGTCGTCCTCTTCGTCCTCGTGGAGATCGCCGAGAAGCTGCTCCTGCCCTGGCACGCGTCCCGCCGCGACACCGCCGCCACCATCACGCTCTGACGCGAGAAGGGCCGACCCATGCACGCGACGCGCAGAAACCGACTCCGCACCGGCCTCCTCCCGCTGCTCCTGGTCTCCGTCACCGCGACGGCCTGCGGCGGGGACGACAAGACCACCGTCAGCGACTCCGGCGAGAAGCTGGACAAGGTGACGCTCACCCTCAACTGGTATCCGTACGGCGAGCACGCGCCGTTCTACTACGGCAAGCAGCGCAAGATCTTCGAGAAGCACGGCATCGACCTGGAGATACGCGCAGGACAGGGCTCCCAGAAGACGGTCCAGGCGACGGGCACGGGCCGCACCGACTTCGGCTGGGCCGACACCCCGGCCGTCCTCGCGGGCGTCGACCAGGGCGTCAAGGTCAAGAGCCTCGGCGTCTACCTCCAGACCACGCCCGCCTCCGTCCAGTCCTTCGCCGCCGAGGGCGTCGACGCGCCCGCCGACCTCAAGGGCAAGACCGTCGCGGGCACCGCGGGCGACGCGCTCACCAAGACGTTCCCGATCTTCCTGCAGAAGAACGGCATGGACCTCGACGACGTCCAGGTCCAGAACACCGACCCGGCGGGCAAGATCGCCGCGGTGATCTCGGGCCGGACGGACGGGCTCCTCGGCTACGCCAGCGACCAGGGCCCGATCATGCACAACAAGGCCAAGAAGGACGTCTCCTACCTGCGCTTCTCCGAGCACGGCCTGAACTTCTACTCCAACGGCCTGATCGCGGGGACCAAGACCCTGCGGCGCGGCGGCGACCTCGCGGGGCGCATGGCCGCGGCGGTCAGCGAGTCCTGGGCCGCCGCCCGGAAGTCCCCGGAGCCCGCGGTCGCCGCGATGGAGGGCGCGTCCGAGCAACTGCCGCCCCGCGAGGTCCTGTCGGAGCAGTTCAAGACCACGCTGACGCTGCTCCACACCGACGCCACCCGGGGCAAGGCGCCCGGCGCCAACACCGAGGCCGACTGGAAGCAGACGATTCGTGTCTTCGCGGAGGCGGGCATGGTCAAGAGCCCGAAGCCGGTCGCCGAGTACTGGGACGAGGCCAACGGGGTCAAGGGATGACGCGGCCGACGGGATCCTGGGACAGCGGGGGCAGGGGATGACGACCGTGAACGACACGGCACTGAACAAGAACGACACGGCACGGAACAACTCCGACGCGGTGCCCGACCGGAGCGCCACCGCGCCCGCCGTCCGCCTCGACGGCGTGTCCGTCCGCTTCCGCACGAAGAGGAAGGACGTCACCGCGCTCACCGACGTCTCCCTCGACGTGCCGCGCGGCGAGTTCGTCGCCATCGTCGGCCCGTCCGGGTGCGGCAAGTCCACGCTCCTCAAGCTGGTCGCCGGACTGCTCGCGCCGTCGGCGGGCACGGCGCTGCTCGGCGGCGAGCCGGTGCGCGGACCGCGCCGCGACATCGGCTACGTCTTCCAGCGCGCCGCCCTCCTCGACTGGCGCTCGGCCCGCCGCAACATCCTGCTCCAGGCCGAGATGCGCGGGCTCCCCGCGGCCGCGGCCCGCGTCCGGGCCGACGAGCTGATCCGCATGACAGGACTCGACGGCTTCGAGGACGCCTACCCGCACGAGCTGTCGGGCGGCATGCAGCAGCGCGTCGCCCTGTGCCGCGCCCTGCTGCACGAGCCGCCGGTCCTCCTCATGGACGAGCCCTTCGGCGCCCTCGACGCCCTCACCCGCGAGCAGATGAACGTCGAACTCCACCGCATCTGGTGCGAGACCGGCACGACGGTGCTCCTGGTCACCCACTCCATCCCCGAAGCCGTCTATCTGGCCGACCGCGTCGTGGTGATGAGCCCGCGCCCGGGCACGGTGACCGAGGTCATCGACGTCGGACTGCCCCGGGAACGGGCGTACGCGGCCACGCTCGCGTCGGCCGGATTCCGCGAGGCGACGGGGCGGATCCGGGAACTCCTCGGGGCGGCGGGGGCACACGACTGAGAGGGCTCGCCCGGGGCCGCCCACGCGCCGTCTCGTATATGGGATAGCATCCCGAATATGGGAAGCGATGATGGAGGGGTGGTGGCCGACGCGGCCGCCCCCGGCACGGACGTGGACGCCCGGCTCGCCACCCGCCTGTCCGGGTTGCGGGCCGAACACGGCTGGTCCCTCGGCGAGTTGGCGGAGCGCAGCGGTGTCAGCAGGTCGACGCTCTCACGGGCCGAGCGCGGCGAGATCAGCCCGACGGCCGCGATCCTGAACCGCCTCTGCGGTGCCTACGGCCGCACCATGTCGCAGCTCCTCAGCGAGGTCGAGGCCGAGCCCGCGCAAATCGTGCGCGCCGCCGAGCAGGCCGTGTGGGCCGACGAGGCATCCGGTTTCGTACGGCGGTCCGTCTCGCCGCCGCACGCGGGCCTGCGCGGCGAAGTCGTCGAGGGCACGCTCGCCCCCGGCGCCGACCTGGCGTACGACCGGCCGCCCGTCCCCGGGCTCGAACAGCACCTCTGGGTCCTCGACGGCGATCTTGAGGTGACGGTGGGCGGCGAGCCGCACGCGCTCGCCACCGGTGACTGCCTGCGGTTCCGGGTGTGGGGCGCCACCCGCTTCCGGTGCGGGGGTGCCGTGTCCGCGCGCTACGCGCTGCTGGTGGTGGCGCCGTGACGACGGATTCCGTACTCGGCGCTGAGTGCGTGTCGGGCAGCCAACTGGTCGATGTGGCACACGAGTTGGGAGAGCTGCTCGTCGACGCGGTGGACGGCGGCGCGTCCGTGGGCTTCCTGGCCGGGCTCGACCAGGAAGCCGCCGCCCGATGGTGGCGCGACCGGGCGGCGGACGTCGACGTCGGGCGCACGGCCACGTGGATCGTCCGCGCGGGCGGGCGCGTCACCGGCACGGTGAGCCTGGCGTACCCGGACAAACCCAACGCCCGCCACCGCGCCGAGCTGGTGAAGCTCCTGGTGCACCGCGAGGCGCGGGGCCGCGGCCTCGGTCGGGCGTTGCTGCGCCTCGCGGAGCTGGAGGCGGCCCGCGCGGGCGTGACGCTGCTGCTCCTGGACACCCAGGCGGGCAGCCCCGCCGAGTCCCTGTACGACTCGGCGGGCTGGACCCGTCTGGGTGTCGTGCCCGGCCACGCGGCGGATCCGGCCGGAGCGCTCCGCCCGACGGCCTTCTTCTACAAGGAGATCGGCGGCCGAGGCGAGCCCGCCGGGGCGCCTCAGTACCGCAGCGCCGCCAGATACCGATAGCTGTTCCGCGCCGTCGCGAACGGATCCGCGGGGTTGTCGTGCTCGACCAGCCACTGCCGCACCCCGCCCCTGCGCGCGTGGTCGAACATCGCCGCGAAGTCCAGCGTCCCCGAGCCCACGTCGGCGAAGTCGCCGTTCGGGGCCATGTCCTTGACGTGCAGTGCCGGGAAGCGGCCGGGGTGGCGCACGAAGCAACTCCCGGGATCGGCGCTGCCCTTGACGGCCCAGTACACGTCCAGCTCGAAGCCGACCAGGTCCGGGTCGGTCTCCGTGAGGAGGATGTCGTACAGGTTCACGCCGTCGACCACGGCGTGGTCCGAGCCGTGGTTGTGGAAGAGCAGCCGGCCCAGGCCCGCGTCGCGTGCCGCCTGTCCGATCCGGTTGAACTCCCGTGCCGCCTCCCGGAATCCGGCGGGCGAGTGCAGCGCCCCCGGGAGGCTCGGCACGACGGGCCAGGCGGCGCCGAGCGTGTGCAGGTCCGCGAGGGCCTGGCCGAGGCCGGGGCCGCGCAGGACGTCGTACGCGACGTGTTCGAGGACCGCGTCGAGACGGACGTCGTCCAGCATCCGGCGGATGGCGGTCGCCGAACGGCCGTGACGGCCGCTGACGCCGACCGTCGCGTAGCCCATCGCGGCGAGCCGCTCCAGCGTGCCCGGGAAGTCCTGCGCGAGGGCGGTGCGCATCGTGTAGAGGTGCATGCCGATGCCGCCGCGCGGGATGCGGCGGCACGGCCGCCCGCGCCCCTGTGCCGCCCGCGCGGGCAGTCCGGTGCCGACTGCCGCGGCGAGGCCCAGCGACGTACCGAGAAACGCCCGTCTGGTCGCGCTCATGACCGTCCTCCCTTCGCGGGCGGTCGCACGGTGATCCGGACCGAACCGGTCGTCGTGTCGCCCTTGTCGTCCGTGACGGTCAGCCGCGCCGTGTACGTGCCCGCGCGCGGGTAGGCGTGTTCCGCGGTCGGGCCTTCCGGAGTGCCCGGCTTGGAGTTGTCCCCGAAGTCCCAGTGGTACGAGGTGACTTCGCGTCCGGCGGGCAGTTGCGGCTTGCCGGTGAGGCGGACGGTGAGCGGCGGGGCGCCGCTGTCCGGGGCGGCCGTGACCGTCACGCGGGCGTGCGGGCTCTTCTCCACGCCGGGGCCGTTGAAGTGCAGCCAGTCCACGGTGAACAGGTCCGGCTTGTCCTCGGCCCACTGCGGGTTGGTGAACACGGCGTAGAGCTTCGTCGTGCCGTCGTGGCGGGCGAGCTGCGTGGTGGGGGAGATGAAGTTGCTGTAGCTGCCGGTGTTCGGCACCGTCACCTTGCCGAGCAGCCTGCCCGTCGGCGAGCCCGCCCGGAACTCGACGTCGCCGCCGAGCCCGCCGGACGCCGCGCCGACCGTCACCGAGTCCACGCCCTTCAGATGCACCGGGTCGAAGGCGACCCAGTCGCCGTCCTCGATCTCGATGAGCCGCTTCCCGCCGGACGCGTCGGGCCGACTGCCCGTCTCCGCACCGCCGTGCGCGCCCCCGGTGGCCGTGCGGTGCTCCGCCTCCCGCAGCGAGGTCCGCAGCGTCAGCGCGTCGGAGCCGGTGAGCGCGGGCACGCCCGGGGTGCCCCTGTCCGTGTACTGGGCGGTGATGCCGTAGTACAGGTTCTGGCCCGGGCCGTGGCTGTCGCCGGTGTCCGTGACGATCTCGCCCTTGCAGCCGGTGTGGTTGTCCAGCGGGTGCAGATGCGAGTCGTGGCCGAGCTGGGACTGCACGACGACCTTGGAGCAGTCGATCTTCCGGTCCTCGGGGTCGGTGACCCTCACCGTGAACGGGATGGTGTCGCCGAAGCTGAACATGCCGCCGTCCGGCGGCTGTTGGACCGTCACCGTCGGCCTGGTGTTGCCCACGGTGACCTCCCGCACGGCGAGCCCGCTCAGCTCACCCGGACCCGTGACCTTCAGGCGCGCGGTGAACTGGCCCTTCTTCGTGTACGTGTGGGTCGGGTTCGCCGCCGTGGAGTCGGTGGTCCCGTCACCGTCGAAGTCCCAGGCGTACGTCACCGGCTTGCCGTCCGGCAGCCCCGAACCCGCGCTGGAGAAGGCCACCTTCAGCGGCGACGTGCCGTTGTCGGGAGTGGCGCTCACACGGGCGTCCGGCAGCCGCTTGTCCGCCACGTAGTCGATGCGGTAGATGCCCGCGCCCTCGTTGCTGCCGCCGCGCCCCGTGCCGCTGCCGAGCCCGAAGTCGATCACGTACATCGCGCCGTCCGGACCGAAGTCGGCGTCGAAGGGCTGGTTCCACTTCATGTCCGGGAAGATCCCGTTGATCGAGTGCAGCTCGCCCGCCCTGGCGGGCGGGAACCGCGGATCGGTGAACTCCTGGTCCTTCTCCTGGACCGAGAACGCCTTGAACCACTGCCGCGTCAGCTCGTACGTGAACCACTTGCCCTCGAAGTACTCGGGGAACTTGGTCCGGTACGGGTTGTCGGCGTCGTAGTCGTAGACGGGACCGCTCATCGGGCCGCCGCCCCCGGTGCCCAGCTCGGGGAAGCGCGCGGACGCGGAGTAGGCGTACCAGACGTCGGCGGCCTTCGCGGCCGGCAGGTCCCGCAGGCCCGTGTTGTTCGGCGAGTCGTTGACGAGCTTGCCGCAGTCGAACTTCGCGCCGGGCCTCTGGGCCGCGAAGTCGTAGTCGTTGAAGGGGGTGTTGTCGCCCACGCAGTACGGCCAGCCGTAGTTCCCGGCCTGGGTGATCCGGTTGAACTCCACCGTGCCCTCGGGGCCGCGGTCGGGCACGGCCTGACGCGCGTCCGGGCCGTAGTCGGCGACGAGGAGCGCGCCGCTCACCGGGTCCGTGGTGATCCGGAACGGGTTGCGCATGCCCATCGCGTAGACCTCGGGGCGCGTCCTGTCCGTGCCGGGCGCGAAGAGGTTGCCCTCCGGGATCCCGTACGTCCCGTCGTCCTTCGGCGTGATCCGCAGGACCTTGCCGCGGAGGTCGTTCGTGTTGCCCGAGGTGCCCTGCGCGTCCCAGGCGCGGCGGCCCTCGCGCTCGTCGACCGGCGTGAAGCCGTCCGACGCGAACGGGTCGGTGTTGTCGCCCGTCGCGACGTACAGGTCACCCTTCTTGTCGAAGGCGATCGAGCCCGCCATGTGCGAGTTCGCCCGCCCCTCGCCGCGCAGCGTCGGAATGGTCAGGAGCCGCTTCTCCGAGTCCGGGTCGACCTTGCCGCCCGCCTCCGTGAACCGCGACAGGTTGAGGCGCTTCTCGGTCTTGTCCGAGTGCAGCAGATACAGCCAGTGGTTGCTGGCGAAGTCCGGGTCGAGGGCGAGCCCGAGCAGACCGTCGGACTGGCTCGTCATGTCCGGCGTGTACGCGAAGTCGAGGGCCGTCGTGACCTTCAGCGTCTCCTGGTCGATCACCTTCAGCCTGCCGGTGCGCTGGATGAAGAACACCCGCCGGTCCGGCGCCACCGCCAGCTCGAACGGGTCGGCGAGATCCTCGGTGACCAGCGGCGTGCGCTGGAACGCGCCCGTCTTCGTGGCCGTGCAGTCGCCCGCCTTCGCCCCGGCCGCCCACTCGATGCCGCCAAGGAGGTGCCGCAGGAACGCCTGCTCCGAGAACGCCGCGGACGCGTGCCCGCCCGCCGTGTACCAGGAGCGGCCGCCGTCGTAGTTCTGGCACCACGACCACGGGTGGTCCACGCCCTCGTCGAGGCCGTCGACCCCGTCACGCACCTTGATCTGCGCGAGCGTGTGCACCTTCCCGGTCGGATTGGCGCGCCAGTTGTACCACTCCTCCTCGCGCTCCCACAGCTGCGGAAGCCCCTTCGTGGACGGGTGCGCCCGGTCGAGGACCTTGACCCGGCCCTTCTGCACCGGCGGATGCTTGTCGAAGATCGCCCCGACAAGCCCCTCGTACCAGCCCCAGTCCCGCTCGCTCGCCGACGCGGCGTGCAGCCCCACCCAGCCGCCGCCCCCGCGCACGAACTTCTGCAGCGCCGCACGCTGCGCCGCGTCCAGCAGGTCGCCCTTCTCCGGTGTGGAGTTGGTGTTGTTGAACACGATCGCCTGGAACCGGGCGAGGCCCGCATCGGTGAAGGCCGCCGCGTCGTCGGTGGCCTCCACCTCGAAGCCGTGCTCGGCCCCCAGCTTTTTGATCGCCTCGATGCCCGCGGGAATGGACTCGTGCGGGTAGTTGGTGACCTTGGAGAAGACCAGGACCCGGAAGGCCGCCGCGGCCTCGGCGCGCGGCGGCGACGACAGGCCGAGGCCGACGAGGAGGGCGAACAGGGCGATCAGGACGGTGAACGGTCTGGACAGGCGGGCACTTCGCGTGGAACTCATGGCGCTCCCTGGGCTTGGACGGCTGCCGGTAGCCGGGTGTGCGGTGAGTCGCGGTGGTGCGGCGGAGTGCGCGGGACGGTGGGCCGATCGCCGTGGAAAGCGCTTACTCCGCAAGGTTGTTCAGCGTAGGTTCTGCTTCCGGGGAGGGTCAATGGGTCGGCGGGGCCGCGGGCGGCGCGGGGGTTGACGGTCGCCTCGCGGGGGAGGGTGTGCCGGGAGAGACGTGTCCCACCGCACAGCAGAGGAGTGCTCCGATGCCGGACCACGACCACGCCGAGCCGGTCACGTACACCGCGGGACTGCTGACCGCGCCGGACGGCGTGCCCGTCGCCACGTACACCTGGCTGCCCGCAGGGAGCAGGCCCCGCGCCGTCGTGCAGATCGCCCACGGCGCCGCCGAACACGGTCTGCGCTACGCACGGTTCGCCCGCCACCTGGTCGCGCACGGGTACGGGGTGGTCGCCTCCGACCACCGCGGCCACGGCGCCACCGCGCGGTCCACCGGCGGCTACGGCGTCACCGACACGGCCGACCCCGACAGCGGCACCGACGCCTGGCGGGCGATCGTCGACGACCTCAAGGCCATCGGCGACCAGGTGCGCACCCTGCACCCCGACGTCCCCGTCGTCCTGCTCGGCCACAGCCTGGGCTCCCTGCTCGCCCGGGACTACGCCCAGGAGTACCCGGACACGCTCACCGGCCTGATCCTCTCCGGGACGTTCCGCTCGCTGCCCGGAGCGGAGACCGAGACGGCCGCCGCACGGCTCCGCGAGGAGATCGCCCAGGGCGGCCGCGCCGCCCGCTCGTCCTTCCTCGCCGAACTCTTCGCCTCCTTCAACGACCCCTACCCCCACCGCACCGGCTTCGAGTGGCTCTCCCGCGACGAGGCGGAGGTCGACGCCTACGCGGCCGACGAGGCCTGCGGCTTCGCCTTCTCGGCGGGCCTCACGCTGGACTGGGTGCATGCCGTCCGCAAGATCAACGACCCCCGGAACCTCGCCCGCGTCCCCGCCGACCTGCCCGTCCACATCGCCGTCGGCACACAGGACCCCTGCAACCAGGGGATGACGCTCGTGTACGAACTCCTGGAGGACTTCCGGTACGCGGGCGTACGGGACCTGACCTGGAAGGGGTACGAGGGCGCGCGGCACGAGATCCTCAACGAGACGAACCGGGACGAGGTGCAGCGGGACCTCACGGGGTGGCTGGACGCGCGGATCCCGTAGGACCAGGTCGGCGGGCGATTGTCAGTCGGCTTGGCTACGGTTCTGGCCATGGTCAACGCCGATGATGTACGCCGCACCGCGCTCGCCCTGCCCGACACGACGGAGAAGCTCGCCTGGAGCATGCCGACGTTCCGCGTCGCCGGGAAGATGTTCGTCACGCTCCCCGAGGAGGAGACGTCCATCGCCGTGCGCTGCCCGAAGCTGGAGCGCGACGAATTGGTGCTCGCCGAGCCGGACAAGTTCTGGATCGCCGACCACGAGGCGGGCTTCGCCTGGGTCCGGGTCCGCCTGAAGGCCGTCGACCAGGAGGAACTGTCCGACATCCTCGCGGACTCGTGGCGGCAGGCGGCGCCGCCCCGACTGCTGGAGAGCCACCCGGAGTTGGGAGTTCCGGCCGGGGAGTAGAGGGGCGCGGGGCGCTTCGGCAGGGGGATGACCTGGGCGGTCTTCGGGAGGCGGCGGGGGTGCGTGCCCGGACGGCGTGGGGGCGGCGTACGGGCGGCGTCTTAATCCGGCTGAGTGTGGCCGGATCGCATGGCATGATCCGGCGTCGTGCCGTCGGCGGTCAGCGGGCACCATCGCTCAGCGGAGGGGCGGGTCGGGTATGTCAGGGGTGGCGTCGGGAGGTTCGGGGGAGTCGGACGAACCGGAGATACGCGGGGTTGCGGCGGGCACACGGCCAGATGCGCCCGGCGGGCTGTGGTCGCGGGACTTCGGGCTCTTCTTCGTGGCGCGGGCCATCGCCAAGCTCGGCGACACGATGCTGCCCGTCGCCCTCGCCGCCGGGATGCTGCAGCACGGGTACGGCGCCGGAGCGGTGGGCCTCGCGATGGCCGCGACCGCCGCCTGCTTCGCGAGCCTCGTCATCTTCGGCGGCGTCTTCGCCGACCGGTTCAGCACCCGGCTCCTGATGATCGGCGCCGACGCGGTGCGCCTCGTCACCCAGTCGCTCGCCGCCGTCTTCTTCCTCACCGGCCATGTGGTGCTGTGGGAGATCTGCCTGATCGGCGCGGTCAACGGCGCCGCGGCCGCGGTCTTCCAGCCCGGCGTCGCCAGCACCGTGCCCCGGCTCGCCACCGACGTGCAGAAGGCCAACGGCGTGATCAGGGTCGCCGAGTCCGGCGCGCAGCTCGCGGGCCCGGCCGTCGCGGGCGTCCTCGTCGGCCTGGCCTCACCCGCCGCCGTCTTCGCCGCCCACGCCGGTACGTACGCCCTGAGCGCCCTGTGCCTGCTGCTCCTGCGGCTGCCGCCGGCCGTGCCCGGCAGCCGTGCGGCGAGCCTCGGCTTCAAGAAGGACCTGGCCGTCGGATGGCGGGAGTTCCGGGCCCGGACGTGGCTGTGGAGCGTCATCGCCATCTGGTGCGTCCTGATGATCACCGTGACCGGGCCTGCCACGCCCCTGGTCGCCGTCACCGTCGTCGAGCAGCACGGCTCGGGTGCGTACGGCCTCGTCAACTCCGCCCTCGGCGCGGGCACCGTCATCGGCGGGGTGATCGCGCTGCGGCTTCGGCCCCGGCGGATGCTGCGCGCCGGTGCGTTCGCCCTCGTCGGCTTCGCCGCGTTCCCCGCGTCCGTCGGGGCGCAGGCCGGCGTGGGGTTGATGGTCGTGGGGGCCGTGGTCGCCGGGGCGGGGACGTCGTTCTGGGCGGTGATGTGGGCCACCAGTGTGCAGACCCAGGTGCCGTCGGACGTTCTCAACCGCATTCACGCCTACGACGTGGCGGGGTCGTTGGCGATGTTGCCCGTCGGGCAGGCGTTGGCGGGGCCTGCGGCGGCCGTGTTCGGTGCGGAGCGGGTGTTGTTGATGGGTGGGGTGATGGTGCTTGTGGTGTGTGGGGCGTTGTTGGGGGTGCCTGCGGTGCGGGGGTTGGTGCGGGTGGGGGGTGGGGGCCTTGCCGGGGGCTCCCCAAGCCCGCCCCTTCCCGAAACTGGGGCTCCGCCCCAGACCCCGCTCCTCAAACGCCGGAGGGGCTAGATATGTCGCCGGTGCGGCAAGGTTCTGGCCCGCACCGGCAAGGTTTCAGCCCGTCCGGCGATTGAGGACGAGGCGCGAAGCGCCGGTACACGGGGTCCGGGGCGGTGCCCCGGTTTCGGGAAGGGGCGGGACTGGGGAAAGCCCCGCAGGGCCCCCAACCTCAGCCCAAGAACCCCCCGATCCGCCCGCGCAGCGACCCCGCGTCCAGCCCGTGCGCCCGCACATGCTCCTCCACCCGCCCGTACCGCCGCAGCTCCCGCCGCCCCACCCCGAGCCCGAGCACCCGGTGCGGCACCTCCACGAGCGCGTCGTTCACGGCAGCCGTCGACGTACCGGCGAGATACGGCTCGACGACCACGACGTCAGCCGCACCCGCCGACACCGCCCGCCGCACGGCCTCCGCGTCGAACGGCCGCACCGTCGTCGCGTACAGCACCGTCACATCCATCCCCTCCGTGGCGGCGAGCACCTGATCGAGGAGCGGACCCACGGCGATCACCACGCCCCGCCGCCCCTCCCGCACGGTCAGGAACCGCGTGCCGTCCACCGGCATCGGCGCGGCGTTGGCCTGCACGGACAGCCGTACGTACACCTTCTCGTCGCCCGCGGCGACCGCGTGCCGCAGCAGCGTCTCGGCCTCGTCGGGGTGGCCCGGCACATGCACGGTCCAGTCGTCCAGCGTGTCGAGGAGGGCGACGTCGCCGGGCGACATGTGCGTGAAGCCGCCCTCGGGCCAGTCGAAGGACGCCGCCGCGCTGACCAGGACGCCGCCGACGCCCTGGTGGCCGAAGTCCAGCTTGATCTGCTCGAAGGGCCGTTCCACCAGGAAGCTCGCGAAGGTGTGCACGACGGGCCGCAGCCCCGCGAGGGCGAGCCCGGCGCCGGTGCCGACGAGCAGCTGCTCCCGGATGCCGACATTGATCACCCGGTCCGGATGAGCCCGCATCGCGTCCTTGAAACCGTCCACGCCGATCTCGGCGAGCACGACGGCGACGCGCGGGTCCTCGTCGAGCAGCCGCGTCATGACGGGGGCGAAACGGTCACGCATGGTGTCCATGGGGAACTGTCCTTCCGGAAGAGATGAGCCGAGGGAGAAGGGCGGGGGAGGGAAGGGGAGGGGAGACGGGGCGGGGTGGAGCCGCCCCAGGGGCTCACGCCGACTTGGGCTCCACCCGGGCGATGACCGCGTGCGGCCGCCCCGCGTGCGGCGCCGTGAACGCCGCGTACAGCGCCTCGTGGTCGCGGCCGTCCACGGTGACCGCGGACCACCCGGCGGCCTCGAAGCGGGCCGCGATGCCGCCGGGGCGGGCGTAGGTGGCCGAAGCGTTGTCGATCACGAGGGTGTGCAGTCGTTCGAGGCCGGCCGGGCCCGCGTAGGCGATGGCCTCGTGGTTGCTGCCCTCGTCCAGCTCGGCGTCCCCGACGAGCACCCACACGTGCGGGTCGGTCAGGCCCCGGGCCCGCAGGCCGAGGGTCGTGCCGACGGCGAGCGGCAGGCCGTGCCCGAGGGAGCCGCTGCCGATCTCGGCGCCCGGGACCAGGACGCGGTCCGGGTGGTGCCCGAGCGGGGAGTCGTACGACCCGAAGCCCTCCAGCCAGTCGACGGGCAGGAAGCCCTTGGCCGCGAGCACGGCGTAGTAGGCCATCGGCCCGTGCCCCTTGGACAGCAGGAACCGGTCGCGGCCCGGATCGTCCGTGCGCTCGGGTGTGACCCTGAGCACGCGGTCGTAGAGCACCCACAGCGCGTCCAGCGTGGACGTGGCCGCGGGACCGTGCTTCTCGTCGCCCGTCATCAGGCCCATGAGGCGGGGGAGGTCCGCGTACGTGAAGGTGTGCTCCGTTGTCGTCGTCATAACGACGAGCGTGCAACCTGAACCAGACTTGAGGTCAAGCGGGGAAAGGCGTGAGCGATCACGGTCCGGAGTGCGGTATTGTTTCGGTGCGCGTTCGGCCAGGGGAAACCCCAGGTCAGCGGGCACCGGGACGTGGCGCAGCTTGGTAGCGCACTTGACTGGGGGTCAAGGGGTCGCAGGTTCAAATCCTGTCGTCCCGACCATGTGTCTCACAGGTCGGAGGCCGTTCTCGCCGGAAGGCGGGGGCGGCCTTTTCCGTGTCTCCGGGAGCGGTGGCCTTGCTCACTCCGCCGCGCCGCGTTCACGACAAGCGATTAGGCTATGCCGGTTGTTTGGTCCAGGACCGGACAACCCCAGGCAAACCGGGAGTGGCACGGCGAGCTCCCGGGGATCCGCGGCCTTCGACGATGGGACCCGATGGAAGCCACGCGCGCGAACGCTGAGCTCAGCCTGCTCGAAGCGGAGATCAGCGAACAGTTCGAGGAGCCGGCCTTCTTCACCACGGGGAGCGCCGCCGCACCGCGCACCCTGGTCGACATCCTCGACGCGACCGTGCGGGCACACCCCGACGAACCCGCCCTCGACGACGGCACCCGCCAGCTGACGTACCGCACGCTGGCCGCGGAGGTGGAACAGCTACGGCGCGGGCTCGACGCCGCCGGAGTCGGCAGGGGCGACCGCGTCGGCGTCCGCGTGCCGAGTGGCACCAACGAGCTGTACGTCGCGATCCTCGCCGTCATCGCCGCGGGCGCCGCCTACGTCCCGGTCGACGCCGAGGACCCCGACGAGCGCGCCGACCTCGTCTTCGGCGAGGCCGGTGTGCGGACCGTCATCGGCGCCGGGCACGCCTTCACCGTCGACAAGCCCGCCGACGTCCCCGCCGGACGTCCCGGCCTCGACGACGACGCGTGGATCATCTTCACGTCCGGCTCGACCGGCAGGCCCAAGGGCGTCGCCGTCAGCAACCGCAGCGCCGCCGCGTTCGTGGACGCCGAGGCCGCCCTGTTCCTCCAGGAGGAGCCCATCGGGCCCGGCGACCGCGTCATGGCAGGTCTGTCCGTCGCCTTCGACGCGTCCTGCGAGGAGATGTGGCTGGCCTGGCGCTACGGCGCCTGCCTCGTGCCCGTGCCGCGCGCGCAGGTGCGCAGCGGCGCCGACCTCGGGCCCTGGCTGGTCGAGCAGGAGATCACCGTGGTCTCCACCGTGCCGACGCTCGCCGCCCTGTGGGAGCCCGAGACCCTGAACGACGTACGCCTGCTGATCTTCGGCGGCGAGGCCTGCCCGCCCGAGCTGACCCAGCGCCTGGTCACCGAGGGCCGCGAGGTGTGGAACACCTACGGCCCGACGGAGGCCACGGTCGTGGCGTGCGCCGCCCTGATGACCGGCGACGAACCGATCCGGATCGGGCTGCCGCTCACCGGCTGGGAACTGGTCGTCGTCGACGAGGCGGACCGGCCCGTACCGATGGGGGAGAGCGGTCAGCTCGTCATCGGCGGCGCGGGCCTCGCCCGCTACCTCGACCCGGAGAAGGACGCCGAGAAGTACGCGCCCCTGGAGTCCATGGGCTGGCGGCGCGCCTACCGCAGCGGCGACCTCGTCAAGGCCGACCCCGAGGGCCTGATCTTCCTCGGCCGCACCGACGAGCAGATCAAGCTCGGCGGCCGCCGCATCGAACTCGGCGAGGTCGACGCCGCCCTCCAGGCCCTGCCCGGCGTCGCGGGCGCGGCCGCCGCCGTCCGCACCGCACGCGGCGGCAACCAACTGCTCGTCGGCTACCTCGTCCCCCAGGACGGCTTCGACCAGGCGGCCGCCGTCGAGAAGCTGCGCGCCGAACTGCCCGCCGCCCTCGTGCCGTTGCTCGCCCCCGTCGACGACCTGCCCACCCGCACCTCCGGCAAGGTCGACCGCAACGCCCTGCCCTGGCCCCTGCCCGACCTCGACACCGGTGGCAGGGCCGAGCAGCTGTACGGCACCGAGGCCTGGCTCGCCGAACAGTGGAGCGAGACCCTCGGCATCCCCGTGACCAGCGCGTCCGACGACTTCTTCGCGATCGGCGGCGGCAGCCTCGCCGCCGCCCAGCTCACCACCCGGCTGCGCACCCGCTACCCGAGCGCCGCCGTCATCGACATCTACGAACGGCCCGTCCTGCGCAAGCTGGCCCGCCGCCTGGAGAAGTCCGCACAGGACGACGGCGCCGCCCGCGAGATCGCCCCCGTGCCCCTGCGCACCCAGGTGGCCCAAGTGGCCCTGCTGCTCCCGCTGTTCACCCTCGTCGGCCTGCGCTGGACGGTCGCGCTCGCCGCGCTCGGCAACGTCCTGCACCACTTCGGCGCCTACCCGTGGGCCCCCTCCGCCTCCTGGTGGCTGATCGCCGCCGGCGTCCTCGTCCTGTACAGCCCGCCCGGACGCCTCGCCCTCGCGGCGGGCGGCGCCCGGCTGCTGCTGCGCGGCGTCCAGCCCGGCAGCCATCCGCGCGGCGGCTCCGTGCACCTGCGCCTGTGGACCGCCGAGCGCCTCGCCGAGTACAGCGGCGCGACCTCCCTGACCGGCTCCTGGCTGGAGCGGTACGCCCGCGCGCTCGGCGCCAAGGTCGGCTCCGAGGTCGACCTGCACTCCCTGCCGCCGGTCACCGGCCTGCTCAAGCTCGGCCGCGGCTGCGCCGTCGAGACCGAGGTGGACCTGTCCGGGCACTGGCTCGACGGCGACCGGCTCGAGATCGGCGCGATCAAGGTCGGCGCGGGTGCCGTGGTCGGCACCCGCAGCATCCTGTTCCCCGGCGCCCGCGTCGGCAAGCGCGCCGAGGTCGCCCCGGGATCCGCCGTGCGCGGCCAGATCCCGACCGGCCAGCGCTGGGCCGGATCGCCCGCGGGCAAGCTCGGGAAGGCCAAGCGCGACTGGCCCAAGGAGCGCCCGCCGCGCGCCGTGCACTGGCGCGCGATGTACGGGATGACGGGCATCGCCCTCAGCCTCCTGCCGGTCGCCGCCGCCGTGCCCGCGCTGTTCGTCGCGCGCGCCTTCGTGTCCGCCGACGCCGCCCTCGGCGAGGCCGTGCGCGGCGCGCTGCTCGCCCTCGCCCCCGCCACCCTCGCCTTCGGCCTCGCCTACGCCCTGCTGATCCTGATCGGCGTCCGCCTGCTCAGCCTCGGCCTGCACACGGGCACCCGCCCCACCCACAGCCGCATCGGCTGGCAGGCGTGGACCGTCACCCAGCTCATGGACCTGTCCCGGCAGACCCTCTTCCCGCTGTACGCCGGGCTCGTCACCCCCGTCTGGATGCGGCTGCTCGGCATGCGCATCGGACGCGGCGCCGAGGTGTCCACCGTGCTCGCGCTGCCCAGCCTGACCACGGTCGGCGAGGGCGCGTTCCTCGCCGACGACACCCTGACCGCCCCGTACGAACTCGGTGGCGGCTGGGTGCGCATCGGCCGCGCCGAGATCGGCCGCCGCGCCTTCCTCGGCAACTCCGGCATGACCGCGCCCGGCCGCTCCGTGCCCGACGACGGCCTGGTCGGCGTCCTGTCGGCCACCCCGAAGAAGGCCAAGAAGGGCAGCTCCTACCTGGGCCTGCCGCCGGTCAAGCTGCCCCGCGCGGCGGCCGGGTCCGACGACAGCCGCACGTATGCGCCACCCGTCCGGCTCAAGCTGGCCCGCGCGCTCGTCGAGGCGTGCCGGATCGTCCCGGTGTTCTGCTCCGCGGCCCTGGTGATCTTTGTGGTCGCGCTGCTCGCCGCGGCCGCCGACCACGGCCTGTGGCTCGCCGCGCTCCTGTCCGGGGCGGTCCTGCTCGCCGCGGGCGTGCTCGGCTGCCTCGCCTCGATCGCGGCCAAGTGGCTGCTCGTCGGCAGGCACCGCACCGGCGAGCACCCGTTGTGGTGCGGCTTCGTGTGGCGCAACGAACTCGCGGACACCTTCGTCGAGATGGTCGCCGTGCCCTGGCTCGGCGGCGCCGTCCCCGGCACGCCGGTCATGAACCTGTGGCTGCGCGGGCTCGGCGCGCGGGTCGGCCGGGGCGTGTGGTGCGAGAGCTACTGGCTGCCGGAGCCCGATCTCGTGACCCTGGAGTCCGCTGCCGGCGTGAACCGGGGCAGCGTCCTGCAGACGCACCTCTTCCATGATCGGATCCTGCGGACGGATACTGTGGTCCTCCGTGCGGGCGCCACCCTGGGTCCGGGCGGGATCGTGCTGCCCGGCAGCGAGATCGGAGCCCGCTCGACCCTGGGCCCCGCGTCCCTCGTGATGGCCGGGGAGTCGGTACCGGCGGACACCCGCTGGCTCGGCAACCCGATCGAGGCCTGGCGCCCCTGAGGCGGCGGGCCGCGCCGCGGGACGCCGCGCGCGTCACGTCGTACGAGCACAGGGCAGGGAGCGGACCAGCGTTGAGCGGGCAGCAGAAGACGGCACCGGACCCCTACTTCCCGGGCAACGGTGACTCCCGCTACCGGGTGCACCGCTACGAGCTGGAGCTCGACTACCGGCCCGCACCCAACCGGCTCGCGGGCGCGGCCCGGCTCAGCGCCATAACGGGCCGGGCGCAGCTGACCGAGTTCCAGCTGAACCTCGGCGACTTCCGCATCGGCCGCGTCCGCGTCGACGGCCGCGCCGCGCACTACACGCACCGCGGCGGCAAGCTGCGGGTGCGCCCGGCGAAGGCGCTGCCCGCCGGGTCCGCGTTCACCGTCGACGTGCACTACTCGGGCAACCCCAGGCCGGTCAACAGCCCCTGGGGCGGGCTCGGCTGGGAGGAGCTGACCGACGGCGCGCTGGTCGCGAGCCAGCCGGTCGGGGCGCCGTCCTGGTACCCGTGCAACGACCGGCCCGCCGACAAGGCCGCGTACCAGATCTCGATCACCACCCCCTCCGCCTACCAGGTGGTGATCGGCGGCCGTCTGCTCACCCGCACCACCAAGGCCTCCACCACCACCTGGCTCTACGAACAGCCCGCGCCCACGCCCACCTATCTGGTCGGCCTGTCCATCGGCAAGTACCAGACGGCGCTCCTCGGCGACCCCGGGCTCAGCGGGGTGCCGCAGACCGGGCACTTCCCGGCGCACCTCCTCGCCGAGTTCTCCCGGGACTTCGCGCGCCAGCCGCAGATGATGGCGCTCTTCGAGGAGCTGTTCGGGCCCTATCCCTTCGCCGAGTACGGCGTCGTCGTGGCCGACGAGGAACTGGACGTCCCCGTCGAGGCGCAGGGCCTCTCGCTGTTCGGCGTGAACCACGTCGACGGCGCCCGGGGCGCCGAGCGGCTGGTGGCGCACGAGCTGGCCCACCAGTGGTTCGGCAACAGCGTCACCATCGCCGACTGGCGGCACATCTGGCTCAACGAGGGCCTGGCCAAGTACGCGGAGTGGCTCTGGTCGGAGCGCTCGGGCGGGCGCGACGCCCAGGAACTCGCCGCCGTCGCCCACCGACTGCTCGCCTCGCAGCCCCAGGACCTCAAGCTGGCCGACCCCGGCCGCAAGCTGATGTTCGACGACCGGCTCTACGAACGCGGCGGCCTCGCCGTGCACGCCGTGCGGTGCGCGCTCGGCGACGACGCGTTCTTCCGGATGCTGCGCGCGTGGGCCACGGTCCACCGGCACGGCGTGGTCAGCACCCAGACGTTCACCGCCCACGTCGAGCGGTACGCGCACGGCCCGGTGGACGAGCTGTTCGAGGCCTGGCTGTACGGGACGCGACTGCCCGCGCTGCCCACCGCCGTCGCCTGAGCGCCCCCTCCGAGGAGGCGCCGTCCCGGACAAGAAGGGCCGCATTGCGGTCTCCGTGACGTGATGCGTACGTCGCCCTCGCGGCCCCGGCGATGAAAGCGGCGTAATTTTCGCCCGGCCCGATGGGATTTGTCGGCGGGATTCCACAACGCCGGACGGGCCGAATTGGCCAGAGTACGGGAATCGGCGCCGAGTGCCCGGGACGCCCTGGCCGGGGCGGGGTGCGGCCGCCTAGGATCGCCGACGCGAACCTGAACCGGCGGCACACGTTCCGGGCGTTGCCCCATCACGACCGGAGAATTTCGGGAGAAATTCAAGAGGGAGTGGAAATGATGACGGGGGAACAATTGAGCGTTGCTTCTCCGCCGTGGGCGCCGTCGTCGGCGATCGACGAGATCCGGTATCTGCACACCCTCGGCCCCACCGGAACCAACCTGGAGACCGCCGCCCACCTGTGGCTGCGGCGGCACGGACGCGCCGGCCACGGACAGGTCGTCCTGCACACCTCCCTCGAACAGGCCATGGAGAGCGTGCCGAGGACCGGCGAACACGCCCTGCTCGCCTGCGCCGTCTACCCCGAGCTGCACACCCTCGTCTTCGGCAACCTGGGCACCTGCCGCATGGTCGACTGCTTCCTGTGGCCCACCCACGAGATGGTGCTCGCCGCCCCGCCCGGAGCGTGCGCCGAGCCCCGCACCGTGGCCACCCACCCCGCCCCGGCCGGGCTCGTGCCCGACCGCGGCGCCCGGCGCCTGGTGACCAGCAACGCCCAAGCCGCCATCGACTGCGCCGCAGGCCGCGCCGACGCCTGCGTCACCACCGTCGTCGCCGCGCGCGCCCACGGCCTGCGGGTGGTCCGCAGCTTCGGCGAGGTGCCGATGGTCTTCACCGTCCACCACGTGCAGGAACCCGCCCGCCGCCTACGGGAACCCAGCCACCGCGTACGGGAGTCCGGCCGATGACCGGCACCCACGCCGCACACCGCCTCCGGGACGACCTGCTCGACGAGGCCACCCGCCTCGGCCACGGCCTGCTGCCCCGCATCGACGACTTCCGCACCCGCCAGCGCGACGACGGCACCGTCCCCGCCCCGGACCCCGACGACCGCCGCCGGCTGCTCGCCGTCAAGGACGAGGCCGTGCGCTGGTTCGCCGGACACGGCCGCACGGCCCAGGCCGACGCGCTCGCCGCCGACATCGACGACTGGCTGGCCGCGGGCCTCGACACGCCGCCGCACTTCGCCCGCAGCCGTGACGCCCTCACCGCCCCCGCCGACGGCGACTGGGCGGCGTTCCTCGCCCCCGTGCAGACCACCAACAGCGCCCCGCCGGTGGGCCGGCGCCTGGAGTTCTTCCTCGTCCGCCGCAAGGAACCCGACGCCCTTTCCGAACTCGCCGTCCCCTATCCGCACCCCAAGAACAACTGCCAGGCCACCGTCCTGCTCGCGGGCAGCGCGGGGTTCGCCCAGGGCAACTGCATCGTCTTCTTCCCCGAGAATGTCGCGGCCCACGACAGAGTCACCGAACAGAATTACGCGATCTTCTTCTTCAACAAATTCCGCCGGATTCACGAGACGTTCGCCCTGCCGTCCGCACAGTCCGTGCTCACCGCCGAATCCGTGCCCAAGCACTCGGCCGGACTCGACCCCGAAGTGTGCTACCAGGCCCGCGCCTTGTGGGGATATCTCCACGACTACTTCCACCACCAGGGCCGGTGGCCCCTCGACCGGCACGTGAAGCTCAAGATGAACTGGTTCATCGGCCTCCTCGAAGAGCTGAAGGTCGACGCGAAGACCGTGCTCGCCTGCCACACGGACCCCGCCGTCCCCTACGCCGACGAGCAGATCGCCATGGTCCTGCTCGAGCGCGTGTTCCGGTACCCGCTCGACGCGCACGCCGTCCGCAACTTCGACGCGGGCACCGGCGTGTTCCTCTACTCCTGGCTCCGCTCCCGCCGCGCGCTCACCGCCGACCGCGCCGGGCGGCTGCGCCTGGACCTCGACCGCGCCCTCGGCGGACTGCGGGAGTTGGTCGACGCGGTCGAGGGTATGGAAGCGTCCGTCGGCACCCCGGCGGAGTACCGCGCGGCGGCCAAGGAACTCGTACGCACCCAGCTGCCCGAGGGCGCGGACGGCGACCGCTACGCCTTCACCGGCGACCAGCGGACGCTGCTGCGGGCACGGGAGCACCTGATGTCCTTGCCGCCGCTGCGGTTCGCGCCGGCGGAGCTGTGAGCGGGGCGCGGCGGGCCGTGTCCGGACGAACGAACACGACGAGAGGGCGAGCAGCCATGGGAAGCCGTGAGCGGGCCACGCTGGACCGGGCCGCGATGGAAGCCGCGGTGCGGCAGTACTTCGAGGCGTGCAACAAGGTCGACCGCGACCTGTTCGCCCAGTGCGTGTCCGAGCGGGTCGTGCACTACCTGGCCCACGGGATGTCGGGACCCGTCCCCGGCATCGACCCCATCGTGGAGCGCTGGGGCGCCGACGTGCGGGCCAACGACTCCCACTGGGCCGTCGACGCCGTCCACGCCGACGAGCACAGCCGCACCGCCGTCTGCGAGTGGACCGCCTTCAAGCCCCGCCTGGGCAAGGTCCTTCGCGGCGCGGAGGTCTACCGCTTCGACGACGCCGGACTCATCGACGAGGTCCGCATCTACTACGCCTCCCGCCGCGACGACACCGTCGCCGCCAACGAACTCGAAGGCTTCCCCTACGCCGAGCGGGGCTTCGCCACATGACCCGCGCCGCGCCCGCGGCGCCCCTCGACGACCGGGACGGCGTCATCTGGTGCGACGGCGCGTTCGTGCCCTGGCGCGAGGCCCGGCTGCACGTCCTCAGCCACGGACTGCACTACGGCGGCAGCGTCTTCGAGGGCGAACGGGCCTATGGAGGCCGCGTCTTCAAGCTCCACGAGCACACCGCCCGGCTCGCCGCGTCGGCCCGCACCATGGGCTTCGCACTGCCCTGGTCCGTCCCGGACCTCGCCGCCGCCACGGCCGAGGCCGTCGCCGTCGCGGGCCTCACCGACGGCTACGTACGCCCCGTCGCCTGGCGCGGCAGCGACACCCTGCGCCTGGTCGCGCCGGACAACGGCGTGCACGTCGCCATCGCCGCCTGGCCCTGGCCGCGGATCTTCACCGAAGGACCCCGCGGCATCCGTCTGCACACCTCGCGCTGGCGCCGCCCCGCCCCCGACACCGCGCCCATCAGCGCCAAGACCGCCGCCCTCTACGCCATCGGCGCCCTCGCCGGACAGGAGGCCGAGGCGGCGGGCCACGACGACGCGCTGCTCCTGGACCACCGCGGCCGCCTCGCCGAGGCCACCGGCGCCAACCTGTTCCTGGTGATCGCGGGGGAGCTGCACACCCCGCCCCCGGAGTGCGTCCTCGACGGCATCACCCGCCGCACCGTCATCGACATCGCCCGCGACCGTGGACTCCCGGTCGTCGAACGCCACCTCGCCCCCGCCGAACTCGCCCGCGCCGACGAGGTGTTCCTCACCGGCACGGCGTACGAGGTCCAGCCCGTCACCGCCGTCGACTCCCTGCGGTTCCCCCTCGGCCCGGTCGGGGCGGCCCTCGCGGCGGCGTACGGACGGATCGTGCGGGGCGAGGAGGGGTGCCCGGCGCCGCCCGGCCGCCCCGCCCCCGCGGTGAGCGAGCGCGGATGACGGAGAGCGGGCGCGGATGACGGACCGCGGGGCCGGGCCCGCCCGGCCGGTTCCGGCGGGCGGGCGGCGCGCGGCCTGGGCCGCCGGGGCCAGGGCCGCCGTGCCGTTCACCGTCGCGATCTTCGCCTTCGGGATCTCCTTCGGCGTCCTCGCCAAGGGCGCGGGCTTCGGCGCGCTCGCCGCGACCTCCATGTCGGGCCTGGTGTTCGTCGGCTCGTCGCAGTTCGCCGCCGTGTCGGTCATCGTCAACGGCGGAGGCTGGGCCGCGGCGGCCGTCGCCGGGACCCTCCTGAACCTGCGCTATCTGGTGATGGGCTTCGCCATCCTGCCCGCGCTGCGCGGCGGCCGGGTCCGCCGCGCGGTCGAGTCCCAGCTCGTCATCGAGGAGTCCTGGGCCATCGCCAGCGACGCGGACGGCCGCTTCGACCGGGTGCGGCTGCTGTCCTCCGGGGTGGTCCTCTGGCTCGGCTGGGTCCTCGGCACCCTGCTCGGCGCGATCGGCCCCTTCAAGGCCGTGGACATCCTCACCTACGGCCTGGACGCCGTCTCGCCCGTCCTGTTCTTCCTGCTGCTCGCACCGCACCTCGGCACCGGGTCCAAACGCACGGCGGCGGCCACCGCGGCGGCCTGCGCCGCGGTCCTCACCGCCGTCGCCGTGCCCGACACCGCCATCGCCGTGGCCTGCGTCATCGCCGTCGTGTGGACGTGGAGGTCCCGATGAGCAGCGACCCGTGGATCGTCGTCGGCGCCCTGGTGGCGACCACCTTCCTCATCAAGGGCGCGGGCTCCCTCGTCATGGGCGACCGCGAACTGCCCGTCTGGTTCCCGCGGTTCGTCGAGTACCTGACGCCCGCGCTGCTCGCCGTCCTCGTCGTCACCCAGCTCGTGGGCGCCGCGGGCGCGCACGGCATGACCTTCGACGCCCGCCTCGCCGGCTTCGCCGGAGCCCTGGTGGCCTGGCGGCTCAAGGCCCCCGTGCCGCTGGTGATCCTGGTGGCCGCGGCGGTCACGGCGGGGGTACGGGCGCTGGGCTGAGGGGCTGTCCGCGCACCCCGCCCGCGCCCCGACGCGCGGCACGCACGATCGCCGCACCACGGGTGTTCAAGGGCAGGCGCCGAGCCCGGGGTCCGCGCGCCGCACGGCGGCCTCCACCTCCAGGGCGCGGGCCAGGCCCGGCCGGTGGCCGGCGGCCCGGTACAGCCGCAGGGATCGCTCGACGGCACGCGCCGCCCGGGCGGGCTGACCGAGCGCCAGATGCACCAGGGCCAGCTCGGCCCGCGCGTCGGCCTCGGCGAGGCGCAGCCCGGACTGCCGGGCCGCGGCGAGGGCACGGCGGACGCACGCGAGCGCCTCGCCGTGGTCGCCCAGGTGCCGGTGCACGGCCGCGAGCCCCACAAGCGCCCCGGCCTCGGCCCGTCGGCAGCCCGCCGCGCGCGCCGCCTCCAGGGCCCGGCCGTGGTGGTCGAGGGCGCCGGGCGCGTCGTCGAGGCGCAGCAGCACCGTGCCGATGGTGGTGAGGGCCTCCGGCTCCACGAGGCGCCGGTGCGTGCGGTGCGTGACGCCGAGCGCGTCGACGGCGTACTTGAGCGCGAGCCGCGGATCCCCGGCGTCCCTGCACACCACCGCGAGGGCGTTGAGCGCGCCCTCCGCCGCGTAGGTGAACAGGAGCCTGCCGTCCGCGGCGAGCGCCCGGGTGAGGAGGCGCTGCGCCTCGTCCGCCGCGCCGAGCGCGTGCTCGACGGCGCCGAGCCCCCACAGGGACAGCATCACCGTGTGCTGGTCCCGCGAGGCCTCGGCGCGCGCACGGGCCGTGCCGAAGTGCCGGTGGGCGACGGTGAGCCGGCCCTGGTCGAGGCGGACGAAGCCGAGCAGGCACAGCGCCCACGCCTCACCGGCGGGCTGCCCGCTGCCGGCGTACAGGGCGAGGGCCCGCTCGGCCTCGCGGGCGGCCTGGTCGAGGGCGCCGCGTTCGCGGTGCGAGGCGGCGAGCCCGAGCACCGCTCCGGCGGTCTCCACGGGCTGCCCGGTCCGCGCGAACAGGCTCTCGGCGTGCGCGCTGTGCCACAGCGCCTCGTCGTGCCGGGCCAGCTCCCACAGCACGTAGCACATGCTCCAGTGCATCACCGCCCGCGCGTGGTCGTCGTGCGCGGCCTCGGCGGCCCCGAGCCCGGCGTGCGCGGCCCGCAGCCAGTCCGTGCGGCGCCCGTGCTCCATGAGGTGCCCGTGCAGGGCGAGCGCCGACTTCCAGGCGAAGGAGCGCGGCCCGTACCGGACGGCGTGCCGGGTGCAGGCGAGCAGCGCGGCCCGCTCGTCGTCGAGCCACGCGAGGGCCTCGGCGGCGCCCCGGAAGACCAGCGGCGCCGTGGGGGAGCCGTCGGCCTCCGGCGGGTCGGCCGCGTACCAGGAGTAGAAGGTGCCGTACAGCAGGTGGGCGGCCTGCTCGGCGGTGGCCAGGTACCAGGTGAGCAGGCGGCCGACGGCGCGCTCGCGGGCGGTGGGGCTGTCCTGCTCCCGGGCCCGCTCCTGGGCGAACAGGCCGACGAGGGCGTGCAGATGGAAGCGGCCCGGCTGGTGGCTCTCAAGGAGGCTGCGGGCGACCAGCTGGTCCAGGAGCCGGGCGGTGGCGGGCAGGTCGGTCCCGGCGAGGGCGGCGGCGGCCGGGGCGGAGATCCCGGGGCCCGGGGCGAGCGCGAGCAGCCGCAGGAGCTCCTGCTCGGCGGCGGACAGCGACCGGTACGACAGGGCGAGCACACCGCGTACACCCGTGTGCTCCTCCTGGTCCAGGGTCAGCTCGCGGAGCCGGTCGCCGCCGCGCAGCCGCCGTACGACCTCCTCGATCGGCGGATGCCGGTCGCCGATGAGGTGGGCCGCGACGATCCTGACGGCCAGTGGCAGCAGCCCGCACAGCTGGACGGCCTCGGCGGCGGCCTCCGGCTCGTGCCGCACCCGGTCCGCGCCGATGACGCGGGCGAGCAGCGCGAGGGCCTCCTCCTCGCCGAAGACGCCGAGGCTGACCCGGTGGGCGTCGTGGAAGGCGGTCAGGCCCCGCAGGTCGTTACGGCTGGTGACGACGACGAAGCAGGTGGGCGAGCCGGGAAGGAGCGGGCGCACCTGCGCGAGCCCGGCCGCGTCGTCGAGCAGGATCAGCATGCGCCGGCCCGCGAGCAGCGAGCGGTACAGGGCCGCCTTCTCGTCGGTGCTCTCCGGCAGATGCCCGGTGTCGACGCCCAGCGCCCGCAGGAGCTGCCCGAGCGCCTCGTCGGCCGTCGTCGGCCCCTCCTGGGCGTGGCCGCGCAGGTTCGCGTACAGCTGTCCGTCGGGGAAGCGGTCGGCGACCCGGTGCATCCAGTGCAGCGCGAGCGTGGTCTTGCCGACGCCCGCCATGCCGGACACGGAGGAGATCACCAGCGTCTGCCCCGGGCCCGCCTCGTGCCGGGCGAGGAGGGTGTCGAGCTGGCGCAGATAGTCCGAGCGGCCGGTGAAGCTGGCGACGTCGGGCGGGAGTTGACGTGGCACCGGCCGGACGGGGGGCGCGGTCGGGGCGCCGGGGGCGGGGGCGAGGGCCGGGTCGCCGGAGAGGACGCGCTGGTGGAGTTCCTTGAGGGGGCGGCCGGGCTCGATGCCCACTTCCGCGTCGAGGAGGTGGTAGAAGTCGCGGTACGAGGCGAGGGCCTCCGCCTGTCTGCCGGAGCGGTGCAGCGCCAGCATCAGCTGGCAGCGCAGCCGCTCGCGCAGCGGGAACTCACTGACGAGCGTGGTCAGTTCGGCCACCGACTGCTCGTAGTGGCCCAGCTCGATCAGCGCGTCGAGGCGGTCCTCGCGGGCCACGAGCTGCAGCTCCTGCAGGCGTTCGGCCTCGGCGAGCGCGAAGCTGCGGTCGCTGACACCCTCCAGGGCGGGGCCGGTCCACAGCGACAGGGCCTCGTCGAGCAGCGCCACCACGGCGTCGGCGTCTCCGTCGGCGGCGGCCTTGCGGGCCCGGTCGGTGAGGTGGACGAAGCGCAGGGCGTCGACCTGCTCGTCGGACACCTGGAGGGTGTAGCTGGTGTTGCTGCGGGCCCCCGCGCTGACCAGGACCTCGAACCCGGAGGTGGCGCGGCGGCCCGGCTCCAGGATGCGGCGCAGATGAAGGACGTGGGTGCGCAGGGCGCTCACCGCGCCGTCCGGTGCCTCACCCTCCCACAGGAGTTCGGCGAGCCGGGAGGTGCTGACGGGGTGGCCGCGGGCGAGGGCGAGGGCCGCGAGGAGTGCGCGCTGCTGCGGCCCGAGGCCGACCTGACGGCCCCGGACCTCCACGCTCACCGGGCCAAGGAGGCGGATCCGCACCGACTCCTTCGGTGCCTGCTCCACCTCGGGTCCGGGGGTGCGGCTCACGCCATTGCCCCTCTTCCCTCGGCTTCCCTGCGCTCAGTCGGATTCCCTCTGCCGCGCGGTCCGTCCGGCGGACCGGTCGTGGACCCGCGGGGCGCACCGGCCGCGGTCCGTCCGGTGGTACGCCCGGTCTCCCGCCGGACCCGACGCTCAGGCGGGTCCGGCGACGAACCGCCGGATGACACCCTCGGACACCGAGAACTCCCAGGCGGTGTCGATGTCGCCCCAGATGTCGTTGTGGAAGCGGGCCGTGACCGACAGACCGTCGGACGACTCCCGCACCACCTCCATCCGGGCGTGGGACGAGAACAGCTCACGTTCCACCCACGCGTCGAGGTCGCGTTCGGTTCCCACGTCGATCACGGTGGCGTCCTTCGCGAGCACGGTCCACAGCGCCGCGGGGTCCTGGGCGTTGACCGCGTCCACGAAGGCGCTCACCACCGGATGGGACGGCATGCGGTCACGGGGGGTCATCTGGCGTGCCTCTCTCGCGGGTCGGTCAGGCGCCGGTCGCGGCGCGGTGCAGTGCGTAGGTGTCCTCGAACAGGTGGTAGCGCGTGACCTGGCCGCCGACCACCGTGAGATGGGCGGCGAAGGGCGTGGTCAGCGGGGCGCCGGTGGCCTTGACGGTGTCGCGCAGGTGGCCGAGGATCACGCCCTGCTCGCCGTCGACGACGATGTGCGTGACGGTGAACTCCTCGGGCTGCAGATAGGCGTGCAGGGTGGTGAAGAACTCCTGGACCCCCGCCCGCCCGGTCCGGTTCCCCGACCAGGGGACGTCCGGCGAGCCCGGCGCGACCCACTCCGCCGACTCGGAGAACAGCCGCACCGCGCCGTCCAGGTCCCGCTCCGCGAGCCGGGCCAGATAGGCGTCGATCACTTCCCTGGTCGCCCGGTCGGATCCCGCGGGGGACTGCGTGGACATCTCACCAACTCCTCGTCGCGCTCCGGCCCTTGGGCGTGGAGGTCCAGTGTGGTGCGCCTGGGGCGGCGAGCGTAAGTCACACGCCTCATTCCCGCCACGGGTTGGCGCTCCGGCGCGGCCGACCGGGGCGGCGGGGCTGACCGGAAACCGGCTCCTGGCCCCGGCGGCAGCACGCGGTGCCAAAAGTCGCGAGAGTGATGCCTCGAAAGCTTGCGCGTGGCGCCATAGTGGTGCGACGATGGCGCCATGGAACTCACGCGGTACGTCGACAACCTGCGCCAGGAGCTCTCGGTCGCAGTGGAGGCGGGCGACGAGGAGACGCGAGAACTCGCCGAACGCCTCGTCACACCGCTGGCTTCCGCTGTCCGTCTGACGCTTCTTGACGCGCTGTCGGCCGCCGCGGACGAGATCACCCGCGACCTGGCCCCCGGTTCGGTCGAGATACGCCTGCGGGGGCTCGACCCGACGTTCGTCGTGACGCCGCCCCCGCCGGACCGGCCGTTCGAGGATGAGGTCGACCACGACTTCGACCACCCGCACAACGGGGTGGCGCCATCACTGGTGTCACTGGCGCCAGTGACGGTGAACGGGGAGGAAGGTGCGACCTCCCGCATCAACTTCCGTCCGCCCGAGCACCTCAAGACCCGGATCGAGGAGGCCGCGGGGCGCGAGCGCCTGTCGGTCAACGCATGGCTGGTTCGAGCGGTGTCGGCGATGCTGGAGTTCGACGAGCGCGGCCGCCACGCGGAGCGCCGCGTGCCGCGCGGCGCACCGGGAAGCTCCCAGCGCTACACGGGCTGGGTGAACTGACCCGCGGGCCGGGTGAGCCGGCCGCATCGCGGCCACAGACTTCGGGCCGGCGTGCTGCCGCACGCCGGTACCGATCCCGCGGCCCTGGAGACCGACCTCCCCCGGCGGTCTCCAGGGCCGCACCCTTCCGGCGCGCACGCCGGGCATTCCGGTACGCGAGGCACGCCGATCCGGTGCGCCGGATGAACGCCCCTCCTCGTACCGCGCCGCAATTCTAGGCGAGCCGCGCCCCGCGGAAAGCGCGAAGTCCGGGCTGACTCGCAGTCAATTGCGTCAATTCGCGTAGGGGACACGGGAATCGGTTTCGCTGCAGTCACCATGTAGCAGTCGTGTGACCGTCGTGCGACGGTCAGGTGGCAATCGTGCGACAGTCCCGCGCCCGTCATGAATATGCCGGACGGCTCCTGAATTTGAGTCAATCCAGTGCGGTCGTCAGACCAAGTGCAGCCGTTGCCGATGGTTTCGGGGAAGCGGCGCGGGACAGCACGGCATATGCCGCGGCACGGGCCGGTGCGTGAGCCGCTGATAGGTGTACGCCGCGGAAACGAGCGTCATGTGGTGATACCAGCCGGGAAAGGAACGGCCCTCGAAGTCGAGGAGGCCGAAGTGGCGTTCCATGCCCGCGACGGCGGTGGTGGTCCGGGTCCGGTGGGTGGCGAGTGAGGCAACGTTGTCGAGTCGCTGGTGCGTCAGGCTGGTGAGCCACATGGATCCCGGGCGACTTTCCGGTAGCACTTCCGTGAATAGTCGATAGGGATATTCAGGCGTCGCGCCCGGCCTGGCCCCCGGCAGGCGCACGAGCACCGACCGGACGCGGGTGTGCTGGCGGCGGCCGTCCGGCGCGGTGACGAGGACGGAGTCGGTGTTCCCCGAGGAGACATGGCTCCGCGCGCTGACCGGCTCCGGGGAGCCGGGCGTGCGGTCGCCGACGGGCAGGACCTTCAGGTGCTGGGGCACGGCGACCACGAAGTCCCGGGCCCGCTGGCTGAGTCCGCGCAGGAAGAGGGTCACGTCGGGGTCGTCGCTCATGTCGGCGACGACCGGCGCGGGGGTGGGCGCGGTGCGGGCCTCCAGGGTGTCGACCAGGTCCAGGGCCTGGGCCCACAGCGGGCGGTGGCCGACGTCGTCGGGTATGCGCGCGCGCCGGCGCAGCTGGGCGTCCTCGGTCCAGGGCGCCGGGAGCAGCAGCCGCCAGTCGACCGGGACGTGCAGGGCGTCGATGCCCAGGAAGGCGCCGAGCCCCAGCTGGCAGTTGAGGGTGCGGCCGGAGACCGGGTCGAAGTAGCGGTGCACGCCCACCGACCGGTCGCCGCGCTTGGGCAGGACCGCGCGGCCGATCGCCCAGGTGGAGACCCGGCCGTGGTTCTCGGCCCAGCGCGTGAGCTCCTCCATGACGGGGTCCCAGTCCCAGGGGCTCAGGCTCACGAACTGGCGCAGGGACTGCACGGCGGTGGGGGACGCGGAGACGGCACCGGCGAGGCGGCGCACGGATTTCTTCCCGGGAGTGATGAGAAGACCCGCCACATAGGCCCCCGCCCACCTGCGCTGATCGGCGCGGCGCAGATTCTGGAAGACCTGGTCGGTGAAGTCGCCGAAAGGAGAGGCGAGGTGGGTTTCGGGCACCTCGCCGCCCGGAGCCGATGTTGGCAATGCGCAGGGCACAACCATGCTGCGATCCCTCCCGGACGTCCCTGAGCGGCAGCTGCCGAGCGTCGAGTCTAGGATCCGAGAGCGCGTCGCACCATCTTGCTGCGGGCGTGACTGATGTGGCAACCACGGCAGCAAATCGGGTTCGCGCACCCCGTCCGCGAGGGCGCAAGCAGCGGACTCCATCTCTCCGGTTCGGGCTCCGGTTCGGCACCAACTGCCGGACGGTTTCCACGGAGAGGATCTGGAATTCCAGCTTCCGGGCATTCGAGCCCCGGAGCACGGCATTCCGAGGGCCGCTCCACCGTGGTTCCGAGGGTGCCCTTCGGGCACCCGTCGGGCCCCGCCCTCCCCTCCGCTCGCACCGCGACTCTCCGCGCGCACCTCAGCGCTCGTCCCTGTGGAGCCAACTCCGCATAGCCGGTCGGCGACTTGTCGCACGGGGTGTTCTTCGGCCACCGCGGCGAGAGCGTGGCTGATACTCGTGTTAAGGGTCCGTATGGAAAATGCTAGAGTTCGCTAGCGGCCCTGGGATTCGTCTAATAGGCGCCAATGGTGACGGACCATCACCGTTTGCCCTGAATCCGGCTCGCCAACTCAACGAAGGACCCCCGCCTTCTGCACGCCCCCTTCTCTTCTGCAACTGTTTCCCTTCGCGGTACAGTTGGCTCAATTCCTGCCGCCAGTGGCGGAAGTTGATCGGTAAAGCCCCCGCTGCCCGAGTCCTGAGAGAGCTGCGTCACACCAGGACAGGCATAGCGATGCTGGGCTATCTTGTTCGAACTTCGAAAAGTCGCGACGAGCGACTGCCTCTTCCTTGAATCTCCAACAGGTGTCGGGTTCTACTCGGGTAGGCCTTTGGAAGAGACCACTGCGAAACCGGGGCATCGGTACCGATGGGGGACACGTCGGCCGTCCCGAGGACGCGGAGGTCGTGGTCGAGGCGAACGGGGCGAGTAGTTGAACGGGGCGAGTAGTTGATGTACGAATCCACACACATGCCGACTGAATGCCTTCCGCGCAGTCCTCAAGGATGCGCCGAACGGCCGGACCTGCCTGTGCTCTGTGCCGGCGGCCCCCTCGAGCGGTGAGGGTGGCCCGACGGCGTACACGCACGTGCCACGCCGACGGATCCAGCAATGAGTTGACGGAACTCTGACGACCCGACTCGGCGAGTGGCTTGAGAGAGCCCTCATCCGGCCGATCGGCTGTGATTGATTGGCCAGCCTGTGCCTCGCGATGCGCGAAGGCTTCCGACCCGTTCCCGGGTCAGGACACGGCTGCCATACCCGCATGGCATTTTCCAGTTCGAATGCGGACCGTTGTGTCCGCGTTCGTTCGATGTTCTTTCACATGGAGGCATGATGACGAACCAGGTCAGCGACCTCGAGGACTCGAAGGTTGTGCTCTTCCGCCGCAACGCGAGCGCGGTGCCGCGGCAGCGAAGAGCAGCGGTGGACGAGCGTCGTGGCCAGGTGCTGACGACGAAGGTGGGCCTGCAGATGCCGGCCGGTCTCACCTTCGAGGACTGGGAGCGGGCAGGCCGCCAGCTCTCCGGAATTGTCAACTCCTCTTCCTGGTGGCTCGGGGACTGGCTGGTATACGGCAAGGACCACTACACCGACCGCTACCAGCGCGGCATTCGCGCCGCCGGGCTCCAGTACCAGACCCTGCGCAACTACGCGTGGGTGTCCCGGCGCTTCGACTTCAGCCGACGGCGCGCGGCGCTCAGCTTCCAGCACCACGCGGAGCTGGCCTCGCTGCCGATCGACGAGCAGGAGCTGTGGCTCGACCGGGCCGAGCAGATGCAGTGGACGACCAAGCAGCTGCGCAGCGCCATCCGCGTCGCCCGTGAGGACGAGGCACGCGACGGAACGCAGACGCCCGAGACGATGCGGCGGCTCGCTGTTCCCGGCAGCAGGCTCCAGTGGTGGCACAAGGCCGCGGAGCAGTCCGGCATCGACTTCGAGCAGTGGGTGCTCGCGACCCTCGACAACGCCGCCGAGCGCGCGCTCGTCGAGGACGAGGCGGCACAGCAGCGGGAGCAGGCCGGAATCAGTGCCTGAGGTACCGGGCGCCCTGGCCTGACATGGCCAACGTCCGCCGAGATCAGGGCAGTTGACCTCGGCGGACGCATATACGACGCGCAGGGCCCGTACTCCGGAGAGGGAGTGCGGGTTCCTGCGCGTCGGCACGTGTCGGCGCGGATACGCCGAGCCGCTGCCGCGGACTGGACGGCGGGCCCCGAAGTCCCGTGAGCGAGAAGGGTGTGTGGGGCCCGTCGAACGGTCCGCGGCAGCGGAACGGCTGTGCGGAAGCTATGGCGGGTGCGGACCTACGGCAGCTTGCTCATGAGCTGGGCCGTCGCCTGGTGGCGGGTGCACTCGCGGCCGCCGAAGGAGTTCCGCACGCGGTCCTGGACCTCGTCCGGCTGCTCCTGGCTGAGCTTGAACATGCCCTCGGCGCCCGTCACCTTGATGCGGAACGCGCCGACGGCGGGCACGATCTTTCGGAAATAGTCGAGCGATTCGGACATGTCCCAGCCGTCGCCGAAGGCACCCTCATAGGTGCGCACGGTGGACTTCACCACCTCCAGGGTGTTCTCGATGCCCTCGATCTTCTCGACGACACCGTGGACATGCACCGAGGTGAAGTTCCACGTCGGCGCGGCCGGCGTCACCTGATAGACCGTCGGCGACACATAGCCGTGCGGTCCTGTGAACGTCAGGAGATTCACGCTGCCCGACTCGAGCGCCTTCCAGTGCGGGTTCGCACGGTTCATATGTCCGAGCAGCCGACCGCCCGAGAGGTCGTCCGACCATTCGCCGGTCCACTCCGGATCCTGAATCACCGGAAGATGTGTGGCGAACGGCCCGGCTTCGGGACTGCCGTTGCTCACAAAGAGCGCCAACGGATTGCCGCGGATCAGATCCAGCATCCACGAACTGTCCGGCTGGCGGTACTGACTGGGAACGAACATCCGGAGTTCACCCTTTCGCTAATCTCACTCACGGTATGGTGCCAAGTCGCCGACGCTACCAGCGCTTTGAGAGGCACAACCAAATTTATGGACGAGCCGACATGGCTGTCCTGTCGGCAGGACAGCGGTGCCCGGCAGACGGTGCGGCCGGGGCCTCTTGAAAGGTCAGTCCGGCCCCTCTAAGTTGGCGTGGCGGTGTTCTCCAGCGCAATACTTAATGCGTGTCTCCCGGACCACCGGTCGAGATGTTCGAGACCATCAGCCGCACGTCAGACGAGAGTTGGCAGCATTTCCGACCGCAGCATTTCCGACCAAGGTCCTCTTGGATAACCGCAATGCCGTCGTCGCAGCTGCGGAAGTCCCAGTCGAAGCTACATCAGCGGGAGAATATCTATGGGTACGCGTGAAAACGAGATATACGACATCGTCGGGATCGGGTTCGGCCCGTCCAACCTGTCCCTCGCCATCGCCCTGGAGGAACACGAGTCAAATACCTCGGAGCAGCCGATCACGGCTGCTTTCTTCGAGCGGCAGGCCGCCTTCGGCTGGCACCGCAACATGCTGCTCCCGCAGGCGACGATGCAGATTTCGTTCCTGAAGGACCTGGCGACCTTCCGCAATCCGCTGTCGCGCTACAGCTTCGTGTCCTACCTGCACGACTCGAACCGCCTGGTCCAGTTCGTGAACAACCAGGACTTCTTCCCGACCCGCCAGGAGTTCCACCAGTACCTGGAGTGGGCGGAGGCGAGCTTCCGCGACCGCGTCTCGTACAACTCCGAGGTCACCGAGATCCGTCTGGCGGCGGAGTCCGACGCGGACGACCAGATCCTCGAGGTCGTCGTCCGTGACACCGTCGCCGGGACCTCGCGCGTGGTGAAGGCCCGCAACATCACCGTCTCCACCGGCCTGGTGCCGCGCATGCCCGACGGCATGGAGCGCGACGAGCGGGTGTGGCACAGCTCGGAGTTCCTGGCGAAGTACGCCCAGATGAAGCCCGAGGAGCTGACGAACGTCGCGGTCGTCGGCGCCGGCCAGAGCGCCGCCGAGATCACCAAGTACCTGCACGACATGCTCCCGCAGGCCCAGGTCTCGGCGATCCTGCCGAGCTACGGCTACTCCGTCGCGGACGACACGCCCTTCGCCAACCAGGTCTTCGACCCCACCGCCGTCGACCACTACTACTTCGGCACCGAGAAGACGCGGGACGCGTTCTGGCGGTACCACAAGAACACCAACTACTCCGTCGTCGACGACGACGTGATCCGGGAGCTGTTCCGCCGCTCCTACGAGGAGGAGGTCGCGGGCGCCCAGCGGCTGCACTTCCTGAACCTCACCCGGGTCAAGGAAGTGAAGCGCTCCGGCAACGACACGCGGGTCGTCCTGCACTCGCTCCTGGACGGCGAGACCGAGCAGGAGATGGACGTCGACGCGCTCGTCTTCGCCACCGGCTACGCCACGATGGACGCCACCCGCCTGCTCGGCGACCTGGACGGCTTCTGCCTGCGCGACGAGGAGGGCCGCCACCAGGTGGAGCGCGACTACCGCGTCGTCACCACCGGCGACCTGTCCTGTGGCATCTACCTCCAGGGCGGCACCGAGCACACGCACGGTCTGACGTCGTCCCTGCTGTCGAACATCGCCGTGCGCAGCGGTGAGATCGCCGACTCGATCGTCGAGCGACGCGGCGTCGGCGAGAAGGTCTGAGCCACCCCTGTTCCGGACGGCCCGTCGGCCCCCACCGACGGGCCGTTCGCATGCGCGCGTCCGGGGCGGGGCCGCGTACGCGTGAAGGGGCGGGCCCCGGTGCTTCCCAGCACCGGGGCCCGCCCCTTCACGGCTGCTCGGCGTCGCTCAGGAGCGCGCCCGCCGCACGGCCCTACGCGGCCTGGTCGGCCGCCATCGCGTCACGCAGGCTCTTGGGCCGCAGGTCGGTCCAGTTCTGCTCCACGTAGTCCAGGCACTCCTGGCGGCCGGCCTCGCCGAACGCCACCCGCCAGCCGGCGGGGACCTCGGTGAACGACGGCCACAGGGAGTGCTGCTCCTCGTCGTTCACCAAGACGTAGAACTGGCCATCCGCGTCGTCGAACGGGTTGCTGCTCATGTCCACTCCATTTCAAGCCATTTCAAGCCGTACACGATGACTTCCCGGCGGAAGCCGTTCGTTCCAGGTGCCGGCGGACACAGTCCACCAGCCTCGCCATTATCGGCCGCGGGCAAGCCCGGCGTCCAGCCCCGGCTGCTCGCCGACGAATTGTCGGTATGGACCGGGGCGTACTGCGGTGGTCCCGTGAAGTATTCACTGCGACCGGATCAAAATTCCGTGAAAAATTTCGGGCCCGCCACCTTCGAGCGCGACCGTGAACTGCGCTCCCGAAGCTACTCGGTTGGTTCTGCGGCGGTCCGTGCGGGCCATGCACAAGGTTCCCGGCACGGACGGTGCCGATGGCCCGCTGTCCCGTGGACAGGACAGCCCGGTGCCGAAAGCCTGAATTGCCTGTAGTTTGTTGCGGGTTGTCGGGCGGCCACGCCCGGCAGTGCCGGTGACACATCGATGAACTGCCAGATCAGCGATGTGGGGCGTTCAATGGGAAAGGGCGGAAGGGGAGTTGTGTATTCACGGCACCCAGTCGCCAGAATCGAGGAATGGGGCGGCTCGGGTCATGTCATTGTCGGTGGTCCCCCTCGGCCTTCCCGGGAAACTGGGAACTTCCACTATAGGAGTAGTAGAGCCATGAGCGTCACGGCAGCACAAGGTTTTTCGGCCGCAGGCGTCGCGGCCGGAATAAAGAGCAGCGGTAATCCGGATGTGGCCCTGGTCGTGAACAACGGCCCGCGTCGTTCGGCGGCCGGTGTCTTCACCTCGAATCGGGTGAAGGCCGCCCCCGTGGTGTGGAGCGAGCAGGTCCTGAGGGTGGGCGCGGTCAGCGCCGTCATCCTCAACTCCGGCGGCGCCAACGCGTGCACGGGCCCGGCGGGCTTCCAGGACACCCGGGCGACCGCGGAGAAGGTCGCGGCGAGCCTGGAGGGGCACCGTGCGGGCGAGGTCGCCGTGGCCTCCACCGGCCTCATCGGCGTCCGGCTCCCGATGGACAAGCTCCTGCCGGGCGTCGAGAGCGCCGTCGCCGAACTCTCCGAGGACGGCGGCGAGAAGGCGGCCGTCGCCATCAAGACGACGGACAGCGTGCACAAGACCGCGGTCGTCGAGGGCAAGGGCTGGACGGTCGGCGGCATGGCCAAGGGCGCGGGCATGCTCGCCCCCGGCCTCGCCACGATGCTCGTCGTCCTCACCACCGACGCCGACCTCGACACCGACGTCCTGGACAAGGCGCTGCGCGCGGCGACCCGCGTGACCTTCGACCGGGTCGACTCCGACGGCTGCATGTCCACCAACGACACGGTGCTGCTGCTGGCCTCCGGCGCCGCCGGAGTGGCTCCGGAGTACGCGGAGTTCGCCGACGCCGTCCGGCAGGTCTGCGACGACCTGGCCCGCCAGCTCATCGGTGACGCCGAGGGCGCGTCGAAAGACATCCGCATCGACGTCGTGAACGCGGCCACCGAGGACGACGCCGTGGAGGCCGGGCGCTCCATCGCCCGCAACAACCTCCTCAAGTGCGCCATCCACGGCGAGGACCCCAACTGGGGCCGCGTGCTCTCCGCCATCGGCACCACGTCCGCGACCTTCGAGCCGGACCGTCTGAACGTCGCCATCAACGGCGTCTGGGTCTGCAAGGACGGCTCGATCGGCGCCGACCGCACCGCGGTCGACATGTCCGGCCGTGAGGTCGTCATCACCGCGGACCTGGCGGCGGGCGCCGAGCGCGCCACGCTGTGGGCCAACGACCTGACGTCCGAGTACGTCCACGAGAACAGCGCGTACTCGTCATGAGGATCAGCACGCAGGAGCACCCCGCACTGGTCAAGGCGCAGTCCGTGATGGACGCGCTGCCGTGGCTCAACCGCCACCAGGGCAAGATCTGCGTCATCAAGTTCGGCGGCAACGCCATGATCGACGACGAGCTGAAGGCGGCCTTCGCCCACGACGTCGTCTTCCTGCGGCACGCCGGCCTCAAGCCGGTCGTCGTGCACGGCGGCGGCCCGCAGATCAGCGCCGCCCTGAAGCTCCACCACATCGACAGCGAGTTCAAGGCCGGCCTCAGGGTCACCTCGCCCGAGGCCATGAACGTGGTCCGGATGGTGCTCGCGGGACAGGTCCAGCGCGAGCTCGTCGGCCTCATCAACCAGCACGGCCCGCTCGCCGTCGGCCTCACCGGCGAGGACGCGGACACCATCACCGCGACCAAGCACTGGCCGGAGGGCGAGGAGGGAGAGAAGGTCGACATCGGCCGGGTCGGCGAGATCGCCGGGGTGAACCCCGGCGCCGTCGAGGCGCTGCTCGCGGACGGCCGCATCCCGGTCATCTCACCGGTGGCCCGCAGTGTCGACGACGACCACGTCTACAACGTGAACGCCGACACCGCGGCCGCCGCCATCGCCGCCTCCCTGAACGCCCACACGCTGGTCTTCCTCACCGACGTCGAGGGCCTGTACGCGGACTGGCCGCACAGCGACGAGGTCATCAGCAGGCTCAGCGCCAGCGAACTGGAGAAGATCCTTCCGGAGCTGGCCGACGGCATGGTCCCCAAGATGGCAGGCTGCCTGCACGCGGTCCGCAACGGCGTGGGCAGCGCGCGCGTCATCGACGGACGGGTCCAGCACTCGGTGCTGCTCGAGATGTTCACGCGCGAGGAGATCGGCACGCTGGTCATGCCGGACATCGAAGACGACCTGCGATGAGCGGGGCGGCCCAGGAGAGGGCGCGATGAGCGTGCCCGGCACGGAGGGGACGGTATGAACGAGGCAACGAGCGACACCGGCGTCACGGGCGACGCCGTGGGGGAGCGCGGGAACACCAAGCTCACCGAGCGCTGGCAGGCGTCGCTGATGGACAACTACGGCACGCCGAGGGTGCCGTTGGTGCGCGGCGAGGGCGCCGCGTTCTGGGACGCCGACGGAAGGAAGTACCTCGACTTCCTCGGCGGGATCGCCGTCAACTCCCTCGGCACCGCGCACCCCGCCGTCGTCCGTGCCGTCAGCGAGCAGGTCGGCAGGCTCGGCCATGTCTCGAACCTGTTCATCGCCGAGCCGCCGGTGCGGCTCGCCGAGCGGCTGCTCCGGCTGACCGGGCGCTCCGGCCGGGTCTTCTTCTCCAACTCCGGCGCGGAGGCGAACGAGGCGGCCTTCAAGATCGGCCGCCTGACCGGCCGCCGCCGCATGGTCGCCACCGAGGGCGGCTTCCACGGCCGCACCATGGGCTCCCTCGCCCTCACCGGCCAGCCCCCGAAGCGCGCCGCGTTCGAGCCGCTGCCCGGTGATGTCACGCATGTGCCGTTCGGTGACGCCGACGCGCTGCGCGCGGCCGTCGACGAGGACACCGCGCTCGTCGTCATCGAGCCGATCCAGGGCGAGAACGGCGTGGTCGTACCGCCGCCCGGCTATCTGGCCGCGGCCCGCGAGATCACCCGGGCCACCGGGACGCTGCTCGTCCTCGACGAGGTGCAGACCGGCATCGGCCGCACCGGCCACTGGTTCGAGCACCAGGCGCACGGCGTGGAGCCGGACGTCCTCACCCTCGCCAAGGGCCTCGGCGGCGGCATGCCCATCGGCGCGACGCTCGCGTTCGGCCCGGCCGCCGAGCTGATGGTGCCCGGCGCGCACGGCACCACCTTCGGCGGCAACCCCGTCTCCTGCGCCGCCGCGCTCGCGGTGCTCGACACCATCCACGGCGACGGGCTCCTGGACCACGTCAAGCGCCAGGGCGAGGCGCTGCGCCGGGGCATCGAGGCACTCGGGCACCCGCTGGTGGACCGGGTCCGCGGCGCCGGTCTGCTGCTCGGCATCGTCCTGACCGATGCCGTCGCACCGCGCGTGCAGCAGGCCGCCCAGGACGCGGGACTCCTGGTGAACGCCGCCCTGCCGGACACCATCCGGCTCGCCCCGCCGCTGATCGTCGGCGAGGACGAGGTGACGGCGTTCCTGCGCGCGCTGCCCGGCGTCCTCGACCGGGTGCGGCGCGAGGGCGAGGTCTGAGACCACCGCACCGGCACCGACCGAGCAGGCCGTCCACCAACCGGTGGGCGGCCTTCCGGTTTTCCGCACCAGGAGGCCGTCCGAGCCCCGCCGTGAGATCCGCCGGAGCCCGCGTCAAGGTCTACTGGCGCCGCCGGGCCGCCTCGGTGCGCCAGTCGTGAGCCATGTCGGCTTGCAATGGCGCCATCGTGATGCCATAGTGGCGTCATGGATCTCACGCCCTACGTCGACTACCTCCGCAGGGAGCTGTCCGTCGCAGCCGACGCGGACGGCGAGGAGGCGCGGGCGATGGCCGAGCGCCTCAGCGCCCAGCTCGAGTCGGCGACCCGGCTCACGCTGCTTCAGGCGCTGTCCGACGCGGCGGGCGAGATCACGGGCGAACTGGCACCAGGCTCCGTGGACGTACGGCTGCGCGGCCGCGAGCCCGAGTTCGTGGTGACACCGGCCGCGGTCGACGACTGGGTGGACCGCGCCGCGCCCGAGGCGGTCCCGACCGGACCGGCCCCGGCGCGGGTGCCGCCCCCGGCCCTGTCCGCCGAGGACCACCGCACCACGGTGAGGATCAACCTCCGCCTGCCCTCCGGCCTCAAGCTGCGGGCCGAGAAGGCGGCGGCACAGGAGGGACTCTCGCTCAACGCCTGGCTCGTACGGGCGATATCGACGGCCCTGGAACCCGAGGAAAGGACCGTCGCCCCCCAGGCCGGACCGGGGCATTCCGCCGGCCGCGGCGGCCGGAGCTACACCGGCTGGGTCGGCTGAGCGCCGCCCGCACCGCAGTGTCACCCTCCCTCAGCCGTCCCACCAGCGGGGACGCCCGACAGACCCATAGGACGGGGCAGCCATGCCAACCTTCGACACCCCCGAGCCCATCTCTGTCGCCCTGCAGCTCAACGCGGGCCTCCTGCGCCTGACTGCGGGCGCGCGCACCGAGACCGTGGTCGAGGTCAGCCCGAGCAACGGACTGAGCCAGAACGACCGCAGCGCCGCCGAACAGACCCGCGTCGAGTACGGCCAGGGCAGGCTGCTCATCAGGACCCCGCGCCGGCGCAGCCTTTTCGGCTCCGGCGGCTCCGTCGACGTGACGGTCGAACTGCCCGCCGGATCAAGGGTGTCGGGGGATGCCACCATGGCCGACATCTACAGCGAGGGCGAGCTGGGGGAGTGCGAGTTCAAGACCGGGCACGGCCGCATCCAGCTGGAGCGGGCCGGACGGCTGCAGCTCAACAGCGGCTTCGGTGACGTCACGGTCGGCAGCGCCATCGGCGAGGCCGACATCCGGGTCGCCTCCGGGGACATCCGCATCGGCCGCATCGACGGCGTGCTGACCCTGAAGAACTCCAGCGGCGACACCGACATCGAAGAGGTCACCGGCCGACTGCGGGCCACCGTCAACCGCGGCGACATCAGCATCGGCCGGGTGTACGACGACGTCACCGCCCGCTCCGTCACCGGCGACATCCGCGTCGGCGAGGTGACCCGCGGCCGCGTCGAACTGCGCGCCGCCGCCGGCGAGCTGGAGATCGGGGTGCGGAAAGGATCCGCCGCCTGGCTCGACGTGCACACCAAGGTCGGTCACGTACGGAACTCGCTCGGCGCGTCCGACGCACCCGAGCTGCCGGAAGAGGCCGTCGAGATACACGCCGTCACCAGCCGCGGCGACATCGTCATACGCCGCGCCTGACCACGGCGCCTGACGGCAGCACGAGGGCGCGGTGGCCGACACCGTGCCCTCGCCGCGTTCCCGGAACCCGTGCCCTCGCCGCGTGTCCGGACGCCCCGGCCGTTTCCCGTGCCCGTGATCAGGCGGCGGTACGTGGCCGAGTATTGCTCGCACCCTCCGTACCGCCTGCGCACTGAGCGCGCACCGCACCCTCACTGAGCGCGCGCCCCGCACGCGCTGAGCGCCGCCGCCCGCCCGCAGCGGGCCCGCGGCCCCGACGCGTCGCCTTCCCCCCACCCTCCTGCCGCGTGGTCCTCGACCCGCGGAGCGTGCCTCCGCACGCCATGAAACAGGTGAAATATCATGACTTACCACTCTCTGCGCCCCGCGCCCCTCACCGCTCTCGCCGACCAATGGGGCGCGCCCCCGGCCCACTTCTGGCTCCGCGGCACCCGCCCCGAGCGGCCGGTGGCCCTCGACGAGCGGACCGGGATCTGGAACGTGTACGGCTACCCGGAGGTCGTCGAGGTCTTCTCCGACCCCGCCACCTACTCGTCCGACACGGTCCGCCAACTCGCCCCCGACGCCCCGGACTACGAGAAGAGCGGCCTGCTCACCCAGATGGACCCGCCCGCCCACCGAGGGCTCCGGCAGCTGGTCGGCCGGGCCTTCACGCCGAGGCTGGTGGCGGGCCTCGCACCCCGGATCGGCGTCCTGACCCACGAACTGCTCGACCGGGCCGACGAACGCGGCGCGCTGGAGCTCGTCGACGACCTCGCCCATCCGCTGCCGGTGACCGTCATCGCGGAACTCCTGGGCGTCCCCGCGTCCGACCGCCCGCTGTTCCGGCAGTGGAGCGAGGAGATCTTCCCGCGCGAGCAGGCGCCGACGGCGGTGGGCGCGACCGGGGACGGGAGCGGCGGGGGCGGTGGCGACATCGGCGCGGACGAGGTCGCCGCGGCCCTCGATCTGGGGCGCCGCATGAACGAGTACTTCACGGAGCACGCCGACGACCGCAGGCGCCATCCTCGGGAGGACCTGCTCACCCTGCTCGTGCAGGCCGAGGTCGACGGCGAGCGGCTGTCCCCGGCGGCGCTCGGCAACTTCGCCCAACTGCTGCTCGTCGCGGGGCATGTCACCACGACCATGCTGCTCGGCAACACGGTGCTCTGTCTGGACGCCCGTCCGGAGTACGGGGATGCGCTGCGGCGCGACCCGGACGGGCTGCCCGCCGTGATCGAGGAGTCGCTGCGCCTGCTGACGCCCTTCCAGGTCTTCTACCGGGCCACGACGCGGGAGGTCGATCTTGGCGGGCGGCGGGTGCCCGCCGGGCAGGCGCTCGCGCTGTGGGTCGGCGCGGCCAACCGGGACGAGCGCGTCTTCTTCGGCCCGGACGACTTCCGGCCCGGACGCGACCCCAACCCTCACCTCGCCTTCGGCCGGGGCATCCACTTCTGTCTCGGGGCGCCGCTCGCGCGGCTCGAAGGGCGGATCGCGCTCCGCATCCTCCTGGAGCGCTACCCGGACCTGCGGACCGACCCGGACAACCCGCCCGTACTGATGGCGAACCCGGAGCTGACGGGCGCGAGGGAGCTGCCGCTGCTCACCGCGCGACGGCCGGGACGAGCGGCGGCGTGAGGCCGGCGGGGTCCTGACCCGCGTGCGGGCATGGGCCGTGCGACCGCCTCGGTCGCGCGGCCCGGGGGTGCTCAGCCCGCGTCGCCGCGGGGGGACTTGCGGGGCTTGCGGGGGCTGCGGGGCGAGGACTTGCGGCAGGCGAGCTCGTCGTTCGACGCGACGAACTCGATGCCCGACTGGGGCAGCCCGATCCCCGCCGGGGGCATGCCGATGAGGGAGTGGACGACATCGTCGAGGCCGGCGCTGTGCACGGTGAGCCGCGTGGCCTCGATCGCCGCGTCGTCCAGGGCGTCGAGGACGGCGCGGAGCGCGGGCACGGTGCCGTCGCTCGGCAGGTGCAGGGCGAGCGACTCATGGTCGGGGGTGGCGCGTTCGAAGAGGGCGGTGGCTGATTCCAGTCCGCTCACGCTGGCGAACTGCAGCCGGATGAAACCGCCGGGCAGACCGGTGTCGACGAGGGGGCGCACCGGTGCCACGGGCGCCGGTGCGTGCCCCCGTGCGCCCCAGTGCTGCTCCTGCTCCGTGCGGGCCTGGCCGGGGGATGGCGTCACCACGAACTCGGGGTCGAGGCCGCGGAGTTGCACGGCCACCGAGCAGCCGGGCGCGAGGTCGCGGGTGATCTCTCCCATGGCGGCGGACAGCGCGTTGAGCAGGGTGAGCCGGGCCGCTGTCTCCAGCGGTGCGGTGAGTCGTTGGGCGAGGGCTCGGGCTTCGTCTCCGCCCGCGTCTGCGGCGACTGCGAGCTCGTGCCGGAAATCGTCGACGTATGGCGTGAGGTCCATGACGCCATGATGGCACAAATATGGCGCCATACAAGCGCCACTTTGTTCTGCCCTCGACGTCTGACCGAATCTGCCCTCCGTGTTGCCCGCTTGCCCCTGGTCGCGAAGGCGTCACTGTGGGGCGGCTGCCGCTCCGAAGGGCTTCGCTGTCGCGAACGGAACGGTTCCTCTGAAGTCAAGGCGCACAACGGGTACTGGCTGGATCTCGCTTCTGGATCGGCTACTGCAACCCATTCGGGCCTGAATGTGGCGATGGTGCGGACGGATGGGGGTGGCCTGGTGAAGCGCGGCTTCCGGGTGCCTGGGTGGAGGCGTTCGCGGTGCCGGTCCGTGGCTCCGGTGGGTCCGAACGGGCACTCGAAAGGCCCGCTTGTCTGCCGTTGATTGCCCCTCAGGGGTGGTGCTGGCGGAGGGTGGCGGCGCGCTGGTGCCGAATGTGTGCCATGGTGGCTTGCCATGGCGCCATCGTGGTGCCATCGTAGCGCTATGGATGCCACGCGGTACGTCGACGAGTCCCGTGGCGACGCGCATCGAGACCGCCGGCGCGGTTCTCGCACTGTCCCCTCGTTCCTGACTACCCGACAGGAGTCCCTTCCCCGTGGCTACCATCCTGTACAAACTGGGCCGTTTCGCCTTCCGGCGACGCGGTTTGATGGCACTGCTCTGGGTGCTGATCTTCGGCGGGGTGGGCTACGCTGCCTCGTCCGCGCCGACGCCCCCCGCCGACGCGTTCTCGATGCCGGGCACCGAGTCGCAGAAGGCCTACGACCTCCTCGAGGACAAGTTCCCCGACGCGAGCGCCGACGGTGCCACGGCCCGTGTGGTCCTGAGGGTCCCCGGCGGCGGCGACATCACCGCCGCGGGCGAGAAGGCCAAGGTCAACAAGGTCATCGCCGAGCTGCGCAAGGCGCCCCAGGTGGCGAGCGTCGGCGACCCGTACGCGGGCAACGCCGCCGTCAGCAAGGACAAGTCCACCGTCTATGTGTCCGCCACCTACAAGGTCGTCCAGACCAAGGTGAACGACAAGGCGCACGACGCCCTGGACAAGACGCTGGAGAGCGCCCGCAAGAGCGGACTCACGGCCGAGGCCGGCGGTGACGCCGTCAAGGTCGAGCAGTCCGTGGGCGGTTCCTCCGAGGCGATCGGCATCGCCGTCTCCGCGGTCGTCCTGATCCTGACCTTCGGCTCGATGATCGCCGCCGGCATGCCGCTGCTCACCGCGCTGGTCGGCGTCGGCGTCGGCATCTCCGGCATCACCGCGATCGGCTCCACCGTCGGCCTGTCGTCCACGACCACGACCCTGGCCATGATGATCGGCCTCGCGGTCGGTATCGACTACGCCCTGTTCATCGTCTCCCGCTACCGCTCGGAGATCGCCGAGGGCCGCGAGCGCCAGGACGCCGCCGGGCGGGCCGTGGGCACCGCGGGCACCGCCGTCGTCTTCGCCGGACTCACCGTCATCATCGCCCTGGTGGGACTCGCCGTCGTCAACATCCCGATGCTCACGAAGATGGGCATGGCCGCCGCGGGCACCGTCGCGATCGCCGTCTTCATCGCCGTGACGCTCGTCCCCGCACTCCTCGGCTTCGCGCCCGTCAAGGTGCTCGCCCGCAAGGACCGCGCGCTGTACAAGGGCAAGCCGCTGTCGGAGAAGAAGCGGCGCAAGGCCGAGGAGCGGGCCCGCAGGCAGCAGCAGCCGAACCTCGGCGCCCGCTGGGCGCGCTTCATCCTGCGCCACCCGGTCGCCGTCCTGCTCCTCGCCGTCGTCGGCCTCGGCGCGGTCGCCGTACCCGCCGCCAGCATGAAGCTCGGCCTGCCCAGCGAGGGCACCATGGCGCCGGACACCACCCAGCGCAAGGCGTACGACATGATGTCGGACTCCTTCGGCAAGGGCTTCAACGGGCCGCTGATGGTGACCATCGAGGGCAAGAACGTCAAGGCCGAGGCCGAGACCGTGCGCAAGCGCATGGAGAAGGAGCCCGGTGTCGAGTCGGTCGGCCCCGCCGCGCCCAACAAGGCCAACGACACCGCCATCGTGAACGTCGTGCCCAAGACGGGCCCGGCCGAGGACGAGACCAAGGACCTGGTCAAATCCCTGCGAGGGGTGGCAAAGGACATCGAGGCCGACAAGGGCCCCGAAATCCTGCTCACCGGTCAGACGGCCATGTTCATCGACTTCTCCAAGACCCTCGACGACGCGCTCCTGCCCTACCTGGGCACGGTCGTCGGCCTGGCCTTCCTGCTCCTGATGCTGGTCTTCCGCTCGATCCTGGTGCCGCTGAAGGCGGCGCTCGGCTTCCTGCTCTCGGTGGCCGCCGCGCTCGGCGCGGTGGTGGCGGTCTTCCAGTGGGGCTGGCTCGCGGACGTCTTCGGCGTCGACCAGCCGAGCCCGATCATGAGCACGATGCCGGTCTTCATGATCGGTGTGGTCTTCGGCCTCGCGATGGACTACGAGGTGTTCCTGGTGACGCGGATGCGCGAGGCGTACGTCCACGGCATCGAGCCGCGCGAGTCGGTCGTCACCGGCTTCCGCTACGGCGGGCGGGTGGTCACCGCGGCCGCGATCATCATGATCAGCGTCTTCTCCGGCTTCATCATGGAGGAGAACGACCTGGTCAAGATGATCGGCTTCGGTCTCGCCGTCGCCGTCCTCTTCGACGCCTTCATCGTCCGCATGACCATCGTGCCCGCCCTGTTCGCCCTGCTCGGCAAGTCCGCGTGGTGGCTGCCGAAGTGGCTCGACTGGCTCCTTCCGAACATGGACGTCGAGGGCGAGAAGCTGTCCCGCCGCCTCGCCGCCGCCCAGGACCAGGCGCCGCCGCGGCAGCGCCGGCCCGAGCCGCAGTACCGGGGCTGACGCGCCTGACCCCGCGCCTGACGCCCGGGGCGGGGACGCACCCGTAGCACCAGGAGTGGCCCACGGCCAGACCTGAGGTGAAAGAGCAGCCCCGAGGCGGGTCGGCGCGGCCGTGGAGGCCGACGTCGGCCCGCCTTCGCCCCGTCCGGGAGGCGGGCCAACGTACGCTGCCCGAGAGGGTGTTGAAGCGGGTCGCACCGGCTCACCCGGCCGGCGCGGCCCGCTTCGTGGTGTGCGGGGGGGCGCGCGAAATTCCCGGCGGCGTGTCCTGGTGGCCGGGACGAAACAGGGGGCGCGCCCGGTCTCGCGGCGCGCCCCTCGGTGGCGTCGGGCGCGGGCGGCGGGGCCTCGGAAGGGAGTGATCCGCCGAGCGGTCTGCGTCTGCGCCGGAAAACCTGTCGCGGCGGCATTCCCGGGTCTAACGTCGGCCTGAAGAGCACAAACGCCCCGGGCTCCGCGCCCGGATCGCATCAAGGAAAGGGTGTGGTGCCACTGTGGCTCGCCGTGGCGCCATGAGTGTGCCATGATGGCAGCATGGACCTGACGCCGTACGTGGCCAATCTCCGGCACGAACTCGCGGTCGCCACCGAAGCGGGCGACGAGGGCGCCCGTGCGCTCGCCGAGCGCCTGGCCGCGACGCTGGAGGCCGCGACCCGGCTCGCCCTGCTGAACGCACTGTCCGACGCCACGCGGGAGATCACCCTCGAACTCGCGCCCGGCTCGGTCGACGTGCGGCTGCGGGGACTCGACCCCGACTTCGTCGTGACGGCGCCGCCCGGCGCCGAGCCGTTCGCGGAGCGCCCCGACCGAAGCGCGTCCGACCGGCTCACGGCCACGCCCGTGCCCCGCCCCGTGGCGGAGCCGGAGGACGGCGGTGCCTCGCGGATCAACCTCCGCCTCCCGGCGGGGCTGAAGCTCCGGGCCGAGCAGGCCACGGCGGCGGAAGGGGTCTCGCTCAACTCCTGGCTGGTGCGGGCGGTCTCGGACGCCCTGGAGCCGGACGGGACCCGCGGATCGGTGGCGTTCACATAGACCCCACGGACCGCTCCCGGCCTGCCGCCGCCTGACGCCCGAAGCAGCCGTCCCGCCAGTGGGGACGCCCAGCAGAGTCACGAGGATGGGACACCCTTGCCTACTTTTGACACCCCTGAGCCGATCACTGCCACGCTCCACGTCGAGCTGGGCGTCGCGCACATCACCGCGGGCGAGCGCCCCATCACCGTCGTCGAGGTGCGCCCCCGCACCGAGGGCGACGAAGCCGACCTGCGGGCCGCCCGGGACACCAGGGTCGACTTCAGCCGCGGCCGCCTCACGATCCGTACGCCCAAGGCCGCCGCCCGGCGCGGCGACTCCGGGTCCGTCGCCGTCGAGATCCGGCTGCCGAGCGGCTCCCGGGTCAACGGCGCCGCGGCCACCGGCGACTTCACCGGTGACGGCACGCTCGGCGAGTGCATGCTGACCACCATGGACGGCGACATCCGCCTGGACCGCACCGGACCGGCGCGGCTGCGCACGGAGCGCGGCGACGTCACCGCCAAGCACATCGACGGCATGGCCGAGATCGTCACCGGCTCCGGCCAGGTGCGCGTCCACGAGATCGACGGCGCCGCCGAGATCAAGAACTCCAACGGCAACACCTGGATCGACCAGGTCACCGGTGAACTGCGGCTGAAGGTGGCCAACGGCAACATCTTCGTCGGCCGGGCGCACGCGGACGTCGCGTCCAAGTCCGCCAACGGCGACACCCGCATCGAGCAGGTCGCCCGCGGCCGCGTCGACCTGCAGACCCAGACCGGCGACCTGGAGATCGGCATCAACCTGGGCACCGCCGCCTGGCTGGACGTCAACTCCCAGGCCGGCACCGTCCACAACTCACTCGGTGCCTCCGATGGCCCCGGCAAGGGGGCGCAGACCGTGCAGGTGCGCGCCCGCACCGGTGCCGGCGACATCGTGATCCGCCGGGCGCAGCCCGTGTGACCGCAGCGCGGCGAACGACCTTTGAAACACCAACGGAAATGAGAAGGGGCACGATGACCGCCACCACCCAACCGACCGGGGCATCCAAGGGGATCACCGCCCTTGGGCTGCGCAAGTCGTACGGCGAGAAGGTCGTACTGGACGGCGTCGACCTGCAGGTCACCCCGGGCACGATCTTCTCGCTGCTGGGCCCGAACGGCGCGGGCAAGACCACCACCGTGCAGATCCTCTCCACGCTGATCAGCGCGGACGAGGGCCAGTGCACGGTCGCCGGGCACTCCCTGGAGCAGGACCCGGACGCGGTGCGCTCCGAGATCGGTGTCACCGGGCAGTTCGCGGCGGTGGACGGTCTTCTCACGGCTGAGGAGAACCTGTTCCTGATAGCCGACCTGCTGCACCTCGACAAGGCCGAGGGCCAGCGGCGCGCGGCCGAGCTCCTGGAGCGGTTCGACCTCACCGAGGTCGCCAAGAAGTCCGCTTCGGAGTTCTCCGGCGGTATGCGCCGCAAGCTGGACCTGGCGATGACCCTCGTGGGCAAGCCCAGCATCATCTTCCTGGACGAGCCGACGACGGGCCTCGACCCGCGCAGCCGTCGCACGATGTGGGACATGATCCGCGATCTCGTCGCGGGCGGCACCACGATCTTCCTGACCACGCAGTACCTCGAAGAGGCCGACCAGTTGGCCGACCGCATCGCGGTCCTCGACGGCGGCAAGATCGTGGCCGAGGGTACGGCGGACGAGCTGAAGCGCCGCATCCCCGGCGGCTACATCAAGCTCCAGTTCAACGACCCCACCCACCACGACGCCGCCGCCCGCACCCTCCCGCAGGCCACGCGCGACGACGAGGACCTCACGCTGCAGATCCCCAGCGACGGCAGCATCCCGGCCCTCCGGGGCGTGCTGGACGGCCTGGAGCGCTCGGGCATCCACGCCGAGGCGTTGACGGTGCACACCCCGGACCTGGACGACGTGTTCCTGGCTCTGACGGGGCAGGGCCGCAAGTCCACCTCTGACGTGAGCAGCGCGACCGCTGTGAAGGAGGCTCAGCGATGAGCACCAACTCGTACGCCGTGCGTGACTCGATGACGATGCTGCGCCGCAACCTCAAGCACGCGCAGCGCTATCCGTCGATGACGATCTCGGTCGTCGCGATGCCGATCCTGATGCTGCTGCTGTTCGTGTACGTCTTCGGTGGCGCGCTCGGCGGCGGTATCGACATTCCCGGTGTCGGCGGCGGCGGGGACCGCGGTGACTACACCAACTATGTGACGCCCGGAATCCTGTTGATGGCGATCACTTCGGGTGCGGTGTCCACGGCGGTGGCGGTGTGCTCGGACATGACCGAGGGCATCATCAACCGTTTCCGCACCATGGCGATCTCGCGGGCCTCGGTCCTGGTCGGTCATGTGGTCGGCAATGTCGTGCAGACCCTGATCAGTCTGGTCCTGGTGATCGGTGTGGCGCTGGCGGTGGGTTTCCGGCCGAACGCGAACGTGGTGGAGTGGCTGGCCGCGATCGGGCTGCTGGTCTTCCTGGCGTTTGCCCTGGCCTGGATCTCGGCCGCGATCGGCCTGGGCTCGGACAGTGTGGAGACGGCCTCGAACGCGCCGATGCCGCTGACGTTCCTGCCCTTCCTGGGCTCGGCGGTCGTGACCCCGGACTCGATGCCGGCGGGGATCCGCTGGTTCGCGGAGTACCAGCCCTTCACGCCGATGAACGAGACCCTGCGCGGTCTGATGCTGGGCACCGAGATCGGCAACGACGCCTGGATCGCCCTGGCCTGGCTCCTCGGCCTGTCCATCGTCGGCTACCTGTGGGCCAAGGCCTCCTTCAACAAGGACGCCAAGCGGTAGGAGCGAAGCTCCCCCTGAACTGAGGGTCTCGGAGTCGGCGGACTCCGAGACCCTCTCCCTTTCTTGCCCTGCGTACGGCTTCGCCCTGCGCACGGGGCATCCGGTCGTCCGGGGCCCGGGCCTCAGCGCCGCACCGGCCGCCCCGGCAGCGCCCCCGCCACCACCTCCCCGTCCGCCACCACCGGCGTCCCCCCGACCAGCACATGGGCGAACCCCACCGACGGCAGCGTGCTGTCGGCGTACGTGGCCCGGTCACCCACCGCCGCGAGGTCGAAGGCGACCAGGTCGGCGTCGCAGCCGACCTGGACGCGCCCCTTGTGGCGCAGCGCGGGCACCCCGGACTCCAGAACGCGGGCGGGCAGCAGCGTGGCGCGGCCGACGGCGTCGAGGAGGTCGAGGGCGCCGAGTTCGCGTACGTAGCGGCGCAGCATCCTGGCGAACGTGCCCGCGGTGCGCGGGTGGGTGACCGCGGCGCCCGGCGGCAGCGGCCACGCCAACGGGTTGGGTGCCGGTCCGGTCCAGGTCAGCGGCATCGCGTCGGAGCCGACGACCGTCGCGGGGTGCAGCAGGGCCCGGTCGATGAACGCCCGGTCGTGCGCGTCGGCCTCGTCGAGGAAGTGCAGGACGGCGAGAGCGCCCGGGTCGGCGGCGCGCAATTCGCGCAGCCGGTCGGTGTCGCGGATCCGCTCGCCCGTCGCCGCGACGACCACGTCCGTGACGTCGAGCCCGGCCGCGGGCAGCAGCTCCGGCGCGAGGAACGCGGCACCGACGGCGGTCATGCCCGCGCCGTACGGATAGGCCTCCGTGGAGACCCGGCCGCCCTCGGCCCGGGTCCGGTCCATGAGGGCGAGGACCCGGTCGGTGTGCCGCCGCGACGTCGACGTCACATGGCAGTAGTGGGCGTGCACCCCGGTCTCGCCCGCCGCCCGCGCGATCTCCTCGGCGCCGTCGACGGGAACGTCCGCGACGTGCTCGACGAGGCTCCGGGCGTGGGTGAAGGTCGGCAGCCCTGCGAGCGCGGCGACGCGGGCCACGGCCAGGTACTCCTCGGGCCGGATCCGGGGCGCGTAGCCGACGATCAGGCCGATGCCGAGGGCGCCGTCGGCGAGGTCGCGGCGCAACAGCTCGATCAGCGCGTCCTCCTGGGGCCGGGTCGCCTCGCGCTGCCAGGCGGGGTTGCCCAGGTGGTCCAGGGCGGCCGCGGCGCCGCCGCCGTGCGGGAGCGCGCCGACGGCGGCCATCCGGGCCTGGGCCCAGGAGGCGGAGAAGCCGTAGTTGAGCGGCCGGCCCTCGGCGGCGGCCTGCCGGTAGGCCTCCGCGACGGGGGAGAGGCCGAGTTCGAGTTCCAGGGCCGTCGTCACCCCGTCGAGGGCCTGGAGGCGGTGCCCGGCCACGGTGTGCGAGTGGCTGTGCAGATCGATGAAGCCCGGGGCCACGACCAGGCCCGTCACGTCGAGCGTCCGGCGGGCGGCAAGCCGCCACGGCGGCTGCGGGGACGCCTCGGGCGCGGGGGCGGCCGGGGCCGTCGGCTGGACCGCCGAGATCGTCCCGGCGGTCACGGCCACGTCGGCGACCGCGTCGAGACCCGTCTCCGGATCGAGGACCCGGCCCCCGCGCAGGACCAGGTCGTGGAGGTGTCCGGGCGGTGCGGCGGGAGAAGTCATGGGGCCACGCTAGGGGTTCGTGCCGCGGGGCGGTGCCGGTCGCGCGGGGCCCGGCCGCCCGGACCTGTCGCGTTTCGAGCCGGGGATGCTTCATCCGAGGACATGCGGACATGGACGTCCGGCGCCTCGCGGTCGGCCGGGAAGCCGCCGAGGGATCATGAACCAGGGATCAAGGGGCCATAATGAGCTTTCCATGCGTGACGGTTGACGAAAAGATGGCGCACGGAAGAAGTCTGGGGAAACGGCAGGTGTCCGAATCATGGCGCGTGTCGGAACGTGCCGGGGGTACTGAGGGCTCATGCGAGTGAGCGTGCTGGATGTCGGATCGCGCACGGTGCGCCTCGTGGTGGCCGATGCCGCGGGCGGGGCGCCGCTGCCCGTGCACACCGCGAAGTGGCGGCTGCGCCTCGGCGAGCGGGTGAGGCCCGGCGGACCGCTGGACGAGGACGCCGTGCGGCATCTCGTGCGCGCCGTCGACGAGGCCGCCGCGACGGCCGAACGGTGGGGCGCCGACGAGCCGTTGGCCTTCGCGACCGCGGTCGTGCGGGACGCGCCGAACCGCCTCGACGTCCTGCACGCCGTCCGCGCGAGCACCGGCGTCAAGCTGTGCACCCTGCCCGGCGAGCTGGAGGCGGAGCTGACATTCCTCGGGGCGCGCAGGTGGGTGGGCTGGCAGGCGGGGCCGCTCGTCCTGTTCGACATCGGCGGCGGCTCGCTGGAGGTGGCGTTCGGGCGTGGGCGCCTGCCGGACTTCGTGGCGAGCCTGCCGCTCGGGGCGAACCGGCTGACGCACGAGTTCCTGCACGACGAGGACCCGCCGTCCCCGCAGGCGCTCAAGGCGCTGCGGCGCCGGGTGCGCCACCAGCTGCGGGACGTGGCCGCGCGGATCCGCTGGGAGGGGCCGCGCTCGGCCGTCGCCACCTCGCGGACGTTCCAGCAACTGGCCCGGCTGACCGGTGAAGTCCCCGGCCGCCACGGCCTGTTCGTGCCTCGGCGCCTGGAGCGGTCCGCGCTGCGCCGGGCCAAGGACCGGCTCGCGCTGCTGCCCGCAGCCGAACGCGCCCGTCTTCCCGGGATCTCGGCGCCACGCGCGGCCCAGAGCCTGGCCGGGGCGGTCGTCGGGCACACGGCCATGAAGCTCATGGGCGTCAAGTCGGCGGACATCTGCCCGTGGGCGGTCCGCGAGGGCATCCTGCTGCGCCACATCGAGGAGGGCGCTCAGTGGTGGGCGGGCGTGGCGAGGGACCTCACCGACGGCGAGGGCCGACGGCGGACGGGCCGGGTCTCGCTGCGGGTCGCCTCGTCCTGACCCGCGCCGCGGCTCGGCGTGCGGTGCACGTTCCGGCCGTCGGCGCCGGAACGCGCACCGGGGTCAGGTCGTGCTCCTGCTGAGGCCGCCCGCGCGGGCGGCCTTGCCGGACCGCTTGGCGCCGCCACCGTTGCCTGCCGCGCCGCCGTTGCCCTTCCCGGGGCCGTGCCCGTTCGTGCCGCCCGCCGCGGGCACCGCCGCCGGACTGCCGCCGCCCGCCACCGGCTCCGGCGCACGGTCCGCCTCCCGGACGCCTGCCTCCCGTACGCCCGCCTCCCGGGCCCCTGCTTCCCGCGTCTGCGCCTCCGCGCGCGCCTCCGCCTTCAACCGGTCCCGCATCTGCAGGTACTTGGCGTTCATCTCGTCGACCGCGATGAACTTGTTCACCCCGCGCTCGCTGACCTTCGGCTCCTGGCGCGCCATGATGTCGTTGTCCTGCTGGTCCTGGACGTACTGCTCCATCATCAGCGAGAGCCGGAGCACCAGCGGCCGCAGCGGCTTGAACGGCACCATCCACTTGAGCAGCGGGTACTCGTAGAGCCGCATGATCGCCTGGGTGTGGTGCTCGTCGATGGGCACGAGCCAGGTCGTGACCTCCAGGAGGCCCTGGCGCACGTGTGTCATGCACGGGGCCTGGTAGATGAGGTTGAAGTGCCAGGTGTTGGAGGGGTTGCCCTCCTCGCACTGGTCGAAGCTGTTGCGGATGATCGTGCCGTCGACGTCCACACGATGGTTCACGATCTTGTTGGCGGCGATGTAGCGCTCACGGCCGTCCGTCCACAGCTTCTTCCAACTGCCGTACATGAACGTGTAGTCGATGATGTTCGCCCAGTGGTCCCGGTGCACGAACGTCACGTGGTAGAACTCGAGCAGGCTCTCGATGTAGCGCGTGTAGTGGACCGGGCGGCTGAAGGTGATGGTCTCGTACGGCCGCGGGTGCTCGGCGAGTTCATGGGGCAGCTCGATGTCAGGGAGCTGCGTGCGCTTGTCGCCCCACCACAGCCACACCAGGTCGTACTTCTCCCGCACTTCGTAGGTGTCGACCCGCAACGACGCCGGGATGCGGCCCTCGGAGCCGAGCGCGGGCACCAGCCTGCACGCCCCGTCGGTGCCGAACCGGAAGCCGTGGTACGGGCAGGCGACCGAGTTGCCCACCAGGCGGCCCTCGGAGAGGTTCGCCCCCTTGTGGGGGCAGCGCGCCGACTGGCAGACGAGCTTGCCGCGCAGGTCGCGCCAGAGCACCAGCTCCTCGCCCATGCGGCGCACGCCGGTCGGCGCGTCACGTTTGATGTCTTCGGTCCGCAGAATCGGATACCACTGGTTCGGGATCATCTGGAACTTCCTGCCTTCCTCGGGAACGTCCTGCCTTCCTCGGGCGGTCCGGCGCGCTCAGCCCTCCACGACCTCGACGACACCCGTGTCGCCGTCGACCATGACCATGTCGCCGGTGTTGATCACCTGCGTCGCGTACTTGGTGTTGACCACCGAGGGCACGTTGAACTCCCGCGACACGATGGAGCTGTGCGAGAGCATCGAGCCGATGTCGGTGACGACGCCGCCCGCGATGGCGAACAGCGGCGTCCAGGACGCGTCGGTGTGCCGGGTCACGAGGATCTCGCCCGCCTGGAACTCGTCCGCCTGCCACACCAGGTCCTCCACGATGCGGGCCCGGCCGACGATCCGCCCCGGGCTCGAACCGAGCCCGTCCAGGCGGGCCCCGTCCTTCACCGGCCGCACCGCGCGGGTGCCGTCGTGCTCGCCGACGAAGGTGAGCGGCGGCTCCGGCAGCCGGTTGTGGTACTCGTGCACGCGCCGCCGCTCCTCGATCGCGGCCCGCGGGAACGCCTCGCGCGCGGACAGCCCACCGGCGAGCCAGCGGCGCACGTCCGCGAAGTCGAGGAACGCGACCTCGTCCAGGGAGTGCAGCACGCCCTCCTCGACCAGGCGCCGACCCGCCTCGTACACCACGTTCCTGACCAGCCAGATCGACGTGATCATCGACATGCGCGTGGCCTCGCGCAGCTCGCTGCACAGGGCGTACATCGAGATGACGCCCTCGATGGTCGTGCGCCGCGGCAGCGGCAGCTTCTTGAGGACCGCCCGGACGTCGCCCTCCTGGCGGGCGCGGCTGCGGCCCATGATGTCGTCGGCGGTGAAACCGTCGGCGGCGTAGCGGCGGATCATCTGGAAGACGTAGCTCGGGTCGTCGATCCAGCGCTGATGGGTGAGCTCCATCTCCTGGCGCCCCCGGGTGCCGTTGGCCCGCAGGAACGGCTCCATCTGCGACTGCCAGAACGCCTCGCCGTCGGGGTCCGCGCGCAGCCGGTCCGCGACCTCGTCGAGCGGCGCCGCCTCGATGATCTCCATGACCCGCGGCCTGGCCTTCGCGGCCTGCGCGACGCTCCAGATCTCCTGCGCCGACGCCACCGTGCGCAGGCTCGACATGTCCGTCTTGATGCGGTTCTGCAGGTTGTCGCCCGCGGCGCCGAGCCACTTGGCGCACAGCTCGGTGAGGATGCCGTAGAACCCGAACGCGTTGATGTAGTACGGCATGTAGCCGACGTGCGCGTCGTGGAAGTAGTCGAGATAGCGCCCGAGTTCGGCGTGCAGCTCGCGGCGGCCCATGCGGGTGAGGTCGAGGCGCCGGGCGCGGTCGAACTCGTAAAGGCGACTTTCGGCCATGTCGCGGGCGCGGCCCTTCATCACCAGCATCTCGCCCGCCGTGGCCCGCAGCCAGTGCGTCGTCGAGAGCAGGTCCTCCAGGCCCCCGGGGAACGTCCCGAAGGGGTTCTCGTACGTGGCCAGGTCCACCTCCTCGCTGACGAAGCGGCGGGTGAAGTGGCGCTGGTCGCGGGTGGGCAGGGCCTGGCCGAGCAGATACGCGGTGTAGGAGATGTTCAGATAGACGTGGCCCTGGAAGAAGCCCATGTGCAGACCCACGTCGCCGGTGTCGCGCACGCCGAGCGCGGCCGCGCAGTCGCCGTGGACGTGGTCCTGGTAGTGCCGGGCGAAGCTCAGGCCGAGCGGGGACATCAGGCCGACGAAGATCTCCCCGATGTCCATCCGCGACCACAGGGTGCCGTGCCGCACGGCGTCCGGCTGCCGCTCCAGGAGGTCCGGCAGATAGGGGCTGCGGGCGCCGTCGGAGGTCTCGGGCCGGGGCCGGGTGGTGATCGGGCGGGCCTGGAGGAGGTACAGCGTGCCGTCGTGCATCGCCCACTCGATGTCCTGCTCCGCGCCGCCGGTGTCCCGGATCTCCAGGGCGATCCGGGCGAGCGCCGCGAGCTGGTCCCGGGTCAGGCAGGGGGCGTCCCGGTCGGCGGCGTCGACCTTCGTCATGCCGATGCGGCCGGGCGCGAGCGGCGCGCACTTGGTGACCTTGTACCGCACGCGTTCCTCGACGACGTCGAGCGTACGGTCGTCCACGACGAAGAAGTCGCTGGACACCCTGCCGGACACCAGGCCCTCGCCGAGCCCGCAACAGGCCTCCACCACAAGCCGGTTGGGCCTGCCGCCGACCGGGTCGACCGTGAAGAGCACCCCGCTGACGTCGGCGGGCACCATCTCCTGCACCACGACGGCGATGGACCCCGCGGGACCGTCTCCCGCGCGGTAGGCCGCCGCCCGGTCCGACCACAGCGAGGCCCAGCAGACCCTGACCGCGTCGAGGAGGGCCGCGTCGCCCGACACGTCGAGGACCGTGTCGTGCTGGCCCGCGAAGGACCGCTCGGCGGAGTCCTCGCGCGGCGCCGATGAGCGCACCGCGACCCGGGGGCGGCCCAGGTCCTCGTACGCCGCGAGGATCGTGCGGGCGACCGGCTCCGGGATGTCGAGGGCGAGGACCGACTCGCGGACGGTGAGGGCGGATTCGCCGCGGGCCTCGGCGGCACGGATCTCGGCGGCGAGGCCGCTCTCGCGCAGGAAGACGTCGAAGAGGGCGGTGGTGAGGCAGAACGCGGGCGGCACCGGAAGGCCCGCTGCGGTCAGTTCGTCGAGGCGGGCCGCCTTGCCGCCGAGCTCCTCGGGGGTGGCGGCGTGCGGACGGCCGAGCACGGCCACGAGGTCGGCGTGCGGGGCGCGCGCCGGGGCCGGGGCGTCGGCGGTCTCGGCCGTGGCGGTCCCGTCGGTGGTCTCGGGGGCGGGGGCGGAAGCGTTCGCGGCGGAGTCGGTGGTCGCCTTCGTCGTCATGACGTGGCCTCCTCGGCGGTGGTGGGGGAGCCGGAGCGGGCCGGGGGCAGGGCGGCGGGCCCGGCCGCGGGGTTGCGGCCGACGAACGAGCGGAACGCCTGGCCGGGCAGCGGCCGGGTGGCCCGGACCGCGTCGAAGCCCGCTTCCCGCAGCTGGTCGAGCAGTTCGTCGGCCAGCGGCAGCGGGCCGCCGAAACCGGCGTACTCGAACCAGAGGTTCAGCACGTCGAGGCCCAGCGGGCCGCCGCCCCGGCACGAGGAGGTGAGCAGCAGGGTGCCGCCGGGGGCGAGGAAGGACCGGGCCCTCGCCAGGACCTCGGCGCGCTCCTCGCGGGGGAAGTAGTAGATGTTGTTGTGCAGCGTCACCACGTCGAACTGCGGTTGCAGGTCCAGCGTGCGCAGATCCCCGGCGCGGGTCTCGACGCGGTCGGCGAGGCCCCACTGCGCCATGTTCTTCGCGGCCCGCTCGGCGACCTCGGGCTGCAGATCGACGGCCAGCGCCGTCAGGCGCGGGTTCAGCCCGGCCGCGTACCGGACGTAGGCGCCGCTGCCGCAGCCGACCTCCAGGAGCCGCACCGGCGCCGTGCGCGGCAGCGTCCGGCGGATCGCCTCCTCCACGAAGCCGCGCACCACCAGCGTGGAACGGGCGATGACCAGGCCGTCCTGGTCGGAGAGTGCGAAGCGGCTGCCGTCCGCCAGCATGCGCGGGGCGTCGCGGAGCGCGGGCACGTGGAAGCGCAGGAGCTCTTCGAGGGCTCCCGCGACGGCGTCGTTGCCGACCTGCGCGAGGGCCTTGGCGGTGCGGCTGCGCAGGCGGTAGCAGCCCTCGCTCCGGTCGAGTTCGCCGAGCCGCACCCCGATGTCCAGCCAGGCGCGCAGCCGCTGCCGGTCGTCGGGCCCGCTCTCCAGGTGCTCGGCCAGGCTCTCCAGGTCGCAGGGGCGCGCCGCCAGGCACCCGAGCACGCCCGAGCCCGCGGCGGCGGCGAGGAACGACGCCCGGTACAGGGGCGTGAACAGCGTCCGGTTGAGGACGAGGAGCAGCGGAAGACGGGGGTCGGCGACGATCCGCGCCATCGCGGCGAGATCCGTGAACGGCTCCTGCGCCCGGTCCTTGACGGCCCTGGCCAGCCTCAGTAGGTCCATGCGGGTTCCCTCTCCTCGGTGGTACGGGTGAGTTCGGCGCGCAGCTCACGAAGGAGCGGAAGCCGTGCGGGTCCGGTCAGGTAGAAGTGGCCGCCCGCCACCCTGCGGTGCAGCAGCGAGGCGCTGGTGTACGCCCGCCACGCCTCGACGCGGTCCGGCGGCGCCACCGGGTCGCCCGCGGCGGAGAACGCCGTCATCGGGCAGTCGAGCGGGCGCCGCGGCCGCCAGCGGTAGCGGGCGCAGAGCGTGAGGTCGGCGCGCAGCACCGGCAGCCTGCGCTCCAGGTAGGAGCCGCCCACCCGGTCGTCGGGGTGCAGCGCGCCCAGGTCGTGCACGAGGCGGCGCAGGTCGTCGTCGCCGAGCGCCTGGTCGGCGGGGCCGCCGTAGAGGTGCGGGGCCCTGCTGCCGGACACGAACAGGTGGGAGGGGCCGGGCAGTTCGCGCGCCCGCAGCTCACAGGCGACCTCGTAGGCCAGGAGCGCGCCCATGCTGTGCCCGAACAGGGCGTGGTCGCCGACGTGTCCGGCCGCCACGAGCGCGTCGGTCACATCGCGGGTCAGCGGCGCCATGTCTGTGTACGGCGCCTCCCCGAGCCGCAGGCCGCGCCCGGGGAGCAGCACCGGCACGACCGTCACGCCGGGGCCGAGCAGCCGCGGCCAGTCGCGGTACACGGACGGGGTGCCGCCCGCGTGGCTGAAGCAGATCAGGCGGGGGCGGGGGTCCGGCGCGCCCGGGGCGGGACCGGCGGTGGGCTCGGCGTCGGCTCCCGGCGGGGGCCCGAAGCCGGGGCCCGCGAACCAGGCACGGGCCGGTGCCTGCGGCCGTTCGGTGAGGTGCACGGCGGGGGTTCCTCTCGGAGCTCGGGACTCGGGGCTCGGGCCGGTCGGTGCCGGTCGGGCGGGGCCGGGCCTCAGCGGGGCACGCGGGCGCGCCCCTCCGGCGAGTCGAGCCACGCGAGCGTGCGCCGCACCCCCTCCTCGAAGTCCACGTCGCCCTTGAAGCCCAGGTCGTCGCGGGCCCGGTCGACGGCGTACGACTGGTCGCGGTCGAAGAGGTGCACCGCGTGCCGGGTCAGGACCGGCCGCGACCTGATCCGCAGCGCCCCGTACAGGCCCTCCGAGACTGTCGCCACACCGCGCGCGAGCGGCGCGGGCAGGCTCAGCGAGGGCGGCTTCACGCCGAGGCCGCGGGCCAGCGCCTCGACGTACGTCCGCCACGTCGTGCGGTCGGGGTCGCGCAGGTTGTACGTGCGGCCCGCGGCGGCATCCGACGCGCAGGCGGCGATCATCGCGTCGGCCGCGTTGGTCACGTACAGCAGCCCGGCCGGTACGTCGCCGCCGCGGATGTACACCATCTGGCGGCTCAGGAGCAGCGTCGCGATCTCGATGACGAAGTCCTTGCTGCGCGGCCCGTACACGCTGACCGGCCGCACCACGGTCAGCGGCAGACCGGCCTGCGCGGCCGTCTCGCGCACGGCCTGCTCGCCGAGGAGCTTGCTGCGGTTGTACGGCAGGCCGATGTCGCGCGGCGGCGTGTCCTCGGCGCAGGGGCGCACCGGGTAGCCGTAGACGTCGGTGGTGCTGACGTGCAGGAAACGCTCGACGGTGCCCGCGTGCCGGGCCGCTTCGACGAGGCTGCGGCTGCCGTCGACGTTGACCCGCTGGAAGGCCGCCCACGGGCCCCAGTCGGCGGACAGGCCCGTGCAGTTGTACACGTGCCGCACCCCGGCCGCCGCCCGGCGCAGGCTGTCCGGATCGCCGAGGTCCCCGACGGCCACGTCGACGTCGAGCCCGGCGAGCGCGGTGCGGTCGCTGCCCTCGCGGACCAGGACCCGGACGCGGTGGCCGCGTTCGGCGAGGCGGCGGGTGAGGTGGCCGCCGATGAAGCCGCCGGCGCCCGCCACCAGGACGTCGGGGGCGGCGGAGGCGGGCCCGGGGGCGGGAGCGGTGCCCGGCTCGGCACCGGTGACCGGCGCCGACTCGCGGTCCGGCGCGGCCTCGTGGTCGGGCCGCGCCTCGCGACGCGCCGCCGTCCCGTCACGCCCCGCCGTCCGCGAGGTCCCGTTCGTCTGCTTGCGTGTCGCCATGGCTCGCCCCAACAGGTCCAGTGCGCGGTCGAGTTCGTGCTCGGTGTGGTCGGCGTTGATGAAGAAGCGCAGGCGGCACTCGTCGCGCGGCACCGCGGGGTGGCCGATCGGCATCACGTTCACGCCGAGGCGGAGCAGCGCGTTGGAGAGCGCCATGGTCTCCTCCCAGCCGCCGATGACGACCGGGATCACCGCGGACGCGCGCGACACGCCGATGTCGTACCCGCGGGCGCGGGCCGCGTCGCGGAAGTGCTCGGCGAGGTGCCGCAGCCGCGCGACCCGCTCCGGCTCGTCCCGCACGACCCGCAGCGCCTCCAGGGCGGCGGCCGTGTTGGCGGGCGAGATGCCGGTGCTGAAGATGTGCAGCGGAGCGGTGAACTTCAGGTACTCGACGATGGGGCGGCGCGCCGCCACATAGCCGCCGAGGCTGCCGACGGCCTTGCTGAGCGTGCCCATCCACAGGTCGACGTCGGCGCGGTCGACGCCGAAGTACTCGCCGATGCCGCGCCCGGTGCGGCCGAGCACCCCGAGCGAGTGGGCCTCGTCGACCATCAGCATCGCGCCGTGCCGCCGCTTCACGTCGATGAACCGGGGCAGGTCGGGCAGGTCGCCGTCCTGGCTGTACGCGCCCTCGACGAGGACGAGCGCGCGGCGCGCCCCGGCCCGGCCCGCGGTGAGCAGCCGGTCGAGGGCGCGCCAGTCGTTGTGCGGGAACGGCCTGCGCCGGGCGCCGGACAGGACGCTGCCGCGCACCGCGCTGTCGTGGATCCACTCGTCGTGCAGGATCAGGTCGTCGGGGCCGAAGAGGTGCCCGATGGTCGCGACGTTCGTGGCGTGCCCGCCCGCGAACACGATCGCGGCCTCGGTGCCGAGGAACGCGGCGATCTCCGCGTCCAGTCGATGGTGCAGCGGTGTCTCGCCGAAGAGCAGCGGCGTCGCCGAGCAGGACGTGCCGTACCGGTCCACGGCGGCGCGCGCCGCCGCGCGGACCCGTGGGTGGTGGGACAGCGCGAGGTAGTTGAAGGCGGCGAAGTTGAGGACGGGGCGGCCGTCCACACAGGACCGGCCGCTGTTGAACCCCTCGTGCGTGCGCCCGTACGGGTTGTCGCCCTCGGCCGTCGCCTGCCGCAGCCGCCCCCGCAGTTCGGCGTACTCGGGCCACTCCTCGAAGACCCGCTCCTGCCGCACGGCGGGCACCGTCTCTTCGGCGGGCCCCCGGGCCACGGCGGCCTCGGCGACCGGGGCCGTCCCGTCCGCCACGGGCACCGCGCCCGCGACGAGGTCGGCGAGCTGCTCCACCGTGGGGTCCTCGGGTAGCAGCTCGCGGTTGCCGTTCAGATGCCCGGGGAACCGCCGCGTCAGGGCCCGCTCCAACTCGGTGCGCATCAGCGAGTCGAACCCGAGGTCCGCGCCGAGCCGGGCGTCACCCGGGATGTGCGCGACGGCGAACCCGCAGACGCGGGACACCTGCGCGAACACCTCTTGGCGCCCGGTGCGGGGATGGTCCGCCGCCGGGGGGACAGGGGGTGTCGTTCGTGCTGGGTCCATGGGCTCTCGGGGTGCGGGCGCGGTCTCCTGCGCCGGGTGGAGGGGCACGGGTGGTGCGGACGCGGTCTCTCGCGTCCTGCGGGCGGACTCCAGGGGTACGGACACGGGCTCGTGCGTCGCGTGGACGGGCTCGCGCGGTGCTGACCCGGGCTCTTGCACTGCGTGAACGGGCTCGCGCGGTCCGGGCCCGGGCTCTTGCACCGCGTGGGCGGACTCTCTCGGTACGCCGACGGGGCCGGGCGCGTGCCCCTCCGTGGACACGTCCGCCCCGGCGGCCTGCCCTCCGCCGGACGCCGCCACAGCCGGCGTGAACCAGTACGGCTCCCGCTCCCACACCGCGTGCGGCACCGGCACCCGCGGTGCCCGCCGCCCCGCGTCGAGCGCCGCCCAGTCCACCGTGCCGCCCGCGCAGTGCAGCCGCCCGAGCGACGTCAGCAGGGTCTCCCAGTCGCCCGTCGCGCCGTGCGCGGCCCCGCCCCGGCCCCGCCGCAGCGACGGCAGCCACAGCGCGGGCCGCGCGTCGGGCCCGGCGTCGGGCCCGGCGCCCGCCGGAGTCGACGCGCGCCCCAGGCCGAGCAGCGTCGGGTGCGGCCCCATCTCGACGTACGCGGTGCAGTCGAGGCGCCGCAGGGCCGTGAGGCCGTCGGCGAAGCGCACGGTGCCGAGCAGATGGTCCACGAGCGCGTCGGCGTCGATCCGGCCGACGGGCTCACCGGTGGCGTCCGACACCCAGGTGACGACGGGCTCGGCGAAGCGCACGGAGCGTGCGGCCGCGCGCAGCGGCTCGGCGGCGCCCGCCATGAGCGGCGAGTGGAAGGCGCCCGAGACCGCGAGCGGCTTGACGACGACCGCGCGCTCCGCGAGTTCCGCGCGGGCCCGCCCGATCTCCTCCCGGTCCCCGGAGAGCACCAGGTGGGTGGGCGCGTTGACGGCGGCCACCGCCAACGACCCGTACCGGGAAGCCACTTCGCGCACCGCCCCGGCGTCCCCGACGCAGGAGATCATCGCGCCGTCCCCCGGCTGCTCCTCCATGAGCCGCCCGCGGGTCGCGGCCAGTGTGAGGGCGTCCTCGAAGGACAGCGCGCCGGACACGCACGCGGCGGCGTACGCGCCCACGCTGTGCCCGAGCACGGCGGTGGGCCGCACACCGAGGGACTGCCACAGTTCGGCGAGCGCGATCTCCAGGGCGACGAGGGCGGGCTGGCAGTACCGCGTGGCGCGCAGCCGTTCGGCGCCTTCCGGCGCGAACAGGACGTCGGTCAGGGGCACTTCGAGGTGCGGCCGCAGCACGCCGTCCGCCCGGTCGATGGCGCGGGCGAACGGCTCGTGCGTGTCGTACAGGCCCTTGCCCATGCCCGGGTACTGCGTGCCCTGGCCGCTGAACAGGAACGCCGTGCGCGGCTCGGGCCCGTGGCCCGCGGTGTCGCGCACCACGGCCGTCGAGGCCTCGCCCCGGGACAGCGCGTCGAGCCCGGCGTCCAGCGCCGCCGCGGACCCGCCGACGACGACCGCCCGGTGCTTGAGCACGGCCCTGCCGGTGTGCGCGGCGCGGCACAGGTCGGCGAGGGGGGTGTCGGGGTGGGCGGCCAGGTGGGTGCGCCAGCGCGAGGCCAGGGTGGTGAGGGCGGTCGGCGTGTGGCCCGACAGGCACAGGGCGTGCGTCGGCCGGGCGGGCGGGGCGGGCGCGGGGTCGGGGGCGGGCGGGGACTCCAGGACGACGTGCGCGTTCGCGCCGCCGAAGCCGAAGGAGCTGACGGCGGCGCGCGCCGGGCCCGCGCCGGACAGGGGCGTCAGTCGGGTCGGCACCTCCAACCCGGCGCCCTCCCAGTCGAGTCGACGGTTGGGCGTGGTCAGGTGCAGGGTCGGCGGCACCTCGCGCTCGCGCACGACGAGCGCCGCCTTGATGAGGCCCGCGACGCCCGCGGCCGCCTCCAGGTGCCCGATGTTGGTCTTCACGGAGCCGACCAGGCAGCGGGCGCCGTCCGGGCGGCCCATGCCGTACGCGGCGGCGAGGCCCTCCCACTCGACCGGGTCGCCGAGCGGCGTGCCGGTGCCGTGCGCCTCGACGTAGTCGATCTCCTTGCCGCTCAACTCGGCCCGGACGAGGGCCTGTTCGATGACGGCGTGTTGCGCGGAGCCCTTCGGGGCGGTCAGGCCGTTGGCGCGCCCGCCGTGCCCGGTGGCCGAGCCTCGGATCACGGCGTGCACGCGGTCGCCGTCGGCGAGGGCGGCGAGCAGGGGCTTGAGCAGCACGAGGCCCGCGCCCTCACCGCGTACGTAGCCGCCCGCCGCGTCGTCGAACGTGCGGCAGCGCCCGTCCGCCGCCAGCATCCCGCCGTCCGCGAACGCCACCGAGAGGCCGGGCGTGAGCATCAGGTTCACCCCGCCCGCGAGCGCCGCCCCGCACTCGCCCCGGCGCAGGCTGTCGCACGCCAGGTGCACGGCCGTCAGGGACGAGGAGCACGCCGTGTCCAGGGCGAGGCTCGGGCCGCGCAGGTCGAGGGCGTAGGAGAGCCGGTTGGCGGCGATGGCGTGCGCGTTGCCGGTCGCGCCGTGCACGTCGACCGTGTCGAGGCGGCCCATCTGGAGCTCGGCGTAGTCGTGGCTGCTGATGCCGACGAACACGCCGGTGGCGGAGCCCGCGTACGACGTCGGGTCGTGCCCCGCGTCCTCCAGGGTCGCCCAGGCCGTCTCCAGGAGCAGCCGCTGCTGCGGGTCCATGCGGACCGCCTCCCGCGCCGAGAGCCCGAAGAAGCGGGCGTCGAACTCCTCGACGCCGTCGAGGAACCCGCCGAAGCCGGGTGCCGCCACGCGCGCGGCGTCCCACCGGCCGCGCGGCACCTCGGTGATCGCGTCGCGGCCGTCGCGCAGGAGCCGCCAGTAGCTGTCCGGGTCGGGCGCGCCGGGGAAGCGGCAGCCGATCCCGACGACGGCGACCGGATCGGGCCCGCCACCGGGACCGGCCGCCGCCACGACGGCGGGCGCCCCGGAGCGCGCCGGGGTCACCGCGGTGCCCGCCGCGCCGAGATGGGCGGCGATCGCGCGGATCGTCGGATGGTCGAAGACCACGGACGCGGGGATCTCACGGCCGGTACGGGCACTCAGCTCCGCAAGGACCGCCACGGCCTGCTTGGAGTCCAGACCGAGCGACGCGAGCGGCCTTGCCGGGTCGACGGCCGTCGCGGCGAGCCCAAGACGCTCGGCGACCCGGGCGGTCAGCCACGCCTCGACGGAGTCCGGGGCCCACGTCCCGGCGGCGGGCACCCGCTCGGCGAGCAGCCCGGTCAGCGTGTCGACCCGCGGCCGCACGAGCAGCTCCCCGACCGGGATCGGCACCCCGAGGCGCCGCTCCAGATCCCGTACGACGCGCAGCAGCCGCGGATGGTCCAGGCCGAGTTCGGTGAACGTGCGAGTGGCGGCGCCGGAGACGTCGGGCACGTACGCCCGCAGGACCTCCTCGACCACCGCGCCCACCGGCTGCCCCCGCCGCCGCTCCACCGGCGCGGCCGGGACCGGCGTGTCGCGGGCGACGCTGGCCGCCACCACCTTCAGGCCGAGGCCGACGAAGTCCGCGCGGCACGCCTGGCGTTGGATCTTCCCGCTGGTGGTCCGGTGCACCGTGGACCGCTTCAACAGGACGACGGCGTGCGGCGTCACCTCGTGCTCGTCGGCTATCGCCGAGCGCAGCCGGGCGAGCAGGCCCGGCGCGTCGGCGGCCCGACGGCCGTCGATCTCGTACGCCACCACCAGCTGCTCCGCGCCGTCCACCTCGACGGCGAACGCGGCGCCGCAGCCCGCGCGGACGGCCGGATCGGCCTGCTCCACGGTGAGTTCGATGTCGTGGGGGTAGTGGTTGCGGCCCTGCACGATGACGACGTCCTTGGTGCGGCCGACGACGTGCAGCTGGCCGTCGCGCAGGAAGCCCAGGTCGCCGGTGCGCAGATACGGCGTGCCGGGATCGTCCTCCAGGCGGGCGCCGAAGGTCTCCTCGGTGGCCTCGGGGCGGCGCCAGTAGCCGCGCGCCACGCTGGCACCCGTCAGCCACACCTCGCCGACCGTGCCCTCGCCGGGGACGCGCCGCCGGGTCGCCGGGTCCACGACCGCCACGTCCACGCTGTCGACGGCGGGGCCGCAGGCGACGACCCGTGTGACCCGGGACCGGGCCGCCTCGCTGTCCTCGCCGGCCTCCGTGGCGACGCCCGCGCCGAGCGCCGCGGCGTCGAACTCGCCGACGACGGGCGGCTCGTGGGCGCGCACGCCCGTCACCATCAGGGTGGCCTCCGCCAGGCCGTAGCAGGGCAGCAGCGCGCCCCGCCGGAACCCGCAGGGGGCGAACCGCTCGACGAACCGGTCCAGGGTGTCGGCGCGCACCGGCTCCGCGCCGTTCAGGGCGAGCCGCCAGTGCCGCAGGTCGAGCGAGTCGCGCTCCTCGTCGGTGATCCTGCGGACGCACGCCTCGAAGCCGAAGTTGGGGGCGACGCTCGTCGACGCCCGCGTGTCGGACAGCGCCCGCAGCCACAGCAGGGGGCGGCGCACGAACGACATCGGCGCCATCAGGTGCGCGGGGAAGCCGCCGTACAGCGGCGACAGGATGCCGCCGATCAGGCCCATGTCGTGGTACGGCGGCAGCCACGACACCATCTGCGAGTCCGCGTCGTGCGCGAGCCTGCGGTGGATGGCGGCGAGGTTGTCCAGCAGATTGCCGTGGCTGACCATCACGCCCTTGGGCGCGGACGTCGAGCCGGAGGTGTACTGGAGGAAGGCGAGGGAGTCGCCGCTGAGGTCCGGCGCGCGCCAGTCGCCCGCCTCCGCGGTGTCCGCCCGCCCACCGCCGCTCGCCCCCGCGTCCGGGCCACCCACCGTGCCGGACGCGCCGGAAGCGCCACCCGTCACCAGCCACCGCAGCCCGCCGAGCCCGAGCGCGGCAAGCTCGTCCTTCCGCTCGCCCGCGAACTGCGACAGGCCGCCCGTGGTCAGCGCGTGCGTGGCCCGCGAGTCCCGGGCGACGGCGGCGAGCCGGGGCATGGTCTGGCCGAACCTGCGGGTGTCCGGGGGATAGGCGGGGACGGCGACGGCGCCCGCGTACAGGCAGCCGAGGAACCCGGCGATGTAGTCGAGGCCGGGCGGGTGCAGGAGCAGCACCGGGCCGCCCGCCGCGCCCTCGCGCTGGAGCAGCGCGGCGACGTGCCGGGCCCGCAGGTCGAGGTCGGCGAACGTCCAGGAGCGCTCGCCGGGTCCCGGGGCCGGGGTGGCGGTGGCGCCCGGAGTCGGGGTGTCGGCGGTGCTGCGCGTCCGGGTGTCGGTGTTGCTCCGCGTCCGGGTGTCGGCGGCGCTCCGCGCCTGGGTGTCGCCGCTGCCCCGCGCCGGGGCGTCGGCGTTGCCCCGCGCCGCGGTGTCGGCGGTGCCGAGGAAGCGGTAGGCGAGCGCGTCCGGCCGGTGTGCGGCGTGCCCGCGCAGGAGGGCGACGAGGGTCCGCGGTGCGCCGCCGTGTCCGTGGGTCTCGGTCGGGCCTTGGGTCATGTACGTCTCCGTCACTTGCCGGGCACGGCACGCGGGGCGGGTCCTGCCGCGGGCCGGGGTGTGGGCGCCGGGCCGCCGAGGCGCCGGTAGTCGGTCTTGCCGTTGGCGTTGTGCGGCAGCTCGTCCAGGCAGGTGGCCGTGCGCGGCAGCATGTAGCGCGGCAGATGGCGCGCGCAGTGCCGCTTCAGCTCGATGAGGCCGGGCCGGGGCGTCTCGCCGTTGAGGGTGAAGTACAGGGCGATGGTGGTGTCGGGGCCTTCGGTGTCGGCGACGACGGCGGCGTGCGCGATGCCGGGGTGGCGCAGGACGGCCGCCTCGATCTCGCCGAGCTCCACGCGGTGGCCTCCGAGTTTCACCATGCGGTCCTTGCGGCCCCGGTAGACCAGGGCGGCGCCGTGGCGCACGTCGTGGCTGACCAGGTCGCCGGTGGCGTGGCGGCCCTCGCGGTGTCCGGCCGCGGCGGGCCCGGCATCCCCGCGCCAGTAGCCGGGGGTGACGCAGTCGCCCTCGACGACCAGCTCGCCGAAGGCGTCGGGGCCGGTGAGGGCGCGGCCGTCGGCGTCGACGACGGTCAGCTTGGCGCCGGGCAGGGGGGTGCCGATGGGGACGGGTTCGTGGCGCTCCAGGTCCTCGGGGCGCACGCGGTGGTAGGTGCAGACGTTCGTCTCCGTCGGTCCGTACAGGTTGTAGAGTGCGGTGCCCGGCGCCAACCGCTCGTACAGGGCACGCAGTTGGGGGATGGGGAACACCTCGCCCGCGAACAGGACGTACCGCAGCCCCCGCGCGGTGTCGGGGGTGAGCGCGCCCGACACCGTGAGCAGCCGCAGGACCGACGGCACCGAGTACCAGACGCTGACGCCGTGGTCGCGGATCCCGGCGGCGAGCGCGCCCACGTCGCGGGCCTGCCCGTCCGGCACGATCCACAGGCCCGCGCCCGCCGACAGGGCGGTGAACAGGTCGAACGTCGACAGGTCGAAGTTGAACGAGGCGTGGCCCGCGAACACGTCGCCGGGGCCGACGTCCAGCTCCTCGCGCGCCCACCGGATGAAGCAGGCCAGGTTCCGGTAGCTGATCCGCACGCCCTTGGGGGTGCCGGTCGACCCGGAGGTGTACAGGATCGCGGCGAGGTCGTCGCGGTCGAGGGGCGGCAGCAGGACGACGTGGCCCGCGGCGCCCGCGGTGAAGTCGGACCAGCTGACGGCGGGCGCGGCAGGCGCCGGGGCGGGGTCGTCCACGAGCACGACCACCCGCACCGAGTCCGGCAGTTGACGCTCCATCAGGGCGGCCAGGCGGTCGCTGTCCGTGACGAGGGCGACCGGCTCGGCGTCCCTGAGGATCGTCTCCACGCGGGCCACCGGCTGCCCACCGTCCAGCGGGACGTACGCGCAGCCCGCGTGCAGGGCGCCGAGGATCGCCTCGGCGTAGCGCGGCTGCTTGTCCGTCCAGATCGCGACGCGGTCGCCGACCGCGGCGCCGAGGCCGAGCAGTCCGGCGGCGACGGCGGCGACCTGCCCGGCGAGCTCGCCGTACGTGCGGGCGTCGGGCCCGACGAAGGCGAGCCGCGTGGACTGTTCGGCGCTCGGCGGCCACGGCGTGCGGATCAGCGCGACGTCCGAGAGGTCGGCGGGGCGGGGGCCCTGTGGCGGCTTCGTCATCGCGCTCACCCCGCCTTCGGCAGGACGCCGGTCTCACGGGCCGCGTCGACGAAGATGCCCGCGGCGCTCTCCAGGTCCTCGCGGGTGTGCTCGCAGGTGACGCTGACCCGCAGCCGCGCGTCACCGAGCGGCACGCCGGGGAACACCACCGTCTGGCAGAACAGGCCGCGGGCCCGCACGGCCCGGCCCATCTCCAGGGCCCGCCGCTCGTCGCCGACGACCAGCGGCAGGATGGCGCTCTCGGAGTGCTCCAGGTCGAAGCCCGCGTCGGCCAGCAGGCCGTGCAGGAAGCGGATGTTGGACCAGAGCCGGGTGACGCGCTCCGGCTCCGACTCGATCAGGTCGAGGGAGGCGATGAGCCCGGCGGCGACCCCGGCGGGGATGCCCGCGGCGAAGACGTAGGAGTTGGCGTAGAAGCGCAAGTACTCGACGACGTCCTCGTCGCCGACGACGAAACCGCCCATGCCCGCAAGGGACTTGCTCATCGTGCCGAGCTCCAGGTCGACCTCGCCCTTGAGGCCGAAGTGCTCGGCGGTGCCCGTGCCGCGCGCGCCGAGCACGCCCGTCGCGTGCGCGTCGTCCACCATGACGCGGGCGCCGTACTCCTTGCCGAGCCGCACGATCTCCGGCAGGTCGCAGATGTCGCCGTGCATGCTGAACACGCCGTCCGCGACGATGAGTTTGCCCGCCGTGCGGTCGTCGCAGCGCTTGAGGATGCGCTCCAGGTCCGCCATGTCGTTGTGCTGGTAGATCTTGCGGACCGCGCCGGAGAGCCGGGCGCCGTCGACGATGCTCATATGGTTGAGCTTGTCGACGATCAGCGTGTCGTAGCTCTTGACCAGCGCGGAGATGGTGCCGAGGTTGGCCGCGTACCCGCCGGGATAGACGATGCACGCCGGGCGGCCCTTGAACGCGGCGAGGCGCCGCTCCAGCTCCTTGTGCAGCATGTTCGTGCCGCCGATGAAGCGCGACCCGGTGTGCGTGGCGCCGAAGGAGCGGGTGGCCTCGCAGACCGCCTCGATCACCTTCGGGTGGTTGGCGACGCCCAGGTAGTTGTTGGAGGCGAACATCAGGAACTCGCGCTTCTGGCCCGTGAGTTCGTCGAGGATGAGGGCGCGATTGCCGCAGCGGGAGTGCAGCGGCATCCCGTACCAGTACAGGTGCTCGGCCTCGCGGCCGCGCAGATGGCTCCGGAAGCTGCGGGTCTTGGCGAAGAGGTCGCCGTCGCGGCCCTCCACGAAGTCCTTCATGGAGCGGCTGTCCCAGGGGGCGGGGAGTGCCGGGGTGCCGGTGCCGGTGCCGGTGCCGGTGGCTGTGCGGGTGGCGGTGGCTGCGCCCGCCCCGTCGCCGTCCTCGGTCGCGCGGTACGCCCGCAGCTCGGCGATCAGGTCACGCGGGGACGGCGCGGTCAGCGTGCCCGCGAGGTCGTCGGGCAGGCCCAGGTCGCGGGCGCAGTCGGCGACGATCGACACCAGGACCACCGAGTCGATGCCCAGCTCGCCCTCGAAGTCGGCGTCCAGGGGCAGTTGGTCGCGCCGGTACTGGGTGTGGTGCATGGCGGCGCGGAGGACGGCCTCCAGGACGGGGTCCTCGGGGGCGGGCGCCGGCTCGGGGGAGGGGACGGCGGCGCCCGCCCGGCCCGCCGCCGCGAGCGCCTCCTCGACGGCTGCGGTCAGTGCGCGGATCGTGTACAGGCCGTCGGGCAGCGGCGCGGCCAGCGCGAAGCGCTCCTTCACCAGGGCGAGGATCGACTCGTGGATGACGGAGTCGATGCCGAGGTCGGCCTCGAAGTGGCTCTCGGGCAGCAGGTACGACTCGTCGTACAGCGTCCGGGAGGCGATGATGTCCACGATCTCGCGCCGCACGGCGGCGCCCTCGTGGCCTTTCACGGCGGCAGTGGCGGCAGTGGTGGTGGCGGTGGTGGCATCGGTCATCGCACGCTCTCCCCCTGGGCCCGCAGCCGTTCGACGAGTGCGGCGATCGTGTCGACGGTTCGGAAGTTCGCCGGGGAGATCTCCCGCAGCGGCACGGTGATGCGGAAGTCGCTCTGCAGGTAGTGCACGAGGTCGAAGATCCCGGCCGAGTCGATGATGTTCAGTTCGGCTATGGGCAGTTGGGCGTCGAGGCCTTCGGTGTCGCCGTCGAGCCAGACGTCGGCGATGTAGTTGATGATCGACTGCTCGGTGGTCATGGCCGCCCTACGCTCGCTCTCCGGTGGCCGACGCCGCGGGGGCGCTCGGGCTCGGCACGCGGAGCCCGTCCTCGATCAGCTTCGCCACCGCCGCGACCGTGTCGCCCGGGGTCGCCGCGTCCTCGGCGACGGCGACCTGGAACTCGGACTGGATGACGAGGAGCAGCTCGACGAGGAACAGCGAGTCCATGTCGAGTTCCTCGAACTTGGTGTCGGGGCGGATCTCCGCGCGGTCCACCTCGAACCGGTCGACCAGCAGACCGACCAGCCTGTCGTACGTCTCGCTCATGCGGTTCTCCTCAGGTGTGGTCAAGGCATGGCCAGGTCAGCACCGTCGACCCCCAGGTGAGGCCCCCGCCGAACGCGGTGAGCAGCACCCGGTCGCCCGCCCGCAGGACGCCGTCGGCGTAGGCCTGGTCCAGGGCGAGGGGGACGGACGCGGCGGCGGTGTTGCCGACGTCGGCGATGTTGCTGAAGCAGCGCGCCCGCGGGACGCCCACCTCGTCGGCCACGTGGTTGGTGATGCGCAGGTTGGCCTGGTGGCCGACCAGGTGGTCGACGTCCGCCGGAGTCCACCCGGCGCGGTCGAGTACGGCCCGCGCGGAGGCCGACATGCGCTGCACGGCGTGCCGGAAGACCTCCTTGCCGTCCATCGTGAAATAGCGGTCGCCGGCCCGCGGCGAGCGGCCCGACAGGCGCTGGCGCGAGCCGCCCGCGGGCACCGTGATCAGGTCCTCGCGGCCGCCGTCGCTGCCCAGGTCGAAGGGGCCGAGCGCGCCCGGCTCCGCGGGTTCGCCCGCGCGCAGCACCACCGCGCCCGCGCCGTCGCCGAAAATCACCGAGGTGGCGCGGTCGTCCGGGTCGAGCAGCGTGGAGAACGTCTCCGCGCCGATCACCAGGACCCGGTCGGCGACGCCGGTGGCGATCAGTCCCGCCGCCGTGGCGAGTGCGTACACGAAGCCCGTGCACACCGCGGACACGTCGAAGGCGGCGGTCCCGGTCAGGCCGAGGCGCGCCGCGACGGCGGGCGCGGTCGCCGGGCACGGCCGGTCCGGTGTGGTGGTGGCGAGCAGCACGGCGTCGACGTCGGGGGTGCCGGACGACTTCAGGGCCTTGGCGCCCGCGCCGACCGCGAGATCGGAGGTGGCGGTGCCCGGCGCGGCGAAGTACCGCTGCCGGATCCCGGTGCGGGAGCGGATCCAGGCGTCGGAGCTGTCGAGGCGCGCGGCCAGCTCGTCGTTGCTCACGGCGGTCGGCGGCAGGCAGCCGCCGACCCCGGTGAGCACCGCGGCACGGGTCGGTGACGGTCGGCTCGGTGGGGGTGCGGTCACGCGTGCTCCTCGGTCTCCCGGACGGCAGGACGTGGGTGCGGCTACCGAGTCTCGCGGGACGGGCTGACGGGGAGCGGGCGCGCGTGCTGACGGCTCGCTGACCGCCCGCTGATCGCCTCCGGCGGCACGGCGGCGGGCGGCCTCGGTGCCCGCGGGGTCAGCCATCGGTCAGCGTCCGGCGCGGCGGCCGGTCAGGCGCGGCCCGCAGACTCGACCCCAGGCGACCGGAGAGGTGGGGCGCATTCGATGAGCGCGATGTACGGCAGGCTGGTCGGTCTCCTCGTCGACCGTTTCGACGTGGACCCCGCGGAGCTCGCTCCCGACACCACGTTCGACGACCTCGACATGGACTCGCTGCACCTGCTCGAACTGTTCCTCGTCGTCCACGCCGAACTGGGCGTGGCCGTGGGCGAGCACACGTCCACGCCCAGGGACACGATCGGGGCGGTGGCGGAGGTGCTGGCGCGCAGGGCGGGGCCGGGCGCCCCCGCCCCACCCCCCGCACCCGACCGCGCCCGCCCCGCCCCCATCCCGTCCGCCGCCTCCACCCCCGTCTCATGACGCGCCCCGCACCCGCCCGCGGCCCGGACGACATCGCCGTCACCGGCCTCGGACTCGTCACCGCGGCGGGCATCGGCGTGGCCGACACCTGGGCCGGCGTGTGCCGGGGGCGGTCCGCGGCGGCCACCGACCCGGGGCTCGCCGGGCTGCCCGTGGACATCTCCTGCACGGTGCCCGGCTTCAGCGCCCGCGAACACGTCGGCCGGCGCAGCGCGTTGACGCAGGACCGGTTCAGTCAGCTGTCGGTCGCCGCCGCGCGTGAGGCCGTCGCGGACAGCGGGCTCGACCCGGGCACGTGGGACGGCGCCCGCGTGGGCGTCGTCGTCGGCTGCGGCCTCGGCGGCGTGGCGACCTGGGAGGCCCAGCATCGCCGCCTGCTCGACCAGGGGCCGCAGGCGGTGTCGGCGCTCCTGATCCCCATGCTCGTACCGAACATGGTGGCCGGTCACCTCGCCATGGACCTGGGGGCGAGCGGACCCAACCTGGTGACCGCGACGGCCTGCGCGTCCGGCGCCACCGCCATCGGCACGGCGCTGCACCTGCTGCGCGACGGCAGCTGCGACGTGGTGGTCGCGGGCGGCGGCGAGGCCGGGGTGACCCCCTTGATGGTGACCGGCTTCGCGCAGATGGGCGCGCTGTCCCGGCGGCTCGACGAACCCGCCGCCGCCTCCCGGCCGTTCGACCGGGGCCGCGACGGGTTCGTCATCGGCGAGGGCAGCGGCATGCTCGTCCTGGAGCGCGCGGCGGACGCCCGGGCGCGCGGCGCCGACGTCCGGGCCCGCATCGCAGGGTACGGCGCATCGGCCGACGCGCACCACATGACCGCGCCCGACCCCCGGGGCACCGGCGTGCTGCTCGCGCTGCGCACGGCGCTCGCGCGGGCGGGCGTCGTGCCGGACGAGGTCGACCACGTCAACGCGCACGGCACCTCGACGCCCCTGAACGACGCGGCCGAGGCGGCGGTGCTGCGGAAGTTCCTCGGCGCGGGCCCCGCGGTCACCTCCACCAAGGGGGTGCTCGGGCACACCCTGGGCGCGGCCGGCGCGATCGAGGCCGCGCTCACCGTCCTCGCCGTCCAGCACGGCACGGTGCCGCCGACCGCCAACCTCCACGACCAGGACCCCGACATCGACCTGGACGTCGTCTCCGGGGCCGCGCGCACCCGGAAGCTGGACGTCGCGGTCAGCAACTCCTTCGGCTTCGGCGGCCAGAACGCCGTCCTGGTGGTGACGGCGCCATGAACCGGGGCGCACACGCCGCGCCCGGATCCGACGACCGCCCCGAGGCCGCCCCCGTACCCCCGCTGCCGCCGAGAGCGAGGCACCCATGACCCTCACGGTCCCGCACACCGCCCTTGCCCACCTGGAGGAACAGGTCCAGGACGCGCTGCGCCGAGCCGACGACAGCGCCCTGGACGTCCTTGGCTACGGCGAGATCACCCTCGTGCTCCGGCTCCGCGCCGACGGGGGCTCCTTCGCCTGCAAACGGCTGCCCGTCTTCCCCGACCGGGACCGCTTCGAGCGCTACCGCCACTCGCTCGACGCGTATCTGCGCCGACTCGCCGACCGGGGCCTGACCGTCGCGCCCACCGACGTCTGGCACACGGCCGCGCCCTCCGGGCGGATCACGGCGTACTGCGTACAGCGCGAACTCCCGCCGGAGCGGCTCTGCTCCCGGCTCCTGCACACCGAGGACGAGACCTGGGCGAAGACCTTCTTCGCCCGCTTCCTCGACCGCGTCTGCGCCGCCGTGCACCCGACGCTCGGCCTGGACGCCCAGGCCTCCAACTGGGTCGACATCGACGGCGAGTTGACCTACCTCGACGTCACCACGCCGCTGATGCGCGACGACCGCGGCCGGGAACTCCTCGACGTGCGGCTGTTCTTCACCTCGCTGCCGTGGATCCTGCGCGACGCCGTCCGCGTCTCCGTCGCCAAGTCGATCTTCGACAAGTTCTACGCGACGCGCGGCGTGCTCCTGGACTTCCTCGGCAACCTCCACAAGGAACGCCTCGACGCGCTCGTCCCCGCGTTCCTGGAGCAAGCCAACGCCCGCATCGCCGAGCCGATCACGGCCGCCGACGTCGCCTCGTACTACCGCGACGACGCCCGGATGTGGGAGCTGATCCAGCGCCTCCGCGCCGCCGACCGCCTCTGGCACCGCAAGATCCGGCGCAGGCCCTACCCCTTCCTGCTGCCGCCGCCCGTGGACCGCTGACGCCCGGGCAGCGCCGGGCCCGCGGGACCGGCGCCCGCTCACCCGCCCCGCGTGGAGCTGAGGAGAACACGACGATGACCACAGACCGGGCCCCGGCCCCCGGAGCCCCTGCCGCGCCCACGACCGCCGCCCCCGCCGCCTCCGTTGCCTCTGTCTCCGCCGCCTCCGCCGCGGCTGCCTCCACCGCCTCCGCCGATTTCGCCGACGCCCTGCGGGAGGCGGCCCGGATCGCCGTGCTCAGCCCCTCGTCCCACAACTGTCAGCCGTGGGCGGTGGCGTGGGCCAGGAGCGCGGTGTCGCGGGCCGCCGCCGCGCGGGTGGTGGAGGGGGAGGCCGGGGTGTCCGGAGTGGTCGGGGTGCCTCGGATGGCCGACGGTTCCGGGGGCGGGCGCGGCGACGGGACCGACGAGACGTCTCAGTACCTCGTCCTCGGGCTCGACCGCGACCGGGAGCTGCGATCGCTGCCCGCCCACGCCGTCGAGATGCTGCTCAGCTGCGGCCTGTACTGGCAGCTCCTGCTGCGGGCCCTGGAGGCGCAGGGCTGGTCGGTGGACGCCCTGCGCTTCGCCGACGGCCCGTTGGACCCGGGGGCGGTGCGCGGCGCCGAGCTGCCCGGGACCACCTGGCCCCGGTCGTGGACGGCGCTGTGCGTGGCGCGGCTGCGCGGCCGGGCGGGGGTGGGGGTGGGGGTGGGGGCCGAGGTCCGGGGCACGGCCGGGGCCGGTGCCCGGACCGCCGTCGGCGTCGCGACTGCGACCACGAACGCGACCGACGCCGCGCCCACGATCGGCGCCGGGGCCGAAGGCGAAGTCGGCTCCGGCGCCCCGGACGGCGGCGCGGAGCTGCGTACCCTGCGCGCCGCCGCCCGCGCCCGCCGCACCAACCGCGCCCCCTACCGCCCCCAACCCGTCCGGCCCGCCCTCCTGGACGGCCTGCTCGCCCCCTCGGGGTGCGCGGCGGCACGCGGCGCGGACGTGACCGTGCGGCATCTGACGTCCGGCGCCGACCGCGCCGCGTTCGCCGACTTCGTGGCCGAGCACGGCGGCCGGGACTTCAGCCACCGCGAGGCCTGGCGCGAGACGTACGCGTTCCTGCGGGCCGACCGGTCCGAAGCCGCCGCGCGCGGCGACGGGTTCGCCCTCGACCAGCTCTTCGGGCCGCTGTCGTGGCCGAGCAGGCAGGCGCTGCGTGCCGCCCTCGCGCCCGCGACGATGCGGCTGCTCGCCCCCGTCGGCTACGACCGCTTCGTCGGCCGTCGCCTCGCCCACGGGCTCGCCCGGATGGTGCGGCCGACGCCCGCCGTGGTCGCCATGAGTTTCGACCGGACGGAGCCGACGCTCGCCGACGCCGTCAAGGGCGGAGCGCGACTGGCCGATTACTGGCTGTGCGCGACCACCGCCGGGCTCGCCCTGCATCCAGTGAGCGTCGTACTCCAGCACGAAGACCTGCGGACGGCTTTCCAGTCGAGCCTTCGCATTCCGGGGCGCGCGTTCTTCGTGAGCCGCCTCGGCCGGCCCGTCACCGAGTTCCCGTGCTCCCCACGCCGCCCTGCCGACGCACACCTGCGGAGGATCTGACTTTCCCGCCGCGCCGTTTCGAGCCATTCTCATGCTTCTTCCAACAATCCTCGCCCAGCGGCCAGTTGCGCCCACATAATGTTGCAGTGCGGACGGCATATTCCGCACCCGTGAGTCTGCCCGGATACGCCGCGAGAGGGGGGCGTACGGACGGAGAAGTGCAGATTCGAACAGCAACCGGAAATGTTTACGGGCAGCAGCGACGAGGGGTACCCGAAGGCACATGGTCGTGTCATTCAAAGGGGGGCGGCGAGATGGGGAACTGCTGCAAGGGGCACGTGCCGGAAGCCTCTCGCGGGCCGGGGAGGCCGGCCCGTGCGGGCGTGATGTCGTGACGGGCGGGACGAGATGGGCGGGAGGGACGGTCCGGTGCGACCGGCGCGGGCGCGGCCCGCGGCCGGGCGGGACGTGGTGAGGCGGCGATCCATGAAGATCCGCGTCCTGGTGTGCTGCGACGAGTCGATCATGTCCGCGGCGATGCGCGCGCTGCTCGATCAGCAGCCCGACTTCGAGGTCCTCGGATTCACCACCGGACGTGAATCCGCCGCGGCCGTCGCCGAGCTGACGCCCCACGTCATGATCGTGGTGGCGCCCGCGCTCGGCCTCGACGACAGCAGTGAGCTGGCCGAGCTCGCCGCCCTGACGAAGATAGTCCTGATCGCCAAGGCCGAGTCCGCGCACCGTTCCGTCGAGGCCCTGTGCGTCGGCGTCAGAGCGGTCCTCGCCCCCGACTCCTCCGCGGACGACCTGATCCACGTGCTGCGCACGGTGAGCGCGGGAGCCTCCATGGTGATGCCGGCCGCTGCCCGGCGCAGCCTCCAGGGCCTGCCCCAGCAGGGGCGTTCGTGCGGGACCGGGCGCCGGGCCGCCGACCTCACGCCGCGCGAGTCCGAGGTGATCGTCCTGCTCGCCCAGGGGAAGTCCAACGCGGAGGTCGCCGAGAAACTCTCGGTGTCGCTCGCGACCGTCCGGTCCCATGTCCACCATGTGCTCCGGAAGATGGGTGTGAGCACACGCGCCCAGGCCGTCGCCATCGCCTATGAAACAGGTTTGATGGCGACAATTGGGCGGACCGCCGAATTCCGTGGCCAAGAGGGATGAACGGCTCCCGACCGGGAATGCCGACACCTTCTGATTACGTATCACAAAACTATCGCGACCGGTATCCTGACCCCACTCGATCGCCGGTCAGCTCGGCCACCACCATGGCCATCTTCTCGAATTCGGCGACCAGCCCACGGAATGTGTCGGACCGCATATCCCGTTCGAAGTCCGTTCGATCGGTCACTTCGATGATCTCGAAGTACTCGCCGGGCGACGCGGCCTCGGCGTCCGTGACGCGCTGCACGGCGAACGCCACCACCCCCGGCAGCCGCGGACAGGCCGCGTAGTCGACGTCCCGGACCCAGGACTCGAACCGCTCCGGGTCCACGCCGTCGAGCAGCCGGATGCGATGCACGATGACGGTGGTGGCGGCGGACGCGTCGGCGCCGCCGTCCCGCGCGGTGCCGGATGTGGTGAGCGACATGGTGAGTGACATCCCGTCAGTCGGTGGGTCGGTGGGTCGGTGGGCCGGTGGGTCGGGTGGTCCCTGCTGTCGGCCGGAGGGCGATGTCCGTACGGTCAACGCCTGCCGCCCGTACGGCGGTTGCCGCCCAGGCCGAGTGCCCGGGCGATGTTGTTCTTCTGGATCTCGTTGGTCCCCGAGAAGATGCGGGCGGGCAGCGCGTCCCGCAGCAGCGTCTCGGCGTCGCCGCCCGAGAGGACGCCGAGCGCGCCCCGCAACTGGACCGCGTCGAGGCCGATCCGGACGGCCGCCTCGCTGACGGCGAGCTTCGCGAGCGCGGGCGCGACCTCGTCCTCGCTGCCCCGCGCCAGGCCCCGCGCCGCCTCGCGGAGCAGCAGCCGCGCCGACTCCAGGGCCAGCGTCATCTCGACGACGCGATGACTCACCGCCTGGAAGCCGCCGATGGGCACACCGAACTGCTCCCGCTCCTTGACGTGGGCGACGGTGGAGTCAAGGACGCGCCGCATCGCGCCGAGATACGTCGCGAACAGACAGGTGCGCTCCCACTTCATGGATCCCGCGAACACACTGGCGCCCGCCCCCTCGGCCCCGAGGACATGGCTCGCGGGCACCACGCACCCGTCCAGGCACACATCCGCCGTCGGCGAGCCGCGCAGCCCCACCTTGTCGTACGCGGGCCCGACCGTGAGCCCCGGCGTGTCCGCCTCCACGACGAACGCCGTGAGGCCGAAGAAGCCGCCGCCGGGCGCGGTCGCCGCCTGCACGACGAACACGTCGGCGACGGGCGCGTTCGTCGTGAACGCCTTGGTGCCGTCCAGGACGTAGTGGTCGCCCTCGCGCACCGCCCGTGTCCGCAGCGCGAGCGTGTCCGAACCGGCCTCCGGCTCCGTGATGGCGTGCGCCGCGATCCGCTCGCCCGAACACAGCGCGGGCAGCCACCGCTGTTTCTGCCCCTCCGTGCCGAACTCCACGATCGGCATCACCGCGGCGAACAGGTGCGCCGCGACGGAGAACGCGAACCCGGTGTCCGGTGAGCCGTGGCCGAGCGCCTCCAGGACGGCGGCGGCCGTGACCGGGTCCAGGCCGCTGCCGCCGTACGCCGTCGGCACCACGCTGCCGACGAGTCCCTGCCCGCCCGCGAGCAGCCAGCGCCGCCGGAACTCGGCGGGTGCGAACGGATCCGGTACGTCGCCGAGTTCGCGCCGTGCGAAGGCCTCGACCATGCGGCACATCTCGGCGGCGTCGGCCTGGGCGTCCGCGCCGGTACCGGTGTCGCTGCCACTGTCGGCACACGTGTCGGCGTCGGCGCCGAAGACGAAGGTCATCGCAGTCCGGACCCTTCCTCGCGGTGCTCCTCTACGAGCACGTGGTAGTTGATGCCGCCGGTCCCGAAGGAGCTGACGGCCGCCCGCCGCGGCCTGCCCGGCGGCCGGGTCCAGGGCTTGTCCTCGGTCAGGATCTCGGCGGGGATGGCGGCGAGGCCGAGCGCCGGATTGAGCGTGCGCAGGAGTGTGTTGGGCGGCAGCGTCCCGGCCCGCAGGGCGAGCAGCGTGCGCAGCAGGCCGGCGCTGCCCGCCGCCGCGAAGGTGTGCCCGAAGAACGACTTCGCCGAGCCGATGCGCAGCGGCTCGGCCCGCGGCCCGCCCGCGTACAGGCGCGCCGCCGCGGCGATCTCGACGCGGTCGCCGACCTTGGTGCCGGTGCCGTGCGCCTCCAGGTAGTCGACGGTGCAGGGCTCGAAGTCGACCTGGGCGAATGCCCGTTGCATGGCGCGCACCTGGCCCGCGACGTCCGGGGCGATGAGCGACTTGGCGTCGTTGGACGCGCCGACGGCACGGATCACGCCGTGCACGGTGTCGCCGTCGCGCCGCGCGTCGTCGTACCGCTTCAGGAGGAAGAGCCCGCAGCCGTCACCCGGGGTGAACCCGTCGGCGCCCGCGTCGAACGGCGCGTTCCTGCTGTGCGAGAGCAGGCCGAGCGCCGAGCACAGCACCATGTCCCGTACGTTGCAGGCCAGTTCGACGCCGCCCGCGAGGGCGTAGTCCGCCGTGCCCGAGCGCAGCGCGGCGACGGCGATGTCGAGCGCGGCGAGCGACGACGCGCAGGCCGCCTCCACGGCGAGCGGCACCGCGTCGAGTCCGTACTCGTTCGCGAGCAGCGCGGCGACGCCGCTGGCCAGACAGCCGTCGAGGAGCGCGGGCGGCAGCCCGCCCCCGACCCGGCCGGTACGCTCCCGCAACCGCTCCAGGAGCCGCTTGCGCCCCAGCGCGGAGAGGCCGGCGAGCGCCGGGAGCCCCACGACCGTCTCCTCCAGGCCGTCCAGGACGAGCCCGGCGTGGGCGCGCCGCTCCCGCGTCGGCCCCAGCGTGCCGCCGACCGCGACCACGCCGCGCCCGCTGAGCGCCCGGCGCGGCGCGAACAACTCCGCCGCGACGGCGAGCGCGAGCTGCTGCGCGCCGTCGAGCGCCGCGTACCGGGGCGGGAGGACCGCCAGGTCCTCCGGCGGCTCGTCGGGCACCGGCACGTGACCGCCCTGGTCGGTGTACGAGTGGGTGAGGCTGAGGGCGCCGGGGGAGTGGTACAGGTCCCGGTCGAGCACCGCGTCCGGCACCGGCCCGATCCGGGTCCGGCCCGAGGACACGACACGCCAGAACCCGGCGGCGTCCACGGCCCCGGCGAACCGTCCGCCGAGCCCGACCACCGCGACCGGCACGGCCCGCGCGGCGGCGGCCCAGGCGCGGCGGGTACGCCCCCGGGGGCCCGGGCGGTCCCCGGCTCGGAGCCCGCCCGCCCTCGGGCCGGGGTGTTCCTCCAGTACGAGGTGGCTGAACGTGCCCGTGAGGGACGCCCCTTGGACCACGGCGCGGCGCGGCACGCCGGCCCGCACGCCCGTCGGCCAGGGTGCGCCCGGCTGCGGCGGCCGGGTCGCCGTGCCGTCCGACCCGGCGTCATGAGCGGCTGCCTGGTCGGGATAGCGGCCCCGGTGCAGGGCCAGGGCGACCTTCAGCAGGGAGGCGAGTCCCGCGTGCGCGAAGGCGCGGCCGTCGCCGGTGCCGAGACGGACGGCGTCCGGCGGGTGGTGGGGCGGCCCGGGCGCGGCTTCGGGGCCGGTGGGGTCGGGGGTGGCCACGGGGGCGTTCGGGGCACCCGTGGCCACGAGTCCGGCGAGGACGGCCGTGCCCTCGACCCCGGAGGTGACGGCGGAGTCCACATACTCGACGTACTGCACCGTGTCCGGCTCGACCCCGGCCGCCCGCAGCGACGCGGCGGCCGTGTGCTGCCGCAGCTCGGCGGAGCGCGACGGGCGGAAGCAGCCGGGCCGCGGGTCGTGGCGCAGGGTGCAGTCGAGGATCGTGGCGTAGACGCGGTCCTGGTCGCGAACGGCGTCCGAGAGCCGCTTGAGGAGGACGGCACCGACCCCTTGGGTGAGGGGCCGGGCGGACGGGGGAACGTCGGGGGAGGGGCCGGGGGCCGGTGGGGCTTCGGGGCCGGAGGGTTGCCGCGGCTCGGAGGGTTGTCGCGTACCGGAGGGTTGTCCCGTGCCGGAGTGCCTCCCCGCACGAAGCGCCGCTCCCGCGCCGGGCGTCACCCCCTCACCGGACCCCCACCCCCCACCACCCCGCCCCTTCTCGTCCAACGCCCAAGCCGCATAAGGGCTCTCGTCCCGCTGACCCGTCAGGACGAGGACCGCGTCCGAGCCCTCGGCCCGCAGTTGTTCCAGTGCGTGGGCGAGGGCCACGAACGACGTGGCCTCCGCGGATTCCACGGCGAGGGTGCGGCCGTGGAGTGTGAAGGCCGCCGCGATGCGCGCCGGGATCGTGCTGGCCATCTCGCCGACCCGGTCGTGCGGGGAGCCGCCGAGCCGACGCGTGAGCAGCCCGCGCAGCTCGTCCCCGGCGCGGGCGGCGCTGTCCGGATCGGCGCCCGCGGCGACGGCCGCGCGCTCCACCTCGCGGGCGTACCCGGGCAGTTCGACCCGCAGGGCGTTCGCGTGCTGCCGGTCGAGGGCGAAGCACAGGCCGGCGACGACGTCGGTGCGCTCGGCGGGCAGGGGCCGCGCCGGGTGGCCCGCGTCGGCCAGGCACCGGCGGGCCGTCTCCAGCATCAGCAACTGCATCCGGTTCATGGACCTGGCCTGCAGGGGCGGGATGCCGAACCGGGCGACGTCCACGACGACGTCATCCAGCGTGCCCGGGTCGAGCGCCGCGACGCCCACGATGGCGACGGGCTCGCCGGGCCGGGCGGGGGCGGCCCCGGGCGGGGGCGGATCGGAGGTCATCACGCGGCTGCTCCTGCGGTCGGCGAACCAGATGTTTCTTAGGGAGAACCGGATGTCGTACCCGGCGACGAATTCTTGTGGAGCGCGCGAGGACACACTTCCCGACGCCGTATTTCCAGGAGTGGGGCCGCTGGTGCGGAACCGGCGTCAAGGCGTTCGCCGCGATTCACGTGGCCGCTGTGGCGGTTGAAAGGGAAAGCGCCGGATCCTGCGACAGGATTTCCGTGTGCCGCCGCTGGAGCACGATTCCGGGCTGCACTCCCAGCTCCTCGTCGAGCCGCCGCCGCGTGACATGGAACAGCTCCAGTGCCTCCGCCTGCCGCCCGGTGCGGTACAGGCCGAGCATCAAAAGCTCGCAGAAGCGCTCGCGCAGCGGGTGCTGCGCCACGAGGCGGCGCAGCTCGGCCACCGCGCGGGCGGCGTCGCCGACCGTGAGCCGGGCCCTGATCAGGTCCTCCCGGACCGTCAGGCGCCGCTCGTCGAAGAGCGCGGCCGCACCCCGGCAGCGCAGCCCGTCCCCCGCGTCGAGCAGCGCGGGCCCCCGCCACAGCTCCAGTGCGGCCTGCAGCAGCTCGATCGCGCGCTCGGGGGCCACGGACAGCGCCGCAGCGCCGCGCGTGGCGAGGTCCAGGAAGCGGTCGCCGTCGACGCAGCCGGGCGGCACGTCGAGCAGATAGCCGCCGCGCACCGCACGCAGGACGGTCGCGCCCCGGCGGCACGGACGGTGGCCGTCGAGCACCTTGCGCAGCCGGGTGGCGTGCGCCTGGAGGGCGTTGCGGGTGTTGCCGAGCGGGCGGCCCGCCCACAGCTCGTCGGCGAGGTCCCCGTGCGCGACCGCGCGGCCCGCGTCGAGGGCGAGCGTCGCCAGCATGGCCCGCACCTTGTCGGCCTGAATTCCGTGGAGTTCCCCGTCGGCGGCCACGGATACGGGACCCAGGATATTGATGTGCATGACGTTCCCCCCGGTGGCAGCAAACGGCATCACTGGACGGCAAAGGGCAGCACTGGCCGCTCGGAGAGAAGAGAGTGCAAGTCCCCCTTTGGCCCCCTCTTGGCCCTGTTCTTTCGACCCGGCACGAGTTTTGCAGGGGCGGTGTCCGGGTGTCATCGATCACCTGACGGGTTTTGCTCGCGCGGTCCCCGACCAATTTCCGGATATCCGTCTCAGTCATCCGTGGAGGCATCCGTGGAGGCGGGCGCCCCGGCCCTCCACGGATGACTGACGGCGCCCCGTCACCTGGGGCACTGGACAGGCGATTGAACGAGCGTTTAGTCTGCTGTACATGCGTTCAATGCCCGAGGATCGCACCACACGGGCGGTCATCAGAGACGAGGCCCTGCGCCTCTTCGCCGTGCACGGCCCCGACGTGGTCACCGTCCGGCAGATCGCCACCGCGGCCGGAGTCTCACCGGGGCTCGTGGTGCACCACTTCCGCTCCAAGGACGGCCTGCGCCAAGAGGTCGACCAGTACGTCATCACGGTCTTCGAGGGCATGCTCAGCGAGCTGACCGGCGAGAGCGGCCCGGAGCTGCTCGACGAGTCGACGGCCGCGGCGCGTTCCCTCGGCGAGGTCTTCCTGCGCCACCTGCCGGTCGGCTCACCCCTGCCCGGCTATCTGCGCAGGCTCCTGCTGTCCGACACGGAGGCGGGCCGCGGCCTGTTCCGGCGGCTGTACGCGATGAGCAGGGAGACCCTGGACGACCTCGCCGAGTCGGGCGCCGCCGCACGGGGCGGCGACCCGCAGGTTCGCGCCGCGCTCCTGCTGGTCAACGACCTCTCGGTGTTCCTGCTGCGCGACCAGCTCACCGGAGTGCTCGGCGTCGACCCCCTGTCGGCGGCGGGCCTGGCCCGCTGGGGCCCGGAGCTCCTGAGCATCTACGCGGGCGGGCTGAACGCGACTCCCCCGGCACCGCAAGCAGAAGGAGGCCAGGCATGACCACTCGGCCCGAGCCCGCACTCACCGCCCGGGACATCCACAAGTCCTACGGCCGACATCAGGTGCTGCGCGGCGTGGACCTCACCGTCGAGCCCGGGCAGCTGGTCGCCGTGGTCGGAGAGAACGGCTCCGGCAAGTCGACGCTCCTGAAGGCGATCGCGGGCACGCTGCACGTCGACCGCGGCGAGGTCACCCTCGGCGGCGCCCTCGGCTACTGCCCGCAGGACCCCGTCCTCAACGCCAACCTCACCGTCGACCAGCACCTGCGCTACTTCGCCGCCGCCCACCGCCTGACCACCCTGGACCGCGCGGACGAACTCGTCCGCCTGCTCGGCTACGAGAAGTACCGCGACACCGCGGCGGGCGACCTGTCCGGCGGCACCCGCCAGAAGCTCAACCTGACCCTCGCACTCCTGCACGACCCGGACGTCCTGCTCCTCGACGAGCCGTACCAGGGCTTCGACTGGGAGACGTACCTGCGCTTCTGGGACCTCGTCGACCAACTGCACGAGCGGGACAAGGCCGTCGTCGTCATCACCCACCTCGTCTTCGAGCAGGAGCGCTTCGACGTCCTCGCCGACCTCGTCGACGGCCGCCTCACCCCGCGCGACGCGACCGTGAAGGAGCCCAGCCATGCCGGCGCCTGACACCCTCCAAGGCACCCCGCTCCACGGCCAGTTCCCGACCGCGCTGCGCTTCTCCGTGCGGGAGCAGAGCCGCAACCGCCTCGCCGCGCTGCTCCTGCTCCTGTTCGTGCCGCTGTGGTATCTCCTGATGACGTCCATCGCGGGCGACAAGGGCCTGGACTTCAAGCTGTACGCCACGGGCGAGATGCTCGACGTCAACGGCAAGCACATCACGCTCATCACCGCCGGGCTGAACTCCCTCACGATGATCTCCGGCTTCGTCGTCTTCGACGCCGTCCGCAAGGCCCTGGCCTTCGACAAGCGCCTCGCCTTCGCCGGGTTCGGCCAGTCCACCCTCATCGGCGCCAAGATGCTCGCCATCGGCATCGTCGCGGGCACCATCGCGCTCTACACCGCCCTGGCGCTGCTGCTCTACTGGCGCCCCGGGTTCACCGGCTGGGCGACGATCCTCGCCGGGTTCGTCACCATGACGCTCACCTACGGCTCGCTCGGCCTGCTGCTCGGCGTCCTGGTCAAGAACGACCTGGAGGGCTTCTTCCTCATCATCATGGGCGGCCTCACCGACACGTTCCTGCAGAACCCGCTCGGCAACCCGGCCGCCAACAAGCCGGTCCTGCAGTACTTCCCCTCGTTCGGCCCGATGCAGTTCTCCGTGGGCGGCTCGCTCGGCGACACCGTCCTGTGGCGCTATCTCGGCCTCGGCCTGATCTGGGCCGCGTCCTTCGCCGTCATCGGCCTGATCGTGTTCCACTTCAGGACCCGGAGCCGCCGCCCCACGGGCTGACGGCCCCGGATCCCGCCGGATCACGCCTGCTGCGCCGGGGCGCCCTGACTGGGCTGGCCGGACTCGCCGGACTGACCGGACTGACCGGACTGACCGGACTGACCGAGCCGCCGCAGCGACGCCACCAACTGGTCCACCTCGTCGGAGGTGTTGTACAGCGCGAACGAGGCGCGGGCCGCCGACTCCAGGCCGTAGTGCGCGAGCGCGGGCTGCGCGCAGTGGTGGCCCGCGCGGACCGCGATCCCGTCCCGGTCGAGCCAGTCCGCGATCGACGCCGGATCGTGGCCCGCCATCGTGAAGGTCAGCACCGCGATCCGCTCGGCCGCCGACCCGATCACCTCCACGCCCGGCACGGTCGCCATCGCCTGCATCGCGTACGTCATGAGCTGCTGCTCGTACGCCGCCACGGCGTTCTGGTCGAAGCCCCGCAGCCAGTCGATCGCCGCCAACAGGCCGACCACACCCGAGATATGGCCGGTCCCGGCCTCCATCATGTGCGGCATCGCCGCGAACGTCGTCCGCTCGAAGCTCACCGACTGGATCATGTTGCCGCCGCCCTGCCACGGCCGCATCTCCGCCATGGCCTCCGGCGTCGCGTACAGGGCGCCGATGCCCGTGGGCGCGAACAGTTTGTGCCCGGAGAAGGCGTAGAAGTCCGCCCCCAACTCCTGGACGTCCACCGGCATGTGGGCCACCGCCTGCGCGCCGTCCACCAGGACCTTCGCGCCGTAGCGATGTGCGAGGGCCGTCATCTCGCGCACCGGCGGCACGGTGCCGAGCACGTTCGAGGCCTGGCTGACCACGACCATCTGGGTGCGCGCGGACAGCAGGTCGGCGTACGCGGCCTGGTCGATCTCGCCGTCCGGTGTCAACGGCACGGGGACGACCCGCGCCCGCGTCTCCTCGGCGATCAACTGCCAGGGGACGATGTCCGAGTGGTGCTCCAGGACGGGCACGAGGATGTCGTCCCCCGGCCCGAGGTGGGCGCGGCCCCAGCTCTGCGCCACCAGGTTGATCGCCTCGGTGGTGCCCCGCACGAACATGACCGTGTCGGGCGAGGGCGCCCCCAGGAACTGGGCGACCGCGTTCCGCCCCGCCTCGTACAGCTCCGTCGCCTCGCGCGCCATGGTGTGCGCGCCGCGGTGGATGTTGGAGTTGGCCGCGCTGTAGTACGCGCTGACGGCCTCGATCACCTGCCGCGGCTTCTGCGTGGTCGCCCCGTTGTCGAGCCAGACGAGCGGATGCCCGTTGACGGTGCGGTGCAGGATCGGGACGTCCTTGCGGGCGGCTTCGGGGGAGAAGGCGCCGGGGGCCGTGGTGGCGAGACCGGAGAGGTCGGCCGGGGGCACGGCGGGCACGCTCGCGGTGCCCGTCGGCGTCTCGGCGGGGGCCACCGCCTCAGGCACGCCGGTCGCGGGCACCGCCGGAGTCGCCGGGATCCCGGCTGCCGAGGTGGCCGTCGGCGACGGCACCTGCTCAGGGGAACGCAGCAGCGCCCTGAGATCAGGAGTAGTCATGGTAGTTGTTCACCTCGACGTTCTGGAGCACCGCGATGGCGTCCTCGACGAGCACCGCCGTGTTGAAGTACGCCGTCATCAGGTACGAGCTGATGCCCTTCTGGTCCGTGCCCATGTTCCGCATGGACAGACCCGGTTCGACCTCGTCGGCGACCTCCGCGGGCCGCAGCCCGACCACGCCCCGGTCGGCCTCGCCCATCCGCATGAGCAGGATCTCCGTGGTGCCGAGGGCCGCCCCGGAACCGTTGCCGCTCACGCCGTTGCTGAACGGCACCTTGTCCGACGGGAGCAGCGGCACGCCGCGCCAGGTGAGCAGCGGGCTGCCGAAGCGGCTGTCCGTCACCGGGGGCACACCCCGCCGCGTACATTCACGGCCGAACGCGGCGATGGCCTTCGGGTGCGCGAGGAAGAAGCTGGGCTGCTTCCACACCTTCGAGAGCAGCTCGTCGAGGTCGTCGGGGGTCGGCGACCCGGTGCGCGTCTGCACCCGCTGGCCCGACGTCACGCTGTTGAAGAGGCCGAACTCGGGATGGTTGAGCAGCGCCGCCTCCTGCCGCTCGCGCAGCGCCTCGATGGTGAGCAGCGCCTGCTGGCGGGTCTGGTCGACGTCGCCGCTGTAGACGTCGTGGACGCGGGTGTGGACGCGCAGGATCGTCTGCGCGAGCGTCATGTGGTACTCGCGGGGCGCGTCCTCGTAGTCGACGTAGGTGGCCGGCAGGTCGGGCTCGCCGATGTGGCCGGAGGCGAGGTCGACCGGGACCTCGGCGCCGGGGCGGACGCCGTTGCCGGAGACGTACGCGGCCATGGAGGTGTGGACCCGCTCGTCGCGGTCGGCGAGCGCGGCGAGGGCGCTGCGGTCGGCGCACAGGGCGGTACCGGGGGTGAGGGCCTTGACGCGGTACGGGGTCTGCTCCTCGCGGGTCCAGGCGCCGAGGTCGAAGAACTGGCCGTCGCCGATGACCTCGATCAGCTGTTCCTCGCCGTAGCGCCCGGTCACGCGCTTCTCGGCGCGGCCCTGGACGATGATCCACAGCCGCTCGGCGGGGTCGCCCTCCTGGGCGAGCACCTGCCCGGCCTCGAAGCTGACCTCGGTGAAGGCGCCCGCGAGTTCGGTGAGGCAGGACTCCTCCGCGTCCCGCAGATACGGCAGTTCGCGCAGGTCACCCGGTATGACGCGGGGGGAGCCGCTGTCGGTGTGGGTGCTGATGCGGTCGTCGCCGAGCACGAAGGTGCGGCGCCGGTTCACGCGGTACACACCGGACTTGAGGTCCACCCAGGGCAGGGCGCGCAGCAGATAGCGGGGCGTGGTGCCGCGCATCTGCGGCGCGGTCTTGGTGGCGGTCGCGAGTTGCCGTGCTGAATCCGGAGAGAGCGAAAGGCGATCGTTCACGGGGAACCTCCTCGAAGACGGGCAGGGGCCGATCGTCTTCGCGCGGTTCCGTGACCACAAGGCGTAGCTTTTCAACTACTTTTGGCAATCGGCCGGAAATGACCGACCCATCATCCGGGGGCGGACATTCCGCCGCTGTACGACGGGGGCGTGGCCCGCGAGCCCGGACCGGGGTGACTGCCCGCCCGTCATATGCGACTGGTTTTGCTCCCCTACGGGCAGTTCGTGACCCCCCAAAGCCCTCTTATGCAAGGGCTTTCGAGCCCGTACGTGAGGGTCGCGCCCCGATCAGACCCGACCGTCGTCCCGAGCCACCGACGGCACGGCCGCCGCGTCGCCCCGCGCCGATTCCCTCTGGTGGGGGATGAGCGCGGGAAGCTCGCCCTGTCGCACGGTCACCGTGCGCGTGGGGGCGGGCACGGGGATGCCCTCGGCGCGGTAGCGCCGGTGCAGCCGCTTGATGAACTCGTGCTTGATCCGGTACTGGTCGCTGAACTCACCGACGCCGAGGATCACCGTGAAACCGATCCGGGAGTCACCGAAGGTGTGGAAGCGGATGGCGGCCTCGTGGTCGGGGACGGCCCCCGTGATGTCCTTCATCACCTCGTCGACGACCTCGACGGTGACCTGCTCGACCCGGTCGAGGTCGGCGTCGTAGCCGACGCCCGCCTGCACCATGATCGACAACTCCTGCTCGGGGCGGCTGTAGTTGGTCATGTTGGTGCCCGCGAGCTTGGCGTTGGGGATGATGACCAGGTTGTTGGAGAGGTTGCGCACGGAGGTGTTGCGCCAGTTGATGTCGACGACGTAGCCCTCCTCACCGCTGGTCAGCTCAATGTAGTCACCCGGCTGCACGGTCTTCGCGGCGAGGATGTGCACGCCCGCGAACAGGTTCGCGAGGGTGTCCTGGAGGGCGAGCGCGACCGCGAGACCGCCCACGCCGAGCGCGGTCAGGAGCGGCGCGATGGAGACGCCCAGCGTCTGCAGCACCACCAGACAGCCGATCGCGAGCACCACGACCCGGCTGATGTTCACGAATATCGTCGCCGAGCCGGCCACGCCGGAGCGCGACTGGGCGAGCGACTTGACGAGCCCCGCGACGATCCGGGCCGCGGTGACCGTGGCCGCCAGGATGAGCAGCGCCGACAGGACGAGGGTGACGGTACGTCCGGTACGCGGCGTCAGCGGCAGCGCGGCCGCCGCCGCGGCGATCCCGCCCGCGACCGCCGCACACGGCACGAGCGCGCGGGCGGCGTCGACGATGACGTCGTCCCCGCCCCACCGCGTACGGCTCGCCCGCTCCCCGAGCCAGCGCAGCGTCGTCCGCGACAGCAGCGCCGCGGCGAGTCCGCAGAACACCGCTATGCCGGCGACTGTCCAGTCGTGCAGAGTGAGGGCTCGGTCCATCAATACGCTCCCAAGATCGGCCGGTTCGCTCCCGTGCGCGATGACACGGCCGCCCATCCTGCCCTACCCGCCGAAGCCCTCCGCACCGGCCCCCACCTGCGATCTTCGTCGGCGTGCGGGCCCGCGCGCCGCGCTGTCGGCGGCTAGTCGCGCACGGCGCTCGCCGGTTCGCGCACGGAAGGGCTGTGGGAGGCCCGGAACTCCCCGGGGGGTACGCCGTAGGCCGCGCGGAAGAGCCGGGTGAAGTGGGCCTGGCTCGCGAAGCCCCAGCGGGCGGCGATGGTCCGGATGGTGCGTCCGCTCTGCCCCGGGTCCGTCAGGGCCCGATGGCACTGCTGGAGTCGCTTGCGCCGGATCAGGGCCGCGGGGGCCGTGCCCGCGGCGGCGAGGACCTGTTGCAGGCGGCGCAGGGAGATGTGGTGGGCGTCGGCGACGGTCTGGGGGGAGAGGTCCGGGTCGCCCAGGTGGTGGTGGATGAAGGACTGGACGCGGGCGAGCAGGGCCTGTTGGTGGCTCTCGGGTGGGAGGGCGTGCAGGGTGTGGAGTTCATGCGCCAGCAAGGTGACCAGCAGTTCGAGGGCGGTGTCGAGGAGGCGGAGGAGTTCGATGTCCCGGTAGCGGGAGCCCGCGCTGAGGGCCTCGTGGACACAGTGGATGAGTGCCGCCGGGCAGACGCTGGGCCAGCAGGGGTGCCATGTCCTGCGGCGGGAACGGCAGCAGGCTCTTGGGGAGGACGAGGCCCTCGTGGGTGCCGGTCGTGTGCCGCGCGCGGAACGGCAGCGAGGAGTCGATGAGGACCACGTCACCGGCCCTGAGGAGGGTCTCCCGGCTGCCTTGGCCGACCGCGGCGACACCGGTGCGGGTGATGTCGAGCACGTACTGCTCCGGATCCGACCTGCGGACGAGCTTCTGGGTCCGTTCCGCGCGGAACGAACGCACCGTGGACGTCGTCCCCTGGAGGGTGTGCGAGCCCCGCGTCAGCGACGTGGCCCGGAAGCCGGCCTCGTCGTCGCAGCGTATGTGCGTGGGAACGACGACGCGGCTCGCCAGCTCGTGCCAGCAGGCGAACCGGTCCTCCGGCGGCAGACTCTCGGTCGTGAAGGATGCCTCGATCACTCGTCCCTGCTTTCCGCCGCGGGTGGACCAGGTGGCGGGGCGTCAGGCCGTGCGTGATGCCCCGGAAGCGCCACGATGCGTCCATGAAGCCGGGTGAGTCTTGGGTAAACCTGCAATCCCCTGGTCGGACGGCCTGGGCGGGGGTGCCCGTGCCCTCAGCCCACCAGCCGCAGCGCCCCCTCCGCCACGCCCACCCGCACGCTCTGCCCCCAGCCGAGCCCGAGGGCGTCGGACTCCATGCCGTCGCCGAAGGCCACCAGGTGGTCCGACTCGGCGGTGAGCCACAGGCGTTCGCCGGCGATCAGTTGGCCGTGGACCAGGGAGGTGCCGGTCGTCGGGGACGGCCAGGCCTCCCGTACGAACCACAGCAGGCGCGCCTCGTGCGGCTCCGGCGGGCGCGGGCCGCCCCCGGCCTGCCGTCGCAGCGACCCCAGCCAGCCGGTGGCGCCCGTGCCGGTGCCGACCACCACGCCGGAGGACGCCTGGGCCTCCGCGCCCTCGGGGGCCGCGCCGGAGCTGAGGCGGTAGCGGGCCGTCTGGTGCCCGGCGGCGCCGACGTAGATCTCGTTGAGCGCGCTCAGCCGCTGGCCGTCGTCGGTCACCGCCTCGACCATGGTGAGCTCGTCGGCCCCGGCCGCCCCCGCCGCCGCGTGCGGAAGGAGCTTCGCCGCGTCGGACGCCCGGTGCCGCACCAGCACACCGGGGTTGCGGCCCGGCTCGGTGTCGACGCCCACCACGGGCTGCCCCGCCAGGTACTTGGCGGCGTTGGCCACGAGCCCGTCCTGCCCCACCACGACCACCACGTCCTCCGGGCCGAACAGGAACCGGTCCAGGTCGGCCCGCTCCACCCGCGCGGTCCGCCACCGGAGCGGCACCGCGGCCGCCACGTCGGCGAGCGCCCGCTGCGCCCGCCGGTGCCGCCCGGCCACCTCGTCGATCTCCCGGCCGCGCGAGGACAGGAAGAACGCGGCCTGCCCGTGCGTGCCGTGCCGGGCGATCAACTCCTCGTACTCGGTGGTGCGGTGGACGAGGACGGCGCGCGGGGCGAGGGTCATGACCGCCGTCCTTCGGCCGGGCCGTCGCCGCCGCGCGCACCGCGACGACCGCCGCGCGCGCTCGGGTCGGCACCGGCCCCCGCGCCCGGACCGCCACCGGCACCCGCGTCCGCACCGGCCGCCGCAGCCGCACCCTCCTCGGCGCCCGCACCGGCCCCGGTGCCCCCACCGCGTCCCAGCCGCCCCAACAGCCCCGTCACCACGTCCGGCGTCAGCGTCAGGCTCTCGATGCGCGGCACGTTCTCGGCGAGCCGTGCCGCCGCCAGGGCGTGCAGGGTCGCAGGGTCGGCGCTCGCGTGGGCCGCCAGCCAGGACCGCTGCGCGGCGGCGCGTGCCTCGCCGACGGTGCGGGCCGCCTCGGCCTCCGCCCGGGCGAGCGCCACCGTGCGGGCGGCCTCGGCCTCGGTGCGCACGGCGTCCGCGGCGGCCTTCTCCTCGGCCTCGCGGCGCGCGTTGGTGCCGCGCCTGGCCACCAACTCCTCTTCCTGGCGGGCGAGTTCGATGCGGCTCGCCAGCTCGTTCTCGGCGATGGCGCGCTCGCGCTCCACGGCCACGGCCCGGCGCTCGAAGGTGGCGCTGTCCGCGTCCTGCTGGATGCGCTCGCGGGCCGGGGTGCGCAGCGCGCGCTCCACCTCGGGCTCGGGCCGGATCGCCACCACGCGCACGGCGACCACCTCGATGCCGGTGGCAGGCAGCCGCGGCTCGGAGCCGAGGCCCGTGCGGACCCGGTCCCGTACCGCCGCGACGCCCTCCGCGAGCGCGGCCGAGAGCGGCATCCGGGCGAGGACGTCCAGGGCGTGCTGCTGGGCCGACTCGGTGAGCAGCGTGGACAGTTGCTCCAGGGGAGCGGACCGCCAGACCCCGGTGTCGGGGTCGACGGAGAAGTCCAGGCGGGCGGCGGCCGCCGCCGGGTCGCTGATCCGGTAGGTGACCGCGGCCTGGACCGTGACGTCCTGGAAGTCCGCAGTGCGCGCGTGGAAGGCCACCGCCAACTCGCGGTCGTCCACCGGTACTTCGGACAGCGCGGCGCTCAACGGCCGGAACCAGAAGCTCAGCCCGGGTCCGTCGTGGGCGAGCTTGCCGTTCCTGTGGTGGCGGATGTGGGCGGTCGGCGCGGACCGCAGATGACGCAGGCCCAGGCGCCGGGTGATGTCGGCCATGGTGAAACCCCTCCCGTTTTTCGTCACCTGGACGATATTGCTCCGACGTGCTTATCGTCAAGGCGACTAAAAGGGGAGTCGGTGATGGCGGGAGGGGGGCGGCGAGGGGCGGTGCCTACCCGAACTCCTTGAGGTCGACCGCGTACAGGCGTGGACCGCCCCGATCCGCTTCGGGATCCTTCGGGTCGAAGGGGCGGTCGACGCACTGCGCGTACACCGTGTCGCCGAACGCCTGCACCCACTCCACCTGCTTGTCGGGCAGTCGTCGGACCGGGCCCCGCTCGCCGGTTTCCGGGTCGACCCGCACCAGGCCGGTGCCTTTCCCGCCGACCGTGAGGATCAAGGGCTCATCGGGCTCGGCCTGCATGGGCGACCTGAGGTCCGGGTGGTGCCAGCGCTTCTTGCCGGTGCGTACCCGGTGCAGGACCAGGTCCTCGGCACGCCACACGACGCCCATGCCTCCGGCGCCGATGCGCTCCGTCAGCCGGTATCTGCCCAGCAGTGTCCGCTCCGTCACGACAGCCCCCATGCCCCCCGCTCGTCAACTGCGCCAGGTTGGAGGTCCCCTTGGCGGGTTCCGCCGGAAACCCCCGCTCCTCTCAGCGCTTCCGCCCCACCCCCGCGTACAACGGCACCTCCGTCCCGTCCCGCACCTCCGCCACACCCAGCTCCGGACGCCAGTCCGGCGGCCACACCAGGCCCGGCTCCAGGAGCTCGAAGCCGTCGAAGAGGCGCAGGACCTCTTCCCGGGAGCGGGGGACCAGGGTGACGCCGCCCGCCTGGTACATCTGCACGGCGCGGTCCGTGCGCTCGGGGTTCCAGTCGCCCGCCATCTGCGAGAGCACCAGGTGGCTGCCCGGCGCGAGGGCGTCGACGAGGCGGGCGACGATCTCCCGTGCCCCGTCCTCGTCGCTGACGAAGTGCAGGAGGGCGATCAGGGAGAGCGCGACCGGCTCGTCGAAGTCCAGCACGGACGCGGCGAGTTCCAGGATCCGGTCGGGCTCGCGGACGTCCGCGTGGAGGAAGGTGCTCGCGCCCGTCGCGGTCCCGGCCATCAGGGGCTCGGCGTGCGCGAGGACGATCGGGTCGTTGTCCACGTACACGACGCGCGCTTCGGGCGCGGCGGACTGCGCGACGCGGTGCAGGTTCGGCTCGGTCGGTATGCCGCTGCCGAGGTCCAGGAACTGGCGTATTCCGGTCGTGCCCGCGAGATGGCGGGTGGCGCGCTGCATGAACCAACGGTTGTGCTGGGCGCAGTACTTGGTGCTCGCATCCAGCGCCACCAGCTGCTGCCCGAGCTCCGCGTCCGCCGCGTAGTGGTCCGTCCCGCCGAGGAACCAGTCGTAGACGCGGGCCGGATGCGGGGTGCCGGTGTCGAGCCCTGCGGCGGCGGGCGGGACTGCGGTCATGGGGCAACTCCTCGGTCGGGGAGGTGGTTCGGGCGGTGCGGGGCCCGGCCAGGAGACGGTAGCGGGCAGGCGTCCACGGCCGGGCCGGCGGGTGTCGGTGACCGTACCGGCAGGCGCCCCGGGCCGTGTCGGCAAGGGGTCGGTGACCGTACGGGCAACGGCCCCTGACCGTACGGGCGATGAGCCCGCGACCGTACGGGAATCGGCCGTGCGCGAGGGCTTCCCGACGGCTCCGCTTTATGAAACTCTCCTACCGAATCTCGACGGGAGTTCGGCCACGACCCCTCAACGGGGCCGATGTCGGGCTGCCTCACCACTTCTTCCGGGGTGCAGAACTGATGCGAAAACGGACGCGCGGCCACGACCTGGCCGCCCTGCGCCGACTCAACACCACCGTCGTCCTGCGCGCCCTGCACCGCCGCAGCCCCCAGACCCTCGCCGAACTCGCCGCGGGCACCGGCCTGTCCCGGCCCACCGTGGACGCGGCCCTGGAGGAGCTGACCGGGCAGGGCTGGGTCACCGAGGCCGACGCGGGGGAGCGGGTGCGGGGGCGCCCGGCGCGGCGGTTCCGGTTCCGGGGGGAGTCCGGGTACGTGCTCGGGGCCGACATCGGGCTGCACAAGATGGTGCTGCTCCTCGCCGACCTCGGCGGCAACGTCATCGCCGCCGAACGCGCCGACGTCGACCCGGAACTGGGCGGCGGCCCCCGCCTCGCCCTTCTCCAGGACGGCCTCGACGCCTTCCTCGACGCCCACACCGTCCGCCGCGACCTGGTCCTCGCCCGCTGCGTCGGTGTGCCCGGCGTGGTGGACGCGAGCGGCCACATCACCTCCGTCGTGGTGCCCGAGTGGTCCGGCGTCGACCTGGGCCGGCTCCTCGCCGACGGCGAGAGCGGCCACACCCTCGTCGAGAACGACGTGAACCTCGCGGTGCTCGCCGAGCGCTGGCAGGGCGCCGCGACCCTCGCCGGGGACGTCGTCTGCGTCCTGACCGGGCACCGCGTCGCCTGCAGCCTCACCATCGGCGGGCGGCTGCACCGCGGCGGCCGGGGCGGCGCGGGCGAACTGGGCCTGCTGCCGCTGCTCGGCATGGACAGCGCGCACGAAGCCCTCGCCTGGAAGGACGGGCTGCGCGACGGCGAGTCCGAGGTGGCCGCGCTCGCCCGCGCGGCCGACGCCGCGGACCCCCGCGCGCTCGACGCCATAGCGGACTTCGCCGACCGCATCACCCCCGGCATCGCCGCCCTCGCCCTCGCCCTCGACCCCGAACTCGTCGTCCTCACCGGCGGCGCGACACCCCTCGGCACCCACCTCGTGCCGCTCCTGGAGGAGCGGCTGCGGCCCCTGACGCTGCACGTGCCCCGGATCGCGCTGAGTTCCCTCGGCGAGCGCGGCGTCGCCCTCGGCGCGGTGCGCAGGGCCCTCGACCGGGTCGAGGAGGAACTGCTCGCCGACCCGGTCGGCTGACCGCCCGCCGGGCGCCCGTGCCCGGCGGGACCCGTCGGCCCGATCCCCGGAGACCCCACCCACCCCCAACACAAGCGGAGGCGCGTGATGCGCAGGAGGACCCTCCTCTGCTCAGGCCTGGCCGCGGCGTCGGCACCGGTGCTCGCCGCGTGCTCGGACGAGGGCGGCGGCGCCGACGGCGGCGGCCGCACCACCGTGTCGTACGGCATGTGGGACCCCGCCCAGGTCCCGGGCATGAAGAAGATCATCGCGGCGTTCGAGGAGGAGCACCCGGACATCGCGGTGCGCATCGAGCTGACCCCCTGGGCGAGCTACTGGACCACCCTGAAGACCTCGATGCGCGGCGGCACCGCCCCCGACGTGTTCTGGATGAACGCCGTCAACTTCCAGCTGTACGCGGCCCACGACGTCCTGGAGCCGCTCTCCGAGCACATCGCGGGCGACCGCACCCCGGTCGAGCGCCACCCCGAGCAGCTCGTGCGGCTGTACGCGTACGACGGCGTCCAGTACGGCCTGCCGAAGGACTTCGACACCATCGGCCTCTGGTACAACAAGGCGCTCTTCGACAAGGCGGGCATCGCGTACCCCGACACCACCTGGACCTGGGACGACCTGCGGGACGCCGCCGCCGAACTCACCGACCCGCGCGAGCGCGTGCACGGCTTCTGCTCCGAGATGCAGCGCCAGATCGTCCTCTACCCGGCCATCCACGCGGCGGGCGGCCACGTCCTGCGCGACGGGCACTCCGGCTTCGGCGACGAGCGCACCATCGAGGGGCTGCGGTTCCTCACCGACATGATCGACCGCGGCTGGTCGCCGCCGCAGTCCGCGATGGTGGAGAACATCGGCCGGGTGCGGTTCTGGTCCGAGAAGGTGGCCATGGTGCACGACCTGTCGGCGATGGCCGGGCAGATGTACGCGGTGCCCGCCCTCAAGGACCACGCCGGAGTCACCGTCCTCCCCAAGGGCCGCGAGCGGACCACGATCATCCACGGCCTGGCCAACGTGATCTCCGCCAAGAGCGACAAGAAGGCCGCCGCCTGGAAGTTCGTGCACTTCATGGCCGGCCGCAGGGCCGCCGAGATCCAGGCGGCGTCGGGCGTCACCATCTCCAGCTACGCGGGCACCCAGGACGCCTGGCTGAAGTCGATGCCGGAGTTCGACCTCAAGCACTTCATCGCCATGGAGAAGTACGGCGTGCCGTACCCCAGCTCGAAGAACACGGCCGTCTGGGAGAACCTCCAATACCCCCTCCTCGGCGCTGCGTTCAGCGGCAAGGGCGGCATCGAGGACGCCGCCCGCACGCTCGGGAAGCAGATGGACCGGGCCCTGAAGGAGGAGCGGAGCTGATGAGTCTCTTTCCCGCCACCGCGGCCGCGAAGTCGGCCGGACGCCGGGAGCCCAAGTCCGCGGCACGGCCCGCCTCGCGCGGCCAGTGGGCCGCGTACGGCTTCATCGCGCCGCTCGGCATCGGCTTCGCCGTCTTCTACTTCTGGCCGATGATCCAGACCTTCTACTTCAGCTTCACCGAGTTCGGCCCCTTCGGCGGCCACACCTGGACCGGCACCGACAACTACGCGCGCGTGCTGCGGGACGTGACCGTCTGGCAGGCGCTCGGCAACACCCTCATCTACTGCGGCATCGGGCTGCTCGCGCTGCCCCTCGCCATCGTCGTGGCCGCGCTCCTCAACCGGCGCGGGCTGCGCGGCGTCGCCGTCTACCGCGCCCTGTACTTCGTGCCGTTCGTGACCCTGCCCGTCGCCGTCGGCCTGGTCTGGAACTGGCTCTACAACGGCGACTTCGGGCTTCTGAACGAGATCCTGGGATGGTTCGGCGTCGACCGGCACTACTGGGTCTCCGACCCCTCGACGGCCGTGTTCGCCATCGGCGCCGTCATGGTCTGGTCGACCACCGGCTACTACTTGATCATCTTCATGGCGGGCATCAAGGCGATCCCGCAGGACTACTACGAGGCCGCGGAGCTGGACGGGGCCGGGCCGCTGCGCCGCTTCTTCACCATCACACTGCCGCTGCTCAGCCCGACCCTGTTCTTCGCCTCGGTCATCTGCATGATCCAGTCGCTGCAGACCTTCGACCTGATCTACATCATGATGGGCGAGAAGAACCCCGCCGTCGGCGACACCCAGTCGGTCGTCGGCCTCTTCTACAAGTGGGCGTTCATGGAGAACGCCCAGGGCGCCGCGGCCGCCCTCGCCTTCCTGCTGATGCTGCTCATCGCGGGCCTCACCTATCTGCAGTTCCGGCTCCAGCGGAAGTGGGTGCACTATGGCTGACACCGAGATCACCGGCGCACGGACGGCTGGTGCGGAGGCCGTGGAGCCGACGCCCCGGCGACGTGTGAACACCGGCTCCCTCGCCACCCACCTGGTGCTCTCGCTCGGCGCCCTCGTGATGGTCTTCCCCTTCGCCTGGCAGGGGCTGACCGCGCTCAAGTCGCTCGCCGAGGTCTCCCGGGTCCCGCCCACGGTGCTGCCCGACGACTGGAACTGGTCGAGCTTCGACGAGGTCTTCACCGCGCTGCCGTTCCGCGAGATGCTCACCAACAGCGCGCTCGCCACCGCCGGACGCACGGCGGGTCAGCTCGTGTTCTGCTCGCTGGCCGCGTACGCCTTCGCGCGCATGCGATTCCGTGGCCGTGACGTGCTGTTCGGGCTCTTCCTCTCCGTCCTGATGGTGCCGAGCTCCCTGCTCGTGCTGCCGCAGTACGACATCATCCAGCAGTTCGGGCTGCTCAACTCCACGCCCGCGCTGTTCCTGCCCGGCATGTTCAGCGCGTTCGGCACCTTCCTGCTGCGGCAGGCGTTCCTCGCGCTGCCCAAGGAGCTGGAGGAGGCCGCGCGCATCGACGGCGCGGGCTCCTTCCGCATCTTCTGGTCGATCATGCTGCCGCTGATCCGGCCCGCGCTCGCCGCGCTCGCCGTCATCACGGCCATGACCGCCTGGAACGACCTGCTGTGGCCCCTCATCGTCAACACCGACCCCGAGGCCATGCCGATCAGCGCGGGCCTGACCTCGCTCAAGGGCCAGTACGAGACCAACTACCCGGTGATGATGGCCGGTTCGCTGATCGCGAGCCTGCCCATGCTGCTCGTGTACGTCCTGCTCCAGCGGCACTTCGTACAGAGCGTCGCCTTCACCGGCTCCAAGGGCTGACGGCACACCGACGCACAGAGAAAGGCCAGAACCTCCATGCCACCGCTTCACATCGGCCTGCTCGGCGCGGGCGGCATCGCCCGCGCGCATCTGCCGGGCTGGCTGGAACTGGGCGCGCGGGTCAGCGTCCACACCCAGGACGGCTCCGCGGACAAGCTCGCCGCCGAGTACGCGGCGCGCGGCCACGACGTCACCGCCGTGCCCACGCTCGACGAACTCCTCGCCGACTGCCGTGCCGTCGACATCTGCACCCCCACCCCCACCCACAAGGACCTCGCCCTCGCCGCGATCGCCGCGGGCCGGCACGTCGTCTGCGAGAAGCCGCTCGCCCTGACCGTCGCCGACGCCGAGGACGTCGCGGCCGCCGCCGACGCCGCGGGCGTCCGCCTCCACCCGGCGCACGTGGTGCGCTACTTCCCCGCGTACGCGGCCATGCGGGCCGCCGTCGTGCGCGCCGAACTCGGCGCCGTCGCCGTGCTCCGCTTCACCCGGGGCGGGGCGCGGCCGCTGTGGGCGCCCTGGTTCGGCGACCCCGCCCAGTCCGGCGGCGTGATCATGGACCTGATGGTGCACGACATCGACATCGCCCGCTGGGTCGCGGGCGACGTGGTGCGCGTGCACGCCCGGACCCGCGGCGTCGAGGACGTCACCGGCGCCCCGGCCGGCGTCGTCACCGCCACGGCCGTCCTCACCCACGCCTCCGGCGCCGTCAGCCACGTCAGCGGCCTGTGGGGGCTGCCCGACCAGCGGTTCCGTACGACGTTCCGGATCGCGGGCGCGGACGGGCTCCTTTGCCACGACTCCACCGCCGTGCCGGGCTTCCGCATCACCGCGCAGGGTGAGCGCGCCGCCAACGAGGGCATCCCGTCGAGCCCCATGACGGAGAGCCCCTACCTCAGCGAACTCCGCGAGTTCGCCGCGTCCTGGGACGACCCGGACGTGCGGCCGCGCGTGACCGCCCGCGACGGCATCGAGGCGGTGCGGATCGCGTGCGCGGCCGTGGAGTCGAGCCGCACCGGCCGCGCCGTCGAACCGACCGCCGCCCCGGCGAGCCCCGGGACCGCCCCCGCCCCGGGCGCCGCACACGAGGAGTCCGCCCGATGAAGGTCGCCGTCCTTTCCTTCGCCCACGTCCACGCGGCGGCCTATCTGACCCTGCTCCGGGACCTGCCCGGCGTGGAGGTCATCGGCAGCGACCCCGACACCGCGCTCGCCGCGCCCGGCGAGACCCGGGGCCGCGCGTTCGCCGAGGGCCACGGCGTCCCGTACGCGGAGACGTACGAGGACGCCTTCGCCTGGGGTCCTGACGCCGTGATCGTCTGCTCCGAGAACGCCCGCCACCGCCCCCTCGTCGAACTGGCCGCCGCACACCGCGTCGACGTCCTCTGCGAGAAGCCGCTCGCGACCACCGTCGCGGACGGCGAGGCCATGGTCGCCGCCTGCCGGGCGGCCGGGGTGCGGCTCGCGGTCGCCTTCCCGGTGCGGTTCAGCCCCGCGTACGCGGCCGTCAAACGGGCCGTCGCCACCGGTGCCACCGGCCGCGTCCTGACCGTGTCCGGCGCCAACAACGGCCATATGCCGACCCGTGCCCGCCGCTGGTTCGCCGACCCCGAACTCGCCGGCGGCGGCGCCCTGATGGACCACACCGTCCACATCGCCGACCTCCTCGACGACCTGTTCGCGGCCCACGCCGTGGAGGTCTACGCCCAGACCAACAACCTCCTGTACGAGGGCGAGGTGACCGCCGAGACCAGCGGCCTCGTCACCGTGGTGTACGACAACGACACCGTCGCCACCATCGACTGCTCCTGGTCCCACCCCCGCTCCCACCCCGCCTGGGGCGGCCTGGAGATGACCCTCGTCGGCGAGCACGCCACCCTGGAGATGGACGCCTTCGACCAGAAGGTCCACGGCCACAGCGAACGCCACGGCCGCGCCCTCGAACTCCCCTTCGGCGTCGACCTGGACGCGGCGATGCTCCGCGCCTTCCTGTTCGGCCCCGGCCCCGACGGCATGGGCGTCGCGGACGGCGAGGGCGGGCTGCGCACGCTGCGGATCGTGGCGGCGGGGTACGCGTCGGCGCGGACGGGGGTGCCGGTGGCTGTCGCGGACGTGTGAGGGGGCTCGCGGGGCGCGTCGGGGCGGGGTGCCGCCGTGGTGGGCGGCGGCGACTCAGGGTGTGCTGCGGGGTGTGCCGGCGCGGGCGGAGGCGCCGGTGGGTGGTCGCCGATGCTGCGGTGCGCTGCCGTTGGGTGCGAGGAGCTGTCCCGTGGGGTGGCGCGGCGGCGGAGCGCCGGGGGGCTTCCCCTCGGTCTCGCCTTCGCTTTGCTCCTCGGCCTGGCTTTGCCCTGGGGCTTGGCTGTGCGCTGCGGCTTCGCTGTGCGCTGGGGCTTGGCTGTGCGCTGCGGCTTCGCTGTGCGCTGGGGCTTGGCTGTGCGCTGCGGCTTCGCTGTGCGCTGGGGCTTGGCTGTGCGCTGCGGCTTCGCTGTGCGCTGGGGCTTGGCTGTGCGCTGCGGCTTCGCTGTGCGCTGGGGCTTGGCTGTGCGCCGCGGCTTCGCTTTGCCCTGGGGCTTCGCCGTGCCCCGCCGCTTCGCCTTGCGCTGCGGCTTCGTCTCGCCCTGAGGTTTCGCCTTGCTCGGCGCGCCGATCCATCGGCCAGGTCCGACCGGCCCGGCCCCGCCGTTTCGCCCGGCTCCGCGCCTCCGTCCTGCCCCGCGGTGTAGCTCTGCTCGGCGCCGCCCCCCCCGGACAGGGGCTACCCGCAGGCGTGGCGGTCCCGGGACTGCGCGGCGAACCTGTTCCGCTCCGGGTCGGTCAGTTCGCGCGGGCGCGTCGCGCACAGCTGTGCCGCGGTGCGTTCGGCGTCGGTGTTCCACAGCACCGCCCTGCCGTCGACGGCCGCGGAGGCGAGTCGGGTGCCGTCGGGGCTGAAGTCGAGGCTGCGCACCTGCCGAGTGTGGCCGGTGAGGGTGGCCAGTTGGCGGCGCGCGGGCAGGTCCCACAGCACGACGGCGGTGTCGGCGTTGGCCGCGGCCAGCGTGCGGCCGTCGGGGCTGAACGCCACGGCGAGGCCCGAGGAGTCGCCCGTGAAGGCGGCGCGCCGGGAGCCGCCCGCGGTGTCCCACAGGACGACCTTCTGGTCGAGCGCGGCGGTGGCGAGCGTCCGGCCGTCGGGGCTGAACGCGAGCGCCCGCAGCGAACCGGCGTGCCCGGCCAGCGTCAGACGGCGGGTGCGCGTCGGCACGTCCCACAGCAGGGCCCTGCCGTCGTGCCCCGCCGAGGCGAGGGTCCTGCCGTCCGGGCTGAACGCCACCGCGTGGACGCCCCACTTGGCCTCGGCGCCCGGCGGGCGGTCCGCCGGGGAGCGGCCCTTGCGGGCGCCCTGGGGCAGCACGGCCAGGCGGGCGCGGCGCGCGAGGTCCCAGAGCATCACGGTGTCGTCGGCGCCCGCCGTCGCCACCGTCCGGCCGTCGGGGCTGAACACGACGTCCAGGACGCGGTCGTTGTGCCCGGTGAGCCGGGCCAGCGGCCTGCTCGGGGCGGCCGTGCGCCAGAGGGTGAGGGTGTAGTCCTTGGCGCGGGGCGGGTGCACGTCGGTGCCCGTGGCGGTGGCGACGGTACGGCCGTCCGGACTGAACGCCACCGAAGTGACCGGTCCGGTACGCCCGTCGAGCGTCGCCCTGCGGATCCCCCGGCGCAGGTCCCAGAGCACGGCGGTGCCGTCGTCGCTGGCCGTGGCCAGGGTGTGGCCGTCGGGGCTGAACACGGCCTTGTTGACCCGGTCGCGGTGGCCGGACAGGGCGGTCCGCGACGGGTCCCACAGCGTGATGGCCCCGTTCTCGCCGCTCGACGCGAGCAGCGGCCGGGACCCGGGGGCGAACGCCAGGCTGTAGACGTTCGTGCCGTGGCCCGTGAGCGTGGCGGTTCGGGTGCGGCGCGCCGGGTCCCAGAGCACGACGGTGCGGTCGAGCCCGGCGGTGGCGAGGGTGCGGCCGTCCGGGCTGAACGCGAGGGCCCGGACGGCACCGGAGTGACCGGTGAGGGTGGCCGCGCGGGCGCCGCGGCCGACGTGCCACAGGATCACCGTGTGATCGCCGGACCCCGTGGCGAGGGTGCGGCCGTCCGGGCTGAAGCCGATGCCCTTGACCGCGTCCTTGTGCCCCGAGAGCTTGGCGCGCCGCTTGCCGTTCGCCGCGTCCCAGAGCATCGCCTCACGGTCCTCCCCGGCGGTGGCGACGGTGCGGCCGTCGGGGCTGAACACGACGGAGTTGACGCTGCCCGCGTGCCCGCGGAGGGTGCCGCGCCTGCGGAACGGGGGGTCTTGGGGCGGTGGGTCTTGGGTGGTGCGGGTGGTGTGGGTGGTGGCCGGGGGGTCGTGGCGCGGGTGGCTGGGGGCGAGGAGACCTCGGGGAGGGGGGTTGGGGGTGGGGTGATGGTGGCTCAGGTGGTGTCGGCTTGGGCGGTGTTGGCTCGGCTGGTGGTCGGCCGCGTGGCTCTGGGGCGGCGGGCCTTGGCCGGGCTTGTCCTGGGCTGTGTGGTCCTGATGCGGTCGGTTTCCGGCCGGGTGGTCCAGGGCGGGACGGTCCGGCTCCGGCTGACTGGGGGCCAGGAGGTCTCGGGGAGGGGGGTTGGGGGCGGGGTGGTGGTGGCCCGCGTCGTACTGGCCCCGGCGGTGCTGGCCCGGCTGGTGGTCGGCCGCGTGGCTCTCGGGTGGCGGGCCTTGGCCCGGCTTGTCCTGGGTTGTGCGTCCCTGGGCCGGTCGGTTTCCGGGCGGGTGGTTTCGGGCGGGACGGTCCGGGCCCGGTTGGCTGTGGGTCGTGCGGCCCCGGGACGGAGCGGTGTGGGACGGGAGGTCCTGGGGCCGAGGGGTGTGAGCCGGGCGCTCCTGGTCCTGCTCGTCGTCCGCCGTGCGGGTCCGGGACGTTCGGTCCCATGACGGGCGGTCGTCGGCCCGGCCGTCGCCCAGGCCCCACAGGGCCACCGTGCCGTCCACGCCCGCCGTGGCCAGCGTGCGCCCGTCGGGGCTGAAGGCCAGCGACTTCACCGGGCCGGTGTGGCCGTCGGCGGTCGCGAGGCGCTTGCGTGTGGCGGTGTCCCAGAGGAGTACCCGGCCGTCGTCGCCGCCGGTGGCGAAGGCGCGGCCGTCCGGGCTGAACGCCACCGCGCGCAGCCAGGTGTGATGTCCCGTCAGGACGGCCTCGCGGGTGCGCCTTCGGGGGTCCCACAGGATGATCCGGCGGTCGCGGCTGACCGAGGCGAGGGTGCCGTCGGGGGCGAACGCCACCTCGGACACGGCGTCGTCGTGGCCGGTCAGCTCGCCCTGGTGGTAGCGGAAGGTGGACATGGTCAGGAGGGCGCCGCGGGCCTCGGGCGTGGGCGCCGTGCGGTACGCCTCGACGGCGAGGAGCCCCGCGACGGCCGGACGGCTCGGCGCCAGGCTGACGGCCTGCGCGGCCAGTTGCCGGGAGGTGGCCCGCTGCCGGGCGCGCTCGGCGTCCTCCCGCTGGTCGACGGCGAGCACGCTGACGCCGGTGACCAGGAGCAACAGCGCGGCGAGGCCCATCGCGGAGTAGCGGACGTACCGGTTCCGGCGGGTGGCCGCACGGCGCTCGGCGTCCCGCGCCGCGAGCCCGGCGGCCAGGAACTCCCGCTCGGCGGCCGTGAAGTCGTCCTGGCCGCCCGGCACACAGAACCGCTCCTCGGCCGCGCTGAGCCGCGTGCCCCGGTACACCGCGCCGGAGTCCCGCTCCAGCTCCTCCCAGAGCGCGGCGGCCTCGGTCAGGCGCCGGTGCGCCACCAGGCGTTCGCGGTCGGCCTCGATCCAGGCGCGCAGCCGCGGCCACGCGGTGATCAGGGCCTCGTGCGCCAGGTCGACGGAACCGGCGTCCAGCGTGAGCAGCCGCGCCCGGACGAGCCGGTCGAGCACCGCGTCCGTGTCGGCGGGGTCCCCGTGGTCGAACTCGGCGCGGTCGACGGGCCTGCGGGTGTCCTGGGCGCCCTCGCCCGGGGTGATGAGCCGCAGCAGGATGCGCCGGGCCAGCTCGGCCCGGTCCGGGGTGAGCCCGCTGTGGACGCGTTCGGCGGTCTGCGCGATCGCGCCGCGGAGCCCGCCCGCGGCGAGGTGGGCGTCCAGGGTCAGGGTGCGGCCGCGGCGCCGCCGCCAGGTCTCGAGGAGGACGTGGGACAGCAGCGGCAGGCCGCCCGGCTCGTCGGCGGTCTCCTCGACGAGCCGGGCGGTCAGGGCCCGCTCGACGACGAGGCCCGCCGCGGCCGCGGGCCGGACGATGACCGCGCGCAGCTCGGCCCGGGTCATCGGGCCGATGGGCAGGCTCGCGTCGCGCACGACCGCGGCGAGGCCGGGGTGCTCCAGAAGGCGGGAGTAGAAGTCGGCCCGCGCCCCGAGGACCACGCGCAGCCGCCCGTCGCCGTCGGCGAGCAGCAGCTCGATGAACGCGGCCCGCTCCCGCGGGTCCCGGCAGAGGGTGAACACCTCCTCGAACTGGTCCACGACCACCCAGGTCTCACCCGGTCCGGGGGCGGGGACGAACAGCTTCCCGTGCTCGTGCACGGGCCGCGCCCCGGGCGTGAGGATCCGGATCGCGGCCGGCGGCTCCTCGTCGGCGCCGCGCAGCCGGGGGACGAGACCGGCCCGCAGCAGCGACGACTTGCCGCTGCCCGAGGGGCCGAGCACGATGACGTGCCGGTGCTCCCGTACGAGACGGATCAGCTCGTCGGTGAGCCGCTCACGGCCGAAGAACCGCTCGCTGTCGTCGATCTCGAAGCGGGCGAGGCCCCGGTAGGGCGGGTCGGCGGTGTCGTCGCCCTCCTCGGGCGGCCGGGCGCTCTCCTCCCTGTGGGCCGCCCGCCGGGCCCGCTCCCACTCGGCCACGTCGCCGCCGCACGCCCTCACATACGCGGCGAGCACCGCGGGGGACGGCAGCCGCTCGCCGGACGCCGCGGCGGCCAGCGTCGTCACCGAGAAGTCCGTACGCCGCGCCATCGTCCGGTACGTCGGCGTCCCCGCGCCCCGTCGCAACTCGCGCAGCGCGCACGCGAACCGCTGCACCGGACCCGCCGCCGGATCGAGCGGATTCTCCCGACGTCCCATGCAGCGCCCACCCCCATCGGCCCCGGTATCGCGGGCCCCCACCCGACCACGACGTCCCACGTCCCAAAAGCCGCTCCCCGGCCATTCCCCGACCTGCGGGGACGCGGCGGACTTTGTTCGGGTCGCGGAACGGGGCTGCTGGACAACCCGGCGTCCGCTGGACTCGGACCCGGGTTCGACGCATCCGGCCGACCGGCGCAGGAAGACGCCGGAGCAACGGAGCGTCGGAGCAACGAGGCGCCGGGGCCGACGGAAGTGACCACTCCGTCGGACCCGGCGCGAAGGAATCGACTGAACCACACAACGGGAGAAACATGCTCAAGCACAGGAAGGCCGCGACGATCCTCGCGGCCACCGGACTGACCCTCGGGCTCGTCGGCGGCTTGCAGGCGACCGCGCAGGCGGACCCGCCGTCCCGCGGGAGCGCCAACCTCGCCACCTTCGAGGGCAGGAAGATCGACCTGTCCCAGGACTGGGGGGCGGCCAAGGCGTGCGTCGTGTGGCGGGGCCAGGACACCGTCTCGTGCTTCCGCACGGCGGCCGAGCGTGACGCGCACGCGGCGAAGCTGTCGGCACGGCAGACGCCGGCGGTCGCGGCGGCGTCCTGCGCGCGTCCGCTGCACGTGTACGAGCACAACGACGGCCGTGGCCGGGACCTGAAGTTCTACGACAAGGGCGGCGCCTACCAGAACCTCGACCGCTACAACTTCAACGACAAGACGTCGTCGTACCGCACCGGCAGCTGCAAGGCGCACCTGGCGGAGCACAACGGGGGCCGCGGCCACTGGTATCCGGGCAACACCAACGCCAACCACTACGAGAAGGCCATGCGCGGCGGTTGGAACGACCGGGTCAGCTCGGTCCTGAACTACTGAGGACCAGGGACCGCTGAGGAACGGACCGGCGAGGGCCGGTGGCCCGGCGGATCCGCTCTACGGGGGGCGGATCCGCCGGGCGCGGAGCACCGGTCCGGGCGCGTGGCCGGGCGGCCGTCAAAGGCGACGGCCCCCGGCTGCGCGCTTCGGCGCTGTCCGGACACCCGCCCCGGGAACCGCGCCCTAACCCCCGAAGAGCTGCGTCCAGTACGTCCCCGCCGGACCCCCGCCCGCGAAGCCCACGCCGAGGTGGGTGAAGGCGGGCTTGAGGATGTTGGCGCGGTGGCCGGGGCTGTTCATCCAGCCCTCGACGACCTCCGCGGCCGAGCGCTGGCCGCAGGCGATGTTCTCGCCGACCGCGCGGTGCGCGCTGCCCGCGGCGGCGGCGCGGTGCCAGGGCTCGCTGCCGTCCGGCGCGGTGTGGGAGTAGAAGGCGCGGGCGACCATGTCGGCGCTGTGGGCCTGGGCGGCGGCGGTCAGGCGCGGGTCGGGGGCCAGGGGCCGCAGCCCGGCCGCCGCCCGGTGGGCGTTGGTGCGGGCGAGGACGTCGGCCGCCGTCCTCGCCAGGCCCTGCGGAGAGTACGGCTCGGCCCACAGCGCCGTCCAGAAGACGTCCCCGGAGCGTGCGTGCGGCACGGAGGCCACGCCGACGTGGCTGTAGGCGCGCTCCAGGACGGTCTGCCGGGAGCGGTCGTCGCCCAGGCAGTAGTCGAGGAAGTCGGCCGGGGTGCGCGGGCCCGACACCAGGTGCTCGCCGATCGCCAGATACGCGAAGCCCCCCGCGGTGACGCGCTGGTGCAGCGAGACGCCGTCCGCGCCCTCGGAGCCGAGCTCGCCCCGCGCCGCCATCGCGGCGGCGTGCGCGCGGGCGGCCTCGGTGAGGCGAGGGTCACCCTGCACGGGCGGGACACCGGCGCGGGCCCGCGCGGCGTTCACGAGGGCGAGGAAGGGGTCCGCCGCCGGGGGAGGCGGGGCGTGCGGCGCGGGGCGGCCGGGGCGGGCCGCCGCGCGGGGCGGGGGCGGGGGAACAGGGGCCCGGGGCGGAGGGGCGGGCTGTCGGGACGCGGGGACCGGGGGCTGCCGGGACGCCGGAGCGTGAGCCGGAGCCGGAGGTGGAGGTGGTGTGTCATCGGTCACGTCCAGGCCGAAGTCCCTGGCCACACCGGCGAGGCCGTCCGCGTACCCCTGTCCGAGCGCGCGCAGCTTCCAGCCCGTGCCGCGACGGTAGATCTCGGCGAGCAGGAGCACCGTCTCGTGCTGCGCGCGCGGCGGTGTGAAGCGGGCGATGGCCTCCCCGCGCACGCTGCTGACCTGGAGGGCTATCGAGGGCAGCCGCCCGAGCGCGGTGCCGGGCTCGGCGGGGCTGACGACGACGGTGACCCGGCTCGCACCGGGGCGCAGGCGGCGGGCGTCGACCGTCACCGTGTCGCCGCTGAGGCGGGCGCCGGACGCGGCGGGCTGGTTGTAGAAGACGAAGTCGGCGTCGCCCGCGACCTTGCCGCTGTCGCCCGTGATCAGCACGGACAGGTCGAAGGGGCCGGGCACGCGGAGCGTGAGGGGGCCGTCCGGCAGGGGCAGATTGCCTCCCGCCACCAGGTCGTTCATGGGCTCCCCCTGCGCTTCGGTGCGGGCCGGACCGCCCGGGTCCCGTGACCCGGGTGCGGTGACTTGGAGAACGCGCAGGCCGGGCGGCCGGGTTCCCGGGATCCACCCCGTGGGACCAGAGACGGAGCGAGGTCCGGACCGGAGGCGGATTCGGCGACGGAACCGCCGGTATTAGCGTGGACCTTGCGCACGGTGGTCCCGGGCGCGGCCGTAAACCGGACGTAATTAGACAAACAACGTCAAAGCTCTACAGGATCCGAGGTGCCCGCCCCATGCCCAGGCGTACGGAGCTGATCGAAGGACTCATGCAGCGGCACTCCCAGGTGCCGCGCGAGGCCGTCATCAAGGAGGACCTGCTGCGCGGCGGGATCGCCTTCGACGAGTCGGCGCTCAGCGACAGCGCCAACGAGGCCTCCGGCGACATCAAGCCGAAGTCGTACTTCATCTTCTCCTTCGACCACGGCACCCTGCCGGAGCTGGGCGAGGCCGCGCTGCGCCGCCCGCCGGAGGAGATCGTCCTCACCGGCGGCCCCTACGAGCTGCGCCGCACGGTGGTGTCGGTGCGGGTGAACCCGTCCTCGCCCTACCGCGTCGCCGCCGACGCCGACGGACTGCTCGGCCTCTACCTGGACGGCCGGCGCATCTCCGACGTGGGCCTGCCGCCGATGCCGGACTACTACCGGCACAAGCTCGCCAACGGCAAGTCCGTGATGGAGGTCGCCCCGACCATCCAGTGGGGCTACCTCGTCTACCTCACGGTCTTCCGCGTCTGCCAGTACTTCGGCGCCAAGGAGGAGTGCCAGTACTGCGACATCAACCACAACTGGCGCCAGCACAAGGCCGCGGGCCGCCCCTACACGGGCGTCAAGCCCGTCGAGGAGGTCCTGGAGGCGCTGGAGATCATCGACAAGTACGACACCGCGACGACCTCCACGGCGTACACCCTCACCGGCGGCGCGGTCACCTCGACGATCGGCGGCAAGGACGAGGCCGACTTCTACGGCCAGTACGCGAAGGCCATCGAGGAGCGCTTCCCCGGACGCTGGATCGGCAAGGTCGTCGCGCAGGCGCTGCCCAAGGAGGACGTGCAGCGCTTCCACGACTACGGCGTGCGCATCTACCACCCCAACTACGAGGTGTGGGACCCGTATCTGTTCGAGCGCTACTGCCCCGGCAAGGAGCGCTACGTCGGCCGCGACGAGTGGCACCGCCGCATCCTGGACTCCGCCGAGGTGTTCGGACCGCGCAACGTCATCCCGAACTTCGTCGCGGGCGTCGAGATGGCCGAGCCCTTCGGGTTCAAGACGGTCGACGAGGCCATCGACTCCACCGTCGAGGGCCTGCGCTACTTCATGGCGCACGGCATCACGCCCCGGTTCACCACCTGGTGCCCGGAGCCGACGACGCCGCTCGGCAAGGCCAACCCGCTGGGCGCGCCCCTGGAGTACCACGTGCGGCTGCTCCAGGAGTACCGCGCGACCATGGAGGAGTTCGGCCTCACCTCGCCGCCCGGATACGGCCCCGCGGGCCCCGGCAACGCGGTCTTCTCCGTGAGCAGCTTCATGGACAGCCTCCCCGCGTGACCCCTGCTCCGACGACCCCGGGCGGAGGCCCCATGAACCAGCACGTCACCGTCGTCACCGGCGGCACCCGAGGCATCGGCGCCGCCGTCGCCCTGCGGCTCGCGCGGGACGGCCACGACGTCGCCGTCGGCTACCGCTCCGACGAGCGGGCCGCCGAGCGCACGGCGGAGGCCGTCCGGGCGACCGGCCGCCGCTGTGTCGCCGTCCGCCTGGACACCACGGACGAGAAGGACGTGGACCGGCTGTTCGAGACGGCCGCGGCCGAACTCGGCACCGTCACCGGCCTGGTGAACAACGCGGGCGTCAGCGGCCCCAACGGCCCCCTGGCCGAGGCCGACGCCGAGGGCATGCGCCGCGCCATCGACGTGAACGTCCTCGGCTATCTGCTGTGCGCCCGCCGCGCCGTCCGCGACATGACCCGCACCGGCGGCGGCGCCATCGTGAACATCTCCTCCGGCGCGGCCACCCTCGGCAGCCCCGGCCAGTACGTCCACTACGCCGCCACCAAGGCCGCCACGGACACCATGACCGTGGGCCTCGCCAAGGAGGTCGCCCCGCTCGGCATCCGCGTCAACTGCGTGGCCCCCGGCGTCATCTGGACCGAGTTCCACGAGGACCCCGAGCGCCCGGCGAAGCTCGCCCCCACCATCCCCATGGGCCGCTCGGGACGGCCCGAGGAGATCTCCGGCGCCGTCGCGTGGCTCCTGTCGGACGACGCGTCGTACACGACGGGCGCGGTCCTGCGCGTCGCCGGCGGGATGTGAGGCGGTGCACCCCCTGATCACGGAGACCGAGCGGCTCACCGACGACGTCGTCCTTCGCCCCGCGTCCCTGGACGACGCCGAGGTGCTGGCCCGCGCCTTCCGCCGCAGCCGCGACCACCTCAGCCCCTGGGACCCGGTCCGCCCCGAGTCCTTCTACTCCACCGAGGGCCAGGCGGAGCGGCTGCGGGCCCAGGCGGAGAAGAGCGCGGTGGGCCTGGTGGCGCCGTGGCTGCTGTGGGACGAGGGCGCGGGAGAGGTCGCGGGTGCCATCACGCTCTCGCACATCTCTCCCAGCCCGCTCCTCAGCGCCAACCTGGGCTACTGGATCGATGTCACGTACGCGGGGCGCGGCCTCGCCACCGCCGCCGCGAGGGCCGTGTGCCGGTCCGCCGACGAGCGCCTCGGCCTGCACCGCGTGGAGGCCGGCACGCTCCTGGAGAACTCCGCGTCGCAGCGCGTCCTCGCCAAGTGCGGCTTCGAGGAGTTCGGGCTCGCCGGCGAGTACCTGCACATCAACGGCGCCTGGCGCGACCACCGGCTGTTCCAGCGGATCCTCAACGACCGCATTCCTTAAGGGGATTTGGCATGTGAGGGTATTGGTCCATACCAACCTCCGGTGCCACACTGCCCCCAGGGCGCAGGCCCGGTCGGGCCTGCTGGGGAGGGGCCATGTCCGCCATGTCCGCCGGGGTTTCGGAGACGGTTGAGCCGGGTTGGGCCGAGTTCGGGCGGCAGCTTCGCTGTCACCGCCGACGGGCCGGGCTGACCCAGGTGCAGCTCGGCAGGAGGGTGGGGTACCACCACACCTTCATCAGCAGGCTCGAAGGGGGGCTGCGGGAGCCGCCCTTCGGCCTGGTGTGCCGGCTCGACGTCGTCCTGGAGACCGGCGGCCGGCTCGCGGCGGCCCTCGCCGCGCCGCGCCACGTCCCCCCGGCGCCCGGCCGGAACCTCACGGCCCCCACGCTGTTCTCCCCGCTCCCCGGAGCGGACTCGCCCGGCGACGAGACGCCCCCGGTCTTCTCCTGGTGGCCCGACCGGCTCCCGGCCGAGGGGCTCGCCTGCCCGCTGCACGGCACGGCGGGGTGCGCCGTGCCCGACCAGAGCGAGGCGGCGGTCCTCCTCAAGGGGGCGACCGGGCCCTTCGACGGCGCGGGCGAGGCGGCCGGCGCGGAGTCAGACCTGCTGCACGGCCTCACCGCCTGCCTCGCCTGTCTGATCCGGGAGGCGTTCGTCCAGCCGACGGGCGCGTGCGCGGCGACCGTGGAACGGCTCCTGCGCGGCGTCGTGCGCTGGGCCGAGGCGGTCGACTCCGCGGGCCGCCTGCCGTACGGGCAGTTGCGGCTCGCCGCGCAGTACGCCCAGGTCGCCGGGCGGCTGCGGATGGAGCAGGGGCAGAGCGGCGTCGCCATGGCCTGGTTCGGGCAGGGCCTGCGGTGGGCGGACGCCGTCCAGGACGCGTCGGCCCGGGCGACCCTGCTGAGCGACGTGTGCACCCTGGTCCGGCTCGACGGCGACATCGCGTCGACGCTCGTGTACGCGGAGGCGATCGGCGCGGTCGACGCCAAGCGGCGCTGGATGGCGCTGCTCGGGGACCTCTATCAGGCGCGGGCGTACGCGCTGCGCCAGGACGCCGCCGAGTGCAGGCGCCACATCACGTCGGCCCGGCGCAGGTTCGCGCGCCTGGACGACCGGGACCGTCTGGAGGTGCCCTGGCTCGCCGGCGCGGAGGGCGTGCTGCGCCTGGAGTCCGCGATCGGCGGCGCGCTGCGCGACCTGTCGGCGGCGACCGGTGACCGGGCCGCGGCCCGGCGCGCGATCGAGGCCACCGCGCAGTCGTGCGCGCTCCTGCCGCCCCTGATGCGCACCACCCGAGTGCTGCTCACCCTGCGGCTCGCGGACAGCTGGGCGTGTGCCGGTGACCCGGTCGCGGCGGTCGCCCTGGCGCAGCCGGTCCTCGCCGAGGCGATGCGCTCCCGGGAACTGATGATCGCCGCCGAGCTGCGCGGACTGCGGAGCAGGATCGCCGGGCGCTGGGGAGACCTGCCGGAGGTCCGGGAGCGCAGGGAGCGGCTCGGGGACGCGTCGGGGTGAGCCGGGGCCGGTCCGTGCGGCGGGACTTGCCAGTTCTTGCCAGGGCGTGCCGGGCGGCCGGAATTCATTGACCACGATCCGGCGGGGTGTGAGGGTTCCGCCAGCCCTATTTGTGTCATGTCACGGTCAGTTAAGGGCGGTACTGGGCACCGGAGTCCGCCGCGTCCGGATCCCGCCGGCTGAACAGGGTTTCCACACCTCTCACAAGGAGCCGAGATGCCCAGAAAGACCGCAGCGGCCGGGATAACCCTGGCCCTGGTACTCGGAGGGGTGGTGGCGCCGACGACCCTGGCATCGGCCACGGCGCGCACCTCGCCCCCGGAGGGCAAGCCGGACCCCCTCGCGAAGGCCGTCGCCGCCGCCGACCAGGCGGCGCAGAGCGGCCTCGACGCACTCGCCAAGGGGCCCGAGGAACAGTACGACCGGCAGCAGGTCACGCGCTTCGGCAAGGGCCTGTACTCCGTCGCCTACGAACGCACCTACCGGGGACTGCCGGTGGTGGGCGGCGACGCCGTGGTCCTCGCCGACGGCAAGGGCAAGGTGCGGTCCGTCCACGCCGCCACCGACGCCCGGATCTCGGTCGGCACCAAGGCGCGGGTGAAGGCCGCGCAGGCGGTGAAGACCAGCCGCGCGAGACTCGCGTCGGTCAAGAAGGTCGACTCCGGACGCCTGGTCGTCCGGGTCAAGGACGACGCCCCCACGCTCGCCTGGGAGACCGTGCTGACCGGCAGGTCCAAGGCGGGCGACCCCAGCAAGCTGCACGTCTTCGTGAACGCCCGCACCGGCAAGGTCGTCGACACCTACGACGACGTGCGCGCGGGCACCGGACGCAGCAAGTGGAACGGCCCGAGCCCGCTGACCATCGACACCTCCCGGTCGGGCAACAACTACGTCCTGCGCGACACCACCCGCCCCGGCCTGCAGTGCTCGGACTACAGCGGCGGCCTGTTCACCAAGACCACCGACGAATGGGGCACCGGCGACCCCAAGAGCAAGGAAACCGGCTGCGTCGACGTCATGTTCGCGGCGCAGAAGCAGTGGAACATGTTCAAGGAGTGGTTCGGCCGCAACGGCCACGACGGCAACGGCCGCAGCTGGCCGGTGCGCGTGGGCCTCAACGAGCTGAACGCCTACTGGGACGGCTCCACCGTCACCATCGGCCGCAACACGGCCAACGAGTGGATCGCCGGAATGGACGTGGTCGCCCACGAGTTCGGCCACGGCCTGGACTCCAACACCCCGGGCGGCGCCAACAACGAGCGGGGCCTCGGCGAGGCCACCGGCGACATCATGGGCGCGCTGACCGAGGCGTACGCCAACCAGTCCGCGCCGTACGACACCCCCGACTTCACCGTCGGCGAGATGGTCAACCTCCAGGGCCGCGGCCCGATCCGCAACATGTACGACCCGAGCCGCATCAACAACGACCCCAACTGCTACAACTCCTCGATCCCCTCGACCGAGGAGCACAAGGCGGCCGGGCCGATGAACCATTGGTTCTATCTCCTGGCCGAGGGCTCCAACCCCGGCGGCGGCAAGCCCACCAGCCCCACCTGCAACCAGAAGACCGTGACCGGCGTGGGCATCCAGAACGCCGGCAAGATCTTCTACGGCGCCATGCTGCTCAAGACCAGCGGCATGACGTACAAGCGCTACCGCACCGCCACCCTGACCTCGGCGAAGAACCTGGACGCGAGCTGCGGCCTGTTCGAGGCCACCAAGGCGGCCTGGGACGCCATCAGCATTCCCACCCAGAGCGGTGACCCCACCTGCACCGGGCAGCAGAACGACTTCTCCCTCGGGCTGAACCCGGCCTCGGGCCAGGTCGACCCGGGCGCCACGGCCAACGCCACGGTCAACACGACCACCGTCACCGGCAGCGCCCAGCAGATCACGCTGACCTCGTCGGGCGCCCCGACGGGTGTCGACGTCGCGTTCACCCCCGGGACCGTCACCTCCGGCTCCGACGCCACCATGAAGGTCACCGCCGCGCAGTCCGCGAAGGCCGGCACCTATCCGATCACCGTCACGGGCACCGCGGGCGCCAAGACGCACACCGCCCAGTACACGCTGACGGTCGGAGGCGGCGGCAACCCGACGCAGCCGCCGGACGTCGACGTGGCCAAGGTGCGCGAGCACCTGACCCAGTTCAACACCATCGCCTCGCAGAACGGCGGCAACCGCCGGGCCACCGGACCCGGCTACCGGGCCTCGCTCGCCTACGTCAAGGGCAAGCTCCAGGCCGCCGGTTACACCGTCACCGAGCAGACGTGCGCCTCCGGGTGCTCCGCGGGCGCGGGCAACAACCTGATCGCCGAGTGGCCGCACGGCGACGCCAACAGCGTCTACATGTTCGGCGCGCACCTCGACGGCGTGTCCGCCGGGCCCGGCATCAACGACAACGGCTCAGGATCCGGCACCATCCTGGAGGCGGCGCTCTCCCTGGCGCAGAACAACCCGACCATGAAGAACCGGGTCCGCTTCGCCTGGTGGACCGACGAGGAGCAGGGCCTGAACGGCTCCGACTACTACGCCTCCTCGCTCCCCGCCGCCGAGCGCGCCAAGATCAAGGCGTACTACAACTTCGACATGGTCGGCTCGACCAACGCCGGCTACTTCATCAACAACGTGAACTCCGCCGCCTCGGCGCCGATGAGGGAGTACTGGAACTCGCTCAACCTCGCCCCGCAGGAGAACGTCGAGGGCCGGGGCCGCTCCGACGACGCCTCCTTCCAGCGGGTCGGCATCGCCACCTCCGGCTACGCCACCGGCGCCTCGGCCACGAAGTCCGCGGCGGAGGCCGCGAAGTGGGGCGGCACCGCGGGCCGCGCCTACGACTCCTGCTACCACTCCGCCTGCGACACCACCGCCAACATCAACGCCACCGCCCTGGACCGCAGCGCGGACGGTGTCGCGTACACGATCTGGAAGACGGCGGTGGGTGACACGCCCACCCCGGTGGACGACTTCTCGATCTCCGCCAACCCGTCCTCGGGCACCGTCGAGCCCGGCTCGTCCGCCAAGGTCACCGTCGCCACCGCCACCACGGCCGGTGCGCCGCAGAAGGTGGCCCTCACTGCCTCGGGCGCCCCGGCCGGCGTCAGCGTGTCCCTCAGCCCGGAGTCCGTGACCTCCGGCGAGTCCGCGACCGCCTCGGTCGAGGTCGCCGCGGGCACCGCCCAGGGCACCTACACCCTGACCTTCACGGGTGCGGGGAAGACCACGCACACCACCACCTACACCCTCACCGTGCCCGGCGACGGCGGTGGCGAGACCACCTGGAAGCTGGGGGAGACCTACGCGGCCGGGGACGTGGTGACGTACGAAGGCGTCCGCTACCGCTGCGTGCAGGGGCACACCGCCTACCCGGGCTGGGAGCCCCCGAACGTCCCCGCCCTGTGGGAGGCCGTCTGAACATCCTGAGACGACAGGGTTCCTGACAGAGTGAAGGGGCGGTCCACCCGGTGGACCGCCCCTTTTCGTCCGGTGCCGAACGACCCGGCCGACCGGTCAGACGATGTCCTCCGCGATCTCCGCCTGCTCCTTGTCGGTGCCGTACGCCGACGGCGTGCTGTAGGAGCGCCGCGCCACGAACCACCAGACGGTGGCGAGGATCAGGACGACGGCGAGGGCGATCGACGCGTAGTTCATCGACTCGACGTTCACCGGCGACGCCTGCGGCAGGCAGAACAGGACGGTCACGAAGCCGACCCAGACCACCGCGATCCAGCCGACGGGCTTGCTCCACTTGCCGAGGTTCCACGGCCCGGGCTGGAAGCGGTCGCCCGCCCGCAGGCGAAGGAGGACCGGGATCGCGTAGGCGGGCGTGATGCCGATGACGTTGATGGCCGTGACCGCGCCGTACGCCGTCTTGGAGTACAGCGAGGGCAGCGCGATGACGGCCGCGAGGCCCACCGAGAGCCAGACGGCGGGCACCGGCGTCTGCGTCTTCGGGCTGACCTTGCGCCAGAGCTTCGATCCTGGCAGGGCGTTGTCACGGCTGAACGCGAACACCATGCGGCTGGCCGCGGCCGTCTCCGCGTTGCCGCAGAACAGCTGCGCCACGATCACGATGAGCATCAGGGCGGTGGCACCGGACGTGCCGAGCCCGTCGATGAAGATCTGCGCCGGGGGCACGCCGGTCGCGCTCTCCTGGGTGCCGACGTAGTCCTGGATCGCGAAGGTGAGACCGGCGAGCAGCACGAAACCGGCGATCCAGGAGACCCAGATGGCCCGCACGATGCCCTTGGCCGCCGTCACCGAGGCGTTGGAGGTCTCCTCCGACAGGTGCGCCGACGCGTCGTACCCGGAGAACGTGTACTGCGCGAGGAGCAGGCCGATCATCGCCACGTACATCGGGCTCGACCAGCCCGTGTCGTTGACGAACTCGCCGAAGACGAACGACGGCGACTGGTGGCTGTCGGGGACGATCGCGAGGACACCGACGATCACCGCGACACCGCCGAGGTGCCACCACACGGAGATGGAGTTGAAGAGGCTGACCAGACGCACGTTGAAGAGGTTCAGGAGCGCGTGCAGGAGCAGGATGCACAGGAAGATGACGAACGTGGATCCGGCCGTCGGCGTGAAGTCGGTATGCATGCTGAGCAGTGCGCCGCTGAACAGGGCCGCGCCGTAGTCGATACCCGCGATCGCGCCGAGCAGGCCGAGCAGGTTCAGCCACCCCGTGTACCAGCCCCAGCGGCGCCCGCCGAGCCGGTCCGCCATGTAGTAGAGGGCGCCCGACGTCGGATAGGCGCTGGTGACCTCGGCGAGGGCGAGACCCACGAAGAGCACCATCAGACCGACGCCCGCCCAGCCCCACATCATCACGGCGGGGCCGCCGGTGCCGAGGCCGAACCCGTACAGCGTCATGCAGCCGGACAGGATGGATATGACGGAGAAGCTGATGGCGAAGTTGCCGAACCCGCCCATGCGGCGGGCCAGGACGGGCTGGTAGCCGAGCTCTCGGAGCCGTTGTTCCTCGTCCGGGAGCGCTGGCGCCGGGACGGAGCTCGACACGGTGGTGCGGGACACTGGTGAACCTCCGGGGGAAGAGCGGGGGGTGCGGGGGTGCGGGGGGTGTGGGGTCTCTGTGAACGCGGGGGGGGAGGGGGGAGGGGGGAGGAGGCTCAGCCGTGCGGGCCGGTGCCGGGGCCGCGGGCCGCGTGGTAGCAGCGCGCGCGGGCCTGGACGAAGGCCTCCGCGGCCGCGTCCGCGTCACCGGGCGCGTGCGTGCGGTACGTCCACGGCACGGTCGTGTAGAAGGGGTCGAGCGCCTCGAACACCCGGACCGCGTCGTGGAACTGGTGGGCTCCCCACAGCGCGTGCGCCAGGTAGTTGAGGTCGAGCAGTGACGTCGACTCCGGCCGCGCGTGGTCGAACCACAGCTGGAGCGCCCTGAGGGCGCTGCGGGTGGCGTCCTCCGCGACCCAGTGCAGGTCCAGGGCGCGCTCGTTGCCGCCCTCGCGGCGGTAGCGCTCCACGCGCGCGTACAGCGGCAGGACGTGCAGCGCCGAGCCCGCGGGGGCCGCGGCGGACGCCCAGTGCACGAAGTTGACCGCCTCCGTCAGCGGCGCTCCCGGCCTGCGGTGGTACGCGAACTGCAGCATGCGGTGGTACGCCTCGCGGTTGCCCGGGTCGCGCTTGTCGGCCTCGGCGAGGATGTGCCAGGGGCCGGGGAAGAGCATCGGCTCCGGTGCGGCCACCCGGTGCTCGTCCCACCGCTGGCCCTCGTCGAGCTGGGCGAGGGCCAGCAGACAGATCCACGGGACGGGGTCCTCCGGCGTGGTCTGCGAGGCGACGCGGCAGGCCTCGTTGGCCTCCCGCCACAGCTCGTTGGTGTGGCGGTGGCCCGCGCGGTGCGCGCGCAGGGCGCGCTCCACCGTGACGCGGGTGTGGAGCACCGTCGCGGCGACGCTGCGCGGCTCCTCGGCGAGCCAGGCGCGCACCACGTCGGAGCCGGCGACGGCCGCGGCAAGGATCTGTGTGCGCTGCGTCCACAGCCCCCAGTCGGGGGTCTCGGTCAGCAGGTTTCTCGTCGACACCCAGCGGCCTGCCTTGAGGTCCTGGAGCACGGCACGCAGGGGAGCGTCGTGACCGGCCGGGTGATACACCGGGCGGGCTAACGGCATCGGCATGGTCCTCTGGGCTCTGGCTGAGCGGGTGGGGGGTGTTCCGCGGCGGACGAAGGAAGGGGACGAAGAAGGGAAACTAAGGAGTGAACGGCGAGTGAACGCGTTGCGAGGGTGAGCGAGCGGTGATGACGGGGTGTACGGGTCGGTGAAGTGGTGTGCGAGTTACTGATGTTGTTCGGCGGTCAGTGTAGGGCTGAGTGTTCCGATTACCGGCCGGTCCTCGGATCTTTCTTGACCAAGTTGTGTCAACACGGCGCGCCGATGTGAACGTTGCGTACATTGCGGCTCGTTTGCGTCGGCGGCGGCGTGCACGTTCAACCAGCGCTGCGGCTCGGGCGCTTGCGCGGGCGCAGCCGCTACTGGCCCCCGTCCATAACCAGTTGGAGAGGAAGGAGGGGCCACTGATGGCGATCGCCGAGCACGACCGCACGCTGCCGTACGTCAGCATCCGCGGAGTGACCAGCTTCCGAACAACAGGGCGTGATGGGGGACCGGTTGGGAGATCCGCTCCCGTGCCGGGGGGCTGGCGACGTTCGGTGAGCTTGCGGTAGGGGCAGGCGCGCCAGGCGACAGGGTTTTTGGCGGTCCGACTGCTGTATCCACCAGGTGGACCTATCAGGTGGTGCGTTCTTCCCTGGACCTGGTCACGCGTCGAATACGCATCTGCGAGCTGCGTCCGTGATCACTCGCTGACCTGCGCCCTGTCCTCTGTGGCCCGCTCCCTCTTGCGCACGTCGAGCTGGCGCTCCAACTCGCCGCGCAACGCATCATCAAGGCTCCCGGTCCGCCCCCACTCGACGATGCGCTCGGCAACGATACGGAGTTTGACATTGGTTTGCATGGAGACCTCTCGCAGGACGTCCCATGCTTCGGCCGGCGACAGCTGGCCAAGAGCCAGCACGACGCCGATGGCCTGGTCGACCGTCTCGTGTGAGGTCACCGCATGCTTGAGATGCTGGACCTCGTCGCGGAGCTTCACGACCTGCTCGGCCGTGACTTCGTCCTTGTTGGGGCCATGTCCAAGGTGGCCGGCATCGATAGGCAAGGAGGGCCTCCACGGGGGCTGGGGGGAGCGACCTGTATCCACAGAATCCTTGATCAACGAACCCAGTGCAACACTCTTCCGATCCATCGAGGAGAGTCCTTCCCCGTGGATGCGTCTGTTGGCTGATTGTTCGCTGCGCGGTTCTCTCCGTGACCCGCCGCAGTGGTGTGCGACCCTGCGGCGGTGATCCGGGCGCCTCCTGTATGGCTCGTCCGTAGCGGGGCACCCGGGAGGTGCGTCACAGGTTTGAGCGAGCCCTACCCGCCTCCGTGGAAAGCGTGATCAGACCATGCCCGAGCCGGTCACCCGCATTGAGGTGCACCCCTACCCGATCGCCACACTTCGTCACCGGGCCGGGCTGGTGCGCAATACCCGGCCGCCCGCACCACTGGCACTGGAGCTGCGCTACAGCGCTGTCGACCCCTATGCGGTCCGCATCAAGCTTGCGGCAGAGGGCGCCGAGGTTCGCTGGGCACTGTCCCGGGAAATGCTGCTGCTCGGACTCCGTCGTCACGACGGCCTGGGTGAGGTCGCCGTGTGGCCCGTCAGGCCGCTGAGCGGTCCGGCTCTTGTCCGCGTACGTCTCGGCTCCGCAGAGGCCGGTGCCGTCGTGGAGACGGAACTCGACGTGATCGCGGAGTGGTTGTACGTCACACAGCGACTAGTTCCTCTTGGCTGTGAGGCGTCCTATATCCGCTGGGACGACTTCCTCCTTCCACTCCTGGACGGATCCTGAGCACCTTTCCCAAGGACCCGCCCGATCATCGACACGCAGGCGCCCGGGTGGGGCCGTTGAAGTGGGAGTGCGTGGAAGAGTGTGTTCTCGGCAGCCGCCCGCGCAGGGTCTGGAAGCGGCTTTGACATGGTGCCTCGGATTTCGCATCGAAACGCTGTGTGCGAGCCCCGGCTCAGGGCACCCGTAGCCGGCGAAAGACGTGTCACAGACGTGGACAAGGAGAACACCGTGCCCGTAGCCACATATTGTCTCGTCGCTGTGGACTGCCCTGATCCTGCTGCCCTGGCGGGCTTCTACGCCGCCCTCCTCGGGGGAGAGATCAAGCAGGACGGGGAAGATTGGTACGACCTGTACGTCCCGGGCGGCCACCGCATCGCCTTCCAACGAGCCGAGGGGCACCAGCCGCCCCAGTGGCCCCGCGCGGACGACTCCCAGCAACTGCATCTCGACTTTCACGTCACGGACATGGCAGCGGCAGAGAGCCAGGCGCTGTCGCTCGGCGCCATGCCACTGGACCTGGACGACCAGGACGGTCAGCGCGGTTTCCGCGTCTATGCCGACCCTGCGGGCCACCCGTTCTGCCTGTGCCGCGCCTGACACTCTCCCCGCGTACGACATGAGAACGGCGTGGTGGCGCGCCGGAGCTCTCCGTACCGGTGCGGAGTTCCTGTCCTGGTGGGTGGTGCTTGTCGCACTGTGGATCGTTCTGATCAGTGGCGTCGGTGCGCTGGAGCTGACAGTCGGAGTCGGCTGCGCACTGGCCGGGGCGTCGGCAGCCACAGCGGCTCGGCGTGCGGCGGGCTCCCGCCGCCCTGCTCCTCAAGGACTCCTCGCCGGGCGTCACGGAATGGGGCGGGGGATGGGAGCCCGTCGACGGGAGGAGCGTGGGCATCGTGTTGGTCGGCGATGCCCCGGGCACGGGACTCGCCACGCTCGTCTCCCTGCTGACCGTGGCCGTACTTGCCTACTCCTGGCACTACTTCGACGAAGTGCCGAAGGGGCACAAGGGAGCGTTCCCGTCGCTCGTGCTGCTCTTCCAAGCGGGCATGTGCGGATTCGCGTTGACGGGTGATCTCTTCAACGCCTTCGTCTTCTTCGAGTTGATGAGCGTCGTCGCGTACGCCCTGACGGGCTACCGGGTCTGCATGCTGCTCTCCGGAGTCATGGTCGAACTCGGCGTCTACGGTGTCTGGCGCGTCTACGCCACCGTCTTCGCGGGGCCCGGTGGGCTGCCTGCGGCCGACTTCACCCATTGCCTCGTCGGTCTGGGGACGGTCACGGCCCTGCTCGGTGCGCTGCTGTGCTGGCAGCAGCACCACATCAAGCGACTGCTCGCGTACTCGACGATCGCCCACACGGGGCTCTTCCTCGTGGGGATCGGTCTCCTGCGGCCCGAGCCGACCGCAGGAGTCGCCCTCTACGTGCTGGGACACGCGGGCGCCAAGGCCGCGCTGTTCGCGTGCACCGGCATCTTGCTGGACCGCTACAGCAGCGTGGACGAACGTGAACTGCACGGCAAGGGGAAGGAGCTGCCGGTCGTCGCCGCGCTCTACGGCATGGCCGCGCTGGCCCTGACGGGCCTGCCGCCCTTCGGCACAGGCCTGGCAAGGGCGTGGTCGAGGAGGCCTCGGGGGGAGCGACCACCGTGCTGTTCCTCGTTGTCTCCGTCGTCACGGGCTCAGCTGCGCTGCGCGCCGGGGCACGGGTGTTCCTGGGCGCGGGCCCGCGGCCGGACCCCTCGTCGTCACGCGCGTCCACCTCCGGGGACGAGGAGCCCGAGACACGCGCACCCCTGGGGCGGCGGGTTCCTCTGCCGATGGTGGCCGTGCCCGGAGCGCTGCTGGTGGGCGCGCTGGCCGTGGGGCTCGTGCCCGCCGTGGCCGCAGGGACCGGCCAGGCGTTCGGCGGCCCGCAAGCCCCCGTACCGCACTGGACGCCCGCCACCCTGCTCAGCGGCGCGCTGTCCACGGCGTGCGCGGCAGGGTGCGCCGCCTTCGCCGTGCGGCGGACGGTGCCGACGGAGCCGTACGCGTGGGCAGAACCTCTGCGACGACTGCACTCGGGGCACATCGGGGACTACGTCGCCTGGTTCGTGCTGGGCACGGCCGCACTCGGCGCGTTGGCGCTGCCGGGCATCGTGGGCTTCCAGCCCTGAGGCGGTGGCCTCGGCGAGCCGAGGCTGGATGGGTGCGACACCGTCGGGGACGACGAGATCCGCCTGCTGACCGGCCAGGGCCGCGTCGGCGGTCTCGTCGTGACGGGAGCGCCACTGCCCGAAGTTGTCGTGGCCGTGCACCCGCGCGGCATGCTGCGCTCAGCGGCCGACGGCCTTGGCCAGTTCCGCCTTGTTCATCGACGAACGGCCCTTGACACCCTTGCGTTGCGCCTCGGCGTAGAGTTGGTCCCTGGTGGGCCCCTGGGCTCCCTGGTGTGAGCGTTCACCGCCGCGCTGTGATGCCGACTTGGGGTCTTTGGTGGAGGTGCGGCTGGCCGTGCGGGATTCACCGGCACGGGCCCGTTCCTTGTTCACTGTGCGCGCGGCGATCTCCTTGGCCCTCTTCGTGGATTCGCCCCGCTCTTGTGCGCTTTCCTTGATGTGCTCGTACTGACGTTCCCTCTTGCGGTTCGATCCTGCGGGCATGACACGTCCTTCCGTCGAGTGAAGCTCTTCTCCAAGGGGCTCACACTGTGGGGCTCCGCGCTACGTGACTGCCTGTAGCGGCGGTCAGGGTTCGCGCCGGTCCCTGCGTGCGCGCTGTGGTTCCACGGTGTACGTCGGGTCCTGGGCCGACGCCACTCCCGCCGGGATGACGGCGACCAAGGCGTGAAAGCGGTCAGGACGCAGGGCGGCACCGTCATCGTGCAGGACCCCGAGACGGCCGAATTCCACGGCATGCCCCGCGCTGCCGTCACAACGGGCCAGGTGGACCACGATCTCAGGGTGGACGGCCTGGCTCCGATCGGCCTGGCCGACTATCTGGCGACCTCGGATTTCACTGTCGGCTCACCGGAGTCCAAGGTGATGGACCGAGCGGGCACCGAGACCGACAAGCAACAAACGAACAACGCCTGCGGCAGTCGCAGCAGCCGGTCGGATCGCCTCACAAGTCCACCGGCGTGGAAGGCGGCTGAGCCTTGTCCGGCTCGACCACGTCCGAGAGGACCATCCCGCTGCGCGGCCGCGTGGGGATGCGGCGCAGCGGGATGGTCAGGTCCTGGTCGGGCACTTCGTAGGACAGCCGGGCGAGGCGCGGGACGAGCGCGGCGAGGAGAGCCAGCGTCACGTCAGGGATAGAACCGGCGTACCTCCTGAGCGAACGCCATGGCCTCTTCGGCGCCTCCCGCCGCGAGGCGTCGGCGGTGCTCGGGCCGGTGGTGCAGCGCGTGCGCGGCGAAGGTGACGAACCAACTGACGGCTACGGTCGGCCGGATGACATTGAGGACTTCCACGGCGGCCGTGCGCGGGTCCAGCAGGGTGCAGTCCGCGTTCCGGTGGCGGGCCACCACGGAGAGCAGGGTCGGGACGCCGTCTGGGTGCGCGGTTGCCGACACCGGGGCGCGTTCCCGCTCGGCCCGCACGAGGTCGGCGACGCGTGCTTCCTGGCGTTTGCGGGCGCGGCGGGCCCGGAAGTGCCGAGGGCCTGCGGTTGCGAAGCCATCGACCATCGCCACCAGGTCGTCGGCTGCCTGCCGAACGACGTCCGCCTCATCCGGTAGCGCCACTCCCGCCCCTGCCACGACTCGCTGCGCGCGCCTCGTGGCCGTGTCGCTGTTTCTGTCGCTGCCCTTCGGCGCGCAGCCGTTCGTCGCCCAGCGCGATGCCGTCAGCCTCCTTCTTGCGGCCGAGCAGCCGCGTGAGTGCTGCCTTCAGCCAACCCATGCGTTGCCACCTGTCCTTTTCGGCCGACCAGGTCGGTTTCAGTCGGCGTGTGCAGCCCCCGGGTGCCCGAGCGGGGGCCTTCTACACGCGGGGCTCCTGACGCGGGATTCCTGGCGAAGCCCGCCGGTGCCGTCAGGCCTTCTGGCGGGCGGAGCCGGGCATTCCGACGGTGCGGATGGAGCACATCGCCCCGGGTACCCGGGGCGCGGAACCTGGCGAAGGGGGACGAACTTCGTGGGCTGGTCAGCGATCGGGACCCGGTGGTCCGGGTGCTCGGCGAAGGCGCCGACCCGGACCGGACAACGGTCGTCAGCGTGTGCAGCGAGGAAGTCGTCACCGTCGGCTCGGACGAGCGTCTGGGTCTGGTCGTGGAACGCATGCGTGCGGATTCGATCCGCAGGGTTCCCGTGGTCGACGGCGGCAAGGTGGTGGGAATTGTCGCCCTCGGCGACCTGGCCATGGAACGGGACCCGGAGTCGGCGCTGGCAGACATCAGCGCGGCGCGCCCCAACCGGTAGCGACCGGGGCGGGCCGGTAGCGACCGGGTCGGCAAGCGCGTCACACCGGACATCGCGGACAAGGAGATCGCGGACCACGCGAGGGTGGAACAACTCCTCAAGGACCTGGAAGGACTCGATGCGACGGACCCGGACTTCGACCACTTGGTGGCCAGGCTGAAACTCGAAGTGAGCGAGCACGTCCGCGACGAGGAGGCCCGGCTCTTCCCGCTGCTCGCCGCGGCCTGGACCCCGGAGGGCCTGGACGAACTGGGAGACAAGGTCCGCTCCGCGAAAAACACGGCCCCCACGCGTCCGCACCCCGCCGGACCGTCCACGCCGCCCGGCAACAAACTGCTGGGCCCTGGCCTGGGACTGGTGGGCCGGGCCCGCGACCTGCTCACCGGCCGCGGCAAGAGCTGACGACGGTCCTCGCGAGGCCCAGCTCGTGCAACTCGTGCGGCCGACGCCGCGTTCGGCGGCGGCGCCACGAACTTCGGTGCCGCCGCAGAGGCGCTCACGCCCTGCCGCTCATGGCCGCTCATGACCTCCGCTCAGCGGTGGGGGTTGCCCTGGTCGGGGTCGTCGTCGGGGGTCTGCCAGGTGTCGCCGCGCTGGGTCTCCGCGCCGGGTGGCCTGCCGCCGGGGGCGGGTGTGCTGCGGGTGCGGCGGGCGGCGCGGCGGCGGCCCGCGACGAACATGGCGAGGAGGCCGAGGACCACGAGGACGCCGACGACGATGAGGGCCAGCGAGCCGCCGCCGGAGGCAGCCAGGACGGTATGACTCTGTGGGTGCATTGAGGTGGTGTACCCGAAAGTCGGCGGAAATCGCAGAGCCAGACAGGTGAGAATCCCGGAACCGGACATCGCCCCTCGGACCGGGGGTGGGCGGGAAATGGGGGTACAGGGGTGGCGGCACAGTTCGCCGCCGCGCGAGACAATCGAAGGAGTCACCATGCTGATGGCACACCCCGCTGTTCTGGCCAAGCTCGTGGAGCAGTACGAGACCCTGCGTGTCCTGCAGGCGGAGAACGGTGCCGAAGACGTGCGAAACCGCATGGACGACATCGCCTACACACTGTGCGTGAGTACCGGTACCCGGGACATCGACGCGGCCCTCATCGCGGCGCGGCACCGGCTGCCGGGGGCGAACGTCGAGGACGACTCCCTGCTCGCCCTCTGAGGTGGGCTCGCACAGAGCGGATGTCCGGCGCGATGCGATCGGGCCACGGCGTTTGCACGCGGTTCCGGTTTGTCGAGTGCCGCCGCGGACACTCGATGCAGGAGCCAAGGAGGCGGCATGGGGCTGATCACCGAGGGCGCGATCGTGCTGGACTGCTCGAATCCGGAGGAACTCGCCCAGTTCTACCTGAAGTTGCTCGATGCCGAGCAGTGTCCGGACAGCAGCGGCAGCCGCACCGACATCCAGGTGCCCGGCGGGCTGCGCATGGGGTTCCGTCTTGATCTCAACGCCACCCCGCCCAGCTGGCCCCGGCCCGAGGACTCGCTCCAGGCCCACGTCGACTTCCTCGTCGACTCCGGCGACCTCGATGAGGTCGAACGCCACATCGTGGGCCTGGGCGGCACGCCGATCCAGGCCTCGGGCCGCGGCGGGCCCACGGAGGCACGGCTGTTCTCGGATCCGGCCGGCCACTCCTTCACGGTCCGCGTGTCCCTGCGGCACGGGCCGAAGGTCGACTGACCCCGAGTCATGGGACAAACACGGCGGGAGCTGCGGCCTCGGCGTGGTCGCCGTGAGTCCGTCGAACAGCGAGCAGATCGCATGCGGGTGGACCTTGTCCAGGAGATGCGGGTAGCCCTCACGGGGTTCAGATCCTCTTCGGGTTCCTGCTCACTGTGGTCTTCACCCCACGCTTCCCGGACCTGTCCGACACCGACCGCACGATCTACGTGACCACGGTCCTGCTCGGCTCGGCCTCGACGGGCGCGTTGATCGGGCCGGTCGCGTTCCCCCGGCTGGTCAGCAGGCGGCGGATGAAACCGCAGGCGGTGCGGTGGGCGTCTCGTCTCACCGTGGTCGGGCTCGTCCTGCTCCTCTGCACGCTGACCTCGGCGCTCCTGCTGGTTCTGCGGGTGGCGACGCATGACGGGCTCGTGCCGGTCCTCGTCGGGATCATCCTCTTCTGGTACGTGCTGTGCTGGTTCCTGTTGCCCCCGAAACTGCTCAACGACGCCCGTCGCGGTACGGGCCTCGGGAAGGGCGCCGATGATCGGCCGGCGTGGCCCGGACGGTGAGCGGCAAGGTGAAGTCCCCGATCCGTGGATCGGGGACTTCACCTGTGCGGGACCGGGTCGGCGGGAGGGGGCGACCTTCTGTGATGGCTCCGCGTGCCCGCTCAGACGGCCGGGGCGAGTTCGGCGCGGCCGAACAGCAGGGCGTAGCCGTTGGGAAGCTGGTCCAGGATGCGGGTGATCAGGTCGGCGGAGGCATGTGCTGTGACGGCGGCGAAGACGGAGCCGGTGTCCCAGCGGGTGGTGGCCAGGGAGGCGCCGGAGCGGGCGGCGAGGTCCTTGACGAAGGCCCAGCCGGTCAGCGGCTGGGTGTCGGGGATCTGCGCGGTCAGGACGCGTGCGGCCTCCAGGGGCAGGCAGGCGGCCAGGTCGACGCGTTCGTCGCCGGTCAGCTGACGCCCGAGCCCTCCCAGGACGAGCCGGACGGCTTCCTCGGCCCTCTCCCGGGTGGGATAGGCGCCCTCATAGCGGACTTTCTCCAGCATCTGCTCGTACGCCGTCCCGTACGGCTGCTGGGGCTCTTGAGGTGCGCGTACGTCGGTGATCACTGCGGTGCATGCCTTTCATGGGAGCCGGGACGGGGTGGTGCCCGGGGGTGTGGCACCACCTCAGGTCTTGGTCAGGTGGGTTGTGGACGGCCGAAGAGGAGGTCGTAGCCGGCGGGGAGTTGGAGCAGGATCTGCTCCATCAGGTCGTCGCCGGCGGTGTCGGCGACCGTGGCCAAGACGGCGCTGACGTCCCAGGTCGCGGTGTGCTCGGTGGCGCCTTCGATCCAGGCCGCGGTCGCGCGGACGAACCGTTCGGGGGGCAGCGGTTCGGCGCTCCGCAGCGGGTTGAGCAGGATCAGGGCGAAGCCCTCCGGCAGGCGTGCGGCGAGCTTGGCCCGGACCTCGCCTACCAGGTGCGCGCCGAGCAGGGCGAGGACCACGCGGGCCGCCCGCTCCGCTTCCTGCACGGTCTCGTAATCACCGCGTTCTCTCACGTGGTCGAGGAAAGCTTCGCGTCGCAGGGTCATCTCGGCCGTCCCTCTTCGGACTGTCCAGGGGTGCGGAGGACGGGGCATTCCAGGGGTGCGGAGGACGGGGGATGAGGGGGAGAGTGCCTGTCCTCCGCACCGGTCCGGCCGGCCGCTGTCAGCCGGAGATCTCCCTGCGGTCGGAGCCGACGCCGATGGAGATCTTGCGGGGCTTGGCGCGCTCGGCGATCGGGATGCGCAGGGTGAGCACGCCCGCGTCGTAGTCGGCCTTGATGTGCTCGGTGTCGAGGGTGTCGGCGAGCACGATCTGGCGGGAGAAGACGCCCAGCGGCCGCTCGGACAGCTCCATCTGCACTTCGTCGGCCTTCGCCAGCGGGCGCCGCTCGGCCTTGACGGTGAGCATGTTCCGCTCCACATCGATGTCGATCGCGTCCGCGGCGACACCGGGGAGGTCGAAGGCCACCACGTACTCGTCGCCCTCGCGGTAGGCGTCCATCGGCATCGCCGACGGCTTCGACCAGGTGCCCGGGCCCATCAGCTGTTGCGCCAGGCGGTCCAGCTCACGGAAGGGATCAGTGCGCATCAACATCGTGAAACACCTCCAGCGGGTCGTAGGCAGTTGCTGCCAATGCGCTGCACTGACATTGTTGTAACATGTCATCCAATGGATGACAAACATGATGTCGTCGACATGATGACACTGATGAGGGAGGTGCCCGTGACCACAGCAGATCAGCCGTCCACCACCAGCGCCGACGCCCACAGCCCGGCGTCGTTCCTCGCTGCCGCGGCGGCCCTCAACGCCATCAACGACGCCCTGCGCACAGCCCAGCACCAGACCCCTGGGGGCCCCGGCGCCGAGCCGGGTGCGGAGCAGGCCCTGGCTTCCCTGATGCTGCTGCGGCAGGTCCGCGAACAGCTCGCCGGATGGGAGACCGGTCTGATCGAAACCGCCCGTGACGCGGGCGCCAGCTGGGCCGACCTCGCCCAGCCCCTCGGCGTCACCAGCCGCCAGGCCGCCGAGCGCCGCTACCTGCGCGGCCGCCCCGGCCCCGCCGGAACCACCGGCGAACAGCGCGTCACCGCCACCCGCCAGGCCCGGGCCGCCAAGCGCACCACCACCACCTGGGCCCGCCACAACGCCGCCGATCTGCGCGGCCTCGCGGGCCGGATCACCGCCCTCACCGACCTGCCCGCCGCCGCCCGCCGCCCGCTCGGCGAACTGCACGCGGCTCTCGCCCACAACGAGCCCGCCGACCTCATCGCCCCGCTGGCCGCGACTCGCCCTCACCTGGCCGCCACCCACCCCGACCTCGCCGCCCAACTCGACCGCCTCGCACCCCCCTGACCCCGCGCGGCGCGGGGCCGGCGCAGTCGGGGGGCAGAGGGCCGAGGCTCCGGTTCGTGCCGGGTCCGCCTCGGGCTGCCGGAAGCCGCGTTGGTGCCCAGAGCCGCACGGCAGCGGTACGGCCGGAGCGGTTGAGAGGATGGAGGTTGGGGGCATGATCGCCGAAGCACGTACACACGGTGCTGATGTCTCGAACGTTCAGAGGCAGTTGGCGTCCGGCTCATGAGCACGCGATGTGCCCGGGTGCGCGGTGTGCTGCCAATGCGTGCAACCCAAGCGGCATTTCGCGGCATACCGACTGTGTCCGTTGCGTTCTCTGTTGCTCAACATCGGCACCGAATGCGGCATTTGACGCACACGCCGACCCTTGACGGCCCCGCGCCCGCTGTAGCAGGCTTCCGCGGTGATCACGACTGACCGCGGCCCGCGCCCCGCCGCCCGCCCGCCCCGCCGCGGAGCGCGGCGATGACCGGCCCGGTGCTCGCCGTCGACCAGGGCACCTCCGGCACCAAGGCGCTCGTCGTCTGCCCCGAGCGCGGCGTGATCGGCTCCGGCACGGCGCCCGTGCGCCCCCGCCATCTGCCCGGCGGCCGCGTCGAGGTGGCGCCCGACGAGCTGCTCGCCTCCGTGCTCGACGCCGGCCGGGAGGCGCTGGCGGACGCGGGGGAGCCGGTCGCCGCCGTGGGCCTCGCCAACCAGGGCGAGACGGTGCTCGCCTGGGACCCGGAGTCCGGCGAGCCGCTGACCGACGCCCTGGTGTGGCAGGACCGGCGTGCCGACGACCTGTGCGAGGAACTCGCCGAGCACGCCGACGAGTTGAAGGCGCTCACCGGACTTCCCCTCGACCCCTACTTCGCCGCCCCCAAGATGGCGTGGATACGCCGCCACCTCACCCGGCGCGGCGTCGTCACGACCAGCGACGCCTGGCTGACGCACCGCCTCACCGGCGCCTTCGTCACCGACGCGGCCACCGCGGGCCGCACCCAGCTCCTCGACCTGGACTCCGCCGCCTGGTCGCCGCGCGCCCTCGACGTCTTCGGGCTCGGGGCCGAACGGCTGCCGCGCGTCGTCGACGCCGCCGAACAGGTCGGCACCACCACGGCGTTCGGCGCCGACATCCCGCTCACCGGGCTCCTCGTCGACCAGCAGGCCGCGCTCCTCGCCCAGGACGTCACCGAGCCCGGCAGCGCCAAGTGCACGTACGGCACCGGGGCGTTCCTGCTCGCCCAGACCGGCACCCGCCCGCGCCGGGGCGACTCCGGGCTCGTCGCCTGCGTCGCCTGGCGCCTGGGCGGCCGCAGCAGCTACTGCCTCGACGGGCAGGTCTACACCGCCGCGTCCGCCGTGCGCTGGCTCACCGACATCGGCGTCATCGGCGGCGCCGAGGACATCGACCCGATCGGCTCCGCCGTTCCCGACAGCGGCGGTGTCACCTTCGTGCCCGCGCTCGCCGGGCTCGCGGCGCCCTGGTGGCGCGGCGACCTGCGCGGCTCCCTGACCGGCCTCGGCCTGGACACCACCGCCGGGCATCTGGTGCGCGCGCTGTGCGAGGGCGTCGCCGCGCAGGTCGCCGAGCTCGCCGACGCGGTGACCGCCGACCTCGGCGAGCCGCTGCGGAGCCTGCGCGTCGACGGCGGCCTGACCCGCTCGGACCTGCTCATGCAGACCCAGGCCGACCTGCTCCAACTGCCCGTGGAGGTCTCCGCGCTCCCCGACGTCACGGCGCTCGGCGTCGGCGCGGTCGCCCGCCTCGGCCTCGACCCGAGCCTCACCCTGCGGGACGTCGTGCCCGACTGGCGCCCGGCCGCCGTCTACGAACCGCGCGTCGGCGCCGACGAGGCCGCAGCCCGCCGCGAGGCGTTCCGCGCGCAGGTGGCGGTCCTCACGGACCGCACGCCGTCGTGAGCGGGGCCGGGGCGCCCGGGCGCGGCGGACCCGGCCGCGTCACCCGCGCCGGAACTCTGGCGTACGCGGCCTCGGAAGCGGGAGCGGGAGTGGGAGTGGGGTCGGGGCCGGCGTCGGCCTCGGCGCGCGAGCTGCACGAGCCGCATGGGCGGTACGAGCCGCATGGGCGGTACGAGCCGCATGAGTTGTGCGAGTCGTACGGGCCGTCCGAGCCCTACGACGTCACCGTCGTCGGCGCGGGAGTCGTCGGCACCGCCATCGCCCGCGAACTGGCCCGCTACCGGCTGCGCGTCGCCGTCGTGGAGGCCGCGGACGACGTGGGCGAGGGCACGTCCAAGGCCAACACGGCGATCCTGCACACCGGGTTCGACGCGGTGCCGGGCTCCCTGGAGGCCCGCCTGGTCCGGGAGGGGCAGCGCCTCCTCGCCGCGTACGCCGCCGAGTGCGGCATCCCCGTGGAGCGGGCCGGCGCGCTCCTGGTCGCCTGGGACGAGGAACAGCTCGCCGCCCTGCCCGCGCTCCGGGCCAAGGCCGAGCGCAACGGCTACGACCGGACGGTCCTCCTGGACGCCGCCGAGCTGCGCGCCCGCGAGCCGCGACTCGGCCCCGGTGCCCTCGGCGCCCTCGCCGTGCCGGACGAGAGCATCATCTGTCCCTGGACGACCCCCCTCGCGTACGCCACCCAGGCCGTGCGCTCCGGCGTGGACCTGCACCTGAACTGCCGCCTGACGGACGCCGGCACGGACGCGCCCGGCGACAGCCCCCGTGTCCTCACCACGAGCCGCGGCGAGCTGCGCACCCGCTACCTCGTCAACGCCGCGGGCCTGCACGCCGACACCGTCGACCGCATGCTCGGCCACGACACGTTCACGGTCACCCCGCGCCGCGGCCAGCTCCTCGTCTTCGACAAGCTCGCCCGCGACCTCGTGCGCCACATCCTGCTGCCCGTGCCGACGGCGCTCGGCAAGGGCGTCCTGGTCGCCCCGACGGTGTACGGCAACGTCCTCCTCGGGCCCACGGCGGAGGACCTGGACGACAAGGGGGCCACCGGCACCACCGCCGACGGGCTCGCCTTCCTGCGCGAGCGGGGCGCGCGCATCCTGCCCGACCTCCTGGACGAGGACGTCACCGCCGCCTACGCGGGCCTGCGCGCGGCGACCGAGGACGACGACTACCGGATCCGCCCGTGGCCCGAGCAGCGCTACGTCACCGTCGGCGGCATCCGCTCCACCGGCCTGACCGCGTCCATGGCCATCGCCGCGTACGTCACCGGGCTGCTCGCGGACTGCGGCCTTGACCTCGGCGTGCCCCGGGACCTCGCGCCCGTCACCATGCCGAACATCGGCGAGCGCCTCCCGCGCCCCTACCAGCGGGCCGACCTGATCGCGGCGGACCCCGCGTACGGCACTCTCGTCTGCCACTGCGAGCGCGTCACCCGCGGGGAGATCCGCGACGCCCTCGCGAGCACCGTGCCGCCCGCCTCCGTCGACGGCCTGCGCCGCCGCACCCGAGCCCGCGGCGGCCGCTGCCAGGGCTTCTACTGCGGCGCCGCGGTCCGCTCACTGCTCGAAGGACGCGACCGCGTGGAGACGGCACGATGAGGCACGAGCGCACCGTGGACGTGCTGATCGTCGGCGCCGGACCCGCGGGGCTCGCGGCCGCCGCCGGGCTCGCGGCGGCGGGCGTGGGCCACGTCGAGGTCCTGGAGCGCGAGGAACAGGCGGGCGGCGTACCCCGCCACTGCCACCACGGCGGCTTCGGCGCCCGCACCTTCGCCGGACTCACAGGACTCACAGGACTCACAGGACTCACAGGACTCACGGGTCTTACGGGGCTCACCGGACCCGGCACGAGCGGGCCGCGGTACGCCCGCGCCCACGTCGACGCGGCCCGGCGCGCGGGCGCGCGCGTGCGCACCGGCGTCACCGCCACCGACTGGGCGGGCCCCCGCACCCTCGACACGACCTCCCCCGACGGCCTGGAACGCCTCACCGCGCGGGCCGTCGTCCTCGCCACCGGCGCCCGCGAACGCCCCCGCGCCGCACGCCTCGTGCCCGGTGGCCGCGCCCCCGGCGTCTACACCACCGGCGAACTCCAGCAGGCCGTCCACCTGTACGGCCAGCACATCGGCACCCGGGCCGTGGTCGTGGGCGCCGAGCCCGTCGCGTACGCGGCGCTCGACACGCTCCGGCGCGCGGGTGTCGCCGTGGCCGCGCAGGTGACGGCGGAGGCCCGGCACCGCGCCGAGCCCTGGCGCGCCGCCGGGGCCCGGCTGTGGCACGGCGTTCCGCTGCTCACCGGCGCGGAGGTCACCGAACTCGTCGGCAGGGGACGGATTTCCGCCGTGCGGCTGCGGCATCGCGGCGGGCGTCCGGCTCAACTGCCGTGCGACACCGTCGTCTTCACGGGCGACTTCGTGCCCGACCACGAACTGGCGCGGCGGGGCGGGGTGCCGCTCGACCGGGGGACGCGGGGACCGGCGATCGACGCGGACTTCCGTACGGAGATCCCCGGCGTCTTCGCGGTCGGGAATGCGGCGCACGCCGTCGAGCCCGCCGCGGCGGTGACCGCTGAGGGGTGGCGCGCCGCGGTGTCGGTGCGCCGATATCTGCTCTCCGGTCACTGGCCGTCGGTGGTGCGCGAGGTGTGAAGACCCCCGGCGTCTTCCCGGCCGCATCACCGCACCGGAGCTGAAGAATCGTTATTCGGCGTCATGATGGAAAAAGTTGTTTCTTCAAGCGCGTTGCTGACTTGAATTGCGCGTTTGGCATTTCTGTTCGACATGTAAATGCATGCGAGTTTGATCGAATCGCGTGGCGCCCGTGTCCGGTGCAGTGATCGATGGGGCGCGCGACCAAGATCCGAAACAACTCTGCGTAACTTTCCAATGTATCCCAGGCCCGCGCCGCGTCGGAACCGCGTCTTTGCGCCATCAGGACAGGTGGTTGGCAAAAGCGAGCAAAGGGAGTGCGTCAAAGAGTAACGCGCGGTCATAGTGGGGAATGTCTCCCTCTCTTTACTCATGCGGCACACACGAAAAGTCCAGGCGTGGCTCGGCCAACCTGGACCGGGGGTGTAGACGTCATTCTGACCAGCAGTGGGGGGAAACGGTGGCCATTGAAAATCAGTGTTGCCAGGGGGAGAGTGTGATGTCTGTGAAAACTGTTACTCATTTGACCGGTGAGTTGTCATTCAACATCCTCGGGCCGCTCGCGGTGTGGTCGCCCGCGGGCCCCCTGCCCCTCGGACCGGCGCGACAACGTGCCGTGCTGTCAACTCTGTTGCTGGCTCCGGGGCAAGTGGTGGGCGCGGAACGGCTCACCGAGGCGATCTGGCCCGCCGGACCACCTGGCAACGTGGTTGCCAGCCTGCACAGTTACGTCTCCCATCTGCGCCGTCAACTGGAACCTGACTGCCCGCCCCGGGGACGCAACCGGATCCTGCGCAGGGAGCCGCACGGCTACGTCCTCGCCGTGGCGCGGGAACGCGTCGACGCCTGCCGCTTCGAGAGCCAACTGCGCGACGGCCGCAGGCTCCTGCGCGACGGCAGGTACGCCGAGGCGAGCCGTGCGCTCGCCGCCTCCCTCGCCCTGTGGCAGGGCGCGCCCTACGCCGAACTCGGCGACTACGAACCGGCCGTGCGCGAGGCGGCCCGCCTGGAAGAGCTGCGCCTCATGACCTGGGAGGCGCTCTGGGAGGCCGAGCTGGCCTGGGGCCGGGACAACGGCACCGCGGTGGCCGAACTCGCCGCGCTCAGCGCGCGCTACCCCAACCGGGAGCGGCTGGGCTGGCTCCTGATGGTCGCGCTGTGCGAGGTGGGCCGGCAGGCCGAGGCGGTGCGGGTCTACCACCGCATCCGCCGGGCCCTCGCGCAGGAGCTCGGCGTGGACCCGGGGCGGGAGCTGCGGGTGCTGTTCACCCGGATCCTCCGCGACGAGTCCGTCGGACGGATGTGCCTGCAGCACTGACGGCGCCCGCCGGGACAGGGCCGGACGTCGTCAGTTGATGCGCCGGTCCTGACCGATCCAGTACGGCTCCCTGAGCCTGCTCTTGCGCACCTTGCCGTTGCTGGTGCGGGGCAGGGCGTCCACGAAGTCCACGGACGTGGGCGCCTTGTAGCGGGCCAGGTGCCGCTTGCAGTGGGCGATCAGCTCGGCCTCGGCGGCCGCGGCCCCCGCACCTCCCGCGCCTCCCGCGCCTCCCGCGCCTCCCGCGCCTCCCTCTGAGGGCACCACCACCGCCTTCACGGTCTCGCCCCAGCGCTCGTCCGGCACCCCGATCACGGCGGCCTCGGCGACCGCCGGATGACCGAGCAGGCAGTCCTCGACCTCCACCGACGCCACGCTCTCGCCCCCGGTGACGATGACGTCCTTCAGCCGGTCGAAGAGGACGAGATGCCCCTCGTCGTCGAACTCCCCGACGTCCCCGGTGCGGAACCACCCCTCGGACAGCGCCGCCGCGTCGGCCCCCGGGTCCTGCCAGTAGCCGTCGAGCACCATGTTGGAGCGGGCCAGGACCTCGCCCCGCTCCCCGGTGCGGAGCCGCACCCCGAGCGCCGGCGCCCCCGCCCTCGTCAGGCCCCCGCTCCCCGGCGCGCCCGGCGGACGCCGGTTGAAGGTGAGCATCGTCGTCTCCGTCAGGCCGTACACCTGGTGGAACTCCCAGCCCAGCTCGTGCTCCACCTGGCAGACGAGCCGGTCGCTGACGGGCGCCCCCGCGCACACGATGCGCACGCTGCCCCGGCCGGGGACCTCGCCCTGCCAGCTCCGCGCAGCCCGCAGCACGGCGTCCCACACGGCGGGCGCGCCGAACGCGAGGGTCACGCCGTGCTCCTGGACCCGGCGCAGGATCTGGGCACCGTCGATCCGGCGCTGCATCACCTGCTTGGCGCCGAGCCCCGCGAGCAGGAACGGCACCCCCCAGCCGTTGCAGTGGAACGTGGGCAGGGTGTGCAGATAGACGTCCCGCTCCCAGATCCGGCCGTGCACGCCGAACGTCATCGCGTTGAGCCAGATGTTGCGGTGGGTCAGGGCGACGCCCTTGGGGCGCGCGGACGTCCCCGACGTGTAGTTGAGGGTCGCGACGGCGTTCTCGTCGGGCCGCGACCACGGGCGCGGCGCCACGTCGTACCGCATGACCTGGGTCTCGGTCTGCTCGCCGAGCACGAAGCGCTTCGGCCCCTCGACCGAGCCGAGCGCGGCCTCGACGTCGGGGTCGACGAACACGACCGAGGCGTCGCACTGCCGCAGGATGTACGCGATCTCCTCGGCCGTGAGCCGGTAGTTCACCGGCACGCAGACCCGGCCGCTCGCCGGGATCGCGTAGAGCAGTTCGAGCAGCCGCGCCGAGTTGGGGCTGACCACGGCGACCCGCTCGCCCACGCCGACGCCGAGCGCGTCGAGCCCCGCCTGCCACGCCCGCACCCGCCGAAGCAACTCGCCGTACGTCGTCGTCGGCACCGGGCGGGACGGCTGGTCCGGCTCGTCGACGAGCGCGACGCGGCCGGCGGCGGCCGACTCGGCGCGATCGAGGAAGTCGGCCATGGTGAGCGGAACGAGCATGAGACGTCCTCACGGTGGCGTCACCCGGCACGCTGCCGGGGACTGGGGAGACGGACGACGAAGAAGGCGACGAAGAAGGCGTTGTACGAGGTACGAGCTCCGGGAAAGGGACGGGGCGGGGCCGTCCGGGCCCGCGTCACCGCGGCGCACGCCTCATCGTGGCATCCCCCGTCCGCATCCAGAAGTCCGTCCGGGCGGGCCCCAAGTCACGTTCAAGAAACCGCCAAGTGCGGCCGGTGACGATGCAGCCGCATCGCGGACCACGAGGCCTGGAGGGCTGATGCGCGAGGAGTCGGGCTTGGCGACCACCTGGGCGGCCAGAGGGTGGGCCGAGGAGGACGGCATCGGCAGCGCGACCCTGCGCCGGCTCGTCGCCGCCTGGCCGCGCCGGGCCGCGGTCACCACGAGCCCCGACGCCGTCGACGAGGGGGCGGGGTACGACGCCGGGCTGCCGGACTACCCGCTGCGGATGGTGCCGTTCGCCCAGCACCCCCGGTTCCTCGCGGCCGCCCCCGAGCGGCGCGAGCGGGTCCTCACGGGCCTGTGGATCGGCTACAACGAACGGGTCATCGCCACCGAACACCTCATAGCGGAGCCCGCGTTCGACCTCGTCATGCGCGGCGTCTTCCCCGGCAGCGACCACCCCCTGATGCGCCAGGGGGTGCAGCAGGCCGTCGTCGACGAGAGCTTCCACACGTACATGCACATGCTCGCCATCTCCCGCACCCGGGAGCTGCGCGGCGTGCGCAGCAGGCCCGAGCAGCCCGAACTCGTCACCCACCGGCGGCTGCGCGCCGTGCTCGCGGCGATGCCGGAGCAGTGGGAGCGCGACGTCGCCGTCCTGGTGTGGGGCGCGGTCGCCGAGACCTGCATCAACTCCCTGCTGGCGCTGCTCGCCAGGGACGACTCGATCCAGCCCATGCACTCCCTGATCACCACGCTGCACCTGCGGGACGAGACGGCCCACGGCTCGATCGTCATCGAGGTCGTCCGGGAGCTGTACGCCCGGATGAACGCCGGACAGCGCGCCGTCCTGGTGCGCTGTCTGCCGCTCGCCCTGGAGGCGTTCGCCGAGCAGGACCTCTCCACGCTCCGGCTCGAACTGGTCACCGCGGGCATCGAGGGCGCCGACGAGATCGTGGCCGACCTGCGCGCGACGCCGTCGGGGCGGCGGCTCGTCCGCGACTTCTCCGGCGCCCAGCGCATGGCCGAGCAGCTGGGGATCGCCGACGCGGTCGACTTCGACTTCCCCGAACGGCCCGAGTGGTCGCCCGGCGTGGGGCGGCAGCGATGAGCACCCCGGACTCCGCCCCGCACCGCCGCCACGGCGCAGAAAGGTGACCCGATGATCGTTGCCCGCCTCCATCCCGACGTGCAGCTCGACGAGCGGAGCCGACTGACCTCCGCGTGGCGCCACCGCGGCCACCGGTCGTTCCACTGCCGGGCCGGACGCCACACCCTGGTCACCTTCCCCGACCTCGCCGCGGCCTCGCCGGAGGGCCGGGAGTTCGTGGACCTGCTGCACGCCACGAGCGCCGTCGCGTCGGTCGTCGACAGCACCGACGCGCCGCCGCTCGGCAGCCTCGCCGCCACGGGCGAGCCGAGCGCCGTGCGGGTGTCGGACGACTGCACCGTGGGCGGCGGGCGCTTCACCTGGATCGCCGGGCCGTGCGCCGTGGAGAGCGAGGCCCAGCTCCTCGGCGTGGCACGGGCGGTGCGGGAGCGCGGCGCGCACCTGCTGCGGGGCGGCGCGTTCAAGCCCCGCACCTCGCCGTACGCCTTCCAGGGCATCGGCAAGGACGGCCTCGACCTGCTCCGTGAGGCGTCCGCCGAGACCGGGCTCGGCGTCGTCACGGAGGTCGTCGACGCCGCGCACGTCGAGGCCGTCGCCGAGGTCGCGCACGTCCTGCAGATCGGCGCCCGCAACGCCCAGAACTTCGCGCTGCTCCACGAAGTGGCGCTCACCGGCCGTCCCGTGCTCCTGAAGCGCGGCTTCGGCTGCACGGTCCCGGAGTGGCTGAACGGCGCCGAGTACCTGCTCGCGGCGGGCAACGGCAAGGTCCTGCTGTGCGAGCGCGGCGTCCGCGCCCACGGCGACTCCACCCGGTTCACCCTGGACATCAGCGCCGTGCCGCTGGCGAAGCGGCTCAGCCACCTCCCCGTGATCGTCGACCCCAGCCACGCCTGCGGCCGCAGCGACCTGGTGGCCCCGCTGGCCGCGGCCGCCGCTGCCGCCGGGGCCGACGGCGTCATGGTCGACGTCGACGGCGCGGGCCACACCGCGCTGTGCGACGGCGAACAGGCCATCACGCCGGACGCGTTCGGGGCGCTGGTCGAGCGGACCGGCCGGATGCTGCACAGCCTCGACCCGGCGGGGCCGGACGCGGCGCGGGCGCTGGCGGGGCGATGAGCCCTGCGCCGTCCGGGAGCGGCCCGCACCGTTCGGACGCCCCGGCGGCGGGGTGCCGACCACCGACGACGCCGAGCACGCCGCGCGCTTCGGTCGCGCCGACCACGTCGACGGCGCCGACCACGTCGACGGCGCCGACCACGTCGACGGCGTCGGTCACGCCGACAGCGCCGATCCTGCCGGTCACACCGATCGTGCCCGCAGTGCCGGTCACACCGACGACAACGCCGCCCGGCACGACGGGGGAGGGGCCGTCCCGCAGCGCCGTCGCACCCGTTCCCGGCCGCCGTACCCCGCCAGGAAGGAAGCAATGATGGAGTGGACCGAGGGACGCGACCGGCCGCTGCGAGAGCGCGTGGCCGCCGCGCGCGACGCGGAACGGCGCCGGATCCTCATCGACCTGATCCGCGCGCACGCCTCCGCCGCCCTCGACCGCGCCGACCAGGTGCCGCTCGACCCCGGCCGGGCCTTCGGCGCCCAGGGCATCCGGGGGCGCGCCGCGGCCCGGCTCCGGGAGCGCCTCAGCGAGGCCATGGGCGGCGGCCTCTCGGCGACCGCCCTCTTCGACCACCCGACGCCCGGGGCCCTCGCCGACCACTTGTGCGCCCTGCTGCTCGGCGAGGGCGCCGCGCCCGGGCCCGCGGCGGGGACCGGCACGCGCGCCGCGCGGAACGGCGGCGCGGCCCGTGGACCCCAGGACGAGCCGATCGCGATCGTCGGCATGGGCTGCCGGCTGCCCGGCGGCGTGGCGTCGCCGGACGACCTGTGGCACCTGGTGCGCTCGGAGACCGACGCGATCTCCGAGTTCCCGACGGACCGCGGCTGGACCGTCGCGTACGACCCGGACCCCGACCACATCGGCACCACGTGCACCCGGCACGCCGGATTCCTCTACGACGCGCCCGACTTCGACGCCGGGTTCTTCGCGATCAGCCCCGGCGAGGCCGTCACCATCGACCCCCAGCACCGGCTGCTCCTGGAGACGTCCTGGGAGGCCGTCGAGCGGGCCAGGATCGACCCGTCCACACTGCGCGGGACCAGGACCGGCGTGTTCGTCGGCATCATGTACAGCGAGTACGGCGCCCGCATCCGGCACGTGCCGCCGAGCGCCGAGGGCTACCGCGTCGTGGGCAGCATGCCCAGCGTGGCCTCCGGGCGCCTCGCCTACACCCTCGGCCTCGAAGGCCCCGCGGTCACCGTCGACACCGCCTGCTCCTCCTCGCTCGTGGCCGTGCACCTCGCCGCCCAGTCGCTGCGCGAGGGCGAGTGCACGCTCGCCGTGGCCGGCGGCGTCACCGTGATGGCCACGCCCTGGGGCTACGTCGAGTTCAGCAGGCAGCGCGGGCTCGCCCCGGACGGGCGCTGCCGGTCGTTCTCCGCCGACGCCGCAGGGAGCAGCTGGTCCGAGGGCGTCGGCGTGCTGCTCCTTGAACGGCTCAGCGACGCCGAGCGCAACGGCCATCGCGTCCTCGCCGTGGTGCGGGGCTCCGCGGTCAACCAGGACGGCGCGTCCAACGGCCTGACCGCCCCCAACGGCCCGGCCCAGCAGCGGGTGATCCGGCAGGCCCTGGCGCACGCGGGCCTCACCCCGGCGGACGTGGACTGCGTGGACGCGCACGGCGCCGGCACCCAGCTGGGGGACCCGATCGAGGCGCAGGCACTGCTCGCCACGTACGGCAGGGACCGTCCTGACGACCGGCCGCTGTGGCTGGGCTCGCTGAAGTCCAACGTCGGCCACACCCAGGCCGCGGCCGGGGTGTCGGGCGTCATCAAGATGGTGATGGCGATGCGCCACGCCGAACTGCCGCGCAGCCTGCACATCGCCGAGCCGACGCCACACGTGGACTGGTCCTCGGGCGGGGTCAGGCTCCTGACCGAGACCACCCCCTGGCCCAAGGTCGACCGGCCGCGCCGCACGGCGGTCTCCTCGTTCGGGGTCGGTGGTACGAACGCGCACATCATCCTGGAGCAGGCGCCGCCCGACGACGAGGGGGGACCGAGGGGTGTCGCGGGCGCGCCGGGCCTGGCGGACGCACGTGTCACTGGCCACGCGGAGCAGGTGGGTCACGGGGAGCAGGTAGGCCACGCGGAGCACGCCGGACTCCTGCGCCACACCGGCCACACCGGCCACGCACAACCCGTGGCGCACTCCGGCCCCGTCGGCCCGGCGGACCCCGCCGAAGACCTCACCGACGCGAGCCGCCGACCCCTGCCCTGGCTCGTCTCCGGCGTCGGTGCGGCGGGCCTGCGCGCCCAGGCGCGGCGCGTGGCGGAGTTCCTGGCGTCGGGCCCGGACGCGCCGGACGCGGACCTGGCGTACTCGCTGGCGCGGTCCCGGGCGGCCCTCGCGGACCGGGCCGTCGTCGTGGCCGCGGACCGGAACGGGGCCCTCGCGGGACTCGCCGCGCTCGCGGACGGCGACCACGGACCGCACACGGCCGTCGGGACGGCCACGGCACGGGACCGCGTCGCGTTCGTGTTCCCCGGGCAGGGCTCCCAGTGGCCGGGCATGGCGGCCGAACTGATGCGCACGTCGCCGGTGTTCAGGGAGTCGATCGAGGCCTGCGCGGCGAGCCTCGCCCCGCACGTCGACTGGTCGCTGACGAAGGTGCTGCGGGGCGAGTCCGGCGCGCCGACCCTGGACCGGGTCGACGTCGTGCAGCCCGCGCTGTTCGCGGTGATGGTCTCCCTGGCCGCGCTCTGGCGGTCCTGCGGCGTGGAACCGGCCGCGGTCGTCGGGCACTCGCAGGGCGAGATCGCGGCGGCCCACGTCGCGGGCGCCCTCTCCCTGGACGACGCGGCCCGCGTCGTCGCCGTACGCAGCCGGGCCCTGCGGGTCCTCGCCGGGCACGGCGGCATGGTCTCGGTCGTCGCCCCCGTCGACCACGTGCGCCGGAGCATCGCGCCGTGGGGCGGCGCCGTGTCCGTGGCGGCGGTCAACGGGCCGCAGTCCGTGGTGATCTCCGGCGAACCGGCGGCCCTGGAGGAGGCGTTGGCGGCGTTCGACGCGGGCGGGGTGCGCGCCCGGCGGATCGACGTGGACTACGCGTCGCACTCGGCGCAGATCGACGAGATCCGCGACACCCTCCTGGCGGCGCTCTCCGGCGTCCGGCCGGGCCCGGCGACCGTGCCGTTCTACTCGACGGTGTCCGGCGAGCCGGTCGACACGACGGCCCTTGACGCCGCGTACTGGGTGCGCAACCTCCGCGAGACCGTCCAGTTCCACCGCACGGTGGAGCGGCTGCTCGACGACGGCCACACCACGTACGTCGAGCTGAGCCCGCACCCCGTGCTCACCGTCGCCGTCGCGGAGACCGCCGAGGCGGTGGGCCCCGAGCGCGCCGGTGACGTCCGGGTCGTCGAGTCGCTGCGGCGCAACGAGGGCGACCTGGCGCGGCTGCTCACCGCGGTCGGCGAGGCCCACGTCCACGGTGTGGCCGTCGACTGGCGGGAGGCCTTCGGGGATGCCGCGCCCCGCCTCACGGACGTGCCGACGTACGCCTTCCAGCGGTCCCGCTACTGGCTCGAGGACGCGGCCGCGCCGGAGGCCGACGTGTCGACAGCCGGTCTCGACGGCGTCGACCACCCGCTGCTCGGCGCCAGCGTCCCGCTGGCGGACGGCACCGGGGGCATGCTCTGCACCGGGACGCTGTCCGCGCGGACCCACCCGTGGCTCGCCGACCACGCCGTGGCCGACGTGCTCGTCGTACCGGGCACGGCCCTGGTGGAAGCGGCGCTGCAGGCCGGTGCGCAGGCGGGCTGCGACGTCCTCGAAGAGCTGGTCCTCCAGGCCCCGTTGATCCTGCCGGAGGAGGGCACGGTCCGCCTCCAGCTCGCCGTCGGCGGACCGGACGACTCCGGGCGGCGCGCCCTCACCCTGCACTCCAGGACGGGCGACGCCCCCGCCGACGCCCCCTGGACCCGGCACGCCGAGGGCACCCTGACACCCGGCGGCCAGCACCCGCCGCAGCCGCCGCGGCCGTGGCCGCCGACCGGTGCGCGGGAGATCGAACTCGACGACTGCTACCGGGAGTTGGCCAAGTCCGGGCTGCACTACGGCGGCGCGTTCCAGGGGCTGGTGCGCTGCTGGCGCGCCGACGAGGGCGACGGCGACGGGACGGGGTCTGAGGCTGGAGCGGGTCCTGAGACGGGGACGGGTTCTGAGGCGGGGACGGGCGGCGCTGCCGGTGCCGGTCCCGAGCGGACCCCCACGGATGCGGACGCCGCCGCGGCCTGTGAGCTGTACGCCGAAGTCGAACTCCCCGCCTGCGCGGGCGGCGCCGACCGCTACGCCCTGCACCCCGCCCTCTTCGACGCCGCCCTGCACGCCGCGGCCCTCGTGGCGGCGCCCGGCTCGGCCCCCGGCGAGACCGTGACCCGGCTGCCGTTCTCCTGGAGCGGTGTGACCGTGCACGCCACCGGCGCCACCCGGCTGCGCGCCCACCTCCGCCTCACCGGGACCGGCGCCCTGTCCGTCACCGCCACGGACCCCGCCGGGCACCCGGTCGTGACGGTCGAAAGCCTCGGCATGCGTCCGGTGGCCGCCGACTCCCTGCGCCGGGCCGCGGCCACCGCCGACGCCTCGCTGCTGCGCCTGGAGTGGCGGCCCGAGCCGCCGTCCGCGCCGCGCGACCCGGAACGGGCGCGCTGGGCGTGGATCGGGCCCGGGGCCACCGAGGCCGAGGACGCCCTCACGGCCCGGGGCGTGCGCTGCGCCCACCACGCCGACCCGGCGGCGCTGCGGGCCCACCTGGACACCGGCGGCGACGCCCCCGAGGTCCTCGTACTCGCGGAACTTCCTGAGCACTCGGCGGCCGGGGACCTGGCGGCGGCGGGCAGGGACCGCACGGCAGCCCCGGCCCCCGACAAGGCCGCCCCGGCCCCCGACACGGCCACCGCCGCTCACCACGCCGTCCACCGCGTCCTCGCCGCCCTCCAGGACTGGCTCGTCGACGAACGCCTGGCGGACACCCGCCTCGTCGTCCTCACCCGGGGCGCGGTCGCCACGGTCGCCGGCACGGCACCCGACCCCGCCCTCGCCGCGGTCTGGGGCCTCGTCGCCTCGGCGCAGTCGGAGCACCCGGGCCGCGTCCGCCTGGTCGATCTCGACGGGCTCGACGGGCTCGACGCCTCGCGGGCCGCGCTCGTCGACGCGGTGGCGGGCGCGGCGGACCAAGTCGCGGTGCGGGACGGGGCGTTGCTCGTGCCGCGGCTCGCGCGGCTGACGGCGGCGCCCGGCGGCGCCGGCTGGCGCACGGACGGGACGGTCCTGGTGACCGGCGGCCTCGGCACGCTGGGCCGCCTCGTGACGCGGCATCTGGTGGTGACGCACGGGGTGCGGCGCCTCGTCGTGGTGTCGCGGTCCGGCGCATCGGACGCGGGCGCCGCCGCGTTCGTACGGGAACTGCGTACCGAAGGCGCGGACGTCCAGGTCGTGACGGGTGACGTCGGGGACCGGGCCGTCCTTGCGGGGGCGCTGGCGTCGATCCCGTCCGAGCACCCCCTGACGGCCGTCGTGCACCTGGCCGGAGTACTGGACGACGGCCTTCTCGCGGACCAGACGCCGGAACGCGTCGACCGGGTCCTTCGGCCCAAGGCGGACGGGGCCTGGCATCTGCACGAGCTGACGGCGGGCACGGACGTGGCGTTCGTCGTGTTCTCGTCCGTGTCGAGCGTCCTCGGACCCGCGGGGCAGGCCGGGTACGCGGCGGCCAACGCGTTCGTGGACGCGCTCATGGCGGCCCGCGGGGACGCCGGGCTCACGGGCGTCTCGCTCGGCTGGGGGCTGTGGGAGTCCCGGTCGGACCTGACGGCGGGCCTCGACGAGGGCGACCTGCGGCGGATGGCCAGGTCGGGCGTCAAACCGCTCGCCGACGACCAGGGGCTCGCCCTGCTCGACCTCGCCCGCGCCACCGGCGAACCCGTCGTCTTCCCCCTGCGCCTGGACACGACGGGCCTGCGCGGCGGCCCCGGCGGTGACGTACCGCCCCTGCTGCGCGGACTCGCCGCCGCGCCCGTCCGCCGCGCCACCGTCGCCGCCGCCGACACCGGGGCCGAGCCGGACGGCGACGCCCTGGCGACCCGCCTCGCCCAGCTCCCCGAGGGCGAACAGGACGCCCTGCTCCTCGACCTGGTGCGCACCCACGTCGCGGCCGTCCTCGGCTACGACGACCCGCGAGCCGTCGGCGAACGGCGCCCGTTCGCCGACATCGGGTTCGACTCGCTGCGCGCCCTGCACCTGCGCAACCGCCTCGGCGGCGCCACCGCCCTGCGGCTCTCGCCCACCCTCGTCTTCGACTACCCGACGCCGCACGCCCTCAGCCAGCACCTGCGCACCCTGCTCCTCCCGGACGCGCCGCCGGCGGACTCGCCGAACGGCCCGGACGCCGCCCCCGATGCCACGGGCACACCCGTCCCGCACCAGGACGACGCCGTGCCGGACCGGCTCCGCTCGGCCTCCCGGGAGGAGGTCTTCGACTACATCGACAACCTGCTCGGCGAGTAGGCCGTCTCCGGCGCGCCGAACCGGAACGATCCGGTCCCGCTCGAACCTGACAAGGAACCACGCGATGCGTGCGCTGCTGATCGACAACTACGACTCCTACACCTACAACCTGTTCCAGCTCCTCGCCCGCGTGTACGGCAAGGAGCCGACCGTCCTGGTCAACGACGACCCGTCCTGGGCGCACCAGGACCCGGCGGCGTTCGACTGCGTGGTGATCTCACCGGGACCCGGCCGGCCCCAGCGCGCCACCGACCTCGGCTTCTGCCAGGGCCTCCTGGACCGCTGGCGGGACGTGCCGGTCCTCGGGGTGTGCCTGGGCCACCAGGCCATCGCCCACCACTACGGCGGGCAGGTGGTCCCCGGCGTGCCGCGGCACGGCCATCTGACCCGGGTCAGGCACGGCGGCGAGGACCTGTTCGACGGCCTGCCGCAGCACTTCACGGCGGTGCGCTACCACTCGCTGCGCGTCACCGAACCCCTGCCGCGGGCCCTGCGCGCCACCGCCTGGGCCGAGGACGGGACCGTCATGGCGCTCCGCCACGACGAACTGCCCCGCTGGGGCCTGCAGTTCCACCCGGAGTCCGTGGCCAGCGAGTGGGGCGCCCAGCTCCTGCGGAACTTCGCCGAACTCATAGGCGGCCACTACGCCGCCCCGCCCCCCGCGTACGCCCCCTGGGCCCGCCCGCCCGAGACCGCCGGGGCGGCACGCCTCGACCTGACCGTCGAGGCCGTCGACCGGGCCGTGGACACCGCCGCGCTGTTCGGCACCCTGTTCTCCGGGAGCGAGCACGCCTTCTGGCTCGACAGCAGCGCCCCCGGCGTCGGCGGGGCCCGCTTCTCCTTCCTCGGCGACGACTCCGGCCCCCTCGCCGAGACCCTGACGTACCGGACCGGCGAGAACGCCGTCACGGTCCGCGACGCCACCGGCGAACACACCGAGGACGGCACCATCTTCGACGTCCTCCAGGACCGCCTGCGCGCCCGCCCGGTCGGCGCGGCGGACCTCCCCTTCGACCTCAACGGCGGCTACGTCGGCTACTTCGGGTACGAGCTGAAGGCCGAGTGCGGCAGCCCCAACGTCCACCGCGCCGAGACGCCGGACGCCGTGTGGATGTTCGCCGACCGGCTGATCGCGGTGGACCACCAGGAGGACCGCACCTACGTCCTCGCCCTCAGCGGCCCCGGCGCCGACGAGAGCGCGCCCGCCCGCTCCTGGGTGACCCGGACGGCCCGGCTCGCCCGCGACCTGCCGGACGCCGCCCCCGCCGCCCCCGACCCGGCCGCCGCGGCACCGGCGGGCGCGGCCCTCCTCGCCCGCGCCCGCGCCGACTACGTCGACGACATCGAGGACTGCCTCAGGGAACTGCGCAGCGGCGAGAGCTACGAGATCTGCCTGACCAACCGGATGCGGCTGCCCGCCCTGCCCGACCCGCTCGACTACCACCTGCTGCTGAGGCGCCTCAACCCCGCGCCCTACAGCGCCTATCTGCGCCTCGGCGCGCTCGGCGTCGTCTGCTCGTCCCCCGAGCGGTTCCTGCGCGTCGACCGCGACGGGACCGTCGAGAGCAAGCCCATCAAGGGCACGGCGCCCCGCGGCGCGGACCCCGTGAGCGACGAGCGGCTGCGCCGGTCCCTGACCGCGTCGGCCAAGACCCGCGCCGAGAACCTCATGATCGTCGACCTGCTCCGCAACGACCTGGGCCGGGTCTGCGAGGTGGGCTCCGTCGACGTGCCCGCGTACATGGTCACCGAGTCGTACGCGACCGTGCACCAGCTCGTCACCACGGTCCGCGGCCGGCTGCGGCGCGACGTGGACCCGGTCGCGTGCGTCCGCGCGTGCTTTCCCGGCGGCTCCATGACGGGCGCGCCGAAGCTGCGCACGATGGCCATCATCGACCGCCTGGAGCAGGAGGCCCGGGGCATCTACTCGGGCACCATCGGCTACTTCGGTCTCTGCGGCGGCGCGGACCTCAACATCGTGATCCGCACCGCCGTGACCTCCGGCACCGGCACGGTCATCGGCGCGGGCGGCGCGATCGTCCTCGACTCCGACCCCGCCGACGAGTTCGACGAAGTGCTGCTCAAGGGGCGGGCGTTGGTGCGGGCGCACGCGCTGCTGACGGGGGCGGAGGAGGGGGAGCGGCGTGAGGGGTGAACGGGCGGCGTCGGGTGCGGGTGTGGCGGGCGTGACGACGGCTCAGGCCGTGGTCGCACGGCTCGACGGCACCCCCGCCACCGCCGGCGACCTCTCGGCCCTCGCCCTCTACAACTACGGCCACTTCACCACCCTCCGCGTCGAGCGCGGCTGCGTCCGCGGGCTCGCCCTGCATCTGCGGCGCCTCGCCGACGACTGCCGGACGCTGTTCGCCGCGGACCTCGACACCGGCGCGGTGCGGGCGGCGCTGCGGTGCGTCGCCGACCGGAGCGAGGGGCCCGTGACGGTGCGGGTGACCGTGTGCGCGCCCGAGATGAGCCTGGACTGCCCCGACACCCTCACCCCGGTCGCGCTCATCAGTACGCGTCCCGCGCCACCGGACGTACCGCCCCCGCTGCGCCTCGCCACCGCCGCCCACGTCCGTGACCTGCCCGAGGTGAAGCACACCGCCCTGTTCGGCACGCTGCGGCTGCGCCGGGACGCCCGGCGGCGGGGCTTCGACGACGCCCTGCTGCTCGACCACGACGACCGCGTCCAGGAGGGCACCACCTTCAACGTCTGCGGCTGGGACGGGACCCGGCTCCTGTGGCCCCGCGCGCACTGCCTGCCCGGCGTCACCGCGCGCCTCCTGCGCGACGCGGCCACCGCCGGGGGCGTACCGTCCCGTGACGCACCCGTCACCCGGAGCGAACTCCTCGCCCTGCGCGGCGTGTTCGCGACCAACGCGGCCTTCGGCGTGCGACCGGTCACCGCCGTCGACGGCACGGCCGTCCCCGTGGACGGCGAACTCCTCGCGACCCTGCGGTCCCTGTACGCCGGCGTGCCCGCCGAACCCCTGTGACCCACGCGCCCCGGGAGCGCCCCGGGCCCCCGCGGCCGGGCGCGACCGCGGGCCAACCCAAGATCCAAGCCGACTCCAAGAAGGCGCCAAGAGCCACTGCACAGAATGCGGTGCGGCAGCGCACCCGCCTTTTCGCCGAGGGAAGGACCGAGTATGTCGACCGTCGCAGAGTCCGGGACGTCGTGGCAGGATCTGCCGTTCCTGGACATCACCGTGCCGGATTTCGCCTGGGACTCGCCCGAGGTGGCCGAGGCCAGGGAGCGGTCCTGGGTCGCGGGCACCCCGCTGGGACTCCTCGTCCTGCGGTACGCCGAGGCCCACAGCCTCTCCCGCGACCCGCGCCTCGTCTCGGGCTTCCGTGACGTCGTGGACCTCGTCGGACCCTCCGAGGGCCTGGTGCGCGAGTTCATGCGCGACTTCATGCAGAGCCTGGAGGGCCCCGACCACCGCAGGCTGCGCGGCCTGGTCACGCACGCGTTCACGGCCCGCCGCATCACCGCCCTGCGGCCCTTCATCCGCGCCACCGCGGAGCGCCTCGCCGACGAGCTCGCGACCGGGGGAGAGCGCGACTTCGTGGCCGCGTTCGCCGACCCGCTGCCCGCGGCCGTCGTCTGTGAACTGCTCGGCTTCCCCGCCGAGGACCACGCGGTCGTCGGCCGCTGGTGCAAGAACACCAACCTGGTCCTCGCCCTCGGCCCCGACCAGAGCAGGGTCGGCGAGGTCGAGGAGGGCCTCGCGGGGATGTACGACTACTTCGACACCGTGATCCAGGAGCGCAAGGCGGACCTCGGAGACGACCTGTTCTCCGACATCCTGCGCGCCCAGCAGGAGGACGGCGCCCTCGACGACCGCGAGCTGCGCACCCTCATCGCGACCCTGCTCGTCGCCGGATACCAGACCACGAGTCACCAACTCGGCCACGCCATGGTCGCGTTCGCCGAGCACCCCGAGCAGTGGCCGCTGCTGCGGCAGCGGCCCGAACTGGTCACCCAGGCGGTCGAGGAAGTGCTGCGCTGGTGCCCCACCACGACGGTCGTGGCCACCAAGTCGGCGGCCGAGGACTTCTCCGTCAACGACCTGCGCATCCAGGCGGGCACCCCCGTCTGGCTGTGCGCGCACTCGGCGCAGCGCGACCCGCTGGTGTTCAAGGGCGGCGACGCCTTCGACATCACCGTCAAACGGGAGGCGTCCCCGCTGGCCTTCGGCGGCGGCGCGCACTACTGCCTGGGGGCGGCGCTGGCCCGCGTCGAACTCGCCGAGGCCTTCGACGTGCTCGCGGCCCGCCTCGGCCCGCCCGAGGTCGCGGGCCCGATCACCTGGCGGCCCTCGACGGGCGTCTCCGGGCCCGACGTCCTGCCGCTGCGCTTCGGCGCCGCCACCGCATGACCCCACCCGACCCGGCGCCGGCGGCCGACCCGGGCGAGCCCGCCAGGTCCCCCCTCTTCGCGGGAAGGGCAGCACGTTCGACATGACCCACGGCACCGGCACCACCCACGGCACCGACTCCGGCACCGCCCACGGCACCGACACGGACGACAGGACGCTGGACTACCTCAAGCGTCTCTCCGCCGAACTGGGCAGGACCCGCGAGCGCCTGCGGCTCGCCGAGGCGGCGGCCCGCGAGCCCGTCGCGCTGGTGTCGATGGCCTGCCGCTTCCCCGGCGGCGTCACGTCGCCCGAGGACCTGTGGCGCCTGGTCGCCGCGGGCCGCGACGGGGTCGGCGCGCTGCCCGCCGACCGGGGCTGGGACGTCGAGGGGCTCTACCACCCGGACCCCGACCGGGTGGGGTCCTGCTACGCGCGCGAAGGCGGATTCCTCACCGACATCGCCTCGTTCGACGCGGCCCTGTTCGAGATCAGCCCGCGCGAGAGCCTGGTGACGGACCCTCAGCAGCGGCTGCTCCTCGAAGTCTCCTGGGAGACGTTCGAGCGGGCGGGCCTCGCCCCCGCCGCGGTGCGCGGCAGCCGCACCGGCGTCTTCACCGGGATGATGGGGCAGGACTACACGGCGCGGACGCCCGGTACGCACACGGAGTACGAGGGACAGCTGGAGACCGGCCGCGCGGCGAGCGTCGCCTCCGGCCGCGTGGCCTACACCTTCGGCCTCGAAGGCCCCGCGGTCACACTCGACACGGCCTGCTCCTCGTCCCTGGTGGCCCTGCATCTCGCCGTCCGGGCGCTGCGCGACGGGGAGTGCGACCTCGCTCTGGCCGGCGGGGTCACCCTGATGTCGAGCCCGGCGACCCTCCTGGAGTTCAGCAGGCAGCGCGTGCTCTCGCCCGACGGCCGGTGCAAGGCGTTCGCCGGACAGGCCGACGGCACGGGGCTCGCCGAGGGCGTCGGCGTCGTCCTCCTGGAGCGCCTCTCGGACGCGCGGCGGCTCGGCCATCCCGTCCTCGCCGTCGTCAGCGGCAGCGCCGTCAACCAGGACGGCGCGTCCAACGGCATGACCGCGCCCAACGGCCCCTCGCAGCAACGCGTCATCCGCGCCGCCCTCGCCGACGCCGGACTCACGGCGGCCGACGTCGACGCGGTCGAGGCGCACGGCACCGGCACCCGCCTCGGCGACCCCATCGAGGCACAGGCGATCCTCGCCACGTACGGACAGGGCCGCACCGCCGAACGCCCCCTGTGGCTCGGGTCGTTGAAGTCGAACATCGGCCACACCCAGGCCGCCGCCGGGATCGCGGGCGTGATGAAGACTGTCCTCGCGCTGCGCGCCGGCCTGTTGCCGCCGACCCTGCACGTCGACACCCCGACCCCGCACGTCGACTGGTCGTCGGACACCGTACGCCTCCTCACCGGGCCCCGCCCCTGGCCGGCCACCGACGGCCGCCCCCGACGGGCGGGGGTGTCGTCGTTCGGCATCAGCGGGACGAACGCGCACGTCATCGTGGAGGCGGGGGACGCTGTCGCTGCGGGCGATGAGGGCCTGGAGGGCACCGCGACCCCAGTGGCCGAGCCGACCCCGGTGGACCCGTCCCCCGTCCCCTGGGTGCTCTCCGCGGGAACCCCCGACGCCCTCCGCGCGCAGGCCGCCCGGCTCCAGGAGCACCTCGCGGCGCGCCCCGGCCTCCGCGCGGGTGACGTTGCGTACTCGCTGGCGACCACGCGCGCGCCGCTTGCGCACCGGGCCGTCGCCGTCGGCCGCGACCGCGGCGAACTGCTCGGCTGCGTCGAGGCGTTGGCCGCGGGCGAGCCCTGCGCGGACCTGGTCGAGGGAGTGGCGCGGGACCCGGGGCGGACGGTCTTCGTGTTCCCCGGTCAGGGCTCCCAGTGGACCGGCATGGCCCGGGAGCTCTGGGACACGTCCGCCGTGTTCCGCGAGCGGATGGAGGCGTGCGCGACCGCCCTCGACCCGTACGTCGACTGGTTGCTGCACGACATGGTGCGCGGCCACGCCGACGACGGCGCCGAGGACCGCGTCGACGTCGTCCAGCCCGTCCTGTGGGCGGTGCTGGTGTCGCTGGCCGAGCTGTGGCGGTCGTACGGGGTCGAACCCGCCGCCGTCGTGGGGCACTCACAGGGCGAGATCGCCGCGGCCTGCGTGGCGGGGGCGCTGTCCCTGGACGACGGGGCCCGGGTCGTGGCGCTGCGGTCCCGGCTCGTCGCCGAACGCCTCGCCGGGGCGGGCGGCATGGTGTCCGTGACGGCGCCGGTCGCCGACGTCCGGGCGCGCCTCGCGGAGTTCGGCGACCGGCTGGCGCTCGCCGCCGTGAACGGCCCGTCCTCCGTCGTGCTCTCCGGCGACCCGGCGGCGCTCGACGCCCTGGTGGCCGCCTGCGAGCGGGACGGCGTCCGCGCCCGGCGCGTCGCCGTCGACTACGCCTCGCACTCCCCGCAGGTGGAACTCCTGCGCGCGGACCTGCTCGACGCGCTCGCGCCGATCCGCCCGCGCGCGGGCGCGCTGCCCCTGTACTCGACGGTCACCGGCGCGGTCGTGCCGGGCACCGAACTGACCGCCGAGTACTGGTACCGCAACCTGCGCCGCACCGTCCGCCTCTCGGACGCCGTGGAGCGGCTCGCCGCCGCCGGACACGGCACGTTCGTCGAATGCAGCCCGCACCCGGTGCTCGCCCTCGGCCTCACGTCCACGCTCGGCGGCCTGGGCCGCGACGCCCTCGTGACCGGCACGCTGCACCGCGACGACGGCGGCCTCGACCGGTTCCTGCGCTCCCTCGGCGAGGTGTACGCGGGCGGCGGATCCCCGGACTGGGAACGGGTCTTCGCCGGGACGGACGCGCGGCGCGTGCCGCTGCCCACATACGCCTTCGACCGGCAGCGCTACTGGCTCGACCCGGAACCGCCCACCGGGGACGTGGGCGCGGTCGGCCTGAGCCCGCTCGACCACCCGTGGTGGGGCGCCGCCACCGACCTGCCCGAATCCGGCGGCGCCCTCCTCACCGGACGGCTCGCGCGCGACACCCACCCCTGGCTCGGCGAGCACGCGGTCGGCGACGTGGTCCTGCTGCCCGGCACGGCCTTCCTCGAACTGGCCGTCCAGGCCGCCGAGCAGATCGGCTGCGACGGCGTGGCCGAGCTGACCCTGGAGGCACCCCTGGTCCTGCCCGCGCGCGGCGGCGTCCAGCTGCGGGCCGTCGTCGGCCCCGCCGACGCGGCCGGGCACCGCCCCCTCACCCTCCACGCACGCCCCGAGGACGCGCCCGACACACCCTGGACCCGACAGGCCGACGGCACGCTCGGCGGCACCGCCCGGCGCGGCGGCGACCCGCTGACGGCCTGGCCGCCGCCCGACGCCGAACCCCTGCCCGTGGAGGGCGTGTACGAGGGCCTGGCCGGTCTCTCCTTGCGGTACGGCCCCGGCTTCCGGGGCCTGCGGGCCGCCTGGCGCCAGGGCGACGAGATCTTCGCCGAGGTCGTGCTCCCGGGGGACGGCGACGCGGACGGGTTCGCGATCCACCCGGCGCTCCTGGACGCCGCGATGCACGCGGCGGCCGCTTTCGACGGCGGGACGCACGCGGCGGGCGACGGCGGTGGTGCGGGTGGTGGCGCGGGCCAGGCGGACGCGGGGGGCGGGCCCCGGCTGCCGTTCTCCTGGTCCGGCGTACGGATCCACGCGGTCGGCGCGACCCGGCTGCGCGTCCGGATCACACCGGTGGGCCCCGACGCCGTCGCGCTGGAGGCCGCCGACGCGACCGGCGCGCCCGTCGTGTCCGTGGAGTCCCTGGCCCTGCGCCCGGTGACGCCCGACCGGCTGCGCCCGGCCGCCCCTGACCCGACGGACTCCCTCTTCGCCGTCGACTGGGTGCCCGCCCCGGCCGCCACGTCCGGCCCGCCGCGCACCTGGGCGGTCCTCGACGGCGCCGAGGCGCTCGCCCCGGCCCTCGAAGCGACCGGCGCCCAGGTGCGGCGGGAGCGCGAACTCGCCGCGGTGACCGCCGCGCAGGACGTACCGGACGCGGTACTCATGGCACTCCCCGTACCGGCGGGGGACGACACGTGCGACCTGCCCGGGACCACCCGGGACGCCGTCGTCGGGGCGCTGACGTCGGCGCGGCAGTGGCTCACCGAGTCCGCCGAGCCCACCGAGTCCGCCGAGTCTGCCGAGTCCGCTGAGTCTGCCGGATCCGCTGAGTCTGCCGGATCCGCCGAGTCCGCCGGATCCGCCGAGTCCACTGAGTCCGCCGGGTCCGCCGAAGCTGACGACTCCGGCGATGACGGCCGTGCCTCGTCCGCCCGTCTCGTCGTGCTGACCCGCGGTGCCGTGGCGGTACGCGACGACGAGACGGCCGACCCGGCCCTCGCCGCGGTGTGGGGCCTGCTGCGCTCGGCGCGGGCGGAGCACCCGGACCGGCTCGTCCTGGTCGACTGGGACGGCCAGGAGGTGTCGGCCGACGCGCTGTCCGCTGTCGTGGGCGGGGACGAGCCGGAGGTGGCGCTGCGCGGCGGGGAGGTGTTCGTACCGAGGCTCCAGCGGGTGCGGGTGCCCGACAACGGCCCCGCCGTCGCCTTCCGCCCCGGCGGGACGGTTCTGGTGACCGGCGCGTCCGGTGTCCTCGGCGGCGTCGTGGCCCGGCATCTGGTCCAGGCGCACGGCGTACGCCACCTGCTGCTGGTGAGCCGCCGTGGCGCGGACGCGCCCGGGGCGGCCGAACTCGCCCAAGACCTGGCCGACTTGGGGGCGTCGGTGCGCTGGGCGGCCTGCGACGCGGCGGACCGGGAGGCGCTGGCGAAGGTTCTCGCCGAGGTGCCGGGGGAGCGCGCCCTGAGCGGGGTGGTGCACGCGGGTGGTGTGCTGGACGACGGTGTCGTGGCGTCGCTCACGGAGGAGCGGATCGACACGGTGTTCCGGCCGAAGGTCGATGCCGTGGTCACCCTGCACGAGCTGACCCGGGATGCGGACCTCTCCGCGTTCGTCGTGTTCTCCTCGGCGGCGGGCACGTTCGGCACCGCGGGCCAGGGCGGCTACGCGGCGGCCAACGCCTTCCTCGACGCCTTCGCCCGGGTCCGCCGCGCGCAGGGACTGCCCGCGCTGTCCCTGGCCTGGGGGCTGTGGGCCGAGACCAGCGCCATGACCGGCGGCATGTCGGACGCCGACCGCGACCGGCTGCGCCGCGCCGGGGTGACCGGCCTGTCCGCCGCCGAGGGCACCGCCCTGCTCGACGCGGGCCTCGCCGCCGACCTGCCCGTCGTCGTCCCGGCCCGCCTGGACCTGGCCGCCGTCCGGGCCGGGGCCGCCACCGCGGGCGTCCCCGCACTGCTGCGCGCCCTGGTGCGGCCACCCGCGCGCCGTGCCGCGGCGAGCGCCGACGGGGACTCCGCCCTCGCGCGCGAACTCGCCGACCTCGCCCCGCAGGACCGCGCAGGCCGGGTCCTCGACGTGGTGCGGGCCCAGGCCGCCGCCGTCCTCGGCCACAACGGCCCGACCGCCGTCGAACCCGGGCGCGCCTTCAAGGAGTTGGGCTTCGACTCGCTCACGGCCGTCGAGCTGCGCAACCGCCTGGCCAGGGCGACCGGACTCCGGCTGCCCGCCACGCTCGTCTTCGACCACCCGACGCCGCAGGAACTCGCCGCGCACGTCCACGGGCGGCTCACCGGCCAGGACCGGCGCGAGCGGCCCGCGGTACGCGCCCGGGCCCGGGCCCGGGCCGACGAGCCGATCGCCGTCGTCGGCATGGCCTGCCGGTTCCCGGGCGGCGTCGCCTCGCCCGAGGACCTGTGGCGCCTGGTGGACCGGGGCGCCGACGCCGTCTCCGCGTTCCCCGCCGACCGCGGCTGGTCCCCGCCGGCCTCCGGCGCGTTCGCGGCCGAGGGCGGATTCCTGCGGGACGCCGCGCAGTTCGACCCCGAGTTCTTCGGCATCAGCCCGCGCGAGGCCGTGGCGATGGATCCGCAGCAGCGGCTCCTCCTCGAAGTCTCCTGGGAGGCGCTGGAACGCGCGGGCCTCGACCCGACGGCCCTGCGCGGCAGCCGCGCCGGGGTGTTCGCCGGGCTGATGTACCACGACTACACGACGCGGCTCGGGACCATCACGGACGACATCGCCGGGTACCTCGGCACGGGCGGCTCCGGCAGCGTCGCCACCGGCCGCATCGCGTACACCTTCGGGTTCGAGGGCCCCGCCGTCACCGTCGACACGGCCTGCTCGTCGTCGCTCGTGGCCCTGCACCTGGCCGCGCAGGCGCTGCGCGGCGGGGACTGCGACCTCGCGCTCGCGGGCGGCGTCACCGTGATGTGCTCGCCGAACGCCTTCACCGAGTTCGCCAGGCAGGGGGCTCTCGCCGCCGACGCCCGCTGCAAGCCGTTCGCCGCGGCGGCCGACGGCACGGTGTGGGGCGAGGGCGCCGGGGTCCTCCTCGTCGAGCGCCTCTCGGACGCGCGCCGCAACGGCCACCGCGTGCTCGCCGTCGTGCGCGGCTCCGCCGTCAACCAGGACGGCGCGAGCAACGGCCTGACCGCCCCCAACGGCCCCGCCCAGGAACGCGTCATCACCCAGGCCCTCACGGGCGCCGGGATCGCGCCGTCCGACGTGGACGCCGTCGAGGCCCACGGCACCGGCACCACCCTCGGCGACCCCATCGAGGCCCAGGCGATCCTCGCCACCTACGGACAACAGCGCCCGCCGGAGCGGCCGTTGTGGCTCGGCTCCGTCAAGTCCAACCTCGGGCACACCCAGGCGGCGGCGGGTGTCGCGGGCGTCATCAAGATGGTCATGGCGCTGCGCCACGCCGTCCTGCCCCGCACCCTGCACGTGGACGCGCCCTCACCGCACGTCGACTGGGCCTCCGGCGCCGTGGAACTCCTCACCGAGTCCCGCCCCTGGCCGGACGCGGGGCGGCCCCGGCGGGCCGGCGTGTCGTCGTTCGGGATCAGCGGCACCAACGCGCACGTGGTCCTGGAGCAGGCGCCCCCGGAGGCGGTCGTGGCGGGCGCGGCGCCGGGCGCCGGACGCGGCCGGGAAGCCGTGCGGCCCGGCACCGACCCGGCCGAGCCGACCGCGGCGACCGGCGCCGACGACGCGAGGCGCCCCGCACAGGACGACCCCCAAAAAGCCCTCCCCCCCGTGCCGTTGACCCTCTCCGCCCGCAGCGACCCCGCCCTCCGCGCCCAGGCGTCCGCCCTCCGCGACCGGCTCCTCGCCGACCCGGCGCTCGACCCCGTCGACGTGGCCCACTCGCTCCAGGCCACCCGCGCCGCCCTGGAGCACCGCGCCGTGGTCCTCGGCGGCCATCGGGACGCGCTCCTTCCCGCACTCGCCGCCGTCGCGGAGGCCCGGGAGACGCCCGCCGCCGTCGAAGCAGTGGCGGCCGACCCCGGGAAGACCGTCTTCGTGTTCCCGGGTCAGGGCGCCCAATGGGCAGGCATGGCGGCCGGGTTGTGGGACGCCGCGCCCGTCTTCCGGGCCCGGCTGACCGAGTGCGCAGACGCGCTGGCCCCGTACACCGACTGGTCCGTGGCGGACGTCGTCCGGGGCCGGGCCGCCGGGGTGGACCCCGAGCGGGTCGACGTGGTCCAGCCCGCGCTGTGGGCGGTCATGGTGTCGCTCGCGGAGCTGTGGCGGTCGTACGGCGTCGAACCCGCCGCCGTGGTGGGGCACTCGCAGGGCGAGATCGCCGCGGCCTGCGTGGCCGGAGGTCTTTCCCTCGACGACGGCGCGCGCGTCGTCGCGCTGCGCAGCCGCGCCCTGACGGCGATCGCGGGACGCGGCGGCATGGTATCGCTCGCCCTGGGCGCCGCCGGGGCCGAGGACCTCGTGGCCGCCTGGGACGGGCGGCTCTCCCTCGCGGCCGTCAACGGGCCCGCGTCGGTGGTGGTGTCGGGCGGCACGGAGGTCCTCGACGACCTCCTCGCCCACTGCGAGCGCACCGGGCTCTGGGCGCGCCGCGTCCCGGTGGACTACGCCTCCCACTCGCCCCACGTCGAAGCGGTACGCGAACGCATCGCCGAGGACCTCGCGGGGATCCGGCCCCGCCCCGGCCGCGTCGCCTTCATGTCGACGCTGACGGGCGCCTTCCTGGACACCGCGGGCCTCGACGGCGACTACTGGTACCGCAACCTGCGGGAGTCCGTCCGGTTCGAGCCCGCCGTACGGGAACTGCTCGCCCAGGGCTTCGGCGCCTTCGTCGAGTCCAGCCCGCACCCCATGCTCACGATGGGACTGCGGGAGGTCCTGGCGGAGCGGCCCGGCGGGCCCGGCGTGGCCGTGGCGTCGCTGCGGCGCGACCAGGGCGGACCGGAACGCTTCCTGACCTCGGTCGCCGAGGCGTACGCCCACGGGGTCGCCGTCGACTGGTCCGCGGCCTGGGCCGGCCGCACGCCGCGCGTCGTCGACCTGCCGACGTACCCGTTCCAGCGGCGCAGGTTCTGGCTCGACGCCCCCGCCGGGGCCGGTGACGTGACCGCCGCGGGCCTCGGCCGCCCCGACCACCCGCTCCTCGGCGCCCGCGTCGACCTCGCCGAATCCGCCGAGGCCGTGCTCACCGCGCGCTGGTCCCTGGACACACACCCGTGGCTCGCCGACCACGCCGTCGGCGACACCGTCGTCGTCCCCGGCACCGCCTTCGTGGAACTGGCCGCCCTCGCGGGCGCAGGGACCGGCTGCCCGCACGTCCGCGAGCTGATCCAGGAACGGCCCCTGGTCCTCGCCGACGGGGGCGCGGCCCGGATCCAGGTGCGGGTGGCGCCGCCCGAGGAGGACGGCACGCGGACGATCGGCGTGTACGCCCGCCCCGACGGCCACGACGAACCGGCCGCACCGGCCCCCTGGTCCTGCCACGCCCGCGGCGTGCTCACCGCGGCGGACACCGCGGCACCGGCCGCCCTCGACGGCGCCTGGCCGCCCCCGGGAGCCGTCCCCGTCGACCTGTCCGACTTCTACGAAGGCCTGGAGGAGATCGGCCTCTCCTACGGCCCCGCCTTCCACGGCCTGCACACCGCGTGGCGCCTCGGCGACGAGATCCTCGGCGAGGCCGCGCTGCCGGACGACAGCCACGCCGAGGCGGGCAGGTACCACGCTCATCCCGCGCTCCTCGACGCGGCGCTGCACGCGTGCCTGCTCCGCACCCGGGACAACGATCCGGCCGGCTCCGGTGGCACCGGTGGCGCGGCCATGCCGTTCGCCTGGAACGACGTCTCCCTGCACGCCCCGTGCGGCCCGGAGGTCCGCGTCCGGGTGTCCCCGGGCACGGCCGACGGCGTGTCGGTGGTCGTGGCGGACGCCGACGGCACGCCCGCGGTGACCGTACGCTCCCTCGTCGCCCGCCCCGTCTCGCCCGAGCAACTGCGTGCGTCCGGTGGGCAGCACGACGCGCTGTTCCGGCTCACGTGGACGACGGTGCCCGCCGGATCGGCGCCGCCCGCACCGAGCACGCCGAGCACGTGGGCCGTGCTCGGGGGCGAGGACCTGGGACTGGCCCTGGACGGCGGGCACTTCGCGGACCTGCCCGCGTACCGCGCGGCGATCGAGTCCGGTGCGGCGGCGCCCGATGTCGTCCTGGTGCCGCTCGGTACGGGGCTGGGGCGCGGCTCTTGCCACCCGCAGGACGACTCGCACGGTCCCGGCGACGGCGTGTCCAGTGCGCCAGGCGGCGCGCCCGGCCCGGAAGACGACTCGCGTGGTCCGGACGGTGGCTTGTCCGTCGTGCCAGGCGCTTTGCCTGGCCTGGAAGATGCCTCGCACGGTACGGGTGGCGGTGCGTTCCGCGTGTCGGGTGGCTCGTCGGGCCTGGAAGACCCTTTGCGCGGTCCGGATGGCGGCTCGTCCGTCGTGCCAGGCGCCTCGCCCCGTACGGAAGACGCTGCGCACGCTTCAGGGGGCGACTCGTCCGGCGCGGCCGGTGGCTCGCCCGGCCCGGAAGACGCCCCGTCCGGCCCGCAAGACGGCTCGCCCGCCCCGGACCGGAACCCGCACGAGGCGGCGCGCGCGCGGGAGTTGACCTGCCGTGCCCTCGACCTGCTGCGGGACTGGCTCGCCGACGACACCGGGAGCGCGGCGCGGCTCGTCCTCGTCACGCGCGGCGCCGTCGCCACCCCGGACGACGCGACCGAGGAGGACCTGGCCGCCGCGGCGGTGTGGGGTCTGGTGCGCTCGGCCCAGGCGGAGCACCCGGGCCGGTTCGTCCTGGCCGACCTCGACGGCGACCCGGCATCCACGGCCGCGCTCGACACGGCCCTCGCCACCGCCGCGGCCATGGACGAGCCCCAACTCGCCGTCCGCGCGGGCCGGATGCTCCTGCCCCGCCTGGAGCGCGCGCCACTGGCCCCGGATCCCACCGCGGCTCGGGGTGCGCCTGCGGCTCTGGGCACCCCTGCGGCTCGGGGTGCGACCGCGGCCCCGGACCCCACCGCGGCTCGGGGTGCGCCTGCGGCTCTGGGCACCCCTGCGGCTCGGGGTGCGACCGAGGCCCCGGATCCCACCGCGGCTCGGGGTGCGCCTGCGGCTCTGGGCACCACCGCGGCTCGGGGCGCGGCCGCGGCCCCGGACCCCACCGCCGCTCAGAACACGACCCCCTCCCCGGCCCCCACCGCGCCCCGGCCCAGCGCCACGGCCCCCGCCACCCCCACCGCCTGGGACCCCGACGGCACCGTCCTGCTGACCGGAGCCGCCGGGACCCTCGGGCGTGCGCTCGCCCGGCACCTGGTCGTCACGCACGGCGCCCGCCGACTGCTCCTGGTGGGCCGGCGCGGCGGCGACACCGCCGAGGCCCCGGCGCTCACCGCCGAACTGGCCGCGCACGGCGCGGAGGTGACCTGGGCGGCCTGCGACGTGGGTGACCGCGACGCGGTGGCCGCGCTCCTGGCGTCGGTGCCCGCCGCGCATCCCCTCACGGCCGTCGTGCACGCGGCCGGTGTCCTCGACGACGGCGTGCTCCCGGCGCTGACCCCGGAACGGATCGACCGCGTGTTCCGGCCCAAGGCGGACGGGGCGATCCACCTGGACGAGCTGACCCGGACGGCGCCCCTGGCCGCGTTCGTGGTCTTCTCCTCGGCCGCGGGCACCCTGGGCAGCGCGGGCCAGGCCAACTACGCCGCCGCCAACGCCTGCGTGGACGCGCTGATGCGCCGCCGACGCCGCGCGGGACTGCCCGCCCTGGCGCTCGGCTGGGGGCTGTGGGCCGAGAGCAGCGAGCTCACGGCCGGGGTCGACCAGGCCCGGATGGCCCGCTCCGGCGTCCAGGGACTGACGACCGCGGACGGCCTCGCCCTGTTCGACGCCGCCCGCGCCCTGGACGAACCCCTCCTCCTGCCCATGCGGCTCGACCTCGCCGCGCTCCGCGCGCGCCACGAGGCCCTGCCGCCGGTGCTGCGCGGCCTGGTGCGCGCTCCGGCGCGGCGCGGCGGCTCCGGGAGCACGGGCGCCGCGGCACTGCGGCGGCGCCTGGCCGCCCTGCCACCGGCCGAGCGGGACCGACAACTGCTCGACGTGGTCCACTCCGAGACCGCCGCCGTCCTCGGCTACCCGAGCGCGGACGCGGTGGGGCGTGACCGGGCCTTCAAGGACCTCGGCTTCGACTCGCTGACCGCCGTCGAACTGCGCAACCGGCTCACCGCGGCGACCGGCCTGCGGCTGCCGCCGACGCTGGTCTTCGACCACCCCACACCCACGGCACTCGCCGAGCACCTCGCCGTGGAACTCGCCCCCGTGGACACGGACTCCGACACCCGGCGCGACACCGAGCGCCAGGTCCGCGAGGCCCTCGCCGCCATCCCGCTGGCCCGCCTGCGCGACGCGGGCCTCCTCGACGCCCTCCTCGACCTGGCGGGCCGCCCGACGGGCACCGCGCCGCCACCGGACGGCGAAGGCGAAGGCGGGGGTGACGGCGACGGTGCCGGACCGTCGTACGGCTCGATCGACCGGATGGACGCAGAAGGGCTGCTGGCCCTGGCACTGAACACCGGCGCGTACGACGGCCACGACGACAACGACAGCGGCCACGGCGTCGGCCCGGACCTCACCGCGCCCGCCCCGCACGCCGAGACGGAGGACCACGATGCCGGCAGGTGACGAGAGGCTCGTCGAGGCGCTGCGGGCCTCCCTCAAGGAGGTCGAGTCGCTGCGCGCCCGCACCCGCGAGCTGACGGCCGCCGCCCACGAGCCGGTGGCGATCGTGGCGGCGGGCTGCCGCTTCCCCGGCGGCGTCCGCTCCGCCGAGGACCTGTGGGACCTCGTGGCCACCGGCACCGACGCGATCGCGGCCTTCCCCGCCGACCGGGGCTGGGACACCGAGGCGCTCTTCGACCCGGACCCCGACAGGCCCGGCACGACGTACGCCGTCGAAGGGGCCTTCCTCGACGACGCGGCGGAGTTCGACGCGGACCTGTTCGGCATCAGCCCGCGCGAGGCGGCCGCGATGGACCCCCAGCAGCGGCTGCTCCTGGAGACCGCGTGGGAGACGTTCGAACGCGCCGGAGTCGACCCCGGCGCGCTGAAGGGCGAGCCCGTCGGCACCTTCGTCGGCTCGGTCCTCATGACCAGTGGCGGCGGCACCGGAACCGGCGACGGCACCGAGGGACACCAGCTCACCGGCGGTGCCGCCAGCGTCCTCTCGGGCCGGCTCGCCTACACCTTCGGCCTGGAGGGCCCGGCGATCACCGTCGACACCGCGTGCTCGGCGTCCCTCGCGGCGGTGCACCTCGCCGTGCAGGCGCTGCGGCAACGCGAGTGCACCCTGGCCCTGGCCGGTGGCGCCGCCGTGATGGCGACGCCGGGAATCTTCGTGGAGTTCAGCCGTCAGCGGGGGCTCGCGGCCGACGGCAGGTGCAAGGCGTTCGCCGCGTCGGCGGACGGCACGGGGTGGGGCGAGGGTGTGGGTCTCGTCCTCCTTGAGCGGTTGTCCGACGCGCGGCGCAACGGTCATCCGGTGCTCGCTGTCGTACGGGGCTCCGCCGTGAACCAGGACGGCGCGTCGAACGGCCTGACGGCGCCCAACGGCCCCTCGCAGCAGCGCGTCATCCGCCAGGCCCTGGCGTCGGCCCGGCTCTCGGCGGATCTGGTCGACGCGGTGGAGGCGCACGGCACGGGCACGTCGCTCGGGGATCCCATCGAGGCACAGGCGCTGCTCGCCACGTACGGCCAGGAGCGGCCCGCCGACCGGCCGTTGTGGCTCGGCTCCGTCAAGTCGAACATCGGGCACACCCAGGGCGCGGCGGGCATCGCCGGGCTGATCAAAATGGTCATGGCGATGCGGCACGGCGTCCTCCCGAAGACCCTGCACGTCGACGCGCCCACGCCGCACGTCGACTGGACGTCGGGCGCGGTGCGACTCCTCACGGAGGGCCGGGACTGGCCGGAGACCGGCCGGCCCCGCCGCGCGGGCGTGTCCTCCTTCGGCATCAGCGGCACCAACGCCCACGTGATCCTGGAACAGGCCCCCCAACGGGACGACACCGCCCCGGCACCGGTCCCCGCCCCGCAGTCGCCCGTGCCCCTCGTCGTCTCGGCACGCGGAGAGCAGGCCCTGCGCGACCAGGCCGAGCGCCTCACCGCCCACCTCCGCTCCCGGCCCGACACCCGCCCGGCGGACGTCGGCTGGTCCCTCGCCACCTCCCGGGCCGCCCTCGACCGGCGGGCCGTGGTGTGGGCCGCCGACCGGGACGCGGCGCTCGCCGGTCTCGCGGCGCTCGCCGACGACCGCCCCGCGCCCGGCCTCGTACGAGGCGCGGCCACGGACGGCGGGCAGGCGTTCCTCTTCGCCGGGCAGGGCAGCCAACGCCCGGGCATGGGGCGCGAACTGGCCGCCGCCTTCCCGGTGTTCGCCGAAGCCCTCGACGCCGTCGCGGACCACCTGGACCCCCACCTCGACACGCCCCTGCGGGACGTCCTGCACGCACCCGAGGGGACGCCGACGGCCGCGCTCCTGGAGCAGACCGCGTACACCCAGCCGGGCCTCTTCGCGTACGAAGTGGCGCTGTACCGGCTCCTGACGCACTGGGGGCTCGCCCCCGGTCTGCTGCTCGGCCACTCCGTCGGCGAGCTGGCGGCCGCGCACGTCGCGGGCGTCCTGTCCCTGCCGGACGCGTGCGCGCTCGTGGCCGCGCGGGGGCGCCTCATGCAGGAGGTGCCCGGCAGCGGCGCGATGGTCGCGGTGCGGGCGACCGAGGCGGAGATCCTGCCGGACGTGACCGCCCACGCCGACGACCTTGCCCTCGCCGCCGTCAACGGACCCGCTTCGGTCGTCGTGTCCGGCACCGAGAGCGCCGTGCTCGAACTCGCCGGACGCTGGCGGGAGAGGGGCCGCAAGACCCGCCGCCTGCGCGTCAGCCACGCCTTCCACTCCCCGCACACGGACGCGATGCTCGACGAGTTCGGCCAGGTCGCGGGGAAACTCACCTTCCACCCGCCGCGCGTCCCGATCGTCTCGGACGTCACCGGCGACATCGCCACCGCGGCCGAGCTGTGCTCGCCGGAGTACTGGGTGCGGCACGCCCGGGCGACCGTCCGCTTCCACGACGGGGTGCGCCGGCTCGTCGCGGCGGGCGCGCGGACGTTCGTGGAGGTCGGTCCTTCCGGGACGCTCACGGCGATGGCCCAGGACTGCCTGGCCGAGCAACCCCCGGGCACCGGAACGGTGTTGATCGCTCCGGCGCGCGCCGGACGGCCGGAGGCCGAAACGGCGCGCACGGCGGTGTCCGAGGCGTTCGCCCACGGGGCCCGCGTCGACTGGACCCCGTTCTTCGCCGGCACCGGGGCCCGCCGGGTGGACCTGCCCACGTACCCCTTCCAGCGCCGCCGCCACCCCTGGAGCGTGGCGGGCACGGCGGGCGCCGCCGCCGACGTCACCGCCGCCGGACTCCTCGGGCTCGAACACCCCCTGCTCGGCGCCTCCTTGGACCTCGCCGACTCCCAGGAGACCGTGCTCACCGGAACCCTGTCCCGGCGGACCGAGGCGTGGCTCGCCGACCACGTCATGCTCGGCACCGCCCTCGTGCCCGGCACCGCCGTCGTCGAGCTCGCGGTCCGCGCGGGCGCCGAGGCCGGGTGCCGCCGCCTGGTGGAGCTGACGCAGGAGGCGCCGCTGGTCCTGCCCGAACGGGGCGCCGTGCGCCTCCAGGTGCGGGTGGGCCCGGCGGGGTCAGTGAGGGAGGAAGGTCACCGCGCGGTGGGCGTGTTCTCGCGCGCCGAGGACGACCTGACGGAGCCGGAGGGTGCCTGGGTGTGCCACGCCCGGGGCACGCTCGCGCCCGAGGCGGCCGCCGCACCCGCCCGTCCCGGCGAGGCCTGGCCGCCACCCGGCGCCGAACCGGTGCCGCTCGACGGGTTCTACGCACGCCTGGCCACCGCCGGTTTCGCGTACGGCCCCGCGTTCCGCGGGCTCGCGCGGGCCTGGCGGCGCGGCGACGAGGTGTTCGCCGAGGTCGCCCTGCCCGGCGCCGCACGCTCCCGCACCGACGGCTACGGCCTCCACCCGGCGCTGCTCGACGCCGCACTGCACGCCGCACTCCTCACCGGGGACGGTGCGGGGGCGACCGGGCAGGTGCGGGTGCCGTTCGCGTGGCACGACGTGTCCTTCCACGGCACGGGCACACCGACCCTGCGGGTGCGGCTCGCACCGGCCGGGACGGACGCGGTGTCCCTCGCCCTGTGGGACGAGCGCGGAGCACCGGTCGCGTCGGCCGGGTCGCTCGTCACCCGCCCCGTCTCCGTCCACCAGCTCCGGTCCGGCCGGACCCGCGACACCCTCTTCCACGTCGCATGGGCGGAGCGGGCTGCCGAGGACGGTACGGCACCCGACGCTGCGGCACCGGCCGCGCGCCACGCCGTCCTCGGGGACCCGGACCTCGCGGACCGGCTCGGGGCCGACGCCCACGCCGACCTCGGCGCGCTCGTCGCGGCGCTCGAATCCGGGGAGCCCGTACCGGAGTCGGTGATCCTGCCGTGCCGCGGCGGCGCTGCGGGTGAGACCGGAGCCGCAGGAATCGGAGGCACCGAAGGCGGCGTCACCGCCGCCGAAGCGGCTGCCGCCGAACGCGCCGAACGCGCCGAACGCGCCGAAGCGGCTGCCGCCGAACGCGCCGAACGCGCCGAACGCGCCGAACGCGCCGAAGCGGCTGACGCTGGACGCGCCGAAGCGGCCGACGCCGAACGCGCCGAAGCGCCCGGCGCCGACCTGAGCAGCCCGGCAGACGTCGCCCGCTCCCTGGCCCTCGCCGTCCTCGGCACCCTCCGGGCCTGGCTCAAGGACGCCCGCCTCGGCACCTCCCGGCTGGTCGTCCTGACCCGGGGAGCCCTGCCCGTGTCCCCCGACGAGCGCGTGGCCGACGTCGCCGCCGCCGCGATCTGGGGCCTGGTGCGCTCCGCACAGGCCGAGCACCCGGGCCGGTTCGTCCTCGTCGACTCGGACGGGGAGCCCGCGTCCACGGCCGCCCTGACCGGGGCGGCGCGCGCGGACGAGCCCCAACTCGCGCTCAGGGAAGGGCGGACGCTCGTCCCGCGCCTGGCCCGCGGCGTACCGCACGGCACGCTCGTACCGCCGACGGGCGTACGGGAATGGCGCGTCGACCTGACCGGTGGCGGCACCGTCGACGACCTGACGCTCGCCCCGAGCCCGGAGGCGGCGGCGCCGCTCGCGGCCGGCAAGGTCCGGGTCGACGTGCGCGCCGCGGGGCTCAACTTCCGGGACGTCGTCATGGCCCTCGGCATGGTGCCCGACCGGCGGGCGCTGGGCGGCGAGATCGCGGGCGTCGTCACCGAGGTGGGTCCCGAGGTGGCCGGACTCGCCCCCGGCGACCGGGTGTTCGGCCTCGCGGCCGGATGCCTCGGCCCGGTCGCGGTCGTCGACCACCGCCTGCTCGCACGGATCCCCGAGGGCTGGTCGTACCCGCGCGCCGCGTCCGTCCCCGTCACGTTCCTCACCGCGTACGAGGGCCTGGTGGACCTGGCCCGCGTGCGGCCGGGGGACAAGGTGCTCGTGCACGCGGCGGCGGGCGGCGTCGGGATGGCCGCCGTCCAGCTCGCGCGGCACCTGGGGGCCGAGGTGTACGCGACGGCCGCCCCCGCCAAGTGGGACGCGGTACGCGCCCTCGGCGTCGACGACGCGCACCTCGCCTCGTCGCGCACGACCGACTTCGAGGCACGGTTCACGGCGACGGGCGGCGCCCGGTGCCTGGACGTCGTCCTGAACTCGCTGACCGGGGACTTCGCCGACGCCTCGCTGCGGCTGCTGCGGCCCGGCGGCCGGTTCGTCGAGATGGGCAAGACCGACATCCGCGACGCCGACGACGTCGCCGCACGGCACGACGGCGTCGCCTACCGCGCGTTCGACCTGATGGACGCCGGTGTCGAGCGCGTCGGCGAGATGCTGGCGGACATCGTCGAGCTGTTCGGGCGCGGGCGGCTGCGGCCGGTGCCGGTGACGGCGTGGGACGTGCGCAGGGCGCCCGCCGCCTTCCGCTTCCTCGCCCAGGCCCGGCACGTGGGCAAGGTCGTCCTCACCATGCCGCCCGCGTGGCACCCCGACGGCACGGCGCTGGTCACCGGCGCGTCCGGGGCGCTCGGCGCGGAGGTCGCCCGGCACCTGGTGCGCACCCGCGGCGTGGCGCACCTCGTGCTCGCCGGACGCCGGGGGCCCGACGCGGAGGGCATGGCGGAGCTGGTGGCCGAGCTGACCGCGGCGGGTGCGAGGACGGTGCGGGCCGTGGCGTGCGACGTGGCCGACCGGGCCGCCGTGGCGGACCTCCTCGCGTCGGTGCCCGCCGCCCACCCGCTGACGGCCGTGGTGCACGCGGCGGGCGTGCTCGACGACGGTCTCCTGGAGACGATGACGCCGGAGCGCGTCGACACGGTGTTCCGGCCCAAGGCCGACGGCGCCTGGCACCTGCACGAACTGACGCTGCATCAGGACCTGGCGGCGTTCGTCGTCTACTCCTCCGCCGCGGGCACCGTCGGCACCACCGGCCAGTCCAACTACGCGGCGGCCAACGCCTTCCTCGACGCCCTCGCCGGACACCGCCACGCCACCGGCCTGCCCGCGACGTCCCTGGCCTGGGGCCGCTGGGCCGGACCGGGAGGGATGGCGGCGGACCTGCCGCGACCGGGACCGGCGGCGGGCCTCTCCGTCGAGGACGGCCTCGCCCTGTTCGACGAGGCGCTCGCCACCGGCCTGCCGGTGTGGGTGCCGACCCGGCTCGACCCCGGCGAACTGCGGGCCGCCACCACGAACGGCACCCTGCCCGTGCTGCTGCGCGGCCTGGTGAACGCCCCCGCGGCGACGGCCGAACCGGGCGCCGCGCACGCGCTGCGCGAACGCCTCGGCTCCCTCGGCGCCGAGGACCGCGCCGCGGCCGTCCTCGAACTCGTCCGCGGCCAGGTCGCCCTGGTCCTCGGCCACACCACCGCCGGGAACGTGGACCCGCACCGCCCCTTCCAGGAACTCGGCTTCGACTCGCTCACCGCCGTCGAGCTGCGCAACCGCCTGGGCGCGGAGACCGGCCTGACCCTGCCCACCACCCTGGTGTTCGACCGCCCGACGCCCGCCGCCCTGAGCGAGCACGTCGAGGCCGCGCTCGTCTCCGGGCTCGGCTCGCCCGTCGACTCCGTCCTCGCCCGCCTCGACGCCCTCGCGACGCACCTCGCGACGGCGCCGCTCGACGACGGCGAGCGGGACCGCGTGGCGGACCGGCTGCGCGCGCTCGCCCAGCGGTGCGGCGAGCGACCGCCCGCGCCCGGCGCGGGCGCGGAAGCGCAGGACGACGGGACGACCGTCGCGGACGAACTCGACCTGGCGACCGACGACGAAGTCATCGACTTCATCAGCAAGGAGCTGGGCATCTCCTGACCCCGCGCCGCGGCCCGCGCGCGAGCGGACCACGGCGACATCGCGACGAGGTGGATGGCACATGGCGACGGACGACCGGATTCGGTACTACCTCAAGCGGGTCACCGCCGACCTGCACGAGACCCGCGGGCGGCTGCGGGAGCTTCAGGACGCCGCCGCGGAGCCGGTCGCGGTCGTCGCCATGGGCTGCCGCTTCCCCGGGGACGTCCGCTCCCCGGAGGACCTGTGGGACCTGGTCGCCTCCGGCAGGGACGCCGTCGCGCCCTTCCCCGAGGACCGCGGCTGGGACGTCGAGCACCTCTACGACCCCGACCCGGACCGGCTCGGGAAGACCTACGCGCGCGAGGGCGGATTCCTCGCCGACGTCGCGTCGTTCGACGCGGGCCTGTTCGGGGTCAGCCCGCGCGAGGCGCTGACCCTCGACCCGCAGCAGCGCCTCCTCCTGGAGGTGGCCTGGGAGACCTTCGAGCGCGCGGGCCTCGCCCCGACCCGGATGCGCGGCAGCCGCACCGGCGTCTTCGTCGGCACCAGCAGCCAGGAGTACGCGCTCCTCCTGCAGAGCGCCCGGGAGACCTTCGAGGGCTACTCGACGGGCTTCCTCGCCAGCGTCCTCTCGGGCCGACTCGCCTACACCTTCGGCCTGGAGGGCCCGGCGATCACCGTCGACACCGCCTGCTCGGCGTCCCTCACGGCACTCCACCTGGCCGCGCAGTCGCTGCGGCAGGGCGAGTGCGCGCTGGCCCTCGCGGGCGGCGCCTCGGTCATGACGACCCCGGGGATGTTCGTGGAGTTCAGCCGTCAGCGGGGCCTCGCGGCCGACGGGCGCTGCAAGGCGTTCGCGGCATCGGCGGACGGCACGGGGTGGGGCGAGGGCGTGGGTCTCGTCCTCCTGGAGCGGCTGTCGGACGCGCGGCGCAACAGGCATCCGGTACTCGCCGTGCTGCGCGGCTCGGCCGTGAACCAGGACGGCGCGTCGAACGGTCTGACGGCGCCCAACGGCCCGTCGCAGCAGCGCGTCATCCGCCAGGCGCTGGCGTCGGCCCGCCTCTCGGCGGATCTCGTGGACGTCGTGGAGGCGCACGGCACCGGCACGTCCCTGGGCGATCCCATCGAGGCGCAGGCGCTGCTCGCCACGTACGGTCAAGAGCGCGCCCCCGACCGGCCGTTGTGGCTGGGCTCCCTCAAGTCGAACATCGGGCACACCCAGGCGGCGGCGGGCGTCGGCGGTGTCATCAAGACGGTCATGGCGCTGCGCCGGGGCGTCCTGCCGCCCACCCTGCACGCGGACGAGCCGACCCCGCACGTCGACTGGTCGTCGGGCGCGGTGCGGCTGCTCACCGAGGCCCGCGACTGGCCCCGGAACGACGAGCCGCGACGGGCCGGCGTGTCGTCCTTCGGGATCAGCGGCACCAACGCCCACGTGATCCTGGAGCAGTCGGGCGACGACGCGTTTCCCGCGCCCGCGCCCCTTCCGGCGCCGGTCGCGGGGCCGGTGCTGCTCGGGGAGCCCACGGGCGGGGCGGACGGCCCGGCGCGGGACGCCGTGGGCGGCGCGGGGCGCGAGGCGGTGGACGGGTCGGCGCACGATGCGTCGGACGGTCCGGGACGTGACGCGATGGACGCCCCGGCAGCCGACCGCGAGGGCGCCCCCGCACCGGACCTCGACCACCCCGCTCCTGGGGCCCCCGCGCCGCTGCCCTGGCTGATCACCGCGCGCAGCAGCCGCGGTCTGCGCGACCAGGCGGCCCGGCTGCGGGACCACGTGCGCGCCCGGCCCGGCCTGGCCCCGGCCGACATCGGCCACTCCCTGCTGACCTCGCGCACCCACTTCGACCACCGTGCCGTCGTGCTCGCCGACGACCGGGACACCTACCTCGCGGGCCTCACCGCCGTGGCCGAGGGCAGGAGCGCGCCCGGCGTCGTGGCGGGCGTCGCGCGCGACCCGGGGAAGCCGGTGTTCGTCTTCCCCGGCCAGGGCGCCCAGTGGGAGGGCATGGCGGCGGACCTGTACCGCGACTCCGCGGTCTTCCGCGAGCGGCTGCGCGCGTGCGCCGACGCCGTGGCGCCCCACGTCGACTTCTCGCTCGTCGACGTCGTGCGCGGCGTCGACGGCGCGGCCCCGCTCGACCGCGTGGACGTCGTCCAGCCCGCGCTCTGGGCCATGATGGTCTCGCTCGCCGCCCTGTGGCGGTCCCACGGCGTGGAGCCCGGCGCCGTCGTGGGCCACTCCCAGGGCGAGATCGCCGCCGCCTGCGTCGCGGGCGCCCTGTCCCTGGAGGACGGGGCCCGGATCGTGGCACGGCGGTCCCGGCTCGTCGCCGAACGCCTCGCGGGCAGCGGGGGCATGGCGTTCCTGGCCCTGCCGCTCGACCGGGCGCGCGACCGGCTCGCGGAGTGGGGGAGCCGCCTCGGTGTCGCCGCGGCCAACGCCCCCTCGTCCGTGGTGGTGTCGGGCGACGCCGAAGCCCTCGACGAACTCCTGTACGCGGCCGAGCGGGAAGGCGTACGGGCGATCCGCGTCGCCGTCGACTACGCGTCGCACTCGGCGCAGGTCGAGACGCTGCGGGACGAACTCCTCGCCACGCTCGCCGACATCACGCCGCGCCCGGCCGACATCCCCTTCCACTCGACGGTCCTCGGCGCCGAGGTCGACACGTCCGGACTCGACGCCGCCTACTGGTACCGCAACCTGCGGGAGACGGTCCAATTCGCCCCGACCGTCCGGGAACTCCTCGCCGCCGGGCACCGTACGTATGCCGAGATGAGCCCGCATCCGGTGCTCGCGATGTCCGTGCAGGAGATCATCGAAAGCGCGGCGAGCGCGGCGAGCGCGGCGAGCGCATCGGGTGTGGCGAGTACGGCAGGTACGGCCAGCCCGGTGGGCGCGACGGGACCCGCGGACACGGGGAGCCGGGCCGGCGGCGGCGCGCCCGGCACCGTCCTGACCTCGCTGCGGCGCGACGAAGGGCACCTCGGGCGCTTCCTCACCTCCGTCGCGGAGGCCCACGTGCAGGGCGTCGGCGTGGACTGGTCGGCCCTGATCGGCCCTTCGGCCCGGCTCGTGGACCTGCCGACCCACGCCTTCCAGCGCCGTCGCTACTGGCCGGACGCGCTGCCCGGTACCGCCCAGGTCCGCGAGGCCGACGACAGCGCGGCCGCCGTGTTCCGCCGGCGCCTCGCCGAACTGCCGGACAGCGGCAAGGAACGCCTGGCCCTGGAGACGGTGTGCGAGCACGCCGCCGCCGTGCTGAACCTCGCCACCCCGGGGGACGTCGACGTCACCCGGGCCTTCACCGACCTCGGCTTCGTGTCGCTGACGGCCATGGAGCTGCGCAACCGGCTCACCACGGCGACCGGTGTCCGCCTCTCCCCGGCGGCGGTCTTCGACCACCCGACGGCCGAGAGGCTGTCCGCGCACCTGCTCTCCGTCCTGACGGGCACTCAGGAGCAGGGCGACGCACCGGAGTCGGCGGCGCCCGTCGCCGGTGAGCCGATCGCGATCGTCGCCATGGGCTGCCGCTACCCCGGCGACGTGGCCTCGCCCGAGCAGCTGTGGGACCTGGTCGCCTCCGGCCGGGACGCGACCTCCGGCTTCCCGGTCAACCGGGGCTGGGACACGGCGGGCCTGTACGACCCGAACCCCGGCAGGCCCGGGTACACGTACGTCCGCAGGGGCGGATTCCTGCACGACGCCGACCGGTTCGACCCGCTCCTGTTCGGAATCAGCCCGCGCGAGGCGCTCGCGATGGACCCGCAGCAGCGGCTCCTGCTCGAAGTGGCCTGGGAGGTCCTGGAGCGGGCCGGCCTCGCGCCCGACGCGGTCGGCGGCAGCCGCACCGGCGTGTTCGTGGGCGTCAGCGGCCAGGACTACCTGCCCCTGATCACCGCCGACCCGGACGGCGGCGCGGGCCACCTGATGACCGGCACCTCGACGAGCGTCGCCTCGGGCCGCATCGCGTACACCTTCGGCCTGGAGGGCCCCGCGGTCACCGTCGACACGGCCTGCTCCTCGTCCCTGGTGGCCCTGCACCTCGCCGTGCAGGCGCTGCGGCAGGGCGACTGCACGGCGGCCCTGGTGGGCGGCGCGACGATCCTCTCGACGCCGGGCGCGTTCGTCGAGTTCAGCCGCCAGGGCGCCCTCGCGGCCGACGGGCGCTGCAAGGCGTTCGCCGCCGAGGCCGACGGCACGGGCTGGGGCGAGGGCGTCGGCGTCCTCCTGGTCGAACCGCTCTCGGTCGCCCGGCGCGCCGGACACCCCGTCCTCGCCCTGGTCCGCGCCACCGCCATCAACCAGGACGGGGCCAGCAACGGCCTGTCCGCCCCCAACGGGCTCGCCCAGCAGCGCGTGATCCGGCAGGCCCTCGCCCAGGCCGGTCTCGGCACCCGGGACGTGGACGCCGTCGAGGCCCACGGCACGGGCACCACCCTCGGCGACCCCATCGAGGCGGAGGCCCTGCTCGCCACCTACGGCCAGGGGCGGCCCGCGCACGCTCCGCTCTGGCTCGGCTCCCTCAAGTCCAACGTCGGCCACACCGCCGCCGCGGCCGGGGTCGGCGGCGTCATCAAGACGGTCCTCGCCCTGGACCGGGCGGTCCTTCCGCCCACCCTGCACGTGGACGAGCCGACCCCGCACGTGGACTGGTCGTCGGGCGCCGTGGAGGTCCTCACCGAGGCCCGCCCCTGGCCGGACACGGGCCGCGCCCGCCGCGCCGGGGTCTCGTCCTTCGGGATCAGCGGCACCAACGCGCATGTGGTCCTTGAGCAGGCGCCGGAGGAGGACGAGGCCGAGGGCGGGGGAGGAGCGGGGTCGGACCGGGTTCCGCAGGGCGAAGGCGCGGCGCAGGAGCGGGCCTCGCAGGACGGGGGCGCGGCGACGGAACACGTCTCGGAGGAGGAGGCGCCGGGCTCGGAACACTCCCCGGAGGGATCGCAGGGCCCGGAACGCTCCGAGGAGGAACCCCGAGGAGCGCAACCCGCCCCGCAGGACGGGGACGTGGCGCGGCACCCGGCGCGCGGGGCATCGGCCGGCGCCCTCCCCGTGCTGCCCTGGCCGCTGTCGGGCGGCACCGAGGACGCCCTGCGGGCGCAGGCCGCCCGGCTCCTCCGGTACGTCGAGGAGCACGCGGACCTCGCGCCGGCCGACGTCGCGCGCTCGCTGGCATCGACCCGCGCGGGCCTGGAGCACCGGGCCGTGGTCGTCGGCCGGGACCGGGACGCGCTCCTGGCGGCTCTGGCGCGGCTGGCACGGGACGAGGGCGGGCCGGACGTGGTCCGTGGCTCGGCCCGGGCGCGCGAACGGGTCGCGTTCGTGTGCACCGGCCTGCTCGCGGACCAGGCCGGTGGAGAGGACGGCGAACGAGACATACTCGTAAGGGAGTTGTACGAGCGGGTGCCGGTGTTCGCGTCGGCCCTCGACGAGGCCGGTACCGCCGTCGCGGAGCAGGTGGGCCGTCCCTGGAGCGAGGTCATCGCGCCGCACGGCGGAGCGCCGGGGGACCCGGTGGCGGCCGGTGCCGCGCGGTTCGCCGGAGAGGTCGCGCTGTTCCGGCTCCTCGCACACTGGGGAGTCGGCCCCGCCTTCCTCCTCGGCCACTCCCTCGGTGAGGTGACCGCGGCGCACTGCGCGGGCGTGCTGTCCCTGACCGACGCGGCGACGCTCGCCGTCGCCCTCGTACGAGAAGCGCAGCGGGAGGCGGAGGCCGACGCGCGGCCCGACGCCGGGGACTCCGTCCGGCGGGCCGTCAAGGACCTGACCTTCCGCCCGCCGGTGACCCCCTTGATCGCCGTCCGCACCGGCCGCCCCGTGTCGCACGAGGAGCTGTCCTCCCCGGACCACTGGGTGCGCCTCGTCCAGGAGGACGCCGCCCCGAGCGCCGACGCCGTGGACCAGCTCGGGTCCCAAGGGGTGGGCTCCTGCCTCCAGTTGGGCCCCGACGCCGCACTGGTCGCGCTCCTCGGCCCGGAGCACGGCACGGACCTGGGCGGGCTCCTCGCCGCGCTGGCCCACCTGCACGTCAAGGGCGTCCCGGTGGACTGGGGCCGGATGCTCGCCGACTGCGGCGCGCGCCTGGTGGACCTGCCCACGTACGCCTTCCAGCGCGAGCGGTACTGGCCCGAGGGCAGCGGACTCGCGATCGGCGCGGCCGGGCGGCACGGCGCGCACGGCTCGGCACGGACGGACCAGGGGCGGCAGGCCGGGCGGCGGCTCGCGGCTGCGGGCGCCGACGAGCGGCCCGGTCTGCTCGCCGACCTCGTCCGCACACACGTCGCGGCGGTCCTGCGGCTCGCCGACCCGGACGCCCTCGACGACGAACGGCCCCTGCCCGAGCTGGGATTCGACTCGCTGACGGCGGTGGACCTGCGCAACAGGATCGGCGCGGACACCGGCCTGCGCCTGCCCCCGGCCCTCGTCTTCCAGCACCCGACCGTCGCCGCGCTGACCGGGCACCTGGTCGCACTGTGGGCGGCGGCACCTCCCGAGGCCGGGACCGGGGCCGGGGCCGAGGGCGAGGCCGGGACCGGGGTCGACGCCGTCCGCGAGACCGGGGCCGACCACGCGGACGCGGACGCGAGCCCGGACGGCACGGGCACCGCGCCCGCCGACACCGACAGCGCACGCCTCACCCTGGGCCCGCTCCTCGCCCGCGCGAGCGCTCTGGGCCGCACCGAGGAGTTCCAGGAACTGGTGCGCCACGTCGCGGGGTTCCGCCCCACCTTCGACACCGCGGAGGCCCGGCTGCGGCCGCCGCACGTCCGGCTCGCACGCGGAGCCGGGGCGCGCCTCGTCTGCTTCCCGACGTTCGCCGTCGGCGCGGGCGCGTCCCAGTACGCGCGGCTCGCCGCCGTGTCCGGGGGCGAGCACGACGTCTGGGTCCAGCCGGTGCCCGGCTTCACGTGGCGGGAGCCGCTGCCCGCGTCCGTCGACGCGCTGGCGGACCTCCTCGCGGACGGCGCCGCCGAGTGCGCCGACGGCGGTCCCGTCGTCCTGCTCGGGTACTCGGCGGGCGGCTGGATCGCCCACGCCACCGCCGCCGCACTCGAAGCGCGCGGCACCGGCCCCGACGCCGTCGTCCTCCTCGACAGCCACTGGCCCACCAGCCGGACGCTCCCGCACCTGCACGCCCACATCGAACGGACCCGCGCCGCCGCGGCCCCGGACGGACGCTGGACCGAGGAGGCGGGCGACGACGCGTACCTCACCGCGATGGCGCACTACGCCGGACTGTTCCAGGCGTGGACCCCGACGGCGATCAGCGCGCCGACCCTGCTCGTACGGGCCTCGCGGGACCTCTTCGACGACGGATCGCAGCCGCCCGACGCGCACGGCAATCCCGACGCGCCGTCGACGCCCGACGACCGCCGCGCGCACTGGCACCTGCCGCACACGGCCGCCGACGCCCCCGGCACCCACTTCTCGATCATCCGGGAGCACAGCGAGCCCGCCCTGCGCGCGGTGGCCGACTGGCTCGCCGCCCCCGCGGGGCGCCCACGGACCGCACCGCACCAGCAGTCCACCACCCCTGAAGGAGCATGATGACGTCCGACGGCGCCCAGGCCGGCAAGCCCCTCGACCAGTCCCTCGACCAGAAGGTCATCGACGGGCAGTCGGGCTACTCGAAGCCGTTCCTCACCCTCTACGACCTCGTGGTCTACCGGGGCACGGCGCCCCTCCTGTGGCGCTGCCCGTCGGCGGTGTCCCGGAGCCTGTACGACAGCTGTGTCGGCGCCCGCCACATGGACATCGGCGTGGGCACCGGCTACCTGCTCCACCACGCCAGGTTCCCCGTGCCCGACCCGCGGATCACGCTCGTCGACCTCAACCGCAACTCCCTGGCCCACACGGCCCACCGGCTCCGGCGCCACCGGGTCGACACGGTGCGCGCGAACATACTGGAACCCCTGCCGGTGGAGGCGCGGTCCCACGACTCGGTCGGCATGAGCTACCTGCTGCACTGCGTCCCGGGCAGCCTGCGCGAGAAGGGGGTCGCCCTGGCGCACGCCGCGGCCGTGGTCAGGCCCGGCGGTATCGTCTTCGGCACCACGGTCCTCTCGGCCGGGGTGCCGGTGTCCGGCGGCGCCCGCCGGGCGATGCGGACCCTGAACAAGCGGGGCGCGTTCCACAACGACGCCGACACCCTCGACGAGCTGCGCGCCCAGCTCGACCAGCACTTCGACCGGCACGAACTGACGGTCCACGGCTGCGTCGGTGTCTTCCGCGCCTGGACGGCCGCCTGAGATCCCCCGTACACTCCGAAACTAGCAGCGCTAATTAAACCGCTCATGTCTCGGAGCCGCCCCGTGCGCACCGTCCACTTCGCCGCCGCCCGCCGCACGCCGATCGGGCGGCTCCGCGGTGCCCTCTCCGCCGTCCGCCCGGACGACCTCGCGGCCACCGTCCTGCGCGGCCTCCTCGACGGCCTGCCGGGGCTCGACCCGGCCCGCGTCGACGAGGTCTACTGGGGCGCGGCCAACCAGGCGGGCGAGGACAACCGCAACGTCGCCCGCATGGCCGTCCTGCTCGCGGGCCTCCCGGACTCCGTCCCCGGCGCCACGGTGAACCGCCTGTGCGCCTCAGGTCTTGAGGCGGTCACCCTGGCCGCGCGCACCATCGCGGCGGGCGACGCCGACATCGTGCTCGCGGGCGGCTCCGAGTCCATGAGCCGCGCCCCCTTCGTCCTGCCTCGCCCCGACGAGACCCTGCCGCACCGCATGGAGACCGCCGACACCCGCCTCGGCTGGCGCCTGGTCAACCCGAGGATGAAGGAGCTGCACGGGCTCCTCTCCATGGGCGAGACCGCCGAGGAGGTCGCGGCCCGGCACGGCGTCTCCCGCGAGCGCCAGGACACCTTCGCCCTGCGCAGCCACCAACGCGCCGCCATCGCCCGCAAGCACGGCCACTTCGACGCCGAACTCCTGCCCGTCACCACCCCCGACGGCACGGTGCTCGACGCGGACGAGAGCATCCGCGAGGACACCTCGTACGAGAAGCTCAGCGGACTGCGTCCGGTGTTCCGGGCAGGCGGCACCGTCACGGCGGGCAACGCCTCACCGATGAACGACGGCGCTGCGGGCCTGCTCCTGGTCAGCGAGGAGGCCCTGCGCGATCTGGGCCTGGAGTCTCTCGGCCGGTACGTGACGGGTGCCTCCGCCGGTGTGCACCCCGACGTGATGGGCATCGGCCCCGTGCCCGCCACGCGGAAGGCCCTGGCCCGGGCGGGCTGGAGCGTCGCCGACCTCCAGGAGGCCGAGTTCAACGAGGCGTTCGCCGCCCAGGCCCTCGCCTGCGTGGACGGCATCGGCATCGACCCGGACCTGGTCAACCCCGACGGCGGCGCCATCGCGCTCGGCCACCCCCTCGGCTGCTCCGGCGCCCGCATCCTCACCACGCTCCTGCACCGCATGCGCCGCACCGGCAGCACCCGCGGCCTCGCCACGATGTGCGTGGGCGTGGGCCAGGGCACCGCCCTGCTCGTCGAACGGGACTGACCCCGGCCCACCCCGGCGCAAAGTGCTTGGGCATACCATCGGTTCCCAGCATGGACGCCTCCGCCGCCCCCTCGGCCCTCTCCGCCCTGACCGCCTGGGAGTTCGGCGCCCTGGCCCTCGCCGCCGGGGTCGTCGGCTTCTCCAAGACCGCCGTCAGCGGCGCCAACACCATCAGCCTCGCCGTGTTCGCCGCGGTCCTCCCGGCCCGCGCGTCGACGGGCGTGCTCCTGCCGATCCTCATCGCCGGGGACGTCCTCGCCGTCCTCACCTACCGCAGACACGCCCACTGGCCCACGCTGTGGCGGCTGTTCCCCGCGGTCGCCGCGGGCGTCGTCCTCGGCACGGTGTTCCTGATGTTCGCCGACGACGCCATGATGCGTACGTCGATCGGGGCCATCCTGCTGCTCATGGCCGCCGTGACCATGTGGCGGCGCCGGTCGGCCGCGGCCGGACCCCCGGCCGACGGTGACGGCGCGGCGGCGCGGGCGACGGCCGGGGTCGCGGCGCCCTCCTACGGCGTGCTCGGCGGCTTCACCACCATGGTCGCCAACGCGGGCGGCCCCGTCATGTCGATGTATCTGCTCTCGGCGGGCTTCAAGAAGCTGAGCTTCCTCGGCACTTCGGCGTGGTTCTTCCTCATCGTGAACACCTCCAAGGTGCCCTTCAGCGTCGGCCTCGGCCTCATCGACGGACCCTCGCTGCTGCTCGACGCGACGCTCGTCCTGTTCGTGATCCCGGGCGCCCTCATCGGCAAGGCGTGCGTGAACCGCATCAACCAGCGGCTCTTCGAACAGCTCGTCATCGGCGCGACCGTCATCGGCGGCCTCCAGCTCCTGCTGCGCTGACACCGCCGCGACCCTCGGTACCCTCGACCCCATGCCCCACGTGCTCGTCCTCGGCGGCACCACCGAGGCCCGCCGCCTCGCCGCCGCCCTCGCCGCCCGGCCGGACACCCGGGTGACCAGCTCGCTCGCGGGCCGCGTCACCCGGCCCGCGGCGCTCGAAGGGGACGTCCGCGTCGGCGGCTTCGGCGGGCCCGACGGCCTCGCGCGCTGGCTGCGGGACCACGGCGTCACCGCGCTCGTCGACGCCACCCACCCCTTCGCCACCGCGATCAGCGCGCACGCCGCGCAGGCCGCGCGGACCACCGGCGTTCCGGCGCTCGCGCTGCGCCGCCCCGGCTGGCGCCCCGGCCCCGGCGACGACTGGCACGACGTCGCCTCCCTGCCGGACGCCGCCGCCGCGCTCCCGGCCCTCGGCCGCCGCGTCTTCCTCACCACCGGCCGCCTCGGCCTCGCCGCCTTCGCCCCGTACGACGCGCTGCACTTCCTCGTCCGCTCCGTGGAGCCCCCCGAGCCGCCGCTGCCCCGCGACGTGCGGATCCTCCTCGACCGCGGCCCGTACACCGTCGACGGCGAGACGGCGCTCCTGCGCGACCACCGCGTCGACGTGCTCGTCACCAAGGACAGCGGCGGCGCGGCGACGGCCGCCAAGCTCACGGCCGCCCGCGCCCTGTCCCTGCCCGTGGTGGTCGTGCGCCGCCCGGAGCCGCCGCCGGGGATGCCGGTGGTGGCCGACGTGGAGAGTGCCCTCGCGCGGCTCGGGGTGTGACGGACCCGGCCCGCGCGGGCGCCGCCCCCTACGCCGACGTCTTCGCCGCCGGGCGGCCCGGCTGCCCCCGGTCGAGGGCGAGCCCGTGCGCCAGGTCCTCCGCGAGGAGGCGCTTCGCGATCGCGTCGACCGCCGCCATCAGCTTCCCGTCGCCCCCGGCCGTGCCCTCCAGGGTGCGGCCGCCGTCCTTCTCCAACTGCTCGCGCAGCCACGCCCCCCACGCGGTGCCGATCACGTCGGCCTCCCGCGCGCCCGCCGCCGTGTGCTGGAACATCGTCCCGGTGCGGGTCAGATAGCCCTCCTCGACCATGCGGTCGAACACGGGCACAAGGACCTCGGGCGGGAGTTGGCGGCGGGCCGCGACGAGGTTCAGATTGGCGTGGCCGACCATCCGGGTGAACAGGGCGACCTGCATCACCGCCCAGGCCCCTGCCATGTCCAGGCGGGTGTCGGACTTCTGGATGATGGCGCGCGCGGTCTGCGGTCCCTTGGCGCGCAGGATGTTGCCGACGGCGAGTTCGAGGACCCGGCCCGAGTCGCCCGGCTGCGGCGACGCGAACCCCTCGCCCATGTCGGACGAGCTCATCCGCGCGCTGTCGCGCAGCTCGACCTGCTTGAGGAACAGCGCCACCACGAACCCGGCGAGCGCGACGGGCACCGTCCACAGGAACACGGTCTGGAGCGTGTCCGCGTACGCCTTGACCAGCGGCGCCGCCGCCGCGCCCGGCAGGTCGTGCAGCCCCTGCGGGCTTTGCGCGGCCTTCGCGACGGCGTCGGGCGGCGCGGCGCCCGTGCGGGAGGCCTCGGCGACCCCGTCCCGCAGGTTCGGGGCGAGCGTGTTGGCGTAGATCGTGCCGAACACGGCCGTGCCGAAGGAGCTGCCCAGCGTGCGGAAGAAGGTGACGCCGGACGTCGCGGTGCCGAGGTCCGCGTAGGCGACGGTGTTCTGCACGGCGATGGTGAGCACCTGCATGCACAGGCCGATCCCGGCGCCGAGCACGAACATGTACAGCGACTCCAGCCACGTACTGGTCTCGCTGCCCATCAGCGACAGCAGGAACAGGCCGAGCGCCATCACCAGGGAGCCCACGATCGGGAAGATGCGGTACGTGCCCGTCTTGCTGACCACGTTGCCGCTGAAGATCGACGCGATGAGCAGGCCGACGACCATCGGCAGCGTCCGCACGCCGGAGATCGTGGCCGAGTCCCCGTCGACGTACTGCAGATACGTCGGCAGGAACGTCATCGCGCCGAGCATCGCGAAGCCGACGATGAAGCTCAGCACGGAGCAGACCGTGAACACGGGGTTCGCGAACAGCCGCATCGGGAGCATGGGTTCCGCCGCGCGCGTCTCCACCCGGCAGAAGCCCGCGAGCGCGAGCAGCCCGCCCGCGAAGAGCCCGATGATGACGCCCGAGCCCCACGCGTACTCGTTGCCGCCCCAGCTCGTCGCCAGGATCAGGGCGCTCGCGCCGACCGCCACCAGGGCGATGCCGAGATAGTCGATGACGGGCCGCGACGCCGACTTCACCACCGGGATCGTGCGGGCCGCCGCCGCGACCACGAGGATCGCGATGGGAACGTTGACGTAGAACGCCCAGCGCCAGGTCAGATGGTCCGTGAACAGACCGCCGAGCAGCGGCCCGATGACCGTGGACACACCGAAGACCGCGCCGATCGCCCCCTGGTACTTGCCGCGCTCCCGCAGCGGGATGACGTCGGCGATCAGCGCCATCGCCGTGACCATCAGACCGCCCGCGCCGATGCCCTGCAGCGCACGCCAGGAGATGAGCAGCGTCATGTTCGTGGCGAGGCCGCACAGGAACGAGCCGGTGATGAAGACGATCGCCGACACCTGGAACACGATCTTGCGTCCGAACAGGTCGCCGAACTTGCCGACGAGCACCGTCGCGACCGTCTCCGCCAGGAGGTACGAGGTCACGACCCACGACATGTGCTCGGCACCGCCGAGGTCCGACACGATCGTCGGCAGCGCGGTCCCCACGATCGTCTGGTCGAGCGCGGCGAGCAGCACCCCCAGCATGATCGTCACGAACACGACATTGCGCCGGCGCTTGTCCAGGACCGGCGGCCCCTGCTCCGCCGCGGCCACGGGCTGATCGGTAACGGTCACAGCCTCACCCTCACACCCGTGCCGAGGGTGTGCATGCGGGGCCGTCCGGTCCGGTGACGGGCCCCCGGCCAGGGGTGGGACCCGGGGGCTGTCAGCCGTCGGTGCGCCTGCGCAGCAGGTAGGTGTCCATGATCCAGCCCTTGCGGGCGCGGGCCTCGGCGCGCAGCCGCTCGATGCGCGGGGCGGCCTCCGGGAGCGGCCCGGACACCAGGATCTCGTCGGGGGTGCCGATGTAGGCGCCCCAGTAGATCTCGACGTCGGTGTGGTCGGGGTGGTCGGCGTACCGCTGGAAGGCCTGCCGGGCGTCCAGCATCACCACCACGTCGTCGACCCCCGCCGGGAAGCCCTCGTCGGCGAGGCGGCGGCCCGTGGTGATCTGGACGGGGCGCGCGACGCGGTTCAGGCCGGTGCGGTGGCGGGCGGCGAGAGCGGAGACGCTGCTGATGCCGGGGACGACGTCGTAGCCGAAGGCCACGGCCCCCCGCCCGAGCACCTCCTCCAGGATCCCGATCGTGCTGTCGTACAGCGCGGGGTCGCCCCACACGAGGAACGCCCCCGTCTGGTCCGCGCCCAGCTCGTCGGCGATGAGCCGTTCGTAGATGTCGGCGCGGCGGCTGCGCCAGTCGTCGACGGCGGGCGAGTAGTCCGCGCCGCCCGCCTTCCGGTCGCGCTCGGGGTCGCGGGCCTCGACGACGCGGTAGGCCCCGTCAGGACGGTGCGCGGCGAGCATGCCCCGGCGCAGCGCCACGAGGTCCGCCTTCTCCTCGCCCTTGCCGAGGATGAAGAACACGTCGGTGTCCCCGAACGCCTTGACCGCCTGCAGGGTCAGCTGATCGGGGTCGCCCGCGCCGATGCCGATGACATGAATCTTTCGCACGGGGCGAGTGTGCCGCACGGGGGTGCGGGGGCCGCCGCCGGGTGCGGGTGTGCTGTCGGATGGGGCCCGCTGTCGGGTGCGGACCGGCTGTCCGGCGGCGCGCGCGCCGCCGGGCGGGGACGGCTGTCGTGTGCTCAGCCCGCGACGCCGCCCGCACCACCGTCGCCCGCACCGCCGTCGCCCGCTGTGCGCTCGCCGCCGTCGTCCACCGTGCGCTCGGCGCCCGCACCACCAGGGCTCAAGGTGGGCGAGCAGGCCGCGGCGTCCGCGAGCTGCCCGTCCCGCTCCACGCGCACGGCCAACTCCCGCGCCCACACCACCAGTTCCGGTACGCCGATCCCGTAGGGCCGCTGCCGTCCCGGCGCCTCCTCGGTCCAGGCCGCGACGGCGCCCGCGCCCCGCCGCAGCAGCCGGGCCCCGCCCGTGGTGTTGCCGCGCGCGGAGTGCGTGAGCCCGACGGCGAGCTGCGCGAGCCCCTTCCACAGGCCGCGTTCCTCGTCGGGGCCCGACTTCCAGGCGTCCTCGAACACCTCGTGCGCGTGGAAGGGCCGCCCGGCGTCGAGCAGCGCCTGCGCCTCGGCGACGGTCTCGCGCGGGGTGCGCACCACACCCTCCGGTTGCCGCTCCACCCCGTCGGACCCGTACGGCAGCGGCCGCCCGAGCCCGTCGCGCGGCCGGGCGTTCCGGGCCCGCCCCTCCGCGTCACGGTCACGGCCTGAGCCCGCGCCGTCCGGTCCAAGTGCGCCAGTCATACGCCGATTCTCCCGCGCCCCGTCCGCGACGGCAGGCCGGGGCACACCCCTCCCGCCCACCGGGACCCATGCGCACCGGACCACCCCGTGGCGTGCGGTAGAGTTCTACCTGCGTGATCACGCGGGGCACCGCGAGGAACGCAACGGGACGTGGCGCAGCTTGGTAGCGCACTTGACTGGGGGTCAAGGGGTCGCAGGTTCAAATCCTGTCGTCCCGACTCGAATGAGTCGTAATGGACAAGGCCGCATCGGATGATTCCGATGCGGCCTTGTCCGTTGTCAGTTCCTCGCCTACCCACTCAGTACGTCGTGTTCGTGTCGGACGACGGACAGCTCGCAGCGACCGTCGGCGCACGAACGCCGCAGGCGGCCGTGGGAAATGGTCTGCAGCAGCCCGATCGTCCAGCACATGGGGCACCCGCGCAGCGCGAGCAGCCCCAGGGGCGCCGGCAACAGGGCGGCCATCCCCACCACGGGGACGAGCAGGACCGAAGCGGCCAGGGCGCCGAACCCCAGCGCGCCGCGTGCCAAGTGCCGGGGCAGCGACGAACTGGCGAAGCTCTTTCCGTCAGCCATGGCCGCCTCCCGGGAGGGGTTCGGGATCTCCCCGCAACGCCTGGCGGACCGTAGCGCGGGCGCGATGCAGCCTGGACTTCATCGCGGCGGTGCTGAGGCCGAGCGCGCCCGCGACCATCCGTCCGCTGTGGCCCTGGACGTCCCGCAGGATCAGCACCCGCCGTTGGTCGGCGGGCAGGGCGGCGATCGCCGCCGCCACCCGGCTCGCCTCCAGGCGCCGCAGCACGTCGTCCTCGAACGACGGCACGGCGGTGTCCGGGACCGGCCCGTGGCTGCGCAGCGTCAGCCGTGCCCGCCGCAGGCATTCATTGCGGACGATGCGGAACATCCACGACGCCAGCGCGCCCGAGGCCCGCAGCATTCCGATCTTGCGGTACAGGACGATCAGGGCTTCCTGCGCGGCATCCTCGGCGTCCTGCGGAGTGGCGCACAACGCGTACGCGAACCGCTGTACGTGCGGATGCGAGCCCTCCACCAGCGCGGCTGTGGCCTCGACGTCGCCGTCCTGCGCCGCCGCGATCAACTGTTCGCCGGGCCACGGGGAGTCAGCCACGCGAACGCCCCTGCCGACGCCGCACCACGAACGTGCAGGCACAGATGAGCGCGGCCCCGACGATGACGGCACCAATGATCACGACAAACCTCCGGTTTCTGTGCCGACGCTGCTGTCCGCACATGCAAGAGAGGCACGAGGACCGCAAAAGGATTCACCCCATGTCGTCGGGCAGCAGCCGTCCCGTCTCACCGTGCCTCGTCCTCGCCCGCCCTCGACCCGGCCGCCAGCTCCTCGGCGACGAGCCGCGTGAGCGCGGTGCAGCGGAACCGTGCCCGGCCCCGCTCGTCGGTCGCCGACGGCACGACGAGCCAGACGTCGGCCAACCGCTCCAACCCCGCCTCGACGACCGGCTCCAGATCAGGGTCCCCGACCAGGTCCCCCGCGCCGAACTCCGGCCCACCGTCCGGCCCTCCGCCCGGCCCGCGCCCCGGTCCGGACTCCGGCTCGAACAGCGCGCCCAGGCGAGGAAGCAGCGCCCGTACGTCCTCCGGCAGCCCGCGCACCACCGCCATCAGCGTGCCGTGCAGGCTCTGCCCGCCGTAGCCCAGCTCGCGCAGGCGGCGCGCCGGGTCGGCGAGGCGGGCCGCGAGGTCGGCGACGGTCCACAGCGGGCGGGCCGCGAGGCGCGCGCCGACCAGGCGTACGGCCAGCGGGAGGCCGTCGCCGTACGCGACGACCTCGCGCGCCGCCGCGGGATCCCCGAGCACCGCCTCCCGGCCGCCGATCGCGGCGAGGAGTTCCACGGCGTCGGCGGTCGCGAGCGGGCCGAGGCACACCGTGTCCTCGTGCGTCACCGTCGGCAGCCTGCGGTCGCCGGTCAGGACGGCGGCCGCGCGAGGGCTGTTCGGGACGAACTGCTCGACGTCCTGCTCCGCGACCACGTCGTCCAGGACGACGAGCAGGCGCAGGCCGTACGACGCGACGCGGTACCGGCGCAGGAGTTCGGCCGCGTCGGCGTCGGGCGGCGGGCGCTCGTCCAGGCCGGTGAGCAGGACGGTGAGGACGTGCTCCGCGCTGTGCGGGGCGCCGTCCGGCGCCGTGGCTCGCGCGAACAGGACGCCGTCCGGGAACAGTTCCGCGCGGGCGTGGGCGGCCCGGACCGCGAGTGCCGTCCGGCCCGAACCGACCGGGCCGGTGATGAGGACGCGGGCGGGGGCGGAGCCGGGGGTGGGTTGCGGGGTGGATGCGGGCGGTGTGTCCGTGCCCGCGGCGGCCTCCTCGGCTCCGGCCGCCGCGGCGATCTTCTGCTCGACGGCGCGGAGTTCGGCCGCGCGGCCGAGGAACGGGTCGATGTTCGGCGGCAGGAGGACCGCCGGGGGTCTCGGCCACGTGGCGGCCGACCCTGGGGGAGCGGGGGACACGGACGGCGTGGTGCGCGACGCACCGGTGGTCCCCGCGGAACCGGTCGTCGTGGCCGCCCCCTCGTCCAGCACCGACTGGTACGCCTCGGACAGCTCGGGGCCCGGGTCCACCCCCAGTTGCTCCGCGAGCAGCCGCCGCCCCTCGTGGTACGTGAGGAGCGCCTTGGCCTGGCGGTTGCTGCGGCCGAGCGCGGTGACGAGCTGGGCACGGAAACGTTCCCGCAGGGGGTGTTCGCGGACCAGGCCCGTCAGTTCGGGCACGAGGCTGGCGTCCGCGCCGAGCGCGAGATCGGCTGTGACCCGCTGCTCGATCGTGGTCAGGTACGCCTCCTCCAGGGGCGGGCGCTCCAGCTCGGCGAGGTGGTCGGTCACGTTCGCGAGCGGGGTGCCGCGCCACAGCCGGAGCGCGGCCGTCAGCTTCGCCGTCGCCGTGCGCGGGTCGCCGCGGCCCCCCGCGCGACGCCCTGCCTCCGCGAGCTCCTCGAACTGGACCAGGTCGAACACCGAGTCCGCGGCGTCGAGTTGATAGCCACGGTGCTGCCGGGTGAGGAGTGCCGTCTCGCCGAGGCTCTTGCGCAGCTTGTGGATGTACGAATGGATCTGCGCGTGCATCGAGGACGGCGGCTCCCACCCCCACAGCCGGGAGCTGAACTGCTCGTACGTCACGGGGCGGCCGCGGGCGAGGAGCAGGGTGGCGAGCACGGTGTGGATCTTCGCGCCGGACAGCGTGACCACGGCGCCGTCCGCGCTCGCCTCGACCGGTCCGAGAATGCGGAATTCCATCGCTTGCGAGCCCCCCTGCTCGTCCTGCTCCCAGCCGTCCGGCGGTCGACTCCTGCCTCCTCCGCGTCGAACGGAAGATCGAGTGTACGGGGCGCCGTCCAGGGGTGATCAGGCCGCGCGGCACCGCCTGAGGCAGGCGCTGCCGAGGCCGCCACGGGAGCCGTGCCGCGCCGCGTTCAGAAGCCGTGCCGCACCGCTTATAGAAACCGCATAGAGCGGATCGGTGTGCTGTGCGTGACGGGAGGGACGGGGGCCGCCCGCGAGGGCCGCGCCCCCGACTGCCCGTGCCCACCGCCGTCCTGACGGTGACCAGCGGCTCCTCGACCCCTTGACTCAGGAGTACACGAAGCATGGTGGACCTTCTCGGTGCGACCAGCGTGTCCGAGGTCTTCGCACGGCACGCACACGAGATCGGCGACCGGCAGGCCGTCGTGATCGTCAGCGACCCCACGGACCCCGCATCCGCCCAGCGGCTCACGTTCGCCGAACTCGACCGGGCGGCCCGCGTGTTCGCGCGCGACCTGCGCGAGGTGTGCCCGGTGGGCGCCCGCGTCCTGCTGCTCCAGCCGACCTCGGCCGAGTTCGTCGCGGCCGTCCTCGGCTGCCTCTACGCGGGCCTGGTCGCGGTGCCGTCCTCGATGCCCGGGCGCTACCAGCAGGACCAGCGCCGGGTGCGCGGCATCGCCCACGACGCCGACATCGGCTGCGTGTTGACCGCCCCCGACGAGCGCGACGACGTCCTGGCGTGGAGCGAGGAGCAGGGCATCACCGCGCCGGTCCTCTCCCCGAGCATCGACCTCGCCCGCCGCGCCGACGACTTCACCGTCCACGCCGCCGACCGCGAGGCCGTCGCCGTCCTCCAGTACACCTCCGGCTCGACGAACGACCCCAAGGGCAGCGTCGTCACGCACGGCAACCTGCTCGCGAACGCGGCGACCACGGACGCGGCGTTCCCGCTCGCCGAGGGCGAGACGTTCGGCGGCTGGCTGCCGAACTACCACGACATGGGCCTGATGGGACTGATCCTGTCCCCGCTGCTCGCCGGGCACGGCACCGTCCTGATGCGGCCCGCCGCCTTCCTGCGGCGCCCGAGGGCCTGGCTGGAGCTGATCGAGAACTTCGACATCGCCGTCTCGGCCGCGCCGAACTTCGCGTACGAACTCTGCGTCACCCGCGTCGCCGAGAAGGACGTGGCGGGCCTCGACCTGTCCCGCTGGAAGTACGCCGTCAGCGGCTCGGAGCCGGTCAAGGCCAGCGTCCTCGACGACTTCGCCGCGCGGTTCGCGCCCGCCGGGTTCCGGCCCGAGCACTTCGCGCCGTGCTTCGGCATGGCGGAGGCGACCCTGCTCGTCTCCAGCTCCCCGCTGCGCACCCCGGTCGTCCTGCGCTGCGACCCCGGCGCCCTGGAGCGCGGCCGCCTCGAACCGGCCGCCGACGGCCCGGCCCGCACCCTGGTGAGCTGCGGCGCGCTGCTCGACATCGAGGCGAGGATCGTCGACCCGGCCACCCTGGAGGAGCTGCCGCCGGGGCAGATCGGCGAGCTGTGGCTGCGCGGCGACTCGGTCGTGCGCGGCTACTGGCGCAACGACGAGGTGACCGGCGCGACCTTCGGGCAACGGCTCGGCGACGAGGGCGGGTTCCTGCGCACCGGGGACCTCGGCGTGCTCGTCGCCGGGGAGCTGTACATCACCGGACGCATCAAGGAAATGATGATCATCCGGGGCCGCAACGTCTACCCGCACGACATCGAGCACGAACTGCGCCTGCACCACGAGCCGTTGCGCGACACCGTCGGATCCGTGGTGTCCGTGCCCGCGGACGACAGCGACGACGGGCAGCTCGTGGTCATCCACGAGGTCCGCCGCCGCGCCCCGGACGACGAACTGGCCGCGCTCGCCGGGCGGATGCGCAACACCGTGTCCCGCGAGTTCGGTCTGCGCGCCCACGCGGTGCTCCTCATGCGGCGCGGCGGGGTGCGGCGCACCACGAGCGGGAAGGTCCAGCGGTCCGCGATGCGCGCGCTCTACCTCGAGGGCGCGCTGCAACCGCTGTGGTCCGACGGTTACAAGCAGCGGGCCGAGCCGGCCGTATCCGCGACAGGAGAGCTGAGTTGAGTACATCCGGTCTCGCCGCCGAGGTCGACCTCTGGTCACGGCCCGGCGGCCCCTTCGACCCCGCGCTGCTCGCCGCGCACGACGAGGCCGAGACGTTCCCGGCCCAGGCCTGCGCGGCCCTCGACCAGTGGGGACTGCCCGACCACTACGTGCCCGGCCGGCACGGCGGCCGCCTGGAGCGCCTCGACGAGGTGCACGCCCTGCTGCGCACCGTCGCGGCCCGCGACCTGACCGTCGCCGTCGCGCACGGCAAGACCTTCCTCGGCACCGCGTCGGTGTGGGCCGCGGGCGACAGCGCGGCGGCGGCCACGCTCGCCCGGCACGTCCTCGCGGGCGAGCCCGTCGCCTGGGGGCTGACCGAGCCGGACCGGGGCAGCGACCTGCTCTCCGGCGAGGTCACCGCGGTCAGGGACGGCTCCGGCTGGCGCCTGACCGGCCGCAAGTGGCCCGTGAACAACGCCACCCGCGGCCGCTTCGTCTGCGTCCTCGCCCGCACCGAGCCCGACGGCGGACCGCGCGGCTTCAGCGTCTTCCTGGTCGACAAGGACGCCACGCCCCGCGGCACCGTGCGCCACCTGCCGAAGGTGCCCACGCACGGCATCCGCAGCGCCGACATCAGCGGCGTGGAGTTCCGGGACGCCCGCGTGCCCGCCCACGCCCTCATCGGCACCGTCGGCGGCGGCCTCGAACTCGTCCTGAAGTCGCTCCAGTTGACCCGCGTGGCCTGCGTGGCGCTGTCCCTCGGCGCGGGCGACCACGCCCTGGAGATCGGCCGGAACTTCCTGGCCGAGCGCAGGCTGCACGGCAGGCGCCTGGCCGACCTGCCGCACGCCCGCGCCGTCGCGGGCCGGGCCGTGGCCCGGCAACTGCTCGCCGAGGCCGTCTCGTTCACCGCGGCCCGCGCCGCCCACGAGGTGCCCGAAGAGCTGAGCGCCGTGTCCGCGATCGCCAAGGCGCTCGTCCCGACCCTCGTGCAGGGCCAGCTCCGCCTCGTCGGCGAACTGCTCGGCGCCCGCTCCTTCCTGACCGGCGTCGACGGCTACGGCGGCTTCGCCAAGATCGAGCGGGACCACCAGGTCGTCGGCATCTTCGACGGCAGCACCTGGGTCAACCGCAGCTCCCTCGCGACCAGCCTGCCCGCCCTGCGTCCCGGCCGCCGCCCGCGCCCGGACACCGGCCGCCCCGTCCGGGAGTGGCTGCACGCGGACCACGAGCCCGCCGCCCTCGACCTGACCCGCCTCGGCGTGATGCCGCGCCGCGACTCGGTCCTCGGCGCCCTCGGCGAACACGTCGCCGCCGTCACGGCCGAGCCGCCCGGCGGCGCCGACCGCCTCGCCGCCCGGCTGCTCGACGCCCACGGCGAGCTCGGCACCCGCATCGCCGCGGTCCGGCCCGCCGCCGGACTGCCCGCGACGGCGACGATGCGGCTCGCGGAGCACTACGAATGGTGCTTCGCCGGAGCCGCCGCCCTCGCCGTCTGGGTCGCCAACCCGCAGGCCCACGACCGCCCCGCGTGGCGCGACGGACTGTGGCTGCGCGGCGCGCTCGCCCTGGTCCTCGAAGGCCTCGGCCACCGGACCCCGGAGGCGAACACCGTCTTCGATGCACTCGGCCGCCTGCTGCTCAGCGACGACGGCGCCCGTATCTCCCTGTTCGGCACGCCGCTGGAGGTGTCCGCATGAGTGACGTCCACGCACGCATGGAAGCGCTCGAGGAACGCCTCGGCGACCCGTTCGACGCCGCGAACGGCGCCGGTTTCGCCGCCGTCCTGACCGCCGACGAACGCGAGGAGGTCCCGGTCGGCGGTGCGAGCGCCCTCGACGAGTTCGGGATCCTCTCCGAATTCGTGCCCGGCGCGCTCGGCGGCCGCCTCGAACGCGTCGACCACCTCGTCGAGCTGATGCGGTCCGTCTACCGGCGCGACCCGAGCCTCGGCCTCGGCCACTGCTCCAGCTCCCTGCTCGGCGCGGTCAACGTCTGGACCGCCGGATCGCCCGAGCAGCGGCGCGACACGGCCGAGCTGCTGCTCGCGGGCAACAAGGTCTCCTGCGCGTTCCACGAGCTCGCGCACGGCAACGACATCGGCTCCGTCGAGTTCGCGGCCACGCCCGCTGACGGCCGCCTCGTCCTGAACGGCCGCAAGGAGTCCATCACCAACCTGGACCGGGCCGACGCCATGGTGTTCCTGGCCCGCACCGACCCCTCCGGCGGCCCCCGCTCCTGCTCGCAGCTGCTCGTGCCGACGGCCGGGCTCGACCGGGACCGGGTGCGGTTCCTGCCGCGGTTCCGGTCCGTCGGGATGCGCGGCGTGCGCCTCGGCGGCATCGAGGTGGACTCCTTCACCGTCGACGAGGACGCGCTGCTCGGCGCCCTGGGCACCGGCCTGGAGACGGCCAACCGCGCCTTCCAGCTGACCCGGATCGCCATGCCCGCGATGAGCACGGCGATGCTCGACACCGGCCTTCGCGTCACCCTGCACCACGTACGCGAGCGCCGTCTCTACGGCCGCGACGCCGCGTCCATCCCGATGGTCCGCACCACCCTGGCCAACACCTTCGCCGACCTGCTCCTGTGCGAGGCGTTCGGGACCGTCGCCGCCCGGTCGCTGCACGCCCTGCCGGAGTCCGGCAGCGCGTACGCGCCCGCGGTGAAGTACCTGATCGCCGGGGTGACGCTCGACGCGTTCGAGCAGCTGTCGCTGGTGATGGGCTCCGAGTTCTACCGCCGCGACGGGCAGCACGGGGTGTTCCAGAAGATGGCGCGGGACATCAAGCCGGTCGGCTTCGGGCACATCGCCCGCGCTGCCTGCCTGTCCGCCGTGCTGCCGCAACTTCCGGTGCTTGCCCGCCGTTCGTGGCGGGACGCGGCCCCCGCCCCGGCCGCCCTCTTCGTCCCCGACGCCGAGCTGCCGCCGCTCGACCTGCCGGGCCTGCGCGTCACCGCGGGCGGCAAGGACGGCCTCGTGATGGCGCTCAACGCCGCCCTCGACGACGACGTCCCCGCGCCGCTGCGGCCCCTGATCGAGCGTCAGATCCAGGGGATGCGCGAACTCACCGAGGCCTGCGCCGGCCTGAAGCCGCGTGACCTGTCCATCGCCGCCACCGTCGAGGTCCGCGACCTCGCCGCCCGGTACACCACGGCCCTCGCCGCCGCCGCGTGCGTCGGGGTGTGGCGGCACGCGCCCGGCGACGACTTCCTGGCCCGCCCGGACTGGCTCGTCGCCGCCCTGACCCGCCTGGAGGGCGTCGCCGCCGGACAACCCGAGGACGTACCGGCCGACGTCGAGGGCGCCCTCGTCGACGAACTCCTCAGCCGCGACGACCGCACGGTGAGCTTCGGCCTCTCCGCACGGCAGTACCGCTGACAGGACCGTTCGCCACCCAGCCGACCCGACGCCCGTCCGTTCACGACCATTTCCGCAGGTGCGGCAGTCAACGCCTGCGGCAAGCGACATGTGCACCACGTGACTTGAGGAGCAATCAGATGGAGAACACCGCTTCCGACACGCTCACCCTCGACGAGCTGGAGCGCTGGCTCGTCGACCGGGTCGGCGAGTACGTCCCCGACCTCGACGCGCCGGTCGACCCGCAGCAGGAGCTGGGGGAGTACGGCCTCGACTCCGTCGCGGTGGTCGCCTTCGCCGCCGACGTGGAGGACTGGCTGGGCATCCAGGTCGAGCCGACGGCCGTGTGGGACCACCCGACGGTCGCGCGCCTCGCCACCTATCTGCTGGCCGAGCGGGAGCAGCAGCGGGCGGCCACCGCCTGAGGCGATCTCCCTTGTTGTCACGATCTTCGGCAAAAGTTGTGACATCGAAATCAAGATGACGAAGGGTCCGTTGACACGGCTTTCCGGCCGTGTGCCGCCACGCGCGTGCCTGTGCGTGGCGGCATTCACACGTGAAGAGAGGGCTGGCCGAGATGGCTGAGTCGAAGAGTTCCACGACCGCGCGGCAGACCGTGTCGCGCAACCCCGCCGACCTGGGGGACGTCGTCGCGGAGCGGACGCTGGGCGACGCGGACGGCATCGTCGCCGCCGCCCGGGCCGCCCACGGCGCGCGCACCGCGTGGGCGGCGCTGCCCGCGCCGCTGCGGGGCCGGATCGCGCAGAACGTGGGGCGGCTCGTGGCCGAGAACAAGGAGGCGCTGGCCGCGCTGATCACCCGCGAGGTCGGCAAGCCCTACGGCGAGGCCCTGGGCGAGGTGCAGGAGGTGATCGACACCTGCGACTTCTTCCTGGGCGAGGGGCGGCGCCTGTACGGCCAGACCGTGCCCAGCGAGATGCCCGACAAGCAGCTGTTCACCTACCGCAAGCCGCTCGGCACCGCCGTGATCGTCACGGCGGCGAACTTCCCGGCCGCCGTGCCCGCCTGGTACCTCGTCCCCGCGCTCCTGTGCGGCAACACCGTCGTGTGGAAGCCCTCGGAGTCCGCGGTCGCCGTCGCGGAGGCCCTCGCGGCGCTGTTCACCGCGGGCGGCGTCCCCGAGGACGTGCTGCGTCTCGTGCACGCCGACGGCGACGCCACGTACGCGGGCCTGGAGCGAGCCCTGGAGGAAGGGCTCGTCCAGAAGATCGGCTTCACCGGGTCGACGGCCGCGGGCCGCAGGGTGAGCGAGCTGGCCGGGCGCCATCTGCAGTCGCCCTGCCTGGAGCTCGGCGGCAAGAACCCGCTCGTCGTCACCGACGACGCCGACCTCGAACTCGCCGTCCAGGGCGCCGTGTTCAGCGGTTTCGCGACCGCCGGGCAGCGCTGCACGTCGCTCGGCACGGCGATCGTCCACCGCGACGTGCACGACGAGTTCCTGCGCCGCTTCAGCGCGGCCGTGGCGGACCTGACCGTCGGCGACCCGCGGCGCGACGAGGTGTTCTACGGCCCGCTCATCGGCGAGCGGTACCTGGAGAACTTCCTCGGCTCCCTGGACCTCGTCCGCCCCCACCACACCCTGTCGGGCTCCACCGCCACCGGCCGCATCACCTCCGGGAGCCCGCGCAAGGGCTTCGTCGGCGACCCCGACGCGGGCGTCTTCGCGCACCCGGCGATCGTGGCCGGGGTGCGCCCCGACGACGAGCTGTACCGCACCGAGACGTTCGGCCCGCTCGTGTCCGTGATGGCGTACGACACCTTCGACGAGGCCGTCGACCTCGCCAACGGCCACGGGTACGGCCTGTCGGCCGCGATCTACACCGGCTCCGCGCGGACGGCGTTCTCCTTCCGGGAGCGCTGCACGGCGGGCATGGTCAGCGTGAACAACTCCACCGTCGGCGCCGAGGCGCACCTGCCCTTCGGCGGCAACGGCCTGTCCGGCAACGGCAGCCGCCAGTCGGGCATCTGGGTCATCGACCAGTTCACGTCGTGGCAGTCGGTGAACTGGGACTACGCGGGCACGCTCCAGCGCGCGCAGATGGACGTCCAGGACATCGAGGCGGACCTCGGGTTCCGGCTGTCCTGACGCGGCTGCCCCGGCCCGACGCCCCGCGCGCGTACCGCGGGAAACGGGCGAAGGACGCCTCCGACCACGGTGTCGGAGGCGTCCTTCGTGTGGCCTGCGGCGCGGGGGGTGCCGCGGGCCCGGGCGCCGCCGCCGGGCGGGGGTCCCGGCGGCGGCGAGGTCTTCCCGGCGCGTCAGTCGCCGCGCACGGTCACGTCGCCGATCTTCGTGCGGGCCTCCACCGGCGTGCCGGACGAGGAGTCCCGGTCGATGTCCACCTTCCGGTCGCCGATCTTGGTGAAGGCGTTCACGTCGTACGGCCCCGAGTCCTTGGGCAGGTGCAGCTCCACGTCGCCCATCTTGCTGACGGCCTTCAGCTTCTCGAACGGCTCGATGTCCTCGAAGCGGATGTCGCCCAGCTTCGACGTGGCCTCGGCGGAGTCGAAGTCGACGTGCTTGAAGGTGACCGCGCCGGTCTTGCTGAAGCCGACGAGCCGGGCACCGGTGATGTGCTCCAGGCGGACACCGCCGATCTTCGTGCGGGCCTCCACCGAGCCCCGTACGCCCTTCACGGACACGTCACCGAGGCGCGTCTGGACCTTGACGCGGGTGCCGGCCGGCACCGTCAGGCGGTAGTCGGAGCCGCACTTGCCCATGCCCTCCCCGCAGTCGGTGCTGACGCGCAGCGTGTCGCCGTCCTGCTCGATCTTCTCGTCGGGCGAGCGCAGCGACTTCGTCAGCTTCTTGTGCAGCTCCGGCTTCTCGCCCTGCCCGGCCACGTCGATCTCGACGTCACCGCTGTCGATGTCGACCACCACGTTCCTGGTCGACCTGTCGATCGCGGCGGTGCCGGTGTCGGTGCGGGTGACCAGGAACAGCAGCAGGTACCAGGCGGCACCGCCGACGAGCGTGATGCCGGTGAGGATCGCGACGATGCGGATGACGCGCCGCACGACGGAGCGCCGGGGGCGGCCCGCGGGGCTCGGCGCGGAGCCGGTCGAGGTGAGGGTCTCGTACATGTCCAACTCCGGTCTTCTGTGGTCGGCTCGGCTCGGTGACACGCTCACTCCGGTGATCTGCGAGTGTCGGCGAGGGAGTCGAGGTACTGCAGGACGGCGAGGACGCGGCGGTGCCCCTGGTCGTCGGGGAGCAGGTCGAGCTTGGTGAAGATGGAGCGGATGTGCTTCTCCACGGCGCGTTCGGTGATGAACAGGCGCTCCGCCAGGCCGCCGTTGTTCAGCCCCTCGGCCATCAGCGCGAGGACCTCCCGCTCGCGCGCCGTGAGCGGCGCGAGACCGTCCTGCTTCTGCGTGCCCGCGAGGACCTGGCTGACCACCTCGGCGTCCAGGGCCGTGCCGCCCTCGGCGACGCGGTGCAGGGTCGCCACGAACTCGTCGACGTCGGCGACCCGGTCCTTCAGGAGATAGCCGAGCCCCACGCTGCCGTTGGCCAGCAGCTTGGAGGCGTACCTCGCCTCCACGTACTGCGACAGGACGAGGACGGGCTGGCGGGGGTCGCCCGCGCGGATCGTCAGGGCCGCGCGCAGCCCCTCGTCGGTGTGGGTGGGCGGCATCCGCACGTCCACCAGGCACAGGTCCGGCGCGACGTCGGCGACCAGGGCGAGCAGCTCGTCGGCGTCCCCAGCCTGCCCCACGACGTCGATGTCCTCGTCCATGAGCAGCTTGGCGAGGCCGCTGCGCAACAGGACGGAGTCTTCCGCGATGACAACGCGCAACATGGTGATGCTCAGGCCTTCCAGGGAAGCGTGACGTCGACGACGGTGGGGCCGCCGGCCGGGCTGGAGAGAGTCAGGTGGCCGTCGACCGCGTGGATCCGGTCCCGCAGCCCGCGGATGCCCGATCCCCGGTCGGCGTCGGCGCCGCCGATCCCGTCGTCGGTGACGAGCAGGCGCAGCAGGTTCTCCTCGCGGAAGACCCGCACCGCCGCCCGGTTCGCCGCGGCGTGCTTGGCGACGTTGGTGAGCAGTTCGGACACCACGTAGTACGCGACCGCCTCGGCCCGCGGCGTGGGGCGCTCGGCGAGGCCGATGGAGAGCGTGACGGGGACCGGGCTGCGGGCCACGATCGTGGTGAGAGCCGGTTCGATGCCCTGCTCGGTGAGGATGGAGGGGTGCAGGCCGCGGGTGACGTCCCGCAGCTCCTGCATGGCGGCCTTGGCCTCCTCGTGCGCGGCCATCAGCAGCTGCCGTGCCTTCTTCGGGTCCCGGTCGAAGCGGGACTTGGCCCGGCCGAGGCTCATGGCGACCGAGAGCAGCCGCTGCTGCGCCCCGTCGTGCAGATCGCGCTCGATGCGCTGGCGCTCCACCTCGGCCGCGTCGACCATCCGCGAGCGGCTGTCCTCCAGGTCCAGCATGCGGCGGACGAGATGGTCGACCTGGTTGGCGCCGAGCATCCGGGCGACCATGGCGGACTCCGTCCTGGCGAGCGGCCCGCTGAGCCAGAGCCCGGCGGCGAGCAGGGCGAGCCCGATGGCGAGGCCGAGGACCATCCCGGCGACGGTCGAGGGGTCCACGCCGAGCAGCGAGGCGCCGCCCGGCAGGAACCAGCCGAGCACGGGGAGCAGCGCGAGCAGCAGCCCCGCCGCGAGCAGCCCCACCACCAGGCCGCCGACGCCGAGCCCCCACATCGTCATGACCGCAGTGAAGCCGAGCTCGCGCCAGGCCCGGCGCCCGAAGAGCCGCTCCAGACGGCCCTTCCAGCCGCCGCCGGACTGCGCGAGCGGCATGTCGATGTCCAACTCCTGGAGGAAGTACAGGCGTTCGCGGTCGACCCGGGCGATCCACCCGGCCAGCTTCATGGCCAGGGGCAGCAGCGGCAGACCGAGAAGCAGCAGCGGCGTGAGGCCGGCGCCCAGCGTGAACAGGATGATCGGCACGCAGTACAGCGGCGTCATCGCCAGTGTCGTCAGCAACTGCAACAGGTCGTTCCGGGTGTCCCGACCGAGCGGTCCCCGTGCGACGCGATACAAGGCCGCACGAATCCGCGGTGGTCTCAGCCTCACGGCGCCCCTCCGGTCTCCAACTCGACTACCAGGGATCTTAGGCAGCGACTCGCCTGTTCTCCGAGCGTGCAGGCGCTTCCTTCCCCGGTGGTGGCAGCACTACCGGTCGATGGGTGGCTGCACGCCTGACCGTGCGGGGGGCCGCTGCGTAGCTTCACTGCGTACCCCCTGACGAGGAGCTTTGACGATGTCAGTGACCGAGGAATCCCAGCAGAGGGACGCCGCGCGCCAGCGCAACGCCCCACCGGGGATCGCCCCGCCGCGCGGAGTCGTGGAACGCACGGCCGCCTGGAGCATGGCCCACCGCAAGACGACGCTGCTGCTGTGGGTCCTCGCGGTGATCCTCGCGTACGGGGCCAGCATGGTCACCGGTGTGCAGGACCAGGAGGACGCCGACAGCCTGACCGGTCAGGCCGCCGTCGCCGAACGCATGCTGGACGACGCGGACTTCGCCGACGAGGGCGTCGAGCGCGTGCTGATCCAGGCGCGCTCCGGCAAGCTCTCCGACGCCACCGCCGAGTCCGTGGTGAAGTCGCTGCGCACGCGCTACGCCGACGTGAAGGACGTGGCGAGCGTCGGCGACCCGGTCACCGCGAAGGACGGGCGCAGCGTGCTGCTCCCGGTCACCCTCGACCTCGGCACCGGCGACGACAAGAAGAAGCCCAAGGCCGTCGTCGGCCCCATGCTGAAGGCCACCGAGGCGGAGCAGAAGGCCCACGGCGACCTGCGCGTGGAGCAGCTCGGAAAGGGTTCGGTCACCAAGGAGTTGAGCGCCAAGCTGGGCGCCGACTTCCAGCGGGCCGAGTTCATCAGCCTGCCGCTGACCCTGGTGATCCTCCTGGTCGCCTTCGGAGCGCTGCTCGCCGCGGGTCTGCCGGTGCTGCTCGGCATCACCGCGGTGGTGTTCGCCATGGGCCTGGCCGGGATCACCTCGCTGGTGGTCCCCGTGAACGAGAACCAGGCCAGCCTGATCCTGCTCATGGGGCTCGCCGTCGGCGTCGACTACTCGCTCTTCTACATCCGGCGCCGCCGCGAGGAGCGGGCCCTCGGCAAGTCGCCCGAGGCGGCGCTGCGGATCGCCGTGGCGACGTCGGGGCGCGCCGTGCTCGTCTCCGGCCTGACCGTGGCCATCGCGATGGCCGGAATGTTCCTCTCCGGCAGCATGCTGTTCTCCTCGCTGGCCCTCGGCACCGTCCTGGTCGTCCTGGTGGCGGTCCTCGGCTCGCTGACGGCGCTGCCCGCGGCGCTCGCCGGGCTCGGCGACAAGATCGACCGGCCGCGGATCCCGCTGCTGTGGCGGCGTACCAACGTCGGCAAGGAGAGCAAGCTGTGGGGGGCCGTCCTGCGCCCCGTCCTGAAGGCGCCCGGAGCGTCCCTGGCCGTCGGCCTGGTCGCGATGCTCGCGCTCGCCGCGCCCGCGCTCGACATGAAGCTGAAGATGCCCGGCGACGAGGACCTGCCGCGCTCCTACGAGGTCATGCAGACCTATGACCGCGTGGTCGAGGCCTTCCCCAGCGAGGGCACGTCGCACGCCGTGGCCGTGCAGGCCGACAAGGCCCGGTCCGGCGAGGTGAAGGAGCTCCTGACCGGGCTGCACGCCAAGGCCATGGCGACGGGCCGGTTCGCCGACGCGGACGAGCCGGACCTCTCGGTGTCGAAGGACGGCCGGGTCTCCCGCCTCGAACTGCACGTCAAGGGCGACGCCGGCGGCAAGCAGGCCAAGGACACGCTGGAGCTGCTGCGTTCGGACCTGGCGCCGGCGGCGCTGAAGGGCGCGGACGTCGACAAGTGGGCCGTGGGCGGCGCCACCGCCTTCTCCACGGACTTCTCCAAGACGCTCAAGGACCGGCTGCCGATGGTGATCGGCTTCGTGATGCTGCTCTGCCTGGGGATCATGCTGCTCGCGTTCCGCTCCGTGGCGCTCGCGCTGCTCACCGGCGTCCTCAACGTCCTTTCCGTGACGGCCTCCTACGGCGTGCTCGTCCTCGTCTTCCAGCACGAGTGGGCCGAAAACGTCCTGGGCTTTGACTCAAATGGAGCGGTCGTTTCCTGGCTGCCGCTTATCCTGTTCGTAGTTCTTTACGGCCTGTCGATGGACTACCACGTCTTCGTTCTGAGCCGGATTCGTGAGGGTGTCAGCCGGGGGGGCTCTGCACATGAGGCGATTAGGCACGGCATTCTCACCTCCGCCGGTGTGGTCACCACAGCCGCTGTGATCATGGTCGCGGTGTTCGCGGTCTTCGCGACGCTCTCGACCCTGGAAATGAAGCAGTTGGGCGTGGGGCTGGCCGTCGCCATCCTTCTCGACGCCACCTTGATCCGCGGTGTGCTGCTGCCCGCCGCGCTCAAACTGCTGGGCTCGAAGGCGTGGCGCGCGCCGCGCACCGTCCCGGCCGCCTCCCACGACTGATCGGCCCGCGCGAGGGAGGGCCGGGTCCTGCCCGGTCCTTCCCTCCGTGTGCCCGGCGGCCAGCGAACTAAGGAGATCAGGTAGATGGGTGGGTGGGCCGCGGTTCCTTCCGGTCTGGTCGTGCGGTCGGGCGAACTCCATGTGTTCCGGGTCGGCCTGGAGCCGGCGCGTCAGGCCATCGCCGAGGCGCTGGAACTGGTCACCGACGCCGAGCGCGCGACCGCCGAGGCGTTCGGCCGCTCCGGGGACGGCTGGGCCTTCCTCAGCGCCCGGGCCACGACCCGCAGGGTGCTGGGCTGGGTGCTCGGGCGGGGCCCCAAGAGCGTGGAGTTCTGCCGCACGGAGCACGGGCGTCTCGCCCTCGTCGACCACGAGGTGTGCTTCAGCTCCGCGTACGTCGGCGACCAGCAGCTCGTCGCCGTCTCACTGATCAGCGAGGTCGGCGTCGACATCCAGGACGGCGACGTGGCCTACGGCGAGAATCTGCACCTGGCCCTGACGGACTGGGAGCAGCGGCTGCTGCGCAGGCTGTCCCCGGACGCCCGGCAGATGTTCTTCCTGAGCCTGTGGACCCGCAAGGAGGCGGTGCTGCGGGCGGCGGGCTACGGCCTGAGGGTGCCGCCGGACGAGGTGGACGTGCTCGTCGAGGACGGCGCGGGCGCCGTGGCGGTGCCGCTGCCCGACGGTTCCGGCATGACCGAGGTGCAGGTCCGCGACCTGCCCAGCGGCCGCGGCACGGTGGCCGCCGTCGCGGCCGCCGGACCCGTGACCGCCCTGCACACCTGGACGTTCAACCCGACTTTCCACGAGGCGCACTCGTACTGAGACCCGCCGGGCCCCGGCCGGGACCACCGAGGTCCCGGCCGTGCCCCCGCGATCCCGCCGGGACCGCCGAGGTCCGGCGGCGCGCCCGTGGGCGCTGAACTCCGGCTGACCGGATACGGACGACAACCCCCTGGCACTCCGGTCCGTCAGTCGGCGGCCGCGGCCGGCCCATCCCCGGGGCCGGCCGCGAGCATTTCGCTCAACTGCCGCCAGGCCTCCGACGACTTGCGATAGGCGCCCGCCCGGTCGAGCGTCTCGGCCGCGAGCCGGTAGCTGTCCCGGGCCGCCGCCGTGTTCCCGGCCAGGGCGTGCGCGCGGGCCGCGAGCAGCTGGCACTGCCCGAGCCCGGCCAGCGGCAGCTCGGCGCCGCCGTCGCACACCTTCGTGGTGAGTTCCAGGACCCGCTCCGGCTCGCCCTGGCGCAGCGCCAGGTGTGCCTCGGCCAGCATCAGCTCGGCCATGTCGTCGTCGCGGCCGACGAGCTCCAGGGCCTGCCGGGCGCGCGCGAGCAGCCGTGCCGCGTGCCCGGCGGCGTCCTGCGAGAGGTCGTACTCCAACCGGAGCGCCGCGGACGCCCGGCACAGCCGTGCCCAGGCCCCCAGGTTCACCTCGGGGCGCAGACAGGCGAAGGCCCGTTCGTGCAGGTGGACGCCGTCCTCGGGGCGGCCGCACAGGAAGCGGGCGCTGCCCGCGGCCCAGTAGACCTGGCCGCGCAGCTGCCTCGACGGAATGTCCTCGGCCGTCTCCTGGAGGGTGTCGGCGAGACCGGCGGCGTTCTCCAGCTCACCGCTGTCGGTGTAGGAGTTGATCAGCGCCAGCATCGCGCCGACCCGCTCGTGGGCGGTGGGCGTCAGGGCGACCGTGACCGACACGGCGTGCTCGGCGGTGCGGACGGCCTCGCCGAGGCGGCCCTGGCGGCGCAGGTTCTCCGAGAGCGCGGTGGCGACGCGCGCGGCGAGCCGGGGTGTCTCCTGGGACAGGGCGGTGTCGGCGAGGTCGGCGAGGACGCGGTGCTCGGCGGTGGTGTCGCCCAGCTCGCGCAGGACGTCGGCGAGCTCCCAGGTGGCCTCCCAGAGCACGTCCTCCTCGGCGTGCCCGGTGGCGGCGGCGCCGATGCCGCGCAGCAGCTCGGCGGCGACGGTGAGCTCGCCGTCCTTGCGCAGGGCGCGGGCCTCGAGCAGCTTGCCGGCGATGTCGAGCCGACGGCTGCGGTGCTCGCCCTCGTCCTGGGACGCGGGGTTGGTGAGGGCGTCCAGCGGGACGTCGAGACGGCGGGCGAAGAAGGCGGCGATGAGTTCGTTCGGCGAACGCCGGCCGCTCTCCACCCGCGAGACATAGCTGGCCGACACCTCGTCGCCCGCCAGTTCGGTCTGGGACAGGCCACGCTGCACGCGCAGCATCCGCAGTCTGCGTCCGAACGCGGGCTGTTCGATCATCTTCGTCCTCAGGGATCGCCCCGGCTTGCCGGGAGGCGACAAGCGGATGCCCCCGGGCACACCGCGTGGCACCGCTCTTGGTCAAGGGCCGCAAGGAACGTGCGGCCCTGTCACCGGCTATTACGGCGGCAGAGTAGGGCGAAGGGGGTATGGCTGTCGAACCGGTGCGCAGCCTCGTCGCGAACTTGGCGACTTCTTAACACCATTGCAGGTCAACGCCCTACCGCACGGTGCGTGCAATTTTTGGCTTGAAGTGTGACAGGGCCGTGTCTACTGTTGTGCCTCGTGTGACAGGCCCTGTCACACGTATGACGGGCTCTGTCATTTTTTGTGACAGCTCACGGGGAGGGCGTCGCAGTGGATGTCGTGCACGGGGGAAATCACGGCCGGGCCGAAAGGCGACCAGAGGCGGAATTGGATATTCCACTTTCGGTCGGGCAGGCATCCCTTTTCTTCCTTCAAGAACTCGCGCCCGAGTCGCCCTCGTACCACGTGGCCGGAACCGTGAAGGTCACCGAGCGCCTCGACACCGAGCTGCTGCGTCGCGCCTGGGACGCCGTCTGCGCCCGCCACCCGGTGCTCACCAGCACCGTCGCCCCCGGCGCCGAGGGCTACGTACAGCGCCACCGCACCGCCGAGGCCCCCTTCGCCGTCCGTGACACGCCGGGCGTCGACGCCGACGAGCTGCGGATCCTCGCCGCCCGCGACTACGAGCGCCCCTTCGCCCTGGGCCACCAGGCGCCCGCCCGCCTCTTCGTCTACCAGGACACCGCGGCCACCACCGTGCACCTCGTCCTGCACCACGTCGTCGGCGACATGAGCTCCCTGTTCCTCACCCTGGAGGACCTGCTCACCGCCTACCGGTCCGAGGCCGAGGGCACCCCCGGCCTGCCCGCCGGCCCCGACACCTCCTACGCGCGTCACGTCGCCGCCGAACACGCCTTCCTGGCCGGGCCGCGCGCCGAGGCGCTGAGCGACTACTGGGTGCGGCAGCTCGACGGCTGCCGCTTCGCCCTGGACCTGCCCGGCATGACCGCGCCCCGCCCGGTCGCCGACCCCGACGCCCCCGCCCACGTCCCGTTCCGCATCGGCGCGACGACCGTCGACCGGATCCGGGAGCTGGCCGGATCCAGCCGCAGCACCACCGCCACCGTGCTGCTGGCCGCCTTCAACGTGCTGCTCCACAAGCTCACCGGCGCGGACGACCTCGTCGTCGGCTTCCCCGTGGAGGGCCGCAAGACCTCCGTCAAGCGGACCGTCGGCCACTTCACCAACTCCCTTCTCCTGCGCACCCGGATCCGGCCGGAAGCCGCCTTCACCGACGTGCTCGACGCCACTCGCACCGCGCACGTCGGCGCCGTCCGGAACCGGGCCCTGCCCACCCCGACCGTCCTCGGCCGCCTGAACCCCGGCTCGGCCCTGTCCGGCCAGTCGCTGTACCAGGTGAGCTTCCAGTTCGAGTCCGACCGGCTCTCGTACGGCACCCGGTCGATCACCGGCGGTCTCGGCACCGTCCACATCTCCGGCTACGACACCGAGCCGGTCCCGGTCCGCCAGCAGGTGGCGCAGTTCCCGCTGCGGGTGCAGGCGGGCGAGGTCGACGGCGAGGTGCTCGGCGTCCTGCACTTCGACCCGGCGCGGCTCGACGCGGACACCGTCGCCGGCTACGCCCGGCTCTTCGAGACCCTCGTCACCGAGGCCGTCACCGACCCGGCCGCCACCGTCGCCGACCTCGGCACGGCCGGTGGCGCGGGCCCGCGCCACACGGGCGCCGGGGTCCCCGCGGCGGGCGACGGACAGCCCGTGCACCGGGCGATCCTGGCGCACGCCCGGACCGCGCCGGACGACGTCGCCCTGATCGACGGGGAACGGTCGTGGACGTACGCGGAGCTGGAGCGCGCCTCGGCGGTCGTCGGCGCCCGGCTGCGGGACGCGGGCGTCGGCCCGGAGTCCGTGGTCGGGCTGTGCCTGCCGCGCGGCGCGGGGACCGCCGTGGCGATGCTGGGCGTGCTGCGGGCCGGGGGCGCGTGGCTGGCCCTCGACCCCTCGTACCCGGCGGAGCGGCTGCGGCTGATGGCGGGCGAGGCGGGCTGCGCTGCCGTCGTGCGCGGCGCCGCCCAGCGGGAGTTGGCGGACGACGTCGTGCCCGCGGGCACCCCCGTCCTGGAGCTCGACGGCCTCGACCTGACGGCGGACGCCGACCGGGCGGGCCTGGACGCGGCGCACCCCGACGACCTGGCGTACCTGGTGTTCACCTCGGGCTCCACCGGCCGCCCCAAGGGCGTCGCCGTCACCCACGGAACCCTGTCCCGCTCCACCGCCGCGCGCGCCGCCTTCTACGGGCCGGACGCGCCCCGCTTCCTGCTCCTCTCGTCCTTCTCCTTCGACAGCGCCTACGCGGGCATCTTCTGGACGCTCACCCTCGGCGGCGCGCTCGCCGTGCCCGACGCCGACCAGGTCAAGGACGCCGACGCACTCGCCGGTCTGGTCGAGCGGCACGCCCTCACGCACACCCTGACCGTCCCCTCCTTCTACCGCGCCCTGCTCAACCGGCCCGGCGGGCCCGGCCGTTCGCTGCGCACCGTCGTCGTGGCGGGCGAGGCCTGCCCCGCCGACCTGGTCGCCGAGCACCGCGCCGCGCTCCCCGACTGCGCCCTCGTCAACGAGTACGGCCCGAGCGAGGCCACCGTCTGGGCCACCGGCCACTTCTGTGCCGACGGCGACCCCGCCACCGTCCCCATCGGCACCCCGATCGCCGGAACCACCGTGTACGTCCTCGACGACGCCATGCGCCCGGTGATCCCGGGCGGCGTGGGGGAGTTGTACGTCGGCGGGGCGGGGGTGGCGCGCGGCTACGCGGGCCGGGGCGACCTGACCGCCGAGCGGTTCGTGCCCGACCCGTTCTCGACGGTGCCCGGTGCGCGGCTGTACCGCACGGGTGACCTCGTGCGGTTCGACGGCGCCGGTGCCCTGGAGTTCCACGGGCGGGTCGACGAGCAGGTCAAGGTCCGCGGTTTCCGCGTGGAGCTGGGCGAGATCGAGGCCGTGCTCCGGTCCGCCGACGCGGTCACCGACGCCGTGGTGGCCGCCGTGACCCCGCCGGGCGGCGGTGAACTGCGCCTGGCCGCCTATGTCGTGGCCGCCGACGACACCCCGGTGGACACCGGCGCCCTGCGCGCCTGGGTCGGGGAGCGCCTGCCCGCGCACATGGTCCCCGCCGCCGTCGTGACCCTGGACGCGCTGCCCCTGTCCGTCAACGGCAAGGTGGACCGGCGTGCCCTGCCCGCGCCCCGCTGGGAGACGTCCGCCAAGGACTTCGTCGCGCCCCGCTCCGACGCGGAGCGCCGCCTCGCCGAGGTGTGGTGCCAGGTCCTCGGCCTCGAACGCGTCGGCGTGCACGACGACTTCCTCGCCCTCGGCGGCGACTCCATCCAGTCCATCCAGGTGGTGGCCAAGGCCCGCAGGGCCGGACTGCGCATCACCCCGCGTCAGCTCTTCGAGCACCCCACCGTCGCCGGGCTCGCCGCGCAGGCCGAACTCCTGCCCGCCGCCGACGAGTCGGCCCCGAGCCAGGGCGAACCGGCCCCGGGCGGCATCGACACCACCGGTCTGCCCGCTGGCCTTCTCGCCTCCTGGGAACGCGACCTCGGCCCGCTGCACGCCGTGTGGCCCCTGTCCGCCCTCCAGCAGGGCATGCTCTACCACGCCCTCGCCGAGCCCGGATCGGACGCCTACACGGAGCAGTTGGTGTGCGTCCTGCGCGGCGACATCGACCCGCGCGCCTTCCTCGACGCCTGGCGCGGCGCCATCGCCCGGCACTCCGCCCTGCGCGCCCGCTGCTCCTGGCAGGAGACCGACCGGCCCCTGCTCGTGGTGCCCCGAGACATCGACGTACCCGCCCGGTTCGAGGACTGGACGGCCGCCGACGACAGCGCCGCGCCGACCGCGCAGGAGCGCCTGGACGACTTCCTGGCGCGCGACCGCGGCGAGGGCTTCGAGCTGAGCGGCGGCCCGCTGGTGCGCCTCGCGCTGCTTCGCACCGGCGCGGACGAGTGGACCTTCGTGTGGACCAACCACCACATCCTCATCGACGGCTGGTCCCTGCCCGTCGTCGCGGGCGACGCCTTCACGCTCTACCCCGCCCTGCGGGACGGCACCGACATCGAACTGGTGCCCGCCCCCGACTACGGCACCTTCGTGCGCTGGAACGAGCACCGCGACCGCTCCGACGACGAGGCGTTCTGGCGCAAGCAGCTCACCGGCTTCACCACGCCCGCGCTGCTCGCCCCCGGTCGCGCCCAGGCCGAGAACCACCGCACCGGCACCCACGAGCCCGCGCTGCGGCTGCCCGACGAGCGCGCCCGGGCCCTGCGCGAGACCGCCCGCGACCGCGGCGTCACACTCGCCGCCCTGGTCCACGCCGCCTGGTCGCTGGTCGTCGCCCGCCGCACCGGCGCCCGCGACCTGGCCGTCGGCAGCGTGCTCTCCGGCCGCCCCGCCGAGATCGACGGCATCGAACGCACCGTCGGCCTGTTCATCAACACCCTGCCCCTGCGCGTGCGGATCGCCGACGATCTGCGCGCCGACCAGTGGCTCGGCGCCGTCCACCAGGGCCTGCAGGAACTCACCGACCACCAGCACGCCCCGCTCGCCGACGTCACGTCCTGGGCCGGGGCCCCCGCGGGCGCCCCGCTCTTCGACTCCATCGTCGTCGTCGAGAACTATCCCTTCGAGGGCTTCGGCACCGAGGGCTTCACGCTGGAGAGCGGCCGCCTCCTGGAGCGCACCACCTACCCGGTCAGCGTCCAGGTGATGCCCGGCGAGCACCTGGAGCTGCGCCTGAGCGTCGACGCCGCCGCGTACGACGCCGACACCGCGCGCCGCCTCCTCGACGACCTCGACCGCGCCCTGGACGCCCTCACCGGCGACCCCGCGGTCACCCTCGGCGAGCTGGGCGCCGGCGACACCGAGGCGCTCCTCGCCTGGTCCGGCGCCGGAGTCCCGGCGGCGGACAGCGCGGGCCTGGTGCCCGATGCGGTCGTGGCGCACGCCCGGACCCGGCCCGGCGACGTGGCCCTGGTCGACGGCGAACGGTCGTGGACGTACGGGGAGTTGGAGCGCGCGTCGGCCGTGGTCGCCGCCCGGCTGCGCGCGGCGGGCGTCGGTCCGGACGCCGTGGTGGGCCTCTGCCTGCCGCGCGGGACCCTGATGGCGGTGGCGATGCTCGCCGTCGCGCGGGCCGGGGGCGCGTGGCTGGCCCTCGACCCGTCGTACCCCGCCGAGCGGCTGCGCATGATGGCGGGCGAGGCGGGCTGTGCGGCCGTCGTGCGCGGCGCCGCCCAGCGGGACGTCATCGACGGCCTCCTGCCCTCCGCCACCCCGGTCCTGGAGATCGACGCCCTCGACCTGACGGCCGACGCCGACCGGACGGGTCTGGACGCTGCGGACGCCGACGACCTCGCGTACCTCGTCTTCACCTCCGGATCCACCGGACGCCCCAAGGGCGTCGCCGTCACCCACGGCCAACTGGCCGTCCACCTCGCCCAGATCAGCGGCGCCTTCGGGCTCGGCCCCGCCGACCGGGTCATGGTCTTCGGCTCCTTCTCGTTCGACGTCAGCACCGAGCAGCTGCTCGCACCGCTGACGTGCGGCGGCGCGGCCGTGCTCCGTCCCGACGGACTGCTCGCCACCGACGAACTCCTCGCCTTCCTGGCCGAGCACCGGGTCACCGTCTTCAACCCGCCGACCGGCCTGTGGCGGCAGCTGGCCACCGCGCTCGCCGACGGCGCCGCGGTGCCCGCCGCCCTCGCCGTCCGCCTCACCGTCGTCGGCGGCGACGCCATGCCCGCCGCCGAGACCGGCATCTGGCGGCGCACGGTGGGCGGCCGCGTCATCAACGCCTACGGCCCCACCGAGACCGTCATCACCGCCACCGTGCACGAGGTCGGCGCCGACGGCGCGACCGGCACCGTCCCGCTGGGACGGCCCCTGCCGGGCCGCACCGTGTACGTCCTCGACGAGACGCTGCGCCCGGTGGTCCCGGGCGGCGTGGGGGAGCTGTACGTCGGCGGGGCGGGGGTCGCACGCGGCTACGCGGGCCGGGGCGGTCTCACCGCCGAGCGGTTCGTGCCGGACCCCTTCACGTCCGAGCCGGGGGCGCGGCTCTACCGCACGGGTGACCTCGTGCGGTTCGACAGCGCCGGTGCCCTGGAGTTCCACGGGCGCGTCGACGAGCAGGTCAAGGTCCGCGGTTTCCGCGTCGAGCTGGGCGAGATCGAGGCCGTGGTGCGGGACGCCGCCGGAGTGGCGGACGCCGCGGTGGCCGCCGTGGCGCCCACGGGTGGCGGCGAGCCGCGCCTGGTCGCGTACGTCGTCGCCCGCGCCGGAGCCGCCTGCGAACCGCGGGTGATCCGGGCCGGGGCCGGGGAGCGGCTGCCCGCGCACATGGTCCCCGCCGCCGTCGTGGTCCTCGACGCGCTGCCCCTGTCGGCCAACGGCAAGGTGGACCGGCGCGCCCTGCCCGCCCCCACGTGGGAGACCGACGACCAGGGGTACGTCGCGCCCCGCACCGAGGTGGAGCGGCGCCTCGCCGAGGTGTGGTGCCAGGTGCTCGGCCTGGACCGGGTCGGCGTGCACGACGGCTATCTGGCCCTCGGCGGGGACTCCATCCTGTCGATCCAGGTCGTCGCGCGGGCCCGCCGCGCCGGGATCCAGCTGACCCCGCGCCAGATGTTCCAGTACCCGACGATCGCCGACCTCGCCCCGCACGTCACCACCGGCGCGAGCACCGGCGCCCGCGCGCAGGGCGACAGCACGGACGAACTCAGCCCGATCCAGCGCTGGTTCCACGAACTCGACCTCGACACCCCGGCCCACTGGAACATGGGCCTGCTCCTCGGCCTGCGCACCCGCGTCAGCCCCGACGAACTCGGCGCGGCGCTCAACGCCGTGGCCGAGGCCCATGAGGCGCTGCGGACCCGGTTCGTGGACGGTGACGCCGAGGGCGATACGGACGGCGAAGGCATCGGTGCCGAGGACGGCCGGGTCGACGGGCGCGGGGTGCGGGCCGTGGTCGATCCGAAGGTCGACGTACCGGTGGAGTACAGCGAGCTCTCGGCGGACTCCGGGGGCACGACGGGCTCCGCCGACGACTGGCTGCGGATGGTCGCCGACGAGCTGAACACCCGGATCGACCCCGCCCGTGGCCCGCTCCTGCGGGCGCATCTGGCCGACCTCGGGCCCGACGTGCCGCAGCGGCTGCTGCTGAGTGCCCACCACCTGGTCATGGACGCGGTCTCCTGGCGCATCGTCCTGGAGGACCTGGAGTTCGCGCTCGACGCCGTCCGCGCCGGCGAGCCCCCCGTCCTCCAGGCCGAGGGCACCACGCACCGGCAGTGGACCGCCGAACTGCGGCGCCGGGCCCTCGACCCGCAGGTCCTCGACCGGGTCCGCGCCGACCTCGACGAACTCGCGGCCATCGCGGGGCCGAGGACGGCCGCGCCCGCCCCCGGGACCGAGGGCGACGCCCGCCGCGCCCGGCGCGCCCTGACCGCGGAGGAGACCGAACAGCTCCAGCAGACGCTGGTGCGGCGGCTCGCCGGCACCCTGGAAGAGGGGCTGATCACCGCGACCGCCCGCGCCCTGGCCCGGATCGACGCGCTGCCCTCGGTGGTCGTGGAGCTGGAGAGCCACGGCCGCGAGGACCTGCACCCCGACCTCGACCTGTCGCGCACGGTCGGCTGGTTCACCACCCTCGCGCCGTTCCCGGTGGCCACCGCGGACGACGACCCCCTCGGCACCCTCTGGGACGTCCGCGCCCGCCTTCGGGACCTGGTGCACCGGGGCATCGACCACGGCGTGGTCCGGCACCTGGCGCACGACGAGGACCTGGCACGCCGGTTCGCCGAACTGCCCGCCCCGCACGTCAACTTCAACTACCTGGGCCGGGTCAGCTCCAGCGCCGACCCGCGGGCCGCGCTCGAACTCCTCGCGCCCGGCTTCGGCCAGGTCCGCGACCCGCACGGGACCCGTCCCGCGGCGATCGTCGTGGAGAGCCTGGTCACCGACGGCCGCCTCGCCGTCGAGGTGGAGCACACCGGACAGGAGGCGGCGGACGCGCTCGCGGACGCCGTCCTCGACGAACTCCGCGCGCTCGCCGCCGAGTCGGACGCGCCGGTGCTCGCCGCGGGACTGCGGCACGGCACCGCGCCCGTCGCCGCCGTCCGCGACTGGGCCGTGCGCCGGGGCGGTCTCACCGCCGTCTGGCCGCTCACCCCGACCCAGGAGGGCATGGTCTTCCGCAGCCTCGCCGAGGGCGGCGCGGCGGGCAGCGGTGGCAGTGGCGTCTATGTGGAGCAGCTCGTCTGCGTCATGGAGGGCGACCTCGACCAGGAGGCGTTCGCGCGGGCGTGGCAGGCGGCCGTCGACCGACATGCCGTGCTGCGCGGGGTGCCGGTGTGGCAGGACGTCCCGCGGCCGCTGCTCGTGGTGCCCGCGACGTGCGAACTGCCCGTCACCTTCCTGGACCTCACGCCGGACGGCAGTGCGGCGCGAGCGGCCGGGGACGCGCGGGCGGGCGGGGACGGCCGAGCGGGCGACGGCTCCGGGGACCCGGCGGGTCCCCCGGGCGGGACCGCCGACGCGCGCCTCGACGCCTATGTACGACTGGACCGGCACACCGGCTTCGACCTGCGTGAAGGGCCGCTCGCGCGGCTCGCCGTGGCCCGGCTCGCGGCCGACCGGTGGGCGTTCGTGTGGACCAACCACCATGTCCTCTTCGACGGTTGGTCGCTGCCGATCCTGCTCGGGGAGGTCCTGGAGCACTATGCCGCGCACGGCAGGGGCGAGACCCCGCGGTTCGCCCCCGCGCCGGACTTCGGCGCGTTCGCCCGGTGGGTCGCACGCCAGGACCCGGACGCCTCCCGGGAGTTCTGGACCCGGAGCCTCGCCGGGTGCGCCCCGGTGCCGCTCGCCCCGGCGGCGGACAGGGCCGCGGTCCACCGCGACCACGAGGTGGCGCTGCCCGCGCCGGACACCGGACGCCTGCGGGACACCGCGGGCCGCCTCGGCGTCACCCTCGGCGGCATGGTGCACGCGGCGTGGGCCCTCACCCTCGCCGCCGAGACCGGCTCGGACGACGTGGTGTTCGGCAGCGTGGGGTCCGGGCGGCCCGCCGACCTCGCGGACGTGGACCGTACGGTCGGCATGTTCATCAACACCGTGCCGCTGCGCACCCGGCTGCCCGCCGCACTGCCGGTCGGCACCTGGGCCAGGGACGTACAGCAGGCCCTGCACCAGGCACAGGAGCACATCCACACCCCGCTCGCCCGGATCGCCGTGTGGAACGGACGGACCAGCTCCGCCGGACTCTTCGACACCTCGGTGATCGTCGCCAACTTCCCCTTCGCCGACCTCGGGGCGGGACTTCCCGGCCTGTCGGTGACCCGGTCCGAGGCGCTCGAACAGACCGAACTTCCCGTCACCGTCTCCGCCGCCCCCGAAGGGGACCGGCTCGCCATCGCACTCAACCACGACACCGTCCGCGTCCCCACCGAGCGGGCCGCCGCCCTCGCCGACCAGCTGTGTCGCGCCCTGACGGCGCTCGCCGACGACGCCGCGACCGTCGGCGAGGTCCGCGCCGCGCTCACCGAGCGGGCCCGCGGCGAACGCGCCGCCGGCCGCGCCCGGCGGGCCGCACGCCTCGCGCCCACCGTCCGCGCCCGCGCCTGAGCCGGGCCTCGGCCGTGCCCGGCACCACCGCACGGCACCGCACACCACGCACAGCGCAGCACGCACCGCACCACCCAGCACCGCGCAGCCCGGCTCGACGCGGCACGGCAGTGCACCGCACCGCGTAGCACGCACCGAGCAGCGCACCGAGCACCGAACCACCCCGGAGGGCCGCCCCCACGCGGCCGGTCCGAACCCGCCCGCCCGGACACGCCCATGTCCCCGCGGGCCACCACCGACAAGCAAACGGAGCACCCATGTCCCTTCGTACGTCCCGCATGCCCCAGGAGCCGGTCAGGCGACGGTCCCTGACGGACGCGTCAGTCGTCGCCTTCGGCCCTCTGGAGCCCGCGGCACTGCCCGTGCTCGCCACCCCGCAGCGGCCCGGTGTCCCGCTGACCGTGTGGGTGCGGGCCAACGCGGAGCTGGTGCGGACACGGCTGCACGAGCACGGCGCGGTGCTCTTCCGGGGCTTCGACGAGGGCGCCGACGCGCTGCGCCCCGTCGTGGAGGCCGTCGCCGGTGACGGCGCGCTCGCCTACCAGGACGGCGCCACACCGCGCAGCGACCTCGGCGACGGCATCTACTCCTCCACCGAGTACCCCGCCGACCAGACCATCGAGATGCACAACGAGGCCTGCTACAGCTGGAGTTGGCCGCGCGTCCTCGGCTTCTCCTGCGCGCTGCCCTCGGAGACCGGCGGCCAGACCCCGCTCGCCGACTCCCGCAAGGTGCTCGGCCGGCTGCCCGCCGACCTGGTGGCCCGCGTCGAGGAGCACGGCGTGCGGTACGTGCGCAACTACACGCCGGGCGTCGGCATCCCCTGGCAGGAGGCACTCGGCTGCGACGAGAGCGGCCTCGACGCCTACGCCGAGCAGACCAGGGTGCGCGTCGAGCGCGTCGCCGACAACCACCTGCGCACCGAGGCCCAGCGGCCCGCCGTCGCCCGGCACCCGGTCACCGGCGAGTGGGTCTGGTTCAACCAGGCCACCAGCTTCCACCTGAGCACGCTCGGCGACGAACTCGCCGCCGAACTGCTCAGCCAGGTCGGCCCCGAGCGGGTGCCCAAGACCAGCCGGGTGGGCGACGGCAGCGAGTTCGACCGCGCGGACCTCGACGCGATCAGGGGCGCGTTCGACGCCGAGTCCACGGCTTTCGACTGGCAGCTCGGCGACGTCCTCGTCGTCGACAACCTGCTGGCCTCGCACGGCCGGGCGCCCTTCACCGGCAAGCGGCAGATCCGCGTCGCCATGGCGGGCGCGGCGACCTGGCACGACCTGGAGACCCGGCCCGCGCCGAGCGGCGCGGGGGCGCAGGACGGCACCACCACGCAGACTCAGGGGGACAGACGGTGACTACGACTTCCACAGCGGCCGCGACGGCCGCGCCCGCGGCGGAGATCTTCCGCGCGGGGCCGCAGCAGCACGACGCCACCGGCGACGACACGGTGACGACCCTCGTCCTCCAGGCCCCCGAAGCCGTGGCGGGGGAGCGGCTCGCCGCCGCCGTCGCGGCCCTCACACGGCGGCACGAGGTGCTGCGCACCGCGCTGGTGGCGTCCGCGGCGGGCGGCCCGCCCACGCAGCACGTGTTCTCCGACGCGCTCCCCGAGCCCACCGAAGCCGGTGCCGACAGCGCCGGCCGTGCCGACCGTGGCGTCTACGGACCGCCCTGGTCCGCCCTGGCGGGCCCCGGCGGCCGGGTCCAGCTCGCCGCCTCCGCCCACGTCCTCGACCCCGAGGGCCTGCTGCTCCTCGCGGCCGAACTGGAGCGCGAACTGGCCGGGGCGACCGGCGAGGGCGCGGGCCGGGACGAGGGCGACTCCCTCCAGTACGCCGACATCGCCGAGTGGCTGCACGACATGCTCGCCGAGCCCGAGGCGGCTGCCGCCCGCGCCAACCAGGAGGCCACGCACGGCGGCGCCGACGCGACGGACGAGACGGGCGACGCGGTGGCACGGGTGCGCTCGCTGGCCCCCGCGTCCGGTGTGACGGCTGCCTCGGCCGCGGCGGACGCGGCGGCGCCGGGGGCGGGCGTCCGGCCCGCGGCCGACTCCGTCCGCTCGCTCACCCTCCCCGCCGCCAGCTACCCCACGGGCGAGGCCGAGGCGCTGCTCCTCGCGGCCTGGCTCGTGGTCCTGCACCGCTTCGGGGGCGCCGGAACGCTCACCGTGCGGGTGCGCACCGGCCTGCGCGAGGTACCCCAACTCCAGTCCTCTCTCGGCCCGTTGAGCGCCTGGCCGGGGCTGCGGTACGAGTTCGGGTCCGGGCGTACCCTCGCGGACGTGGTGTCCGCGGTGCGGGCGGCGCGGGCCGAGCAGCGCGAGAGCGTCGAGCTGATCAGTGACCTGTCCGCCGTGAGCGGGCCGCTCGCCTTCTCGTACGCGGAGGTGCCGGAGTACGTCGGCGGCTGGTCCGTCGAGTCGCTCGCGGCCCGGGGCGCCGGACCCGCGTTCCGCCTCGCCGCCGTGCGCCACGGCGACCGCGTCGAGGTGCGCCTGGACGGCTCCGCCGCGGCCGGGCTCGGCGGCCCGGTGGCCGACCGGATCCTGGACGCCCTGGCCGCCGTCGTGGAGCAGGGCGCGCGGGAGCCGGGAACGCGGATCGGCCGGACGCCCCTCGGCGCCGCCGCGGCACCGCTCGCGGCACCCGTGTCGGCCACGGCAGCCGACTGGCAGGAGGCCACCCTTCCCGACCTGATCGTCCGCGCCGCCGCGCGCACCCCGGACGCGCCCGCCGTGCGCTGCGGCGACCGTGAGCTGACCTACCGTCAACTCCTTTCCTCCGCGGACCGGTTGTCCGCCCGCCTGGAAGTGGGCCCCGAGTCCGCCGTCGCCGTGCTCGTGCCGGACCCCGTGGCCCGCCTCGTGACCCAGCTCGCCGTGCTGCGCGCCGGAGCCGCGTACCTGGTCGTCGACACGGACGACCCGGCCGACCGGATCGCCGCGCTCCTCGGCGACGCGTCCGCCCGGACGTGCGTCGCCACCGCGGACACCGCGGCCCTGCTGGGCCACGGCGACGGGAAGGCCGAGGGCCGAGACGTCGTCCTCCTCACCGCCGACGACATCGGCGGCGGCCAGGAAGCCGACGCTGCGGCGGCCAAGGACGGCCCCGCGGCGCCCGACAACCTCGCCTACCTCCTGTTCACCTCCGGCTCCACCGGGCGGCCCAAGCCCGTCGCCGTCACCCACCGCAACGTCGTCAACTACCTCGGCTGGCTCGCCGACGCGGGCCTCATCGGCCCGGACACCGTGCTGCCCGCGACCGCCGCACCGGTCTTCGACGCCTCCGTCAAGCAGCTGTGGGGGCCGCTGGTGCTCGGCGGCACGGTCGTCCTTCCCCCGGCCGGACAGCGGCCCGCCGAGACACTGGCCGCCGCCGTCTCGGGCGCGGACGTCACCACCGTCACCACGGTCAACACCGTGCCCCGCCTGTGGGACGAGACCCTGCGCGCCCTGGAGTCCGCCGACGGCACGGCCGCGCCGCGCGAGCGGGCCCTGGACGTGCTCCTCGGCGGCGAGGCCCTGACCGCCGACCTGGTGGAGCGCACGTACCGCCTGCTGCCGAACGCGCGGCTGTGGAACCTGTACGGGCCCTCCGAGACCACCGCCAACGCCACCGCCGGGATCGTCGGCGCCGACGGCCGCGTCAGCCTCGGCGGCCCCGTCGGCGGCACCACGCTGCACGTCCTCGACGAGGCGCTCACGCCGGTCGCACCCGGCGTGATCGGAGAGCTGTACGTCGGCGGCGCCGGGGTCACCCGCGGCTACGCGGGCCGGGGCGGGCGCACCGCCGAGCGCTATCTGCCGGACCCGTTCGCCACCGAGGCGGGCGCCCGCCTCTACCGCACCGGCGACCTCGTGCGCATCGGCGCCGACGGCCTGCCGGAGTTCTGCGGGCGCGCCGACGGGCAGCTGAAGGTGCGCGGCTACCGCGTCGAACCCGGCGAGGTCGAGGCCGTCCTGCTGCGCCACCCCGGCGTCCGCGCCGCGGTCGTCGACGCGCGCGAGAGCCGCCTGGTCGCCTGGCTCGTGCCCGGCCCCGACGGCGCGCCGACCGTGGCGGAGCTGCGCGAGCACTGTGCCGCGGTGCTGCCCGCGTACCTGGTCCCGGGGCTCTTCGTCGCCCTGGACCGGGTGCCGCTGACGCCCCAGGGCAAGACCGACCGGCGCGCGCTGCCCGACCCGGCGGACGGACACCTGGAGCAGGGCGGCGAGTTCACCGCGCCGCGCACGCCCGTGGAGATGGTCGTCGCGGAGATCTGGCGCACCGTCCTCGGCGTCGAGCGGGTCGGCGCGCACGACAGCTTCTTCGCCCTCGGCGGCGACTCCATCCGCGCCATGCACACCGTCGCCCAGGTCCGCGAACTGATGGGCACCGAACTGCCCCTGCAGGACCTGCTCACCGCGCCCACCGTCGCGGACCAGGCGAACCTGCTCCTCGCCCACGACCAGGACGGCGCCGTCCGCGAGTTCGCGGAGGCGTTCGCCGCCCTGGATCCGGCAGACGATCCGGAGCCCCCCACCGAGGGCACCGCCCACGACGTCCCCAAGGAACAGTCATGACCGCACCCGAACGCGTTGCCGGCTTCGATCGTCTCGAGCAGGCCCGGCGCGCCCTCGCGGCCCGCCGTCCGGGGCGCGAGACCACGACCTCCCGCGTGCCCCGGCGGGCCGACCGCTCCCAGGTCGTCCTCTCGGAGAGCCAGCTCCAGCTGTGGACGGCGCACGCCCTCGACCCCACCGGCACCGCCTACACCGTCCCCGCCGCCCTCGACATCGAGGGCCCGCTCGACGCCGACGCGCTGACCGGGGCCTTCGACTGGATGCTCGCCCGGCACGAAGGGCTGCGCCTGGTCACCGACGACGTCCGCGGCAAGGCGCACGCCCGGCTGCTGCCCGCGCTGCCCCCGCTGCGCCGCACCGACCTGACCCGCCTCGCCGCCACGGACGCCGCGGCCGCCGAGCGGCGCAGGGACGAGCTGACCGACGCCGAACTGCGCGCCCCCTTCGCCCTGGACGCCGGCGGACCCCTCGCCCGCGGCCTGCTCATCGCCCTCGCGCCCGAGCGGCACCGGCTCGTCGTCGCCTTCCACCACCTGGTCGTCGACGGCCTGTCGGTGAGCGTCCTCATCCAGGAACTCACCGCCGCCTACGAGGCGTTCCGCACCGGCACCACACCGCCGGCCGCGCCCGAGGGCCCCTCGTACACCGACTACGCCTGGTGGGAGGGCAACAGCGCCGACGCGCCCTCGCGGGAGGCCTCCCTCGCCCACTGGCGGACCGAGCTGGACGGCGCCCCGCGGGGCCTGAGCCTGCCCTTCGACCATCCCCGCCCCGACACGCGCGGCCATCAGGGCCACCATCTGGTGCGCCCCACCGGGCCCGCGCTGCGCGACCGCGTGGAGAAGTTCGCCGCGGGCTGCGGCGTGTCCGTCTTCGCGGTCCTCTACGGCGCGTGGCGGGCGGCCCTGCACCGCGCCGCCCTCACCGACGACCTGGTGATCGGGGTGCCGGTCGCCAACCGCGTCCGGCCCGAACTGCGCGCCACCGTCGGCCCGTTCATCAACACCCTGACGCTGCGCAGCCGCCTGCGCGACGGCGCGACGCTGCGCGACCTCGCCCAGGAGTCGGCCGCCACCGTCGCCGCGTCGCTCGACCACCAGCACGTGCTGACCTCGTCGGTGGTGTCGGCGGTCGGCGGCAGCACCGGGGCCCCGCTGTTCGGCGCGATGTTCGCCTACCTCGGCGAGGACCGCTCCGCGCTGCGCCTCGGCGAGGCCGTCATGACCCCCGTCCCGGTGGAGACAGCCGCCTCCAAGACCGACGTCACGCTCAGCGTCTCGCACCGCGGCGACGACCTGGAGCTGATGCTGGAGTACGACACGGAGCTGCTGCGCGAACACACCGCGGGCGCGCTGCTCGACGCGTACGTCCAGCTGCTCACCGCGGGCCTCGACGCCCCGGACCGCGAGGTGCGGCTGCTGCCGCTCGCCACGCCGTCCGACCCCGAGGGCCCGATGGCCGAGTCCCGGGTCACGCACGGCCTCGACCACGCCTTCCTGCGCTCGGCCGCCCGCCACCCCGCCCGCGTCGCCCTGCACTGGGAGGGCGAGGACATCACGTACGCGGAACTCGCCGACCACGTCGAGACCCTGGCCCGCCACCTGGTGGACCTGGGGGTCTCGCCCGGCGACCGGGTCCCGCTGTACCTGGAGCGCGGGCCCGCGCAGATCGTGGCGATCCTCGCGGTCCTGCGCGCGGGCGCCGCGTACGTACCCCTCGACCTGCGCAACCCCGCGGACCGCGTCCGGCACGTCCTCAGCGACAGCGGCGGCCGTCTCCTGGTGTGCGGCGCCGAGGGCGCGGGCACGCTCGGCACCGACCTGCCGCAGGTGTGCGTCGACGGGCACGGCCGCCCCCTCGCCGGGCCCGACAGCGCCGCCGAGAGCCGTACCGCGCTGCCCGCGCGGCACCCCGGCGACGTGGCCTACGTCATCTACACCTCGGGATCCACCGGCCGCCCCAAGGGCGTGGAGGTCGCCGACGCCCAGGTCCTGCGCCTGTACACCTCGACCGCGCGGCGCTTCGACTTCGGGCCGCACGACGTGTGGACGTTCTTCCACTCCTACGCCTTCGACGTGTCCGTCTGGGAGCTGTGGGGCGCGCTGCTGCACGGCGGGAAGCTGGCCCTGGTGCCGGACGAGACCGCCCAGTCGCCCGCGGACCTGCTCGCCCTCGTCGAGCGGCTCGGCGTCACCGTGTTCAGCCAGACCCCGTCGGCCTTCAAGGGCGTGGTCGCGGCCGACGCCGCCGAGGGCTCCACTCGTGAACTCGCCCTGCGCCACGTCGTGTTCGGCGGCGAGCGGCTCGACCCGAACACGCTGCGGCCGTGGATCGAGGCGCGCGGCGACCGGGCCCCGGTCCTGGTGAACATGTACGGCATCACCGAGACCACCGTGCACTCCACCTTCCGCGTCATCACCGCCGACGACCTGGGCGACCGCACCGGCAGCCCCATCGGCGTCCCCATCGACGACCTGACCCTGTACGTCCTCGACGCGGCCCTCAACCCGCTGCCCGCCGGGCTCGTCGGCGAACTCCACGTCGGCGGCGCGGGCGTCACCCTCGGCTACGCGGGCCGCGGCGGCCTGACCGCAGAGCGGTTCGTGCCCGACCCGTTCTCCGACGTGCCCGGGGCCCGCCTGTACCGCAGCGGGGACCTGGCCCGGGTCACCGAGGACGGCGAGTTCGAGTACTGGGGGCGCGCCGACGCCCAGGTGAAGATCCGCGGCTTCCGGATCGAGCTGGGCGAGGTCGAGGTCGCCCTCGCCACCCACCCCGGCGTCGCCGCCGCGGTCGCCGACGTGCGCGGCGAGCAGCTCGTCGTGTGGCTGGTGCCCGCCGCCGGTGAGCTGCCCGACGTGCCCGAACTCCGGGAGCACGCCTCCGGGTTGCTGCCGTCCTACATGGTGCCCGCGGTCTACACCGCCCTGGACGAGGTGCCGCTGACCGTCAACGGCAAGGCCGACCGGCGGGCCCTGCCCGACCCGGCCGAGGCGCGCCTCGACGCCGGGACCGAGTACACCGCTCCGCGCACCGGCCTGGAGGAGACCGTCGCCGGGGTGTGGGCCGAGGTCCTCGGTGTCGAGCGGATCGGCGTGCACGACAACTTCTTCGCCCTCGGCGGGGACTCCATCCGCGCCGTGGAGATCACCGGCACGCTGCGCGCCCTCGGCCACGAGACCCGTGTGCACGCCGTGTTCAAGCACCAGACCGTCGCCGAGTTCGCCACCCACCTCGCGGGCAGCCGCGAGGAGACCCTGGCGCGCGCCGAGCCGTTCGAGATGATCAGCGCCGACGACCGGGCCGCGCTGCCCGCCGACGCCGAGGACGCCTACCCGCTCAGCGCCACCCAGGCGGGCATGCTCTACCACCTGCACCTGCACCCCGAGGCGGGCATCTACCACAACACCGTCAGCGTGCGGATGCGCGGCCGCCTGGAAGCGGAGCCGCTGCGCCGCGCCCTCGCCGACACCATGGACCGCCACCCCGTCCTGCGCACCAGCATCTCCCTGGACGGCTACTCCGAGCCGCTGCAGATCGTGCACCGGGACGTGCCGCCGCTCCTGACGGTGCGGGACCTGTCCGGGCTCGACGCCGCCGCGCAGGCCGCCGAGATCGACGACTTCGTCGCCGGCGAGCGCGAGGACCACCTCGACCTGGAGCGCGCCCCGCTGCAGCGGCTCGCCGTGCACCTGCTCGGCGACGACGAGTTCCAGCTGACGGTCAGCGAGAACCACGTCATCCTCGACGGCTGGAGCTGGACGTCCACCGTCACGGAGATCTTCAGCCGGCAGGCGGCGCTGCTCGACGACGCCCCCGACTACGGCACCCGCTGGCCCGAACTGCCTCTGCGGTACGCCGACTTCATCAAGACGGAGCGGGCCGCGTTGGAAGGGGCGGACGTCGCGGAGACGTGGCGGCAGCGGATGGCCGACGCCGAACCGCGCTCCGTCGCCGACCTGCGCCCCTCCGGACTGCCGCAGGTGCGCCGGGTCCAGGTCGACATCGACCCCGACACCTCCCGGCGCCTGGCACGGCTCGCCCAGGAGGAGGGCCTGCCCTTCAAGAGCCTCGCCGTGGGCGTGCACTTCAAGGTCCTCGCCGAGGCCCTGGCCGTGACCGACCCCGTCACCGGCATGGTGATGCACGGCCGGCCCGACCTGCCCGGCGCCAAGGACCTGCGCGGCCTGTTCATCAACATGCTGCCGACCTCGCTGTCCGTGCCCGGCGGCAGCTGGCGCGAGCTGGCCCGGCGCGCCTTCGACGAGGAGCGCGGCCTCCTCGAACACCGGCACACCCCGCTGATCAACGTGCAGCAGGCGCTCGGCAACGACCCGCTGTTCGACGTGGGCGTGAACTTCGTGCGCTTCCACGCGCTCGGCGAGATCCTCGACACCGGCGTCGTGGAACTCATCGACCACCACCCGGCGTCCGCCGAGGACACCAACTACGCGGTGATGACCACCTATTCGGTGCACCCGCCCGCCAACGAGCTCGGCCTGATCCTCGCCTACGACAGCGACCGCGTCTCCGACGAGTGGGCCGCCGACCTCGCCACGATGTACGCCCAGGCCCTGCGCCGCTTCGCCACCGACCCCGACGCTCCGCACGACGCGGCGAGCCTGCTGCCCCACGACGCGGCGGCCGCCGCCCGGCGCGCCGACGGCGGCCCGCTCGACGTGCCCGCGGGCACCCTGCACGAGACCGTCGAGGCCGTCGCCGCGGCCCGCCCCGGCGCGGTCGCGGTCACCGGACCCGGCGGCGCCCTGACCTACCGCCAGCTCACCGAGCGGGCCCGCGCCGCCGCCGACGGCCTCACCGCCGCCGGGGTGCGCGGCGGCGACCTGGTGGCGGTGGTCGCGAGGCGCGGCGTCGACCTGGTCACCGGGCTGCTCGCCGCCATGACGGCGGGCGCGGCCTACGTCCCCGTCGACCCCGAGCTGCCCCTGGAGCGCATCACCCACCTGATCCGCGACTCGGGCTGCCGCACGGCGCTGACCGCGCACCTCACCGACGACGACGCGGACGTGCTCGCGCTGCTCGCCGACGAGGGCATCACGGTCCGCACCGTCGCCGAGGCCGCCGCGTCCACCGACGCCGCGGTCCCGCAGCGCGCCGACGCCGCCGACCTCGCCTACCTCATCTACACCTCCGGCTCCACCGGCACCCCCAAGGGCGTCGGCGTCAGCCACCACAACCTGCTCGCCTACCTGGAGGCCTCCGGGACCGTCGTGGCGCCCACCGCCGACGACGTGGTCGCGGTCCGCTCCACCTTCACCTTCGACCTGTCGGTGTGGGAGCTGTTCGCGGGCCTGGTGGCCGGGTCCCGGATCCACCTCGTGCCCGGCGACGTCGCCGCGGACGCGCAGCAGCTGCACGGCCATCTGCGGGGCGAGGGCGTCACCATGCTCGCCACCACCCCGACGATCGCGCAGGAGCTGGCCGCCGTGGACGGCAGCGGCGACACCGGCGGCGTGCCGCTCGGCCTGCGGGCGCTGCTGCTCGCGGGCGAGGAGGTCGTCCCCGCCCGGTTCGCCGACTGGTTCGAGGGGCCCTCCGCACAGGGCTGCCGGGTCTTCAACTGGTACGGCCCGACCGAGGCCACCGTCCTGATGACCGTCGCCGAACTCACCGCCGAGGTCACCCGCAGACAGCGGGCCCCCATCGGCGCACCGGTGCCGGGCTCCACGATCTGGGTCCTCGACGAGGACATGCAGCCGGTGCCGCCCGGCGCCGCGGGCGAGCTGTACATCGGCGGCGTCCAGGTGGCCCAGGGCTACTGGCGGCGCCCCGGCCTCACCGCCGGACGCTTCATCCCCGACCCGTTCGCCGCCGAACCCGGCGCCCGGCTCTACCGGACCGGCGACCGGGCCCGGCACCGGGCCGACGGCCAGCTGGAGTTCCTCGGCCGCTTCGACAACCAGATCAAGCTCCGCGGCCACCGCATCGAGCTGGGCGAGGTCGAGTCCGTCCTCGTCGACCACCCGGGCGTCACCGACTGCGTCGTGGTGGTGCACGGCGCCGCCGGGGCCACACCGCGCCTGGTCGCGTACGTGGTGCCGGAGAGCGGCGACCTGGACCGCGGCGAGCTGCGCACCCGGGCGGCGGGACGCCTGCCGCGCTACGCGCTGCCCGCGGCGATCCGCCTCGTCGAGGAGATCCCGCAGACACCCAGCGGCAAACTGGACCGGCGCCGACTGCCCGCGCCCACCGCCGACGACTTCCTCGGCACGTCGGGCAGCGCCGAGCCGCCCCGCGACGAGGTCGAGCGCGAACTCCTCGCGATCTGGCAGGACCTGCTCGGCCTGGAAGGTCTCGGCATCCGCGACCACTTCTACGAGGCGGGCGGCCACTCGCTGCTCGCCACCCGGCTGCTCCTGCGGGTGCGGCGCGAGTTCGGGGTGCGCCTTCGGGTGCAGCAGGCCATGGCGGACTTCACCGTGGCGGGCGTCGCGGAACTGGTCAAGGCGGCGCGGGAGAGCACCGACGGTGCCTCGGCGCGGAGAGCGGGACGTCGATGAACTTCATCTCCCTCCTCGCCACCCGGTCCCGGACGACCGTGATCGCCGCGGTGGTCGCGGGCCTGCTCTCGGGCGGCGCCACCGTGGCGCTGATCGCGGTGCTCCAGCGGGTCCTGGAACGGCTCGACGACCCGGGCACCGGACTGCTCGCCGCCTTCGTGGCGGCGGCGCTCACCGTGATGCTCGCCGGGGCCGTCTCCTCCATCCTGCTGATCCGCCTCGCCCAGCGCTCCATCCAGGAACTGCGGATGGAGCTGTGCCGCCGGATCCTGGACAGCGGCATGCGCCGCATCGAGCGCATCGGCCCGGCCCGGCTCCAGTCCGCCCTCACCGACGACGTACAGATCATCACCAGCGCGGTCAGCAGCGTGCCGCTGCTCTCCATGAACGGCTCCATCGTCATCGGCGCCTTCGTCTACATCGGAGTGCTCTCCTGGAAGATGCTGCTCGGCATGGTCGGCGTGCTCGCCGTCGGCCTGCTGCTCTACCAGCTCCCGGTGCGCCGGGCCGGGGTCCATCTGCGCCGCGCCCGTGAGCACCAGGACGCCATGCACGGCCACCTGGAGAGCGTCACGCGCGGCGCGAAGGAGCTGAAGCTCGACCGCGGCCGCCGCGACGAGGTCCTCGACGGCGGCGTCGGCGCCACCGGCAAGCTCCTGGTGCGGGACACCACCCGGGGCGTGGGCCTCTACACCATCGCGGGCTCCTGGGGGCAGCTGCTCTTCCTCGCCTGCATCGGCATCATGCTGTTCGCGGGACCCCACTTCGACATCCCCGCCGACGACCTGACCGGCTTCACCCTCGCCGTCATCTACATCAACACCCCGCTGGTCACGGTCCTCAACCTGATCCCGGCGCTCGGCCGGGCCGGGACGGCCCTGCGCTCCCTCGACGCGCTCGACCTGGGCGACGAGAGCGGACTCGGCACCCCCGAGCGTGCCGACGCCGAGCAGAGCGCGGGCGCCGAGCTGCGGCTGTCCGGCGCGGTCTTCCACTACGACACCGCCGGGGACGAGAAGGGCTTCCAAGTCGGCCCGATCGACGTCGAGTTCGCGCCCGGCACCCTCACCTGTCTGATCGGCGGCAACGGCAGCGGCAAGACCACGCTGGCCAAGATGCTGTGCGGGCTCTATCCGCCGAGCGCGGGCGAGGTCGTCCTCGACGGCACGCCCGTCGTCGGGGACCGGGTCGAGGAGCTACGGGGGAGCGTCGCCGGGGTCTTCGCCGACGTCCACCTCTTCCGCACCCTGCCGGCCCACCCCGCGGGCGACGACGAGGCCAACCGGCTGCTCGCCCAGCTCGGCATGGACAGCAAGGTGACCGTGCGCGACGGCGAGTTCTCCACCATCTCCCTGTCCACCGGGCAGCGCAAACGCCTCGCCCTGGTGGCGGCGCTGCTCTCGGACCGGCCGGTGCTGCTGTTCGACGAGTGGGCCGCCGACCAGGACCCCGAGTTCCGGGAGTTCTTCTACACCGAGGTCCTGCCCGCGCTCCGCAAGCGCGGCAAGACCGTCATCGCCATCACCCACGACGACCGCTACTTCACCATCGCCGACCAGATCCTCAAGCTCGACCGCGGCACCATCGCCGAGCTCACGGAACCGGCCCGTCCCGCGGCGGAACCCGCCGCGCTCTGACCGCTTCCCCCACCCCCCACCGCACCGGGTGCCGCACGCCCAGCGCACCCGTTCCCGCTCACCGCGCCTCACCACGCCTCACCACGCCTCAAGGAGACAGCCATGTCCGAAGCGCCCCGCTACGACGTCGTCCGCAACGACGAGGAGCAGTACTCCCTCTGGGAGGCCGACCGCGAACTGCCCCTCGGCTGGCACCGCGAGGGCACCAGCGGCACCCGCGAGGAGTGCGTCGCGCACATCGACCGCGTCTGGACCGACATCCGGCCGCGCAGCGTGCGCACGCGCCAGCAGACGGCCCGTGCCTGACGGCGCCCCCGGCCCGCGACCCGTGAACGACCACGCACCGCACGCCAGAGCACCGCGCAGCCGCGCACCGCACGCCACAGCACCGCGCGACTCAGCACCACGCCAGTCACACGTCACGCCACAGCACCAGTCACACGCCACGTCACAGGACAAGGGGACAGCCATGAGCCAGGCCGGGATCGACCTGCTGCGCGACCACGTCAGCGGGGACTTCGGTGACATCATTCTGGACGTCCGCGCCAGCCAGGGCTGCTGGCTGGTGGACGAGCGGGACGGCTCCCGCTACCTGGACATGTCGATGTTCTACGCATCGGCACCGCTCGGACACAACCATCCGGCCCTGCACGGCGACGCGACGCTCGACGAGGCGTTCCTCGCCGCGGCCCGGATGAAGCCCGCCAACCCCGACTACGGCACCCGCGAACAGGCCGCGTTCGTCGAGGAGTTCATCGGCCTGCTCGGCTCCGACGACATGCCGTACCTCTTCTTCATCGACGGCGGGGCGCTCGCCGTCGAGAACGCCCTGAAGGTCGCCTTCGACTGGAAGACGCAGCACAACGCCGCCCGCGGGGTGGCGGTGCGGGGCTCGCGGGCCATGCACCTGGAGCGCGCCTTCCACGGCCGCAGCGGCTACACGATGTCGCTGACCAACACCGACCCGTCCAAGATCCGCGACTTCCCCGTCTTCGACTGGCCGCGCATTCCGAGCCCGGCCGTCAACGACATGAGCCGCTGGGACGAGCCGGAGCTGTTCGCCGAGGAGCAGGCAGCGCTCGACGCCGCCGCGGCGGCCTTCTACCGGTACGCCGACGAGATCGCCTGCTTCGTCTTCGAGCCCATCCAGGGCGAGGGCGGCGACCGCCATCTGCGGCCGCAGTTCCTGAAGGCGATGGCGGAGCTGTGCCGTGAGAACGACGCCCTGTTCGTCGCCGACGAGGTGCAGAGCGGCTTCGGGATCACCGGTGAGCGCTGGGCCAGCGAGGCGCTCGGGCTGCGCCCCGACGTCATCGCCTTCGGCAAGAAGACGCAGGTGTGCGGCGTCATCGGCGGCCGCAGGGTGCTCGAGGTGGAGGGCAACGCCTTCCGTACGTCGAGCAGGCTCAGCTCCACCTGGGGCGGCAACCTCGTCGACATGATCCGGTCCACCCGGATCATGCAGGTCGTCCGCGAGGAGGGCCTGTTCGAGAACGCGGCCCGCACCGGCGCCCACCTGGTCGGCCAGCTCCGCGAGGTCGCCGCCGAGTTCCCGGACCTGGTGTCCGATCCGCGCGGCCGCGGTCTGATGTGCGCGATCACGCTCACCGACGGCGCCCTGCGCGACCGGGTGCTGCAGCGCGCGTACAGCGGCCACGGGGTGATCTTCCTCGGCTCCGGCGAGCGCGAGCTGCGCTGGCGTCCGCCGCTGTCGGTGACCGAGACCGAGCTGGACCTCGGGATCAGCGCGCTGCGCGCCGTCCTGAAGGAGATCGCCGCGGAGGAAAGCGCATGAACCGCATCGCCCGACCGCAGCCACGCCCCTGGGCGGCGCGCCGGCTGGTCTGCATGGGCTTCGCCGGTGGCGGCACCGTCGCCTTCCGGCCCTGGGCCAGGCTCCTTCCGCTCGAGGTGGAGCTGCGCACCCTGTGCTACCCGGGCCGCGAGTACCGGTACGCGGACGAGATCACCGGCGGCTGGGACGGCTTCGTCGCGGACTGCGCGGACGCCGTCGCCACCGAGGTGCGCGCCCCGTACGTGCTCTACGGCCACAGCATGGGCGCCCTGCTCGCGTTCGAGACCGCGCGCCTGCTCCAGGAGCGGGGCGCCCAGGGTCCCGAGAGCGTCATCCTGTCCGGGCACATCGCGCCGCAGCACTGGACGGGCGTCCGCTCGACCAAGCTCGTCACCGCGTCCGACGAGGAGCTGGCCGAGTCCCTGAAGGAGGGCGGCGGCCTGCCGCAGTCCGTCATCGGCGACCCCGACCTGCTCGCCATGGCCGTGGACCTGCTCCGCATGGACATGGAGGCGTACGCCGCCTATGAGTTCCGGCGCGAGCCCCGGCTGCGCGCGCCCCTGCACCTCATGGTCGGCGAGGACGAGCTGACGCCCGCCCACGACGGCTGGGAGGAGCTGACGGAGGGAGGGTTCACCCGGGCGGTCCTGCCGGGCGGGCACTTCTTCACGCCGCGCGTCTGGGGCCAACTGCCGCGCCACATGCCCGCGTTCCTGCCCGACGGCGCCGCCGAGCTGGCGGGCTGATGGGGGTGCGCGTACCCGCGGCGGAACTGCCGCCCGCCGCCGACGTGGTGATCGTCGGCGGCGGGGTGATGGGCACCAGCATCGCCTTCCACCTGGCCGAGGCCGGGGTCCGCGACGTGCTGCTCCTGGAGCGGGACACGCTGGGCTCGGGGTCCACCAGCAAGGCGGCGGGCGGCGTCCGGGGGCAGTTCTCGGACGCGGTCAACATCCAGCTCGGCGCCCGCAGCCTGGAGCTGTTCCAGGACTTCGGCAGGCGTCCCGGCCAGGAGATCGACCTGCACCGGGAGGGCTATCTCTTCCTGCTCTCCCGGCCCGAGGACGTGACCGCCTTCGAGCGGAACGTGGCGGTCCAGAATGAGTTCGGGGTGCCGAGCCGCATCCTGGACCCGGCCGAGGCCCGCGCGCTGTCCCCGCTGATCTCCACGGACGGCGTGCTGGCCGCGGCGTACTCGCCCGACGACGGCTACTGCGCGCCGGAGTCGGTGGTCCTCGGCTACGCGGTCGGCGCCCGCCGCTACGGCGCCCGGCTCCTGACGAACTGTCAGGTCACCGGCATGGAGCGGGCGGCGGGACGCTCCGGGGCCACCACCGTGGTCACCGAACGCGGCACGGTCACGGCGGGCACGGTGATCTGCGCGGCCGGGGCCTGGTCGGCGGCGCTCGGCGCGATGGCCGGGGTCGACCTGCCCGTACGGCCCTACCGGCGGCAGGTCCTGGTGACGGGACCGCTGCCGGACCGGCCCGAGCGGGTGCCCATGACCATCGACTTCAGCACCAGCTTCTACTTCCACGGCGAGGGCAGGGGCGTGCTGCTCGGCATGTCCGACCCCGACGAGCCCTCCGGCTTCGACCTGTCCCGCTCGGACGCCTGGCTGCCCCGCCTGTCCGAGGCGATGGCCCTGCGCGCGCCCCGGCTCGCCGAGGCGGAGGTCGTCACGGGCTGGGCCGGGCTCTACGAGGTCACCCCCGACCACAACGCGCTGATCGGCGAGGCCCCCGGCCCCGGCCGCTTCCTGTACGCGACCGGCTTCTCCGGCCACGGCTTCCTCCAGGGGCCCGCGGTCGGCGAGGTCGTCCGCGATCTCTACCTGGGACGACGGCCGTTCGTCGACGTCTCGGCCCTCTCCGCGGAGCGCTTCACCCAGGGCGCCCCCCGAAAGGAGCTCAACTGTGTCTGAGGACTCACCCGTGTCCGGCGGACGGGACAGATCCGGCCGCTCCCGCCCCGGCCGCGTCCGGACCCTGCTCCTCGCCCTGGCCGTCTCCGCCGCCGGGCTCGCCGCGGCCACGCCCGCGCGGGCGGCGGACGACACGCCCGGCGTGGTCAGCAGGGCGGCCGTCGTCGACGTGCCCGGCGCCGAGGGCGCCACCGCCGCGCAGCGGGAGCGGGCCCTGCTCGACTACTGGACGCCGGAGCGGGTCCGCCGCGCCACCGGCGAGAAGAAGGCCCCGGCGCCCGCCGTGGACCGCGCCGACCCGCGCCTGGCCGCGGCCGGAACGCACTCCACCGCCGTCGGCAAGCTCGTGTTCGAGCACGCCAACGGCAAGCCCGACCACTGCACCGCCACCGCGGTCGACAGCGACTCGGAGATCCTCGTCCTGACCGCCGCGCACTGCCTCCACGAGGGGCCGGGCGGCGACTGGACGAAGAACGTCGTGTTCATCCCGGCGCGCGAGGGCGGCAGCGAGCCGTTCGGGCGGTTCACCGCCTGGAACGTCGCCACCTCCGCACTGTGGAGCAGCGGCGCGAAGCCGGACTGGGAGCACGACTACGGCCTGGTCATCACCAACGACAACGCCAAGGGCGAGACCGTCTTCGACGCGGCGGGCGGCTACCAGATCGTGCCCGACGCGCGCACCGGCGAGCAGGTGTCGGTCATGGGCTACTCGGGGCCGCCCTACGACGGCGAACACCAGGAGTTCTGCCAGGACTTGATCGAGCCGACGGTGCCGCCGATGAACATGTGGCAGGTCGAGTGCCCGAACATGACGCCGGGCTCCAGCGGTTCGCCCTGGCTGCTCGACTACGACTACGACACCGGCTCGGGCTACATCGGCGGCCTCAACAGCATCTCCGACACCCGGGGCTACATGGCCTCACCCCGATTCGACGCCAGGACGGGTGAATTCGTGTCGATGGTGGAGCGGATCGCCGCGGCACGGCCTTAAGCATGAGCGGGAACGGACGGGAACCGGCGGGAACGAACGGGGGGGCACGCGATGAGTGAGGTCGAGGAGAGTGCTGTGCCGTCGCCGTCGCTGCCGTCGGCCAACCCCGACGGGGGCTGGGGCCGCGCCAAGGTGCCGCTGCCCGCGCCCGCCCTCGACCTCGGCGTCCCGCTGCCCCAGGTCGCCCGGCCCGTCGGCACGGTCGTCCTGCGCACGCTGCTGCTCTCCGCGCAGGACCCGGCCGTGGTGCCCGCCCGCGAGGGCACCCTGAGCGCCGGCGAACGCGCCCGGCTGCCCGGGGACGCGGCGGAGCGGCTGCGGTACGTGGCCGAGCGCGCCGGACTGCGGCTGCTGCTCGCCTCGTGCCTGGGCGCGGCGCCGCAGGGCATCGCCGTGGACGCGGGCCCCTGCCCGCACTGCGGCGCCGACCACGGGCGCACGGCGAGCGCGCGGGGCAGGCCGCCCCTGTACGTGGCCACCGCGGCGCACGGCGACCTCGTCGTGCTCGCGCTCGCGGCGGCGCCGGTGGGCCTCGGCCTCGCGGTGCCGGCCGGGCCCGACCGGGACGCGCTGCTGCGGGCCCGCAAACCGGCACGGCTCGCGGCGGGTTCGGGTGCCCTCGCCCGGGGCCGGTGCCGGGAACCAAGAACGTCCGGTGTGGCGCGGCACGTCGAGTACGTGGACGTCCCGCCGGAGGGGGAGTGCGTCGTGTCCGTCGTATGGCAGGAGCACTCCCAGCCCTGAGGCATGCGCGTACGCGTGTGCCCCGACAGCGTCAGCGTGGTGGTTTGGGGCCAAGTCCCCTGGTGTATGGCCCAGATGCCGTCAAGAACCCGTCATCGGGACGCCACCCCCACGCGGCGTGCACGACCGCAGGCCGACAGGCCGGCGGTGATCAATGAAAGCCATGGCTCCGCGCACTCGGGCCCGGAGTTGTGTCATGACCCCCACAAGGAGGATCCCTATGCGTCGTCGACTCGCCGCCGTGGCCGTGAGCGCCGCTGCCCTCACCCTCGGGACCGGCCTCGCGGCCGCCCCGGCGTCCGCCGTCCCGGCGGACAAGGCGCAGGTGCTCAGCCGCTGGACGCAGACCGACGCGGGCAGCTACAACTCGTTCGTCTCGGCCCGCAACAACCAGGGCGCGTGGAGCGCGTACAAGTTCAACTGGTCCACGGACTACTGCTCCTCCTCCCCGGACAACCCGTTCGGCTTCCCGTTCCAGACGGCCTGTGCCCGGCACGACTTCGGCTACCGCAACTACAAGGAAATGGGCACCTTCAACGCCAACAAGGCCCGCGTCGACAGCGCCTTCTACGCGGACCTGAAGCGGGTCTGCGCCACCTACAGCGGCGCCAAGAAGGTCTCCTGCGACGCCCTGGCCTGGACCTACTACCAGGCCGTCGACAAGCTCGGCAAGGTCGCCCCGCAGAACACCGCGAACGCCGCCTGACCCCGCCGGTGAGGGGCGGGCGCCCGCCCCCCCCCGCCACCACCGGGCCCGCGCGCACGCACGGGCCCGGTGCTCCGTGGACCATGGGGGACATGGACGACCTCACCCCGATACGCGACGTCGCGGACCGCTTCGGCCTGCCGCTGTCCACGCTGCACTACTGGGAGCGGCGCGGCCTGGTGACGCCGCACCGGCGTTCCGGGCGGCGGTACTTCGACACCGAGCAGGTCTACCGCGTGGCGCTGATCCAGCTGTGGCGGGAGACCGGCCACATGTCCGTCGACGAGATCGGCACCCTGCTGCGCCGCGACGACCCCGCCACCGACTGGCGCGGCACCGTGCACGCCCGCGTCGCCGCGCTCCAGGCCCACATCGACCGGCTCGACGCCGCCCGAACCTACCTGGGCCACCTGCTCACCTGCGCCCACGGCCACGACCTGGAGCGCTGCCCCGACTTCCGCGCGACCGTCCCCCTGGACCGCGGCCGCTAGTCGCGCGGCACGACGACCTCCCGGCGCGGCACGGGCCGCGCGTCCGCCGTGTCCGGTACGTCGAAGAGCGCGTCCACGGCCGGGCGCTGCACGGCGTACGCCGCCACGAGCCCCGCGATCTCCCGTTCGCCCGCGGGCAGTCCGGCGGCGGCCAGCAGGCTCCGCACCCGCACGCCGACGTCCTGCGGGTCGGCGCTCATGCGCGCACCCCCTGAGCGGTGCCGACCGGGCCGCCCGACGCCCGCGCCGCGTACCCCGCCGGATCGGGGGCGCGCCGGTGCCAGTCGGTGCGCTCCTGGTACGCGTCCCCGACGCACAGGACCGTCGCCTCGTCCACCACCGGCCCCGCGATCTGCAGCGACAGCGGAAGGCCCGTCCCCGTCACCCCCATCGGCACCGCCAGGACGGGGTTGGCCAGCGCATTCCAGTACGGCGTGTGCACCAGGCCGAACACGCCCGCGTGGTCCTGGTGGCCTGCCGCGTCCGCAAGGGCGTCGAACGGCGGCGCCCCGATCGACGCGGTCGGGCACACGATCACGTCCACGTCCGCGAACAGGGCGTCCACGGCCCGCTGCGCCACCGCGCGCACGCGCTGCGCCTGGACGTAGTCCGCGCCCGACACGAGCGCGCCCGCCGCGAGGAACCCGCGCGCGGCCACGCCGTAGTCGTCCCAGCGCCGGGACAGCTCCGCGCGGTGGTGGGCGAGCCCCTCGGCGGCCGCCGTCACGAACACCGTGGTGATCAGCTCCCGCCAGTACGGCAGCCGCACCTCCACCGCGTCCGCGCCCAGGCCGGTCAGCACCGCCACGGCCGCGTTGAACACGCCGGGCAGCGCGGGGTCGCCGCCGGCGGGGAAGTGGTGGGCCCGCGCGACGCCGACGCGCAGCCCGGCCAGATCACCGCCGAACGATGGCTCGGCGAAGGGGACTTCGAGACCGCCCCCGGCGTCTCGGCCGCCCCAGCCCGCCGCACCTCCGCCGCGCCCCGGCACCCGGCCGCCCCAGCCCGCCGCACCGCCACGGCGCCCCGACATCCCGCCGTCGCTGCCCGTCGTATCGCCGCCCCTGCCTGCCGCCCCACTGCCGGACGCCCCACCCTCGCCGCCCCACCCCCCGGCGATCACGCTCAGCACCGCCGCACAGTCACGTGCCGCGCGCGCCAGCGGCCCCACCCGGTCGAGGCTGTGGCCGAGCGGCACGCACCCGTCCCCGGGCACCCGCCCGAACGTCGGCAGCAAGCCGCTGACGCCGCAGAAGGCGGCGGGCATCCGGATGCTTCCGCCCGTGTCGCCGCCGAGCGCGGCCGCGAAGAAGCCCGCCGCGACACCGCTCGCCGAGCCCGAACTTGAGCCCCCGGCCCACAGGTCGGGCCGCCACGGGTTGCGCGGAAGCGGGAACGGCTCGTCCGCATCGGGGAGTCCGCAGCCGAACTCCATCGCGGTCGTCTTCCCGGTGATCACCGCGCCCGCCGCGCGCAGCCGCGCCACCACCGGGGCGTCCCGCCCGGCCCACCAGGCCCGGTCGTGGACGAGGCTCTGCGCGGTGGTCGGCCCGTCGGCGACCGCGATCGTGTCCTTCACGCCGAACGGGATCCCGTGCAGCGGCCCCCGGTCGAGCCCGCGCGCCAACTCCTCGTCCGCGCGCAGGGCCGCCGCCCGCGCCCGCTCGTCGAACCGCGCCAGATACACCCCGAGCGCCCCGTCGTGCAGGGCCGCCGCCGCGATGGCCGCCTCGGTGAGGCCGACGCTGGTCACGGTGCCGGACCGCAGCGCGCGTGCGGTCTCGGACAGGGTCAGGGGCCGGGGCATGGGTTCGCTCACGTTCCACCTCCGCGTACGCCGCCCGGGTCCGGCGGCCGGTGGTACGCCACCCTCGCTCCTCAACCCGGGTTGAACGCAAGCGTCCGGCGCGGCACCACCACCGGCAGACACGCGCCGCCCATGGCGGGCGCCGCCATGGGGCCGCGCCGGAGTGTGGTGCCGGGCCACATGGGCGTCGCCCCGCGCCGTGCCTATGTTTCCGGCCATGACCAGCGGACCTCACCCCACGCCCGAGCCCCCGACTCCCGCCGCCCCGGGCGCCGTCGGCCTCACCGGCCGCGTCGCCCTCGTCACCGGCGGCGGCAGCGGCATCGGCCGCGCCTGCGCCGCGGCCCTCGCGGCGGCGGGCGCCGAGCTCCACGTCGTCGACATCGACGCGGCCGCCGCCAAGGCCGTCGCGGACACCGTCGGCGGCCACGCGCACACCACCGACCTCGCCGACGCGGACGCCGTCGCCGCGCTGCCGACCGACGTGGACATCCTCGTGAACAGCGCCGGACTCCAGCACATCGCGCCCCTCACCGCGTTCCCGCCCGCGCGCTTCGCGCTGATCCAGCAGGTGATGGTCACCGCCCCGTTCCTGCTCCTGCGGCAGAGCCTGCCGCACATGTACGCCCGCGGCTGGGGCCGCGTCGTCAACATCTCCAGCGTCCACGGCCACCGCGCCAGCGCCTACAAGAGCGCCTACGTCGCCGCCAAGCACGCCCTGGAGGGCCTGAGCAAGGTCACCGCCGTCGAGGGCGCCCCGCACGGCGTGACCAGCAACTGCGTCAGCCCCGGCTACGTACGCACCCCGCTCGTGCAGGGCCAGATCCACGACCAGGCCGCCGCCCACCGCATCAGCGACGAGGCCGTCGTCGCCGACGTGCTGCTCGCCCGCTCACCGACGAAGCGCCTCATCGAACCCGAGGAGGTCGCCGCGGCCGTCCTGTGGCTGTGCGGCCCCCACAGCGGCTTCGTCACCGGGGCGTCCCTGTCGATGGACGGCGGCTGGACCGCCACCTGACCGCACACCCCGCCTCCCCGTGACACCCCCGCACGCCCCCGCTCATGCCTGCGCCACCCGCGAGTGAAACCCGGTGATCCCCATGGCCCGTCCCCGCAGCAGCATCGGCAAGATCGTCGGTGCCAGCCTCGTCGGCACCACCATCGAGTGGTACGACTTCTTCCTCTACGGCTCCGCCGCCGCCCTCGTCTTCAACGAGATCTTCTTCCCCACCGCCGACCCGCTCACCGGCACCCTCATCGCCTTCATCACCTACGCCATCGGCTTCCTCGCCCGTCCCCTCGGCGGCGTCGTCTTCGGGCACTTCGGCGACAAGGTCGGCCGCAAGAAACTGCTCGTGCTCAGCCTGCTCCTGATGGGCGGCGCGACGTTCGCCATGGGCCTGCTGCCCACGTACGACGCGATCGGTGTCGGCGCGCCCATCCTCCTGACCGTGCTTCGCCTCGTGCAGGGCTTCGCGCTCGGCGGGGAGTGGGGCGGCGCCGTCCTGATCGTCTCCGAGCACGGCGGCGACAAGCACCGCGGCTTCTGGGCGTCCTGGCCGCAGTCGGGCGCGCCCGGCGGCAACCTCCTGGCCACCGGTGTGCTCGCGCTGCTCGCCGCCGTGCAGTCCGAGTCCACCTTCCAGTCCTGGGGCTGGCGGGTGCCGTTCCTGCTGTCCGGCGTCCTGGTGATGGTCGGCCTGTGGATCCGCCTGTCGGTCTCCGAGTCGCCGGTCTTCCTGGAGGCGCAGGCCAGGGCCGAGGCGGCCGCCGCGCACGGGGCCAAGGACGAGCCGCCCGTCGTGGAGGTGTTCCGCAGGAACTGGCGGGAGGTCCTCACCGCGATCGGCACCCGCTTCGGCGAGAACATCTCGTACTACGTCCTCACCTCCTTCGTGCTCGTCTACGTCACCAAACACCTCGACCTGCCCAAGAGCACCGCCCTGAACGCCGTCCTGATCGGCTCCGCCGTGCACTTCGTCACCATCCCCGCCTGGGGCGCGCTCTCGGACCGGATCGGGCGGCGCCCGGTGACGCTCATCGGGTCGGTGGGCATGGCGCTGTGGGCGTTCGCGTTCTTCGGCCTCGTCGACTCGGAGTCGTTCACGGTGATCACCGCCGCGGTGACGGTGGGGCTGCTGTTCCACGGCGCCATGTACGGGCCGCAGGCCGCGTTCATCTCCGAGATGTTCGACACCAAGGTCCGCTACTCCGGCGCCTCCATGGGCTCCCAGCTCGCCTCGATCGTCGCGGGCGCGCTCGCCCCGATCATCGCCGTGGAACTCCTCAAGGAGTACGACTCCGCCACGCCTGTCGCCCTCTATCTGTCCCTGGCCGCCGTGGTGACGACGGTGACCGTCGCGCTCGCCCGCGAGACCCGCGGCCGGGACCTGCGCACCGAGGCGGGCGACCTCCCGGCCGCGGGCCCGGTCCCGGTTCCGGGACGGCCCGCCGCACCCGCTGCGCGTACCGAAGAGACGGCAGTACGCTCCGGCGAACCCACCTGAGCACCCGCACCGCACGTCGGAAGGCAGCCACCACCCATGGCATCCGCCCGCCCCCGCACCACCGCGCCAGAGGCCCCCGGCGACACCGTGGCCGACTCCCTGTGGCACCTGCTCGACCTGCTCGGGCGGCAGGCACCGGCCGAGAGCTTCGCCGGGGCCGCCGCCGCGGCCAGGGAGGCGGGGGCGGGCCCGGCCGAGTTGGCCCGCGTCGAGGCGGCCACCGACACCGCACTCGGCATCCGCCGCACCCTCGACCAGCACCGGCGCCGCGAGGCCGAACTGTCCGCCCTCTTCGACACCGCGGGGGACCTCGCCGCCCTCAGCGACCTCGACGCGGTCCTGCGCGCCATCGTGCGCCGCGCCCGGCTGCTGCTGCGCACCGACGTGGCGTACCTGACCCTCAACGCCCCCGCCGAGGGCGACACGTTCATGCGGGTCACCGACGGCTCCACGTCCGCGAAGTTCCAGCAGCTGCGGCTCGGCATGGGGGAGGGGCTCGGCGGCCTCGTCGCGCAGACCGCCCGGCCCTACGCCAGCGCCGACTACCGCGCCGACACCCGCTTCAAGCACACCGCCGTCATCGACGCGGGCGTCGGCGAGGAAGGGCTGCGCGGCATCCTCGGCGTACCGCTGCGTGTCGGCAGCCGCGTCATCGGCGTCCTGTACGCGGCCGACCGGACCCCGCGCGACTTCGCCCCCGACCAGATCGCGCTGCTCGCCTCGCTCGCCGACCACGCGGCCGTCGCCATCGACAGCGCGCGCCTCCTGGAGGAGACCCGCGCCGCCCTGGTCGAACTCAACGCGGCGACCGCCACCGCCCGCGCCCAGAGCGAGGCCATGCGGCGCGCCGCCGAGACCCACGACCGGCTCACCGACCTGGTCCTGCGCGGCGGCGACGTGTCCGACCTGGCCGCCGAGATAGCCGCGCTCCTCGACGGCGGCCTCGTCGTCCAGGACGCCGACGGCACCGAACTGGCCCGCGTCGGCGCCGAATCGGCGACCGCGCCCGCCCGGGGCGTCGCCGCGTCCCGCGGCAGCGGACACGCCGTGTCCGTCGACGGCGTCTGGGTGTCCGCCGTGCTCGCCGGGCCCGAACCGCTCGGCAGCATCGCGCTCAGCGGCCGCCCCGACCTCACCGACAGCGACCGGCGGCTCTTCGAACGCGCGGGCCTGGACACCGCGTTGCTGCTGCTCCTGCGCCGCTCCGTGGCCGAGGCCGAGGACCGGGTGCGCGGCGAACTCCTCGACGACCTGCTCACCGCCGCCCACACGTCCGACCCGCGCCGCGCCGGTCGCCTCTGCCTGCGCGCCCGCCGCCTCGGCGTCGACCTCGCGGAGCCGACGTCCGTGCTCGTCCTGACCTGCGAGGGCGACCTGCGCACCCGCCTGCTGACCGAGGCCGCCCGCCGCGCCCGCACCCTGCGCGGCCTCGCCGGACCCCAGGGCGGCCAGGTCGTCCTGCTCGTGCCCACCGCCGCGCCGGGGCCGCTCGCCGAGCGCCTGGCCGCCGACCTCGGCCGGGCCGTCGGGGCGCCCGTGACGTGCGGCGCCGCCGGACCCGCCGAGGGGCCCGCCCACCTGCCGGCCGTCCACGCCGAGGCGCTGCGGTGTCTGCGCGCCCTGACCGTGCTCGGCCGCACCGGCCAGGGCGCGAGCGTGTCCGACCTGGGGTTCGTCGGCGTGCTCCTCGGCGACCACACGGACGTCGACGGCATCGACGGCTACGTCCAGCGCGTCCTCGGGCCCGTCGTCGACTACGACGCCCGGCGCGGCACCGAACTCGTCCGCACCCTCGACGCCTACTTCGAGGCGGGCGCGAGCCTGTCCCGCGCGAAGGACGCGCTGCACGTCCACGTCAACACCGTCGTGCAGCGCCTGGACCGCACCGCGCGGCTCCTGGGCCCGGACTGGAACAGTCCCGACCGGGCCCTGGAGCTGCAACTCGCCCTGCGGCTCAACCGGTTGCGCCGCCCGCCGGGGACTGGTCCGGCGTAGCGTCCCGGGTTCCGCGGCGCTGCGTGGGCACGGCGTCGAGGGCGTCGGTGCGGTACTGGAGCGACTGGAGTTCGAACAGGTGCCGGAACAGATGCGGGCCTTCGGCGGCCGGTCCGGTGGGCGTCGATCCGGGTGCCGCGTCGGGGGGCGTGCCGGGTGTCTGCGTGCCCGGCTCGTCCGGTGCCCCTGCCGCCATCAGCGTGGCGAAGTCGCCTTGCTCGACGAGTCTGCCCTCGTCGAGGACGTAGATGACGTCGGCCTCCTTGACGCTGTGCAGGCGGTGCGTGACCAGGACGATCGTCTGGTCCGCCGAGGCGAGCGCGCGGATCTTGCGGAAGGCGTCGATCTCGGCGGCGGGGTCCATGCTGCTGGTCGGCTCGTCGCAGATGAGGATGTCGGCGTCGCGGAAGTAGGCGCGGGCCAGGGCGACGCGCTGCCACTGGCCGCCGGACAGGTCGACGCCGCCCTCGTAGCCCTTCTCGCACAGGGTGTCCCAGCCGTGCGGCAGCTCGTCGAGCACGCCGTCCACGCCCGCGTACGCGGCCGCCGCGTCGAGCCGTGCCGTGTCGTGGATGTCCTCGGGGCGGCTGATGGCGACGTTGGCGCGGGCGGTGAACGGCCACCGCTGGAAGTCCTGCAGGACCAGGGCGACATGGCCGAAGACGTCGTCGCGGCGCAGCGCGCACAGGTCGGTGCCGTCCCAGGTGATGCTGCCCGACGTGGGCAGATAGAGGCCCGCGAGGAGCTTGCTGAGGGTCGTCTTGCCCGATCCGTTGGCGCCGACCAGCGCGATCACCTGGCCCTTGCGGATGGTCAGGGACACATTGTCGAGGGCCGGGGTCTCGCGCTCGGGGTAGCGGAAGCTCACCCGGTCGAACGCGATCACGGCGGGCGGCTCCGGCACCGGGACGCCGGCCGCGGGGATCGCGCGCTTCTTGGCCTCCTCGCGGGCGCGGATCAAGTCGTTCATGAACAGGCTCTGTTCGTAGAGGTGGTGGATGTGCGACACCATGCGGCGCAGCCCCGCCGTGCCGCTGGTCAGCGCGAGCGCCGCGGTGGCGCCGGACGCGAGCGGCAGCTGACCGTTCGTCAGCAGCAGGGCGAGGACGGCGTAGGTGCCGCCCGCCGTCAGGCCCGAGAGGGCGGACGTGGTCAGCTCGGTGCGGGCCTCCAGGTGCGCGAGGCGCGTCTGCTCGTCCGCGGCCTGCGCCGCCATCCGGTCGAACTGGTCGAGCAGGAACGGGCCCGCGCCGTGCACCCGCAGCTCCGGCGCGGCCTTCTGCGAGATGAGCAGCCGTCGCAACGCCCCTTGCTGGCGCACGTGTTCCAGCCAGATCTGCACCGACTCGTACGTGCGCCGCGCGGCCCGCACCGTGCCCCAGGCCTTGGGCACCACCACCGCGAGCAGCAGCGGAAGCAGCACCGGGTGCAGCACGGCGAGGACCCCGCTGACGGCGAGCAGCGCCATCAGGGCCTCGACGATGCCGAGGGTGTGCTCGATCAGGCGGCGGGCCGCGGTCTGGCCGTGCTGTCCCGAGTCGAGGACCGCGTGGAAGTCGGAGCGCTCGATGTGCTCCATCTCCACCCGGATGACCTCCTTCATCATGGAGAGCCCCGCCACCCGCTCCACCTTCGGGCCGAGGCGGCCCGCCGCCGCGAACGACACGGCGCGCAGCGTCGCCGCGAACGCGCTGGCGGCGGCGACCCACAGCAGCGACGGCAGCGCGTCGCGCACCCGGTCGGCCGTCGGGCCCGCCGCGAACAGCGACACCAGGACGCGATTGGTGGCGAGCAGTCCGAACGCGGTCGCCGCGGCCTGCCCGAGCTGGGCCACCGCGACCACCACGAGCGCCACCGGGTCGGCGCTCCAGGCCAGCGTCACGGTGTGCCGGAAAAGACGGGGGATCTGCCGCAGGATCGACAGGAACGACGCGTTCAGACGGGCGAGTTCATGCGTGGTCCAGCCCCATGAACCGCGTAACCGCCCGCCGAACAGCAGTTGTTCGGGTGGCGTCGGAGTGCCGGGGCGGCGCTTCCCGGCAGCCGGGGGAAGTGATGCCAAAGTTCCTCCCTGATCAGGGTCGTCCGTCCGGAACCTGCCCCGGACGGCTCCGTCGATCCTCACCAGAAGATCGGCGCGACGGAGGACCTCGGACGAAACTTTCGGACGAATGTCTGAAAGCGTCCTGTATTGACGGGAGTTGAGGGGGCGGGAGGGGGCGGCCGGGGCCGGTGCGGTGCGCGCCCGCGGGACTCAGGAAGGGGTGCGCGCCAGCGGGGCTCAGGAGGGGGTGCGCGCCCGGTGGCGGCGCACCGCGTCCCGGTTGGCGCACCGCTGCGAGCAGTACCGCTGCCGCCCGGTGCGGGAGGTGTCCGCGAAGATCGTGGTGCACTCAGCGACGGTGCACCGCCGCAGGCGGTGCATGCCCCGGCCCGTCAGGTGCAGCGCCGTGCCCACGGAGATCAGCGCGAACAGCAGCGGGCCGAGCGGTTGTGCGTCGTCCCGGTAGTGCAGATGCCAGCCGGTGCCGGCGTGATCGGTCAGCCGCGGGTGGGCGGTGGCCGCCGCCAGCATCCGGTTGAGCAGCTCGGCGCGGGCCTCGTCGTCGGCGGCGTCGACGACCTCCTCCCACGCCGTGAGCGCCTCCAGGGCGCGGTCCAGGTCCTGCGGCGAGACCGGCCGCTCCAGGGTGAGCCCGGCCGCGCGGCAGCGGTCCGCGAGTTCCGCGGCGGTCGTCGGGCGCCGGTTGGCCAGGTCCGCGGCCAGTTTCACGACGTCGGCACCGTAAGGGTTGAGATGCATAAGACCATTACACCAGCCTGGTCGGCATGCGACGACATACGAGGGGGCAAGGCCCGGCCGCGGGCCACGGGGATCCGTCCGCGAGGGGCGGGAGTCGGGCCGCGGGGGACCCGGATCCATGGCGCTACCGGTGGGCCGTCCTCGGCATCGCCACCTTCACGCAGGCCGCCGCGGGCTTCTTCGTGCAGGGCATCGGCGCCCTCGGCATCTCGCTGCAACGCGACCTGGACCTCAGCACCGCCCAGCTCGGCATGCTGGTCTCCGCGTCCCAACTGGTGCCGCTGGTCGGCCTGTTGGTGGCCGGTGAACTGCTCGACCGCTACAACGAACGCTGGGTCGTCGGCATCGGGGCCTGCGTCGTGGCCGTGGCCCTCGGCGTGGGGAGCGCCGCGCCCGGCTATGTCCCCCTGCTCTGCGTCCTGTTGGTCGTCGGCGCCGGCTACAGCACCGTGCAGCCCGGTGGCAGCAAGTCGGTGGCGTCCTGGTTCGACACGTCCCGGCGCGGATTCGCGATGGGGGTGCGCCAGGCGGGCCTGCCGCTGGGTGCCGCGCTCGCCTCGGCCGTACTGCCGCTCCTCGCGGAGGCCCACGGCTGGCGCTCGGCGCTGGTGGCCGGGGGGTTCGTCGCGCTGCTCGGGGCGGGCGTCTTCATGGTCGGCTACCGGCGCCCGCCGTCAGCCCTGTCCGGGCCGCCCGTGTCGTCCACGGCGCCCGACCCCTCGGCTGCGCCGTCCGCCCCCGCGCCCCCGCTGGGGGAGATGCCCGCTCCGCTCTCCACGCGGCTCGCCGCCCGGCTCCGGCTGCTCCGCGCGCCCTCCATGGTGACGATCGTGCTGTCCGGGGTGAGCCTGATCTCCGTGCAGTACGCGGTGGGCGTCCTGACGGTCCTGCACCTGCACGAGGCGGCCTCGGTCGGAGCCGGGACGGCGGCCCTGGTCCTGGTGGCCGCCCAGGGCGCGGGCGTGGCCGGCCGCGTCGCGCTCGCGGTGCGCAGCGACCGCAGCCGCTCCGGGCGGCACGGCACCGTCGCGCTCTGCATGGTCGCCGTGGTCGCCGGGATGGTGGTCCTGATGACCCCGCTGGGCCGCAACCCCGCCCTGGCCTGCGGCGTCCTGGTCTGGCTCGGCTTCTTCGGCTACGGCTGGTACGGGCCGTGGGTCGCCCATGTGACCGAGTCGGCCCCGGCGGGCCGGACCGGGTTCACCCTCGGCCTCGCCATGTCCGGCAACCAGGTCGCCATCGTCCTGATGCCGCCCGCGCTCGGCCTGCTCCGGGACCTGACCGGCAGCTTCACCGTCGTCTGGGGTCTGCTGTCCGCGCTGACGGCGGTCGCCCTGGTGGTCACCACGCGCGCCGACCGCCGTGTCCGGGGGCAGGGTCCGCCCGACGGCGGGGTCCTGCCGGACCCCGCCGGGGCCCGGCCGCCGGCTTCGTCCGCGGCCCCTCATCGCCCGGACTGACCGTCCCGCGCCTCCCGCGCCTCTTCCCGCACCTCGTCCGGTACGAGCACGACCTTGCCCGCGACCGTGCCGGACTCCGCGAGCCGCATCGCGTCGGCCGCCCGGGACAGCGGGATCCGCGCGGCGACCTGCGGTTCGAGCCTGCCCTCCGCGAGGAGCGCGAAGACCTGCCCGAGGTCGGCGCCGAGCCGGGCGCGGAAGGCGTCGAGGCGGCGCCGGCCGGCCCAGATGTTGAAGAAGTGCGCGTGCCGCGAGTTGGGCAGCGCGTTCCACAGCGCGAGGCGTGCGAAGAGCTTCAGGACGGGGGCCTTGGAGGACCCGGCGGCGTCGCGGGTGGACGCGGTGCCGTACGACACGAGCGTGCCGCCCGGGGCGAGCAGCCGGAAGGAGTCCACGACGCCCTCGCCGCCGACGTGGTCGAAGACCGCCGCCACGCCCTGCGGCGCGAGTCCGCGCAGCCGCCCGTACAGGTCCGGGTCGCGGTAGTCGACGGGTGTGACGCCGAGCGCCCGGAGCTTGTCGTGGTGGCGCCGCGAGGCCGTGCCGATCACCCGCACCCCCGCGATCCGCGCCAGCTGGACGAGGGCGGAGCCGACGCCGCCGTTCGCGCCGAGCACGACGATCGTGTCGCCCGCGTCGACCTCGGCCGTGCGGTGCAGCATCTGCCAGGCCGTGATGCCGTTCACGACCAGCGTCTCCGCGTCCGCCGACGACACGGAGTCCGGCACCTCGACGAGATCCGCCGCCGCCACGACGACGTGGCTCGCCCAGCCGCCGGTCTTGGTCAGCGCCGCGAACCGCCGCCCGGCCAGCGCGGGGTCGACCCCCTTGCCGGTCGCCGCCACCCGGCCGACCAGGTCGTACCCCGGAACGAACGGGAACGGCGGCTGGTCGTAGTACTTCCCGCGCCGCATCTGCTGCTCCGCGAACGAGACGCCGGTGGCCTCCATCGCAAGGAGCACCTCGCCCTGGCCGGGGGTGGGGGCGGCGGCGTGCCGGACCTGGAGGCCGTCGGGCTCGACGACGCCGGGCAGGACGACCTCGGTGACGACGGTCCCGGCGGTGGCCGCCGCGGCCTCGGTGATCGCCGTCGGCTGGTTCTCGATCGTGTGCGTCTCGCGCATGGCTTTGCCTCTCTCGGCACGTAGTGCTTCTTGCTGTGGTTAGAAGCTCTAACTAGAGAATGACCCGAGCCTGCAACCCTGTCAAGCCCCTCTTTCTCGAGTTAGAGTCTCTAACCACAGCGACAGTCGCGTGACAGGGAAAGGGGCCACAGCCGTGGCAGACAAGAGCAGTACCCCAGCCACCCCAGCCACCCCCGCGCCTCCCTCGACCCCGCGTCAGCGCTACCGCGACCAGGTGCGCGGCGAGATCAAGGCGGCCGCCCTGGAGCAGATCCGCGCGGGCGGCGCGCCCGCACTCAGCCTCAACGCCGTCGCCAAGGGGCTCGGCCTCACCGGCCCCGCCCTCTACAAGTACTTCCGCAACCGCGACGACCTCCTCACCGAGCTGATCTGCGACGGCTACGACGCGGCGGCAGTCGCCATGCGCGAGGCCGCCGACCGCGCGGCGGGCGCCCCGGCCCGGGAGCGGCTCCTCGCCCTCGGCACGGCGCTGCGCGCGTGGGCGATCGGGGCGCCGCACGTCTACCAGCTCCTGGCCGGTACGCCGTCCCCCGGCTACCAGGCGCCCCCGGAGACCACCGACCGGGCCCGCGCGGTGCTCGGCCCGCTGCTCGGCGTGCTCGGGCAGGGGGACTGCGCGGGCGCCGCCCTGGAACTGCGGGCGGAGATGCGGTTCTGGCTGAACGAGACCCCGGCCGTCGAGGAGTGGGTCAGGGCCTGGGCCCCGGACGTCGACCCGGCGACGGCCCTCGCCGGCACGGTGACCGCGTGGGCCCGGCTGCACGGGATCGTCAGCCTCGAGGTGCAGGGCCTGTTCGGGGGGATGGGGCACCGCCCCGGCACGCTGCTCAAGGCCGAGATGGAGGCGCTGGCCGACGCCATGGGGCTGCCGGGGGCGGCCCGGTGACCCGGTGACCCGGACGGCTTGATCGGCTCGGCGGACCGGATGGGACCGCGCCCGGCGGGGCAGGATGGGGCCGCGGAAAGTCCCGTTCAAGGAAGGTGCGGCGATGGAGAATGCGGCCCCCGGACGGCTCGTCGTCTCGACGGCGACGCCCGACGACTGGCGCACGGTCACCGAGTGGGCGGCGCGGGAGGGCTGGAACCCGGGCCTCGGCGACGCGGCGGCGTTCTTCGCGCAGGACCCGGACGGGTTCTTCATCGGCCGCGTCGACGGCGAGCCGGTCTCGGCGATCTCCGTGGTCACCTACGGCCCGGCGTACGCCTTCCTCGGCTTCTACCTGGTCCGCCCCGACCTGCGCGGCCGCGGCCACGGCATCGCCACCTGGCGGACCGCCCTCGCCCGCGCCGGGGACCGGGTCGTGGGCCTCGACGGCGTCCCCGCGCAGCAGGACAACTACCGCCGCTCCGGCTTCCGGCGGGAGCACGGCAGCCGGCGCTACGTCGGCCCCGTGGGCGCGCCGGGCCCGCTGCCCGCGCACATCAGGCCCGTGGCGGACGTGGGCCGCGACGCCGTCGCCGCGTACGACAGCGCCTGCTGTCCCGCTGACCGTCCCCGGTTCCTCGACGTCTGGCTGACCGCGCCGGGCCACCGCGCGCTGGCGAGCGTCGTCGACGGCCGCGTCACCGGGTACGGGGTGCTGCGTCCGGGACGGGACGCGCCGCGCGTGGGCCCGCTGTTCGCCGACACCCGCGCCGACGCCGAGGCGCTGCTCGACGCGCTCGGGGCCGAGTCCGGCGGCGTGGCCGTCGCCATGGACGTACCGGAGACGAACACGGAGGCCGTCGCGCTCGCGGAGGGGCGCGGCATGAAGCCGTCGTTCGACACGGCGCGCATGTACACGGGCCCGGTACGGGAGTTCGCGCGCGAGCGGGTCTTCGGGATCACGACGCTGGAACTCGGCTGAGCGCACGGCGGCACTCGGCCGAGCGGGGGAGGCGGGGTGGCGCCGCCACCCCCGCTCGGCGCGTCCCGCTCACGTCACCGTCAGCGTGACCTTGCTCTTCGCCGTGGAGCTGTTGCCCACGTACAGGTCGAACCTGCCCTCCTCGACGAGGAATTCGCCGTGCGGGTCGTTCGTCCAGAAGCCCAGGTCGGCCGCGCCGAGCCGGAAGCGGACGACGGTGGAGCGGCCCGCGCCGAGCGTGACCCGGCGGAAGCCGCGCAGCTTGCGCACCGGCTGCGTGATGCTCGCCGCGAGGTCGTGGACGTACAGCTGCACCACCTCGTCGCCCTTGCGGCGGCCGGTGTTGGAGACGGTGACCGACACCTCCAGGGTGTCGCCGTCGCGCAGGGCGCCCGCGGGGACGGAGGCGCGGCTCAGCTTCGGCGCGCCGGTCTCGAACGTCGTGTAGCTGAGGCCGTGGCCGAAGGGGAACTGCGGGTCCGGCGGCAGGTCCAGGTACTTGGAGGTGTACTTGTTGTCGGCGTGGTAGGGGCGGCCCGTCGACTCGTGGTTGTAGTGGATCGGGATCTGGCCGACCGTGCGCGGGAACGACACGGGCAGCTTGCCGCCCGGGTTGACCTTGCCGAAGAGGACGTCGGCGATGGCGTTCCCGGCCTCGACGCCCGGGTGCCAGGCCTCAAGGACCGCCGGTGCCGACTCCAGCCAGCCGCCCATGTTCAGCGGTCGGCCGCCCACCAGGACGACCACGAACGGCTTGCCGGTCCGCGCGACCGCCTCGACGAGACGTTCCTGCGCGCCGGGCAGGCCGATGTCGCTGCGCGCCGCCGCCTCGCCGCTCATCGACGGCGGCTCGCCCACGACGACGACCGTCACGTCGGCGGCCTTCGCGGCGGCCACGGCGGCCGGGACGCCACTGGTGTCCTTGCCCTCGGGGTCGACGCCGCGCGCGTACGTGACCTTCGCGTCCGGGGCCGCGCGGCGCACCGCGTCCAGGACCTTCACCGACGGGTACTTCTTCGCGGCGGCCGGGACCACCCAGGTGCCGAGCAGGTCGTCGGAGTCCCCGAACGGGCCGACGACGGCGACGGACTTGACGCCTGACCTCAGCGGAAGGACCTTGCCGCCGCCTCCGGCGCCCTCGTTCTTGAGGAGCACCATCGAGCGGGCGCCGGTCTCGCGGGCGGCCTTGCGGGTGGCGGCGGTCGGCCCGTCGATCGCGGCGTCCTCGTCGACGTACGGGTGGTCGAAGAGGCCGAGGGCGAACTTGAGGCGCAGGATGCGGGCGACCGCGTCGTCCAGGCGGCGCTCGCTGATCTTCCCGGCGCGCAGCAGCTTCTTGCCGTGCTCGCGGAGGTTGGTGCTGACCATCTCCATGTCGACGCCCGCGTTCAGCGAGAGCCGGGCGGCGGCCGCGCCGTCCTCGGCGAATCCGTGCGCGATCAGCTCCTGGACGCCCGTCCAGTCACTCACGACGACGCCGTCGAAGCCCCACTCCTTCTTCAGGATGCCGGTGAGGGTGTGGGAGTTGCCGTGCGCGGGCACCCCGCCGATGGTGTTGAAGGACGCCATCACCGTGGCGGCGCCCGCGTCCAGGGCGGCCTTGAACGGCGGCAGATAGAGGTTGCGCAGCCGGGACTCCGACACGTCGACCGTGTTGTAGTCGCGCCCGCCCTCCGCCCCGCCGTACGCCACGAAGTGCTTGGCGCAGGCGGCGACCCGGTCCTTGGCGGTGAACTCGCCCTTGCCCGGGCCCTGGTAGCCCTCGATCTTGGCGGCGGCGAACTCGGCCGTCAGATACGGGTCCTCGCCGCAGCCCTCGGCGACGCGACCCCAGCGCGGCTCGTGCGTGACGTCCATCATCGGCGAGAACGTCCAGTGCACGCCGTTGGAGCGGGCCTCCTTCGCCGACACCTCGGCGTCGGTCCGCGTCACGTCCGGGTCGAAGCTCGCCGCCTGCGCGAGCGGGATCGGGAACGTCGTCCAGAACCCGTGGATCACGTCGAGGCCGAACAGCAGCGGGATGCCGAGCCGGGACTCCTCGACGGCGATGCGCTGCAGGGCGTTGCTGCTCTTGGCTCCGAAGATGGAGAGCACCGAACCGAGGCGGCCCGCGCGCGCCGCGTCCTCCACGTCCTTGGTCTCGCCGCCGCCCGGGCCGGTGTCCCAGGACCAGGCGAGCTGCTGGAGCTGACCCAGCTTCTCTTCGACAGTCATACGGTCGAGAAGCCGCTGGGCCTTGCCCTCGTGAGGGGTGCCGCGGTCCTCGGCGGCGGCGCCCGGGGCGGGCGCGGCGGGCGCCGCCTCGGCGATTCCGGAGTTCAGGGCACCGCCCGCGACGGCGGTGCCGCCGATCGCGGACAGCACGGTACGCCTTCGTACATCTCGCATGCGTTCGCCTTCTCACGTCAGAAACACGAGTAACCGGAGTGATGCGCTCAAGAATTGAAGCGAAAGTACGTGCCGACTACAGGAGGGTCAAGAGGCGCGACAGGGGAGTCCGGGACATGTGGGGCGACGCTTGACCTCAAGATAACTTGAGGTTCTACGGTGCTGCACATGAGCATGGAGACCACAGCCTGGACCCAGCTGCAGAGCGTCATGAACGCCGAGCAGGAACGCCGACCCTTCGCACGCGCCACGCTGCGCCGCATCACCGCCTTCGCCGCGCCCCATCGCCGCCGCATCATCCGCTTCGTCCTGCTGAGCGTCGTGACCGCGCTGCTCGCCGTGGCGACTCCCGTCCTCGCCGGGCGTGTCGTCGACGCCATCGTGTCCGGCGCCGAGTCCTCGACCGTCGTCCGCTACGCCGTGCTCATCGCCGTCATCGCGATCGCCGAGGCAGGCCTCGGACTGCTCAGCCGCTGGCTGTCGGCGAACCTGGGCGAGGGCCTGATCCTGGACCTGCGCACGGCCGTCTTCGACCATGTGCAGCGCATGCCCGTCGCCTTCTTCACCCGCACCCGCACCGGCGCGCTCGTCAGCCGCCTCAACAACGACGTGATCGGCGCACAGCGGGCGTTCAGCAACACGCTCTCCGGCGTGGTGTCCAACCTCGTCACCCTCGTCCTCACCCTCGCCGTGATGCTCGCCCTGTCGTGGCAGATCACGCTGCTCGCCCTGGTGCTCCTGCCGGTGTTCGTGGTGCCCGCCCGCCGCATGGGCACCCGGATGGCCCGCCTCCAGCGGGAGGCGGCACACCACAACGCGGCCATGGGCACCCGCATGACGGAGCGGTTCTCGGCGCCCGGCGCCACCCTCATCAAGCTGTTCGGCCGACCGGCGGACGAGTCCGACGAGTTCGCGGCACGGGCCCGCCGGGTGCGCGACATCGGCGTCCGCACCGCCATGGCGCAGTCGGCCTTCATCACCGCCCTGACCCTGGTGTCCGCGCTCGCCCTCGCCCTGGTCTACGGACTCGGCGGGTACTTCGCCCTCGACGGCACCCTGGAGGCCGGCGCCGTCGTCTCGCTCGCGCTGCTCCTGACCCGCCTCTACGCGCCGCTGACGGCCCTCGCGGGAGCGCGCGTCGAGGTCATGAGCGCCCTGGTGAGCTTCGAGCGGGTCTTCGAAGTCCTCGACCTGAAGCCCCTCATCGACGAGAAGCCGCAGGCCCGCACCGTGCCCGAGGGCCCCGTCGCCGTCGAGTTCGACGACGTCCGCTTCGGCTACCCCTCCGCGGACAAGGTCTCCCTCGCCTCCCTGGAAGAGGTCGCCTCGCTCGACGGCCGGGGCGGCGAAGAGGTGCTGCACGGCCTGTCGTTCCGCGCCGAGCCCGGCCAGACCGTCGCGCTCGTCGGCTCGTCCGGCGCGGGCAAGTCCACCATCGCGCAACTCCTTCCGCGCCTGTACGACGCCGACTCCGGAGTCGTCCGCGTCGGCGGCGAGGACGTGCGCGACCTGACGGCCGACTCGCTGCGCGACACCATCGGCATGGTCACCCAGGACGGCCACCTCTTCCACGAGTCGGTGCGCGCCAACCTGCTGCTCGCCCGGCCCGGCGCGACCGAGGACGAACTGTGGGACGTGCTGCGCCGGGCCCGCCTCGACGCCCTCGTGCGGTCGCTGCCGGACGGCCTCGACACCGTCGTCGGCGAGCGCGGCTACCGGCTCTCCGGCGGTGAGCGCCAGCGCATGACCATCGCACGGCTCCTGCTCGCCCGGCAGCGCGTGGTGATCCTCGACGAGGCGACCGCCCACCTGGACAACACCTCCGAGGCCGCCGTGCAGGAAGCCCTCGCCGAGGCACTCGCGGACCGCACGGCCGTGGTCATCGCGCACCGCCTCTCCACCGTGCGGGCGGCCGACCAGATCCTCGTCGTGGAGGCCGGGCGGATCGTGGAGCGCGGCACGCACGACGAACTGCTCGCGGTCGACGGGCGGTACGCGGAGCTGTACCGGACGCAGTTCGCGGGGAAGCCGGACACGGCGGACGCGGTGGCCGTGACCGTCTAGCGCCGCGGTGGTCTCCCACGTGCCGGCCCGAGGGCTCATCGCCCCGGGCCGGCACGCGCGTTCAGGGGGCCGCCGAGCCGCCGAGGCCGGCGCGGACCGTGGCGAGACGGAGCAGCACCGCGGCGTCCCGGGCGACCTCGTTGAAGGCGTGGACGGCGGCCGCCGGGGTGGCGGCGAGCCAGGTCGGGACCCACTCCAGGGGCGGCGCGTCACGGAAGGGCACGTACACGACGTCGGGACGGGCGAAGTAGCGCGTGACCTGGGCGCCGACCACCCAGGCCCCCTGTCCGGCGCCGATCAGGGACAGCGCCTCCTGGAGGGTGTCGAACGCGGGCCCGGGCTCGATCGGAACCCCCGACGGCGTCAACAGGGGCGTGCGTTCGGCGAGCCAGTACGGCGGCAGCGTCCGGGTCGCCTGCAACAGGCGGACGGCCGCCAGGTCCTCCAGGCAGACCGTGTCGCGCTCGGCCAGGGGGTGCCGCGCGGGCACGGCGAGCATGCGGTGCTCCGAGAACAGGACCGGGCCGTTGACCATGCCGGGCTCCTGGTGCGGCAGGGTCACGATCAGCACGTCCACCTCGCCGTCGCGCAGCCTCGGGAAGCCGTCGGCGATCTGCAGCTCCCGGGGCCGGATCCGGGAGCCCGGGTGGCGCTGCGCGTACAGCTCGGCGGCGCGGATCGTGAGCTGTCCGACGGCGGGGCCGACGTAGCCGACCCGCAGCACGTTCGCGATGTCCCGGGCGGCGTTGACCGCCTTCCGCAGGCCGGCCTCGAGGGCGCGGTAGGGCGGCAGGAGGTCGTCGTACAGCTGCTGTCCCGCCGGAGTGAGGCGGACGTAGCGGCTGGTGCGCTCGAACAGGGGCGTCCCGACGCGGCGTTCCACCTTGCGGATGGTCTGGCTGACCCGACCGGTCGTCAGGCGCAGTCGGCCGGCGGTGCGGCCGAAATGCAACTCCTCGGCCAGCGTCAGGAACGCCTCGAGCTCCACTCGCTCCAGCACGGCCGCCCCCCGGTCGTTCAGTCCGGCTAAACGCTCAGGTCACTATCGCACCTTGTTCCGACGCCCGGCACACCGCAGTGTGGTCCTGCGAGCACACCCGCCCCGGTCCTCTGACCTGGGACGGGCGGCCCCTCGCTGTCACGCACGCGGTGCCCGCCCGGCACCGGCGTCCCGTCGCACCCGTCCGGCCCGGCCGGACACGAGCCCGACGACGACCCCGCCCCGCGCACCCACGCCGCCGTGCCCCCACCGACCGGAAGTCGCCACCACCATGACCGTCGTCGACACCCCCAGACCCGTCGCCCCCGAAGCCGACCGGGTGCCCCTGCGAAGATGGCTCGCCGTCGTCGCCATGGCCGTCGGGACCTTCGCCCTCGTCACCGTCGAGTCCCTGCCCGTCGGCCTGCTGCCCTTCATCGGCGGCGCCCTCGACGTCTCCGAGGGCACGGCGGGCCTGATGGTCACCGTCCCCGGCCTGGTCGCCGCCGCCACCGCGCCGCTGCTCCCGGTGCTGATCAGGAACCTGGACCGGCGGATCGCCCTGCTCGGCCTCATCGTGCTGATGGTGGCCGCCAACGCGCTCTCGGCCCTGGCCCCCAACTTCGCGCTCCTGCTCACCTCCCGCTTCTTCGTCGGCATCAGCATCGGCGGTTTCTGGGCCCTCGCGGCCGGGCTCGCGGTACGTCTGGTGCCCGAGCGGCACATACCGCGGGCCGTCTCGATCGTCTTCGCCGGGGCCACGGCCGCCAACGTCCTCGGCGTGCCCGCGGGGACGCTGATCGGTGACCTCGGCGACTGGCGGATCGCGTTCGTGGCGGTCGCCGGGCTCGGCCTGCTCGTCCTCGCCGCCCTGTTCGTGCTGCTGCCCCCGCTGCCCGCCGAACGCGCCGTGCAACTGCGCACGCTGCCGCAGCAGTTCAGGAACCCCGTGGTGCGGGCCGGAGTCATCGCCACGTTCCTGCTGGTGAGCGGTCACTTCGCCGCGTTCACCTTCATCAGCCCCGTCCTCCAGGAGGTCTCCGGGATCGACGCGTCGATGGTCGGCCCGCTGCTGCTCGGCTTCGGCGTCGCGGGCATCGCGGGCAACTTCCTCGCGGGCGCCGCCGCCGCGCGCGACGTCCGCGCCACCCTCGTCACCATCAGCGTCGCCCTGACCGCGGTCCTCGCGGTGTTCCCCCTCGCCGGGGGCACCCCGGTCGGCGGGACGATCCTGCTGATCGCGTGGGGCCTCGCCTTCGGCGGCGTCCCCGTGGGCGTACAGACCTGGATCCTGAAGTCGGCACCGGACTCGACGGAGGCGGCCACCGCGCTCAACACCTCCGTGTTCAACCTGGCGATCGCGCTCGGCGCCCTGTTCGGCGGCATCGTCGCCGACCAGGTCACCCTCACCGGCGTGCTGCTCACCGGGGCGCTCCTCGCCGTGCCCACCACCCTGGCGATGTGGAGCGCGCGGCGGGCCGGGAGGTCCGGCGGCTGACCGGCTCAGGGCGCGGATCCACGACAACGTGAGCGCCACGGGACCTCTCCCCGCATGGCACTCCGCCCGCAGTGGTTAGGGTGGGGTGCCGCCTTTACAAGAAGTACGGGAGAGGACAGGAGAGGACCGTCATGCGACAGAACCCGGCCAGGCGCACCGCGCTGCTCGACGCAGCGATCGAGGTGCTCGCGCGCGAGGGGTCCCGGGGTCTCACGCTGCGGGCCATGGACGCGGAGGCGGCGGTGCCCAAGGGCACCGCCAGCAACTACTTCCCGCACCGCGCGGAACTCCTCGCGCAGGTCATGCGGCGCATCCTGGAACGGCTCGCGCCGGAGGAGGCCGCGCTCGCCGACACGATGAGCGAGCAGCCGGACGCGGCCCTCGTCGTGACGCTCCTCAAGCAGCTCCTGGAGCGGACGCGGGCCGACCGGGCCAGCCACCTCGCACTGCTCGAACTGCGCCTGGAGGCCACCCGGCGGCCCGAACTGCACGCCGAACTCACCCGGTTCATGGCCGAGCAGCTCGAGGCCAACATCGGGTTCCACCTGGGCGCGGGCCTGCCCGGCGACCGCACCGGCGTCGTGCTGATCTACCTCGGCATGCTGGGCCTGATCGTGGACGACCTGACCGTGCCCGACCTGCTCGCGCCGTACTCGACGGACACGCTCATCGAGGAGCTGTCGCAGCGGGTGCTGCGCTGACACGCCCGGCGCCCGGCCCCGACCCGGCCACCGACACGTCCCGGCCCGGCGCCGCCCCGATGCCCGCAGACGCTCAGCCCGCCGGGCGCAGCGTGATCGCCGTGAGGATCAGGCCGTCCCGCGCCAGCCAGCGGCCCGTCAGCTCCTGCGGGAACCCCCGTTCGCGTACGGGGGGAAGGATCCGCGCGGTGAACGTGCCGCTGTCCGGGGCCTGCGACCGCTGGAAGACGACGTCGGCCTCCTCGAAGCCCAGGGGCGCGCGCATCAGCGGATACCAGGTCTTGTAGATGCTCTCCTTCGCGCTGAACAGGGCGCGGTCCCAGCGCACCGCGGGCCACCGGGCGAGGAGTTCGCCCACCCGTCGCCGCTCCTCGGGCAGCGCCACCGCCTCCAGGACGCCGTCGGGCAGCGGCTCGCCCGGGGTGGCGTCGATGCCGACCGAGCGGACGCGGGCGGTGCGGGCGACGGCCGCGCCGCGGTAGCCGTCGCAGTGCGTGATGCTGCCGACGACACCGCCGGGCCACTCCGGGCAGCCCTTGGCGTCGGGCAGGATCGCATCGGCGGGCTGTCCGAGCGCGGCCAGGGCGCGGTGCGCGCAGTGGCGGCCGGTGGTGAACTCGCCGCGCCGCGACGGCACCGAACGGGCGATCAGGGCCTTTTCGTCGGGGTGCAGGACGACGCCGTCGGGGTCGCCGAAGGACTCGCAGCAGACGACGTCCGCGGGCACGATCCGCGCGAGCAGGGCGGGGGGCGCCCCGGCGGAGAGCGGCGCCTCGCTCTCCGTACGGCCGTGCTGTGTCCCGAGAGTCATGGAGTGCCTTCCTTCTCCCGGCCTTCCGCCTCGGCCCGCGCCGGTGGGGCGGCGGTGTCCTTGGCCTGGCCGCGCCGCGGCAGATAGACCAGCAGCTCGGTGGCGATGAAGCGGATGACGAAGGTCGTGAGGAGGGCCAGGGCGGTCGCGGGCAGGACCGACATGCCGACGCCGTCGACGAGCAGGGCGATCAGCGGGATGCGCAGCACGAGGTCGGCGTTGGCGAGCAGCGCGAACCGGCCGAGGCGGTCGGCCCAGTGGCGGTGGCCGCGCCGGTCGCGGAACAGCAGCAGATCGATGAGGAGGAAGTTCCACAGCACACCGAACTGGTTGGCCACCACCTCGGCGGGCAGATAGTGCAGGCCCATCGCGGTGAGCGCGGCGAGGCCGCACAGGTTCGGCAGGAAGCCGGTCAGGCCGATGAGGCCGAAGACCACCATGCGGGCCACCGGGGTGGCGGTGCGCAGCGACACCAGGTGGGCGAGGAACCGAAGGCCCTCGCGCACGGTCGACTTCGACTCGCCCGCGAACCGCTCCTGGAAGGAGAACGGCACCTCGGCGACGACGCGGGGGCGGCAGCGGATCGCCAGCTCGAGCAGGATCTTGTAGCCCAGCGGCTTGAGGATGTCGGAGTGGGCGTGCACCGTGCTGCGGCGGATCGCGAAGAAGCCGCTCATCGGGTCGCTGATGCCCCGCAGCGCCGAGCGGAACAGCGCCTTGGTGGCGAGCGTGGAGGTGCGGGACACGGCGACGCGGTAGCGGCCCGAGAGCCCGGCGTGGCTGCCGCCGCCCGCGTACCGGCTGGCGACGACGAGGTCGGCGCCCGCCCGGCGGCCGGTCTCGATCAGCTCGGGCATCAGGGACGGCGGGTGCTGGAGGTCGGCGTCCATGACGACGATCCACTCGGACGCGGCGGCCTTCATGCCCTCCACCACGGCGCCGCTCAGGCCGCCCGTCGGCACCTCGCGGTGGATGACGTTCACGGGGAACGGGCAGGTGAGGGCCGCGCGCTCGATCGCGGCGGGGGTGTCGTCGGTGCTGTCGTCGACGAACAGGGCCTCGCACTCCAGGTGCGCGGGCAGCCCGGCGGCGAGGCGGGTCAGGAGTTCCTCGACGTTCCCGGCCTCGTTGAAGGTCGGGATGATCACGGTGACGGTGGTCCGGGTTCCGTCCGGGGAGAGGGCCGGGTCGAGGGCGGCGGCCACTTCCGACGCGGTGACCTCTTCCGACGCGGTGACCTCTTCCGGCGCGGTGACCTCGTCCGGGGCGGCGAGCTCGTCCGGAGCGGCGGCCTCGTCCCGGCCGGTGGGCCCGCGGCCTTCCGTCTCCTCGGCGTCGGGGCCGGTGACGCTCATCGGGGCACGCTCCCTCGGTGGGGTGCGTCCGCCTGCCGCGGCGTGCTCCGGGTGGTGGTGGAGCCCGCGGTGTGCATTCTCGCCATGGTCGTCCTCTACGGTCTGCGCGCCTGCGCGATCACATCGGGGTGCCCTGGCCGACGGGGGCCGGCTGCGGGCGGTGAACCTGTCTGCTGTGCACGGGGATTCCCGGTGACCGAGCGGGGGAGAACGCGCCGTCGGCCGGGGGGTGGCCGTCCGGAGGCTATCCGTGGCCTGTGCGGCTCTCCACCCCTATCCGTCCCCTAGGGCCGGTGCGGGGCGGTGCGGTGCGGTAAGCGGCGCCGGACACCGCCGTAGTCCCGAGTTCGCGTACACCGACGGCGAGTTGGGCTCCGCACGACCCTCACGAAATGAGCGTTGGCCAGAAACGACGACGTAACAATGTGACGCATCTGGCAGCGCCGACAGGTATGGACCGGGTGTGCACCAGCGGTTCCGGTTGCACAAGCGGTGTGCAGCTCCGTAAGGCGCCTGAACGCCATGGACTTCCTTGGTGAATTTTGCCGTCAAATTGCCTTTGGATTGTCTTCAGAGGACCGTTACGGAGTCTCCGCGAGGGACTTTCCCGGACACGAACGCCTAACGCATCCTTAACGGCCGTGGCCGGGGGAGGGGAGCCCGCGGGCGCGCCGGGAGGTCAACGGCGGTTGCGCCGCGAGGCGTTGGGTGTGCCACGCGAGGGCGGTATGAGCCCCTCCGCTTGGCAGTCGGGGGTACTGGACCGGCGTGGAGCGGGTACGAGGCGTCTGGCGGTCGCTTCCGCGGGCGTGCGCGTGGCCAGGGATGTTTCCGGACAGTGTGGCTGGATGATCACTGTGTCGTTGGTCTCGTGGCCGGTTCTTCTTCTCCTTTCTTTCAATTGGAATTCAAAGTTCCGTATGTGCGGGCGGCCTCGGCGTGGTCCAATACCACACCCAGGGCCGGAGTGGGGAGGGCTGAACGTTGCGAGTCGTGGTGGATTTGGGGGGTGGGCTCACTTCTTTCGGGGCTACCTCGTCGTCAAGTTTCAGTCATAGTTGTGTTGTTGACTGAGTGCTGCCAGAAGCACGGGAGAGATATCTGGAATATGCCCTGGTATCCTGCGAAGCGGTTCCAGTCGATACTTGAGAGTGCGTTATGCAAATAAGGCACCAGTGCACTTTGCGATAATTTCTTACGGGGAGGAAACCGCACAATGAGCCTGGTCGAGCGAGTCGATGAATGGGCTCTCTTGGAGGAGGTTCTGGCGAACAGCGCGGAGGGGCCTTCCCGTGTTGTTGTGGTGAGAGGGCCGGTGGCCACCGGCAAGAGCGAGTTGCTGAACGGCGTCGCCGACCAGGCCGAGGCCCGAGGCCTCACGGTCCTGAGGGCGACGGGTTTACGAGCGGAGCGCAGGACCCCCATGGCCGTTTTCGGCCAACTGCTCCTGAACGCGGGCCGGGCCGAGGGGCCGCGGGACCTGCCGGAGCGGGACGGCCCGGCCCGGCCCGAGCAGGGGGAACAGCGAGAGATCAGCGCGGCGCGCGTGGAGCAGCTGCTCGACGACGCGAGGTTCACCGCCATGCTGCGCGACCCCGACTACGAACGCGAGGAGCACGTCCGCGCCCACGTCATGCGGTCGCTGACCGCGGCCCTGCACGCCTCGGCCGGGGGCAGGCCGCTGGCGATCCTCGTCGACGACGTCCAGTACGCCGACATCCCGTCCCTGCAGTGCCTGCAGCACGCCATGCGGGAACTGCGGGCCAAGCCCCTGGTGATCGTGCTCGGCCTGCGCGCCGGACCGCGCGCCGAACGCCCCATGTTCAGCGCCGAACTGCTGCGCCACCCCCGGCTGACCCAGCTGCGCCTCGCCACCCTCGGCGAGCGGGCGACGGCCGAGATGCTGCGCGAGCACCTGGACGAGGCCACCGCGCGCCGCCTCGCCCCCGAAGTCCACCGCGTCAGCGGCGGCAACCCCCTGCTGATCCGGGCTCTGACCCACGACATCCTCGCCCACCGACCCCCCACCGACCCCTCCCTGCCCGCCCTGCACGCCCTCACCGTCGGCGACGCCTACCGCCAGTCCGTGCTCAGCTGCCTGCACCGGGGCGAGGACTCCGTGCTCGCCGTCGCCCGGGGCCTGGCGATCCTGGACGACGCCGCGTCCGACACGATCCTCGCCGGACTGCTCGAACTCGACCACGAGACCGTCACGCTCAGCCGCCGCTCCCTGGAGTCGGCCGGCCTCGCCGAGGCGGGAACGTTTCGGCATCCGCTCGCGAGAACCGCCGTCCTCGACGACCTGACCCGCGACGACCGGATCGATCTGCACCGCCGCGCCGCCGACCTGCTGCGCCGCGGCGGCGCCGAACCGCCCGTCGTCGCCCGGCACATCGTCGCCGCCGGCGAGGTCGCCGACGAGGAGTCCCTCGACGTGCTGTGGGAGACGGCCACCCGCGCCCGCCGCGACGAGGACGTCTCCCTCGCCATCGCCTGCCTCCAGCTCGCCGACCAGGCCTGCCCGCGCGGCGCCCGGCGCAGCGAGATCCTGGCCGAACTGACGCGCTGCGTCTGGCGGGTGCGCCCGTCCACCGTCGGCCCCCATCTGCGCGCGCTGCGCTCCGCGTTCGACGAGGGCTGGCTCACCGAGCAGGCCGTGCCCGCGCTCCTCGCGGGCCTGCTCTGGCAGGGCCGGTTCGACGAGGCCGCCGAGATCGCCCGCAAGTGCCAGGGTGCGTACGAAGGGACGTCCGCCGTCTCGGCGTACCTCGGCGCCGGTGCCGTACGCACCACCTACCCGGCCCTGCGCGAACGCGTCGGCCCCGACAACTGGCCCGCCCCGCACGGCAACGCGGACGCCGTGACCGGACGCGGCAGCGACCCCCGCAGCCGGGCGGGCGCCGCCCTGAACACGGTGCTCACCCGCGGCGTCGACCCGCACGCCGCCGACCTCGCCGAGGCCGTGCTGCAGGGCACCCCGCTGAACGACGCCAACCTGGAGGCGCTCACCTGCTCGCTCAACGTCCTCATCTACTCCGACCGGCTCACGCGCGCCGCGCACTGGTGCGACGCGCTCCTTCGCGAGGCCACCAAGCTCGGCGGCCCGGGCTGGCAGGCACCCCTCTCCGCGGTCCGGGCGAAGATCGCACTGCGCCAGGGCAACGCCGGGGACGCCGTGCGCTACGCCGTCAACGCGCTCGCGTGGATGACACCGCTCGGCTGGGGCGTCGGCATCGGCTCGGTCCTCGCCACCCTGGTGTCCGCGCACACCGCGATGGGGCAGTACGACCAGGCCATGACCTATCTCGACCACCATGTCCCGGACGGCCTGCCGGAGACGCGCTACGGCCTGGAGCTGATCCACGCCCGCGGACAGCTGTACGCGGCCACCGGCCGGGTCCGGCCCGCCCTCGACGACTTCCTCACCTGCGGGGAGCTGATGACGCGCTGGGGCATCGACCAGCCCGCGCTCATCCCGTGGCGGTCCGCCGCCGCGGAGATGCACCTGCGCACCGGCGGGGAGGCGGAGGCCGACCGGCTCGTCAAGGAGCAGTTGTCCAAGTGCGGCCCGGGACAGTCGCGCACCCGCGCGCTGACCCTGCGGGTGCTCGCCGAGGTCGCCGGACTGCGGCGCCACCACCACGCGCTGCACGAGGCGATCGAGGAACTGGAGGAGTGCGAGGACCGGCTCGAACTGGTGCGGGTCCTCGGGGCGCTCAGCCGCTCCCACCACGCCCTGGGCGAGTTGGGCCAGGCGCGCATGATGGCGCGGCGGGCCTGGCGGATCGCGCGCGACGCCCAGGCCGAGGCGCTGTGCGAGCAGCTGCTGCCGTACGGCGACGGCGAGGTCACCGCGGTCGAGCGGCCGGCGGGCAACGGCGAGAGCTGCCCCTCGGAGGAACTGACCGACGCGGAACGGCGCGTGGCCTCACTGGCGTCCTTCGGGCACAGCAACCGGGAGATAGCACGGAAACTGTTCATCACGGTCAGCACGGTCGAGCAGCATCTGACGCGGGTCTACCGGAAGTTGAACGTGTCCCGCCGCAAGGATCTGCCGCACGACCTGCTCGCCGACACGGCGTGCTGAAGAGGCGACCGATCACGGTCCGGCACGGGATGACAACGTTGTGCTGATGGTTCTCCACGGTCAACGATCCGCTGGGGAAACGGAGTTGAGTGTCCGATGACCTGGGGAGGCGTGGAGAACCGGAAGGAGGGGCGGCCGCCCGGAGCGTGACCGGCGGCGCCCTGCCGGATGCGGTCAGTGAGCGGCCGACCGGCAGTCGAGGCACATCTCGCCGTCGTGGACCGCGAAGGCGCGGTCCGCCACGGCGTGGGCGATCTGCCAGGAGCGGGTGGAGAACACCACGGTCCCGGTGGACGCCGTGTAGCGGCTCAGGACCCGACAGATGATCTTCTCCGACGTGCTGTCCACCTCGTCCAGGAGATGACACAGCAACAACAACTTCGGTACGTGCAACAGCGCGCACCCCAGGGCGGTGCGCGAGCGCTGCCCCGGGGAGAGCCCGGACACGGGCACCCGCTCGACGGCCCGCAGCCCGAGGACGTCCGTTAAGTCCGCCGTGCGCTGCGTGGCCGTCTCCGCGGAGAGCCCCTTGTGTCTGCCCGCGGCCACCAGCGCTTCGTGGACCATCACCTCGGGCAGCGGCATGCCCACGGACACGACACCGACGAGCCGTCGTACGGCCGTCGGATCGGCGCGCGGGTCGAGGCCGTGGACCGACACGGCACGGCCGGGTCTGTCGTCGCACAGCAGCCGCGCGAGGAAGCGGTCCGCCGAATCGTCGTCGGAGACCGCGGCCACGCAGCTGTGCGGCTCGATCCGCAGGACGCGCTCCCGGCCCCCCGAACCGCTCGCGCACGCCCCCGATCCGCCGTCCGCCGCGTGCCGTACCTCCAGGGCCATGGGTTCCGGCCGGGCTCCGCCGGGCGTACCGCCCGGCCGGTGATCATGCACCGCGAACCTTCGGCCGTCCGACCCTCGATGCATGAAGCCTCTCCTTCATTGCGAATGTTGCACAGTTGGGTACGCGGGGACTGTGTGGGGGTGCGTGGTGCGGACACCATAGATCATTCCAAGGCGTCTCCTGACTTTCGTACAGTCTTCAGGATCGAGGCCTGGCTACTAAAGTACTCATTGCGTGTCGCGTGTCTTTTTCGGCCCCGTCGTCGCGGTGGCCATGGTGCCCCTGGGGCGCCGGGTGCGTGAACGTAGGAGGCGTAAGGGGACGTTGAGGGGTTTCTCCGCCCCCGTACGCCGTCGTCATAATCAAGGGCACCGTCAGACGCGCCGTGTATCGGAGGCGATTCGCGAGCCCGACGGCCCCGTGGGGCAAGGCTCGGCCGCGTACGTCGCAGACCGTTCTCCTGCTGCCGCAGCCCGGCTCACCGCGGCCGTCTGAACGTACCGCCGGGCCGGCCTCCACCACGGTCAGAGGAGTATCCGTTGGTTGCCCTCAACGGCAGTTCGCGTCCCGGCGCGGCAGAATCCATTACCATGCTGGGCCCGGACTTTCCCTTCGCCTACGACGAATGGCTGTCCAGCGCCCACGGCCTCGGTGAAATACCGGAAGCGGAGTTCGGGACACCGGTTGCGGTGATCGGGGCCGGGATATCGGGCCTCGTCGCCGCCTATGAGCTGCTCCGCCTGGGGCTGCGGCCCGTGGTGTACGAAACGGGGCAGATGGGCGGCCGCATGCGCTCCGCTGCCTTCGACAGCCACCCCGACGCCGTGGCCGAGCTCGGCGCCATGCGCTTCCCCGCGTCGGCGCTCGCCCTGCGCCACTACCTGGACCTGGTCGGCCTTCAGACCCGGCCCTTCCCCAACCCGCTGACCGCCGCGAGCGGCAGCACCGTCGTCGCCCTGGGCGGCGACCGGCACTACGCCCGGCGGGCCACCGAACTCCCCGACATCTACCAGGAAGTCGGCATGGCCTGGGACAAGACGCTCCAGGAGCACGCCGAGCTGTTCGCCATGGACGACGCGATCCGCCGCCGGGACACCGCCGCCATCAAGGCCATCTGGAACCCGCTGGTGCGCGCCCTGGACGACCAGTCCTTCTACGGCTTCATCGCGAACTCGCCGTCCTTCCAGTCCTTCAAGTACCGGGAGATCTTCGGCCAGGTCGGCTTCGGCGCCGGCGGCTGGGACACCGACTTCCCCAACTCGATGCTGGAGATCCTGCGGGTCGTCTACACCGGCGCCGAGGACGACCACCGGCTCGTCGTCGGCGGCTCCCAGCAACTGCCCCTGCGCCTGTGGTCGCACGCCCCCGACGACGCGGCCCACTGGCCCGCGGGCACGTCCCTGGAGTCCCTGCACCGCGGCGGCCCCCGCGGCGGCGTCGCCCGCATCGAGCGCACCTCGCGCGGCATCACCGTGCACGAGCACGGCGGCGGCTCCCGGGCCTTCCCCGCGGCCGTCTTCACCCCGCACAAGCGGACCCTGGTCACCAACGTCCGCTGCGACCAGGCGCTCCTGCCCACGTCCGTGTGGACGGCCGTGGAGCGCAGCCATTACATGGGCTCCTCCAAGCTGTTCGTGCTCGTGGACCGCCCGTTCTGGCGCGAACGCGACCCGCGCACCGGCCGGGACGTGATGAGCACGACCCTCACCGACCGGATGCCGCGCGGCGTCTACCTCTTCGACGAGGGCCCCGACCGCCCCGGCGTGATGTGCCTGTCGTACACCTGGAACGACGACTCCCTGAAGATGGCGCCGCTGACCCCCGAGGAGCGCCTGGACGGCGTCCTCGACGTGCTCGCCGACATCTACCCCGGCGTCGACATCCGCTCCCGCGTCATCGCGCCTCCGCGCACGGTGACCTGGGAGACCGACCCGCACTTCCAGGGCGCCTTCAAGGCCAACCTGCCGGGCCACTACCGCTACCAGCGGCGCCTCTTCACCCACTTCATGCAGCAGGAGCTGACGCCACGTCAGCGCGGCTTCTTCCTCGCCGGCGACGACGTCTCCTGGACGGCGGGCTTCGCCGAGGGCGCCGTGACGACGGGCCTCAACGCGGTCTGGGGCGTGCAGCGCCATCTCGGCGGCGCCACCATGCCGTTGAACCCCGGACCCGGTGACCTGTTCGCGGAGCTGGCGCCGGTCGACCTGCCCGAGGACTGACCGGGCGACGACCGAACGGAAGGGCCCCGGAGCGCTAGCGCTCCGGGGCCCTTCCGTTCGGTCGTCCTTCTCGTGTCCGCCCTTACGTCTTCCCTTATGTCTGTGCGCGCTTGAGGAACCCGCGGATGCCGATGGACGCGAACAGCGTGATCGACCCGACGAGCACGATCAGCGTGATCGGCAGCGGTACGTGCTCCACGTTCGGGGACGTCACGGCCCGCATGCCCTCACTGGCGTACGACAGCGGATTGGCGCCGCAGATCACCTGGAACCAGCGCACCTCGTCCAGGGCGACCAGCGGGAACTGCGTGGAGCCCGTGAACAGCAGCGGCATCAGGACCAGCGTGAACATCACGTCCACCTTGTCGCTGCTCACCGACGTGCCGAGGCACAGCCCGATGGAGGCACCCGCGAGCGCGCCGAGCCCGGCGATCCCGAGCGCGGGGACGGTCTTGCTGATCGGCCACGACAGATCGAGCAGGACCATGCCGACGGGCGTCATCATCAGCGACGCCACGAACCCGTACAGCGCGCCGAACAGAATCTTCTCGACGGCCACCAGGCTCAGCGAGATCGGCGAAAGAAGCCGGTCCTCGATCTCGCGCGTGTACGAGAAGTCCACGACGAGCGGCAGCGCCGTGTTCTGCATGCCGCCGAGGAATCCGTTCAGGGCGAGGACACCGGGCAGAAGCACGGCGCTGTAGTCGCCGTCCACATAGCCCGCGTCGCTCAGCAGCACACCGAACACGAAGAGTGTGAAGAACGGCTGGATGATGGCCTGGCCGATGAACGTGGGGAACTGGCGCAGGGCGACAAACACGTCGCGCCACATGATGGCGCCGAACGTGTGCAACTGCCGCGAGGCCGGTGCGGCCGTGGCCGACGTAGTCATCGCAGATTCTTTCCGGTGAGGTGGAGAAAGACGTCTTCCAGGGACACCTTTCCGACGCCGACGTCCGTCACCCGGAAGTCCGAGCCGGTCAGCGCCGCGAGCGCCGGCTGGAGCGCCGCCACCGGCTCGGTGTCCGTATAGATGCGGAACCGGAAACCGCCGTCCGCGGGCGGGTTCTCCGGGTCCACCTCGTCGACCTGACGCACCCCGGGCAGGTCGGAGAGGAGCTTCACCACGGGCGCGGGCCCCTGCGGCGACTCCACCGTCAGGGCGAGCGTCGAGTGCGCGGGCAACAGCTTGCCGAGGCCGTCCGGGGTGTCGAGGGCGAGCAGGGTGCCGCGGTCGACGATGCCGACGCGGTCGCACAGCTTGGCGGCCTCGTCCATGTCGTGGGTGGTGACGACCACCGTCACGCCGCGCTCGGCGAGTTCGGCGACCCGCTCGTGCACGAACAGGCGCGCCTGCGGGTCGAGTCCGGTCGCGGGCTCGTCGAGGAACAGCACGTTCGGGCGGTGGATCAGGGCGCGGGCGATCATCACGCGCTGCACCTGCCCGCCGGACATGTCGTCGACCTTGGACTTGCGGTAGTCCGACAGGCCCATCTGGTCGAGGAGTTCATCGGCGCGCTGCCGTCTCTCGGCCCGCGGGATGCCGTGGTACGTGGCATGGAACAGCAGGTTCTGCCGCACCGAGAGCGACCGGTCGAGGTTGTTGCGCTGCGGCACCACCGCGAGCACGCGTTTCGCCTCTCTCGGCCGCGCGACCACGTCGACACCGTCGATCACGACGCTGCCCGAGGTCGGCCGCACCCGGGTGGTCATCATCCCCACCGTGGTGCTTTTCCCCGCGCCATTGGGGCCGAGCAGTCCGAACACCTCGCCCCGATACACATCGAAGCTCAGGCCGTCGACCACGCGGCGTGCGTTGGACGCGTACTGTTTCACCAGATTCTCAACCCGGACAGCGTTTTCCACGATCCTGACCCTAGGGCCGGGCGTGAATCCCGAACACCCCTATATCCGCCCGGTATCCCGACGACATAGGGGCTGCTTAGGGGTAGGGGCGACGAAGGCCGCGCTGTTAGCCTGCACAGGTATTGTGGGCAAATCTGTCTGAAGTCGGTTCGAGAACACCGGTGTTCCTGGTGAAACCAGGGATCCGTGCGGCCGCAGGAATCCACAGCGTATCCGGGAATCGTCGAGGATTCCCGGTCCGCGGATTCCGCGGGCCCGTCGCGCCGTCGATTCAGAGGATTTCCCGGAGTGCAGTCAGGGATTTGTTGAAAGCCATCATGGCCGGTGCTACGGAGTGGAACAATGAGCGACTTCGAGGAATTCGCAGCCCATTCTCACCCGGAGGCCCGGCCTCACCCGGAAACCCCTTCCCAGTCGGAAGGTCCGCTGGAGGACCAGCCGGAAGAACTGCGCGCCACCCTCGACGGCCGTCCGCGCGCCGAACAGGAACGGCGGCTGCGTGCCGTGGTCGCCGAGCAGGTCGCCGCGGTCCTCGGCGGTGCGGACGGCACCCGCACGCCCGGCGACCTCTCCCGCCCCTTCCTCGACCTCGGCCTCGACTCCCTGACCGCCGTGGAGCTGCACCGCCGACTCCAGCGGGCCACCGGCCTCAAGCTGCCCGTCACCGCCGTCTTCGACTACCCGAGCGCCGACTCCCTCGCCCGCCATCTGCGCGCCGAGCTCTTCGACAGCGCCGACGCGGGCTACGTGCCCGCCGCCGCCCGCCGCGCCGACGACGAGCCCATCGCCATCGTCGCCATGAGCTGCCGGCTGCCGGGCGGCGTGGAGACCCCCGACGAGCTGTGGCAGCTGGTCGCCGACGGCACCGACGCCATCTCCGGCTTCCCGGCCGACCGTGGCTGGGACCTCGACGCCCTGTACGACACGGACCCCGACCGGCCCGGCACCAGCTACGTCCGCGAGGGCGGCTTCCTGCACGACGCGGGCGAGTTCGACGCGGACTTCTTCGGCCTCTCGCCCCGCGAGGCCCTCGCGACCGACCCGCAGCAGCGCCTCCTCCTGGAGACGTCCTGGGAGGCGCTGGAGCGCGCGGGCATCGACCCCGCCGCCCTGCGCGACTCCGGCACCGGCGTCTTCGTCGGCGCCGAGACCCAGGAGTACGGCCCCCGCCTCAGCGACGCGGGCGACGGCCTGGAGGGCTACCTCGTCACGGGCACCGCCGCGAGCGTCGCCTCCGGCCGCATCGCCTACACCCTCGGCCTGCAGGGCCCGACCATGACGGTCGACACGGCCTGCTCGTCGTCCCTCGTCGCCCTGCACCTGGCCGTGCAGGCGCTGCGGCAGGGCGAGTGCGCCCTCGCCCTCGCGGGCGGCGTCGTCGTCATGGCCTCACCTGGCTCCTTCCTCGCCTTCAGCCGTCAGCGCGGCCTCGCTCCCGACGGCCGCTGCAAGCCGTTCGCGCAGTCCGCGGACGGCACGGCGTGGGGCGAGGGCGTCGGCATGCTCGTCCTGGAGCGCCTGTCCGACGCGCGCCGCAACGGCCACAAGGTCCTCGCGGTCGTACGGGGCTCGGCCGTGAACCAGGACGGCGCGAGCAACGGCCTCACCGCCCCCAATGGTCCCGCTCAGCAGCGCGTCATCCGCGCCGCCCTCGCCGACGCGGGCCTGACCCCCGCCGACGTCGACGCGGTCGAGGCGCACGGCACCGGCACGACCCTCGGCGACCCCATCGAGGCGCAGGCCCTCATCGCCACCTACGGCAAGGACCGCCCCGAGGGCCCCGAGGGCCGGGAACCGCTGTGGCTGGGCTCGCTGAAGTCCAACGTGGGCCACACCCAGGCCGCCGCGGGCGTCGCCGGTGTCATCAAGATGGTCCAGGCGATCGACCGCGGCCTGCTCCCGAAGACCCTGAACGTCGACGAGCCGAGCACGCACGTCGACTGGTCCGCGGGGGCCGTGGAACTCCTGACCGAGGCACGGGCCTGGCCCGAGCGGGCCGACGGGGCGCCCCGTCGCGCGGGCGTGTCGTCGTTCGGGATGAGCGGGACGAACGCGCACCTCATTGTGGAGCAGGCGCCGGTGGAGGAGTCGGCGGAGGCTTCGGCGGGCGAGCCGGCGGGGGCTCCGGTCGAGGTTCCTGTGGGGGAGGAGCTGTCGGCGGGGGAGTCCGCGGGCGCGCCGCAGGGTGAGTCCGTCGTGGACGCCGCGCCCGCTCTCGTACCCGATGACGTGTTCGCGGCCGACAGCGACAGCGACGGCGACACCGATGTCGCGCCTGCGGCCCCCGGCGTCGTCCCTGGCCTCGTCCCCGTCTCCCTCTCGGCGAAGACCGAGCCCGCCCTGCGGGCGCAGGCCGCCCGGCTGCGCACGCATCTACTGGCGCGGCCCGGTCTCGAACTGGACGACGTCGTCTGGTCGTTGGCGGTGGCACGGTCGCGGTTCGAGCACCGGGGTGTCGTCCTCGGCGGCGACCGGGAGGAGGTGCTGGCCGGGCTCGACGCGCTGGCGCAGGGCGACACGACCGCCCGGAACGTGGTCGCGGGCCGGGCGCAGGGCGGCACGGTCCGGCCGGTGTTCGTGTTCCCGGGGCAGGGCTCGCAGTGGGCCGGTATGGCGCGTGAACTCCTCGACCTCAGCCCGGTGTTCGCCGACCGCATGGGGGAGTGCGCCGACGCGCTCGGCCCGTTCGTGGACTGGGACCTGTTCGAGGAGCTGAGCGGGGACCACTTCGACCGGGTGGACGTGGTCCAGCCGGTCCTGTTCGCCGTGATGGTGTCCCTCGCGGCCGTGTGGCGGGCCGCGGGTGTCGAGCCCGCCGCCGTCGTCGGGCACAGCCAGGGCGAGATCGCCGCCGCGTGCGTCGCGGGCGCGCTGTCCCTGGAGGACGCGGCCTGGGTGGTCGCGCTGCGCAGCCAGGCCATCCTCGAACTCTCCGGCCTCGGCGGCATGGTCTCCGTGCCCCTGCCCGAACAGCAGGTCCGCGCCATGCTCGCCCCGTGGGGCGACGACCTGTCCGTGGCCGCCGTCAACGGCCCCTCGCACGTGGTGGTCTCCGGCACCACGGGGGCCCTGGAGGAACTGGTCGCGAGCTGCCTGGCCCGCGACATCCGCGCCCGCACCATCCCCGTCGACTACGCCTCCCACTCCGCCCACGTCGAAGCCATCGAGGAGCACCTCGCACGGGTCCTCGCGCCCGTCGCGCCCCGCTCGCCCGACGTACCGCTGTACTCCACGCTCACCGGTGACTGGCTGACCGACGACACCCTCATGGACGCGGACTACTGGTACCGCAACCTGCGCCACACCGTCCTCTTCGAGCACGCCACGCGCGGACTCCTCGCCGAGGGCCACACCCTGTTCCTGGAGATGAGCCCGCACCCGGTCCTCACCGTCCCGGTCCAGGCCGTCATCGACGCCGCCGACACCCCGGCCGCCACCCTCGGGTCGCTGCGCCGCGACGAGGGCGGCGCGGACCGCCTGTTCGCGTCCGTCGCCGAGGCCCACGCCCTCGGCGCCGAGCTGGACTGGCACGCCCTGCTGCCCGGCGAGCACACCGTCGTCGACCTGCCCACGTACCCCTTCCAGCGCCGCCACTACTGGCTGACCGAGGAGCGCGCGCCCGGCGCCACGGCGCCAGCCGCCCCGGACGAGGCCGAGGCCCGGTTCTGGGAGGCCGTCGAGCGCGAGGACGTCGACCAGCTCACGTCCACGCTCGGGGACGTCGCCGAGGGCGCGCTCAGCGAGGTCCTGCCCGGCCTGTCCGCGTGGCGCCGCGGGCGCCGCGAGCGTGCCGTCATCGACAGCTGGCGCTACCGGATCGCCTGGCAGCCCCTGCCCGCCGGCCGGCTGCCCTCGCCACGCCTCTCCGGGCGCTGGCTGGTCGTCCTGCCCGAGAGCGCGGCGGACCACCCGTGGGCGACCGGGGTCGTCGAGGCCCTGGCACGCTCCGGGGCGGAGCCGGTCGAGCTGCGCGTCGCGGCGGGCGAGGCGACGCGGGAGCTGCTCGCCGAGCGGCTGCGGGGGGCGGCCGGGGGCGGTGCGGCCGCCGGGGTCGCCGCTGCGGGGCGCGGTGGTTCCGCGTCCGGCGGGGGTACGCGGCGCGAGGGCGCCGAAGCCGCTGAGGTGGGCGCCGACTGTGCTGGGGTGACCTCCGGCGGAGTGGAGCTGAGCGCCGACGGTGTCGAGGCGACCGGCGTCAGCGCCGAGCTGAGCGCCGACTGTGCTGGGGTGACCTCCGACGGAGTGGAGCTGAGCGCCGACGGTGTCGAGGCGACCGGCGTCAGCGCCGAGCTGAGCGCCGACTGTGCTGGGGTGACCTCCGACGGAGTGGAGCTGAGCGCCGACGGAGTCGAGGCGGCCCGCGTCAGCGCTGAGCCGAGCGCCGACAGCACCGAGCCGACCTCCGCCAGCGCCGAGCCGAGCGCCGACGCGGATGCGGACGCCACCGGGCCGTACCCCGGCGCACCCCTCGACAGCCCCACCCCCACCACCCCCCTCACCGGAGTCCTCTCCCTCCTCGGCCTCGACGAGTCCCCCCTCGCCGGGCACGACGCCGTGCCCGCCGGGCTCGCCGCCACCCTGGCGCTCCTCCAGGCCCTCGGTGACACCGGCACCGAGGCCCGCCTGTGGGCCCTCACCGAGGGCGCCGTCTCCACGGGCCGCAGCGACCGCCTCGACCACCCCGCGCAGGCCCACCTGTGGGGACTCGGCAGGACCGCCGCGCTCGAACACCCCGACCGCTGGGGCGGACTCGTCGACGTACCCCGCTCCTGTGACACCCGGGCCGGTGCCCGCCTCGCCGCGATCCTCACCGCGGCCGCCGACGGGCCCCGCGCGGAAGCCCCCGGCACCGCCGTGGAGGACCAGCTCGCGGTGCGCGGCTCGGGCGTCTTCGTGCGCCGCCTCCTCCGCGGCGAGGCGGCGGGCGCCGACCTGACCCGCGACACCCCGTGGGCGCCCCGCGGCACCGTCCTGGTCACGGGCGGCACGGGCGCGCTCGGCGGGCACGTCGCCCGCTGGCTCGCCGGTGCGGGCGCCGACCACCTGATCCTCACGAGCAGGCGAGGCCTCGACGCGCCCGGCGCGGCCGAACTCCGCGCCGAGCTGGAGGAGTCGGGCGTACGCGTGACCGTGGCGGCCTGCGACGCGGCCGACCGGGACGCGCTCGCGCGGGTCCTGGCCGCGATTCCCGCCGACGCGCCCCTCACGGCCGTCGTGCACACGGCCGGAGTCCTGGACGACGGGACCGTCGACGGCCTCACCCCCGGACGCCTCGACGGCGTGCTGCGCCCCAAGTCCCCGGCGGCCGCCCACCTGCACGACCTCACCCGGGACCTGGACCTGGACGCGTTCGTCCTGTACTCGTCGGCGTCCGGCGCCCTCGGCAACGCGGGCCAGGCGAACTACGCCGCCGCCAACGCCTACTTGGACGCCCTCGCCGAACAGCGCCGCGCCGACGGCCTGCCCGCGACCTCCGTCGCGTGGGGCACATGGGACGGTGCCGGGCTCGCCGACACCGCCGTGCGCGCCGAGCGGACCCGGCGCGACGGCATGCCGCCGATGCCGCCCGAGCGTGCCGTCGCCGCCCTGCGGGACGCCGTCGGACGCGGCGACGCCAGTGTCGTCATCGCCGCCGTCGACTGGGACACCTTCCTGCCCGGCTTCGTCGCGGCCCGCCCCAACCCCCTCTTCGCCGCGATCCCCGAGGTACGGGAGCGGACCGCCGCCCCGGCGGACGACGCCCCCGACACCAGCGGCCACACCGTCACAGGACCCGACTGGATACGCCGGCTCGCCCCCCTTCCCGCGGCGGAGCGCGACGCGGCCCTCGTCACCTTCGTCCGCGCCCAGGCAGCCGCTGTGCTCGGGCACTCCGCACCCGAGGCCATCGACCCGGGCCGCGCCTTCCGCGAGCTGGGCTTCGACTCCCTCACCGCCGTGGAACTGCGCAACCGCGTCCAGGCGGCCACGGGCCTGCGCCTGCCCGCCTCCCTCGTCTTCGACTACCCCAACTCCCTCGTACTCGCCGCCTACGTGGCCGAGGAGACCTTCGGGCCCGAGACCGCCGGGACCGCCACGGAGTCCCGCACCACCTCCGCCGACACCACCTCCACCTCCACGGACAGCGACCCCATCGCCATCGTGGCGATGAGCTGCCGCTTCCCCGGCGGTGTGCGCGGCCCCGAGGACCTGTGGCGCCTGGTCGCCGAGGGCCGCGACGCCATGGGCGAGTTCCCGGGTGACCGCGGCTGGGACCTCGCCGACCTCTACGACCCGGACCCGGACCGCGCGGGCAAGACGTACGTCCGCGAGGGCGGATTCCTTTCCGAAGCGGGCGAGTTCGACGCGGACTTCTTCGGCATCTCGCCGCGCGAGGCCCTCGCCATGGACCCGCAGCAGCGTCATCTCCTGGAAACCTCCTGGGAGTTGTTCGAGCGCGCGGGCATCGACCCGACGACCCTGCGCGGCACCCGTGCGGGCGTCTTCGTCGGCTCCAACGGCGACGACTACCTCCCCCGCATGGCCGCCGTCCCCCAGGACATCGAGAGCCACGTCCTCACCGGCAACGCGGTCAGCGTCATGTCCGGCCGCCTCTCCTACGCCTTCGGCCTCGAAGGCCCGGCGGTGACGGTCGACACGGCCTGCTCGGCGTCCCTCGTCGCCCTGCATCTCGCGGCGCAGGCGCTGCGGCAGGGCGAGTGCGACATGGCGCTGGCGGGCGGCGTCACCGTCATGTCGTCCCCCGACACCTTCGTGCAGTTCAGCCGCCAGCGCGGTCTCGCCACGGACGGCCGCTGCAAGGCGTTCGCGGAGGCGGCGGACGGCACGGGCTGGGGCGAGGGCGTGGGCCTGCTCCTCCTGGAGCGCCTTTCGGACGCCCGCCGCAACGGGCACGAAGTGCTGGCCGTCGTGCGTGGCTCGGCCGTGAACCAGGACGGTGCCAGCAACGGCCTGACCGCTCCGAACGGGCCTTCCCAACAGCGCGTCATCCGGGCCGCGTTGGAGAGCGCCGGTCTCTCGGCCGGTGACGTCGACGCCGTGGAGGCCCACGGCACGGGCACGACGCTCGGTGACCCGATCGAGGCCCAGGCGCTGCTGGCCACGTACGGGCAGACGCGGCCGGAGGGCCCGGACGGGCGCGAGCCGCTGTGGCTCGGCTCCGTCAAGTCCAACATCGGGCACACCCAGGCAGCCGCCGGTGTCGCGGGCGTCATCAAGATGGTCATGGCGATGCGGGAAGGCGTCCTGCCTCCGACCCTGCACGTGGACGAGCCCAGCTCCCACGTGGACTGGGAGGCGGGCGCGGTCGAGCTGTTGACGGAGGCCCGGGAGTGGCCGGGCCGTGAAGGCGGCGCGCCGCGTCGCGCGGGCGTGTCGTCGTTCGGCGTGAGCGGGACGAACGCCCACGTGATCGTGGAGCAGGCCCAGGAGGCCGAGCCCGCCCGGGCGGCCGAGCCCGTCGGTGGCACGCCGCCCGCCGTGGCCGTGGTGCCGTGGGTGGTGTCGGCGCGCGGCGCGGAGGCGCTGCGGGCACAGGCGGAGACCCTGCGCGAGCACGTGGCGGGGCGCGAGGACCTCGACGCCGTCGGCGTGGGCTGGTCCCTGCTCTCGGGCCGCGCCCTGCACGAGCACCGTGCGGTTGTCTTCGGGCGGGAGCGGGAGGAGTTCCTGGCCGGCCTCGGCGCGGTCGCCTCCGGTGGTCCCGGGGTCGTGACCGGCGCGGTCGTCGAGGGCCGTCTCGGGGTCGTGTTCACCGGACAGGGCAGCCAACGCATCGGCATGGGCAGGGAGTTGTACGAGGCGTTCCCGGTGTTCGCCGACGCCCTGGACGAGGTGTGCGCGCACCTGGACGGGCTGCTCGAGCGTCCGCTGAAGGACGTCATGTTCGGCACGGACGCGGAGGCCCTGGCGCAGACGGGGTACGCGCAGCCCGCGCTGTTCGCTGTGGAGGTGGCGCTGTTCCGGCTGGCCGAGTCCTTCGGGGTGCGGCCGGAGGTCGTGGGCGGGCACTCCATCGGCGAGTTGACGGCCGCGTACATCGCGGGGCTCTGGACCCTCGAAGATGCGGCGCAACTGGTGGCGGCGCGTGGCCGGTTGATGCAGTCGCTCCCGGAGGGCGGCGCGATGCTGGCCGTGCAGGCCTCCGAGGCCGACGTGCTGCCGCTCCTTGAGGGCTTGTCGGAGAGGGTGGGCGTCGCGGCGGTGAACGGGCCGTCGCAGGTGGTCCTTTCCGGTGACCGCACGGTCCTGGAGGGCCTGGAGGAGAAGCTGCGCGGTGAGGGCCGCAAGGTCCGCCGGCTGAAGGTCTCCCACGCCTTCCACTCGCCCCTCATGGACCCGATCCTGGACGACTTCCGCACAGTCGCGCAGGGGTTGACGTACCAGGACCTGAAGCTGCCGGTCATCTCGAACGTGACCGGTGAAGCGGCGGAGCCCGCGCTCCTCGCGGACCCGGAGTACTGGGTGCGGCACGTCCGCGAGGCCGTCCGCTTCCACGACGGGCTCGGCGCGCTCACCGCGCAGGGCGTGACGACCGTCCTCGAGCTGGGCCCGGACTCGGTGCTCACGGCCATGGCGCACGACACCGTCACCGACCCGGCCGCACAGGCGGGGCTCGTCGCGGCAGTGCGCAAGGACCGCCCCGAACCGGCCACCTTCCTCGCCGCCCTCGCCCAACTGCACGCGCGCGGCGCCGACGTCGACTGGACACCGCTGTACGCCCCGGTGGAGACCCGCCGCCGCGTCGACCTGCCCACGTACGCCTTCCAGCGCGACCACTACTGGCTCGACCTGTCCGCGTCCGCCGCGGCCGGCGCCCGTGGCGGCGACCTGGGCGTCGACGAGGTGGAGGCACGCTTCTGGGAGGCCGTGGAGCGCGGCGACCTGGAGTCGCTGAGCGCCGAGCTGGGCGCGGACGGCGCGGCCGACGGTGTGGCCGCGCTGGGCGAGGCGCTTTTGGTGCTCTCGTCCTGGCGGCGGCAGCGCCGCGAGGCGTCCACGGTCGGCCGGTGGCTCTACCAGGAGTCGTGGAAGCCGCTGACCGGCCTCGCCCCGGCGGCCTTCGACGGTACGTGGTGGGTGGTCGCCCCGGCGGACGACGACGCGTACCCATGGATCGACGCCGCCACCGCGGGCCTTGAGTCCCGGGGCGCGCAGGTGACCCGGATCGCGGTCCGCGCCGACGAGACCCGCCGCGACGTCCTCGCCGCCAAGCTCCGTGAACTCCTCGACGAGCAAGCCAAGTCGGGCACCGGCCGCCCCCAGGGCGTGCTGTCCCTGCTGGCCCTCGACGGATCCGCGGGCTCGGCGCACCCGACCGTCACCGTCGGCCTCGAAGGCGTGCTCGCGCTCCTCCAGGCCCTCGGCGACATCGACGTGGCCGCACCCCTGTGGGCCGCCACCAGCGGCGCCGTGAGCACCGGCCGCTCGGACCGTCCGACCTCTCCCGCACAGGCCCCCGTGTGGGGCATGGGCCGAGTCGCCGCCCTGGAACAGCCCCAGCTCTGGGGCGGCCTCGTCGACCTGCCCGAACACGCCGACGAGCGGTCCCGGCTGCGGCTCGCCGACGCCCTCGCCGCCGCATCGGCCTCCGGTGAGGACCAGGTGGCGGTGCGCGGCTCCGGCGTCTTCGCGCGCAGGCTGGTGCGGGTGCCCTCGGGCGCTGCCGCGCTCGGCGAGGCGCCGACGGGGGAGTGGTCGGCCGACGGCGGCACGGTGCTCGTGACCGGTGGTACGGGTGCGCTGGGCGGTCATGTGGCGCGGTGGGCGGTGCGTGCGGGTGCCGGGCATGTGGTGCTGACGAGCCGTCGTGGTCTTGAAGCGCCGGGTGCGCCGGAACTGCGTGCGGAATTGCAGGAGTTGGGCGTACGGGTGACGGTCGCCGCGTGTGACGCGGCGGACCGGGAGGCGCTGGCGCGGGTCCTGAGCGATATCCCGGAGGACATGCCGTTGACGGGTGTGTTCCACACGGCGGGTGTCCTGGACGACGGTGTCCTCGACAGCCTCACCGCTGACCGGTTCGCCACCGTGTTCCGCCCCAAGGCCCAAGCAGCCCTGAACCTGCACGAGTTGACGTGCGACGACGACCGGCTGACGGCGTTCGTGCTGTTCTCGTCCGTCGCGGGCTCCATGGGCATCGGCGGCCAGGGCAACTACGCCGCGGCGAACGCCTTCCTGGACGCCTTCGCCCACCACCGCAGGTCGCACGGCCTGCCCGCGCTGTCCCTCGCGTGGGGCCCGTGGGCAGGCGGCGGCATGGCCGTCGACGGCGGCGTCGTGGAGCAGCGCGTACGGGACAGCGGCATGCCCGCGATGGACCCGGACCTGGCCGTCGCCGCGATGGCCGCCGCCCTCGCGGCACGAGCCGACACGCACACGGGGACGAGCCCCGCGGCGGTCACGCTCGCCGACGTCGACTGGGACGTCTGCGCGCCCACCTACGCCCTGGCGCGCCCCAACCACCTGTTCGACCAGCTCACGCGGCCCGACAGCCCGCCCGAGCCCTCGACGGCAGGTGCCCCGGGCGCCACCGCGACCACCCCCTCCGCCACCCTCGCGGAACGCCTCGCCGCGCTCCCGGCCGCGGAACGGGACCGGGAGCTCCTGGACCTCGTACGCGACCGCGTGGCGACCGTCCTCGGCTACCCCGCGACCAAGACCGTCGACGCCACCCGCCCCTTCAAGGACCTCGGCTTCGACTCGCTGACCGCCGTCGAACTGCGCAACCTCGTCGGCGCGGCCGGCGGACTCCACCTCCCGGCGACACTGATCTTCGACCACCCCACCCCCGAGGCCCTCGCCGCGCACCTGCGCGACGAACTCCTCGGCGACCTCGCGCCGCACGGTGACGGCACCCCGGCGCCCAGCACGGCCCGGGCGGGCGCGGTGGACGGCGACCCCATCGCGATCGTCGCGATGAGCTGCCGCTTCCCCGGCGGCGTACGGTCACCCGAAGACCTGTGGCGGCTCCTCAGCGACGGCAGGGACGCCATCGGCGACATGCCGGACGACCGCGGCTGGAACGTCGACACGCTGTACCACCCGGACCCCGACCACGCCGGGACGAGCTACGTCCGCGAGGGCGGATTCCTCCACGACATGGCCGACTTCGACGCGGACTTCTTCGGGATCTCCCCGCGCGAGGCCCTCGCCATGGACCCGCAGCAGCGGCTTCTCCTGGAGACCGCGTGGGAGGCCTTCGAGCGTGCGGGCATCGACCCGGCGACCCTGCGCGGCAGCCGCACCGGCGTCTTCTCCGGCACCAACGGCCAGGACTACGAAGACGTCCTGCGCACGGCCCCCGACCGCGGCGAGGGCTACCTCGGCACAGGCAACGCGGCCAGCGTCGTCTCGGGCCGCCTGTCGTACGCGTTCGGCCTGGAGGGCCCCGCGGTCACCGTCGACACGGCCTGCTCGTCCTCCCTGGTCGCGCTGCACCTGGCCGCGCAGGCGCTGCGGCAGGGCGAGTGCGACATGGCGCTGGCGGGCGGCGTGACGGTCATGTCGACGCCGGACACCTTCGTGGAGTTCAGCCGTCAGCGCGGTCTCGCCACGGACGGCCGCTGCAAGGCGTTCGCGGAGGCGGCGGACGGCACGGGCTGGGGCGAGGGTGTGGGCCTGCTCCTCCTGGAGCGGCTGTCCGACGCGCGCCGCAACGGGCACGAGGTGCTGGCCGTCGTGCGTGGCTCGGCCGTGAACCAGGACGGGGCGAGCAACGGCCTGACGGCTCCGAACGGGCCCTCCCAACAGCGCGTCATCCGGGCCGCGTTGGAGAACGCCGGTCTCTCGGCCGGTGACGTCGACGCCGTCGAGGCGCACGGCACGGGCACGACGCTGGGCGACCCGATCGAGGCGCAGGCCCTGCTCGCCACGTACGGCAAGGAGCGGTCGGCCGACCGGCCCCTGTGGCTCGGTTCCATCAAGTCCAACATCGGGCACACCCAGGCAGCCGCCGGTGTCGCGGGCGTCATCAAGATGGTCTTGGCGATGCAGGAGGGCGTGCTTCCGCAGACCCTGCACGTGGACGCGCCGAGCTCCCATGTGGACTGGTCGGCGGGCGCCGTCGAGCTGTTGACGGAGTCCCGGGAGTGGGCCGAGCGGGACGGCGGCGCGCCGCGTCGCGCGGGTGTGTCGTCGTTCGGCGTGAGCGGGACGAACGCCCACGTGATCGTGGAGCAGGCCCACGCGGTCGAGCGCGCCGACGCGGCTGCTCCGGCGGCGGCGCCGACGCACGCCCTGCCCTGGCTGGTGTCGGGCCGCAGCGCGGACGCCCTGCGCACCCAGGCCGAGCGGCTGCGGGACCACGTGTCCGGGCGCGAGGGCCTTGAGGCTGTCGGCGTGGGCTGGTCGCTGCTCTCGGGGCGTGCGGTGCACGAGCACCGTGCGGTCGTGTTCGGGCGGGAGCGGGAGGAGTTCCTGGCCGGCCTCGGCGCGGTGGCCTCGGGTGGTCCGGGGGTCGTGACCGGCGCGGTCGTCGAGGGGCGCCTCGGTGTCGTGTTCACCGGGCAGGGAAGCCAACGGGTCGGCATGGGGCGTGAGGTGTACGAGGCGTTCCCTGTCTTCGCGGATGCGCTGGACGAGGTGTGCGCGCACCTGGACGGGTTGTTGGACCGCCCATTGAAGGACGTCATGTTCGGCACGGACGCGGAGGCCCTGGCGCAGACGGGGTACGCGCAGCCCGCGCTGTTCGCTGTGGAGGTGGCGCTGTTCCGGCTGGCCGAGTCCTTCGGGGTGCGGCCGGAGGTCGTGGGCGGGCACTCCATCGGTGAGCTGGCCGCCGCGTACGTGGCTGGACTGTGGTCGTTGGAGGATGCCGCCCAACTGGTCGCCGCGCGCGGTCGGTTGATGCAGTCGCTGCCCGAGGGCGGCGCGATGCTGGCCGTGCAGGCCTCCGAGGCCGACGTGCTGCCGCTCCTTGAGGGCTTGTCGGAGAGGGTGGGCGTCGCGGCGGTGAACGGGCCGTCGCAGGTGGTCCTTTCCGGTGACCGCACGGTCCTGGAGGGCTTGGAGGAGAAACTGCGGGGCGAGGGCCGCAAGGTCCGCTGGCTGAAGGTCTCCCACGCCTTCCACTCGCCCCTCATGGACCCGATCCTGGACGACTTCCGCAAGGTCGCCGAGGGCCTGACATACCGGGAACTCTCCCTGCCGGTGCTCTCGAACGTGACCGGGGAGCTGGCGGAGCCCGCGCTCCTCGCGGACCCGGAGTACTGGGTGCGGCACGTCCGCGAGGCGGTCCGCTTCCACGACGGGCTCGGCGCGCTCACCGCGCAGGGAGTCTCCACACTCCTGGAGCTTGGCCCGGACTCGGTCCTGACGGCGATGGCGCACGACACGATCACCGACCCGGACGCACAAGCGGGCCTGATCGCGGCCGTCCGCAAGGACCGCCCCGAGCCGGACACGTTCCTGACGGCGCTGGCCCACCTGCACGTGCGCGGAGTCGAGGTCGACTGGGCGCCCCTGTACGCCCCGGTCGAGTCGCGGCGCCGCGTCGACCTGCCCACGTACGCCTTCCAGGGGCGGCGCTACTGGCCGCGTGCGGCCGTGCGCGGCGCGGGCGACGTGTCGGCCACGGGACTGGTGTCGGCCGAACACCCGTTGCTGGGGGCCGCGGTTCCGCTGGTGGACTCCGGTGGCCATCTGCTGGCGGGCCGCCTTTCGGTGGCCACGCATCCGTGGCTGGCGGATCACGCCGTGGGCGGGCGGGTGCTGCTGCCCGGGACCGCCTTCGTGGAGCTGGCCGTGCGGGCCGGTGACGAGGTGGGCTGCGGGACGCTGGAGGAGCTGACGCTGGCGGCTCCGCTGGTCCTCGCGGAGCGCGGCGCCGTTCAGGTGCAGGTCAGTGTCGGCGCGGTGGACGAGGACGGGCGTGCCCCGGTGAGCGTCCACTCGCGCGACGAGGCCGACCCCGAGGGCCCGTGGACCCGGCACGCGGCCGGATTCCTGTCCGCAGAGGCCGACGGGGAGGAGCCCGAGGGCCTGGCCGAGTGGCCGCCGCGCGACGCGCAGCCGATCGACGACGCGGCCGGGCTCTACGACCGCCTCGCCGAGACGGGCTACGGCTACGGCCCGGTGTTCCAGGGGCTGCGCGCGGCCTGGCGGCGCGGCGACGAGGTGTTCGCCGAGGTCGCCCTGCCCGAGGAGTCGGACGCCGAGGCCTTCACCCTGCACCCGGCCCTCCTGGACGCCGCGCTGCACGCCACCCTGCTGCTGCCCACGGCGCAGGACGGCGACGACGAACGCCAGGGCCTCGGTCTTCCCTTCGCCTGGAGCGGCGTACGTCTGCACCAGGCGGGCGCCGCCACGGTCCGCGTACGCCTGCGCGGCGCCGGAGCCGACGCCGTGACGCTGACGCTCGCCGACCAGGCCGGACAGGTGGTCGCCACCGTCGACTCGCTGGTGTCGCGCCCGGTCTCCGACGAGCAACTGCGTGGCGGACGCGCCGTCGGGGACTCGCTGTTCCACGTCGAGTGGAAGCGGCAGGCCGAGACCACGGCCGCCGCGGAAGTGCCGTCGGCGTTCCTCGGGGACACGGCGGCGGTGCCCGGCGCGCGGGTCTTCGCGGATCTCGCCGCCCTGGGCACGGCACTCGGGGCGGGAGAGGAGCTTCCCGCGGCGGTGCTGTGGCACGCGGGCGGTACGCCGACCGGGGGTGCCGGGCTCGCAGCGCCCAAGGCCGTCTCCGCGACGCTGGCCGACGCCCTCGCCGTGGTGCGGGGCTGGCTCGCCGACGAGCGGTTCGAGGACGCGCGGCTCGTCGTCGTGACGCGCGGAGCAGTGCCCGCCGGGGGCACCGACGCGGACGTCGACCCTGCGGGGGCGGCGATCTGGGGCCTCGTGCGGTCGGCTCAGGTGGAACATCCGGGGAGGTTCGTCCTCGTGGACGCGACCATCGACGCGGGCACGGACTCGGACGCGCATGCGGGTGCGGACGGCGGTGTCCTCACGGGCGCCGGTCCGGTGACCGCCGCGACGCTGGCCGCCGTCCTCGCTTCGGGTGAGCCCGAGGTGGCGGTGCGGGACGGCGGGGTGTGGGTGCCACGACTGGCCCGGGTCGCCGCAGCGCCCGGGGAAGCAGTTGTGCCGGACGCAGAGGTGGCCTCCCCGTTCGGCGCGGGCACCGTCCTCGTCACCGGAGCCTTCGGCGGCCTGGGGCGTGTCGTGACGCGGCACCTGGCCGAGCACCACGGCGTACGGGATCTGCTCCTGGTCTCCCGCAGGGGCGCCGCGGCCCCCGGCGCCGACGAACTGTGCGCGGAACTGGCGGAGACGGGCGCGCGGGTCACCGTGGCCGCGTGCGACGTGGCCGACCGGGCGGCACTGGGCGCCCTCCTCGCGGAGGCGGGCGGCGGTCTTTCGGCGGTCGTGCACGTCGCGGGCGTACTGGACGACGGCGTCGTCACGTCCCTGACGCCGGAGCGCCTGGACACGGTCCTGCGCCCGAAGGTGGACGCGGCCCTCAACCTGCACGAGCTGACGGCCGGCCTGGACCTGTCGGCGTTCGTCCTGTTCTCCTCCGCCGCGGGCGTGCTCGGCAGCCCGGGCCAGGGGAACTACGCGGCCGCCAACAGCGTCCTGGACGCCCTCGCGGTCCTGCGCCGCAGCCAGGGCCTCCCGGCGGTCTCCCTCGCCTGGGGCCTGTGGGCGCAGGAGAGCGACATGACGGGCAAGCTGGCCGGGGCGGACCTGGGACGCATGGCACGGGGCGGCGTGGCCGCGCTGACCACGGAGGAGGGCCTCACCCTCCTCGACACCGCCGTGACCCTGACCTCCGCCTCACCGGCCCCCGCCACGCCGCGTGACCCCGCCGTCCCCGCGGTCCTCGTACCGCTGCGCCTGGACACCGCGTCCCTGCGGGCCTCCGCCGGACCCGACGGCGTCCAGCCCGTGTTCGCGGACCTGGTGCCCGCGCAGCCCCGCCGCGTCGACAGGGCGCTCGCGCGCTCCGGGAACCCGGCCGAGCCGAACGGCACCGGGCCCGCCCTCGTCCGGGAATTGGCGGGACTTTCCCCCGAGGAGCGGGAACGGGCCCTGCTCGACGCCGTGCGGGGTAATGTGGCGACGGTGCTCGGGCATTCCGGGCCCGAGGCAATAGGGGCTACCCGTGGATTCCTGGAATTGGGCGTCGACTCGCTCACCGCGGTGGAACTCCGGAATCGGCTGAACTCCCTTTCAGGACTGCGCCTGCCCGCAACGCTGATCTTCGACTACCCGTCGCCCGCGGCACTCGCCTCCTATCTGGACGAGAGCCTGCCGAGCGGCACGGAGCCGGCCGACGCGGTCGCGGGCGCACGGCCGGGCGGAGTGATCGCCGAGCTGGCCGGTCTGGAAGCGGCGCTGGCCGGGGGCGTCCTGGCCGGGGACGAGCGGACCGCCGTGCGTGGCAGGCTGCGGGCGCTGCTCGGCAGGCTCGACGACGCCGAGCCGGGCGGGACCGCGGGTCCTGACATCGCGGACCAGCTCGAGGACGCCGACGACGATGACATGTTTGACTTCATCGACAACGAACTCGGCGTCTCCTGAAAGTAATTCCCAGAAATTCCTCAAGGGGTCCATAGGGGGAGGGTAGGGGTTGTTGCCCCTGCCCTCCCGCCGATGTGATGGGGTCGGCCCTCTGCGTTGAAGGAGTCGCACCGAAATGGCGAACGAGCAGAAACTCCGCGAGTACCTCAAGCGAGTTACCGCGGATCTGCATCAGACCCGGCAGCGTCTACAGGACGCCGAGTCGGTGAGCCGGGAGCCCATCGCCATCGTCGCGATGAGCTGCCGCTACCCCGGCGGCGTGAGCGGCCCGGAAGACCTCTGGCAGCTCGTCGCCGAGGGCGGGGACGCGATCTCCCCCTTCCCCGACGACCGGGGCTGGGACGCGGACCTCCACGACCCCGACCCGACCCGCGCGGGCAAGAGCTACGCCCGCGAGGGCGGATTCCTGCACGACGCCGCCGAGTTCGACCCCGCCTTCTTCGGCATCTCGCCGCGCGAGGCCCTCGCCATCGACCCGCAGCAGCGCCTCCTCCTGGAATCCACCTGGGAGGCCTTCGAGCGCGCCGGCGTCGACCCGCTGTCCGTGCGCGGCTCGAAGACCGGTGTCTTCGTCGGCGTCATGTACGGCGACTACGGCAACCGCATCCTCAGCAGCCCCGAGGGCCTCGAGGAGTTCGAGGGCTACCTCGGCAACGGCAGCGCGGGCAGCATCGCCTCAGGGCGCGTCTCCTACACCTTCGGCCTCGAAGGCCCCGCCGTCACCATCGACACCGCCTGCTCCTCCTCCCTGGTCGCCCTGCACCTCGCCGCCCAGGCCCTGCGCCAGGGCGAGTGCAGCATGGCGCTCGCCGGCGGTGTGACGGTCATGTCGACCCCGGACACCTTCGTCGAGTTCAGCCGCCAGCGCGGCCTCGCCGCCGACGGCCGCTGCAAGGCCTTCGCGGAGGCCGCCGACGGCACGGGCTGGGGCGAGGGCGTCGGACTGCTTCTCCTGGAGCGGCTTTCCGACGCCCGCCGCAACGGCCACAAGGTCCTCGCCGTCGTCCGCGGCACCGCCGTCAACCAGGACGGCGCGAGCAGCGGACTCACCGCCCCCAACGGCCCCGCCCAGCAGCGCGTCATCCGCGCGGCCCTGGCGAACGCGGGCCTCACGGCGGGCGACGTCGACGCGGTCGAGGCGCACGGCACGGGCACCACCCTCGGCGACCCCATCGAGGCCCAGGCGCTCCTCGCCACCTACGGCCAGGACCGCCCCGAAGCCACCACCGGCGGCACCGCGCCCCTGTGGCTCGGCTCGGTCAAGTCGAACCTCGGCCACACCCAGGCCGCCGCCGGTGTCGCGGGCGTCATCAAGATGGTCATGGCCATGCGGCACGAGACCCTGCCCCGCACCCTCCACGTGGACAGCCCGAACTCGCACGTCGACTGGTCGGCGGGCGCCGTCGAACTGTTGACGGAGGCCCGGGAGTGGGCCGAGCGGGACGGCGGCGCACCGCGTCGCGCGGGCGTGTCGTCGTTCGGCGTGAGCGGGACCAACGCGCATGTGATCGTGGAGCAGGCGTCGGCGGAGGAGCCTGCTGAGGCGTCCGAGCCGTCCGGGGCGTCCGGGGCGGGCGCCGGGGTGCCGTTCACGGCCGGGGTGCCGTGGGTGGTGTCGGGCCGCAGTCCGGAGGCGTTGCGGGCGCAGGCCGAGCGGCTGCGGGAGCACGTCGCCGGGCATGCGGACGTCGAGCCCGCCGATGTGGGCTGGTCGCTGCTCTCGGGCCGCGCCCTGCACGAGCACCGTGCGGTTGTCTTCGGGCGGGAGCGGGACGAGTTTCTGACCGGTCTTGGCACGGTCGCCTCCGGTGGTCCGGGGGTCGTGACCGGCGCGGTCGTCGAGGGGCGCCTCGGTGTCGTGTTCACCGGGCAGGGCAGTCAGCGGGTCGGTATGGGGCGTGAGCTGTACGAGACGTTCCCCGCCTTCGCCACGGCCCTGGATGAGGTGTGTGCGCACCTGGACGGGCACCTGGAGCGGCCGCTCAAGGACGTCATGTTCGGCACGGACGCCGAGCTGTTGGAGCGGACGGGGTACGCGCAGCCCGCCCTGTTCGCTGTCGAGGTGGCGCTGTTCCGGCTGGCGGAGTCCTTCGGCGTGCGGCCGGAGATCGTCGGCGGGCACTCCATCGGCGAGCTGACGGCTGCGTACGTCGCGGGGCTGTGGTCGTTGGAGGATGCTGCCCAACTGGTTGCCGCGCGCGGCCGGTTGATGCAGGCGCTGCCCGAGGGCGGGGCCATGCTGGCGGTGCAGGCCGCCGAGGCCGACGTGCTTCCGCTCCTGGTCGGCCTGGAGGACCGCGCCGGTGTGGCGGCGGTGAACGGGCCCGCCCAGGTGGTGCTTTCCGGTGACCGTACGGTCCTGGAGGGCCTGGAGGAGACTCTGCGTGGCGAGGGCCGCAAGGTCCGCTGGCTCAAGGTCTCCCACGCCTTCCACTCACCCCTCATGGACCCGGCGCTCGACGACTTCCGCAAGGTCGCGCAGGGGCTGTCGTACGAGACGCCGAAGCTGCCCGTGGTCTCGAACGTCACCGGTGAACTGGCGGGCGCGGACCAGCTCAAGGACCCGGAGTACTGGGTCCGGCACATCCGTGAGGCCGTCCGCTTCCACGACGGCCTGACCGCCCTGACCGGCTTCGGCGCGACCACTCTGCTCGAACTCGGCCCCGACGCCGTCCTGACGGCCATGGCGCACGACACCGTCACCGACCCGGCGGCCCAGGCGGGCCTCGTCGCGACCCTCCGCAAGGACCGCCCCGAACCCGACACCTTCCTCACCGCCCTCGCGCACCTGCACGTGCGCGGCACCACCGTCGACTGGTCCCGCTTCTTCGAGCCCGTCGCGTCCCGTGCCCGCGTCGACCTGCCCACGTACGCCTTCCAGCACCAGCACCTCTGGCTCAACCCCCTGGAGCAGGCCCCGAGCGCCGCCGGGGACGGGTTCGACCCGGCGGACGCGAGCTTCTGGAAGGCCGTGGAGGACGAGGACCTCGCGGCCCTGACGGGCGCCCTGGACGTGGACGAGGAGGCGCCGCTGCGGTCCGTGCTGCCCGCCCTGACGGCCTGGCGGCGGCAGCGGCACGAGCAGTCCGAACTGGATCGCTGGCAGTACCGCGTCACGTGGAAGCCCCTCGCCAAGCAGGCGCGGGCCGGGCTCACGGGCACCTGGCTGGTCGTCGCCCGCGCCGGTGCGACGGACGAGCCGTGGCTCGACGCCTCCGTGCGCGCCCTGGAGCAGGCCGGGGCCCGGGCGCGTGTCCTGCGGGTGGACCCGCAGGACGCCGACCGCGACACGCTGCGGGCGCAGGTCACCGACGCCCTCGCGGACCACGGCGACGACGCCGGGAACGGCACGGCCGTGACGGGAGTCCTCTCCCTCCTGGCGTGCGCACCGGTCGACGCCCTTCCGACCCTCGCGCTCGTGCAGGCCCTCGGCGACGCCGAGGTGTCCGCGCCGCTGTGGGTGGCGACGCGGGGCGCGGTCTCCGTCGGCGCCTCGGACTCCGTGGCCGACGCCGACGGCGCCGCCGTGTGGGGCCTGGGCCGGGTCGTCGCCCTCGAACACCCCGAGCGCTGGGGCGGTCTGGTCGACCTGCCCGAGAACGCCGACACGCGCGCCGTGTCGCGGCTCACCCAGGTCCTCGGGGCCTCCTCGGGCGAGGACCAGGTGGCGGTGCGCGGCTCGGGTGTGTTCGTGCGCAGGCTGACGCGCGCGGGCTCCGCTGACGCGGCGCTCGGCGATGCGTCGGCGGGGCAGTGGTCCCCCGGCGGCGGCACCGTGTTGATCACGGGTGGTACGGGTGCGCTGGGTGGTCATGTGGCGCGGTGGGCGGTGCGTGCGGGTGCCGGTCATGTGGTGCTGACGAGCCGTCGTGGGCCCGACGCTCCGGGTGCGCCGGAACTGCGTACGGAATTGGAGGGGTTGGGCGTACGGGTGACGGTCGCCGCGTGTGACGCGGCGGACCGGGAGGCGTTGGCGCGGGTTCTGGAGGAGATTCCGGGCGATGCGCCGTTGACGGGTGTGTTCCACACGGCGGGTGTCCTGGACGACGGTGTCCTCGACGGCCTCACGGCGGACCGGATGGCCTCCGTGTTCCGCGCCAAGGTGGACGCGGCCCGGAACCTGGACGAGCTGACCCGCGACGCCGACCTGTCGGCCTTCGTCCTCTTCTCCTCCCTCACCGGAACTGTGGGCGCGCCCGGCCAGGGCAACTACGCCGCGGCGAACGCCTTCCTGGACGCCCTCGCCGAACAGCGCCGCGCCGCCGGACTGCCCGCCCTCTCGCTCGCGTGGGGCCCGTGGGCCGGGAGCGGCATGGCCGCCGACGACGGCTCCGACGAGCGGATGCGCCAGGCGGGGCTGCCCGTCATGGACCCGGCGCGTGCCGTCGAGGTGCTGCGCCGGGCGCTGGACGACCACGCCCGAGGACCCCGAGGACACGGCACCGCCGCCCTCGTCGTCGCCGACATCGTCTGGAACCGGTTCGCCGACGGCTTCACGGCCACCCGGCACAGCACCCTCTTCGACGACCTGCCGGAGACGGCGGCCGCCCGCACGGAGCGGCCCGCAGGTCCCGGTGGCGGTGAAGTCGCCTCCCTCAAGGACCAGTTGGCGGCCCTGCCGCGCCAGGACGCCGAGCGGACCCTGCTCGACCTGGTGCGGAACCAGGCCGCCACCGTGCTCGGACACGGCGGTACGGAGGCGGTGCCCGGCGACAGCGTGTTCAAGGGGCTCGGGTTCGACTCGCTCACCTCGGTGGAGTTCCGCAACCGCCTCGGCGCCGCGACCGGCCTCACCCTGCCGGCCACCCTCGTCTTCGACCACCCCTCGCCGCGGTCCGTCGCCGACTACCTCGCCGGCCTCCTCCTCACCGGAGCCAACGCCGACGCCGCCGCTTCCGCCGCGGTCGCGACCACCGGCCCTGTCGACGACGAGCCCATCGCCATCGTGTCGATGAGCTGCCGCTTCCCCGGCGGTGTGCGCGACCCGGAAGACCTGTGGCGGCTCGTCGCCGACGGCGTCGACGCCCTCGGCGAGTTCCCCGCCGACCGTGGCTGGGACACCGGGTCGCTGTACGACCCCGACCCGGTGACGCCCGGCTCCACCTACGCCCGGCAGGGCGGATTCCTGCCGGACGCGGGCGGGTTCGACGCGGACTTCTTCGGGATCTCGCCGCGTGAGGCCCTCGCCATGGACCCCCAGCAGCGGCTCCTCCTGGAGACCGCGTGGGAACTGTTCGAGCGCGCCGGGATCGCGCCGCCCAGCCTGCACGGCAGCCGCACCGGCGTGTTCGCGGGCACCAACGGCCAGGACTACCTCGACCTCCTGAAGGACGCGCCGGAAGGCGCCGAGGGGTACATCGGCACGGGCAACGCGGCCAGCGTCGTCTCCGGCCGCCTCTCCTACGCCTTCGGCTTCGAGGGCCCCGCCATGACCGTCGACACCGCGTGCTCCTCCGCCCTCGTCGCGCTGCACCTCGCCGCGCAGGCGCTGCGGCAGGGCGAGTGCGACATGGCGCTCGCCGGTGGCGTCACGGTGATGTCCACGCCCAGCGCGTTCATCGAGTTCAGCCGTCAGCGCGGCCTCGCCGCCGACGGCCGCTGCAAGGCGTTCGCGGAGGCGGCGGACGGCACGGGCTGGGGTGAGGGCGTCGGCCTGCTGCTCCTGGAGCGCCTGTCCGACGCGCGCCGCAACGGTCACCAGGTCCTCGCCGTGGTGCGGGGCTCGGCCGTCAATCAGGACGGCGCGAGCAACGGTCTGACGGCGCCGAACGGCCCCTCGCAGCAGCGCGTGATCCGCGCGGCCCTCGCCAACGCCCGCCTCACCCCCGCCGATGTCGACGCCGTCGAGGCGCACGGCACGGGTACGACGCTGGGCGACCCCATCGAAGCGCAGGCACTCCTTGCCACGTACGGCCAGGACCGCGCCGCCGAGCAGCCCCTGTGGCTGGGCTCGGTGAAGTCCAACATCGGGCACACGCAGGCCGCCGCCGGTGTCGCGGGCGTCATCAAGATGGTGATGGCCATGCGCCACGGGGTGCTGCCCCGGACGCTGCACGTGGACGAGCCGAGCACGCATGTGGACTGGTCGGCGGGTTCGGTCGAGCTGTTGACGGAGTCCCGGGAGTGGGCCGAGCGGGACGGTGGCGCGCCGCGTCGGGCCGCGGTCTCGTCGTTCGGCGTCAGCGGGACGAACGCCCATGTGATCGTGGAGCAGGCGCCGTCGGCGGAGCCTGTCGCGCCCGCCGCCGAGGTCGCTCCGGCGACGGCCGTGCCGTGGCTGGTGTCGGCCCGCAGCGCGGAGGCCCTGCGCGCGCAGGCCGGGCGGCTCGCCGAGCACCTCACCGGCCGTGCCGGGACGGAGCCCGCCGACGTGGCCTGGTCGCTCTTCTCGGGCCGCGCCCTGCACGAGCACCGGGCCGTCGTACTCGGCCACGGCCAGGAAGAACTCCTGGCCGGGCTGAACGCCGTCGCCTCGGCCGGACCCGGTGCCCTGATGGGCTCCGTCACGGACGGCCGCCTCGGCGTCGTCTTCACGGGGCAGGGCAGCCAGCGCATCGGCATGGGCCGTGAGTTGTACGAAGCGTTCCCCGTCTTCGCGGATGCGCTGGATGAGGTGTGTGCGCACCTGGACGTGCATCTGGAGCGGCCGCTGAAGGACGTCATGTTCGGCACGGACGCCGAGCTGTTGGAGCGGACGGGGTACGCGCAGCCCGCGCTGTTCGCCGTCGAGGTCGCGCTGTTCCGCCTCGCCGAGTCCTTCGGGGTGCGCCCCGAGATCGTCGGCGGCCACTCCATCGGCGAGCTGACGGCCGCGTACATCGCAGGGCTGTGGCCGCTGGAGGATGCCGCCCAACTGGTCGCCGCACGTGGCCGGTTGATGCAGGCGCTTCCTGAGGGTGGGGCCATGCTGGCGGTGCAGGCCGCCGAGGCGGAGGTGCTGCCGCTGCTTGTCGGTCTGGAGGACCGTGCGGGCGTGGCGGCGGTGAACGGGCCCGCCCAGGTGGTGCTTTCCGGTGACCGTACGGTCCTGGAGGGCCTGGAGGAGACTCTGCGTGGCGAGGGCCGCAAGGTCCGCTGGCTCACGGTCTCGCACGCCTTCCACTCGCCGCTGATGGACCCGGCCCTTGACGACTTCCGCAAGGTCGCCGAGGGGTTGACATACCAGACCCCGAAGCTGCCCGTCGTCTCCAACGTCACGGGGGAGCTGGCGGAGTCCGCCCAGCTCGCGGACCCGGAGTACTGGGTCCGGCACATCCGTGAGGCCGTCCGTTTCCACGACGGCCTGACGGCCCTCACCGGCTTCGGTGTCTCGACGTACCTTGAGTTGGGCCCGGACTCGGTGCTCACGGCGATGGCGCACGACACGATCACCGACCCGGCCGCCCAGGCAGGACTCGTCGCGGCCGTCCGCAAGGACCGCCCCGAACCCGACACCTTCCTCACCGCCCTCGCCCACCTCCACGTGCGCGGCATCGACGTCGACTGGGCACCCCTGTACGGCCCCGCCGCGTCCCGCGCCCGCGTCGACCTGCCCACGTACGCCTTCCAGCACCGGACCTACTGGCCGGAGCCGAGGAACGCGGGTGCGTCGGCCGAGGACCGGAGCGGTGGCGTGGACGCCGAGTTCTGGGAGGTCGTGCGGCGCGAGGACCTGGAAGGTCTGGCGGAGACGCTGGAGCTGGACCAGGAGGCCTCGCTCAAGTCCGTCCTGCCCGCGCTCGCGACCTGGCGACGGCGGCAGCAGGAACAGCACGAGGTGGAGGCCCTGCGCTACCGGGTCACCTGGAAGCCGCTGTCCGGCGACCGGGCGGCGGGCGCCGGTCCTGCGTTCGGCGGGACCTGGGCGCTGGTCGTACCGGCCGGTGCGGTCGGGCACCCCTGGAGCGCGGCCGCCGAAGAGGCGCTCGCCGCCGCGGGTGCGCACGTCCGGCGCGTCGTCGTGGGCGACGAAGCCGTCGACCGTACGGCGATGGCGCGGCTTCTCCGGGAGTCCGGTGAGGGTACGGCGGCCTCCGACGGCGGTGGCTCCGCCGTGGTGGGTGTGCTGTCGCTGCTCGCCCTGGACGAGCGGCCGTACGGTCACGCGGCATCCGGCGACGACAGCGCGAACGACCAGCCGGGGCCCGACGCCCCCGCCCTGACGTGGGGCATGGCCGCGACCCTCGCGCTCACGCAGGCCGTCGTCGACACCGAGGTCGGCGGCAGGCTGTGGATCGCGACGTCCGGCGCCGTGTCCGTCGGCGACGCCGATCCCGTACGCAGCGTCACGCAGGCGCAGGCGTGGGGATTCGGCCGGGTCGTGGGCCTCGAGCACCCGGACGTGTGGGGCGGCCTCATCGACCTCGCGGAGGCCACGGGCCGCACCGGCACCACGGGCGCCGAGGAGACGGCGGACGCCACCGTCCCCGCCCGCACCCGCGACCTCCTCACCACCCTCCTCACCCGCACCACCGCCCCCGGCTTCACCGAGGACCAACTCGCCGTCCGCCCCGCGGGCGTGCACGTGCGCCGCCTCGCGCGGGCACCCCGGAGCACCGCACCGGCCGCCCCCTGGCGGCCGCGCGGCACCGTCCTCGTCACCGGCGGCACCGGCGCCCTCGGCGCGCACGTCGCACGCTGGTGCGCGGGCGGCGGCGCCCAGCACCTCGTCCTCACCAGCAGGCGCGGCCCGGACGCGCCCGGAGCCGCCGAACTCCGCGCCGAACTGGAGGACCTGGGCGCCAAGGTCACCGTCGCCGCCTGCGACGTGGCCGACCGCGACGCCCTCGCCCGGCTCCTCGCCGACATCCCCGCCGACGCGCCGCTCAGCGCCGTCGTGCACGCGGCGGGCCTCGGCCAGGACCTGATGATCGACGAGACAGGCCCCGAGGACTTCGCGGAGATCGTCGCCGCGAAGACCGCGGGCGCGGCGCACCTGGACGACCTGCTCGGCGACACGCCGCTCGACGCCTTCGTGCTGTTCTCGTCCATCGCCGGAGTGTGGGGCAGCGGCGGCCAGGCCGCGTACGCCGCCGCCAACGCCTTCCTCGACGGCCTCGCCGAGCGCCGCCGGGCCCAGGGGCGGGCCGTGACGTCGGTGGCGTGGGGCCCGTGGGGCGGTTCGGGCATGGCGGGCGACGACGCCGCCGCCGCGCACCTGCGCAAGCGCGGGCTTCCCGTCATGCGGCCCGAGTCGGCGATCGCGGCCCTGCGGCACGCGCTCGACCGGCGCGACCCGCTCGTCACCGTCGCCGACGTCGACTGGGAACGGTTCGCCCCGGCCTTCACCGTGCGGCGGCCCAGCCCGCTGCTCGACGACCTGCCGGAGGCCCGCCGCGCCCTCGACACCGCGTCCGGCGCCCCGGGAGCGGCCGCCTCCGACGGAGCCGCCGACGCGGCGGCCGCCCTGCGCGACCAGCTGGTCGGCGCGACGCCCGCCGAGCGCGAGCGGACCGTCCTGAAGCTGGTGCGCACGGAAGTCGCCGCCGTGCTCGGCCACACCGGCACGGAGGCCGTCCGGGAGGACCGCGCGTTCAAGGACTTCGGCTTCGACTCCCTGACCGCCGTGGAACTGCGCACCCGCCTGAACGCCGCGACCGGCCTGAGCCTGCCCAGCACCCTCGTCTTCGACCACCCGACCCCCGGCGATCTTGCCCTGGAGCTCCTCGCCGAACTCCTGCCCGACGCCGGCGCCCCGGGTGCCGCCGATGACGACGGGAGCGGGGCCGACGACCCGGCCGACGCCGAGGCCCGCCGGGCCCTGGCGGCCGTCCCGATCGCCCGCATCCGCGAGGCGGGCCTCCTGGACGCCCTCCTGAGCCTGGCGGCCGCGGACACGGGAACGGGCACGGCACCGGCCGCCGACGACGACGCGGACGACGCGATCGACGCGATGGACGTGGCCAACCTGATCCAGCTGGCCTTGGACAACAGTGATTCCTGACCCAGTACGAGACACAGCCCGCGCCCCGGCACCCGGCGCCGCCCGAGCGGCGGCGCGGTACCGGGCGCGGGGCGCGGCGCAGGACGCGGCACGAGCCGCCGAACGACACACAGTGCGAGCCGCGGCGCGAGCCCACGCAGCACGAACGGACGCAGCACGGATGTGGAGCCGGACATGACGAGGCCTTCGGACACGGTCGTTGAAGCGCTGCGCGCGTCTCTGAAGGAGACCGAGCGGCTGCGACGGCAGAACCAGCAGCTCGCGGCGGCCGCCAGGGAGCCGATCGCGATCGTCGGCATGAGCTGCCGCTTCCCCGGCGGTGTGCGCGGTCCCGAGGACCTGTGGCGGCTCGTCGCCGACGGCGCCGACGCCATCGGCGAACTCCCCGAAGGACGCGGTTGGGACGTCGAGTCCCTCTACGACCCCGACCCCGACAAGCAGGGCACCTTCTACGCCCGGCACGGCGGCTTCCTGCACGACGCGGGCGCCTTCGACCCGGCCTTCTTCGGCATCTCGCCCCGCGAGGCGCTCGCCATGGACCCCCAGCAGCGGCTCCTCCTGGAGACCGCCTGGGAGGCCTTCGAGCGCGCGGGCATCGACCCGGCGACCCTGCGCGGCACCCGCGCGGGCGTGTTCGTCGGCTCCGGCTACCAGGGCTACGGCGAGGGCGTCCGCAACGCCCCCGAAGGCGTCGAGGGCCACCTCCTCACCGGCAACACCACCAGCGTCATGTCCGGCCGCCTCTCCTACGTCCTCGGCCTCCAGGGCCCGGCGGTCACCGTGGACACGGCCTGCTCGTCGTCCCTGGTCGCGCTGCACCTGGCCGCGCAGGCGATCCGTCAGGGCGAGTGCACCATGGCCCTCGCGGGCGGCGTGACCGTCATGTCGTCGCCCGAGACCTTCGTGGAGTTCAGCCGTCAGCGCGGCCTCGCCGCCGACGGCCGCTGCAAGGCGTTCGCCGACGCGGCCGACGGCACGGGCTGGGGCGAGGGCGTGGGCATGCTCCTCGTCGAGCGCCTGTCCGACGCCCGCCGCAACGGCCACAAGGTCCTCGCCGTCGTCCGCGGTTCCGCCGTCAACCAGGACGGCGCGAGCAACGGCCTGACCGCTCCGAACGGCCCCTCCCAGCGTCGCGTCATCCGCGCCGCCCTCGCCAACGCGGGGCTCGCGGCGGCCGACGTCGACGCCGTGGAGGCGCACGGCACGGGCACCACCCTCGGCGACCCCATCGAGGCCCAGGCGCTCCTCGCCACGTACGGCAAGGAGCACTCCGAGGAACAGCCCCTGTGGCTCGGCTCGTTGAAGTCGAACATCGGCCACACCCAGGCCGCCGCCGGTGTCGCCGGCGTCATCAAGATGGTCATGGCGCTGCGCGCGGGCGTCCTGCCCAAGACCCTGCACGTGGACGCCCCGACCTCCGAGGTCGACTGGTCGGCGGGCACGGTCGAACTCCTCACCGAGTCCCGCGCGTGGCCCGAGCGGGAGCCCGGGCTGCCCCGGCGCGCGGGCGTCTCCTCCTTCGGCATGAGCGGTACGAACGCGCACGTCATCGTGGAGCAGGCGCCGGGTGACGAGGTGGAGTCCGGCGAGGCCGGGGAGGCTGCCACGCCTTCCGCCTCCCCCGTGGTGTCGGGTGTCGTCCCGGTGGCACTGTCGGCGAAGTCGCCGGAGGCGCTGCGGGCGCAGGCCGGGCAGGTGCGGGACCTTCTGCTCGCGTCCGAAGGCCTTGAACCGGGCGATGTGGCCTGGTCGTTGGCGGTCGCGCGGTCCCGGTTCGAGCACCGGGGCGTCGTCCTCGGCGGCGATCGGGACGAGGTCCTTGCCGGGCTTGAGGCGCTGGCTCAGGGCGACGCGACGGCCGCGCGGGTGGTCACCGGCCGGGCGTTGGGCGCCAAGGGCAAGGTGCGTCCGGTGTTCGTGTTCCCGGGGCAGGGGTCGCAGTGGGCCGGGATGGCTCGTGAGCTGTTGGACTCCAGTCCGGTGTTCGCGGAGCGGATGCGGGAGTGCGGTGAGGCTCTTTCGGAGTTCGTCGGGTGGGATCTGCTCGATGAGTTGAGTGGGGACAACTTCGACCGGGTGGATGTGGTCCAGCCGGTGTTGTTCGCGGTGATGGTGTCGCTGGCGGAGACCTGGCAGGCGGCGGGTGTGAAGCCTGCGGCCGTGGTCGGGCACAGTCAGGGCGAGATCGCGGCTGCTTGCGTGGCGGGTGCGCTGTCGTTGCGGGATGCCGCCCGTGTGGTGGCGCTGCGGAGCCTGGCCATTCGTGAGCTGTCGGGCAAGGGCGGGATGGTGTCCGTGCCGTTGCCCGAGGCGGAGGTGCGTGAGCTGATTTCCGCGTGGGACGGTCGGATCGAGCTGGCTGCCGTCAACGGCCCGGCCCAGGTGGTCGTCTCTGGTGAGCCGGAGGCGCTGGAAGAGCTGGTCGCGCAGTGCGTCGCGCAGGACATCCGTGCGCGGACGATCCCGGTGGACTACGCCTCGCATTCCTCGTACGTGGAGCAGATCGAGGTGCAGATAGCCGAGGCCCTGGCGGACGTGTCTCCCCAGGCGGCTGAGGTTCCTCTGTTCTCGACGCTGACGGGGGAGTGGCTGGACGCCAACTCCCCGATGGATGCCGGGTATTGGTACCGCAACCTGCGCCAGACGGTCCTCTTCGAGCACGCCACCCGAGGCCTCCTCGCCGACGGCCACAGCCTGTTCCTGGAGGTGAGCCCCCACCCCGTCCTGACCGTCCCGGTGCAGGCCACCATCGACGCCACCGAAAGCCCCGCGGCCACCCTCGGCTCCCTCCGCCGTGACGAAGGCGGCGCCGACCGCCTGGCCGCCTCCCTCGCCGAGGCCCACGCCCACGGCGCGGAGCTGGACTGGAACGCCCTCTTCCCCGGCACCCGCACCCCCGTCGACCTCCCCACGTACCCCTTCCAGCACCAGCACTACTGGCTGCACGCGGACCTCACGGCGGGCGATGTCACCGCTGCGGGGCTCGGTGACACGCGGCACCCGTTGCTGGGGGCCGCGGTGCCGCTGGCGGGCGGGGGCGGGCATCTGCTCACGGGGCGGCTCTCGCTGCGCACGCACCCGTGGCTGGCCGATCACGCCGTGGCGGGTGTCGTGCTGCTGCCCGCGACGGCGTTCGTGGAGCTGGCGACGCGCGCGGGCGACCAGGTGGGCTGCGACCTGGTCGAAGAGCTGACCATGGAGTCGCCGCTGGTCGTCCCGGAGACGGGCGGCGTACAACTGCAGCTGACCGTGGGAGACGCCGACGCCTCCGGGCGGCGGTCGCTCAGCTTCCACTCCCGGCCGGAGACCGGCGCGGACACGGACGGCGTGGAACCGGAGCCGTGGACCCGGCACGCCACCGGCGTCCTCGCCGTCGGCGGCGCGGCCACCGAGGCCGCCGGGTTCGACCTCGCGCAGTGGCCGCCGCACGGCGCCGACGCGGTCGCGATCGACGGCCTGTACGAGGAGTTCGCCGCGGCGGACGTCCACTACGGCCCGGCGTTCCAGGGGCTGCGTGGAGTCTGGCGGCGCGGCGACGAGGTGTTCGCCGAGGTGAGCGTCCCCGACGAACGGCGTGACGAGGCCGGACGGTTCGGCCTGCACCCCGTGCTTCTCGACGCCGCGCTCCAGGCGGCACATCTCGCGCAGGACCCCGCCGACGCGGACGAGGGCGGCGCGCCCCGGCTGCCGTTCTCGTGGAGCGACGTGGCGCTGTACGCCGACGGGGCGAAGTCCCTGCGCGTACGCCTCTCCCGCTCGGGCAGCGGCGGCGACACCGTCTCCGTGCTGCTCGCCGACGACTCCGGCGCCCCGGTCGCACGCGTCGGCGCGCTGGTGTCCCGGGCCGTCGACGTCCGGCAGGGCCTCGCCGCCCGCCGGACCCGGGCGGCCCACCTGTACCGCGTCGACTGGGTGCGGCCGGCCGCCGTCGACCCGGCCCGCGCGGAAGCCGCCACGGCCGCCCCCTGGGCCGTGCTCGGCGCGGACGGCACCGACGCCGCCGAGGTGGCCCGCCTCCTGGGCGCGGACGGCGTCGACGTCACCGCGTACCCGGCACTCGCCGACCTCACCGCGGCGGTCGCCGCGGGCACCGCGCCCGTGCCCGGCGTCGTCGTCGCGGCCGGAGCCACAGCGGCCGCCGCAGACACCACCACCGTCGGCGCCACGGCCGCAGCCGTCTTCGGCACCCCGGCCGACGCCGACCCCGACGCCGCATCCGTGCACGCCGCCGCCCGCGACGCCCTCGCCCTCGTCCAGGAGTGGCTGACCGCGGCCGACGGCGACGCCTTCGCCGACGCGCGCCTCGTCGTCCTGACGCGCGGCGCCGCCGCCGTCACCGACGACGAGCCGCTGCCCGGCGTCGCGCACTCCGCCGTCCTCGGCCTGCTGCGTTCGGCGCAGTCCGAGGAGCCGGGCCGGTTCGTGCTCGCCGACGTGGACGGCACCCCCGAGTCGCTGCGCGCGCTGCCCGCCGCGTACGCGCAGGGCGAGCCCGAGTGCGTGATCCGCGCCGGAGCCGTACTCGTCCCCCGCCTCACCCGTGACCTCGCCGAGCGAACGTCCGATGCGACGGGCCCGGTGACCCGGACAGTATCTGTCCTGAACCCGGACGGCACCGCTCTGGTAACCGGCGCCCCCGGCGGCCTCGGCGGACTCGTCGCCCGGCACCTCGTCGCCGCGCACGGCATCCGGCACCTGCTGTTCCTCGGCCGCCGCGGCCCCGACGCGCCGGGCGCGGCCGAACTCGCCGCGGACATCGAGGAGTCCGGCGCCACCATCGATGTCGTCGCCTGCGACGCCGCCGACCGGGACGCCCTCACCGACGCCCTGGCCCGGGTCCCCGCCGAGCGCCCCCTCACCGCGGTCGTGCACACCGCGGGCGTCTTCGACGACGGCATCACCTCCTCGCTCACCGCCGGCCAACTGGACCGCGTCCTGCGACCCAAGGTCGACGCGGCCCTCAACCTGCGCGCCCTCACCCGGGACGCCGACCTCGCCGCGCTCGTCCTGTTCTCCTCCGTCGCGGGCGTACTCGGCGGCGCCGGACAGGGCAACTACGCGGCGGGCAACACCTTCCTCGACGCCTACGCGCGCCACCTGCGCGGCCAGGGCGTGCCCGCCACCTCCCTCGCCTGGGGCCTGTGGGCCGAACGCGGCGGCATGGCCGGGCAGATCACCGCCGACGACCTCGACCGGATGACCCGCTCCGGCGTCGCACCGCTCAGCACCGAACAGGGCCTCGGCCTGCTCGACACCGCACTCGGCCTGGGCGCCGCCGCCCTCGTCCCCGTGCACCTCGACACCGCGGCCCTGCGCACCGCGCACGGCCGGAACCTGCCGCCGCTGCTCAGCGGCCTCGTGCAGGGCACCGCCCGGCGCGCCGCCGCGGGCCAGGACACGTCCGGCGGCGACGCCCCCGCGCTCGTACGACGTCTGCGCGGGCTGCCCGACGGCGAGCGGGAGCGGGCGCTCCTCGACCACGTGCGCGGCCAGGCCGCAGCCGTCCTCGGCTACGCCTCCGGCGACCAGGTCGACACCGAGCGGGCCTTCCGCGACCTGGGCTTCGACTCCCTGACCGCCGTCGAACTGCGCAACCGCCTCAACGAGGCGACCGGCCTGCGCCTGCCCGCCACCCTCGTCTTCGACTACGCGAGCCCCCTCGCCCTGGCCCGTCATCTCAAGTCCGAACTGACGGGCGCCGACACGGACGCCCCGGCGGCCTCGGCCGCGGAGGTCGCGGCGGTCACCGACGAGCCCATCGCCATCGTCGCGATGAGCTGCCGCTTCCCCGGCGGCGTCGCCAGCCCCGAGGACCTGTGGCGGCTCGTCGGCGAGGGCGCCGACGCCACCTCCGGGCTGCCCGAGGGCCGCGGCTGGGACACCGCGTCCCTCTACGACCCCGACCCCGACCGCCAGGGCACCACGTACTCGCGCGGCGGCGGCTTCCTGCACGACGCCGGCGAGTTCGACGCCGTGTTCTTCGGCATCTCGCCGCGCGAGGCCCTGGCCATGGACCCGCAGCAGCGGCTCCTCCTGGAGACGTCCTGGGAGGCGTTCGAGCGCGCCGGGATCGACCCGGCCACGCTGCGCGGCAGCGCGGGCGGCGTCTTCGTCGGTGCCTCCTCGCAGGGGTACGGCGAGAGCGTGCGCGTCATTCCCGACGGCCTCGAAGGCCACCTGATGACCGGCAACTCCACCAGCGTCATCTCCGGCCGCATCTCGTACTCCTTCGGCCTGGAGGGCCCGGCCGTCACCGTCGACACGGCCTGCTCCTCCTCCCTCGTCGCGCTGCACCTGGCCGCGCAGTCCCTGCGGCAGGGCGAGTGCGACCTCGCCCTCGCGGGCGGCGCCACCGTCATGGCCAACGCCGACACGCTCGTCGCCTTCAGCCGTCAGCGCGGCCTCGCCGCCGACGGCCGCTGCAAGCCCTTCGCCGAGGGCGCGGACGGCTTCGGCGTCGGCGAGGGCGTCGGCATGCTCGTCCTGGAGCGCCTGTCCGACGCCCGCCGCAACGGCCACCAGGTCCTGGCCGTCGTCCGCGGTTCGGCGATCAACCAGGACGGCGCCAGCAACGGCCTGACCGCCCCCAACGGCCCGTCCCAGCAGCGCGTCATCCGCGCTGCCCTCACCGGCGCCGGACTCACCGGCGCCGACGTCGACGCCGTCGAGGCCCACGGCACCGGCACCTCACTGGGCGACCCCATCGAGGCCCAGGCCCTCATCGCGACGTACGGCAAGGACCGCCCCGACGACCAGGAGCCCCTGTGGCTGGGCTCCGTCAAGTCCAACATCGGGCACGCCCAGGCCGCCGCGGGCGTCGCGGGCGTCATGAAGATGGTCATGGCGATGCGGCACGGCATCCTGCCGAGGACGCTGCACGCCGAGGCGCCGACGACCGAGGTCGACTGGTCCGCGGGGACCGTCGAGCTGTTGACCGAGGCGCGCGAATGGACCGCGCGGGAGGTGGGACGGCCGCGCCGCGCGGGCGTCTCCTCCTTCGGCATGAGCGGCACCAACGCGCACGTGATCGTGGAGCAGGCACCGGTGGAGGAACGACTGCCCGCCGACCCCGGCGACGGCCCCGTCACGACCGGCACGCCGTCGGTCGTCCCGGGCCTGATCCCGCTGGCCCTGTCGGCGAAGAGCGAAGGCGCCCTGCGGGCGCAGGCGGAACGGCTGCGCGGACGGCTCCTCGCCGACGCCACCATCGGCTCGACCGACGACGGCATCGGCCTGACCGACGTCGGCTGGTCCCTGACCGTCGCCCGGTCGCGGTTCGAGCACCGGGGCGTCGTCCTCGGCCGGGACCGGGACGAGCTCATCGCCGGACTCGCCGAGCTGGCCCAGGGCGACGCGACCGCCGCGCATGTCGTGGCGGGGCGGGCGCAGGGCGGCGCGGAGCGTGCCGTGTTCGTGTTCCCGGGGCAGGGGTCGCAGTGGGCCGGGATGGCTCGTGAGCTGTTGGACTCCAGTCCGGTGTTCGCGGAGCGGATGCGGGAGTGCGGTGACGCGCTCGCGGAGTTCGTGGACTGGAACCTCTTCGACGAGCTGAGCGGGGACCACTTCGACCGGGTGGACGTGGTCCAGCCGGTGTTGTTCGCGGTGATGGTGTCGCTGGCGGCTACCTGGCAGGCGGCGGGTGTGCGGCCTGCGGCTGTCGTCGGGCACAGTCAGGGTGAGATCGCCGCCGCGTGTGTCGCGGGTGCGCTGTCGCTGCGGGACGCGGCTCGCGTCGTGGCCCTGCGGAGCCTGGCCATTCGTGAGCTGTCGGGCAAGGGCGGGATGGTGTCCGTACCGCTGCCGGAGCAGGAAGTGCGGGAACTGATCTCGGCTTGGGATGGCCGGATCGAGCTTGCCGCTGTGAACGGCCCTGCTCAGGTGGTGGTTTCCGGTGAGCCGGAGGCGCTGGAGGCCCTGGTCGCGCAGTGCGTCGCGCAGGACATCCGTGCGCGGACGATCCCGGTGGACTACGCCTCGCACTCCTCGTACGTGGAGCAGATCGAGGTGCAGATAGCCGAGGCCCTGGCCGGGGTGGACCCGCAGGCGGCCGAGGTTCCTCTGTTCTCGACGCTGACGGGGGAGTGGCTGGACGCCAACACCCCGATGGACGCCGGGTATTGGTACCGCAACCTGCGCCAGACCGTCCTGTTCGAGCACGCCACCCGCGGCCTCCTCGCCGAGGGCCACGGCCTGTTCCTGGAGATGAGCCCTCACCCGGTCCTGACCGTCCCGGTCCAGGCCACCATCGACGCCGCCGGGCGCGAGGAGACCGCCGCGGCCCTGGGCTCCCTGCGCCGCGACGAGGGCGGCGCCGACCGTTTCGCCGCGTCGCTCGCCGAAGCGCACGTGCGGGGCGCGGAGTTGGACTGGAAGGTGCTCTTCCCGGGTGCCGGAACCGTCGTCGACCTGCCGACCTACGCCTTCCAGCGGCAGCACTACTGGCTGACGGACGACGGGGTGCCCGACGGCACGCCGCTGTCCGCCGTGGCCGACGTGGAGGCGAAGTTCTGGGAGGCCGTGGAGCGCGAGGATCTGGCGGAGCTGGCGGCCGAGCTGGAGATGGCGGACGAGAACGCCGCCGAGCTGGGCGCCATCCTGCCCGTCCTGTCGTCGTGGCGGCGGCAACGGCGCGAGCGGTCCACCCTGGACGGGTGGCGCTACCGCGTCACCTGGAAGCCCCTGGCCAGTGGCGCCCTGTCGGCCTCCGGGCTCTCCGGACGCTGGCTCGTCGTACAGTCGCGGGGCAGTGAGCTGCACCCGTGGGCGGCAGGTGTGCGCGACGCGCTGGCGCTCGCCGGTGCCGAGGTCGTGGAACTCGATCCGACCGCAGCGGAGTTGACGCGCGAGACGCTGGCCGAGCGGCTGCGGGACACCGTCGGGGTGGACCTCGCCGGTGTGGTGTCGCTGCTCGGGTTCGACGAGTCCCCGCAGGACGGGCGCGAGGCCGTGTCCGTCGGGCTCGCCGGCACCGTCGCCCTCGCGCAGGCCCTCGGCGACGCCGGGATCGGCGCGCGGATGTGGGCGGTGACCAGCGGAGCCGTCACCACCGGCCGCGGGGACCGGGACGTGAGCCCGGTCGCGGCGCAGCTGTGGGGCCTCGGCCGGGTCGTGGCCCTGGAGCACCCGGACCGCTGGGGCGGTCTCATCGACCTGCCGCAGGCGTTCGGCACGCGGTCCGCCGCGCGGTTCGCCGCGATCGTGGCGGGCGCGGGCGACGAGGACCAGCTCGCGGTGCGCGACACGGGCGTCTTCGTACGCCGCTTCGCGCACGCACCCCTGGAGACGGCCCCGGGCGCCGACACGGAGCCGGAGTGGTCGCCGCGCGGCACCGCGCTGGTCACCGGCGGCACGGGGGCGATCGGCGGGCACGTCGCACGCTGGCTGGCCCGGGAAGGCGTCGAGCACCTGGTGCTCACCAGCCGTCGCGGCCCGGACGCCCCCGGCGCCGACGAACTCCGGTCGGAACTGGAGGAGTTGGGCGCCGAAGTCACCGTCGCCGCCTGCGACATCGCCGACTGGGACGCCGTGTCGGGGCTCCTCGACGACCTGGCCGCCCAGGGCCGCACCCTGCGCTCCGTGTTCCACGCCGCGGGCGTCGGCCAGGAGCAGCCCCTGGCGGAGACGACCACCGCCGACATCGCCGACGTCCTGGAGGCGAAGGTCGCGGGCGCCGCCCACCTGGACGCCCTCCTCGACACCGGCGCCCTCGACGCCTTCGTGCTGTTCTCGTCCAACGCGGGCGTGTGGGGCAGCGGCAGCCAGGGTGCCTACGCCGCCGCCAACGCCCACCTCGACGCCCTCGCCGAGGCCCGGCGCGCCCGCGGCCTCACCGCGACCTCCGTGGCGTGGGGCCTGTGGGGCGGCGGCAGCGGCATGGCCGGCGAGGACGCCGAAGAAGCCCTGCGCCGACTCGGCGTGACGGCGATGGCACCCGAGCGCGCGGTCGCGGCGCTCGCCGAGGCCGTCGCGTACGACGAGACGTTCGTGGCCGTCGCCGACGTGGACTGGGAGCGGTTCGCGCCCGCCTTCACGTCGGTGCGCCCGAGCCCCTTCATCGGGGACCTGCCGGAGGCGCGGCGCGCGCTCACCGGACCCGAGACGCCGACCGCGCCCGGCGCGCCGACGCCCGCGACCGGCTCCGAGTGGGCCCAGCGGCTCGCCGCCCTGCCCGCCGCCGAGCAGGAGCGGTCGGCCCTCGACCTGGTCCGCGCCCAGGCCGCAGCCGTCCTCGGCTACCCGGGCCCGGAGGCCGTCGAACCGGGGCGTGCGTTCCGCGAGTTGGGCTTCGACTCGCTCACGGCCGTCGAGGTGCGCAACCGCCTCGCCGCCGCGACCGGCCTGAAGCTCCCCACCACCCTCGTCTTCGACCACCCCAACGCCCACATCCTCGCCGCCCACCTCCTCCGCGAGGTCGTCGGCGACAGCGAGCCGGACGGCACGGCGGCCACGGCGGCCGCCCTCGCGCCCGCCGACGACCCGATCGTCATCGTGTCGATGAGCTGCCGCTACCCCGGCGGCGCCACCAGCCCGGACGCCCTGTGGCGCCTGGTCTCCGACGGCACCGACGCCATCTCCGTCTTCCCCGCCGACCGCGGCTGGGAGAACTCCGGCGCGGCCGCGTACAAGGCCGAGGGCGGCTTCCTCTACGACGCCGCCGAGTTCGACGCCGCGTTCTTCGGTATCTCCCCGCGCGAGGCCCTGTCGATCGACCCCCAGCAGCGCCTCCTCCTGGAGTCCTCCTGGGAGCTGTTCGAGCGCGCGGGCATCGCTCCCACCTCCGTGCGGGGCGACCAGACCGGCGTCTTCATCGGCTCCGGCTACCAGGGATACGGCGACGGCGTGGAGCCCCCGGAGGGCGTCGAGGGCTACCTCCTCACCGGCAACGCCGGAGCAGTCGTCTCCGGCCGCCTGTCGTACGCGTTCGGCCTGGAGGGCCCGGCGGTCACCGTCGACACCGCCTGCTCGTCCTCCCTCGTCGCCCTGCACCTGGCCGCGCAGGCGCTGCGCCAGGGCGAGTGCGACATGGCGCTGGCGGGCGGCGTGACCGTCATGTCGACACCCACCGCCTTCGACGAGTTCAGCAAGCAGCAGGGCCTCGCCGCCGACGGCCGCTGCAAGCCGTTCGCCGAGGCGGCGGACGGCACCGGCTGGGGCGAGGGCGTGGGCCTGCTGCTTCTGGAGCGCCTGTCCGACGCGCGCCGCAACGGCCACGACGTCCTCGCCGTCATGCGGGGCTCGGCCGTCAACCAGGACGGCGCGTCCAACGGCCTGACCGCCCCCAACGGCCCGTCCCAGCAGCGCGTGATCCGCGCCGCCCTCGCCAACGCGGGCCTCACGGCCGGTGAGGTCGACGCCGTCGAGGCGCACGGCACGGGCACGACGCTGGGCGACCCGATCGAGGCCCAGGCGCTCCTCGCCACCTACGGCCAGGACCGTCCCGCCGAGCAGCCCCTGTGGCTCGGCTCCATCAAGTCCAACATCGGCCACACGCAGGCCGCTTCGGGCGTCGCCGGAGTCATCAAGATGGTCATGGCGATGCGCGAAGGCATCCTGCCCCGCACGCTGCACGTGGACGAGCGCAGCTCCCACGTCGACTGGGAGACCGGGTCGGTCGAGCTCCTGACGGAAGCCCGTGAGTGGAGTGAGCGGGACGGTGGCGTGCCGCGTCGCGCGGGCGTGTCGTCGTTCGGTGTGAGCGGGACGAACGCCCACGTGATCGTGGAGCAGGCGCCGTCGGCGGAGTCCGTCGAGGTGGCCGAGCAGGTGCTCGACGCGCCGCTGACGACAGTCGTGCCGTGGGTCGTGTCGGGCCGCAGCGCCGAGGCGTTGCGAGCACAGGCCGAGCGGCTGCGGGACCACGTCGCCGGGCGCGAGGGCCTTGAGTCTGTGGGCGTGGGCTGGTCGCTGCTGTCCGGTCGGGCCGCGCTCGAGCACCGGGCCGTCGTGCTCGGTGAGGGGCGCGAGGAGTTCCTGGCCGGGCTCGGGGCGATTGCCGCCGGTGGTCCGGGTGTTGTGGCCGGGGCGGTGGTCGAGGGTCGTCTCGGGGTTGTGTTCACGGGTCAGGGCAGTCAGCGGGTCGGGATGGGGCGTGAGCTGTACGAGGCGTTCCCGGTGTTCGCGGATGCGCTGGACGAGGTGTGTGGCCACCTGGACGGGCTGCTGGAACGCCCGCTCAAGGACGTCATGTTCGGCACGGACGCCGAGCTGTTGGAGCGGACCGAGTACGCGCAGCCCGCGCTGTTCGCCGTCGAGGTGGCGCTGTTCCGGCTGGCGGAGTCCTTCGGCGTGCGGCCGGAGGTCGTCGGCGGTCACTCCATCGGTGAGTTGACGGCCGCGTACGTCGCGGGACTTTGGTCGTTGGAGGATGCCGCTCAACTGGTCGCCGCGCGCGGCCGGTTGATGCAGTCCCTGCCTGAGGGCGGGGCCATGCTCGCGGTGCAGGCCGCCGAAGCGGACGTGCTGCCGCTGCTTGAAGGACTCTCGGAGAGCGTGGGCGTGGCCGCCGTGAACGGTCCGTCGCAGGTGGTGCTCTCCGGTGAGCGTTCCGCCTTGGAGGGCCTGGAGGAGAAGCTGCGCGGTGAGGGCCGCAAGGTCCGCTGGCTCAAGGTCTCCCACGCCTTCCACTCACCCCTCATGGACCCGGCCCTTGACGACTTCCGCAAGGTCGCGCAGGGGCTGGCGTACCAGGACCTGAAGCTGCCCGTCGTCTCCAACGTCACCGGTGAACTGGCGGAAACCGACCAGCTCAAGGACCCCGAGTACTGGGTCCGGCACATCCGCGAGGCCGTCCGTTTCCACGACGGCCTGACCGCCCTCACCGGCTCCGGTGTCTCGACGCTCCTCGAACTGGGCCCGGACTCGGTGCTCACGGCGATGGCGCACGACACGATCACCGACCCGGCCGCCCAGGCAGGACTCGTCGCGGCCCTCCGCAAGGACCGCCCCGAACCCGACACCTTCCTCACCGCCCTCGCGCACCTGCACGTACGCGGCGCCGACGTCGACTGGACGCCGCTGTACGCGCGGGCCGAGGCCCGACGCCGCGTCGAGCTGCCCACGTACGCCTTCCAGCGCGAGCGCTACTGGCTGGAGGCGGCCCCGACGACCGGGGCCCGTGGCACCGGGGTCGGCGTCGACGAGGTCGAGGCGCGCTTCTGGGAAGCCGTGGAGCGGGAGGACCTGGAGTCGCTGAGCGCCGAACTGGGCGCGGAGGGCGAGACCAGCGGCGTGGCCGCGCTGGGAGAGGTGCTTCCGGTGCTCTCGTCGTGGCGGCGGCAGCGGCGCGAGATGTCCGCGCTCGACGCCTGGCGCTACCGCGTCTCGTGGCAGCCGCTGGGGCAGGCCTCCGGGCCGCGCCTCGACGGCGTGTGGCTGCTCGTCGTGCCGGACCTCGGCGCTGACGCCGCCTGGACGGCGGCCGTCGAGGACACGCTCGGCGGGCACGGAGCCGACGTACGGACCGTCGTCGTCGACACCGAAGGGGCCGCCGACCGTGCGGAGTTCGCCGAGCGGCTGCGCAAGGAAGCGGATGCCGCGGGCGGTCGACTCGCCGGTGTGCTCTCGCTGTTGGCCGTCGACGAGTCGGAACATGCGGTACGTGGCGGGGTGAGCCGCGGCCTCGCCGCGACCCTCACCCTGGTGCAGGCCCTGCACGCCGCCGACCTGGACGCGCCGCTCTGGCTCGGCAGCCGGGCCGCGCACGGCGTGAGCGCCACCGACCCGCTGACCGGTCACGCGCAGGCCTCCCTGTGGGGCCTCGGGCGTGTCGTGGCCGTGGAGTACCCGAAGCTGTGGGGCGGCCTCGTCGACCTGCCCGAGGCGGCCGACGCGCGGGAGCTCGCCGGGCTCGCCGGCGCCCTCGGCGGCACCTTCGCCGGTGAGGACCAGCTGGCCGTGCGCGGCAGCGGCGTGTTCGCGCGCCGCCTCGTGCGCGGGCAGACCGGGGACGCCCCCGACGGGCGGCCCGCGTGGACACCGCACGGCACCGCGCTCGTCACCGGCGGCACCGGAGCCGTCGGCGGCCACATCGCGCGCTGGCTCGCCGCCCACGGCGCCCAGCACCTCGTCCTCACCAGCAGGCGCGGCCCCGACGCGCCCGGAGCCGCCGAACTCCGCGCCGAACTGGAGGAGTCGGGCGCCGAGGTCACCGTCGTCGCCTGCGACGCCGCCGACCAGGACGCCCTCGCCCGCGTCCTGGCCGACATCCCCGCGCACGCGCCGCTCACCTCGGTGTTCCACACCGCGGGCGTCCTCGACGACGGCGTCATCGACGGGATGGACGCACAGCGCCTCGCCACCGTCTTCCGGGCGAAGGTGCGGTCCGCGCTGCACCTGCACGAGCTGACCGCCGGGCTCGACCTGTCGGCGTTCGTGCTCTTCTCCTCCTTCGCCGCCCTCTCCGGCGGCACCGGACAAGGCGGGTACGCCGCGGCCAACGCGACCCTCGACGCCCTCGCCGAGCACCGCAGGGCGCACGGCCTCCCGGCGACCTCCATCGCCTGGGGCGCCTGGGCCGGCGGCGGCATGGCCACCGACACGGTGGCCGCCGAACGGCTGCGGGGCGGCGCCGTGCCGCCCATGGAGCCCCGCCTCGCCGTCGCCGCGCTGCGCCGGGCCCTCGGCCACGACGAAGCCGCCGCGGTGATCGCCGACGTCGACTGGGACCAGTACCTCGCGGGCGGCCCGGGCATCGCCCCGAACCCGCTCTTCGCCGACCTGCCCGAGGCCCGCGCGCTGCGCGACCGCACGGCCGGACCCGGCGGCGACGGCGCCGAAAGCACCGGAACGGACCTCGCCCGGCAGCTCGCCGCGCTGTCCGGGCCGGAGCGCGACCGGTTCCTGGAGGACCTGGTACGCACCCACGCGGCCGCCGTCCTCGGCTACCGCGGCCCCGAGCAGGTCGAACCCGCCCGCGCCTTCCGCGAGCTGGGCTTCGACTCCCTCACCGCCGTCGAACTGCGCAACGCGCTCGGCACCGCCACCGGCCTGCCCCTGCCCACCACCCTCGTCTTCGACCACCCCACCCCCGTCGCGCTCGCCGGCTACCTCAAGGCCGAACTGCGCACCGACGGGGCCGACCCGGCGGCTCTCCTGACCCAGCTCGACACCCTGGAGCTGGGCCTCGCCGAGAGCACGCCGTCGGACACCGAGCTCGCCACCATCGCCGAACGCCTCCGGGTGCTGCTCGACCGGTGCACCCCCGGCCAGGACGGCGAGGAGGACGCCGAGGTCGCCAGCGAGCTGGAGTCCGCGACGGACGACGAGATGTTCGACTTCATCAGCAAGGAGTTCGGGATCTCATGACGTGCCGCCCGCGCCCGGGCCCGTAGGGGCACGCCGCCCCCGCGCCCGCCCCGGGGCTCCGCTTCGCCCCTCTCCTCACCCCACGACTCTCCCCTCTCCGAACTGTCTCTAGGAGCTAGGCCAGATGGTGAACGACGACAAAATCCGCCGCCTTCTCAAGCAGGTGACGGCGGATCTGCACACGACTCGTCGGAGAGTGCGCGAACTCGAGTCCAAGGACGCGGAGCCCGTCGCGATCATCGCGATGAGCTGCCGCTTCCCCGGCGGCGCGAGCACCCCCGAGGAACTGTGGCGCCTCGTCAGGGACGGCGTGGACACGGTGTCCGCGTTCCCCGCCAACCGCGGCTGGGACGTGGCCGGGCTCTACCACCCCGACCCCGACCACCAGGGCACCACCTACGCCCGCGAGGGCGGCTTCGTGTACGCCGCCGACGAGTTCGACGCGGGCTTCTTCGGCATCTCGCCGCGCGAGGCCCGCGCCATGGACCCCCAGCAGCGCCTCCTCCTGGAGACCGCCTGGGAGGCCGTCGAGCGCGCCGGCATCGACCCGCAGAGCCTGCGCGGCAGCCGCACCGGCGTGTTCACCGGCACCAACGGCCAGGACTACACGGCCGTCGTCGCCGAGGCCGCCGACAGCACCGAGGGCTACTCGGGCACCGGCAACACCGCCGCCGTCGTCTCCGGACGCCTCTCCTACAGCCTGGGCCTGGAAGGCCCGGCCGTCACCGTCGACACGGCCTGCTCGTCGTCCCTCGTCGCCCTGCACCTCGCGGCGCAGGCGCTGCGCCAGGGCGAATGCGGGCTCGCGCTCGCGGGCGGCGTGTCCCTGATGTCGACGCCCACCGCCTTCGTGGAGTTCAGCCGCCAGCGCGGCATGGCGGCCGACGGCCGCTGCAAGGCCTTCGCCGAGGCCGCCGACGGCACCGGCTGGGGCGAGGGCGTCGGCCTGCTGCTCCTGGAGCGCCTGTCCGACGCACGCCGCAACGGCCACGAAGTCCTCGCCGTCGTACGGGGCTCCGCCGTCAACCAGGACGGCGCCAGCAACGGCCTGACCGCCCCCAACGGCCCCGCCCAGCAGCGCGTCATCCGTGCCGCCCTCGCCAACGCGGGCCTCACCGCCGGTGACGTCGACGCCGTCGAGGCCCACGGCACCGGCACCACCCTCGGCGACCCCATCGAGGCCCAGGCCCTCCTCGCCACCTACGGGCAGGGGCGGCCGCGCACCCGGCCGCTGTGGCTCGGCTCCGTCAAGTCCAACGTCGGGCACACGCAGGCCGCCGCGGGCGCCGCCGGAGTCATCAAGATGGTCATGGCGATGCGCCACGGCCTCCTGCCGCAGACCCTGCACGTCGACCAGCCGTCGTCGCACGTCGACTGGACCGCCGGAGCGGTCGAGCTGCTCACCGAGCCCCGCGACTGGCCCGGCCGCGAGGACGCGCCGCGCCGCGCGGGCGTCTCCTCGTTCGGCGTCAGCGGCACCAACGCCCACGTGATCGTCGAGGAAGCCCCCGCCGACGTACCTCAGGAGCAGACACAGGACGCTCCCGGCCAACCGGACGACGCAGCCACCGAGACGACCCCGACCCCCGGCACCGACCCCCTGACCGCCGTCGGCCCCACGCCCTGGCCCCTGTCCGGCCGCACCGCGAAGGCCCTGCGCGCCCAGGCCGCCCGGCTGCGCGAGCGACTGCTCGACCACACCGCACTCGCCGACGACCGCGCCGGGCGCGCCGACATCGGCTGGACCCTCGCCACCGGCCGCTCCGCCTTCGAACACCGGGCCGTCCTCCTCGGCGAGGACCGCGACCAGCTGCTGCGCGCCCTGGACGCCCTCGCCTCCGAAGGCCCCGCCGCCCCCGGCACGGTCACCGGCCAGGTCGCCGAGGGCCGCCTCGGCATCGTCTTCACCGGCCAGGGCAGCCAGCGCATCGGCATGGGGCGTGAGCTGTACGAGACGTTCCCCGCCTTCGCCACGGCCCTGGACGAGGTGTGCGCGCAGCTCGACCCGCTGCTCGACCGGCCCCTGAAGGACGTCATGTTCGGCACCGACGCCGAGCTGCTCGAGCAGACGGGGTACACGCAGCCCGCCCTGTTCGCCGTCGAGGTCGCCCTGTTCCGTCTGGCCGAGTCCTTCGGGGTGCGCCCCGAGATCCTGGGCGGCCACTCCATCGGCGAACTCGCCGCCGCCCACGTCGCCGGGCTCTGGTCCCTCGAAGACGCCGCCCGACTGGTCGCCGCGCGCGGCCGGTTGATGCAGGCCCTGCCCCGGGGCGGCGCCATGCTCGCCGTGCAGGCGGCCGAGGCCGACGTCGCCCCGCTGCTCGCCGAGGTCGCCGAGTGGGCGGGCCTCGCCGCCGTCAACGGCCCCGCCCAGGTGGTGCTGTCCGGCGACCGCGGCGTCCTGGAGGACCTCGCGGGACAGCTGCGCGCCGAGGGCCGCAAGACCCGCTGGCTCAAGGTCAGCCACGCCTTCCACTCGCCCCTGATGGCCCCGATGCTCGACGAGTTCCGGCAGATCGCCCGGGGACTCGACTACCAGGACCCGACGCTCCCGGTCGTGTCGAACGTGACCGGGCGCCTCGCCACCGCCGACGAGCTGAAGGACCCCGAGTACTGGGTGCGGCACGTCCGCGAGGCCGTCCGCTTCCACGACGGCCTGACCGCCCTCACCGGCTTCGGCGTCACCACCCTGCTCGAACTCGGCCCCGACGCCGTCCTCACGGCGATGGCGCACGACACCCTCACCGGCTCCGACGCCCAGGCGGGACTCGTGGCCGCACTGCGCCGCGACCGGCCCGAACCCGACACCTTCCTGACCGCCCTCGCCCGGCTGCACGTGCGCGGCGCCACCGTCGACTGGACCCCGCAGTACGCCCCGACGCGCGCCCGGCGCCGCGTCGACCTGCCCACGTACGCCTTCCAGCACCAGCGGTACTGGCTCGACACCACCGCGCCGACCACCACGGCCCCCACCCACGGGACCGCCCTGTCCGACGACGCCGAGGCCCGCTTCTGGGAGGCCGTCGAGCACGAGGACCTCGCGGAGCTGACCGGCGCCCTGGACGTGCCCGACGACGCCCCGCTGACCGCGGTCCTGCCCGCCCTCACCGCCTGGCGCCGCCGCAGTCGGTCCACGTCCACGCTGGACAGCTGGCGCTACCGCGTGACCTGGAACCCGCTGCCGCCCCGGCAGCCCGGCGACACCCCCGCCCTCACCGGCGGCTGGGCCCTGCTCGTCCCCGACGAGCACGCCGACCACCCCTGGAGCGGCGCGGCCGAGCGGGCCCTCGCCGCGGGCGGCGCCCGCGTCACGGTGGTGCGCGTCCCGGCCGTCGCCGCCACCGACCGGGCGGCCCTCACCGCACTCCTCGGGCAGCACGAGGCGGCCGCGTGGGACGGAGTCCTCTCGCTCCTCGCCCTCGCCGCCGAGTCCGGCACCGGCACGGCATCGGGCCCCGACACGGAGTCGGCCCCCGGCACGGAGACGACGCCGACCGCCGCCCTGCGCACGGCCGTTCTGCTCCAGGCGCTCGGCGACTCCGGCAGCACCGCCACCGTCTGGGCCGCGACCCGCGGCGCGGTGGCGACGACTCCGTCCGAGCCCGCCGGTGACCCGGCGCAGGCGACCGTCTGGGGCCTCGGCCGCGTCGCCGCCCTCGAATACCCGCAGTCCTGGGGCGGCCTCGTCGACCTCCCCGAGGCCGCCGACACCACGGCGGTCGCCCACCTCACCCAGGCACTCGCCTCGTCGGCGGAAGCGTCGGGCCCGGCAGGCTCGTCGGCCTTGTCCGGCGAGGACCAGCTCGCGGTGCGCGCCTCCGGCGTCTTCGCGCGACGCCTGGTCCGCGCGCCCCTCGGCGACGCGGCGCCGGGCGCGGAGTGGTCCGCCGACGGCGGCACGGTCCTCGTCACCGGCGGCACGGGCGCCCTGGGCGGCCATGTCGCGCGCTGGCTCGCCCGCGCGGGCGCCGGGCACCTGCTCCTGACGAGCCGTCGTGGCCCGGACGCGCCGGGCGCGCCCGAACTCCGTGCCGAACTGGAGGAGTCGGGCGTCCGCGTGACGGTCGCGGCGTGCGACGTCGCCGACCGCGCGGCGCTCGCGGCACTGCTCGCCGACCTCCCCGACGACGCGCCGCTGACCGGCGTGTTCCACACGGCGGGCGTCCTCGACGACGGCGTCCTCGACGGTCTCACCGAGGAGCGGATCGCCGCCGTCTTCCGCGCGAAGGTGGCGTCGGCCCGGCACCTGGACGAGCTGACCCGCGACGCGGACCTGTCGGCGTTCGTCCTGTTCTCCTCGCTCGCCGGTGTCGTCGGCGGCGCGGGCCAGGGCGGCTACGCCGCCGCCAACGCGGCCCTCGACGCCCTCGCCGAGGCCCGGCGCTCCGCCGGACACGCGGCGACCTCCGTCGCCTGGGGCCCCTGGGGCGGCAGCGGCATGGCGGCCGAGGGCGCCGCCGCCGAGCGGCTGCGGCACGGCGTGATGCCGCCCATGGACCCCGACCTCGCGATCACCGCCCTGCACCAGGCACTCGGCGGCCACCAGGCGCTCGCCGTCGTCGCGGACGTCGACTGGGCCCAGTACGCGCCCGGCATCACCGCCGCCCGCCCGAGCCGCCTCTTCACGGACATCCCCGAGGCCCACGCGGCCCTCGCGGACCGCACCGGCGGCGGCGCCACGGCCGCTGCCCCCGCGAACGCGCTCGCCGACCGCCTTGCCGCCCTGGCCCCCGCCGACCGCGAGGCCGCGCTCCTGGACCTCGTGCGCCGACAGGCCGCCGACGTCCTCGGCCACGCGAGCGCGGACGACGTGCACGTCACGCGTGCCTTCCGCGAGCTCGGCTTCGACTCGCTCACGGCCGTCGAGCTGCGCAACCTCATCGGCGCCGCCACCGGCCTGCGGCTGCCCACGACGCTGGTCTTCGACTACCCGACGGCGACCGCGCTCGCCGCCCATCTGCACACCGAACTCCTCGGCGACGAGAGCGCGACCCCGCTGCCCGCCACCACCGGCGCCGCCGCGGACGACGAACCCCTCGCCATCATCGGCATGAGCTGCCGCTTCCCGGGCGGTGTCCGCAGCCCCGAGGACCTGTGGCGCCTGGTCGCCGACGGCGTCGACGCCATCGCCGACTTCCCCGCCGACCGCGGCTGGGACACCGATGGGCTCTTCCACTCCGACGCCGAGCGCGCCGGCACCTCGTACGTCCGCGAAGGCGGATTCCTCTACGACGCAGGGCAGTTCGACGCCAAGTTCTTCGGCATCAACCCGCGCGAGGCCCTCGCGATGGACCCGCAGCAGCGCCTGCTCCTGGAGACGTCCTGGGAGGCCTTCGAGCGCGCCGGGATCGACCCGGCGACGCTCGGCGGCAGCCAGATCGGCGTGTTCGCGGGCACCAACGGCCAGGACTACACCGCGGGCGTCGACCACGTCCCCGACGAGGTCGAGGGCTACCTCGGCATCGGCAACGCCGCGAGCGTCGCGTCGGGCCGCATCTCGTACACGTTCGGCCTCGAAGGCCCCGCGGTGACCGTGGACACGGCCTGCTCGTCGTCTCTGGTCGCGCTGCACCTGGCGGCGCAGGCGATCCGCCAGGGCGAGTGCACCATGGCGCTCGCGGGCGGCGTCTCGGTGATGTCGACCCCGGCGACCTTCGTGGAGTTCAGCCGTCAGCGCGGCCTCGCCACGGACGGCCGCTGCAAGGCCTTCGCCGACGCCGCCGACGGGACGGGCTGGGGCGAGGGAGTGGGCATGCTCCTCGTGGAGCGCCTGTCCGACGCCCGTCGCAACGGCCACCGCGTGCTCGCCGTCGTGCGCGGCTCCGCGGTGAACCAGGACGGCGCCAGCAACGGGCTGACCGCCCCCAACGGCCCCTCCCAGCGACGCGTCATCCACGCCGCCCTGACCAACGCGGGCCTCACGCCCGGCGACGTGGACGCCGTCGAGGCGCACGGCACGGGCACCACGCTCGGCGACCCGATCGAGGCCCAGGCGCTCCTCGCCACGTACGGCAAGGAGCGGTCGGCCGACCGGCCCCTGTGGCTCGGCTCCATCAAGTCCAACATCGGGCACACCCAGGCAGCCGCCGGTGTCGCCGGTGTCATGAAGATGGTCATGGCGATGCGGCACGGCGTGCTGCCCAAGACCCTGCACGTGGACGCCCCCTCCACCGAGGTGGACTGGTCGGCGGGCGCCGTCGAGCTCCTGACGGGCGCACGCGACTGGCCGCAGGGCGCCGACAGGTCGCCCCGGCGCGCGGGCGTCTCGGCGTTCGGCGTGAGCGGCACCAACGCCCACGTGATCGTGGAGCAGGCACCGGCGGACGTCCCGACCGAGCAGGACGAGCCCTCCGGCCACGCCGAACCGCCCACCTGCGTGACCCCCTTGGCGCTCTCCGCGAAGACCCCGGAGGCACTGCGGGAGCAGGCCGCACGGCTCCACGGTCACCTGCTGGCCCAGGACGGTCCTGGCGTCGCCGACCTCGGCTGGTCCCTGGCCGTGGCGCGGTCGCGGTTCGAGCACCGGGGTGTCGTCCTCGGGCGGGACCGGGACGAGCTGCTCGCCGGGCTTGAGCGCCTTGCGCGCGGTGAAGGCGCGAGTGCGCACGGCGAAGGCACGACCACGCGGGCCGACGGCGTGACCGCCGGGCACGCCGTGGTCGGGCAGGCGCAGGGCGGCACGGCACGGCCGGTGTTCGTGTTCCCCGGACAGGGCGCGGAGTGGGCCGGGACGGCCCGCCGACTCCTCGACGAGTCACCGGTGTTCGCCGAGCGGATGCGCGAGTGCGCCGACGCGCTCTCGGAGTTCGTCGACTGGGACCTGTTCGACGAGCTGGGCGGGGACAACTTCGACCGGGTGGACGTGGTCCAGCCGGTGCTGTTCGCCGTGACGGTGTCCCTGGCGGCCGTGTGGCGGGCGTCGGGCGTCGAGCCCGCCGCCGTCGTCGGCCACGGCCCGGGTGAGATCGCCGCCGCGTGCGTCGCGGGCGTGCTCTCGCTCGCGGACGCGGCCCGCGTCGTGGCCCTGCGCGCCCTCGCGATCCGTGAACTGCCGGTCCAGGGCGGCCTGGTGTCCCTGCCGCTGCCCGAGCAGGACGTACGCGAGCTGATCGCGGCCTGGGACGGCCGGATCGAGCTCGCCGCAGTGAACGGCCCCGCCGAGACCGTCGTCACGGGCACGACCGAGGCCCTGGACGAGCTGGTGGCCCAGTGCTCCGCCCGGGGCGTCCGGGCCGACGTCCTCGCGGCGGGCCACGGCGCGCACTCCGCGCAGGTCGAGGCCGTCGAGGCGCACCTGGCGCAGGTGCTCGCGCCCGTGGTGTCCCGCCCGGCCGACGTGCCGGTGTACTCGTCGCTGACGGGGGAGCGGCTGGACGCGGGCACGCCCATGGACGCCGGGTACTGGTACCGGAACCTGCGGCACACCGTCCGGTTCGAGCAGGCCGTCCGCGCCCTGCTCGCCGAGGGCCACGCACTGTTCGCGGAGATCAGCCCCCACCCCGTCCTCACCACCGCGGTCCGGGCCGCCGCCGACGCCACCGGTACGCCGGCCGTCGCGCTCGGCTCGCTGCACCGGGACGAGGGGGGCGCCCACCGCCTCATGACCGCCGTCGGCGAAGCCCACGCGCACGGCGCCGAACTGGACTGGAAGGCGCTCTACCCGGGCGCCCGCACCCTCGTCGACCTGCCCACGTACGCCTTCCAGCACGAGCACTTCTGGCTCGTCGACGGGCGCACGCCCACCGGCACGCCGGGTGTCCCGGCCGACGAGGTGGAGGCGCGGTTCTGGGAGGCCGTGGAGCGGGAGGACCTGGAGGGTCTCGCGGCCGAGCTGGAGGTGGCGGAGGGTTCCGCCGCCGAGCTCGGTGCTGTCCTGCCGGTGTTGTCGTCGTGGCGGCGGCAGAAGCGTGAGCGGTCCACCGTGGACGGCTGGCGCTACCGGGTCACGTGGAAGCCGCTGGCGGGCGGGGCCCTTCCCGGGGCCGCCCTCACGGGACGCTGGCTGGTCGTCGTACCGGAGGAGGCCGCCGCGCACCCGTGGACCGCGGGTGTCACCGACGCGCTGGCGCAGGCCGGTGCGGAGGTCGCCGAAATACGCGTCGGCGGCGCCGAGTTGACACGGGAGGCCCTTGCCGCGCGCCTGCGTGAGCACGTGTCCTCCGAGGCGTCGGGTGCTCCGGACGGCCCCGCCGCGATCGCTGGTGTCGTCTCCCTCCTCGCCCTCACCGAGGACCCGCACCCGGCACACGCCGAGCTGACCCTCGGCCTCGCGGGCACCCTGGCGCTCGTCCAGGCCCTCGGGGACGCCGAGGTCGACGCGAAGCTGTGGGCGGTCTCCAGCGGAGCCGTCTCCACCGGCCGCAGCGACCGGCTCACGAGCGCCCCGCAGGCCCAACTGTGGGGCCTGGGACGGGTCGTGGCCCTGGAGCACCCGGAGCGCTGGGGCGGTCTCGTCGACCTGCCGCAGACCCCGGACGCCCGTACCGCGACGCGCCTCGCCACCGCCCTGGCGGGCATCCCCGCCGACGGGACGGCGGACGGCGGCGGCAGCGGCGTCGAGGACCAGATCGCCGTGCGCGGCTCGGGCATCTTCGTCCGCCGACTCGCACACGCCCCGCTGGCCGCGAGCCCGGCACGGGACTGGACGCCGCGCGGCACCGCGCTGATCACAGGCGGCACGGGCGCGCTCGGCGCACACGTCGCCCGCTGGCTCGCCCGCGAGGGCGCCGACCACCTCGTCCTGACCAGCAGGCGCGGACTCGACGCGCCCGGCGCCGCCGAACTCAAGGCGGAACTGGAGGAGCTGGGCGCCGAGGTCACCGTCGCGGCCTGCGACGTCGCCGAACGCGACGCGGTCGCCGCGCTCCTCGGCGAACTGGCGGCGACCGGACGCACCCCGCGAGCCGTCTTCCACGCCGCCGGGGTGAGCCCCGCCGTCGCCCTCGCCGACACCGCGCCGGACGACCTCGCCCACGCGCTGGCCGCCAAGGCCGCGGGCGCCGCCCACCTCGACGCACTCCTCGCGGACGCGGACCTCGACGCCTTCGTCCTGTTCTCCTCCATCGCCGCCGTCTGGGGCAGCGGCGGCCAGGCCGGATACGCCGCCGCCAACGCCTTCCTCGACGCGGTCGCCGAGCGCCGCCGCGCCCGCGGCCTGAGCGCCACCTCCGTCGCCTGGGGCGCCTGGGGAGGCAGCGGCATGGCGGCCACCGCCGAGGCCGAGGAGCACCTGCGCCGCCGCGGCGTCGCGCTGCTCGCACCCGACCTGGCCGTCGGCGCGCTCGCTCAGGCACTCGCGGCCGACGAGACGTGCCTGACCGTGGCGGACGTCGACTGGGAGCGGTTCGCGCCCACCTTCACCGCCGCCCGCCCGAGCGCCTTCCTCGGCGGCCTGCCCGCGCTGCGGCCGCAGCCGCAGAGTGCGACGGCCGCCCCGGCGGGCGAGAGCGGACCGGTCTCGGAGTGGGCCGCCCGCCTCACCGGACTCCCCGAGCCCGAGCGGCAGCGCCTGGTCCTCGACCTCGTGCGCGCCGAGGCGGCCGCCGCCCTCGGCTACGGCGGCGCCGAAGCCGTCGAACCCACCCGCGCCTTCCGCGAGCTGGGCTTCGACTCCCTGACCGCCGTCGAACTCCGCAACCGCCTCACCGCGGCCACCGACATCCAGCTGCCCGCGACGGCCGTCTTCGACCACCCCTCGCCCGAGGTCCTCGCCCGCCACCTGCTGGCGGAGCTGTCCGGCGGCACCACCGCCGCGACAGCGACCCCCGTCCCGGCGGCGACCGCCGCCGACGTGGCCGACGACCCCATCGCCATCGTGTCCATGAGCTGCCGCTTCCCCGGCGGCGCCACCACCCCCGAGGGGCTGTGGCAGCTGCTCGTCGACGGCACCGACGCCATCTCCGTCTTCCCCGCCGACCGCGGCTGGGACCTCGACGGCGCCGCGCGCTACAAGCCCGAGGGCGGCTTCGTCTACGACGCCTCCGAGTTCGACGCCGGACTCTTCGGCATCTCCCCGCGCGAAGCCCTCGCCATGGACCCGCAGCAGCGGCTCCTCCTGGAGACCACCTGGGAACTCTTCGAACGCATCGGCATCGCCCCCAGGTCCCTGCGCTCCACCTCGACCGGTGTCTTCGTCGGCTCCGGCTTCCAGGGGTACGCGACCGGACTCGACAGCGTCCCCGAAGGCGTCGAGGGACACCTCATGACCGGCACGTCCGGCAGCGTCATCTCCGGCCGCCTGTCGTACGCGTTCGGCCTGGAGGGCCCGGCGGTCACCGTCGACACGGCCTGCTCGTCGTCCCTGGTCGCCCTGCACCTCGCGGCGCAGGCACTGCGCCAGGGTGAGTGCGACCTCGCCCTCGCGGGCGGTGTCACCGTCATGGCGACGGCGGGCGCGTTCGACGAGTTCAGCCGCCAGGGCGGCCTCGCGGGCGACGGCCGCTGCAAGCCCTACGCGGAAGCGGCCGACGGCACCGGCTGGGGCGAGGGCGCGGGTCTGCTCCTCCTGGAGCGGCTGTCCGACGCCCGCCGCAACGGCCACGAAGTCCTCGCGGTCGTCCGCGGCTCCGCGGTCAATCAGGACGGCGCGTCCAACGGCCTGACCGCCCCGAACGGTCCGTCCCAGCAGCGCGTCATCACCCAGGCCCTCGCCAACGCCCGCCTCGCGCCCGAGCAGATCGACGCCGTCGAGGGCCACGGCACCGGCACCACGCTCGGCGACCCGATCGAGGCGCAGGCCCTGATCGCCACGTACGGCCAGGACCGACCGGCCGACCGGCCGCTGCTCCTCGGCTCCGTGAAGTCCAACATCGGGCACACGCAGGCCGCCGCCGGTGTCGCGGGCGTCATCAAGATGGTCATGGCCATGCGCCACGGCACGCTCCCGCAGACCCTGCACGTCGACCGGCCGAGCACCCACGTCGACTGGTCCGCAGGGACCGTGGAACTGCTCGACCGCGCCCGCGAGTGGCCCGACCGGGACGGCGCGCCGCGCCGCGCCGGCGTCTCGTCCTTCGGCGTCAGCGGCACCAACGCCCACGTCGTCGTGGAACAGGCACCCCGCCGCAGGCCCACCACCCCCGAGGGCCCCGGCGAGGTGCACGCCACCGGCACCGCCGTCCCCTGGCAGCTCTCGGCCCGCAGTGCCGACGCCCTCCGCGCCCAGGCCGCCCGTCTGCGTGAACGCCTCGTCTCCGACCCGGCGCTCGCCGCCGACCGCGCCGGACTCGCCGACGCGGGCTGGTCCCTGGCCACGGGCCGCTCGCCCCTCGAACACCGCGCCGTGGTCTTCGGCCGTGACCGCGACGACTTCCTGACCGGCCTGGACGCACTGTCCTCCGGCGCCCACGGACCGGGCGTCGTGTCCGGTGCGGTGGTCGAGGGCCGTCTCGGTGTCGTGTTCACGGGTCAGGGCAGTCAGCGGGTCGGGATGGGGCGTGAGCTGTACGAGGCGTTCCCCGTGTTCGCGGATGCCCTTGACGAGGTGTGTGCGCACCTGGACGGGCATCTGGACCAGCCCTTGAAGGACGTCATGTTCGGCACGGATGCCGACGTCTTGGAGCGGACGGGGTACGCGCAGCCCGCGCTCTTCGCGGTGGAAGTGGCCCTGTTCCGTTTGGCCGAGTCCTTCGGGGTGCGGCCCGAGGTCGTCGGCGGTCACTCCATCGGTGAGCTGACGGCCGCGTACGTCGCCGGACTCTGGTCGCTGGAGGACGCCGCTCAACTGGTCGCCGCGCGTGGCCGGTTGATGCAGTCGCTTCCGGCGGGCGGGGCCATGCTGGCCGTGCAGGCCGCCGAGGCCGACGTGCTGCCGCTGCTGGAGGAGGTGGCCGACCGGGTCGGTCTGGCCGCCGTGAACGGCCCGTCGCAGGTCGTGCTCTCCGGTGAGCGGGCCGCGCTGGAGGGCCTGGAGGAGAGGCTGCGGGGTGAGGGTCGCAAGGTGCGGTGGCTGAAGGTGTCGCACGCCTTCCACTCGCCGTTGATGGACCCCGTCCTGGAGGACTTCCGGGCGGTCGCCGAGAAGCTGACGTACCAGGACACCGCCCTGCCGGTGGTCTCGAACCTGACCGGACAGCTCGCCACCGTCGACGAGTTGAAGGACCCCGGCTACTGGGTCCGTCACATCCGCGAGGCCGTCCGCTTCCACGACGGGCTCGCCACGCTCAGCGGCCAGGGAGTCTCCACACTCCTGGAGCTGGGCCCGGACGCCGTCCTGACGGCGATGGCGCACGACACGATCACCGACCCGGACGCGCAGGCAGGCCTCGTCGGCGCTCTGCGCAAGGACCGCCCCGAGCCCGGCACGTTCCTGGCCGCGCTCGCCAAGGTCCAGGTGCGCGGCGCGGAGGCCGACTGGGCTCCGCTGTACGCACCGGCCGAGGCGCGGCGCCGCGTGGACCTGCCCACGTACGCCTTCCAGCACGAGCACTACTGGCTGGAGGCGGCGTCGGACACGGCGGGCGTGGCCGGTTCCGGTGCGGTGGACGAGGTCGAGTCGCGGTTCTGGGAGACCGTCGAGAGCGCGGACCTCGCCGAGTTGGCCAAGACCCTGGAGGTGCCGGACGACGCCCCGCTCACCGAGGTCCTGCCCGCGCTGACCGCCTGGCGGAAGCAGCGGCGCGAGACCTTCACCCTCGACAAGTGGAACTACCGCGAGTCGTGGACGCCGCTCACCGAGTCGGCGGCGGGGAAGCTGACGGGCAGCTGGCTCGTCGTCGTACCGGAGAGCCGGACGGACGGCGGGGCGGAAGGCGCGACGGACGGCCGGGCCGACGGGCAGCCGGACGGCGCCGCCGACGCCTCGTGGCGCGCCGCCGTGGCCGCCCTCATGGCCGAGCACGACGTGCGCCTCGTGACGGTGGAGGTGCCCGCGCACGCCACCACCCGGGACGCGCTCGCGGGACCCCTGCGCGCCGCCCTCGGCACGGCTGCCGACGTCGCCGCCTACGACGGTGTGCTGTCGCTGCTCGCCGCCGACCGCCTCGAAGCCGACGCGGGCGCGGCCGGTGACGCCGGGACCGGTGCTGTACCGGCGGAGGTCGTGTCCACCCTGGCCCTGATCCAGGCCCTCGGCGACACCGGCGTCGACGCACCCCTGTGGTGCGCCACCCGCGACGCCGTCGCCGTCGGCCACGCCGACGTGCGGACCGCGCCCGGCCGCAGCGCCCTGTGGGGTCTCGGCCGCGTCGCCGCCCTGGAGTACCCGGAGCGCTGGGGCGGTCTGGTCGACCTGCCCGAGGCCGCCGACACGGCCGCCCTGTCCCGGCTCGGCCGGGTCCTCGGTGGCGCCTGGGCCGGTGAGGACCAGGTCGCGGTGCGTGGCTCCGGCGCCTTCGGGCGCCGTGTGGTGCGCGCGCCGTACGACGACGAACCGGCCGCCGCGTGGGCGCCGCACGGCACCGTGCTCGTCACCGGCGGCACCGGCGCCCTCGGCGGCCACGTGGCCCGCTGGCTCGCCCGCGAGGGCGCCGAGCACCTCGTCCTGACCAGCAGGCGCGGCCCCGACGCGCCGGGCGCGGCCGAACTCCGCGCCGAACTGGAGGAGTCGGGCGCCGAAGTCACCGTCGCGGCCTGCGACGCCGCCGACCGGGACGCCCTCGCGGCCCTCCTCGCGGAGATCCCCGCCGACGCGCCGCTGACCGGCGTGTTCCACGCGGCCGGTGTCCTCGACGACGGCGTGCTCGACGCGATGACGCCCGAGCGGCTCGCGACCGTCTTCCGCGCGAAGACGGAGTCGGCCCGCAACCTGGACGAGCTGACGGCCGGTCTCGACCTGTCGGCGTTCGTCCTGTTCTCCTCCTTCGCCGGTGTGGCCGGCGGCGCGGGACAGGGCAGCTACGCCGCCGCCAACGCCTACCTCGACGGGCTCGCCCACGCCCGCCGCGCCCGGGGCCTGACCGCCACCTCGGTGGCCTGGGGCCCGTGGGCGGGCAGCGGCATGGCCGCCGGGGGAGTGGCCGCGGAACGGCTGCGCGGCGGGGCGCTCCCGCCCCTGGAGCCGGAGCGCGCCGTCGTCGCCCTCCAGCGCCTCCTCGGCCAGGACCGCACCGCCGTCCTCGTCGCCGACGTCGACTGGCAGCAGTACGCACCGGCGTTCACCGCGGTCCGGCCCAGCAGGCTCTACGCCGAACTGCCGGAAGCGGAAGCGGCACGGTCCACCACCGCCGACACCGCGACCGGCCTCGGCGGAGCCGCCGCCGGGCAGGGCGGCCCGGACCTGACGGAGCGCCTCGCTGCACTGCCGCGGCCCGACCAGGACCGGCTGCTCCTCGACCTGGTCTGCGAACAGGTCGCCGCCGTCCTCGGCTACAGCGGCGCGGCGGCCGTCGAACCCACCCGCGCCTTCCGCGAGCTTGGCTTCGACTCCCTGACCGCCGTCGAACTCCGCAACCGCGTCAACGCCCTCACCGGCCTCGTCCTGCCCGCCACCGTGGTCTTCGACCACCCGACCCCCACGGCCCTCGCCGACTGCCTGCGCACCGAACTCGCCCCGGACGCCGCCGACCCCGCCCTGCTGCTGCTCGGCGACCTCGACCGGCTCGAAGGCAGCCTCGCCGCCGCCGGATCCGCCGACGAGATCACCCGCACCAAGGTCGCGGTGCGCCTCCAGGCGGCACTCGACCGCTGGAAGAGCACCGCCAACGGCGCGGGCGCGCAAACGGGCGCCGGAACAGCAACCGCCACCGACGCCCCCGACGTCGGCGAACAACTCGCCGCCGCCAGCGACGACGAGATGCTCGAATTCATCAAGAAGCAACTCGGCAGGGGCTGACAACCACCCAGCGACAAACCGCGTCTTCGTCGAAGGATGGACAAGGAGCGCCCGTCAAGGTAATTAATTGAACCGACAGCCCCTACCCACCCCCTTTGCTCACGCACTCGCCCCCGGCCTCATTTCGAGGCAATCCCGTAGGGGCGAGTAGGGGGAGGGTAGGGGTTGTTGGTCGTATGGGGCCCCTCATAGCGTCATCGAGAAAACGGCTGCGGACAGGTCCGTTGTATGCCAGAGGGTGCGGCACACGTCCTGAACAGGTGACATTTGATGGCGAATGAAGAGACGCTGCGCGACTATCTCAAGTGGGTTTCGGCGGACCTGCATCAGACGCAGCAACGTCTGAAGGACATCGAGGCCGCTGCTCAGGAGCCCATCGCGATCACAGCGATGAGCTGCCGCTTCCCCGGCGGCGTGGGCGGCCCCGAAGATCTGTGGCGACTCCTTTCCGAAGGCCGGGACGCCATTTCAGGCCTCCCCACGGACCGTAACTGGGACCTCGAATCCCTCTACGACCCGGACGCCGCCGGAAAGCAGGGAACGACTTCCACGGCACACGGCGGTTTCCTGACCGGCGTCGCCGAATTCGACGCCGCTTTCTTCGGCATCTCCCCGCGCGAGGCCCTCGCCATGGACCCGCAGCAGCGGCTCCTCCTGGAAACCGCGTGGGAGGCCCTGGAACGCGCGGGGATCGACCCGGCGACGGTACGCGGCAGCCGCACCGGCGTATTCGTCGGCACCAACGGACAGGACTACGCCCCGCTCCTCTTCGAAGCCGAGGAGGACGTCGAGGGCTATGTCAGCACCGGCAACGCCGCCGCCGTCGAGTCCGGCCGCATCGCCTACACCCTCGGCCTCGAAGGCCCCGCCCTCACGGTCGACACGGCCTGCTCCTCCTCCCTGGTCGCCCTGCACCTCGCCGTGCAGGCGCTGCGCCAGGGCGAGTGCGGCATGGCCCTCGTCGCGGGCGTCACCGTCATCTCGACCCCCGGCGTCTTCACCGAGTTCAGCCGCCAGCAGGGCCTCGCCGCCGACGGCCGCTGCAAGGCGTTCGCCGACGCGGCCGACGGCACGGGCTGGGGCGAGGGCGTGGGCATGCTCCTCGTCGAGCGCCTCTCCGACGCCCGCCGGGCGGGCCGCCAGGTCCTGGCCGTCGTCCGCGGCTCCGCCGTCAACCAGGACGGCGCCAGCAACGGCCTGACCGCCCCCAACGGCCCGTCCCAGCAGCGCGTCATCATGCAGGCCCTCGCCAACGCCCGCCTCACCGCGGCGGACATCGACGCGGTCGAAGCCCACGGCACCGGCACCACCCTCGGCGACCCCATCGAGGCCCAGGCCCTCATCGCCACCTACGGCCAGGAGCGCCCCGAAGCCCCCGCGGGCGGCCGCGAGCCGCTGTGGCTGGGCTCCATCAAGTCGAACATCGGCCACACCCAGGCCGCCGCCGGCGTCGCCGGCATCATCAAAATGGTCATGGCGATGCGCGCCGGAGTGCTCCCGCGGACCCTCCACGTCGACGAGCCCACCTCCCAGGTCAACTGGACCTCCGGCGCCGTCTCCCTGCTCACCGAGGCCCGTGACTGGGCCGAGCGCGAGGACGGCGCGCCGCGCCGCGCGGGCGTCTCGTCCTTCGGCGTCAGCGGCACCAACGCCCACGTCATCGTGGAGCAGGCGCCGGTCACGGAGCCCGCGTCGGACGAGCCCGAGGCGGCCGCCACGGCCCCGTCCTCGGCGGTCCTCGCGGACGTCGTGCCGCTCGCGCTCTCGGGCAAGACCGAGGACGCGCTGCGGGCACAGGCCGGGCAGGTACGTGACCTGCTCCTCGCCGAGGGCGGCCTCGAACCGGGAGATGTGGCCTGGTCATTGGTGGCCGCGCGGTCGCGGTTCGACCAGCGGGGCGTCGTCCTCGGGCGCGACCGGGACGAGCTGCTTGCCGGGCTTGAGGCGCTGGCGTCGGACGGCTCGGGCGCGCAGAACGTCGTTGTGGGCCGGGCGCTGAGTGGGTCGGTGCGTCCGGTGTTCGTGTTCCCGGGGCAGGGGTCGCAGTGGGCCGGGATGGCTCGTGAGCTGCTGGACTCCAGTCCGGTGTTCGCGGAGCGGATGCGGGAGTGCGGTGACGCGCTCGCGGAGTTCGTGGAGTGGGATCTGCTCGATGAGTTGAGTGGGGACAACTTCGACCGGGTGGATGTGGTCCAGCCGGTGTTGTTCGCGGTGATGGTGTCGCTGGCGGCTACCTGGCAGGCGGCGGGCGTGAAGCCTGCTGCCGTGGTCGGGCACAGTCAGGGTGAGATCGCCGCCGCGTGCGTGGCGGGTGCGCTGTCGTTGCGGGATGCGGCGCGTGTGGTGGCGCTGCGGAGCCTGGCCATTCGTGAGCTGTCGGGCAAGGGCGGGATGGTGTCCGTGCCGCTGCCCGAGGCGGAGGTGCGTGAGCTGATTGCCGCGTGGGACGGCCGGATCGAGCTGGCTGCCGTCAACGGCCCGGCCCAGGTGGTCGTCTCCGGCGAGCCGGAGGCGCTGGAGGAACTGGTCGCTCAGTGTGTCTCCCAGGACATTCGGGCGCGGACGATCCCAGTGGACTACGCCTCGCACTCTTCGTACGTGGAGCAGATCGAGGTTCAGATAGCCGAGGCCTTGGCGGACGTATCGCCGCGGGCGGCTGAGGTTCCGTTGTTCTCGACACTGACGGGGGAGTGGCTGGACGCCAACATCCCGATGGATGCCGGGTATTGGTACCGGAACCTGCGCCAGACGGTCCTGTTCGAGCACGCCACCCGCGGCCTCCTCGCCGAGGGCCACGGCCTGTTCCTGGAGATGAGCCCGCACCCGGTCCTGACCGTCCCGGTCCAGGCGACCATCGACGCGACCGACAGCCAGGCCGTCACCCTCGGCTCCCTCCGCCGTGACGAGGGCGGCGCCGACCGCCTGGCCGCCTCCCTCGCCGAGGCCCACGCCCACGGCGCCGAACTGGACTGGAACGCCCTCTTCCCCGGTACCCACACCACCGTCGACCTCCCCACGTACCCCTTCCAACGCGAGCGCTACTGGCCGAAGGCCGCGCCCGTCGGGGCCGGTGACGTGGTGTTCGCGGGGCTGCGTGCCGCCGGGCACCCGCTGCTCGGGGCCGCCGTGGCGCTCGCGGACGCGGACGGGTACCTGTTCACCGGGCGCCTCGCGACGCAGACGCACCCGTGGCTCGCGGACCACGCGGTCGACGGGAGGATCCTGCTGCCCGGCACGGCCTACGTCGAACTCGCCCTGCGCGCGGGCGACGAGGTCGGCTGCGGACACCTCGAAGAGCTGACCCTGGAAGCGCCCCTCGTCGTCCCGGAGCAGGGCGGCATCCAGCTGCAGATCTCCGTGGGCGGCCCGGACAGCACCGGCCGGCGCGAGCTGAGCCTGTTCGCGCGCCCCCAGGACGACGCCGACGACACCCCCTGGACGCGCCACTTCACCGGCAGCCTGCTGCCGACCGCCCCCGCCGCCCCCGAGGCCGCCGACCTGTCCGCGTGGCCGCCCGCCGGAGCCGAGCGCGTCGACGTGTCCGACCTGTACGAGCGCCTCACGGCCAACGGGCACGGCTACGGCCCCCTCTTCCAGGGCCTGCGCGCCGCCTGGCGGCAGGGCGACGACGTGTACGCGGAGATCGACCTGCCGCAGGAGGCACACGCCGACACGGAGTCCTTCGGGCTGCACCCGGCGCTCTTCGACGCAGCCCTGCACGCCATCGGGCTCGGCGACTTCATCACCCGCACCGACCGCGCGCACCTGCCGTTCGTCTGGTCCGGCGTCACCCTGCACGCCACCGGCGCCACCACGCTCCGCGTGCGCGTCGCCGCCGCCGGAGCGGACACCGTCACGCTGCTCGCCGCCGACGCCACCGGGCAGCCGGTCGTCTCCGTCGGGTCGCTCGCGCTGCGCGCCCTGTCCGAGGAGCAGCTGACCGGCTCGGTGCGGCGCGACGCGCTGTTCCAGGTGGAGTGGACCACCCTCGACACCCCGGCGGACACGGCCGGACAGCTCGCCTCGGCGGCGGTCCTCGGCGACGGCACCCCGGACGCCGACGACGCCCTGCCCTTCGTACGCCACACCCACACGGACCTGGCGGCCCTGACCGCCGCGCTCGACGACGGCGCCGAGCCGCCCGCGACGCTGTTCCTGCCCCTCGTGACGGCCACGGACGTGACCGCCGAGGGTGGCCGCACGGCCGGAATCGACGCTCTGCGGCCCCAGTTGGAGCGGGTCCTGGAGGCCGTGCAGGGCTGGCTCGGCGAGGAGCGGTGCGAGGAGTCCCGGCTCGTCGTGGTGACGCGCGGCGCGGTCGCCGTCGCCGACCCTGACCCCGTGGCCGCCGCCGTGTGGGGCCTGCTGCGTTCGGCGCAGTCCGAGCACCCGGGCCGCTTCGTCCTCCTGGACCTGGACGTCGCCGGCGGTGCGGACGAGGCGCTGGTCGCCGCCGCTCTCGCGACGGACGAGCCCGAGGTGGCGCTCCGCGACGGCACCCTGCGCGCGCCGCGCCTGACCCGCGTACCCCTCATGGAGACCGGTCCCGCCGCCGGTACCGACTCCGCCCTCACCGGCACCTGGGGCGAGGGCACCGTCCTCGTCACCGGCGGCACCGGCACCCTGGGCGGCCTCGTGGCCCGCCACCTCGCCGCCCGCCACGGCGTCCGTGACCTGCTCCTCGTCTCCCGGCGCGGCGACGCCGCCCCCGGCGCCGCCGAACTCCGCGCGGACCTGGAGGAGTCGGGTGCCCGCGTGCGCCTCGCCGCCTGCGACACGGCCGACCGCACCGCACTCGCCGCCCTCCTGGACGAGGTCGGCGCCGACCTCTCCGCCGTCGTGCACGTCGCCGGAGCCCTCGACGACGGCGTCGTCACCGCCCTGACGCCCGAGCGCCTGGACACCGTCCTGCGCCCCAAGGCCGACGCGGCCCTGAACCTGCACGAGCTGACAGCCGGCCTGGACCTCTCGGCGTTCGTCCTGTTCTCCTCCGCCGCCGGTGTCTTCGGCACCCCCGGCCAGGCGAACTACGCGGCCGCCAACGCCTACCTCGACGCGCTCGCCCGGCACCGCCGTGCCCAGGGTCTCCCGGCGACCTCCCTCGCCTGGGGCCTGTGGGCCCAGGCCAGTGAGATGACCGCCCACCTCGGCGCGGGCGAACTCGACCGCAGGACGCGCGCCGGAGCGGCCCCCCTCACCTCCGAGGAGGGCCTGGACCTCTTCGACGCCGCACACACGGCGAACCACCCCCTGACCGTCCCGGTCCGCCTCGACCTCGCGGGCCTGCGCGCCCAGGCCGCCGCAGGAAGCGGCGTCCCGCCGCTCCTGCGCACCCTGGTCCGCGCACCCCAGCGGCGCACCGCCGCCGGCACGGACCGGCAGGAGGGCTCCGCCCTCGCCCAGCGCCTGGCCGCGCTGCCCGAGGCGGACCGCGAGCAGGAAGTCCTCACGCTCGTACGCGGCCACGCCGCCGCCGTCCTCGGCTACCCCTCGGCCGACGCCATCGCGCCCGACCGCGCCTTCCGCGAAGTCGGCTTCGACTCGCTCACCGCCGTCGAGCTGCGCAACCGCCTCACCGCCGCGACCGGCCTGCGCCTGCCCGCCACCCTCGCCTTCGACTACCCGGCCGCCACCGTCCTGGCCCGCCACATCCTCGAAGAGGTCCTCGGCACCGACACCCCGGGGCTCACCCAGGGCACCGCACGGCCGACGCAGGCCCCGGCCGACGACGACCCGATCGTGATCGTGTCGATGAGCTGCCGCTACCCCGGCGGCGTCGCCACCCCTGAGGACCTGTGGCGCCTCACCGCCGACGGCGTCGACGCCATCGGCGACCTGCCCGGCGACCGCGGCTGGGACGTCGACGCGCTCTACGACCCCGACCCGGACCGTGCGGGCTCCTTCTACACGCGCGAAGGCGGCTTCCTCTACGACGCCGCCGACTTCGACCCGGCCTTCTTCGGCATCTCCCCGCGCGAGGGCCTGTCCATCGACCCGCAGCAGCGGCTCCTCCTGGAGACCACCTGGGAGGCGTTCGAGCGCGCGGGCATCGACCCGGCCGCCGCGCGCGGCAGCTCCACCGGTGTCTTCGTCGGCGTCATGTACAACGACTACGCCACGCACCTCCTGAGCGCCCCCGGCGGCCTCGACGACCTGGAGGGGTACGTCGGCAACGGCAGCGCCGCGAGCGTCGCCTCCGGCCGCATCTCGTACTCCTTCGGCCTCGAAGGCCCGGCGGTCACCGTCGACACGGCGTGCTCGTCGTCGCTCGTGGCGCTGCACCTGGCCGCGCAGGCGCTGCGGCAGGGCGAGTGCGACATGGCCCTCGCGGGCGGCGTCGCCGTGATGTCGACGCCCGGCACGTTCATCGAGTTCAGCCGTCAGCGCGGCCTCGCCGCCGACGGCCGCTGCAAGTCCTTCGCGGCCGCCGCCGACGGCACCGGCTGGGGCGAGGGCGTCGGCGTCCTCCTCCTGGAGCGCCTGTCCGACGCCCGCCGCAAGGGCCACCGCGTGCTCGCGGTCGTCCGTGGCTCCGCCGTGAACCAGGACGGCGCCAGCAACGGTCTGACCGCCCCCAACGGCCCCGCCCAGCAGCGCGTCATCCGTGCCGCCCTCGCCAACGCGGGCCTCACGACCACGGACGTGGACGCCGTCGAGGCCCACGGCACGGGCACCACGCTCGGCGACCCCATCGAAGCGCAGGCTCTCCTCGCCACCTACGGCAAGGAGCGCCCCGCCGACCGGCCCCTGTGGCTCGGTTCGCTGAAGTCGAACATCGGGCACACGCAGGCCGCCGCCGGTGTCGCCGGTGTCATCAAGATGGTCATGGCCATGCGCGCGGGCGTCCTGCCGCAGACCCTGCACGTCGACGAGCCGACCCCCGAGGTGGACTGGTCGGCGGGTGCCGTCGAGCTCCTCACCGAGTCCCGCGAGTGGGCCGAGCGGGACGGCGGCGCGCCGCGCCGCGCCGGTGTCTCCTCGTTCGGCGTCAGCGGCACGAACGCGCACGTCATCGTGGAGCAGGCCCCGACGGCCGACGAGCCGGTCCGCCCGGACGAGCCGTCCGGCGACGCCCGGCCGCTCCTCGCCGCCGTACCCCTGGCCCTGTCGGCGAAGACCCCCGAGGCGCTGCGCGCGCAGGCAGCCCGGCTGCGGGACCGGCTCCTGACGGACACCGGGCTGCGCCTGGACGACGTCGTCTGGTCGCTGGCGACGGCACGGTCCCGGTTCGAGCACCGGGGCGCCGTCGTCGGACGCGACCGGCAGGACGTCCTCGCGGGCCTCGAGAGCCTCGCCGAAGGAGACCTCACGGCCGCCGGTGTCGTCACCGGGCGTGCCGAGAACGCCGGGCGCGCGGTGTTCGTGTTCCCGGGGCAGGGGTCGCAGTGGGCCGGGATGGCTCGTGAGCTGCTGGACTCCAGTCCGGTGTTCGCGGAGCGGATGCGGGAGTGCGGGGACGCGCTCGCCGAGTTCGTGGACTGGGAGCTTTTTGAGGAGCTGAGCGGGGACAACTTCGATCAGGTCGATGTGGTCCAGCCGGTGTTGTTCGCCGTGATGGTGTCGCTGGCCGAGGTGTGGCGTGCTGCGGGCGTGCAGCCCGCTGCCGTGGTCGGTCACAGCCAGGGCGAGATCGCCGCCGCGTGCGTCGCGGGTGCTCTCGGCCTGCGTGACGCCGCGCGTGTCGTCGCCCTGCGGAGCCTGGCGATCCGGGAGTTGTCGGGCAAGGGCGGGATGGTGTCTGTGCCGCTGCCCGAGGCGGAGGTGCGTGAGCTGATCACCGCCTGGGACGACCGCATCTCGGTCGCAGCCGTCAACGGCCCCGCCCAGGTGGTCGTTTCGGGCGAGCCCGACGCGCTGGAGGAACTGGTCGCGCAGTGCGTGGCCCGGGACATCCGCGCCCGCACGATCCCCGTCGACTACGCCTCGCACTCCGCGTACGTCGAGCAGATCGAGGAGCGGATCGCCGAAGCACTCGCGGACGTGGCTCCGCGCGCGGCGGAGGTCCCGCTGTTCTCGACGCTGACGGGGGCGTGGCTGGACGCCAGCACCCCGATGGATGCCGGGTATTGGTACCGGAACCTCCGTCAGACGGTCCTCTTCGAGCACGCCACGCGGGGCCTCCTCGCCGAGGGGCACACGCTGTTCGTCGAGATGAGCCCGCACCCGGTGCTCACCGTCCCGGTCCAGGCCACCATCGACGCCACCGACAGCCCTGCCGTCACCCTCGGCTCGCTCCGCCGCGACGAAGGCGGTGCCGACCGCCTCGCGGCCTCCCTCGCCGAGGCGCACGTGCACGGCGCGCAGCTCGACTGGCAGGCCCTCGTCCCCGGCGCCCGCGTCGTCGCGGACCTGCCGACGTACGCCTTCCAGCGCCAGCACTACTGGCCCGACTTCGCCGTCCCCGAGGACGCGGCGGCGCCGGCCGTGGACGAGGTGGAGTCCCGGTTCTGGGACGCGGTGGAGCGCGAGGACCTGGAGCAGCTGGCCGTTGAGCTGGAGGTGGCGGACGGCTCCGCCGCCGGGCTCGGCGAGGTCCTGCCCGTCCTCTCGTCCTGGCGGCGGCAGCGCCGCGAGCGCTCGACCGTCGACGGCTGGCGCTACCAGGTCACCTGGAAGCCACTGACCGGCACCGCCCTGCCGACGTCCGGGCTCACCGGCCGCTGGCTGGTCGTCCTGCCGGAGGACGCGGCGGAGCAGCCGTGGGCCGCGGGCGCCGTCGAGGCCCTGGAGCGCGCCGGTGCGGAAGCCGTCGAACTCCGCGTGACACGCGGTGAGTTGACGCGCGAAGCGCTGACCGTGCGGCTCACGGATGCCGCCGCCGGTGAGCTGTCCGGCGTGGTCTCGCTGCTCGCCCTCGACGAGACCGCGCACGCCGAGCACGCCGGTGTGCCGGTCGGCCTGGCCGGGACCGTGGCGCTCGTGCAGGCCCTCGGTGACGCGGGCGTCGGCGCGCGGCTGTGGACGGTCACCCGGGGCGCGGTGTCGACCGGCCGCAGCGACCAGGTGGAGAACCCGAAGCAGGCCCAGCTGTGGGGCCTGGGCCGGGTCGTGGCCCTGGAGTACCCGGACCGCTGGGGCGGTCTGATCGACGTCCCCACGGCGTACGACACCCGCGCGGGCGCCCGCTTCACGGCGGCCCTCGCCGGGGAGCACGAGGACCAGCTCGCGGTGCGCGGCTCCGGCGTCCTCGTGCGCCGCCTGGTGCGGGCCGAGTCGGCCGACGCGGCGAAGAAGTGGTCGCCGCGCGGCACGGCGCTGGTCACCGGCGGCACGGGTGCGGTCGGCGGGCATGTGGCGCGCTGGCTGGCCCGCGAGGGCGTCGAGCACCTGGTGCTCACCAGCCGCCGTGGCCCGGACGCCCCCGGCGCCGACGAACTCCGCGCCGAGCTGGAGGAGTTGGGCGCCGATGTCACCGTCGCGGCCTGCGACATCGCCGACCGCGACGCGGTCGCCGCGCTCCTGGACGGCCTGGCCGCCGAGGGCCGCACCCTGCGCTCCGTCTTCCACGCGGCGGGCGTCGGCCAGACGCAGCCCCTGGACGGCATGACCGCGACGGACATCGCGGAGGTGTTCGGCGCGAAGACGGCCGGTGCCACGCACCTGGACGAGCTGATCGACGGCGACAGCCTGGACGCGTTCGTGCTGTTCTCGTCGAACTCCGGTGTGTGGGGCGGTGGTGGGCAGGGCGCGTACGCGGCGGCCAACGCCTACCTCGACGCGCTCGCCGAGGCCCGCCGCGCCCGCGGCCTGACCGCGACCAGCGTCGCCTGGGGCCTGTGGGCCGGGGGCGGCATGGCCGGGGACGACGGCACGGAGCACCTGCGCCGCCGCGGTCTCACGGCGATGGCGCCGGAGCGCGCGGTGGCGGCCCTCGCGCAGGCGGTCGCGCACGACGAGACGTTCCTGGCCGTCGCCGACATGGACTGGGAGCGGTTCGCCCCCTCGTTCACGTCCGCCCGGCCGAGCGCCCTCATCGGGGACCTGCCGGAGGTCCGGCGCGCCCTCGCCGAACCCGAGGCCGCGTCGGCCGCCGAGAAGAAGGGCACCACCGGCTCGGAGTGGGCCGACCGGCTCGCCGACCTGTCGTCGGCGGAGCAGGAGCGGCTGCTGCTCGACCTGGTGCGCGGGCAGGCGGCCTCGGTGCTCGGCTACGCGGGTGCGGAAGCCGTCGAACCGGGGCGTGCGTTCCGTGAGTTGGGCTTCGACTCGCTCACGGCCGTCGAGGTGCGCAACCGCCTCGCCGCCGCGACCGGCCTGAAGCTCCCTACCACCCTCGTCTTCGACTATCCGACGTCCGCCGTCCTCGCAGGCCACCTGCGGACGCAGCTCGTCGGCGACCAGGACGCCGGACGGACCGCCGCGGCCGCGGTCTCGGCGGCCTCGACGGGAACCGAGGACGACCCGATCGTCATCGTGTCCATGAGCTGCCGCTACCCCGGCGGCGCCACCAGCCCGGACGACCTCTGGCGCCTCCTCGCCGAGGGCGCGGACGCCATGTCCGACTTCCCGGGCGGCCGCGGCTGGGACCTGGACGCCCTCTATGACGCCGACCCCGCGCAGCGCGGCACCAGCTACGCCCGCCAGGGCGGATTCCTCTACGAGGCCGACCAGTTCGACCCGGTCTTCTTCGGGATCTCGCCGCGCGAGGCCCTCGCCATGGACCCCCAGCAGCGGCTCCTCCTGGAGACGTCCTGGGAGCTGTTCGAGCGCGCGGGCATCAACCCGGCGACGCTGCACGGCAGCCAGGCCGGCGTATTCGTCGGCGCGTCCTCGCAGGGCTACGGCTCCGGTCTGAGCCAGACCCCCGAAGGCGTCGAGGGCTACCTCCTCGCGGGCGGCGCGACCAGCGTCATCTCCGGCCGCCTGTCGTACGCGTTCGGCCTCGAAGGCCCGGCGGTCACCGTCGACACGGCCTGCTCGTCCTCCCTGGTCGCGCTGCACCTGGCCGCGCAGGCCCTGCGCCAGGGCGAGTGCGACCTCGCCCTCGCGGGCGGCGTCACGGTCATGTCCAACCCCGGCGCGTTCATCGAGTTCAGCCGTCAGCGCGGCCTCGCCGCCGACGGCCGCTGCAAGGCTTTCGCGGAGGCGGCGGACGGCACGGGCTGGGGTGAGGGCGTCGGCCTGCTGCTCCTGGAGCGCCTGTCGGACGCGCGCCGTCAGGGGCATGAAGTACTGGCTGTCGTGCGGGGTTCGGCCGTCAACCAGGACGGCGCGAGCAATGGTCTGACGGCGCCGAACGGTCCCTCGCAGCAGCGCGTGATCCGCGCCGCCCTCGCCAACGCGGGCCTCACGGCCGGTGAGGTCGACGCCGTCGAGGCGCACGGCACGGGCACCACGCTCGGCGACCCCATCGAGGCACAGGCCCTCCTCGCCACCTACGGCCAGGACCGCCCCGCCGAACAGCCGCTGTGGCTCGGCTCGGTGAAGTCCAACATCGGGCACACCCAGTCCGCCGCCGGTGTCGCGGGCATCATCAAGATGGTCATGGCCATGCGCCACGGGGTGCTGCCTCAGACGCTGCACGTGGACGAGCCGAGCACGCATGTGGACTGGTCGGCGGGTTCGGTCGAGCTGCTGACAGAGGCCCGCGAGTGGGCCGAGCGAGACGGTGGCGTGCCGCGTCGTGCGGGTGTGTCGTCGTTCGGCGTGAGCGGGACGAACGCCCACGTGATCGTCGAGCAGGCGCCGGTTGCCGAGATCGTCGAGACGGTCGAGCCCGTCGGCGGCGCGCCGTTGACGACGGTCGTGCCGTGGGTCGTGTCGGGCCGCAGCGCCGAGGCGTTGCGAGCACAGGCCGAGCGGCTGCGGGACCACGTCGCCGGGAGCGAGAGCCTTGAGCCCGCCGGTGTGGGCTGGTCGCTGCTCTCGGGGCGTGCGCTGCACGAGCACCGGGCGGTTGTGCTCGGTGAGGGGCGCGAGGAGTTCCTGGCCGGTCTGGGATCAATCGCCACCGGTGGTCCGGGTGTTGTGTCCGGCTCGGTGGTCGAGGGCCGCCTCGGGGTCGTGTTCACGGGTCAGGGCAGTCAGCGGATCGGGATGGGACGTGAGCTGTACGAGACGTTCCCGGTGTTCGCCGATGCGCTTGACGAGGTGTGTGCGCACCTGGACGCGTTGCTGGATCAGCCCTTGAAGGACGTCATGTTCGGCACGGACGCCGAGCTGTTGGAGCGGACGGAGTACGCGCAGCCCGCGCTGTTCGCCGCCGAGGTCGCCCTGTTCCGTCTGGCCGAGTCCTTCGGGGTGCGGCCGGAGGTGGTCGGTGGTCACTCCATCGGTGAGCTGGCCGCCGCGTATGTCGCCGGACTCTGGTCCCTCGAAGACGCGGCTCAACTGGTCGCCGCGCGCGGCCGGTTGATGCAGTCCCTCCCTGAGGGCGGAGCGATGCTCGCGGTGCAGGCCGCCGAAGCCGACGTACTGCCGTTGCTTGAGGGATGCGAGGGTCGCGCTGGGCTGGCGGCCGTCAACGGTCCGTCTCAGGTGGTGCTCTCCGGTGATCGCAAGGTTCTGGAGGGCCTGGAGGAGAAGCTGCGCGGTGAGGGCCGCAAGGTGCGGTGGCTGAAGGTCTCCCACGCCTTCCATTCGCCTCTCATGGCCCCCGTCCTGGAGGACTTCCGGGCGGTCGCCGAGAAGCTGACGTACCAGGACACCTCGCTGCCGGTCGTCTCGAACCTGACCGGACAGCTCGCCACCGTCGATGAGTTGAAGGACCCCGGCTACTGGGTCCGTCACATCCGCGAGGCCGTCCGCTTCCACGACGGACTCGCCACCCTCACCGCGCAGGGCGTCGCGACCCTCGTCGAGCTGGGCCCGGACTCGGTGCTCACGGCGATGGCGCACGACACGATCACCGACCCGGCCGCCCAGGCAGGACTCGTCGCGGCCCTGCGCAAGGACCGCCCCGAGCCCGAGACGTTCCTGACGGCCCTCGCCAAGGCGTACGTGCGCGGAGTCGTCGTCGACTGGGCGCCGCTGTTCACGTCGACGCCGAGGCGCCGTGTGGACCTGCCCACGTACGCCTTCCAGCACGAGGGCTACTGGCTCCGGCAGACCGCCGGGGTGGCCGACGTCGAGTCGGCGGGGCTCGTCCCGGCGGAGCACCCGCTCCTCGGGGCCGGGATGCCGCTGGCCGATACCGACGGCTACGTCTTCACCGGGCGCCTGTCCCTGGCCACGCACCCGTGGCTTGCGGACCACGCCGTCGCCGGACGCGTCCTGCTGCCGGGCACCGCGTTCGTCGAGCTGGCCGTGCACGCGGGCGGGCAGGTCGGCTGCGGCACGCTCGACGAGCTGACGCTCGGTGCGCCGCTGGTGCTGCCCGAACAGGGCAGCGTCCAGGTGCAGTTGCGCGTCGAGGCGCCCGACGCCACCGGGCGCAGGCCGCTGAGCCTGCACTCCCGCCCGGAGCCGGGCACCGGCGCCGAAGGACTCGCGGCCGACACCTGGACCAAGAACGCCACCGGCACCCTGACGGAGTCCGCACCGGACGCCGCCACGACCGCCGCGACCGCGACGGCCGCCGACCTGACCACCTGGCCGCCGCGCGACGCGGAGCCCCTGCCGGTCGACGGACTCTACGGCGACCTCGCCGACGCGGGCTTCGACTACGGGCCCGTGTTCCAGGGACTGCGCGGAGCCTGGCGGCGCGGCGACGAGGTGTTCGCCGAGGTCGCGCTGCCCGAGGACGAGCACACGACGGCCGGTTCCTTCGGCCTGCACCCGGCGATCCTCGACGCCGCCCTGCACGCCCGCGCCGCCGGCGCGGCCGTGCGCACCGAAGCCGACCGGCCCGCCGCGGACGGCCTGCCCTTCACCTGGACCGGCGTCACCCTGCACGCCGCCGGGGCCGCCACCGTCCGCGTACGGCTGCTGCCGAACGGCACGGACGGGGTTGCCCTGGAGGTCGCGGACGCCACCGGCGCGCCGGTCGCCTCGGTGGCCGCCCTCGTCTTCCGCTCCATGTCGAAGGACCTGATCGAGCGGATGAGCGGGGCCGACCCGCACGCGGACTCGGTGTTCCGCGTCGAGTGGAAGCGGCAGCCCGTCGCCGCCGCCGAGCCGGTGTCCCTGGCGCTGCTCGGCGACGCGGGCACGCTGCCGACGGCGACCGCGTACGCCGACCTGGCGGCGCTGGGCGCTGCCGTGGACGCGGGGGAGGAGCTTCCGGCGGCCGTGGTGTGGTCGCCCGGCGGCTCGCGGGGCGCCGGGCGTGACGGCCTGGCCCGCCCCGAGGACGTCTCCGCGACGCTGGCCGACGCGCTCGGCGTGGTGCAGGGATGGCTGGCCGACGAGCGGTTCGAGACGTCCCGGCTGGTCGTCCTGACGCGGGGGGCGGTGGTGGTCGACGCCGCCGACGCCGCCGACGCCACGGCCACGGCTGGCACCGATGACGCCGACGGTGCCGTCGACGGCGCGCCGGATCCGGTCGCCGCCGCCGTGGCGGGCCTGGTGCGCTCGGCGCAGTCTGAGCACCCGGGCCGGTTCGTCCTGGCCGACGCCGACGCCGACACGGATGCGGATGCGTACGCGGCCACCGTCGCCGACCCCGCCACCAGCCCGGCCGCCGTACCCCCGCTGGCCGCCGCCCTCGCCTCCGGTGAGCCGGAAGTCGCGCTGCGCCACGGCGAAGTGTGGGTCCCGCGTCTCGCCCGCGCCGCCCTGACCCCGGCCGGGGACGCCCCCGCGCCCTGGTCCACGGGCACGGTCCTGGTCACCGGAGCCTTCGGCGGCCTGGGACGGGTGGTCGTACGGCACCTCGCCGAACGGCACGGCGTCCAGGACCTGCTCCTGGTGTCGCGCCGCGGCCTCGACGCCGCCGGAGCCACGGAACTCCAGGCCCAGCTCGGCGCGTTGGGCACCGGCGTCACCGTCGCCGCGTGCGACGTCGCCGACCGCGACGCCCTCGCCGCCCTCCTCGCGGAGCGGGGCGCGGACCTGTCGGCCGTCGTGCACGTGGCCGGCGTCCTCGACGACGGCGTCGTGACGTCCCTGACGCCCGAGCGCCTGGCGACGGTCCTGCGCCCGAAGGTGGACGCGGCCCTGAACCTGCACGAGCTGACGGCCGACCTGGACCTGTCCGCGTTCGTCCTGTTCTCCTCGGCCTCCGGAGTCTTCGGCGGCCCGGGCCAGGCCAACTACGCGGCCGCCAACGCCTACCTCGACGCGCTCGCCCGGCACCGCCGCGCCCAGGGCCTCCCGGCGACCTCCCTCGCCTGGGGCCTGTGGGCGCAGGACAGCGACATGACGGGCGCCCTGGCCGACACGGACCTCAAGCGCATGGCACGCGGAGGCGTCCTCGCGCTCGACACCGACCAGGCCCTGTCGCTGCTCGACCTCGCCCCGGCGAGCGAGCACCCGGCCCTCGTACCGATCCGCATCGACACCGCCGCGCTGCGCACCCAGCCGCCGGAGGCCGTGCCCGCACTGCTCAGCGGCCTGGTGCGGCCCACGGTCCGGCGCGCGCGCTCCGGCACGGACACCGCACCCGCGGCCGTCCGCGCCGAATCCCTCGCGGACCGCCTCGCGGGCCGCCCGGGCGCCGAGCGCGACCGGATCCTGCTCGACCTGGTCCGCACCCATGTGGCGGGCGTGCTCGGCTACGCGTCCCCGAACGCCGTCGAGCTCGGCCGGGGCTTCCTGGAGCTCGGCTTCGACTCCCTCACGGCCGTCGAACTGCGCAACCGCCTCACCGCGGAGACCGCACTCCGGCTGCCCAGCACGCTGATCTTCGACTACCCGAACCCGGCGGCCCTCGCCGAGCACCTGTCGGAGGAACTGCCCACCACCCTCGGCGCACCCCCCGCGGGACCCGTCGACCCGGGCGACCTCGACGGCGAGCTGGACCGCCTGGAGAGCGTCCTCAAGGCCGTCGGCGACAGCGCGGGCGGCACCGAGAGGGACCGCGTCGCCGACCGGCTCCGCTCCCTCCTCACGACCTGGGACGGCTCCCGCCCCGCCGCCCACGGCACCGCCGCGGACGACGACCGGGAGCGCGAAGAACTCGAAGGCGCCACCGCCGACGAACTCTTCGACCTGCTCGACAACGAACTTCAGACCCCTTCGGACTCACATCCGAACAGCTCAGACACCGGCTCGGGCACCGAACGCCCCGGCCGCTTCGAGGAGGCGCTGTAAATGGCGGACGAGGAGAAGTACCTCGATTACCTGAAGCGGGCGACGGCTGATCTGCGCGACGCCCGCCGCCGGGTGCGGGAACTGGAGGACAACCGCCAGGAGCCCGTGGCCATCGTCGGCATGAGCTGCCGCTACCCGGGCGGCGTCACCACGCCGGAAGACCTGTGGCGGCTCGTCGCCGACGGCACCGACGCCATCTCCCCGTTCCCCACCGACCGCGGCTGGGACACGGACGAGCTGTTCGACCCGGACCCCGACAACCAGGGCACCAGCACCACCGCCGAGGGCGGCTTCCTCTACGACGCCCCCAAGTTCGACGCCTCCTTCTTCGGCGTCTCGCCCCGCGAGGCCCTCGCCATGGACCCCCAGCAGCGGCTCCTCCTGGAGACCGCCTGGGAGGCCATCGAGCGCGCGGGCATCGACCCGGTCGCGCTGCGCCGCAGCCGCACCGGTGTCTTCGCCGGAGTCATGTACTACGACTACGCGACGCGCCTGCACGCCCTGCCGGAAGGCGTCGAGGGCTACATCGGCACCGGCAACGCGGGCTCCGTCGTCTCCGGCCGCGTCGCCTACACCCTCGGCCTCGAAGGCCCCGCGGTGACCGTCGACACGGCCTGCTCGTCCTCCCTCGTCGCCCTGCACCTCGCGGCGCAGGCGCTGCGTCAGGGCGAGTGCACCCTCGCCCTCGCGGGCGGCGTCACCGTCATGCCCACGGCGGGCACCTTCGTCGACTTCAGCCGCCAGCGCGGCCTGTCCACGGACGGCCGCTGCAAGTCCTTCGCCGCCTCCGCCGACGGCACCGGCTGGGGCGAGGGCGCGGGCCTCCTGCTCCTCGAACGCCTCTCCGACGCCCGCCGCAACGGCCACAAGGTCCTCGCCGTCGTCCGTGGCTCCGCCGTCAACCAGGACGGCGCGAGCAGCGGCCTGACCGCCCCCAACGGCCCGTCCCAGCAGCGCGTCATCCGCGACGCCCTCACCAGCGCAGGCCTGAAGCCGGGCGACATCGACGCCGTGGAGGCCCACGGCACGGGCACCACCCTCGGCGACCCCATCGAGGCCCAGGCGCTCCTCGCCACGTACGGCAAGGACCGCTCCGAGGAACAGCCCCTGTGGCTCGGCTCGTTGAAGTCGAACATCGGCCACACCCAGGCCGCCGCCGGAGTCGGCGGCGTCATCAAGATGGTGATGGCGATGCGGCAGGGCGTCCTGCCGAAGACCCTCCACGTCGACGAGCCCACACCCCAGGTCGACTGGGAGGCCGGGGCCGTCGAACTGCTCACCGAGTCCCGCGCGTGGCCGGGCCGCGAGGACACCGGTCCGCGCCGCGCGGGCGTCTCGTCCTTCGGCGTCAGCGGTACGAACGCGCACGTGATCGTGGAACAGGCGCCGCGTGACGAGGCGGAGCCGGAGGGATCCGGGACGGCTGCCGGACCGTCGGTGGTGTCGGGTGTGGTGCCGGTGGCGCTGTCGGCGAAGTCGCCGGAGGCGCTGCGGGCGCGGGCCGGGCAGGTGCGGGACCTTCTGCTCGCGTCCGACGGTCTTGAACTGGGCGATGTGGCCTGGTCGTTGGCGGTGGCGCGGTCACGGTTCGAGCACCGGGGCGTCGTCCTCGGGCAGGACCGGGAGCAGGTCCTCGCGGGGCTGGCCGAGTTGGCCGACGGTGACGCGACTGCCCAGGGCGTTGTCACGGGGCGGGCGCCGGGCGGGTCGGCCCGGCCGGTGTTCGTGTTCCCGGGGCAGGGGTCGCAGTGGGCCGGTATGGCGCGCCAACTCCTGGACGAGTCGCCGGTGTTCGCGGAGCGGATGCGGGAGTGCGGTGACGCGCTCTCCGAGTTCGTGGACTGGAACCTCTTCGACGAGCTGAGCGGGGACCACTTCGACCAGGTGGACGTGGTCCAGCCGGTCCTGTTCGCCGTGATGGTGTCCCTCGCCGCGACCTGGCAGGCGGCGGGCGTCGAGCCTGCGGCCGTGGTCGGGCACAGCCAGGGCGAGATCGCCGCCGCGTGCGTCGCGGGTGCGCTGTCCCTGCGGGACGCCGCCCGTGTCGTCGCCCTGCGCAGCCTCGCCATCCGTGAGCTGTCGGGCAAGGGCGGCATGGTCTCCGTGCCGCTGCCCGAGGCGGAGGTGCGTGAGCTGATTGCCGCGTGGGACGGCCGGATCGAGCTTGCCGCCGTCAACGGCCCCGCCCAGGTGGTCGTCTCCGGCGAGCCGGAGGCCCTGGAAGAGCTGGTCGCGCAGTGCGTGGCCCAGGACATCCGCGCCCGCACGATCCCCGTCGACTACGCCTCGCACTCCTCCTACGTCGAGCAGATCGAGGCCCAGACAGCCCAGGCGCTGACCTCGGTGACCCCGCAGGCGGCGCGGATCCCCCTGTACTCCACCCTGACGGGGGAGTGGCTGGACGCCAACACCCCGATGGATGCCGGGTATTGGTACCGCAACCTGCGCCAGACGGTCCTGTTCGAGCACGCCACCCGCGGCCTCCTCGCCGAGGGCCACAGCCTGTTCCTGGAGATGAGCCCCCACCCGGTCCTCACCGTCCCGGTCCAGGCCACCATCGACGCCACCGAAAGCCCCGCGGCCACCCTCGGCTCGCTCCGCCGTGACGAAGGCGGCGCCGACCGCCTGGCTGCTTCGCTCGCCGAAGCGCACGCGTACGGCGCGGAGTTGGACTGGAACGCCCTCTTCCCCGGCGCCCGCACCACCGTCGACCTCCCCACGTACCCCTTCCAGCGCGACCACTACTGGATGGTGGCCCCGGACGACGACGCGGACGACGAGGTCGCCGCGCTGAGCGTCGACGAGGTCGAGTCGCGGTTCTGGGAGGCCGTGGAGCGCGAGGACCTGGAGCACTTGACGTCGACGCTCGTCGATGTGGACGAGAGTTCGCTGAGCGCGGTCCTGCCGGGGCTCGCGTCCTGGCGGCGGCAGCGGCGCGAGCGGTCCACGCTCGACGGCTGGCGCTACCGGGTCGCCTGGAAGCCGCTGCCGGGCGGACTGCCGGCCGCCGGGCTCTCGGGTCGCTGGCTCGTCGTCGTACCGGAGGACGCGACGGAGCGGGACTGGGCGACCGGTGTCGTCGACGCGCTGACGCGCGTCGGTGCGGAGGTCACGGAACTGTCCGTCTCCGCGCAGGAGTTGACGCGCGACGCGGTGGCCGAGCGGCTGCGGCAGGCGGTCGCGGCGAACGCTACGGCGCCCGCCGGCGTCGTGTCCCTCCTGGGGCTCGACACGTCCGCGCACGCGGAGCACTCGGGCGTGCCCGTCGGCCTCGCCGGCACCGTCGCCCTGGTGCAGGCACTCGGCGACGCCGGGATCGCGGCGCGCGTGTGGGCGGTGACCTCCGGCGCGGTGTCCACCGGGCGCAGCGACCGTCTGGAGAGCCCCGCACAGGCGCAGTTGTGGGGTCTGGGCCGGGTCGTGGCCCTGGAGCACCCGGACCGCTGGGGCGGTCTCATCGACCTGCCGCAGGCGTACGGCGAGCGTGCCGCCACGCGGTTCGCGGCGGCCCTGGCGGCTGCGAGCGTGGGCTCGGAATCCGGCTCGGACGCGGCTTCCGGCGCGGGCGACGAGGACCAGGTCGCCGTGCGGGACACGGGCGTCTTCGTACGCCGCTTCGTGCGCGCTCCCCTGGACAACGGCACGGGTACGGAGCCGGAGTGGTCGCCGCGCGGCACGGCGCTGGTCACCGGTGGTACGGGTGCGATCGGCGGGCATGTCGCGCGCTGGCTGGCCCGCGAGGGCGTCGAGCACCTGGTCCTCACCAGCCGCCGCGGCCCGGACGCGCCGGGTGCCGCCGAGCTGAAGGCGGAGCTGGAGGAGCTGGGCGCCGACGTCACCGTCGCCGCCTGCGACATCGCCGACCGCGACGCGGTCACCGGGCTCCTGGACGGCCTGGCCGCCGACGGCCGCACCCTGCGCTCCGTCTTCCACGCGGCGGGCGTCAGCCCGGCGCACACCGTCGCGGACATGACTCCCGCCGACATCGCGGAGGTGTTCGGCGCGAAGACGGCCGGTGCCACGCACCTGGACGCACTGCTCGACAGCGCCGAACTGGACGCGTTCGTGCTGTTCTCGTCCAACTCGGGTGTGTGGGGCGGTGGTGGGCAGGGCGCGTACGCGGCGGCCAACGCCTACCTCGACGCCCTCGCCGAGGCCCGCCGCGCCCGCGGCCTGAGCGCCACCTCCGTCGCCTGGGGCGCCTGGGGCGGCAGCGGCATGGCGGCCGCCGAGGAGGCGGAGGAGCACCTGCGGCGCCGGGGCGTGACGGCGATGGCGCCGGAGCGCGCGGTCGCGGCGCTCGCGCAGGCGCTCGCGTACGACGAGACGTTCCTGGCCGTGGCGGACGTGGACTGGGAGCGGTTCGTGCCGTCGTTCACGTCCGTGCGGCCGAGCCCGTTCCTCGGGGACCTGCCGGAGGTGCGGCGGGCGCTCGCCGGGCCCGAGACGGCTGTCGCCTCGGGGACGCGGGGCTCGGGCACGGGCTCGGAGTGGGCCGACCGGCTCACGGGCCTCGCGGAGCGCGAGCAGGAGCGGCTGCTGCTCGACCTGGTGCGCGGGCAGGCGGCCTCGGTGCTCGGCTACGCGGGTGCGGAGGCCGTCGAACCGGGGCGTGCGTTCCGTGAGTTGGGCTTCGACTCGCTGACGGCTGTCGAGGTGCGCAACCGCCTCGCGTCCGCGACCGGCCTGAAGCTCCCCACCACCCTCGTCTTCGACTATCCGACGTCCGCCGTCCTCGCGGCCCACCTGCGGGCCCAGCTGGTCGGCGACGACAAGGCGGGCGCGGCTCCGGCCGGAGCGGTCGTCCCGGCCGGACCGGGTGCCGCAGCTGAGGACGACCCGATCGTCATCGTGTCGATGAGCTGCCGCTACCCCGGCGGCGCCACCAGCCCGGACGCCCTGTGGCGCCTGGTCTCCGACGGCACCGACGCCATCTCCGTCTTCCCCGCCGACCGCGGCTGGGGCCCCGACGGGCTCTTCCAGCCCGAGGAGGGCCGCACCGCCGACGCCGGCTTCGCCGCGCAGGGCGGATTCCTCTACGACGTCTCGGAGTTCGACGCCGGACTCTTCGGCATCTCGCCCCGCGAGGCCCTCGCCATGGACCCGCAACAGCGGCTCCTCCTGGAGACCTCCTGGGAACTCTTCGAGCGCGCGGGCATCGCCCCGTCGGCCCTGCACGGCAGCAGCACCGGCGTCTTCGTCGGTGCCTGCGCCCAGGGCTGGTCCGCGGGCCTCGCCAACGCGCCGGAAGGCGTCGAGGGCTACCTCATGACGGGCGACGCCACCAGCGTCATCTCCGGCCGCCTCTCGTACTCCTTCGGCCTCGAAGGCCCCGCCGTCACCGTCGACACCGCCTGCTCCTCCTCCCTGGTCGCCCTGCACCTCGCCGCCCAGGCCCTGCGCCAGGGCGAGTGCGACATGGCGCTCGCGGGCGGCGTGACCGTCATGGTCAGCCCGGCGGCCTTCCACGAGTTCAGCCGTCAGCGCGGCCTCGCCGCCGACGGCCGCTGCAAGCCGTTCGCCGAGGCGGCGGACGGCACCGGCTGGGGCGAGGGCGTGGGCCTGCTGCTCCTGGAGCGCCTGTCCGACGCCCGCCGCAACGGCCACGAAGTCCTCGCCGTCATGCGGGGCTCCGCCGTCAACCAGGACGGCGCCAGCAACGGCCTGACCGCCCCCAACGGCCCGTCCCAGCAGCGCGTGATCCGTGCCGCCCTCACCGGCGCCGGACTCACCGGCGCCGACGTCGACGCCGTCGAGGCCCACGGCACGGGCACGACGCTGGGCGACCCGATCGAAGCCCAGGCGCTCCTCGCCACCTACGGCCAGGACCGTCCCGCCGAGCAGCCCCTGTGGCTCGGCTCCATCAAGTCCAACATCGGCCACACCCAGTCCGCCGCGGGCGTCGCCGGAGTCATCAAGATGGTCATGGCGATGCAGGAAGGCGTACTGCCGCAGTCCCTGCACGTGGACGAGCCGAGCACACACGTCGACTGGTCGACCGGTGCCGTGGCGCTGCTCGCCGAGGCGCGTTCCTGGCCGGAGGCCGGGCGCCCCCGCCGCGCGGGCGTGTCCTCGTTCGGCGTCAGCGGCACCAACGCCCACGTGATCGTCGAGCAGGCACCCGCGGCCGAGCCCACGGCCGTCGCCGAGCCGGTCACCGGCACGCCCGCGACCGCCCTGCCCTGGCTGGTGTCGGCACGTACCGCCGACGGGCTGCGCGCCCAGGCCGACCGCCTCCGCGAGCACGCGGTGACGCACGCCGACGCCGACCCGGTCGCCGTCGGCTGGTCCCTCCTCTCGGGCCGCTCCGCCCTGGAACACCGCGCCGTCGTCCTCGGCCGGGCCCGCGAGCAGTACCTGACCGGCCTGGAGGCACTGGCCTCCGGTGGTCCGGGTGTTGTGTCCGGTTCGGTGGTCGAGGGTCGTCTCGGGGTTGTGTTCACGGGTCAGGGCAGTCAGCGGGTCGGGATGGGGCGTGAGCTGTACGAGACGTTCCCCGTGTTCGCGGATGCGCTTGACGAGGTGTGCGCGCACCTGGACGGGCTGCTGGAACGCCCGCTCAAGGACGTCATGTTCGGCACGGACGCCGAATTGCTGGAGCGGACCGAGTACGCGCAGCCCGCGCTGTTCGCCGTCGAGGTGGCGCTGTTCCGTCTGGCGGAGTCGTTCGAGGTGCGGCCGGAGGTGGTCGGTGGTCACTCCATCGGTGAGCTGGCCGCCGCGTATGTCGCCGGACTCTGGTCCCTCGAAGACGCGGCTCAACTGGTCGCCGCGCGCGGCCGGTTGATGCAGTCCCTCCCTGAGGGCGGGGCCATGCTCGCGGTGCAGGCCGCCGAAGCCGACGTACGGCCGCTCCTTGAAGGACTCTCGGAGAACGCGGGCATTGCCGCGGTCAACGGTCCTTCGCAGGTCGTGCTCTCCGGTGAGCGGGCCGCGCTGGAAGGTCTTGAGGGCACGCTGCGCGGAGAGGGCCGCAAGGTCCGCTGGCTGAAGGTCTCCCACGCCTTCCACTCACCCCTCATGGACCCCGTCCTGGAGGACTTCCGCAAGGTTGCCGAGGGCCTGACGTACCAGGACACCACCCTTCCCGTCGTCTCGAACCTGACCGGACAGCTCGCCACCACGGACGAGTTGAAGGACCCCGGCTACTGGGTCCGCCACATCCGCGAGGCCGTCCGCTTCCACGACGGGCTCGGCACCTTCGCCGCGCAGGGTGTGACCAGCCTCTTCGAGCTGGGCCCGGACTCGGTGCTCACGGCGATGGCGCACGACACGATCACCGACCCGGAGGCGCAGGCCGGTCTCGTCGCGGCCGCCCGCAAGGACCGCCCGGAGCCGGACACGTTCCTGGCGGCGCTGGCCCACCTGCACGTACGCGGAGTCGAGGTCGACTGGACGCCGCTGTACGTCTCGACGCCGAGGCGCCGCGTGGACCTGCCCACGTACGCGTTCCAGCGGCGCCGCTACTGGCCGAGCGCGGCCGTCGGCGCGGTCGGCGACGTGTCGGGCACGGGCCTCGCCCCGGCCGGGCACCCGCTGCTCGGGGCGGCCGTGCCGCTGGCGGGCACGGACGGACTCCTGTTCACCGGACGCCTCTCGGTGGCCACGCACCCGTGGCTCGCCGACCACGCCGTCGCCGGACGGGTGCTGCTGCCCGGGACCGCCTTCGTGGAGCTGGCCGTGCGAGCCGGTGACGAGGTGGGCTGCGGGACGCTGGAGGACCTGACCCTTGCGGCTCCGCTGGTGCTGCCCGAGCGCGGTGCCGTGCAGGTGCAGGTCAGTGTCGGTGCCGCGGACGACGACGGGCGGCGGAGCGTCGCCCTGCACTCCCGCGAGGAGCGCGACGACCACGCCGACGACGGCGGGTGGACCGCCCACGCGAGCGGTGTCCTCTCCGGCGGCGGCCGGCCGCAGGCCGCGTTCCGGCTCGCCGAATGGCCGCCCCGCGACGCCGCCGAAGTCGATGTCGAGGACCTGTACCGGCACTTGACGGAGCTGGGCTTCGCCTACGGAGACGCCTTCCAGGGACTGCGCGCGGCCTGGCGGCGCGGCGACGAGGTCTTCGCCGAGGTCGCCCTGCCGGAGGAGCAGCATCAGAACGCGGACTCCTTCCGGCTGCACCCCGCCCTCCTCGACGCGTCCCTGCACGTGCTCGGCCTCGGCGTGCTCCGCGACGACACGCAGACCGACGGCGACAGCGGCGGCGCACGGCTCCCGTTCGCCTGGACCGGCGTCTCGCTGCACGCGACCGGCGCCTCCGCGCTGCGCGTCCGGCTGACCCCGGCGGGCAACGGCGGCGTGGCGCTCGCCGTCGCCGACGGGCTCGGCGACCCGGTCGCCACCGTGGACTCCCTGGTGTTCCGGCCGGTCGAGGTGGACCGGCTCGACGGCGGGACCGCCGACGACTCGATGTTCCACGTCGTCTGGCAGCGGCAGGCCGAGACCGCGCCCGCCGAGCGGGTGCCGTCGGCGCAGCTCGGGACGGGCGCCACGGTGCCCGGTGCGCCGGTCTTCGCGGACCTCGCGGCGCTGGCCGCCGCGGTGGACGCGGGGGAGGAGGTTCCGGCGGCGGTGGTGTGGTCGGCCGGGGCCGGGCCGGTCTCCGCCGCCGACGGTCGCGACGGCTCCCACGGCGCGGATGCCCGCGACGGCATCGACGCCCGCGACGGCTTCGTACGACCCGAGTCCGTCTCCGCCGCGCTCGCCGAAGCCCTCGCCGTCGTGCAGGGCTGGCTCGCCGACGAGCGGTTCGCCGACGCGCGGCTCGCCGTGGCGACGCGGGGCGCGGTGGCGGCCGGGGACACGGTGGCCGACCCGTTGGGTGCCGCGGTGTGGGGACTTGTGCGATCGGCGCAGTCCGAGCACCCGGGACGGTTCGTGCTCGTGGACACCGACGGGGACGCCGAAGCGGGCCCGGACGGGGGCGTCGTCGCCGAGTCGGCGCTGGCCGCCGCCCTCGCTTCGGGCGAGCCCGAGGTGGCGCTGCGGGACGGCGAGGTGTGGGTGCCGAGGCTGGCCCGCGTCGCCGTCGCCGCTGCGGCGGGAGAGGTGGCCGCTCCGTTCGGCACGGGCACCGTCCTCGTCACCGGCGCCTTCGGCGGCCTGGGGCGCGTCGTGACGCGGCACCTCGCCGAGCGGCACGGCGTACGCGACCTCCTCCTCGTCTCCCGTCGCGGCAACGACGCGACCGGCGCGGCGGAACTCACCGCCGAACTCGCCGAGTCGGGCGTCGACGTCACCGTGGCCGCGTGCGACATCGCCGACCGCGACGCGCTGCGCGCCCTCATCGAGCGGACCGGCGGCGCACTGTCGGCGGTCGTCCACGTGGCGGGCGTACTCGACGACGGAGTGATCACGTCCCTGACGCCGGAGCGCCTGGACACGGTGCTCCGCCCGAAGGTGGACGCGGCCCTGAACCTGCACGAGCTGACGGCCGACCTGGACCTGTCCGCGTTCGTCCTGTTCTCCTCCGCCGCCGGAGTCCTCGGCGGCGCCGGGCAGGCCAACTACGCGGCGGCGAACGCCTTCCTGGACGCCCTCGCCGCCGCCCGCCGCGCCGAGGACCTGCCCGCGACCTCCCTCGCCTGGGGCCTGTGGGCGCAGGGCAGCGACATGACCGACGGCCTGGCCGGCGCGGACCTGGAGCGCATGGCGCGCGGCGGCGTCGCCGCACTCTCCACGCAGGAGGGCCTCGCCCTGCTCGACACCGCAGTGACCCTCACCGCACCGCCGCACCCGTCGGCCCCCGCCGCCCTCGTACCGCTGCGCCTGGACACCGCGTCCCTGCGCGCCACCGCGGGCACGGACGCCGACGCCGTCCCGGCGCTGCTGCGCGGCCTGGTCCGCGCCCCGCTGCGGCGGACCGCCGCCGGTGCCGCCACGAGCGCGCCCACCGGCCAGGCCACGCTGCTCGCCAAGCTCACCGGCCTCGACGCGGCGGAGCGCGACAAGGTGCTGACCGAACTGGTCTGCACCCACGTCGCCGCGGTCCTCGGCTACGAGTCCGCGGCCGCCGTGGAGGCCCACCGCGCCTTCCGCGAGCTCGGCTTCGACTCCCTCACCGCCGTCGAACTCCGCAACGCCGTGAACGGGGCCACCGGACTGCGCCTGCCCGCCACCCTGATCTTCGACTACCCGAACCCGGCCGCCCTCGCGGCCCACCTGGCCACCGCCCTCCCCCTCGGCGAGGGACCGGGCGGCGGCGGGTCCTCGGTGCTCGACGAACTGGACCGCCTGGAGTCGTCGCTCCTCGCGATGGAGGCGGACGGCGGCATCCTCCACTCGAAGATCACCATCCGGCTCCAGACCCTCCTCTCGCGGTGGAGCGCACCCCAGGGCCAGGGCCCCGCGGGCGCGGGGTCGCAGGACGACGACCTGGACCTGGACGCCGTGTCGGACGAGGAACTCTTCGACGCGCTCGACGACGAACTCGGACTCGACTGACGTGCCGAAAGCCCACGAAGCACCCGTAGTCCCCGAAGCACCTGAAGCAATCGACCGCACGACCAGCGCCACCAGCGCGGCCTTCATCAACACCACGAGGAGCTGACGACCAGATGTCGAACGAGGAGAAGCTTCGGGATTACCTCAAGCGGACGACATCCGACTTGCGTCAAGCTCGTCGCCGTCTGCGCGAGGTGGAGGAGCGGGACCAGGAGCCCATCGCCATCGTGTCGATGAGCTGCCGCTACCCCGGCGGAGTCCGCACCCCGGAAGAGCTGTGGCAGCTCGTCTCCGAGGGCACCGACGCCCTGACCCCGTTCCCCACGGACCGCGGCTGGGACGCGGACGCGCTGCACGACCCGGACGGCGACGACAGCCCCTACGCCCGCGTGGGCGGATTCCTGCACGACGCCGACCGGTTCGACGCCCCGTTCTTCGGCATCTCGCCCCGCGAGGCGCTGGCCACCGACCCGCAGCAGCGCCTGCTCCTGGAGACCTCCTGGGAGCTGTTCGAGCGCGCGGGCATCGACCCGGCCTCGCTGCGCGGCAGCCACACCGGTGTCTTCGCCGGCGTCATGTACCACGACTACGCGTCGCGGCTGCACTCCGTGCCGGAGGACGTCGAGGGCTACCTCGGCACCGGCGCGTCCAGCAGCATCGTGTCCGGCCGCGTCGCCTACACCTTCGGCCTCGAGGGCCCGGCCGTCACCGTCGACACGGCCTGCTCGTCGTCCCTGGTCGCCCTGCACCTGGCCATCCAGGCGCTGCGCCAGGGCGAGTGCTCCCTCGCCCTCGCGGGCGGCGTCACCGTGATGTTCACGCCCGGCACGTTCGTCGACTTCAGCAAGCAGCGCGGCCTCGCCTCCGACGGCCGCTGCAAGCCGTACGCCGACGCGGCGGACGGCACCGGCTGGGGCGAGGGCGCGGGCCTGCTCCTCCTGGAGCGCCTGTCCGACGCGCGCCGCAACGGGCACCAGGTCCTCGCCGTCGTCCGTGGCTCCGCCGTGAACCAGGACGGCGCGTCCAACGGCCTGACCGCGCCCAACGGCCCGTCGCAGCAGCGCGTCATCCTCCAGGCCCTCGCCAACGCCCACCTGGCCCCCGAGCAGATCGACGCCGTCGAGGGCCACGGCACCGGCACCACGCTCGGCGACCCGATCGAGGCGCAGGCCCTGATCGCCACGTACGGCCAGGACCGGCCCGCCGACCGGCCGCTGTGGCTCGGCTCCGTGAAGTCCAACCTCGGCCACACGCAGGCCGCCGCCGGTGTCGCGGGCATCATGAAGATGGTCATGGCGATGCGGGCGGGCGTCCTGCCCCAGACCCTGCACGTCGACGAGCCGAGCACGCACGTCGACTGGTCCGTCGGCGCCGTGGAACTCCTGACCGAGGCCCGCGCCTGGGCGGAGCGCGAGGACGGCGTGCCGCGCCGCGCCGGCGTCTCGTCCTTCGGCGTGAGCGGCACGAACGCCCACGTCATCGTGGAACAGGCCCCGGTGGAGGAGCCCGCGGAGGCCCCCGAGGTCTCCGTGTCGGCCACCCCGGCGACCGCCCTGCCGTGGCTGGTGTCGGCCCGCACCGCCGACGCCCTCGGCGCGCAGGCCGCCAAGCTCCGCGAGCACGTGGCCGCCCGCACCGACATCGACCCCACCGACGTCGGCTGGACCCTCCTGTCGGCCCGCGCCCTGCACGAGCACCGCGCGGTCGTGTTCGGCCGGGACCGGGAGCAGTTCCTCACCGGCCTCGAGGCACTGGCGTCCGACGGCCCCGCGGTCGTCTCGGGCGCGGTCGCCGAGGGCCGCCTCGGCATCGTCTTCACCGGCCAGGGCAGTCAGCGGGTCGGTATGGGGCGTGAGCTGTACGAGACGTTCCCCGCCTTCGCCACGGCCCTGGACGAGGTGTGCGCGCAGCTCGACCCGCTGCTCGACCGGCCCCTGAAGGACGTCATGTTCGGCACCGACGCCGAGCTGTTGGAGCAGACGGGGTACACGCAGCCCGCGCTGTTCGCCGTCGAGGTCGCGCTGTTCCGTCTGGCCGAGTCCTTCGGGGTGCGCCCCGAGATCGTCGGCGGGCACTCCATCGGCGAGCTGACGGCCGCGTACGTCGCCGGACTGTGGTCCCTGGAGGACGCCGCCCGACTGGTCGCCGCGCGCGGCCGGTTGATGCAGGCGCTCCCTGAGGGCGGGGCCATGCTGGCGGTGCAGGCCGCCGAGGCCGACGTGCTGCCGCTGCTCGACGGCCTTGCGGGCCGCGCCGGACTTGCCGCCGTCAACGGTCCTTCGCAGGTCGTGCTCTCCGGTGAGCGGGCCGCGCTGGAGGGCCTGGAGGAGACCCTGCGCGGCGAGGGCCGCAAGGTGCGGTGGCTGAAGGTGTCGCACGCCTTCCACTCGCCCCTCATGGACCCGATCCTGGACGAGTTCCGAGCCGTCGCGCAGGGCCTCGCGTACCAGGACCCGAAGCTGCCCGTCGTCTCCAACGTCACCGGTGAACTCGCGGAGTCCGCCCAGCTCAAGGACCCCGACTACTGGGTCCGGCACATCCGCGAGGCCGTCCGCTTCCACGACGGACTCGCCACCCTCACCCGCTTCGAGGCGTCCACGCTCCTCGAACTCGGCCCCGACGCCGTCCTGACGGCGATGGCGCACGACACCCTCACCGACCCGGCCGACCAGGCGGGCCTCGTCGCCGCCGTCCGCAAGGACCGCCCCGAGCCCGACACCTTCCTCACCGCCCTCGCGCACCTGCACGTGCGCGGCGTCGACGTCGACTGGACGCCGCTGTACGCTCCCGTCGCCTCCCGTGCCCGCGTCGACCTGCCCACGTACGCCTTCCAGCACCAGAGCTACTGGCTGCACGCCCCGGCCCTCACCGGCGACGTCACGTCGGCCGGACTCACCGACGCCGACCACCCGCTGCTCGGCGCGGCCGTCCAGGTCGCCGGGAGCGACGCCCGGCTCTTCACGAGCCTGCTCTCGGTCGACGCGCACCCCTGGCTCGCCGACCATGTCGTCGCCGACCGGACGCTCCTGCCCGGCACGGCCTTCGTCGAACTGGCCGTGCGCGCCGGTGACGAGGTCGGCTGCGACCTGCTCGAAGAACTGATCCTCGAAGCCCCGCTCGTCCTGCCCGACGACGGCACCGGCGTCCAGCTCCAACTGTGGGTCGAGGAGCCCGACGACACCGGCCGCCGCCCCTTCACCCTGCACTCGCGGCGCCAGAACGACGTCCCCGACGAGCCGTGGACCCGGCACGCGGCCGGTGTCCTCGCCGCCGCCGACCCGTCGGGCGCACGGTCCGCGGACACCGGCCTCGCCCAGTGGCCGCCGGCCGGCGCCGTCGCCGTGGAGACCACCGAGCTGTACGCGGGCTTCGCCGCCGCGGGCCTCGGCTACGGCCCGGCCTTCCAGGGCGTACAGGCCGCCTGGCGCCTCGGCGACGAGGTGTTCGCCGAGGTCGCCCTCGCCGACGGACAGCGCGACGACGCGACCGCGTACGCCCTGCACCCGGCGCTCCTCGACGCGAGCCTGCACGGGCTCGCCCTCACCACCGTCGGCGACGACGGGACGACGGGCGCCCGGCTGCCGTTCTCCTGGACCGGCGTGACCCTGTACGCGACCGGCGCGTCGGCGCTGCGCGTCCGCCTCACGCCCGCCGCGTCCGGCGCCGTGTCCCTCACCCTCGCCGACGCCTCCGGCGAACCCGTCGCCACCGTCGAATCCCTCGTCCTGCGCGCCCTCGCGGCCGGGGATCTCGACGCCGCGTCCGGCACCGGCGACGACGACTCGCTGTTCCGCGTGGACTGGACCGTGGTGTCCGCGCCCGCCCCCGCCACGAGCGGCCCGTACGCCGTCCTCGGCACCGACGAACTCGGCCTGCGCGCCGCCCTCGCTGCCACCGGCGCGACCGTCACCGCGTACGCCGACGTGGCCGCCCTCGCCGCCGCCGTGCGCGACGGGGCCACGCTGCCCGAGTCCGTGTTCGTGACCCGTGTCGGCGACACCGCAGCATCCGTGCGCGCCTCCCTCCACGGCACGTTGGGCGTCGTGGGGGAGTGGCTGGCGTTCGAGGACGGCGCCGACGCGCGACTCGTCGTGGTGACCTCCGGCGCCGTGGGCGTCGGCTCCGGCGACGTCGTGTCGGGTGCGGGCCTGGCCGACGCGCCCGTGTGGGGCCTGGTGCGGTCCGCGCAGTCGGAGAACCCGGGCCGCCTCGTCCTGGTGGACGTCGACGGTGCCGAGCAGGCGCCGGCGCTCCTCCCGGGGGTGCTCGGTCTGGACGAGCCGCAGGTGGCGGTGCGCGGGGACGTCGTGTGGGTGCCACGTCTGACGCGGGCCGCCGGCGGCGACCTCGACGTTCCCGCCGGTACGTCCTGGCAGTTGGGCGTCACGGGCCGGGGCACGCTGGAGAACCTGGCGCTCCTTCCCGTGGCCGACGACGCCGACGACTTCGGCGGCAGGACCCTCGCGGCGGGCGAGGTGCGGATCTCCGTGCGCGCCGCCGGAGTCAACTTCCGCGACGCCCTCATCGCGCTCGGCATCTACCCCGGCGCCGCCCAGATGGGCACCGAGGGCGCGGGCGTGGTCGTCGAGATCGGGTCCGGCGTCACGGACCTGGCCGTCGGTGACCGCGTGCTCGGCCTCATCGACGGCGGCTTCGGCCCGCTGGCCGTCGCCGACGCGCGGATGCTGGCCCGCGTGCCCGAGGGCTGGTCCTTCGCCCAGGCCGCCGCCGTACCGACCGTGTTCCTCACGGCCTACTACGCCCTGCGGGACCTCGCCGCCCTGGAAGCGGGCGAGTCGATCCTCGTGCACGCCGCCGCCGGTGGCGTGGGCATGGCCGCCACGCAGCTCGCCCGGCACTTCGGCGCCGAGGTCTACGGCACGGCGAGCACCGGCAAGTGGGACGTGCTCCGCGCGTCCGGCATCGCGGACGCCCGCATCGCCTCCTCCCGCACCCTCGACTTCGAGGCGTCCGTCCTCGCGGCCAGCGACGGTCAGGGCGTGGATGTGGTCCTGAACTCCCTGGCGCGGGAGTTCGTGGACGCGTCGCTGCGGTTGCTGCCGCGTGGCGGCCGTTTCGTGGAGATGGGCAAGACCGACCTCCGTGACCCCGAAGCCGTCGCCGACGCCCACCCGGGCGTGGAGTACCGGAACTTCGACCTCGCCGAACTGTCCCCCGAGCGGGTTCGGGAGATGCTGGCGGAGGTCCTGTCGCTGTTCGAGCAGGGTGTGCTGACGCCGCTGCCGGTGAAGGCGTGGGATGTGCGGCGGGCGCCGGAGGCGTTCCGTTATCTGTCGCAGGCGCGGCATGTGGGCAAGGTCGTGCTGACGTTGCCGCCTGTCTTTGAGGCGCGGGGCACGGTGCTTGTGACGGGTGCGTTGGGTGGTCTGGGTCGGGTTGTGGCCCGGCACTTGGCTGAGCGGCACGGTGTGAAGGACCTGCTGCTGGTGTCGCGTCGGGGTGAGAACACTCCTGGAGCAGGTGAAGTGCGCGCCGAGCTGGAGGAGTTGGGTGCGTCCGTCACCATCGCGGCGTGCGATGTCGCGGACCGTGGGGCCCTTGAGTCGCTTCTTGGTTCTGTACGTGATGACCTGAGTGCGGTCGTGCATGTGGCCGGTGTCGTGGATGACGGTGTGCTGACGTCATTGACGCCGGAGCGGCTGGACACGGTGCTGCGTCCGAAGGTGGACGCGGCCGTGAATCTGCATGAGCTGACGGCGGGCCTGGACCTGTCGGCGTTCGTGCTGTTCTCGTCGGCTGCGGGTGTGCTGGGCAGTGCGGGGCAGGCCAACTACGCCGCTGCGAACGCTTTCTTGGACGCTCTCGCTCAGCATCGACGTGCTCAGGGTCTCCCGGCGACGTCCCTGGCCTGGGGCCTGTGGGCCGACCAGGGCGGTATGGCCGGTGCGCTGGCGGACGAGGACATCGACCGCATGAACCGGGCCGGAGTCGCTGCCCTCTCGGCCGAGGAAGGCCTCGCCCTCCTCGACGCCTCCCTCGCCCAGCCCGACGGCGCCCTCGTCCCCATGAAGCTGCACCTCGACACGCTGCGCCGCCAGTTCGGCGCGGACGTGCCCCCGCTGTTCCGGAGCCTCATCCGCGGCGGCGGACGTACCCGCCGCGTCGTCGAGTCCGGACCCGCGGCAGCCGGGACCTCCCTCGCCGACCAGCTGACCGCGCTGGCCCCCGAGAACCGCGAGCGCGCCCTCCTCGACCTCGTCCGCGCCCAGGTGGCCGCCGTCCTCGGCTACGCCTCCGGCGACGACGTGGCGCCCACCAAGGCGTTCAAGGAGCTGGGCTTCGACTCGCTGACCTCCGTCGAACTCCGCAACCGCCTGAACGCCGCCACCGAACTGCGGCTGCCCGCAAGCCTCGTCTTCGACTACCCCACGCCCAAGGTCCTCGCCCAGTACCTCGGCACCGAGATCCTCGGCGACCTCGCGGACGCCCCGGGCGCGGCCGGCGGCCGGAGCGCGCAGGTGGCGGTCGCGGCCCAGGACGAGCCCATCGCCATCGTCGCGATGAGCTGCCGCTTCCCCGGCGGCGTCCACACCCCCGAAGACCTGTGGCGGCTGCTCACCGACGGCGAAGAAGCCATCACCGAGTTCCCGGAGGGCCGCGGCTGGGACACGGCGTCCCTCTACGACCCCGACCCCGAGCGCGTCGGCACCAGCTACGCCCGCGAGGGCGGCTTCCTCCACGACGCGGGCGAGTTCGACGCCCCGTTCTTCGGCATCTCGCCCCGCGAGGCCCTCGCCATGGACCCCCAGCAGCGCCTCCTCCTGGAGACGTCCTGGGAGGCCATCGAGCGCGCCGGGATCGACCCGGCCACGCTGCACGGCAGCCCCACGGGCGTCTTCGCCGGGCTCATCTACCACGAGTACGGCTCCCAGCTCGCGAGCGTCCCCGAGGACCTCGGCGGCTACCTCGGCACCGGCAGCTCCGGCGCCATCGCCTCGGGCCGCATCTCGTACTCCTTCGGCCTCGAAGGCCCCGCCGTCACCGTCGACACCGCATGCTCCTCCTCCCTCGTCGCCCTGCACCTCGCCGCGCAGGCGCTGCGCCAGGGCGAGTGCTCCCTCGCGCTCGCGGGCGGTGTGACGGTCATGCCCACGGCGGGCACCTTCCTGGAGTTCAGCCGCCAGCGCGGCCTGGCCCCCGACGGCCGCTGCAAGCCGTTCGCGGCCGCCGCCGACGGCACCAGCTGGGGCGAGGGCGTCGGCATGCTCGTCCTGGAGCGCCTGTCCGACGCCCGCCGCAACGGCCACCAGGTCCTCGCCGTCGTCCGCGGTTCGGCCATCAACCAGGACGGCGCCAGCAACGGCCTCACCGCCCCCAACGGCCCGTCCCAGCAGCGCGTCATCACCCAGGCCCTCGCCAACGCCCGCCTCACGACCACGGACGTGGACGCGGTCGAGGCCCACGGCACCGGCACGCCCCTCGGCGACCCCATCGAGGCCCAGGCCCTCATCGCCACCTACGGCAAGGAGCGCCCCGCCGACCGGCCCCTGCTCCTCGGCTCGGTGAAGTCCAACATCGGGCACACGCAGGCCGCCGCCGGTGTCGCCGGTGTCATCAAGATGGTCATGGCGATGCGCCACGGCGTCCTGCCGCGCACGCTGAACATGGACGCGCCGACCCCCGAGGTCGACTGGTCGGCGGGCACCGTGGAACTCCTCGCGGAGTCCCGCGCCTGGCCCGAGCGGGACGGTGACGCGCCGCGCCGCGCGGGCGTGTCGTCGTTCGGTGTCAGCGGCACGAACGCGCACGTGATCCTGGAGCAGGGTCCGACGGCCGAGGAGCCGGCGGCCGACGAGAGCGGTGACGTGCCGTCGCCGGTGCTCGCGGGCGTCGTACCGTTGGCGCTCTCGGCGAAGACCGAGGGGGCGCTGCGGGACCAGGCCGCGCGCCTCCGGGAACGCCTCCTGGGCGACACCGCCCTTGAACTGGGCGATGTGGCCTGGTCGTTGGCCGTGTCGCGGTCCCGGTTCGAGCACCGGGGCGTCGTCCTCGGCGGCGACCGGGACGAGCTGATCGCCGGGCTCGACCGGCTGGCCCAGGACGACGCGAGCGCGCAGAACGTGGTCACAGGGCGCGCGCAGGGCGGCACGGCCCGTCCGGTGTTCGTGTTCCCGGGGCAGGGGTCGCAGTGGGCCGGGATGGCCCGCGAACTGCTGGACTCCAGCCCGGTGTTCGCGGAGCGGATGCGCGAGTGCGGCGACGCGCTCTCCGAGTTCGTCGAGTGGGATCTGCTCGACGAGTTGAGTGGGGACCACTTCGATCAGGTGGACGTGGTCCAGCCGGTCCTGTTCGCGGTGATGGTGTCGCTGGCGGAGACCTGGCAGGCGGCGGGCGTGAAGCCTGCGGCCGTGGTCGGGCACAGTCAGGGCGAGATCGCGGCTGCCTGTGTCGCGGGTGCGCTGTCGCTGCGGGATGCCGCCCGTGTGGTGGCGCTGCGGAGCCTGGCCATTCGTGAGCTGTCGGGCAAGGGCGGCATGGTGTCCGTACCGCTGCCCGAGGCGGAGGTGCGTGAGCTGATCACCGCCTGGGGCGACCGCATTTCGGTCGCGGCTGTCAACGGCCCGGCTCAGGTCGTGGTCTCCGGTGAGCCCGACGCGCTGGAGGAGCTGGTCGCGCAGTGCGTGGCCCGGGACGTCCGGGCGCGGACGATCCCCGTCGACTACGCCTCGCACTCCGCGTACGTCGAGCAGATCGAGGCGCAGATCGCCGAGGCGCTGGCCGGGGTCGCCCCGCAGGACGCCGAGGTCCCGCTGTACTCGACGCTCACTGGGGCATGGCTGGACGCCAACACCCCGATGGACGCCGGGTATTGGTACCGGAACCTCCGCCAGACGGTCCTCTTCGAGCACGCCACCCGCGGCCTCCTCGCCGAAGGACACGGCCTGTTCCTGGAGATGAGCCCGCACCCCGTGCTCACCGTCCCCGTCCAGGCCACCATCGAGGCCGCCGGACGTGAGGGCGCGGCCGTCGCCCTCGGTTCCCTGCGCCGCGACGAAGGCGGCGCCGACCGCCTCGCGGCCTCCCTCGCCGAGGCCCACGCGCACGGCGCCGAGCTGGACTGGAAGGCGCTCCTGCCGGGCGCACGCGCCACCGTCGACCTGCCCACGTACGCCTTCCAGCGCCGGCACTACTGGCTCCTCTCGCCGGAGCAGGAGGCGGGCGCCGAGCCCGCCCCGGCCGTGGACGAGGTGGAGGCGCGGTTCTGGGAGGCCGTGGAGCGGGAGGACCTGGAGGGTCTCGCGGCCGAGCTGGAGGTGGCGGAGGGTTCCGCCGCCGAGCTCGGCGCTGTCCTTCCGGTGCTTTCGTCGTGGCGGCGGCAGAAGCGTGAGCGGTCCACCGTGGACAGCTGGCGCTACCGCGTCACCTGGAAGTCCCTCGCGAGCGGCGCGCTGTCCGGGCCGGTGCTGACGGGCCGGTGGCTCGTCGTCGTACCGGAGGAGGCCGCCGCGCACCCGTGGACCGCGGGCGTCACCGACGCGCTGGCGCAGGCCGGTGCGGAGGTCGCTGAAGTCCGCGTCGGAGCCGGTGAGTTGAACCGTGAGGCGCTGGCCGGAAGGCTGCGCGAGCAGATCACCGGCGCGCCCGACGCCCCGGCCGGGTCCGAGCCCGTCGGCGTGGTGTCGCTGCTCGCCCTCGCCGAGGAGCCCCACCCCGAGCACCCCGTGCTGCCCGCCGGTCTCGCGGGCTCCGTGGCGCTCGTCCAGGCCCTGGGCGACACCGGGACCGACGCCAAGCTGTGGGTGATCTCCAGCGGAGCCGTCTCCACCGGACGCAACGACCGGGTGGAGAGCCCCGCCCAGGCGCAGACCTGGGGCCTCGGCCGCGTCGTCGCCCTGGAGCACCCCGAGCGCTGGGGCGGCCTCGTCGACCTTCCCGCCGCCCCCGACAAGCGCACCGCGGCCCGGCTCGCCGGGATCCTCGCGGGCGCCGGCGACGAGGACCAGCTCGCCGTGCGCGGCTCCGGAGTCTTCGTACGCCGCCTCGTCCGCGCCGAACCGTCCGCCTCCACGAAGTCCGCACCCGGCGAGGGCGACACCACCGCGAAGGACGGCGCCCCCGCGAAGGGCAGCACCGGTTCCTCCCCGTGGACCCCCCGCGGCACCGTCCTCATCACCGGCGGCACCGGCGCCCTCGGCCCCCACATGGCGCGCTGGCTGGCCCGCGAGGGCGCCGAGCACCTCGTCCTGACCAGCCGCCGCGGCCCGGCCGCGCCCGGCGCCGACGAACTCCGCGCCGAACTGGAGGAGCTGGGCGTCCAGGTCACCATCGCGGCCTGCGACGTCGCCGACCGCGACGCCGTCGCCGCGCTGCTCGACCGGCTCGCCGCCGACGGGCACACGCTGCGCGCCGTCGTCCACGCGGCCGCGCTCATCGAGCTGGCGCCGATCGCCACCACCACGCTCGACGAGTTCGCCGAGATCGTCGCCGCGAAGGTCGCGGGCGCCGTCGTCCTCGACGAGCTCCTGGACGACACGGAGCTCGACGCGTTCGTGCTCTTCTCGTCCATCGCGGGCGTCTGGGGCAGCGGCGACCACGCCGCGTACGCCGCCGCCAACGCGCACCTCGACGCCCTCGCCGAGCACCGCAGGGCACGCGGCCTGACCGCGACCTCCATCGCCTGGGGCGTGTGGAACGTCGTCAACCCGTACCTGAGCGGCAGCGCGCCCATCGACGTCGACCCGGAGCAACTGCGCCGCCAGGGACTGCCGTTCCTCGACCCCGACCTCGCGTTCGCGGGCATGCGGCAGACCCTCGACGACGACGAGACGTTCCTGGCCCTCGCCGATGTGGACTGGGACCAGTTCGTGCCCGTGTTCACCTCGCGGCGCGCCCGCCCGCTCCTCGCCGACCTGCCCGACGCCCGACGCGTCCTCGCCGCCCAGGACGGACCCGCCGGTGACGGGGACGCGGCGGACGGCGGCGACACGTCGGCCAAGGCGGCCTCGCTGCGCGAGCGCCTGACCGGCCTCGCCGCACCCGAGCAGAACCGCGTCCTGCTCGACCTCGTCCTCACCCACGCCGCCGCGGTGCTCGGCTACGAGTCCGCACAGGCCCTCGACCCCGAGCGGGCCTTCCGCGAGTTCGGGTTCGACTCCCTGACCGCCGTCGACCTGCGCAACCGGCTCGGCGCCGGCACCGGTCTGAAGCTGCCCACCACGGTCGTCTTCGACCACCCCAACGGCACCGCCCTGGCCGCCTACCTGCGCACCCAGGTCCTCGGCGCCGACAAGGCCACGCCCGCCGCGCCGGTCGCCACCGTCGCCGCGGCCACCGACGAGCCCATCGCCATCGTCGCGATGAGCTGCCGCTACCCGGGCGGCATCAGCAGCCCCGAGCGCATGTGGGAGGTCCTGGAAGGCCGCGCCGACGTCGTCGGCGGCTACCCCGCCAACCGGGGCTGGGACATCGCCCACCTCTACGACCCGGACCCGGAGACCCCCGGCACCACCACGACGAGGGGCGGCGGCTTCCTGCACGACGCGGGCGCCTTCGACCCGGCCTTCTTCGGCATCTCGCCGCGCGAGGCCCTGGCCATGGACCCGCAGCAGCGGCTCCTCCTGGAGACGTCCTGGGAGGCCTTCGAGCGTGCCGGTGTCGACCCGCGCGCAGTGCGCGGCGAGGCCGCCGGAGTGTTCGTCGGCACCAACTACCAGGACTACGGCACCGGCCCCGGCCAGGTGTCCGCCGGATCCGAGGGCCACATCCTCACCGGCAGCGCACCCAGCGTCATCTCCGGGCGCATCGCCTACACCTTCGGCCTCGAAGGCCCCGCGGTGACGGTCGACACGGCCTGCTCGTCGTCGCTCGTCGCCATGCACCTGGCAGCCCAGGCGCTGCGCCAGGGCGAGTGCTCCCTCGCGCTCGCCGGAGGCGTCGCCGTCATGTCGTCCCCGGGCGCGCTGATCGCCTTCAGCCAGCAGCGCGGCCTCGCCGACGACGGTCGCTGCAAGGCCTTCGCCGCCTCCGCCGACGGCATGGGCATGGCCGAGGGCGTCGGCATGGTGCTCCTGGAGCGCCTGTCCGACGCGCGCCGCAACGGCCACCAGGTCCTGGCGGTCGTGCGTGGCTCGGCCATCAACCAGGACGGCGCGTCCAACGGCCTGACCGCCCCCAACGGACCGTCCCAGCAGCGCGTCATCCGCGCCGCCCTCGCCAACGCCCGCCTCACCCCCGCCGACGTCGACGCCGTGGAGGCCCACGGCACCGGCACCACCCTCGGCGACCCCATCGAGGCCCAGGCACTCCTCGCCACCTACGGCCAGGAGCGCCCGGAGACCGGCGAACCCCTCTGGCTCGGCTCCATCAAGTCCAACATCGGGCACAGCCAGGCCGCTTCCGGCGTCGCGGGCGTCATGAAGATGGTCCTCGCCATGCACCACGGCGTACTGCCCCAGACCCTCCACATCGACGAGCCCACCCCCGAGGTCGACTGGACCGAAGGCGCCGTCGAGCTCCTGACCGAGGCCCGCGACTGGCCCGCCCGCCAGGGCGCGCCCCGCCGCGCGGGCGTCTCCTCCTTCGGCATGAGCGGTACGAACGCCCACGTCATCCTGGAACAGCTCCCCGCGGCCGAGCAGCCGCAGCCCGCCGGGGCCGACACCGGGGACACCGGTGACGCGCCGACGCCGGTGCTCGCGGGCGTCGTACCGCTGGCCCTCTCGGCGAAGACCGAGGGCGCCCTGCGGGACCAGGCCGCGCGCCTCCGGGAACACCTGGTCGCGCGGGACGGCCTCGAACTCGGCGATGTGGCCTGGTCGTTGGCGGTCGCGCGGTCGCGGTTCGAGCACCGGGGCGTCGTCCTCGGCCGGGACCGGGACGAGCTCCTTGCCGGGCTCGAAGCGCTCACTCAGGACGACGCGGCGGCCACGCAGGTGGTGACCGGTCGTGCGCTCGGAGGCATCGTCCGTCCGGTGTTCGTGTTCCCGGGGCAGGGGTCGCAGTGGGCCGGGATGGCTCGTGAGCTGCTGGACTCCAGTCCGGTGTTCGCGGAGCGGATGCGGGAGTGCGGGGACGCGCTCGCCGAGTTCGTGGACTGGGAGCTTTTCGAGGAGCTGAGCGGGGACAACTTCGATCAGGTGGACGTGGTTCAGCCGGTCCTGTTCGCCGTGATGGTGTCGCTGGCCGCGACTTGGCAGGCGGCCGGTGTGCAGCCTGACGCTGTCGTCGGGCACAGCCAGGGTGAGATCGCGGCTGCCTGTGTGGCGGGTGCGCTGTCGTTGCGTGACGCCGCTCGTGTGGTGGCGCTGCGGAGCCTGGCCATTCGTGAGCTGTCGGGCAAGGGCGGGATGGTGTCCGTACCGCTGCCGGAGCAGGAAGTGCGGGAACTGATCTCGGCTTGGGATGGCCGGATCGAGCTTGCCGCTGTAAACGGCCCTGCTCAGGTGGTGGTTTCCGGTGAGCCGGAGGCTCTGGAGGCCCTGGTCGCGCAGTGCGTCGCGCAGGACATCCGTGCGCGGACGATCCCGGTGGACTACGCTTCGCATTCCTCGTACGTGGAGCAGATTGAAGCCCAGATAGCCGAGGCCCTGGCCGGGGTGGACCCGCAGGCGGCTGAGGTTCCTCTGTTCTCGACGCTGACGGGGGAGTGGCTGGACGCCAACACCCCGATGGACGCCGGGTATTGGTACCGCAACCTGCGCCAGACCGTCCTGTTCGAGCACGCCACGCGCGGTCTCCTCGCCGAGGGCCACGGCCTGTTCCTGGAGATGAGCCCGCACCCGGTCCTGACCGTCCCGGTCCAGGCGACCATCGACGCGACCGACAGCCAGGCCGTAACCCTGGGCTCCCTCCGCCGTGACGAAGGCGGCGCCGACCGTCTCGCCGCGTCCCTCGCCGAGGCCCACGCCCACGGCGCGGAGCTGGACTGGAACGCCCTCTTCCCCGGCGCCCGCACCACCGTCGACCTCCCCACGTACGCCTTCCAGCGTGAGCACTACTGGCTGCTCGCCCCGGAGGCGGAGGAGGAGCCCGAAGGCGCGCCCCTGGCCACGGACGAGGTCGAGTCGCGGTTCTGGGACGCCGTGGAGCGCGAGGACCTGGAGCAGTTGGCCAGTGAGCTGGACGTGGCGGACGGGCCCGCCGCCGAGCTGGGCGCGGTCCTGCCCGCCCTCTCGTCGTGGCGGCGGCAGCGGCGCGAGCGGTCCACGCTCGACAGCTGGCGCTACCAGGTCGCCTGGGAGCCCCTCGCGGGCGGACTTCCGGCCGCAGGGCCGACGGGCCGCTGGCTGGTCGTCGTACCGGAGGATTCGGCGGAGCAAGGGGGCGACGCGTGGGCCGCGGCCGTCACCGAGGCCCTGGCGCGGTCCGGTGCGCAGACGCACGAACTCCGCGTCGCCGCAGGCGAGATGACGCGCGAGGCCCTGGTCGAGCGGCTGCGGGAGCACGCCGCGGGGCCGGACACGGAACTGACCGGTGTGCTCAGCCTCCTCGCCCTCGGCGGGTCCGCCCTCGCCGACCAGCCGGGCGTCTCCGTCGGCCTCGGTGGCACCGTCGCCCTCGTCCAGGCCCTCGGCGACGCCGGGATCGGCGCGCGGATGTGGGCCGTCACCAGCGGCGCCGTCGCCACCGGCCCCGCCGACCACGCCGCCCTGCCCCCGCAGGCGCAGGTGTGGGGCCTCGGCCGGGTCGCGGCCCTGGAGTGCCCCGACCGCTGGGGCGGCCTCGTCGACCTGCCGCAGGACCCCGACCAGCGGGCCGTGTCCCAGCTCGTCGGGATCCTCGCCGGTGCCGGGGACGAGGACCAGCTCGCCGTGCGGCAGGCGGGCGTGCTCGTGCGCCGGTTCGTGCGGGCGCCGCTCGGCGCGGGCGCGACACCGGAGTGGACGGCGCGCGGCACGGCGCTGGTCACCGGCGGCACGGGGGCGATCGGCGGCCACGTGGCGCGCTGGCTGGCCCGGGAAGGCGTCGAGCACCTGGTGCTCACCAGCCGTCGCGGCCCGGACGCCCCCGGCGCCGACGAACTCCAGGCGGAACTGGAGGAGTTGGGCGCCAAGGTGACCGTCGCGGCCTGCGACGTGGCCGACCGCGACGCCGTCGCCGCGCTGCTCGGCCGCCTCGCCGAGGACGGGCACACGCTGCGCTCCGTGTTCCACGCGGCGGGCGTCGGCCAGGGCCAGCCCCTCGCGGAGACCACCGCCGCCGACATCGCCGGTGTCCTGGAGGCCAAGGTCGCGGGCGCCGCCCACCTGGACGCGCTCCTCGACACCGACGCGCTGGACGCGTTCGTGCTGTTCTCGTCCAACGCGGGCGTGTGGGGCAGCGGCAGCCAGGGCGCCTACGCCGCCGCCAACGCCCACCTCGACGCGCTCGCCGAGCGGCGCCGGGCACGCGGCCTGACCGCCACCTCCGTGGCGTGGGGCCTGTGGGCCGGGGGCGGCATGGCCGGGGACGACGGCGAGGAGCAGTTTCGCCGCCGTGGCCTCAGGCCGATGGCACCGGACCTCGCGGTCGCCTCGCTCGCCCAGGCCGTGGCGCGCGACGAGACCTTCGTCGCCGTCGCCGACCTCGACTGGGAGCGGTTCGCGCCCGCCTTCACCTCGGCGCGCACGAGCCCGTTCATCGGGGACCTGCCCGAGGTGCGCAGGTACGCGCGGTCCGTGGCCGCCGCACCGGAGGCCGACACGGGCACCGGGGACGACGCGGCCGCCGGGCTGCGCCGCCGCCTCGCCCCGCTCACCGAGCCGGAGCGCGAGGTGATCCTGCTCGACATCGTGCGCACCCACGCGGCCGCCGTGCTCGGCTACACCGGAGCGGAGTCCGTCGACGCCCACCGCGCCTTCAGGGAGCTCGGCTTCGACTCCCTGACGGCCGTGGAGGTCCGCAACCGCCTCAACAAGGCCACGGGGCTCCGGCTGCCCGCCACCCTCGTGTTCGACTACCCGACGTCCGTCGTCCTGGCCCAGTACCTGCGCACGCAGCTGCTCCAGGACGACACCGCCGGGGTGGACTCCACCCTCCAGGAGCTGGACCGCCTGGAGGCGGGCCTCAGCTCCATCGCGCCCGACGACAGCGCCCGCATGCGCATCACGATGCGCCTGGAGGCACTGATGTCGAAGTGGAAGGGCGCGGACGCCGAGCCGCCGGCCGACGGCGAGGAAGTGTCCTCGCGGCTCGAGTCGGCGTCCGCCGACGAGGTCTTCGACTTCATCGACAAAGAACTCGGCATTTCTTGAATCAGCACAGCCTGAATCAGTCCGACCGGGCCGGTCACCGGCCCGGTCGGCCCGACCGGTGCGGTTTTTCTTGTGACTACGCGAACAGGTGAGTTTCCGATGGCGGACCAGCAAAAGCTCCTCGACTACCTCAAGCGGGTGACCGCCGACCTCCACGAGACGCGCCAGCGGCTGCGCGACGCCGAGGCGGAGGAGCCCGAGCCCATCGCCATCGTCGGAATGAGCTGCCGCTACCCCGGCGACGTCAGCAGCCCGGAGGACCTGTGGCGGCTCGTGGCCGAGGGCCGCGACGCGCTCTCCGCCTTCCCCACCGACCGGGGCTGGGACGTCGAGGCCCTCGGCGGCCGCACCGAGGACGAGGCCACGGCCGACCCCGAACGCCCCGGGCGCGGCGGCGGCTTCGTCTACGACGCCGGTGACTTCGACGCCGCCTTCTTCGGCATCTCGCCCCGCGAGGCCATGGCCATGGACCCCCAGCAGCGCCTCCTCCTGGAAGCCGTCTGGGAGACCTTCGAGCGGGCCGCCATCCCGCCGACCTCCCTGCGCGGCAGCCGCACCGGCGTCTTCGTCGGCGCCACCGCGCAGGGCTACGGGCCCGCCCTCATGGCGTCGCCCGACAACGTCGACGGCTACCTGCTCACCGGTGACGTCTCCAGCGTCATCTCCGGCCGTGTGTCGTACGTCTTCGGCCTCGAAGGCCCGGCCGTCACCGTCGACACCGCCTGCTCGTCCTCCCTCGTCGCCCTGCACCTGGCCGCGCAGGCCCTCCGGCAGGGCGAGTGCGACCTCGCCGTGGCCGGCGGCGTCGCCGTCATGGTCACCTCCGGCGCCTTCGCGGAGTTCAGCCGTCAGGGCGGCCTCGCCTCCGACGGCCGCTGCAAGCCCTTCGCCGAGGCCGCCGACGGCACCGGCTGGGGCGAGGGCGTCGGCGTCCTCGCCCTGGAGCGCCTCTCCGACGCCCGCCGCAACGGGCACCAGGTCCTCGCCGTCGTCCGTGGCTCCGCCGTCAACCAGGACGGCGCGTCCAACGGCCTGACCGCCCCCAACGGCCCCTCCCAGCAGCGCGTCATCCGCCAGGCCCTCGCGGCCGCCCGCCTCGCCACCGACGACATCGACGCCGTCGAGGGCCACGGCACCGGCACGGTCCTCGGCGACCCCATCGAGGCCCAGGCCCTCCTCGCCACGTACGGCCAGGACCGCCCGGCCGACCGGCCGCTGCTCCTCGGCTCCGTGAAGTCCAACATCGGCCACACCCAGGCCGCTTCGGGCGTCGCCGGAGTCATCAAGATGGTCATGGCGATGCGGCACGGCGTCCTGCCCGAGAACCTGCACACGGACCGCCCCAGCACCCACGTCGACTGGACGGCGGGCGCCGTCGAACTCCTCGACCGGGCCCGCGACTGGCCCGAGGCGGGCCGCCCCCGCCGCGCCGGCGTCTCGTCGTTCGGCGTCAGCGGCACCAACGCCCACGTCATCGTGGAGCAGGCCCCCACGGACGAGACCGCGCCCACCGACGCGGAGCCGACGGCTGCCGTGACACCCCCGACCGCCGCACCCTGGCTGGTGTCGGGCCGCAGCGCCCAGGCCCTGCGCGCCCAGGCCGCACGCGTCCGCGACCACGTCACCGCCGACGAGACCCTCCGGCCCGCCGACGTGGGCTGGTCCCTCCTGTCGGGCCGCTCGCCCCTCGAACACCGCGCCGTGCTCTTCGGCGAGGACCGGGACGCCTTCCTGTCCGGCCTGGAGACGGTCGCCTCCGGCACCGACGGCCCGGCCGTGGTGTCGGGCTCGGTGGTCGAGGGCCGCCTCGGCGTCGTGTTCACCGGCCAGGGCAGCCAGCGGACCGGGATGGGGCGTGAGCTGTACGAGACGTTCCCCGTCTTCGCCGATGCGCTGGACGAGGTGTGTGGCCACCTGGGCGGGCTGCTGGAACGCCCGCTCAAGGACGTCATGTTCGGCACGGACGCGGAGCTCCTTGAGCGGACGGAGTACGCGCAGCCCGCGCTGTTCGCCGTCGAGGTCGCCCTGTTCCGTCTGGCCGAGTCCTTCGGGGTGCGCCCCGAGATCGTGGGCGGGCACTCCATCGGCGAGCTGGCCGCCGCCTACGTAGCCGGACTGTGGTCCTTGGAGGACGCGGCTCGACTGGTCGCGGCGCGCGGCCGGTTGATGCAGTCCCTGCCCGAGGGCGGGGCCATGCTCGCGGTGCAGGCCGCCGAAGCGGACGTGCTGCCGCTGCTCGCCGGTCTGGAGGACCGCGCGGGAGTGGCAGCCGTGAACGGGCCCGCCCAGGTGGTGCTCTCCGGCGACCGCAAGGACCTCGCGGTCCTGGAGGAGACTCTTCGCGGCGAGGGCCGCAAGGTCCGCTGGCTGAAGGTCTCCCACGCCTTCCACTCACCTCTCATGGACCCCGTCCTGGAGGACTTCCGCAAGGTCGCCGAGGGCCTGACGTACCAGGACACCGTCCTCCCGGTCGTCTCCAACGTCACCGGGCGCCTCGCCGCCGCGAGCGAGCTGAAGGACCCCGGCTACTGGGTCCGCCACATCCGCGAGGCCGTCCGCTTCCACGACGGAGTCGGCGCGCTCACCGGCTTCGGCGTGGCGACCCTCCTCGAACTGGGCCCCGACGCGGTCCTGACGGCCATGGCACACGACACCATCGCCGAGACGGACGCCCAGGTCGGCCTCATCGGCGCCCTCCGCAAGGACCGCCCCGAACCGGACACGTTCCTGACCGCCCTCGCCGAGGCGTACGTGCGCGGAGCCGACGTCGACTGGACGCCGCTGTACGCCCCCGCCGCCTCCCGTGCCCGCGTCGACCTGCCCACGTACGCCTTCCAGCACGAGCGCTACTGGCCGCGCCCCGGCGTCGGCGGCACCGGCGACGTGCACGCGACCGGCCTGAGCCCGGCGGAGCACCCGCTGTTCGGCGCCGCCGTCGCGCTCGCCGACATGGACGGCTACCTCTTCACGGGCAGACTCTCCCTCGCGACCCACCCGTGGCTCGCGGGCCACGCACTCGGCGGCACGGTCCTGCTGCCCGCCACGGCCTTCGTCGAACTCGCCCTGCACGCCGGGCACCGCGTCGGCTGCGCGCACCTGGAGGAGCTGACCCTGCAGGCGCCCCTCGTCCTGCCCCAGCGGGGCGGCGTACAGGTGCAGCTCGCCGTGGGCGCCGCCGACGCCTTCGGGCGCCGCCCGGTGAACCTCTACTCGCGCCCCCAGCAGACGGCAGCGGACGAACTCTGGTCCGACGAGCCCTGGCAGCGCCACGCCACCGGCACCCTCGCCCCCGCCCCGGCCCCCCGCCCCGCCGAAGCCGACCTCACCCAGTGGCCCCCGGCCGACGCCGAACAGGCCGACACCGACGCCCTGTACGACAGCCTCGCCGCCGCCGGATTCAGCTACGGCTCGGCGTTCCAGGGCCTGCGATCCGTGTGGAAGCGCGGCGACGCGCTCTTCGCCGAGGTCGCGCTGCCCGAGGACGACCAGGACGACGCCGCCGCCTACGGCCTGCACCCGGCGCTCCTCGACGCCGCCCTGCACCCGCTGGGCCTCGGCACCTTCGTGTCCGACACCGAGCAGGGCCGCATGCCCTTCTCCTGGACCGGCGTGACCCTGCACGCCACGGGCGCGTCCGCGCTGCGGGTCCGGCTCACCGCCGCCGGCACCGACGGCGTGGCCCTCGCCGTCGCCGACTCTTCCGGCGAGCCGGTCGCCACCGTGGACTCCCTCGTCCTGCGGCCCCTCGCCGTGCCCGACGCGGGCGCCGAACAGGGCGGCCGGCACGACTCGCTGTACCGCGTCGACTGGAGCGTGGCGCCCGCGTCGACTCCCGCGACCGGCGGATCCCACGCCGTTCTCGGCGCCGACGAGCTGGGGCTGCGCGCGGCACTGGAGCGCGGCGGAGCGACGGTCACGGCGTACCCGGACGTCGCCGCCCTCGCGGCGGCGGTCGACAGCGGTGCCGCCCTCCCGGAGTCCGTCTTCGTCGCCTGCGCCACGTCCGCCGACCGCGCCCCGGGCGTCGCCGGAAACGTGCGTGCCTCCCTCAACGACGCCCTGCGCGCCGTGGGGGAGTGGCTGGCCTTCGAACGCGGCGACGAGTCCCGTCTTGTCGTGGTGACCTCCGGCGCCGTGGGCGTCGGCTCCGGCGACGTCGTGGCGTCGGCGGGCCTCGTGGACGCCCCGGTGTGGGGTCTCATGCGGTCGGCGCAGTCGGAGAACCCGGGGCGCCTCGTCCTGGTGGACGTCGACGGTGCCGAGCAGGCGCCGGCGCTCCTCCCGGGGGTGCTCGGTCTGGACGAGCCGCAGGTGGCGGTGCGCGGGGACGTGGTGTGGGTGCCGCGCCTCGTGCGCGCCGGTGGCGGCGCGCTGCCGGTCCCGGCGGGCGACACCTGGCAGTTGGGCGTCACGGGCCGGGGCACGCTGGAGAACCTGGCGCTCCTTCCCGTGGCCGACGACGCCGAGGTGTCCGGAGGCCGGGCCCTGGATGCCGGGGAGGTCCGCGTCGCGGTCCGCGCGGCGGGCGTCAACTTCCGTGACCCGCTGATCGCGCTGGGCATGTACCCGGGCGACGCCGTCATGGGCACCGAGGGCGCGGGCGTGGTCGTCGAGATCGGGTCCGGTGTCACGGACCTGGCCGTCGGCGACCGCGTCCTCGGCCTCCTGGAGGGCGGCTTCGGCCCGCTGGCCGTCGCCGACGCGCGGATGCTGGTCCGCATGCCCGAGGGCTGGTCGTTCGCGCAGGCCGCGTCGGTGCCGACGGTGTTCCTCACGGCGTACTACGCCCTGCGGGACCTCGCCGGCCTCGAAGCCGGGGAGTCGGTCCTGGTGCACGCCGCCGCCGGTGGTGTCGGCATGGCCGCGGTGCAGCTCGCCCGGCACTTCGGCGCCGACGTGCACGCGACGGCCAGCACCGGCAAGTGGGACGTGCTGCGGGGCCTCGGCCTCGACGACTCCCGCATCGCCTCGTCCCGGACCCTCGACTTCGAGACGTCGGTGCTCGCGGCCAGCGACGGTCAGGGTGTGGACGTGGTCCTGAACTCCCTGGCGCGGGAGTTCGTGGACGCGTCGCTGCGGTTGCTGCCGCGTGGCGGCCGTTTCGTGGAGATGGGCAAGACCGACCTCCGCGACCCCCACACCATCGGCGAGGACCACCCCGGAGTCACGTACCAGAGCTTCGACCTGATCGACGCCGGACACGACCGCATCAAGGAGATGCTGGCGGAGGTCCTGGCGCTGTTCGAGCAGGGTGTGCTGACGCCGCTGCCGGTGAAGGCGTGGGATGTGCGGCGGGCGCCGGAGGCGTTCCGTTATCTGTCGCAGGCGCGGCATGTGGGCAAGGTCGTGCTGACGCTGCCGCCTGTCTTTGAGGCGCGGGGCACGGTGCTTGTGACGGGTGCGTTGGGTGGTCTGGGTCGGGTTGTGGCCCGGCACTTGGCTGAGCGGCACGGTGTGAAGGACCTGCTGTTGGTGTCGCGTCGGGGTGAGAACACTCCCGGTGCGGGTGAAGTGCGCGCCGAGCTGGAGGAGTTGGGTGCGTCCGTCACCATCGCGGCGTGTGATGTCGCGGACCGTGCGGCCCTTGAGACGTTGCTTGAGTCCGTACGTGATGACCTCGGCGCGGTCGTGCACGTCGCGGGCGTGGTCGATGACGGTGTGCTGACGTCATTGACGCCGGAGCGGCTGGACACGGTGCTGCGTCCGAAGGTGGACGCGGCGGTGAATCTGCATGAGCTGACGGCGGGCCTGGACCTGTCGGCGTTCGTGCTGTTCTCGTCGGCTGCGGGTGTGCTGGGCAGTGCGGGGCAGGCCAACTACGCGGCTGCGAACGCGTTCTTGGACGCTCTCGCTCAGCATCGACGTGCTCAGGGTCTCCCGGCGACGTCCCTGGCCTGGGGCCTGTGGGCCGACCAGGGCGGTATGGCGGGTGCGCTGGCGGACGAGGACATCGACCGCATGAACCGGGCCGGAGTCGCTGCCCTCTCGGCGGCGGAAGGCCTCGCCCTCCTCGACGCCTCCCTCGCCCAGCCCGACGGCGCCCTCGTCCCCATGAAGCTCGACACCGACGTCCTGCGTCAGCAGTTCGGCGCCGACGTGCCCCCGCTGTTCCGGAGCCTCATCCGCGGCCAGGTCCGCAAGGCCGTCACCGCGCAGGCGGGCGGCACGGCGGCCGACGGCCAGGAGCCCCTGGCCGAGCGTCTCGCCGGGCTCGCCGCGGAGGACCGCGAACAGTTCCTCGTCGACGTCGTACGCGCCAACGTGGCCGCCGTCCTCGGCTACCCGTCGCCCGAGTCCGTCGACGCGGCCAAGGCGTTCAAGGAGCTGGGCTTCGACTCGCTCACCTCCGTCGAGCTCCGCAACCGCCTCGGCGGCGCCACCGCCCTGCGGCTGCCCGCCAGCCTCGTCTTCGACTACCCCACGCCCGTCGCCCTCGCCGCCCACCTGCGCACGGAACTGCTCGGCTCGCTCCCCGAGTCCGCCGCCCCGAGCGCGGCCCCGGCGGGCCGCGAGGACGCGTCCCAGGGCGCGGCCGACGAGCCCATCGCCATCGTCGCGATGAGCTGCCGCTACCCCGGCGGCGTACGGTCCCCCGAGGACCTGTGGCGCATGGTGGCCGCGGGCGAGGACGGCCTGTCCGGGTTCCCCGTGAACCGGGGCTGGGACGTCGCCGCCCCCGCGGGCCTCGACGGCGCGGACGGCGACGACGGACTCACGTACGTCACGACCGGCGCCTTCCTGCACGACGCCGACGAGTTCGACCCGGACTTCTTCGGCATCAACCACCGCGAGGCCCTGGCCATGGACCCGCAGCAGCGGCTCCTCCTCGAAACCTCCTGGGAGGCCGTCGAGCGCGCGGGCATCGTCCCGGCGTCCGTACGCGCCAGCGACACCGGCGTCTTCGTCGGCCTGTCGACCCAGGGCTACTCGACGACGCTGAACGGCGCCGAGGGCGTCGAGGGCTACGTCATGACCGGCGACGCGGCCAGCGTCGCCTCCGGCCGCCTCTCGTACTCCTTCGGCTTCGAGGGCCCCGCCGTCACGGTCGACACGGCCTGCTCGTCCTCGCTCGTCGCGCTGCACCTCGCCGTGCAGGCGCTGCGGCAGGGCGAGTGCTCGATGGCGCTCGCGGGCGGCGCGGCGGTCATGCCGACGCCCACCTCGTTCGCGGAGTTCAGCCGCCAGCGCGGCCTGGCCCCCGACGGCCGCTGCAAGTCCTTCGCCGCGGGCGCGGACGGCACCGGCTGGGGCGAGGGCGTGGGCATGCTCGTCCTTGAGCGCCTGTCGGACGCTCAGCGCAACGGGCACCAGGTCCTCGCCGTCGTGCGTGGCTCGGCCATCAACCAGGACGGCGCGAGCAACGGTCTGACGGCGCCGAACGGCCCGTCCCAGCAGCGCGTCATCCGTGCCGCCCTCGCCAACGCCCGCCTCACGCCCGCGGACGTGGACGCGGTCGAGGCCCACGGCACGGGCACCACCCTCGGCGACCCCATCGAGGCCCAGGCCCTCATCGCCACCTACGGCAAGGACCACCCCGAGGACCGGCCGCTCTGGCTGGGCTCGCTGAAGTCCAACATCGCCCACACCCAGGCCGCCGCCGGCGTCGGCGGCGTCATCAAGACGGTCATGGCGATGCGCCACGGCACCCTGCCCAAGACGCTGTACGTGGACGCCCCGACCCCCGAGGTCGACTGGTCCGGCGCGGGCGTCGAGCTGCTGACCGAGGCCCGCGACTGGCCCGGACGGGAGGACGGGTCGCCGCGCCGCGCGGGCGTGTCCTCGTTCGGCATCAGCGGGACGAACGCCCACGTCATCCTGGAGCAGGCCCCCGAGGTGTCCGAGGCCACCGCCGAGGCCGCCGCACCCACCGGCGCCCCCGGGCTGTCCCGGCCCGCCGTCATCCCCCTCGTCCTCACCGCCAGGACCCCGGAGTCGCTCCCGGGCCAGGCCGCCCGCCTGCGGGACCACCTCCTGGCCAACGCCGACCTCGAACTCGGCGACGTGGCCTGGTCGTTGGCGGTGGCGCGGTCGCGGTTCGAGCACCGGGGTGTCGTCCTCGGCGGCGACCGGAAGGAGCTGCTGGCCGGGCTCGACGCACTGGCGCAGGGTGACACGACCGCTCGGAACGTGGCTGTGGGCCGCGCTCAGGGCGGCACCGTCCGCCCGGTCTTCGTCTTCGCCGGCCAGGGCTCGCAGTGGGCCGGGATGGCCCGTGAACTCCTCGACTCAAGCCCCGTGTTCGCCGACCGCATGGGCGAGTGCGCCGACGCGCTCGCGGAGTTCGTCGACTGGAACCTCCTCGACGAGCTGAGCGGGGACCACTTCGACCAGGTGGACGTGGTCCAGCCGGTCCTGTTCGCCGTGATGGTGTCCCTCGCCGCGACCTGGCAGGCGGCGGGCGTCGAGCCTGCGGCCGTGGTCGGGCACAGCCAGGGCGAGATCGCCGCCGCGTGCGTCGCGGGTGCGCTGTCCCTGCGGGACGCCGCCCGCGTCGTGGCCCTGCGCAGCCAGGCCATCCGCGAGCTGTCCGGCAAGGGCGGCATGGTCTCCCTCGTCCTGCCGCAGGACGAGACCGGGGCGCTCCTGGAAGCGTGGGACGGCCGCATCGAGATCGCCGCCGTCAACGGGCCCTCCCAGGTGGTCGTCTCCGGCGACCCCGAAGCCCTCCAGGAGCTGATCGCCGAGTGCGCCGCGCGGGAACTGCGCGCCCGCGCCATCCCCGTCGACTACGCGTCCCACTCCTCGTACGTGGAGCAGATCGAGGCCCGCATCGCCGAAGCGCTCGCCGACGTCACCCCGGGCACCCCCACGACCCCGCTGTACTCGACCCTCACCGGCACCTGGCTGGACGCCGACACGCCCATGGACGCGGGCTACTGGTACCGCAACCTGCGCCACACCGTCCTCTTCGAGCAGGCCACCCGCGGCCTCCTCGCCGAAGGACACGGCCTGTTCCTGGAGATGAGCCCGCACCCGGTCCTCACCGTCCCCGTGCAGGAGACCATCGACGCCACGCCGCACACCGGCGCGGTCGCGCTCGGCTCCCTGCGCCGCGACGAGGGCGGCACCGAGCAGCTGTACGCCGCCCTCGCCGCGGCACACGTCCACGGCGCCGCACTCGACTGGCGGGCCCTCCTGCCCGGCGAACGCACCGTCGTCGACCTGCCCACGTACGCCTTCCAGCGGCAGCGCTTCTGGCCCGCGCCCGCCGCCGGCACCGGCGACGTCACCGCCGTCGGCATCGAGTCCGCGGGACACCCGCTGCTCGGCGCCAGCGTGGAACTCGCCGACGCCGACCAGTACCTGCTCACCGGAAGGCTCACCCGCCGCACCCACCCCTGGCTCGCGGACCACGCGGTGGGGGACACCGTGCTGCTGCCCGGCACCGCGTACGTCGAGATGGCGCTGCGCGCCGGGGACGAGGTCGGCTGCGGCCTCGTCGAGGAGCTGACCCTCCAGGCGCCGCTCGTCGTCGCCGACGACGACACCGTCACCCTTCAGGTGTGGGTCGGCGCCCCCGACACCGCGGGCCGCCGCCCGCTCACCGTGTCCTCGCGGAACCAGGGCGCCACCGACGCCCCGTGGACGCGGCACGCCACCGGCACCCTCGGCGACACGCAGGCCGCTCCCGCGTCCGCGCGGGAGGACGGGGCGCTGGCCGTGTGGCCGCCCGAGGGCGCCGAAGCGGTCGCCGTCGACGGGTTCTACGAGCGCCTCGCCGAGGGCGGACTGGCCTACGGCCCGGTGTTCCAGGGCCTGCGCGCCGCCTGGCGGGACCCGGCCGGCGACGCCGTCTACGCCGAGGTCCACCTGCCCGAAGAGGCCCACCGGGACGCCGCCGCGTTCGGCGTGCACCCGGCGCTCCTCGACGCCGCCCTGCACACCGTCGCCCTCGCGCCCTTCGCGGAGACCGACGGCGTGCGGCTCCCGTTCGCCTGGACCGGCGTGACCCTGGCCGCACAGGGCGCCACCGTCCTGCGCGTGCGGGTGCGCCCCGACGGCACCGGGGGAGTGGCACTGCTCTTCGCCGACGACACCGGCGCGCCGGTCGCCCGCGCCGACTCCCTCGAACTGCGCCCCGTCGCCCCCGAGCAACTGCGCGCGGCCTCCGGCGGCGGACACCACGACGCCCTCTTCCACGTCGAGTGGACGCCGCTGCCCACGGCCGCGGCCGACGCGACCGGCACGACCTGGGCGACGGTCGGCCCCGACCCGCTGCGGTCCTGCGCCGAACTCACCGCGTCCGGGGCGCACATGGCGGCGTACGCGGACATCGACGCGCTGTACGCGGCCCTCGACGACGGCGCCGACGCGCCGGACACGCTGCTCGTCAGCTTCACGGACGAGCCGGGCGCCGACGGGACGGACGTCGAGGGTTCGGGCGCCGTGGCCCCGAGCGGGACGGCCGACTCCCTGGACGCCGACGCCACCGCCGCGCGTGCCCGCGCCGCCCTGGGCCGGGCCCTCGCCCTGCTCCAGACCTGGCAGTCCGACGCGCGCCTGTCCGCCACCCGGCTCGTCCTGGTGACACGGGGCGCGGTCGCCGCCGACGGCGGCGACGTACCGGACCTCGCGCACGCCCCGCTGTGGGGCCTGGCCCGCTCGGCCCAGTCCGAGCAGGCGGGCGGCCCGGGCGGAGCCGGGTGCGTGCTGATCGACCTGGAGGCGGTGCGCGGCGGCGACGCGGTGCGCGGCGGCGGCCGTGCGGGCAGCGCGGGTGAGGAGGGTGACGCGGGCGAGGAGGGTGACGCCAGCGCCGAGGGCCACGGCCACTCGGCCGACCGGCCCTCCACCGCCGCCCTGCTCCTCGCCGGACTCGCCCTGGACGAGCCGCAGTTGGCGGTGCGCGACGGGGTGCTGCTCGCGCCCCGGCTCGTGCCCGCCCCGACGAAGGCCGCGGCATCCGCTCCGGCGGCCGACGCCGACGGCACCGACGCCGACACCGCCGAGGCCCCCGCGACCACCACCCCCCGCACCCCCGACCCCGACGGCACCGTCCTCATCACCGGCGCCACCGGCGCCCTGGGCGCCCTCGTCGCCCGGCACCTGGTCGCCGAGCACGGCGCCCGGCACCTGCTCCTGACGGGACGCCGGGGCCCCGACGCGCCGGGCGCCGCCGACCTGGTCGCGGAACTCGAAGGACTCGGCGCCGACGCCCGCGTGGTCGCCTGCGACGTCGCCGACCGCGACGCGCTGGCCGCCGTGCTCGCCGCGGTCCCGGCGGCGCACCCGCTGACCGCCGTCGTGCACACGGCCGGAGTCCTCGACGACGCCCTCGTGGGATCCCTGACGCCCGAGCACGTCGACACGGTCCTGCGGCCCAAGCTGGACGCGGCCCTCAACCTGGCGGAGCTGACGGCAGGTCAGGACCTGGCGGAGTTCGTCCTGTTCTCCTCCGCGGCCGCCACCTTCGGCAGCCCCGGCCAGGGCAACTACGCGGCGGCCAACGCCTTCCTCGACGCCTTCGCGCACCACCTGCGGTCCCGGGGCGTGCCCGCCACGGCGCTCGCCTGGGGCCTGTGGGCCGAGGCCAGCGACATGACCGGCCACCTCGACGAGGCGCGCCGCACCCGCATCTCGCGCGGCGGTGTCCTGCCGCTGTCGTCGGACGAGGGCGTCGAACTCTTCGACACGGCCCGCTCGTCCGGTGCGCCGCTGCTGCTGCCCGTACGCCTCGACACGGCGGCCCTGCGGGCCGGCGCGCGCCAGGGCGAGACCGTGCCGCCGCTCCTGCGGCGCCTGGTGCGGGCCCAGGCCCGCCGTGCCGCCGCCGGGGCCGCGGCGTCCGAGGCGGAGGCCTTCGCGCGCCGTCTGGCCGCCGCGTCCGCCGACGAGCGGGCGCAGCTGCTCATCGCCCTGGTGCGGGACCAGGCGGCGGCCGTGCTCGGGCACGCCTCCGCCGACCGGGTCGAGGACGGACGCGGCTTCCTGGAGCTGGGCTTCGACTCCCTCACCGGCGTCGAGCTGCGCAACCGCCTCATGGCCGCGACCGGCCTGCGGCTCCCGGCGACCCTGGTCTTCCAGAACCGCACCCCGCGCGCCCTGGCCGACCGCCTCGCCGCGGACCTGGACCAGGCCGCGCCCGCGGGCCAGGACACGACGGCCCCGCGCGAGCGGACCACCGGACAGACGCGCGGCACCGGGACGGCCCCGGCCGCCCGGCAGTCCGCCCCGGCGCCCACGGCCACCGCGCGGCGGGCCGCCGAGGCCCCGCCCGCCGTCGCGGCGCCCCGGCCCGCGACCGGTCTCGCCGAGCTGTACGACGAGGCCGCGCGGCAGGGCAGGGCCGACGACCTGATCCCGCTCCTGCGGACCATGGCCCAGTTCCGCGCCTCGTTCACGGGCGAGGCCGAACTCGACGCGCCGCGCGCCCCGTTCACCCTGGCGCGCGGTGAGGACCCGGTCGGCGTGGTCCTGTTCACGTCGTACGTCGGCCGCTCCAGCGCGTACGACTACGCCCGCTTCGGCGCGTACTTCCGGGACCGGCGCGACGTCAGCGTCATCACCCACCCGGGCTTCCTGGAGGGCGAGTTGCTGCCCGCCGACAAGGAGGCCCTGGTGCGGCTGCACGCCGACACCGTGCAGCGGCACACCGGAGGCAAGCCGTACGTCCTCGCCGGGCACTCCTCCGGAGGGCTCGTCGCGCACGCCGTGGCCCGGGAGCTGGAGGAGCGCGGCGCCGGACCCGCGGGCGTGGTCCTCGTGGACACCTACGTCGAGGAGAAGGCGCTCGGCGACATGGCCGCCGCGATGGGCAAGCAGCTCAGCGACCGCTACGACTCCGCGCCGGACGCCGAGGGCGCGGTCGTCACGGACGCCGACGGCGACGACTGGGGCGACGCCTGGGTCACCGCCATGGCCCGCTACATGTTCCTCGGCCTGCTGCCCGACGCCATCGAGGCGCCGACGCTCCTGGTCCGGGCGAGCGAGCCCCTCATGGAGTGGACCCGGGAGTACGACTGGCGGCCGTCCTGGAAGCTGGGGCACACCGCGGTGGACGTGCCCGGCACGCACTTCACGGTGATGGAGGAGCACTCCCACACCACGGCGCGCGCCGTCGAGGAGTGGCTGGACCGGCTCTGACACAGCGGCACGACGGCCCCGCCCCCGCACTCCGGGGGCGGGGCCGTTCGTCATGCACCGGGGGGGGGCGGTGCCGCCGACGTACACCGGGGGCGGGGCCCGCCGTACCGTCACCCCGGAAGCGGCCCGGGCCCGCCCCGCACGCACGACGAAGGCCCGTCCCCGCGTTCCTTCGCGGTGACGGGCCTTCGTCGTGCAGCGAGCCCCTAGGACAAGTGGCCGTAGTCCGGCCAGATCTTGGACCAGGGCTTCGTGCGGCCCTCCAGGATCCAGACGGGGACGCCGTCGACGAAGCTCTCGCCGGGACCGCCCGCGGCCGTCGCGGCCTTGCGCACCTTCGTGAAGTACGGCTTGAGCTTCGCGACGTCGGAGCCCACGTACAGGACCGGGCCCGAGGAGTCGGCCGGCGCGCCGAAGTACCAGTAGCCGCGGTGGCCGCTGTAGGCGGGCGGCAGGTCGCGGTCGGGGCCGAAGTGATCGACGGCGCCCGCCTCCTGGTAGTACTGCGTGACCACCACGGCGCGCTTCCGCTCGGCGGCGGGCAGCGCCTTGTTGGCCTTGTCGACCGCGTCGATGAGGTGCGGCCAGCGCAGCGTCTCGGCGGTCATCGGGTTGTTCTTCGGCTGCTCGGTCTTCGTCACCTGCGACACCGGATACACCGGCAGCGAGAGCGCCACGCACACCAGCGCCGTCAGGGCCACCACCGGCCACGTCGCGAGCCACCGCCACCAGCGGGCCCCGCCGCCACGCGCCAGCTCCACCGCGCCCGCGGCCCACAGCGGCGCGAAGGCGCCCACCACGTACGCGGGACGGCCGCCGGTGACCAGGAACACGGCCGTGAGACCGAGGAACGTCCAGGCCAGGAAGCGGTAGGGGGCGAGCTGCGGCGACCGCAGGAGGCGGATCAGGCCGTAGACCAGGACGACGGTGAACACCCCGCCGGACAGCACGATCAGATACGGCAGGAAGCCCGCGCGGCCGCCGAGGATCCCCTCGTCCGCGAGGACCTGGGACATCTCCATCTGCGGCCAGTCGTTCCGCGCCTGCCAGATCAGACCCGGCAGGGACGTGACGGCCGCGACGGCCGCGCCCAGCCACAGCGCCTTGCGGCGCAGCAGGTCCCGCGGGCCGACCACGAACAGGCAGACGGCGAGGACGGCCCAGAAGCCGACGATCAGATACTTGCCCTGCAGCGCCAGGGCCGTCGCCAGGCCCGCGAAGAGCAGCAGCCGGTCCTCGCGGGTGCGCACCCAGCGGATCAGGAGCCAGTTCACGGCCGTCCACAGGAACAGGTCGAGCGCCATCGTCGACAGCGCGTGCCCGCTGATCAGGACGGCGGGCGCGAAGCCGTACGCGGCGGCCGTGAGTACCTGCGCCCGGCGCTCCCCGCCGAACTCGCGGGCGATGAGCGCGGCGACGAGCGCGCCCGCCACCGTGAGCAGCACCGGAAGCAGCCGCAGCGCGAACAGCGAGCCGCCGGTGACGGCGTCGATGCCGTGGGCGAGCAGCGGAAGCAGCACCGGCTGGTCCGCGTACCCCCAGTCCAGGTGCTGTCCGGCGCCGAGGAAGTACAGCTCGTCGCCCTGGAATCCGTATCGCGTGCTCACCAGGAGCAGCGCGAGACCGGCCGCGCCCGCGACCGCGCCCACCCAGCGCCCCGCGAACGGCGGCGGTGTCACGGCATCCGGCGCCGCCCCTTCCTCCTGGTCCCGCCCCGCTGATATTCCAGCCTCGGGTTCCGCAGGCGTCTGCTGGTCTTTAATATCCTGTTCGTGTTCCTGTTCCGGTACTCGACCGGTCTGTGTCCGAACTCCCACCGGGACCTCCGCGGCTTATGCGGTACATAGCGTGAACACCGTCGAAGGTAGCGCTTGGCACGGCCCGTCAGCTTGCCCCTGTAACCGGCAAGTTGGCTGCTCAGGGGGGACTAGGGGGAAGATAGGGGTTCTGCTGCTCAGGCACGCTCAATAGCTTCTACCGTAGGTCCTCGGAAGGCTCGGCTGCGCGCGGAGCCGCCCGGGGCGGGAGAAATCCTCGACCTTATCGTGCCTATCGAGCCCGATGATTCTCAAGTTTGGGAAAGGGGGCGGCTTTGATGACACCTCACATATTCACCGGGGATTCGGCGCGGACCTTCGCCGAATTCGAGCAGGAAACCCTGCGGGTCGCGATGGTCCTGCGCGCGGAGGGCGTCCGGCCGGGAGACCGGGTCCTCCTCAAGGCCGGCAACTCGGCCGCCTGGCTGAACGCCTTCTTCGCGCTGATGCACGTCGGCGCCTCCATCGTCCTCGTCGACCAGCAGGAGCACGCGCGCGAGACCGGCCGCATCGTCGAGCGCACCCGCGCCCGGCTGTGTCTCTACGACGACGACGCCCCCGTACCGGCCGAGACGCGCGACGCCGTCTACCTGTACAAGCTGCTCGTCGAGGCGTCCGGCCTGGTCCCGGCCGAACCGTCCCTCGACTTCGACGCCTGGTGCGCGCTGCCCGACGGCCTGATCATGTGGTCCTCCGGCTCCACCGGCACCCCCAAGGGCGTGGTGAAGAACGGCGGCCGCTTCCTGGAGAACCTGCGGCGCAACGCCGACCACATGGGCCACGGCCCCGGTGACGTCCTGCTCCCGCTGCTGCCCTTCGCCCACCAGTACGGCCTGTCGATGGTCCTCATCGCCTGGCTCGCCAAGTGCTCCCTGGTCGTCGCGCCCCACCGGCGCCTCGACCGGTCCCTGCTCATGGCCGGGCAGTGCGGCGTCACCGTCATCGACGCCACCCCGGCCACGTACCGCAGCATGCTCAACCTCACCCGCCGCCAGAGCGACGTGCGCGCGGCCCTCGGCGGCGTCCGCATGTTCTGCAGCGGCGCGGCCCCCCTCGACCCGGCCCTGTCCGACGCCTACGTCGACTCCTTCGGGAAGCCGCTGCTCGACAGCTACGGCAGCACCGAGCTGGGCAACATCGCCTTCGCCACCATCGACAACCCCGTCGCCTGCGGCCGCGTCATGAAGGGCCTTCAGATGAACGTCCAGGACGACGACGGCAACGTCCTGGCCCCCGGGGAGATGGGCGAACTCGTCGTCAACACCCCCGACATGATGTCCGGCTACCTCGCCGAGGACGGCACCGTCGACCTCGTCGACCAGGGCTGGTACCGCACCGGCGACCTCGGTCACCTCGACGCCGACGGCAACCTCTTCGTCGCCGGCCGCAAGCTCGCCGTGCACCGCATGGGCTACACCCTCTACCCGGAGATCATCGAGCGGAGGGCCGCCGCTGCGGGCTGCGCCGTCAAGGTGATCGCGCTGCCCGACGACGCGCGCGGCAGCGAACTCGTCTTCTTCGTCGAGGACGCGAGCGGCCGCGACGTCGCCGAGTGGCGCACCCGCATCAAGGACGCCCTGCCCTCGTACGAACACCCCAACCGGGTCGTCGTCATCGACAGCTTCCCCCTGAACCGCAACGGCAAGCCCGACCGGCGCGCCCTGGAGCAGCGGGCGGCCGAGCGGAGCACGGAACTCGCCACCTCGGCCTGAGCCCGCACGGGCGGGCCGACCGGCCGGCACAGCCACACCAGCCAGACCAGCTTGACCAGGCAGACCAGACAGAGCGGACATGATGACGACCGACCAGGCACGCAGCGCCGTGGTGTTTCCGGGCATGGGGCCCTCGCGCTTCACCGACGTGGGCAAGTTCATGATGATCGACCCCTATGTGCGGAAGCGTCTCGCGGCCGCGGACGACGCCCTCGGCCGCTCGGTCCTGGACGAATTCCGCACCGCGGGAACGGACTTCGGGGCGTTCGCCCAGGTCGCCTTCTTCATCAACTCGGTGGCCCTGGCCGACCGGGCCGTCGAGACCCGGGGCCTCGCCCCGGACGTCTGCGTCGGCTTCAGCTTCGGCCAGAAGGCCGCGACCGCGTTCAGCGGCGCCCTGCCGTTCGCCGAGGCCGTCCGCCTCACCCATGAACTCGCCCTGTGCGAACAGCGGTTCTTCGAGGAGGAGCACCAGGACCTGGTGACGCTCACCATCACCCGGGTGCCCGCGGCGGCCCTCGACGAGGTCCTCGGGGAGCTGGCCGAGCGCGGCGAGTTCCACGAGGTCTCCGGCCACCTCGACGAGGGCATGCACATGGTCACGATGCGCGAGCAGGTCCTTGAGCCCTTCCAGCGCCGCATCAGCGCCGTCGGCGGCTACTCGCTGTACTCCATGAAGCCGCCCGCGCACTGCCGGGTCCTCACCGGCCTGCGGGCCCGCGTCGAGGAGGAGGTCCTCGCCAAGTTCGAGCTCGCCGACCCCGAACTGCCCCTGGTCGCCGACCACGACGGCGCCCTGATCACCCGCGCCGACCAGCTGCGCACCCTGCTCCTCGACACCTTCGACCACCCGGTCCGCTGGCACCCGGTCGTGGACACCCTGCGCGGCATGGGCGTGCGCACGGTCCACGTCACCGGACCCGACCGGCTCATCCACCGCCTCGACGTCACCACCCGCGCCTTCGACGTGGTGGCACTGGGACCGGAGCAGGCCCTCCGGCCCGCCAGGACCACCTCTCGCAAGGAGAAGTGATGGCCACGCTCATGGACAGCAAGTCGGCCGGGTTCAAGTTCAGCGCCAAGCTCGGCGCGACCCGTGCGATCCTGCGCGCCTTCGGCGTGTTCGGCGACCCGTTCACCCGGCTCCTGCAGGGCCAGGAGGACCCGTACCCGCTGTATGCGAAGGTGCGGCAGCGGGGCCCCGTGCACCGCAGCCACCTGGGCACCTGGGTCACCGGCAGCCATGAACTCGGCACCCGGATCCTGCGGGACCGCACCCTGTTCCTCAACCGCGAACAGGGCGGCGTGCCCGGCCACGAGATGATGGCCGAGATCCCCTGGAACAGCTCCATCCTCGGCCTCGACCCGCCCGACCACACCCGTCTGCGCCGCCTCGCGCAGCCCGCCTTCGGCCCCCGGATGATCAGCAAGTACCGGGTCCAGGTGGAGAAGCTCTGCAACGGCCTGCTCGACGACCTCGCCACCCGCGACGGCTTCGACCTCATCGAGGACTTCGCGGGACCCCTGCCGCTGTTGGTCATCGGGGAGCTCCTCGGCGTCCCCGAGGAGTACCACGACCGGTTCATCCGCGCCGGCCGCAAGGTCGGGCCCGTCATCGACGGCGTCAAGTCCCTGAAGATGGCACGGGACTTCCGCGGCGCCGTCGACGACCTCGACCAGGTCTTCACCGAGCTGATCGAGCTGCGCGCCAAGGACCCCGGCGACGACCTCATCAGCCGCCTCACCGTGGCCAACGAGGAGGGCAGGCTCAGCACCGAGGAACTCCTCGCGTTCTGCACGGTCCTCGCCGTCACCGGCTTCGAGACCACCACCAACCTCATCGGCAACGCCGTCCTCGCGATGACCGGCGACCGTGCGCAGTGGGACCTGCTGCGCGAGGACCCCGACCTCGCGCCGCGCGCCGTCGAGGAGACCCTGCGCTACGACTCGCCCGCCCTCCAGGCCCAGCGCGTCCCGCACGGCGACATCGCCCTCGCCGGCCACCACATCCGGGCCAACAGCTCCGTGGTCGTCCTCATCGGCGCCGCCAACCGCGACCCCGAGGTGTACGACGAGCCGGACCGCTTCGACCTCACCCGCGAGAACCCGGCCGAGCACCTGTCGTTCTCCGGCGGCATCCACTACTGCATCGGCGCCCCGCTGGCCCGCATGGAGGGCGAGACCGCGCTGCGCGTCCTCGCCGAACGCCTGCCGGACCTGCGCGTCGCCGGACCCGTGGTGCGCCGCAGCTCGCCCGTGATCAGCGGCTGCACCCGGCTGCCCGTCAGCGGCACCCCTGGATGAGACCGGTCACCGGCCGACCCGTGTGAGCACCCCGACGTGAGTACCCCGCGCAACCGAGGAGAGAGATGAGCGAGACACCCGAGTCCGAGTCCTGGCGGCGGGAGGTCGATCGCTCCACCTTCCCCCGGCGCGACCCCGGCCCCATCGACCTGCGCCGCTACTACTCCCAGCCGGCCTACTCGGGCGTGCCCACCTTCATGGGTGTGCCCCTGGCCCTCAACCAGGAGGACCTGCGGGCGGGCGGCGTCGACGTGGCCGTGGTGGGCTGCCCCGTCGACGTCTCCAGCGGACACCGCGGCGCCGCCTACGGGCCGCGCGCCATCCGCGCCGACGAGCGCTACCTGTACGCCACGCCCGAGGGCTTCGTGCACTCCGCGACCCGCGTCAACCCGTTCAACGTCCTGAAGGTCGTCGACTACGGCGACGCGGCCGTCGACCCCTTCGACATCACCCGGTCCATGGAGCCCATCCGCGGCCTGGTCCGGGAGATCGCCGAGGTCGGGGCGCGGCCCGTGGTGCTCGGCGGCGACCACTCGCTGCTGTGGCCGAGCGTGGGCGCGCTCTCGGAGGTGCACGGGCGCGGCTCCATCGCCGTCATCCACTTCGACGCGCACCCCGACTGCCACGAGGAGCTGTTCGGGCACCGGGCCACGCACACCACGCCGATCCGCCGCCTCATCGACGAGGAGATGGTGCCGGGCCCGAACATCATCCAGGTCGGCATCCGCACCATCTCGGGCCCCGACGACCAGCTGTTCAACTGGATGCGCCGGGCCGGCATGCGCTCGCACTTCATGGCCGAGATCGAGCGGATCGGCTTCGCCGCCGTCATCGACAAGGTCATCGAGGAGGCCAAGGCGGTCGCCGACCACGTCTATCTGTCCCTGGACATCGACGTCCTCGACCCGGCGTTCGCCCCCGGCACCGGAACCCCCGAGCCCGCCGGGCTCAACACCCGCGAACTGTTCATGGCCCTGCGCCGCATCGCGCACGAGACGGACCTGATCGGCATGGACGTGGTCGAGGTCGCCCCGCACCTGGACGCGGGCTACTCCACCGCCATGAACGCCCGCAGGGCCGTCTTCGAGGCGCTCACCGGCCTCGCCCTGAACCGCATCAAGATCTCCAGCAAGAACTACGCGAACCCGATCGTGGCCGGTGAGGTCCGCTTCCCGCTCCGCTGAGCGGGACGGGATCCCCGGGCGCGTACCGCGCACGCGTCGAAGGCGGGCCACGGCCCGCCTTCGGCCTGTTCACCCGCTCTTCTCACCATGGATGGAACCCCGTCATGACGACCGCCGCCGCCGACCTGTGGGTCCGCAGCTATCACCCGGCCCCCGACGCCACCGCCCGCCTTGTCTGCTTCCCGCACGCGGGCGGCTCGGCCAGCTTCTACTTCCCCGTGTCGGCCGCCCTCAGCCCGGTCGCCGACGTCGTCGCCGTGCAGTACCCGGGCCGCCAGGACCGGCACACGGAGAAGGGCATCGAGTCCATCGCCGAGCTGGCCGACCGCGCCGCCGACGCCCTGCGCGCGTACGACGACTCGCTGCCGCTGACCTTCTTCGGCCACAGCATGGGCGCCGTCCTCGCCTTCGAGGTGGCGCGCCGCCTGGAGCGCGACGGCCGCGCCCCCGCGCACGTCTTCGCCTCCGGCCGCCGCGCCCCCTCCAGCCACCGCCCGGAGAACGTCCACCAGCGCGACGACGACGGCGTCATCGCCGAGATGCGCAAGCTCAGCGGCACCGACCCGCGGGTGCTCGGCGACGACGAGGTGCTGCGCATGGTGCTGCCCGCCATCCGCAGCGACTACACCGCCATCGAGACCTACCGCGCCGAGCCCGGCGCCCAGATCGGCAGCCCCATCACCGTCCTGGTCGGCGACGACGACCCGCGCACGACCCTCGACGAGGCCCGGGCCTGGGAGCCGCACACCCTGGGCACCTTCGACATGAAGGTGTTCCCCGGCGGCCACTTCTACCTGACCGACCACGCCCAGGAAGTCATCGCCGTCCTCAAGACGCACTTCACGTCGTGACGTCGTAAGACAGCACATGGCGGGTCGGTCGGCGCGTGTCACCGCGCCGACCGACCCGCCATGTGCTTTGCGGACCCGATTTCGGGCATGAAGAAACCCGGTGGCCGGTTACGGGGGAGAACCGGCCACCGGGAGTTCGGCCCCTGCGGCAGCAGGGGAGTCAAATAACCCGGGGGAGGGGGATTTCAGTTGTGTACGGACTTACGGCTGCGTGAACTCGCGCAGTACGCGAGGACGGCCAGACCCACTACGCCGATCGCCAGGCCCACCCACGAGGGGCTGTCGTCACCCAGGAGTGCCGTGACACCGAATTTTGTGTCCCAAATACGCTCGGTCAGGAATGAACCGAATCCCTGAACCACCAGGACGATGCCGACCCACAGCATGTCGCTCCTCAAATGATCTGTTCGGGTGAGCAGTCTTGTCTCGCGCCGCGCCCCGGCCGGTGTTGCTCTGTTGTTGCTCCTGCCGGGCTGCCAACAAGACTTATTCAACCGGTTGACGCCGGTGGCGAGGCAGAGGGAAACGTTGGTACCCCTACCGACGAAAGTAGTGACCGACTCCGGCGTTCCCCCTCTCGTGGACCTGGTGTGCCGAGGGCGACCGGTGCACGGCTCCTGCCGACGAGGCCTTGGCCAGGGGTCGCGAAAGCCGCTAAGGGGACGTTAAAGTCCCAGGTCAGGGCTGCGGGTAGGGCCCAGCCGCCGCACGCATTAAGCTCTGGACGACCCACAGAGCGCGAAGCCGACATGTACGGGGGTGGGCTTGTCGTGCAGCCAGCCAGGACGTCCGGAGAAAAGTCCGAAGACGAATCCGGCAAGCCATCCGTTTTCCGCCCGACGGCGACCGACATCACACTGCTGACAGCCCTGATCGTCCTCAACGTCGTCGTGGCCGTCTGGAACGAGACCCACCACGAAGGCCATCCGCGGTTTGGGCCGTGGGCGGGGTTGGGGTTGCAGGTGGTTGTGGTGGTGGTGTTGGTGGTGCGGCGGGTGTGGCCGTTGTTTGTGTTGGGTGTGGCGACGGTGTCTGCGGTGTTGATGTCGTTGTCGGTGTGGTTGGTGCCGGGGTTGTTGGTGACGTCGGTGGATGGGTCGGGGGTGTGGGTGCCGTTGGCTGCGCCGTTCGCGGCGTATTCGGCGGTGGTGTATTCGTCGCGGCCGCGGGGTGCGTGGGTGTTGACGGGTGTGTTGACTTTGGTGGCGACGCGGTTGTGGGAGTTGTCGTTCGCGGTGGCGGCGTCGGGGGTGTTGTTGACGGCGGTGCCGGCGTTGTTGGGGATGTATGTGGCGGCGCGGCGGGGGTTGATTGTGGCGTTGACGGAGCGGGCGGAGCGGGCGGAGCGGGAGCAGTTTTTGTTGGCGGAGCGGGCGCGGGCGGAGGAGCGGGTGCGGTTGGCGGGGGAGATGCATGATGTGGTGACGCATCGGGTGTCGTTGATGGTGTTGCAGGCGGGGGCGTTGCGGGTGGTGTCGTCGGATGAGCGGGTGCGGGCGGAGGCGGAGGGGTTGCGGGCTGCGGGGTGTCAGGCGTTGGAGGAGTTGAGGGATTTGGTGGGGGTGTTGAGGTCGCCGGAGAGTGCGGTGGGGTTGGTGGGTGGTGTGGGTGATGATGGTGGTGTGGGGGTGGGTGATTGGGGTTTGTCGGTGTTGGTGGAGGAGTCGCGGGCGGTGGGGGTTGAGGTGGTGTTGAGTGAGTCGGGGGATCGTTCGGTGTCGTCTCCGGTGGTGGCGCGGACGGCGTATCGGATTGTGCAGGAGGCGTTGACGAATGTGCGGAAGCACGCTCCGGGGAGTGGGGTGCGGGTGGAGGTGCGGTATGAGGCGGATCGGGTGCGGTTGAGGGTGCGGAATTCGGCTCCGACGGCGGCGGTGGACCGGGAGTTGGCGTCGTCTGGTTCGGGGAGTGGGTTGAAGGGGTTGCGGCAGCGGGTGGAGTTGGTGGGTGGCACGTTCGAGTCCGGACCCCGCCCCGACGGCGGATTCCACATCGAAGCCGTACTGCCGATGGAAGCGCACCATGGATAGACTGTGACCATGGGGCATGAAGTCGTAAAGGTGCTGGTTGTTGATGACGAGCCCATGGTCTGCGCGCATTTGAGAACGATTCTCGGTTCGGCCGAGGATATCGAGGTCGTCGACGCCGCCCATGACGGAGCCGCCGCGGTGGAAGCCGTGATGCGGCATCGCCCCGATCTCGTTCTCATGGATTTGCGGATGCCGGGCGTGGACGGCCTCACGGCCATCGAATGCATCATGAAACTCGACCAGCCGCCGAAAGTCGTGGCGCTCACCACATTTGACGCCGACCAGTATGTGATGCGGGCACTGCGCAGCGGCGCGAGTGGATTTCTGGTGAAATCCACGCCGCCCGAGGACCTGATCGGCCTCGTCCGCGTCGCCGCCGACGGCCACACCGTCCTCTCGCCCGTCGCCATGCGCCGCATCGTGGCCGCGTCCTCCGACGAGGACGCCGCGCGCGAGCGGGCCAAGGCCCTGGTCGGCAAGCTCACCGAGCGCGAGACCGACGTCCTCACCTGCCTCGGCGAAGGCCTGTCGAACGCCCAGATCGCCACGAAGCTGTTCCTCAGTGAGGCGACGGTCAAGGGCTATGTCTCCCGGATGCTGGTGAAGCTGGAGTGCACCAACAGGACCCAGGCGGGACTCCTCGCCTACGACGCGGGGCTCGTCAGCCGCTGAGGAGTGCGGGGAGCCCCGCAGGCGCAGGGCGGACAGCGTGAAGGGCCGGAGCTCATGAGCTCCGGCCCTTCACGCTGTCCGCCCTGCGCCTACTCGTTGAAGGCCGTGCCGGCCGACGCCGACTGCGTGCCGTTGTCGGAGCGGATCCACGTCACCGTCGTCGGCACATAGCTGGGCAACACCGACTTGATGTGGAATCCGCCGTCGGGGCGGGGTCCGGACTCGAACGTGCCACCCACCAACTCCACCCGCTGCCGCAACCCCTTCAACCCACTCCCCGAACCAGACGACGCCAACTCCCGGTCCACCGCCGCCGTCGGAGCCGAATTCCGCACCCTCAACCGCACCCGATCCGCCTCATACCGCACCTCCACCCGCACCCCACTCCCCGGAGCGTGCTTCCGCACATTCGTCAACGCCTCCTGCACAATCCGATACGCCGTCCGCGCCACCACCGGAGACGACACCGAACGATCCCCCGACTCACTCAACACCACCTCAACCCCCACCGCCCGCGACTCCTCCACCAACACCGACAAACCCCAATCACCCACCCCCACACCACCATCATCACCCACACCACCCACCAACCCCACCGCACTCTCCGGCGACCTCAACACCCCCACCAAATCCCTCAACTCCTCCAACGCCTGACACCCCGCAGCCCGCAACCCCTCCGCCTCCGCCCGCACCCGCTCATCCGACGACACCACCCGCAACGCCCCCGCCTGCAACACCATCAACGACACCCGATGCGTCACCACATCATGCATCTCCCCCGCCAACCGCACCCGCTCCTCCGCCCGCGCCCGCTCCGCCAACAAAAACTGCTCCCGCTCCGCCCGCTCCGCCCGCTCCGTCAACGCCACAATCAACCCCCGCCGCGCCGCCACATACATCCCCAACAACGCCGGCACCGCCGTCAACAACACCCCCGACGCCGCCACCGCGAACGACAACTCCCACAACCGCGTCGCCACCAAAGTCAACACACCCGTCAACACCCACGCACCCCGCGGCCGCGACGAATACACCACCGCCGAATACGCCGCGAACGGCGCAGCCAACGGCACCCACACCCCCGACCCATCCACCGACGTCACCAACAACCCCGGCACCAACCACACCGACAACGACATCAACACCGCAGACACCGTCGCCACACCCAACACAAACAACGGCCACACCCGCCGCACCACCAACACCACCACCACAACCACCTGCAACCCCAACCCCGCCCACGGCCCAAACCGCGGATGCTCTTCCCGGGGAAAGCCGCTCCAGAAGGCGACGAAGACGTTGAGTGCGATGAGAGTGGCGACGAGGATGGTGTCCTGAACGGCGCTGCGGCCCAACCATCGAATCGGCCCTGTCACGCGGTCACCCTACTGTCGCCCACACGCCCACGAAGCGGACGTGGTCCATACGAAACAGCGGAGCGTACGAAAGTGGGTAGCGCTCCGCTGAAGTTGCAACCTTGGTCGCTTCCACTCCACACGAAGCGCTCTGCCTCGCTCCCCGTCCCGGTTGTTTGGCTGGTGGGACAACGACAGCCACAGGGGCGGAGGGGCAGTGCCACAGCAGATGCGGCAGGCAGCGCGGGACGGGGCGGAGGCGACACATCCGGACGCCGGTGTTCCGCTCACGCTCGGCCTGCCGCGGCCCGCCCGCCGCCCGGACCGGCGCGCCGTCCACTGGTGGCTGACGCAGAACCTCCTGGTCGTGGTGCCGGTGCTCGCCGCCGTCGCGGCTGCGGCGCTGACCCCGGACGCCCCGTCCTGGCTGTGGACCGTCCTCGCGGTGCTGTGCCCCCTCGGCATGGGCTACGCGCTGCTCACCCCCTGGTACCGCTACCGCGTGCACCGCTGGGAGGCGGGCGACGACGCCGTGTGCGCCACCTCCGGCTGGCTCACCCGAGAATGGCGCGTCGTCCCGTTCACCCGTATCCAGACCCTGGACTCCAAGCGCGGCCCGCTGATGCAGCTCTTCGGGCTCGCCGCGGTGACCGTGACCACCGCGTCGGCCGCGGGCCCGGTCACCATCGTCGGCCTGGACAAGGACCTGGCCGACGAGCTGGTCCGGGACCTCACCGAGCGCGTCCGCGCCCTGCGTGAGGACGGCACGTGAGCGTGCGTACACCGGTGCTCGACGCACCGGACAAGCAGCCGCCGACCGCGGAGCAGCCGTGGCAGCGTCTGCACCCGCGCATGATCGTGGTCAGCGTCAGCTGGCTCGTGGGCCCGGCCGTGCCCCTGCTCGGCGCCATCCTCGTGGCCCGGGACCTGCTCAACTCCCACGGCCTGATCGTGCTCGGCTCCTACATCGTGGTGGCGGGCGTCCAGGCGGGACACGAGTGGGTGCGCTACCGCACCACCCGCTTCCGCATCACCGACAGCCTGGTCGAGCTGCACTCCGGGCTCCTCTTCCGCACGGACAAGTCGATCCCCCGCGACCGCGTCCGCAGCGCCGATCTGACGGCCAACCCCGTGCACCGGCTTTTCGGGCTCGCGGCCGTGAAGGTCGGCACCGGCGAGAACACCGCCCGCAGCGAGGACGAGGAGCTGGTCCTCGACGGGATCTCGCGCGAGCAGGCCGTCCAGTTCCGGGCGCTGCTGCTCGGCCGGGGCGCGGGCGACACCGGCGGCGAGGCCCCCGCGCTGCCGGTGCCGCTCGCGCGGATGCGCTGGTCGTGGGCCCGCTACGCCCCCCTGACCGTCACCACCTTCGCCGGGGTCCTGGCCGTGGTCACCGGTGTCTCCAAGCTCCTGGACACCCTCGGGCTCGACGTCACCGACAGCGGCACCGCGCGGGGCGTCTGGGACTGGCTGTCCGCCGTGCCGCTCGCCGTGGCCGTCGCCGCCGTGGCCCTCGTGCTGCTCGCCATCGGCGTCGCGGGTTCCCTCGTGGCGTTCACCGAGGCCTGGTACGGGCACCGCATCGAGCGCGAGCCGGAAGGCGCCCTGCACATCAGCCGCGGCCTGCTCACCTCCCGGTCGGTGTCCGTGGCCGAGCGGCGGATCTGCGGGGTGGAGCTGAGCCGCCCCCTGCCCCTGCGGCTGCTCGCCGCCGGCCGCCTGAGCCTCCTGGCGACCGGCCTCGGCGGCCGCGGCACCCGGTTCCCCGGCACGCTCGGCCCGGCCCAGCTCATCCCGGCCGCGCCCCTGAACTCCGCGCACCAGATCACGGCCGACGTCCTCGACGAGGCGGCGTCGCCGATCACTCAGGCGGTGCTGCGCGGCCACCCCCGGCCCGCGCTGCGCCGCCGTCTGGTGCGCGGTTGCCTGTGGGCCCCGGCCGGGGCCGCCGCCCTGGCCGGGGCCGGCACGGCCGCCGGAGCGCTGCCGTGGTGGGCCGCCCCCGTGGCCGCGGCGCTCACCGCGGCCTGCGGCGCGCCGCTCGCGGTGGACGCCTACCGCGGCCTCGGCCACGCGCTGTGCGGCGACTACCTCGTCGTACGGCAGGGCACGTTCGTCCGGCGGACGGTGGCGCTGCGGCGCGACCGCGTCGTCGGCTGGACCGGCAGACAGACCTACACGCAGCGCCGCGCCGGGCTGTGCACCCTGACCGCCACCACAGCGGCCGGCCAGGGCGCCGTGCGCATACGTGACGTCGGCGTCGCCGACGGGCTCCGCTTCGCGGAGGCGGCGCTGCCCGGCCTGGTCGCCCCCTTCTGCGGCGCGCCGACCGACCCGAGCGAGCACCGCGACAAGCCCTGAACCGCACCACTGGTTCTTCAGCCGCACCACAAGCCCCCGCACGACCAAGTACTTCGGTGTGATCCGGAGTGGAGGAAGGAACCGTGTTCAAAGCACTAGGACGTTTCGTCGTCGGCCACCGCTGGCTGGTGATCATCGGCTGGCTCATCGCCGGGGCGGCCGTGATCGGCTACGCCCCGTCGCTGACCACCACCACCGATCAGGCCGAGTTCCTTCCCAAGCACTACGAGTCGATCCAGGCGCAGAAGATCCAGGAGAAGGCGTTCCCGAAGGGCTTCAGCCCGTCGGCGATCGTGGTCTTCACGCGTGAGGACGGCAAGCCCCTGGACAAGGCCGACTCGGCCGAGGTCACCAAGATCGGCAAGGCCCTCCAGGCCAAGAAGTACGACAAGGTCGAGCAGGTCGTCACCGCGCCGCCGTCACCGCACAAGAAGGTGCAGACGGTGATGGTGTCGATGGCCGACGTGAAGGCGGGCGACAAGGGCCAGCAGCACGCGGTCGAGGACATGCGGGACGACCTCAAGCCGCTGGTCGCCGACTCGGGGCTGAAGGCGGGCGTCACGGGTGACGCCGCCACTCAGCTCGACAACGAGGAGGCCTCCAAGAAGGCCGACGGGCTGATCTTCATCGGCACCATCGTCCTGATCGTCGTCCTGATGACGATCATCTTCCGCAGCCCCACGATCACCGTCCTCACCATCGTCGGCATCACGCTCGTCTCCCAGATCGCCAACGGCCTGATCGCGATCGCCGCCAAGGAGTTCCATCTCAAGGCCGACAGTTCGGTGTCGTCCCTGCTGATCGTGGTGCTCTTCGGCGTCGGCACCGACTACATCCTGTTCCTGATGTTCCGCTACCGGGAGCGGCTGCGGCTCGGTGAGGACCCGAAGACCGCGATGATCTCCGCGGTCGGCCGGGTCGGCGAGGCCATCGCCTCCGCCGCCGGCGCCGTCATCGTCTGCTTCCTGGCGCTGCTGCTCTCCTCGCTCAGCTTCCTCGTCTCCATGGGCCCGGCCCTGGCCATCGCCATCGGCGTGACCCTGCTCGCCAGCCTCACCCTGATCCCGGCGATCATCTCGCTGATGGGCACCAAGGTGTTCTGGCCGTCCAAGTCGTGGCAGCGGGAGCCGCGCGCGGCCCGCTTCGGGTCCGTGGGCAAGGCGGTGGCCCGCCGCCCCGGCCTGTTCGTCATCGGCTCCGGCCTCCTCATGATCGTGCTCGCGCTCGGTTCGTTCGGCTACAAGCCGACCTTCGCGAGCCAGGAGGACGAGAACTCCAAGAAGGAGTCCCAGGTCGCGCTGCACACCATGAGCAAGGACCTGCCGGCGGGCAGCACCAACCCGAGCAGCGTCCTGATGCGCTCCACCAACGGCGAGAAGCTCCGCGCCGCCGACATGAAGTCCTTCGTCACCGAACTCAAGAAGGTCAAGGGCGTCGGCAGCGCCTCGCGCACCCAGCTCAGCAAGGACGGCAGGACCGCCGAGTTCAACGCCGTCCTGACGATGGACCCCAACGGCCGCGAGGCGATGGACGTCGTACGGGGGCCGCTGCGCACCGCGGCCCACGAGGCGGCACCGCAGGGCACCGAGACGAAGGTCGGCGGCGTCACGTCGGTGTTCGTCGACATCAACAAGGCCGTCAACCGGGACTTCTCGGTGGTCTTCCCGACGGCGGCCGCGCTCATCATGCTCATCCTCGGCCTGCTGCTGCGCAGCATCGTCGCGCCGATCTATCTGATGGTGTCGGTCGCGCTCGGCTTCGGCGCCACGCTCGGCGCGAGCGTGCTCCTCTTCCAGCAGGTCCAGGGCCAGTCGGGCCTGACGTTCTTCCTGCCCGTCATCATGTACTTGTTCGTGGTCGCCATCGGTACCGACTACAACATCCTGATGGTGGCGCGCCTGCGCGAAGAGGCCAAGGAAGGGCTCGGCCCGCGTGAGGCCACCGCCAAGAGCATCCAGCACGCGGGCCCGACGGTGGCCGCGGCCGGTGTGATCCTCGCGGGTTCGTTCGCGTCGATGATGCTCGCCAGCGATGTCTCGCTCGCCCAGATCGGGTTCGCGGTGGCCTTCGGCATCGTCATCGGTGCCTTCGTGATGGCGATGTTCTTCACGCCCGCGCTCACCGCCCTGCTCGGCCGGGCCGCGTGGTGGCCGCGCCGCATCCGCCCGGAGCCGCCGCGCCAGGGCACGCCCCCGCACGCCGGGCACCAGCATCCCGTGCCCGCGCAGACCGGCAGCCCGTACGCGTCCTACCCGCCCCAGGGACGCGGCGACTGACGGGACCGGATTCCCCCCGGGTCCGGTCCGCACGAGAAAGGGCCCCCACCGCGGAAGCGGTGGGGGCCCTTTCTCGTGGGGGTTCTCGAAGCGCGTGACCCTGCCGGCGAGTTGTGCCCTGCTGTCTGCTGCTACTCGGCGATTTTCGTGCGGCCGACCCAGCGCAGTTTCAGCGGCCCCGACGCGTCGTCGAGCGAAGCCGCGTCGAGCGTGACCGGCGCGTCGATGAACTCATAGTGCTCGTAACCATTTCCGTGCCGAATCTTGATCTTCTCGGCGGAGCAGATCACTTCGTTCAACTCGGCGAGGACGACATTCCCCGAAAGCGTACTCGGACCGCCTTCGAGGTGGACGGAGTTCAACGTGATGGCGGAGATGGTGCTGTCGATTCCTCGCATGGGTCACCTCTCGTCTTGACACCTCTGACCGTTGAGATTGTTCTGTGGCCGCGCGGGGTTCGGATAGCCCCGCAGTACCCCTCAATAACCCCTATCGCCGGGGTGTCTCACTCCGTGGAATTCATGGAAGTTCACGACCGCACAGCAGACGGCACCGGCTCCGGGTGCCCCTGCGGCTGCCGGTCGTGCGGCGCGTACGCAAGAGGTACGGACGCGAGCGCGCTGAACTTCTCGCCGAGCGGCTGGATGACGTTCCGCTCGACCTCGTAATAGCTGGTGAGCGCCGAGAGCGGCACCCGGCGCAGATGCCAACGGCCCGTGAGATTGCAGCCGATCTCCGGGTCCGGCGTGAAGTGCCCGGTCAGCCAGCCCTGGTCCTCGCCGTCGAGGGTGTGCTCAAGACGGAAGTGGTTGAACAGGCTCTGCGCTGTCGTGCGCACCGTCTCCCGCGGGTCCTGCGGCCGGGGCTCCGCCACGCCGAACCAACACTCGGGCTCCCCGGCGTCCTTGACGTAGGCGTCGTTGAAGCCGAGCCACGGCCACACGAACGCGATGTGGTGGGCGTCGGCGGTGCGCACGTCATCGGCGCGGCAGCCGTCCGCGATCCGGTCGGCGTCGATGTAGAACCGGCCAAGCCAACTCGGCAGCCACAGGTAGTAGGGGTACGAACTGTCGTCGGACAGCAGGTAGCTGTTGGCATTCGAGAACAGTTCGTTCCCGGCTATGGGGCGCAGCCGCACCCCGTACTCGGGCAGACTGAAACGCACGCTGAGAACCTCGAAGAACGACCGGACGTCCTGGAAGTAGGCGGCCAACGAGTCATAGGCGCCCGCGGTTTCGGCGACGACATCTTTGCGGAAGATCATGCGGTTTCTCCAGCGGCTCAGGCGTGCGGTCCCGTACGGAAAGAAGCGCGGGCACCGGAATGTGCTAAGACGGGTACGTGAGCGCGACTGTAGATCAACACCAGAGTGCGGTAAACCATGCAGTGGCAAACACGACCACGCCGTCGACGACGCGAACTCGCCCGCCATTACCGGCCGTTCCCGAACTCGACACGGCGATAGTCGGAGCCGGAATCGGCGGCTGTCTCCTCGCGGCCCGCCTCGCCCGGCACCGGGAACGCGCCGGCGATTTCCACCCCGGCCGCGTGGCGCTCTTCGAACGCGCGCACCGCGTGGGCGGACGGCTGTGGTCGGTCCCCATGGGCGAAGGACCGCACGCCGACCTCGGGGCGATGCGCCTGCACAGCGGACTGCGGCAGGTCCTGGACGTCGTCGACGAGGCGGGACTCACCGGCGACCTCGTGCCCTTCGACTTCGGACGCCCCGAGAACCCCACCCACGTACGCGGCGTGACCCTGCGCCAGCGCGACCTGACCGACACCACGCGCATCCCCTACCACCTCGCGGGCGGCGAACGCGGCCTCGGCCCCGGCGACCTGGTGCTCCGCGCCGCCGACGCGCTCGTCCCCGGCTTCACCGCACTGCGCCGCCGCCACCACGAGGCCCGGGAGCGGGGCGACACGGAACGCGCCGCCCGGTCCGCCACCGCCTTCCGCACCCGTCGCGGCCGGGCGACCGTCGCGGGCAGGCCCCTGCGGTGGACCGCGTACGCCGACGCCCTGCGGGCCGTGCTCGGGGCGGAGGCGGTCGCGTTCCTGCACGACACCGGCGGCTACGACGTGGCGTACAGCCGGGAGAACGCCGCCGAACAGCTCGGCATCCTCTTCCGCACCCCGCCCGACGCCGCGTATCTGACGCTGCGCCGCGGCATGCAGAGCCTGCCCCTCGCCCTGCGCGACCGCTTCACGACGGCGGGCGGCACCCTGCGCCTCGGCCACCGGCTCCTGCGCGTCGACCGCGCCGAGCCGCACCACGACCGCGCCCCGTCCGACACGGCACCCGGGGCCGCCCGCCGCCCCCGCTACCGACTGACGTTCGCCCTGGAGGACGCCGAAGGCCGCGCCACCGGCGCATACGCCCACGTCCACGCGCACACCGTCGTCCTCGCCCTGCCCCAGGGCCCGCTGTTGCGGCTCGACGGGGACGGCCTTCCGTTCACGCCCCGGCTGCGCGCGGACCTGGCGGCGGTCGAGGCCGTGCCCGCGCAGAAGCTCTTCCTGCTGTACCGGACGGCCTGGTGGCGCGGCCTCGGCATGACCCGCGGCCGCGCCACGACGGACCTGCCGCTGCGGCAGCTCTGGTACGGCGGCACCTGCCCGCCGCCAGGACCCGCCCGCGACGAAGGACCCGCGCTGCTGCTCGCCGCCTACCCCAGCGGGCCCGCCACGAAGACCTGGGAAGCGGCGCGCGAGCCCGGCACCGACCCCACCGCCCCCGGCCGGGACCTGGTCGGGCGGACCCAGCGCCTGCTGGCCCGGATGCACGGCCTGCCCCGCCTGGAGGACCCGCTGTCCGTGCGCCTGCAGGACTGGGGCCTGCCGCCGCACGACGGGGCCTGGCACGTGTGGCGGCCCGGACACGACCCCGACGAGATCGCTCCCCGCGTCCGCAGGCCGCTGCCCGGTGAGGCCGTGTACCTCGTCAGCGACTGCTGGACGCCCGACCCCGGCTCGATCGAGGGGGCCGTGGCCTGCGCCGAGACCGTGCTGCGGGAGCACCTCGGGTGCGGGCGGCCGTCGTCCTCCTGAGACCGACAAGGTAGGTTCGGGCTACAGATTCATTCGGTTGTGGGGGCTCACACAGGGTGATGCCCACCGTGTGGCGTGTGGTGAGGTGTGCCGGCATGGCTGTGCTGACGGCGGGGAAGGTCCTGCGGTTCGACGAGGTCCGCGGATACGGGTTCATCGCCCCCGAGGTGGGCGACGAGGACGTGTTCATGCACGCGAACGACCTCGTGGACGAGAAGTACCTCTACCAGGAGGGGAGCCAGGTCGAGTTCTTCCTGGAGATGGGGGAGAAGGGGCCCAAGGCGTCGAACATCCGCCTGGTCCACCAGTCCACCTCGCACCAGCTGCCCCGCGGCGGCCTCGCGGCCCGGCCCGCCGCTGCCGCTGCTGGTGCCGCCGACGCCGAGCCGACCGCCTCGACGGCCGCCGCCTTCAGCCGGGAGCTCACCGAGGCCCTGCTCGACTCGGCGGGCACGCTGACGGGCGACCAGATCAAGCAGGTCAGGGCCTGCGTCCTCGACCTGGCGCGGGCGCGGGGCTGGGTCGCCTCGTAGGTTGGACCCAGCCCGGACACGTCCCGGACGGACGGGCGCGAACCGGCGCGTGCCGGCGCGGAACGGGCAAGGCCCCGCGGGCCGTACCGGACCGCGGCGGGCGCGGACAAGGTGAGGAGCGGCCATGAGTGACACCGGCGGAGCCATCGGCATCCACGACGAACGGACCGACGGGGCCCTGCGGGCCCGCGAGGACGGCCAAGTCGTCGGCGAGATCGTCTACTTCACCCTGTCCGAGCCCGCGCCCGCCCTCGTGCCCGTGCACACGGAGGTGCCGTCCGCGCACGCGGGCCGGGGCATCGCGGGCGCCCTCGCCCGGGAGCTGTACGCGATCGCCGCCCGCGAGGGCCGCGCCGTCGTACCGCTGTGCCCGTACGTCGCCAAGTGGGCCGAGCGCCACCCGGACGAGGCGCCGGTCCCGTCCGCCGCGCTCGTCGAGGCCGCCCTCGCCCAGGCGAAGGCGGACCCGTCGGCGTGGTGACCCTGGCGCTCCTGCACACCTCGCCCGCGCACATCCCCGTCTTCGACGCCCTGCGCGACGCCGACCACCCGGGCCTCGCGCTGCGCCACCTCGTGCGCGAGGACCTGCTCGCGCGGGCCCGCGCCGAGGGGCCTGACGCCGTCGCCGACGCCGTCCGGGAGGCGCTCGCCGAGGCCGCCGACGGCGCCGACGCCGTGCTGTGCACCTGCTCGACCATCGGCGGCGTCGCCGAAGCGCACGCCGCCGCCAAGGGGGTGCCCGTGCTGCGCGTCGACCGGCCCATGGCGGCCGACGCGGTGCGCGCGGGTCCGGCCGTCGCCGTCGTCGCCACGGTCGCCTCGACCCTGGAGCCGACCGTCGCCCTGGTGCGCGAGGAGGCCGACCGCGCGGGCCGGGCCGTCGACATCCGGACCGTCCTTGTGGACGGCGCCTGGGAGCGGTTCGAGGCGGGGGACCGGGCGGGGTATCTGGGGCGCGTCGCCGACGCCGTCGAGCGGGTCGCGGGCTCGGTCGGCGCGGTCCTCCTCGCGCAGGCGTCGATGGCGGAGGCGGCCGACCGCGCGCCCGCCGGAACACCCGTGCTCAGCAGCCCCCGCACCGGCCTGCGCGAAGCGGCACTCCTGTGCGGGCACACCGCGCCGGAGCCGGCCGCCGTACCGCGGACGGATCACCCCCAGGCATGAGGCGCCCGCCCCGGAGCCCCGCCTAGGGTGCGGCCCATGACCTCACCCGAAGAAGCCGTGATCAGCCCGACGGGCTGGGTGGCCCGACAGGCCCGTCTGTACGAGGAGTCCGGCGGCACGAAGGGCGCCGTCGTCCAGGGCGCGCCCTGCCTGCTGCTCGACTACCGGGGCCGCCGCTCCGGGCAGTGGCGGCGCACCGTCCTCATCTACGGCCGCGACGGCGACGACTATCTGATCGTGGCGTCCAACGGCGGCGCCGACCAGCACCCGCTGTGGTACCTGAACCTGCGCGACGAGCCCGACGTCCGGCTGCGCGTGGGCACCGAGCGGTTCGACGCCCGCGCACAGACCCTTTCGGCGGAGGACAAGGAACGCGTCTGGCCGCACCTCGTCGACGTCTTCGGCCCGTACGCCGACTACCGCGAGAAGACCACCAGGGACATCCCCGTCGTACGCCTCAGCCGCGTACGGGACTGACCGCCTCCGTCGTACGGCGATCGGGCGACCCGGGTCCGCGGCGGCCCGGGTGGCCCGGATCACCGGGACGGGACGCGTGGACTCGCCGGGCGTGGGCACGCGAGGCGGGAGAGAGTGGAGGCGCCCGCAGCCCGGTCCTCCGGGCCACCTGCGGGCCGGACGTCCGGCCCCGGGCGCGCCCCGCCTCCGATCCGCTGGAGGAACCATGACCCACCCGTTCCCCGACCCCGTACCGCCGGGACCCACCCCGGGCCCGCACCCGGACCCCGCGCCGGGACCCGGCCCCGCGCCCGACCCGGGCGGGCCGCCGCGCCCCGTTCCCGACCCCGTGCCGCTGCCGGAGCCGTCGCCGTCCCCGGTGCCGCGGCCGCCGGGTCCCGGCCCGGACCCCGTGCCGCCGGAGCCCGAGCCGCAACCCATGTGACCGAGCGCTACGCGCCGACCTCGGAGCGGTCCCCACCCCACAGCGTGTGGAACGACCCCTCCCGGTCGGTGCGCCGGTAGGTGTGCGCGCCGAAGTAGTCCCGCTGGCCCTGCGTGAGCGCGGCCGGGAGCCGGTCGGCGCGCAGCGCGTCGTAGTAGGCGAGGGCCGCGGCGAAGCCCGGTGCGGGCACGCCCTGGAGCGTCGCGGCGACCAGGACGGCACGCCAGTCGTCCTGGGCCTCGCCGATCTCCCGCGCGAAGCCCCCGTCGGCGAGCAGGCTCGGCAGGTCGGCGCGGGCGTCGTAGGCGGCGCGGATGCGGTCGAGGAACGCGGCCCGGATGATGCAGCCGCCGCGCCAGATCGAGGCGACCTGCCCCAGGTCGATGTTCCAGTCGTACGCGTCGCTGCCCGCCGCGATCTCGTGGAAGCCCTGCGTGTACGACACGATCTTGGAGGCGTACAGCGCCTGCTCGACCTGGTCGGCGAACGCGGCCGCATCCTCCTTGCCGAGCGGCTCCGCCTTCGGGCCCGCGAGGCCGCGCGAGGCGTCCCGCAGGTCCTTGTGACCGGACACCGAACGGGCGAACACGGCCTCCGCGATGCCCGACACCGGTACCCCGAGGTCGAGGGCGATCTGCACGGTCCAGCGGCCGGTGCCCTTCTGCTCCGCCTGGTCCTGGACGACGTCCACGAACGGCTCGCCGGTCGCGGCGTCGACGTGCGCGAGGACCTCGGCGGTGATCTCGATCAGATAGGAGTCGAGGCGGCCGGTGTTCCAGGTGCGGAAGATGTCCGCGATCTCGGCGGGGGAGTAGCCGGCGACGTCGCGCAGCAACTGGTACGCCTCGGCGATCAGCTGCATGTCCGCGTACTCGATGCCGTTGTGCACCATCTTCACGAAGTGACCGGCGCCGTCCGGGCCGATGTGCGCCGTGCAGGGGCTGCCGTCGGCGGCCTTCGCGGAGATCTTCTCCAGCATCGGGCCGAGCGCCTCGTAGGACTCCTTGGAGCCGCCCGGCATGATGCTCGGGCCGTTCAGGGCGCCCTCCTCGCCGCCGGACACGCCCGTGCCGACGAAGTGGATGCCCTGCTCGCGCAGCTCGCGCTCGCGCCGGCGGGTGTCCGCGAAGTGCGCGTTGCCGCCGTCCACGATCATGTCGCCCGGCTCGAGCAGCGGCGCGAACTCCTTGATGACCGCGTCCGTCGGCTCCCCGGCCTTGACCATGACGACGAGGCGGCGCGGGCGCTCCAGGGCCGCGACGAAATCCTCGGCGGACTCGGCGCCGACGAAATCGCCCTCGTGGCCGAACTCCTCGACGAGGGCACGGGTCTTGGCCGCCGTGCGGTTGTGCACCGCGACCGTGTAGCCGTTGCGGGCGAAATTGCGGGCGAGGTTGCGCCCCATCACCGCGAGTCCCGTGACACCGATCTGCGCTGAAGCACTCATGCTCTGGCTCCTGAGTTCCTGGGTAATCCGAGGTATCCCATCTGTGCGCCAGTATCACCCGGCCGCGTAGCGTGACTTCCCGACACCGTGTCCGAAGGAGGAGCCGCCCGTGCCCCATTTCGACCTGCCCTTGGAAGAACTGCGCCGATACCGTCCGGAATTGCCCGAGCCGGGCGACTTCGACGTGTTCTGGGAGAGGACCCTTTCGGCCGCGCGTGCACACGATCTGGACGCGCGGTTCGAGCGGGTCGCGACGCCCCTGTCGACGGTCGAGGTGTTCGACGTGACGTACGCGGGCTTCGGCGGGCACCCGGTCAAGGGCTGGCTCCTGGTCCCGGCGGGTGCGACGGGGCCGCTGCCCACGGTCGTGGAGTTCATCGGGTACGGGGGCGGGCGGGGGCTGCCGCACCAGCGGCTGCTGTGGTCGGCCGCCGGGTACGCGCACTTCGTGATGGACACGCGGGGGCAGGCCAGCAGCGGCTCCGCGGGCGACACACCGGACCCGGTGGGCAGCGGCCCCGCGCACCCCGGCTGTCTGACCCGCGGCATCGACGACCCGCACGACTACTACTACCGGCGCGTGTTCACCGACGGCGTGCGCGCCGTGGAGGCCGCCCGCAGTCACCCGCTGGTGGACTCCGCGCGGGTCGCCGCGGTCGGCGGCAGCCAGGGCGGCGGCATCGCGATCGCCGTCGGCGCGCTCGTCGGCGACCTCGCGGCGATCGCCCCCGACGTGCCGTTCCTGTGCGACTTCCCGCGCGCCGTGACGCTCGCCGAGCGGCTGCCGTACCAGGAGATCACCCAGTATCTGCGGACCAGGATCGGCCGCGACGAGCGGGTGTTCCGTACCCTTTCGTACTTCGACGGCGTGCACTTCGCGGCCCGCGGGCGTGCGCCCGCGCTTTTCTCCGCGGCCCTGGAGGACGAGACCTGCCCGCCGTCCACCGTTTTCGCCGCATTCAACTCCTATGCGGGATCGGAGCGTTCGATGGAGGTGTACTCCTTCAATGACCATGAGGGCGGCGGACCATATCAGGAGGATGTGCAACTCCGGTGGCTTGCGGGGCATTTGGGAAAGTGACTCGGAACCACCCGTGCAAAGCCCCCTCGGCGCCGTACTCTTGTCACGCCCACGGCCGACCGGCTAACTTGCGGCCTTGTCCTGTGGCTGAACGTATGACCAGTCCGACGTGTGTCTGAGGGGGCTTTCATGGCCTTACGAGGCCGGCATCGCCGGTACCAGCCGAGCCGGATCAACCGTGCCTCGCTCACGGTCACGGCGGGCGGGGCCGGTATCGCCCTGCCGCTGATGTCCGCGGGCACGGGCCACGCCGCGGACGTGGACACCTGGAACAAGGTCGCGGCCTGCGAGTCCACCAACAACTGGAGCATCAACACCGGCAACGGCTTCTACGGCGGCCTCCAGTTCACCCAGTCCACCTGGGAGGCCTACGGCGGCACCGCTTACGCCTCGCGCGCCGACCTCGCGACCAAGAGCCAGCAGATCGCCGTCGCCGAGAAGGTCCTCGACGGCCAGGGCCCCGGCGCCTGGCCGGTGTGCTCCCAGCGCGCGGGCCTCACCCGCGGCGGCGACAGCCCCGACCTCAGGCCCGCCACCGCCCCGCAGCAGAAGAAGGCGACGGGCGAGGCGAAGACCGACAGCGCCCCCAGGACCCCCAAGCGCACCGTCCGCGACGTCAAGCCCGAGGTGACCCCGCAGTCCACCGCGGGCACCGCCCGGATGTACACGGTCGTCCGCGGCGACACCCTCTCCGGCATCGCCGAGGAGCGCCGCGTCCGGGGCGGCTGGCCGCAGCTGTACGAGAACAACCGCCGCTCCATCGGCGCCGACCCCGACCTCATCACGCCCGGCCAGCGGCTCTCGCTGCGCGGCGCGGAGCGGGGCAAGGCCCCCGTGCGCCCGCCGGAGCGCCGCACGCCTCCCGAGCGCGAGAAGCGCCCCGAGAAGCGGCCCGTGCAGCACGACGAGAAGAAGCCCGACAAGAAGCAGGAGCGCACGCCCGAGCGCGCGAAGCCGCCGGTCAAGGAGCACAAGCCGGCGCCGAAGCCGAAGCGGGACACCGCGCCCGCCGGTCGGCAGAAGGCCGAGGCCGCCACGTCCTCGTCCGGCGCGACCGCACCCGTCTCCGGCTCCATCGGCACGCCGTACCACGCCACGGGCAGCTCCTGGTCGAAGGGCTACCACACGGGCGTCGACTTCCCCGTGCCCACCGGCACGTCGGTGAAGGCCGTCGCCTCGGGCACGGTCGTCTCGTCCGGCTGGGGCGGCAGTTACGGCTACCAGGTCGTCATCCGGCACACCGACGGCAAGTACTCGCAGTACGCCCATCTGTCGGCGCTCACGGTGAAGGCGGGCCAGAAGGTCGGACCCGGCCAGCGCATCGGCCGCTCCGGCTCGACCGGCAACAGCACGGGGCCGCACCTGCACTTCGAGATCAGGACCGGACCCGGCTTCGGCGCGGACGTGGATCCGCTGGCGTACCTGCGGGCGCGCGGGGTGCGCATCTGAGACGCTCCTCCGCCCCGGCTCTCCTCGACCCCGCGGGGGCTCACGTCCCGCGCGGGGTCAGGAGACGCTGTGCTGCTCCCGCGCGGGACGCGTCAGCGACGCCCTGGGGAACGTCGTCGTCATCGACGACGGCTGGAGCGGCATCGCGGTCAGCGGCTCGGGCACCAGCTGCTGTTCGGGGGCGGGCTGTTCGCCGGTCAGCGGGCGGCGGCCCGGCTCGGTCAGCGGGCGCTCGTCGTGGACGGGCTTGCGCTGCTCGGTGACCGTCGTGTCGTCGGCCGCGCGGGCGGCTGCGGGGGACGGGGACGGGGTGGCGTCGGAGTGCTCGGCGCCGTCCAGGGCGTCGAGGGGGCGGTCGAGGAGCTGCGTGCCGGTGTCCGTCGGGCGGTCGCCCGCCGTGGCGGGCGCGTCGCTCTGGTGCGGGGCGCCGATACGTTCCGTCGTCAGCAGGATCAGACCGCCCGCCGCGACGACGCCGCAGGCGAGCGCGACGGCCGTGCCCGCCGTGCCGTAGCGGAAGGATTCTCCGAACAGGGTGAGCCCGACCGCGGCCGCGATCACCGGGTTCACGACGGTCACCGCCGACAGCGGCGCCGCGAGGCCGGCGCCCCGGTAGGAGGCCTGCGAGAGGAGCAGCCCGCTGACCGCGAGGACCGCGATGACCGCGAGGCTCGGCACCTGCCGCGTCAGCGGCTCGTGCGCGTCCCAGTCCACCGCGACGGTCTTGGTGAACACCGAGGAGATGCCGAAGGCGATGCCCGCCGCCGTGGCGAGCAGCATGCCGCGCACCGCCGGGTGCCGGTGGGCGGCGTGCGCGAGCAGCATCAGCGTGACGACCGCCCCGGCGGTCCCGAGCGCGAGGCCGACCCGCTCGGTGTCGGCGAGCGACTGCGAGGCCGTCGCCTGCGTCAGGGAGAGCATCCCGACCAGGCCCACCGTCGCCATGATGGCGCCGCGCCACGCCGTGGACCCCGCCTTGCGGCGCACGAACAGCGCCGCCATCGGCAGCGCGAACACGATCGTCAGGGCGCCGAGCGGCTGCACGAGGCTCAGCGGTCCGTAGGCGAGCGCCACCACGTGCAGCAGACCGCCGAGGCCGTTGAGGACCACCGCGACCCACCAGGCGCCGTTGCGCAGGGGGGCGTACTGCTGCTCCGCGGACCTGGCCGCCACCTGCTCCTGGATGATCGCCCCGCCCGCGTAGGCCACGGCGGAGATCAGGGAGAGCACGATGGACAGTGCGAGGGCGCTCATGAGGTGCTCCCGGGCGCGCGGCACGACCGTGCGGAACGGTCGGCGGGGTCCCTGTGCATCCGGTGTGCCCGGTGCGGCGAGCGGTCGGCTTCCATGTTCACCACAATGTCGCGCGGAGCGCGCCAAGTCGTCGTCCCTGAGCAGTCAATCCGTCCTACTACCGATGGAGTACGACCCCCTCCATGTCCTCCCCAGGTCTGGTTGCCGGGGGGAATCGGTGGCCTGCTGTACTGCTCGGGTGACTACTCAGGAGTATCGGGAGCGCGGGATCGACTGGGCCGTCGTCGGTTCCGTCGGGGGTTTCTTCTCTCTCAGGATGGGGGAGCCCGCGGGCGGGCGCCATGTGACACTGGCCAGTTGCTACGAGAGTGACCACAGGGACGCGGAGAGTGACCCGTTGGCGTTCCGGGTCGCCAAGGTCGCCGCCCGCCTCGCGGCCCCCGAGGACCGCGTCGCCGCCTCGGTCGCGCAGCTCGGCCTCGCCGCCCGGCTGTGGTCCCTCGCGCTCGGCCCGGCCGCGCTGTACGGGCGCGTGCCCGACCTGGACCCGCACCGGCTGCTGTGGGACGCGGACGGCACCTCGCCGGACGACCTGCGGCTCACCGGCGACCGTACGTTTCCGGCCGACGCGGCCCGCGTCCACGAGGTCGTCCACGACGGCCACCTCGCGCCGCTCGCCCGCGCCCTGCGCGCCCGCTTCCGCGTCTCCCCGGCCCTGCTGCGGGGCAACGCCGGTTCCGCCCTCGCCGGAGCGGCCCGCGAACTGCACGCCTGGGCCGCCCGCGAGGGCCGCCCCGACGTGGGGGAGCGGGCCCTGGACCTCGCCGCGGAACTCTTCGCCCACCCCGCCCTCGCCGCGACCGGAACCCTCGACGGGACCGCGTTCAGACGCCGCAGCTGCTGCCTCTACTACCGCTGTCCGAACGGCGGCCTGTGCGGCGACTGCTGTTTCGACCGGCCCCCGTCGCGGTCTTCCCACGGCGCTGTGTCTGGGTGACCATGAGGGAGCCGGCCGACGACGGGGGGCTCCGCTCGTGAAAGTGGGACTGCTCACCCGCGAGTACCCGCCGGACGTCTACGGCGGCGCGGGCGTCCATGTCGAGTTCCTGGCGCGGGAGTTACGGACGCTCACCGACCTCGACGTGCACTGCTGGGGCGAGGGCTCGGCCGACGGCGTCGTGCGCCACCGCGCCTGGGCCGACCTCGACACCGCCAACGACGCGCTGCGCACCCTCTCCGTGGACCTGTCCATGGCGGCCGCGCTCGCCGGCCGCGACCTCGTCCACTCCCACACCTGGTACGCCAACCTCGCCGGGCACGTCGGCAAGCTCCTGCACGGCATCCCGCACGTCATGACCTCGCATTCCCTGGAGCCGCTGCGCCCCTGGAAGGCCGAGCAGCTCGGTGGCGGCTACGCCCTCTCCGGCTGGGCCGAGCGCACCGCCATCGAGGCCGCCGACGCCGTCATCGCCGTCTCCCGCGGCATGCGCGAGGACATCCTCGGCTGCTACCCGGCCGTCGACCCCGCGAAGGTGCACGTCGTCCACAACGGCATCGACACCGACCTGTACCGCCCCGACCCGGGCACCAGCGCCCTGCACCGGCACGGCATCGACACGGCCCGCCCCTATGTGCTGTTCGTCGGCCGCATCACCCGCCAGAAGGGCGTGCCCCATCTGCTGCGCGCCGCCCGGCACCTGGACCCCGGCGTCCAGCTCGTGCTGTGCGCGGGCGCCCCCGACACCCCGGAGATCGACCGGGAGTTCCGGAGCCTCTTCGAGGAGCTCGGCCGCACCCGTGACGGCGTCACCTGGATCCCGCGCATGCTGCCCCGCCCCGAGGTCGTCCAACTCCTCAGCCACGCGGCGGTGTTCGTGTGCCCTTCGGTGTACGAGCCGCTCGGCATCGTGAACCTGGAGGCGATGGCGTGCGGGACGGCCGTCGTGGCCTCGCGGGTCGGCGGCATCCCGGAGGTCGTCTCGGACGGCACGACGGGGCTCCTCGTGCCCTACGACGCGCGCGATCCGGAACGTTTCGAGCACGACCTGGCCGTGCTCCTGAACCACCTCGCCGCCGACCCGCGCCGGGCCGGGGCGATGGGCGCGGCCGGACGCCACCGCGCGGAGCGCGAGTTCGGCTGGAGCGCGGTGGCGCGGCGCACGCTCGATGTGTACGAGGGCGTGACGGGGTTACTCAAGTCCTAGGAGCGGCAGGGGGCGGCCATGCGCGGTGGACCTTCGGTGCTGGGGATCGTGCTCGCGGGCGGTGAGGGCAAACGGCTGATGCCGCTCACGGCCGACCGGGCGAAACCGGCGGTGACGTTCGGCGGGACGTACCGCCTCGTCGACTTCGTGCTCTCCAACCTCGTCAACGGCGACATCCTGCGCATCTGCGTGCTCACGCAGTACAAGTCGCACTCCCTGGACCGGCACGTCTCCACCACCTGGCGGATGTCGAGCCTGCTCGGCAACTACGTCACCCCCGTCCCGGCCCAGCAGCGCCTCGGCCCCCGCTGGTACCTGGGCAGCGCCGACGCCATCCTGCAGTCCCTGAACCTCGTGCACGACGAACAGCCCGACTACATCGCGGTGTTCGGCGCCGACCACGTCTACCGCATGGACCCGCGCCACATGCTGGCCCGGCACATCGAGTCCGGCGCGGGCGTCACGGTCGCCGGGATCAGGGTGCCGCGCGCGGACGCCTCCCAGTTCGGGATCATCACCCCGGCCGGGGACGGCACCCGCGTGGAGAGCTTCCTGGAGAAGCCCGCGAGCCCGCCGGGCCTTCCGGGCTCGCCGCATCAGGTGCTCGCCTCCATGGGCAACTACATCTTCACGACCAAGGCCCTGGTGGACGCGTTGCAGCGGGACGCGGAGGACCCGGACTCCGTGCACGACATGGGCGGCTCGATCCTGCCGTCCCTGACGGAGCGCGGTGTGGCGCAGGTCTACGACTTCGGCGACAACCACGTCCCCGGCGAGACCCCCCGCGACCACGGCTACTGGCGCGACGTCGGCACCCTGGACGCGTACTACGAAGCCCACATGGACCTGATCTCCGACCAGCCCGCCTTCAACCTCGACAACCGCCGCTGGCCCATCTACACCCACTCCGGCCAGCTGCCGCCCGCCAAGTTCTGCGCGGGCGGCATCGCGAGCGAGTCCGTGGTCAGCCCCGGCTGCGTCATCCGCGGCCAGGTCACCCGCTCCGTCCTGTCGCCCGGGGTGAGCATCGGCGAGGGCGCCGTCGTGCAGGGCTCGGTGCTGCACGACAACGTGCGGGTCGGGCGGGGCGCGGTGGTGCGCGGCGCCGTCCTGGACAAGAACGTCGACGTCCCGCCCGGGGCCACCATCGGCGTGAACCCGGAGCGGGACGAGGAGCTGTACACGGTGTCGAAGGGCGGGGTGATCGCCCTGGGCAAGGGGCAGCGGGTCCTGGTCGAGGGCACGTCACCCACGTACCCCTAGAACCGTGTACGTCCGGGCCGGACACCGCCGGCCCCGCTGCGACTACAGCACGCGCCTCCTGCGCCCGAGCCAGGTCTGCGCGATGACGACCACGGCAAGGAAGCCGCCGCTGACGACCTGTTGGTAGGCGGAGTCCAGGGAGCCGATCTGGTTGATGACGTTCTGGATGACCTTCAGCAGGAGCACGCCGACGAGGGAGCCGCTGAGGAAGCCGAAGCCGCCGGACAGCAGCGTGCCGCCGATGACGACCGCGGAGATCGCCTCCAGCTCCATGCCGGAGCCGAGGATGGTCACGCCGGACGCCAGCCAGGCCGCGTTGAGCGCGCCCGCGAGGCCCGCGCACAGGCCGGACAGGGTGTAGACGGCCGTCTTCGTACGGGCCACGGGCGCGCCCATCAGGGCCGCCGCGTCCTCGTTGCCGCCGACCGCGTACACGTACTGCCCGAAGCGGGTGCGCCGCAGCACCACGGCACCGGCCACGAACAGGCCCACCGTGATCCACACCGGCGCGCCGATGCCGAGCAGCTTGCCCTGGCCGAGCGTCGCGAAGAAGGAGTCCTTGTCGACGAGGTACGTCCTGGAGCCCTCGTCGGTGACGGCGAGGAGGATGCCGCGCGCGCCGAGCAGCGCGGCCAGCGTCACGATGAACGGGGCGAGCCGCGACCGGGCGATCAGCAGGCCGTTCACCAGGCCGATGAGCCCGCACACCGCGAGCGGGAGCAGCAGCGCCACCGCCGTGCCGTACTGCGAGCCCCAGGCCGCGAGCACGCCGCCGAGCGCGAACAGCGAGCCCACGGACAGGTCGATGCCGCCCGTGACGATCACGAACGTCATGCCGAGCGCGACGACGGCGAGGAACGCCGAGGACACCGCCATGTTCTGCATGTTGTCGGTCGTCATGAACGTGTCGAAGGACAGCCAGGCGGCGAGGACGGCGATCACCAGGGTGACCAGGGCGCCGTGCTGCTGGGCCAGCGCGCTGAGGCGCTCCGAGCGCGTCGCGCCGAGCGGTTCGTCCTGGGGGACCGTGCCCATGGGCGCCACCGGGCTCTCCGTGTCGACCGTCATCGCTTCCCCCTCTCGCGCGCCGCGTACACGGCCAGGATGATCACCACGGCCTGCGCGATCTGCGTCCACGACGGCGGCAGGTCGTGCTTGATGAGGGTGGCCGTGAGCAGCTGGATGAGGACGGCGCCCGCCACCGTGCCGCCGACGCGCACGCGCCCGCCGCTCAGCGGAGTGCCGCCGACGACGACCGCCGTGATCGCGGACAGCTCCATCAGATTGCCGAGCGACGTCGGGTCGCTCGCGGTCAGGCGCGCCGTCGCGAGGACGCCCGCGATCGCGGCGAGGGCGCCCGAGCACACGTACACGAGGATCAGCACGCGGCGCACCGGAAGTCCGGCGAGCCGGGCCGCCGGACGGCTGTCGCCGATCGCGAGGAGCTGGCGGCCGAAGGTCGTGCGGCGGACGACGAACGCGACGAGCAGCGCGAGCGCCACCGCGATGAGCACCAGATAGGGGACGCCGAGCAGGTCGCCGGAGCCGAGCGAGGCCATCGTCGGGTCGTGCACGTCCTTGAGCTGGGGCAGCAGGACCTGGGCGAGGCCACGGCCCGCCACCATCAACGCGAGCGTGGCGACGATCGGCTGGACGCCGATGAAGGCGATGAGCGCCCCGTTCGCGACGCCGACGGCGGCCCCGCCGAGCACGGCGACGAGCAGCGCGATCCACATGCCGTAGCCGAGATAGAGGGAGAGCAGGGACGTGGAGAGCGCCATCACCGAACCGACCGACAGGTCCACGCCCTCGCTGCCGATGGCGAGGGCCATGCCGAGCGCGACGATCAGGACGGGCGCCACCTGGACGGCCTGGGTGCGGAAGTTCTCGGCGGACAGGAAGTGCGGGGTGAGGGCGATGTTCACCAGGAGCAGCACGGCGACGCCCAGATGGACGCCGTAGTCCTGGAGCAGGCGCAGGAGGCGGTCGCGGTCGACGCGGGTGCGGCCGCCGAGGCTGAGGTCAGTCATCGTCACCTCCGGGGGCGGCGGTCGTGGCTCGCGCGGCGGGCGCGGCCGCGATCGCGCGCATCAGGCGGTCCTCCGTGACGGCGTCGCCGGTGAGTTCCTCGACGACCGCGCCGTCCTTGAGGACCACCACGCGGTCGCTGCCCTCGATCAGCTCCTCCACGTCCGAGGAGATGAGCAGCACGCCGAGCCCGTCGTCGGCCAGCTCGTCGATGAGCTTCTGCACCTCCGCCTTCGCGCCCACGTCGATGCCGCGTGTCGGCTCGTCCAGGAGCAGGACCTTGGGGTTCATGGCGAGCCAGCGGGCGAGGAGGACCTTCTGCTGGTTGCCGCCGGAGAGTTCGCCGACCTTCTGGTGCGGTCCGGACGCCTTGATGCGCAGGCGCTTCATGAAGGTGTCGACGACGCGGTCGATGCGGGCCTCGTCGACCAGGCCGAAGCGGGACAGGCCAGGAAGGGCGGCGAGCGCGATGTTCTCGCGCACCGACAGGCCCGGCACGATGCCCTCGGCCTTGCGGTCCTCGGGCAGCAGGCTCACCCCGGCGCGGATCGCGGCGGGCGTGGACCCGGTGCGCACCGGCACCCCGGCCACGACCACCCGGCCGGAGTCCGGCGGCAGCGCCCCCGCGATGGCCTTCGCGGTCTCGCTGCGCCCGGAGCCGAGCAGCCCGCCGAGCCCCACGACCTCCCCGGGCCGGATCGCCAGGGACACGCCCCGCAACTGGTGGCGGACCGTCAGATCCTGTGCCTCAAGGACGGGTCGGGCCTCCGTGTCGTGGCTCCCGCTGAACTTCGTCAGGCCTTCCTCGCGTACGTCGCCGACGTCACGGCCGAGCATCAGGGAGACCAGCCGCAGCCGGTCCAGGGCGGCGATCGGGCCGCTGTGCACCGACCTGCCGTCCCGCAGCACGGTCACCGTGTCGCACACCTCGTACAGCTCGTCCAGGCGGTGGCTGACGTAGATCACGGCGATGCCGCGTGCGCGCAGCATCCGGATCACGCCGAACAGCGTGGCCACCTCGCGCGGCTCCAGGGACGACGTCGGCTCGTCCATGATGACCACGCGCGCGTCGACCGCGACCGCGCGGGCCAGCGCCACCATCTGCTGCGCGCCGACGCCGAGTTCACGCAGCGGGCGGCGCACGTCGACGCGGACGCCGAGGCCGCCGAGGGCCTGCTCGGCCTCGCGGTGCATGCGCCGGAAGTCGATCAGGCCGAGGCGGCCGCGCGGCTCCCGGCCGAGGAAGAGGTTGCGGGCCACGCTCATCAGCGGGACCAGGTTGACCTCCTGGTAGATGGTGGAGATCCCCGCGTGCTGGGCCGCGAGCGGGGTGGCGAACTCCACCTGACTGCCGTCGTACGTGATGACGCCCGTGCCGGGTTCCGCGGCCGGGTCGGGCCGGTACACGCCGGTGAGGACCTTGATGAGCGTGGACTTCCCGGCGCCGTTCTCCCCGATGAGCGCGTGCACCTCGCCCGCGCGGGCCGTGAAGTCGACGCCGTCCAGGGCCCGTACGCCCGGGAAGGTCTTGCTGAGGCCGGTCACCGAGAGCACGGCGGCCCCCATGAGCGGCCGTGCCTCGGACTCCGTCACCGACGGCACGTCAGTACGCCTTGCCGAGGTCCGACTTCGCGTTGTCCTTGGTGTAGGCGCTGTCCTTGATAACGATGTCCTGCGCCACCTCGCCGCCCTTGGTGAAGGTGTCCAGGGTCTTGAAGGCGAGCGGCCCGAAGCGCGGGTTGGACTCGATGACGCCGTCGATCCAGCCGTCGACGATGCCGCGCACGGCGTTCTTGGTGCCGTCGATCGTCACGATCTTCACCTCGCCGGCCTTCTTGCCCGCGCCCTTCAGGGCGCCGACCGCGCCGAGGCCCATCTCGTCGTTCTCGGCGTAGATCCCGTCGATCCCGGGCTTGGACTGGATGAGCTGCTCGGTGACCTGCTGGCCCTTCTCGCGGGCGAACTCGCCGGTCTGCTTGAAGACGACCTTCAGGTCCGGGGCCTTGGCCTTGAGCCGCTCCTGGAAGCCCTTGGTGCGGTCGGTGGTGACGTTGTTGCCCGCGGCGCCGAGCAGGATCGCGATCTCGCCCTTGCCGCCGGTCGCCTCGATCATGCGGTCGGCGGCGCGCCTGCCCTGCTCGACGAAGTCCGAGCCGATGAAGCTCACATAGTCCTCGCAGGCGGCCGCGTTGATCTTGCGGTCGATGGTGACGATCGGGATGTGCTTGGCCTTGGCCTGGCGGAGCACCGGCTCCCAGCCGTCGGAGTTCAGCGGGGCGATGACGAGGAGGTCGGCGCCCTTGGCGATGAGGTCCTGGACGTCGCTGATCTGCTTGGAGAACTGCGACTGGGCGTTGGCCGTCAGGAGCTTCACGCCGCGCTTGTCGGCCTCGGCCTTGATGGAGGCCGTCTCGGCGATCCGGAAGGGGTTGGCCTCCTTCTCGGACTGCGAGAAGCCGACCGTCGCGGACTTCAGGTCCAGCTTCTTGGCGCCGTAGTCCCCGTGTCCGCAGGTCTTGCCGCCCGCGCCGGGGGAGGAGACGACCTGGCCCGCGTCGCCCTCGGCGGCGGACTCGGAGTCGCCGGAGTCGGCGCCGTCGTCCTCCGACTTGGCGCATCCCGTGGTGAGCGCGAGGCTCGCGGCGAGGCCGACGGCGAGCAGGGTGCTGGCCGACGCGCGGCCCGAAGAGCGGCCCGAGGTACGGCGAAGGAAGATGTTCGGCTTCATGGGAGTCCCCAAACGGCACGGCCCCGGCGCACACTGAGAGCGCTCACGGGAAGAACGGGTTTGCGGTCAACTCAGCGGTACGGGGAGCTTTTTACATCGTTGAAAGAAGGCTGTAAACCCTTCGCGCACGCACGCCCCGCACATCGGCGCCGGGCCGAGGCGGCCGGAACCGCCCGGAATCCGCCGGGACTTCGGGCCCGCCCCGGCCGGACGCACCGGGCGGTCCCGGCCCCCGTGCCTCACCGCCGCCCGAGCGTGCTCTCCCGCTCCACCAGCTCGAACTCCGCCGACAGCGTCCGCCCGCCCGGCTCCCCTCCGCCCGCGAGGCTGCGCAGCAGCGAGGCCACCGCGAGCCGGGCGATGGCCTGTTTGTCGGGCGAGATCGTGGTGAGCGTGACGGCGCCGAACTGCCCCTCCGCGATGTCGTCGAAGCCGACCACCGCCACGTCCCACGGCACCCGGAGCCCCCGCTCGTGCAGGACCCGCATCGCCCCGATCGCGACCAGGTCGTTGTACGCGAACACCGCGTCTGGCCGCACCCCGGAGTCCAGCATGCGCGCCATCGCCTTCGCCCCGTCGTCCCGGTTCCAGCCGCCGACCGGCCCCACCAGGGAGTCGGGCGCGGGCAGCCCGGCCGCCGTCAGCTCGGCCCGCCAGCCCTGAAGGCGCAGGTGGGCGGGGCGGTTCGCGGAGTCGGTGCGGGCGCCGAGGTAGGCGATGGAGCTGCGGCCGCGGCCGATGAGGTGGCCCACCGCGGCGCGCGCCGCGGCGACGTTGTCGATGGCGATGTGGTCGTAGGGCAGGTCGTACTCGCGCTCGCCGAGCAGCACCAGGGGCACGTCGTCCTCGCGGCCCCGCAGGTCCTCCGCCTCCAGTTCGAGCGGGCTGAGGATCAGGCCGTCGATCACGCGGGCCCGGAAGCCCTGGCTGACCAGGACCTCCTGCTCGCGGTCGCCGCGGGTGTGGTCGAGCAGGACGGTGAAGTCGTGCGCGGCGGCGGCGTCGATGACGGCTCCTGCGAGCTCCGCGAAGTAGGGGTTTCCCAGCTCGGGGACGGCGAGCGCGATGATGCCGGTGCGGCCCTTGCGGAGGTGACGTGCCGTCAGGTTCGGGCGGTAGCCGAGCTCGTCGATGGCCTGCTGCACCCGGGCCCGCATCGCCGGGGTGACGTGCTGATACTTGTTCACCACGTTCGAGACGGTCTTGATCGAGACGCCCGCGCGTTCCGCGACATCCTTGAGGCTCACCCGCACGTGCCACTCCTCGCGTCGATGTGCGCCCCGGCCCCGGGGCGTCCGGCGGCATGCGCCGCGGCCCTGGACAGCGCGCCCGGAGCCGTGCTGTCATGCCAACTGCCGTTCCTTCCAACGTTGTACAGACTCGTTGTACCGACTGGAGCGACGAGCCGCCACCCTTCCTCGACAAGGAGGATCCGTGCGCCCTAGACGATCAGGAAAGCTCCGGCACCAACTCGCCCTGCTGCTCACCGCGGCCCTGGTGTTCTCGGGGCTCGTCGCCCAGTCCACCGCGACCGCGGCGGGCGACGAGGCACCCGAGGTCCACGGCCTGAAGGGCGAGTACTACACCCAGTCCGCCCCCGGGGCCTTCGACTTCCACGAGCTCAAGGCCACCGGCTTCGACCGGAACATCGACTTCGACACCCTCGAACCCCGACTGAACCTCGCCACCGGAAAGTCCGACGACGCCACCGTCCGCTGGACGGGGAAGATCGTCCCGGAGAAGTCCGGCGCCCACACCTTCGCCATGACCGGCGACAACGGCTTCCGGCTCTGGGTCGACGGCAAGCTCGCCATCGACCACTGGGTCGACGACTGGGACCGCGAACAGACCTCACAGCCGGTCGAGTTGACCGCGGGGAAGGCCTACGACGTCAAGGTCGAGTACTTCGAGCACTACGGCGGCTCCAACCTTCACCTGCGCTGGACCGAGCCCGGCGGCACCAAGAAGGCCGTGCCGCAGTCCGCGTTCCGCCTCCCCGACGGCTGGGACTACGACGGAGCGACCGACGCCACCGTGCAGAAGGACGGCAAGGCGCTGAGGCTGGAGTTCGTCCAGGAACTCGCCGCGCCCCCCGCCGGGCTCGTCGGCCACATCGAAGCCGTCATCGGCGGCGCCAAGTGGCCGCTGGACTCGGTCCGGCAGGACCCGGCCGACCCGCGCGCCCTGCTCGTCGCCCTCAAGCAGCCCGTCGTCGGCAACAAGACCGGCACCGCCCGCGGCACCGCCGACCTGCGCTACGACGGCAAGGGCGGCCTGACCGGCACCGACGGCAAGCAGGTCGGCGCGTTCTGGAGCAGCGGCGGCAACAAGTCCACGTACGAGCTGCGCTCCAAGTGGGCGGACGACGTCGGCCCCGGCAACGCGCTGCCCGAGTACCCGCGGCCGCAGCTCAAGCGCGCCGACTGGCGTAATCTCAACGGCAGTTGGCAGTTCGCCGCAGCCAAGGAGGGCGAGCGGCCACCGGTCGGCAAGAAGCTCAAGGAGAAGATCCTCGTCCCCTACCCGGTGGAGTCCCAGCTGTCGGGCCTGCAGCGGCACGAGGACCGCATGTGGTACCGCCGCACCTTCACCGTCCCGGCCGGCTGGAAGGTCGGCGACCACCGCGGCGACCAGCGGCTCAAGCTGAACTTCGGCGCCGTCGACTGGCACGCCAAGGTGTACGTGAACGGCGCCGAGGTCGCCGACCACAAGGGCGGCTACGACAAGTTCAGCGCCGACGTCACCGACGCGCTGAAGCCCGGCCGCACCCAGGAGCTGATCGTCGGCGTGCACGACCCGACCGACGCCCCGGGCGGCCCGAACCCGCCGGTCGGCAAGCAGCGCCTGGACCCGTCGGGCATCTGGTACACGCCGTCGTCCGGCATCTGGCAGACGGTGTGGATGGAGCCGGTGGCCCGCGACCACGCCGAATCCCTGAAGATCACCCCCGACGTCACGACCAGGCAGGTCGCCGTCGAGGCCAAGGGCGTCCGCGCGGGCGTGCCCATCAGGGCGGTCGCGTACGAGGGGAAGAAGAAGGTCGCCGAGGCGAGCGGCCGCACCGGGGAGCCGCTGAAGCTCACCCTGAAGAAGCCGCGCCTGTGGTCGCCCGACGACCCGTTCCTCTACGACCTGAGGGTCACCGTCGGCGGGGGCAGGCACGGGGGCAAGTACGGCGCCCGCGCGGACGAGCTGCGGAGCTACTTCGGGATGCGCTCGATCTCCGTGGAGAAGATCGACGGCACCCCGCGCACCGTCCTCAACGGCAAGCCCACCTTCCTCATGGCCACGCTCGACCAGGGCTTCTGGCCCGACGGCCTGCACACCGCACCCACCGACGAAGCCCTCGCGTACGACCTGAGGATGCACAAGGAGATGGGCTTCAACTCCGTGCGCAAGCACATCAAGGTCGAGCCCGACCGGTGGTTCTACTGGGCGGACCGGCTGGGCCTGATGGTGTGGCAGGACATGCCGTCCATGCGGGCCGAGCGGAACCCGGACGCCGCCGCCCGGGCCCAGTTCGAGCACGAGATGAAGCAGATGATCGACGAGCACGGCAACAGCCCGTCCATCGTCATGTGGGTCACCTTCAACGAGGGCTGGGGCCAGTACGACCAGGGCCGTATCGCCGAACAGGCCAAGGCCTGGGACCCCACGCGCCTCGTCAACGGCATGTCGGGGCTCAACCTCGGCGCCGACGGCGGCAAGGGCGACCTCATGGACGAGCACGGCTACCCGAGCCCGGCCCTGCCGCCCCGGCCCGACGGCCGACGGGCCCTGATCAACGGGGAGTACGGCGGCCTCGGACTCGCGGTGCCCGGCCACGCCTGGTCGGTGCAGCAGAGCTACGTCGACGTCGACCCCGCCAAGTACACGGAGGAGTACCTGACCAAGCTCCGCGAGGTGCGCGCGCTCGCCTGCAAGGGCGGCAACGGCGCGGTCTACACCCAGATCTCCGACGTGGAAGGGGAGTTGAACGGCCTGCTCACCTATGACCGCAAGGTCGTCAAGCCCGATGTGCCACGGCTGCGGGCCGCGCACGAGTCCCTGATCAAGGACGCCTCGCAGGCGCCCGTGCGGGGCTGCGCCTGACCGACCGATGTGCTCCGGTCCGTCCGTGGGGGGCGGGCCGGGGCACATCTCCCCGCGCGGGGCCGTGGCCGGAACCAGGCCCCGGCCGACCGCACGCCACACCCGCACCACCCTTGACGAGTAGACGCACGCGCCCGAAGAATGAGCGCGCCCGAGGTAGTGACAACGTTGTCCAAGGAGGCGTTCCCACCCATGAGATGGACCCACCGGCTGCGCGGCGCGGGGACGGCGGTGGTGGCGACCGCGCTCCTCGGCGGCGCCCTCACCATCCCGTCGGCCGACGCCGCTGCGCGCGGCGAGCGCCTGACCGACCTGGTCAACCCGTTCATCGGCACCGAGAACGAGGGCAACACCTACCCGGGCGCCGCCGTGCCCTTCGGCATGGTGCAGCTCTCGCCCGACACCGGCCACAACACCGGCTACGACCACTCCGACACGCACATCCGGGGCTTCTCCGCGGTGCATCTGTCCGGTGTGGGCTGCGGGCTCGGCGGCGACCTGCCGGTCCTGCCGACGACCGGGGACGTGACGGAGACCGACTACGCCAAGTACGCCGCCGAGTTCAGCCACGACACGGAGACGGCCCGCCCCGGCTACTACAAGGTCGGCCTGAAGTCCGGCATCGGCGCCGAGCTGACCGCGACCGAGCGCACCGGCGTGCAGCGCTACACCTTCCCCGCCACCGACAAGGCCAACGTCCTCATCAACGCGGGCCAGTCCCTGCACAGGACCGTCTCCACCGACGTCGAGATCCTCGACCGCCGCACCGTCCGCACGAAGATCACCGGAAGCGGCTTCTGCCAGGACACCAAGCCGTACACGCTCTACACCGTCACCCGCTTCGACCGGCCCTTCACCTCGGCCGGCACCTGGAAGGGCGGCACGGTCACCGCGGGCTCCCGGAAGTCCTCGGCCGACGCCGAGCGCAACGGCGCGTACCTCCGCTTCGACACCTCCAAGGACCGCACCGTCGAGGCGACGACCGCGCTGTCCTACGTCGACGCGCGGGGCGCCGCGCTCAACCTCCGTGCGGAGGGCGGGCGTTCGTTCGGCCGTGTCGAGCACGCGGCGCGCGCGAAGTGGGAGGACCGGCTCGACGACGTGCGCGCCCAGGGCGGCGACAAGACGCTGCGGCGCACCTTCTACTCGTCCCTGTACCGCTCGTTCCTCGCGCCCAACATCGGCAGTGACGTCGACGGCCGCTACACCGGCTGGGACCAGAAGACCCATCGTGCGAAGGGCTTCACGTACTACCAGAACTGGTCGCTCTGGGACACCTACCGCACCCAGGCCCAGCTCCTCGCGCTGCTCGCCCCGCGCGAGTCCCGGGACATGGCTCTGTCGGTCCTGAGGATCGACGCCGAGAGCGGCTGGCTGCCCAAGTGGGGCTACGGCACCGTCGAGACGAACATCATGACCGGCGACCCGGTCACGCCGTTCCTCACCAACGCCTACCAGCAGGGCCTGCTCAAGGGCCATGAGGAGGAGGCGTACCGGGCGCTGAAGAAGAACGCAGACGGGGTGCCGCCCGCCGACGCGGCGCCGGTGGGCCGCGAGGCCAACAGGGAGTACATCGCCGAGGGCTTCGCGCCCTACGTCAAGGGCCGCCCGCACGCCAAGCCCGGTGACTCCGACTACGACCACGGCGCCTCGGCCACGCTGGAGTACGCCCTGTCGGACGCGATGCTCGGGCAGATGGCGCGCGAGCTGGGGCACGAGAAGGACGCCGAGCGGTACGCGGCGCGGGCCCAGAACTACCGGAAGATCTTCGACGGTTCGACCGGGTTCTTCCGGGCGCGGGACAAGGCGGGGGCGTTCACCGGACCCGCCGACCCGGCCAAGAGCGAGGGCTTCCACGAGGGCACGTCCTGGCAGTACCAGTGGCTGGTGCCGCAGGACCTGCCCGGCATGGTGGACCTCATCGGCGGCAAGCAGGCCACGAACGGCCGCCTGGACTCCTTCTTCGCCTACGAGCAGCTCCTGAAGGACCCGGCGAGGACGGCCCGCGAGGTGTGGGTGAACGGTCCGTACGACTACTACAACGCGGACAAGTACAACCCGCAGAACGAGCCCGACCTGATCGCCCCGTACACGTATCTGTCGACCGGCCAGCCGTGGAAGACGACCGACGTGGTGCACGCCGCGCTGACGCTCTTCACGGACACCCCGACCGGCATGACCGGCAACGACGACCTCGGCACCATGTCCGCCTGGAACGTGCTCTCGTCCATCGGGATCTTCCCGGTGCAGCCGGGCACGGACACCTGGGGCCTGTCGACGCCCGTCTTCGAGCGGGTCGACCTCAGCCTGGACCGCCGCTACTACCCGCGCGGACGGTTCACGGTGAAGGCGCCGGGCACGTCGCCGGAGCGGCGGTACGTGCAGTCGGTGAGCGCCGACGGCGCGGACTACGGGCGGACGTATCTGCGCACGGGCGACATCCGCGGGCTGCGGGAGCTGTCGTTCGCCGTCGGGGACGAGCCGTCCACGTGGGGAACGTCACCCGAGGCGGCGCCGCCCGTGGTGAGGTGACCGTCCGCTCGCGGTGAGGCGTCGCCACTGACGTCCCACGAGGCCCGTCCTTCCCGGCGGTTTCCGGGAAGGACGGGCCTTAATCTGTTGTTAACTGTGTGTAGCTAGATCGTACTTGACCGTAATTGTCGGTGGGTGATTGGCTGCTGGCTCCGCTGCCGACCGCCGACACGAGAGCGAGTCATGACCTCTGAGAGTTCGGACCTGCTCGCCCCGCTCGACCTCGCCTTCTGGAGCATCGAGTCCGCCGAGCACCCCATGCACCTGGGGGCACTCGGCGTCTTCGCCGCGGACTCGCCGTCCGCCGCCGCGCACGCCGCCGACCTGCTCGCCGCCCGCGCCCCGGCCGTCCCGGGCCTGGGCATGCGGATACGGCACGTGCTGCTGCCCCCCGGCGGCGCCGAGCGCACGCCCGCACCCGGCTTCGACCCGCTGGACCACGTCCACCTCGCCCCGCCCGCGGCCGACTTCCACGCGGCGGCCGGCGCGCTCATGCAGCGGCCCCTCGACCGGTACCGGCCGCCGTGGGAGGCGCACGTCCTGCCCGCCGCCGACGGGACCTCGTTCGCGGTCCTGTTCAAGTTCCACCACGCCCTCGCCGACGGACTGCGCGCCCTCACCCTGGCCGCCGGGGTCATGGACCCGATGGAACTCCCGCCCACCCGCGCGCCACGGCCCGTCCCCGAGACGCCGTGGTGGCACGCCCTCGACCCGCGGCGGCTGCCCGGCACCGTCGGCTCCGCCCTCGCCGGGGTCCGCACCGCCGCCACCGACGTCGGCCGTGCCCTCGACATCGGCGTCTCCGTGGCCCGGGCGACCTGGGACGTCCGCTCCTGCGACGCCCTCACCTCCCGGCCCACCGGCACCCGCCGCACCGCGGGCGTCGCCCTGGACCTGGACGACGTGCACCGGGTGCGCAAGACCGTCGGGGGCACCGTCAACGACGTCCTGATCGCCGTCGTCGCCGGGGCGCTGCGGCGCTGGCTGGACGAGCGGGGCGACAGCAGCGAGGGCGTGGCTCCGCGCGCGCTCGTCCCGGTCTCGCGGCGCCGCCCGCGCACCGCCCACCCGCAGGGCAACCGCCTCTCCGGCTATCTGGTACGGCTGCCCGTCGACGACCCGGACCCGCTGGCCCGCCTGCGCGCCGTGCGCACCGCCATGGACCGCAACAAGGACGCGGGCCCCACCCGCGGCGCGGGCGCCGTCGCGCTGCTCGCCGACCACGTGCTCCCGATCGGCCACCGCGTCGGCGGCCCCGCCGTCGCGCACGCCGCCCGGCTGCTCTTCGACATCCTCGTCACCAGCGTGCCGCTGCCCAGCCTCGGCCTGCGCCTCGGCGGCTGCCCGCTCACCGAGGTCTACCCCTTCGCCCCGCTGGCCCGCGGACAGGCGCTCGCCGTCGCCGTCTCCACCTACCGCGGCCGTGTCCACTACGGCCTGGTCGCCGACGCCGCCGCGGTGGGGGACCTGGACCTGCTCGCGCGCAGCCTGGACGCCGAACTGGCCGCGCTCGTGGCCGTGTGCGAGCGTGCACGGGGAGTGGCGGGCGACCGTTCGGGTTTGGTACCGGGCGCCCGGGCTACGTAAAGTTCCGCTTTTGGAGCTTCCGCGGTCACCTCAGACGAGCCGCGGCACGAGTGCGGTGAGGAACGACAGCGGCCATGACGGTGACAGAGGACAGCCAGCAGCAGGGTGCCGGCGCCGTTGCGTACGACCGCGGGGGCGACCGGGGGCACGAGGGACACGAGGTCACCGCGGGGGACCTCGGCCCGTACGGCCCGGGCATCGACCCCGAGCGGCTCGCCGTCTGCCTCAGCGTCCTCGACGAGCTGGACCAGCTGGACGTCGACCACCCCGACGCGATCACCGTGCGCCGCGCCACCGCCGGGATCTACCGCACCGTGAAACAGCGCCGCCGCCAGGAGCGCAGGGCCGCCAAGACCGCCCACGACAAGGCCGTCACCGAGGCCACCGCCACCGGCTCCGCGCAGCGCATCGACGACGAGACCGAAGGCATCCTGCCGTCCTCCGTCACCGAGGCGGGACAGATCGCGGGGATACTCCAGCGCCCCCGCTCCTGCTACACCTGCAAGAAGCGGTACGTGGAGGTCGACTACTTCTACCACCAGCTCTGCCAGGACTGCGCCGCCGAGAACCGCGCCAAGCGCGACGCCCGCGCCGACCTCACCGGCAAGCGCGCCCTGCTCACCGGGGGCCGCGCCAAGATCGGCATGTACATCGCGCTGCGGCTCCTTCGCGACGGCGCGCACACCACCGTCACGACCCGGTTCCCCAAGGACGCCATCCGCCGCTTCAAGGCGATGGAGGACTCGGCGGACTGGCTGCACCGCCTGGAGGTCGTCGGCATCGACCTGCGCGACCCCGCGCAGGTGGTCGGCCTCGCCGAGCAGGTCGCCGGGCAGGGCCCGCTCGACATCCTCATCAACAACGCGACGCAGACCGTGCGCCGCCTGCCGTCCGCCTACGCCGCCCTCGTCGAGGGCGAGAGCGCCCCGCTGCCCGCCGGGGAGCTGCCCGCCCACCAGGTGATCGGCGCCTTCAACTCCGGCGCGGTCGGCGAGCTCGGCGGCCCTGCCGCGTTGCCCGTCGGCGTCAGCGGCCTGGACGCGCAAGCGGTCGCCGACCTCGCCCTGGTCGCGGGCAACGCCAGCGTCGAGCGGCACCTGGCGGGCACGGCGATCGACGCGGGCGGCCTGGTGCCGGACGTCGTCGACACCAACACCTGGGTGCAGACCATCGAACAGATCTCCCCGGTGGAGCTGCTCGAGACCCAGCTGTGCAACTACACCGCGCCGTTCATCCTCATCAGCCACCTGCGGCCGATGATGGCCGAGGCCGCGAGGAAGGCGGCGAGCGGACGCGCCTACGTCGTCAACGTCTCGGCGATGGAAGGCGTCTTCGGCCGCGGCTACAAGGGCGCCGGGCACCCGAACACCAACGCCGCCAAGGCCGCGATGAACATGGTGACGCGCACCAGCGGCCAGGAGATGTTCGAGGCCGACGGCATCCTCATGACCTCGGTCGACACCGGCTGGATCACCGACGAGCGCCCCCACCACGACAAGCTGCGCCTCGCCGAGGAGGGCTTCCACGCCCCGCTCGACCTGGTCGACGGTGCGGCCCGCGTGTACGACCCGGTGGTGCGGGGCGAGGCGGGCGAGGACCTGTACGGGGTCTTCCTGAAGGACTACAAGCCCGGCAAGTGGTAGTCACGGCAGGGCCGGGTGTGCCTCGCGAATAGGGCATGTCCGGAATCCTCCCTTTGTTTTGGCGCCATCGAGCAGACCCGCGCTCATTTGGTTAACCTAGGGCGAACGGACGGCCACGAGGCGCACACCAGCGTCTCTACGCCGCCCCGGGACAGGCTGCGACCCGCTGCCGCGATCCCGCCCGGACACGGCGCCACCGCGACCGAGAAGACAGCGCAGTAAGCGCGGCCATCGTTCTTCCGTTACGCGACACAAAGGAGTGCGCGGTGACACCAGATCTGACCAAGCAGGAGAAGCGGCCGACCGATCGTGGCGGCGAGCGGGGCGGACGTCCCCAGAAGCTCCGCAACCTGGACTCGTGGGCCAAGGCGGCCCCCATCCGGCTCGCCGGATACGAGGACGACCTCGCGGAGCCGCACATCCTCCCCGGCATCGACTGACCCTGTGTGAGTGCGCCCCACGCCCCCCGTCGCGCGTCGCGGCGGGGGCGCGGCATGTCCGGGGGCGCGTCGGGGCGCCTCGCCGTCGGCGCCGTCCCCGCCGCGATCCTTCCCAAAGAAAATCTGCAAAAAGACTTTGGGAAAGTGCTCGGGGCGTTCTACGCTCGGCGTATGGCAGACGAAGAGCGTGACGCGGAGCGCCCCGCGGACCGGGCACGGCCCCCGGCCGGGCGGGACCACCTGCGGGTTCTCGACCCGGAGCGGGAGCCCGCCGCCATCAAGGCGCTGACCCATCCGCTGCGGGTCCGGCTGCTCGGCCTGCTGCGCATGGACGGGCCCGCCACCGCCAGCGAGCTCGCGGCCAGGACGGGCGAGTCGTCCGCCTCGACCAGCTATCACCTGCGCGTCCTCGCGAAGTACGCGTTCGTCGCCGAGGCGGAGCACCGGGACGGCCGGGAGCGCCGCTGGCGCGCGGTGCACGCGGTGACCACCTGGGACGACGCGGCGATGGAGGCCTCACCGGTCGGCCGCGAGTTCACGGGCAAGATGGCCCGCCGCCAGATCGCCCACCTGGGGGAGTCCCTCGGGTGGTACGAGGCCGCAAGGGCCGCCGGACGCGTGGGGCAGGAGTGGCTGGAGCCGTCCGGCCTCACCGACCTGCTGCCGATGCTGACGCCCGAGTCGCTGGCCGAGCTGAAGCAGACCTTCGAGGACAAGCTGGAGGAGCTGACGGCACGGGACGCGGGGGAGGCGCGGGCCGAGAAGGTCGTGGTGTTCTTCGCGGGGCTGCCGGTCATGGGGCGTGTGGAAGGGGAGGCGGGGGTGGGGGTGCCGGAGGCGGGGGACCGACCGGCGGAAGGCGCCGCTGGGGCGGAAGTTGACACCGGGGCGCAAGGTGTCACCGGGGCGGTCGAGGCGGACGGAGGCGCCGAGGCGGACGAGGCCGGGGCCGCCCCGAGACGCGTGCGGGGTTACACCCATGACTGATACCCGCGCCGCCCCACCCGCACCCGGCCCCCTCGACCCCCGCACCGCCCGCCGTCGCTACGTCACGGTCTGCGCGCTGTTCTGGCTGCCGCTCGGCCTCGCCATCGCGCCCATGGTGGCGCTCATGACCGAGCGCGGGCTCGCCCTCGCGGCCGTCGCCGGCTGCATAGCCGCGCACTCCCTCACCGCCGCCGCGCTCGAACTCCCCACCGGAGGACTCTCCGACGTCCTCGGACGCCGCGCCGTGCTCGCCGCCGCGGGCCTCTTCGACCTCGTCGCCCTGGTCCTGCACGCGCTCGGCACCACCGCCTGGGTGCTCGCCCTCGGGATGGCGCTCAAGGGCGCGGGCCGCGCCCTGTCGAGCGGCCCCGCCGAGGCCTGGTACGTCGACACGGTGCACGCGAGCGCGGGCCCCGACGCCGAGCTGCGCACCGGCCTGGCCCGCGGCGGCGCCGCCACCTCCGCGGCCCTCGCGGCCGGGGTCCTGATCGGCGGCGCCCTGCCCTGGCTCCTCGGCCTCGGCCCCGACCTCGGCGCCCGCATCGGCGACGCCACGTCCGGGCTCGTCATCCCGCTGTCCGTACCGGCCCTGCTCGGCGTCGTCGTCGAGGTCGGCTTCCTCGCGTACGTCCTGACCGCGCTGCCCGAACCGCCCCGGGAGCGCACCACCCTGCACGGAGTCCTGCGCGGAGTCCCCGCCACCGTCGTCGCCGGAGTGCGCCTCGGCGGCCGGGACGCGCTGGTGCGGCGGATCGTCCTGAGCGCCGGCGCGGCGGGCAGCGCACTGATCACCGTGGAGGTCCTCACCCCCGGCAGGGCCGTCGACCTGACCGGCGCGCCGGAGTCGGGGGCGGTGCTCTTCGCGGGCCTCGCCTGCGCCGGATACCTGTGCTCGATGGCGGGCAGCCATCTCGCGCCGCCGCTCGCCCGGTACGCGGGCGGGAGCGAGCGCGCCGTCCTCGTGGGCCTCGGCGCCGCGGCGGGCGGCCTGCTCCTGCTCGGCCTCACCGCCGTCTCCTCGGGCCCGGCCCCGCTCACCCTGGCGGTCATCGGCTACGCCCTCGTGTACGTGGGGCTCGGTGCCGCGGGCCCGAGCGAGAACGACATCCTGCACCGGCGCGTCGACAGCAAGGGCCGCGCCACCGCCCTGTCCGTCCAGTCGCTCTCCCTCCAACTGGTCGGCGCCGGAACGGGATTGGTCCTCGGACACCTCCCTGCGGGCTCCCCGCGCTGGCTGCTCGGCGGCGCCGTCATGCTCGCGGGCGCCCTCCTGTGGGTGCGCCGTCGCACGGTGGCGGAGGATACGGGGAGTGCGAACAGCGCGGAGGGGGCCGGGGACGGCAAGATCGGTGAGGCGGCGCGGTCCGCGGCCGGCACGCCGGAATCCCCGCCGCTCCCGCACCCTGGAGCACAGTGAGCACAGTGAGCACAGTGAGCACAGCGAGGACCCACGCCCGTACGCACGCGAAAGGCACGCCCTGATGCGCACCATCCACGTCATCGCCCACCCGGAGGCCACGCACCACATCGAGAAGGTGGTCGGCGGCTGGCACGACTCCGACCTCACGCCCGCCGGGCGCGGCGCCGCGGACGCCATCGCCCGGGCGCTGCGCGCCGACATCCCCGAGGGCGCGGACGTCGAGGTGATCTCCTCGGACCTGCGCCGCGCCGCGCACACCGCCGACGCGGTGGGCGAACTCTTCGGTGTGAAGCCGCTCCTGGACCGCAGGCTGCGGGAGAAGTCGTACGGCGAGGCGGAGGGCGGACCGCAGGAGTGGCTGGACCGGCGGTTCGTGCCGCCGCCGGCCGAGGGCGACCGGATGGGGCACCACGAAGGCCTGCCGGGCGCCGAGACCAGAGGCGACTGCGCGCGCCGCGTCTACGACGCCATGGCCGAACTCCTCCAGCGCCCGCGCGAGCACCAGATCGTCGTCACGCACGGGTTCGCCGCGACCTTCGTCGTCGCGGCCTGGATCAAGATGCCGTACGACTCCGTCGGCTCCGTCAGCTTCCGGGCGCCGTCCGGGAGCATCACGGTGCTGCACGAGGACGACTTCTTCCACAACCGCCAGGTCGTCAGGGTGGGGGACACCCGCCACCTCGACGCACCCTGACGTGACGTCACCTCGGCGCGGGGCCGGGCGCCGTCAGGATCCAGAGACGGTGGTCCCAGCCGATGTCGTGGCAGGCCCCCACCGCGAGCCCGGCCCGCTCCGCCAGGGCGGTGAGACCGGCCACGTCCCGTACGCCGGAGCCGAACGCGCACTTCAGGCGCAGGTGGTCCAAGGGGGCGTCGGCGTCGTCCGGGTCGGCCGCGGTGACCTGCTCGACCAGGAGCAGCGTCCCGTCGGCGGCCAAGGCGGCGGCGGTCTCGGCGAGCAGGTGCGCGGCGTCCTCGTCGGCCAGCCAGGCGAGTTGACGGCACATCAGCAGCGTCCGCGTCCCGGCCGCGGGCGCCGCACCCGTCTGCGGCACCAGCTCGACGTGCGGCAGCACGTCGGTGTCCAGGATCTCCTCGCGCAGCACCCGCAGGACCGAGGGGAGCGCGGTGACGCGCGCCCGCAGCCCGGGGAAGGCGTGCACCAGGGCGTTGACGACGGTGGCCGAGCCAGGCCCGGTCGCGGTCACCTCGGGCACCGCCGACCAGTCGTGGGCGCGCACGACACCGGGGGCGATCCAGCGGGCCTCCTCCTCGACCGCGGCCCGTGCCGTCCCGGCGAGCCGGGCGTCGTGCGCCATGGCCTCGACGAAGGTCTCCCCGGCCGCGGTGCGGTAACCGGCCCTGCCCGTCAGCAAGGTGGGCACCAGACCGCTCAGCGAGGCGTCGAGCGCGGCCTGGGCACCGCCGAGGTGGTACTCGTCCGCTGAGTGGTCGTCCTCGACCAGTTCCTCGCTGACGGGGGTGAGCCGGTAGCCGTCGCCGTCGAGGGCGAGGAGGTCGATGGACACCAGGTAGGAGAGCAGCGCCGTGAGGGTGACCGGGTCGGCGCCGGTGCGCTCGGCGAGCCGGGCCGCGTCCCGCGTACCGCCGTCCACCAGCTCGAACAAGCCGAGGGTGACGGCGGCGCGGATGGCGTGGCCGGGCGCGGGGTCGGTCAGCAGGTGCAGGCGCTCGTGCGCGTCGTCGGCCTCCTCCTGCGGGTGGTCGGCGGCGGCCGGGCCGTGCGCGTCGGCGTCGCCCGGAGCCGCCGGGGCGGGTGCGGTGCGGCGCCAGTAGCCGGTGATGTGGGTGTGCTCGCGCGGCACTTGGCGTTCGGTGACCAGGTGGCGGCGGATGCCCTTGAGCGTCACGGTCTCGCCCGCGACCCAGGCGTACGCGGTGCCCGGCAGCCACTCCATGTCCCGTACCGCCCGCTCCAGGAGGTCGGTCGTGCCCGCGGGGGCGCCGTCGCGGGACAGCCAGACGACCTCGGCGTCCGCGCGCGTCGGCAGCTCCTGGCGGTGGCTGTCGTCGGCGATCTCGACGAACACGCGGGCGACCGTGCCCGCGGGCATCTCGGCGAGCCACCGGCCGATCGCGGGCAGCGCCGTCTCGTCGCCGACGACGAGCAGCCAGTCCACGCCCTCGGGGTGGCTGTGGGACATCTTGGGCCCCGCGATCCACGCGCTCTCACCGGGCGCGACCCGCTCCGCCCAGGTCGAGGCGACACCGCCCGCGTGCCGGACGAAGTCGAAGTCGATCTCACCGGCGTCGGGATCGAGGCGGACGGGCGTGTAGTCCTTGGCGACGGGCCGCCCGTCGGCGGGCCAGTCCAGGCTGCTGACGTTCTGTCCGGGAAGCACGAGCGTGCCCTCGTCGTCGGCGAAGAAGAACTTCACATGGTCGTCGAAGCCCTCCGTGCGCAGCTCGGGCAGGTCGAGCCCGTCGCGTGTGAAGGCGCGCAGCTGCGCGCCGCCCAGGGTGAGGCGCCGCATCCCCGGGGTGATGTTCTCGGCGCGCAGGACCGTCAGCTCCCTGAGCACGATGGGGAACGTGACGACCGAACGGGGGTTGCGGGTGGGCATGGTGGTGCTCCTTCTGCGTGCGCGGGCCCACGGGGTGCGGGGTGCTGCGTGCTGAGTGGGGAGGGCAGGGGGTGCGGACTGCGGGTGCGGGTGGTCGGTGGTGGGGGCGCGGGGGGGGGGCCCCCGGGGGGGGGGGGGGGGGGGGGGCCCCCCCCCCCCCCCCGCGACGGCGTCGGCGAGGATCGGTGTGAGCTTCTCGACGACCCAGGGGGCGTTGAGCGCGTCGGGGTAGGCGATGGCGGAGGACAAGGTGTTCTTCGCGGGGATGACCGCGGTGTGCTTCTTCTTCACCACGTCCAGGGACCGGAACAGCTTGTTGCTCTCCAGCTCGGACGCGGAGAGCAGCCCCTCGTCGCCGAACGGGTAGGTGAGCAGCAGGACGTCGGCCTCCAGCTCGTCCAGGTTCTCCAGGCCGACCGCGTTCTTCTTGGCGGTGTGGTCCTTCGCCTTGGCGGTCTTGCGCAGGCCCAACTGCTCGAAGACGCCCGGGTCCTGGTCGGCGTGGGACATGAAGGTGATCTGCTCGGGGTGGACGACCGCGTACGCGTACGTCTTGCCCTTGAACTCAGGGTGCGCGGCCGCCGCGTCGGTGACGGCCTTCTCGTTGGCCGCGATGATCTTCTCGGCGCGGTCGCTGAGGCCCAGTGCCCTGGCGGCCGTGGTGAGCCGCTCCTGCCAGGTCAGGGCGTCGGCGTCCTTCTTGTCGGCGTAGGTGACGACCGGGGCGATCGGCTTGAGCTTGGCGTAGTCGGCCTCCATCGACCAGGTGCTCATGCCGAGGACGACGTCAGGGGCCTCGGCCGCGATGGCCTCGTAGTCCGTGCCGTCCGTGTCGTCGTACGTCTTCAGCTTGTCGACGCCGAGCTTGTCCAGGGCGCGCTTCTTGTACTCCGGCACGGGGCCGCCGTCCTCCGCGTCCGGCGTGATCACCGGTACGACGCCGAGGGCGAGCGCGATGTCGGTGTCGCCGTCGGACACGGTGGCCACCTTGACCGGCTTCTCGCCGACCTCGGTCGTGCCCCAGGCGTTGGCGAGGGACACCGGGAAGGCCCCGGAACCCGCTCCTGCCTTGCCGGACTTGTCCCCCTTGCCGTCGTCGGCGCCGCCGCACCCGGTGACGAGGGCGAGGCAGGCGGTGGCGGCGAGCAGGATCCGGGTGGCGCCGCGTCCGGTGACGGGTCTTGCGGGGCGGTTCATGGTCATATCTCCTGCGTGAGGTGGCGGCGGCCGAGGGGGAAGATCTGCGGCCGGTCGGAACGGGGGTGCGGGACGACGACGCAGTCCAGGCCGAACACCTCGGCCACGAGGTCGGCGTCGAGCACCTGTGCGGGCGGGCCCTGGCGGACGACGCGGCCGTCGCGCAGGGCGACGATCGTCGAGGCGTACAGGGCCGCCTGGTTGAGGTCGTGCGAGACGAGCACGATGGTCTTGCCGGTCTGTTCGTTGAGGTCGGCGAGCAGGTCGAGGACCTCGATCTGGTGTGCGATGTCCAGGTACGTGGTGGGCTCGTCGAGGAGCAGCGTCGGGGTGTCCTGGGCGAGCGCGAGGGCGATCCAGACGCGTTGGCGCTGGCCGCCGGAGAGCGCGTCGACGGGCCGGTCGACCAGGTCCGCGGTGCCCGTGGCGAGCAGCGCGTCGGCGATGACCTCGTCGTCGGCCGCGGTGCGGCGCTGCCCGAACTGCCGGTGCGGGTGGCGGCCCCGCCGGACGAGGTCGCCCACGGTGATGCTCTCCGGGGCGAGCGGCGACTGCGGCAGGATGCCGAGGCGCCGGGCCACCTCCCGGGTGGGCAGGCGGTGGATGTCGGCGCCTTCGAGCAGCACCGATCCCGCGGCGAGCGGGAGGAGCCGGGCCAGGGACTTGAGGAGCGTCGACTTGCCGCAGGCGTTGGGGCCGACGAGCGCGGTGATCCGGCCCGCCTCGATCCGCAGGTCCAGGCCCTCGATGACGGGCGCGTCGCCGTAGCCGGCGGTGATGCCGCGGGCCTCCAGACGCGGTGCGGCGGCGGGCGCGTGGGGCGAGCTGGTGAGGGTCTTCGGTGTCACGAGGATGCCTTCTTCCGGCGCCGGAGGATCAGCCAGACGAAATAGGGGGCGCCGAGGAGCGCGGTGAGGACCCCGGTGGGCACCGGGCTGATGAGCGGGGCGTTCTGCGCGAGGACGTCGGCCCCGATGACGAGGACGGCACCGACGGGCGGCGCGAGGACGAGGGCGCGGTCCGCTCCCGCGAGCCGCGCGGCGACGGGCCCGCTGATCAGCGAGACGAAGCCGATGGGCCCGACCACGCTGGTGGCGAGGGCGGCCGCGGCCGCGCCGACGAGCAGCGCCGCGACGCGCACGAGCCCCACCCGGGTGCCGAGCCCGGTGGCGAGCTGGTCGCCGAGGGACATGCTGCCGAGCGGCCGGTGCAGCAGGGCGGTGGCGAGCAGGCAGCCGCCGAGGCCGAGGGCCAGGGTGGTGACGCCGTCCCAGTCCGCGCCGCTGGTGCTGCCGACGAGCCAGCGCATCGCGAGGGCGATGCTGTGCTGATCGGCCACGGTGAACAGATAGTTGGTGTACGCGGTGCAGACCGCGCTCAGCCCGATCCCGACAAGGACCAGGCGGTACGTGTCGACGCCGCGCCGCCAGCTCAGCGCGTACACCGCGGCGGCGAGCACGAACGCCCCGGCGACCGCGGCCAGCGGGGTGCCGAGGGCCACCGAAGCGGGCGCGTACAGGAGCACGGTGGTGGCACCGGCGCCCGCTCCCGCCGAGATGCCGACGATGTCGGGGGTGGCCAGCGGATTGCGGATCAGCCGTTGGTAGAGGGCGCCCGCGAGGCCGAACAGCGCGCCCGCGAGCAGCGCCGCGAGGGCCCTCGGCATCCGCAACTGGAAGATCATGTAGTCGGCGAGCCCGGTGCGGAGCCCGAACGCGGCGGGCAGCACGTCGGCCGGGTCGACCTTGCCGACGCCGCCGAGGAGGACGGAGGCCGACGTCAGGCCGAGCAGCAGCACGGCGAGCACGACACCGACGAGGGCGGTCCTGCGGCGCCGGGCGCGACGGGTGGCGCGCAGCCGGGCGAGGGTGTGTTCCTTGGACGCGGCGGGGGCGGGCCGGGACCCGACGGCGACGGCGCTCACATCCGCACCAGGTTCCTGCGGCGGGCGAGCCAGACGAAGAAGGGGGTGCCGACGGCCGCGGTCATCACGCCGGCCTGGACCTCGCCGTGGTCGACGACGAGCCGTCCCGCGGTGTCTGCCGCCGTGAGCAGGACCGCGCCGAGCACCACGGCCAGGGGCAGGGACCAGCGGTGGTCGGGTCCGGCGAGCAGCCGCGCGCAGTGGGCGGCCACGAGTCCGACGAAGGAGACGGGGCCGACGGCGGCGGTGGCGGCGGCGCACAGCAGCACCGCCACGGCGGCGCTCGCGAGCCGGGCGCGCTCCACCCGCACGCCGAGGCCGCGGGCCGTCTCGTCGCCGAGGCTCAGGATGTTGAGGGTGCGTCCGAGCGGCAGGGCGAGCAGAAGGCCCGTGGCGACGAAGGGGACGGCCTGGTCCAGGACGCCCGCGCGGCCGGTGAGCTGGCCGACGGACCAGAAGCGCAGATGGGCGTGGACCGCCTCGTCGCGGACCACCATCAGCGTGATCAGCGAGGACATCACGGCGGCGAGCGCCACCCCGGCGAGGACCAGGCCGAGCGTGCTGCTGCCCGCGTCGGTGCGGGTGCCGATGAGGTACACGAGCACGGCGGTCACCCCGGAGCCGAGCAGCGCCATCCAGAAGTAGCCCCGCACGCCGGTCAGATCGAGGAAGAGGATGCCGAGGACCACGAACATCGCGGCGCCCTGCTCGATGCCGAGGATGCCCGGGTCGGCGAGGGGGTTCAGGGTGAGGGCCTGCATGATCAGGCCGGAGGCGCCGAGGGCCGCGCCGACGGCGAGCCCGAGGAAGGTCCGGGGGATGCGTTCGGTCCACAGGACCTGGGCGTTGTAGTCCTCGGCGCCGGGGTGCAGCAGGATGCGGACGATCTCCATCGGCGAGATGTCCCGGGCGCCGAGGCCGACGCTCGCGATCAGGGTGGCCGCGAGGGCGGCCACGGCGAGCGTCGTGACGAGGGCGGCGCGTGCGTGCCGCGGTCTCGGGCGACGCCCTCCGGCCAGTGGCGACGGTGGCGTCACCGGCGGGGACGTAGGGGTCATGGGTGGTTGTGCTCCTCACAAGTCGTACAAAAAGTTAGGTTACCCTTACCTAGCTTTCGACGATCCAAGTCGGAGGCGCACGGCTCACACTCAGGGGTCAATCCATGAACTCCGAGGTCAGGGGGAATCGGTGAGGGCGGACGCGCGGTACGAAACGGTGTGGCCGGACGACGACTTCGTGACGCCGGAGGGGCATCCGACGCATGTCCACGACACCCACCAGTTCCTCTATGTGCCGCTCGGACGCATCGTCGTCACGGCCCGCGGCGTCGACTACGAGCTGTCGCCCTCGGTCGCCGTGTGGCTGCCCGCGGGCCTGCCGCACAGCGCCCGCTTCGACCCCGACGCCCTGGTGCTCAGCGAGACGTTCGACCCCGCGCGCCACCACCTGCCGTACGGCGGCGCGACGCTCGTGAACGTCAGCGCGGCCCAGCGGCGCGTGCTCCTCGGCCGCATGCGCGACGCCGACGTGCCGGGGGCGGCGGCCGACGACGCCTCCCTGTTCACGGCCCTGACGGACGGCCACGCGGACTGCCTGCCGCTGCCGCAGCCCACGAGCCGAGCGGCCCGTGCGGTGGCGGGGGCGCTGCTGCGGCGGCCCGACGACCAGCGGACCGCGTCGGAGTGGGCGGAGCGCCTCTTCACCAGCTCGACGAGCCTGCGCCGCGCCTTCCGTGCCGAGACGGGGCTCCCCTTCTCCGAGTGGCGCACCCGGCTGCGCCTCAACCAGTCGCTCACGCTCCTCGCCCAGGGGCACCAAGTGGGCGCGGTCGCGGCACGGGTGGGGTTCGTGAGCACGAACGGCTACATCCTCGCGTTCCGCAAGCACTTCGGGCGGACGCCGGGTGCCTACGCGCGGGCGCGGGCGGAGGGGAACGGTGCCGGAACCGGCGCTTCCGTGGCGGTGCGGGGGCGCTCCGCAGGGTGAGCGTGAAGCCCTGGTCTGTGCCGATTCGGGCGCCCGTAGCCCGACTTGACTCCGGACGCGAATCGATCATTGGGTAAGGCTCGCCTTATCGCGTGGGCGGTTCGGAACATCCGGAGACGAGGACACGACCATGGCCGCTGCAGTCGCCCTTCCCGCCCCCGCAGGAGCCCTCCGTGCGGGCGCGTGACCTCCTCGTCGACGTCGAACCGCTGCGCACCAGCGTCGACTTCCGCGCCATCTTCGTCGCGCGCGTCGTGTCCCTGTTCGGCCTCGGCATGGCGGCGGTCGCCCTGTCCGCGCAGGTCTACGCGCTCACGGGGGCCACGTTCCAGGTCGCCGTCACCAGCATGATCATGAGCGTCACGGTGCTCCTGGGATCGCTGTGGGGCGGCCTCGCGGCCGACCGCAGCGACCGGCGCCTGCTCATCATCCGCGCCCGGTCCTGCGCCGCTCTCGCCTTCGCGGGCCTCGCCGTCAACGCCTTCCTGCCCGAGCCCCGGCTGTGGGCGATCTTCGTGTGCGTGGCCCTCGACGGTCTGGCCACCGGCGTGAGCGTCACCGCGCTCATGGCGGTCGCGCCGACTCTCGTACGCCCCGACCAACTCCCCGCCGCCGGGGCCCTGATCTCCCTCACCGGCGAGATCGGCTCGATCGCGGCGCCGTTCCTCGGCGGGGTGCTGCTCGCCCTGGGCGGCCCGGGTCCTGTGTTCGCGTTCACCGCTGTGACCACGGGGGTGACGACGCTGCTGCTCCGCAGGGTGGGACCGCTGCCGCCGATCCTCGACGAGGCCCCGGACGAGACGCCCGGAGCGGGCCCGCGCGAGAACCCCGACGGCACCTCCGGCAACGGCGTGGCGGGCGACAGCGGTTCGCTGCTCGTCGCGTTCCGGTACGCCGCGCACGACCGCGTCGTCGGCGGCCTCCTGGTCCTGGGCGGCGTCACCGCCCTGTTCAACCTGCCGGTGGTCCTGTTCCCGGAGATCGTGGACACCCGCTTCGGCGGCGGCGAGGTCATGCTCGGCCTGCTGTACACCGCCCCCGCCGTGGGCGCCGTCCTCGTCTCGGCGACCAGCGGCTGGGTCACGCGGGCCGCGCGCCCGGGGCGGATGCTGCTCGCCGCCGCGTGCGTCGGCGGCCTCGCGACCATCGGGTTCGGCCTCAGCGGCCAGGTCGCGGTCGCCGTCGTGATGCTGGCGGTCGCGGGCGCGGCGGGCACGGTCCACGAGATCCTGGAGTACGCCCTCGTCCAGCACCACACCCCCGACCGGCTGCGCGGGCGCGTCGTCGGCGTCCTCACCACCCAGGGCACCACGGGCGACGTGGTCGGCGACGTGGAAGTCGCGGTGGTGGCACGGTGGTTCAGCCCGGCGGGCGCGGCGGTGGTCAACGGCGCGGTGTGCGCCGTGGCGGCGGTGCTCGTGGCGGTGTGCGTGCCGGGGCTGCGGCGGGCGACGCTGCCGGGGTCCGAGGCGCCGGGGGCGGAGGTGGCGGGGGCCGAGGTGCCCGGGGCGGAGGTGGCGGGGGCCGAGGCGGCGGATCCGGCGGTGCCTGACGGTGAGCGGGAGGCCGCGGAACCTCGTCCCTGACGCGGGGGTTGGTGGGGGTCCGCCCTGGCCAGGGGCCGGGGCGGGGCTGGTCCGTTGCCCGGGGTTGGTCCGAGCACAGGGTGAGCCGTTGCCGGGCCGGGGCCGCCGGAAGGAAAATCCCCTGCCCCGGCCGCCACCGCCGGATACCTTCGCCGCCATGGCATCCGAACACTCCCAGGACCCGCGCCTGGCCGCGCTCTACGACCCGCTCGACCCCGACCGCGGCGACCTCGACCCGTATCTGCGCCTCGCCGAGGAGTTCGGGGCCCGGCAGGTCCTGGACATCGGCTGCGGCACCGGCGTGTTCGCGCTGCTCCTCGCCGCGCGGGGCGTCGACGTCGTCGGCGTCGACCCGGCGGCGGCCTCCCTCGACGTGGCCAGGGCCAAGGCGGGCGCCGAGCGGGTGCGGTGGATCCACGGCGACGCGACGGCACTGCCGCCGCTGCGGGCGGACCTCGCGACGATGACGGCGAACGTCGCCCAGGCGATCACCGATCCGGGGGAGTGGCGGGCGACCCTGAAGGGGGCCCGTGCGGCGCTGCGGCCGGGCGGGCATCTCGTGTTCGAGACCCGTGTCCCGGCGCGGCGCGCCTGGCGGGAGTGGAACCGCGAGGCCTCGTACCGCGTGACGGACGTGCCCGGATTCGGCGTGGTCGAGAGCTGGTTCGACCTGCTCGACGTCGACGGGCCGCTCGTGACGTTCCGCGGGACCTGTGTGCTCGCGGCGGACGGGTCGGTCCTGACGGCGGACTCGACGCTGCGGTTCCGCGAGCGCGAGGAGGTCGAGGCGGACCTGGTCGCCGAGGGGTACGCGGTGGTGGACGTACGCGACGCGCCCGACCGGCCGGGCAGGGAGTTCGTGTTCCTGGCGCGCAGGCCCGCGACGTGAGCCGGACCGCCCGCGCCCGTACATGACCCGGACCCCACGAAGCCCTCACGTGAACGGCCGCACCACCCACCGCCGCACCACCTCGGCCGCCGCGTCCGCGACCGCATGCCCCGCCGGGCGAGTCACCAGGTCACTGAGGGCGAACAGGTCGAGGACCCGGCCCAGGTACTCCCAGTCCGCGGCGAGGGGACGGGCGTGCTCCCCCGTGCGGAATCCCGCGCGGAAGCCGTCGAGGAACCCGTCGGGGTAGGCGTCCCCGAACCGCAGCATGTTCGCCGCGTCCCCGTACGGGCAGCCGGAGTAGGCGAACTCCCAGTCCAGGACGGCGTCCACGCGCCAGCCCGAACCCGCCCGCGACACCAGGATGTTCTTGGGGTTGACGTCGGCGTGCACCAGGCAGGCCACATGATCCACGCGTTCGAGGGCGGGCGCGTGGGCCTCGCACAGCTTCACCCAGGCCCGCCGCGTGGCGGCGTCGAGCCGGTCCCGGGGCGCCGCGGCCACGCACGCCTCGGCGACCTCCGGCAACTGCCGCGACCACGGCTGCTCGTCCCGGCCGACCGTGAGCCGGTCGTCCGTGAAGAAGCCGGGCCGGCCGAACGTCACGGTCCCGACGCGCGCGACGACGCGGCCGACCTCGGTGCCGAGCGCGGTCAGGGAGTCCCGGTCGACCCCGCCGCCGCCGAGCACATGGCTGAGCGGCGTCCCCGGCACGTACTCCAGGACCATCGCGGCGCGGGCCTCCTCCGGCTCCACCACGGCGGGCAGCACGTGAAGGACCTCGGGCACCGGCACCCGGGCCCGGCCCGCCGCCATCACCGCGGCCTCCACCGCGGGCGCGGCCCCGCCGAGCCGCGCGACCACACGCCCGCCACCGGCGAGTTCGAGCAGCGCCGTCTCGTGGGAGAACCCTCCCGCCAGCGGGCGCGCCCCGACCACCGCACGGCCGAGCGCCTCGCTGATCCGCAGTGTCTCCGTCCGGTCCATGGCCCCAGTCTCCCCGACGCCACAAGGCCCGCGACCCGATGCCACAAGGCCCGCGAGGCGCCCGCACGCCACGGGACCGCCGGGCTCCGCCCTGCCTCACCCGGACACCGGCCCCCGCACCACCCCCGTGCTCTCCCGCTCGATCAGCCGCGGCAGCGGCACCTGCACCGTCTCCGACGGGCCGTCGTCGAGGAGCCGGAGGAGTTCGCGTGCCGCCGTCCGGCCGAAGGACACCGTGTCGCGGGACAGCGCGGTGAGCCACGGGTGCACCATCCGGCACAGCGCCGAGTCCTCCCAGGCCACCACCGACACATCGTCCGGCACGCCGAAGCCGAGGGAGGCCGCGGCGGCCACCCCGGCCACCGCCATCACGTCGTTGTCGTACACCAGGGCCGTCGGCGGTGTCCCCGAACCGAGGACGCGGCGCGTGACCGCGGCGCCCTCGGAGTCCGAGTAGTCCGTGGTCACCGAGCGCACCTCGGTCAGGCCGCGCCGGTCGGCCTCCGCCCGCAGGGTGCGGATGCGGCGCTCGGTGTGCGCGAGGCCGGGCAGGCCGGCGATGTGCACGACGCGGCGGTGGCCGAGGGCGTGCAGGTGGCCGACGACGGACGCCATCGCGCCCGCGTCGTCGGCCCAGACGGTGGACAGGCCCGGGCGCGGCGCGCTCTCGGGGTCGGGCACACCACCGGTGACGACCGCCGGAATGCCCAGCTCCGAGAGCAGCGCGGGCCGAGGGTCGTCCGTGCGCGGGTCCACGACGAGGACCCCGTCCACGCGGTGCTCGGCCCACCACCGCCGGTACACCGCGCACTCCGCCTCGACGTCCTCCACGACCTGGAAGAGCAGCCCGAGTTGGCGCTCGGCCAGGACCTCCTGGACCCCGGAGATCAGCTGGAGGAAGAACGAGTCGACGCCGAGCGTGGCCGCGGGCCGCGCCACCACCAGGCCGACCGTCGCCGCGCCCTCGCCGGACAGGGCGCGGGCCGCGGTGCTCGGGCGCCAGCCCAGCTGCTCGGCGACCCTGCGCACCCGGTCGCGGGTGATGTCGGAGACGCCGGGACGGTCGTTGAGCGCGAAGGAGACGGCGCTCTCGGAGACTCCGGCGCGCCGTGCGATGTCCTTCATGGTCGGCCGGCGTGCCGGTGACCGCTTGCCTTGCACGCGTTGCCCCTTTCCGCCTGCGGCGTTACGCAGGGTCCCTGCCGCGGTACACGCATGCTTTGCCGGGTACGCACGGCGGCTCGACCTCGTACGTACTAATGCGCTTGAGCCCGGTCAGCCTAAAGCGCATTAGCTGTTCCTCGCAAGGGATTCAACCACCCCTTCTGAGCTGCGAGTTCGTACCCGCGAACAGGATCCGGAACAGCAAATCGTCACCAATCCATTGACTTTTTACTTCCGCTCCATGCAGGGTCTGCCTCGGCACGATTCGCCGCGGCCTGCGCCGCGGACCGAGGTCGTGACCGCCCACGCCGGGCCGAGCAAAGGAGCCGTTCACCGTGCGTCATTCCCGGATATCCAGAAGCCCCCGCAGGGCGGTCGTCGCCGCCGCGCTCGCCGCCGTGATGCTGCCGCTGAGCGCGTGCGGTGGCGGCGACGAGAGCGGCTCGTCCGACGCCTCCGGCAAGGTCGAGGGCGAGATCACCTTCCAGACCTGGAACCTGAAGGCCAACTTCAAGTCCTACTTCGAGGGTCTGATCGACGACTTCGAGCAGAAGTACCCGGACGCGAAGGTGAAGTGGGTCGACCAGCCCGGCGAGGGCTACGCCGACAAGATCAGCGCCGACGCCGCCGGAGGCACCCTGCCCGACGTCGTGAACGTCTCGCCCGACCTGGTGGCCCCGCTCGCCAAGGCCGGCATCGCCCTCGACCTCGACAAGTCGGCGGGCAAGTACGAGAAGGAGTACCTGCCGGGCGCCTGGAAGAGCCACCAGGTGCCGGGCCTGGAGGGCACGTACGCCTTCCCCTGGTACCTGAACACCGGGCCGCTGTTCTACAACAAGCGCCTGTTCAAGGACGCGGGCCTGGACGCGAACAAGCCGCCGAAGACCTACGACGAGCTGTTCGACGACGCCGAGGAGCTGGCGAGGAAGAGCAAGGGCAAGGTCGCCACCCTCGCCAACGTCCCGACGATCGAGGACTTCGGCCGCTACGGCGTGCCCCTGATGAACAAGGAGGGCACCGGCTTCACCTTCAACGACGCCAAGGGCGTCGAACTCCTCACCCAGTACAAGGAGTTGTACGACGCCAAGGCCCTGGACGGGCAGGCGCTCACCGCCACGCCGGAGTCGACGGGCAAGAAGTTCCTCACCGAGGCCGTCGCCATGAACCCCGGCAGCGCCCTGGACCTGGAGAAGTTCAAGAAGGACGCGCCCCGGCTCTACCAGAACATCGGCATCACGCCGCAGATCAGCAGCACCGGCAAGGACAACATGTACGTGATGGGCGTGATGGTGAACACCCGCACCAAGCGGACGCCCGCCGCCGTCGCCTTCGCGCACTTCGTCACCGACGCGCAGCGCCAGATGTCCTTCGCCAAGAAGGTCGCCATCTTCCCCAGCACCAAGGGCTCCCTGGACGACCCGTACTTCACCAAGCAGGACGGCTCGGACGAGACCCGGGTGCGCATCGCCGCCGCCAAGTCCCTGAAGACGGCCGTGAACTACACGCCGGTCCTGTTCAGCGAGCAGATGAAGATCGAGCTGCGCAACGCCGTCGCCCGCGCCCTGCAGGGCAAGCAGAGCCCCAAGGAAGCGCTTGACAACGCTGTCAAGGCCTGCGACCGGCTGCTGAAGCAGAGCTGAGCCCTGAGCACATGAAGAGCACAGCAGCCGCCCCCGCGCCGGTCACCACCAGCCCCGCCAGGGCCCCGAAAGCCGCGTCCCCGCGCCGCATCCGCCGTCAACTCGTCACCAGCCCCTGGCTGTTCGCCGCACCCGGCCTCGCCGTCGTCGGCGTGTTCATCCTCTACCCGTTCGTCAGCACCATCATCAACTCCTTCACGGACAAACGGCAGTTGGTCGAGGGCAAGTACGTCGGGCTCGCTAACTTCCGCGAGCTGCTGCACGACGACATGTTCTGGATCGGCCTGCGCAACAGCACGCTGTACGTCCTGGTGGTGGTGCCCGCGCTCGTCGTGCTCCCGCTGCTCCTCGCCCTGCTCGTGCAGAAGCAGATCCCCGGCATCACGTTCTTCCGGTCGGCCTTCTACACCCCGGTGGTCGCCTCCATCGTCGTGGTCGGCCTGATCTGGGTGTGGATGCTCGACGAACGCGGCCTGGTGAACGCCGTCCTGGAGGCGGTGGGCGCGGGGAAGGTCGGCTTCCTCAGCGACCAGTGGCTGCTGCTGTTCTCCGCCATGGCCGTCACGGTCTGGAAGGGCCTCGGCTACTACATGATCATTTATCTCGCGGCGCTCGCCAACGTGCCCCGCGAACTGCACGAGGCCGCCGCCGTGGACGGGGCCGGGCCGGTGCGCCGCTTCCTCTCCGTCACCGTCCCGGCCGTCCGCTCCACCATGGTCCTGGTCGCCGCGCTGTCCTCCGTCGCCGCCTTCAAGGTCTTCTCCGAGGTGTACCTGATGGCGGGCCCGACCGGCGGACCCGCGGGCGAGGACACCACCCTCGTCATGCTGGTCCAGCGCACCGGCACCGGCCTCACCGGCCGCGTCGGCTACGCCTCCGCGATCTCCGTGGTCATCTTCGTCGTCACCGTCGCGCTGATGCTGCTCGTGCTGCGCGCGGACCGGAAGGAGGACAAGTGATGCCCGCGCCGACGACCACCACCGAGGACGCCCCCGAGCGCACGGCGGACCCGTCCGAAGCGACGCCGCGTGCGCGCGGGCGGCGCCGGCGGGTCACCGACGAGAACGGGCGCCGCATGCCCCTGTGGGAGCTGGTGCTGCGCTACACCCTGCTCCTCGTCATGCTCGCCCTGATGATCGGGCCCTTCCTGTGGCAGCTCTCCACCTCGCTGAAGGGCCCGCACGAGAACATCTTCAGCTCCCCGCCGAGCTTCCTGCCCTCCGACCCGACCCTGCACAACTACGAACGCGTCGCCGACACCATCCCCGTCTGGGACTACGCCCTCAACTCCCTGAAGGTCGCCGCCGCGAACGTCTTCACCAACTGCGTGGGCGCCGCCCTCGCCGGCTACGCCCTGGCCCGCCTGCGCTACCGCGGCCGCAAGGCCGCCACGCTCGTGTTCATCCTGGCCATGCTGGTGCCCGTCGAGGGCATCATCATCGCCCAGTTCACGACGATGCGGGACCTGGAGCTGAACAACACCCTCATCGGCGTGCTGCTGCCCGGCTGCATCTCCGCACTCAACGTGCTCCTGATGCGCAACGCCTTCCTCAACGTGCCCTACGAAATCGAGGAAGCCGCCTTCGTCGACGGGGCGAACGTGTGGCAGCGGTTCTTCCGCATCGCCCTGCCCGCCGTGAAGGGCACCCTCGCCGTCGTCGCCATCTTCGCCTTCATGGGCGCCTGGGACGACTTCCTGTGGCCCCTCATCGTGCTCAGCGACCCCGACAAGTTCACCCTCACCATCGGCCTCAACTACCTGCACGGCACCTTCGCCAACGACGAACGCCTCGTCGCCGCGGGCACCGTGATCGCCGTGCTGCCGCTGATCGTGCTCTTCGCCTGCCTCCAGCGGTACTTCTTCCGCGGCGTCGGCGAGGGCGCGGTCAAGGGCTGAGGCCCGCGGCACCCCGCACCCGTTCCCGCACCAGCGCCCCAAGAACCAGGATCCGCATGACGTCTGACGACCAGCGCGGCGCGGCCCCCGCCGCACCGCCCCGCTTCGGCGCCAACTACACCCCGAGCCAGGGGTGGTTCCACCACTGGCTGGACTTCGACCTCGACGCCGTACGCCGTGACCTCGACGCCGTCGCCGCCCTCGGGCTCGACCACGTCCGGGTCTTCCCGATCTGGCCGTACTTCCAGCCCAACCGCACCCTGATCCGGCCGCGCGCCGTCGAGCAGCTCGTCGCCCTCGCCGACGCCGCCGCCGAGCGCGGGCTCGACGTGAACGTCGACGGGCTCCAGGGCCATCTGTCGAGCTTCGACTTCCTGCCCGCGTGGACGCAGACCTGGCACCGGCGCAACCTCTTCACCGACCCGGACGTGGTGTCAGGACAGCGCGCCTATCTGCGCACCCTCGCCGCCGCGCTCGCCGACCGGCCCAACTTCATCGGCATGACCATCGGCAACGAGATCAACCAGTTCGCCGCCGGGCCGCACCCCGACCCCGACCGCATCACCCCGGAACAGGCCGACGCCTGGCTGCGCGACGTCCTCGCCGCCTGCGAGGAGGGCGCCCCCGGGCGGCTGCACCTGCACGCCGAGTACGACGCCGCCTGGTACCAGGACGACCAGCCCTTCACGCCCGCCCAGGCCGCCCGGCTCGGCGCCGTCACCGCCGTCCACTCCTGGGTCTTCAACGGCACCGCCCAGCGGCACGGGCGCGACGCCGCCGTCACCGGGCAGCACGCCGCCTACATGATCGAGCTGTCCAAGGCCTGGGCCCTCGAACCCGGCCGGCCCGTCTGGCTCCAGGAGGTCGGCGCGCCCGCCCCCCTCATCCCCGCCGCGGACGCCGCCGCCTTCACCGAGGCCACCGTCGCCGCCGCGCTCGACTGCGGGGACGTGTGGGGGGTCACCTGGTGGTGCTCCCACGACGTCTCCCGCTCCCTCGCCGACTTCCCCGAACTCGAGTACAGCCTCGGGCTCCTCACCAACGACGGGCGCGTCAAGCCCGCCGGGGAGTCCCTCGCGCGGCTCGCCAAGGAGTGGCGCGACGGGCGTCCGGCGCCTGCGCCCCGTCCCACCGCGCTCGTCGTCGACGTCGGCCCCGACTTCTCCCGGCGGTCCGTCTGCGCGCCCGGCGGGGACGTCTTCGAGGCCTTCGCGCGGCTCGTCGCGGACGGGGTGCGGCCCGCGTTCGTCCTCGCGGAGCGGGCGGAGGACGCGGCGCACCTCGCCGCACGGGGCATCGAGGAGGTGGTGCGGCCGCCCGAGGTCCTGGGCTGAGCGGGGCCCTGCCGGGGGCTCCCCAACCCCACCCCTTCCCGAAACTGGGGCTCTGCCCCAGACCCCGCTCCTCAAACGCCGGAGGGGCTGATTTCAGCCCGTCCGGCGTTTGAGGACGAGGCGCGAAGCGCCGATCAGCGGGGGTCCGGGGGCGCAGCCCCCGGGTTCGGGAAGGGGCGGGATCAGGGAAAGCCCCGCAGGGCCCACCCACCCCACCACCCTCCGCAGCCACCCCGAACCTCAGCCACCCCGAACAACACGGGAGAACCCCACATGCACGACGACCGCCGCCTCGTCGAGGGCCGCCTCAAGCGTGTCCTCGACGAGCGCATCCGCCCCGCCGTCTACCCCCACTCCGTCCCCCTGGACATCGCCGTCTGGAACGCCCCGGACGAACCGGTCCCCGTGGCCGAAGGCCTGGCAGCCACCCCCGAGCCGATCGAGGCGGGCGCCCGCTGGGGCAAGCCCTGGGGCACGAGCTGGTTCCGGGTGACGGGCACGGTCCCGCAGGAGTGGGCGGGGAAGACCGTCGAGGCGATCCTGGACCTCGGCTTCGACGAGAACATGCCGGGCTTCCAGTGCGAGGGCCTGGTGTACCGCCCGGACGGCACCCCGGTGAAGGGCCTGAACCCCCGCAACCAGTGGGTGCGGATAGCGACCCCGGCGGCGGGCGGCGAGGAGGTGCGCCTGCACATCGAGGCCGCGTCGAACCCGGTGATCCTCGACTACCACCCCTTCCTGCCGACGCAGCTGGGCGACAAGGAGACGGCGGGCAGCGAGCCGCAGTACCGCCTGGAACGCATGGACCTGGCGGTGTTCGACGAGACGGTGTGGCAGCTCGTCATCGACCTGGAGGTCCTGGGCGAGCTGATGCAGGAGCTCCCGGAGGACTCCGGTCGCCGCCACGAGATCCTGCGGGCCGTCGACCGCGCCCTGGACGCGGTGGACCTCCAGGACGTGAACGGCTCGGCGGCAGCCGCCCGCGCCGAGCTGGAGGGCGTGCTCGCCGCCCCCGCGCACGACTCGGCGCACCGCATCAGCGCGGTCGGGCACGCCCACATCGACTCCGCCTGGCTGTGGCCGCTGCGCGAGACGGTGCGCAAGGTGGCGCGGACGACGTCGAACATGACGGCGCTCCTCGAGGACGAGCCGGACTTCGTCTTCGCCATGTCGCAGGCGCAGCAGTGGGCGTGGATCAAGGAGCACCGGCCCGAGGTGTGGGCGAAGGTCAAGAAGGCCGTCGCCGACGGGCGGTTCGTGCCCACCGGCGGCATGTGGGTCGAGTCGGACACGAACATGCCGGGCTCGGAGGCGATGGCCCGTCAGTTCGTGCACGGCAAGCGGTTCTTCCTGGACGAGTTCGGCGTCGAGAACGACGAGGCGTGGCTGCCGGACACCTTCGGCTTCGCGGCGGGCCTGCCGCAGATCATCAAGGCGGCGGGCGCCAAGTGGCTGCTCACGCAGAAGATCTCGTGGTCCCAGACCAACAAGTTCCCGCACCACACCTTCCAGTGGGAGGGCATCGACGGCACCCGGATCTTCACGCACTTCCCGCCCGTGGACACGTACAACTGCTCCATGAAGGGCAGCGAGATCGCCCACGCGGCCAAGAACTTCAAGGACAAGGGCGTCGCCCGGCACTCGCTCGCGCCCACCGGGTGGGGCGACGGCGGTGGCGGCACCACCCGCGAGATGATCGCCAAGGCGGGCCGCCTGCGGAACCTGGAGGGCTCGGCCACCGTCCAGTGGGAGACCCCGGCGGCGTTCTTCGAGAAGGCCGAGGCCGAGTACCCGAACGCGCCGGTCTGGGTCGGCGAGCTGTACCTGGAGCTGCACCGCGCCACCCTCACCAGCCAGGCCGGCACCAAGCAGGGCAACCGCCGCAGCGAGCACCTGCTCCGGGAGGCGGAGCTGTGGGCGGCCACGGCCGCGGTGCGCGCCGGATTCCCGTACCCCTACGAGGAGTTGGACCGGATCTGGAAGACGGTGCTGCTGCACCAGTTCCACGACATCCTGCCCGGCTCGTCGATCGCCTGGGTGCACCGCGAGGCCCGCGCGACCTACGCGGCGGTCGCCGCCGACCTGAACGGCATCGTCGCCGCGGCCCAGCGCGCCCTCGCCGGTGACGGGGCGAGCACCCTGGTGTTCAACTCCGCGCCGCACACCCGCGACGGGGTCCCCGCGGGCGGCGCCGCGCTGCCCGTGGCCGCGGGCCAGTCGGCCATCGCCGCCCGCGCGGACGGCGGTTACGTCCTCGACAACGGCCTGCTGCGGGTCGAGATCGACGGGCGCGGCCTGGTCGTGTCGGCGTACGACATCGAGGCGGGGCGCGAGACCGTCGCCCCCGGGCAGGCCGTGAACCTGCCGCAGCTGCACGCCGACTTCCCGAACATGTGGGACGCCTGGGACGTCGACGAGTTCTACCGGAACTCCGTCACCGACCTCACGGACGCCGAGGAGGTCGCGCCCGGCGACGGCGCATCGGTCCGGGTCGTGCGCGCCTTCGGGTCCTCGCGGATGACGCAGGTCCTCACCCTCGCGCCCGGCGAACGGCGCCTGGACATCGACACCGAGGTCGACTGGCACGAGACGGAGAAGTTCCTCAAGCTGGCCTTCCCCCTCGACGTGCACGCCGAGCGGTACTCCTCGGAGACCCAGTTCGGGCACTTCCACCGGCCCACCCACACCAACACCAGCTGGGAGGCCGCCAAGTTCGAGGCCTGCAACCACCGCTTCGTGCACGTCGACGAGCCGGGCTGGGGCGTCGCCCTCGTCAACGACTCGACGTACGGCCACGACGTCACCCGCGACGTGCGTGACAGCGACGCGGGGACGACCACGACGGTGCGGGTGTCGCTGCTGCGCGCCCCGCGCTTCCCCGACCCCGAGACCGACCAGGGTGTGCACCGCTTCCGGCACGCGCTCGCGCCCGGCGCCACCATCGGCGACGCGGTCCGCGAGGGCTACCGGATCAACCTGCCCGAGCGGACCCTCACCGGCGGCGCGCCCGTCGCCCCGCTGGTCGGCGTCGACAACGACGCCGTCGTGGTCACCGCGGTCAAGCTCGCCGACGACGGCAGCGGCGACGTGGTCGTCCGCTTCCACGAGTCCCGGGGCGGGCGGGCCAAGGCCACCCTGGCCATGGGCTTCCCGGCTGGTTCGGTCGCGGTGACCGACCTCCTGGAGCGGCCGCTGGCCGATGCGGCCGCTCCGGAGCTCGCGGACGGCGAAGTGACCGTGTCGCTGCGGGCGTTCGAGCTGGTCACGCTGAGGTTCACGCGCGGCTGAGCGGGGCGGAGCCTGGCTGCGGACCGCGCGGACGACGGCGGTTCACAGCCAGGCCCTCACGCGCCCACGTACGCCGCGAGGTGCTCGCCGGTCAGCGTGGCACGGGCGGCGACGAGATCGGCGGGCGTGCCCTCGAAGACGATCTCGCCGCCGTCGTGGCCCGCGCCCGGGCCCAGGTCGATGATCCAGTCGGCGTGCGCCATGACCGCCTGGTGGTGCTCGACCACGATGACCGACTTGCCGGAGTCGACGAGGCGGTCGAGCAGGCCGAGCAGCTGCTCGACATCGGCGAGGTGGAGGCCCGCGGTCGGCTCGTCGAGGACGTAGACGGGCTGGTCGCCGCCCTTCTCCGCCAGGTGGGCCGCCAGCTTCAGGCGCTGCCGCTCGCCGCCCGACAGGGTGGTGAGCGGCTGGCCGAGGGTGAGGTAGCCGAGCCCGACGTCGGTGAGGCGGCCGAGGATCTTGTGCGCGGCCGGGGTGTGCGCGTCGCCGGAGCCGAAGAACTCCTCGGCCTCGGTCACGGACATCGCGAGCACCTCGCTGATGTCGCGGCCCCCGAGGTGGTAGTCGAGCACCGAGGCCTGGAACCGCTTGCCCTCGCAGTCCTCGCAAGGCGTGGCGACCCCGGCCATCATCCCGAGGTCGGTGTAGACCACGCCCGCGCCGTTGCACGTCGGGCAGGCGCCCTCGGAGTTGGCGCTGAACAGCGCCGGCTTCACGCCGTTGGCCTTCGCGTACGCCTTGCGGATCGGGTCGAGCAGCCCGGTGTACGTCGCGGGGTTGCTCCGCCGTGAGCCGCGGATCGGGGTCTGGTCGATCGACACCACGCCGGCGTCGGCCGGGATCGAGCCGTGCACGAGGGAGCTCTTGCCGGAGCCCGCGACGCCGGTGACGGCGACGAGCACCCCGAGGGGCACGTCGACGTCGACGTCCCGCAGGTTGTGCGCGCTCGCGCCGCGGATCTCCAGGGTGCCGGTGGGCTCGCGCACCGTGTCCTTGACGGCGGCCCGGTCGTCGAGGTGGCGGCCGGTGACGGTGTCGCTCTTGCGCAGCCCCGCGACGGCGCCCTCGAAACAGACCGCGCCGCCGCCCGTGCCCGCGCCGGGGCCGAGGTCCACGACGTGGTCGGCGATGGCGATGACCTCCGGCTTGTGCTCCACGACGAGCACCGTGTTGCCCTTGTTCCGCAGCCGGAGCAGCAGTTCGTTCATCCGCTGGATGTCGTGCGGGTGCAGGCCGATGGTCGGCTCGTCGAAGACGTACGTGACGTCGGTGAGCGAGGAGCCGAGGTGGCGGATCATCTTGACGCGCTGCGCCTCACCGCCGGACAGCGTGCCCGCGGCCCGGTCGAGCGAGAGATAGCCGAGCCCCAGCTCCACGAACGAGTCGAGCGTCCCCTGGAGCGCGGTGAGCAGCGGCGCCACCGACGGCTCCTTGAGACCGCGGACCCAGGTCGCCAGGTCCCTGATCTCCATCGCGCAGGCGTCGGCGATGCTGACGCGCTTGATCTTGGAGGACCGCGCGCCCTCGCTGAGCCGCGTCCCGTCGCACTCGGGGCAGGTCGTGAAGGTGACCGCCCGCTCCACGAACGCCCGGATGTGCGGCTGCATCGCCTCCTTGTCCTTGGACAGGAACGACTTCTGGATCTTGGGGATCAGGCCTTCGTAGGTGAGGTTGACGCCGTTGACCTTCACCTTGACCGGCTCGCGGTAGAGGAAGTCCTGCATCTCCTTCTTGGTGAACCGGCGGATCGGCTTGTTCGGGTCGAGGAACCCCGACTGGGCGTAGAGCCCCACCGTCCACACGTTGTCCGACTTCCAGCCGGGGATGGTGAACGCGCCCTCGGCGATCGACTTGGAGTCGTCGTAGAGCTGGGTGAGGTCGATGTCGGAGACCGCGCCCCGGCCCTCGCAGCGCGTGCACATCCCGCCGACGCGGTTGAAGGTCGCCTTCACGGTCTTCGTCCTGTCCGCGCCGCGGTCCACGGTGATCCCGCCGCTCGCCCGGACCGACGCGGTGTTGAAGGAGTAAGCGCTCGGCGGGCCGATGTGCGGCTTGCCGAGGCGGCTGAAGAGGATGCGCAGCATCGCGTTGGCGTCGGTGGCGGTGCCGACCGTGGAGCGCGGGTCGGACCCCATGCGCTGCTGGTCGACGGTGATCACGGTGGTGAGCCCGTCGAGCACGTCGACCTCGGGCCGCGCGAGGGTCGGCATGAAGCCCTGCAGGAAGGCGCTGTACGTCTCGTTGATGAGCCGCTGCGACTCCGCCGCGATCGTGCCGAACACCAGCGAGCTCTTGCCCGATCCCGAGACGCCGGTGAACACCGTCAGCCTGCGCTTGGGGATCTCGATGGTGACGTCTTTGAGGTTGTTCACGCGGGCGCCGTGCACGCGGATCATGTCGTGGCTGTCGGCTTCGTGCGGCGCGCTCGACCGGCGGTCCGTCCTGGTGGCCATGGTGGTCCTGTCTCCTTGCTGCCGGGCTGTCTACTGCTTGCCGGGCTGGTTGAAGCGCAGCATGTTCCCCGCGGGGTCGCGGAAGGCACAGTCGCGAACGCCGTACGGCTGGTCCATGGGCTCCTGGAGGACTTCGCCGCCCGCCGCGCGGATCCGCTCGAAGACGGCGTCGACGTCGTCGGTCCGGAAGATCACGCCGCGCAGCAGGCCCTTCGCCAGGAGTTCCGCCATGGCCTGCCGGTCGGCGGGGGAGGCGTTCGGGTCCGCGAGCGGCGGCTCCAGGACGACCTCCACGTCCGGCTGCGCGGGCGAGCCGACAGTCACCCAGCGCATGCCCTCGAACGCGACGTCGTTGCGCACCTCCAGGCCGAGCGCGTCCCGGTAGAAGGCGAGCGCCTTGTCGTGGTCGTCGACGGCGATGAAGGCTTGGGAGAGCGTGATGTCCATGCCGTTCACGCTACGGGCGGGGGCTGCGGTGCGCTTCTCGATTCCTGATCGGTCGTGGGCCGACCGTTCCTGACCGGCCTGGTGTGGATCTTGGCGATGCAGGCGGGCACGGCGGCGCCCTCGTCGTGGGGGCGGGCCCGGTACGCGGACGGGCTCTCGCCGACCAGCTCCGTGAACCGGGAGCTGAACGACCCGAGCGACGTACAGCCCACCTCGAAGCAGACCTCCGTCACCGACAGGTCGCCCCGCCTGAGCAGGGCCTTGGCCCGCTCGATCCGGCGCGTCATCAGATAGCTGTACGGCGTCTCGCCGAAGGCGGCGCGGAAGCTGCGCGAGAAGTGGCCCGGCGACATCAGCGCGAAGCGCGCCAGCTCCGGCACGTCGAGCGGCTGTGCGTACTCACGGTCCATCCGGTCACGGGCTCGGCGCAGCCGGACGAGGTCCTCCAGGTTCACCGGACCACCATCCCACAGGGGCGTGCTCATGCCCCCGGATCTTCCGCCCCCGCTTCTCCCCCCGCTTCCCCTTCCTGCCCTGCCTCAAGCCGCCCCCGCAGCCACTCCTCGACCTCTCCCACATGCGCCGCCGCCGCGGCCCGCGCCGCCTCCGGGTCCCTGGCGACCAGCGCCCGGTGGATGCGGGCGTGCTCACGGCGGGTCCGCTCGAAGGCGCCCTCCTCCTGGTAGCCGCGCCACACGCGGGCCCGGAACGTGCGCGAGGAGAGGCCTTCGAGGATCGCGGCCATCGTGTCGTTCCCCGCGGCGTGCGCGACGGCACGGTGGAAGGCGAGGTCGTGGGAGAGGATCTCCTCGGGGTCGTCGGTGGCGTTCATGGCCGCGAGGTGTTTCTCCACGTCGGCCAGCTGGTCGGGGGTGATGCGGGCGGCGGCGAGACCGGTCGCCGTGGACTCCAGGACCCGGCGCACTTCGAGCAGCTCCACCAGGCGCGGGCCGCGGGACAGATCGGCGACGACGCCGAAGGTCTCCAGGAGGTCGCCGGCCTCCAGCTGGGTCACGTAGATGCCCGAGCCGTGCCGTGCCTCCAGGACGCCGAGCACCGTCAGGGCCCGGATCGCCTCCCGCATGGAGCTGCGCGAGATGCCGAGCCGGGTGGCCAGGTCCCGTTCCGTCGGCAGCCGCTGGCCGGGCTCGAGGCGGCCCTCGCCGATCATCGTCTTGATCTGGTCGATGGCCCGCTGGGTCACGGTGCCCTTCTGCGCGGGGGCCGCGTCGCCCTGCGGGGCGGGCGCGGTGCCCTGGTGCACGGGCGGGGCGCTCTGGGCGCTGTGGTCCACGGACCGCTCCTTCACTTGCCGGGTGTCGCGCAGTTTAGCCACAGATGTGGTCGGACCACTATGGCTGAAAACCCGGGAAACTTGCCGTGTAGGGGTGTTGTGGGCGCCAAGTGGTCTGATAAATATTCGCCCACGGTCACTCGACCCACTTTTCGGTCCCGTGACTCGACCCAGCTTTCAGTCCCGTGATGAGTCCCCCTTGATTCGCTCGATGAGGAGCCGTCAGATGGTCGGCAGTACAGTGCGGAACAGCCCCCGGAGGAAGCGGCGCGCCCAGGGCGTCCGCGTGGGAGCCGCGGCGGCCTGCGCCGCGCTCGCGCTCACCGCCTGCGGCAGTACGAAGGACACCGGGAAATCCGGTGGCGACGGCGGCGGCGAGGGCAAGGTCGGCGTGATCCTGCCGCTGCTGACCTCGCCGTTCTGGCAGTCGTACAACGACTACGTGCCGAAGATGGCGAAGTCCGAGGACGTCGACGCGCTGAAGACCGTCAACTCCAACAGCGACCCCTCGCAGCAGATCACCGACATCAACAACCAGCTCAACCAGGGCGTCAAGGGCCTGGTCGTGGCCCCGCTCGACAGCGCCGCGATATCCGCGGGGCTCGACCAGGCGGAGCGCAAGGGCGTGCCCGTGGTCGCCGTCGACGTGGCGCCGGAGAAGGGCAAGGTCGCGATGGTCGTGCGCGCGAACAACGTCGCGTACGGCCAGAAGGCCTGTGACTACCTCGGCAAGCAGGTCAAGAGCGGGAAGGTCGTCCAGATCATGGGCGACCTGGCCTCCGTCAACGGACGTGAGCGCTCCAAGGCCTTCCGGGACTGCGTCAAGGACAAGTACCCGAAGCTGAAGGTCCTGGAGATCCCCGCCAAGTGGGAGTCGGACACCGCCGCGTCCAAGCTGGACACGCTCCTGAACTCCAACTCCGACATCAAGGGCATCTACATGCAGGCGGGCGGCGTCTATCTCGCGCCCACCCTCCAGACCCTGAAGTCCAAGGGGATGCTCAAGAAGGCGGGCACCAAGGGCCACATCACGATCGTGTCGAACGACGGCATCCCGCAGGAGTTCGACGCCATCCGCAAGGGCCACATCGACGCGACCGTCTCCCAGCCCGCCGACGCCTACGCGAAGTACGGCATGTACTACATCAAGGCCGCGATGAACGGGAAGAAGTTCAAGCCGGGCCCCACCGACCACGACTCCACGATCGTGAAGCTGCCCAGCGGCATCCTGGAGGACCAGCTGCCCGCGCCGCTCGTCACCAAGCAGAACGTGGACGACGCCAAGCTCTGGGGCAACTCGGTCAAATGACGACGTCAGCGATCGGGCCGGTCGCCGGGCACGGGGGCGTTCCCCTCGTCGAGGCGACCGGCATAGCCAAGCGGTACGGACCCACCGTGGCCCTCCAGGACGGCCGCCTGACCGTCCGGGCCGGTGAGTCCCACGCCCTCGTCGGCCGCAACGGCGCGGGCAAGTCCACCCTCGTCACCATCCTCACCGGCCTCCAGGCGCCGGACGCCGGCACCGTCCTGTTCGACGGCGAGCCCGCGCCGCCGCTCGCCGACCGCGACGCCTGGCGCCGCAAGGTCGCCTGCGTGTACCAGCGGCCCACCGTCGTCCCGGAACTCTCGGTCGCCGAGAACCTGTTCATCAACCGCCAGCCCCAGGGCCGCGGCGGATTCATCAGCTGGCGCCGCCTCAAGGCCGAGGCGGCGCAGGTCCTCGACACCTGGGACGTCCACGTCGACCCCGACGCCCGCACCGCCGACCTCAAGGTCGAGGACCGGCAGATGGTGGAGATCGCGCGGGCGCTCAGCTTCGGCGCGCGCTTCATCGTCCTCGACGAGCCCACCGCGCAGCTCGACAACCGGGAGATCGAGCGCCTCTTCACCCGCATGCGGGCGCTCCAGGACTCCGGCGTGACCTTCCTGTTCATCTCGCACCACCTGCAAGAGGTGTACGAGGTGTGCCAGACCGTCACCGTCCTGCGCGACGCCCGCTGGATCACCACCGCCCCCGTCGCCGAACTCCCGCGCGCCGCCCTCGTGGAGGCCATGGCGGGCGAGGCCATCACGGAGAGCAAGGCCCGCACCAAGCCCGACGTCCCGGCCGACGCGCCGGTCCTGCTCGACGTGCGCGGGCTCACCAGCACCTCGTACGAGAACGTCGATCTCACCGTCCGCAGGGGCGAGGTCGTCGGCCTCGCCGGCTCCAGCGGCAGCGGCAAGATCAACCTCGCCGAGTCGTTCGCCGGCCTGCACACCCCGACGGCAGGCACCGCCCTCCTCGACGGCGCACCCCTGTCGTTCGGCGACGTGCCCGCCGCGCTGCGGGCCGGAGTCGGCTGCGTACCGCGCGACCGGCACGGCGAGGGCCTCGTGTACGGCATGTCCATCGGCGACAACGCCACCATGAGCGTCCTCTCCAGCCTCGGCCGGTACGGCTTCGTCGGCCCCGACCGCAAGCGCGCCTTCGCGGACGGGCTCATCGAGCGGCTCGACATCCATGCCGAAGGGCCCGACCAGCCCGTGTCCGACCTCTCCGGCGGCAACGCGCAGAAGGTCGTCATGGCGCGGGCCCTGGCGTCCGACCCCCGGCTGCTCGTCCTCATCAACCCCACCGCGGGCGTCGACGTGAAGTCCAAGGAGTCCCTGCTCGCCCGCGTCGACCACGCCCGCGACGACGGCACCGCCGTCCTGGTCGTCTCCGACGAACTCGACGACCTGCGCCGCTGCGACCGCGTCCTGGTCCTCTTCCACGGCCGCGTGGTGGCGGAGCATGCGGCGGGCTGGCACGACCACGAACTGATCGCGTCGGTGGAGGGCGTGGGCCACACGGGCCCCGTCAGGGGCGCGGGGAACGGCGCGACCAGCCCTCACCGGCCCGCGGCAGAAATACAAGGAGACCACCATGGCTGACATCAAGGCCCCCACGGCTGCGAAGACGGCCACCCCCCTCACCCCGACCCGCCCCCGCGAGTCCCGCTCGGCGAAGAGTATCCTCCTGCACCGGGCCAGGGAACTCGCCCTCGTCCCCGCGCTGCTGCTGCTCATGGTGTTCGGCGCCTTCGTCAACGACTCCTTCCTCACCGAGCGCAACCTCATCTCCATCCTGGGCGCGTCCGCGGCCCTCGCGATGGTCGTGCTCGCCGAGTCCCTGGTCCTGATCACCGGCAAGTTCGACCTGTCCCTGGAGTCGGTCGTCGGCATCGCGCCCGCCATCGGCGCGCTGCTCGTCCTGCCCGCCGCCCAGGCCGGATTCGGCACCGACATGCCCACGGCCGTGGGCCTGATCGCGATCGTCCTGGTGGGCGCGGTGATCGGCGCCTTCAACGGCGTGCTCGTCGTGAAGCTGAAGCTCAACGCGTTCATCGTCACGCTCGCCATGCTGATCGTGCTGCGCGGCGTCCTCGTCGGCGCCACCGAGGGCAAGACCCTGTTCGGCATGCCGGAGCCGTTCTTCACGCTCGCCACCTCCACGTTCCTGACCGTGCCGCTCTCGGTGTGGATCGCGGCGGCCGCCTTCGGCATCGCGGGCCTCGTGCTCAAGTACCACCGGGTGGGCCGCGCCCTGTACGCCATCGGCGGCAACCCGGAGGCCGCGCGGGCCGCGGGCATCCGCGTCGACCGCGTGATGCTCGGGGTGTTCGTGGTCGCGGGCGGCCTCGCCGCCGTCGGCGGCCTGATGCAGACCGGCTACGTCGGCGCGATCAACGCCAACCAGGGCACGAACATGATCTTCACGGTGTTCGCGGCCGCGGTCATCGGCGGCATCAGCCTCGACGGCGGCAAGGGCACCATGTTCGGCGCGCTGACCGGCGTCCTGCTGCTCGGCGTCGTACAGAACCTGCTCACGCTGGCCCAGGTGCCGTCCTTCTGGATCCAGGCCATCTACGGCGGCATCATCCTGGTCGCCCTCATGATCGCCCGCGTCACCACGGGCCGCGCCCAGGACTGAGGTCCCCGCCCCGCCTGGCTCCCCGTTCCTTTCCGGAAAGGCCTCCTGTGTCCCCAACTCCCGGCCGCGTCACGGCGGTCGACACCTACGACATCCGCTTCCCGACATCCCGGGAACTGGACGGGTCCGACGCGATGAACCCGGACCCGGACTACTCGGCCGCCTATGTGGTGCTGCGCACCGACGCCGAGGACGGACTCGAAGGACACGGCTTCACCTTCACCATCGGGCGCGGCAACGACGTGCAGGTCGCCGCGATCGACGCCCTGCGCCACCACGTCGTCGGCCGGTCCGTCGACGAGCTCTGCGGGGACCCGGGCACCCTCAACCGCGACCTGATCGGCGACAGCCAGTTGCGCTGGCTCGGACCCGAGAAGGGCGTGATGCACATGGCGGTCGGCGCCGTCGTCAACGCCGTCTGGGACCTGGCCGCCAAGCGCGCCCGCACCCCGCTGTGGAAGCTCCTCGCGAACGCGGACCCCGAGTGGCTGGTCTCCCAGGTCGACTTCCGCTACATCGCCGACGCGCTCACCCCCGAGCAGGCCCTCGCCCTGCTCAGGGCGGGCCGCACCGGCGCCGACGCCCGCGAGGCCACACTGCGCGTCCGCGGCTTCCCCGGCTACACCACCTCGCCGGGCTGGCTCGGCTACAGCGACGAGAAGCTTACCCGGCTCGCCCGCGAGGCCGTCGCCGACGGCTTCACCCAGATCAAGCTGAAGGTCGGCGCGGACCTCGACGACGACATCCGCCGCTGCCGCACCGCCCGCGCGGCCATCGGCCCCGACATCCGCATGGCCATCGACGCCAACCAGCGCTGGGACCTCGACGAGGCCGTGCGCTGGACCCGCGCCCTCGCCGAGTTCGACCCGTACTGGGTGGAGGAGCCGACCAGCCCCGACGACGTCCTCGCGCACGCCGCGATCCGCAAGGCCGTCGCCCCGGTGAAGGTGGCCACCGGCGAACACGTGCAGAACCGCATCGTGTTCAAACAGCTCCTCCAGGCGGGCGCCATCGACGTGCTCCAGCTCGACGCGGCCCGCGTCGGCGGCGTCAACGAGAACCTCGCGATCCTGCTGCTCGCCGCCCGCTTCGGGGTGCCGGTGTGCCCGCACGCGGGTGGCGTGGGCCTGTGCGAGCTGGTCCAGCACCTGTCGATGTTCGACTTCGTCGCGCTGTCCGGCACTACGGAGAACCGCGTCATCGAGTACGTCGACCACCTCCACGAACACTTCGTGGACCCCGTCGTGATCCGCGACGGCCACTACACCGCGCCCACCGCGCCCGGCTTCTCGGCGACCATGCACCCCGAGTCCCTGGCGGAGTTCACCTACCCCGGTGGGGCGTTCTGGGCCGCCGACCTCGCGCGCCAGGCCGAGGTCGCGGGCACCACGGCGACCGCGGCACCGGCGGCGCAGCCGGCGAAGAAGACGGCCAAGAAGAAGACGGCACAGAAGGGGGCAGCGGCATGACGGACTTCACCGGCCTCAGGGCTCTGGTCACCGGCGGCGCGTCCGGCATCGGCCGGGCCGCGGCGGAACTCCTCGCCGCCCGGGGCGCCCAGGTGGCGGTGCTCGACCTCGACCCGGACGGCGTGGAGGAACCGCTGCGCGGATACGCGGCCGACGTCACCGACGACACGGCGGTGCGGTCCGCCGTCGCGGTGGCCGTCGCCGACCTCGGCGGCCTCGACGTCCTGGTCAACAACGCGGGCATCGGCGCCCAGGGCACCGTCGAGGACAACGACGACGCGCAGTGGCACACCGTCCTCGACGTCAACGTGCTCGGCATCGTCCGCACCACCCGCGCCGCCCTGCCGCACCTGAGGGCGTCCGCGCACGCCGCGATCGTCAACACCTGCTCCATCGCCGCGACCGCGGGCCTGCCGCAGCGCGCCCTGTACTCGGCGTCCAAGGGCGCCGTACTCTCGCTCACGCTCGCCATGGCCGCCGACCACGTACGCGAAGGAGTGCGCGTGAACTGCGTCAATCCCGGCACCGTGGACACCCCGTGGGTCGGCCGCCTCCTGGACGCCGCCCCCGACCCGGCGGCCGAGCGCGCCGCCCTCGCGGCCCGCCAGCCCACCGGGCGCCTGGTCGGCGCCGACGAGGTCGCCGGAGCCATCGCCTACCTGGCGAGCCCCCTGTCGGGCGCGACCACCGGCACCGCGCTCGCCGTCGACGGCGGCATGCAGGGCCTGCGGCTGCGGCCGGTCGCCCGGTGAGCGGCATACGCGCGGCCGCCGGGGCCGAGGGGAGCGGCGGCCCGGGGGAGCGGACCCTCGGCCGCAGTGGCGTCAAGGTCAGCGCGCTGTCGTTCGGCGGTGCGGGCATCGGCAACCTCTACTCGCCCGTCAGCGACGACGACGCGGCCTGCGCGATCGGCTCCGCCTGGGACGCCGGCCTGCGCTACTTCGACACCGCCCCGCACTACGGCCTCGGCCTGTCCGAACGCAGGCTGGGTGCGGCCCTGCGCGGGCGCCCCCGGGACGCGTACACGATCTCCACGAAGGTGGGGCGGATCCTGGAGCCGGTCACCGGCGCGGTGAGCGGCGACGACCTGGCCGACGGCGGCTTCGCCGTGCCCGCCGCGCACCGGCGGCGGTGGGACTTCAGCGCGGACGGCGTGCGCCGCTCCATCGAGTCCAGCCTGGAACGCCTCGGCATCGACCGCGTCGACATCGTCTACCTGCACGACCCGGACGAGCACGGCGATGAGGCCTTCCGCGAGGGCTACCCGGCCCTGGAACGGCTGCGCGCCGAAGGCGTCGTGGGCGCCATCGGCGCGGGCATGAACCAGGCCGAGATGCTGACCCGCTTCGTCCGCGACACCGACGTCGACGCCGTCCTGTGCGCGGGCCGCTACACCCTGCTCGACCACCAGGCACTCGCCGAACTGCTGCCGGCCGCGAGCGCGCGCGGTGCCTCGGTCGTCATCGGCGGCGTCTTCAACTCCGGGCTCCTCGCCGACCCGAAGGAGGGCGCGCGCTTCGACTACACCGAGGCGCCCGGCGAACTCCTGGACCGGGCCCGCTCGTTGCAGTCGCTCGCCGCCCGCCACGGCACCACCCTGCGGGCCGCCGCGCTCGCCTTCCCCTTCGGCCACCCGGCGGTGGCGAGCGTCCTCGTCGGCATCCACGCGCCGGGCCAAGTGGCAGACACCGCCGAGAAGTTCGCGGCCGACGTGCCACCGGAGTTCTGGAAGGAGGCCCGGGCGAAGGGCCTCCTCCCGCCCGAGGTGCCCGTGCCCGGAGAGGGCCTTCCCGGAGAGGTCGCCGCACCATGAGAGTCGCCCTGCACACCAAGGTCCGCGCCGACCGGATCGAGGCCTACGAGGCCGCGCACCGCGAGGTCCCCGCCGAGCTGACCGCCGCCATCCGCGCGGCGGGCGCCACGTCCTGGACGATCTGGCGCAGCGGCACCGACCTCTTCCACGTCCTGGAGTGCGACGACTACGCCCGCCTCCTCGCCGAGCTGGAGCGACTGCCCGTGAACGTGGCCTGGCAGGCGCGCATGGCGGAGCTGCTCGACGTGGTCCACGACTACTCGGGTGACGGCGCGGACGCGGGCCTGCCCGCCGTATGGGAACTGCCATGACGCAGCCGGTCGTCGACGCCCACCACCACGTGTGGGACCTCGACGTGCGCGACCAGGACTGGATCACCGGGCCCGCCCTCGCCCCGATCCGGCGGACCTTCACCGCCGACGACCTCGCGCCGCACGCGCGCGCCGCCGGAGTCGTCGCCACCGTCCTCGTGCAGACCGTCACCGTGGCCGAGGAGACCCCGGAGTTCCTGGCCCTCGCGGCGGACAGCGACCTGATCGCCGGGGTCGTCGGCTGGACCGACCTGACCCGCCCCGACGTCGCCGACACCCTGGCCGCCCTCGCCGAACTCCCGGGCGGCGCGCACCTGGTGGGCATCCGCCACCAGGTCCAGTCCGACCCCGACCCCCAGTGGCTGCTGCGCGCGGACGTGCGGCGCGGCCTCGCCGCCGTCGCGGACGCGGGACTCGTGTACGACCTGGTGGTGCGCCCCGAGCAGCTGCCGATGTGCGCCGAGGCGGCCGCGCGCCTGCCGCACGTCACGTTCGTGCTCGACCACCTGGGCAAGCCGCCCATCGCCTCCGGCGCCCTCGAACCCTGGGCGTCGTCCCTGCGCACCCTCGCGTCCCTGCCGAACACCGTGGCCAAGCTGTCCGGCCTGGTGACCGAGGCGGACTGGGCGTCCTGGACGGTGGCAGGGCTGCGGCCGTACACGGACACCGCCCTGGCCGCGTTCGGCCCCGGGCGGCTGATGTTCGGCTCGGACTGGCCGGTGTCCGGCCTCGCGGCCACGTACGGTGAAGTCATCGACGCGGTGGGGGAGTTGACGGCCGAGCTGAGTGCCGCAGAGCGGGCGGAGGTGTTCGCGGGGACGGCGCGGCGGGTCTATGGGCTGCCGGGGCAGGGGCTGGACTAAGGGAACTGACGTAGGGGGTGGTGCGTTCGCCCGCGAGTGCGCTCCGCTCCGGCAGGGTGCGGCCGGACCCGACGCGGGCGTAGGCGAAGGCCGCCTTACTCCTGTCATCCACAGCCGTGCGAAGCGGACCCGCCCGGACCCGTTGACCGCCCCCACCCCCAGCCGTACGTTCGCGTCCTTGGCGCGGTCCACGGGGGACGCGCCCCATCGCGGGTACACAGGGGGACGCGATGCACTGGTATGTGGACGTACTCAAGAAGTACGCCGTCTTCAACGGGCGCGCGCGCCGCGCCGAGTACTGGATGTTCACGCTGATCAGCCTCATCATCAGCCTGGCGCTCTTCGGCATCGACATGGTGCTCGGCATCTCACCGGTCCTGGAGGCCCTCTACAGCGTGGCGGTGCTCCTGCCCGGCATCGCTGTCAGCGTCCGCCGCCTGCACGACACGGACCGCCAGGGCTGGTGGCTGCTGCTGGCCCTGATCCCGCTGATCGGCCTGATCATCCTGATCGTCATGCTCGCCAAGGACAGCACGCCGCCCAACCAGTACGGGCCGAACCCGAAGGAAGTCGCGGCGGCACCGGCCTGGTAGCTCACCTCTCCGCCGACGCGGCCGCGTCGAGCCGCGTCGGCGGCAGGAACTCCCGTACGTACGTCCGCTCCCAGCACGCACCCGTCACGCGCAGCTCACGCCACGTCGTGAAGCGGTAGCGGTACAGCCGGGCCCGCACATGGAGCGGCGGCCGGTCGGGGAAGGGGCAGCGGCGCAGCAGCCGCAGCGTGTCCCGGTCCCCGGCGAGCAGCCGATCCACCAGCGGCCCGAACCACGGCTGCGCGTAGCCGGGCGACAGCGCCGCGAACCACATCATCCAGTCGAGCCGCAGATGGTACGGGGCGAACGGGCGCGGCCACCGCCGTACGTCGCCGGGCTTGCCCTTGAACTCGTACTCCCGCCACGGCGAGTCCAGCCGGGGCACCGCATCCGGCGTCCCCTCGATCACGACCTCGTGCCGCACCCGGCTGACGCTGCCGAACGCGCCGTAGGCGTTGACCAGATGCAGCGGGTCGAAGGAGCAGTTCATGATCTGCCGCCGGGAGAGCAGATTGCGGGCCGGGCGGTAGCTCAGGGCGAGGAGCCCCGTCGTCACGGCGATGACCAGGATCTCGTACCAGAGCGGGGGAGAGGCGAGGTCCGCGGGCGGGGCCGCCGCGTCGCCGAACAGGCGCCGGAAGTCGACGGCGCTGAGGGCGAGCGCGATCGTCAGCCAGTTCAGCCAGGAGAAGTTGCCGGACAGGACCAGCCACAGCTGGGTGGCGGCCATCAGGAGGGCGGCGCCCGTCGCGATCGGCTGCGGGGTGAAGAGAAGGAAGGGCACGGCGAGTTGGGTGACGTGGTTGGCGGCCGCCTCCACGCGGTGCAGCGGCCGGGGCAGCCGGTGGAAGAACCAGCTCAGCGGGCCCGGCATCGGCTGCGTCTCGTGATGGAAGTACAGACAGGTCAGCCTGCGCCAGCACGGATCGCCGCGCATCTTGATCAGACCCGCGCCGAACTCGACCCGGAACAGCACCCAGCGCAGCAGGAACAGCACGAGCACCGGCGGCCCCACGTCGTCCCCCGCCAGGAACACGGCGAGGAAGCCCACCTCCAGGAGCAGCGACTCCCAGCCGAAGCCGTACCAGGTCTGCCCCACGTTCACGATGGACAGATACAGCGCCCACGGCACCAGCCACAGCAGCATCGCGCCCCACAGCGGAAGCAGCCCGTCGGCCCCCGCGAGCAGCGCCACCGCCACCGCGCAGCCCGCCCACGCCCACAGCGCGAAGAACCGGTCCGAGTAGTGGAAGTGGAAGACGCTCGGGGCCCTGCGGAACGGCACCCTCGCCACGAACCGGGGCACGGGCAGCATGCCGCGCTCGCCGATGAGCGCGCGGAACTGCAGCGCGGCGCCCAGGAAGGCGACGAGGTAGACCGCGGCCAGGACCCGCTGGAACACCAGACGGCCCAGCCAGTAGGAGTCCGCCGTGAACCACTCCACCCCTCCATTGTGACGGGGAGTGAGGCCGGGCGCCGCTCAGCGGATCCCACGGGCCGCTGCCGCCCTGCCGTCCGGTTCAGCGGGGCGGCGCGACCAGACCCGTCTCGTACGCGATGATCACGAGCTGCACCCGGTCCCTGGCGTCCAGCTTGGACAGCAGGCGCGTCACATACGTCTTGGCGGTGGCGACGCTGATGTGCAGCCGCTCGGCGATCTCCGGGTTGGACAGGCCGCCGCCCACGAGGGTCAGGACCTCGCGCTCACGGTCCGTGATGCCCGCGACGTCCCGGGGCGGCGGCGCGGCCGTGGGACGGTCCGCGAACTCCTTGATCAGGCGGCCGGTGACGCTCGGCGCGATCAGGCCGTCCCCGGCCGCGACGACCCGGACGGCGGCGAGGATCTCGTCGAGCGCCATGTCCTTGACGAGGAACCCGGAGGCTCCGGCGCGCAGCGCCCCGTAGACGTAATCGTCGTCGTCGAACGTCGTCAGGACGACGATCCGGGTGGTGTCGGTGGCCTGTGTGATCAGCCGGGTGGCCTCGATGCCGTCCATGCCGGGCATGCGGATGTCCATGACCACGACGTCGGGGCCGAGTTCCTCGGTGAGCCGGACCGCCTCGGCGCCGTTCCCGGCCTCGCCGACGACTTCGAGGTCGTCGGCCTCGGTGATGACCATCTGCAGCGCGGTGCGCACCAGGGGCTGGTCGTCGGCCAGGACGACGCGCACGGGCCGAGGGGCGTCGGCCCGCGCCGCGGGCGCCGTCATCGCACACCCGCGGGCACGGGCAGCCGCGCGGCCACGCGGAAGCCGCCCTCGGGGCGCGGCCGCGCGCTGAACTCGCCGTGCAGCAGGCCGACCCGCTCGCGCATGCCGAGCAGGCCGTAGCCGGTGGAGTCCCCGGCCGCGTCCCCGGCCGTCCCCGCCCCGCCGTCGGCCGCCGCCTCCCCGCCGGGTCCGCCGTCGAGGACCTCGATCGCCAGCTCGTCGTCGCGGCGGTCGACCGTCACGCGGCAGGAGCGGGTGCCCGCGTGCCGGACCACGTTGGTGACGGCCTCCTGGATGATGCGGTACGCCGACACGTCGATCTCCGGCGGCACCGGCCGCAGCTCGCCGAGCCAGCGCACGTCGACGCGGACGCCCGCGGCCGTGGTGGTCCTCGCGAGCCGGTCCACGTCGGCGAGGCCGAGGCCCGGGTCGAGCGGGGCGCTCTCCTTGGCCCTGCCCGGTTCCGGGGTGCGCAGCGCGCCGAGCATGCGGCGCAGTCCGGAGAGCGTCTCGCGGCTCGCCGTCTCGATCTCGCCGAGGGCGCCCCGGGCCCGCTCGGGCTGGGTGGCGATGACGCGGCGTGCCGCGCCGGACTGGAGCGCGATGATGCCGATGCTGTGCGCGACCATGTCGTGCAACTCGCGCGCGATGCGGAGCCGTTCGGCCGTGACGGCCTGGGCGGCGGCCTGCTCGCGGAGTTGCTCGGCGTGGCGCCGCGACTGGTGAGCCGCGTCGCCGAGGAGCCAGGCGACCACGGCCGTCAGCGCGACGGTCAGCTCCGCCGATGTCCCGGCCACCCAGCCGAAGGCCAGCCGCGTGAGCAGATATCCGGCGAGCGTGCCGAGCGCCAGGGACAGCGCGGCGATGCCGGTCCTGCGCGGCCTGGACGCGGCGATGACGTACACCGCGACGTCGGCCGCCACGAACTGCAGGAGCGGGATCTCGGCCACGCTCAGCGTCGTGGACGCGCCCGCCGCGGCGAGCAGGATCAGACAGAGCCCGGACAGGGGGCTGCGCTGCAGGCGGTGGCCGCCCGCGAAGGCCAGTGCGGTCGCCAGGGCGAGCATCGCCAGGCCGTCCCAGCGGAAGAACAGGACCCCCTGCTGCGCGGGTTGGGCCTCACCCGGCAACCGGAACCGGAAGAGGAACGTCAGCGCCGACCCCACCAACCAGGCCAGCGCCGTCCACGTATGCGGCGGCACGCGCTTGAACGGGGGCTGCGGTGGTGTCACGGACATGTCGGCATCGTAATCGCGTGATCAGCGGCGGGAATCGGCCCACGGGTGTACAACCAGGGTCGACACCGGGCGGCCCGGATTGTCGGCGGCGGGCCGATGCCGGACGGGCCCCGTCCCCGGCACCGTTGACGCATGATCGAAGTCAAGGACCTGACCAAGCGCTACGGCGCGACGACGGCCGTCAAGGACCTCACCTTCACGGTGCGGCCGGGATCCGTCACGGGCTTCCTCGGGCCGAACGGCGCCGGCAAGTCCACGACCCTGCGCATGATCCTCGGCCTGAACGAGCCGACGGGCGGCACCGTCACCGTCGGCGGCCGCTCCTTCCGCGACCGGCCGCGCGGCCTGCGCCACGTGGGCGCGCTGCTGGACGCGGGCGACGTGCACGGCGGCCGCAGCGCCGCCGCGCACCTCGCCGTGCTCGCCCGCAGCAACCGCATCCCGCGCCGCCGGGTGGACGACGTCCTCGCGGAGGTCGGGCTCGCCGGGGCGGCGGGACGGCGCCGCATCGGGGGGTTCTCGCTCGGCATGCGGCAGCGCCTCGGCATCGCCGCCGCCCTCCTCGGCGACCCGCCGGTGCTCCTCTTCGACGAGCCGCTCAACGGGCTCGACCCGGAAGGCGTGCTGTGGGTGCGCGGCCTGTTCCGGCGCCTGGCCGCCGAGGGCCGCACCGTCTTCGTGTCCAGCCATCTGATGTCGGAGATGGAGAACACGGCCGACGAGCTGGTCGTCATCGGGCGCGGCGAGCTGATCGCGGCCGAGAGCCTCACGCGGTTCGCGGCCCGGGGCACCGGGGCGAACGTCACCGTGCGCACACCGCGCGCCGCCGACCTGGCGGACGTTCTGACCGCCGAGGGCGCCGTCGTCCACCGGGACGGGCCGCTGCTCACCGTCACCGGCCTGGACGCGGCCCGCGTCGGCGACCTCGCCTGCCGCCACGCCCTGCCGCTGCACGAACTGGCCCCACGCTCGGCGTCCCTGGAGGAGGCCTTCATGGAACTCACCGCCGGCAGCGTCGACTACCTCGCGGGAGAAGCGCGATGACCTCAGGAACTGTCTCAGGGACCGCCCCCGGCGCGGCCGGGATGACCAGCGAGCCCACCGCCCGCTTCCGCGACCTCCTCGCCGCGGAGTGGCTGAAGCTCTGGTCGCTGCGGTCCACACCGTGGGCGTACCTGGTCACCGCGCTCGCCGTGATCGGCTTCAACGTGGGCCAGGCGTACGACACCTACCGCTACTGGACGGACGAGAGCGCGGGCGACGCGGACAAGTTCATCCGCGACGGCATTCCCCTCGCCGAGGCCTTCACGTCCAACGCCGTCGTGATCCACCTCCTCGCGGCCGGAGCCATCGGCGCCGCGGCGGTGGCGGGGGAGTACGGCACCGGGCTCATCCGGACGACGTTCGCGGCCGTCCCCGACCGCCGCGCGGTGATGGCGGCCAAGGCCGCCGTGCTCGCGGGGGTGACCACCGCCTTCGGCGCGTTCGTCGCCCTCGTGTCCTTCTTCTCGACGCAGGCGATCCTGTCCGGCCGGGACATCGGGGTCGGGATCGGCCATCCCGGCGCCGTGCGCGTCGTCGTGGCGTCCGCGCTGCTCACGCCCGTCGCCGCGCTGGTCGGCATGGCGCTCGGCACGCTCCTGCGCCACATGGGCAGCACCCTGGTCGCCACCGTGGCGGCGCTCCTGGTGCTGCCCATGGTCATCAGCCCCGACCGCTACTGGTCGGCCCTCATCGCCCACTCCCTGCCGTACCCGGCGTGGCGACGGCTCACCGAGCCCGGCGCGCACTTCGAGGCGTACCCGTGGTCGGAGGGCGGCGCCTGGACCGTGTTCGCGCTGTGGGCGCTGGGCGCCGTGGCGGTCACCGTGTTCAGCGTGAACCGGAGGGACCAGTGAGGGGAGTCGCGCGCGGCCTCAGTTGGTGTTGAGCGTCAGGCCGTAGTACCGCAGCGTGTCGTCCAGCGGCTGGAAGTAGGACGAGCCCTCGTCGTTCACCCCGCCGCAGGACTGGTTCGTCGGGCCGCCCGAGGTCATGCCCTGGGCCTGGTTGCCCGCGATGTACGCGCCGCCGCTGTCGCCGCCCTCGACGCACACGGTGGACCGGCCGAGGCCCCTGACCACGGTGTCCGGGCCGCCGTTGCGGTCGGTGTAGGTGACGGTGACGTTGTAGGCGTTGACCCTGCCGCAGGTCCAGCCGGTCGTCGAGCCGGACTTGCAGAGGCTCGCGCCGACCGCCGCGCGCTGGCTGCCGCGCACCGCGACCGAGGCGCCGTTGCCCCAGGTGCCGACCGACGTCGTGATGGAGGAGCCCGAGTCGACCGTCGCCAGGCCCATGTCCACGCTGTCACGGCCGAGCGCGAAGCGGGTCGTCGAGCCGGAGGCGAACTTGGAGCCGTTGAAGTACAGGCCCGGGTTGCCGGTCACGCAGTGGCCCGCCGTGACGAGGTACTGCCGGCCCGAGGAGTTCTTCGCCCCGAATCCGACCGAACACCACGAACCGGGATTGTTGTTGATGTTCATCCGGCTGCCCGGGGCGACGGCCGCCTTCGCCTGGAGCTCGCGGTCGCTCTTGACCACGCGGACGGCGTCCCCGTACCCGCGGGCCTTCTTCAGGAAGGCGCGCGCGGCCGGGGTGGAGGAGTCGGTCACGGTCACCTTGACCGTGTCGGAGGCCAGGTCGGCCTCCCAGGAGGCGACGCCGCTCGGGACGCGCTTGGCCGCCGCGGTGTCGAGGGCGGCGGTGATGCGGGCCAGTTCGGCCTCGCCGCGGCCGGGTATGCGGGCGGTCAGGCCGCCGGCCTTCACCTTCTTCGCCTCGCGGGCGGCCGTGACGTTGACCGTCAGGTTGCCCTTGGCGTCGAAGAAGGCGCCGTCCGTCCGGACGCCGTCCTTGCGCAGCCCGTCCAGTCTCCGCTGCTGGTCGGCCTGTTCGTCGAGGTGTCTCACGGCGGCGGACTCGCTCACGCCGAGGGTGTCCGCCAGGGCCTCGATCATGCGCGGTTCGTAGCGCGGTGCGGGGGGAGCGTCGGCTTGCGCGCCGGTGGCACCGGTCGTGGCCACCAGGGCTCCCGCCGCCGCGACGGCGAGGAGGTAATGCCGAGCATGCGCCATCTGAATGCCTTTCAACTGAGTGGGGGATCATGGGAGTTCGGTGCACCGGGGTGGGGTCATTCGGCGCACCGAACCGCCATCGGCGCGGTACGCGGGATTTCCCGGTCCGGGCCGTGGGCGAAACCCTCCCGTCGGTCCGGGCGGTCACACAAGGCATGGCGGGGCACGGGGTCTTAAGGCGAAAGACGTAAACACTTAATGCGCGAACTCGGGGAAAGCGATGGTGTCGGAGAGCGACGCCGACGCAACGATCAGTGCTCGTCCAGAGGTTGGCGAGGGCGAAAGGTGCTGCGGAAGCGGCGCTTCGGATATTGACTTACGCGGCCCCGGCGGGGTTTGGTAGCGGGGCCGTGGGTCGTCATCTGTCATGCCGGGAGGCGGAATTCGTGACGGATACATCCGGGCTGTCGCCGAGCAACTCGAACAACTCGAACAAGCCGAACGGCCTGGAAACCGGAACTGAATCGGCTCTTTCGGTGGAAAGCCCCGCTCCGTTCGCCGCCGCCCTGCGCGAGGCGGTACGTCGGCGCGGGCTCCCCCTGGACCGCATCTGCGAGCGGCTGAGCGCCCGCGGCATCCGGCTCACCCCCGCGACCCTCAGCTACTGGCAGCGCGACCGCACCCGGCCCGAACGCTCCGACTCACTGCGCGCGGTGGTCGCCCTGGAGAGCATCCTCGACCTGCCGCCCGGCGGGCTCTCGGCACTCCTTCCGCCCCAACGCCCGCGCGGGCGGCGGGTCGCCCGCACCGACGAGCACGCGACCCGCCGGCTCTACGGCCAGGAGTCCTGGCAGGAGCAGGCGCTCGGCGAGTCCTTCGCGGACTTCAACCGGGACATCGTCGTGCTCCACACCCGCGAGGTCCTGCACCTGGACCGGCGCGGCTGCGTACGCCGTCTGATCGTGAATCACCTGGTCCGCGCCGTCGCCGACGGACCCGAGCAGATGATGAATCTGCACTTTCTGGACGATCCCGACGGCGGTCTGCCCGAGGCGACCGTGCACTGCGGGCTGCTCGAGTCGCTGCGGCAGGATCCCGCGTCGGGCGGGGTGATGCTCCAGATCGGCTTCGGCCGTCCGCTGACGCTCGGCGAGACCATGGCCGTCGACTACGAGATCCGGGCCGCCCCCTACGACCGCCCGACCGGCTTCCACGAGCGCGGCATACGCGGCAACCAGGACTCCTACCTCCTGCACGTGTACTTCCCGCACGACCGCCACCCGGCGCTCTGCCACGCGTACTACCGGGAGAACTCCTCCGCACCGCAGCGCAAGGTGCGCCCCCTGGCCGTGGACACCACCGGCACCGCCCACATGTACGCCGCGCAGTGCCGACAGGGCATCTACGGCATGAGCTGGCGGTGGCCGGACGACGGCGTGGCCTAGGGCCTGTCCGATGGGTCGGCTCCGTTTGCGGGGCCCCGCCGCGCCCGCCAGACAATGAGGGACGAAATGCCCCGGCAACAGGCGGGAGACCCCCCGTGCGCGCAGCCACCAGAACGTGGGCCACGGCCCTCGGGATATCCGCGGCGCTGGCCGTGGCGGGATGCTCCGGTTCGGACAGCGGCGGCCAGGAGAAGAAGAAGCAGGCCGACAGCGGTCGTGAGCTGTTCCTCGAACCCGTGGCCGCCCAGGGCCCCGACCCCTTCACGGACTCCACCGCACGGGCCGCCGAGACACCGCCTCCCGTCACCCGTTCGCCGCAACCGTCCCCCAGCGGTTCCTCCTCGCCCGCCGACCAGGGCGTGCGCTCCCTCGCGGGCGGCACCCCCGGCCTGTACGGCGGCACCCAGCGCACCGGCAGCTGCGACGTCGGCCGCCAGGTCCAGTACCTGACCGCCGAGCCCGCGCGGGCCCGGGCCTTCGCCGGGGTCGTCGGCATCGCACAGGACCGCGTCCCCGCCTACCTGAGGGGCCTGACCCCCGTCGTGCTGCGCGCGGACACCCGCGTCACCAACCACGGCTACCGCGACGGGCGCGCCACCGCCTTCCAGTCCGTCCTTGAGGCCGGTACCGCCGTCCTCGTCGACGACCGCGGCCTGCCCCGGGTGCGCTGCGCCTGCGGCAACCCGCTGCGGCCCCCGGTCGCCTTCCGGCAGACGCCGACCCACAGCGGGCAGCAGTGGCAGGGCTACCGGCCCACCAAGGTGGTCGTGGTCACGCCCGCGCCCCGGCCGGTCACCGTGATCGTCATCGTGAACATCGTCAACAACACCTGGATCGAGCGGCGGACCGGCGACGAGCACTGCAGGGACGACCGGCCCGTGCCGCCCCCGAAGCCGTCGCCCCTGGAGCCCACGGACTCCACGGATCCCTTGGATCCGTCCGGTCCCTCGGACTCCACCGATCCGTCGGACGCCACCGACTCCACCGACTCCACGGATCCTTCGGACTCCGGCGACCCGGACGACACCCGCGACCCCGACGAGTTCCAGGACCCGTCCGACAGCACGGACGGCACGGACAGCACGGACCCGGGGGACCCCTCCGACCGCTCTGACACCACTGACACCACCGACCCGTCGGACGCCACGGACCCGGGCGACCCCACAGATCCCACAGATCCCTCAGGCCCGTCCGACCGTGTCCCCGGCCCCGCCACCCCCGACCAGGGCGGCACCTCCGTCGACTGCCCCACGCCGGGCACGGGCGACCCCTTCGGCGGCCCCCAGACCCCGCTCCCGCCCGGCTGCCCCACGCCCCCGGCCGGCGCCCGCGGCCGCTGACGGGCGGCCGCGCGCGGGACGCGCCGCAGGTCGGCGGCCGTCCACATGCGGCCGTCCGAGGGTCGGCCTAGCGTTGGCCCATGGACGCGGGCACGGGAGGTGTCGAGGCAGCGATGCGGCGCTGCGGCGGCGGCTCCGCATCCCCTGCCGCCGGTGCCGCCTGCTTTCTCGACACCTACGGCGCCGGGCTCGGGATGGGCAGCTTCGAGTGGGACCTCAGGAGCGGTGAGCTCCTGCTGGACGACGAGGGGCTCGCCCTCTTCGACCTGCGGCGCGACGAGTTCGACAACCGGCCGCAGAGCCTCGCCGTGCGGGTGCCGCCGGGGGAGGCGCACCGCCTGGACGTCCAGGTGTCGCAGGCCCTCAAGAGCGGCGACTGCGGCTACGGCGCGTACTTCCGGGTGCGCCTGCGCGACGGCAGCCTGCACTGGCGGCACACCCAGGGCCACGTCCTGCGCGACGGCTCCGAGCGCCCTCAGCGCATCGTGGGCATCCTGCGCGACGCCACCCGGGAGCTGAGCGACAGCACCGCGCACCGCGAGCGCGTGGAGGCGGAGGCGGACCGGCGCCGCCGCACCAGCGTCGTCCAGGGCACCACGGCTGCGCTCGCCCACGCCAGGACCGTCGCCGACGTCATCGACGTCCTCAGCGACGCCCAGGGCCTCGCGCACCTCGGCGCCTCGCACCTGGTGATGGGCCTGGTCGAGGCCGGCCGGATCCGGCTCGTCGCGGAGGGCCCGCCGGAGGGCTATGTGCCCGGCACCCGCCTCACCCGCGTCGACGAGGCGTACCCCATGAGCGAGGCCGTGCGCACGCTCTCGCCGCGCTACATCGAGACGCCGGAGGAGTTCGCCGCCTCCTACCCGCTGCTGTGGCCGCACATCGAGCACCTCGGGATCGCCTCGGCCGCCTATCTGCCGCTGATCGCCCAGGCCAAGCCGCTCGGCGTGCTCGGCCTGCTCTACCAGGACCGCACCGGCTTCACGCAGGAGGAGCGCACCGTCCTGGTGGCCCTCGGCAGCAGCATCGCGCAGAGCCTGCAGCGGGCCATGTTCTACGAGCAGGAGAAGGACCTCGCCCAGGGCCTCCAGCAGGCGATGCTGCCCCGCTCCATCCCCGGCGTGCCCGGCGCCGACATCGCGGTGCGCTACCGCAGCGCGGCGGTCGGCCGGGACATCGGCGGCGACTGGTACGACGTCATCCCGCTGCCCGGCGGCCGCGTCGGCGCCGTCATCGGCGACGTCCAGGGCCACGACACGCACGCCGCCGCCGTCATGGGCCAACTGCGCATCGTGCTGCGCGCGTACGCCGCCGAGGGCCACACGCCCGCCACCGTGATGGCCCGTGCCTCCGGCTTCCTGCACGAACTCGACACCGAGCGCTTCGCCACCTGCCTGTACGCGGAGACCGACCTCAGCACCGGCGTGGTGCAGCTCGTGCGCGCCGGGCACATCGACCCGCTCCTCCGCCTCACCGACGGCACCTGCCGCCGGGTGCCGGTCGAGGGCGGTCTGCCGCTCGGCCTCTCCGCCGAGTTCGGGCGCCTCGACTACCCCGTCACCACCCTCGAACTCGACCCCGACCAGATGCTGCTGCTCTACACCGACGGCCTCGTCGAGGAGCCCGGCGCCGACCTCGACGACGGCACCCAGGCCCTCGCCGAGATGGTCTCCGTCGGCCCGCGCGACCTGGAGGACCTGGCCGACCTGCTGTGCGGCCGGGTGGACGACGGGCGGGGCGACGACGACGCCGCGCTGCTCCTGCTGCGGCGCCGCGTGATGGACGCGCCGCGCTCCGGTGGCCGGCTCCAGCAGCACGTCGCGCCGAACGACCCGGAGGCCCTCGCGGAGGCACGGCACATGATCCGGGCCGCCGTGCGCGCGTGGGGCGCGCGGGACCGTGCCGACGAGATCGAGCTGGCCGCCGACGAGCTGATCACCAATGCCCTCATGCACACCGAGGGCACCGCGATCGTCACCCTGCGGGTGGTGTCCGGCGCCGACCGGCGGCTCCGCGTCGACGTCGAGGACTCCTCCAGCGCGCTGCCGCGGCTGCGGGCGGCCTCCGACGACGGGGTGTCCGGGCGCGGGCTGCTGCTCGTGGACCGGCTCGCGGACGTGTGGGGTGTGGACTCGCGAGGTGTCGGGAAGTGCGTGTGGTGCGAGTTCATCGTGCCCACGCGCGACGGTACGGGTGAGGGGTGAGGCGGTCGTGCCGGAACTGCCGGAGGTCGAGGCCCTGCGGGACTTCCTCGCCGAGGAGCTGACCGGGCGTGAGATCGTGCGGGTGCTGCCGGTGGCCATCAGCGTCCTGAAGACGTACGACCCGCCGGTGACCGCGCTCGAAGGGCGCGAGGTGACGGGCGTCGCCCGCCACGGCAAGTTCCTCGCCGTCGACGCGGGCGGGCTGTGGCTCGTCACGCATCTCGCCCGCGCGGGCTGGCTCCAGTGGAAGGACCCGCTGCCGAGCGGCGCCCCGCGGCCCGGCAAGGGCCCCCTGGCGCTGCGTGTGGCGCTCGCGACCGGCGCGGGCTTCGACCTCACCGAGGCCGGCACGCAAAAGCGCCTCGCCGTCTACGTCACGGACGACCCGGCCGCGCTGCCCGGCATCGCCCGCCTCGGCCCCGACCCGCTGGCGGCGGACTTCACCCTGGAGCGGTTCGCGGGGCTCCTCGACGGTGAACGGCGCCGCATCAAGGGCGCGTTGCGCGACCAGAGCCTGATCGCGGGCATCGGCAACGCCTACAGCGACGAGATCCTGCACGCCGCCCGCATGTCGCCGTACAAGCTCGCGGGCAGCCTCTCCGAGGAGGAGACGCGACGGCTGTACGAGGCCTTGCGGGCGACGCTGGACGAGGCCGTGACGCGCTCGCACGGGCTCGCCGCGGCGCGATTGAAGTCCGAGAAGAAGTCCGGCCTGCGCGTGCACGGACGGGCCGGGCAGCCGTGCCCCGTCTGCGGCGACACGATCCGCGAGGTCTCCTTCGCGGACTCCGCCCTCCAGTACTGCCCCACCTGCCAGACCGGCGGCAAGCCGCTGGCGGACCGCCGCATGTCGCGACTCCTCAAGTAGCCCGCGGACAGGCGGACTCGGAGACGCGGCGCGCCCGACGAGATGATCTCCGAGACGCAGCCCGCCGACAGGCAGCCCGTGCGACACGCAGCCCGCCGACAGGCAGCCCGGCGCCCTGCGTACCGGTGCCGAACAGCACCCTTCGGGGCCCGCCGCACCGGCCGCGCCGTCCGCCGCCGGTGCGCGAGCGGGCAACCCCGCTCCCCTGTGCCGGGGTTGCCCGGACCTATCGCGGCCGCAGCGTGAGCAGCCGCTCCCCGCCCTCGTCGCGGACCTCGAACCGGTCGATCCGCTCCCGCGGCAGCGCGGTGCCGCCGCGCGTCTCCCACTCCCGCTCCGCCGTCCGCCCGGGCTCCGCGGGACCGGGCGCCCGCCACGTCGTCACGACCTCCCGGGACCCGTCGTCCCCGACGGCGACCAGCTCGCACACCCGGCGGCCCGCGCCCCCGTCCCGCACCTGGATCCCGACCTCCGTGCCCCACGCCCGCTCCCGCGCGGTGAGCACGGCCGCCATCCCGCTGCGCCCGTCGTGCGCCGCGACCCGTACCGTCCCGTCGTCGCCGCCCGCGCTCAGGACCGCGGCCGCGGGCCCGACGACGGCGAGGACCACGCCCGCGGCGACGGCGCCGAGCCACCGCCGGCGGCGGGCCCTGCGCAGGCGCCCGGTCTCGTCGACGAGGCGGTCGAGCAGTCGGGGTCCGGGGGCCGCGGCCGGGTCGAAGACGTGCGTGAGGGACCTGCCGTGGGCCTTGAGCAGCCGTGCGGGCACGGCGAGTTCGGACACCCGCTCCCGGCAGTGGACGCACTCCGTGAGGTGGTCCTCGAAGCGGAAGGCGTCCGCCTTGTCCAGGACGCCGAGCGCGTAGGCGCCGGCGTCACGATGCCGCTCCAGGGACCTCATGGCGTTCCTTGTCGGTGAGGGTGCTTCTCGCCCTCCCGTACGCAATCGGCCGGCGAATCACTCAAGGGCACACGAGATCGAGTGCCGGGTCAGAAGAGCTGGATGGCCAGATGCCCGAGCGGCAGGCCGAGCCGCCACGCGGGGGTCCACACCTTGGGCCCGTCGTCCTCGCCGACGACCGAACCGCCGCCGGGCACCGCGTCCAGGTCCGGCGCGAGGAGTTCCGTCTCCTCCAGCCAGCGCCACGCCGCCTCGGCGAGCACGAGGTCGGGAGCGGGGCCGCGCGCCGCCATCGCGTCGGCGGTGACGCCGTCCATGCGCTCGCGGACCCACTCCTGCCAGGGCTCGTCGTGCGCCGTCAGGGAGAGCCAGGTGTCGAGCTGCGAGACCACGCGGATGCAGGACAGCTCGCCGCGGGTGTCCGACAGGAAGATGGTGAGCGCGAGCGCGTCACGGCCGGCCCGGTACTCGAAGGACGTGGGCGGCATCAGGTCGCCGGTGCGCAGCAACTCGTCCGCGATGTACTCGGCGTACAGCCAGGCCATCGGGACCGTCAGCTCGTCGCCGCCGGGGCCCTGGGTGCCGTCCGTGCTCTCGTGCAGCATCACGCTCCGCCTTCCTGTGCTCCGTGTACGCGTCACCGGCTTCTGGCCCCCCGACCCGGAACACGGATGAGGACAGCCGATTACCCAACGGGGGTGCTGAGCAAGGCGCTTTACGGATCCTTGACCTTGGGTGCGGTTTCGCCGCAGGTGAGGGCGGCTGTGTTCTTCGGGTCACATCACTCTGGGTTTAAGTCCGTTTCGGTGAATTGCACGGCATTGCTCCTTGACTCACCCTTGTATTCGTATGTGGATCGTTTTTACCGAAAAACTCCCCATACGGAAGTCCGGTCGATGACACAGCCCACACGCCCCGCCCGGCCCGGCCACCTCACGCTCAGCAACCGACGCGGCCGCAGCACCCGGCACAACCGCCGCACCCGCCAGGCGCTGGCCGTCCTCACGGCGGCCCTCCTCGGCGCCACCGCGGCCTGCGCCGCCGAGCAGCCGTCCGCCGGGGGCGACAAGGAGCAGCGGCGGGCCCCCGTGGCCCGGCACCCGGCGCCCGCGCCGTCCGCCGCGGGCGGTGGCGCGGGGGACGCGCGGACCTTCACCCTGGTCGCCTCCGGGGACGTCCTGCCGCACGCCTCGATCATCCGAAAGGCGAACGCCGACGCGGGCGGCGAGGGCTACGACTTCACGCCGATGCTCGCGGGCGCGCGGTCCGTGGTCGCCAAGGCGGATCTGGCGATCTGTCACATGGAGACGGTGTACGGCGCGAACGGCGACTACACGGGCTACCCCTCCTTCAAGTCGCCGCCGCAGGTGGCCACCGCGCTGAGGGCCACCGGCTACGACTCCTGCTCCACCGCGTCCAACCACACCCTCGACGACGGCGCGGCCGGCATCCACCGCACCCTGGCCGCCCTCGACCGTGCGGGCGTCAAGCACGCGGGCTCCGGCCGCACCGCCACCGAGGGCCGCTCCCCGGCCTGGCTGCGCGCGGGCGCCGCGAAGGTCGCCCAACTGGCGTACACGTACGGCACGAACGGCATCCCGCTGCCCAAGGGCAAGCCCTGGTCGGTCAACCTCATCGACCGGGACCGGATCCTGGCCGACGCCCGCGCCGCCCGGAAGGCGGGCGCGGACGTGGTGGTCGTCTCGCTGCACTGGGGCAGCGAGTGGCAGGACGCTCCTGATCGCCAACAGCTGAGCCTCGGCAGGCAGTTGACGTCCGCGCGCACCGCGGGGCGGCCGGACGTCGACCTGATCATCGGCACCCACGCACACGTCCCGCAGGCCTACGAGAAGGTCAACGGGACCTGGATCGTCTACGGCATGGGCGACCAGATCGCGGGCGACATGATCAACCACGCGGGCGCCCAGGACCCACGCGGCAACCAGGGCACCGCGGGCCGCTTCACCTTCGCCGCCCCCGAACGCCCCGGGGAGCGCTGGCAGGTGCGGAAGGCCGAGTTCGTGCCGTTCTGGTTCGACACGGCCGCGGGCCGCGTCGTCAACCTCAACGCGGCCCTCGCCCGCGGCGCGGACGTCGGCGACGTCCGCGACCGCATCCGCCGGATCACCCTGAGCCGGGGGGCCGCCAAGGACGGCCTGGTGATGGGCCGTTGAGGCGCTGGCGGCGCACGCGGTGGCGCAGATAGAGCACCTGTGAGCCGAAGGTGCGGGTCTCGACGAGCTCCAGGTCCACCCGGCGCTCGTGCCGGGGGAAGTACGGGATGCCGCCGCCGACGAGTACCGGGTGCACCATGGTCCGGTACTCGTCGATCAGATCCGCAGCCGCGGCCTCGGCGGCGAGGGTGGCGCCGCCGATCGCGATCTCGCCGTCGCCCGGCTCGGCCCGCAGTCGCTCGATTTCCTCCGCCACGCTGCCGGAAGCGAGCACGGCCTGGCCCCGCACCGCCGACAGCGTGGTGGAGAACACCACCTTGGGCAGCGGATTCCACAGGGCGGCCCACTCGCGCCCCGCGTCGTCGAGCGCGGGGTCCTGGTCGGCGGTCTCCCAGTACAGCATCGTCTCGTAAAGCCGGCGCCCCAGCAGGTGGACGTCGACCCCGCGGATCTCGTCGATCCAGAAGCGGAAGACCTCCGGGTCGGGCTCCGTCCACTCGAAGCCGCCGTCCGGCCCGACGATGTAGCCGTCGAGCGAGACGCCCATCGAATAGGTCACGCTGCGCATCGCAAGTCCTCCTCGGCGACGGGTCCGGCCGTGCGGCTACGGCGCATTCTTCTCCGTCGCGCCCCGCTCCGCCCGCGCGAGCTCCGACTTGCGGTAGGAGTACGCGAAGTACACCACCAGGCCGAGCGCGAACCACACGGCGAAGCGGGCCCAGGTCTGCCACTCCAGGAACGTGATGAGCCAGATCGAGAAGACGACGCCGATCGCGGGCACCACCGGCATGCCGGGGCAGCGGAACGTGCGCGGCAGGTCGGGCTGCTTGTAGCGCAGCACGATCACCGCGACGCAGACCACGACGAACGCCAGCAGGATGCCGATGTTGGTCAGCTCGGCGGCCTCGCCGATCGGCAGGAACCCGGCGATGGCGGCGGACGCGACGCCCACGATCCAGGTGACGCGGGTCGGCACGTGCCGGGTCTCGCTGGTCTTCGCGAACCACTTCGGCAGCAGCCCGTCGCGGCTCATCGAGAACCACACGCGCGTGCAGCCCAGCATGAACGTGAACATCACGGTGAGGATGCCGATGATCGCGCCGACGGCGATGACGTCCGCGAGCCCGCCGAGGCCCGCCGCCTTGAACGCGGAGGAGAAGCCGCTCTCCGGGTCGATGTCCTTGTAGTCCTGCATGCCGGTGAGGACCAGGCAGGCGAGGACGTACAGGACCATCGAGACGGCGAGCGAGTACAGGATCGCCTTCGGCATGTGGCGCTGCGCGTCCTTGGACTCCTCGGCGGCCGTGCTCATCGCGTCGTAGCCGAACACCGCGAAGAACACGGTGGCCGCGCCCGTGAAGGCGCCGCTGACGCCGAACGGGAAGAACGGCGAGTAGTTGCCCGTCTCGATGTGGAAGAAGCCGACGCCGATGACGAGCAGGACGACGAGGACCTTCAGGACGACGACGACCATCTCGAAGCGTGCCGCGTTCTTGATGCCGAGAGTGAGCATGTACGCGATGAACAGGCACAGGACGGCGGCGAACAGGTCGACCTTGTGGCCGTCGCCGGTGCCGGGCGCGCCCAGCATCCAGGCGGGCAGCTCCGCGCCCATCTCGCCGAGCAGGAAGTTGAAGTAGCCGGAGATGCCGATCGCGACCACCGCGACGATCGCCGTGTACTCCAGGATCAGGTCCCAGCCGATGAACCACCCGACCAGCTCGCCGAGGACGGCGTACCCGTAGGTGTACGCCGAGCCCGCCTTCGGGATGAGCCCCGCGAACTCCGCGTAGGAGAACGCGGCCGCGGCGCTCGCCACGCCCGCGATCAGGAACGAGATGAGGACCGCGGGGCCCGCCTTCTCGTTGGCGACAGTGCCCGCGAGCGTGAAGATCCCCGCCCCGATGATGCCGCCCACGCCGATCGCGGTGAGCTGCCACAGGCCGAGGGTGCGGGTGAGCTGCGAGCCCGCACCGCCCGTCCCGGTGTCCTCGATCGCCTCGATGGGTTTGCGGCGCAGGACGCCCTGCCCCGCTCGTAGTCCGGCCATGAGCCTCACCTCTTCGCTGGCGGCGGTCGGCTGATGGCCGATCATGATGGCCCAGCGGCCGGAGGCGGGGAAGACGCCACGCACCCGGCGCGCGCCCGGGCGCGCGCCGGGGACGAGGTTCGCCCGGTCGGCCTACGACGGCCTCGCGAGGTGTCCCGGGGGGAGCGCTACGGCACCACGGTGACCGGCCAGCGCCCCGCCTTCACCAGGCGCACCGCGACCGAGCCGACGATGCGGTGTCCCGCCTGCTCGGACGCGCCGACCACGACGGCGTCCGCCTTGAGCTCGTCGGAGGCGGAGACCAGGCCGTTGTAGGGGTCGCCGCGGAAGGTGTGGAACTCCCAGCGCACGTCGAATATCCCCTTCACGCGCTCCGTCGCCTCGCGGATCTCGGCGATCAGGTTCTCCGCGATCGCCTCGGTGGTGTCCGCGACGGGCGCGCCCAGGGCTGCGCCCGCTGCGAGGACCGGCTGGACGTACACCACCGCGAGCAGCGCCCGCTGCCGCCGCGCCAGGCCTCCGGCATATGCCGCTGCGCGCAGCGAGGAGTCCGAGCCGTCGACCCCGACGACGATCACCTTCGGCCCGTCGGTGCCGCGTTCGAACTGATGGCCCTGCGCAGGAGCGTCTTCCGTCACCCTCCGAGGCTAGCCCAGGTCCCTGGGGTCAGGGTCCTGGGGGCCTCGGGGGCTGCCCCGTCACGGGCACGGGCCCGGGGTGCGGGGGCCCGTAAGGGGCGCGGGGAACTGCGCGCTCGGCGCGCGACATGCCGCAGACGCGTCTGCCGAGTGACCACGCAGACGCGTCTGCGGCTCTTCTCGGGCTGGTCGCGCAGTTCCCCGCGCCCCTTACGGGGTCGCACGTCGACCCCGAGCGGGCGGCCGACGGGCGGGCACGGCCCAGGGTTCCTAGAGTCGGGTGCATGAGTGAGTCCGCGGCCGAGCCGGGCGCAGCCCCCCGCGCGGCGGAGCGACGCCGCACCCTGGCCAGGGTCCCAGAGGGCTTCGCTCTCTTCTTCGGCGCCCTGGGCCTCTTCTGCGCGGTCCTCGCGATCCTCGCGCCCCTGCGCCACCTGCTGCGGCCGGTGATCCGCTTCCTCGACCTGATCACCGTCCCCGTCAGCGCGAACCTCGCGTACGCCGTCTTCCTCTTCCTGCTCGCCGCCGCCATCGCGGCCCGCAAGAAGGTCGCGTGGTGGCTCGTCGTCATCTACCTGGGCCTGCTGCTCGCCTTCGACGTGCTCGGCATCGCCCTCGGCTACTGGGCCGAGTCGGTGCCGTCCCTGGTGGTGTGCGGCGTCGCGCTGGTGTTCCTGGTCCGGGCGCGCGGCGAGTTCTACGCCGACTCCCGGCGCGGGGCCGTGCGCCGGGCCGTGGGCGTGCTCGCCGCCGGGCTCGGCGTGGCGGTGCTGCTCGGCTGGGGGCTGGTCGAGCTGTTCCCGGGGACGCTGCCGCGCGGCGAGCGGCTGCTGTGGGCGGCGAACCGGGTCTTCGGCGGCCTCATCCACGGCCACGACTACTTCGACGGCGCGCCGCCGCGCCCGCTGTTCTTCTTCCTCGGCCTGTTCGGCGCGCTCGCGCTCCTGAACGCCGCGATGACGCTGTTCCGCTCCCAGCGCATGGAGGCGGCGCTGCACGGCGACGAGGAGCCCCGCATCCGCGCCCTGCTCGGCGCCTACGGCGACCAGGACTCCCTCGGCTACTTCGCGACGCGCCGCGACAAGGCCGTCGTCTTCTCGCCCAGCGGCAAGGCGGCCGTGACCTACCGCGTCGAGGCGGGCGTCTGCCTGGCCAGCGGCGATCCCGTCGGCGACCGCGAGGCCTGGCCGCGCGCGATCGGCGCCTGGCTGGACGTGGCCCGGCGCTACGCCTGGGCGCCGGCCGTGATGGGCGCCTCCGAGGAGGGCGCGAAGGCCTTCGCCCGCGCCGGGCTCGGCGCCCTGCAACTCGGCGACGAGGCGATCCTGCACGTGTCCGACTTCGACCTGGACGGCCGCGACATGCGCGTCACGCGGCAGGCCGTCAACCGGGTCCGCCGCAGCGGCGCCACCGCCCGCGTCCGCCGCCACTCCACCCTCACCGACGAGGAGATGGAGGAGATCATCGACAGGGCGGACGCCTGGCGGGACACCGAGACCGAGCGCGGCTTCTCCATGGCCCTGGACCGGCTCGGCGACCCCGAGGACGGCGACTGCCTGCTCGTCGAGGCCCTGGACGCCGACGGGCGCCTGCTCGCGCTGCTCTCGCTCGTGCCCTGGGGCCGCGACGGCATCTCCCTGGACCTGATGCGCCGCGACCGCAGCGCGCCCAACGGCGTCATGGAGTTCATGGTCGCCGAACTCTGCGCGGTGGCACCGAAGTTCGGGGTCAAGCGGATCTCGCTGAACTTCGCCGTGTTCCGCTCGGTCTTCGAGGAGGGCGCCCGCATCGGCGCGGGCCCGGTCCTTCGGCTGTGGCGCCGACTGCTGCTGTTCTTCTCCAAGTGGTGGCAGCTGGAGGCCCTGTACCGCTCCAACGCCAAGTACCACCCCGAGTGGTACCCGCGCTTCATCTGCTACGGCGACACCGGCTCCCTCGCCCGCATCAGCCTCGCCTCCGGCATCGCCGAGGGCTTCGTCTCCGTGCCGTCGCTGCGCACGCTCTGGGGCAAGGGCCACACCGAGCCGCGCGGCGTCACCAAGCCCGCCACCACCGAGGGCCTGCCGTCCATCACCGCGCTCGGCCTCGGTGCCGCCGCCGGCGCCGCCCGCGACCCCGTGGAGTCCCTGCCCGAGCAGATCCGCATCCGGCACCGCAAACTCGACCGGCTGCGCGCCGACGGCATCGACCCCTACCCGGTCGGCATCGCACCCCGCACCCATGAACTCGCCTCCATTCACGCTGATATGACGGGCAGTCAAGTCACGGTCGCGGGCCGTGTCATGCTCGTACGCGACTTCGGCGGCGTCGTCTTCGCCGTCCTCCGCGACTGGTCCGGCGACCTTCAACTCGCTTTCACCCGCGACCGTTCGGGATCGGACGTCCTCGACACGTTCACCACGGGCACCGACATCGGCGACCACATCACCGCGAGCGGCGAGGTCGGCCGCAGCGAGCGGGGCGAGCTGACCGTCTTCGTCACCTCCTGGCAGCTCACCGGCAAGTGCCTGCGCCCGCTGCCCGACAAGCGCCGCGGCCTCGCCGACCCCGAGGCCAAGGTCCGCCGCCGCTATCTCGACCTGGTCGCGAGCCCCGCCGCCCGCGACGCCGTGCGCGCCCGCTCCACCGCCGTCCAGGCCCTGCGCCAGGGCCTGCTCGACCGCGGCTACCTGGAGGTCGAGACGCCGATGCTCCAGCAGATCCACGGCGGCGCCAACGCCCGCCCCTTCACCACCCACATCAACGCCTACGACCTCGACCTGTACTTGCGCATCGCCCCCGAGCTGTACCTGAAGCGGCTCTGCGTCGGCGGCATGGAGAAGGTCTTCGAGATGGGCCGCACCTTCCGCAACGAAGGCATCTCCTACAAGCACAACCCCGAGTTCACGATGCTGGAGGCCTACCAGGCCTTCGCCGACTACGACGTCATGCTCGACCTGACCCGCGAACTCATCCAGGGCGCCGCGACCGCCGCCTTCGGCACCCCGATCGCCCGCAAGGCCGACGCCGACGGCGCCGTCACCGAGTACGACATCTCCGGGGCCTGGCCGGTCAAGACCGTGTACGGCGCGATCTCCGAGGCGCTGGGCGACGAGGTCGACGCGGACACGGAGCTGCCCGCCCTGCACCGGCTCTGCGACCGCGCCCACGTCCCGTACACGATCGACGACGGCCGCGGCGACATCGTCCTGGAGATGTACGAACGCCTCGTCGAGGAGCGGACGACGCTGCCCACCTTCTACAAGGACTTCCCCACCGACGTCTCCCCGCTCACCCGCCAGCACCGTGCCGACCCGCGCCTCGCCGAACGCTGGGACCTCGTCGCCTTCGGCACCGAACTGGGCACCGCCTACTCGGAGTTGACCGACCCCGTCGAACAGCGCCGCCGCCTCACCGCGCAGTCGCTGCTCGCCGCCGGGGGAGACCCCGAGGCCATGGAGCTGGACGAGGACTTCCTCGACGCCCTGGAGTACGCCATGCCGCCCACCGGCGGCCTCGGCATCGGCGTCGACCGGCTCGTCATGTTCCTCACCGGCCTCACCATCCGCGAGACGCTGCCGTTCCCGCTGGTCCGCCGCCGCTGAACGCTTCGCTGTGATGGCCGCACCGGATCGTCGGTTGTCCGATGGTCCGCTGCGGCTGGTCGCGCCCGCGCGGCGGAGCCGCAGATCGACAGAGCCCGCGCCCCTTCGGGGCGCTGCCGGAACCGCCCCGCCTCGCGCGTACGCGCTGGTCCCATCGGGTGCATTCGCGCGTCCACGCAGTGTTGCTGAGACCGCCGGGCCTTCGGCCATGCGAGGCATTAGTCATGAAAGACGATCAGCTGCCTCCGGGGCGTCGCGCGCTGTTTCGCGGTGCCGTCGTCGTCGGCCTCGCCGCGGCCACCGGCTGCGCCGGGACCGAGCACGCGAGCGCCCCGGGGCGGGCGGCCGCCTCCGGCACCCCCGCCGCGGGCCCGCAGGCCCTCCGCCCCCGCAAGCCCTCCGCGTACCGGCTGCGCCCCATGACCGGGTACGGGCCCCCGCGCGGCGCCCCCGCGCGTCCGCCGGTGCGCCGCGCGCCGATCCTGCGGCTGCCGGGACGCGTCCGCTCCATGGTCCTGAGCTTCGACGACGGGCCCGACCCGCGCTACACCACGGACATCCTGCGCACCCTGCGGCGGCACGACGCCCGCGCCATGTTCTTCGTGTGCGGCGAGATGGCGGCGGCCCATCCGGACCTGCTGCGCGCGATGGTCGACGACGGGCACGTGATCGGCAACCACACCTGGAGCCACCCGCTGCTTCCCCGCCTCTCGCGCGCGTCGATCCGCCGGCAGATGGAGCGCACCTGCGACATCGTGGACGCCACCGTGGGACGGCCGCCGGAGTGGTTCCGCGCCCCGTACGGCGCCTGGAACCGGGCGGCCTTCGAACTCGGCGCGGAACTCGGCATGGAGCCCCTCGCCTGGACCGTGGACACCCTCGACTGGCGCACCCCCGGCACCGGCACCATCGTGCGCCGCGTCCTCGGCGGCGCGGGCCCCGGCGTCGTGGTGCTCTCGCACGACGCGGGCGGCGACCGCTCGCAGAGCGTGCAGGCGCTGCGGGCCTATCTGCCGGAGCTGCTGGACGCCGGGTACCGGCTCACCGTGCCGAGCCGGTACCGGGTCTAGGCGCCGGGCCGGTGCCGCGCCCAGGTGCCCCGCGCGTCAGCGCACCTCGACGAGGCGGGCGAACACCACGACGTTCCCGTCGTAGCCGTCTCGTTTGGAGAAGCCGCCGCCGCAGGTGATGACCCGCAGCTCGGGCGTGGCGCCGCTCGCGTACACGCGGCCGCCGGGGAAGTTGTTCTTCTCGAAGACCTCGATGCCGTAGATCTCGAAGACGGCCGTGCGCCGGTCCTTGCGCAGGACCTCGACGCGGTTGCCCTTCTTGAGCGAGCCGAGGCCGTAGAAGACGGCGGGCCCCCGCTGGTTGTCGACGTGCCCGACGACCACCGCCGTGCCCTTCTCGCCCGGCGACACCGCGCCGGTGAACCACCCCGCCAGATTGGGGTCGTCGGGCGGCGGCGCGTCCACCCAGCCCTCCGCGTCCAGGCCGACCGCCATCACGGGCGCGTCGACCCGGATCGCCTTGATGCGGACGCGGTCGGCGGGGGAGAACGTCAGCGGCGCGGGGGCGTTCGACCTGGCGGGCGCGCGGTCCGCCGCCGCGGCCGACGCGGGCTGCGGCGGGCCGACGTCGAACTCGCCGGATCCGTTGCGGATGAGCGCAAGACCGGTCAGCAGGACCAGCGCCATGACGCCCCACGGCGCGCGTTTCCGCTGCCTTTCCTCCTCGTCGAATTCTTCCGAAGGCTGGGACGAAGGCATTCTCTATCCCCTCTCAACGCGGCATTTCGGCCGCGTCCATTGCGCGTGGGAAAAACGCTATGCGCAGCGCGCGCGGCGTGCGAAAGGGCGGGAGCGAACGGGTGGCGACGACCGGGGGCCTGCGCCATCCGAGTCGTCGCCCGCAGGAAATTTCTGACGGTCCGTGACCTGCGGCAATATCCGCTCGCGCGGACGCGCTCCGGCGTGTCACCTCACCAGGACGGCCGATTCCCGAAATGCGGCTCCACGCAGGCCGTCTGAGGGTCTATCTGGGAGGCGCTCTCGCCGATCGACCGGGGAAATGGTGTCCCCGGGGCGCCTGCCGCGGAGGAAGATACCCATGCGCAATTCTCGTGCTCTGGCGGCCGTGGTCGCCGCAGGCGCCCTGGTCGGGTTCGCGGCGCCGTCCGCCGCGGCCTGGGCGGAACCGAGCAACATCGTCGCCATGCCCAGCGTCATCGCCAGGGGCGGCCAGCTGACCGTCACCGTCGACGGCAGCTCCTGCAGCTCGCCCGGCAGCTACGTCGAGTCACCGGCGTTCCCGCGGACCAACCTGCACCACATCCAGGGCGGCACCACCGCGAGCGCGACCGTCAAGGTCAACCACAACGCCCACCCCGGGGCGTACGACATCACGGCGAACTGCGGCGGCAAGCCCCTCACCCGGCCCGCCGCCTTCACGGTCATCCACGGCGGTGTCCGCGGCGGCATCGGCGGCAGCACCACGTCCGGGGCGACGCGGACCGACATGGCGATCGGCGGGGCCCTGGTGGCGGCCGCGGCCGTCGGCGGCGGGGTGTTCTGGATGCGCCGCCGTTCCGAGAGCAAGGCCTGACGGCTCCCGCGGCCGGACGGGACGTGACGGCCCGTCCGGCACCCACACGGCCGACCGGCCCGGTGCGTCCCCTTCCGCGCCGGGCCGGCCGCCTGTGCCGGGGTGGGTCAGGACTCGTCCTGGCCGGTGCGCCGCCGGGTCCAGTAGTACGCCGTGCCGAGGACACCCGCGATGAGGGCGCCGCCGAGGGCGAGCTGCTGGCCGTCGAAGCCGCCCGAGCTGCCGCCGACGCCCGCCTTGACGCCCCGGGTGTGGTGCGGGGTGGGGTGGTGGCTGGGGTTGCCGCCGCCGACGATGGTGAGGTCGGTGGTGCCCGACTCCTGGCCGCAGGTGAACGTCACCTCGTACATGGCGCCGGGCTTGGCGTCCCAGAAGACCATCGCGGTGGCCGACGACTGGCCCTTGGGGATGGTGACGTCGTCGAAGACGCCCGACGTCACCTTGGTGTTGTGCTCGCAGCCGTCGACGCTGAGCGTGACCTGGCCGCCCGCGGCGATCGTCGACGGCGTGACCCGGAAGCCGAACGACGTGATGTTCTCCTCGCCCGCGACGGCCGCGGACGCCGGGGGCGCGGTGAGGGCGAGGGCGGTGGCGGTGAGCAGAGCGGCCGAAGCGACGCGTATCGCGCGCATGAGCAATTCCTCCGGGTCCCCGAGGAGCAGCCGCGGACCTTCTTCCGCTTACGCCTGATATGCACCTCGATGTCCCGAACGCTAGGCAGGGCCAGCGGCGCCCGCGATCGGTGTCGTGCGAACGGGGCATTCCTGTGGGCCGGACAGGGGAACGCGGCGGCGTGGCGCGGCGGTGCGGGTGCGGGGATGTGGCACGGCGTCAGGCGGGGGTGAGGGGCGGTCGGGGCCGGGCCGGGCAAGGCGCGGGCGGAAGGTGTACGTCCGGTGCTCGCGGGTCCGTGCGGGTCACACGCCGTGTGCTCGCCGCGCACACATTGGCCCGGCGCACACACTCCCCGCGGGGCGGGGGTGGGGGGTTTGATGACGCATATGCCGCACGGATGGAACGCCACGGGGGAACACGGGGGCGTCCGGCGGCTGGGCCACCGGTACTTCCCCAGGGCCGGTGGCCCCCGCGGTCGCCGGGCGGGATCGGATCCGTGCCTCCCGAAGGGTTGATCCCCGCCCGGCTCAGGCCTGCCCCGCGCCGTCGCCCCTCCTGACAGGGCCTAGTCGCGCATGTCCGGGAACAGCGACTCGAACGGCTCCGCCGTCGCCGCGATGCCGCGGCTGTAGGGGGCGTCGAAGTCCCAGATGAGGAAGAGCAGGAAGGCGATCAGGGCGGAGAAGAGTCCGGCGAGGATGAGTTCGCGGGCGGTGCGGCGGATCTGGAGGGCGAAGATGAGGCCCACCGTGACGAGGCCGCCGGTGATGAGGCCGAACCAGACGACGCCCGGCATGGTGGCCCCCGCGCTGTCGGCACGGGCGCCGCGGGCGTCGTCGGCGAGCGCGACCTGGTCGATCAGGGGCTGGTAGGCCTGGGCCTGGAAGTCGGACTTCGGTTCGTAGTCGGTGACGTCGTCGCGCAGCCGGGTGAGGAGTTCGTCCCCGCGCTCGGTCATCTCGCCACGCTTGGTCATGGCGTCCCACTCCGTGTTCACGACATGGCCGACATACGCCCGTACATCGTCACGGATCCGTTCCCGGGCCTCCTGCGGGTACACCCGGACCCGCTCGTGGACCTCGTGCAGGGCCTGGGCCTCGGCACGCACATGATCCTGGGCGGCGCTGCGGGCCTCCCACACCCCGGCGATGGCGAGGCCGAGGACGATGGCGTACACCACGCCGATCATCATCGTCATGTACTCCATGACGTCCGGCGTTTCCGAAGTGTCGTAGTCCGTGGAGGTTCGTCGGTGCCGGAGCACCACGATGACGAGGACGACGGCGCACGCGGCGGCCATCGCGAGGGTGAGAACAAGCCATTCCGACAAGGGTTCCTCCGGCGGTCAGCGCGGTCGCAGCGCGGCGACGGCGAACACCGCGGGCGCGGTGACGAGCAGGGTGAGCGAGACCAGGGACGGCCCGTCGCGGGGCGGCTGCTTGCGCGGCGGCGCGTGGTACACGGGGTAGGCGACGGGCGGGGGCGACGGGGCGGGGCGGCGGGTCTTGGGTGGGGTCGGGGGCGGGGGTGTGACCTGGGGCGCGACCGCCCGTGGGGGTGTGGGGGACGGTCGGGGCGCGGGAGGCGCCGGGGCCGCGCGGGGTGGTGGCGGAGCGGGTGCCGGGGGTGGTGGCGGCTTCGGCGGTGGCGTCGGGTCGGGGGTCGGGGTGGGGGTGGGTGCGGGGGTCGGCTTCGGGGGTGTCGGCTTGGGGGTGGGCGTGGGTTTCGGGGGATGTGTCGGCTTGGGGGGCTTCGGGGTGGGTTTCGGGGGTGTGGGCTTCGGCTTCGGCGGGGGTGTGGGCGGCGGGGTGCACCCCGGGCCGCTGCCCGCGTGGACGACCCCGCCCTGACCGGTCGACGCGTGCGCGCAGGCGTCGGCGGGCGCCGCCGCGGCGCCTGCCGGTGCGCCGAGGAGCCAGGCCAGGGTGAGCAGCGCGAGGGCGCGCGTGACGGGGGCCGTGCGGCCCCTGGAGGATCCGGGCACGACCGAGATCATGGACCGCGCGCCCTTCGCGCGGGCGTGAGCGGGCGACCAATCGTCCGAACGTGGGAGCGGCCGTACGCGGGTTCGCGCGCCCCTGTGGCGGGCGGGCGCCGTCGCAACCGTTCCGGGGGTGCCGGAATTTTTTTTGAGAGCGCGTTGAACGCTGCGCCCACTCCCGCCCGTACCTAGGGCCATGCGTGACGCAGCAGGCGTCGCCGGGACGCTACTGGCGTCACAACAGCCAAGCACACAGCGGGAGTTGAACATGCAGCATGTATCAGGGGGTTCCCCCAGGGCCTGGCGGAGCGCCTCGCTCGTAGCGGCAGCTGCGGCCATGCTGGCGCTGACGACGGCATGCGGTCAGGAGAAAGGGGAGCAGACCCCCAAGGGCCAGAACGTGGGCAACGAGGCCCCGGTCAAGGACGGGGCGGGCGCGGGCGACGGCTATGGCTCGGACGGTGGCTACGGCGCGGACTCCGGGAGCGGCGCGAGCAAGGCGAAGGCCGCCGGACAGCTGGCCGTGTGGGACAGCAAGAAGCTCGGCAAGGTCGTCACCGACAGCGCGGGCTTCACGCTCTACCGGTTCGACAAGGACACCGCCGAGCCCCCCAAGTCCACCTGCGACGGCGCCTGCGAGACCGCCTGGCCCGTGGTGGCAGCCAAGGGTGCCAAGGCCGCCCCCGGCGTCGACAAGTCGCTGCTCGGCGAGGTCACCCGGTCCGACGGCAGCAAGCAGCTGACCATCGACGGCTGGCCGATGTACCGCTTCGCCAAGGACACCAAGCCCGGCGACGCCAAGGGCCAGGGGGTGGGCGGCACCTGGTACGCCGCCGCGCCCGACGGGAAGAAGGCCGCGCCCGCCGCCGACTCGGGCGCGGACTCCGGCGGCGACGCCGCCCGGCCCGCCGACCTGGCCGGACTCTCCACCCGCAACGACCCGAAGCTCGGCGAGATCGTCGTCGACAAGAACGGCATGACCGTCTACCGCTTCACCAAGGACTCCGCCTGGCCCATGAAGTCCGCGTGCACCGGCCCCTGCCTGGAGAAGTGGCCCGTGGTCAAGCCGGTGGCCAAGAACGACACCAAGGGCATCCTGAAGAAGGGCTTCGTCACCTTCAGCCGCCCGGACGGCCTCAAGCAGCAGACGATCGACTGCTGGCCGCTCTACACCTTCGCCGGCGACAAGAAGCCCGGCGACACCAACGGGCAGGGCGTGGGCGGCACCTGGTTCGCCGCCGCCCCCACCGGCAAGGCGGTGGGCGCCACCAAGTAACCCACCGGCCACGGCGGCCTCCCCCCCACGCCGACCGGTCCGTTCCTTCCGCACCATAGGGAAGGAATGGACCGGTTCTTTGGGCTGTGTACGGCACTTGCCAAAGGCAGTGACCGAGAACGGACGGCCAATTTCCGTTTTGACTCGCTCCGTTGGCTGACGATCAGTAGCCTCACCTTCGAACACCGGCTCGCCTTGACTACGCCTAAGCCTTGGAGTGTTGATGGAGCGTCCCGACTGGGCCCCGCCGGGCATCGACATCACGATGCCGAGCGTGGCCCGGATGTACGACCACTATCTGGGCGGCTCGCACAACTTCGAGGCGGACCGGGAGGCCGCGCGCAAGGCGATGGAGTTCATGCCGGGGCTCCCCAAGATCATGCAGGCGAATCGTGCCTTCATGCGCCGAGCAGTGCGTTTCTGTGTCGACGAGGGCGTCACGCAGTTCCTCGACATCGGTTCGGGGATTCCCACGTTCGGCAATGTCCACGAGGTCGCGCAGCGGGCCGACAGCGCCGCGCGCGTCGTCTACGTCGACCACGATCCGGTCGCCGTGGCGCACAGCCGTGCGGTTCTCGAAGGCAATGACCAGGCCGCGGCGGCCTACGCGGATCTGCGCAAACCCCGCGACATCCTGGGCAGTTCCGAGGTCGGAGGCCTCCTGGACCTCGATCGGCCAGTGGCGCTTTTACTGGTGGCCATACTCCACTTCGTCGAGGACGCGTACGATCCCTACGCGGCGGTCGCCGAACTGCGGGACGCGCTGCCGCAGGGCAGCCTGATCGCCGTGACGCACGCCTCGTACGAAGGGATACCGGTCCCGCAGGAACAGGCCGACGGGACCGTCGGCGTGTACAAGGACATCCGCAATCCATTGATCATGCGATCGCGTGCCGAGATCGCGCGGTTCTTCGAGGGATACGACATGGTGGAACCCGGCCTCGTGCCGATGCCGCACTGGCGGGCCGACACGGAGCTCGCGGAGGAGGACCCCTGGTCCTTCTCCGGGTTCGCCGGCGTGGGGCGCAAGCGTTGAGCGCGGACCAGGACGGGCCGGAGGACAGACTGCGCAGGTTCGCCACGATCTGGAGCCGCGCGCTGTTCCCGGTGACCGCCACCTCGCTCACCCGCCCCGAGTTCGAGAGCCGATTGCTGCCGCTCGCCCGGCAGTTGCGGGCCGCCCTGGAGGAGCGGGTCTTCCGCGCCGCCGCGAGCGAGCACGTGGGCGCGGCGCTGGTCGAGGCGCACTGCACCGAGCCGGAGGCCCTCAGCCGCACGCTCGACGTCGTCGACGCCTATCTGGTCCTGTACTGCGGGGCTGCCGCCGACGAGGGCGCGGTGGCCGAGACCGGTGACCGCGAGGAGCTGCGGGCCCGCTGCTCCCGGATCCAGCACGCCGTCGCCGCCGGGTTCGCCCGGGCGCTGCGCGAGCGCACCCGCACCGAGCAGGAAGCCATATCCCGGGCGGCCCTCGACGCGCGCGGCACCGTCGCCGAGGCCCTGCACGCCAGCGAGGCGCGGTTCCGCGCGGTCTTCCACGGCGCCGCCATCGGCATCGGCATCGCCGACCTCAGGGGCACGGTCCTGGAGGTCAACGACGCCCTGATCCGCATGTTCGGCGGCCTCGAGCACCAGCTGCGCGGCCGCAACGTGGCCGAGTGGACCCACCCCGACGACTCCCCGCACATCTGGCGCCTGTACGAGGAGCTGGTGCGCGGCGACCGCGAGCACTACCGCGTCGAGAAGGCCTTCTACCGCCCCGACGGCACCGTCCTGTGGACCAATCTGACGGTGTCCCTGCTGCGCGACGCCGACGGCGTGCCGCAGTACCAGCTCGCGCTCATGGAGGACACCACCGAGCGCCGCCTGCTCAACCTGCGCCTGCGCTACGAGGCCACCCACGACGCGCTCACCGGCCTGCCCAACCGGACGCTGTTCTTCGAGCGCCTGGAGAAGGCGCTCTCGGCGGGCGAGGGCGCCCGCTTCGGCCTGTGCTACCTGGACCTCGACGGCTTCAAGACCGTCAACGACAGCCTCGGGCACGCGGCGGGCGACCGCCTCCTCGTCGAGGTCGCCGACCGCCTCCAGGCCTGCGCCACCGCCCCCGGCGAGATGGTCGCGCGCCTCGGCGGCGACGAGTTCGTGGCGCTCACCACGGGCCCCGACACCGAGCACGAGGTCGACGAGCTGGCCGGGCGCATCATGAACGCCCTCGCCACCCCGATCCGCGTCGACGGACGCGAGCTGACGGTCCGTGGCTCCATCGGCATCGTCGAGGGGCCCGCGGCCGAGCGCGGCGCCGCCGAGGTCCTGCGCAGCGCCGACATCACGATGTACCGCGCCAAGCACGCGGGCGGCAACCGCTACGAGCTGGCCGACCCGGAGGCCGACGCCCGCGCCATCACCCGGCACGGTCTGACCACGGCCCTGCCGGTGGCCCTGGAGCGCGGCGAGTTCTTCATCGAGTACCAGCCGCTCGTGCACCTCGGCGACGGCAGCGTGCGCGGGGCGGAGGCCCTGGTGCGGTGGCTGCACCCGCAGCACGGCGTCATCAGCCCGGACCGCTTCATTCCGCTCGCCGAGCACACCGGCCTCATCGTGCCGCTCGGACGCTGGGTCCTCGAGCAGTCGGTACGGCAGGCGCGCGCCTGGGAGGCGGCCACCGGGGCGGACCAGGCCCCGGGCCCGCTGCGCGTCAACGTGAACCTGTCGCCCTGCCAGCTCACCCACCCCGGCCTGGTCTCCGACACCGTCGAGATCCTGGAGCGCGCGGGCCTCGCGCCCGGCTCCCTGTGCCTGGAGGTCACCGAGTCCGCGCTGATCGGCGCCGACGACGACCTGCTCAAGCCGCTGCGCAGGCTCGCCGAGATGGGCGTGGACATCGCGCTCGACGACTTCGGCACGGGGTACTCCAACCTCGCGAACCTGCGGCGCCTGCCGGTGAGCATCCTCAAGCTCGACCGCGCCTTCACGCAGGGCATGCAGCACTTTCCCGCCGACCCCGTCGACCTGAAGATCATCGAGGGGATCGTGTCCCTCGCGCACAGCCTTGACCTGGCCGTCACCGTCGAGGGCGTGGAGACCGGTGCGCAGGCCGATCAGCTGCGTGAGCTGGGCTGCGATACGGCTCAGGGCTGGTATTACGCGCGGCCCGGGCCGCCGGACCGGCTGCATGAGCTGGCGCTGGCCGACGCGACGTAGCTGGCGGGGTCGCCCTGGCCGGGGGTGGGTTTCTGTTGGCCCGGAGCCGGCCGGGGGCGTGGTTGTGGCGCTGCGGGGTGCCTCTTGGCGCTTTGGGCGCGGCTGCGGGTGCTGTGTGGTTGAGCGCGCAGTTCCCCGCGCCCCTTCGGGGCCCGGGTCCTCGGCCCGGTTCGCCGTGCCCCCTCATGGGCGTTCCGGTGTCGATGGTGTCGCCGATGGTGATGGGCTGGGGTTCTCCACGGGGGACGTGACGTTGTTCGCCCAGGTGGTTGCGAGGACCGTGGCCACCGCCGCCATCGTGGCCACCAGGACGGCGCTCAGTGGTGTGGCCAGTGACGACAGGCGGCGGAAGTTGCGGATGTGGCCCCACAGCAGGTCCGCTCGGCGCACCAGGCGTATCTCCCAGAACAGGGCGAGCCCGAGGGCCAGGACGGTGCTCTGGGCGAGGAGCAGGAACACCGAAAGCGCCACCGGCCCCTGCGGCACCCGCAGCCTCGGCACGAGCAGCAGCACCTGCACCGCCGACATCACCGTCCACAGCCAACCCGCCTTGGCCACGGGCGTGTTGCCCCGCAGCCACGGATACAGATAGCCGTACACGAAGCCGTGCGCGAGCCACACGCAGGTCGGCGCGCCCGCGACGGTCACCGCCTCCGGTACCCCGCTGTAGCCCTGGGCCTGCCATGCCGTCCACACCGTCCACGGCAGCGTGAGCAGCGCGGTCGCGGCCACCGCGGTGCGGCCGTTGTGCCAGGCCGTACGGCCCCCGGAGCCGCCGAGCGCCACGCCCTTGAGCCGCGCCGTCTCGTCCGCCGCGTCCGCCGCGGTGGGTCGGCGCAGGCTCTGCCACTTGTCCTCCCAGTCGCCGGCGGGCAGGGACGTGTCGGCGAGGGTGCCGCGGGACGACGTCAGGAAGCGGTGCCTGCCCTCCGCGAACAGCAGGGCGCGGGCAAGGGAGTTGAGGACCCGGGCGTGCGCGGCGCCGGTCAGGCGGTGCAGCCGCTTCGCGTGCTCCGCACGGGAGGGCGGCAGCAGCAGATGGGCGCCCGCCCAGGCCATGAACAGCGCGGCGGCGGTGGTCCAGTACGGCAGCCAGGTGTCCGGGGCGCCGATCACGGTCGCGGCCGCGGCGAACAGGAGCAGGGTGACGCAGTCGCGTCGGGCGCCGGGGCCGAGGCGGCGCGGTTCGATGCCGGTGGCGTAGAGGTGCGCGACCAGCACGACGACGGCCACGCACCACATGATCTGGGCGCCGGACGCGACGGTGCGCACGCCGTAGATGAAGTCGTCGCCGGGCCACTGGCCCGCGAGTTGGGCGAAGAGGTCGCTGGTGGGCGGGCGCTGCGGCTTGCGCAGGGTCGTCCACCACGGGAGCAGGGCGGTGACGAACACCGCGCCCAGGGCGAGGCGGCCCTTCCAGCCGGGCCGGATCAGCGGCGGAAGCAGCGGGCAGGTCAGCAGGAGCAGGGCGGTCACCCAGGGCACGGGCAGCAGGAAGGCCAGCGGCCAGGAGACACCGGCGGTGCGGTCGTCGGTCGTCCAGGCGTTGGCGGCGGGCGACCACTGGAAGTCCCAGGGCAGGACCTGCAGGACGACGGAGGTGGCCACGGCCGTCCAGGCCGCCACGGCGAGCGGTGCCGCCCAGGGACGCGCGCCGCTCCCGCACAGACCGAGCCGCAGCCCCCCGTACACGGCGCCCGCCGCGAGGGACGCGGTGACCAGACAGGTCACCGCCGCCCGGGTCCAGCCCCCGGCGCCCATCAGCCAGGCCATCAGGACGAGCGCCACGGCGGGAGCGGCGAGCAGGCACAGCTCCCCCCGGCGTGGGAAGCGTCCGCCGCGCAGATGCAGGGTGACGGTGACCGCGAGCACGGGGAGCACGAACAGGACGGTGCCGAGGAGCGTGCCCTGGGTGCGGGACTCCAGGGGCAGGGTCTTGGGGATCAGCGCGTTGTGCGGGTAGCTCACGGAGCCCCACAGCCAGAACAGGACACGCCACTTGGTGGAGTACGAGTGGATGAGCAGCGCCCCGACGGCGAGCAGGAGCGCGGTGACGGTGACCGCGATGGCGGCGCGGGTCCGCCGGGGGCTCGCCGCTGAGCCGCCCGGCGCGGTGAGGAAGGCCGTGAGCGCCCCGCCGGCGACGGCGAGCAGGGCGAGCAGGGACAGCAGGGCCTCGGGGCTGCTGCCGGGGCGGACCTGCCAGACCGGGGGGTCCGTGTCCTTCTTGGGTGTCGGAGCGCGCACGAACTCGGCGGCGACTAGCGTCGACTTGCGCGCGGGCAGCGTGTACTGGACGGTGCGGGCCGTCTGCTGGGAGGGCTGGCCGTACACACTGAATCCCCAGCCGTGCGGGACGTCCAGGCTCCACCGCCAGCGGCCCGGTGGGATGGGCGCAGGACGCCCCTTGATGTCGGGGGACAGCGAGTTGAGAGAGAAGGAGACCACACGGCCGGGCGTGAGATCGGCGAACGTGACGCTGTGCTCGGCCGTGACCGTCACCGTGCCGCGCGCGGACGCCTGGCTGACCGTGCAGCGAATGGGGTAGGCGGTTTCCGTCTCCTTGACGGCGGGCTGCATCGCGACGAGGGTGCCGTATCCACCCGGGATGACGGTGGACACCTGGTGGAAGGAGGTCGGCGCGGACCGGAGCCGTCCGGCGAGCGGGTCCGACTCGCGCAGCCGGAGCCGGTAGCGCGCGGTGACCCGCCAGTCGTTGCCCTTGGCCCGGCTGAAGCGCACGGAGATCTCGCCGCTGCTGCCCTTGCCGGGCAGGATTTTCGGATCCGCCACGGGCAGGCGCGCATTGCCCGGGGGCACGATCATCCCCAGGCCCGACTGCACGCGTTCGTGCGACTGCGCGACCACCTGCCGCCGCGTCGTGTCCCCCCACTCGTCCGACGCCCACACCGCACACGCCACGACCACCGCGCACAGCAGCACCACCACCGCCGTCCGGCCCGCGGTGACCGCCTTGCCGTGTCCCGTCGCAATGCCCCCGCCTGCAGCTGTTGCCATGGGCGCCCCCTCCCGCTCACGGACGGCCAGGTTAGAGCCGGGCGTACACCTGGGGGGACCCGTCGGATGGCGTGAAATACCCAGCGCACAGGGCACGTTGAGGGGAGTGCAGGGGAGCGCGCGCCCCTGCGGGCGACCCTCGTCGGGGGGGGGGCACGTCACGGCTACCTCGCCAGCAACATCCGTTGCAGTTCTCGTGCCGCCCGGGGCGGCGCGACATCGCTGCGGTGGGCCAGCGCGATGGTGCGGCGGAGGCGGGGCCGGGACAGCGGGGTCATGCGCAGACCGCTGCCCGCGCGCTCCGCGACCATGCGGGGCACGACGGCGACGCCGAGCCCCGCGCGCACGAAGCCGAGCACGGCGTCCATCTCGCCGCCCTCGACGGCGAATTCGGGCTCGAAGCCCTCCGCGCGGCACGCGGCGACCGTCAGCTCCCGCAGGTCGTAGCCGTGCCGGAACATCACGAGGCGCTCGCCCTGGAGGTCGGCGACGCGCGCGGACGCGCCGAGGCCGGGCGCGTCCGGCGAGGACACCACCACCAGGTCCTCGCGCAGCAGCTCCACCGTCGTCAGGGCGGGCGACGGCGTCGGCAGCGGAAGGACCACCAGGGCCAGGTCGAGGGCTCCGCGCGCGAGGTGGCGCACGAGGTCGTGGCTGCCGCCCTCCTCGATCAGGAGCTGGATGCCGGGGTGCCGGTCGTGGAAGTCGCGCAGGACCTGCGGGAGCAGCCCCGTGCAGACACTCGGGGTCGCCCCCAGTCGCACCCGGCCCCGGCGCAGCTGCGCCAGCTCCTGCACCTCGATGCGGGCGGTGTCGGCGTCCGCGAGGATCCGGCGGGCCAGCGGGAGCAGGGCCTCGCCCGCGTCGGTGAGCGCGATGTTCCCGCGCGCCCTGCTGAACAGCTCGGCGCCCAGCTCCTTCTCCAGGGCCCGCACCTGCTGGGACAGCGACGGCTGGGAGACGTGCACCTGCTCGGCGGCCCGTGTGAAGTGGCGGGTCTCGGCGACCGCGACGAAGTAGAGGAGCTGCTGGAACTGCATACGCCCCACGATAGGCCATGCATAGGGAGTGCCTATGGAGATGAGCGAAACCATCTCTTGGACTGATCAGGACCTTCGGCCGTAGCGTCTCTGACATGGCTCTGGCAACGCGGACGGACCGACGGCCGTCCCTCCCGCGCACGGTGTGGGACTCCACCGTCGGCAAGAAGACCGTGATGGCGGTGAGCGGCCTGATCATGCTGCTCTACCTGGTCGCCCACATGGTCGGGAACCTGAAGATCTTCTTCGGTCCCGGTGACTTCAACCACTACGCGCACTGGCTGCGCACCCTCGGCGCGCCCGTGATGCGCTGGGAGTGGACCCTGTGGGTCGTCCGCTTCGGACTCGTCGCCGCCGTCGTCGCGCACGCCGTGTCCGCGTACCAGCTCAGCCGCCGCGACATCAAGGCACGCCCGAGCAAGTACGTGCACAAGAAGCCGCGCTCCAGCTACGCCACCCGCACCATGCGCTGGGGCGGGATCATCCTCGGCCTGTTCATCGTCTGGCACATCCTCGACCTGACGACGGGCACCGTGCACCCGGGTGAGTACGAGCACCTGCACCCGTACCAGAACGTCATCGACACCTTCTCCACCTGGTACGGCAACGTCATCTACATCACGGCCGTGGTCGCCCTCGGCTTCCACGTCCGGCACGGGTTCTGGAGCGCCGCCCAGACCCTCGGCGTGGGCAACGCGGCCCGCGACCGCTTCCTGAAGACCTGCGCCAACGGCCTCGCGCTGCTGCTGACCGTGGGCTTCGTCTCCGTACCCGTCGGCGTCATGACCGGAGTGGTGAGCTGACCGATGAACAACTACGCCGAGTACACCACCGGAGAGCCCGTCGTCGACGCCAAGGCGCCGAAGGGCCCCGTCGCCGAGCGCTGGGACACCCGCCGCTTCGAGGCCAAGCTGGTCAACCCCGCCAACCGCCGCAAGCACACCGTGATCGTCGTCGGCACCGGCCTCGCGGGCGGCTCCGCGGGCGCGACCCTCGCCGAACAGGGCTACCACGTCGTGCAGTTCTGCTACCAGGACTCGCCGCGCCGCGCCCACTCCATCGCCGCACAGGGCGGCATCAACGCTGCGAAGAACTACCGCAACGACGGCGACTCCGTGCACCGCCTGTTCTACGACACCGTCAAGGGCGGCGACTTCCGCGCCCGCGAGTCCAACGTGCACCGCCTGGCGCAGATCTCCGTCAACATCATCGACCAGTGCGTGGCGCAGGGCGTGCCGTTCGCCCGCGAGTACGGCGGCCTGCTCGACACCCGCTCCTTCGGCGGCGTCCAGGTGTCCCGCACGTTCTACGCCCGCGGCCAGACGGGCCAGCAGCTCCTGCTCGGCGCGTACCAGGCGCTCTCGAAGGAGATCGCCGCGGGGAACGTCGAGATGCACCCGCGCACCGAGATGCTCGATGTGATCGTCGTCGACGGACGGGCGCGCGGCATCGTCGCCCGCGACCTGATCACCGGCAGGATCGACACGTACTTCGCGGACGCCGTCGTCCTCGCGTCGGGCGGCTACGGCAACGTCTTCTACCTGTCGACGAACGCCATGAACTCCAACGCGACGGCCGTGTGGCGCGCCCACCGCCGCGGCGCGTACTTCGCCAACCCCTGCTTCACGCAGATTCACCCCACCTGCATCCCGCGCACCGGCGATCACCAGTCCAAGCTCACCCTGATGAGCGAGTCGCTGCGCAACGACGGCCGCATCTGGGTGCCGAAGGCCAAGGGCGACAAGCGTCCGGCCAACGAGATCCCCGAGGCCGAGCGCGACTACTACCTGGAGCGCATCTACCCGTCCTTCGGCAACCTCGTCCCGCGCGACATCGCGTCCCGCGCCGCGAAGAACGTCTGCGACGAGGGCAGGGGAGTGGGCCCCGGCGGCCAGGGCGTCTACCTGGACTTCGCCGACGCGATCCGGCGCATGGGCCGCAAGGCGGTCGAGGAGAAGTACGGCAACCTCTTCGACATGTACGAGCGCATCACCGCGGAGAACCCGTACGAAGTGCCCATGCGGATCTACCCCGCCGTGCACTACACGATGGGCGGACTCTGGGTCGATTACGACCTCCAGACCACCGTCCCCGGCCTGTTCGCGATCGGCGAGGCCAACTTCTCCGACCACGGCGCGAACCGCCTCGGCGCCTCCGCCCTGATGCAGGGCCTGGCCGACGGCTACTTCGTCCTGCCCTCCACCATCAACGACTACCTCGCGCGCCACCCGCACAAGGACGAGGTCGACGCCGAACACCCGGCCGTCCGCGAGGTCCTCGCCGAGACCGAGGACCGTCTGAACCTCCTCCTCGCCGTCGACGGCGACCGCACCCCTGACTCCTTCCACCGCGAACTCGGCGAGCTGATGTGGGAGTTCTGCGGCATGGCCCGCACGGACGCGGGGCTGCGCAAGGCCCTGGAGCGCATCCCGCAGATCCGCGAGGAGTTCTGGCGCCGCATCAAGGTGCCCGGCACCGGCGAGGAGTTCAACCAGTCCCTGGAGAAGGCCAACCGCATCGTCGACTATCTGGAGCTCGCCGAGCTGATGTGCCTCGACGCGCTGCACCGCGCCGAGTCCTGCGGCGGCCACTTCCGCGAGGAGTCCCAGACCCCGGACGGCGAGGCCGCCCGCGTCGACGAGGAGTTCTCGTACGCGGCGGCCTGGGAGTTCTCCGGCACCGGCACCGCACCCGTCCTGCACAAGGAAGACCTCGTCTTCGAGTACGTCCACCCCACTCAGCGGAGCTACGCATGAAGCTCACCCTGCGCGTCTGGCGCCAGAAGAACGCCGACGCCGAAGGCGCGATGTCCACGTACGAAGTGGACGGAATCTCCTCGGACATGTCCTTCCTGGAGATGCTCGACACCCTCAACGAAGAGCTCATCGTCAAGGGCGAGGAGCCGGTCGCGTTCGACCACGACTGCCGTGAGGGCATCTGCGGCGCCTGCTCGCTCGTCATCAACGGCGACGCGCACGGCCCCGAGCGCACCACGACCTGCCAGCTGCACATGCGGTCCTTCGACGACGGCGACACCATCGACATCGAGCCGTGGCGGGCGGCCGCCTTCCCGGTCATCAAGGACCTGGTCGTCGACCGCTCCGCCTTCGACCGCATCATCCAGTCCGGCGGCTACATCAGCGCCCCGACCGGCGCCGCCCCGGAGGCCCACGCGACCCCGGTGCCGAAGCCGGACGCCGACTCCGCCTTCGAGCACGCCGAGTGCATCGGCTGCGGCGCCTGCGTCGCGGCCTGCCCCAACGGCTCCGCGATGCTCTTCACCTCGGCGAAGGTGAACCACCTGAACGTGCTGCCGCAGGGCGCCCCCGAGCGCGAGACCCGCGTCCTCGACATGGTCGCGCAGATGGACTCCGAGGGCTTCGGCGGCTGCACCCTCACCGGCGAGTGCGCGACGGCCTGCCCGAAGGGCATCCCGCTGCCGTCGATCGCGGCGATGAACAAGGAGTGGCTGCGGGCGACGCGCAAGGTGCGCTGACGTCGCTTCAGCGGGCGGGCCCGCGCGGTCGCAGGTCCGCCCCGTACGCCGTCGCGTAGTCCGGCACCACGACCCGCGACGCCGGACTCGCCTCGCGCACCCGCGCGACGAAGTCGTCCAGGGCCGTGCCGTCCTTGCGCGGCGGCTCGCTCAGCGGCCGCTCGAAGTCGTCCCAGTGCACCGGCACGACCACACCGGGACGGCCGAGCGCCGCGAGCAGGCGCGGCACATAGCGGTACGTCGACTCGGTCGACGCCACCGCGAGCATCGCCACATCCGGGGCGAGCCCCGCGAAGGACCGCTCGTCGAAGTCGCTCGCCCCCATGAACAGCGCCGACGGCGCGCCGTCCGGCGTCACCTTGAACGCCAGCGTGTCGCCCTCCGGCAGGTCCGCGACCGTCCGGGGCGCCGTCGCGGGCGGCGCGGTCAGGGTGCCGGGCGCGAAATAGGAGTACGCGGCGTTGCGGCTGTGCCGCGAACTCGCCACCTCCACCACGTACCCGTCGAAGTCCAGCACCTCGCCGCCCTTCACGACGACGAGCTGCGCCGCGTCCACGCCGAAGGACCGCAGCACGTGGTACGTCGTCTCCGTCCCGATGACCCGCGCGCCCGTGGCCCGGGCCAGGAAGGGCACGTCGTTGAGGTGGTCCCAGTGGGTGTGCGTGACGCAGATGACCTCCGGTGTGCCCGCGTGCCTGCGGACCAGCGGCTTGTCGGTGCGCAGCCGTGTGGTGGGGTCGAAGGCGCCGGTGAACAGGCCCGTGGCGAAGCGGGTGACGTAGGGGTCGACCAGCACGGTGGCCGTCGCCGGCCGCTTCTTCTGGCCCTGGGCCCGGCGGATGTCGATCCGCCAGCCCGAGGTGCCGAGCCAGCGGTACGTGACGGAGTCCGGCGCACGCGTGCGTCCGTCCGCCGCCTTGCCCGTGTCGGCGGCCGCGGTCCCCGAAAGGACCGGCGCGGCCGCGCCCAGGGCTGCGCCTCTGAGGAGGGTGCGGCGGGCGGGGGTGGTGGTTCTCCCGTGGGTGTTCATGGCGGCAGCGAAGCAGGTGACGTGGCGTCATGTCCAAGATGGGATTGACCGGGGATCGATACGGTTTCGGCTATCGCGGCAGGTCGCCCCGCTCCTCAGACGCCCAAGGGGCTGAAAATGTGCCGGTGCGGCAAGGTTTCAGCCCGTCCGGCGATTGAGGACGAGGCGCGGAGCGCCGATCGGCGGAGGCTGTCCCACCCGAAGGGAACACCCACCCCCGGGGTGCGAAGGCCTACCGCCCCACTGCCCGTCCCAAGAAACGCGCAGTCCGCCCCTGCCCCCGTCCCACGTCCCGAGGCGTCCCCGCGGCCACCACCCGCCCCCCGTCGGCCCCACCCCCGGGCCCGAGGTCCACCACCCAGTCCGCCCCGGCCACGACAGCCATGTCGTGCTCGACGACGACCACGGAGTTCCCCCCGTCGACCAGCTCGTGCAACTGCCCCACCAGGACCTCGACATCCGCCGGGTGCAGCCCGGCGGTGGGCTCGTCCAGGAGGTAGAGGGTGTGCCCACGCCGCACCCGCTGCAACTCACTGGCCAGCTTGATGCGTTGCGCCTCCCCGCCGGACAGCTCGGTCGCGGGCTGCCCGAGCCGCAGATAGCCGAGCCCGACGTCGAGGAGGGCGCGCAGGCTGCGCAGCACGGCGGGGGTGTCGGCGAAGAAGTCGGCGGCGGCCTCGACGGTGAGGTCGAGGACGTCCGCGACGGTGAGCCCGGCGTGGGTGACCTGAAGGGTCTCGGGGTTGTAGCGGGCGCCCCCGCAGTCCGGGCAGGGGGCGTACGTGCTGGGCAGGAAGAGCAGCTCCACGCTGACGAACCCCTCGCCCTGGCACGTCTCGCAGCGCCCGCCCGCCACGTTGAAGGAGAACCGGCCCACGCCGTAGCCGCGTGCCCGCGCCTCGTCCGTCTCGGCGAACACCTTGCGGACGACGTCGAACAGCCCGGTGTACGTGGCGAGGTTGGAGCGCGGTGTGCGCCCGATCGGCTTCTGGTCGACGCAGACGAGGCGGTCCACGCCGGGGAGGTCCGCCGCGTTCTCGGCCAGTTCCCCGATGAGCGTGGACTTGCCGGATCCCGAGACCCCCGTGACGGCGGTGAACGCGCCGAGCGGGAACTCCGCGGTGACGTCCCGCAGGTTGTGCCGCGTCACCGGCCCCACCTTCAACCAGCCCTGCGGCTCCCGCACCTGACGTACCGTCATCGGCGTCCGGTCGAAGAGGAAGCGGGCCGTCGCCGACTCCGCCACCGCCTCCAGGTCCGCCACCGGACCGCTGTGCAGCACCTGCCCGCCGTGCTCGCCCGCGCGCGGGCCCACGTCGACGAGCCAGTCGGCGTGCCGCATCACGTCCAGGTGGTGCTCGACGACGAACACGGAGTTGCCCGCGGCCTTCAGCCGGTCGAGGACGGTGAGCAGGGACTCCGTGTCGGCGGGGTGCAGTCCGGCGGACGGCTCGTCGAGGACGTACACGACGCCGAAGAGGCCGGAGCGCAACTGCGTGGCCAGGCGCAGGCGTTGCAGTTCGCCCGCCGAGAGGGTGGGGGTGGCGCGGTCGGGGGAGAGGTAGCCGAGGCCCAGCTCGGTGATGGTGGCGATGCGGGCGAGCAGGTCGGCGGTCAGGACGTCGGCCGTCTCCGCTCCGGCCGCGCCCGAGCCCGAACCGGCGGCGTCCTCAAGGCACGTGGCCAGTTCGGCGAGCGGCAGCGCGGACATCTCGGCGATGGTGCGGCCCGCGAACGTGACCGCGAGCGCCTCCGGCCGCAGCCTGCTGCCGCCGCACGCCGGGCACGGCTCACTGGCGAGGAAACGCTCGGCCTTCGTACGCAGCGTCGGGCTCTTGGAGTCGGAGAATGTCTTCATGACGTAGCGCCGCGCGCTCATGTAGGTGCCCTGGTACGGGCGTTGGATGCGGCCGGCGTCGCGCACCGGGTGGACCGTCACGACCGGCTGTTCGTCGGTGAACAGGATCCAGTCCCGGTCGGCCTGCGGCAGCTCGCGCCACGGCCGGTCCACGTCGTGCCCGAGGGTGTCGAGGACGTCCCGCAGGTTCTTGCCCTGCCAGGCGCCGGGCCAGGCGGCGACGGCGCCCTCGCGGATGGACAGCGAGGGGTCGGGGACGAGCAGTTCCTCGGTCGTGCGGTGCACCTTGCCGAGGCCGTGGCACTTCGGGCAGGCCCCGGCCGCGGTGTTCGGCGAGAAGGCGTCGGAGTCGAGGCGCTCGGCACCCTCCGGGTAGTCGCCCGCGCGCGAGAACAGCATCCGCAGGGAATTGGAGAGCGTCGTGACCGTACCCACCGACGAGCGGGAGGTCGGCGCCGCACGGCGCTGCTGGAGCGACACCGCGGGCGGCAGACCGGTGATCTCCCCGACCTTCGGCGCGCCCACCTGGTGGATCAGCCGGCGCGCGTACGGGGCGACCGACTCGAAGTAGCGCCGCTGGGCCTCCGCGTAGATCGTCCCGAAGGCCAGCGAGGACTTCCCGGAGCCGGAGACGCCGGTGAACACGGCGAGGACGTCACGCGGGACGTCCACGTCGACACCCCGCAGATTGTGCTCGCGGGCACCCCGGACCCGGACGAAGGGGTCGTGCTCGTGGGCGGGGCGGCTGTGCATGGGCGGGCTCCGTACCGGGCTCGGGGGCAAACCCCACGATTCTAGGCCGGGGCCCGATCCGCACCCCGGGGCGGACCGGGCCGGGCCTCAGGCACCCTCGGGGGCCCGCAGCCCGGCGATCCGGGCGAGCCGCCGGAAGGAGTCCCTGAGGCCCTCGCGGTCGTACGTGCTCGTGGTCACCAGGACCTCCTGGGCGCCGCTCTCCTTGAGCAGCGTCTCCAGCTCCGCGGCCACCTCGTCCTCGGTGCCGTGGAGGTGGCCGCGCAGCCCCGACTCGTAGAAGCCGCGCTCCTTCTCCGTCATCGCGCCCGTCGCCGCACGTTCCTCGACGCTCTCGGCGGACGGCAGCGGCGGGAACGTGCCGTGCGTGCGGGAGTACGCGAGGGACCAGGCCTCGGGGACGAGCAGGCGGCGGGCCGCCTCCTTCGACTCCGCGACGGCGATCGTGCCCGAGACGATCACGTACGGCTCGTCGGACCAGAGCGAGGGCCGGAACGCGGCGCGGTAGCGGTCGACGGCGGCGAGCATCTTCTCGCGGCCCCTGATGTCGCCGACGACCATCGGAAGACCCGCCTCCGCGGCGATCCTGGCGCCCTCGCCGATCGCGAGGACGTACGGCGGGACGCGCATCCCCTCGGCCGGGCGCGCGTGCACGCCCGTGTCCGAGGTGCCGCGGAACCAGCCGAGGAGTTCGGTGAGGTGCTCCGCGAAGTCGTCCGCGTCGTGCTTGTCGCGGCCGAGCGCCCTGCGCACCCCGTCCGTGAACCCCACCGAACGGCCGAGCCCCATGTCGATCCGCCCCGGGAAGAGCGCTTCGAGGACGCCGAACTGCTCGGCCACCACCAGCGGCTGATGGTTCGGCAGCATCACGCCGCCGGTGCCCACCCGGATCGTGCGGGTGGCCCCGGCGACCGCCGCCGCGAGCACCGTCGGCGCGGAACCGGCGACTCCGGGCACGCCGTGGTGCTCGGACACCCAGAAGCGGTGGTAGCCGAGCGCCTCCAGCTCCTGGGCGAGGGCGACGGTGTCCCGCAGGGGCTCCGCGGAGTCATGTCCCTCGCGGGTGCGGGAGCGGTCGAGGACGGAGAACCGCACCCCCTCGGCGCTGGGGGCCGCTGTCCGCGGCAGGTCGCTCTGCTGTTGCTCTCGCACGGCTGCTCCGGGGGAGTGGGATCCGGCTGTCACCCGGCTGATCTCCGCTGCAGCTTCCATGATCCGTCAGGCGTGCGGGGCGGGCAAAGTGATTCTGATCTCTGCGGCGGCCTGCTCTCAGCGGCGGCCCATCAGTTCGGCGACCCGGATGAACCCGTCGGCGCCGTGGCCCTGTCCGATGGCTCGGCGCGCCAGGCCCTCGGCCGCGCGCATCACGCCCGCGTCGATGCCGTGGGCCTCGGACGTGTGGACGATGTGGGCCATGGACGAGGCGACCGAGGTGAGCGGGGTGCCCTCGGCGGAGGCCGTGCCGTCGTCCACCTCCACCGCGAGCTCCTCGAAGATGGGCGGGAGGATGTCGCCGATGCCCTTGGCGAACGGCGCAAGATCGCCCGCGGTGATCCCTTCCGCCCGCGCCACCGCCACGGCGTGGGCATAGCCCGCCATGGCCGTCCAGAAGATGTCGAGCAGCGCGATGTCGTAGGCCGCGGCCCGGCCGATCTCCTCGCCGAGGTGGGTGTGGGTGCCGCCCAAGGCCTCCAGGACGGGCCGGTGCTCGCCGTAGAGGTCCTTCGGGCCGCTGTGGATGAACACCCCGGCCGGGGTGCCGATGGCCGCCGTCGGCGTCATGATCGCGCCGTCCAGATAGCGCACGCCGTGCCCGGCCGCCCAGGCCGCCGTGTCCCGCGCCCGGTCCGGCGTGTCCGCGGTCAGGTTGACCACCGTGCGGCCCTTGAGCGCGGCGGTGACCTCCTCGTGCCGCAACAGGGCGTCCACCGCGTCGTAGTTCACCACGCAGACCACCGTCAGGTCGCTCGCGGCGACCGCCTCCGCCACCGTCCCCGCGCTCACCGCGCCCCGCGCGACCAGCTCTGTGTCCCGGCCAGGCGTCCGGTTCCAGACCGTGGTGCGCACCCCGGCGTCGAGGAACGCGCCCGCCAGGGCCCGACCCATCGGTCCCAGACCGATGACGGTGACGGCAGACTGGTCCGTGGATGTGGATGTGGATGTGGAAGTAGACGTGGAAGTAGACGTGGATGTGGATGCGGGCATGGCTCGACTCCATGGATGATTGACATGTCGACAGATGTAGTGAGGGGCGAGGGGGAGAAGATGACGCGCAGTCGTGCTCAGGACCCGGAGGTGTGCGGGGTGACCGCCGCGATCGCTGTGATCGACGGGAAGTGGAAGACCGCCCTGCTGTGGCTCCTCGAATCCGGTCCGCAACGCCCCGGCGCACTGCGTCGGCAACTGCCGGGCCTCAGCGAGAAGGTGCTGACGCAGGCGCTGCGCGAGATGGAGAGCGACGGCCTGGTGCACCGGGAGGTGCACGACACGCTGCCGCTCAAGACCCTCTACTCCCTGACCGTGTTCGGCCGGGAACTCTCCGAGGCGCTGGGTCCCGTCTCCGACTGGGGCCACCGCCGCCTGAGCAGGCTCACCGACGTCCAGTCGGCTTCCTGACACAGCACCCGATCACCCCGCTTCCCGTCCCGGATCCGGCGGCCCCGCGGCCGCCCCACATCAGGATCACCCGAGCACCGGACACCGCCAAGTACCCACAAAAAAGTGGGTACGGCGGGCGCTCAGGCCGGCTCGGCCATCAGCCGGTGGCAGGCGTCGATCAGCGGATAGGTGTCGTGGAGCCGCCCCGCCCGCTCCAGGCCCACGAGGGCCACCGAGGTGTCCACGAGCGTGCGGCACCGCTCCGCGCGCCGGCTCACGAACGCCCCGAGCCCCGCCGCGGTCGACCCGTGCCGCTCCAGTTCCTCGGCGAGCAGCAAGCCGTCCTCGACGGCGAGGGCCGCGCCGCTGGCCATCTGCGGCGCGGGCGCGTGCGCGGCGTCCCCGATGACCACGCCGTTGCCCCGGTTCCACGGGCCTTCCAGGTACCCCGTCAGCACGGGGCGGCGTACCACCGCGTCCGCGCCGGACACCGCAGGGCGGATCTCCCGCACCCGGCCGGCGAAGGGGCCGAGCAACTCCCGCATGCGCGCCGCGAGTTCAGGCTCGGGCAGGACGTTCCGCGCCACGCCGTTCTCCGTCAGGAACACATACGCCCGGCTCTCCGAGACGGGCACGAGACCCGCCGAGTCCGGCTTCCCGGCGAAGTGGTGGATCCCGGTGAGCCACGAGGGGCGGGGCACCAGCGCCCGCCAGACCATCTGCCCCTGATAGCCGACCGGGCTCTCGAAGCCAAGGAGCCGCCGCACCGTCGAGCGGATCCCGTCCGCGCCGACCAGCAGCTCGACCTGACGTACCGTCCCGTCCGACAGTCGCACCCGGACGAGCCCTCCGTCCTGCTCCACCGCCGTGACCGTCAGCCCGTGCCGCACCCTCACGCCGCACCGCTCGGCCTCCGCGCGCAGGACGCGGTGCAGCAGCGGGCGCGCGATCCCCGCCATCGCCGGTCGCCGCGCACCGATGAGGCGCGGCAACGGGACCTCGCCCGCCATCTCGCCGTCCACCTCCACATGCGTGATGACGCTCATGCCGTATCCCTCGGCCAGACACGCGTCCGCGAGGCCCAGCGCGTCCAGCGCGCGCAGCGCGGGACCCGTCAGGCAGAGCCCCCAGCCGGACGTCGACCCCGACGGGCTCAGCTCGGCGATCTCCACCTGCCAGCCCTTGCGTGCCAGGGCGGTGGCCGCCGCCAGACCGGCGACGCCCGCACCTACGATCACGGCCGTCCGTGCACCGCGAGAACTCTCCATGTCCGCCTCCAGAGCGACGAATTCCTTCAGATTCCTTCAGAGCGACGATGTCCTCGCGACCGTAGGCGGCGGCGGGGTTCCGCCCTGTCCACATCCGGCGAGGACCATCCGCCGTCGGCAACGGGCCGCCCGGAACCCGCCGGGACGGCCCTAAGGTGCCTGCGCCCCGGACCTAAGGCAGCGCGCGCCCCGCAGGATCCGAAGACCTCCCGATGCGGCGCCCCCACCTGGGTGACGACGCTGGAAGCACACCGAATGACCAGCACGTCGAAGGAGGCCGTCGTGATGCATCACGAGTTCCAGACCGCCCGGCAGGCCGAGATCCTCGCCCGGGCCGCGCGCCGCCGCCTGGCCCGCGAGGCCGAGGAGGCGGCGAAGGCGGCGAAGGAGGCGGAGGCGGCCCGCACCGCCGCCGACAGCGGGCCCGCCCCGGACAGCCGCACGCGCTACGCCCGCACCGCGTGACGGAGCAAGAGCCGCGCGAGGCCGTGCCCCCGGCCGGGGCCGCCGCCGACGCCGAATCGGCTGTCCCGCCTCTCGCGCGGCATGCGATGCTCGGCACCATGCAGAGCAGCCACACCAGCCCCGTCTTCGTCGGCCGCAGCGCCGAGCTGACCGCCCTCGGCGAGGCCCTGTCCCGGGCGAACGCCGGGGAGCCCCGCGCCCTCTTCGTGGGCGGCGAGGCCGGTGTCGGCAAGACCCGCCTGATCCAGGAGTTCCTCGGCAGGGCCGCCGCGGGCGGCGCCGTCGTCGCCCTCGGCGGCTGCGTCGAGATCGGCGCCGACGCCCTGCCGTACCACCCCGTCTCCGCCGCGCTGCGCTCCCTGCGCCGCCAGCTCGGCGAGGAGCTCGACGCCGCCGTCGCCGGCCAGGAGGGCGAGCTGGCCCGTCTCCTTCCCGAACTCGGCGAGATGGACCGGGGCCACCTGGAGACCGACGGCCGCGCCCGGCTCTTCGAACTCACCGCCCGCCTCCTGGAGCGCCTCGCCGCGGACCGCACCCTCGTCCTCGTCCTGGAGGACCTGCACTGGGCCGACCGTTCCACCCGCGAGCTCCTGAGCTATCTGCTGCGCGCCCTCACGGACAGCCGCATGCTCATCGTCGCCACCTTCCGCGCCGACGACCTGCACCGCCGCCACCCGCTGCGCCCCGCTCTCGCCGAGTACGAGCGGCTGCGCACCGTCACCCGCGTCGACCTGCTCCGCTTCGACCGCGCCGAGGTCCGCCGCCAGCTCGCCGCCATCCGCGGCGAGGCCCCGCCGGAGCCGGTGCTCGACCGGATCTTCGACCGCTCCGAGGGCAACGCGTTCTTCGTCGAGGAGCTGGCCTGCAGCATCCTCGAAGGCTCACCCGGCGGCATCAGCGACTCCCTGCGCGACCTCCTCCTCGTCCGGGTCGAGGCGCTGCCGGACGAGGCGCAGCGCGTGGTGCGGATCGCCGCCGAGGGCGGCTCCGAGGTGGAGTTCCGCCTCCTCACAGCCGTCACGGGCCGCACCGAGGACGAGCTGATCGAGATCCTGCGCACCGTCGTCGGCGCCGCCGTCCTGCAGCCCTGCGACGACGGCGAGTCCTTCCGCTTCCGGCACGCCCTGATGCGCGAGGCCGTGGCGGGCGACCTGCTGCCCGGCGAGCGCTCCCGGCTGGGCCGCCGCTACGCCGAGGCGCTGGAGGCCGACCCCACGCTCGTACGCCCCGCGGAGCTGACCGGACGCCTGGCCGGGTACTGGTTCGGCGCTCGCGACGCGGCTCGGGCGCTGCCCGCCGCGATCGCGGCGGCGGCCGCGGCGCGCGGCCGGCACGCGTTCGCCGAGCAGCACCACCTGCTCGAACGCGCCCTGGAGTTGTGGGACGACGCCCCCGAGGAGCTGCGCCGCCGCACGATGCGGCAGGGCGTCGAGGACGGCCTGGGCGTGGCGTTCTCCCCGGACGTCACCGGGGACTTCGTGGACCTGCTCGCCGCGGTCGCCGTCGCCGCGCGGCTCGCGGGCGAGCGGGAGCGGGCCCTCGCCCTCTGCAAGCGGGCGCTGCGCACGCTGGAGGGCGACCCCTCGCCGGGTGCGTCCGGTCGCACGGCCGGGGGAGACCCCCTGCGGGCGGCCTGGTTCTGGACCGAGCGCCACCGGCTGGTGCGCGCCCTGTCCCGCTCCGACGGCTGGGACGAGATCGCCCACGCCCAGGAGCTCGTGCAGGGCCTGCCGCCGTCCGTCGTGCACGCCGAGGTGCTGATGAACGCGGCGTACTGGTGGGCGGTGCACCAGCCGGGTCCGACGGCGCTCGAGACCGCTCAACAGGCCGTGGAGATCTGCCGGTCGACGGGCGCCGAGATCGCGGGACTTGCCGCCCAGCAGACCCTGGCCTGGCTCATCATGGACACGGGCGACCTGGAGGAGGGGCTCGCACTGGCCCGCGACGTGTGCGCGCGGGAGCTGACGCCGGGCAACACGGACGTCGTGCTGCGCGGCTACGGCAACGTGGCCACGGCGCTGCACGGCATCGGCCGCTTCGGCGAGGCCGTCGAGGTCGCCGAGGAGGGCAGCGGCCTGGCTGACCGGCACGGCCTTCCGGACATCGCCTCCTTCGTCGACGGCAACCTCGCCGAGTCCCTCACCCAGCTCGGCCGCTGGACCGAGGCCGACGCGGTGCTCGCCCGGGCCGTCGGCCGCCGTGGGGTGAGCGCCCGCACCTGGGGGCAGGTCGCCGAGCAGCGGGCCGAACTGACCCTGGCCCGGGGCGCGTACGAAGAGACCCGGCGCGTCCTCGACGAGTCCGGCGGCTGGACCAGCGGCCCCTACCCGGAGCCGCAGCACACCCTGACCGTGGCCCGGTTCGCCATCGCCCTCGCGGCCGCCGACGGCCGGATCCTGGACGTGCGCTTCCTCCTCGAAGCCGAGGTCGGCGACGGCATCCCGTCCGGCCACCAGCGCTACGGCTGGCCGCTGCTGTACGAGGCCGCGGCGGCGGAGGCGCGGGCCCGCGGGCAGGCGGTGGCCGAGCCGGGGCGCGCGGCGGCGGTGGCGCGGATCCGCGAGGCGATGCGGGGCCAGCCCGACTTCGTGCCGCTGTGGGCCGCGCAGGCCCTGATGATCGAGGCCGAGCTGGTCACGGCCGAGGACGGTGACGCCACCGCTCTCTGGACGGAGGCCGTGGCCGCCGTCGAACAGCTGGAGACCCCGGTGCTCCTCGCCGGCGCCCGGCTTCGGCTCGCCGAGGCCCTGATCACCCACGGCGGCAGTGGGGCCCGCGAAACGGCCGGTGAGCTGCTGCGGCAGGCCGAGAGGGTGGCGCGCGACCTTGGCGCGGTGCCGCTGGAGGCGGAGATCGGCACGCTGGCGGGCCGCGCGCGGATCCCGCTGCGGCAGGCCGACGGGGAGGCGGCCCCGCCCCCGGCGGCGGCGCTGGGGCTGACCGCGCGGGAGCGGGACGTGCTGCGTCTCGTCGCCGCCGGACGGAGCAACCGGCTCATCGCTCAGGAGCTGTTCATCTCACCGAAGACGGCGAGCGTGCACGTCTCCAACATCCTGGCCAAGCTGGGCGCCTCCGGCCGGGGGGAGGCCGCGGCCATCGCGCACCGGCTGGGGGTCTTCGACGAGTAGCCCTGCGGGCCCGGCCCCGCGCGGCGTCCGCCCGGCGCGCGGGACCGGGGTCAGGCGGGAGTGGCGGTACTGTCGGTACTGGCTAGGGTTCCAGCACGAACACGGGAATCACCCGGTCGGTCTTCTCGCGGTACTCGTCGTACGTCGGGAACGCGGCGACCGCGCGCTCCCACCACGCGGCCCGCTCGTCCCCGGTGAGCTCACGGGCCGTCATGTCCTGGCGCTCGGCGCCGTCCTGGAGCACCACGCGCGGGTCGGCCAACAGGTTGAAGTACCAGTCCGGGTGGGTGGGGAAGCCGCCGTTCGTGCCCACGGCCGCGTACCGCCCCTCGTGTTCCACGCGCATGAGCGGCGCCTTGCGGATCTTGCCGCTCTTCGCGCCGCGCATCGTGAGGATGACGACGGGCAGGCCCGTGTCCCACAGCGTCCCCCCGCGCGTACCGCCCGAACTCTCGTACTGCTCGACCTGCTCGCGTATCCACTGCACCGGATTCGGCGCGTACTCGCCCTCAAGAGACATCGCGGTCCTCTCCGTCGTCACTCGCAGATGATGTCGCGCCGTTCCCCACGGGCCTCGCGCGCGAGCGGCGACGCCCTCGCCTCCCTCCCCTTCGTACCCCGGCTCCCGGCGGCCGAAGAGAGGACCGCGGCCTTTATGAGCGCTCCTTGCTCGGAGTATGAGCAAACGATGACGGCGGCCTGTGGGGCGCTCCGGGGCTGTTGTGCTGAGGGCATGAACAGCAAGCGCAAGTCCCGTTCCCGTGCTCCTCGGCGCCCGGCCCGCCACGCCCTGGGCGCGGTCGCCGCCGTCGCCGCCCTCGGCATCGCCCTCGTCGGCTGCGGTGAGAAGGGCTCCGGCACCAGGGACGAGGGGAAGAGCACGACGGCGAGCACCGACACGAAGGTGCTGTGGGTGGGCGACTCCATCGCGGGCGCCGAGGCCCCCGCTCTCGGCGCGGCCCTGAAGGCCAGTGGGGTGGCGTTCAAGGACTCCTCGTCCGACGGCGGCGGCACGATCGTCGACAGCGGCGAGAAGATCACGCGGATGATCTCCGGCGACACCTGGAAGCAACTGACCAAGGACATCGAGTCGTTCCGTCCCACCGTCGTCGCCTACCAGCTCACGACGTACGACTGGGGCAGCGCGGGCCGGCAGCGGGCCGCCTACGAGAAGCTCGTCGACAAGGCCGAGCGCGCCGGCGCCGACGTGGTGCTCGTGCCGTCCCCGCCCATCAAGATCGACGGGTTCTACAAGCAGCACGAGGCGCAGATGCGGACGGCCCCCGAGGTGGCCGCGAAGGTGGCGGGCGCGAGCGGGGGCGCGGCGGCGTTCCTCGACGCCTCGCGGGTGTGGGGCACCGACCACGCGGCGAAGAAGGCGCTGCGGGCCCCGGACGGGATCCACAACTGCCAGCAGGGCGCGGCCGCCTTCGCCCAGTGGTTCACCGGGGAACTCGGCAAGCGGGAGAACTTCACACCCGCGCCGGTGGACTCCTGGGCCCAGAAGACCTGGACCGGCGACGAGCGCTACGGCAAGCTCCGCTGTGCCGCGTGACGCAGCGGCAGCCGAGCCCATGCCCCCGCACCGTCCGGCGCCCCTCTCCGCGCCTCCGCCCCCGCACGGCCGCACGGTGCCCGCCCGGCACCGTGCGGCGCGCCCCGGCACGGCGGGGCGCCCGCACATCGCCGCACTCGACGGGCTCCGCGGGTTCGCGGTCGCGGCCGTGCTGCTCTTCCACGCCGGGCACCTGAGCGGCGGGTTCCTCGGTGTCGACCTGTTCTTCGTGCTCTCCGGGTACCTGATCACCGGGCTGCTGCTCGGCGAGGCGGCGGGACGCGGACGGGTCGCCCTGGGCGCGTTCTGGGGCCGCCGGGTCCGTCGGCTGCTGCCCGCCCTCTGCTGCGTGGTGGTCGTGACCGTCGCGGCCACCTGGGCGTGGGGGAGCGCGGAGCAGCTGCGCTTCGCGCTCGACGACCTGCCGTGGGTCGGGGCCCAGGCAGTCAACTGGCACTACATCGCCGAGCAGATCGGCTACTGGAACGCCTCCGACACCCGCGTCTTCGCCCACCTGTGGAGCATCGGAGTGGAGTGGCAGTTCTACCTGGCCTGGCCACTCGTGGTGGCCGTCGCCGCCCGGGGGCGGTGGGGCGAGCGCGTCGTGGCCGGGCTCGCCGGGTCGGGCGCCCTGGTCTGCCTCGCCCTGACCGTCTCGCTCGGCGCCGCGGTGGACACCACCCGCGCCTACGAGGGCACCGACACCCGGGGCGCCGCCCTGCTGCTCGGGGCGCTCGTCGCCACCGCGCCGGTACGCGGCCTCGCGCGCCGGGTGCCGCGCCGCGCGGCCGACCCGGTGTGCCTGGCCCTGGCGTGCGGCCTCGCGGCGGCGTGGACGGTGACCGAGGGCGAGAAGGCGCCCCAGCTCTTCCAGGGCGGGCTCTTCGCGCACTCGCTGGCCGCGGCCGTCCTGATCGTCCTGCTGGCCCAGGTGCCGGGCACCCGGGCGGCACGGATCGCGGGCGGCCGCCTGCCGCGCGGCCTCGGCAAGGTGTCGTACAGCCTGTATCTGTGGCACTGGCCGGTGTACCTGCTCCTGCTGCCGCGGCTGACGGCCCTCGGGGACCTCGGCGGGTCGGCCGTCGCGATCGGGGTGTCGCTGGTGGCCGCCGCGGTGACGACACGGCTCGTCGAGGATCCGGTGCGGCTGCGGACCGGGTGGGCGCGGGGTCGGCGCGGGCCGGTCGCGGTGGCGGCGCTCGCCCTGGTGGGAGCCGTGCTGTGGGCGGTGGTGCCGGAGCCGGTGATGGGGGCGGGGACGGTGGACGTGGACCAGCTCAGGTGACGCCGGAGCACATCCCACCCGCCCGTACATTGAGCGATCCACCGGATGGCTCACGCGATGCCGGAAAACCCGCCCGCTGTGGAAGGACCCCTCCATGACCCGTGTCCTGCTGATCGAGGACGATCCGGCCGTGCGCCGCGGCATCGTCCTCGGCCTGTCCCGCAACGGGCACGAGACCGAGGCGGTCGGCACCGGCGAGGACGGCCTGGAGGCCCTGGCCGCCTTCAAGCCCGACCTCGTGCTCCTCGACCTGATGCTCCCCGGCATGAGCGGCCTCGACGTGTGCCACCGCATCCGCGAGACCAGCCAGGTTCCCCTGGTGATCCTCTCCGCGCGCGGCGACGACATCGACGTCGTGATCGGCCTGGAGGCGGGCGCCGACGACTACGTGGTCAAACCCGCGGGGGCCGCGGTCATCGAGGCCCGGATCCGCGCGGTGCTGCGCCGCGTCGCCCCCGCCCAGGCCGACACCGCCCCGGGCGGCGGGCCGACCCGCGTGGGCGACCTGGAGATCGACCGCGACGCGCTGATCGTCCGCAAGCAGGGCGAGGAACTCCCGCTCGCCCCCTCCGAGTTGAAGCTGCTCCTCTTCCTCAGCGCCGCCCCGGAGCGGACCTTCAGCCGCCAGCAGCTCCTGGAGGACATCTGGGAGCACAGCTACTACGGCGACGCCCGCCTCGTCGACGCCTGCGTGATGCGGCTGCGCGCCAAGATCGAGGAGGACCCGCGCAGCCCGGTGTACGTCCAGACGGTGCGCGGCTTCGGCTACCGCTTCGGGCCGCTGCCCGCATGAGGTCCGCCCCGCCCCGCGGCCTGCGCCCCCGCCTGGTCGTGGCCTTCGTCCTCGTCGCCGCGCTCAGCGCGCTGATCACCGCCGCGCTCACCTTCCGGCAGGCCCGCAGCGCGATCCTGGACCGCACCCAGAACAGCGCCGTCCACGATCTGCGCCGCCAGATCGACTCGCTCGCCCCCAACCTGCCGCCCGACCCCACCGACACGGACCTGCGCACCTTCGCGCGCCAGCTCGACCGCGCCTCGGGCTCGCGCGCCTGGCACACGGCCGTCTCCCGGGACGGCGGCCCGCTCATCGGCACCGCGGCCGACGTCGGCGGCGCCCTGCGCGACGCGACCAGGAGCGGCGACGCCACCTTCTACGAGCGCGTGGAGCACACCGAAGGACCGCGACTCCTGATCGGCATGCCGATCGACCACACCGCCGGGCACCGAGGAACGGGCAGCGACGGAGGGACCGGCGACGGAGGAAGCGGCACCAGCGGAGGAGCCGGTAGCGGTGGAGGAACCGGTAGCGGCGGAGGAGCCGGTAGCGGTGGAGGAACCGCCAGCGGCGCGGCAGCGGCGAAGCCGTCGGGCCTCGTCGCCTACGCCGTCCTGTCCCTGAAGGGCGAACGGGCCGACATCTCCGCCCTGATCACCGCGGCCTGGGCCGGCGCCGTCCCCGCGCTCGCCTTCGCCGTCGTGCCCGCCCTGTTCGCGGCCCGCCGCGTGCTGCGTCCCGTACGACAGTTGCGCACGGCCGCCGAGAAGATCACCTCGGGCGCCCTCGGCACCCGCCTCGACGTCGTCGGCAAGGACGAACTCGCCTCCCTGACCGGCACGTTCAACACCATGGCCGCCACGCTGGAGCGGGACGCCGCCGAGCTGCGGCGGATGGAGGCCAACGCGCGCCGGTTCGCCGCCGACGTCTCGCACGAGCTGCGGACCCCGCTCGCCGCGATGGCCGTCGTCACGGACGCCCTGGACGAGGACGCCCGCTCGGAGGCGCTGCCCCCGGACACCGCCGACGCGGTCCTGCTCATCAGCGACGAGACCCGCAAGCTGACCGCCATGGTCGAGGACCTGATGGAGATCTCCCGCTTCGACGCGGGCGCCGCCGAACTGCGCCTGGACGACGTGAGCCTCGGCACCGTCGTCCACAAGACGCTTCAACTGCGCGGCTGGCGCGAGCCGGACGAGGTGATCACCGAGCTTCCGGAGGAGGACCCGCGCATCCGGGTCGACGCGCGGCGCGTCGACGTCGTCCTCGCCAACCTGATCGGCAACGCCCTGCGCCACGGCGCCGCTCCCGTCACCGTCCGGGCGACCGTCACACCGGAGACCCTGGTGATCGACGTCGCCGACAACGGCCCCGGCATCCCCGACGAGGTGCTGCCGCACGTCTTCGACCGCTTCTACAAGGCGGACGCCGCGCGCACCCGCTCCGCGGGCAGCGGCCTCGGCCTCGCCATCGCCAGGGAGAACGCACGGCTGCACCACGGCACCCTGGTCGCCGCCAACCTGCCGGGCGGCGGCGCGGTGTTCACCCTCACCATCCCGCGCACGCTCCGGCAGGAGGACCAGCGGTGAAGCGCCGACTCGCCCTCCTCGCCGCCGTGTTGGTACTCCTTTCGGCGGGCTGCGGCGTCGGCTCCACCGGCCCGGTGCGGGCAGGTGCCCCGGCGTCCGGCCTGCGGGCCCCCGGATCCGAGGGCCACTACGCCCACCTCTACTTCGTCGGCCCGTACGGCATCCAGGCCGTCACCCGCGAGGTCGACTCCGCCACGACCCCGCAACGCGCCCTCGACCTGCTCCTCAAGGGCCCCGACGCCGCCGAACGCGCCCGCGGCCTGATCACCGAAGTGCCCCCGATCCACGGGCGGCTGATCGCGACCGTCGACGACGGCGGCGTGGACCTGCGCCTCCCGGTGCCGGTGGCGCAGACGACCGGTGGCGGCGGCCTCGGGCTCAGCCAGATCATCTGCACGGCCGCCAACGCCTCGGTCGCCGACGGGAGACAGCCCCCGGACGTGGACGTACGGGTCTACGAGGAGGGCTACGGAAGCCCCTGGACGGTCCGCTGCAACGCGGCGGGCAACGTCGTTCCCGTCTCCGCGCCCTCCCCGAGCCGGAAGCCCGGACGATAGCCCGACCACCCGGGCCGCTCCGCCCGGGCCGCCTACTTGGTGAACCGGCCCAGATACGCGTCCGCGCCGTCCGGGTCCATCAGCCACGCGCGGTACGTCGACGGATCGGCGTAGCCGTTGGCGAACCGGTGGGCGACCTCCGGGTGGTCGAAGGCGGTCTCGATGGCGCGCCGCAGCTGCTCGGGCTGCGGTTCGCGCAGCATGAACTCGGTGAAGGCGTGCGTGTGCCGGGCGTTGTCCCAGTAGGCGGCGAAGGTCTCCCGCATCCACGGCTCGTCGAAGGGGAGTTCGCCGCGGCCGAGGACGGCGTCGAGGTAACGGGCCGCCGCCCGCGCGGCGTTGTTCGCGCCCTGTCCGGTGATCGGGTCGTGGACGGCGAGCGCGTCCGCCATGCCGAGGACGGGGCGGTCGCCGTCCACGTGGGCCACGGGGCGGCGGACGGTCGGGGTGATCGCGCCGTACAGGGCCGCGCCGGGGTCGGTGGGTTCGGCGCGGCGGAAGCGCTCGTACTCCCAGGGCGCGTACGTCCGCAGGAGTTCGAGGGCGCGCCGCCAGCCGGCGGCGGCGTCGGGGCGGTCGCCCCAGCAGTCGTAGGCCCCGCCCCAGCGCCCCTCGAACAGCACGATGTCACAGGGCCCGCCGACGGTGAGCGCCCGCATGATGATGACGTCACCGGCGGGCGGCACGCCGGTGGTCCTGACGTGTCCGGCGGCCGGGTCGGCGGCGTCGTGCGCGACGCCGTGCACGTAGAAGCAGGCGAGCGTGCGCTGCGGGTGGTCGTGGACCGGCCAGGAGGTGTCGTGGGCGAAGAGCGCGGAGAGCTCCCCGCGTCCGGTGGCGAGCACGGTCAGGTCGTGCGCGGCGGCGAGGTCGGCCACGTCCGCGCGGCCGACCGACCGGTACTCCGCGCGCCCGCCCCGCTCCTCGAACAGCTCAAGCCACGTGGCCAGCTTGACCCGCTGGTCGACGGAGCGGACCTCGTCGTCGAACGGCGCGGTGAACCGGTGCACCGGCGCGTCCGGTTGCCCGTCCGGCTCCCAGTGGCTCAGCTCGAACCCCGGCATCACGGGCGCGGTGTCGTCCCAGAGCGCGAGCCCGGCCGCCCGCTCGATGCCGAGGGCCGGTCCGAACATGAGCTGGGTCGAGGTGACCCGGCCTCCCCGCACCTCCTCCGGGCGCCGCTCGGCCACCAGCGTGACCTGATGTCCGGCCGCGAGGAGCCCGAGGCCCAGCTGCAGCCCCGCCTGCCCCGCCCCCACGATCGCGATCCCGCGCACCTCGTCCTCCGTCCCGCTCCGGCCGCCTCGGCCGGGCACGGTTCAGTCGTACCCAGGGTCCGGCGTCGCCATCTGCGGTCGTTCCGTACGCTGACGGCGTGACGCACCCCAAGAGCCAAGAGCGCGACGGCGCCGCGGCCGAGCGGCCCCTGGCCGTGTTCGACCTCGACGGCACCCTCGCGGACACCGCGCACCGCCAGCGCTTCCTGGAGCGCAAGCCGCGCGACTGGGCGGCGTTCTTCGCCGCCGCCCCGCACGACCCGCCGCTGCCGACCGGCGTGCGCCTCGTCCTGGACAGCGCCGAGGAGTGCGACATCGTCTACCTCACCGGGCGGCCCGAGCGCTGCCGCGCCGACACCGAGGCGTGGCTGGCCGCGCAGGGGCTGCCCGCGGGGCCGATCCGGATGCGGCCCGACCACGACCGGCGGCCCGCGCGCCGCACCAAGCTGGAGATCCTGCGCGCCCTCGCCCGCGACCGCGAGGTCCGGATGCTCGTGGACGACGACGAGTTGGTGTGCGTCGACGCCGAGCGCGCCGGGTTCACGGTGGTGCGGGCGCGGTGGGGGACCGCCTCCGCGGAGCTGCGGGACGCGCAGGAGCGCCAGGGCCGTACCTGAGGGCGGGCCGGGCCCGGTGGCTCAGGCCGAGTCCTCCAGGCGGAAACCGACCTTCAGGCCGACCTGGTAGTGCTGGATCTGTCCGTCCTCGATGTGGCCGCGCACCTGCGTGACCTCGAACCAGTCCAGGCCGCGCAAGGTCTGTGCGGCGCGTTCGATGCCGTTGCGGATGGCCTGGTCGACGCCTTCGTGCGAGGTGCCGACGATCTCGGTGACCCGGTAGGTGTGGTCGGACATGGGCGGGCTTCTCCTCTCCGCGGCGTTGCGGTGCCCTCCACGGTAGTGCCGGGGGCCCGCCGGGGCCCGTTGGCGGGAGCGCGGAGATTGGGCACGCAACGTTCACAGAAGTGTCACGGATCCCTTCACGCCCCTTGACCGATGACTTGGTACATACCAAAATCCTGCACACCCGTTCGAGCTTCAAGCTCTTCCCCACGTCGGGCCCCCTCCGCCCTGTCCGCAGGCAGAAAGTGACCGACGTGAACCGCCGCCGCCTCCGCATCGCCCTCTCCCTCACCCTGGCCCTCGCCTCCACCGCCCTGCTGCCCGGCTGCGGCCGTCTGCCCGGGGGCGGGGACGACAGCAGCACCGTGCAGGTGTGGCTGATGCGGGGCAGCGCGTCGGACGCCTTCGTGAAGCGCTTCACCGAGGACTTCGAGAAGCGGCACGGCAACATCGACCTGGACATCCGCATCCAGGAGTGGACCGGCATCGGCGAGAAGGTCAAGGCCGCCCTCAAGGACGACGACGGACCGGACGTCATCGAGGTCGGCAACACCCAGGTCGCGCAGTACGTCGACCAGGGCGGCCTGGAGGACCTCACACTGGAGTCCGCGCGCGACCTCGGCATGGAGGACTGGCTGCCGGGCCTCGCCGAGCCCGGGCGCTACGACGGCGGCCAGTACGGCATCCCCTGGTACGCCGCCAACCGCGTCGTCATCTACAACAAGGACCTGTTCGCGCAGGCCGGGATCGAGCAGCCGCCGAAGACGCGCGCGCAGTGGCTCCAGGACACCCGGCGGCTCGACTCCGGCGGCACACAGGGGCTCTACCTGGCCGGTCAGGACTGGTACACGCTCGCCGGATTCATCTGGGACGAGGGCGGCGACCTGGCCAAGGGGGAGAAGTCCGGCTCCTGGCGGGGCACCCTCGACACGCCCGCCGCGCTGCGCGGGATGGAGTTCTACAAGCAGCTCCAGGCGCTCGGGGACGGGCCGCCCGACGCCGACGAGGAGCACCCGCCGCAGTCCGGCGTGTTCGCCAAGGGCGACGTCGCGCAGATCATCGCCGTGCCCGGCACCGCGCGCGCCATCGAGGCGAAGAACCCGAAGCTCAAGGGCAAGCTCGGCTACTTCCCCATCCCCGGCAAGACCGCCCGCGAGCCCGGCGCCGTCTTCACCGGCGGCTCCGACCTGGTCGTGCGCGACGGCACCGACGAGCGCAAGGGTGCCGTCGAGGTGGTGAAGGCCCTCGCCGGGGACAAGTGGCAGAAGGACCTGGCCCGCACGATGGACTACGTCCCGAACAAGACGACGCTGGCGTCCGCCGTGTCCGGGGAGGCCGGGGTCGCCGCGATGGCGGCCGGGGCCGCGCGGGGGCGGGCCACGCCCAAGTCGCCCGCGTGGGCGGCCGTGGAGGCGGACAACCCCATCAAGGCGTACATGTCCAAGGTCCTCGCCGGCGGTGATCCGGCCGTCGAGGCCAAGGCCGCGTCCGGCCGGATCACCAAGGCGCTGGACCCCGCGGGGCACTGAGGCCGCCCGGCCGGGCGCGACCCGAGCCGCGCCCGGCGCCGTGGGCGGAGCAGGCCGACGTCAGGCCTCCGCCCCGGCGACCGTGCTCAGGGACAGCGCGAAGCGGGCCCGCTCGTCCGTCCACCAGTGGGTCAGTGACAGGCCGGCCGCCGCCAGTTCCGCCTTCACCACCTCCTCGCGGAACTTCGCGGAGATCTCCGTGCGCAGCTCCTCGCCCGCCGCGAAGTGCACGGCGAGGTCGAGCGCGGGGATCTTCACGGTCTGGGCGGCCCGGGACCGAAGGCGCATCTCGATCCACTCGTGGTCGCGGTCCCAGACGGCGACGTGGGCGAACGCGTCCGGGTCGAAGTCCGCGCCCAGCTCGCGGTTGATGACGTGCAGGACGTTCTTGTTGAACGCGGCGGTCACGCCCGTCGCGTCGTCGTACGCCGCCACGAGCACCCCCTCGTCCTTGACCAGGTCCGTGCCGAGGAGCAGCGCGTCACCGGGGGACAGCAGGCCGCGCACCGACGTGAGGAACGCGGCGCGCTCGGCGGGCAGCAGATTGCCGATCGTGCCGCCGAGGAACGCGACCAGACGCGGCCCCGGCGTGCCGGGCAGCGCGAGGCCGCGGGTGAAGTCGGCGATGAGGGCGTGCACATCGAGGGCGGGCCGCTCGGCGATCAGCGTGTTGGCCGCGCCGGTGAGCGCGGACTCGCTGACGTCGACCGGGACGTAGGTGTGCAGCGATTCCATCGCGTCGATCAGGTGCCGGGTCTTCTCCGACGAGCCCGAGCCCAGCTCGACGAGGGTGCGCGCGCCCGTCGCCGCGGCGATCCCGGCGGCCCGGGCGACGAGGATCTCCCGCTCGGCGCGCGTCGGGTAGTACTCGGGCAGCGTGGTGATCTCGTCGAACAGGGCGCTGCCGCGCGCGTCGTAGAACCACTTGGGCGGCAGGGACTTCGGAGTCCGGGAGAGGCCGTGCAGGACGTCGGCGCGCAGTGCGGCGCCCGCGGCGTCCTCGGGCAGGGTGCGGGTCAGCAGGAACGGGCTCACGCGGTGGGCTCCTTGAGCGGGGTCAGCAGGATGTCGGTCCTTGTGGCGGCGAGCAGGGTGCGGTCGGGCACCTCGCGCCAGGACGGGTCGTCGTCGTAGGGCTCGGAGGCGACGACGGTGCGGCCGGTGCGGCCGGGCTCGGTCAGGTACCAGAGGGTGTCGCCCCACGCCGTCGCGGCGATCGTCTCGCCGTCGGTGAGGAGCAGGTTCAGACGGGACGCGGGCGCGGCACGCGCCACCTCCACGGTGACGTCGCCGAGCGCCTGCGCCGCGTCGTCGCCGCGCCGCAGCCGCTCCAGGACCAGCGCCCACACGAGCGCCGAGTCGCAGCGCGCCTCCAGGGACAGCAGATCGGCGGGCGGCAGCGTGGTCGCGACCGCGGCGAGCGAGTCGGGCCAGCCGGACACCGCCCCGTTGTGGCTGAACAGCCAGGGCCCCGCGGCGAACGGCGCCGCCGCGGCCTCCCCGTCCGCGCCCGCCTCGGTGGCGTCCCGCACCGCGGCGAGCAGCGCGCCGGAGCGCACCACGCGGGCCAGGTCGGCGAAGGACTGGTCGCCCCAGATCGGCCCGGCCCTGCGGTAGCGGGCCGGCACCGGGTCGCCGTCCGCGTACCAGCCGACGCCGAAGCCGTCCGCGTTGACCGTCCCGTGCCGCTGCCTGCGCGGCGCCCACGACTGCCGGAACAGGCTGTGCGCGGGCTCCACGAGCAGCGCGCCGAGCGCCTCGGGCTCGCCCAGGAACGCGAGGTGACGGCACATCAGAGAACCCCCTCGGAGGTCTCGGCGGCCGTGACGTCGCGTGCCGTGCGGAAGCCGGAGAAGATCTGCCGCCGCACCGGATGGTCCCAGTTGCGGAACGTGCCCCGGCAGGCCACCGCGTCGACGGAGAAGGCGCCGCCGCGCAGCACCTTGTAGTCGCCGCCGAAGAACACCTCCGAGTACTCGCGGTAGGGGAAGGCGACGAAGCCCGGGTAGGGCAGGAAGTCGCTGGCCGTCCACTCCCACACGTCACCGATCAACTGCCGTACGCCGAGCGGCGACTCGCCCAGCGGATAGCTGCCCGCGGGCGCCGGGCGCAGATGCCGCTGGCCCAGGTTGGCCCGCTCCGGCGTCGGGTCCGCGTCGCCCCAGGGGTAGCGCAGCGACCGGTCCTCGCCCGGGTGGTGGCGCGCGGCCTTCTCCCACTCCGCCTCGGTCGGCAGCCGCCGCCCGGCCCAGCGCGCGTACGCGTCCGCCTCGTACCAGCTGACGTGCAGCACCGGCTCGTCGCCCGGAACCGGCTCCAGGGCGCCGAAGCGCCGCCGCAGCCACTGACCCGCCTCGCGCCGCCAGAACAGCGGCGCCGTCAGCTTGTTGCGGCGCACCGCCTCCCAGCCGCGCTCGTGCCACCAGCGCGGCTCCTCGTAGCCTCCTGCGTCGATGAAACGCTGGTACGCGGCGTTGGTGACCGGCGCGGTGTCGATGAAGTACGGCGGTACGAAGCGCCGGTGCGCGGGGCGTTCGTTGTCGAGCGCCCACGGCTCCGCCGACGTGCCCATCATGAACGGGCCGCCGGGCACGAGCACTTCGGGCGGACCCGTGAACACGGGCGCGGGATCCGGGTCCGGCGCGGTGAGCGCGGGGGCGCCCGACCGCAGCTGATGGGTGATCAGCATCGTTTCGTCGTGCTGCTGCTCGTGCTGCGCGATCATCCCGAAGGCGAAGCCCGCGTCGGTGAGCAGCGAACCGTGGAACGGCGTGCTCTCCAGGACGTCGAGCGCGCGGCCCCGCACGTCGGCGGCGTAGCGGCGGGCCTCGTCGGGGGCGAGCAGCGGCAGCGAGGGCCGGGTGGCCCGGGGGTGCTCGAACGCGTCGTACAGCGAGTCGATCTCGGGCCGCAGCGCGGCACGGCCGCCGACCGCGCGCAGCAGCCACTGCTCCTCCTGGTTGCCGATGTGCGCGAGGTCCCACACCAGCGGGGACATCAACGGCGAGTGCTGCGCGGTCAGTTCGCCGTCCTCGACACAGGAGGTGAGCAGCGCGGTGCGCTCGCGCGCGGCGAGCAGCGCGGTCTGCGCCCGGACCCGCAGCGCCTCGGGGTCGGTCGGGGAGCCGTTCGTGGGTCCCGTCGTGGAACCGGTCATCGGTGTGCGTCCTTCCCGAAGAGAGGGGTCCCGTCCGTGCGCGCCCCGGCCTCGTGCGTACCGTCTCCGTGCGCCCCTGCGCCGTCCGCCCCGTCCGGGGGAGCCGCGTCGAGCAGGTCGTCGGCGGGGCAGCGGCCGCGGGCCACATAGCGCTCGGTGTGCGCCGCGACGACCGACAGGACGTGGCTGTCGGCGCCGAGTCTCGGCAGCGCCTCGAGCGCGGCGGCGAAACAGGCCGCGGCGGCCTCGTGCAGCTCCGCGTCGGCGAGTCCGTGGCGCGCCGCGTCCAGCCACAGCGGGCTGTGCGGCGGCGGGGTGGCACCCGCGCGCTCGGCCAGGGGCTTGACGGTGCGGTAGGCCGTCTCCGCGGCGCCCGCGTCGTCGAACAGCGCGCTCGTCACCGCGAGCGGCACGATCCAGCCGTCCTCGCCGGGCTGCGCGTCGACCATCCGCAACTCCAGGTGGCCGCGCGGCCGGACCGGCGGGAACAGCGTGGTGAGGTGGTAGTCGAGATCGGCGCGGGTGGGCGGGCGCGGCGCCCCGGAGCGGGCCCAGGACCGGAAGCTCAGGCCGTCGGGAACCAGCCAGGGCGCCTCGTCGGCCGGATCGGTGCGCACGCACATCACGGGCGCGTCGAGCGCGTGCCGGGTCCAGGCCGCCCGCGGCTCCTCGTCGAGGGCGGGCGCCCCCGACCTGCCCGGGTCGATGCCCGCCCACACCGCCTGCCGGGTGGAGCGCCAGCCGGTGCGGCGGCCGTCCTGCAGCGGGGAGTTGGCGAACGCGGCGACCAGGACGGGGCCGAGCAGATGGGCCAGGCGCCAGCGGCGGGCATAGCCCAGCGGCCCGGGCTCCTCGTACCCCGCGTCCAGGCAGATCTGCACGGACGCCGTGGAGCACATCATGCGCCGCCCGGCCTCGCCGGTGCGGTCGAACCAGCTCTCCATCGCGTCGTAGCGCGGCTCGTGCAGGATCCGCGCGGGCGCGCGCCACGGGTCGGCGCCGAGGCCGGTGAGCGTCAGGTCCAGGGAGCGGAGCGTGTCGCGGACGACGGCCAGATCGGCCGATACGGCTGACACGCACTCCATCAGGGACGCGGCGGGAAGCGAGCTGAGCTCCAGCTGGCCGCCGGGTTCGACGGTGACCGTCGAGTGCAGGGGCTTGGTCCGCAGTGCCGTGCGAGCGGCTTCGACACGGGCGGACGACACGGGCGTGCGGGGCGCGTCCGGTGTGTGCAGGAGCCATTCCAGCTCCACACCGGTGACGGCGGGCGGTCCCGTCTTGAAGCAGATGCCGCGCACCAGGGCCTCGATCTCGGCCTCGGTGACGGCCTGGCCGAGACGGGCTCGGCGTTTCGTACAGTCTCCCTCTGGCATGTCGCGGGTCCTCCTGTTCGGCCCGCGCGGGCGGACTGCCCGCGCAGCGCTCGTAACACCCAAGACCTTCAACCTATTTCGCACAAGACTGCCCTCGTGGCCGGGAAATACCGTTGCGACGGCCGACAGGCACGGCACACCATCTGTTCATGTTCGACACGGGGTATGTACGTGGACATGGCACCGGGGACACCGGGAAAAGGGCCACGTCCAGCATGGGGGACAGCGCGGCGCACGGCACGCGGAGCACGGTGACGCCCGGCGGGAGGCGCCGGTGAGCGCGCGGCTGCGCGGGATCGCGCAGGACACGGTGGACATCGTCGCCGACGGGGCGTACACGGCGCCGGACGGGCGGCGCGTCGAGCTCGCGGACGCGGTGGCCGCCGCGCGGGCCGGGACCCGGCTCTACGGCCCCGATCCCGTCGAGGTGCCCCCGCGCGCGCCCGGCCCGACGACCGTCGAGGTCACGGGGGAGTCCAGCCTGGAGGCCGCCCACCGCCTGCACGGCGCGGGCGGCGGCCCCGTAGCCGTTCTGAACTTCGCCTCGGCCCGCAATCCGGGCGGCGGCTTCCTGAACGGCGCACAGGCGCAGGAGGAGGCGCTCTGCCGGTCCTCCGCGCTGTACGTGTGCCTCCTGGAGCAGCGCGGCTTCTACGACCACCACCGGGCGCACCGCGACCCGTTCTACAGCGACCGCGTCATCCACGCCCCCGCCGTGCCCGTCTTCCGCGACGACCGCGGCAACCTCCTCGGCGAGATGTACGCGACCGGGTTCCTCACCTCGCCCGCGCCCAACGCCGGAGTGGTGCGGCGCACGGCGCCCGAGCGGGCCGACGCGCTCCCGGACGCGCTCGCCGCCCGTGCCGGGCGGGTCCTGGAGACCGCCGCGGCCTGCGGCTACCGGCGGCTCGTGCTCGGCGCGTGGGGCTGCGGGGTGTTCCAGAACGACCCGGCGCAGGCCGCCGAGGCGTTCCGGGCGCTGCTCGGGGCGGGAGGCCGGTTCGCCGGGTACTTCGACCACGTCGTGTTCGGGGTGCTCGACCGGACCCGGGGCGAGACGACGCGCCGGGCGTTCGAGCGGGTCCTCGGGGCGGCGGGGTCCACGGGGGCGACGGGGCGGACGTCGGCCTGAGGCCGCGGGCCGCGGCGCCTCAGTCCCCGCCCTGCTCGATGCGGTACTGCTCCGCCAGCTCGTCGAAGGTGTCCGTGACGGCCTCCCGCAGGTCCGTCGGGTGCGCCTCGCCCACGAACGCCCGCACCCGGTCCCTGACCTCCGCGGCCTTCTCCGCGCTCGCGAAGATGCCGAGGACGAGGTCGCACTCCGGGTCGTCCGGGCCCCGCACGTCACCCAGAGTGAAGCCCCACGGCACCTCACAGGGGCCGACGTGGTCCTCGACGGGACACAGGAGCCGGGCGAGCGGCTCCTGCAGGGCGAGTGCGGCGTCGGTGCCGGCGAAGGCGCGGATGTGGATCTCGTAGATCTGCACGCTGGGGACGGTAGGCGGGCGGGGCGGTGGTCGCACGGGGTTTTCGGCGTGCGGGGCGGGCCTCGGGGCGCCGGGTCCATGCGGCCGGCGTGCTGGGGGTGCCGCACTCCCAGGGGCTGCCGGGCGCACCGGGCTGTCGGTCCGTGCGGCATGCGGGCTTCTCCGCGCGGCTGGGCCTTGTCGTGCGGGTGCCCGGGGGCAGTGGGCTCTTCGGGTGTCGGGCGCAGAGGGCCCTTGGGCTTCACGGCCGCAGTCCGCGCGACGACGTCCCGTACCGGGCGTGCGTGTCCGCCGTGCCGGGCGTGCCCGGTGGCCCGTGCGGCAGGGGAGGCCTCCGCGTCCCGGAAGCCTCCCACGTGTGCCGGGCGCAGAGCCCCTACGTCCTCACGGCGCCGCCTGTGTCCGCCAGCGGCGTCGGCCACTCCTCGTGCCAGCGCAGGTCGTCCTCCAACTGCGCCGCCAGGGAGATCAGCAGGGGCTCGCTGCCCTCGGGGCCGAGCAGCTGGGCGCCGACCGGCAGACCGCCCGCGACCCGGCCCGCGGGCACGTTCACGCCGGGCCAGCCGAGCACGTTCCACGGCCACGCGTACGGGCAGGCCGCGATCATCGCCTGGTCGGTGCGCCAGCCGCTGAGCGCGGCCATGGTGCCGACGGGCGGGGGCGGGGTCGCCGTCGTCGGCGCGAGCACCACGTCGTACGTGTCGAAGACCGCCCCGACCCTGCGGTGCAGCGTCGCCTCCGCCCGCCGCGAGAGCCGCAGCGGCGCGCCGCCGAGCAGCCGCCCCAGGCGCGCCGCCTCCCGGGTGCGCGGGTCGAGCAGCGACGGATCGGGCACCCGGCGCACCCAGTCCGCCACCCCCGCCGTGGCCCGCGGCACGAACGCGAGCCCGATCTGGCCGTAGCGGGGGTCGGCCTCGGACACGTCGTGGCCGAGCGCGGCGAGCCGCTCCGCGAGCGCCACGACCTTGCCGCGCACCAGCGGATGCAGCCGCTTCGGCGTCGCCGTGAACGGCATGCCCAGGGAGAGGGCCACCCGCAAACGCCCCGGCTCGCGCGTGGCCGCGTCGGCGGCGCGGATCGCGGGCGGCTGGTGCAGGTCGTCCGCGTGGTTGCCGCTGGCCACGTCCAGGAGCAGGGCGGCGTCGGCGACGGTGCGGGCCAGCGGGCCGTTGACGGTGATGCCGTTGAACGCCTCCGGCCACGGCCACGTCGAGATCCGTCCGCGCTGCGGCTTGATCCCGACGAGGTGCGTCCACGCCGCCGGTATCCGCACCGAGCCCGCGCCGTCCGAGCCGAGGGCCGCGGGGACCAGGCCCGCGGCGACCGCGGCCGCCGAACCGCCCGACGAGCCGCCCGGCGTGTGCCCGGTGTGCCACGGATTGCGGGTGTCGCCGAAGGCCGGGCCCTCCGTGAACGGCCACTGCCCCAGCTCGCACGTGTTGGTCTTGCCGACGATGACGGCCCCCGCCGCCCGCAGCCTGCGCACCGCCTCGGCGTCCTCGGCCTTCGGCGGGAAGTCACCGGGGCACCCGAAGGCGGTGGGCTCGCCCGCCACGTCGGTGTCGTCCTTCACCGCCACCGGCACCCCGAGCAGCGGCAGCCGCTTGCCCGCCGCCAACTCCCGGTCGGCCGCCTCCGCTTCGGCCGTCGCGGCCTCGGCGCGCACCACCCGGAACGCGTTGAGGCGGGGCTGCGCCGCCTCGATCCGGGCGAGCGCCCGCTCGGTCAACTCCCGTGCGGTCACCTGGCCCTCGGCCAGCACACGGGCGGTCTCCGCGAGTCCCGGGGAACGGTCGGCGGTCATGTGGGGGCACCTTCCATCGGGCAGCACAGCTGTGGGGCAGGGGAGCGGGGAACACTGCGGTGGGCGGGGCGGGCGGAGCACACGAGGAGCGGGGGCGGGGGAGCGGGGGAAGGGTCCGGGGGTCGGCGGCCCGGTCGGGCATGTGACCGAACGGTAGCCTCCGGCGGCCCAACGCGGTATCCGGACGGGGGAGTTCACGCCGCTCGCCGGGTGTGCCCCGCCCCCGTGGCGGCGCGCGGGAGAGGCGTGCGACGCCCTCGCGGGGCCGTGCGTGCGCCGTCGCGGGCGTACGTGACATGCCGCGCGACCAGGGACGACGGCGTGCGCGGCCGTGCCCCGCCGCCTGCCCGGCAGCGCCCCCGCGCCCGCCTGGGTGCGCCCCGGGGCCGTCTGGAAGGATTGCGAGGGTCATGGTGCAGATACCGAAGCAGCAGCCCGCGCCGGTCCCGGCGCCGGACGCGCCGAGCTCCCCGCCCGACTCCGTGCCGCAGGGCACGCCGCACTCCGTCCCGACGAGCGCCGACGTCGCCCGCCTCGCGGGCGTCTCCCGCGCCACCGTCAGCTACGTCCTCAACAACACCAGCGCCGTCCGGATCAGCGAGCCCACCCGCCGCCGCGTCCACGCGGCCGCCAAGGAACTGGGGTACGTCCCGCACGCCGCCGCCCGCAGCCTGCGCGCCGGGCACAGCCGCATGGTCCTGATGCCGACCCCGCAGATCGCGGTCGGCCCGCTCTTCAGCGAGTTCATCAACGAACTCCAGTGGGCGCTCAGCCGGTTCGACTACACCGTGGTGCAGTACGGCAGCCTCGGCCTGACCGGTGAGGAGGCGGCCCGCGCCTGGGCGGAGCTGCGCCCCGTGGCCGTCCTCGCGCCCGACGCGATCGCGCTCGGCGCCCGCGGCGTCGCCGTGCTCAAACGCTCCGGCGCCAAGGCCGTCTTCACCCTCGGCCCGCAGCGGGCGGACGGCGCGCACGCCCTGCTCATGGACCAGCGCCTGGTGGGCCGCGCGGCCGCCGCGCACCTCCTGGCCCAGGGCCGCCGCCGCATCGGCGTCGTCGTCCCTGAGGAACCCGGCCTGGAGGCATTCTCCCAACCGCGCCTCGACGGCGTCCGCACGGCCGTGCGGACCGTCGAGGGCTGCTCGGTGACCGAGCTGCCCCTGGCCTACACCGAGGACTCGGCGGCCCGCCTCGTCGACGGCTGGCGGTCGCTCGGCCTCGACGGGGTCTTCGCGTACAACGACGAGTACGCGATGCTCCTGATGCGCGCCCTCCAGGACGAGGGGATCACCGTCCCCGACGACATCGCCGTCGTCGGCGCGGACGACCTGATGCTGGCCCGGCTCCTTCGCCCGCGCCTGAGCAGCGTCCGCATCGAGCTGCCGTCGGGCCGGAGCCTCGCGGAACTCGTCGACCGGGTGGTGCGGGAGCCGGGCGGGCGGGCCGAGGTGCACGACGTGCTCGGCGCGAGCGTGGTGCACCGCGAGTCGAGCTGACCCGCGCCGCGCCCGCGGGGGCCTCCCGCGGGTCGGGGCCGTGCGGACGCGGCGGGCGCGGGCCCCGGGGTCGTCCACCCCGTCACCCGCGCCCGCACCCGCGTTCGTGACCCGCTGTTACTGCTCCTGCTCCTTGGCCTGCTGCTCGGCCACGGACTTGCGCACCTCGTCCATGTCCAGCTTGCGGGCCTGGCCGATCACGTCCTCCAGGGCCTCCGCGGGCAGCGCGCCGGGCTGCGCGAACACCGCGACCTGATCGCGGACGATCATCAGCGTCGGGATCGACTGGATGCCGAACGCCGCCGCGAGCTCCGGCTGCGCCTCCGTGTCGACCTTGCCGAAGACCAGGTCGGGATTGGCCTCCGCGGCCTTCTCGTAGACCGGGGCGAACTGGCGGCAGGGCCCGCACCAGGACGCCCAGAAGTCGATCAGGACGAACTGGTTGTCCGTCATCGTCTGGTCGAAGTTTTCCTTCGTGAGCTCCACTGTCGTGCTGCTCATGGTTTGTTCTCTCTTCCTGATGAGGGCGAAGCCGTCGTGCACAACGGCCGGGGCGACGGCCGTATTCCGCGCGCGTACCCGTGTGGCCACGCCGCACACCTGGGACCAGACTGTCCCCATGACGGATGCCACGGAAGCCAGCGAAACCATCACCTACGACGTCGTGGTCGTCGGCGCCGGACCGGTGGGCGAGAACGTCGCCGACCGGGCCCGCGCGAACGGCCTGAGCACGGCGATCGTGGAGAGCGAACTCGTCGGCGGCGAGTGCTCGTACTGGGCCTGCATGCCGAGCAAGGCCCTGCTGCGCCCGGCCGTGGCCCGCGCCGACGCCCGTCGCGTACCGGGCCTGCGCCACCTCGTCGAAGGCCCCCTCGACGCGGCCGCGGTCCTCGCCCACCGCGACTCCTACACCTCGCACTGGAAGGACGACGGCCAGGTGGGCTGGCTCGAATCCGTCGGCGTGGACCTCTACCGCGGCCACGGCCGCCTCGCGGGCACCCGCCAGGTCACGGTCACCGCCGGGGACGGCACGGTCCGCCGGCTCACCGCCCGCCACGCCGTCGCCGTGTGCACCGGCAGCCGCGCCGTCGTCCCCGACCTGCCGGGCGTCGCCGACGCCAGGCCCTGGACCAGCCGCGAGGCGACCAGCTCCGACCACGTGCCCGGGCGCCTCGTCGTCGTGGGCGGCGGCGTGGTCGGCGTGGAGATGGCCACGGCCTGGCAGGCCCTCGGGGCGCGGGTGACGCTGCTCGTCCGCGGGGAGGGGCTGCTGCCGAAGATGGAGCCGTTCGCCGGGGAACTCGTCGCCGACGCGCTGCGCGAGGCGGGCGCCGACGTCCGCACGGACACCTCGGTCCGCGAGGTCCGCCGGGAGGGCGCCACCCTCACCGTCACCCTCGACGACGGCGCCACCGTCGAGGCCGACGAGATCCTCTTCGCCACCGGCCGCGCCCCGCGCACGGACGACCTCGGCCTGGAGACGGTCGGCCTTGAGCCCGGCGCGTGGCTGACCGTCGACGACAGCTGCAAGGTGACGGGCAGCGACTGGCTGTACGCCGTCGGGGACGTGAACCACCGGGCGCTCCTCACCCACCAGGGCAAGTACCAGGCCCGGATCGCGGGCGCGGCCATCGCCGCCCGCGCCCAGAAGGTCCCGCTCCTGGAGACCGACCGCTGGGGCACCCACAGCGCCACCGCCGACCACGACGCGGTCCCCCAGGTCGTCTTCACCGATCCCGAGGCCGCCTCCGCCGGCCTCACCCTCGCCGCCGCCGAGGCCGCGGGCCACCGCGTGCGCGCCGTCGACCACGACCTCGCGTCGGTGGCGGGCTCCGGCCTGTACGCCGACGGCTACCGCGGCCGCGCCCGCATGATCGTCGACCTCGACCGCGAGATCCTCCTCGGCGTCACCTTCGTCGGCCCCGGCGTCAGCGAGCTCCTGCACTCCGCCACGGTCGCCATCGCCGCCGAGGTCCCCATCGAGCGGCTGTGGCACGCGGTGCCCGCGTATCCGACGATCAGCGAGGTGTGGCTGCGGCTGCTCGAGACGTACCGGGGCTGACGGCCGCGTACCGAGGCTGGCGGCCGTCCCGTCACCCGAGCTGAACCGGGGTGGGCGGCCGTCGCCGCCGGGCCACCGCGTCAGGCGGCGCGGCGGTCACTCCGCCGCGCCTCCCAGCGCTGGGCCGCCCGCCGCCTGCGTCGCAGCGCGGCCAGCTCCGCCTCGTCCTTGCCGCCCCAGACGCCCGACGTCTGCCCGGACCCCAGCGCGTACGCGAGGCACTGGTCCCGCACGGGACAGCGTGTGCACACCCGCTTGGCCTCCTCCTGGTCCCTTTCGGCCGGTCCTGTCGTGCCCACCGGGAAGAACAGCTCGGGATCGGCGTCCGCGCACGCGGCCCGGTGGATCCACTCCTGTCGCAGCGGTACCTCATCCATGCGGCGCGGGTGCCCGGGGCGGCCCTGGACAAACAACCCCCGTTTGACGATGGGGCCGAGTGGTTACACGTGGGTTTCCCGTACGAACACATCAAGGAGAGCGCCGAGCAGCGCGGCGAGAAGCGGGAGCGGGCGCGGGAGATCGCGGCGCGCACCGTGAACAAGGAGCGGGCGCGCAGCGGCGAGGCCAAGACCGCATCCCGTACGTCGACGCAGGACATCTCGTCCGGCCGCAGGGGCGGCCTGCGCTCGCACAGCGGCGCACAGGGTCCGACCCGCGACCAGCTGTACGAGGAGGCCAAGCGGCGCGGGCTGAAGGGACGTTCGTCGATGACGAAGGCGCAGCTGGCGCGGGCCGTGGGCGCTGAGGGGCAGGGTGGGGCGGGCGGCCGGGACGGCCGAAGCCGCCCCGCGCACCCAGGACGTCACCCCGCGCACCCTGTCCGCGCCTGCGGATCTGCGGGCCCGCGCCGGGTCCTCACGCCCCGTCCGCGAGGATCCCCTCCAGATGCCGGAGCGCCGTCGTCACCCGGGCCGGGTCCTGCTGGAAGAACGGGTCGTCCGGCACCGGAAGCGACCCGGCGAGGGCGATCCCCCGGCCCCGTGCCCACATCGCCTCGTCGGCGCCGACGGCCTCGCGGTACGTGGCGCGGGCCTGCGGGGGCAGGAACATCCACGCCGGTATCAGGTCGCACGCGGGGTCGCCCACGGCCAGCGTGCCGAAGTCGATCACCCCGGTGAGGTGGCCGTCGACGGCCAGGAGATTGCCGGTCGCGAGGTCGCCGTGCAGCCACACCGGCGGCCGGTCCCACGCGGGGGCGGCCAGGGCCTCCTCCCACACGGCGGTCACCGCGTCCGTGTCGACCATCCCGCGCAGCTTCGCGATCTTGCCGCGGACGAGGGAGTCGGCGGTCAGCGCATCGCACTCGGCGCCGACCCGGGCACCGCGGAAGGCGTTGCTGAGCTGCGGCTCAGGACCGCCCGTGGCGTCGATCGCCCGCAGTGCCGTCACGAACCCGGCGAGTTCCACGGCCGTCCGCCGCGGATCGGCCAGGCCGTCCGTCGTCGCGACCTCGCCGTCGAGCCACCGGCAGACCGACCACGGGAACGGGTATCCCTCGCCCGGCTTCCCCTGTGCCACCGGCCGGGAGACGGCGAGCGGCAGTTGCGGGGCCAGCCACGGAAGCCAGCGCTGCTCGCGCTCGACCTGCCCGACCCAGCGTTCGTAGCGCGGCAGCCGGACCGTCAGGTCGTCGCCCAGGCGGTACGTGACGTTGTCCATGCCCGAGCGCGGCACCGGCCGGATCGGCAATGGCGCCCACTGCGGGAACTGCGCGGTCAGCAGCCGTCGCACCAGGGCTTCGTCGATGCGGACGTCCCCGTCCTCGCCCCCGCCCCGCTCATCGTCTCCGTCGTCCTCGTGGTCCTCGTGGTCTTCGAAGTCGTCGTGATCCTCGTACTCCTCGTACGCGAACGGCTTGCCGGCACCACCTGTTGACACGGACTCTCCTCGACCTCTCCTCGACGCGACCCGACCGAAACACGGCCCGGCGGCCGTGGCCACCGGATCCGCGAGACCTCATCCCACCCACCGGATGCCCCGTTGTCCACCGAGTTTCCGCACGCCACAGCCGTCCCGGCACGCTCACGCGCCCCGACGCGCGCGACAATGAGGCCGCGGTCGAGGGCACGGGCACGGCACGCGGACTCCGTACGGTCGGGAGAACGCACGCCGTACGGGCGGGAACGGGAGACGGATGAGCGGGACGGCGGCGGCGCCGCGCGACGGGTGGCCGATCCTCGCGGCGGTGGCCGTGGGCGGCGCGGCCGGGGCGTCCGCCCGCTACGGCGCGGCCCTGCTGTGGCCGGTCGGGCCGGGCGGCTTCCCCTGGACGACGTTCGCCGTCAACGCCGTGGGGTGCGCGCTCATCGGCGTCCTGATGGCGCTGATCGCCGCGGCCCGCGAGCCCGTCCACCGCCTGGTCCGGCCGTTCCTCGGCACCGGGGTGCTCGGCGGCTTCACCACCTTCTCCACGTACGCGGTGGACACCGAGCGACTCCTTGACGGCGGCCACCTGGGGACCGGCCTGCTCCACCTGGCGCTGACACCGCTGACCGCGCTCGCTGCGGTGGCGGCGGCGGCGGTGGCGACGCGCCGGGTCCTCGCGGCACGGCGGGAGGCGGGCGGGCGGTGAACTGGCTCTGCGTGGTGGCGGGAGCGGCGATCGGCGCCCCGTTGCGGTACCTGACCGACCGGGCGATGCGTGCCCGGTACGGACCGGCCTTCCCCTGGGGGACGTTCACCGTCAACGTGGTGGGCTGCCTCGTCCTCGGCGTCGTCACCGGCGCCGCGAGCGCGGGCGCGGCGTCCGCGCACACCCAGCTGTTCCTCGGCACCGGTCTGTGCGGCGCGCTGACGACGTACTCGACCTTCGGGCACGAGACGTGGCGGCTGGCCGAGGACCGGCTGCCGCTCGCCGCCGCGGCGAACGTCGTCGGCAGCGTCGCCGTGGGCCTCGGCGCGGCCTTCCTGGGCGTGGCGGTCGGCGAGGCGCTGTGGGGCTGAGCGGAGCTGTGGGGCTGAGCAGCGCTTGTGGGGCTGAGCGGCGCCGCACCGCACGGGAGGCGCGGCGCCGGGACCCCTGACCCGCTTCCCTCAGCGGACCGCGGCCAGCGCCGACGACACCTCGGCGGCCCACCGCCACGGCTGCGCCGTCCCGCCGGGCTGCGAGTTGAAGTACTCCCAGCCCATGACGCCGCCCATGTCCGGGTACGTGGCGACCAGGCTTCGGATCGTCGACTTCAGCCGGGTCGGTGCCACGTACCCGCTGCCGCCGTTGGAGGGGTCCGTCAGCGTGCCCGCGACCACCTTCGACGCCGGTATCAGCCCGCGCCGGACGACCGCGTCATAGCTCGACGTGGACGTCATGCTGCCCCAGCCGTTGTAGAACTGCGCGTTGAACCAGGCTATGTCGTCGCCCCGGTCCCGGTAGAGCCGCTCGTAGTCGAAGCCCGACAGGTTCCCGCCCCCGCTCAGCGCGGACCCCACCGGGGCGAGGGTGATGAGGAAGCCGGGCCCGAAGTCGGCGCGCAGCGCGTCGATGACGCGCACGATGCCCGCGAGGGACATCCGCTCCTCCACATCCAGATCGACCCCGTCGAGCCCGTACCGCCGAATGAAGTCGCGGAGCAGCGGATAATACGTGTCGAATTCGTTGTCGAGCCGCGTGAAACTCCCCGGCGCCGCACCACCGACCATCGCGAGGACGTGCACCCCCCGCCCCTGCATCTCCTTCAGGTCCCGCCACATCCGGTCGTACTTCGCGGCCTCCGGCGGATCGTCGTTCACGTGCACCGGCGCGTAGGGACCGTTCAGGTCGTTCAGATGCACGGCGGCGACCAGGACATCGGTCACACCGGTCTTGTTCCTGGTCAGGCCCAGCGGCGAGACATACCTGCCGTTCGTGTACTGCGTCTGGTAGTAGACGACGACACGCCTGCCCACCGCAGCACGCGGCGCGGCCGCGGCCACCGTCCCCGACGCCACCGTCAGGGCGAGGGCACCGAAAAGCACGCTCCGTCTCTTCATCCCGAACTCTCCTCCAGGTCCGTCGAATTGCCGTACGCAGGCCGTTCCAGGCCTCGGCAATTCTGACGACGGAGGTGGTGCGGGGCTAGAGCGCGGGGGCAACTAATGCGCTTTAGTTGCCCCCGCTTGCCATGCTCGGTCGCGCTAGCCCGCGAACTCGCCCGCCAGCGCCGCCGCCATCCGCAGCTGCGGCGCCGCCTCCGCGTCCCGGCCCAGGCGCTCCAGGGTGCGGCCCAGCATCAGGCGGGCATAGCCCTCGACGGGGTCGAGGTCCAGGACCGTGCGCAGTTCGGTCTCGGCGCGGCGGAGCTGGGCCGAGTGGTAGTAGGCGCGGGCGAGGAGCAGGCGCGGGGCGACCTGCTCGGGGACCTCGTCGGCGAGCGGGGCGAGGATGCGGGCCGCCGTCGTGTACTCCTTGGCGTCGAAGAACTGGCCCGCGCGCTCCCAGCGCTCGGCCGCGGTGCCGTGGTCGAAGTAGGTGAACTCCACTGTGTGCCTCCTTGACCGCCCTCAACGGCACCAGAAGGTTGAATATTCCACTACTGGCATGGGTGGGCCGGGACGGGATATCGGATGTATCGGGTGCCTCGCTCGAACAGCGGCTCAGGAGGGGGTGACGGGGTGGACAATGAGCCGACTCTCAGCACCCCCGTCGCTGAGCGACATCCGTGGACGTGGCGCGACCCGCGGCACGTGGCGGAACCAGCGGCTGCGGACGTGGCGCGAGCCGCGGCCGGCCGCCCGAGTAGAGGGAGCACATGCGGTGAAGGACATCTGGGCCTATCCGCCCGGCAGCGGCCACCAGGCCGTGCCGCAGGAGCCCATGACGGGATTCACGGTCGAGGCGACCGACGGTGTCATCGGGCAGGTGGACCGGCACGTGGACCAGCCGGGCCGCCAGCACCTGGTCGTGGACACCGGAGTGTGGGTGTTCGGCAAGAGCGTGCTGATCCCGGCCGGGGCCGTCACGCGGATCGACCGCGAGGCCGGGACGGTGACGGTCGGACACTCCAAGGAGCAGGTCAAGGAGGCGCCGCAGTTCACCACCGACAGCCAGACGACCGACCCCGCGTATCTCAACGAGGTGGGCGCGTACTACGCCACGTTGGACAGCGGCTCGCAGCTCTGACACCGGTGCCGCCGCGCGGTGGCGGCACCGGTCGGATCCGGGCCGGGGCGTTGGCCTGTCCGCTCCGGGTGCACGGGGCTAAGTTGTGCCCTATGAGCAATCTTGATCGCGAGGCGGTGCCCGCGCTGTGCGGCGGCCGCGGGTTCGTCGTCGCGGAACCGGTCCGGGAACTCCTCAGCCCACGACACGTGAAGCTCGGCGAGGCGACCGAGGTACGGCGACTGCTTCCGAACCTGGGCCGCCGGATGGTCGGCGCCTGGTGCTTCGTCGATCACTACGGCCCCGACGACATCGCCGACGAGCCCGGCATGCAGGTGCCCCCGCACCCGCACATGGGCCTGCAGACGGTGAGCTGGCTGCACGAGGGCGAGGTCCTGCACCGGGACAGCACCGGCAGCCTGCAGACGATCCGCCCCCGCGAACTGGGCCTCATGACGTCGGGCAAGGCGATCTCCCACTCCGAGGAGAGCCCCAAGAAGCACGCCCGGCTGCTGCACGGCGCGCAGCTCTGGGTCGCCCTGCCGGACGCCCACCGCCACACCGAGGCGCGCTTCGAGCACCACGCCGACCTGCCGGTCGTGACCGCCCCCGGCGTCAGCGCGAAGCTGCTCCTCGGCACGCTCGACGGCGCGGAGTCGCCCGGTACGACGTACACGCCCATCGTCGGCGCCGACCTGACCCTCGGCCAGGGAACGGACGTACGCCTTCCACTGGAGCCCGACTTCGAGTACGCCGTCCTGTCCATGTCCGGCGAGGCCCACGTGGACGGAGTCCCCGTACTCCCCGGCTCCATGCTGTACCTCGGCTGCGGCCGCACCGAACTCCCCCTGCGCGCCGACTCCGACGCCGCCCTCATGCTCCTCGGCGGCGAGCCGTTCGAGGAGGAGCTGATCATGTGGTGGAACTTCATCGGGCGCACCCAGGAGGAGATCGAGCAGGCGCGGGAGGACTGGATGTCGGGGGCGCGGTTCGGGGAGGTGAAGGGGTATGACGGGGGGCCGTTGGCTGCGCCTACGTTGCCTGCGGTGCCGTTGAAGCCTCGGGGGCGGGTGCGCTGAGCTGGGGGTCTGCTGCAGGTTCGAGTTGGTCCGCACCTGGTCCGGTTCTTGGCGGACGGCCTGCAGCGCTCGCGAGTGGGTTCGCGGTACCACGGCACAGGTAGGCAGAACCATATTCTGGCGTGAGACCCGTGCGAGCCGTGCCGGAGCGGAGCGGTCCAGCGCGGCAGCCTGCGGCTTTCGAAACACTTTCGCCGCTCCTCCTGCGTCGGCCGCTTCAGCGACACGCCACACGGGAGAAGCATGCCCGCTGGCCCGGCTGTGCACGGCGGCACGTCAGTGAGACAACCGGCCGCACCGCGAGGTTCCCGCCCGGCGGCACCGTCTCTTACACACGGTCGGCGCAGCGGGATGCCTCGTCCCGCATGTGTGGGGCCGCGGATCACGGGACACCCGATACGGCGGAGAGATGCGTCCACGCAATCACAGCGAGCGGTGGGCGCGCGCCACCGTCCGGTGCGGCGCAAGCTGGAAACCGTGGCCCCGAGGAAGGAACAGCACTGATGGGCGCCCCCCGCAGGACCCGACGAGCAAGCCCCCGCAGCCGGAGTTCGCTCAGCAGGACCAGGAGCCGCCGGGCTGGACCGGTCCGATGGATCCGCCCCCTGACCACGGCGAGGACTCCTACCGGGGGAGTGGGCTGCTGCAGAACCGGGCGGCGGTGGTGACCGGCGGGGACCCTGCCGCACATCCCTTCGGGCGGATCCATCATCAACACCACCTCGGTGCAGGCTTACCGGCCGAGCCCGCACCTTCCCGACCACCCCTTGATCCGGCCTGGGGAGCGAGGGAGCGTGGCAGCGAGAGGACCGGCGCGGAGGAGGCGGTGAGGTGAGTCCAGACGTTGAGCTACAGGTCGGGCGGCGCAAGGTGACCGTGAAGCGGGCCGAGAAGGAGTTGTTCCCGCAAGAGGGCATCACCAAGGCCGATCTCGCCGAGCACTACCGGCGTGTGGCCCCCCGCATGCTGCCTGAGCTGCGCGGCAGACCGCTGATGCTGGAGCGGATGCCGGACGGCATCGAGGGCGATCGCTTCTATCAGAAGGCGGTCTCCGACCACTTCCCCGACTGGATCCATCGCGCGACCGTCGCCAAGGAAGACGGCGAAGTCACGCATGTGGTCTGTGACGACACAGCGACGTTGGTCTATCTCGCGGGCCAGGCGTGCATCACCCCGCACCGCTGGCTGAGCCGCGCCGACGAGCCGCGCCGCCCGGACCGCCTGGTCTTCGACCTCGACCCGCCCGCCGACGACTTCGAGCCGGTGCGCCGCGCGGCGCACCGCCTGCACGAGCTGCTCAAGGAGCTGGACCTTCCGTCGGGCCTGATGACCACGGGCTCACGTGGACTCCACGTCGTCGTGCCGCTGCGCCGGCGCGATGACGCCGACGACGTGTTGGCGTTCGCCCGTGACACAGCCGGGACGTTGGCGGCGCGGCACGCGCGGGAGCTGACGACCGAGCCCCGCAAGGAAGCCCGCAAGGGGCGTTTGTATCTGGATGTCGCGCGTAACGGCTACGCCCAGACCGTGGTGGCGCCGTTCGCCGTCCGGTCCAGGCCGGGTGCCCCCGTGGCGGTGCCGCTGGACTGGGACGAACTGGATGACCCCGAACTGACCGCACGCCGCTGGACGGTGACCGACCTCGGCGACCGCCTGGAGAAGGACCCCTGGACAGGACTCGCGCACCACGGCCGCGGCGTGACCGCGGCGAACCGGCGCCTGCGAGGACTGACACGGAGCGAAGGCGGTGAGACGTGACGGACAGCGTCCGCGTCGGGCGATGGACTTGGTGAAGATCACTTCTTCCGAGGCCGTCGCGTCAACCGGCCCAGTGTGTCCGGCGGGCCTCAGTCGGTGGAGAGTGCGGCGATCAGGCGACCCGCGTCGGGGGTGTCCAGAGCGCGGGCGGCGTCCGCGAGCGCGACCATGCCGACGAGGTCGGTGCCGTCGATCACCGGCAGGCGCCGGACCTTGTGCTGCGTCATGGTCGCGACGACCTCGTCGACGCCGTCGTCCGCACCGATCGTCACGGCCTCCCCCTGTGCCAGGGTGCCCGTCTCGACCTCCGCCGGAGCGAGCCCCGCACCGAGGACCCGCACCACGATGTCCCTGTCGGTGACGACACCGACGAGCCGGTTGTTCTCGCCGCAGATGGGCAGGGCGCCCACCTGCAACTCCGTCAGCTTCCGCGCCGCGTCAAGGGCGCTCTCGTGCGCCTGCACGCACTGCGCGCCGCCGGTCATGATGTCCCGTGCCGTCGTGGTGGCCATCGCGAATCGCCGTCCCATCTCTGCTTGCGGATGATCCCGCACGCTGTCGGTGCCGGAACTGTCCCGCTCCGGGTGACCGGGGCCGACGCCGGTGAAACAGATTGGTCGGAAGTTCCTCACGACTCGGATGATCGCTGTCCTTGAAGCGTCAAGGAGTGCGAGTGAGCCCGAGCAGTCGGGGCACCGGATGAAGTGGCGCGACCCGCAGAGGCACCGAACGTGATCCACTGAGGGCGCCTGTGAGCAGCCGGTGGGCTTCCGATCGAGCCGTGCAGAAGAGCAGAAGAGCGGTGGAAAGCGAGTTCAATATGGCGGCCGGACGGGCGGACGCTCAGGAGTCGTCGGGGTGGTTCGTACGGGGGCGGCAGTGGTGGGGGCGGGCTTTCCGCTACGCCGGTTCCGAACGGCAGAGCGTGCTGCTGGTCGCGAAGAGCACCCTCGCTGCCACGGTCGCCTGGATCGTCTCGTTCTACTGCCTTGACGCGCAGTCACCGGCGTTCGCCCCCTTCTCCGCAACAATGATCATGTATGTCACGGTCTACCAGTCGGTGACACAGTCCCTTCGCTACGTCGGCGCGGTCGCGGCAGGGGTGGCTGTCCAGGCCGCGCTCGGCTTCCTCGTCGGCTCGGATCTGCTGACCTTCGTGCTGGTGGCGGCTCTCGCCCTGTCGATCGGGCGCTCACGGGTGCTGGGGGTGCAGGGGCCCCAGGTGGCCACCGCCGCGTTCTTCGCGTTCTCCACCTACGTCAGCGCCGCCGACAACACCACCCGCCTCTCACACCTGGGACAGATCGTGCTGCTTGTCCTCATCGGCTGCGCCATCGGCACCGTGGTCAACGTCACCATCGCCCCGCCGCTGCGCTACCGGAGCGCCGAGCACAGCGTCCGCATCCTCGCCCGAGCGCTGTACGACCTCTCCGTCGACATCCACCCCGCCTTGCGCGAGGGTGCGCCGGATTCGGACACCACGGCGCGGTGGCGCGAGCGCGCCTATCGGACGGACGGCCTGATCGCGCAGGCCAGGGCCGGCTTGCACACCGCCAAGGAGAGCATCCACTACAACCCTCGGCGGCTGCTGAGGCGTTATCGTGGGCGACTGACCTTCCAGGGGTACGACGCGGTGCTGATCTCCCTCGAACGCACCCTGGGCCAACTGGCCTCCCTGACACGAAGTCTCGACCGGTGGAAGCAAGAGGAGATCGAGTACGCGTACCGCTCCTTCCTGGACCGGTACGCAGCGTTCCTCGAAGCCATCTCCGAGATCGCCTACGCGCTGAGCGCCCTGGACGAGCAGGAACTGAGCCGACAGACGGAGAATCTGGACGGACTGGTCCGCGCGGCGTGGACGCGGTGTCGAGAGGTAGCCGAGGAGGCCGAGGCCAAGGCCCTGCCGCTGGCTGACCCTGCCCGGCCTTACGGGGCCCTGGTCATCGATGCCGCCCGCCTCATGGAGGAGGTCCAGTACATGAGCGACACCCTCCGGAGCCGGGTGGAGGCGTAACCCGCCCGCCGCGTGAGGGCTACGGCTGAGGCAGCGGCGTCATGACGAAGCCGCTTCTGGGCGCCGTAGGCATGCGGCGCAGCGGAATGCGGAGGTTCTGCTCCGGCACGTCGTAGCGCAGTGCGGCCAGCAGGGGGACGAGGGTTTCGAGGACCTTCAGCGTGACGTCCTCCCCGGGGCAGCGGTGGTTGGTGGCGGGGTCGCCTCCGCCCTGGGGCACCAGTTCGTCGCGGCCGGGCTCGCGGCCCACGAAACGGCCGGGATCGAAGAGGTAGGGCGTGGGCCAGAGGTCCGGGTCGTGGTTGTGCCCGTACAGGTCGAGCAGGACCATGCTGCCCGCGGGGATGTCCTGCCCGTCCCAGAGCAGGTCGGCCGCGGCGATCCCGCCGACGAAGGGCGCGAAGGGGTAGAACCGCCGGACCTCGTGAGCGAAGGCGCGCGCGTAGGCCGCGTCACCGTCGGCGAGGAGCTTGCGGTGTTCGGGCCAGCGGTGCAGGGCATGTCCGGCGAAGGTCAGGAACCAGCTGACGGCGACCGTCGGGCGCAGCACGTTCAGGACCTCGACCGCCGCGGTATGCGCGTCCAACGGTTGCCCCTCGGCGTCATGGTGGGCTGCCACTGACGCAAGGACCGAATCAGCGGGAGCCGCCTTCGTCCCGTCGCGCACGTTCTCGACCAGCCGGGCGAGCCGCTCCTCCTGACGGCTGCGGGCGCGGCGGGCCCGCAGATGGCGGGGCCCCGGCGAGGCGAAGCCGTCGACCATGGCCACCAGATCGCGAGCCATCTCCTCACTGTCGACGTCGTTGAGGAGCACGCCTGACCAGGCGCAGACCGCGCGCGTGAGCAGCAGGCTCGACTCGTCGAAGAGCACTACCCGGTCGCGGCCGGCCCACCGCTGCCGGGCCAGGGCCCACTCGGACCTGAGACGCTCGGCAAGGGAGTCCAGGCTGCCGCGGTCTTTGAGCAGGGACATGAACAGGGCCTTGCGGACCTGGTGTTCGCTGCCGTCGAGGGTGTGCACCGCCCCGCGTCCGAAGAGGGTGTCGAGAACGGGGCCCGGCAGCGCGCCGTGGCGTTCGATGTGGCTCTCGTCGTAGAAGAAGCGCACCGCTTCAGGGCCGTGGAGGGCTACGGCGTTCTTGCCCATGAGACGACAGCGCACCGGCTTGCCACGGCTGCGTCGATAACGGTCGGGCAACCACGCGTATCCCTGGGCGATCAATGCCAAGGTGCTGTCGAACACATCGGGCCTCCTTTGCTGTGAACTGGCCGTGAACCGGCGGATGGGATGGGGGCGGGTGTGCGGGCCCGCGGCTGGAGCTTGCGAGGGCAGTGGTCAGGTTCCGTGACGGCGGGCGTCTTCTTGGGCTTCCTTGTTCGGGGACAGCGCGTCAGCCGCCTCACTGTCCTTGCCGCGCCGTTCCCCGTCGTCCACCACGCTCGTCTCGGCCTCTTCCGCCTCGCGCAGAATCTCGTCGGCGGCCGTAGCGGGGTGCTTCTCGTCCTGCGCGGGCTGGTGCCTGGGTTGGTGGGTGCTCATGGGTCTCCTTGATCGCGTGGCGCCCGCCGCCCGGGGCTCCGAGGGCGCCGTGGTCGTCGGTCAGCGGCCGAGCGCCTTGGCCAGCTGCTGTTTGTTCATGGACGACCGACCGTCGATGTTGCGCTTCTTGGCCTCCGCGTACAGCTGATCCTTCGTCGGCCCCTGAGAGCCGCTGTGGGAGCGCTCGCCGCCGCGCTGCGACGCGGACTTCTTGTCCCGCGTGGATGTCTTGCTGGCCGTTTTCGACTCGCCGGAACGGGCCCGCTCCTTGTTCACGGTGCGAGCCGCGATCTCCTTCGCGCGGCCCTTTGAAGCGCCGCGCTTCTCGGCGCCTTCCTTGATGTGCTCGTACTGGCGCTCACGCTTCTTGCTGGAACCCTGCGGCATGTCGTATTCCTTCCAGGCTGTACGCGTTCCACGGGGCGGGGTGCCCGAGGGCGTTCCGTGTACCCACCGGGCCGGCCTCTTATCCAGGCCCCCGACTCGTCCCATCTGACGTGGAGCCCCGGGATGTGTGCGAGCAGACGGCGACCGAACGGATGACCAGGACCGCAGGCCGGGCGGCCAGGTGGCCCGGGTGAGTTCAGCGTCGCCGCCGGGCGAGCGCGCGCTGGGCCGCCACGGCCGTGGTGTGGAGGGGGCCGCGGGCCCGCAGGGCGGCGCGAGGATCCGCCGAGCGCCGATCCGGTCCCGGAAGCCGGGTGCGTACCGCTCGGCCCGTTCCTCCATCCGGTCGGCCATGACCTCCGTCTCGCGTTTGTTCCAGCGGCCGGTGATGCCCTTGTCGCCGGCGTCACCCCGTACCTCGTGCGGTACGTGCGTGTAGGCCCAGGCGGACTCCGTGCCGGCGGGGGACCGGGTCTGGTCTGCGGTGGTCATCTGGCCGAACAGCAGGAACGGGTGGTCCGGGACGTGCCCGGTGGCCAGCTGGGCGGCAAACCGGGTGAGTGCGTCGACACCGTCGGCGAGATGGACGGTTCCGGCGCCCGCAGCCTCGGGAGCGGTCCAGGGAACAGGCCGGTCAAGTGCCCAGTCCCCCTTGAAGGTCGCGAAGTCCCAGGTGAAACGCCGTAGGTCCGCGTGCACGCGCGGCGGCAGATGCTGTTCGGCGACCAGGTCACGGTCAGAGGTGGGGTGCCGAGACGTCGGCCAGCACGGCGTGCCGTGCGCGCACCGCGTCGCCCTGCGCCGTCCGGACGCCCAGCGCCCGGCCTCCGCGCACCACGACTTGAGTGACCCGCCGTCCGCAGCGCAGGCTGCCGCCGCGATCACGCAGCCGTGCCACCAGAGCGTCGGTCAGCGCTCCGGCACCGCCGACGGGCACGGGGAAGCCGTGGCTCTGGCCGAGCATGGACATCAGCCAGCCGAAGTCTCCGCTGCCGGCGGCCTCGGGAGCCAGGTCGGCGTGCAGCGCGTTACCCGCGAGCAGCAGCCGGCCGCCCTCGCCGGCGAACTTCTCCTCGCCCAGCCGTCGTAGCCCAGCCGTCGTACTGGAAGCAGGAGTTCGCGTACGAACCGCAGCCCGCCGGCGGCCCGTACCCGCGCGGCAAGCGCAACACCGGCGCGCACGGGTGGGAACGGGGTGAACAGCGCGTCCAGTACGGGGCCGCCCACCCGGTCCCAGCCCCGGCACAGATCCAGCCAAGCCTCCCCGTCGCCGGGGGCGAAGCCGTCCAGGCTCGCGGCCGTCGTCGCGCGGTCGCGATCGAGCACGGCGCACCGCCCGTCCGACAGCAGGTTCGCGGCCACCAGCCCGTTGGGCCCGCTGCCGATCACCCCCGCGTCAGACATGGACGGCCTTCCCGCCCCTGTCCGGCGCCGACTCTTCGACGACGCGGGCCAGCTGTCCCAGCATGCGGCGGTGGCGCAACTGCAGCAGCGCATCGAGTGCGCTGTTGTGCAGGGCGCCGCCCATGCCGCGCAGGGGGTGCTCGTCCAGGATGACCAACGTGTGCTCGCCCCAGGGCCGGATGTCGAAGGCGATCCTGGCGGTGCCGAGCGGCCCGCTGTGCGCCTCCAGCTCCAGGGCGCGCGGAGGCTCGTGGCGGCGTACGACGGTGAACCCCTCGAACTCCTTGGGCCCCAGCCGGACGGTGTAGTTCAGGGTGGAGCCTGTCGTCGGCCAGTCGCCTTCCCCTGGGTGCGAGGAGTGCGTGCCCACCACCCATTCGTGGAAGCGTGACTCATCGCTGAGCACCGCCCACAGGGCTTGCGGCGGGCGGCGGATGAGCTGGTGCCGTACTGCCATGGCGTCTCCCGGGGACGGGGCCGGTCATCTGTGGCGGAACGCTATTGATCGTCTCGCAGAAGCCGAGTGACCGCCCGCGCCCGGTTCACACCCTTTCCTCGATGGGACCGATCACCGGTGTGGCCCCGCCCGGGCGCGGGTACCCCAGCCGTCTGTGCGCAGGCGTCCGCCGCTCGAGGGCGCGCATTGACCTATGGCTCAACGACGTCGCGGTCGGTGGTTTCTGGCCCTGCTGCTGACGTGAGGAGGCGGGTTTGCGGGCAACAGGCGCGGGCACTCGTCGGCGGAGCCTGTGCGGGAAGCGGGCTCAGCGGGCCTCGCCGCCGGCGGTGGGCACCACGGTGCCCGCTCGGCCACGGGGCGGGCCACCCTCGCCAGCGAAAGCCGCAGCTGCCGGCCCCGTTGGACATGAGTCTGCAGTATTCGACGTTGGACCCGTTCGCGGTGGAGGTCCTGCTGGAGTCGGGTGCGGCTCGGTTCCCCGGGGGAGGGTGCGGTGATCGAGATCGCACACGATGTGTTGAGGCAATGGCTCGACGTCACCCTTCAGCTCAGCCCTCTCGGCGACGAGGCGAGCCACATCGACTGGGATGTGGTGATCAGGATGCTGCTGGATGCCGAGTGAGGGTTCCAGGGTGGGCCGCAGTACGAGTCCAGCACCCCCGTGCCGTGTCGGGCGGGGCCGGACCGGTCCCTGCAAGGCTTCTGCGTTCGGGTGTGTGATCCGGTCCCGGTCCCCGCAGGCATGAGCGATCGGTCTCTCGCCGGCCGCCTGCGCCTGAAGCCTGATTCCTCGATGCGGCGTGACCCCGCGCCACCGGTAGGCCAGGTGGCCGTTGCCGGGGCTCTCAGCAGGCGGGCCGGCCCATCTGGCCGGACAGTGGCAAGGACGGACGACCATTGTGCCCTCAGCGAAGCACGCGACGGCCGCGCCGCCCCCTTCACGCGCAGACATGGCCGAGGAGCGAAGTCCCATGCCCAGGGATACGTCCGCCAGCAGCCCCAGACATCGCCCGCCCGAAGACCGGCCACACTCCGCAGCGTCATTCCGCCACCTGGCCGGACTGCCGCGGAGCCCCGAGCGGGACCTGCTGTGCGAGGAACTCGTCGCGGCCTGGCTGCCGATGGCGCACCGCATCGCGCGGAGGTTCCGAGACCGGGGCGAGAGCCTGGACGACCTGCGCCAGGTCGCCGCGCTGGGCCTGGTCAAAGCCGTGAACCGCTACGATCCCGGGCGCGGTGCCTTCGAGAGCTACGCCGTGCCCACCATCACCGGCGACCTGCGCCGCCATTTCCGCGACCACACCTGGGACGTACGGGTCCCGCGCCGCGTCCAGGACCTGCGCAACCAGGTCCGCCTCGCGCGCCGTGAACTGGCCCAGGCGCCCGGCAGCCCGGAACCGACCACCGCGCAGTTCGCGGAACGCACCGGCCTGACGAACGGGGAGGTCCAGGAGGGCATGGAGGCCATGGACGCCTACCGTTCACTGTCCCTCGAGGCCGAGACGGCGACTGCGGGGGACGGCACCGTGAGCTTCGCCGACTCACTCGGTGCTGCCGACCCCGGGTTCGACCTGGTGGTGGATCGCCAGTCGGCGAAGGCGTGGCTGAGTCGGCTGTCGGAGCGGGAGCGGACGGTCTTGTACCTGCGCTTCTTCCAGGACATGACGCAGAGCGGCATCGCGGAGCAGCTCGGTGTGTCGCAGGTGCACGTCTCCCGTCTCATTGCCAGGTCCTGCCGCCAGGTCCGGGCCGAGGCGACAGGGACAGCCGGCTAGTCACCCATGGAGCGGCCCGTACGGAAACCGCGCAGGCGTTCGTGCGGGCGCAGCGATTCTCCGTCGGCCGGCCTCAGCGATTCTCCGTCGCCAGCCATGCCGCCAGGCCCAGCATGGCCACGCCCGTCAGGCCGTCCAACCAGCGCCGGGCGCGGCGGGTGATGCCCATGCTCCGTAGCCGACTCCCCAGGGCGGCATAGCCGAAGGCGCAACAGAACTCGATGCCGATGTAGGCGGCGCCGAGGGCAAGCAGCGGAACTGCCACGCCCTCGGCGCCGCGCGGGAGGAACTGGGGCAGGAACACGGTGAACAGGATGAGTGCTTTCGGGTTGGTCGCCGCGACAAGGAACTCCTGCCGGGCCAGGCGCCACGACGAGCGAGGGGCGCGGGTGTTCGCCGTGTCGACGTCCCGGTCGGCCTTCCCCTCGCCCTTCCCTCGGCTCTGTCCGCGCACGGCGGCCACGACCGTTCGTGTCCCCAGCCACAGCAGGTAGCCCACACCGCACCACTTGATGGTGTTGAAGGCCACCTCGGACGCGGCGAGCACAGCGCCGAGCCCCGCCGCGACCGCCGCGACCATCCACGCGAAAGCGGTGAAGCGGCCGAGCGAAGCGCTGACAGCAGGAGCCAGACCATGCCGCAGTCCATTACGCAGTGTCAGTAGCTGATTCGCTCCGGGTGTGGCGGCCAGCAGAAGCGCCGACGGAACGAACGCCGCCCACTCCACATCCGTGTTCACGACGCTACGGGCGAGTCAGGCGGCTTGCCGGTCCGCCGAGGGGTCGCGGGCGTACTCGCGGATCTGCGCGCAGCTGCGGGTGATGAGCCGGGACACGTGCATCTGGGAGATGCCCATCCGTTCGGCGATGTGGGACTGGGTCATGTCCTCGAAGAAGCGGAGGTACAGGATGGTGCGGTCGCGTTCGGCGAGACGCTTGATGCCGTCCTTGGCGGCTTCGCGGTCGAGGGCGAGGTCGTAGCCGGGCTCGTTCTCGCCGAGGGTGTCGGACAGGCTGAACCCGTCGTTGGAGGCGCCGACTTCGACGTCCAGGGACAGTGCGCTGTAGCTCTCCAGGGCCTCCATTCCGGTACGGACCTCGTCCAGGGTCAGCCCGGCCCCCGCGGCGATTTCCTCGATGCCGGGTTCGGTGTGGTGGCCGGGCTGGTCCATCAGGTCGCGGCGTGCGCTGCGGACCTTGTTGCGCAGGTCCTGCACGCGCCGGGGGACGTGGAGGTCCCAGGAGTGGTCGCGGAAGTGACGGCGCAGTTCGCCGGTGATGGTCGGCACGGCGTACGGCTCGAAGGGTCCGCGCTCGGGCTCGTACCGGTCGACGGCCTTGACCAGGCCCACCGCCGCGACCTGCCGCAGGTCCTCCTGGTTCTCGCCCTTGTTGCGGAACCGCCCGGCGATGCGGTGGGCCATGGGCAGCCAGGCCTCCACGAGTTCCGTGCTCAACAGGTCGTGCTCCGGGCCCGACGAGGTCCTCGCCAGTCGTTGGAAGGTCTGCCGGGTGTCGGGGGCGTCGTCGTGCGGGTGGGTGGCTGCCATCAGAGGTGCTCCTCAGGACGTGCTCTCAACGAGGTCACCGCAGGAAGCACATGGACCGGCGTCCGGGCACACTGCTCCCCGCAGCTGCGCCTGTGGTCCCAAGCACTCCATTCCGCTTGCCCTGCCTCCACGTGAGCAAACAGTGCCGGTTCGGGCAGCAGACGCCTCAGCCCCGCCCGAACGCGCTGCTGTCGAGGTTCCTCAGCAGGTCGGCCGTGTCGCTGTAGATCTCCTGAGCTCCTGCCTGCTCCAGTTCCGCTCGGCACACTCCGCCGCTCAGTACGGCGACGGGAAGGACGCCCGCGCGTCGCCCCGCCCGCATGTCCCAGACCGAGTCGCCGACGAAGACGCTGCCCTGGGCCTGGGCTCCCACCAGGTCCAGGGCGTGCAGGACCGGGTCGGGTGCGGGCTTGCCCGTGTCCACGTCGTCGGCGCTCGCGGTCTCACTGATCGCCTCGTCCGCGTCGATCGCCGCTCTGAGCGCCGTGAGTTCGGGGCCGCTCGCCGAGGTGGCGAGCACGACGGGCCAGCCGTCCGCGTGCAGCCGCCGCAGGAGGTCGCGAGCGCCGTCGAAGGGGCTGAGGCGCTCGTGCCAGGTGCCGTAGAGCGCTTTGTGACCGGCGCTGATGGCGGAGTCCTCGTCCTGGTCCCGGCCCTCGCCGAGGAGGTGCTCCAGGAGGTCGGCGGAGCCGAGGCCGATGGCGCCGTGCACCGACGTCATGGAGACACGGTGTCCTGCCTGGCGCAACGCCTCCCACCAGCAGACGGCGTGCAGGTGGTTGGTGTCCACGAGAGTGCCGTCCACGTCGAAGACGGCAGCGCGTTCACTCACGGTGTGCCTCCTTGGAGCCGTGTGTCGTTGTCCGGCAGAGGACGCAGCAGCGCACTGGCACCCTGTCGCCATCGGGTCAGAAGCCGGTTGCCGAGGCGGCCTTCGAGGAAGCCGGTGGCGCGCACGCCGAAGGCGACATCCCCGTCGAGGAAGGGCTCGGCGCACAGGAGGCCGTCGACGATCTCGTGGCGGACCACCTGTTCATGCACGGCGTCGGCCTCCACGTGTTCGTCGTAGAACCGCTGGGCCGCCGGACCGGCCCCCAGCCGCCGCAGGGCGTTGGCCAGTCGGCGCGAGCCCGGCGGCGAGGTGATCTCGACCGTCGCGAAATGACCCACCAGAGCGCCGCGCAGGCTGCGGTGCAGGCCGAACAGGGACATGACGTTGACCGTGGCGAGGGCTGCGGCCGGAGTCACGTCGAGATAGTGGCCGTAGGCGGTCACCAGGTCGAGGTCCCTCATCAGGTCCGCGAACAGACCGGCGTGGATGTCCTCGGCGCGGCCCGCCCCGAACTCGTCGTACTCGACGGCGACCATGGCGGCTTTGGCCCTGCCGTGCAGACGGGGGATCACCCAGGCATGGGGGTCGGCCTCCTTGAGGTGGTAGAGAGAGCGCAGCGCGGCGTACTCCCTGAACTGCCCCAGGACTCCCTCGCGTTCGAGGTGGTGGCTGACGCTGGTGGGATCGTGACCGACGGGCTCGATCTGCAGGTCGGCCAGCGCCTTGGCGGCGTCCGCCCGCGGAACCGCGTCGGCGCGGAGTGCGGTGAGGAAGCGGCGTTCGAGCAGGCGCCGCAGGGCCAGCAGGCCCGGCTCCCACTCCAGTTCGGGATCGACCCCCTGAAACCCCTGGTAGTGGAGCTCGTAGAGGACGTACAGGGCGAGTTGAAGGTCTTCGCCGTACGGATCGGCGACGGTGACCGCGCGCTGCTGCGTCGGGATGTCGGGGAGGGTGCCGTCGCGCAGCGCGATGTCCACCTGGTTGGACAACTCACCTCGTGGCTCGGGGAGCGCGGGCTGTTGCGCGCGGGATTCCGGCGGTCGCGACGGTGGCTCCCTGTGCGTGACCGTCATGTCTCCTCACCTTCGTCCCGGGCCGGGCCCCGGGGCCCGGCGGACTCCTGGAGATCTTCTCGGCGGCGGTGGCTGGTGTCGCACCAAGGGAAGGTACGACTGCGTCGGCACGTGCAGATGGCGACCTGGAAGCGGTGGGACTCGTGCACGGCCCCGTCGCCGTCGGTCACCTCGACGGGGCCCTCCACGAGCAGGGGCCCGTCGCGGTCGACCCTGATACGACGAGGGCGCTCAGAGGAGTTCGGCACGGATGACCACCAGCTCTTCCACGGTCGCTTCCCGGTCGAGCAGACCCCGGGCACAGAGCCAGCCCCGGCGTGCGCGCATGACCGGCCCGAACGGCACGAAGGCCCGGTCGACCACGGTCGGCTTCATGCCGAGCCCGTCGAGGCGCTCCAGGCTTTCGTCCTCTCCGCACAGCGCGGAGTGGACCATCAGCAACGTTCCGCCCGGGCGCAGGGCCCGTGCCGCGGTGGCGCAGACCTGGTCGACGACGGCACGGCCGGACGGCCCGCCCTCCCATGCCTGCGCGGCACCGTGCCGTGGCGGCGCCCCCGGAGAGGGCACATAGGGCGGATTGCTCACGGCGAGGTCGAACGCGCCGAGGCCCGTGAGCGCGCCGAGGTCGCCCCGTCGGACGGTGACGGCGGCCCCGTTGCGCAGGGCGTTCAGGCGCGCCGTCCACACCGCCCGCCAGGAGATGTCGACCGCGGTCACCCGCGCCCCGTACCGCGCCGCGGCCAGGGCCAGCGCACCCGACCCGGTGCCCAGGTCCAGCACGGTGGTCTGCGGGTCCACGGGTTCGTGGTCGAGGGCCCGCACAAGGAGCGCGGTGTCGTCGGCGGGCTCGTACACGCCTCGGGGTGACAGGAGACGGCGTCGGCGGGGAGTTCGCATTGCGTTCCCCGTCCTGGGCTGTGTCGTCATGCAGCGCTCACCGCGCTGGGGATCACGGAGTTCAAGACCGGACCTTCCTCTCATCTTCCGGCGCTGCGCCACGAACGGCCACTCGTGGCGCGGTGTGACTCACCGTGCACATGAGGCGTGGGGCGCCGAAGAGGTGGAGTGCCCAGGTGACGGCGGCCGAACCATGGCGAAGGCAGCTCGGATCAACCGACCGCGAGCAGCACGGTGGCCACCGCCGTGCCCACCAGGCCGATCGCACGACGACGCTCGACCCGTTCGTGGAGCACACCGATCCCGAGAACCACCGGCAGGACCGGGTACAGGGAAGCCAGCACCACGACGACCGCGAGCATCTGCCGCTGAGCTGCGAGCAGATACAGGCTCAGCCCCAGAGCCGCGCCCGCGCCGATCAGGACGGCTTGCACCGCGGGGATCAGGGGCGGCGCCCGCAGGTGGCGTGCGGCGGTCGGCAGCAGCACCACGAGGGCCGCGAGCCGGCCCGCCCACCGGCCACAGCCCGCTCGACACCTCGGCCTGCGAAAGGGCCAGATACTGCAGGGCGACACCCACGCTCGCCAGGAGGCCGTCCGAAGCACCGCGACGGCTGAGCCCGCGGTTGAGCAGCAGCATGGCCAGGGCGCCGCCGACACCGGACAGAGCTCCCCAGTACAGGTCGGTCGTGTGCGGGGACGGCGCCGGTACGACGAGAGCGGCCCCCACGGCGAACAGGAGTCCGCCGAACTGACCGAGGAGAGTGACGACGGTGAAGGGGATACGGCGGGACAGAATCCCGCCCGCGAAGTCGACCACGCCGTAGCAGACGGCGGAAGCCAGAGCGAGAAAGGCGGCCATGCGCTCCCGGGTGTCCCGAACGATCGATTCCAAGAGATCTTCTTTTCAGGCGCGACGAGGACGCCGCGAGATGGCGCGCGATCGGCGTCAGGAGGGCTGCAGGTGCCCCTGACAGTCACCCTGGTGCATGGTGGGGTGCGTTCTCTTGTCGTCCGGCCCGTCTTGGGTGCGGATCTCGACGAGGGGGCGGGCCGGGCAGAAGCGGCGAGAAGGAGACGACATCGTGGTCGACCCGGCGGACAGGCCCGCACAGTTGGTGCTGGCGAACTTCGCCTCCGCACTCGCGGTGGACCTCTCCGAGCACGTGGTGCTCCAGAAGTGGGCCACGCAGGCGCCCCGCGAGGTCTGGCTGCTGCGCCCCGGCGACCTGCTGGTCACCCCGGTGCGTCCGTCGGAGGCGTTCCTCAAGGCCGCGTGCGGGCTGCTCGGCATGGCCCCGGCCGACGTCGACATCGTCACCGTTCCCGACCTGCCCGGCCTGGCCATGGCCGATTCCGTACGTCGCGCCGGTCTGCTCCCGGTCCTGGCGCGCTGGGCCCATGAGCGGCCGGGGGCCCGACTGCTGCCCGTCGCCCTCGACACGCCGACCGCTCTCCTGGCGCGTGAGCTCGGCATCGGTATGGCCCCCTATCCGGATGAGGCCCCGCCGACCCCGCGCACCGTGGCGGCCGTGAGGGAACTCAACACGAAGTCCGGCTTCCGTACGGCTGCCCGGGATCTGGGAATCCGCATCCCGCCGGGCGAGACGTGCGCTGCGGCCGACCTGCCCGACGTCATCCGGGACGCGCTCGGCGTGCACGGCGGCGTCGCCGTCAAGCCCGACCGGGCGGCCGGGGGCCACGGGCTGCGCTTCCTCACCGAGCCCGAGACGGAGCCCGAGGCCGATCCCGAGGTCGGCGCCGAGTCCGGGGCCGCGCCCACCCTCACGTCGGCGCCCGTCAGAGCCGCGAACCGCTGGGTCGTCGAACGCCTCATCCCTCACCGGTGGTCCCTGAGCGCCCAGTTCACCGTCGAGGGGTCCTCCACGCACTGGGACTTCGACGGCTCGATGACCGTCCACGACGGCGCTTTCACCGGCTACCGCAGCCCTTCCCCGGTCCCGCGCGCGGCCGGGGAACTGCGCGAATGGGGCGCCCTGTTCGGGCGCCACCTCGCCGCCCGCGGCTATCACGGGCCGTTCGGCCTCGACGCCCTCCTCGCCGAGGACGGCAGCACGTTGTACGCGACCGAGGCCAATGTCCGCCGTACCGCCACCACCACCCCGTACGCGCTGGTACGCCGACTGGCCGCCGCGGGGCAGCGCAGCGATGCGGCCTGGCACACCGGCCACACGCCCGGCGGCCCGGACGCGTCCTTCGAGCAGACGAACACGCTGCTCACGGAAGCCGGGCTCACCTACGACCCGGACACAGGCGAGGGCGTCGTGCTCTACGCGGACGTCTCCTCCGGCGTGCCTGTGCGCTATCTGGTGGTCGCGGCCACGACCGAGCGGGCGGCGGAATTGGAGGGGGACGCGCGCCGGTTGCTCAACGGGCGGTAACCGGCCATGACAGCATGTGACAGCCGGGCGTTCAGGCCCTGAGCAGTTCCCTTCTTCTCTTCACGTCACCAGTAGTGCCGTCGGCCGCGGAACGCGTGTCCCATCCCGCCGAGAACCCACAGCACAGCGCCGATCGCGACCAGGATGACCCCGATGGTCCACAGAATGCCTATGCCGGCCACCAAGCCGACGATCAGTAGGACTACGCCGAGAATGATCATGACGCCTCCTGTCCAGAAGGCCCCTGATCAAGTGTCCTCCCGTGCGCGCCCTCCGTGCAAACTCCGGGAGCGGGCCCGCCCGCCAGGTTGACGGCCGGGCGCGCTTGCCCAAGGTCATCCGTAAGCTCTTGATCCTTGGAGTGCTTCATGCCTCCTGGCGCTCATCATCGCGTTCTGGTTCCCTGATACGGCGCTGACAAGCAAGAAGACCGGCCGGTCAGTAGAGTTTGTCCTGACGCGCACGCTGCGCGCGTGGAGACGGTAGGTCCGCAACTTCCGCAACCGAAAGCGGTTGACCATGGCTGTGTTGCCGGAACCCTCTGCGTTTTCCTCGGAACCCTCCGATTCCCCGGTCAATTCCCACAACGAGTGGGACCCGCTGGAGGAGATCATTGTCGGACGTCTCGACAGCGCGACCATCCCCTCCCATCACCCGGTCGTGACCTGCAATATCCCCCGCTGGGCGGCGCGGTTGCAGGGGTGTGCCGCGGGCTTCGCGTATCCGCGCAGGATGGTGGAACCGGCACAGCAGGAGCTGGAGCAGTTCGTTGTCCTTCTGCAGTCTCTCGGTGTCACGGTCCGGCGCCCGGAGCCGGCCGACCATCGTCGGCGCTTCAAGACTCCCGATTGGTCATCGCGCGGCTTTTGTCATGCCTGCCCGAGGGACGGCATGCTCGTGATCGGCGACGAGATCATCGAGACACCGATGGCCTGGCCGTGCCGTTATTTCGAGACCCACTCCTACCGCCCGATTCTCAAGGAGTACTTTCGTCGCGGCGCACGCTGGACCGCGGCGCCGAAACCCCAGCTCACGGACGCGCTGTTCGAGAAGAATTTCCGTGTCCCCGAGGCGGGCGAGCCCATGCGCTACATCCTGACCGAGTTCGAGCCGGTCTTCGACGCCGCCGATTTCGTGCGCGCCGGACGCGACCTGTTCGCCCTGCGGAGCAATGTCACCAATCAGATGGGCATCGACTGGCTACGCCGCCACCTCGGACGTGGATACCGGATCCATGAGATCGAGAGCCGTTGCCGCACACCCATGCACATCGATACGACATTCCTCGTGCTCGCGCCCGGCAAGGTGATGGTCAACCCGGAGTACATCGACGTCGACCGTCTGCCGGACTTCCTGCGCTCCTGGGACGTCTTGATCGCTCCTGAGCCCACTCCGATCGACGAGCGCCTCCTCAGGCTCACATCGCTCTGCGGCAAGTGGCTCAGCATGAATGTCCTCATGCTCGACGAAAAGCGAGTGATCGCGGAGCGACACCACACCGACATGCTGCGCGCCCTGGAGTCGTGGGGATTCGATCCCGTTCCATGCGACCTCTTGCACTACGCGCCGTTCGGCGGCTCGTTCCATTGCGCGACCCTCGACATCCGGCGTCGAGGCACGCTCGAATCGTATTTTCCGTGACAGCCAGAAGCCCTGGTGCGTGGCGTACGCGAGCGAGACGGGGGTACTGGGGTGACGGCACGGTCCCCCCGCTGCGCGAGAAAGTTGAAGGAGTCACCATGCTGATGGCCCACCCCGCTGTCCTGGCCAACCTCGTTGAGCAGTACGACACCCTGCGCGTCCTGCAAGCCGAGAACAGCACCGAAGGTGTCCGCAGGCGCATGGACGACATCGCCTACACGCTGTGCGTGAGCACCGGCACCCGCCACATCGACGCCGCCCTCATCGCGGCGCGGCACCGGCTGCCGGGCACGAACGTCGAGGACGACTCCCTCCTCGCCTCCTGAGTGGTGCCTCGCGCGGAGCGAGCCTGACGCGGTGCGGCCCGAGGCCGCGCTGTTTACATGAGCTTCCGGTTTGCCCAGTGCCGTACCGGACACTCGGTTTGCACGAGCCAAGGAGGCGGCATGGGACTGATCACCGAGGGCGCGATCGTGCTGGACTGCTCGAATCCGGAGGAACTCGCCCAGTTCTACCTGAAGTTGCTCGACGCCGAGCAGTGTCCGGACACCAGCGGCAGCCGCACCGACATCCAGACGCCCAGCGGGCTGCGCATGGGGTTCCGTCTTGACCTCAACGCCACCCCGCCCAGCTGGCCCCGGCCCGAGGACTCGCTCCAGGCCCACGTCGACTTCCTCGTCGACTCCGGCGACCTCGATGAGGTCGAACGCCACATCGTGGGCCTGGGCGGTACGCCGATCCAGGCCTCGGGCCGCGGCGGGCCCACGGAGGCGCGGCTGTTCTCGGATCCGGCCGGCCACTCCTTCACGGTCCGCGCGTCCCTGCGGCACGGCCCGAAGGCCGACTGACCATCGCTCCGCATGGACGGGCCCGGGCCCAGGGCCGCCGCGCCGGGGCGGCGACCGCGACCAGGCCGCTCATGGCTCCCGCGCATACCCATGACTCTCCTTGGGCACCCGGGGGCCGGACAACGGCCCGGCCTCGTCCGAGGCGGATCCCGGTCCGCCGGACCCCAAGGAGCACCTGTGAGCGAGAACATCTTCGTCATCGGCATGGACGAGGCGAACGTGCCGATGCTGCGCGCGGCCGGCGCCGGCCGCGACTGCCGGTTCCACGGTCTCCTGACCATCGAGGAACTGCAGGACGGCGAGGTGTCCGTGGCGGACCTGCTCGCCCGGGCCCGCCGCGTGCTCGACGCCTTCGACGGCACGATCGACGCGATCACGGGCTACTGGGACTTCCCGGTCTCCACCATGGTGCCCCTGCTCGCCCGCGCGTACGGCACCCGCGCCACGGACCTGGCGTCGATCGTCAAGTGCGAGCACAAGTACTGGAGTCGCCTGGAGCAGCGCGCGGCCGCCCCGGAGGCGGTCCCGGCGTTCGGCCGGGTGGACCTCGACGTGGACGAGCCGGAAGTCCCCGACGGGGTCTCCTTCCCCCTGTGGCTCAAGCCCGCCCTCTCCTACTCCTCCGAGCTGGCCTTCGGCGTGCGGGACCAGAGCGGCTTCCGCGCCGCCGTGGAGGAGATCCGCGAGGGCATCGGCCGCATCGGCCGCCCCTTCCAGTTCGTCATGGAGCGACTCGAACTGCCGCCCGAGATGGCGGACGTCGGAAGCCTGGTCTGCCTCGCCGAGGAGTGCCTCACCGGGATCCAGGTCGCGGTGGAGGGCTATGTGCACCAGGGCGAGGTGACGGTCTACGGAGCCCTCGACTCCATCAACTACCCCGACAGCTCCTCGTTCCTGCGCCACCAGTACCCCTCCATGCTCCCGCAGCCGGTGATCCGCAGACTGCACGACGTGTCCGAACGCGTGATGCGCCGCATCGGCATGGAGGGGTCGACCTTCTCGATCGAGTTCTTCTACGACCCGGGCACGGAGGCCGTCCGCATCCTGGAGATCAACCCGCGCCACTCCCAGTCGCACGCCGAGCTGTTCGCCTTCGTCGACGGCGTCCCCAACCATCACTGCATGCTCGCCCTGGCCCGCGGCGAGGACCCGCGCATGCCGTACCGCGAGGGCCGCCACGCGATGGCCGCCAAGTGGTACCACCGCTGGTTCGCCGACGGCGTGGTGCGGGACGTACCCGGCCGCGACCGCCTCGACCAGATCGAACGCGACCTCCCCGGCGTCCGGGTCGACGTGCCGCCCGGGGAGCGGCAGCGCCTGTCCGATCTGCCGCAGCAGGACAGCTACAGCTACGAACTCGCGCACATCTTCACCGCGGGCGACAGCGAGAAGGAACTGCGCGAGAAGTACGACCGCTGCGTGGCCGCCCTCGGCCTCTCGTTCGAGAACGCCGCGGCGGGCCAGGACCGGCAGCCCGACCCGGCCTGAGCGGCCCGCACGCCCGTCCCGCCGACCCCGAATCGACGGAAGGATCCCGATCCCTCCATGCGCAGTGTGACCGACCTCCCGTACAAGATCCGCGAGGAAGCCCACGTCCGCATCCCGATGTCCGACGGCGTGCGACTGTCCGCACACATCTGGCGCCCGGCCGTCGGCGACGGGGAGCCCGTACCGGCGATCCTGGAGTACATCCCCTACCGCAAACGCGACCTGTCCTCGGTGCGCGACTCCCTGAACCACCCCTACCTCGCCGGACACGGATACGGGTGCGTCCGCGTCGATCTGCGCGGCACCGGCGACTCCGAGGGCGTCCTGACCGACGAGTACCTGGACCGGGAGCAGCGGGACGCCGAGGAGGTCCTCGCCTGGCTCGCGCGGCGCCCCTGGTGCGACGGCGGCACGGGCATGATGGGCATCTCGTGGGGAGCGTTCGCCGCGCTCCAGGCCGCCGCGCGCCGCCCGCCCTCGCTCAAGGCGATCGCCATCGCCTCCTTCACCGACGACCGCTACGCCGACGACATGCACTACATGGGCGGAGCGCTCCTCTCCGACAGCCTCGCCGAGGCCGGCACCATGTTCGCCTACGCCACCTGCCCGCCCGACCCCGAGGTGGTCGGTGACCGCTGGCGCGACATGTGGCACGAACGCCTGGAACACACCCGGCCCTGGATCTTGGAGTGGCTGCGCCACCAGCGCCGTGACGGCTACTGGCGGCACGCCTCGGTCTGCGAGGACTACGCGGCCGTCCAGTGCCCGGTGCTGGCCTCCAGCGGATGGGCCGACGGCTACTCCAACGCGGTCACCCGCCTGCTCGCCCACCTCGACGTCCCCCGCAAGGGGCTCATCGGCCCGTGGTCCCACAAGTTCCCGCATCTGGGCGAGCCGGGGCCCGCCATCGGGTACCTGCAGGAACTCGTGCGCTGGTGGGACCACTGGCTCAAGGGCGCCGACAACGGTGCGATGGACGGGCCCATGCTGCGCACCTGGATGCAGGAGAGCGTGCCCCCTTCCACCTCCTACGCCGAGCGGCCGGGACGCTGGGTCGCCGAGCCGTCGTGGCCCTCGCCCCACGTGCGAGAGAGCGTCCACCCCCTCACCCGGCACCGGATCGGGCCACCGGAGCCCGACGAAGGCACCGGGCGCGGCGTGCTGACCGTGCGGTCACCGCTGTCCGTGGGCCAGTTCGCCGGCAAGTGGGCCTCCTACAACGCCCCGCCGGACCTGCCCTACGACCAGCGCGAGGAGGACGGGGGCTCCCTGGTCTTCGAGACGGACGTGCTGACCGAGCCGCTGGAGATCCTCGGGTCCCCCCGGGCGGACCTGGAGGTGTCGGTCGACGAACCGGTCGCCATGGTGGCGGCCCGCCTCTCCGACGTGGCCCCCGACGGGCGCGCGACACGCGTCACGTACGGCCTGCTGAACCTGACTCGGCGCGGCGGCGGCGGCGACCCCGATCCGCTGGAGCCGGGCCGCAGGTACCGCGTCAGTGTGCTTCTCAACAGCGTCGCCCAGACGTTTCCCGCGGGCCATCGGATCCGTCTGTCCCTCTCCACCTCCTACTGGCCGCTCGCCTGGCCGCCGCCGCGGCCGGTCCTGCTCGGCGTCCATGAGGGCACCAGCGCGCTGGCCCTGCCGGTGCGCCGCCCCCAGGCCCTCGACGACGCGCCCCGCGGACCGGGGCCGTTCGGCGCCGCCGAGGGGACCACGCCGCTCTCCACGACGCAGGTCACACCACCGGAGCAGCTGTGGGAGGTGCGTCGCGAGCTGGTCACGTACGGCTCCGCCCTGGAGATCGTGAAGGACACCGGCACCGTCCGCTTCGACGACATCGACCTGGAGGTGGGGCGCCGGGCGGTCGAGCGGTACGGAGCCGTGGCCGACGACTTCGGTTCGGCGACCGGGGAGTCCACGTGGACGATGCGTTTCCACCGGGACGACTGGGACACGAAGATCGTGACCCGTACGGAACTCACCTGCGACGAGCAGGAGTTCCACGTGTCGGCGACCCTGGACGCGTTCGAGGGGCGGCGGCGGGTCTTCTCCCGGACGTGGAACGAGTCCGTGGCACGCGACTGCCTCTGAGCGGGCTCGTCCCGTCACCGCGGGAGCCGGTGCCCCAGGCCGCGCACGGCACCCGCACCGTGCGTCACTGCCCGTCGTCGACCGTGGTGGGCGGGGCCGTGTAGCGCCTCTTCGCCCACCAGGGCAGGGCGAACCAGCACAGCACGTACCACACGAGGATGACGGCCACGAGGACCGGCGCGATCACGTCGTGCGTCGCGACGCGCAGGATCAGCAACAGCGCAGAGGTGAGGGTGCACAGCAGCAGGACGAGGCCGACCATGGTGAGCCGGGACGCCCAGATCACCGCCTGGGGTTTGATGCGGCGCCCGCTGACCATGCGATGGAAGGCGACCGGTCCGATGAGGGCGCCCGTCGACGCCGACCCGAGGAGCACGGTCACGATGTAGATCGTCCGGTCGGTGGCGGCAAGGTCGGGGAAGCGCGGGGTGAACACCACGGTGAGCAGGAACCCGAAGAGGATCTGTACGCCGGTGAGCGCGACCCGCATCTCCTGGATGAGGTCCGTCCACCGCCGGTCCGCCCGCTGCTCGGATGTCTCGTCGCGCCCGCTCCGGGGGTGGTTCTGCTGCACGGATCCTCCTCGGTCCTCGCCGGGTCGGCGGCTACTTGACCACGCGTACGGTGCCGAAGGCGGGGTCCGCGGCGTCGGGGAGGTTCATCCCGGCTGCCACACCGGTCCGCAGATAGGTCAGGACCGGTTCGGTGAGGCGCTCGCCCGGGAGGATCGCCGGGATGCCCGGCGGGTAGGGAGTCACCATCTCCGCGGCCACACGCCCCGCCGCCTGCTCGACGGGGACGTCCTCGGTCGGGGCGAAGAAGGCGTCCCGGGGCAGGCAGGCCTGTTCCATGCGCAGGCCGTCGGCGCTCGGCACCACCACGACCGGTGCCTTGTCCCAGTCGTCGGCGGTGTCCACGAGGTCATGGAGCGCCCGCAGCAGGGGCTCGGTGGTGAGCCGGCTGTCGGCGTGGGTGATCTGCACGTTGATACGGCGGTGGTCGGCGATGTGGACGTTGATGGAGCGGTGCTCCCGCAGCCAGTCGGCCGCCCGGTAACCGGAGAGCGCGGGGCCGGACAGGTCGACGACCACGGGCAGCGGGTCGAGGTCGTCCGCTCGGCCGGGGCCGCAGAAGTCCTGTGCGTCGTTCACATGGAGGCCGTCGATCCGTTCGATGGCGCGCCGGAGTCCGCCGGCGGTGGTGAGGGCGTGGCCGATCAGCTCGTGTCCGTGCAGCGCCATCTGGCGGCGCCAGCCGTCCATGGCCGCGTACACGAGGACCGACGGACTCGTCGTGCCCATCAGATCAGCCCGGTTCTTGAGCACCTCGGGCTCGACCAGGTCGCCCTGGAGGTGGAAGACGGACCCCTGCTCCAGACCGCTGCCCATCTTGTGGATGCTGGTCACACAGACGTCCGCGCCCGCGTCCATCGCCCAGGCGGGCAGGTCCTGGTGGAAGGGCAGATGGGCGCCCCACGCCTCGTCCACGATCAGCGGCCGCCCGTGGCGGTGGCAGACCTCGGCGACGCGGCGCAGGTCCGCGCAGCCGCCGTACGGCGTCGGGCTCGTGACCAGGGCCCCGCGTGCCTGCGGTGCGCGTGCGAAGGCCGCCGCGTACTCCTCGGCGGACGGCGGGTGCGCGAGGTGCCGTTCGTCGTCCCAGCGCGGTTCGACCCACACGGGTTCGATGCCGGACAGGATCAGCGCGGCGACCACGGACTTGTGGGCGTCCCGGCTGATCAGGAGCTGCTCGCCGGGACCGGCGACGGACAGCATGGCCGCCTTGACCGAGAGGGAGCTGCCACAGGTGGTGAAGAACGTGTGGTCCGCGTGCACGGCGTCCGCCATCAGCTTCTCGGCGTCCTGGAGGTACCCGCCCCGCATACGCCGGTCGTCCAGGCCGCCGGAAGCAAGGACATCGTGCTGGAAGACCTCCTGCCCGAGCAGACGCCGCACGTCGGGGTCCACCCCCGCGCCCTGTTTGTGCCCCGGCGGCGTGAACGACAGCATGCCCCGGCGTCGATGAGCGTCCACTGCCTCCACGACGGGGGCCCGTGAGTGATCGAGTGCCATGGTGCCTGCCTTCCCTGCTGAGAGCGAGACACTCACCTGCGGAAGATCGGTGGTCGGCAAGGGGGCGCTGAGGCCGTCCGGTTCGGCGAGGAGGCCGAGCCGACGCTGTGCGGCGGTTCTCAGGGCGTGGTCACGGGCATGGTATCCGCGCGTCCGCGCGGCGGGGACTCGCGCGCACGGGGCGGCGATGGACGAACTGCCGTAGCGAGCAGGCCCGTTCGTGCCTCCGGCGGGTGCCGTGGCGTGCCCTGCCGTTCGAACTTCCTGTCAGCGATGGGGGTTTCCCTGGTCGGGGTCGTCGTCGGGGGTCTGCCAGGTCTCACCTCGCTGTGCTTCGCCGCCGGGAGGCATGGTGCCGGGGGCGGGTGTGCTTCGGGTGCGGCGGGCGGCGCGGCGGCGGCCCGCGACGAACATGGCGAGGAGGCCGACGACCACGACGACGCCGACGATGATGAGGACCAGCGAGGCGCCACTGGAGGCGGCCAGGACGGTGTGACTGTCAGCACGCATTCCGGTGGTGTACCCGATCGTCGGCAGAAATCGCAGGGCCGGGCGAGTGAGAAACGCGGGACCGGTCGGCCGTCGCGTGGTGATTGCGGACGCTCACCGGGGGTACGGGGGCGGCTCCACACGCGCTCGCGTGGCTGTACGAGGAGGCTGAGAAGAAGAACATCCACGGCCGCTCGTCGATGAACAAGCGGGAACTCAAGCAGGCCCTCGGCCACTGAGGGGTGAAGCCGACTTCTCCCACGCTGCCCGCGGTGCCGTCGAGGTCGGCCGCCGTCCTCCGCGAGGGCCCGGCGTGTCGAACTCGGTGACGGCCGGTCCCGCGCAGGATGATCACGCATCGACCTTCGTCCCCGGGAGGCAGCGTGAGCAGTGGCCGCAGGAGCTGGGTCCTGGTGTCGGCCCTGGCCCTGGTCTGTGCCGTGAGCGGCTGCGGCACGGTCGACGGGCGGCGAGAGGCCGTCCGAGCCGCGGTGGCCCGCTTCGAGCAGGCCGTACGCACCGGCGACGCCGCCGCGCTGTGCGGGGCTCTGGCGCCCGGCACGCGAGAGGAGCTGGAGCTCTCCGGGCAATCGACGTGTGCCGCTTCCGTGCTGGGTGAGGGCGTGCCCTACGGCGGTGCCGGGCGGCACGTCGATGTCCATGGTCGGCAGGCCCGCGTCGTGCTGGAGAAGGACACGGTGTTCCTCTCGCAGTTTCCCGACGGCTGGAAGGTGGTGGCCGCGGGATGCCTGCCTCAGGGCGATCGGCCGTATCGGTGCTCGGTGAAGGGGAGCTGACCTCGTGCGGATCATGTTCGTGGTCTGCCTGGGCACAGTCGTGCTGGGCATCGCGTATTTCACCACGGTGGGGGCGTTGCAGCGATGACATCGAAGCCGCGGTCCTTCCTGCGGGACAACGGACTTTCGCTGGCCTTCGGCGCCGCTTTCCTGCTGGCCCTGGCCGGGCAGGCCTTCGCCGGGCACGCCGAGTTCAACACGGCACTCAAGGTGGACGGCCTGGCTCCGATCAGCCTCTCCGACTACCTGGCGACCTCGGACTTCGCTGTCGACGTCACCGAGAACTGGCAGTCGGAGTACCTCCAGTTCTTCCTGTTCATCTTCGGAACGGTATGGCTGCTGCAACGCGGTTCCCCGGAGTCCAAGGAGATGGACCGAGCGGGTCCCGAGACCGACAAGCAACAGCGGGTCGGACGCTACGCGCGACCGGACTCGCCCCGCTGGGCCGGCACGGGGGACTGGCGCCAGAGCGTGTACTCACGCTCCCTGGGCATGCTGATGGCCGGGCTGTTTCTGCTGTCCTGGGCAGCCCAGTCGGTGGCCGGAGCCGCCGCCCACAACGAACAACGCCTGCGGCTGTTGCAGCAGCCGATCGGATGGGGTGAGTACGTCCTGGGCGCCGACTTCTGGAGCCGCAGCCTGCAGAACTGGCAGTCCGAGCTGCTCGCCGTGGCATCGATGGCCATCTTCTCCGTCCATCTGCGCCAACGGGGCTCGCCCGAATCGAAACCGGTCGGATCACCGCACACGTCCACCGGCGTGGAAGGCGGCTGAGTCTTGTCCGGCGCCCGGAGCCGAGCAGAATTCTCCGGGCCTGGACGACCGCGACGGGCAGGTGCGGTGGTGCACAGAACAGCCACGTCGCACCGCTGGGTTCAGCGACTGGAGAGCGGCCTTCCGCCCCGGCGGAATGGTTTCTCCCCGAGAGGGAGGGGGACCCGTACAGGCGACCGGCGGGGAACCCCGCCGGGCTCACGAGAAGAGGCGTATGCGCTATGGAGCCCGCGTTGGCACGTGTAGTCGACCGTACATCGCAGGACGACCGGATCGGCTCCGGGCAGGAGACGAACACGACCGCCCGCGCGAGTGACGGACCCTTCGCTCATGGCCCGCGTGTGGTCACCGACCAGGCGGATCCGGAAGCGCACATCATCCGCAGTGTCAACTGAGCGAACCCGCACCGAGACGTTCGTCCAGGACGTCCTTGCCGAGCATCGGCGCGAGACGGCACCAGCGGCTACTGGTCCTCCCTGCGACTCCTGCCACGACTCGCCGCGTGTGTGTCGTGGCCCTGTCGCTGCTTCTCGCGCTGTCCTTCGGCCCGTAGCCGCTCGTCGCCCAGTGCGATGCCGTCGGCCTCTTTCTTGCGTCCCAGCGCCCGCTTGAGTGCTGCTTTGAGCCACTCCATGCGTTGCCACCTGTCCCTTTCGGCCGACCAGGTCGATTCGGTCGGCGTGTGTGGCCCTCGGGTGCCCGGGCGGGAGCCCTCCTACACGCGGGGCCGCTGCCGAGGCCGGCTGCTGCCACGAGGCTCCCCCGGCCGGGCGGAGCCGGGCGTTCCGGCGGCGGGGATGGAGCGCGTCGGCTCGGGTACCCGGGGCCGAGCGGCGGTGCCGGGCGCCGTCGAACCAGACGAAGGAGGCCCCATGGCTCAGCAAGTACGCGACATCATGACCGGCGCACCCGTCGCCGTCGCACCACTCACCTCCGTGCGGGAGGTGGCCCGTCTCATGCGCGATCAGGACCTCGGGGCCGTCCTGGTGACGGAGGCGGACGAACTGCGGGGGCTGGTCAGCGACCGGGACTTGGTGGTGCGGGTGCTCGCCGAAGGCGCCGACCCGGACCGGACGACGGCCGTCGGCGTGTGCAGCGAGGAGGTTGTCACCGTCGGTCCGGACGAGCGTCTGGGGCTGGTGGTGGAACGGATGCGTGAGCACTCGGTCCGACGGGTTCCGGTGGTCGACGGCGGCCGGGTGGTGGGCATTGTCGCCCTCGGCGACCTGGCCATGGAACGGGACCCGGAGTCGGCCCTCGCGGACATCAGCGCGGCGAAGCCCAACCGGTAGCGGCCGGGGCCTGGAAGCACATCACACCGGACAGCGACAGCGAAACAGCGACACCGAAGGGAGCCCTCACATGGGGCACGGCGGAAACGTGATCGCGGAACTCACCATCGACCACCGCGAAGTCGACGAACTCTTCGCGATGATCGAGGCCCAGCCGGTCGGCGACGAGCGGCGCCGCAAGCTGGCCGACGAACTGACCATCGAGCTGGTACGCCACTCCGTCGCCGAGGAGGTCCACCTGTACCCGGCGGTGCGCGCGCACGTCCCGGACGGAGACAAGATCGCGGACAAGGAGATCGCCGACCACGGGCGGGTGGAACAGCTCCTCAAGGACCTCGAAGGCCTCGGCGCGACGGACCCGGACTTCGACCATCTGGTGGCCAAGCTGAAACTCGACGTGAGCGAGCACGTGCGCGACGAGGAGGCCCGGCTGTTCCCGCTGCTCGCCGCGGCGTGGACGCCCGAGGTCCTGGACGAGCTGGGTGACAAGGTCCGCACCGCGAAGAAGACGGCCCCCACGCGCCCGCACCCCTCCACGCCGTCCACGCCGCCCGGCAACAAACTGCTGGGCCCTGGCGTGGGGCTTGTGGATCGGGCCCGCGACCTGCTCACCGGCCGCGGCAAGAGCTGAGGCGAGGCCGCGCGACGACCAGCTCGTGCGGATGACGTCGAGGTCGCCGTCGGCGCCACAGCCGACGGCGATGTCGCCGATGAGCTCACGCCCTGCCGTCGTGGGCAGGTGCGCTGTCTCGGACGCGGCGACACGACGCTGCCTTCCGAGACGACCCCGCGCTACACGGTCCCGGGCATGACGGTGGAAGACGCCGGCTTGCTCACCGAACTGCTGCAGCGGCGCCTGCACTGCCTCAACGACCTGCGTCTCACGCTCAAGCATGTGCAGTGGACTGGCACCCTCAGGACGGCCGACGTCGCCACCGAGACGGAAGCTGCCAGGCAGTCAGCCGACCGCCAGGCAGTCAGCCGACCGGTGACCTCAACGCGCCGCGCCTGTGTACGGACCGATTACGGACTGCGCAGCTGAAGTTGACGCTCCAGCTCGCTGCGGATCTCCGTGGTCAGTTCGCCGGACCGGCCCCACTCGACCAGCAGCCCGGCGACGTGCCGGAGCTTGGTGTTGGTGTGCATCGAGACCTCCCGCAGGACGTCCCACGCCTCGGCCGGGGTCAGCTGTCCCACGGCGACCACCACGCCTATGGCCTGGTCCACGATCGCGTGGGAATCCACGGCGTGCTGGAGCTGCGAGACCTCGTTCCGCAGCTCCTCCACTTGCTCGCGGACGGGTTGGAGATCGTTTGTGGCTGGAGTCTCCTCGGGCGTGACGGCCACTGACATCGCCTCCGAGGGCTTGGGGGGCAAGCTTCTCCCACCGTGCCCGTGCCTTGGGTGATCAGCAACCCTCAGGCGGGCTCGGCGGGCTCGGCGGGCTCGAAAGCGGCGCGGATGTCAGCGAGCGCGCCCACGACGCGTACGGCCTGCCTGGCGCCGTAGCCACCGTCGCGTCCGCGAACGGAGGGGACGTGTCGCCCACGCCCACGCGGGCCCGCTCGGCTGGTTGCTCACGCGCTGTCGTCCTTGCCCCGATGGCCGGGCAGCATCTCCTGGACCTTGGCCTTGAAGCCCTGGCGAATCATGCCGGCTCGGTCGCTGTCGCCTTTGAGCACGGAGGCGGCGGCCGCCTCGATCTGGTCGAGCGTCGCGTGCGGCGGGATCGGAGGGACGGCGGGGTCGGTGCGGAAGTCGAGGACGTAGGGCCGGTCGGCGGCGAGTGCCGCCTCCCACGCGCCCTGCACGTCTTGCGGCTTCTCCACGCGCAGCCCACCGAGGCCCAGCGAGCGCGCGAAGTCACTGTAGGCGACGTCCGGAAGTGCCTGGGAGGGCAGGAACTGCGGGGCGCCGGACATGGCGCGCATCTCCCAGGTGACCTGGTTGAGGTCCTGGTTGTTCAGGACGGCGACCACCAGGCGGGGATCGGCCCACTGCTCCCAGTACTTGGCGATGGTGATCAGCTCGGCCAGGCCGTTCATCTGCATCGCGCCGTCGCCGACGAGCGCGACGGCCGGACGGTCGCCGTGGGCGAACTTGGCCCCGATCACGTACGGGACACCGGGCCCCATGGTGGCGAGCGTGCCGGACAGGGAGCCGCGCATGCCCTCGCGCAGCCGCAGGTGCCGGGCGTACCAGTTGGCGGCGGAACCGGAGTCCGCGGCGAGCACGACGTTGTCGGGGAGCAGACCGTTCAGGGTATGGGCGACGTACTCGGGGTTGATCGGGTCCGCGTCCACGGCGGCTCGCCGTTCCATCACCCGCCACCAGCGCGCCGTGTTCTTCTCGATCTTCTTGCGCCAGCCGGTGTTCTTGTGCTGCTCAAGGTGCGGCAGCAGCGCCCTCAGCGTCGCTCGGGCGTCGCCGACGAGATTGATCTCGAAGGGATAGCGCAGGCCGATCATGTGCGGGTCGATGTCGATCTGCACGGCGCGCGCCTGGCCGAAGTCGGGCAGGAACTGGGTGTAGGGGAAGCTGGATCCGACGACCAGGAGGGTGTCGCAGTCCCGCATCATCTCGTACGAGGGGCGGGTGCCCAGCAAGCCGATGGCACCCGTGACGTACGGCAGGTCGTCGTCCAGGGCGTCCTTGCCGAGCAGGGCCTTGGCGACGCCGGCGCCGAGCCGGTCGGCGACCTCCATGACCTCCTGGCGGGCCCCGCGCGCGCCTTGGCCGACGAGGACGGCGACCTTCTCCCCCTCGTTGAGCAGTCGTGCCGCGCGCTCGACATCGGTGGTTGCGGGCACCGGGGCGTAGGAGGAGAGGCCGAGACTGGAGGGCACCATCTTGAAGGCGTGCTCGGGTGCCGAGTAGTTCAGTTCCTGGACGTCGGCGGGGACGATGACGGCTGCCACCGAGCGACGGGCGTAGGCGGTGCGGATGGCCCGGTCGAGGACGTTGGGCAACTGCTCGGGGACCGTGACCATCTCGCAGAAGTCGGAGGCGACGTCCTTGTAGAGGCTCAGCAGGTCGACCTCCTGCTGGTAGGAGCCCCCCATGGCGCTGCGGTTGGTCTGGCCGACGATCGCAACGACCGGCACGTGGTCGAGTTTGGCGTCGTACAGGCCGTTGAGCAGGTGGATGGCGCCGGGCCCCGATGTGGCGGCGCACACGCCGACGCGGCCGGAGAACTTGGCGTAGCCGACGGCTTGGAAGGCGGACATCTCCTCGTGCCGCGCCTGGATGAACTCGGGCTTGTTGTCCGCCCGCCCCCAGGCGGCGAGCAGTCCGTTGATGCCGTCGCCGGGGTAGGCGAAGACGTGCTCGACCTCCCAGGCCCGCAGACGTTCGAGGATGTGGTCGGAGACCTTCGTGGCCATGGGAACTGTCCTTTCCGAAGAGAACTGCGGTGCTTACCTGCGATGAAGCCGAGAACGGATGCCTGCGACGGCGGCGCCGACGGCGACCGCTCCCGCCACCGCGCTCACGATCCCGCGGGCCGCGGGGGAGGGGCCCGGCGGCCGGTCGGCCAGGCACTCGGGATGCTCGCTGGGCAGGTTCCCATCGAGGCCGACGGCAATCACCTCGGCCAGACCGCGGCAGCCCTCGTCGAGAACATGGCCTGGCCAGATGGGCGCGTGGTGAACCAGTTGTGCCGCGCATGTCCGCCAGGCAGGCGGGCGCGATCCGCTCCAGGTCCGCGCAGATCTCGGCCCGGCGCCCGCCCTCCTCGGATATCCGGCACCGTTCGGCGCGGGAGGTCGGGCCGACCCACATGCGGGCCCCCGTCCTGCGTAAGGATCTCCAGGCGGCGCACGTCGTCCACGGTCCTGCCGTACGCCCCCCGGCTGCCTGCGTCGAGAGCCCCGTCTGGTCCATGCATGCCGGATCCGTCCTCGCATGAAGCGTTCGGTCGTGCGGCGCGTCCCACCTCCGGGCCCCGCGCGGGATCGGCCTGTGCGGGGTGCCGGTCGCCGGGCGGGGTGACTTGGATTTCGGCTTCTGGGTACACGGGCCACGCGCTCCGCTCGTGTGGTGCCCCCTGTCGGGAGCACGCAGGCTGTGGAGGGCGGGGCCCAGGGCATCGGTCTCCCGCCGGGCCGAGCCGGGAACCGGGTGAGGCCGCGCGAAGGGCTCAAGGCACGAGCCGCCGGGGTCGCGCGCAATGCAGAGGAGAGGGTGCGGGTCATGACGAGTTTTGGGTATTTCCTGGCGAGTGAGGAGTTCACACCCGGTGAGCTGCTGGAGCAGGCGCGTGCGGCGGAGCAGGCGGGGTTCACCTGTCTGGCCATCTCCGACCACTACCACCCGTGGACGGACGAGCAGGGGCAGAGCCCCTTCGTCTGGTCGATGGTCGGTGCGCTCGCCCAGGTGACGTCACTGCCGGTGACGACGTTCGTCACCTGCCCCACCGTCCGCATGCACCCCGCCGTCAACGCGCAGGCCGTCGCGACCTCGGGCGTGCTCACCGGCAACCGCTTCCGCTTCGGCGTGGGCAGCGGTGAGGCCCTCAACGAGCACATCCTCGGCGACGCCTGGCCGGCCGTCGACGTACGCCTGGAGATGCTGGAGGAGGCCGTCCACGTCATCCGGATTCTGCAGAGCGGTGAGGAGGTCACGCACCGCGGCAAGCACTACACCGTGGAGAACGCCCGCCTGTACACCGTGCCCGACGAGCCCGTCCCGATCCACGTGTCCGGGTTCGGGCCCAAGGCCGCCGCGCTGGCGGGACGGATCGGGGACGGGTTCGTCACGATGACGCCGGACGCTGATCTGGTGGGACAGTTCCGGCGCGCGGGAGGCGGGCAGAAGCCCGTCCTCGGGGGTGTGAAGGTGTGCTGGGGCGCTGACCGCGACCAGGCGGTCAAGACGGCCCACCGGCTGTGGCCGACGCAGTTCCTGCCGGGGGAGCTCGGGCAGGTGCTGCCCGACCCCGCTCACTTCGAGCAGGCGGCGACGCTCGTGACCGAGGAGGCCGTCGCCGACGGGATGGTCTGCGGCGCCGACGCGGACGCACACGTCCGCGCTGTGGCCGCGTACGTCGACGCGGGATTCGACGAGGTGTACGTCGGCCAGATCGGGCCCGACCAGCAGGGCTTCTTCGACTTCTACCGCAGCGACGTCCTGCCGAGGCTGAACGCCGAGTGACCCCGTGCGTGCCGCGTTCCCGCCGCCGCACCCTCCCACCCGCCTTCCTCCGAGGAGAAAGATCCACCATGCGCGCCCTGTCCTTGGTCTGCACGCTCAACGCTTCCCCGACCCCGTCCAGCAGTCAGCTGCTCTCCGACCAGGTCTGCGCCGAACTCGACAAGCTCGGTGTGACGACCGAGACGGTGCGCGTCGCCGACCACGACGTCCGCCCTGGTATCGGGGTGGACATGGGGGAGGGGGACGCCTGGCCGCTCCTGCGTGCCAAGGTGTTTCAGGCCGACATCCTCGTGATCGCCACGCCGATCTGGCTGGGCCACCCGTCCAGCATCTGCCAGCGGGTCCTGGAGCGGCTGAACGCCGACTCCTCGGAGACGGACGACCAGGGGCGGCCTCTCCTCCACGGCAAGGTCGCGGCGGTGGCGGTGGTCGGCAATGAGGACGGCGCGCACAAGGTCAGCGCGGACGTGTTCCAGGGCCTGAACGACGTCGGCTTCTCCCTCGCCCCCGGCGCGGTCACCTACTGGGTCGGGGAGGCCCAGCAGGGCACCGACTACCAGGACCTGGACGAGACGCCCGACGCCGTGGCGGGCACCACCCACACGCTCGCCGTCAACACCGTCCATCTCGCGAAGCTCCTGCAGGAGCACCCCTACCCGACCCCCTGACACGGCCGGGGCCCGACCGGAGCAGATCAGCACTCGCACAGCCCACACCGCACGCAGAAAGGTCCTCCCATGGCTGACCGACGACTCGACGGCCGCAGCGTCCTGGCCCTCGTCACCAACTATGGCGTCGAGCAGGACGAACTGCTCGTCCCACTGAGGGAGTTGCGCAAGGACGGCGTCGACGTCACCGTCGCCGCGGTCAGCACGGATCCCGTCCAGACGCTTCAGGGGGACAAGGACCCCGGGGAGAGGTTGGACCCGGACGTGTCCCACGAGGCTCTGGGCGCCGCCCCGCACGATCTGCTGCTCGTCCCCGGTGGCACGCTCAACGCCGACCACCTGCGCCTGGAGACGGCCGCCGTCGACACCGTGAAGGCGTTCGCCGCGAGCGGCCGCCCCATCGCCGCCATCTGCCACGGCCCCTGGGCCCTGGTCGAGGCCGACGTGCTGCACGGCAGGACCCTCACCTCGTATCCGTCCCTGCGCACCGACATCACCAACGCCGGCGCCAAGGCGTGGGTGGACGAAGCGGTCGTGGTGGATGTGGACGGCGGTTACCCCCTGATCACCTCCCGTACCCCGAAGGACCTGGACGACTTCGTGACGGCGATCCGCGATCGGCTCGCCCGGGTCTGAGGGCGCACTGGCGGGGAGGCGGACGAGCCACACGGTCGTGTGCGATGTACGCAACCGGACCGCCGTCGGCGAGATGATGCGCGAGAGCCATGAGCGCGACGGCCTGGAAATCGTGGTCGCCAACGCCGGGGTCATCCAGGTCGCGCCCGTCGAGACGATCGGTTCCAAGGAGTTCACCGACGCCGTGGACACGATGTTCTACGGCACACTGCACACGTCTTTGGAAGCGTTGCCCTATCTGCGCGGGAGCCGGGGACGCCTCGCTCTGATCGGATCCGTCAGCGGCCTGCTCGGCGCCCCCGCCTGCTGCCCCATCCGTGTGCCAAAGCCGCGGTCGGTGCTCTCGCCGAGGGGCTGCACGCAGAGGCGGCCGCCGCAGGCGTGAGCGTCACCGTCGTGCCTTGGTCGTGGCTTCGGCCAACGAGTGGCTGCGGCCGGCACATTCGGTGCACGCCTAGCCGGGAGGCGACTCGTCGGCGAGCTGGTTGCTGCGGTCGATCTCCGGCATGTGGGTCTCGGCCCAGGTCCGCAGGGCGGAGAGCGGTCCTTCGAGGGACAGGCCGAGTTCGGTGAGCCGGTAGTGGACGGCGGGTGGCACGGTGGGTTCGACTCGGCGTGCGACCAGGCCGTCGCGGACCAGGCTCTGCAGCGTGACGGACAGCATCTTCTGTGAGATGCCGGGGATACGGCGCCGCAGTTCCGCGAAGCGGAGCTCGTCCGGGGCCTCCTCGGCCAGCACCTTGACCGTCATCGAGGTCCACTTGGTGCCGATGCGGTCGAGCAACTGGCGGACCGGGCAGCGCGGATCCAGCAGATCACCCCGCTCACCCCGCTCACCGGGCCGCCGGGCGGGTCCGCCGGGCTTCGATGTGGTCACTCAGGGCTCACCACCTGAAGGAGAAGTGCCGTCTTGGACGGACCAGGTTAGTTCCCTAGCGTGACGTGGTCACTATTCCTCACCTCGCCTCACCCCACCACACACCTGGAGCCTCCATGCCCGAACTGCGGCGCGTCCCCGTCAACGGTGTCGAACTGAACGTCGCTCTCACCGGATCGGGCCCGGCCGTACTGCTGCTGCACGGTTTCCCGCACACCTGGGAGCTGTGGACGGACGTCATGGCCGACCTGTCCGGCCGCTACCGCGTCATCGCGCCGGACCTGCGCGGGTTCGGCGCGAGCAGCCCGGCCGCCTCCGGGTACGACGCGGGCACCCTGGCCGAGGACGCCGCGGCGCTTCTCACCACGCTCGGCGTGTCCTCGGCCGCGGTGGTGGGCATCGACGCGGGTGCCGCGCCTGCCTTCCTCCTCGCCCTCCGTCGCCCCGGTCTCGTCCGGCGCCTGGTCGTCATGGAGTCCCTTCTGGGCACGCTGCCCGGCGCCGAGGACTTCCTCGTCGGCGGGCCGCCGTGGTGGTTCGGCTTCCATGCCGCCGCGCCCGGCCTTGCCGAGACCGTGCTGGAGGGCCACGAGGCCGCCTACGTCGACTGGTTCCTGCGCGCCGGCACGCTCGGTGAAGGGGTGCGCCCCGCCCTCCGGGACGCCTTCGTCCGCGCGTACACCGGCCGCCAGGCGTTGAGCCGCGCGTTCTCGTACTACCGGGCGCTGCCCGAGAGCGCGGCACAGATCGAGCAGGCGGTCGCCACCGCCCGACTGGCGGTGCCCACGATGGCGTTGGGCGCCCGGCCCGTCGGCGATGCGCTGGAACGCCAGCTCCGCCCTGTCACGGACAACCTCACCGGACACGTCATCGAGGACTGCGGCCACATCATTCCGCTGCACCGCCCGCGTGCCCTGCTCGCACTGTTGCGCCCGTTCCTCGCCGGTGAGAATGCGAACGCGGCCTGACCGGGGCCGGTCCGGCTCTGCGAGAGGGGGCGAGGCGATGACATGGCGTTCCGATGTGGCCGAGTTGCTGGCGGGGGCCGGCATCCTCGACGTGGACGTCGACGACGCCCTCGCGGACGAGCACGTCCGATCGGCCGCGTACCTACGTGTCGTCTCGGTGACCGCTTCCTCGCGGAGCCGCGACCGGGACCGCGCGATCGTCGCCGCGATCCTGCGCGACCCCCACGAGATGGGGTCCAAGACGGCGGTGGTCGCCCTCGTGGACAGCATCGCGACGCAGGTGAGTGGCCCTGCCGAGTTCCGGCGGTGGTCGGCCGAACTGCTGCCGGAGATCGACCGGTTCAGAGCGGAGGGGCACCGCGAGTTCATCCGCCGCCGCATCCACGACTGGCTGTTCCACCTGTCCGTCGAGGACGGTCACGTGCCGACGCCGGTCGAGTTGGCGAAGGTCACGTACTGGATGCAGCGCGTCCTCGCCGAGCGGTCGACGTCGCCGGAGGTGCTCGCCCTGCTCGCCGGGTCAGGCTGCAGCAAGAAGGTACGGAACATCGCGAAAGACCGGGCCGGACACCGCAAGCTGAGAACGCGATGAGTCCATGGTGGTGATGGGCGGGCGCGCGGACTGTCGCACCCTCAAGAACCGCGCCGTGCCCCACCGTCAGGCTGCGTGCCTCACTCATTGAGCCAATCGGGGGAAGGTGGAGCGCTCTCCACCGGTGAGGGCCCGTCAGCTGCGGAAGGATGCGTTCCATGCGAACCATGAAACGCGTACTCCTCGCGGCCGCAGCCGCGTCGCTGCTGGTGGCGAGCCACAGCGCGACCGCCACGGCCTCCGCGCCCGCACCCACTCCCGTACAGTCCACGCCGGCAGCCGGGCCGGGCTGGCACCACGTGGCGGACTTTCCTCCGCACGAGGAGCACCGCTGTCATGAGCGCGGCCGGTGGTACATGGAGAACGGCGTACGCGCCTACGAGTGCCGGGCCGCCGGAGTCTGGCAGTTGTGGGTTCTCACCGAGCCCTCCTGATCAGGGGCGGGGCCGGATCGTTGTCCTGGAGGCGGTGCCTGCCCGGCAGCAATGTCGGGCAGGCACCGCCTCTGCGCGTTGCGGGACTCCCGGCCCGTGGTGGCCCCGTGACTGGCGCGCGGTCAGTTGCCGGGAGGGGCAGTCAGCGCGTCGACCACCTGCCGGGCCCGTGTCTGCTCTCCCAGGAGGGCCTCGACGAGGGGGCCGGTGCCCGGGTCGGTCAGCGGTTCCTCGGCGGCAGCGGAGTCGTGTCCGGGGGCCGGCGTCGGGGCCTGGCCCTTGGTCTCGTCGATGTACTGGTCGACGGGGCGGGCGTCGGATGTCAGGTGAAGGCGGTCGCCGGTCTTGAGGGCGTTGTGTACCGAGGCGTAGTCGATGCCCAGGCGGAGCAGGCGCTCTCCGCCCGCGTACAGAGAGTCGGGACCGGTGGTGGCCTCGCCCGTCAGGTGCGGGTAGCGGAGCGCCACCTCGTGGGTGGCCAGGATCGCGAGCAGGGCGTGCTCGGTGCCCACTGTGCTGCTTCCGAGACGGCGTGCCTGCTCGTACGTCTCCATTTTGACCCACCAGGCGGGCCGTGCCGCCCAGTTGATGCCGCTGAGCTTGAGCATCCACCGCATCCAGAACGGGGCCCGGCGGTAGTGGCTGTGGCCGAGGAGGATGTCACGGGTGGCGTGCAGCAGGGGGTCGAGGTCGTCTTGCCGGCCCTGGGTGTCGCCGTCCAGGCGGGCGAGTACGGCTTGCGGGGAGATGCGGCACGATCCCAGCGCCTCCACGGCGCGGTTGTCCCCTTCCAGGAGCCCGCGCAGCAGGTGCTCGGCGCCGAACTTCCCGGCGTCCTCCCGCTGGGCCCGTCGCATCGCGGCGGTCAACGCCCTGGCCGCGGCGCCCGTGTAGCGGGTGCCCTGTTCGCCCTCCTCGCCCAGGATGTCCTTCTCGGTGACGATGCTCTCCGCGCCGTCGTCGACGCTCCACGCACCGTCCCGTTCCATCCGGTCCCGCAGGACCGCCAGCAGCGCGACTTTGGTCGCCCCTTCGGCCGCGAGCGCTTCGCGTGCCGTCCCCTTGGCCGTGGTGATGCCGGCCAGGAGATGCTCGCTCCCGATGGGGCCTCCTGCTCCCGACCGCGCGCCGCGCGCGGCCCCCAGGATTCCCACGGTGTTCCAGTCGGGCGACTTGGTGGCTTCCATGCGGCCTTTCCTCTTCTCGCTGGTCCTGCGGAGCAGCCTCCCCGAACGGAGCGGAGGCCGCGTCGCCCCGCAGAAGGATCTCCCCCCGCATCCTGAGACGGAGCACGCGGCCGATGGCAAGGCCAACGGACACGCCGGCTGTCTCGCCGATGACTTTCCGGGACCGGGCCGGTCTGCACCCGTATGGAGACTCACACCCTTGAGACAGTCGGCGCGGACCTCGTCTATGACGTTCGCGGACCGCTGCCGACCGCGGACGGACGCCCGCCGCTGCTGATGATCGGGCAGCCCATGGACGCCACCGGCTTCGTCGCGCTCGCCGCGCGTTTCCCCGAGCGGACCGTTGTCACCTATGACCCGCGCGGGCTCGGCCGCAGCATCCGGAAGGACGGGCGGGGCGAGTACGCGCCGCAGACTCTGGCCGACGACGTGCACGCCGTCATCGAGGCGCTCGGGGCCGGTCCTGTCGAGATGTTCGCCAGCAGCGGCGGTGCGGTCGTCGCGCTCGCGGTCGTGGCGACGTACCCCGCGGACGTGACCACTCTGGTCGCGCACGAGCCGCCGCTCATCACCCTCACGCCGGACGGCCCGGCCGCCGTGCGGGCGCGGGCCGCGGTCCGGGAGGCCTACGAGAAGCGGGGATGGGGGGCCGGGATGGCGGCGTTCGTGGCCATGACCTCGTGGGAGGGGGAGTTCACCGAGGCGTACTTCGCGCAGCCGGAGGCCGATCCCGCCGCGTTCGGGATGCCCGTGGAGGACGACGGCTCACGTGACGATCCGCTTCTGTCCGGCCGGTCATGGGCGGTCAGCAGCTATCGGCCGGACGTCGAAGCGATCGCCGCCGCGCCGACCCGCGTCGTGATCGCTGTGGGCGAGGAGTCCGTGAACGTGCAGACGGGGCGCACCTCCGCCGCGACCGCCGAGCTGCTCGGGCAGCGGGTCACGGTGTTCCCGAGCCATCACGGCGGGTTCCTCGACGGAGAGTTCGGATATCCGGGGAAGCCGGACGAGTTCGCGCACCGACTGCGCCAGGTCCTCGACGGCGCCTCCTGAGCCGACCGCCGGGCGAGTGGTTCTCCGGCCCCGGGTGCGTACCCGGGGCCGGTTCGAGGATCCGCCGAGGCCGCAGCACCGCTGTGCTCGCGGTCAGGTCCTCGGCGCGGCGGGCGCGCATCGAGTCGTCGTTGCCGGACCGGAAGTCGGACCGGAAGCCGGAACCGCCTGGGCGTATCGACCCGCGGCGTTGTTCACTCGGGTCGAGCTGATCGGTGGGCGGCCGCCGAGTGCGCCGTGACGCACGTCACCGGGACGGTCCGCGGCGAGCGGACAGGAGGCGACGTGGACCTTTCCCTACGCGCTCGCATACGAGCCGGTGACGCCCAGGCGTTCGCCCACCTCTTCCGGCAGCACGCGCAGGCCGTGCACGCTCACGCCGCACGGTGGCTCGGTGATCCGGGCCCGGCCGAGGACGTGGTCTCGCTGACCTTCCTGGAGGCCTGGCGGCTGCGGGAGAAACTCCTCGACGACGACGGCTTCGCCGCACGCGCCCCGCACAACGACAACGACGACCCCGACGACGGCCTGAGGGCCTGGCTGTTCGGCATCTCCACCAACGTGCTGCGCAACACCCGCCGCACGGCCCGGCGGCACAGGGCCGCCCTCGATCGCCTCCCCGACCGACAGCCCGGCACCGGGACGGTGCCCGACTTCGCCGACACCCTGATCGGCCGCATCGAGGACACCGAACGCCTCGCCGCCGCCACGGCCGCCCTGCGACAACTGCGGCCCCGCGAACGCGAGGTCTTCGCGCTGTGCGTCTGGTCCGAGCTGAGCTACGCCGACGCCGCCGTGGCCCTGCGGGTGCCGGTCAGCACGGTGCGTTCCCGGCTCGCCCGCGCCCGGCAGCGCCTGCGTCGCCTTGCCGAGAGCGAACTGGCGCGCCGTACCGGAGCACCGGCCGGAAGAGACATGACCGACGCGAGAACGAGACGCCTCCCCGCCCGCGGACAGGAACCGGATGACCGAGCCGCGACGGCCCGGTCGGCACAGGAGAGAGACCGATGAATCCCACAGAACGCCAGGAGCTGGCCGGGCTGCTGCCGAGCCCCGGCGCCCCGGCCCTGTCGAGCGACCGGATGACGCAGATGGAGGCCCATCTCATGCAGGAGATCACCAAGGAAGCCCCCGCCCCCACTCCCACCCCGGCCGGCTCCGGCCGCGTCCCGCCCCGGCGGCTGCGACGGAAGGTGGCCCTGCTGGCCGTACCCGTCACGGCCGCCGCCGTCCTCACCACCGTCCTCACCGTCGGCGGCGACGGCCCGGCCAGGCCCACCACCGACTCGGAAGCCGTCGCGCTGCTCGACCGCATCGCCAAGGTCACCGCCGCCAAGAACACTCCCGCCGTGCGGGACGACCAGTACGTCTACACCCTCATCCAGGGCACCGACGACTTGACGGACGAGGGCCTGGACCGCTTCCGTCGCGCGGACTGGCACGCCGTCGACGGCAGGCGTGACGGGCTCGCCCGTACCACCGTCCTGTCCGGCCCCTCCGGCAAGGGCACCACGGACATGCGGATCCAGGCCGACCCGAACGCCACCACGTACCGGGAGCTGCAGGCCCTGCCCACCGACCCCGGCGCGCTGTACGACAAGGTCTGGTCGGCGACCGAGGGCCAGGGCCCCACCCATGAGGAAGCCGCCCTGGAGATGATCGGCAGCATGCTCGAAGGGGCCACCCTGCTGCCCGACGTGGGTGCCACCCTCTACCGCGCCGCCGCCCGGATCCCGGGCATCACCGTGGTCGACGACGCCAAGGACGCGTCCGGCCGCTCCGGCGTGGGGCTCGCCTTCGGCGACGGCGACGACCGAAAGGTCTGGGTCTTCGAGGAGAAGAACCTCACCTATCTCGGCTCGGAGGACGTCGCGCTCCTCGACGTCACCGTGGTCGACCGCAAGGGGCAGAATCCGGCCGGCTGATCGCCCGTACGACGCCGTGGCTGCACCACCGGCCCCGGGGCACCGCGCCGCGCGGTGCCCCGGGGCCGCCGCGTGGCGCACACGTGGCCGGGGGTGACCACGGCGGGTCAGCCCGGCTCGGCGGCCGCGCCGGGGGCGCCGTGGTGCCGGTCGGCCAGGGCGATGATCCCCGCCGTGGCGGCGGTGGCGAGGTCGGCGACCATCGCGTCGTCGACGGGCAGGTTCAGGACGTACAGGGCGGACGCCAGGGAGCCGAGCAGCAACAGGTGGGCCATCGCGGGGTCGACGGGTCCGGCCAGCTCGCCGCGGGCCACGGCCTGGTCGACGATGTCGGCGAAGGCGGCCTGTTCGGCGGCCAGGAACGTGTCCTGGAACCGGGTGTCCAGTTCGGGGTTGACGGCGAGTTCGCTGATCAGGGCCGGTGCCAGCTGTCGGGCCGCCGGGGCGGCCATGCGCACGTGAAACGCGCGGACCAACGCCAGCAGGTCCCCGTGCAAGGAGCCGGTGTCGGCCGGTGGAGGCAGCTGCTGCTCGTGCATGGTGGCGACGAACGCCATCTCGGCCTTGGAGGCGTAGCGGCGGTAGATCGCCGCCTTGCCCACCCCGGCGCGTGCCGCGACCTGGTCGACGGTCAGGGCCGGATAGCCGACCTCGTCGATCAGTTCACGCGTGGTCTGCAGGATCTTGTGATCGACGCGACTGTCCCGGGGGCGTCCACCCCGTTGCCTTCCCACTGTCATGCCTGCACTATACGGAACGAGAGTATCGAAACTACGGTATCGGAATTGCGGTTGCGCTGATCCTCGCCGGGCGGCGGCAGCCGTGGTGGAGCCGCCCCGCGCGGCTTCGCGACGAGAACGGAGAGTTCGAATGATCAAGTGGGCTGGCTGGATCATCACGTTGTGCGGAACCGCGCACACCGTCGGCGCCCTGACGGTCGAGAAAGCCGCGCGCCACGCCGGGACCTGGTTCAGCGGCGGCCTGTGGAACGAGGACCTCGCCGACATGAGCCCGGCGGGCAGCGCGTACTGGCTGAGCCTGGACAGCTTCGGCGTACCGCTCGTCCTGATCGGTCTGACGGTGCTGTGGCTGGACCGCCGCGGCATCACCCCACCGGCCTTCATCGCCTGGACGCTGGGGGTCTGGACGCTCGTCGACGCCGTGATCCTCCCGTTCACGCCCTGGCCGCTCTTCCTGCTCGCGTGCGCCCTGCTGCTGATCGGGGCCCGCCGCGCCCGCCGCGGCAACCCCATGCCCGAGGCCGGCCTCGATGAGCGGTGCGAGACTCCCCGACGGTGAGCACACCCCCGGCGCCCTTCGTGGTGCCGCGGGCGGGTGCGGGGCCCGGCAGGCAGGTGCCGCCGGGCCCCGCGTGTCACGCGAGTTGGACGCGGTCGGTCAGCCCGGCGGCGGCGAACGCGGCTGCCAACGGCTCGCTCCCTTCGGTGAAGTGGGCCCAGCTGTCGAAGTGGACGGGGACGATCCGGCGGGCGCCGAGGATGGTGGCGGCCTCCGCGGCCTGGGCGCTGTCGAGGGTGAGGAGCGCGCCGTCGAAGACGCTCGGGACGCGGGCGGCACCGGCGAAGAGGACCGCCGTGTCGACGGGGCCGAACCGGTCGGCGATCTGCCGGACCAGGTCGAGCGAGGCGTTGTCGCCGCTGACGTAGACGGTGGGCAGGTCGTCGCCGGTCAGGACGAAGCCGGTGACTTCGCCGGTGACCGGCTCGCACCCCTCGGGGCCGTGCTGGGCGGGCGCCGCGGTGACGGTCGCGCTGCCGCCGTCGGGTCGCTCCAGTGGTACGGACTCCCACGGGGTCAGGCCTCGCGCGGTGCCACCCAGGCGCCGGGCGCCGCCAGGGGTGGTGAGGGTGAGCGGGACGTCCGCGAGGAGTGCGCGGCCGGCGTGGTCGAGGTTGTCGGGGTGCTCGTCGTGGGAGAGGAGTACGGCGTCGATGCGGCCGAGGTCGGCGGGCGTGGCCGAGGGCGGGCGGGTCTTGGTGAGGCCGCCGCCGGGCGCCGGGTAGTCGCCGGGGGTGTCGAACGTGGGGTCGGTGAGCAGGCGCAACCCGCCGTACTCGATCAGGGCCGTGGGGCCGCCGAAGACGCGGACCGCTGGCCGCGTCGACTCGAACTCCGCATCGTCACGGATAACGTCAATGTTTTCCATGACGCTCACGCTAGGTGCATGTCACGGAAAAACGCAAGGGATACCATGAGCGACATGAAAGCGACCGAACGCGCCGACAGCGTGCTGCCCCCCGCTCCGGGTGCCGATCGGTACCGCTGCGTGGACTTCGCCGACAGCGCGGCGACCCTCCCCGGCGGGCAGGGCTACGACCTGCTGGCCGTCCCCGACGCCGCCATGTCCTGGCTCGTCTCGCACGACCTGGCCGCGCCCGACGTGCAGATGTACGACGTGTGCGCGCACCGCATGCGGACGCTGCGCGAGCACGTGCGCACCCTGTTCGCCGCCCGCGTCGAGGGAATCGTGCCGCCGGACCGGTCCGTGCGGGCGCTGAACGAGGCGCTGACCCGGGTGCCCACCGCCCCCCTGCTCGCCTGGGATGCGGCCCACGGCCCGCACCGCGCCCGGGCGCACCCCGCCGACCAGGCCGTGAACCACGCCCTGGCCACCCTGGCGGCCGACACCGCCGACCTGCTCACCGGGCCGGACGCCGACCGGCTCGCGGCCTGCGCCGCCGCACCCTGTGACCGCTTCCTGGTGCGCACCCACGGCCGCCGCCACTGGTGCTCGACCCGCTGCGGCGACCGCGTCCGTGCCGCGCGGGCCCGAAAGGGCAGCGCTATGAACAACGATAAACAGTCCCGTTTTTCGTGACGCGACCGTCGGCCTGGCCAAGGGTGGCCTCCCGGTGGGCTGCCCCGGGTCGGTGGCGCGGCGTGCTCCATCGCCCCAGGGCGGTCAGCCGTCCACAGGCTGATGTCGGTGAGCCACTGGCGTGTGGTCCGGGGGGTGATGCCGAGGAGCTTCTGGGCGGAGTTCTCGGGGGATGTCGAGAGGTCGGGCAGGGTGCTCATGGCCTGGTAGAGACCGGCGACACCGGCGGCCGGGCCCTCGCCGAGCACCGGCGCGAGGAAGGCCCGCATCTGCTCGGGCGTGATCGCCTCGAAGCCCACGTGCCGGCCGAAGCGGGCGCCGAACGCCTCCGCCAGGTCCGGTCCGGTGATCGCCGGGTACTGGCCGACGGAGACCACGCCGGTGACGTCCGGGCGGTCGAACAGGGCGAGCGCGACGTCGGCGATGTCCAGGTGCGACGCCCACGAGACCGGGAAGTCGGCGCGGATGGGACAGGGCAGGACACCCCGTTCGCGGACCGCGTCGAGGACGTACGCCATGAGCAGGTTCTCCAGGTACAGCGTGGGCGCGATCACCGCGTGCGGCACCCCGCTGTCCGCCAGTCCGCCGGCCAGGAACGCGGCCGCGCCGCCCTGTCTGCCCGAGTGCGGCGTCGCCCGCTTCCTCACCCTGCTCAACGGGCCGTGGGCCACCCTCATCGTGCGCGAGCTGCTGCACGGACCGCTCCGCTTCAACCAGCTGCGCGAGGCCCTGCCCGGCATCAGCCCGCACACCCTGACCAGCAGGCTGCGCCAGTTCGAGCGGCACGGCATCGTCACCCGCACCACGTACGCGGAGATCCCGCCCCGCGTCGTGTACGCGCTCACCCCGCTCGGCCAAGGGCACCGCGACCTCCTGGAGGCCATGGGCGACTGGGCCCTGACGGTGAAGCTGACGGCCGCAGCGTTCTGCGAGGAACTCGCCTACCAGCAGACGTCGTGCGCCTACACGCGCAAGCAGGCGGACGACTTCTGTCTGAAGCCTGGCCCCAGGCCCCGCGTGCTGCGCTCCGTCATGGTGCGGAACACGGAGGAATCCGACACCCGACTCGGCGACTCACCTTTCGGCGAGGACAACAAGGTCCTCCCGCAGTCCGAGTGCGGCAACAGCCCCCGTGGTCGAGCCTCTTGAGACACCTGCTCAAGGCCCGCCGATCGGCGTCGGCACGGAGTCTTCGCGACCACAGACCCGCAGGTCGGCGGCTGTGTGATGGCGGCGTCCTGGTGGGGGAGCGGTTGATGTAAGGATGGGGCCCATGCAGAACGTTTATTTCGACATCACCATTGACGGCAAGGACGCCGGGCGCATCGTCTTCCGGCTTTTCGACGACGTCGTGCCGGAGACGGCCCGCAATTTCCGTGAGCTCGCCACCGGCCAGAACGGCTACGGGTACGCCGGCTCGGCCTTCCACCGTGTCATCCCGGAGTTCATGCTCCAGGGCGGCGACTTCACGCACGGCAACGGCACCGGCGGCAAGAGCATCTTCGGCGCGACGTTCGCCGACGAGAACTTCTCCCTGAAGCACGACCGGCCGTTCCTGCTGTCGATGGCCAACCGTGGCCCGGACACCAACAGCTCCCAGTTCTTCGTGACGACCGTCACCACCCCGTGGCTCGACGGCAAGCACGTCGTCTTCGGCGAGGTCGTCGAGGGCGAGGACCTCGTCAAGCAGATCGAGGCCCTCGGCTCCCGCGGCGGCGCCCTGAGCTCCGACGTCGTGATCAAGGCGAGCGGCACCGCCGCCTGAGGTCAGCGTTCGGACAGGAGGTCGGCGGCGCCCCGCGGGTGCCGCCGACCGCGGCGCCGCCGCGCTCCGCAGCTGGTCAGGGCGTACAGCTGACGGTCGCCTCGGCGCGGAACACATGGCCGAAGTTCGGATCGTTGAAGCTCTCGAACACCAGGGGCTCGCCGACGAGCGCGCACGTGTAGAGCCGCTCGGCCCCGGCCGATGCCTCCGCGTCCCCGATGGCACTCTGGATCGCCACCGCGGCAGTCGGCCCGCGACCGCCGCCCGTGAAGAGCTTGGCCTGGGCGCCCGCGTCGGCCACAGCCAGTGGTGAGCCCACCAGGAGGACGGTCAAGACAACTCCTGCGACGGCCAGTCGGCCCCTGGTGCGCACCTTCATCACCCGCATCCCTTTCCCTGATCGCTCACCGAATCGGGGTACTTGACACACTCTTGACACACTACTGAACGAGGCCGAGCTGACCAGCGTCCCGACCGCCGCACGGCCACGGATTCAGCCGCGGAGCAGTTCGGCGACGTGGGCGTAGGAGTCGTCCCCGTAGCCGGCCGCCATGCCCCGGCGGGCGACGTCATGGGCGGCGGCGATCACCGTGCTGTCGACGCCGCGGCTGCGTGACGCCTCCAGGACGTGGGACATGATCGCCGCTGCCGAGCGGAGGTTGGAGCCCCCGGCGGGGTAGCTCCCGGAGTCGACCTGCTCCGCGAACGCGTCGATCACATCGGGCAGGAGCGCGGTGACACCCTTGGCGTAGGGGGCCAGGTCGGACGCGGTGACGCCCTCGGAGCGGGCGAGGGCGAAGGCGTGGACGACGCCGGTCAGGGCCGTCCAGAAGATGTCGAGCAGCGCCACGTCGTGCGCCCCGGCGCGGCCCGGATCGGTGCCCAGGTGCACGCAGGTGCCGCCGATGGCCTGGAGGGTGACCTGATGGCGCTCGTACAGGTCGGCCGGGCCGCTGTGCAGGACCAGGGCGGACGGGCCGCCGACGAGGTACGTCGGGACCATGATCGCGCCGTCGAGATAGCCGACGCCGTGCGCGTCCGCCCACGCGGCGGTCGCACGGGCGTCGTCCGGCGTACCGGCGGTGAGGTTGACCAGCGTGCGGCCCTTGAGGGCGGAGGCGTGCGGGGTGACGACCGCGCGGACGGCGTCGTGGTCGAGGACGCAGATCACCACGAGGTCGCTCGCCGCGATCGCCTCCGCGGCGGTGCCGGTCTCGACGGCACCGCTCTCCACCAGGCCGTCCGCCCGGCCAGGAGTACGGTTCCATACGGTCGTGGGATGGCCCGCGGCCAGGAACGCGGAGGCCAGGGACCGGCCCATCGGGCCGAGGCCGAGAACGGTGACGGGGGCAGCAGACATGGGGAACTCCGAGGTCGTGACGGTGACCGATCCGCACACGTGCGGGATGGGTGTGGCCGTCGGGGTGTTCGAGGGCAAGTGGAAGTCGTTCATCATGTGGGCGCTGTCCGAGCGTCCGCGCCGCTTCGGGGAGACCAGACGGCTGGTCACCGGCATCAGCGAGAAGGTGCTGACCCAGCAGCTCCGCGAGTTGCAGGCCGACGGGATCGTGCACCGACAGGACTACGGCGAGGTGCCGCCCCGGGTCGAGTACTCGTTGACCGAGCGGGGCCGACAGCTCTACGAACTCCTCGAACTGCTCTCGGCCTGGGGTCGGGACCACCTGGCCGCGAGGACAGGGGCGGAATCGGACGACGGACTTGGCGCGCCTCGACCAGACTCCCCGGTCACCGGTCCTTGATCAAGTACGTACCTTCAGGTACGTGGCCGCGGCCCGCGCCCGCCCGCTCCGCACCGGTCACGGCCGGTCACGCCCGCGCCGCGAGGTGGTTCCACGCCTGCCGGGGGTCGAGGACGGTGGCGGCGGTGGCCCGCGGGTCCTGCTCCTGGGCGAGGGCCTCGCTCATTCCTTCCAGGGCCCACTTGGAGGCGTTGTACAGCCCGGGCGAGGGGAAGGCGGCGACGCCACCGAGGCTGGAGACCTGCAGGATGTGGCCGCCGCCCTGCGCCCGCAGGTACGGCAGGGCCGCCTGCGTCACCCACAGCGGACCGAACAGGCCGTAGCCCGCGTTGTCGACAACCACGTCGAGGCGGCCGAAGGTCTCGACGGCCCGCCGTACCGCTCCCTCGCCCGGGCACTGGAGTTGGACGCCGACGCCGCCGCGCGCCTCTTCACCCTCGCCGGAGCGTGGGCGGCCCGCCCGGCGTACGTCCGTGACCGGCGCTTCGACGTGCTTGCGGCGAACAAGCGGGCCCGCGCGCTCGCCCCGATGTACGAGCCCGGGCACACCGGTGCGTTGCCGGGTGCCGCTGTCGGGCCGGGAGGACGACGTCCTCCCGGCCCTCGTCCTGTCAGCCGGACGGCGTGGCCGACACCTCCGGCGAGAGGGCGGACTCCAGGCCGTCCTCGTCGACGGTGGCGACCGCGTAGTAGTACTTCGTGCCGCTCGTCAGACCCCGGTCCACGTACTCCGTACCGGATGTGACCTCGTGGCTGAACTCGGCGTTCGCCTTCGTGACGTCGGGCTTCGTGGAGCGGTAGACGCGGTAGCCGGTCACCGGGGCCTCCCCGCTGCCGTACGGGGCGGCGTACCAGGTGAGCCGGACGCTGCCCGCGCCCGGCACGACGTCGTACACCTCCGTGGCGCGGGGCGGCTGCGGCTCCTTGTACGTCGGCTTGACCGACGCGGAGGCGGGCGAGGCGACGGAGTGCTTGGACGTGGCGACGATCGCGTAGTAGTAGTCCCGCTCGCCCTCGTCCCCGGTGACCGTGGCGGTGTACTCCGTGTCCGTCGTGGTGGCCAGGCGGTTGCCCGGGGCCGTGATGTCGACGGGGGAGGTCTTGGAGCGGTACACGGTGTAGGAGGAGACGGGGACGTACGGGCTCTGCTGCCACGACAGTGTGAGCCGTTTGCCCACCAGGGCGGTGTGGCTGACAGAGGGGGCCTTGGGCGCGGTGGCGGAGGTGACGGTCTTGGTGCCCGTCACGGCGTTCGACGCCTCGGACTCGTTCCCGACGGCGTCGATGCCCCTCACCTCGTACCTGTACGTGAGACCCGCCTCGCCCTTCGTGTCGCGGAAGGTGAGCGTCGTCGTCGTACCGATCTTCGTGCGGTGGCCGCCCGTGCTCTCGGCGCGGTACACCGCGTATTTCACCGCGTCCGAGTCACCGCTGCGCCACGTCAGCGTCACACCGCGCTCGTCCTCGCGGGCGCGGGTGAGGTCCCGCGGCGCGAACGGCGCGACGGTGTCCCGGGTGCCGCGTCGGGGCTCGGTGTAGGGCGAGACATGCCCGGCGTTGTCCCGGGCGCGGACCTTGTAGGCGTACTCGACGTCGGGGTCGGCGTCACGGTCGACGTACGAGCCCGTGCTCACGGTGGCGAGCAGCGCGTACGGACCGACCTCGTCCGGTCCGGTGCCCTCGGCCTCCGCGCGGTACACCTCGTAGGCGGTGGCCGCGGAGAGCGTGCCCCAGGACAGGGAGACGGCTTCACGCCCGGATTCGACGTAGAAGCCCTCGGGAGCGTCGTACAGGGGGTTGTCGGGCTGGTCCGGATCGTCGCCGACACGGCCGGCGGAGCTGGCGGCCGCGTCCGGTACGGCGGCGTGGGCGGTGCCTCCTAACCCGAGCGCGAGGACGACGACGGCGGCCGCGGAGGCGATGGCTGCGGGTCTGAGACGGTGGTGCTGAGTCACGGCTGGCGTTCCCTTTCCGGTGGAACTACGGACAGGCGTACGTGAGTACAGGAAGCAGTCGTGGGGGGAGAGTTGGTGGTGCTGTGGGGGCAAGGCACTGTAGCTGTATATGGCCGGGATGTGGGAGGCGGCGCGACGGTTCGCGTGGCGGCCCGGGTCGTCGAACGCCTCGTCCCTCACCGATGGCCCCTGAGCGCCCAGTTCACCGTCCAGGGACCCACCACACGTGGGGACTTCACCCCGGGCGCCGGGGAACTGCGCGAGTGGGGCGCCCTGTTCGGGCGCCACCTCGCTGCCCGTGGCTGTCACGGGCCGTTCGCAGACGGGCGGCCGCCCGACAACAACGATGACGGCTTGCGCGCCTCGCACAACAGCCCGACGGGCTGTGTCTCATGGAGACGTGTTCACGACGATGTGCAGATCGCCTGGGCCGTCACCTTCTGGGGGGTGTCTGTCGTGTTCTCGGCAGTGATCTGCCAGCCAGTGCCGTTGGCGAGTGGACGCGAGGCTCCGATGAATGCCTGGCCGCTGGGGAAGGAGCCACCGCCGCTGGCCACTTGGCCGGGGTCGCAGTTGGCCGTCGCGACCGCCTCACCGCCGGGCTGGACGGTGACCTGACTGCCGAGCCGGGGCTCGTGGGCGACGGCCGAACACAGCACGACCGCATGGAAGCTCTGCTCGGCGTCCGAGTTGTTGAACACCACGGAGTGGTAGTTGTTCCCCGAGGAGGAGAACCGCAGGCCGACGACGTCGGAGCCTGTCGCTTCCCACCCGCCGCCGGTGGGCACCTGGCCGCTGGGGCAGCTGAGGAAGCTGCTGACGCTCTGTCCGTGGGCGGGCACCGTGAGGGGAGTGTCGGCCAGGCGGGTGTGGGACTGGCCGGTGCAGACGACGAAGGCGGAGCCTCTGCGCTCCACGCCCGACTTGTTGCTGAACCTGACCTCCCATCCGTTGCCCCGGGGCGCGGAGCCGGTCAGGAAGAGCCCCTTGCCGGACCTGACCCCGCCGCCTCCGCTCGGTTGACGGCCGGCTGGGCACGACGCGATGGCCGTCGCGGCCCCGCCCGCCGGGATGACCAGCTCGCGGCCTTGAACCCCGGAGTGGTCCGTGGGGGCTGCGGCCCGGGGCTCGGAGGTCCGCGCGCTGCCGGTCGAGCCGGCGGCAGCGGGCATGCCTGCGGTGAGGGTCAAGGCGGCAGTGTCCGGACGGCAGCGGCAGCCGCACCGACAGCCGCTTTCCTGCTCGCCCTGGCCGGGCAGGCCTTCTGCGCCAACGGGGCTTTCGCCGAGCACGCGCGGACGTCTGCAGAAGGCGGACTTGTCCGGGTGGTGCGGTCACGGGGCGGCGCGGGGGCTGTGCTCGCTCAGGCGATGAGTAGACGCAGCCCGAGATCCGCCGCCTCGCGGTCGACCAGGTCACCGTTGCGGGCGGCCCACCGGCCGGAGCGCAGGTCGGTGCGGAGGCTGTCGACCGCGCGTTGTTCGGGCTCGGGGCCGACCCTTGTCCATACCGACATCGCGCGGCGGACGTGGTCCTCGAGGTAGGCCTCCGGGCGGCGCCAGTACGCCTCGAACAAGCCGTCGGCGCAGTCCCACGGGACGGGGACGGGTTCGGTGCGGGCGGCGAGCGTGGTGGCCATCGCGGTGAGGGAGGGGAAGTCGGCGAGGACGTCGGTGAATTCGGGCAGGTAGTCGCGGGTGAGCCAGAAGCGGTCCTGCCAGTGGGGCTCGTCGGTGTCGAAGGTGAGCACCACCACGCGCCGGGCGACGCGTCGCATCTCGCGCAGGCCCGCCATCGGGTCGCCCCAGTGGTGGACGGTGGAGACGGCCATCGCGGCGTCGAAGGAGCGGTCCTCGAACGGCAGGCGTTCCGCGGCGGCGGCCACGCACGGTGCCGCGTCGGCGGGCCGCTGCGCCCGCATGACCGCCGACGGCTCCACCGCGGTCACGTCGCGGTCGGCGGGCTCGTAGGAACCGGTGCCCGCCCCGACGTTCAGCACCGTCCGCGCGTCGCCGAGGGCGTCCCAGATCTGTGCGGCGATGCGTGGGTCGGTACGCCGCGTCGCGGGGTAGGCGTCACCGATCGCGTCGTACAGCCGTGCACCGAGTACTTCCAGTTGTTCCTCCGGGGTCACCTTCAGTCCCTTCGCCCGCGCGTCAAGTTCCTTGTCGATGGCGGTCACCATGGCGTCGGCGCGGTCACGCCGTTCGAGGAGCAGGCCGCGCAGTCGGCGCAGGTGCGCGACCGCGTCGATGGACGCGTCGTCCACCAGCGCGGCGACCTCCCGCAGACCGAATCCCAGCCGCCGGTACGCCAGTGCCTCCCGCAACCGCTCCACGTCGTCCGCCGAGTAGGCCCGGTACCCGGCGGCGGTCCGCGCCGACGGCCGTACCAGCCCGATCGCGTCGTAGTGATGCAGCGTGCGCACGCTGACGCCGGCCAGCTCGGCCACGCGTCCCACAGTCCAGTGATCTTCCACGGCACCGACTATGCGGCCTCACGCCACGTGAGGGTCAAGGGGCTGCTTCGCGGCTGCAAGAGGCGCAGCCGGTGGGCGGGTTGGAGGGGGGAGTCCGGTTCGGTCCCGCCGGGGCGGGTTCAGCTGTCGTCGGCCTCGCGCGCCACCCGCTCCAGCCGCTGCCGGTGGTCCTCCCACCACGCCACATCACCCGGCGGCAGGTCCTCCTTGCCCTGCAGCCGCCCGACGGAGCCGTCGATCAGCTCGCGCACGATGTCCGCGTGACCGGCGTGCCGATGGGTCTCGGCGGTCATGCGGACGAGTACGTGATGGAGTGTCACCGCCCTCCGTTCCTCGGGCCACCACGGGACGTGGCCGACCGCGTCCAGCGCGAGCGTCTCGATCGTGGTGTCGGAGTGCGCCCAGGCCCGGCGGTACAGCCCCACGATCTGGTCCCGCGACTCCGCCGCGGTGGCCCACATGTCCGCGTTGGCTTCGGCGTCCTCCGTGTACCACCAGGTCGGGCGCTCCTTGTCGAAGTACGGCCGCCCGAACGTGTCGCCGAAGTAGCCCAGTTCCACCGACGCGAGGTGCTTGACGAGCCCCAGCAAGTTGGTGCCGGTCGGGGTGAGGGGGCGCCGGACGTCGTACTCGGAAAGCCCGTCCAGTTTCCACAGCACGGCTTCGCGGGCGTCCCGCAGATAGCGGAGGAGGTCTGTCTTCGCGTCTGGTCCGATCATGCGGCGCAGTCTTCCACCCGGCACTGACAGCCATGCCGCACCGACGGCCGGGGATTGTTGTATGACTCACATAGTTGGGAGCGATTCCTCGCCATGATGCGGGGAGTCCCGCACGCCCCCTCGGGTGCGCCGCTGAGCCGCGGATGCGGAATCTCCGGCTCGGCATGGGCATGATGTGCCGCCCGATGATGGCCGAAGGTGGCCCCTGTGGGGCAAAAGCCCCTGAGCGGCGTGTTTGCATGTGTTGATGATCGCTGACTCGCAGGACATCGCCGCGCCCCGGACCTATGTGGACCGGATTCTGGAGCACTGGTACGAGGACGAGGGCGCCGAGGCGCTCGTCCAGGGGACGCAGCGGCTGACCAGAGGGGAGGCCCGGCGGCGGCTGTTCGGCCTGGGGCACGCGCTGCGCGGGCAGGGACTGCGGCCCGGCGACGGCGTGGGGCTGTTCCTGGCGAACCGCGTGGACTCCGTCCTGGTGCAGCTCGCGGTGCATCTCATCGGCTGCCGCGTCGTGTTCCTGCCGCCCGAGCCGGGGCCCGGCGAACTCGCCGCGCTGGTCGAGCAGTCCCGGGCCCGCGCCGTGGTCACCGACCCGACGTTCGCGCGACGGGCCGCCGACGCCGCCGGGCGCAGCGTCCACGCGCCCGTGCTGCTCGGCCTCGGCCCCTGCGAGCAGGAGTGCGCCGACCTGCTGTCGCTGGCGGCCGAGTGCCCCACGACGCGCCCCGACGGCGTGCCCGCCCCAGGACCCGACGAGGCCGTCACCGTCCTCTACACCGGCGGCACCCTGGGCCGCCCCAAGCTCGCCGCCCACAGCCACCGGCTCTACGAGATGCTCCTGGAACCGGTGGACGACGACCCCGAGGACTCCGGCACCGCGTTCTTCCCCGCCATGGACCCGACCACGGACAGGGTGCTCACCGCGACCCTGCTCACGCACGGCAGCGGCCACCTCACCTCGATCCAGGCGCTGGTGACGGGGTCCGCCCTCGTCGTGCTGCCCGAGTTCGAGGCGGGCGCGGCCCTCGCGGCACTGCGTGCGGAGCGGATCACCGCCACCATGTTCGTGCCGCCGATGCTGTACGCGCTCCTCGACCACCCGGAGTGCGTGCCGGGCGTCCTCCCGTCGCTGCGGCGGATCGTCGTCGGCGGCGCGGCCTCCTCGCCCAGCAGGCTGCAGCAGGCGGTCGAGGTCTTCGGGCCGGTGCTCAGCCAGGGCTACGGGCAGTCGGAGGCGCTCGGCATCGCCTCGTTCGGCGCGGAGGAGCTCGCCTCGGAGGGAGCCCGGCGGCCCGAACTGTGGCGCAGCTGCGGTCGCGCGATAGCCGGCACCGACATCGAGATACGCGACACGGACAGCGCGGCGGCGCTGCCCGTCCGCGGGGTCGGTGAGGTGTGCGTCCGGGGCGAGACGGTGATGCTCGGCTACTACGAGGATCCGGCGCGCACCGCGGAGGCCCTGCACGACGGCTGGCTGCGCACCGGGGACATCGGCTACCTCGACGCCGACGGCTACCTCTATCTCGTCGACCGCGCCAAGGACATCATCGTCACCGGCGGCACCAGCGACAACGTCTACTCCCGGGTCCTCGAGGACTTCCTGCTCACGCTGCCCGGGGTGCGCAACGCGGCGGCCCTTGGCGTACCGGACGAGGAGTTCGGGGAGGCCGTGCAGATCTTCCTGGCCACGGCCGCGGGCGCGGACGTCGTCCCGGAGGCCGTCGGCGCGGCGGTGACCGCGGAGTTGGGGGAGCTGTACACGCCCCGGAGGACGGTCCTGCTCGACGAGCTGCCGACGACCAAGGTCGGCAAGGTGGACAAGAAGGCGCTGCGGGCCGCGTGGACGGGGGACGCGGTGGGCGCGCCGTAGGGGGGGCTTCCACCGGTCCACCGGACCACCGGGCCTGACTGGAACTGCGACCGAGCCACGTAATGTCTCGGTCCTGGAACACATGACGGATGGGGCAGGTGGGGATGGAGTCGCTCGCGGAGCTGCTGGGAGAGCTGAAGGAGCGGTCCGGTCTCAGTTTCGGAGTGCTGGCCAAGCGGCTTCCCACCAGCGCGTCGACGTTGCACCGGTACTGCAACGGCGAGGCGGTGCCGACCGAGTTCGCGTTGGTGGAGCGCATGGCCCGGATCTGCGGTGCGACGCCGCAGGAGCTGGTGGAGGTGCACCGGCGGTGGGTCCTGGCGGACGAGTACCGGGGGCGGGGAGCGGACGCCGCAGCGGCTCCTTCGTCCGACGCCGAGGACGCCCTGCGACTCGCGCCCGCTCCGCGACCCGCGAACGGCCTGCACCCCGCCGGGTCGAGCGCCGCGGAGCCTGGCGCCGAGACCCTGTCCGGCCCCGGCTCCGCATCCCCACCGCCCCCGGCGCGCAGGCGCCGCACCCTCGTCCTCGCAGCCGCCGTCGCCGCGGTCGTCGCCATGGGCTCCCTCGCCCTCACCCTGAACGACGGCCCTGACGACGGCGCCGACGGCGACAAGAGCCGTCGGATCGCCGGTCCTACGGCCCCGCCGGACCTGAGCCCCACGCCGTCCGCTTTACCGGGAAGGAGCGCCGACAAGGACGAGCCCCACGGCAAGGGCACATCCCGCGAGACGGACCTGCCCGACGGCGAGGACAGCCCCCGGAGCAAGGGCAAGTCCCCCGGGACGGGCGCGAAGGGCACACCCTCCGGCCCGAGCTCCCGGACGGCAAGCCCACCACTCGGCGTCTCCCGGGGCGACGGCAAGGGTCCCGCGTCCGGCGGCCCCCAGGGCGAGGCCCCCGGCGTCGCCCTGACGGCACGCACCAGGCCGTACGCCTCCGAGTACGAGGACGACTGCCTCGAGAGCTACCTGGTGAACCGCGCGCCGGACAAGGTGCCCGCGATGCCCGTGTCGCAGGACGTGCCCGCCTGGGTGGGTGAACTCGGCGCCGTCGCGGCCCGCGAGCAGTACGTCGAGGTCACCGTGCAGGGCGCGGGCGAGGAACCGGTCGTCGTGCAGGGCATGAACGTCCGTGTGCGGTCCACCGGCACGCCGCCGGCCTGGAACAACTTCCTCACCAGGAGCCGCTGCGGCGAGATCGTGGAGACCAAGTCCTTCTCCGTCGACCTCGACGCCGCGGCGCCGCGCCTCACGCCCCGGGCGGACCAGGACGACTTCCCGTACGAGGTCAGCGAGAGCGACCCGCTGGTGTTCTACGTCACGGGCCGCGCCGAGAAGCACGACGTCCGCTGGTACTTGGAGGTGGAGTGGTCCCAGGGCGACCGGCACGGCACGCTCCGCATCGACGACCAGGGCAAGCCGTTCCGCACCAGTGGCGCGCAGGGGCGCCCCGCGTACGAGTGGGGAGGTTCGGACGGATGGCTCAGGGCGGGCGGGAGGCAGGCGCCGTGACGGCCTGTTGCCGAGCCACCGGGGTGCCCGAGTAGGGTCGGAGGCTGCGTGACGGCTGACGGCCGCGTCCTGGCCTCCCGGCCCTTGCGGGGGCAGATGCGTACGGGCCCTTCCCGGCCCCACCCGGGACGGGCCCCGGCATGCGCGCGTGCGGGAGGACTCCGTGCGCGCCGGGCACCGGGATGCGGCTCCTGACGTCTCACGGGCAGTACTGCGGGCCCCCGGGTCCGTACCCCCCACACAAAGAGCCGCGCGTGCGCGGCCGCAGATCAGGAGCACCAGTGCAGGGCATCCCCCACATAGCCAGCACACCGCACGACGGGCGCTCGTCGCCCGTACCCCCTGCGCGCGGGGCGCGGCCCACGGGCCGCGACATGACGCCGCGCGTGCCGTACGAGGCGGTGACGCCGCGCACGCCGTACGAGGTGGCGCCGCCGCACGCGGCCCCGGTGACGCGGCACCCCCGTGCCGCCGACCCGCAACTGCCCGTGTTCATCGACGAGTCGGGCTGGCGCCGACGGGCCCTGCAAGGGGTCGCGGTCGTCGTGAGCTGCGCCTGCGTCGGGTATCTGCTGTTCGTCGGCACACTGATGAGCGGGCTGCTGCGGCCCGTCGGCACGCAGCCGCCGAGCACGAACGAGTCGGTGCCCGCGGGACCCGACACCGGCAAGCGGACGCAGGGCTCCGACGCGTCGGGGCGGACCGGCGCCCACGCGGACCGCGACAGCCACCGCCGCCCGTCCTCCGGCAGATCCGCCGAGCCCCCGGCCGGAGGCCCCGGGCAGTGAGGCGCGGCGCCGCTGTCCGCCGCCCGCCGCGCGGACACTGGCTCGTGCTCCTCCTCGTCCTGCTGGTGGTCGCCGTCACCCTCCTCTTCGAGGGCTGGACGACCCACCAGGTCGACGCCGCGCGCACCAAGCCGCCGTGCACCCGGCCGATCCCGCGCGCGGCGGACGACGGGAAGCCGCTGCTCCGGTTCGGCCCGAAGGGCGTCACCACCGCGGCCATGCCGCCGGGCACCGTCGCGCTCACCTTCGACGGCGGGCCCGACCCGGTGTGGACGCCGCGCCTGCTCGACCTGCTGCGCAGGCACCAGGCACGGGCGACCTTCTTCGTCTACGGCAAGGACGCCGCCCGGCACCCGAAGCTGCTGCGGCGGATCCTGTACGAGGGCCACGAGATCGGCTCGTACACCTACAGCGGCGGCGACCTCGGCGTCGCGTCGGCGCTGCGCGCCCGCCTGGAACTGTCGCTCACGCAGACCGCCCTCGCGGGCGCCGCGGGCGTCAACACCAAGCTGCTGCGGCTGCCGCACACCACGGCCGCGGACACGCTCTGCGGCCCCCAGTGGCCCGCGGCGCGGCGCGCGGCCGAGCAGGGGTACCTGGTGGTCGCGTCCGACTACAAGGACCGCAAGCCGTGGCGTGGTCTCGTGTCGCAGCACAGCCAGACCGACCTGGGCTACCGCGAGGCGGAGGACCTGCTGCGGGACCGCCGCGTGCAGCGGTTCACGACCGTCAGCGGCGGGCTCGGGCGGCCTTCGTTCGTCGACGCGGTCCCGGTCGCCGACGAGGTCGAGGGCGCGGGTCTGATCTGGTCGAAGAAGCTCGGGCAGGCCTTCCTCACCGTGATGGTGTGGACGCTGACCCTCGCGGGCACGCTCGGCGTCCTGCGGATGCTCCTGTTCACGGTGTTCGCCCGGCTCCATGTGCGCAGGCTGCACCGGTACCGGCCCGGCGCGCCCCGACTGCGCGAGGTGCGGGACCCGGTGACGGTGCTCGTACCCGCGTACAACGAGGAGGCCGGCATCGCCTCCACCGTGTACTCGCTGCTCGCCTCCACCCATCCGCACTTCCAGATCATCGTGATCGACGACGGCTCCACCGACGCGACCGCCGACATCGCCGAGTCCATCGCCGACGCCGACCCGCGCGTGACGGTGATCCGGCAGCCCAACGGCGGCAAGCCGAGCGCCCTCAACAACGGCCTGGCGCACGCCCGGTACGACATCGTCGTCATGGTCGACGCCGACACCATCTTCGAACCCGAGGCCCTGGCCCGCCTCGTCCAGCCGCTCGCCCACCCGGCGGTCGGCGCGGTCAGCGGCAACACCAAGGTCGGCAACCGGCGCAGCCTGATGGGCAAGTGGCAGCACCTGGAGTACGTGCTCGGCTTCAACCTCGACCGGCGGATGTTCGAGGTCCTGGAGTGCATGCCGACAGTGCCGGGGGCGATCGGCGCCTTCCGCAGGGACGCGCTGATGGGCGTCGGCGGTGTCAGCGACGAGACCCTCGCCGAGGACACCGACCTCACCATGGCGCTCTGGCGGGCCGGCTGGCGCGTCGTCTACGAGCAGTCGGCGGTCGCCTGGACCGAAGTGCCGGGCACCCTCAGGCAGTTGTGGCGCCAGCGCTACCGCTGGTGCTACGGCACCCTCCAGTCGATGTGGAAGCACCGGCGCGCGGTGGTGGAGGTCGGCCCCGCCGGACGCTTCGGCCGCCGGGTGCTGCTCTACGTCACGCTGTTCCAGATCGCGCTTCCGCTGTGCGCACCGGTCGTCGACATGTTCGCGCTGTTCGGGGCGCTGTTCCGCGATCCCGTGGAGGCCGCCCTCGTCTGGTTCGGGTTCCTGTCCGTGCAGCTGGTCACCGCCGCGTACGCGCTGCGGCTCGACCGCGAACGGCTGCGCGTGCTGTGGGTCCTTCCGCTCCAGCAGTTCGTCTACCGGCAGTTGATGTACCTGGTGGTCATCCACTCCGTGACCACGGCACTGCTCGGCACCCGGCTGAAGTGGCACAGCATGAAGCGCGCGGGGACCGCCGACCCGTATCTGCTCGAACCGCCGCCCGACGAGACGCGGCGGAGCCTGCAAGGGAGTCGACCATGACAGACCCGCTCGACCAGCGGGCCGGGGACTCCCCGCCCGCGCAGGAGCCCGGCCCTCTGGACGACACCGCAGCGCCCGACCCGATCGGGCGCTTCACCGGCCGCCCCAGCTCCCGCTACGGCCCCCGGCGCGCCCACGCCCGCCAGCCGAAGAGGAAGCGCCGACGGCTGCGGCGGGCCCTGCTCGTCCTCCTCGCCGTGGTCGTCGTCGCTGCGGGCGGCGCGTACGGATGGGCCGAGACCCGGCTCCAGCGTGACGTCGACCTCGGTGCGTACGGGGACCGGCCGCCGCCGGGCGAGGGCACCAACTACCTCATCGTGGGCTCCGACAGTCGCGACGGGCTCTCCGAGGGCGACGTGCGGGACCTGCGCGCGGGCGGGGGCGGCGGGCGGCGCACCGACTCGATGATGCTGCTCCACACCGGCGCCCACGGCACCAGCATGGTGAGCCTGCCGCGCGACTCCTGGGTCACCGTGCCGGGCCGCCTCGACACCCTCACCGGCAAGACGAAGCGCGCCGAGGGCGACAAGCTGAACGCCGCCTTCGCCTACGGCGGCCCCGAACTCCTGGTCCACACCGTCGAGAAGAACACCGGCCTGCGCATCGACCATTACGCGGAGATCGGTTTCGCCGGGTTCGTGAACATCGTCGACGCCATCGGGGGCGTACGGATGTGTCTGGACCGGGACATCAAGGACAAGAAGTCGGGTGCCGACCTGCGCAAGGGCTGCCAGACCCTGGACGGCCGGCAGGCACTCGCCTTCGTGCGCCAGCGGCACCAGGAGCGGGAGGGCGACCTCGGCCGCTCCAAGAACCAGCAGAAGTTCCTCTCGACCCTCGCCCACCAGGCCGCCCGCCCCGACACGCTCTTCGACCCGACGGAGATCGGCCCCGCCCTCCAGGCCGGCCTCGACACCCTCATCGTCGACAAGGACATGAGCCTGAGCGACCTCGCCACGATGTTCCGCGCCGTGCAGGGCGTCGCGGGCGGGAAGGGCAAGCAGATCAACGTCCCCGTGTCCGGCATCGGCGTCCCCACCTCCAAGGGCAACGTCCTGAAGTGGGACGCGAAGCGGTCCGCCCGCCTCTTCGCCGACCTGCGGCACGACCGGCCCGTGACGGAGACGGGGGAGACGTCCAGGGAGCGCGAGCGCGGCGGGGCCCGCCCACCGGACTGACCCCGCGGCGGGGCGCGCCGCCTCACGAATCGCGGGGGTGCCTCGTCGTACTGCGTGAGACCGCGGCCATCGGCCCGCTGTGGCCCGTTCGACGCAGGAGGTACTCATGAAGATTGTCGTGGCAGGTGCCGGGTACGCCGGGACGCTGGCGGCGAACCGGCTGGCGAAGAAGGTGCCGGACGCGGAGATCACCGTGGTCAACCCGCGGGCGGACTTCGTCGAACGGGTGCGGCTGCACCAGCACGTCGTCGGCACCGGGGCGGTGGCGACGCCGCTCGCGGAGATGCTGCGGGACGGCGTCGGGGCGCGCCTGGGGGCCGTGGAGAAGGTCGGGGACGGCGGTGTGACCCTGGACAGCGGGGAGTTCGTCGACTTCGACCACCTGGTGCTGGCCGTGGGGTCCACGGTCTCACCGCTGCCGGGCACGGTGCCGGTGGGGACGTGGGAGGGCGCGGAGTACGCCCGCGCGGCACTGGCGCAGCTTCCCCCGGGCGCCACGGTGACGGTCGTCGGCACCGGAGCGACCGGCATCGAGACGGCCGCCGAGATCGCCGACGGGCGGCCCGACCTGGACGTGTGTCTGGTCGGGAACCGGCTCGCGGGCACCTTCTCCGACGGCGCCCGGCGGCGCGTGCGCGCCGGGTTGGAGCGGCTGGGGGTCACGGTGATCGAGGACACCGTGACGGAAGTGCTGCGTGGTCAGGGGGAGGCGGGCACGGACCGGCTGCGGCTCCGGTCGGCGGGCCCGGACGAGGGCTTGAGTTCCGCTCTGACGCTGTGGGCCGTCCTCGGGACCATTCCCGATCTGGCCGGGCGCAGCGGCCTGGAGGTCGACGAGCGGGGGCGTGCCCTCGTCGACCCGTATCTGCGCAGTGTGAGCGACCCGCGGATCTTCGTCGTGGGTGACTGCGCCGCCGTTCCTGGCTCCCGCGCGGCCTGCCAGACCGCGGGCCCGCAGGGCGCCCACGCCGCCGACACACTGGCCCGCCTGATCAGGGGGCGGGAGCCCGAGCCGTACTCCATGGGGTACTTCGGCACGGGGCTCACCCTCGGCCGCAGGGACGGCGTGATCCAGCTGTCCCGGCGCGACGACAGCGCGCGGCGGCAGTATCTCGCGGGCCGTCCCGCGGTCGTGGTCAAGGAAGGCGCGACGTGGGGGGCCAAGTACGGGTCCCGCACGGCCACCATCGCCTGGCTGCGCGGGCCGAAGTGATCGCCCCGGTGGCCGGTGCGCCACGGCAGCAGCGGCTGTCGGCCTGTCCCGGCTACTCCGGCACCAGGAACTCCCGCAGGTCCACGACCCCGTAGCCCGCCGCCCCGATCGCGTCGAGGATCCGGGGCAGCGCCTGGGCGTCGAGCACGACTCCGCCGGAACTGCTGCCCACGTGCATCTGGATGATCGCGCCGGGGGCGAGGGCGTCGACGGCCCGCTCGACCACCCGCTCCACGGTCATGCCGCGGCCCGGCCCCAGATAGCCGTTGGTGTCCGTGGTGAACTCGATCGCCGCGTACCCGAGCGCGTTGACGTCGGCGACCGACGCGGTCGTGGTGGAGCTGTAGGGGAAGCGGAAGAACGGCAGCGGCTCGGTCCCCGCCGCGGCCCGGATCGCCGCGTCGGCGCGGCGCACCTGCCGTCGGCGTTCGGCGCTGCTCAGGCCGTCGAAGGAGGGGTGGCTGTGGGAGTGGTTGCCGAGGCCGTGCTCGACGCCCATGGCCCGCACCGCCGCGGGGTGGGCCTCGGCGTACTCCCCGGTCGGGAAGAACGTCGCCGCCAGGCGTCGGCGCCGCAGCTCGGCCAGGACCACGTCGACGCCCCGCTCGTCCCACGCCGCGTTGAAGGTCAGCGCCACCACCTTGCGTGCCGTGGGCAGCCGGCGGATCTCCCTGCCGAGGAGGGAGTCCGGCGGGCGGGGGCCTGCCGCCGCGGCCGGCCCCGTCGCCAGGGGTACGAGACCCGTGGCCGCCAACAGCCCTGCCAGGACGGCCCGTCGTGTGGAGTTCATGGTGCGTGAGTCTGCGGGCCCGGGGGCCTCCGCCCGGGTACGCCGTGCCGCGCAACTGGGTGGTCCCGGCGGCGCTCCGGCACGCAAAGCGCGAGGTCGCCCGTGCTGTCCCGCCACCAGGACGCCTCAACGCGGCCCCGCGGTTAGGTAGTTGAGTGCGTGCACGACGGGCGGACTCGTGGGGCGGAGGACGGGTTCAGGGGGCGCGGACGCCGCCCGACGGGTTCGTGCCTGGCTGCGCCGGGGCTTCTTTGCCCTTTCCGTACCCCGTGCGCGATCTCCTTCGCCACGGGTTGCTCACGCCTGGACACGGGGCGCTGCCGGTCCGTTGACTTCTGCTCCGAGAGCGGACGTTCACCGCTCTTCGTCCCCGACCAGGCCGGAGCCATGAGAACACCCATCGGCAGCCCGCTGCCCAACATGCGTGCCTACATCCTCAGCCCCTCCCTGACACCGCTTCCCCCGGGTGTCGTCGGCGAGCTGTACGTCGCCGGGCAACTGGCCCGCGGCTACCTCGCCCGGGCGGCCCTGACCGCCCAGCGGTTCGTCGCCGACCCCTTCGGCCCGCCGGGCTCCCGCCTGTACCGCACCGGCGACCTCGCCCGCTGGAACGACGACGGGCACCTGGAGTACGCGGGCCGCGCCGACAGCCAGGTCAAGATCCGCGGCTTCCGCGTCGAACCCGGCGAGGTCGAAGCCGCCCTCACCGCGCACCCCGACGTCCACCAGGCGGCCGTCGTCGCCCGGGACATGCCCACGGGGAAGCAGCTGGTGGCCTACCTGACGGGCGCGGACGTCGACGTCCCGGCGCTCCGCGCGTACGCGTCCGGCAGGCTGCCCGACTTCATGGTCCCGGCGGCCTTCGTGGTCCTGGAGCGGATCCCGCGGGCCCCCAACGGCAAGCTCGACCGCGCCGCCCTGCCCGCGCCGGGCCCCACCGCAGGCGCGGCGGCGTACCGCGCCCCGCGCACCGCGGACGAGGGGACGCTGTGCGCCCTGTTCGCGGAGGTCCTGGGCGTGCCGCGGGTCGGCGTCGACGACGACTTCTTCGCCCTGGGCGGCCACTCGCTCCTGAGCGTGCGTCTGCTCGCCCGCGTGGACGCCGAGTTCGGCGTGCGCGTCGGGCTGCGGGACTTCCTCGGCGGCTCACGGCCGGGCGACCTCGCCCGGATCGTCACGGACACGGCGGCGGGCCGCGCGCCGGACACCCCCGCCGTGGTGCCGTGCTCGGAGGCGCGGCTCGCCCCCGGCCTGCGCTTCCCGGACGCCGGAGGCTTCGGCACGCCCCCGCGGCAGGTGCTGCTCACCGGCGCCACCGGGTTCGTCGGCGCCTTCCTGCTGCGCGAGCTGCGCACCCGCACCGACGCGGAGGTGCACTGCCTGGTGCGCGCGGACTCCGAGCGTGCCGCCCGCACCCGGCTGCACGCCGTCCTCGGCTCCTACGGCATCGACCCGGGCCTCTGCGCCGAGCGCGTGCACATCGTGCTCGGCGACCTCGCCCGCGAGGGCCTCGGCGTCGAGGCGGCCCACTGGAGGCGGCTGCGGGCCGAGGTCGACACGATCGTCCACGCGGGCGCGTACGTCCACCACCTGTCGTCGTACGAGCGGCTGCGGGCGGCGAACGTCGCGGGCACCCGCACCCTGCTGCACCTCGCGGCCGAGGGCAGGCCCAAGCGCTTCCATCACGTCTCGACGCTGGGCGTCTTCGGCACCGCGGACACGCCTCGGCTGCTCACCGAGGACTCCCCGGTCGCGCGGGCACGGCACACGTCCGCCGACGGCTACGGGGCGAGCAAGTGGGTGGCCGACGTGATGGTGCAGGACGCGGTCGCCCGCGGCGCGTCCGCCCGCGTGTACCGGCTCGGCCGGATCTGGGCCGAGTCGGAGCGGGGCGCCGTCAACCCGGACGACATGTTCTGCCGCCTCCTCGCCAGCTGCGCCGCCCTGGGCTGCCATCCCGAGGACGCGGCGCTGCGGGCCGAGCTGCTGCCCGTCGACGTCGCGGCCCGCGCCCTGGTGGCCCTGGCCTGCACCGCCGACGGCCCGGAGCCCGCTGTGGCGCACCACTTGCACCACCCGCGGCAGACCGGCGTCGGCGCGTTCCTGCGGGGCCTCGACGAGCGGCGCGGCACCCGGTCGGAGCCGGTCGGGCTCGGGGAGTGGCTGCGCCGCCTCAGGCAGGCGGGCGAAGCCGGGCGCGAGCTGCCGTTCCTGCCGTACCTGGACGTGTTCCGGCACTTCGAGGACGGCCTCGGGGACACGGCGGACCTGCCGAGCGACACCTGGCGCAACGAGCGGACGCTGGGCGCCCTGGAGCGGATCGGCGTGACCTTCCCCGACGTGGACGCGCGGATGATCCAGGACTTCTGGCGGCACCTGGAGGCGGTGGGGGAGATCGACTGAGGGGGTGGGCGGGCGGGGCGTGTGCGGAGACGCGGCCGGGCGGTGTGTGCGCGGAGCCGCGGCCGGGCGGTGCGTGCGCGGAGCCGTGGCTGGGCTGGAACTGCACCTTCCGCTTCTCCGTGCCGCACGGGCGGCTGGCGCGGACTCGCGGTTCGACTGGCCGATAGGCATACCTGTATGACTCGTTGGAGTGACAGCGCCCAGGGTTCGGTTTTCCGGTACCCGGGGCGGGCATCCCGTGGAGCGGCACGCTGTCGACGCGCGACTCGGCCCACGCGGTTCGGCATCCGGCGCCAAGAGGCTCGCCAGGGGGTGGCTGGATGCACATGGGGGACAGGCGCCGGTTCCGGCAGGATCCGCTGGAATACCTCGAAGACCTCCGTCGCCGCAGCGCGACGGGTCTGATTCCGCTCCCCTGGGGCGGCTGGTGCGTCAGCGACACGGAGCTGGCACAGACGTTGCTGCGCAGCCCGGAGTACAACGGGGGCAGGTCGGGCTTCTTCGGCGAACTCCTGCCCACCCGCGAGGCCCAGATCGAGGTCGGCCACGCGGTACGCGACCTGATGCGCGCCGGCGTACCGCACTACCGCGCCGCCCTGACCGCCGCGGCGGCCGACCTGCCCGCCGTCGGCCGCTGGCCCGACGCCGGGACGCGCCTCGTCCACCGGGGCCTGGAAGACCTGCTGCTCCACCCCGAAACCCCCGCCCGCACACGCGAGTTGATGCGCCGGGCCGCGCTCGGCGGCGTGGCGGTCCGCGCGCCGCACGTGTGGCAGCGGGCCCGCGCGGAGTGGCTGCGCCCCAAGCTGCTCGCCGCCCTGACCGAGGAGGTGGCGCACCGCAGGGAGGACCCCGCCTGCGCGCCGCGGGACGTCCTGGACGCCGTGCTCGGCGCGTGCCCTCCCGGTGAGACGGGCGACCGGACCGTGGCCGAGCTGCATCTGATGATGTTCCGGGCGGTCATGGCCCCCCTCAGCTCCTCGCTGGCGTGGTCGGTGCTCCTTGCCTGCCTGCGCCACCCGGCGGCCTCGCCCTGGCCGTGGCCCGCCGACGACATCGTGCGCGAGGCGCTGCGGCACCGGCCCATGGCCTGGATGCTCGGCCGCGTCCTCCCGCAGGCCGTCAAGCTCGGCGGCACCGCCTTCGAAGCGGGCGACCTCGTGTCCGTCAGCCCGTACCTGCTGCACCACGACACCCGCCACTGGGCCGACCCCGACGCGTTCCGGCCCGAGCGCTGGACCGGCGGGGACACCCGGAACGGCCCCTACATCCCGTTCGGCGCGGGCCCCTTCACCTGCGCCGGCGCGGCGGTGGCGCACACGCTGATCACCGAATCGCTGACCGCCCTGTCCCGCGACGCCCACCTGACCGTCACGGGCGGCGACACCCGCCCGGCCATGGCCGAGGGCAACGTCCCCCGGCCGTTCACGCTCCGCCGCACGCTCGAGCCACCTGCCGAAGGCGACACCGGACACGACCCAGGAGGGAGGTGAACAGCAATGGCCACGATGCGTCGCATCTTCACCAACCAGCCGGCCCGCCGCTGGTACTGGTACTGACCCTGACAGTGCCACCACACGGTGGCCCGGACGTCGCCCAGACGTCCGGGCCATCCAGGCGACGCTCCGCCCGCCCGCCGCCGCTCAGCCGCGCAGACACCACTCGACGAACACCCCGATGCTGGGGTCCACACGCCCCCGCTCGTCCGCGACCGCCGCCGTGCAGAAGAACCGGACCTCGCCGAACTCGAGGTCCATCGCCCGCACCAGATTCCGCAACCCCAGCCGCTCGCGCAGCCACGTCCGGATGGCATCGCTGTCGTCCGGGGGGTCGGGCAGCAGGGCGGGCTGCCCGGCGAGCAGATCCCGCTTGCTGACGGCGACGGCGAGCCGCGCCTTGTCGAGACGCGTGCCCATCGTGTGGACCGTCTGCACCGACGGGGAGAACACGTCCTCCGGGTCGACCGTCGAGGCCAGCGTGCCGTCCACCGTCGGGCGCTCCGGGGTGAGGCGGGTCCAGAACGCGTCGACGGCCATCGGGTCGAGGACGAAGACGAAGGTGCGGGCCGCGCGGACATAGCGCAGCGCGTCGGTCTCCTCCCGGTTGACGAACCGTTCACCGGCTGTGTCGAAGACGTGCACGAGGCGCTCGGCGCGGCCGTCGCCGAGCACGAACGAGTGGGCCCGGGGCAGCGTCTTCTGCGTGGGCCGGGTGTGGCCCCGGATCTCCAGGACCTCGTTCAGGACCTGCTGGGTGGCGGTCGACTCGGGATCGGCGAGCCGGACCGCGGGGCCGCCGTCCGCCGCCGTGTCCTCCAGCGACTTCACCATCGCCGCCATCAGCTGCGTCTTGCCCGCGGCCCGGCCGCCGACCAGCGGCAGGACCAGCTCGCGCATGTGCCCGGCGTCCGGATTCATCGGCTTGCCGCAGTGCTCGTGCGCGCAGTGACCGGCGAGGCGGGCGTCCCGGCTCATGAGCAGCAGCAGGGTCGGTATCCGGCGGTCGCAGGCACACCGGCGCCGGAACAGGCCGAAGGTGCCCGGGCGGATGTCCGTGTGCCGACGCCGGCAGGTCGGGTTCGGGCAGTCGTACGCCGGGTGGGGGACGCGTTCGAAGCAGCTCGGGCACAGCATGCCCCGGGGCAGCCCGCGCAGGGCCATCACCGCGCGGTCGGTGCCCCGCAGGGCGAGCGCGGTCAGCCGGGCGCCGACGGTCAGCAGCCCCACGCCGAGGGCCTGGGCGCCGAAGAGCACGCCCCACAGCGGCAGCGTGACGGCGGCGCCGATGCCGAGGCCCACATAGAGGGTCAGGCCGTACGGGATCGAGGCGGCCCGGTGCACGGTCGGCGCGGTGAACTGGTGATCGGTCACCCGGCGGTAGGCGTCCTCGACCGAGCGGACGTACAACCGCCAGCCCTGGGTGAGGAGTTGACGCAGGTCGCGGACGGCGGGGCCGAAGAAGTAGGTGCGGTACGCCAGTTCGTCGGCGGGGCGGAACGGTGGGACCGTCACGAACTCGGGGGTGCGCAGACGCAGTACGCCGTGCAGCAACTGGACGTAGCGCCACAGGAGTTCACTGACCAGGGCGGCCCCGCGCAGGACCGCGATCAGCGGGGCGACGAACAGATAGAGCAGGAGCAGGACCAGGTAGAGCGCCGGGACCACGATGAAGGTCAGGATCTCCGCCATCGCGGGCTCACCCCTCTTCCGGCCGGGGCGTGTCCGGCGAGCGCCGCTGGGTGAGCTTGCGGCTCCACTTCTTCACGCGACCCCTGCGGCTCTCGGCGTACTCCCGATAGGTGTCGGCGAGCCGGGTGCTGTACGGGCGGAGCGCGCGGGCCAGGCGTTCAAGATCGTCGGGCGGCCAGTGCAGCGCGATGTGGTGGCGCAGCGTCCGGACGGTCTCCAACTGCGCGTGCGGCAGCCCGGACCGCTCGTCGTTGATCGCGACCACCCCGGTGACATGGCCGAACAGCACCTCGTCGGGTCGGCCGGAGGCGATGGCGGCATCCAGGACGGCGCGCAGATAGCCGTCGGCCAGGGTGAAGCCGAACTCCCTGATGTCCGTGCGAAGGCGCGCCGGGTCCACGGGCAGCGGCAGCATGGCGGGGACGAGCCGGTGCCGCTTCAGGGCCAGGGGCGCCGCCCAGACCTCGATCTGCGGGATCCGGAACGCGCGGGCGAGCGCGGTGGCCTCGGTCGCCTCACGCAGGACCGCGTCCAGCTGGAGGGTGACCTGCACGCACTCCTGGGTGACGGGACGCAGCCAGGCGTAGCGGCCCGGCGCCGACAGCGTCTCGCACAGCACCAGGCAGGCCCGCAGGTCCCGTTCGTCCCTGATCTTCTGCTTCACCGCGCGGTCGAACCACTCACCGACCGCATCGGTCACCGGCTCGTCCGCGGGCAGTCGACGGGCGATCACGGTGGCCTCCTCGTGCGTCCAGGTCGGCGACGGCTGCCGCCACAGCCCCCGCAGCAGCGCCGCGTCCGGCGAGGCCTCGTCGCGCGCCGCCAGGATCTGGAAAAGCAGCTCGATCGTGCGGGCGGGCTGCCGCTCGGCCTGCGCCACCCAGTAGTGCTCCAGGAGCCGCTTGCGCCCGCCGAGGTCGCGCTCGACCAGCAGATCGGCGGGGAACTGGGTGAACAGCTGCTCCTGGCCGCCCCGTTCGTCCAGGACCTCCTGCACCGCCGTCGTCAGCGCCGACCTGAACTCGGGGAGGGCGTGCACGAGGCGGGCGACCTCCTCGCGCAGCCCGGGGCCCGCGTCGCAGGAGCCGAGGAGCGCGCGGGCCAGGTCGAGGCTCTGGTCCACGACAAGATCCGGCGCCGGGTCGAGCCGCGCGCCCACCGCCCACAGCAGCAGCCGCACCCGCTGCCGGCTGGTGGTGGCCTCGTCGAGCAGCCACTGCCACAGGGCCGTGGCCCGCTCCCGCTCGGCGGGACGGGTGAGCGGCACCGGGCCCGGCGCGTCCGGAACGCCGGTCATATAGGCGCGGATCCGGGACTGGTGGAGCTTGCCCTCCAGCTCCTGGTGCAGCGCGGCGTCGCCGCCCGCCTCGGCGGCGGCACTGAGCCGCGCGAGCTGTCCGTCGTCCAGGTCCCGGTGCCGGTGGTGGATGTCCGCCGCCACCGCCGCCCGGCGCGGCCCGAGATGATCGGCGCCGGGCAGCCAGTCGACCACCGCGCGGACGTCGGCGTCGGTCAGCTCGATGCCGCCCGCCGCGGCGGCCGCCGCCACCGGCGCGTGCCAGTCGCCGAGCGCCCGCTCCTGGCCGTGGGTGTACTCGGCCGTCCAGGACCACACCGAGCGGATCGAGGCGACGCCGATCCGGGTCAGCAGCCGGATCAGATGGTGCGTGGGCACCACGTCGGGGAAGCGGCCCGCACGGAAGTCGAAGACGGTGTACGACTCCTCGTCGTCGGGCCCGAAGTCGGGGTGCGCCTCGGGCACGGTGCCGATCAGGTGCAGCCGGCTGCGGGTGGGCCGCAGGAGGTAGGTGGCGAAGGTGAGGGTGCGGGCCAGCGGGGGCGGCAGGAGGTAGGAGACGGCCGCGAACCAGTGGGCGATCCGGTCCGTCGTCTCGTCGATCACGACGACCGAGCCGTCCTCCGCGAGGGCCGCGAACACCGCCGCGAGGAGGGCGGGGAGCTGCTCGGCGCCCGGGTGCGCGCGCAGGAAGGCGTGTGCCGCGCGCGGGGACAGCGGGCCGCGGGGCAGGGGCGCGGGCAGCTCCGGGATCTCGGTGGTGTCGGCGAGCCGGGTGGTCCACACCGGGGATTCCCACAGCTCGATGGCGAGCGGCCCGCCGCCCTCGCGCGCGCCCTCGTCCGCGCTGTGCAGGGCGTGGGCGAAGTAGTTGCCGAAGCGCCGCGCCGAGTCCCGGCCGACGTACCGCACGCACAGCGTGGTGGCGCCGCCCCGGCGGTCCCGGGTGTGGCACAGGTTCACCGGGCAGCGGGCGAGCAGCTCCGGGGCGTCCGACTCCAGCAGGGAGCGCGGCGGTTCGTACCCGGCGAGGCCCTCCACGCGGTGCCGGGTCTCGGCCGACACCTGCTCGCTGACCGCGTTGAACTGGAAGCCGGAGGAACCGCTGAGCCCGTGCTCGCAGGACGTGTAGTAGAGCTGCTGGAAGCCGCTCATCCGCGGCCCGCCTTCGGCACCGATCCGAACTCGCTCAGCAGCCACAGCAGCGGGTCCGCCACCCGGTAGGGCTGGATGCCGGTGGCGGCCACGCGGGCCTCGGGCGTCGCGCTGCGGCCCAGCGCGGAGACGCCGAAGTAGCGGTAGCGGGCGAAGGTGTTCTCCAGGGACTGGTCGATGGGCACGCCGTCCCACTCCTTGAGCAGCTGGCGCACCTCCTCGTGGACGCTGCGGCTGTCGCCGACGTCGAAGCGGCCGCGCGCGGGCGCGTGCGAGCGCAGCGGGCTGCCGTTCTCCATCAGGTGCCAGAAGGCGTCCATCTTGGAGAAGACCACGGCGATCGGGGTGTCGATCTTCGCGGACTTGCCGCCCCGTGCGGCGAGCAGCATGCCGCTCACCCGGCTCAGCACGTTGATCGGCGGATCGATGCCGTCGGTGCCGGGCAGCGCGGTGCCGGGCGCCGCGTTGTCCCGGGCGCCCGGCATCTGCAGCGGGTCGAGCAGCAGGATGATGCCGTCCGCGTTCGTCAGGTAGCGGGTGTTCAGCTCCACGCTCTCGCGGCTGTTGAAGTCCTCGCCCGCCGTGTCGAAGAACGACAGGACGCTGTGCTGCGGCCGCTCCCCGAACAGCGTCCTGCGGCGGAGCCCGAACCTGAACACCAGCGGGTCGACCCGGTTGGCGTTGGTCGTCGCGGTCTGCGTCGGCGGGAACATCTGCCGGTCGCGGTAGAGCCGGTCCTCGTACTCCGAGCTGTAGCGGCGCATGGTGGTGTCGTCCAGGCCCATCAGCGAGGCGCCGTAGGCCTCGCCGACCTGGTTGCGCATCTCGTGCAGGAGCACCGTCATGTAGATCGTCTTGCCGGAGGAGCGCGCGCCCACCATCGCGATCAGCCGGTTCTCCACCATCCCGAACTGCACCGGCAGTTCGACGTGGCAGACCGGGCAGACGCGGTAGGTGGTCTCGCCGTCGCAGTCCGGGCACACCGCCGTCGACCTGCGCCCGTCGGCGGCGAAGTCCGGGCCCACGTCGTGGCTCGGGCGCCTGCCGAAGCGCTCGTCGAGCACCGGGTCGCGGCGCCGCTGGCACTGCTTGCGGGTGCGGCTGAGCCGGCTGTTGCAGCGGAACCGGATCTCGCGCGGCGCGAAGGTCTCGTAGCAGTAGGGGCAGGTGAGTCGTCTGGCCATTCAGGTCACTCGCAGCCGGTGCAGCGCCGTGGGGCGCAGGTCGATGTCGGTGTCGGGGGCGTCCGCCGGGAAGCAGACGAGCCAGGAGGGGCCCCGGGTGCCGGGGAAGGGGAACTTCACGACGAGCGGGGCACCGGCGGACAGGCGCTGGGCGGGCACCTCGTGCAGGACGGTGCCCTCGGCCGTGCTGGAGGGGCGGTAGCGACCGAGGCCGTGGACGACGCGGACGGCGGGGAGGTCGCAGCCGGTCCGGGTGGCGAACGTGACGGTCGCGTAGCGGGTGCCGTTGAGGCGGCGGCGCAGCGTGGGTTCGTACTCGACGATCGGCGGTTCGGCGGCGATCCGCAGGGACGCGGCGCCCTCGGTGTCGACGGCGGGGTCGGGGACCAGGGCCTCGACGGTGAGGGTGACGGCGCCCCGGCCGAGGCGGAGGTCCAGGCCGCCGTCGTGTTCGTAGACCCGGCGCTGACAGCGGATGTCGCCGTCGCGGGGGCCGTCGCCGCCGGCGCTCGCGTCCTCGCGGCGCCAGCGGACCCGAGCGGTCAGGGCGGTGTCGGGCCAGGCCCAGAGGACGAGGAGGTGGTCGTCCCTGCGGATGGCCTGGAGCTGGGTCACCGGAACGGAACGCTGGCGGGGCGCCTCGGGGGAGGGGTGCGTTCGGGGCTCGGGGCTGCTTTGGGGGGCTGGGGGTGGGGCGGGGTTCGGTTCGGGGGTGGTCGGGGGTGGTGGGTCGCTGCGGGGTGGTGGGGGCTGGTCGCGCAGTTCCCCGCGCCCCTTTGGGGTGGTTGCGGTTGGTGGGTCGCTGCGGGGTGGTGGGGGTTGATCGCGCAGTTCCCCGCGCCCCTTGGAGGTCGTTGGTTCGCTGTCGGCCGGTGGGGGGTCCTCGCGGTCCTTCGGTGCGCTCAACTGTGGGATGCCGTGGGGTTCGGGGTCTTCCGCCGGTGTGGGCCAGGCTCCCGGTTCCGGGTCCTCCAAGGGAGGGGGGAAGCCGGTGCTCGCCGGTGCCGGACCGGTGGCGACGCGCAGGAGGCCGAAGTCCTCCAGGAGCAACAGGCCGTGTACGACGGCCAGTTCGGGGGCCCGGCAGCGGACCGTCAGGCCCTGGGCCTCGGGGAGGCTCTCGATGTCCGTGCGGCGGGCGGGCGTGGCGTACAGGTCGCCGGAGAGGAGCACGGCGTCCGGGGCGGCCTCCGCCAGCTCCCGGGCCAGCGCCGCCAGGCCGTGGTCGTCGGCCAGGTGTGCCGTGCGCGTGGTGACGACGCGCACTGTCAGGTCCGGGGTGATGGCGAGGACCGTGAGGTCCACCGCCGCCGCCGTCTGGTCGGCCACCAGGACCGTGCGGTGCACGCCCTCGGCTATCGCGCCGTAGTGCAGGGCCGCCGCGACCGGCTCCGGCACGATCCTGCTGATACGCAGGCCGACGTCCTCGGCGGCCCGCCGCAGCCGGGCCTCGGCCCGGCGGTCGGCGGTCGCGGGCAGGGCGAGCGCCGCCTCCTCGTCGGTGGCTCCGGCGCCGAGCGCGGCCAGCGCGGAGGCGGGGTCGGCGACCGCGTCCGCTCCGGCGAGGTCCGTCACCGTCAGGGTGGGGCGGCCGTCCGGGTCGAGGCGGCCGACACGGGCGACGCGGGGGCCGATGGCGATGCCGAGCATGTGGTCAGCCCTCCCCTTCCCCGGTCCTGGCCCGCGGCTCGTCGGCCCTGACCCACGGCGTGCCGTCGGCGTCGACGCCGAGCCGGATCCGGCTGCCCGGGGCCGGGCGGCGGGCCAGGAAGTGGGAGACCACGGCGGCCCGCAGCCGCTCCAGTTCGTTGCGGATCTGACGGCCGCCGTACGCCTGGTGCTCCGGGTCGCTCATCCGCTCGGTGATCCAGGGGTGCAGGCTGTCGGGGTCGGGGACCAGCTCGACCTGGTGGCGTTCGCGGACGGACTCGGTGAGCTGGTCGAGGAGCCGGTCGGCGATCCGCACGATGTGCTCGCGGCGCAGCATGTCGAAGACGACCACGCCCGGCTTGAGCCGCCCGTAGATCTCCGGCCGCCCGATCGCCCGGAACTTCTCCTCCACGGCCCGCGTGAAGTGCGCCTCCAGGGCCGCGTACGGCACCTCCTCGTCGCCCTCGGACAGCAGGTCCTGGACCGCGTCCGCACCCGTGTTGGAGGTGAAGATGATCAGGCACTGGGAGAAGTACGCGGTCTGGCCGCGGCCGTCGGTGAGGCGGCCGTCCTCCAGGATCTGCAGGAACTTGTCCAGGACCCGCGGGTGCGCCTTCTCGATCTCGTCGAAGAGGAGCACGCTGAACGGCCGTTCCTGGACGCGCCGGGTCAGCTCGCCGCCCTGCTCGTGGCCGATGTAGCCGGGCGGCGCCCCGGCGAGCCGCTCGGCCGCGTGCTCCTGCTGGTACTCGCTCATGTCGAAGCGGGCGTACGCGCTCTGGTCGCCGAACATCAACTCGGCGACGGCCTTGGCGAGTTCGGTCTTGCCGACGCCGGTGGGGCCGACGAAGAAGAAGGCGCCCCGGGGGCGTGCGGTGCCGGAGCCGCCGAAGTCCACGCCCACGTAGGCGGAGCGGAGCGCGGCGGCCACCGCGTCGACGGCCGTGGACTGGCCGACCACCCGGTCGCCCAGGACGTCGGCCGCCCGGGCGACGGCGTCCCTGTCGAGCTGGGTCCAGGGGTCGACGCTCACGTTGAGCCGGTGCAGTTCCAAGAGCTTGTCCGGTTTCTGGAGGGGGGCCTCGCGCAGCCACGAGGTCCGGGCGAGCGCGTCGATGTCCCAGCCCCGCATGCCGTCGGTCGCGCCGACCAGGGCCTCCAGGTCGTGCCGGGTGGCCTCCGGGGCGCCGTTGAAGTCGCCGCGCAGCCAGGTCAGCCACAGGCGGCGCTCGCTGGGGTCCGGCGGGCCGACGTGCAGGGTGGCGATCCGGGGGTCCTCCAGGTGGAACCAGCCGGGCAGCCGGCCGACGTCCCCCACCGCGCACAGGACGGCGTTGCGGGCGTGCGGACGGCGGCCCGCCAGGGAGACGTGCGCGGGCACGGCGTCCGTCATCGCGGCGCGCAGGCGGAGGTAGCCGGCGTTCGACTCGGGCTGGCCGGGCGGGAGGTGGTGGTCGACGTCCTGGAAGACGAAGGCCGTGGCCGCGTCGGGGGACGCGGCGAGCCGGTGCGCGACGGCGACGGCGTCGTCGAAGGTGCGCGGCGGGGCGGCCGGGCGCGGGGCGAGCAGGCTCGACCGGTCGCGGCGGCGTTCGGCGCCGCGCTGGGTGCGCGCGTCGGCCTGGGTCCGGTCGTCGTCGGGGGTGCGCGCGTCGGCCTGGGTCCGGTCGTCGTCGGGGGTGCCTGATGCGGCCCGCGCCCGGTCGTCTTCAGCGGTGCCTGATGCGGCCCGCGCCCGGCCGTCGTCGGCGGTGCCCGCCGCGGCCCACGGCCGACTGCCTCCAGTCGCGCGGGAGTCGGACCGCCGGTCGGCCCCGGGCGCGACCGGTCCCTCGCTCCTCGCGCCGCCCCCCGGCCGGTCCGCCGCCAGCCGCGCGAAGCGTTCCGCGTGGCCCGGCAGCGGGAAGGTGAGCCCGGCCACCGGGTCCCACCAGCCCACCACGTCGGCGCCGCGCACTTCCAGCACCCCGGCGACAAGATCGCGGAAGGAGGAGGGCCGGTCCTCGAACCACCAGCGGTCCCGGATCTGCCCGCTGATGACCACCTGCCGGCCGCGCCGCAGCTCCCAGCCGAGCGACACCGCCCACAGCGGCATCATGCCGTCGGCGGTGACGGGCCCCGTACCGTCGTCCTTGCCGAAGTCGATCGCGCTCACGGCGCCGACCACCTCCAGGAGCTCTCCCGGGGCAGCGGCTTCGCGCGTCGGCCCGGCGGTTTGCCGTCCCAGGTGAGCTCACCCGGCACGAAGCCGTCGTCGCCGCCCAGCGCCTCGTGCACCCGCTCCAGGAGCGCCTCGGTGGTGTCGCACACCGGCTCGTCCCGCGAGGCGTGCAGCATCACGTCCGGCTCGCCCTCCACGCGGTACACGAGGACGGGCGTGCCGTCGTCCTCGACGCCGACCGTGGTCTCGTACGTCGCCCCGGTCGGCCGCGTGAAGTGCAGCCGGAAGCTGCCCCCTTCGTCCTCGCCGCCCTCGAAGGCGAACCCCTCGCCGGTCATCGCGTCACGGAGCGCCGCGACCAGGTCCCGGCTCCGCTCGTACGCGAGCTCCAGCTCGTCCAGGCGCCGCTCGGCGTCGGGGAGCCGGTGTTCCAGGTCGGAGACGGCCGTCAGGGCCTCGGCCGCCGAGCGCGCGGTGAGCGCCTCGGTGGCCGTGCGCAGGGCGTCGCCGATCTCGTCGGCGAGCCCGGGGTCACCGAGTTCGGCGGCGGTGTCGACGACGGCCCGGGCCGCCGGACGCACGACGTCGAGCCGTTCGGCTGCCTCGGTGAGGGCCTGCTCCAGGGCCGCTGCCGCGGCCTCGGCGCGCTGTCGCTCCGCCGCCTCGCGCTCCTGCTCCTGTTCCTGTTGCCGTGCCTCCCGTTCCTGTTCCGCCCGGGTGTGCCGCTCGGCCGCTGCCCGCGCCTCCGTGACCGTCGCCGCATGCCGGGCGAGGGCGTGCTCGACCGTGCCGAGCAGGGCGTCGAAGCGGACCCGCTGGCCCGGACCCGCGGCCGCGCGCAGCTGGTCGAGCAGCTCCGTGCAGCGCCGGTGCCCGTCCGCGTCGAGGGCGGCGCCGTCCGGGCCGGTCGCGGCGAACCCGCGCTCCAGGCCGGCGAGCACGGAGGCGGGGTCGTCCGCGGCACTGTCGTCCGCGGCGCTGTCGGCGGCAGCCGGGCGCAGGCCCACGACCCGGCCGCGCAGGCGCTCCACCGCGTCCCCGAGCTGCTCGCCGCGGGCGATCCGGCCCCGCAGCGCGGCCAACTGCTCCTCCAAGGAGGCGACATCGGCCCGCGCCCCGGACCGCTGGGCCTCCTCGATGAGTGCCCGCACCTCGTCGAGGCCGCGCTCGTCGGCCCGGCTCTGCTCCGCCCGGGCGCGGGCGCGCTGGGCGTCGCGCTCCGCTTCCCGCCGGGCGGCCGACTCGGCGTCCCTGCGGGCGAGGTCGGCCCGGCGGGCCGCCAACTGGGCCCGCTGGGCCGCCCGTTTGCGTTCCCTGGCCCGGCGCTCCTCGGCCCGGCGGCGGCGCTCCGTCGCCTCCCGCTGGGCGTACAGCACGCCGATGCGGACGCTGCTGTACTTCGGTGATCCGCTCATCGTTCCCTCCGTGCCTCGGTGTGCAGCACGACCCCCCGCGCCGCTAGCCGGTCCTCAAGTCTTCTCCGGAATCCGGGAGTCGGCGGCACGCCCGCCCAGGAGAGCGCTCCGCCCGCCTCCACGGACACCTCCACCCCGGCGGTGCTGTCCGGCTCGGCCAGGCTCTGGGCATAGCGGTCGGTGAGCGGGACGAGGCGCTGGTTGTCCGAACCGCGCCAGCGCAGGCTGCCGTGTCGCGCCGCGACGTAGGGCCCGTCGACCAGCAGGTCGAGCCGGTCAAGGAGGGCCAGCCGGTCCGGCCCGCCGCGCCGCAGCGCCTCGTGGCGGAAGCCGGAGTACGCCATCGCGCCGAAGTCGGGCCGCCGCTCCCGTACCGCGTCGAGCAGCCCGGCCAGGGCTCCGGCCTGGCTGAACGGCTCGCCGCCGGAGAGCGTGACGCCCTCGATGTCCTCCAAGTGGCAGAGCCAGTCCGTGAGTTCGGCGGTCGTCCGGCTGGTGCCGCCCTCGAAGGGCAGGGTCTCCGCGGCCACGCAGCCGTGGCAGCGCAGGGGGCAGCCCTGCACCCAGACGACCGCGCGGACGCCGGGGCCGAGGACCGTGCAGCGGTCCAGTGTCCGGGCGACGGATATCAGGGTCTCCTCGCGCGCGCCGTGCCGTGGCTGGGGGAGGGCCGTCATGCTTCCTCCTGCGGCTGGTCGGGGTAGCTGTCGGAGCCCTGTTCGGCCTGGTCGCACCACGGGCACCACGGCCGTTCCACGGTGTGGACGTGACGGGCGTTCACCGCGCACACGCGCAGCCGGCCGGGGGCCAGTTCGGCCGCGAGCGCCTCGGCCCACGCGGTCGCCGTCGGACGGTGGGCCGGGTCCGTGAACGCCCTCCGGAACAGTTCCGTGAGGCGTCTCGGCAGCAGGTCGGCGGGTGGCACGGAGCGGGGCAGCAGCACCGAGGTGCGGTCGACGATCCGGCAGCGGCCGTGGAGGACGTTGTCGTCGTACGACCGGTAGTCGCCGCCGTCCGCCGGGTGGCCGGCGAAGGGGTGCAGCCCGGCCAGGAGCAGTTGGTGCACGAGGACGGCCAGGGCGAAGTCGTCGGACGTGGTGTCGGGCGGTGCGGCGGTGGCCGTGCCGAGCCGTTCGGGGGCCGTGTAACCGGGGGTGCGCATCCGGCCGGGGAAGAGCTCGCGGCCGTCCGTGAACTGCCAGGAGTCGACGTCCGCCATGCCGACCCGGCCGCCCTCGTCGACCCACAGGTTGTCGGTCTTGAGGTCGCCCACCACATAGCCCTCGGCGTGCAGTTCGCCGAGGAGCCGGGCGAGGGCGAGGGCGGCGCGCAGGGCGGTGGCCCAGGTCGCCCGGGGCAGGAAGGCGCGCCGGGCGGAGGTGCTGAGGAGGTGGCTGAACGGCTGGTAGGCGTGGCGCATGTCGGGCATCACATAGCCGTCGACGCGGTCCGCGGCGTCGCCGATGGCCGTGCGGACCGGGACCAGCGGCCAGGCGAGACGGACCGGGGTGCCGGAGAGCAGGCCGACCGTGCGCGGCTCGCGGCGCTGGCGCACCAGGCGGGCCACGCGGCGCCGGTAGGCCTCGGGGTCGGGCGGGTCGGGGACGAGCTTCGCGACGAGGGGACGGGCGTCGTCCACGCCGTACACGAACCCCTCCGAGCCGCTGCCGATCTGCTCGGTGAGGCGCCATGCGTGTCCGTGACCGGACACCACTGTCAGTCCCACGCTCACCCTCCTTCGACCAGCGCGCACAGGACGGTCAGATCGTCACCGGTGCGCCCGGCCTCGGGGCCGGACAGGCGTCGGCGGAGCGGCTCGGCGTCCCCGTGGTTCTCGCGGAGCGTGGCGGCGAGGCCGAGGAAGAAGCCCGCGGCCGGTAATGGTCCGGCCTCCGGAGGGAGTTGATGGACGGCGGGGTGGTCGAGGGCGAGGGCGGCGCAGCCGTCGGTGGACAGGACCACGCCGGCGAGGTCCGGCTCCCAGACGGCGAAGGTACGCACGCGCAGCGCCGCGCCGGGGGAGGAGAGGAAGGGGGCCGGGGCGGCGGGCGGGGGCAGGACCAGGTGGCAGCGGTCGTCGCGCGTCAGCAGGGTGCCGAAGCCGTCGCCCAGCGAGACGAAGGCCACCCAGGGCGGGGCCACGACGGCCGCGGTGAGGGTGGCCGCGAGGGTGCTGGGGTCGGCGGCACGGGTGTCGGTGAGGGGGCTGGGGTCCGCGGCACGGGTGTCGGCGAGGGTGCCGGTGTCGGCGGCACGGGTGTCGGCGTCCAGTCCTTCCGCCCCGGGGCCCACGTCCGTGCCGGTCGCCCCCGCTCCTGTTCCCGGCGCACCCGCCTCCGCCCTCAACGCCCCCGCCCCCAACACCCCCGCCACCGCGCGCAGATACTCCTCGACCACCCTGCCCCCGCGCCCCGCGACCCACCGCGTCCACGCCTCCGGCGGCTCCTCGGCGTCGGGGATGCGCTCCGCCAGCAGGCGGCACGCCGCGTCGACCGCGATGTGGGCGCCGAGGGCGCTGCGGTCGCGGCTGCCCGCGCCGTCGGACACGGCGAGGACCGCCGTGCCGCCCAGGTCGACCGCCTTGAACGCGTCCTGGCAGCCCTGTCCGCCCGCGAGATGGGCGGTGCCCTGGACGGAGGCGCCCGCGACGATCACCGGAGGTCACTCTCCAGGCGGTCCATGCGGGCGAGGCGGGCGGCGCGGTCGTTGACCTGCTGGTGGACGAGGTCCGCGTCCTGGTCCGGGCTGCTGTCGTCCGTGCTCTGGAACAGCAGATCGAGGATCCGGCCGAAGTCGAGGTCCGCCAGGGGGGACGTGGCCTTCGGCGCGAGGACCCGGAGCATCGGCAGGTCGGCGCCGTGCACCCCGATCACCTGGAAGACCCACTCGTCCCGCACCTCGCCCTGCCGCACCCGTGCCGCCGTGCCCTCCAGGGCGGCCGCGTCCAGGGGGCGGCCCCGGGCGTCGCTCGGCGCGCCGTCGGTCAGGACCCACACGAAGGGGCGCCGGACCGGTACCCGCTGCTGTTGCAGGGCGCGGTAGCGGGCGCGGGCGAGGTCCAGGGCCGTCTCCACGGCGTCCGTCAGCCGGGTCAGCCCCTCGGCGCGCAGCGTGGGCGGGCGCATGCTGTCCACCGGGACGAAGAGCCGGTCGGCGTCCGCCTCCTCGACCGGGACGAGGCGGCCAGGGCCGGGGTCGTGGACGCGCACGGCGGAGTCGAAGGTGAGGAGGCAGACCTCCACGCGGGTGCGCAGCCGCTCCTGCGCGCGGACCCCGTCGAACCAGCGGGTCAGCGCCCGGTTCAGCTCGTCGATCCGCGGGTGCTCCTCGGGGCGCCCCATGGACGCGGACGTGTCGAGGAGCAGGAGCACGGGCTGCCGTTCCTCGTATCCGCTCCCGAATCCGATGCCGTCGACGCTCATGCGGCCGCCCCCTCCGTGTCGTCGGCGCGGGCCACGAGCCGCCGCCGTTCGGGATCGTGGCGCACGGTGACGGCCGTGCCCGGCGGCAGCCCCGCGGGCTCGGGCACCATGCGCAGCAGGACCCCGTCAACGAGTACGTATGTGTCGGGCGCGGGCCAGGTCACCGTGCGCCCGGCGCGGCCGTCCGACCATGCGCCCATCCCCCCGGTCATAGGGTCACGGTAGGTGGCTGGGGCCCCAACATGCTTGGTCCTTACGTGAATTGACACAGCGTCGGCGTCGGCGGGCCGGGCGGGCACGGGCCGCCCGGGGAGGCTCCCCCGATGTGTTGTCCCCGGGCGGACCGCCCTTTCAGTGAAGCGGACCGGCCGGGCGCGGACTGGTCGCGTCCCGGTCGGGTCCTGGCCGGGCGGCGCCCCTGGTGCCGGTCTCACCGGCGCAGTGGCTCCCTGACCGCCGAACGCAGCGGTTCGAGGAGCTGGTTGACCTCCTTGACGCCGTCCGGGGAGCCGAGGTCCGGGATGCCGCGGAACGGCAGGGCTTCGAGGGCGCCGTCCGCGCGGTCCGCGAGGCGGTCCCCGAAGAGCACCAGGGCCTGCTGGGACGGATTGCGGCGCGACTCCCAGATCATGCCCATGGCCTGGGGTGCCTGGGCCCGGATCTCCCGCGCCCAGGTCCGCGTGCGCGCGTAGTGCTCGGGCCCCTCCCTCTCCAGCAGGAAGTTGTCCTGGCAGACGGCGGCGAGGGCCGCCCCGGAGCGCAGCGAGACCAGCCTCAGCTCGCACCGGGTCCGCACCACGTGCAGCGACTTGCCCCGTACCCACGGCCAGGGGACCAGCCGCATGCTGGTCTCCTTGTCGAAGTCGATCGAGCGCAGCAGGGTCTCGGCGAGTGCGGTCTCCGGGTCCGTCGCGGCGTACAGGCAGGGGTAGGGGTCCTCCGGTGTGCCGTGGAAGCGGCCGGGCGCGCGGTCCCGCGCGTCGAACGGCTTGAACTGCTCGGCCGCGAACCGGGACGAGTGCATCCGCCACAGGTGGGAGCCCGCGGGCAGCACCTCCCAGTGCGGCTGGAAGCGGTACGCGGAGGGCGAGGCGGTCGCGTCGTGCATCAGCTTCCCTCCGCCAACACCAGGGCCGCGCCCACCAGTTCACGGTCGGGACGGATGCCGAGGAGATCGGCGGGCGGACCCCCGCCCAGCCAGGGATTGCGGCTCAGCCACCACTCGGCGGCGCCCCACGGGTCCGCGTCGGCGAGCAGCACCCGGTTGACCTCCAGGACGACCTCGTACGGCCTCCCGCCGTCGGGCTCGAACTGGAACGCCGGGTAGCGGTCGCCGAGTTCGGGGTCGGCGAGCCGGATCAGCTCGGCGGGCGGCGCCGCACCGACGCACCGGGTGCGGACCTCGGCGGCCGACAGGGCGGGCGTGCGCAGCAGCCGGTCCTCGGCGGCGGCGATGATGGCCGCGGTGTCGGGGGGCGGATCGGGGTCGGCCGTGATCCGGGTGAGCAGCACCCGCGTCCGCAGGACGGCGTGCTCGCCGACCGCGGCCGCACCGGTGAGCCGGACGGCGTCCAGGGCCTCGCGGACCGGATGGTCGAACGGCAGCGGAACCAGAGCCAGGCGTACGTTCTGGAAGGCGCGGCGGACGGCCCGGGCATCGCTCGCCGGGGTTTCGGCGAGCGCGCGCAGGTGGGTGAGCAGCAGTTCGTACTGCTCGTCGCTCAGCTGCTCGCGGACGCTGTCCAGGTGTTCGTGGACGAGGCGGAGCACCTTCACCCCGCCGTCCTCTCCCTGGTTCATGCGCTCTCCTCTCCCCGGCCCGGGTGGCCCTGATGGATGAACGCGGCCCAGACGGCGGGCCGTTGCAGGTCGGTGCGGCGCACGTCCGCTCGCAGCTCGGCGCTCAGGCAGCCCGGGTCCTGCCGCTCGGGGTCGAGCATCCACAGCTGCGCGGCCCGCAGCGCGTCGACCGGGCTGAGCCCGGCCCGCAGATGGTGGTGGAAGACCGTCATCAGGAGCATCGAGGCGCCGTCCCGCGCGGTCCACCGCGACCCCACGACATCGCGTGCGCCGCCCGAGACGAACGCGGTGGTGAGGGTCAGGGCCTCGTCGTGGTCGCGGGTGCTCAGGTCGGTCTCGCAGGCGCTCAGGACGATCAACGGGCCGTCCGGAGCGTCCCGTTCGACGGGCTGCGGGCGGTCGAGGAGGCGCGTCACGGTGAGCCGGCCGACCTCCTCGCCGGGCTCGGTGGGGGCGAGGTGCAGGGCCGACTCGGTCGGCCGCGTGCCCGCCATGCCGTGCGTGGCCAGGTGGACCATCGAGTGGTCCTGGCCGAGCAGGGCGAGGAGCTGGTCGGGGGTGCCGACCGGCACCGAGTCGGGCGGGAGCGTGGCGAAGTCGCCGTACAGCCGGGCCCCCGGGTAGAAGGCGCGGCGCAGCTCCAGGACCTCCAGCTCGGCGTACGTCAGCGAGATGCTCGGGTCGGCCACCATGGCCGGGGCCGAGACCGGGTCGCGCGGCGCGCGTCTCGCCGTGCGCAGGAACTGGCCGCCGGACGCGGCGTAGCTGATCACGAGGGCCTGGCAGAGGTAGTCGTACGGGGCGTCGGCGGGGAAGCGGGCCGCGTGCCAGGGGACGATGCCGAGGCGGCCGCAGGGGACCAGGACGACCCGGGGAGCGCGCTGTTCCCCCGTGTCCTGCGGGAGGTGTTCGGCGAGGCCGGGCAGGACGTGGGCGAACACCTCGTACGCCCAGTCGCACAGGTCGGCGAGGGCCTCCTCCCAGACGCGTTCCGCCGCCTCGTCGACGTGGTCCGTGGGCCGGGCCGCGGCCGCGTCCAGGTACCGCTCCAGCGGGGCGCTCCGCGCGGCGGAGAGCACGGGCAGCGGGCCCACGCCGACGCCGATCTCGGGGCCCACGGCCAGCACCATGCCGGGGGCCTCGCCGTCGCTGCCGGGCACCAGATAGATGAGCGCGTCCGCACCGGCCTCGCCCACGCCGTCCGCGAGTTCGCGCAGGGTGGGGACGGACAGGAGCCCGCCGTCCGCCCGGTAGCCGAGGGCTTCGAGGGCCTGGCGGCGCAGGGTGCTCGGGAGCTCGGCGGGCAGCTCGGCGCCGTCGGCGGCGCCGGACTTCCGCCAGGCGGCGGCGAGTCCGTGCTGCCCGCGCTCCGCGAGCAGCTCCGGTACGTCCCGGGAGGTGGCCGCTGCCTGGAGCACCAGCGCCCGGCCCAGTTCCAGGGCGGTCACCGCGTCGGCCACCCGCTCGTGCGCCGCGGCCCACAGGGCGGCCCGCAGACCGAGCGAGGCGCCGCTGCGGGCGGTCGTCAGCCGGTGTTCGGCGCCGTGCTGGAGGAGGACGTCGGCGGCGAGGGTGGCCATGGCCTCGTTCGCCGTGTCGGTGACGGCGTCCGCGTCGGACTTGCTGTGCTCCCGGTGCCAGCGGGCGCGGTAGGCGTCGGCGAGGGACCACAGGGAGTCGGCGGCGACGCGCGGGGCCCGGCCCTGGCGGATGTGCTCGCGGAGCCGTTCCAGGGTGGCGATGACGGCGTCGAGGTCCGCCGGGTCCTTCGTGACGTCGTGGCGCAGCCTGAGGCGGGTCGCGGCGGAGTGCAGTCGGTCGGCGGGCGCGTCGGGCGGCGGCACCTCCCGGTCCGGTACACCGGCGCTGTCGCCGCTGAGGAACGCGCGCATGGCCTCGGCCTCGGGGGCGATGGCCGCCAGTACGTCGCCCCCGATCGGGAGCTTGCTGTTCGTTGCGGCCGTCTTGCTCTCGTCGAGGTCCGCGAGGCCGTCCAGGAGCAGAGCCTTGTCCCTGGTGCACCGGCCGAGCATCATGCGGGCCATGGCGCGGGCCAGGACGGCCACCGCCCGCAGGGCGTGGTCCTCGGGGACGCTGTCGCAGAAGGCCTCGGCCCGGTCCAGCAGGGCGCTCAGCCGCTCCACGTCGTCGGTCTGCCCGACGGTGCGGGCCTCCGTCATGAGGTCCATCGCGTCGGCCATGACCGGGAGGAGGTCGGCCATGGGGAAGGGGCTCTCCGCCTTGCGCCGCAGGTAGTCGGTGACCGTCCGGGTGTGGGCGAGGCCGACGGCCTGGTCCTGGAGGGTGCCGCCGGCGCCGTCGCTGACGCCGAGCAGCAACGCCATCAGCCCTTCCAGGGCGTCCTTGTCCGGCATGTCGTCCGGCAGCCCGTCCCGGGCCTCGCGCAACCTCGCCAGCTGCTGGTTGAGGGCGGCCGGGTCGCCGCCACCGGCATGGTTCACGAAGTCGACGGACGTGGTGTGCACGGCCTGCCAGGCGGCGAGGATCCTGCGGATGTCGTCGGGGGTGCGGGGCGTCGCGGGGGTGCCGCCGTCGGCGCGGGCGGTTTCCGAGGGGGCCGGGGTGCCGTGCGCGGGGCTCGGGCCCGCGTCCGTACGGGGTGCCGTGTCCGTGTCCGTACCTGGTGCCGTGTCCGTGTCCGTTCGGGGCGCCGTACCCGGGCCCGCCGTCGGACCCGCGCCGCCGGTCATCGTCGCCAGCAGGTTCAGCATCGTCTGCCGCAGCTGATCGGTGCCGGGGAGCCCGTCGTCGGGTACGAGGCCCGCGAACAGCTCGGTGATCCCGGCGGCCGAGGGCCGGGCGAACAGGTCGCGCAGCTGCCGCACCTGCCTCAGTTGATCCGGCGGCAGCGGGAGTTCGGCCGCCTCGCTCACCAGTTCCTGGACCTCGGCCGTGAAGGCGGCCATCCCGCTCGGCCCGTTCCGCATGATCATGTCGAACATGGCGGTCGCGTCCGGCTCCGGCGCGAGCCCGCCCAGCATCTCCTGCAGCGGCATCGCGTGCGTCAGCAGGAACAGCGCGGCCCACCGCCGGTCCTCGGCGCGAGTCGCGGCTCCGTGCGGCGTCGCCGGGTCCCGCGCGTCCCGCAGCAGCGTGCGCGCCCGCTCCCGGTCCTCGGGCGTTCCGCCCCCGACGGCGTGGCGCAGCGTGAGGGCCCCGCCGAGCCATACGGTCACCGAGCCGCGCAGTTCCGGCTCCTGGTCCAACAGGCGGGAGAGGTGGTCGAGTTCGGCGATCGACTCGTCGTGGGCGCGCGTGGGTACGGCGACCGCGTCCGGCGTCGGCAGCAGCGCCCTGGCCCGCTCGACGGCCTCACCGGCCCAGGTCCGCACGGCCTGCGCGCCACCGCTCTCCTCTTCTTCCCCCACCGGCTCTCCTCACGTCCCGTAGTTCTCACCCGTGGTTCTCAACAGCCGTTCGCGGGCTCCATGATGACGAGATGTCAGCCATGGCGAAGGTCGATCGCCGAGCTTTTCGTCCGGCGCCCGGTCAACGCCCCGAACTCGCCCGGATCGCGCCCGGACCGGTGGGGTCGGGGTGTGGTCCGGTGGCGGGGCCGGGCCGGGGCGGCCCCGAGGCCCCGAGGTCCGCACGCATCCCGCGCCGCAGCTCCCGCAGCCGTTCCCACAGCGCGTCGATCTCCCCCTGCGCGGCGTCGAGCGAGTCGTCCGGCCGGGGCACGCCGTCGTCCAGGCGCCGGAGCAGGCCGTAGAGGGCGCCGAGCGCGTGGGTGGCCTCTCCCGCGAGGGCGAGCAGCGGGTCGGGTAGCCGCATCTGGGCCTCCGCGTACACGTCCCGGTGCAGGTCCCGGGCCTCGATGAGGCGCTGTCGCGCCGCGCGTGGGTCCTCCGCGCGGGTCAGGGCGTGCGCCTGGTCGGTGAGCGCGGCCAGATACTGGCGGGACGCGGTGTTGAGCGCGATGCAGCACGCGCGCCGCTCCTCGGTCTCCCTGGCCCACGCCCGGGTCCGTTCGGCACGCTCCTGTTCGCGCTGTCGGCTCCGCTCGGCCGCCCGCTGGGTGAGCAGGGCCGACAGGAGGGTCCCGACCACTCCGACGGCCGCCACGATCGGCGCGCCCGCACCCGTGATGTCCATGGCCCTCGCCTTCGTGTCGCCGCACCCCTCCAGCGAACCGGCGCCGTCGGTCACGGGGAACCCCATGACCGAGGGTCACCCGGTCTTCGCCCGGGTCCCGCCCGTTCGGCACGAACGACGTGCGCGGGCCGAGGCCGTCCGCCTCCTCGACGGCGAGCGTCAGCGGTCCCGGCGGGCGGGCGCGGCGTCCGTTCCTGCGAGCGTCGACCGCAGGGTCCCGGCCCACCAGCGGAGCGTCCGCTCGCGCGCGGCCGCGTCCAGCCCCGCGCTCCTGCGGAACTCGGCGCCGAACAGGGGCTCCATCGCGACGGCTTGGTGCAGCGCGGCCACCGCGAGCTGGACGGTCTCGCGGGCCGGTGGCGTCCGGCCGGTGTCGGCGCAAGTGTCCCGCGCCGCCGCGTGCAGGCGGTCCACGACCTCGTCGAGCAGTCCGCTTCCGGTGTCCCGCCAGCCCGACTGGTGCAGGGCGAGGGCCAGTTCGGCGTAGCCGTCGGCGTAGGGCGCGGACAGGACGCACACCAGGTCGGCCGGGTCGGCGGGTCCGTCGGTCCAGGTGTCGAGGGCGGCGCGCAGCTCGGCCTTGAGCTTCCTGCCGCCGAAGCGCAGCAGCGCCGACAGCAACTGCTGGCGGTTGCCGAAGTGGTGGTTGACCGCGGCGTCGGACACCCCGACCGCGGCGGCCACGGCCCGCACCTGCACGGCCGCCGGACCGCCCGCGGCGAGCAGCGCGCCCGCGGCCTCCAGGATCAGCCGCTTGGCCTCGTCGGGTGTACGTCGTCTACGGGCAGCCATCCGGCCAGCTTACCTTGACGGTCCAAGGTAAGAAGCTTACCTTGGACCGTCAAGGTAAGGGGGTGTCGAGGTGAATGGGGGTACCGCCGTGAACGGACCGGCATCGGTCCCGTCGATGACCGATCTCGCGGCGTCGCTGGGCGTCCGGATCCACGATCCGGCACCGCCGCGCGACGTGTACTGGACCCGCGCGGGCTGCCGGTCGCACGGATTCGACTGGGGCGGCCCCGGCCCCGCGGTGCTGCTCCTGCACGGCGGCGGACTGAACGCCCACACCTGGGACTTCGTCTGCCTCGGCCTGCGCGGGGCCGCCCGGCTCGTCGCACTGGACCTGCGCGGCCACGGCGACAGCGACTGGTCCGACGACTACCGGATCGCCGCGATGGCCGAGGACGCCGTCGCCGCGGCCGACCACCTCGGCTTCGACCGCGTGCGGCTCGTCGGCATGTCCCTCGGCGGCGTGGTCGCCGCCCAGGTCGCCGCCGCGCACCCGGGCCGCGTCGAGCGCCTGGCGCTGGTCGACGTCGCGCCCGGCGTCGACTTCGACAGCACCGAGCGGGTACGGACCTTCATGGCGGGACTCGGCCCGGTCGACGCCATCGACACCGTGGTGGACGCCGCGCTGCGCGTCAGCCCGCGGGCCGACCGCGCCCGCGTCACGTACCGGATGCGCGCCCTGTTCCGCCGCACGCCCGATGGCGGGTGGGTACCGAAGGGCGATCCGCGCCCGCCCGACTTCCCCGCCATCCTCGCGGCCACCGACCGACTCGCCGCCCAGCTCACCGGCCTGCCGGTGCTCCTCGTGCGCGGCGGGCGCAGCAGGGTGCTCCCGCAGTCCACCGCGGAACGCCTGATCGCGCGCGTGCCCGACGGCGAACTCGTGGTGGTGCCGGACGCGGGCCACAACGTGCAGGAGGACGACCCGGCCGCCCTGATCACCGTGCTCCGCACCTTCCTGACGCGCTGAAGCGGGGGACGCGCCCCCGGCCCACCCGCGCCCCGGCCCGGCCGCCCAGTGGTGAACCGCTGCCCGTGGCCGCTGCGCCTCAACGATCCACCCGCACCGCCTCGACGACACACATGGGGCCCGCCGTCTCGACGGTCCGCGTCAGCCGGAACCCGGCGCCCGCCAGCAGGGCGCGCCAGTTCTCCAGGGTCCGCTCGCGCCCGTCGAGCATGCCCATCATGGTCAGGTCCAGGAGGGTCGCGATCTCGGGGGCGGGGCCGTGGCCGAGGACGGTCTCGACGAGGAGGAGCCGGGCGCCGGGGGCCGCCGCCTCGTGGACGCGCTCCAGGATGCGGGTGCCCTGCTCGTCGTTCCAGTCGTGCAGGATGAAGCAGGCGAGATACGCGTCGGCGCCCTCGGGGACGGCCTGGAAGAAGTCACCGCCCCGGGTGTCCACGCGGTCGGCGACCCCGGCCCGGCTCAGCGTGGCGTGCGCGGCCGCCACGACGTGCGGCAGGTCGAAGACGGTGCCGCGCAGCCGCGGATGGCGCGCCGCGAGGGCGGCGAGGCCCGTGCCGTCGGCTCCGCCGATGTCGACCAGGTGGCCGACGCCGGTCAGGTCGAGCGCGTCGATCGCGTCGCTGCGGACGGCGCGCATCAGGTCGGCCATCGCGGAGCTGAACCCCGCGACCCGGTCCGGGTCCTCGCCGAGCCAGTCGAAGAACGGCCTGCCCAACTCCCGCTCCGCGGCGGGCACTCCGTCGTGCAGCGTGGACCACAGTCGGCCGAAGGGCCGGTAGTGGGTCTCCATCCACATGAGGGCGACGGCGCGCACGGACTCGTCGCCGTCGCCGCGCAGGGTGTGCCCGAGCGGCCCGAGGGCCACGGAGTCCCGCTCCTCGTCGTAACCGAAGACGTGCTCGGCGGCGAGGCTCCGCACGAGGCGGCGCAGCAGGTCCGGCCGGAGCCCCGTGGCCCCGGCCACCTCGCCGACCGGCCGGGGACCGCCGGCCAGCTCGTCGGCGACCCCGGCCCGGGCCGCGACGTACAGGGCCTGGGAGATCTGGAACCCGCCGAGCAGCCGCAGCATGGCGACGGCGGGGGTGCGGGCGGTCGTGCCGGGTGCGGATGCGTGGGGCGCGGTCATGATCACATCTGTACCGGGCCCGCACGCCCGCCGCGATTCACAGGCTCGCGCGGGTGAACATCAGGTGGGTGACTCCGCTGGGCGTGGAGACGGCCTCGACCTCGTAGTCCTTCTCCAGGCCCTCCAGGCCGTCCCAGAGGCGCACGCCCCGGCCGAGCAGGATCGGGACCACCACGAGGTGCATGTGGTCGACGAGACCTGCGGTGAGGAAGTCGCGGATCGTGGTGGGCCCGCCGCCGAGGCGCACGTCCAGGCCGCCCGCGGCCTCACGGGCCCGTTCGAGCGCCTCGGCGGGCGAGGCGTCGAGGAAGTGGAACGTCGTGCCGCCCTCCATCTCGATCGAGGGCCGCGGGTGGTGGGTGAGGACGAAGACCGGCGTGTGGAACGGCGGGTTGGGGCCCCACCAGCCCTTCCACTGCGGGTCCTGGTGCCAGCCGGGGTGGCCGAACTTCCCGGCCCCCATGATCTCGGCGCCGATCCCCGGGGCGAAAAGACGCACGAGCGCGTCGTCGACGCCGCGCGTGCCGCCCGTCCGGCCCAGCATCGCGCGGCCCCATCGGGTGGCGAACATCCAGTCGTGCAGGCGTTCCCCGGCGTGGCCGAACGGCGCTTCGAGGCTCTGGCCCTCGCCGGTCGCGAAACCGTCGAGGGAGAGGGAGACGTGCTGGACGCGGACGAGTGACATGACGGGCCTTCCTTTCCTGTCCTGCGGTCGGTCGCGTCCCATGGTCGGTGCGTTCCCGCGGCCGGGAGCGGTGCCGGAACGGCGTGGCGGCTACTTCGGCGGGTTGAGCTTCTTGAAGTACGTCCAACTGGTCTCGTTGGGCTCGCTCCACTCCTTCGGTGCGTGGGCGAACTTCGGCTGGTGGTCGGCGATGTACGCGCGGGTCCGCGCGGGGACCTCTTCGTACGAGGCGAGCTTGCGGCCCCGGCAGTGGAAGGTGAGACCGCCGGGCCGCTGACCGCGCGCCATCCAGGGCATCCACGGGGACATCCGCGTCCACGACATGGTCGCCGGGACGCTGGGCGCCGGACCCGCGAGGTCCGCGCGGTCGGCGAAGAACTGGAAGAGCTCCAGGGCCTTGTACGTGTCCCCGGCCGAGTGCAGCGGATACTGGGCCACCGGCAGGGGCGAGGGGTAGGACAGCGGGATCTCCAGGCTGAAGCAGACCTGGCCGCCGAGCTCCGTCGTCGGTATCGGGAAGGGACGCCACTTCTGGTTCGCCGGGTCGTTCCAGATGTGCACCACCGGCAGGTCCTGCCAGGTCTGCAGGATCTCGCGGGTGCCGGGGTCCAGGAAGAAGGCCGCCTCGCGGGTCAGCAGTTGATACGCGTCAGGACCGGCCTCGGCGTCCTCGACCAGGCGGGCGACGTTGAGCCCCTCGAAGCCGAACACGCGCCGGTAGGGCTCGTCGGGTGCCCAGGTGTACACGTCCCCGGACCACCAGTACGTGACCTCCTCGCCGTCGAGCGAGGCGCGGGTGCGGGCGAAGGAACGGAGCAGCTCTGCGGGAGTCGTCATACGGACCACTCTGCGCGGTCGCGCCCCGCCGGGCTCAGCCGGGGCGCGATCGGCCGGAAAGAGTCGGCAAGATCCGCACCACGCGGCGCACGCGCGGGGGTGCGCGCCCCACGCCGACGCCTGCCGCCCCGGCCGTCCGCGCATCCGCCCCCCGGCCGGTCCCGGGCCCGCTCCCGGGTCGATTTCGGGCCAAGGGTCCCGACTTTTCGGGCCGAGCCCCCCGACTCCATGAGAAGGTGACCTCTTTGACGCCGATCGTCGGCAGTTTGCTGATCCCCCTTGGGGTGGAAGGGTTCTGACCTGGGAGACTCAAGCGTTCACGGACCATACTGGTCGGGCCCCGATCACCCACAGAACGATTCCATGGCCAAAAACACCACCTCATCGACCACCGCCCCCGACACCGCGTGGCTGGGGCGCGGGCGCCACCTCGGGCCCGAGCCCGAGCAGGACGTCCGGCGCAACCTGATCGCCCTCAAGGCGGCCGGGGTGCTCGACGACTTCCTGGACCTCGAACCGGCCGAGGCCGCCCGCGCCACCGTGCTGCACCCCCGGGACGAGTCCGCCGACCCCGGCCCCCTCGCCCGCCGTCTCTTCGAGGCCCGCTGGCGCGTGGACGACGACGTCACGGTGCGCGCCCAGCTCACCACGTACGACCCGGAGAGCCGCCGCAAGGAAGGCGACGGGGTCACCTGGATCCTCGCCGCCGAGGCCGACCGGGCGTGGGACGCGCGCTGGCCCTCGCCCGCCACCATGTTCTGGCCCGACAGCGAGCAGGTCCCCTGGGACCACGACACGGTGCCCGACGTGCGGCTGCGGGCGGCGAACCACCTGCCGAAGGACGACGACGAGCTGCGCCGCCGGCTGCGGGACTGCACCCGGCAGAGCTGGTTCGTGCACGTCGTGGTGCACGAGGCGATGACGCCGGACACGGTCGGGCAGCAGCCGATCGCGACGTTCCTGCCGCCGGGCCTGCGGCACCGGGTGATCGAGCACCGGGGCACGCCCGAGCAGGCGCAGATCGCCGACTTCGCGATGAAGCGGGAGCTGGGCGTGCGGATGCCGCGCGGCGGCGCCGTCGTCCTCGCCATGGACCCGCCGAGCGCGGACTACGACGCGGACCGCTTCACGGTGCGCAGCGTCTTCCTCGACGGCTCGGAGCCGACCGAACTCCTGGAGAGGATCAAGGAGTTCGCCGCCCTGCCGCGACCGCTGCCCGCCGAGGCCGAGCGGGCCCTGACGCGGCTGCGCCAGGGCTGGCACCTGCTCACCCCGGACGAGGAGCTGACGCACGCCCAGGGCATGGTCACCAAGTACGCCGAGGCGCTCGACGCCATGACGAAGTCCCGTGACCTGTACCGCGAGGCGGCCGAGGCCGCACAGGCCGCGCTCGCCGAGGTGTCCGGCGGCGACGGCGCGGCCCTGCCGACCGCGGCCGCCAAGGCCGAAGGATCGCCGCTGAAGGCCCTCTCGAAGGCGTTCGGGCGCTTCCGGGACCCGAAGAAGTAAGGCCGGGGTCCCGGCGGCAGCCGGAGGTCAGGGCGCGTTCGCTCCCGTCAGGAGCGGTGAGTACGACGGCCTGACCGGCGGCAACGGCGGGTTGAGCGCCGCGTGTTCGGCCGCCCCGTGGACCACGCGGCCGCCCACCATCGTCAGGACCGACGCCATCTCCGGGATGCGCTCCGCGGGCACGGTGAGGTAGTCCTCGCGGAGCACGGCCAGGTCCGCGTACCGGCCGGGGGAGAGGGTGCCCTTGTCCCTGTCCTCGTCGGCGAGGGCGGCGCTGCCCTGGGTCAGCAGGCGCAGCGCGGTGATCCGGTCGAGCCGGTGCTCCGGCGGGTGCAGGACCTGCCCGCCGACGCTGCGCCCCGTCACCAGCCAGTGCAGCGCACGCCAGACGTTGTCGCTCGCCACGCGGGTCGCGTCGGTGCCGAGGCCCACGGGGATGCCCGCCCGCAGCATGCGGCGCACGGGCGGGGTGTGCGCGGTGGCCGCGGCACCGTAGCGCGCCATGAAGGTCTCGCCCTGGAAGGCCATGCGGTGCTGCACGGCGATCCTGCCGCCGAGGCGGGCCACGCGGTCGATGCTGCGGGCGCTGATCGTCTCGGCGTGGTCGAGGACGAACGGGACGTCCGGGCCGCCCCGCCCGTGCACGTCCTCGATGACGTCGAGGAACCTCTTGATCGACTCCTCGTACGTGGCGTGCAGCCGGAACGGCCAGCGCCGCTCGCCCAGGAAGGCGAGGACGCCGCGCAACTGGTCCTCCATCGTGTCGGGCAGCCGGGGCCGCGGCTCCTCGAAGTTCTCGAAGTCGGCGGCGGAGTAGGCGAGCATCTCCCCGGCGCCCAGCATGCGCAGCATCCCGTCCCCGTCGCCCGGGGACACCAGGTCCGCCATGCGCCGGAAGTCCGCGAGTTCGTCGCCGGGACGCTGCGTGAAGACGTGGTAGCCGATCCTCGCGGTGAGCTGTCCGGCGCCGTGCAGGCGGCCCACGACGTCGTAGTCGTCGGGGAACGTCTGGTGGCCGCCGCCCGCGTCCATGACACCGGTGACGCCCCGGGCGTTGAGGTGGCGCAGATAGTGCCGGGTCGACACCGACTGGTCCGCGGGGGACAGACCGGGCAGCCGGGCGAGGGTCGAGTACAGCAGGGTGGCGCTCGGCCTGGCGATCAGGAGCCCGGTCGGGTTGCCCGCCGCGTCGTGCTCGATCTGTGAACCGGGCGGCGCCGGGGTCGACTTGGTGAAGCCGAGGATCCGCAGCGCCGTGCGGTTCAGGAGGGCGCGGTCGTACAGGTGGAGCAGGAACACGGGCCGGTCGGGCACCGCCGCGTTCAGCTCGGCGAGCGTCGGCAGGCGGCCGTCCGCGAACTGGTGCCGGGTGAAGCCGCCGACCACCCGCACCCACTGGGGCGGCGGCGTGCGCTCGGCCTGGTGGCGGATCAGCCGCAGGGCCTCGGCGACCGACCGGACCCCGGCGAGCGACAGCTCCTGGGTGTAGCTGAGCCCCTGCCGGATGAGGTGGGTGTGCGAGTCGGTGAGCCCGGGGACGACGCGGCGCCCTCGCAGGTCGATCAGCCGGGTGTGGTCCCCGGCGAGGCGACGCATCGTGGGGTCGGGGCCCACGGCCAGGACTCTGTCTCCGCGTACGGCGAGGGCGGTGGTCTCGGGGTGGCGCGGGTCGAGCGTGGTGACACGGCCGTTGTGGAGGACCGTGTCGGCGACGGGGCGCGTGCCGCGGTCGCGGGCCGAGGCCGCGCCGGGCGCGAGGACCGGGACGGCGGCGGTGGCGGCGAGTGCGGCGAGGGTCTGCCTGCGGGTGGTGTGCGGGGTGTGCGGGGTGCGCGGCGTGGACGGGGTGCGCGAGGGTGTGGTGCGGGACGGGGCGGGTGACGGGTCGCGTGCCGGGGTCGGCGACGGGCCGGGGGACGGCGTGGATCCCACGTGGATACCTCCTGGGTTGCTGGGGTCGGGGGCCGGGGCGGTGCGCGCGGTCCCGGGTCGGGGTGCGGGGCGATGCGCGAGGCCCGGCACCGCGGTGCGGGGCGTTGGGCGCGGCCCTGTTCCGGGGTGCCGGGCGGTGGCGCGGGTCCCGGCGTCGACGTCAGCCAAACCCGGGGCCGCCGCCGCGAGCCATAACGCTTCCGTTCCTCACCGATGCACGATCGTGCGTGGTCAGAGGGCCTGCGCTAACCGGCCGCTAACCATCGTTGGGATCTGCTGGGCGTCGAAGGGCCGGGGCGGTGAGCGCCCCGACAGCAGAGAGGATCCGCCCGATGAAGCACACGTCCCGTCGTCGCGCACTGCCGGTCGCTTCGGCCGCCCTGGCCGTGGTGGCCGGGCTCGCCGTCACGGCGAGCGCGACGGCCGCCGTCCCCGCGCAGCCCGGGCCCCGCACCACCGCCCAGGACACCACCACCCACGACACCGCCGCCCAGGACGCGGCCGCACGCACCAGGGCCGCCCTCATCCACGCCCTCCCCGGCGACCAGGTGTTCCCCGAGAGCGTCGCCGTCGACCCCGCCACCGGACGCTTCTACGTCGGCTCGGTCAAGGACGGCACCCTCTACACGGGCCGCGTCGGCGCCCCCGGTGACCTCCGGGTCTTCTCGCCCGCCGGGGCGGACGGCCGCACCATCGCGACGGGCCTCGCCTTCGCCGACGGACGTCTCGTCGTCGCCGGCCGGCAGACCGGGCAGATCTTCGTGTACGACACCCGCACGGCGCGCCTGGTGAGCCGCCTCGACACCGGACTCCGCGCCGGGCAGACGTTCCTCAACGACGTCGCCCTCGCCCCCGACGGCAGCGCCTACGTCACCGACTCGGTCGCCCCCGTGCTCTGGCGGGCCGAGTCCCGGGGCACCGGCTACGTCCTGGAGAAGTTCATGGACTTCACGGGCACCGCCGTGCGGTACGTCTCCGCGCCCGGCGCCCCCGGCATCAACGTCAACGGCATCGCCGCCGACCCCTCGGGCCGCTACCTCGTGATCGGCAAGCGCAACGAGGACGCCCTGTACCGGGTGGACCTCAAGGAGCGCACGGTCGCCCCCGTTGCCATGCCGTCCGGCACCCTGAGCACCCCCGACGGCCTGGTGCTGCGCGGCCGCACCCTGTACGTCGTACAGAACCTGCCCGGCTCGGTGAAGAGCCTGGCCCTCGCCGCCGACCTCGGCTCGGCGCGCACCCTCAAGGACACGCCGCACCCGACGTTCGCGTTCCCGACCGGCGCCGCGGTCCACCGGGGGCGGCTGCTCGTCGTCAACTCGCAGTTCAACACCCTGGGCAGCCCGGCGGCCGTCAGCGGCACGACCCCGCCGAAGCTCCCGTTCTGGGTGTCCGAGCTGCGCGTACCGGCGCCGTGACCGACGTCCCGCCGCTCGGCGACGACCTGCCCCGGGTGCCGTGCCGCCCGGGGCGGGGGTGACACTGCACCATGCGCATACTCGTCGTGGAAGACGAATCCGACCTGGCCGAAGGCATCGCCGACGGCCTGCGCGGTGACGGTTACGCGGTCGACATCGCCCTGGACGGCGCCACCGCCCTGGACCAGCTCGCCCACACCCCGTACGACCTGGTGTGCCTGGACGTCCTGCTGCCCGACGTGCGCGGCGACGAGGTGTGCCGGCGCCTGAAGGCGGGCGGGGCGACGGCACCCTCGGCGCGGGTCGCCCCGCGGGTCCTGATGCTGACCGCCCTCGACGCGGTCGGCAGCCGGATCCACGGCCTGGACTCCGGGGCGGACGACTACCTGGTCAAGCCCTTCGACTTCGACGAGCTCGCCGCCCGGATCCGGGCCCTGCTGCGCCGGGACGGCGGCCGCTCCGGCGCCGTCCTCAGCTGCGGGGACCTGGTTCTCGACACGGCGGGCGGCGAGGCGTGGCGCGACGGCAGGCCGCTCGGGCTCAGCCGCAAGGAGTTCGCGCTCCTGCGGTACTTCATGACCCACCCGGACCGCGCGATCCCGGCCGAGGAACTCATCGAGCACGTGTGGGACGCCCACCTCGACCCGTTCAGCCAGATCGTCAAGGTCGCCGTGCTCGGGCTGCGGCGCAAGCTCGCCGCGGACGGCGCGCCCCAGCCCCTCGTCACCGTCCGCGGGCTCGGCTACCTCCTCAGGAGCACCCCATGACACCGGCTCCGCCGCGGCGGCTGCACTCGGCCCGCAACCGGCTCGCGTTCGTCTACTCGTCGGTCGTCCTCGGCCTCGCCGCCGTCCTCGTGACCGCGCTGTACTTCATCTGCGGGGCGGCGCTCACCCGGCGCTCCCTCTCCGACGAGGTGGCCCGCACCGGGGGTGTCGTCACCGGCGGCCACTTCGCCCGGGTCGACGCGGACCCGGCCTCGCTCGTGCCGTTCGAGGCCGCCGCCAACCGCGCCACCCTGTCGACGCTGCGGGAACTGCTCGCCTGGAGCCTGCTCGGGCTCTTCCTGGTGAGCGTGTTCGTGGGACGGCTCATCGCGGGGCGGGTGCTCGCGCCGGTCGACCGGCTGATCTCCACCACGCGCCAGATCCAGGCCACCGACCTCACCCGCCGCATCCGGCACAAGGGCGCCGACGACGAGCTGAAGCGGCTCGCCGACACGATCGACGACATGCTCGACCGGCTCGACACGGCGTTCACGTCCCAGCAGCGGTTCGTGGCCGACGCCAGCCACGAACTGCGCACACCCCTGGCGATCGTGCGCACCAACCTGGACGTCGCCGTCCGCGACCTGCCGTCCGGCGCGCCCGCCCGCCGCCCCCTCGAACGCGTCGACCGCGCGACGCAGCGCATGACGGCGCTGGTCAACGACCTGCTCGCGCTGGCACGCTGGGAGTCGCGGCACCAGGGCCACCAGCCCGTCGACGTCGCCGCCCTCAACCGGCAGATACGCGAGGAGAGCCGCGCCCTCGCCCCGCCCGGCACCGGCGTCACCCTCACCGGATCCGACGACGGCACGACCCTGCCGGTCCTCGGCGACCCGCTCGCCCTCCAGCGCGCCATCGGCAACCTCGTGGACAACGCCCTGCGGTACGCGGACCCCGGCACCGCCGTGCGCCTGACCGGCACCGAGGCCGACGGGCAGGTCCGCGTCACCGTCCACAACGAAGGCCCCGCCATCCCCGCGGCGGACCAGAAGCACCTCTTCGACCGCTTCTGGCGCGGCGAGCGGCGCGCCGACCGGCCGGGCTCCGGCCTGGGCCTCGCGATCGTGCAGGGGGTGGTGAGTGCCCACGGCGGCACGGTCACCGTCCGCTCGGAGCCCGGGACGGGGACGGCGTTCACGATCACGCTGCCGGGGGCCGACGGTGCGCAGAGCCTGCCGAGCGCGCAGAGTCCACCGAGCGCGCAGAGCCCGCCGAGTCCGCCCGGTGTGACGAGTCCGCCCGGCTCGCCCGGTCCACCGAGCCCGCCGGGTCGCCCAAGTCCCGCTGTCCGCAAGGGCGTTCCCGAAGGGACGCCCCGGCCATGACCCACCGGGCGGACCTCGGCACCCTGCGCAGCTTCCTCGCCGTCTACCGGTCCGGCGGTGTCGCCAAGGCGGCCGGCACCCTGGGCCTCTCGCAGCCTGCCGTGTCGCGGCACGTCAAGGCGCTGGAACGGCTCGCGGGCCGGGCCCTCTTCGAGCGCTCGGGGCGAGGGATCGCGCCCACCGAGGACGCGCATCTGCTCGCCCACCGGATCGCCGGGCACCTGGACGCGCTCGACGGGGCGCTCGACGTCATGGCTCCGGGCGCCGCCGACGACAGCGCCACGCCGGTGCTCCTGGGCGCGCCCGCCGACCTCCTCGAGGCACACGTGCTGCCCCGTCTGGCCCCGCTCCTGGCCACCGGGGCCCGCAGGATCCACTGCCGCATCGGGCTCTCGCCCGAGCTGACCGAAGGCCTTCTCCAGGACGAGCTCGACCTCGCCGTGGTGACGAAGATCGAGGGCGCGCCCACCCGAAGCCTGTACCTGCGCCACCTCTGCGACGAGGAGTTCGTCCTGATCGGCCGCCCCGGCGACCCTCCCTACGGCGGCCCGCGCGACGCCCGCCCCTTCGTCGGCTACTCCCGCGCGATGCCCATGGCCCGGCGCTACTTCCGCTCCTGCTGGGACACGCTCCCGCCGGAACCGGCCCTCACCGTCGCCGACATGCGCGCGGCCGTCGCCGCGATCCGTGCGGGCGCGGGGCTCGGCGTCGTCCCCCGCTATCTGGCCCGGGCGGGCCTGGACGCGGGGGACCTCGCGATCCTGCACGCCCCCGAGCGCGCCGTCGGCAACGCGATCTATCTGGCGGCCCGGCGCGGCAGGGAGCGGCTGCCGCGCGTCCAGGCGGTGTTCGAGCGGCTCTGTCAGGCGGTGCCGGCCCAGACGGCGGGGGCGCGGGCGGACCAGGGGGCGGCGCCCTCGAGCTGGGACGCGAGCCGGAACAGGAGGTCCTCGCGGCCGTAGGCGGCGGCGAACTGCAGGCCTATGGGCAGGCCCGTGGCGGGGTCGGACGCCAGGGGGACGGACATGGCGGGGGTCCCGGCGACGTTGAAGGCCACGGTGAAGGGGGAGCGGTCGAAGAGCCGGTCGATCCAGCCCGGGCCGTCCAGGTCCTCGACGCCCTCGGCGAACACGCCCAGGCGCGGCGGGAGTTCGGGCAGGGTCGGGGTGAGCAGCACGTCGTACCTCTCGAAGCGGCGGCCGACGGCGCGGGCGACGGTGTTGCGGACGCCGAGCGCGCCGACGAAGTCCGCGCCGGAGACCCGGCGGCCCCACGTGTGGGCGGCGAGCGTCTCGGGCTGGAGGGTGGACAGGTCGACGGGCCGGTCGAGGGCGGCGGCCAGGGCGTCTAGCCAGGGGACCAGGTTGGCCGTCCAGAGGCGGGCGTTGGCCAGGACGAACTCCTCCCGGCTCACGCCGGCGTCCAGGGTGGCCTCCTCGACGTGGTGGCCGAGCGAGGTGAGGAGTTCCGCGGTGCGGGACACGGCGTCGAGGACGGGGGCCGCGGTGCGGCGGGGGCCGTCGCCCTGGGTGAGGACGCCCACGCGGAGGCGGCCCGGGGCGCGGGTGATCTCCTCGGTGTAGGGGCGCTCCGGCTCCGCGGCGAAGTACGGGTCACCGCTCTCCGGGCCCCGGACCGCGTCGAGGAGCGCCGCGCTGTCGCGCACCGTGCGGCTGACGCAGCCCTGTACGGCAAGGCCGCTGAAGATCTCGTCGACGTCGGGGCCCATGGACACCCGGCCGCGGGTCGGCTTCAGGCCGAACAAGCCGGTGCTCGCGGCCGGGATGCGGATGGAGCCCGCCGCGTCCGTGCCGTGTGCGACCGGCACGATGCCCGCGGCGACGGCGGCCGCCGAGCCGCCGCTGGAGCCGCCCGTCGAGCGGTCGAGGTCCCAGGGGTTGCGGGTCGGCCCGTACAGGACGGCCTCGGTGGTGATGCCGTAGGCGAACTCCGGGGTCGTGGTCCGGCCGAAGGTCGCGAGGCCTGCCGCGCGGAAGCGCCGCATCAGGTACGAGTCCGAGGCGGCGACGTTGCCCTCGGCGAGGCGGCTGCCCAGCTCCGTCCGCTTCCCGGCCATGGTGACGCCGATGTCCTTGAGCAGGAAGGGCACTCCGGCCAGCGGCGCCCCCTCGGCGGATGCCTCGCCCCCCTCGGCGGGCCAGGTCTCCACCACCGCGTTGAGCAGCGGGTTGACGGCGGCCACCGCCTCCAGCGCGACGCCCTCCAGCTCGGCGCCGGTCACCTCGCCGCGGGCGACCAACTCCGCGAGTCCGACGGCGTCATGCGTCACGTACTCCGACAGCTTCATGGGAACCCCTCCGACCTGTGAAACCGATGGGTCCCGTGCGGTACCGATCGGTATCATCTGGGACTGCTCGGTACCGTAACATGGCGGTGGCGCGGCCTGGACGGCCGGAAGCGGCGCGGGAGGACGGGACATGACGGACACGGTGCGGCCGGGTCGGGCGGAGCGGGTGGCCAAGCTGCCGCCCCGCGAGCGCATCCTCGACGCGGCCGAGGAGCTGTTCCACTCCGAGGGGATCCGGGGCGTCGGCGTGCAGGCCGTCGCGGACCGGGCCGGGACCACGAAGGCCGCCCTGTACCGGCACTTCGGCACCAAGGACGCGCTGGTGGCGGAGTGGCTGCTCATCGTCGCCGCCGAGTACGCCGACGCCTTCGACCGCATCGAGGAGCGGTGGCCGGACGACCCCCGGGCGCAGATCAGGGGCGTGGCCGCGTTCGTCGCCGACGGCCTGTCCGCGATCTCGCACCGCGGCTGCCCCTTCGTCAACTCCCTGGCCGAGCTGCCCGACGCGTCCCACCCGGCGCGCCAGGTGATCGAGGCGCACAAGGCACGCCAGCTGCGCCGCCTCACCGCCATGTGCGTCGCGGCCGGCCTCACCGACCCCGAAGGCGCCGCCGCGGAGATCACCTTCGCGCTGGAGGGGGCGCAGGTCAGCGTGCAGAACGGAACCGTGGAGCGGGTGGGCGAGCGGGTGCTGGCGTTCGTCGACGCGGTGATCGCCTGGCACGGGGGCTGAGGGGGCTGAGGGGGCGGCGGCCCCGACCTCGCCCTGGACTCCCGCGACCCCGGCGGCGGCCGATGCGGGATGTCATGGTCCGTCACCGGGGGCGGGGGGTGGTCCGGTGACTCCGGCCGCCGCGCTCGCCCCGGCTCCGGAGTCCGGTCGGGACGAGGAGGAACGCGGCGCGGCCCGCTCACTGATGCGCGGATCGGGGCTGCTCGTCCTCGTCGGCGTACTGCTGCTGCTCGTCGTCCTCAGCGCCTGGATCGGCACCAAGGACACCAGCCTCGGACAGGTCTGGTCGGCGCTGTGGCACGACGACGGGTCGTACGCCACCGACGTCGTCCGCGAACTGCGCCTGCCCCGCACCCTGGTGGGCCTCATGGTCGGCGCCGCCCTGGGCGTCGCGGGCGCGGTGATGCAGGCCACCACCCGCAACCCGCTCGCCGACCCCGGCCTGCTCGGGGTGAACGCCGGGGCGTCCGCCGCGGTCGTCTTCGGCATCGGCGTGGTCGGGCTCAGCAGCTTCACGTCGCTGGTGTGGTTCGCCTTCCTGGGCGCCGCGGTCGCCACCGTGCTCGTCTACGTCCTCGGGGCGTCCTGCCGGGCCGGACCGACACCGGTGCGGCTCGCCCTGGCCGGAGCCGCGCTCCAACTCGTCGGCCTGGTCCGCGCCGCCCTGGTCGACCCGGCGGTGCTCGTCCTGGACGAGGCCACCGCCGACATCGACCCGGACACGGCGCACCGCCTGGAGACCGCCATCGACACGCTCCGCGCGGACCGCACGCTGATCGTCATAGCCCACCGCGAGTCGACCATCAAGCGACTGCCCCGGGTGGTCCACCTGGACGAGGGGTCGGTGCTGGTGCGGTCGTCGTGACAGGGCCGGGTGGCGGGGCCCGTCAACTCACCGCCGTGCGGAGCGAGTTGACGCACCCGTCACCCACCCCCTCACGCCCCCATCGGTCCGCATGCTGGACGGATTCCGCGAATTTTCCCCTCAGTTTGGTCTAGACCTTGACAGGTCCAGACCATTTTCGCTTGAGTCGCGGCACCCCCGATGGCGGCGCGGGAGACGGCTTCCGCCCTGCCCGTAAGGAGAGTTGGCATGATCAGACGCATCACCAGCTTCATGGCCGCGGTGGCCACGATCGGCGCGTTGATCGTCCTGGGTCCGGGCGCCGCCACGGCGTCCGCCGCCGAGTGCGCCGCGCCGTGGAACTCCTCGTCCGTGTACACGGGCGGCAAGTCGGCCTCGTACAACGGGCGCAACTGGACCGCCAAGTGGTGGACCCAGAACGAGACCCCGGGCCGCGCCGACGTGTGGGCGGACCAGGGCGCCTGTGGCGGTGGGACGGACCCGGGCAACCCCGACCCGTCCGGCTTCATCGTCAGCGAGACGCAGTTCAACAAGATGTTCCCGAACCGGAATCCCTTCTACACGTACAAGGGTCTGACCGACGCGCTCGGCGCCTACCCGGGCTTCACGAAGACCGGCAGCGAGACCGTCCGCAAGCAGGAGGCGGCGGCGTTCCTCGCCAACGTCAACCACGAGACCGGCGGTCTCGTGCACATCGTCGAGCAGAACCAGGCGAACTACCCGCACTACTGCGACAAGACCCAGCCCTACGGCTGTCCCGCCGGGCAGGCCGCCTACTACGGCCGCGGCCCCATCCAGCTGAGCTGGAACTTCAACTACAAGGCCGCGGGCGACGCCCTCGGCATCGACCTCCTGAACAACCCGTACCTGGTGGAGCAGAACCCGGCCATCGCCTGGAAGACCGGCCTCTGGTACTGGAACACCCAGAACGGCCCCGGCACCATGACCGCGCACGACGCCATGGTCAACGGCGCCGGATTCGGCGAGACCATCCGCTCCATCAACGGCGCCCTGGAGTGCAACGGCGGCAACCCCGCCCAGGTCCAGAGCCGCATCGACAAGTACAAGGCCTTCACGTCGATCCTCGGCACGACGCCGGGCTCCAACCTGAGCTGCTGACCCCCGGCCGCGCGATCCGTCCCCGCGCGCGGCCCTCGCCGGGCGGGCCCGACCCCACGGGCCCGCCCGGCGTTCGTCTCCGGCGCTCAGGCGCCCGGGCCTGCGCCGACGTCCCGCACGCAGCGGAAGCCGGTGTGGCCGCCCCCGCCGTCGACGGCGTCAGCGGTGCGGGCGGCGACCCGGTAGCGGTCGCAGTACGAGTCGTGGCACATGTGGGAGCCGCCGCGGACGACCTTGACGGTGCCCGTGGGCGGGCCCTGGGGGTTGAGGGCGGGGCGCGCGGTGGCGTGGTCGGTGGACCACCAGTCGGCGCACCACTCCCAGACGTTGCCCGCCATGTTGTACAGCCCGAAGCCGTTCGGCGCGAAGGCGTCGACCGGGGCGGTGCCGCGGTAGCCGTCGGCGGCGGTGTTCTTCGTGGGGAAGGTGCCGCGCCAGATGTTGCAGCGGTACTCCCCGCCCGGGTCCAGCTCGTCGCCCCAGGGATAGCGCCGCTGCTCCAGGCCGCCCCGGGCCGCGTACTCCCACTCGGCCTCGGTCGGCAGCCGCTTGCCCGCCCACCGCGCGTACGCCCGCGCGTCGTTCCACGACGTGTGCACCACCGGGTGGTCGCCGCGCCCCTCGGCCGAACTGCCGGGACCCTCCGGCGCACGCCAGCTCGCGCCCGCCACTCCGCACCACCACGGCGTGTGCTCGGGCCGCGGCGAGACGCGCCGCAGCTCGCCGCGGAGGAAGCCCGCGAAGACGTACGACCAGCCGATCCGCTCGGCGTCGGTCACATACCCCGTCGCCGCGGCGAAGGCCGCGAAGTCGTCATGGCTCACGGCACACGCGTCGATCAGGAACGCGTCCACACGCACCGGCCGCACCGGCCCCTCACCGTCCTCGGGGAACCCCTCGGCGTCCTCTGCCCCCATCAGGAACTCGCCTCCCGGCAAGGTGACCATGCGGTCGTCACCTGGGGCGGTCACGGACGGGGCGGTGTCGGCGGGGGCGGGCATGGAGAGGGCGGGCGGCGGGGCGGCGGCAGCGCGGAGTGCGGCGGCACCCCGCGGGGCGCAGCATCTGGGGGGCTGCGGCTCTGGGGCAGGCATGGAGTCCTCCTACAGCGGTGGTGATCCCCAGTGTGGTCGTGCGGAATCCTGGTGAGTCGGCCGGACTCCGATCGGCCGGACTCCATCGGCCGGACTCGGGTTGGCCAGGGGAGGGGCGGGACCGGCGCGCGTACGAGGGTCAGCTCCACGCCTCTCGTTCCTCGCCGTGGGGGTCGTCGACCTGGGTCCACTCGGCGGCGACGCGCATCGTGGCCCTGCGCCCGCCGTCGTACGGGTCCCAGCCCGGGTCGCCGGTCGTGGCGAACCGGATCCAGGTCGCGTGCACGCGGGCGGCGAGGTCCGCGGGCGGCTCGTCCGGGCCGAGCAGGGCGGCCGGGCCGCGCAGCCGGGGGAGGTGCGCGAGGTCGAAGACGAAGGGCAGCTCGACCGCGTGGGCGGCGCCGAGCCGCCCGTCCAGGGCGTGCGAGCGCCAGGCGAACTCGTAGCTGTACGTGGCCGGCCCGGGGTGGGCGGCGTGCGCGTCGGCGAGGGCCCGGGTGCCCGCGCCGAACAGCGCGTCGGCCATGACGGCGGACCGCAACTCGGCGGGGGACGCATCGGGGCGTGCCTTCCGGTACGTCTCGACGAGTCGCGCCGGGTCGTGGTGCGCGCGTGCCGCCGCCTCGTGGACGTCCTCGGCGGTCGAGGTGGCGTATGTGCCGAAGGGGACCAGGTAGAGGTTTCCCTCCTCGGCGTTGGTCCCGATCAGGAGGTCCACGTCGCCGCCGAGGCCGGCGGCGACGGATACGGCGGGCTGGGTGTCGAGGACCAGGCTGAAGGGGCTGAGTCCGATGAGCGGGTCGCGGTGCGTCGCGGTCCGCAGGTCGATGCCGCCGAGGTGGGTGGCGGCCTCGACCAGACGCTCGTCGGAGATGCCCGCGAAGGCGTCGACATGGGGCTCGGCGCCCAGACGCCGGGCGGCTTCTTCGGTGACGCGGGCGGCCTGCTCGGTGGTGAACGCCCCGAGGCCGCTGCCGCTCTGGACGATCGCCCGCCGGAGGAGACCCTTGGCCTCGGGGGCGGCGAGGACGCCGCCGACGAGGGTCGCCCCGGCCGACTGCCCGAAGAGGGTGACCCGGCGCGGGTCGCCGCCGAACGCGGCGATGTTCTCCTGGACCCAGCGCAGCGCGGCGACGACATCGAGCAGCCCGCGGTTCGCGGGCGCACCGGGGAGGTCGAGGAACCCGGCGACGCCGAGGCGGTAGTTGAGGGTGACGAGGACGACGCCGTCGCGGGCGAAGGCGGCACCGTCGTACAGCGCGGACCGCGTCGACCCGGCGACGAATCCGCCGCCGTGGACGAACACCATGACGGGCAGGTCACCGCCGCCGACGGCGGGCGTCCAGACGTTGACCGTGAGGTGGTCCTCGCCGCGGCTCCAGCCGGTGCCGAAGTAGGGCGACATGTCCACGGCGCCGAGTTCGCGCGCGGACTGCGGCGCGGTGGGCCCCGGAGCGGTGGCGTCCCGCACGCCGTCCCAGGGCTCGTGCGGCCGGGGCGGCGCGAACCGGGCGGCGCCGCGGGGAGGGGCGGCGTAGGGGATGCTGAGGAAAGCGGTGACGCCGTCCTGGCGCAGGCCGCGGACGGACCCTTGCGCCGTGGTCGCCACGGGGTCGGGGTGGTGGTTCACGGGGGTGCCTCTCCGGCTCTCAGGACTGCTCGGCGTACGGGGTGAGGGGAGCCCAGCCCTTGATGGCGAACTTGTCGGCGTCGCGCGTCACTTCGGCGGCGCCGTGGCCGCCCAGGTGCGCGGGGATCACGAGGGCGTTGTGGTCGGCCGCCCAGCCGAGGACCTTCCTGCGGGTGGCGCGGGCGCCCGCGGGGTCCTCGCAGAAGCAGCTGTTGCCATCCGGCTCCACGACCTGCGCGGGGCTGTGCAGCATGTCGCCCACGAAGACCGCCCGGTCCGTCCCGGAGCTGAGGGTGAGGACGGAGGAGCCGGGGGTGTGCCCGGGAGCCGCGTCCAGTCGCAGGCCGGCGTCGATCCGGTGGGAGTTCTCCCACAGCAGCGTCTGACCGGCCTCGTGCACCGGGGCCACGCTGTCCTCGAAGACGTTCTGGTTGCCGCGGCCGAGCACCGTCTTGTGGCCGTTCACGGGATTCCAGAAGTCGAAGTCGTCCTTCGGCATCAGATAAGTGGCGTTGGGGAAAGTGGGCACCCAGCGCCGCCCTTCCAGGCGGGTGTTCCAGCCCACATGATCGATGTGGAGATGCGTGTTGATCACGACGTCCACGTCCTCGGGCTCGACACCGGCCCGGGCGAGATTCGCCAGGAAGTCGGTGTCGAGGCGGCTCCAGACCGGTGCGTACGGGCGCTCCTTGTGATTTCCCACCCCGGTGTCGACAAGGATGGTCCTGCCCTCGCTGCGCAGCAGCCAGGTCTGGATCGCGGAACGCACGACATCGGTGCCGGTGTCCAGGAAATGCGGGGCCAGCCAGGAAGCGCCGTCGTCCCACACTCCCTTCGGGATGTCCGGGAAGAAGGTCGCGGGCGCCATGTCGACGGAGCCGAAGTATTCCCGTACCCGGGTGATGGTGACGTCGCCGAGCGTGATTGTTTCCATGCGGAATCCTTGGGAGTTCGGGGGATTTCCCGAACCGTACGACCGGCCTCGGCGCGCGCGGTATGCGTCAGGTGACTGCACCTGGGCGCCGTGCCCGCACCCGCGCACACGGCCCGTCCCCACCCGGTGCGGCGACTTGTAGCCTGGGTGGGCAAGGCAGGGGGACTCCTGTCGGGAAGCCACCATTCCTGGAGACTCCGTGGACGAGCACACAGGCAGCCTCGGCGCGGACACGGGACGGGATCCGGATCCGGGGGAGCCGTTCCTCGGCCGGGACGCGGAGTTGGCGCGCCTCTTCCGCGCGGTGGACCCGGCGTCGGCCGACCCGGTGCTGATGCTGGTCGGCGACGCGGGCACGGGCAAGAGCGCGCTCCTCGACCGCGCGGTGCGGCGGGCCGAGGCGGGCGGCGCCCGCGTCCTGCGCGCCGAGGGGAGCGAGGCGGAGTCGAGCCTCGCGTACGCCGCGCTGCACCAGTTGCTGCGGCCGGTCGCGGCCGAGGTGGACGCACTGCCTGAGCGACAGCGCGCGGCGCTTCACACCGCATTCGGTACGGGGCCGGAGACGTACGCCCCCTCCGGCACAGGTCCGGAGACGTACCCCCGACTCCGTGCGGGCCATGACACGGCCGCCCCCGACCTCATGCTGATCGGAGTCGCCGTCCTGAGCCTGCTGTCCACCCTCGGCGACCACCACCCCGTGCTCGTGGTCCTCGACGACGCGCAGTGGTGCGACCGTGCCTCCCTGGACGCCCTGTCCTTCGCCGCCAGACGGCTCGAAGGCGAACCGGTCACGATGCTGATCGGAGCCCGCGCCGACGATCACCTGCCGGGATTCGACCGCCGCCTGCCGACGCTCGCCCTGGGACCGCTCGACACCACCGCGGCGGCCCGGCTCCTCGACCTCCAGCCGCAGCGCCCCACCGGCCGCACCAGGCAACGGATCCTCGACCAGGCGGGCGGCAACCCGCTGGCGCTGGTGGAACTCACGAGGGCGGCCACCGCACCCTCCGCCACCGCACTCCACGCCACGGCATCGTCCGCCACCGCGCCCGACGCCACCGGGGTGCCGCCCGCAGGCCCGCTCCCGCTCACCGCGCACCTGGAGCGGATCTTCGCCGCCCGCCTGACCGGCCTCCCCGCCGCCACCACCCGGGCCCTGCTGCTCCTGGCCGCCATGGACAGCGTCGACTCCGCGCCCGCCGTCCTGGCCGGGCTGCCGCGCGCCGACGACGAGGCCTGGCCGCCCGCCGAGCAGGCCGGGCTCGTCCGGCGGACGGGCCGGGACATCCGGTTCCGGCACCCGCTGGTCCGGTCCGCCGTCTATCACGCCGCGTCCCCGGACGCCCGGCGCGAGGCTCACCTCGGGCTCGCCGGGATGCTGCACGACGCGCCGGACCGGCGAGCCTGGCATCGGGCCGCCGCCTGCCCGGGCCCCGACGCGGCCGTGTCGGCGGACCTGGAGCGGACCGCCGCACGGGCCCTCCGACGCGGCGGCCACGCGGCGGCGGCCAAGGCCCTCGAGCGCGCGGCGGACCTCGCGCCACGCCGCGAGGACAGCGCCCGACTGCTCGTCGAAGCGGCCTCGGCGGCCGTGTTCACCGGAGACATCACCTGGGTCGAGCACCTGACCGCCGGGGCACGCGCCCGCACGGACGACGCGGCGCTCCTGACCGCCGCCGCCGTGCAGGCCGGACGCCTCGCGGTCCTGACCGCCCGGCACGCCGTGGTGTTCTCCCGACTGGCCGACGCGGCCGAGCAGTTGACGCCCGCACGGCCCGCCGCCGCACTGGACCTCCTGTCCGGCGCCGCCGTGGTCTCCTTCTACTCCGGGGACGACGCCCAGCGTCACCGCGTCCAGGACCTCCTGCGGAGCCTTCCCGACGACGCCTCGCTCACGGACGTCCGCGCCTGGGTGAAGGCCGTGTCGGACCCCGTCGCGTTCCGGGCCGAACTGCTGCGCCGGCTCCCGCAGTCGGCCGCAGACGCACGGACCCGGCCCGAGCGGCTCACCACCGTCGGGATCATGGCGTGGCTCCTGGACGAGACCCCGCGGGCCGTCCGGGCGTTCGACGAGGCCTTCGACCGCTGGGAGACCCAAGGAGCGCTGCCGGAGGGCCTTGGCGGCGCCGTCGCCTGGGCCTATGTGGAACGCGGACGGTGGGACCAGGCCCGCGAGGCCTGCGCCCGCACCACCGCGGTCGGCCGCGCCGCCGGCCTCGACCACGCCGTGGCCTGCGCGGCCGCCGTCGACGCGACGGTCCTCGCGTTCCAGGGCGACACGGCGGCGGCCCGCGCCCGTGCCGAGGAGGCGCTCGCCCTGGTCGACCCGCTGGAGAGCCGCTCGGTCGCCGTCTACGCCCGGCGCGCTCTCGGTGCCGCTGCGGCCGCCGCGGGTGCCCATGAGGCCGCGTACGACCAACTCCGCATGGTCTTCACGGCAGTCGGCGCGCCCGTCCACCACCACGCCTCCTACCCGGCCCTCGCGGACCTGGCCGCCGCCGCGGTGCGCTGCGGCCGCCGCGCGGAGGCCACCGCGATCGTCGAGCGCGCGGCACACGCCCTGGCGGACAACGCGTCGCCCCGGCTGCGGGCCCTGATCAGCCGGGCCCGTGGCCTCCTGGCGGATCCCGAGGACCCCGAGGACGCAGAGGCGCACTTCAGGGCGGCCCTGGCGGACCCGGAACGGGAGCAGTGGCCCTTCGAGCACGCCCAGACCCTCCTCGACCTCGCCGAGTGGCTGCGGCGCCGGCGGCGCGTCGCGGAGGCGCGCGGTCCGCTCACCGCGGCCCTGGAGACCTTCCGCCGCCTGGGGGCCCGCCCGTGGACCGAGCGCGCCCGCGCCGAGTCGCGCGCCGCGGGCCTCGACGTCACGGACCCGACCCCCGACGCGCTGGCCGAACTCTCTCCGCAGCAGCGGCAGATCGTCCGGCTCGCCGCCCGCGGGCTGACCAACCGCGAGATCGGCGAGCAGCTGTTCCTCTCCCCGCGCACGGTCGGCTCGCACCTCTACCGCAGCTTCCCCAAACTGGGCGTCACCGCCCGCACCCAGCTCCGCGACCTCGTCGAGGGCCCCCTCACGGCGGTCGGTCACGACGGGTAGGGGCAGCCCGCGGCGGCCCGGACGCACCAGGAGGCAGGCCTGGACACGCCACGCGGTCCGCCCGATCTAGGCTCCTCGTATGAAAGCCCCCGCCCCACCCGCACGCCGCATCGCCCTGGCCGCCACCACTCTCCTCGCTGTCGCCGCCGTCGCCCTCGGCACCGTCCTGACCAGCGGCGACGACGCGGACAGCGGAGGCCGCGACGCTGCGGACGGCGGGCTCAGCGCCGAACAGCGCCGCCGGGCGGACCAACTCGTGAGCGTCTTCGAGAACGGCACCACCAAGATCCAGTACGGGTACGCGGAGAACCTCGACGACGGCCGTGGCGTCACCGCGGGCCGGGCGGGCTTCACCACCGACGACGGCGACGCCCTCGAAGTGGTGCGCGCCTACACCGAGAAGAAGCCGGACAACCCGCTCGCCCGCTTCCTCCCGGCGCTCAAGCGCCTGGCCGACGGCGGCGGGGCCGACGGGGGTGACAAGGCCGACGGGGGTGACTCCGACGGCTCCCGCCCCCGCCCGCTGTCCGACGCCGACTACATCGCCGCGTGGAAGCGCTCCGCCGCCGACCCCGTCTTCCGCGAGGTGCAGGACGCCCAGGTCGACGACCGCTACTTCGCCCCCGCCCTGCGGGCCGCCGACAAGGCCGGGCTCAGGAGTCCGCTGGCCGTCGCCGAGCTGTACGACGCCTCGATCCAGCACGGCAACGGCTCCGACGGCGACGGGCTGCCCGCGCTGGTCCGGCGGACGACGGCGAAGGCCGGCACCCCCGCCGAAGCGGGTGAGAAGGCGTGGCTGGACGCGTTCTTCGACGTACGCGTCCATGATCTGACCCACCCCGTGAACGCCGACACGGCCGACGAGTGGCGCACGTCCGTCGACCGTGTCGAAGCGGTGCGGCGGCTCGCCGGGAGCGGCCACCAGGACCTGGACGGCCCGTTCACCGTCACCGCCTTCGGCAGCCGCTACTCCATCCGCTGACCGGGTGTTCCCGAGACCAGCGAGGCGATGTGCGCCAGGGTGTCCGGGTCGGTGCGCGGAGGCTCCCACCACACCAGATGCGCCGCCGCCGAGGCCGCCGGTTCGAGGATCTCCCACGCCTCGGCGATCAGCCCGTCGTCGAACCGCCAGATGTCGACGCCCGTGATCTCGGCGCCGGTGCCGGGGTGGTGGCGCCGGGAGTGCATCACGACGTGGTCGCCGTCGGCCAGCAGGTGCAGGACGTCGACCCGCATGTCGCCGAGCGGCGACGCGCGGACGGCGGCGAGCCACTCCGCCTTCGTACGGGAGGTCGCGTCCGGCCGGTGATGGACGAAGTCGTCGCTCAGCACCTTGCCGAGTGCGTCGACGTCGCCCGTGCCGACCAGCTCGGCCAGTGCCTGCTGGACGACGAGCTTGTGGTCGGCGTTCTGCTTGCCCGTGTTCTGCGTGCTCGTACTCTGCGTGCTCGTACTCTGCGTGGTCATGGGCCGCAGTGTCGCCACCGCCGCGCGGCCTGTCGATGAACTCCGATGTCATGGCGGGCGGCGGCACCGGGACGTAGCCTCGGTGATCGTGGACACGGTGGGGGAGCTCCTGCGGCAGTGGCGGCGGCGTCGGCAGCTGAGCCAGCTCGATCTGGCGCTCGCCGCCGACGTCTCGGCCCGGCACGTCAGCCTCGTCGAGACCGGCAAGTCCCGCCCGAGCGCCGACATGGTCCTCCGGCTCGCGGACCAGCTCGACGTGCCGCTGCGCGAGCGCAACCGGCTGCTGCTCGCCGCCGGGTTCGCGCCCCGGTACAGCGAGCGGCCGCTCGGCGACGGCGCGCTGGTGGCGGCGCGGGACGCGGTCGAGCGGGTGCTGCGCGCGCACGAGCCGTACCCGGCCCTCGTCTTCGACCGCCGGTGGAACATCGTGCTGACCAACCGCGCCGTCGACCCGTTCTTCGCGGGCATCGCCCCCGAACTGCTGCGCCCGCCCGTCAACTTGCTCCGCCTCGGCCTCGACCCGCGCGGGCTCGCTCAGTACGTCGTCAACCAGGCCGACGTACGCGCGGTGTTCCGCACCCGCGTCACCCGTCAGCTCGCCGCCGCCCCCGACGCCGAACTCACCGCGCTCTACGAGGAGTTGTTCGCCCCCGACGCCGAGGACACGGGATCGCACGCGGAATCCGACGTCCTGATCCCGATGGTCATCCGCTTCGACGGCCGCGAACTGCGGCTCTTCTCGACCATCACCACGTTCGGCACGCCCATGGACATCACCCTGGACGAGGTCGCGATCGAGTCGTACTACCCGGCGGACGCGGAGAGCGCCGCCTACTTCACGGAGCCACGGGACGGGAACTAGGACCGGGACACCGCTCGGCGGCGCACGGTGCGCAGCGGTTCCGGGCCCGGGTTCCGGCCGGGGGCCGAGGGGCGCGGGAGGCACCCGATGGAAGGTCGAACTTGCGTCGGGTTAGCATATGAGCGCCGCCTAGCTCGAAAGATACTCCTGTGACTGTCAATGACGACTCGTTCACCAATTGGAAGAACCGCGAGGAGATCGCGGAGTCGATGATCCCGATCATCGGGAAGCTGCACCGCGAGCGGGACGTCACCGTCCTGCTGCACAGCCGCTCCTTGGTGAACAAGTCGGTGGTCAGCATCCTCAAGACGCACCGGTTCGCCCGGCAGATCGCCGGCGAGGAGCTCTCGGTCACCGAGACCCTGCCGTTCCTGCAGGCCCTCACCGCGCTCGACCTCGGCCCTTCGCAGATCGACATCGGCATGCTGGCCGAGACGTACCGGGCCGACGACCGCGGTCTGACGGTCGCGGAGTTCACCGCTGAGGCCGTCGCCGGTGCCACCGGCGCCAACAAGATCGAGTGCCGCGAGGGCCGCGACGTCGTCCTGTACGGCTTCGGCCGCATCGGCCGCCTCGTCGCCCGGCTGCTCATCGAGAAGGCCGGCTCCGGCAACGGCCTGCGGCTGCGCGCCATCGTGGTTCGGCGGGGCGGCGATCAGGACATCGTGAAGCGCGCCTCGCTGCTGCGCCGCGACTCCATCCACGGCCAGTTCCAGGGCACGATCACCGTCGACGAGGCGAACAGCACGATCATCGCCAACGGCAACGAGATCAAGGTGATCTACGCGGGCGACCCCTCGGAGGTCGACTACACGGCGTACGGCATCAAGGACGCCATCCTCATCGACAACACCGGAAAGTGGCGCGACCGCGAGGGCCTCTCGCAGCACCTGCGCCCCGGCATCGACAAGGTCGTCCTGACCGCCCCCGGCAAGGGCGACGTGCCCAACATCGTGCACGGCGTCAACCACGACATGATCAAGCCGGACGAGCGGATCCTGTCCTGCGCGTCCTGCACGACCAACGCGATCGTCCCGCCGCTGAAGGCGATGGCGGACGAGTACGGCGTCCTGCGCGGCCACGTGGAGACCATCCACTCGTTCACCAACGACCAGAACCTCCTGGACAACTACCACAAGGCGGACCGCCGCGGCCGCTCCGCGCCGCTGAACATGGTCATCACCGAGACCGGCGCCGCGTCGGCCGTCGCCAAGGCGCTGCCCGACCTGAAGGCGCCGATCACCGGCAGCTCCATCCGTGTCCCGGTGCCGGACGTCTCGATCGCGATCCTCAGCCTGACGCTGGGCCGCGAGGCCACCCGCGACGAGGTCCTCGACCACCTCCGCGAGGTCTCGCTGACCTCCCCGCTGCGCCGCCAGATCGACTTCACCAGCGCCCCCGACGCGGTCTCGAACGACTTCATCGGCTCGCGCCACGCGTCGATCGTCGACGCAGGTGCCACCAAGGTCGACGGCGACAGCGCGATCCTCTACCTCTGGTACGACAACGAGTTCGGCTACTCGTGCCAGGTGATCCGGGTCGTGCAGTACGTCTCCGGGGTGGAGTACCCGACGTACCCGGCCGTGGCGGTCTGAGTCCGCGGCAGCATGTGAGCGTCCGGAGTCCCGGGCGGAGGGAAGGCGCGAGCCGCCCCTCCGCCCGGGACTTTTTTGCGGGGCCGTTCGGGGTGGTGCTTTGGTACTTGCCTAAAGATATTAGGCATGTGCATAATTCATTTCGTTGAAAGGAGCGAGCGTCATGGTGCGCGCAGGGTTGACCGTGGCACGGCTGACACAGGCCGGGGCCGAACTGGCCGACGAGGTCGGCTTCGAGCAGGTGACCGTCTCGGCGGTCGCCCGGCGGTTCGACGTCAAGGTCGCGAGCCTGTACTCGCACCTGAAGAACTCCCACGACCTGAAGACCAGGATCGCCCTGCTCGCCCTGGAGGAACTGGCCGACCGCGGCGCCACCGCGCTCGCCGGACGCGCCGGCAAGGACGCCCTGACCGCCTTCGCCGACGTCTACCGCGACTACGCGCACGAGCACCCCGGCCGCTACACCGCGGCCCGCTTCCGGCTCGACCCGGAAGCGGCCGCCACCAGTGCCGGAGCGAGGCACGCCCAGATGATGCGCGCGATCCTGCGCGGGTACGACCTGACCGAGCCGGACCAGACGCACGCCGTCCGGCTCCTCGGCAGCGTCTTCCACGGCTACGTCAGCCTGGAGGCCGCCGGCGCCTTCAGCCACAGCGCCCCCGGCACCGAGGAGTCCTGGTCCCGGATTGTGGACGCCCTCGACGCGCTGCTGCGGACCTGGCCCGCGCCCGCGCCCTGACCCTTCCGGGGCCCGGGAGTCCAAGGCCCTGCCCGGTCCGCGCCCCGACTGCTCGGGACGCCCCCGGCACCCCTGCCGCCGCCCCACCCGACTCGACCAACAGGCTGAGACATCATGACCACCCCGCACACCCCGCCCACGTCCATCCCCACGTCCACCCCCATAGCGACCCCCATATCCACTCCCATCACCGCCGACCTCCTCCGCGGCGCCCTCGACCTGGAGCGCACCGCGCACGGCGTCCTCCCGCACCGGCTGCCCGCCCGGGCCCGCGCCCAGAACACCGACGGACAGCTCGCCATGGCCGAGTCCCAGCCCGCCGGGGTCCGCCTCGTCCTGCGCACCCGCGCCACCGCCGTCGAGCTGGACACGCTGCCCACCAAGCGCGTCTACGCCGGCGCGCCGCCCCGCCCGGACGGCGTGTACGACCTCCTGGTCGACGGCCGCCTCACCCGGCAGGCCAGTGCGACCGGCGGCAACACCCTGACCATCGACATGACGGCCGGGAGCGCCGAGCACCGGCCGGGCGCCGTCGGCACCCTGCGTTTCACCGGGCTGCCGGAGCGCCTGAAGGACGTCGAGATCTGGCTGCCGCACAACGAGACCACCGAGCTGGTCGCGCTGCGCACCGACGCCCCCGTCGAGCCCGTGCCGGACCGAGGCCGCAAGGTCTGGCTGCACCACGGCAGTTCGATCAGCCACGGCTCCGACGCCGCGAGCCCCACCACGACCTGGCCCGCGCTCGCCGCCTCCCTCGGCGGCGTGGACCTGATCAACCTGGGCTTCGGCGGCGGCGCCCTGCTCGACCCGTTCACCGCCCGCGCCCTGCGCGACACCCCCACCGACCTGATCAGCGTCAAGATCGGCATCAACGTGGTCAACGCCGACCTGATGCGCCTGCGCGCCTTCGGCCCGGCCGTCCACGGCTTCCTCGACACCGTCCGCGAGGGGCACCCCACCACCCCGCTCCTCGTGGTCTCGCCGATCCTGTGCCCCATCCACGAGGACACCCCCGGCCCGAGCGCCCCGGACTTCGCCGGCATGAGCGAGGGGCGGCTGCGCTTCCTCGCGGTGGGCGACCCGGCGGAACGCGCGAGCGGGAAGCTGACCCTCGGCGACATCCGCGACGAGCTGGCCCGGATCGTGGAGCGGCGCGCGGCCGACGACCCGCACCTGTCCTACCTCGACGGACGCGACCTCTACGGAGAGGCCGACTACGCCGAACTGCCGCTGCCCGACGAACTGCACCCGGACGCCGCGACCCACCGTCGCATCGGCGAACGCTTCGCGGACCGCGCCTTCGCGGCCACCGGGCCCTTCGGGACGGGCGGTTGAGACCGGACCCGACCGTTTCTGTCGGGTCCGGTGTCATGGCGGACCGCCCTGGCGAAGTCTCCCGGGCGCGGGCGGCGCCGCCGCTAGCGTGGGCGGGCAGGGGCCAGGTGTGCGGATCACGGAGGCCGGGCCCGTGGATTGCGGTCAGCGGATTCAGGGGCGGGGTGGGGCGTGGAGTGGTCCGAGCCGTCGCGTTCCGTGTCGGTCGGCGTCGCCAGGGCGGACGGCCGGGTCACCATCCGCGTGGCCGGTGAGCTGGACATCGCCTCCGTGCCGGTCCTGGCCCGCGAACTCCACCGCGCCGTGGAACGGCCCGTGGGCCGCACGTCGCTGGACCTGAGCCGGGTGACGTTCTGCGGGACGGCCGGGGTGGACCTGCTCCTCGACGCCCGCCTGCGGGCCGCCGCCGCGGGGGGCAGCCTCGCCGTGGAGCGCGCCCACAGCGCGGTGCTGCGACCCCTGCGGAGCTGCGGCGACGCGGAGGGTCTTCGGATCGCGCAGGAACTGGCGACGGCACCGCTGTCGGCGAGCGAACAGGCCCTGCGGCTCTCGGTGGTGTCGGCGGCGCTCTCGGCCGCGTTCGAGATCACCGGGGCGCCGATGGGCAACGCCCAGGTGCACGACCCGGCGGGCGGCGTCCTGCGGATCGTGGCCCAACGAGGCTTCCACCACCCGTTCCTGACGTTCTTCGAGACGGTGGCCGACCGGGAGACCGCGTGCGGAGTGGCGGCGCAGGACCGCAAACCCGTCCTCGTCGAGGAGGTGACCGCATCCCCGGTCTTCCTCGGCACCCCGGCCCTCGACGTCCTGGAGGAGGCCGGCGTCGGCGCGTGCGCCTCGGTCCCGATCACGTCCGGGGACGGCGCGCTGATCGGCGTGGTGTCCACCCACCACGCACAGGCCACGGAGTGGACGGACGAGCAGCGCCGGGCCCTGGAAGGACTCGCCCGCGCCGCCCACCTCCTGTGCTGAAAGCGGCCACCCGCACCCCGGCACCGGGCGCGCCCGACCCGGCCGAACGACCTTTCACGCCCTGTCAATACCGTCCACCCGACGATCTGTGAGCCGGGCAGCCGCATGGTCCCGGCGGGCGGCGGCTTCTAGCGTCGTGACCTACAGAAAGTCGCGTTCGACACAAGGAGCACCATGCGCGTCCCGTCAACGGTCGGCCTCGGCCTGGGTCTTGCCGGACTACTCACCGCCGCCGTGCCCGCCGCTGCCACCCCGCAGCAGCCGGCCGGCCGCGACGCCGCCCCGCAGCGGCAGCACCTGGCCTGGGGCCCCTGCTCGGCGGCGCAGACCGAGCTGAACGAGGCGGGGGCGCAGTGCGCCAAGGTGACGGTGCCGCTGGACTACGCCGACCCCCGCGGGCGGACCATCCAGATCGCGATCTCCCGGATCAAGGCCTCCTCCCCGGACGCCCGGCGCGGCATCCTGCTGTCCAACCCCGGCGGACCCGGCGGCCCCGGCCTCTCCCACACCCTCGCGCTCCGCCCCGCGTTGAAGGACGTCGCCGGCCAGTACGACCTGATCGGGTTCGACCCGAGGTTCCTCGGCGAGAGCAGCCCCGTGCGCTGCGCCCCGGCCGGACCCCCGCGCCCGCCAGGACCCGTCACCACGCCCCGCGCCGACTTCGACGCCTCCGTGGACTCCGCGCGGGACACGGCACGGCGCTGCCAGGAGCACGGGGACAACGCCGCGCTGCTGCCGCACGCCTCGACGCGGAACGTCGCCCGGGACATGGACGCGATCCGCGCCGCGCTCGGCGAGCGCCGACTCTCGTACTACGGCGTCTCCTACGGTGCGGACCTCGGCGCCGTCTTCACGCAGATGTTCCCCCGCCGCGCCGACCGCGTGATCATCGACTCCTCCACCGACCCGGCGGCCACCCAGTACGAGCTGTTCCAGCGTGCGGGCGGCCCGCTGGAGGAAGGCCTCGACGAGTGGGCCGCCTGGGCCGCCCGGCAGCACGACCGATACGGGCTCGGCCGGACCGGCGCCCAGGTGCGGGCGACCGTGCAGAAGCTGCTCGACGGGGCCGAGCGCCGCCCCGTGGAGGTCGCGGGCCAGCGGATGAACGCCCCGGTCATGCGGCTCCTGCTGCGCCAACTCGTCCAGCACCAGGAGAGCGACCCCGCGCTCGCCTCCGTGGTGCGCGACCTCATCGCCGCCGCCGCGGGCAAGCTCACCGAGCCCGGCCCCGAACTGGCCGCCCTGCTCGCGCTCCTGAACTCGCCCGACCTCGGCGACAGCATGGTGGGCGGCGCGCTGTTCATGTGCGGCGACGGCGGCTGGCCCGCCGGAGGCTGGCCGAAGGACACCGAGACGTACTGGCGCAACACGGTCAAGAGCCGCGCCACGCAGCCGGTGTTCGGCCCGGTCGTCAACGGCATGATCGCGCCCTGCGCGTTCTGGAAGTCGCCGCCGCGCGAGCCGGGCACCACCATCCACAACAAGGTGCCCGTCCTCATGCTCCAGGCGACCCGCGACAACAACGTCCCCTACGAAGGCGCCCTCGCCCTGCACCGCAAGCTCAAGGGGTCACGCCTGGTGACGGCCGACATCCGCTCCCACGGCGTGTACGGGCGCGGCTCCGAGGGCCACCGGCCCGTCCCGTGCGCCGACGACGCCGTCAACGACTACCTACGCGACGGGACCCTGCCCGCCCGCGACCTCACCTGCGCCCCCGAGGGAGCGACCCGATGAGCGCCCACGGGCCCGTGTTCAGCAGGCGCGGCGGCATGGTCGCCGTCGTGTCCGCCGCCACGGCCGTCATCGCGGGCACCGGTACCGGACGCGCCGCCGCGCGCCCCGCCGCGGCCCAGGGGCGCGACACCCTCCAGGCCGACGTCGACGCGATCCGCGCGACCGGGACCACCGGTGTGCTCGCCGAGGTGCAGGGCGAGCACGGCCGCCGCACCGCCCGGGCCGGTGCGGCGGACCTGACGGGGGACCGGCCGGTGCCCTGGGACGCGTACTACCGCATCGGCAGCGACACCAAGCCCTTCACCGCCACCGTCGTCCTGCAACTGGCCGGTGAGGGACGGCTCGGCCTGAACGACACCGTCGACCGCTGGCTGCCGGGCCTGGTCGAGGGCCACGGCAACGACGGCCGCAGGATCACCCTCACCAACCTGCTCCGCCACACCAGCGGCCTCAACGACTATGTGGCCGTCGGGGGCGGCGCGGACGACTTCACGCCCGCGGGCTACCTCAAGGGACGCTTCCGGGTCACCCCGGCCCGCGAGCAGGTGGCCGCCGCCGTGAGCCGCCCGCCGCTGTGGCTGCCGGACGCCGCCGACCCGGCCCGCGAACAGCGCTGGGGCTACTCCAACACCAACTACGTGCTCCTGGGCCTCGTCGTGGAGAAGGTCACCGGGCACCCCTGGGCCCAGGAGATCCACGAACGCGTCATCGCCCCGCTCGGCCTCAGGAACACCCTGGTCCCCGGCACATCGGCGTACGTACCGCAGCCGACCGCGACCGCCTACACCCAGTTCCCCGGCGGCGCCCGGCTGACCGACACCTCCCTCGCCACCGGCGGCGGCGCGGACGGCGGCATCATCAGCACCACCCACGACCTCGCCGTGTTCCTGCGCGCGCTGCTCGGCGGCCGGCTGCTGCGCCGTCCCCAACTGGCCGCGATGAAGCAGACCGTGGCGGCCCCCGACTGGATCCAGGCCGAGGGCGTGCGCTACGGCCTGGGCATCGCGTGGCGGCCGGGCGGCGGCGGGCCCGGTGGTGGTCGGTCCGCGCGGGGCCGGGACGAGGGCGTCTGGTTCCACGGCGGCACCCACCTCGGGATCGTCTCCGAGAGCGGCGTCACGGCCGACGGCAGCCGCGCCGCGACCGTCGCCGCCTTCACGCTGCGGACCGACGAACGGGGAGACGCGCAGGCCAGGGCCGCGCTCCGCCTTGTGGACCGCGCGCTGCGGCGGTGACGGCCACCGTCCGGTCCGTGGAACAGGAGTCCGTGTCCGCCGGGCAGCGGCCATCATGGGACCGACCAGGGGCGGCGCCCGCGCGGCGCCGCCCGCGGAGAACGGTTTCCTCCGCCGGTCCGTCGGCCCTCGGCCCGCGGACACCCCTGGTGCCCCGGATGCCGTACGACCGTCCCCAAGGAAGAAGCCCGCATGACCACGAGCGCGCAGGTGCCCGCCGACTCCGTCCCCCCGGCCGCACGCCTGGAGGAGGCCCGGCGCGACTACGCCGACCTGCTCGGCCGGGGGCTCGCCCTCGACCTGACGCGCGGCAAGCCCTCGCCCCGGCAGCTCGACCTCGCCGCGGACCTCCTGAGCCTGCCCGGCGACCGGTACACCGCGGCCGACGGGACCGACTGCCGCAACTACGGCAGCCCCGACGGACTGCGGGAACTGCGCGAGATCTTCAGCGGCTTCCTCCAGACCCCGGTCGACCAGCTCCTCGCCGTCGGCAACTCCAGCCTGGAGCTGATGCACGACTGCCTGGTCCACGCCCTCCTCGGCACTCTGCCCGGCGCGGAGCGGCGCTGGGCCGACGAGGAGCGGATCGCGTTCCTGTGCCCCGTCCCCGGCTACGACCGGCACTTCGCGCTGTGCGAGCGCTACGGCATCGACATGATCCCCGTCCCGATGACCGCCGCGGGCCCCGACCTCGCCGAGGTGGAGCGCCTCGTGGCCGCCGACCCCGCGATCAAGGGCATCTGGTGCGTGCCCAAGTACAGCAACCCCGACGGCACCTGCTACAGCGACGAGGTCGTGCGCGGCCTCGCCTCGATGCGCACCGCCGCGCCGGACTTCCGGATCTTCTGGGACAACGCCTACGCGGTGCACCACCTCACCGCAGAGGAGCGCGAGGTCGCCGACGTCCTCGCCGCCTGCGCCGAGGCCGGCAACCCGGACCGGGTGTTCGTCTTCGGCTCCACCTCGAAGATCACCCTGGCCGGCGCGGGCGTCGCCTTCTTCGGTTCGTCGCCCGCCAACGTCGCCTGGCTGCGCGGCCGCAACGCCAAGCGCTCCATCGGCCCCGACAAGATCAACCAGCTCCGCCACGCCCTGTTCCTGCGCGACGCCGACGGTGTGCGCGCCCACATGCGCGAGCACCGCGAGCTGCTGCGCCCCAAGTTCGACGCCGTCCTGCGGGGCTTCGCCAAGGAGCTCGGCGGCACCGGCCTCGCCACCTGGTCCACGCCCGAGGGCGGCTACTTCATCGTCCTGAACGTCCCCGAGGGCTGCGCCCGCGAGGTGGTGCGCCGCGCCGAGGAGGCGGGCATCGCCCTGACGCCCGCGGGCGCCACGCACCCCTACGGGCAGGACCCGAAGGACAGCGTCATCCGGATCAGCCCCAGCTACCCGGATCTTGCGGAGGTCGAGCAGATCATTCGCGGGGTCGCCACCTGCGTCCGCCTCGTCGGGTACGAGAAGCTGGTCGCCGACGCCGCGTCCTGAGCGCCGTCACGCGGTGCGCGCGGCCCCGGCCATGACCGTCGCCACGACCTTGTGGACGGCCGCCGCGTCCGGCGGGGTGCCCGTCCGGTCCGCGAACAGCAGGTGTGCGGCGCCGATCAGGGTCGGGGCGAGCGCGTCGATGTCGGCGTCGGCCGCGACACGGCCGAGGTCCCGCTCGGCGGCGAGGTAGGAGGCGATCGTCGCCGCCGCCTGCGTCAGGACCGGGACGCCGGTCGGCAGGGACTGCCGCAGCCGGGCGCGGAGTCCGTCCCGTGAGGTGACGAGGCCGACGATCGCCACGGCGACGGAGCCGAACAGGTCCGTCAGCGCGGCGGCGAGGTGGTCGTTGACGCTGCCGCTCCCCGCGGCCGCGCGCAGGGTGGCGGCGCTTGCCTCGACCCGGGCGACGCGGTCGAGGACGAGCTCGGCGAGGAAGGCGTCGAAGTCGGCGAAGTGCCGGTGCAGGACGCCTTTGGCGCAGCCCGCCTCCGTGGTCACGGCACGGCTGGTCAGCGCGCTCGGTCCGTCCCGGAGCAGGATGCTCTCGGCGGCGTCGAAGAGCTGCTCGCGCGCGTCGCGCAGGGCCACCCCGGTCGGCAATGTTCCTCCTCGGTCGCACCCCGGTCCCGGCCGCGGTCCCTTGACGAGTGGGCATGCGCCCACTCAGAGTGGGCGCATGCCCACTCTACCGTCCTCAGGTGCCGCCCACCCCGGCGGCGAACCGCATCGACACCGAGGCATGGCCGAGTCGTTCGGCGCGGAGGCCGGGCGCTACGACCGGGCCCGGCCCGACTACCCCCAGGCGCTCGTGGACCGCGTCGTCGCCGCGATCCCCGGAACCGACGTCCTCGACGTGGGCGTCGGCACGGGCATCGCCGCCCGGCAGTTCCTGGCCGCGGGCTGCCGGGTGCTCGGCGTGGACGTCGACGCGCGGATGGCCGACGTGGCGCGGGCGTCCGGCGTCGAGACCGAGGTGGCGGCGTTCGAGACCTGGGACCCGGCCGGGCGGACCTTCGACGCGGTGGTCTCCGCCCAGGCGTGGCACTGGATGGACGCGGCCGCGGGCGCGGCGTGCGCGGCCAGGGTGCTGCGTCCCGGCGGTCGGCTCGCCGTGTTCTGGAACGTGTTCGTGCTCGCCCCGGACGTCCGCGAGGCCTTCGCCGACGTGCACCGGCGGGTGCTGCCCGACGCGCCGCTCAACCCCTGGGCGGCCGCCCCGCTCGACGCGTACGGACCGCTGTCCGCGAAGGCGGTCGACGGGATGCGGCGGGCGGCCGCGTTCGACGCCCCGCAGGAGTGGCGCTTCGACTGGGAGCGGGAGTACACCCGCGAGCGGTGGCTCGACCAGCTCCCCACGCACGGCGGCACGGGCGGACTGCCCCCGGCCGTCCTCGCGGATCTGCTCCGCGGCATCGGCGGCGTCATCGACGAGCTGGGCGGCGGCTTCACGATGGGCTACGCCACTGTGGCGGTCACCGCGAGGCGGACGGGCTCCGGCTGAGCGGCCGCGGACCCGGGACGCGCGGCGCCGCGGGCGCCGCACGGTTCAGCTGGGCCGGACATGCAGGTCGAGGCCGCTGGTGCCCGGCGCCTCCACCCCGGGAAGCAGTCGCATGTCGTGGTCGTAGTCGCCGCCCACCAGGGTGCGGAACGGCACCGGCTCGTCCGTGAACAGGCCGTCGAGGCGCCGCGCGTACTCCTGCCGCGCGGCCTCGAACCGCTCCGCGGGCAGGTCGTTGGCGCCGAACACCGCGAACGGCTCGACGGGCGCCATGCCGGTGAACCAGAAAAGACCGTGCTGCACCGGGTAGAGCACGTCCGCGAGCCGGCCGTGGATGCCCCGGTCGGAGAACGACGTCTCCCGCGCCCCCGCCGTCACCGACACCAGGGCGCGCCGTCCCGCGAGGGGGCCCTCGCTGTAGGGCGGGGGCACCTTCGGGCCGTAGCCGAACCCGGCGGTGAACACCCGGTCGATCCAGCCCTTGAGGATGGCCGGCGGGCTGAACCACCACATCGGGAACTGCAGGATGACGGCGTCCGCCCAGCGCACCTTCTCCTGCTCGGCCGCGACGTCCGCCGTCAGGCGTCCCGCGAGCGTGGCGTCCTGCGAGGCCGCCATCACGTGCAGCCGCTCGTCCGCCGCGAGATCGGGGAAGTCGTCGGCGTCGACGGTCGCCTTCCACTTCATCGCGTACAGGTCGGAGACCCGCACCTCGTGGCCCGCCGCGCGGAGGTGGCCGGCCGCGAAGTCGGTGAGGGAGGCGTTGAGCGAGTCGCCCTCCGGGTGGGCGCTGACGATGAGGATCCGCTGCGGGACGGGCGTGGACGGGGAGGGCGGCGTGGTCGCGTTCATGAGGACCACGGTGCCGCGGCCCCGGCGGGGCAGCCAGAACCCTGTTCAGCCGGTGGATCCGCTGTCCTGGTACCGGGAGGACCACCTTGGGGCGCGGCGCGCATACTTGATCGCATGAACAGGGTGGAGGAACGCGTCCGCGGTGGTGCGGAGGTCGATGGGGTCGGTGACACCGATCGGGCTCTCGGCGGCTTCCTGCGGGCACGTCGGGGGCGGGTCGCGCCGGAGAACGTCGGGATCTCCGGAGGCCGTCGCCGCCGGGTCCGCGGGCTGCGCCGCGAGGAGTTGGCCCAGCTCGCCGGGATCAGCGTCGACTACTACGTACGTCTGGAACAGGGCCGGGCCACCCAGCCCTCGACCGAGGTCCTCGACGCGCTCGCCGGAGCGCTCGGCCTCGACACGGCGGAGCGCAGGCACCTCGACACCCTCGCCGGGGCCCGGCGCGGGCCCACGCCGAAGGCCAGGGTCAGCCCGCTGCTCCAGCGCGTCCTGGACTCCCTCGTCCACTTCCCGGTGTTCGCCACGAACCACCGCCTCGACGTGGTGGCCTGGAACGCCCTCGGCGCCGAACTCGTCGGCGGCCTCGGCGACCCGGACCGCAGGGACCCGAACAACGCCCGCTTCCTCTTCCTCGACCCCGCCTCCCACACCGTGCACCCCGACTGGGAGGACCGCGCGGCCGAGGCCGTGGGCCAGCTCCGCGTCGCCGCCGGGCGCTACCCCGACGACACGGAACTCGCCGCCCTGATCACCGAACTGTCCGAGCGGAGCGCCGACTTCCGCCGCATCTGGGGCACCGGCGAGGTGGTGATGTGCACGGCGGGCCGCAAACGCCTCCACCACCCGCGGGCCGGCCTCCTCACCCTGGACTTCGAGACCCTCCACGTACCGGCCGAGCCCGGCGAGACGGGCCTCGTCGTGCATGTGTTCAGCGCGGACGAGGACAGCGAGGAGACGGTGGCCCTGGCCGAGCTGGCGCGGGCCGTGGCGGAGCGCGGCGGCGCGGGGTAGTCCCACGGGGCGGGCGGTGAAGTGCCCGTCGGGCGGGTGAATGCGCAGGTCAGGGCCCGGCACGGTAGGGTCGCGCGGTGATTCGATCTTTCCGGGCGGCCGCGACCGTCGTTCTTGTGGTGTCGTTGACCGCTGTGGCCTGTACGTCGGACGGCCACAACGGCGACGGGAGCCGGGCGGCTGAGTTCGTGCCCCTGCGGAAGCTGCGGGAGATCGCGGTGAGCGGCGACCCTCTCGGTGAACTGGGAGCCGATGACCCGGGGGCGCGGACCCGCCCCGTCGCGGAGGTGCGGCTCGGGGGAGACCGTCTCGTCGCGTACGTGGACCCCAAGGCCTGTGGTCTGGTCGTCGACGCACCCGGGGCGGGGCACTTCGGCCTGAAGACCGCGTGGCCGAAGGACGACAACGACGCGGGGACGGACAGCCTTCCCGGCGGGCCCTACGCCCAGTCGTCCTCCTCCGGCTACGAACGCCGCTCGGCCTGGGTCCAGTTGTCGTGCGGCGGCCGCGCCATGATCGTCAGGTACGAGGCCCGGGGCGCCCACGACGTGTCCGGCGTCCGGGGAGCGATGTCCGTGGTGCGGTCCCGGACGCGGAACGCCACGCTCGTGGTGATCGGCCCCAAGAAGCTGCGGTCCGTGATCGCGCGGAAGCTGTCGGCCTGACAGGCGGGGCCGGGCCCGCGGCGGGCCCGGCCCCGAGGCGTCAGCTCAAGTACGCCTCCACCTCCCCGAACTGCGCCGCGGGCCACCCCGTGTTCGCGGTCACGTGCAGCCGTAGATGCCGGACGTTCGGCGCCGACGCCGGGACGTCGATCGTGACCGTGTTGCCGGTCGCCGGGTCGAAGCGGTACGGCTGCGAGGGGACCAGGGTGCTGTAGCCGGAGCCGTCGGTGCTGCCCTGGACCGACAGGGTCTGGGTGCGCGCGGCCCAGGCCGCGGGCGGCGGCAGCTTGAGGACGAGGCGGCGGACCGGCTCGGCCTTGCCGAGGTCGACCGTGAGCGCCTGCGGGAAGGCGTGGTTCGTGGACTCCCAGTACGTCGCCGCGTCACCGTCGACCGCCTTGCCGGGGGTGTAGACGTCCGTGGAGCCGGTCGCCGTGGCCGGGCGGGACTTGGCGAGGTTGCGCTTCGGGTCGGGGTCGGGGTTGCCGCCGCCGGGCTGCGGCCAGGTCGAGCAGTCCTCCCAGACGCTGTCCCAGCCGGAGTTGCCGCCGCCGTCGGTGAGCGTGAAGCTGCCCGAGCCGGACGGATAGGGGCAGTTGTAGACGCCCGCGGCACCCACCGACGTGGCCTTGACGCCACTCATCCGCACCGCGCCCGGCGTCTCCGCCTGCACGACGACCGTGCCGACCCTGGTCACGGTCGACCTGTCGACGGTCACGTTCCGCACGGCCTTGCCGGTGCCGCCGCCGGAGACGAACTCGTAGGCGCTCCACGGGCTGTCGGTGATCGTGGTGTCGGTGATGTTCACCGTTGCCTCGATGGCGCTGTCGTACGCGTCGACGCGCAGGGCGCCCATGGGATGGTTCCAGTTGGGGTTCATCGCGCCGGTGCGCACCAGGCTGTTGCCGGACACCGTGATGGTTCCGGCGAGCGGGAAGAACGGGTCGAGGAACTTCTGGTTGGAGATGGCTATGCCGCTGCCGAGGGCGTTGGTGTCGAGGACCAGGTTGTCCTTGACGGTGATGTTCCGGCCGCCGTAGATCGCGATGCCGTTGGCGAGGTTGGGCTGCGAGACGGTGTTGCCGATGAACGCCGAGTCGCTGTTGGTGGTGTTGAGCGACCACATGGCGAGGGCGTCGTCCCCGGTGTTGCGCAGGAAGTTGTCGCGCACCCGCACCCCGCGCGCGGTGCCGTTGAGGTTGAGGCCGTCCGCGGTCATGTCGAGGAACCGGTTCTTCTCGACGACCAGGTTGTCGTTGTTGCCCATCAGCCACATGCCGACCTTGAGATGCTGCAACCACATCCCGGACACGGCCGAGTCGGGGCCGAGCGAGCCGTTCACGAAGTTGTCCGGGTTGCTGTCGACGCGCTCGGTGACCTCGCCGATCACCGCGAAGTCGTGCAGACCGACCTTGCCGGTCGGGGCGCTCGACTGGTCGATGAAGCGGGAGCTGCGGACGACGGAGTGCCAGGCGCCCGCGCCCCGGATCCGCACGTCGTCGACGTTGCTGAGGGACTGCGTGAGCTTGAACTCGCCCGGCGGGATCCACACCGTGCCGCCCTTCGCGGCGGCGACGGCCTCACGGAAGGCCTGCGTGGAGTCGCCCTGCCCGGACGGGTCGGCGCCCTTGTCGGTCACCGACACCGCCCCGGACGGCTTGCCGCCCGCTGCGGCGACCTGCTCGAAGTCGGCCACGTCGACGGTCACTTGGGTGCCGGTCGCCTCCAGGCGGACCTTGTCGCCCGCGCCCGCGTTCCGGCCGAGGAGCAGCCGCGCGTTGTCCAGGAGGTGGTGGGTCTTGGACCCCTGGATCCAGGGCGTGTCGACATAGCTGTACTTCGACGTCACGGCGAGCGACTTGTCGAGCTTGACGCCGTTGACGTACACCGCGAGGGACCCCGACTGACCGTCGGGCACGCTGTACGCCACGTTCACCGCGTTCGCCGCGCCGGGCAGCGTGAACTCGACGTGCTGGCCCGCCGCGAGGCGGACGGCCTGCCGGCCCGACGACTCGGAGGCGACCGTGCCCTGGGTGTGGTCGGGGCCGATCCTGGTGCCGTTGGACGGGGCGCTCTCCGCCTCGACGGAGGTGAAGGGGACGGTGGCGCCCGCGGCGGCCGACCGGGCGCGCGAGCCGCCGTCGGCGGCCTGCGCGGCCGGGGCGAGCGCGGTCAGCAGGCCCGCCGCGAGACCGAGCGCGGCGGCGATCGGTACCGCTCTTCGGGCGGGGGAGCGGCCTAAGGGTGTGCATGAGGTGTGCATGACATGCCTCTCTCCGAGGGGGCGGGGGGCGGCGGCCCCGCCGCGGGTCAGACCCGCAGCCAGGCCGCCGTGTCCTGCGGGAGCCGCCCCTCGTCGTCCAGGGGGCCGCTGGCCAGCAGGAGGCTGGTGTGGGCGGGCGGTGCGCAGGGCGCGGCGGCGAAGTTCACCACGCAGACCAGGCCGTCGCCGCGCGCGAACGAGAGGACCCCGTCGGGGGCGGGCAGCCAGGTCAGCGGGCCGTCCCCGAAGCCGGGCCCGGCGCGCCGGATCCGCAACGCCGCGCGGTACAGGGCGAGCATCGACGCCGGGTCGCCGGACTGCCGGTCGGCCGCGTACGCCGCCCAGTCCGCGGGCTGCGGAAGCCAGGGCTCCGCCACGGACCCGAAGCCCGCGTGCGGCGCGCCCGCCACCCACGGCAACGGCACCCGGCACCCGTCGCGGCCCGGATCGCCGCCGCCCGACCGGAAGTGCATCGGGTCCTGGATCCGCCCCGGCGGAATCGCGCACTCGGGCAGGCCGAGCTCCTCGCCCTGGTAGACGTACACCGAGCCGGGCAGGGCGAGCGAGAGCAGCGCGGCGGCCCGCGCCCTGCGGGTGCCGAGGCCCAGGTCGGTCGGGGTGCCGAAGGCCTTCGTGGCGAAGTCGAAGCCGGTGTCCGCGCGGCCGTAGCGGGTCACGGTGCGCGTCACGTCGTGGTTGCACAGGACCCAGGTCGCGGGCGCGCCGACCGGGGCGTGCTCGGCGAGGGTCTCCGTGACGGACGTGCGCAGGCGCACCGCGTCCCAGGGGCAGCTGAGGAAGGACAGGTTGAAGGCGGTGTGCAGCTCGTCGGGGCGCAGATAGCGGGCGAAGCGCTCGGAGTCCGGCAGCCACACCTCGCCCACGAAGACCGCCCCGTACTCGTCGGCGACGGCCCGCCAGGAGCGGTAGATGTCGTGCAGCTCGTCGCGGTCGAGGAACGGGTGCGGGTCCCTGCCCTCGACGAAGTCGGGCAGCGCGGGATCCTTCGCGGGCAGCGCCGCGGAGTCGATCCGTACGCCCGCGACCCCCCGCTCCAGCCAGAACCGCAGCACGTCCTCGTGCTCCTGGCGGACCGCCGGATGCGCCCAGTTGAGGTCGGGCTGCTCGGGCGCGAACAGGTGCAGGTACCACTCGCCGTCCGGGACGCGGGTCCAGGTGGAGGCGGACGCGGCGAACTGCGACGGCCAGTCGTTGGGCGGCAGTTCGCCGTGCGCGCCGCGCCCCGGCCGGAAGTGGAACAGCTCGCGCTCGGGGCTCCCTGGCCCCGCGGCGAGCGCCGCCCGGAACCAGACATGCTGGTCGGAGACGTGGTTCGGGACGATGTCGACGATGGTGCGCAAGCCGAGGGCCCGGGCCTCGGCGATCAGCTTCTCGGCCTCGGCGACCGTGCCGAACGCCGGGTCGATCACGCGGTAGTCGGCCACGTCGTAGCCGCCGTCGACCATCGGCGACAGGTACCAGGGGTTGAACCACAGGGCGTCCACGCCGAGTTCGGCGAGGTACGGCAGCTTGGCGCGCACGCCCGCCAGGTCTCCGGTGCCGTCGCCGTCGCCGTCCGCGAAGCTGCGTACGTACACCTGGTAGATGACGGCGGAGCGCCACCAGTCGGCGTCGGGGGTGGTCGGTCGCGTGGCTGCCACGGTGACGGTCCTTTCGGGCAGGGGGACCCCGCCGCCGGCCGGGGCGGGGTGGGGGAGAGGGGCCGGCGGCCCGCCGGATCAGCCCTTGAGGCTGCCGGCGGTCAGGCCGCTCATGATGTGGCGCTGGCACACCAGGAAGATCACGAGGGTCGGCAGGGAGGCGATGACGAGGGCGGCGAGCAGCCAGTTCTCGGTGACGCTCGCGGCGAGCGAGTAGATCCCGACGTTGATGGTCTGCTTGCCCGGGTCGGGCAGCGTCAGCATGGGCCAGAGGAAGTCCTTCCACACCCCGACCACCGCGAAGATCGACACGACGCCGAGGATCGGCCGGGAGATCGGCAGGACCACCGAGCGCAGGGTGCGCAGCGGCGAGGCCCCGTCGATGGCGGCGGCGTCCAGGAGCTCGCGCGGGATCGAGTCGAAGAACCGCTTGAGCAGGAAGATGTTGAACGCGTTGGTGACCGAGGGCAGCCAGATCACCCAGGGCGAGTTGACGAGGTTCCGCTCGACGATCGGCACGTCGAGGACGGTCAGGTACTGCGGTACGACGAGGACGGTCGCCGGGATCATCAGGGTCACCAGCATCGCGCCGAGGATCACGTTGCCGAGGACCGGGCGCAGCTTGGAGAGCGAGTAGGCCGCCGCCACGTCGAAGACGAGCTGGAAGGCGAGGGCGCCGAGGGCGTAGTACAGCGTGTTGCCGAGGAGCTTCGCCAGGTCCATCACCCCCCAGGCGTCGGCGTAGTTGCCGGGGTGGGCGTCCTCGGGGACCAGCGTGGGCGGGGTCTGCGCGAACTCCTGCGGGGACTTCAGGCCGCTGGTCACCATCCAGTACAGCGGCCCGATGAACACCAGCGTGAAGACCACGAGGACCAGGGCGAGGGCCGTCCAGTAGAGGAACCTGCCGCGCGGCCGCGCGAGTTGGGCGGGGGAGATCAGGGTGCGTGTCGACATCGGGGCTCCCTCACTCCTCGCTCACGCGGCTCAGCCGGACGTACGCCGCCGAGAACACGGCGAGCAGGACGAGCAGCACCAGGCCGAGGGCGGCCGCGCTGCCGTAGTTGTTGAAGGTGAACGCGTACTGGTAGATCAGCTGGACCACGGTGAGCGTCGCGCCCTCGGGGCCCGCGCCCCCGGTGAGCAGGAACGGCTCCACGAACACCTGCATGGTGGCGATGATCTGCATGAGCAGCATCAGCGACAGGACGAGGCGGGTCTGCGGGATCGTGACGTGCCAGATCTTGCGGAGGATCCCCGCGCCGTCCAGCTCCGCGGCCTCGTACAGCTCGCCCGGGATGCCCTGGAGCGCGGCCAGATAGATCAGGGTCGCGCCGCCCATGTTCATCCACGTCGCCGCGATCACCACGGACAGCATCGCCGTGTCGGTCGACTGGAGCCACTGCTGCTCCGGAAGACCGACCGCGCCGAGCATCCGGTTGAACAGGCCGTACCCGGGGTCGTAGAAGTACTTGAAGAGGAGCACCGAGGCGACCGGCGGCAGCATCACCGGCAGATACACGAGCAGCCGCAGATAGCCCCGGCCGTGCCGGAACTCATTGAGCACGAGCGCGACCACGAACGGCACGACGAATCCGAGGAGCAGTGCGAGCCCCGTGAACAGGAGCGTGTTCCGCCAGGCCTGCCAGAACGCGGGGTCGTTGAAGATGTACGTGAAGTTCGACCAGCCCGCCCAGACGGTCGCGCCGTCCTCGCGCTTCTCGAACGCCAGGAAGAACTCCCTGACCATCGGGTACCAGGAGAAGAACGCGAAGCAGAGCACGGCGCCGACGAGGAAGCCGTGGGCGGTGAGATTGCGCTTCAGCGCCTGCCGGAACGCGGCGCGTCGGTGCGGGGAGCGGGTGGCGCCGGGGTCCGGGACGGGCGGCGGGGTCGTGCGCTCGGACAGGGTGGGGGCCGACACGGTGTCCCCCTACTGGTTCGCCAGGATCTGGTTGACCTGCTTCTCCGCGGTGTCGAGCAGCTTGCCCGTGTCGGCGTCCTCGTTGGTGAGGACGGCCGACATGGCGGTGTCGAGGACCTTGTAGATCTCCTGCGCCTTGGGCGGCTCGGGCTTGCCCTGCACGGGATGCGCGGTGAACGCCTTGAAGTTCGCCACGGGCATGGTGGAGCTGGTGGCGCGGGCCTTGTCGTCGGCCGTCTTCGTCTGCCCGGTCCAGAAGTTGGGCTGCGGCAGGCCGACGGGCAGGCCGTCCGCCTTGGTGCGGGCCCAGTCGAACTGGCCCTTGCCGGGGGTGAGGAACTTGAAGTTGATCCAGGCGATCGCGGCCTTGACCTTGTCGGCCGAGACGCCCTTCTTGATCATGTAGTCGTTGCCGCCGAAGAGCGTGGCCTGCTGCCCGGGGATCGGCGCCATCCCGTAGTCCCCGTACTTCGCGCCGAGGTTCTGCACCATGTACGTGATGTCGTCGGGCGCGGCGAGGAACATGCCGAGCTTCCCCGACGCCATCTGCTTCTGCAGGTCGCCCCACTTCAGGAGCTGTGTCCTGCCCATGCTGTCGTCGTCCCAGCGCATGGCCTTCAGGTTGTCGAGGATCCGCTTGCCGGTGGCGTCGTTGAACGCGGCCTCGGTGCCGTCCGCGTCGACGATGCTGCCGCCGAGGCCGTAGGCCGTCGCGGTGAAGTGCCAGCCGCCGTTGTTGCCCGCGCTGTACTCGCCGAACCCGGCGACGCCGTCACCGAGCGCGGCGATCCGCTTCGCCGCCGTGCGGACCTCCGCCCAGGTGGTGGGCGGCTTGTCGGGGTCGAGTCCGGCCTTCTCGAAGAGCGGACGGTTGATCAGCAGGCCCATCGTGTAGTTGCTGTAGGGCAGGCCGTAGAGCTTGCCGTCCTTCTTCAACACGTCCAGGACGTCTGGGTCCATGTCGCCGAGCGCGGGCACCGACCGGTCGTTGACGTAGGCGCTGATGTCGGTGGCGCCGTCGTTGTCGAGGACCTGCTGGAGGTCGGTGAAGTACGTGTAGAAGACGTCGGGTTGGGACTTGGCCTTCAGCATCGCCGTGAACCGGGGCGGCTCCAGACACGGATCGGTCTGCTTGCCCTTGATCGTGACGTTCGGGTACGTGGCGTTGAACGCCTTGACGTCCTCCTTCCACTGCTTGAGCTCGGCCTTCTCCGCAGCCGGCGGCATGCAGTCGATGGTGAGCGTGACCTTGGTCTTCGGGTCCAGCGGTGAAGCCGCGTCGGCCGCGTCCGCGGCGTTGCCGTCGCCCCCGTCGTCGCTGCTGCTGGTGCCGCAGGCGGCGAGCACGGTGAGGGCGAGCGTGGCGGCGAGCGCGGTCGTGGTGGTGCGGCGGGGGCGGCGCGTGCGGCTCACGTGTGGTCGGCGTATCCCGGTGCTTCTCATCGGTGGACCCCTCTGGGGCAGCGCCACCGCCCGTGCGGGCAGGGCATGGCGGGAGCTGGGGAAGCCCACAGCGGAGAGCTGTGCGGCGGCGCTCACTCAAGCACCGCCGACACCAAGCCGCAATATCTCGCGCGTAAATTGAAAATATTCGACTGTCGCGCGTTGTCGTCCTCGCGGCGGCTGATCACACCCCGCCCGTGTCGCCCGTGCCCGCACGTGCCACCTGTGCCGTGGAGCCCCGCACCACCAGCTCCGGCTCGAAGAGCAGTTCCCCCGACGGGACCGCGCTGCCCGCGATCTGGAGGGTGAGCAGCTCGACCGCGGCGCGGCCCATGGCCTCGATCGGCTGGCGGACCGTGGTGAGCGGTGGCTCGGTGCAGTTCATGAACGCGGAGTCGTCGAAGCCGACCACCGACACGTCCCGCGGCACCACCAGACCCCGGCGGCGGGCCGCCCGGACGGCGCCGAGCGCGAGCGGGTCGCTGGCGCAGACGATGCCGGTGACCCCGGCGTCGAGCAGCCTGGCCGCCGCGGCCTGGCCGCCCTCCAGCGAGAACATCGCCCGCGCCACCCGCTCCTGAGGCAGCCGCCCGCCCGCCGTGTCGGCCAGCGCGCGGGCCGCGGCCAGCTTGCGCTGCGAGGGCATGTGGTCGGCGGGGCCGAGCACCAGGCCGATGCGTTCGTGGCCGAGCGAGACCAGGTGGCGCCAGGCCTGCTCGACGGCCACGGCGTCGTCGCACGAGACGGCGGGGAAGCCCAGGTGCTCGATGGCCGCGTTCACCAGGACCACCGGGATGTTGCGCGCGGCGAGCTGCTTGTAGTGGTCGTGCGGCGCGTCGGCCTGGGCGTACAGGCCGCCCGCGAAGACGACGCCCGACACCTGCTGCTGGAGCAGCAGTTCCACGTAGTCCGCCTCCGAGACGCCGCCCTTGGTCTGCGTGCACAGGACCGGGGTGAGCCCCTGCTGGGCGAGGGAGCCCCCGATGACCTCGGCGAACGCCGGGAAGATCGGATTCTGCAGCTCCGGCAGGACGAGCCCCACCAGACGGGCGCGCTCCCCGCGCAGCAGGGTCGGCCGTTCGTAGCCGAGCACGTCGAGCGCGGAGAGGACCGCCTGCCGGGTGGCGTCCGAGACCCCCGGCTTGTTGTTGAGCACCCGGCTGACCGTGGCCTCGCTGACCCCGACCTTCTTCGCCACCTGAGCAAGTCGTCGCGTCATGAACGCAAGATTAGCGCAAGACTTGCGCGGCGCTTGCGTGAACGGCGTCGGCCCCTCTGTCCCGCGCGGCCCCGCACGCGCGCCCGTCAGCCCCGCACCCGCCGCCACTTGCGCAGGCTCACCAGCTCCCGGGGCGGCGTCAGCTTGCTGCCGACCTCGACGTACGACACCTCCGCCGCGTACACACTGCCCTCGGAGTCCACCGCGACGCTGTGCAGCCAGTTGAACTGCTCCGGGGCCTCGCCGGGCAGTTCGGCGCCGAACCGGGTGACGAGCCGCCCCGCGCGGTCATAGATCTGGATCTTGTGGCCGAGGCCGGGCACGCCCTGCTGCACCGGCGGCGGCCCCTGCTCGGCCACGTACACGTTGGTGTCGGCGCCCCGGCCCGCGCAGACGGCGACCGCCTTGTGGGCGTGCCAGGAGGCGCGGAACCCGCCGTCGAGGGAGAACACCTGGACGCGGTGGTTCTCGCGGTCGCAGACGATCACCTCGTCGTCGCCGCACAGGGCCAGGCCGTGCGGAAGGCTGAACCGGCCCTCGTCGGTGCCGGGTCCGCCCCAGGACAGCAGATGGGTGCCCGCGGCGTCGTAGCGGTGGACGCGCGAGTTGCCGTAGCCGTCGGACACGAAGACGTCGCCGGTCAGGGGCGATATCGCCACGTCGGTGGGCCGGTTGAAGGGCTCGCCGCTCTGGAACGGCGCCGGACGGCCGGTGCCGAGGGTCAGGAGCGTGTTGCCCTGCCGGTCGGTCTTGGTGACGCGGTTCCCCACGTCGTCCACGAGCCACAGGTGGTCCTCGTGGTCGACGGTGATCGCGTGGGGGCGCAGGAACCGGCAGCCCTTCCAGCGCGGCATCGTGTTGCCGTACGGGTCCTCGAACAACTCGGTCCCGGCGAACGGGGTGTCGTTGCCCCACATGTCGACGACGTTCCCGTCCCGGTCGAAGACGAGCACGGGCATGTTGCCGCGGTTGAAGACATGCACGCGGTCCTCGGAGTCCACGGCGACGGACGTGGCCTCCCTCAGCCACACCCCGTGCGGGATCCGGGCCCAGTACGGGACGGGTTCGTAGACGGTCTCAGCGGTCGCGGGTCCGACGGCCACGGGTCCTCCCAGGACGAGCGGGTCCGGATCAAGCGGGTCCGGATCATAGGACGGCCGCACGGCCGGGCGACAGAGGGCGGCCGTGCGGGGCGGTCCCCCAAGTGGCGCCCCCGGCTTGACAGGCGGACGATGGAGTGTAGGGCCGGTGCAGCCCGGAACGGAGGAAGTCATCATGATCGAGGTCAAGGCGGTCGAAAAGCCGGATGAGCGGCGTGACTTCCCCCGCGGTCACCTCGAAGCCGTCCATCTCACCGGTCTGGACTTCGCCGTGGGCACCTTCGAGCCCGGCTGGCGCTGGTCCGAGTCCGTGGGACCGATCGCGGGCACCGCGAGCTGCCTGATCCACCACAACGGCTACGTCGTCGAGGGGCGGATGCACCTGCTCATGGACGACGGCGGCGAGACCGAGGTCGGACCGGGCGACGTCTTCGTCTGCCCGCCGGGACACGACGCCTGGGTGGTGGGTGAGGAACCCGTCGTGGTGTTCGACTTCGCGGGCGGCATGGCGCAGGAGTACGCGAAGGCGGCGGGCGAGTAGGAGCGGCCCGGCCCCTGACCGGCGGCCGGCGGCCGCGGGAACGGGGCCCGCCGTCCCGGCCCCCGGGAGGCGCTGCCCTCGACGGACCGCACGCCCCGCCCGCGCGGCACCCCGCCCCGGACGGTCCACCAGGACATGCCGCCCCCGGCGCGGCCCGCTGGAATGGACGGGTGACCGCGCCCCCGGACGACTGCCTCGCGCGCAACGAGTGGATCTGCGGTGAGTATCTGAGCACCCGCCGCGAGATCCTGCTCGACGCCGTCCTGCAGCACCTGGAACTCACCGCGGTCTCCGTCCTGATCGCCCTCGTCATCGCCCTGCCCCTGGCCGTGGTCTCCCGGCGCTGGGGCCTCGCCGCCGGACCGGTGCTCGCGGTCACCACCGTCCTGTACACGATCCCGTCGCTCGCGATGTTCTCGCTGCTGCTTCCCGTGTACGGCCTGTCCTCGACGCTCGTCGTCGCCGGGCTCGTCCTGTACTCGCTGACGCTGCTCGTCCGCAACATCCTCGCGGGCCTGCGGGCCGTCCCCGAGGACACCCGGCAGGCCGCCCGCGGCATGGGCTACGGACCGATCCGCCTGCTCCTGACCGTCGAACTGCCGCTCGCGCTGCCCGCCGCCATGGCGGGCCTGCGCATCGCCACCGTCTCGGCGGTCTCCCTCGTCACCGTCGGCGCGATCGTCGGCTTCGGCGGACTCGGCAACCTCATCTACTCCGGGATGAACACCTACTTCAAGGCCCAGGTCCTCACCGCCTCCGTGCTCTGCGTGGTCATCGCCGTCCTCGCCGACCTGCTGCTGCTCGGCGTACAGCGCGTCCTCACACCCTGGACGAGGGCGGCCCGCGCGTGAACACCCTCACCGACGCCTGGGACTGGCTCGCCGACTCCGCGCACTGGGCGGGCGACGACGGCATCTGGCACCGGCTGACCCAGCACCTCGTCCTCACCGTCGTCTGCCTCCTGATCAGCTGCCTCATCGCGCTGCCCGTCGCCCTGGTCCTCGGCCACCTCGGCAAGGGCGGCGCGCTCGCCGTGAACATCTCCAACGTCGGGCGCGCCGTACCGACGTTCGCGGTCCTCGTGCTGCTCCTGCTCACCCCGCTCGGCAAGTGGGGCGAGGGCCCCACCGTCGTCGCCCTGGTCCTGTTCGCCGTGCCGCCGCTGCTCACCAACGCCTACGTCGGCATGCGCGGCGTCGACCGCAGCGTCGTCCAGGCCGCGCGCGGGATGGGCATGACGGGGCGGCAGATGCTCTGGCGGGTCGAGGCGCCGCTCGCGCTGCCCCTGATCATGAGCGGCGTCCGCATCGCCGCCGTCCAGCTCGTCGCCACCGCGACCATCGCCGCGCTCGCGGGCGGCGGCGGCCTCGGCCGCATCATCACGGCGGGCTTCAACCTGGCCAGCACGCCCCAAGTGGTGGCGGGCGCGGTGCTCGTCGCCGTGTTCGCCCTGCTGGTCGAGGGCGTGTTCGAGGCCGTCGAGCGGCTCGCGCCCCGGTGGGCGCGCAAGACGGGGAAGGGGTGAGCGGCGTGACACGCACCGTTCGCGGACGCAACCGGCTTACCCGGTGCGGCGTGCTGCTCGCGGCCGCCGTACTGCTCGCCTCCGGCTGCGACTCGGGTCCCTCCCTGGAGACCCAGGACAAGGTCACCGCGCCGCCCGGCGACAGCAAGCACCTCGTCGTCGGCTCCGCCGGATTCACGGAGAGCGACCTGCTCGCGCAGATGTACGCGCTCCTCCTGGACAAGGCCGGCTACGACACCGAGATCCTGTCCGTCGCCAACCGCGAACTCTACGAACCCGCCCTGGAGTCCGGACAGATCGACGTCGTGCCCGAGTACGCGGCCACGTTCGCCGACTGGCTGAACGCGAAGGTCAACGGCGCCGACGCGAAGCCCGTCGGCTCACCCGACCTCGACGCCACCATGAAGGCCCTGCGCGAGCTCGCCGCGCCCCGCGGCCTCACCGTCCTCGACCCCGGCAGGGCCGTGGACCAGAACGCGTTCGCCGTCACCGCCGCGTACGCCCGCGAACACCACCTCAAGTCCCTCAGCGACCTCGGCAAGTCCGGCCTCAAGGTCCGCCTGGCCGCGGGCGACGAATGCGTCCAGCGCCCGTACTGCGAACCCGGCCTGAAGAAGGTCTACGGCATCGACATCACCGGCGTCGACCCCAAGGGCGTCGGCACCACCCAGGCCAAGAAGGCCGTCCAGAGCGGCCAGGACCAGATGGTCCTCACCACCACGACGGACGCCACCCTCGACGAGTTCGGCCTCGTCCTCCTCACCGACGACAAGAACCTCCAGAACGCCGACTACATCGTCCCCGTCGTCAACCGCTCCCGCGCCGGCAGCAAGGGCGTCTCCCGCGCCCTGGCCCGCCTCAACACGGTCCTGACGACAGCGGACCTGGCAGACCTCAACAGACAGGTGGACAGCTGGCGCCGCCTGCCGGAGGACGTGGCGAAGAAGTACCTGGAGACCAAGGACCTGCTGTAGCGCTTGCCCGCCGCCCGCCGCCCGCCGCCCGCCGCACTTGCTCCACCTCCCCGGACGGGGCGCTTCTCTCCGCCGCAACGGCGAACACCCCCACAAGCATCTCGGCGGTGCCGAACACCCCCCGCCATGGCGCAGCCACAATCCCCACGAAGGCCAACAGACAACCCCCGCCTTGGCGCAGCCAAGATCCCGACGAAGGCCGACAGACAACCCCCGCCATGGCGCAGCCAAGAGCCCCCCGCAGGGAACCCCCGGCCCACCCCGCGCCGGAGAGGCGCTACGCGTCGGAGACCGAGTCGAACTCCACGTCCCCCCGCCCCACGCCGTGGGCATCCGCGTCCACCGACCGCCGCAGCGCCTCATGCAGCTTCGCCGGGGTGAGGACCCCGACGAAGCGGGCGCCGTCCACGACGGCGACCCAGCCGGCGTCGTGCTGGAGCATCACGCCGAACGCCTGCTTCAGGGGCGCGCCCACGGGCACCCAGGCGTTCATGCGGTGGGCGAGGTCGCCGACGGTGGCGTCGTCCCCGGCGAGGCCGACCTCGTCGACGCCGACCCAGCCGTGCAGGTCGCCGCCCTCGTCGAGGACCATCGCCCAGCGGGCGTCGTCCCCGCGCAGCCGGGCCGCGGCCTGCGCGGCGGACTCGTCGAGGCGGGCGACGGGCGGCTGTTCCAGGTCGTCGACCTCGATCTCGGTGACCGAGAGCCGCTTGAGCCCGCGGTCGGCGCCGACGAACCTGGCCACGTACGGCGTCGCGGGCGTGCCGAGGACGGCGCCCGGCGTGTCGAACTGCTCGATGCGCCCCTGCCCGTACACGGCGACCCGGTCGCCGAGGCGGACGGCCTCCTCGATGTCGTGGGTGACCATCAGGACGGTCTTGCGCACGGTCCGCTGGAGGTTCAGGAACTCGTTCTGGAGCCGTTCGCGCACGACGGGGTCGACGGCGCCGAACGGCTCGTCCATCAGGAGCACGGGCGGGTCGGCGGCGAGGGCGCGGGCCACGCCGACGCGCTGGCGCTGTCCGCCGGAGAGCTGCTCGGGATAGCGCGGCCCGTACGTCTTCGGGTCGAGCCCGACCAGGTCGAGGAGTTCGGCGGCGCGGGCCCGTGCCCTGGCCCGCTTCCAGCCGACGAGGGCGGGCACGGTCGCGGTGTTGTCGAGGACGGTGCGGTGCGGGAAGAGGCCGACCTGCTGGATGACGTAGCCGATGCGGCGCCGCAGGCGTACGGGGTCGACGGCGGCGATGTCCTCGCCGTTGACGTAGATGCGGCCGGAGGTCGGCTCGATGAGCCGGTTCACCATCATCATCGTGGTGGTCTTGCCGCAGCCGGACGGGCCGACGAGCGTGACCAGCTCTCCCTCGGCGACCTCGAAGGAGAGGTCGTCCACGGCCGTCGTGCCGTCCGGGTAGCGCTTGGTCACCTGCTCGAACCGGATCATTCCCTCACGCTAGCCGTGCGTGTTCCACCCCGCACACGCTCGGCGACCGCTCAGGCGTCCGCCGTGGGGCTCCCGCTCACCAGGACCACCTCCAGGGTGCGCGGCCCGTGCACGCCCTCGACGCGGTCGAGTTCGATGTCGCTGGTCGCGGAAGGACCGGAGATCCAGGTGAGCGGGCGCCCGGGGTCCAGCCGCTCCATGGCCCGGGGCACGGAGGAGACGACCTGGTCGGGGACGCGGACGACGCAGATGTGGTGGTCGGGGACGAGGGTGATGCGGCGGCGCCCCTGGTCGGGCGAGCCGTCGAGGACGAGGGTGCCGGTCTCGGCGATCGCGATCGCGCAGCCGGTGACGACGCTGTCGGCCCGGTCCAGCTCCGCCGTGGTGCTCGCGGCCCGGTCGTGGATGCGGACCGGGTCGGCGGCGGCCAGCCATCCCGGCGGCAGGGCGGGCGGCACGAGGACGTTCCGGGCGCCGCGCAGGGCCAGGAGCCGCATCAGCAGGTCCGACAGCTCGTCCTCGCCCGTGCGGTGCACGATCGCCCGGTAGTCGGCGAGGTTCTCGGCGAGCAGGTCGACGGTCTGCCCGGTGGTGCGCTCACCGTGCTCGCGCGCGTAGTCCCGGTCGACGGCCGAGTCGTACGGCTCGTCGGGGACCGGCCCGAGCGCCCGGCCGATCCGCCCCAGGATGATGTCCTTGGAACTCACGCTCCCGCCTTCCCGTCCTCGGTACGCCCCTCGGCGGAAGCCCCCGCCGGTCTCGCCGTACGTCCCTGCGTGCGCTGCCACCAGTCGCGGAACGACTCCTTCGGCACCGTCGGCAGATCCCGCGTCGCGCTCCACGCACGGCCAGGACCCGGCAGCGTCCGGGGGTGCGCGCGCCGGGTCCGGGCGGCGAGGCGCTGCCCGGCCCGCAGCAGCCCCGGCCGGGCGAACACCAGGCCCGCCGCGCGCATGGCGGCCCGCTCGGCCGCGTGGCCGCGGGCGGGCTTCAGGGTCGCCCTCACGCCGTGGCGGGTGAACTCGCCGCCCTGGACGACGCGTTCGCGCAGGTGCACCAGGACTTCGGGGATGTCGATGGCGACCGGGCACACCTCGTAGCAGGCGCCGCAGAGGCTGGAGGCGTAGGGCAGGGAGGCGTCGATCTCGCTGGCGGTGCCGCGCAGTTGAGGGCTGAGGATGGCGCCGATGGGGCCCGGGTAGACCGAGCCGTAGGCGTGCCCTCCGGCCCGTTCGTAGACGGGGCAGACGTTCAGGCAGGCCGAGCAGCGGATGCAGCGCAGGGCCTGGCGGCCGACCTCGTCGGCGAGGGTGTCGGTGCGGCCGTTGTCGAGGAGCACGAGGTGGAAGGCGGTGGGCCCGTCGCCGTCCGTGGTGCCCGTCCACATCGACGTGTACGGGTTCATGCGCTCGGCCGTCGAGGAGCGCGGCAGGGTCTGCAGGAACACCTCCAGGTCCCGCCACGTCGGCACGACCTTCTCGATGCCGACCACGGAGATCAGCGTCTCGGGCAGCGTCAGGCACATCCGCCCGTTGCCCTCCGACTCCACGACCACCATGGTGCCGGTCTCGGCGACCATGAAGTTCGCCCCCGAGACGCCGACCCTGGCGCGCAGGAACTTCTCCCGCAGGTGCAGCCGGGCGGCCTCGGCGAGTTCGGCGGGCGTGTCCGTCAGGGCGTCCGGGGCGGGGCGGCCCCACTGCGCCATCTCGCGCGCGAAGATGTCGCGGATCTCGCCGCGGTTGCGGTGGATGGCGGGTACGAGGATGTGCGACGGGCGGTCCTTGCCGAGCTGCACGATGAGCTCGGCGAGGTCGGTCTCGTAGGCGTGGATGCCCGCGGCCTCCAGGGCTTCGTTGAGGCCGATCTCCTGCGTGGCCATCGACTTGACCTTGACCACCTCGCGCTCGCCGGTGGCCCGGACCAGATCGGTGACGATGCGGTTCGCCTCGTCCGCGTCGGCGGCCCAGTGCACGGTGCCGCCCGCCGCCGTCACCGCCTCCTCCAGGCGCAGCAGGTGCTCGCCGAGGTGGCGCAGCGTGTGGTCCTTGATCTGCCGTCCGGCCGTTCGCAGCCGCTCCCAGTCGTCGAGCTCCGCGACGGCCTTCGCGCGTTTGTCGCGGATGGTGTGGGTGGCGTGGCGCAGATTGGCGCGCAGGGTCGCGTCGCGCACGGCGTCGCGCGCCGCCGCGGGGAACGCCGGCATCCCGAGATACGTGCCGCTCATGACCAGGGCTCCTTCTCCGTGCTCGCCAGGATCTCCGCGAGGTGCACCGGCCGCATCGCCGTGCGAAGCCGCGTCATCGTGCCGCCGAGGTGCATCAGACAGGAGTTGTCCGCCGCGCACAGCACCTCCGCGCCCGTCGACTCGGCGGCGCGCACCTTGTCCGTGCCCATCGCCGCCGAGACGTCGGAGTTCTTCACCGCGAACGTCCCGCCGAAGCCGCAGCACTCCCGCGCGCCCGGCAGCTCCACGAGGTCGAGCCCCTCGACGGCCGCGAGCAGCCGCGTCGGCCGGTCGCCGAGGCCGAGGGAGCGCAGCCCGTGACAGGTCGGGTGGTACGTCACCGTGTGCGGGTAGTACGCGCCCACGTCGGTCACGCCGAGCACGTCCACCAGGAACTCCGTCAGCTCGTACGTCTTCGGCACCACCGTCGCCAGCGTCCGGGCGAGCCCGTCGCCGCGGCCCTCGGCGCGCGCCCGCTCGCCCATCCGCGGATACAGCTCCCGCACCATCGACCCGCACGACCCGGACGGCGTCACGACGGCGTCGTACTCACCGAAGACATCGGAGAAATGCCGGGCGAGCGGCTCGGCCTGGTGACGGTAGCCCGTGTTGTAGTGGGCCTGCCCGCAACAGGTCTGCGCCGCCGGGAAGTCCACGTCCACACCCAGTCTGGTCAGGAGTTTCACCACGGCGCGGCCCGTGTCGGGATACAGCGTGTCGTTGACACACGTCAGGAAGAGGGCGACGCGCAACGCTGGGTCCTCCTTGTCGATCATCGGTGCTTTCCCCGCGCAGCGTAATCTGGCGGGGGCGCCTTGGGGAGAGGGGTGCCACGGCTTTGGTCCATCCCTTGACCCTCCGCGTGGGACGGGCTGAAGTGATCGCCTCAAGGGCTCGTCCTCAAACGCCGGACGGGCTGCAACGGTTACCCCGAACCTGAAGGAGTTGTGTTGAGCGAGTCGTACCGTCAGCCCGGGGTCGTGCTCACCGATCGGCGGTTCAGTGTGCCGTTGGATCACGATGTGCCCGGTGGTGAGCGGATCGAGTTGTTCGGCCGGGAGTGTGTCGCGGCGGGGCGCGAGGGCGCGGAGCTGCCGTGGCTGGTGTACCTCCAGGGTGGGCCCGGCTTCGGTGCCAACCGGTTCAGCGGGAAGCAGGCGTGGCTAGGGCGCGCGCTGCGCGACTACCGCGTGCTGCTGCTCGACCAGCGCGGCACCGGCAGCTCCACCCCCGCCAACCGGCAGACGCTGCCGCTGCGCGGCGGGCCGCGTGAACAGGCCGACTACCTCGCGCACTTCCGCGCCGACGGGATCGTGCGCGACTGCGAGGCGATCCGGACCGAGGTCACCGGCGGCGCGCCCTGGACCGTCCTCGGCCAGAGCTTCGGCGGCTTCTGCACGACGCATTACCTGTCGGCCGCGCCCGAGGGACTCGCGGCGGCCCTGATCACCGGCGGCCTCCCGACCCTGGACGGGCACGCCGACGACGTGTACCGCGCCGCGTACCCGCGCATGGAGCGCAAGTCCCTGGCGCACTACGCGCGTTACCCCCAGGACGCCGAGCGGGCCCGCCGCATCGCCGAGTACGTGGCCGAGCACGAGCCCGTCCTGCCCGGCGGCTACCGCTTCACCACCGAGGCGTTCCAGTCCCTCGGCATCCTGCTCGGCACCGGCGACGGCACCCACCGGCTGCACTACCTCCTGGAGGACGCCTTCGTGCGCACCCCGGCGGGCCACGCCCTGTCGGACGCCTTCCAGGAGACCGTCCAGAGCATCCTGTCGTACGCCGGGGCGCCGCTGTACGCCCTGCTGCACGAGGCCTGCTACGCCCAGGGCGGGCGGCCCACCGCCTGGTCCGCGGAGCGGGTGCGGGCGGAGTTCCCGCGCTTCGACGCGGGCAAGAGCCTCGCGGACGGCGCCCCGCCGCTGTTCACCGGCGAGGCCGTGCAGCGCTGGATGTTCGACTCCGACCCCGCCCTGCGCCCGCTGCGGGAGACGGCCGACCTCCTCGCCGACCGCGTCGACTGGCCCGCGCTGTACGACCGTTCACGCCTCGCCGCGAACGAGGTGCCGGTGGCCGCGGCCGTCTACCACGACGACCTGTACGTCGACACCGAGCACTCCCTGGACACCGCCCGCACGATCCGGGGGCTGCGCACCTGGGTCACGGACGAGTACGAGCACGACGGCCTGCGGGTGAGCGGGCCGCGGGTCCTCGACCGGCTCATCGGCCTGGTGCGCGGCGAACTCTGAACCGGCCTCTGAACCGGCCTCTGAACCGGCAATGGCGCACTGCGACGCGGCGAGCGGCGCGCGCTGACCTGGGGATGTGACCTCGTGGTGCCCGGCGCGCGCGGTTAGGCTGCGGCCATGACCGACCAGCAGAGCAGTGCCGCCGAGCCCACGCAGCTCACTCCCATGCCCGAGGACTGGCAGCGGGCCCTCGCCGTCGTCGCCCACCCGGACGACCTGGAGTACGGCTGCGCCGGCGCCATAGCCGCGTGGACCGACGCCGGGCGCGAGGTGGTGTACGTGCTCGCCACGCGCGGCGAGGCGGGCATCGACACCCTCGCGCCCGCCGAGGCCGCGCCGCTGCGCGAGCGCGAGCAGCGGGCCAGCGCCGCCGTCGTCGGCGTGGACACCGTCGAGTTCCTCGACCACAAGGACGGGGTGATCGAGTACGGCATCGCGCTGCGCCGCGACATCGCCGCCGCCATCCGCAAGCACAAGCCCGAGCTGGTCATCACCCTCAACCACCGCGACACCTGGGGCGGCGTCGCCTGGAACACCCCCGACCACGTCGCGGTCGGCCGCGCCACGCTGGACGCCGCGTCCGACGCGGGCAACCGCTGGATCTTCCCCGAGCTGTCCGAGCAGGGCCTCGAACCGTGGGACGGCGTGCGCTGGGTCGCCGTCGCGGGCACCAACGCGCCGACCCACGCCGTGGACGCGACCCCCGGCCTGGAGCGCGCCATCCAGTCCCTCCTGGAACACCGCGCGTACATCGAGGTCCTCACCGACGAGGACCCCGAGAAGTACTGCCGCACCTTCCTCAGCGGCTTCGCCGAGCAGCTCGCGCCCCGCTTCGGCGGCAAGCCCGCCGTGGCGTTCGAGGTCTTCAGCCGGTGAGCACCCGCCCGTAGGCTGACGGTACGTCAGATACGTACCGTCGGCGCGGGAAGAGGGTCGGACCGGTGATCGACACCGTCAGCACGGACATCCCGGAGGGCGCGGAGCGGCGGCTGCGCCTCGACGTCGAGGACGGCGTCGGCGTCCTCACCCTCTGCCGCCCCGCCCGGCTCAACGCCTGGAGCTGGGAGTCCACCCGCCAACTCGGCCTGTACGCCGACCGCATCCGCTTCGACGACGCGATCCGCGTGGTCCTGCTCCGGGCCGAGGGACGGGCGTTCTGCGCGGGCATCGACATCACCGCGCCGGGCGGCGCCATCACCGGCCGCTCGGCCGCGGAGCGCACCGCCAACTACTACGAGGGCATCCGCTGGGCGCACGAGCGCTTCCGGGCCTTCGCGGGCCTGCCGCAGCCCGTCGTCGCCGCCGTGCAGGGCTACTGCCTTGGCTTCGGCTTCGAACTCGCCCTGATGGCGGACGTCCGGATCGCCGCCGACGACGCCGTGTTCGCACTCCCCGAGGCCCGGCTCGGCGTCGCCGTCGACGCGGGCGGTGACCTGCGCGTCGCCCGGGACGCGGGCGCGGGCTGGGCCAAGTACCTCGCCCTGACCGGCCGCCGCATCGACGCCGCCACCGCGGCCCGCCTCCACCTCGCCCAACTCGTCGTCCCCCGCACCGACCTGGAGCCGGCCGCACGGGACGTGGCCGCCGAGATCGCCGCGAACGCGCCCCTCGCCGTACGGGGCGTGAAGCGGGACATCGACGCCTACGCGGACGCGGGTCTCGGCCGGTCGCTGGACCGCGTGGCGATGACGGCGGCGGTCACGCTGACTTCGGAGGACGTGGGGGAGGGGTACGCGGCGAAGGCGGGTGGGCGGGAGGCGGAGTTCGAGGGGAAGTGAGGGGGCCTGGGGTTCGGTGGGGGCGGGGCGGGCCCGCTTTGGCCGCGCCACGAAGGCAGGGCGGGGCGAGCCCGCTCAGGTCGCGTCACGAAGGCGCGCGTCCTGCCGGGGTTGCGTCACGGTCGGGCGAGCCGCGCCCCGGGGCGGGCAGGGGGCGTTCCTTGCTCAGGCTCGGGCAAGGCGGTGTGCGCCTCGTCCGCGGCGCGTCACGGTGGTGTGGGACCTGCCCGAGCCGGGCAGGAGGGGCGGTCCTCGCGCTCAGGCTTAGGCAAGCAAGGTCGTGTGCGCTCCGCCTGAGCCGCGTCACGGTGGTGTGAGCCCCGTCCGGGGCGGGCAGGAGGGGCGCTCCTCGCTCAAGCCCAAGCAGGGCGGTGTGCGCCGCCCGCGCCTCGTCACGATGGCGCACGCCTCGCCCGGCCCTCTCATGACGGCGCGCCCCCAGCCCGCTCCGGCGGGGACGCCCGGCCCAACTGCTCCCGCAGCGGCACCACCGGTGGGTTCACCACGGCCCGCCGCTGCCAGTTCGCCCCGTCGACCACCAGCGTGTGGCCCGTGATGAAGCGGGCGTACGGGGACGCGAGGAACGTGGCCGCCCAGCCGAGTTCGCGCGGCGCGCCCACGCGGAGGGCGGGCTGGCGGGCGGCCAGGGTGTGGTCGGGGCCGAGGCCGTCGCGGATGTCGGGCGTCATGTCCGCGTGCGGCATCAGGCCGGGGACGAGGCCGTTGACCTGGATGCCGTACGGCCCCCATTCCACCGCGAGGGTCTCGACCAGGCTGCGCACGCCCGCCTTCGCCGCCGCGCTGTGCGCGAAGCCGGGGCCGCCCGTCCAGGCGTAGGACGCGCCGATGTTGATGACGGAGCCGGGCGCGCCCGCCGCGAGATGGCGGCGGGCGAACTCGCGCGTCATGAAGAACGTGCCGGTGAGCGTCGTGTCCAGGACCGCGCGCCAGGCGCCCGGGGACATCTCCTCGGCGGGCACGGGGAAGTTCGCCGCCGCGTTGTTCACCAGGACGTCCGGCAGGCCGTACGCCGACTCCGCGGCCTCGAACGCGGCGGCGGCCAGGTCCGGGTCGCGGATGTCGCACACGGCCGTCGCCACGCGCCCGCCGAGCGCGGCCAGTTCCGCGCGGGCCGCGGCGAGGCGGGGCGCGCTCCGGCTCGCGAGCACCAAGTCCGCGCCGAGCCGGGCGAATTCGGTCGCGATGGCGAGGCCGAGGCCGCTGCCGCCGCCGGTGACCAGGACGACGGTGCCGTCGAAGGTGCCGGGCGGCAGGGCGCTCGCGCCGGGCGGGGGAGGGGCGGGGAGGCCGGGGGGCGGGGGTGTGGCGGTGCCGTCACTCGTCATGGACGCCATCGATAGCGCGACGGCCCGCAAAGCTCCAGAGGCGGCGCGGGGCAGCGCGGAAGGCGTCGCGGGGCAGTGCCGGGCAGTGCTGCACAGTGCGAGGCGAGGCGAGGCGAGGCGGGGCGGGGCAGGGCGTCGGTGCTGGATTGACATACCGGCTTGCTGATTCTGCAATAGGGGCATGGGAAGCCGAAAGAAGTCCGACGTCACCGACCCGCACGACGCCACCCCTGCCTCCGGCCCGCACGACGCCACTCTCGCCCCCGACTCCGCATCCGGCGACGACACCGACAAGGTCCTCACCGCCGTCGGCCCCCGCCTCCGCAAGATCCGCAAGGAGCGCGGCGCCACCCTCGCCGGTCTCTCCGAGGCCACCGGCATCTCCGTCAGCACCCTGTCCCGCCTGGAGTCGGGCGGGCGCAGGCCGAGCCTCGAACTGCTCCTGCCCATCGCCCGCGCCCACCAGGTGCCCCTCGACGAGCTGGTCGGCGCCCCGCCGGTGGGCGACCCGAGGGTGCGGGCCAAGCCGATCGTCCGGCACGGGCGGACGATGGTGCCGCTGACCCGGCAGCCCGGCGGGCTCCAGGCGTACAAGGTCATCGAGCCCCCGCGCTCCGACACGCCCGACCCGCGGACCCACGAGGGCTACGAGTGGCTGTACGTCCTCTCGGGGCGCCTTCGCCTCGTGCTCGCCGAGCACGACGTGGTGCTCGGCCCCGGCGAGGCGGCGGAGTTCGACACGCGTGTGCCGCACTGGTTCGGGTCGACGGGGGAGGGTCCGGTGGAGTTCCTGAGCCTCTTCGGGCCGCAGGGGGAGCGCATGCACGTACGGGCGCGGCCCGCCGCGAAGGGCGGCAAGGGGGAGTAAGGGGGGAGGGCGAGAGGGCGCCGCCGGTGCGGGCCGTGCTGTTCCCTTCTGGGCAAGCGACCGCTTAGTATGCATCCTGAGCACGGTCGACTACAGCGTGGAGGCCCCGCATGCGCGCATGGCACGTACACCGCAACGGCGAGCCGGGCGAGGTGATGCGGCTCGAAGAGGCGGAGCGGCCCGTGCCCGGCGACGGGCAGGTGCTCCTGAAGGTCCGCGCCGCGAACATCAACTTCCCCGACGCGCTGCTCTGCCGTGGGCAGTACCAGATCACCCCGCCGCTGCCGTTCACGCCGGGCGTGGAGATCTGCGGCGAGACCGAGGACGGGCGGCGCGTCATCGCCAACCCCGCGCTGCCGCACGGCGGTCTCGCCGAGTACGCCGTCGCGGACGCCGCCGCCCTGCTGCCCGCGCCGGACGCCCTCGACGACGCGGAGGCCGCCGCGCTGCACATCGGCTACCAGACCGGCTGGTTCGGCCTGCACCGGCGCGCGCACCTCAAGGAGGGCGAGACGCTGCTCGTGCACGCGGCCGCGGGCGGCGTCGGCAGCGCCGCCGTCCAGCTCGGCAGGGCGGCGGGCGCCCGCGTCATCGGCGTCGTCGGCGGCCCGGACAAGGCCGAGGTCGCGCGCGGGCTCGGCTGCGACCTGGTCATCGACCGGCGCGCGGACGACATCGTGGGCGCCGTGAAGGAGGCCACCGGCGGCCGCGGCGCCGACGTCGTGTACGACCCGGTCGGCGGCGACGCCTACGCCAAGTCCGCCAAGTGCGTGGCCTTCGAGGGCCGCATCCTCGTCGTCGGCTTCGCGAGCGGCGCCATCCCGACGCCCGCCCTCAACCACGCCCTGGTGAAGAACTACTCGATCGTCGGCCTGCACTGGGGCCTGTACAACACCAAGGACCCCCGCGCCGTCCTCGAGTGCCACGAACACCTCACCGAGCTGGCCGCGAAGGGCGCCGTCAAGCCCCTGGTGAGCGAGCGGCTGCCGCTCGGCCGGGCCGCCGCGGCCGTCCAGCGCGTCGCCGACGGCACCACCACCGGCCGCGTCACCGTGCTGCCCGCCCTCCCCGAGGAGGCCGCCGCATGACCGACGCCGCCGCGCTCCGCCGCCGCACCCAGGACCTGCTCGCCGCACACCCCCCGGCGACCACGGACCGCATCGACTTCCTGAAGGCCCGCTTCGACGCCGGACTCGCCTGGGTGCACTACCCCGAGGGCCTCGGCGGCCTGGGCGCCCCGCGCACCCTGCAGGCCGTCGTGGACGCCGAGTTGGAGGCCGCGGGCGCGCCCGACAACGATCCGCGCCGCATCGGCATCGGCCTCGGCATGGCCGCGCCCACCATCCTCGGCTTCGGCACGGACGAGCAGAAGCGCCGCTTCCTGCGGCCCCTGTGGGTCGGCGAGGAGGTGTGGTGCCAGCTGTTCAGCGAACCCGGCGCCGGATCCGACCTCGCGGCGCTCGGCACCCGCGCCGTCCGCGACGGCGAGAGCTGGAACGTGGACGGGCAGAAGGTGTGGACGTCCAGCGCGCACGTCGCCCGCTGGGGCATCCTCATCGCCCGCACCGACCCGGACGTGCCCAAGCACCGCGGCATCACGTACTTCATCTGCGACATGACCGACCCCGGCGTCGAGGTGCGGCCGCTGCGCCAGATCACCGGCGAGGCCGAGTTCAACGAGGTCTTCCTCAGCGGCGTGCGCATCCCGGACAGCCGCCGCCTCGGCGCGGTCGGCGACGGCTGGAAGGTCGCGCAGACCACCCTCATGAACGAGCGCGTCTCCATCGGCGGCATGCACATCCCCCGCGAGGGCGGCATGATCGGCCCCGTCGCCGAGACCTGGCGCGCACGCCCCGAACTGCGCACCCACGACCTGCACCAGCGCCTGCTCACCCTCTGGGTGGAGGCGGAGGTCGCCCGGCTCACCGGCGACCGCCTCCGCCAGCAGCTCGTCGCGGGCCAGCCGGGCCCCGAGGGCTCCGGCATGAAGCTCGGGTTCGCCCGCCTCAACCAGGAGATCAGCGGCCTGGAGGTGGAACTCCTCGGCGACGAGGGCCTGTTGTACGACGACTGGACGATGCGCCGGCCCGACCTGGTCGACTTCACCGGGCGCGAGGCGGGATATCGCTATCTGCGCTCCAAGGGCAACAGCATCGAGGGCGGGACCAGCGAGGTGCTGCTCAACATCGTCGCCGAGCGTGTCCTCGGCCTGCCGTCGGAACCGCGCACCGACAAGGACGTCGCCTGGAAGGACCTGACCCGATGAGTGACCTGCTGTACACGGAGGAAGAGGAGGCGCTGCGCTCCGCCGTGCGCTCCCTGCTCGCCGACCGCTGCGCCCCGGCCGACGTCCTCGCCCGCGCCGAGTCGGACCGGCCGCACGACCGCGAGCTGTGGAAGACCCTCGCCGACAGCATGGGCCTCGCCGGGCTCCTGGTGCCCGAGGACCGCGGCGGCCAGGGCGCCTCGCACCGCGAAGCGGCCGTCGTCCTGGAGGAGTTGGGGCGCGCGGTGGCGCCGGTGCCGTACCTCACCAGTGCCGTCATCGCCACCGAGACGCTGCTCGCCTGCACCGGTGACGCGGCGGCGGAGCTGCTCGCCGCGCTCGCCTCCGGCCGCACCGTGGGCGCGCTCGCCGTGCCGTTCGCCACCGCGCCGGGCGCGGTCCACGCCCGGGTCCGGCACGAGGGCGGCGCCCTGCGCGGCGAGGTGACCGGCGTCGCGGACGCGGTCGGCGCCGACGTCCTGCTCGTCCCCGCCGACGGCGGCCTCTTCGCCGTCGACACCGGCCGCGACGGCGTCACCGTCACCCCGCTGACCTCCCTCGACCGCACCCGCCCGCTGGCCACCGTCACCCTCGACGGCGCCCCCGCGCGCCCGCTCGCCGAGGGCGCGGAAGCGGACTCGGCCGTCCGCCTCGGCCTGCGCTCCGGGGCCGGACTGCTCGCCTCCGAGCAACTCGGCCTCGCCGAATGGTGCTTGACGGAAACCGTTGCCTACCTGAAGGAGCGCCATCAGTTCAACCGGCCCGTCGGCTCCTTCCAGGCGCTCAAGCACCGCCTCGCCGAGCTCTGGCTGCGCGTGGTCAACACCCGCGCCGCGGCCCGGCACGCCGCCGACGCCCTCGCCACCGGCAGCGACGAGCCGAACCTCGCGGCGGCCCTCGCGCAGGCCTACGCGGCCCCCGTCGCGGTGCGCGCCGCCGAGGAGGCGCTCCAGCTGCACGGCGGTATCGGCATGACGTGGGAGCACCCCGTCCATCTGTACCTGAAGCGGGCCAAGGCCGACTCGATCGCCCTGGGCACGGCGGGACAGCACCGGACGGAACTGGCCGACCTGATCGACCTCCCCGCGCCCGCAACGCCCTGACCTGGTCGTAGTCCCAGGGGCGTATGGGACCCGGCCATTACCCGCCCATTACATGAGGCATAATTGCGAGCCGTTCGCAATAACACTTGATCTTGTGTAGGGGTGTGGAGCATGAGGGCCGGATCGATACGTGGCACCGGTGCCGTCGCGGCGGCGGCCGCACTGGCGGTCGCCGCCACGGCCTGTTCGGCGCCGGACGACGACAAGGGCGGCGGCGCCAAGACGTCGGCCGTCGTCGGCATCGCGTACGAGCCCGAGACCCTGAGCCCGCTCCTCGGCTACGGCAAGGACGGCAACTCCAAGATCTTCGACGGGCTGCTCACGCACGACGCGGACATGAAGCTGCGGCCCGCGCTCGCCGCGAAGCTGCCGAAGGTCGGCGACGACGGCAAGACGTACACGTACGAGCTGCGCAAGGGCGTCAAGTTCAGCGACGGCAAGCCGTTCACGGCCAAGGACGTCGTCTTCACGTACGAGACCATCCTCGACAAGAAGACGAACAACGCCTCCAAGACCGAGCTCGACGCCCTCAAGAGCGTCGAGGCCAAGGGCGACGGCACCGTCGTCTTCCACCTGAAGTACCCCTACGCGCCGTTCGCCGAGCGGACCGTCCTGCCCATCGCGCCGCAGCACATCGCGGGCAAGCAGGACGTGAACACCGGCTCCTTCACCACCAAGCCCGTCGGCACCGGACCGTACGAGCTGGTGAAGTGGTCCAAGGGCGAGAAGCTCGTCTTCAAGGCCAACCCCGGCTACTGGGGCGGCGCGCCGAAGGTCAAGAACTTCACCATGGCCATCGTCAAGGACGACGACGTGCGCGCGACCCGCCTGCGCACCGGCGACCTCGACGGCGCCATCCTGCCGCCCAACCTCGCCAAGACCTTCGAGTCCGACGGCGGCAAGCAGACGTACGCCGCCAAGACCTTCGACTACCGCGTCGTGACCCTGCCGACCGGCAACAAGGTCGCGGGCGACACCGCCGTGCGGCGCGCCCTCGACGTCGGCGTGGACCGCAAGACGATGGTCGACCAGATCCTGGAGGGCGCGGGCAAGGAGGCCTACGGCCCGGTGCCGACGGACAGCCCCTGGTTCACCAAGGGCACCGAGCGGAAGTTCGACGTCGAGAAGGCCAAGAAGATCCTCGACGACGCCGGCTGGAAGCCCGGCAAGGACGGCATCCGCGAGAAGGACGGCGTCCAGGCGAAGTTCCCCCTCTGGTACCTCACCGGCGACAAGCTCCGCCAGGACCACGCCCTCGCCTACGCCTCCGACGCCAAGAAGCTCGGCATCAAGGCCGAGGTGCAGTCCGGCACCTGGGAGGTCATCGAGCCCCGCATGGCCAAGGACGCGGTCCTCGCGGGCGGCGGCTCCCCGGCCGACCCGGACTTCGACCAGTACACGCTCCTGAACTCCGCGCTCGCCGGTGACGGCTTCAACAACATGGCGCACTACGACAACCCCAAGGTCGACAAGGCCCTGGAGGACGCCCGCAGGAGCGGCGACCATGCGAAGCGCCAGGCCGCGTACGACACGATCCAGCGCGAGCTGGTCAAGAACCCCGGCTACACCTTCCTCACCCACATCGACCACCTGTACGTGGTGAACAAGTCCTTCGGCGAGCTGTCCACGCAGGTCGAGCCGCACGACCACGGCCTCGCGTCCGGCCCGTGGTGGAACGTCGAGGACTGGCAGCCGAACAAGTGACGTCGGCGCCCACCGAGTCCGCCGACCCCACCGAGTCCGCCGGGCCCGCCCCGGCGGCCGGGCGGGGGCGGCGCGCGCTGCCCTGGGGCCCGATGGCGCGGCTCGCGGGACGGCGGGCGGTGTTCGCCGTCCCCGTCCTGCTCATCGTCACCTTCGGCGTCTTCGCCGTCGCGGAGGCCTCGCCCTTCGACCCCGTCAAGGCGTACGCGGGCACGGCCGGGCTCACCGCGTCCCAGGAGAACCTCGACCAGCTGCGCGCCAACCTCGGCGTCGACAAGCCGCTGGTCGAGCGCTGGTGGGACTGGCTGACCGCCGCCCTCCGGGGCGACTTCGGGGACTCCCACACGCTGCGCCAGCCCGTCGCCGACGCCATCGGCGAGCGCATCGGCTGGTCGGTGCTCCTCGCCGCGACCGCCTTCGCCCTCGCGATCCTGCTCGGCTCGGCCCTCGGCGTGCTCGCCGCGCGCCGCCCCGGCGGCTGGCTCGACCGCTGCGTGACCTCGCTCGCGTACACCCTGGAGGCCGCGCCGCCGTTCTGGCTCGGCCTGCTCGCCGTGTGGTTCTTCGCCCTCAAGCTGGGCGTGCTGCCCGCGGGCGGCCTCACCGACACCTCCAGCACGGTGGTGACGGCCGGGCAGGTCACCCACCACCTCGTCCTGCCCGCTGCCGTCCTCGCCGTCTCCCAGCTTCCCTGGTTCGTCCTGTACGTACGCCAGGGTGTCGGCGACGCCCTCGGCGACGACCCCGTCCGGGGCGCCCGCGCGCGCGGCCTCGCCGAGCGGACCGTGCTCCTCAAGCACGCCTTCCGCTCCGGCATGCTGCCCGTGCTCACCCTCGTCGGCTCCCGTGTGCCCGAGCTCATCACCGGCGCGCTCCTCGTCGAGACCGTCTTCAGCTGGCCCGGCATCGCCGCCGCGACCGTGCAGGCCGCCACCTCCGTGGACTTCCCCCTGCTCGCCGCCCTGACCGCGCTCGCCACCGTCGCGGTCCTGCTCGGCAACCTCCTCGCGGACCTGCTGTACGGGCTCGCCGACCCGAGGGTGGGATTCGATGGCTGACACCCGCAGTCCGCAGGCCGAGGTGTCGAAGGCCGGCGCCGCCACCCAGGTCACCTGGCGCTCCGCGACCGGCCGCGCCGCCGCGGGCACCCGCAGGCAGTCCCGCTCCACGCGCGCGTGGCGGGTCTGGAGCTCCGCCGCGATCGTCGCGGCCGTCGTCCTCGCCGTGCTGATCGTGCCGCCCCTCGTCGACCTCGACGAACAGGCCGTGCACCTCGCCGACAAGCTCCTGCCGCCGTCCCTGGAGCACCCCTTCGGCACCGACGACGTGGGCCGCGACCTGCTTCTGCGGTGCGTGTACGGGCTGCGTGTCTCGCTGCTCGTCGGCGTGGTCGCCGCCGTCGTGGCCACCGTCATCGGCACCGCCGTGGGCGCGCTCGCCGCCGCGTCCGGCGGCTGGGTGGACCGCGTCGTCATGCGCCTCGTGGACGTCTTCTCGTCCGTGCCGCACCTGCTGCTCGGCATCTTCATCGTGGCGATGTTCCGGCCCGGCGTCTGGCCCGTCGTGATCTCCGTGGCCCTCACGCACTGGCTGTCCACGGCCCGCATCGTGCGCGCCGAGGTCCTCTCGCTGCGCTCGCGGCCCTACATCGACGCCGCCGTCTCCGGCGGCGCGTCCCGCTGGCGCGTGACCGTGCGGCACCTGCTCCCCGGCGTCCTGCCCCAGGCCGGGCTCGCCGCCGTCCTCATGGTCCCGCACGCCATCTGGCACGAGTCCGCCCTGTCCTTCCTCGGCCTCGGCCTGCCCACCCACCAGGCCAGCCTCGGCACCCTCGTCCAGGGCGCCCGCAGCTCCCTCCTGGCCGGCGACTGGTGGCCCACGCTCTTCCCCGGCCTGTTCATCATCGTGCCGACCCTCGCCATCGCGGGCCTCGCGGGCGCCTGGCGCGACCGGATCAACCCGCGCCGCCGATCGGAGCTGATGCTGTGAGTGGGTCGCCCACCGGGGCCGAGTCGGCCGTGACCGAGACCGAGCCCGCCGCGACCGACCGGACGGCGGCGGCCGAAGCCGGGACAGACGCGGCCGCCACTGCCGTGGATGCCGACGCCGTGGCGGCGCCCCCGCCCGTCCTCTCCGTACGCGGCCTCTCCGTCCGCTTCCGCATGCGCGGCGGCGCCCACGTGGCCGCCGTCACCGACGCGCGGTTCGACCTCGCCGCAGGCGAGTGCCTCGCGCTCGTCGGCGAGAGCGGGTGCGGCAAGTCCGTGCTGGCCTCCGCGCTGCTCGGCCTGCTGCCCGAGAACGCCCAGACGGCCGGGGCCGCGCTCCTCGGCGACGGCACCGACCTGCTCACCGCCGACGAGCGCACCCTCGCCCGCACCGTGCGCGGGCGGCGCGTCGGCCTCGTACCGCAGAGCCCGGCCGCGCATCTGACGCCCGTCCGCACCGTGCGCTCCCAGCTGGAGGAGACCCTGCGGGAGCTGACGGGCGTGCGCCGGCCCGCGCTGCGCAAGGCGGGCGAGGCCGCCGCCGAGCGCGCCGCGTTCCCCGTCGGGCACCTCGACCGCTACCCGCACGAGCTGTCCGGCGGGCTCGCCCAGCGCGCCGCGACCGCCCTCGCGCTCATCGGAGACGCCCCGCTGCTCCTCGCCGACGAGCCCACCACCGGCCTCGACCGCGAGCTGGTCGACCGCACCGTCGACGAGCTGCGGCGGCACGTCGGGGACGACCGCGCGCTGCTGATGATCACCCACGACCTGGCGGCGGCCGAGCGGATCGCCGACCGCGTGGCCGTGATGTACGCGAGCCGCATCGTCGAGATCGCCGACGCCGCCGACTTCTTCGGCGAGCCGGGGCCACGCCACCCCTACGCGCGCGGGCTGCTGGACGCGCTGCCCGACCGGGAGTTCAGGCCCGTCCCCGGCATGCCGCCCGAGCTGTCCGCGCTGCCCGAGGGGTGCGCGTTCGCCGCGCGCTGCGAGCGGGCCGACGAGGCCTGCGCGGTCGTGCCCGCGCTCCCGGCGGCGCCCTCGTCGGGCGCCGCCTGCCACCACCCGGTCGCCGCCGCCCTGGAGGCGTCCCGTGCTTGAACTGCGTTCCCTGACCGCCGGATACGACCGCCGCGACCCCGTCGTCCGCGAGGTCAGCCTGACCGTCGGGCCCGGCGAGTCCGTCGGCCTGCTCGGCCCCAGCGGCTGCGGCAAGTCGACGCTCGCGCGCGTCGCGGCGCTCCTGCACCGGCCCGACCGGGGCGAGGTCGTCATCGACGGCGAGCCCGCACGCGGCTGGCGCCATCGCGCGCCGCGCGCCCAGCGCACCGCGTTCGGCGTCGTCTTCCAGCAGCCCCGGCTCTCCGCCGACCCGCGCCTCACCCTCACCCAGCTCATCGCCGAACCCCTGCGCGCCACCGGACGAGGCGCCGAGGCCCCCGACCGCGTGCGGGACCTCGCGCGCACCGTCGGCCTCGGCGAGGACCTGCTCACCCGCCGTCCGCACGAGGTCAGCGACGGCCAGCTCCAACGCGCCTGCCTGGCCCGCGCCCTGGTCCTGCGCCCGCGCTGGCTCATCTGCGACGAGATGACGGCGATGCTGGACGCGTCGACGACGGCGGCGCTGGTGACGGCGGTGGAGGACTACCGCGCGGACAGCGGCGCGGGCCTCCTCGCGGTCGGCCACGACAAGGTGCTCCTTGAGCGGTGGTGCGACCGGACGGTGCACTGGGACGAGCTGACGCGGGCGTAGGGGCGGCGGCAGGACCGACCAGCTCCGCCTCGCGGTCCGCTACGAGAAGTGCGGCACCGAAAGGCCGGTGAACCCGACCGGCTCGCCGTCCGCCCAGGGGTCAGCTCGTGAGCCGGCCGTCGGCCAGTGCGGCGGCGGAAAGCCTGCCGCGTGGTGCGGTCGCGTCGGCGGTCCCCAGGCACTGTTCGCCGTCGAACAGGCCCAGTTCGTACCGCACGGTGTGCTCGTCGTGTCCGCTGACGGCGATCCCGATGTCGTAGGAGCGGGGGTGCAGGACTTCGCCGAGGTAGTTCACGTGGTAGCGCCAGGGGAGGTAGCGCGGGAGCTTCCTGGCGGCGTCGTCTCCCAGCAGACGGTGCGCGTGGGACGCGATCGCCTCGTCGTACCAGCCCAGTTGGGCGATGTAGTTGACGTGCCGGTTGACGTCGACGTCACCGACGCGGCTGTGGACGGTGGCGATGGCCGGGTAGTGCTGCTGCTCGCGGCGACGCGGTCCGGGTTTCGACGCGGCTGCCGCACCGGTTCCCGGCAGTCGCAACTCGGCGAGGTCGGCGAGCAGTTCGTCCGGCAGGGCGATCGGCCCGGACCCGTCGGCGAGGACGACGGTGGCCTCGGCCGTGGCGACGAGGCGGTCGTCGACGAACATCCCCTGGCCGTAGGTGTACGAGGACCGTCCGATCGCGCGGACACCGGTGCCGACCCGGACGGTCGCGCCGACCCTGCCGAACGCCGTCAGCCGCTCGACGCGCTGGCTGACGAACAGGATCTGGTAGGGCTCGAACCCGCCGCCGGCCGCGAGCTTGCCGAAGCGCGGGAGGCGCAGACCGACCCGTGGATGCTCGAACAGACGCGACAGCGCCACCGTGCTGATCGTGCCGTCCGGTGCGAGGTCGCCGAACCGCTGCACCACCTCCTCGTGGTGGGGAAAGGCGTCCTCGGCCAGGGGCGCGGCGTGGGACGGTCCGTCGACAACCTGCTCGTGGTGGTCTGTCACAGGGCCCATTGAACGTCATGCACGCACCGCGTGCAACGGTGCGTGCAACACTGCTCCCGCCGTTCGGTGGAGCACTCTCTCCGCTCGACTCCACTGCCATTAAGCTGCGGTCATGCGTCAGCGGTGGAGTAGACAGACCATTTTGGATGCCGCTGTGGAGCTGCTTTCCGGCTCCGAGAGGGACGAGTCCTTCAGCATGCGCAAGCTGGCCGCCGAACTGGGCACCGACTCCTCCAGCCTGTACCGCCACTTCCGCAATCGCACCGAGCTGATGCTCGCGATCGTGGACCACGTGCTGGTCCAGGCCATGCACGGCTACCGGCGGCAGGGGACCTGGCGTGCGCGGCTCGTCGACCTGGTCCTGCGCTCATGGGACGCGTACGCCGCGCTGCCGCAGTTGGCGAAGGACGCCGGCCACTATCCGGGCAGCGGACCCGGCAGCCAGTTGGTGATCGAGGAGACCCTGCAGGCACTCGGCGACGCCGGAGTGCCCGAGGAACTCATCCCCGAGTGGAACGACCGGCTGCTGACCCTGTCCGTGTCCCTGATCTCCGCGCACGCGGCCAGGCAGTCCTCCGGCCCGGCCGAGCAGAAGCGGCGACGGGAGACCTTCCAAGTGATCACGCTGGGCGCCGACCCGGCGGACTTCCCGGCGCTGGCGCACTACGGCCGCCGCATCCACCCCGTCGGCTTCACCCGCGAGAGCTTCCTCGCCACGATGAACCTGGTCCTGGACGCGGTCCCCGCGCGGCACGACTGAAGCCTCAGCCCCGCCCCGCCGCCCTCAGCCCCGCTCCACCACCCTCACCTCCGTCCCCCGCTCCCGCATCGCCCGCACCTCCTCCCGCGCGAGCCCGTCGTCCACGACCACCACGTCGAAGTCGGTGAGCGGCGCGAGCGCGTACAGGCCGTCGCGGGTGAACTTGGTGTGGTCGGCGAGCAGGACCCGGCGCGTGGCCGCCGCCATCATCGCCCGCTTGACCTGCACCGTCTCCGGTGACGTGTGGTAGCAGCGGCCGCGGGTCACCGCCGTCGTCGACATGAAGAGGACATCCGCGCGGAACGCCGCCACGCTGTCGGCGGTGTGCAGGCCCATGAACGCGTCGTACGCGGGGAAGTAGGCGCCGCCGAGCGCGATGAGGGAGACGCCGGGCTCCTTGGCGAGCGCCGTGATCGCGGGCAGCGAGTTCGTGAGGACCGTGAGCGGGGTGTGCTCCGTCAGTTCGCGGGTCAGGTGCAGGCATGTCGTGCTGTCGTCGAGGAGGACGGTCTGGCCGGGGACCAGGAGGCGGGCCGCGGCGCGGGCGAGCTGCTGCTTCGTCTGCGCCATGGTCGTCATGCGCTCGGCGACGCTGCCGTGGAACTGCGCCGACGGCAGGGCGGTCGCCCCGCCGCGCACCTTGCGCAGCCAGCCCTGCGACTGGAGGAAGTCCAGGTCGCGGTGGACGGTCATCAGGCTCACGTCGAACGCGTCGGCGAGGTCGGCGGCCCGCACGAAGCCGCCCGCGACCACCTGCTCCCTGATGCGGCGGCGCCGCTCCTCGCGCACGTCCACGCGGTCCGGCTGCGCCATGACTCTCCTCGGCTCTCCGTGAGTGTGACGTATCCGAGTGATGATCCCACGTACATCACTCGGTGAGCATCCTGGACCCCCAGCTCGGCAGCCCGGTGCCTGAGGTCTTCTCACCCGCGGGGGAGACTGCCCGCGGGAGGTTCCACCAGGTGTTTGACGTGGGATTTCGTCGGCTTGTTAGCTCAGGGCCGTCCCGCAACGCCGCCGCCCCACCGTCCCCAGGGGAGCTTCAATGACGAACCCTCCCGTGCCGCCCGCCCCAGGCGGCACCGCCCCGCCGCGTTCGCTCTTCACACGCGCCGGTGTCCCGCAGCCCCTCTCCTGGGGCTACCTCGGCCTGCTCGTCTTCATGACGGGCGTCGGCGTCGAGGCCGGTTTCCTCTCGCCGTACCTGGAGGACATCGGCATCCCGTCGTCGCAGGTCGCGATGGTGTTCACCGTGTACGGCGTGACGGGCGCCGTCGCCGGATGGCTGTCCGCCGCGCTCTCCGACCTGTGGGGTCCGCGCCGCGTGATGTGGCTCGGCCTCGGCGCCTTCGTGGTCACCCACGCCTTCTTCCTCGCGGTCGCCGTCCCCAGCGAGGCGTACCCGCTGCTCCTGCTCGGCTACGGCCTCCGCGGCCTCGCCTATCCCTTGTTCGCGTACGCGTTCCTCGTCTGGATCGCCGCGGTCGCGCCGCCGAAGCAGATGGGCAGCGCGATGGGCTGGTTCTGGTCGGCGTTCTCCGCGGGCCTGCCGACGCTCGGCTCGCTCACCGCGAGCCTGCTCATCCCGAGGGTGGGGGAGCGCGGCACCCTGTGGGCGGCGCTCGGTGTGGTGGTGGTCGGCGGGCTGCTCGCGCTGCTCCTGGTGCGGGAACCCACCGGGGCCGCGCGGCTCGCCCCGGCGGGAGAGAGCCCCCTGGCCGGGCTCGTCGGCAGCCTCACCATCCTGGTCCGGGAGCCGCGGGTCGGCGCCGGGGCCGTGGTGCGGATGCTCAACACCGCCTCGCAGTTCGGCTTTCTGGTGATGCTTCCGGCGTGGTTCCTGCACGAGGTCGGGCTTTCCGACGCCCAGTGGCTCAGACTGCTCGCCATCATGTTCGCCACGAACATCGTCACGAACCTGCTGTTCGGCGTCGTCGGGGACAAGGTCGGCTGGCGCGCGACGGTCGCGTGGTGCGGCGGCGTCGGCTGCACGGTCTCGACGCTGCTCCTGTACTACGTCCCGGCGGCGGCCGGCGCGCGGTACGCGCTGTGCGTCCTGGTCGCCGTGCTCTACGGCGCCACCCTCTCCGGATACGTGCCGCTGTCCGCCCTCATGACCGCCATCGCGCCCGCCCACAAGGGCCAGGCCATGGCCGCCCTGAACCTCGGGGCCGGTGCCTCCACGTTCGTCGGGCCGCTGGTCGTCAGCATCTTCCGGGGGCCGCTCGGTGTGGGCGGCGTCGTCTGGATCTTCGCGGGGTTCCACGCGGTGAGCGCCGCCCTCACCCTCGTACTGAGGGCGACTGCCGCGGACGGTGCCGCGGACAGCGGCCCCGCACCGAGCACCGTCGCGCACGCCGTCGCCACCCCCGCCACGAAGGGTCTGTGACCACCATGTCGGTACTCGCCATCGACGTCGGCACCACCATGATCAAGTCGGTCGTCTTCGACGACCAGGGCGGCGAACTCGCCGTCTCCCGGCTGGAGACCGAGGTGCAGCGCCGCCACCCGGGCTGGGCCGAGCAGGACATGGACACGGTGTGGAACGCCGTCGTCTACACCGTCCGCACCGCCCTGTCCGCCCTCGCCGAACGGCCCGGCCCCGCCGACCCCGTCTGGCTGGTCACGTTCACCGCGCAGGGCGACGGCGCCTGGCTCGTGGACGCGGCGGGGCGGCCCACCGGGCCCGCGATCCTGTGGTCCGACGGGCGCGCCGGCGACCTCCTCACGCGCTGGGAGCGTGCGGGCGTCCTGGAGGAGGCGTTCCGCCGCAACGGCTCGCTGACGTGCAGCGGCATGCCGAACGCCGTGTTCAGCTGGCTCGACGTCCACGACCCGGACCGGCTCGCCCGCTCCAGCGCCTCCCTGACCGCGGCGGGCTGGCTCTTCCTCAACCTGACCGGTGTGACGGCGATCGACGAGTCCGATGCCTCCGCGCCGTTCCTCGACCACGCCACCGGCGACTACGACCCCGGGATCGTGGACCTGTTCGGGCTCGCCGCGCACGCGCGTCTGCTGCCCAGGGTCCTCGGCGAGGACGAGCGGATCGCCGAGATCACCGCCGACGCGGCCGCCCAACTCGGCGTGCAGCCGGGCCTTCCCGTGGTGATGGCCCCCTACGACATCGCCTCCACCGCGCGCGGCGTCGGCGTCGTCAACCCCGGCCAGGCGTGCGGCATCCTCGGCACGACACTGTGCACGGAGATCGTCCGCAAGGACGTCGACGCCACCGGGGAGCCGTCCGGCATCAACATCGCCTACCGGGGCCGCGAACGGGTCCTGCGCGCCTTCCCGACCCTCAGCGGCGTCGAGGTGCTTTCCTGGGCCGCGCGCACCCTCCAGCTCGAAGGGCCCCCGCAGCTGGGCGAGTTGGCGTTCTCCGCGCCGCCCGGAGCGAACGGCCTGATGTTCCTGCCCTACCTGTCCCCGGCCGGCGAACGCGCGCCGTTCCTCGACCCGCGTGCCCGCGGCGCCTTCTGGGGCCTGTCCCTGGAGCACACCCCGGCCGACCTCGCCCGCGCCGTCTTCGACGGCCTCTCCCTCGTCGTCCGCGACTCGCTCGCCGCGTCCCGCACGACCGTGACCGAGCTGCGGCTGTGCGGCGGCGGCGCCAACAGCGACGACTGGTGCCGCCTCATCGCGGACGCCACCGGCGTGCCCACGGCCCGCTCGGGCGACACCGAACTCGGCGCCAAGGGCGCCTTCCTCACCGGGCTCGTGCTCACCGGCGCCGAGTCCAGCATGCACAGCGCCGCCGCCAAGTACGTGCGGATGCGCACCAGTTGGGAGCCCGACCCGGAGCGCACCCAGTTCTACGCCGGGCTGTACGAGGAGTTCCTGCGCTGGCGGACGCTCGCCCGCGACGCCGGATGGACGGCGGCGGCCCCCGGATCCCGTACCGCACCCCCCGGATCCCGCACCGCGCCCGAAGGAGCCCCCCGTGCCTGACCCCGCCCCCCGTCCGCCCAGTGACCCCGCCGGGCTGCCGCCCGAAGCCGTCTGGCTCGGGCTCGACCTCGGCACCCAGAGCGCCCGCTGCGTCGCCGTCGACTCCGCGGGCACCGTCCTCGCCGCCGCGTCCCGGCCCCTGACCAGCCGCCGCGACGGGGTCCGGCACGAGCAGGACCCCGAGGAGTGGTGGACGGCGCTCACCGCCGCCTGCCGGGAGGCGACCGCCGCGCTCGACGACCCCGCCCGCGTCCGGGGCCTCGCCCTCGACGCCACCTCCGGCACCCTCCTGCTCGCCGACGGCCGGGGCGTCCCGCTGACGCCGGGCCTGATGTACGACGACGGGCGCGCCGCCGACCAGGCCGCCCGCGCCAACGCCGTCGGCGGCGCCGTCTGGGGCGCGCTCGGCTACCGCTCGATGCAGCCGTCCTGGGCGCTGCCCAAGCTCCTGTGGCTCCTCGAACACGTGGAGTCGGCCGCGGGCCCGGACGTCCGGCTGCTGCACCAGCCCGACCTCGTCACCTGGCGCCTGGCCGGGCGTCAGGTCGCGAGCGACGCCAGCCACGCCCTGAAGACCGGCTACCACCTGGTCGACGAACGCTGGCCCGCCGAGGAGTTCGCCGCGCTCGGCGTGCCCGCCCGGCTGCTGCCCGACGTGGTCCGGCCCGGCAGCGTGCTCGGCACCGTGTGCGCGGCGGCCGCCGAGGCCACCGGCATCCCCGAGGGGACCGCGATCGTCGCCGGGATGACGGACGGCTGCGCCGCGCAGATCGGCGCGGGCGCCCTGACACCCGGCGCCTGGAACGCGGTGCTCGGCACCACGCTCGTCCTCAAGGGCAGCAGCCCGCACCTCGTGCGCGACCCGGGCGGGGTCGTCTACTGCCACCGGGGACCCGGCGGCACCTGGCTGCCGGGCGGGGCGTCCAGCAGCGGCGCGGGCGTGCTCGCGCGGGAGTTCCCGGGGGCGGACCTCGCGCGGCTCACGGCGGCCGGGGCGGCCCTGGACGGGGACGCGGTCGCGTATCCGCTGGTGTCGAGCGGCGGCGAACGCTTCCCGTTCCGGGCGGCGGACGCCACGCCCTTCGTCCTCGGCACACCGCGCGGCGAGGCGGGGCGCTTCCACGCGTACCTGCTGGGCGTGGCCTGCGTGGAGCGGCTGTGCCTGGACCACCTGGACCGCATCGGCGCGCCCGTGGACGGGCCGCTGACCTTCACGGGCGGCGGCGCGCGCAACGCCTACTGGAACCAGTTGCGCGCCGATGTGCTCGGCCGCCCGGCGCGCGTGCCCGAACAGGCCGAAGGGGCCGTCGGGATGGCGGTCCTCGCGGCGACGTCGAGCGGCGTGCCCGTGCGGGAAGCGGCCGCCGCGATGGTGCGCACCGGCGCCGAGGTCCGCCCGGACCCGGCACGGACGGCCCGCTGGACACCCGTCTACCTCGGCTTCGTCGACGCGCTCGCCGCCCGCGGCTGGCTCGCCCCCGAGGTCGCCGCGCACGCACGCGCCCGCGCACACCGGCCACCGCGGCCGGCGGGGGCACGGGCCGCGACGGACACCGAACACCCCCGAGCAAGAGGAACAGCGCAGTGACCCACGTCATTCTCGTACGCCACGGCGAGACCGTCTGGCACGACGGCAACCGCTACGCGGGCCGCACCGACGTCGCGCTCACCCCGCGCGGCCGCCTCCAGGCCGCCGAACTCGCCGCCTGGGCGGCCGGGCAGAGCATCGACGCGGTGTACAGCTCACCGCTGTCGCGGGCGCGCCTGACGGCGGCACCGGCGGGGGAGGCGCTCGGTCTGACGCCGCGCGTCGACGAGCGGCTCAGCGAGGTCGACTTCGGCCGCGGCGAGGGCCTCACCCGGGCCGAGATGCGCGACCGCTTCCCCGGCGAACTGGACGCGTTCCTCGACGACCCCGTCGCCCACCACCTGCCCGACGGCGAGGACCCGCGCGAGGCCGCCGCACGCGCGAGCGCCTGCCTCGCCGACATCGCCGCCGCCTTCCCCGAAGGACGCGTGCTCGTCGTCGCCCACTCGACGCTGCTGCGCCTGACCCTCTGCGACCAGCTCGGCATCCCCCTGAGCGAGTACCGCAGGGTGTTCCCGCACATGGACAACGGCACCCTCACCGAACTGCGCCTGCGCGACGGGCAGTCGTCGCTCCTGCGCTTCAACGCGCCCGCGCACCCCGCGCACTGACCGGGGCGCCCCTTCCCCTCGTACGCACAGAAAGAAGCCCTCATGAGCACCACTGGCCCTACCGACCCCACTGGTACCGGCGGCCTCACCGTCCTGGCCGCGGGCGACCACTTCGTCCTGCCGCGCCTGCTCGGCGAGGAGGTCCGCAGGGCCACCGACGGCGCGGCGACGGTCCGCGAACTCACCCTGCCCTGGCCGCACACGCCCTTCGGTCCGGTCGGCGAGGTCATCGAGGCGTCCGGGACCGAGGACGAGCTGATCGCGGCGCTCGCCGGGGTGGAGGCGTGCGTGACGCAGATGGCACCGCTGACCGAACGCGTCCTCGCGGCCTGCCCCGACCTCAAGCTGATGTGCGTCAGCCGGGGCGGCCCCGTCAACGCCAACCTGGAGGCCGCGACCCGGCACGGCGTCGCCGTCTGCTACGCCCCGGGCCGCAACGCCGTCGCCACCGCCGAGCACACCCTCACGCTGCTCCTCGCGGCGGCGCGCGGCGTCGGCGACACGCACACCGACCTGCGCCTCGGGGTATGGCGCGGCGACTACTACGACTACGACAACTGTGGCATCGAGATCGAGGGCGCGACGGTCGGCCTGATCGGGTACGGCGCGATCGGCAGCCGGGTCGCGCGGATCCTGGTGGCGATGGGCGCCGAGGTCCTCGTCCACGACCCGTACGTGTCCCCGGAAGCGCTCGCCGGAGTCGCCGAACAGGTCACGCTCGACGCACTCCTGTCCCGCTCCCGCATCGTCTCCCTCCACGCCCGCGTGACCGACGAGACCAAGGGCATGATCGGCGCCGAGCAGATCGCCCGCATGCCGCGCGGCTCGGTCCTGGTGAACTGCGCCCGGGGCGCGCTCCTCGACTACGACGCCGTGTGCGACGCCCTGGACAGCGGCCGCCTCGCCGGAGCGGGCTTCGACGTCTACCCGCAGGAGCCCGTCCCCGCCGACTCCCGCCTCCTGTCCACCCCCGGCATCGTCATGACCCCCCACATCGCGGGCGCCAGCCAGGAGGTCGCCCACAAGGCGGCCCGCATCGTCGCGGCGGAAGTCGGCCGCCACCTGCGCGGCGAGCCCCTGGCCCACTGCGCGAACCCGGAGGTCACGGTGGACCGGACGCGGTGAACGCACGGGGTCGATAGCGCCAACTCCCAGGCCAGAACCGGCGGAACGACGTCGTACCGCGCGAAGATGCCCTGCTCGCGCACGCAAAGCGACGTGGCGGCCGACTCCCGCATCCAGTGACGATGTCCCAGCATTACGGCCCGGATGGTGTGGGCGGGCAGCAGAGAATGGCCGAGAGAAGAAGGCGCGAGAGGACGTGTGCTCTACCGTATGCCTGTCCCTGAGAGTGCCCCGGAGGCGAACGGAATGGCCGAGCTGATCAGCCGTGAAGAAGTGCACGTGCCCGTCGACTACTACGGCCTCGCGGTGGAGGACTGGGACGACAGCCAAGTCCCGGTGCCGTTCCCCGAAGACTGGGAACAAGGCCCCTTTCTGACAGCGCACCCCGGGCGGCTGTCCTTCACCAGCGCGGGCCACACCCACAGTGCGAGTATGACGATCGAAGTCTGGGACCAACCAGTTCCTGTGCCACCCGGCGACTGGGAGGAATCCGAACTCACCGAGATCCGCTGCACTTCAGGGCAGCTCCAGGCCCGCGGCCTCACCAGCGGCCCGTGGCCCGACCCGGTGCGTCTGCCGGACAAGCCCGAGACCTGGACCGTTCGCGTGGTGAGCGGAGGGCGGACCGAAGTCGCCGCGCAATCACGGGACCGAGCTGTCGAAGGAGTCGAGCAGTACCTGCTCCAGCTCTGGCCCAAGACCTGAACCAGCAGGGCCGACGGCGTGACCACGTATCGTGTCCAGCCGTCGGCCCTCAGGCGACATCAGGAAATTATCTTCATGAAGAATCCGTCGTCCGGTCCGTCGATCACTCGGTTCTTTTCGTAGTACTGAGCGAGGAGATTCCCTGCAGCGCCGTTGGACTTCTTCGGCAGCGCCCGCACGCTGAAGTTCCTCTTGTGGAATCGCGGATCATACTCCGATGCGGCCGCGCCCTCGTAGGTGGTCTTCATCGGATACTCGTCGCACTCTTTCCTGCCGCCCTCGGTGTAGTCGTCACCGAAATACTTCTTGCAGTTGTAGCGAGAGCGGTTGTAGTTCGCTTGCTTTCTGCGTCCGTCTTTGAAGAGGCGAGTCAGGGGCTCATCGGGACTTCCTCCCGCCAGCTTCTTGTGGAGGTAAGGGGGCTGAGTCTGGCTGGGCCGCGTCAGCGCCAGTTTGACGTGCTTGGCCACGTCCTTCTCCGGAGCGCTCTCTTTGGTGCTGTATACGAGTGCCGTCGACACGCTGAAGATCGCCGCGCCCTTCGCGCGGTGGGGCAGATAATTGGCCTTGTCCCAGCGTGGCGGCATCATGAACAGGTCACCGCCGGCAGGGTCCACCTCCCCCCACCCGGGCGGAGGAGCGGCTTTGACGGTCGGCTGATATACGGCGAATATGTGGTCGTCCGAACTGCTGCCCTGCCCAGGAGCCGCGTACACCGTGTGCTTGAAATTCCCGCCGTTGAGAAGCTGGGCCCAGGTCCGTTTTACCGGCATGGACGTGCCCACTCCACCGTGCTTGTACCGCGCCCGAGCCGGCCAACTCTTCGCGATCTTAGCGTTCGTGCTGATACTCATCCCTGGAGCATTGTGCACACCAGTCGCCGCGAAATTGGTGAAGCGGTAGACGACTGTCATCGTCCGACTGTTCTTCGGAATCGTCCCGATGGCCAGCACCGTGAACGAGCTTGCACCGATCGGCCTCCCACCGCGCAGCCACGCTGTTTTGAACGTTTTGCCAGAACACACCGCGAACCGCGATCTGATGTAGAACTGCTTGTCTGCCAGCCCGCTCGTGCACTGCTGCGGAGTCATCGTGTGCGCCGGCTCCGGCAGCGAAACTGCTGCCGCCGACACGCCACCCCTGCTGCTCCCTGCAGACCCGCCCTCCACGGCCGTCGCTGAGACCTCATCGGCCCGCGCCATGGCCTCTCGCGCCGGCCCGATCGTTTCCCGGGGCAAAATGCCCTGCGGCAGCCTCGTCTCCTGAGAAGCCCGCAACCGCTCCACCGCGCGGGGCTTCCGCAATTCGTCGAGATCCGGCAGCCCGGTGTCCACCGGGCCGACCGTCGTAATCACCTCCTGCTCGGGATCCTCCGACCCCTCAGCGCTGTCCAGCGGCGCGACCGCCGACGCCAGCAATGCCGGTAACAGCACTGCCGACAAGCGCAGACGTGATCTGCGCATCCCGATTCCCTGCACAAGTCCCCCTCGATGCGTGACACCGCTGCCACCCCATGTGGCGCGGCCGGACCACGCGTACCAGGGGCGTCGGCAGACCCGAGCATGGGCACGACAGGACTGGCGCAATCGCGACTGAGAATGGCGAACAGCACACCACCAGGCGCAGCCTCGTCCCGTTCCTCTGCCCTGAACACTTCGGCATGCGCCCCACCGAGCGGCATTCCTGCAGACTCGGGCGAAATGATCGCTGAGCGCGATGCCAATGATCCGACGAGTACGCGCCCTTGCCGGAGCCACATGCCGCCATCACTCTGTGAATCGGGGACAGTGCGATCCGCGACTGGGGGAGGGCGGATGACGGAGCAGCCAGGGGACCACTTACGCCGGACAGGGCCCGCATGGAGACTGCTGCAGGACAAGGTCCTCGTGCATACCCGAGCCAGTACCAGAAACGGCACCAACCCGGCACTCTCCACCAGCGAGCACGACGGGATCATCCTCTGCGGCGCCGACGCGCTCCCAGTCATCGGCAGTTTCCACCGCCAGGCACCCGGACGGCGACTCCAACTCGTCGACCCCGACAGCTACAGCGACTACGCCACCGCCGACGCACCTTTCCGGGTAGCAAGCAACAACTGCAGTGGGCAGCAGTCCTTGTTCGAAGAAGACGACACGGAAGAACTCCGCCACAGTCAGCAAGGACAGCTGTCCAACGGTGCCACGGCCAGCCTCACCCCCACGCGCTACATCGGCGCTGGAGACCGTCAGGCGGTAGCCTCCGCCCTCCAGATCGTCCGTGGCCTCGATGCCCAGCAGACCATGCTCACCCTGCCGCTCGACTACAAGTGGCTACGCGAACCAGACGACCTCGACTACCTCATCGCCATGCTCGCCGACCTGCCCCACGTCAAAGCAATCGCCCTGGGGGCTGCAAGAAACCCACTTGCCACCAGAGGCACCGTCACCGCGCTGCGCAAACTGATCACCAGCCTTGAGCGAGTCGCCCTCATCCGTACCGACCTTGCTGGACTCGACGCTTACGCCCATGGAGCCCTGTTCGTCTCGATCGGTATGCAGACTCCGATGCGACACATCCGCACACCCGGCAGTGCAGGGCCACCCCTGCCCAGGACAAGCAACGTCACGACGATGGTGCTGCACCCGCAACTCATGGACTACTTCAGGGCCAACACCCTGCGAGCGCTCTACGGGAGGCTGCCCGGGCCGCTCTGCGACTGCAGCGTCTGCTCAGGCCGCAGCCTGCTCCGCTTCGACCACACCCTCAGCGATCAGGAGGAAGCCAACCGGCACAACATCGCCACCTGGCTGCCCTGGGCTGACCACCTGCAGCGCACCGAACCAGGAGCCGACCGGCGTTCCGCATGGCAACAGCTCTGTCACGACGCACGCGACGCCCACCAGGAACTCCGTGAACACCTCTCCGACCCCGGTGCCCTCGCGACGCCGAGCTGGTTCAAGGTGTGGGCAGGAGATCCCGACTAGCGTCGAGCAACTGCGCATACACCTGCTCGGCGAACAGCCAGCCCGCGGCCGTAGGCACGAACCGACGGGACGACCGAGGTGCCACCATCAGCTCCGGCACCTCCCTGTCAGCCGCACGCACCACACCCAAGCCGTACACGCCGGCCTCGATCGCCATCAGCTCCGAGCCCGTAGCCGGACCATCCAGCCACACCGCCGACACGGTGTACGGACCGAAACGCCCCGCCCGCCGCAAAGCAGCCGCGCTGGGCTTTCGCGTCCGTGTCACTGCCAGATCTACCTCAAGCGGCGCCACCAGACGCCGGACGATGTGCCCGTCACGTTGTTCCACGGAACCTTGCGGGCAACACCGCAGCCGCATCCGCTCCCGCTCCGTCAACGACTCGACCGGCACGGGCAGATCAGCGGGCAGCTGCATCAATGCATCCAGTACGGGCATGTTCAGCAGCGGCGCCACACCTTGCCTGGCACGACGTCTCATCTCCGCTGTGTTCAACCGGACAGCCAGCACAGCTTGCACGCCCCGCGCCTGCACCTCGGCCACCGTTGTCCCCGGCAGCAGCGAGCCGTCTGCCACCACCTCGCAGACCTGCCGCGCACGCGCACCAGCAGACACTAAACCACACATAGCAACCTCGGTATCTCGACTACACGTGGCACGAAATCACGAACACCCATGGGCGTGGCACCTTCACGGAAATCGGCGACACACAAGCCGCAACCCCGCTAAGGCGAAGGGCGTGCGGCGGCCTTCAGGCACAAGTCCGCAAGATGATCGGTGCTCATGTACCGGGGGCGGGGTTCTGGTCCTGCCCTGACCAATCAGCCTCCCTGGCATTTCGGTTGCCGGGGTCACTCTCCAGCTCGTCCATCTCGAGGGCGAGCATCAGCAGCCCGGGACCTGAGAGGACGGCTTGCGTGTGCTTGGCACACGGAGCGCTGCTGAGCGTCAGGTTGGTCCGGTGTTCGCAGCCGTCTTCGACGTACCGGTCGACGGCGCGTGTCACCTTACGGATCTCTGTCACGGACTCTGGGTAGCTGTCTTGGGCGCCTGCGTCGTCGAGCGCGGTCTCGACCGCGTAAACCGCTTCGGTGAGTTTTGTGAGGTGGGCGGTGCAGCCTCGGCTGCCGACGGTCTTGCACACCCTCGGCGTGTCACTCTTGGTGGCTTGTTGAAGCTTCGGAGTCCATTTGGAGGACAGCGAAGCTGTGGAGGGTGTGCTCTTGTTCGGCTTGGATTCCCTTTCGCTGCTCGAGCATCCGGTGAGCAGCAGGACAGCGACTGCGGAAGTGATGATGGTTCGTCTCATGTAGGACCCCTTCGGGCTGTCGAGGGGAAGCTACGTCAGCGCGAGGTCCATTAGGGGGAGTTCCAGGGTTCTGGTGTGGCCACGGCTGACTGTGCGCTAGTCCTTGCGGGCCATGCGGGAGTCTTCCGGGCCGGCTCGGCCGGTCTCACTGATGCGAGGGGCTCTGGTTCTGGCGGTGTCTTTGTCGCGTGGAGCGTAGCGCGCGGTATGCGTTGTGGTGGCTGCCTGACCAGTGCCAATGGTCGTCACCGCTGAGGAGAGACGTTGAGGGGGCGGCCCGAGCAGATGACGTCACCGGGCGTTCCCCTAGCGTGCACTGACAGACAACTTGATGGTCCCTGCGCTGCAACAAGCGTGGCCTGACCTGTCGTTGAGTCGTAGTGCCTGGAGGTTGTGGGCGGGGTAGATAGCCCGGAGCCTCATACGCACCGAGGCTCCGGCACACCGCCGGACCCGTCCCCACGTGACCCCCGGGAGAGACCCCTCATGGCCCCCTTCACCCGTCGCAGAGCCCTGGGCACCCTCGGCGCCGCCTTCGCGACCGCGGTCGCCGCGCCCCAACTCGCCCACGCCGCCGACGGCCCCCCGGCCAAGAGCCGGCCCGCCGCCGAGCCCGCCGGTACGGCCCGCCACCCGCGCCCCCGCCCCCTCGCCCAGGCCCACGCGCACAACGACTACGAACACCCGCGCCCCCTCCTGGACGCCCTCGACCATCGCTTCACCAGCGTCGAGGCCGACATCTTCCTCGTCGGCGGCAAGCTCCTGGTCGCCCACGACCCGGAGGACCTGGACCCGAACCGCACCCTGGAATCGCTCTACCTCGACCCGCTGGCGGCCCGCGTCCGCAAGAACCACGGTTCGGTGTACCGGCGTTGGCACGGGGAGTTCCAGCTCCTCGTCGACATCAAGACCGAGGGCGCGTCGACGTACCGCGAACTGGACCTGCGTCTGCGCCGCTACCGGCATCTGTTCACCACGTACGCGCACGGCAAGGTCCGCCGCTCCGCCGTCACCGCCGTGATCTCCGGCGACCGCGCGGCCCGGGCGCCGATGGAGGCCCAGCGGGTCCGGCGCGCCTTCTACGACGGCCGTCTCGCCGACCTCGGCGGCGCGGCGCCCGCCTCGTTCATCCCGCTCATCAGCGACAACTGGTCGCTCAACTTCACCTGGCAGGGCGTCGGTCCGATCCCGCCCGCCGAGCGGCAGAAGCTGCGGGGCATCGTCTCCACCGCCCACAAGCGCGGGCAGCGCGTCCGCTTCTGGGCCACCCCCGACCTGGCGGGACCGCAGCGCGAGGCGGTGTGGGGCGAACTGCTCGCCGCCGGTGTCGACCACCTCAACACCGACGACCTCGCCGGGCTCCAGCGGTTCCTGGACGCGCGCGGAAGGTAACGGCCCCGCACCCGCTCGCCCGCGGAACCACCCGTCCGGCGGACACGCATCTCACTCGGACAAACCCTCCGCTACGCCACACTTGCCGCCGAAAGCAGTGATTCCGGCGTGGCGGAGGAGGTCCGTGATGGCCGTTTCGATTTCCGTGGGGCTGCTGCTCCTGATCCTGGCCGTGGTCGTCCTGCGCCACGGCCGGATGAAGGTGTCGCACGCCGTGATCTGTGGCCTGCTCGGCTTCTATCTCGCGAGCACCAGCGTGGCGCCCACGATCCACAACGGCATGAACGCGACGGCGGACATCGTCAGCGGTATTCATCCCTGACGGCCCCGGCGCTGAGGGTTCCGGCCCTGAGGCCTCCCTCTCTGATGTCTCCGGCCCTGACGTCTCCGGTCGCCGGGCTTCGCGCCGCGGCCCGCTCCGGCGTGATCGTTTCGGCCGCGTGAACAACTCCCGCACGTACATGGACACTTCACGGGGTCGGCCCTAGCTTCGGGCCATGCCACGCCTTACCCGAAGTAACCGCGGCCGGGCCCTCGCGCTGTGCCTCACCCTGACGGCGGCCGTCCTGCCGGTCCTCACCGTCCCGGCGCACGCCGACGAGATCCCCAACGCCCCCGGCCACCGGCTCGTCGCCCCGTACACCGGGCAGCCCGCCACGGCCCGCCCCGTCCCCGGCGACCCGCCGCCGCAGCACCCCCACCTCGCCGCCAACGGCCGCAGCGGCATGCACGCCGACGCCGCGGGCAGCGGCACCTACCCCTGGAACGGACCCCTCGGCCACCAACCGCGGGTGACCAGCGAGAAGATGGCGGCGCTCGGCGGTGAGTGCGCGACCGTCACCTTCGACAAGGACGGGCGGATCGTCACCGTCTGCGGCACGTTCTCCGGCTTCCTCGTGAAGCTGCTCGACCCCGGGACCCTGCGCACCCTCGCCGAGTACAAGCTGCCGCAGCGCCCCTCCACCATCGAGGCCATCACCCGGCTCGACTTCTCGAAGATCTTCAAGGACACCTCCGGCGGCGCCTACTCCTACCTCGACGACAAGGACCGGCTCGTCCTCGCCGACTCCCGCCAGCACATCGTCCGGCTCGCGCACGAGCAGGCGCCCGACGGCAGCTGGCGGTTCGTCGTCGAGAAGGACTGGGACCTGACCGCGCACGTCCCGCACGACTGCGTGTCGTGGACCAACCTGTACCCGAGCGGCACCTGCGACCCGGTCACCTCCGTCATGCCCGACTGGGACGGCCGGATCTGGTGGGTGACCCGGCAGGGCCGCGTCGGCACCGTCGACCCCGACAGCGGCGCGATCCGCTCCGTGCGGCTCGGCGGCGAGGAGATCCAGAACTCGTTCTCCGTCGCCGAGGACGGCGTGTCGATCGTCTCCGACCACGCCCTGTACAGCTTCGAGGCGGCCGCCGACGGCACCCCGAAGGTCCTCTGGCGCCGGACCTACGACCGCGGCACCGGCACCAAACCCGGCTCGGTGAACCAGGGTTCGGGCACCACGCCCGACCTCTTCGGCACCGACGAGGACTACGTGGCCATCACCGACAACGCCGACGACCGCATGCACGTCCTCGTCTACCGCCGCGACCCCGACGTGCCGGAGGAGCGCCGACTGGTCTGCGAGGTCCCCGTGTTCGGATCCGGCGCTTCGACCACCGACAACTCCCTGATCAGCCACGGGAACAGCCTCGTCGTCGAGAACAACTACGGCTACGAGAACATCACCTCGCTCACCTTCGGCCGCAGCGTCGTCGGCGGCGTCAGCCGCGTCGACGTGCGTGCGGACGGCAGCGGCTGCGACACCGTGTGGGAGAGCCCCGTGCGTTCGCCGTCCACCGTTCCCAAGCTGTCGACCACGAACGGGCTGCTGTACTTCTACACGAAGGAGCCCCACCGCCTCGGCATCGACGCCTGGTACCTGACCGCCGTCGACTTCCGCACCGGCGAGCCCCGCTGGAAGCGGCTCACCGGCACGGGCGTCGCGTACGACAACAACTGGGCGCCCGTGACGCTCGGCCCGGACGGCACGGCGTACGTGGGCGTGTTCAACGGGCTCGTGGCGGTGCGGGACGGGTCACCGTGACCGGGCGGAGCCCCGCACCCGTACCGGCCTAGCCGCGGGAGAACACCGCGATGCCGTTGGGGACCGGGCGTTCCGCGCCGCCGCTCGGATGGTTGCGCACCGAGACCGCGGGCGCGCCCGGCTCCCGCGCGGCCAGCGTGCTGGAGCCGCCGCCGTCCAGGCTGAAGCCGTCGTCGGCGCCGAGGGCGCGCAAGGAGGCGGCGACCTCGGCGATCGTCAGACCGGCGCGGAACTCGGGGCCGCCGTCCAGGGCGACGAGGTAGAGCCGCCTGCCGTCGGCGGAGACGCCCGCCGAGGTGCGCACGGCCGCGACCCGGTCGTCGAGTCCGGGCAGCGGCGCGCCGTCGCGAAGGAGCGGGTAGCCGCCGAGCGCGAAGCTGTACGGGACGCGTGACGTCGCCGCGACCAGGCGGTGGCGCACCCGCACCGGGTCGCCCGGCGACAGCTTGCGCAGCTCCTGCGCGCCCGCCTCGCGGCCGACGAGGACCGTGGTGCCCTCGGCGATGGGGCCGCGGCCAGGGGTGTCGGCCCGGTCCACGACCCGGCCGTGACGCACCGTCACCTCGTAGGTGTCGGTGCTGCACGGCGCGCCCCGGTCGGTGTCGGTGCCGCAGGTGGCCCGCACGCGGGAGGTCTGGCCCCAGGCGCTGGTGAACGCGCCGACGGAACCCTCCGCCAGGGCGTACTGGTTGAGGCCGCGCAGCGGCAGCCGGCCCGACGGGGTGCGGATGGTGCCGTCCAGGGCCATGCGGTCGAGGCGTGCCCTGCGGTCGATGCCCACGCCCAGGACGTCCTCGGTGGTGGTGCCGGGCGGCAGCGCGGGGCCGAAGCGCTGGCCGTTCGGCACCGCGGCCTTGAGGTCCCGGCCGGACGCGACGGCGGGTCCGACGGGCGCGCCGGTCGCCTCGACGCCGGGGTGCTGGGTCTCCGTGATGTTGAAGAAGTCGCCGTTGACGCCCGCGACGGCGCCGGCGGTGTCGGACATCGCGGACACGGTCTGCCGGGCGCCGACCGCGCCGGGGTGGAGCAGGCCGAGGCGGACCCGCGGATCGCGCAGGTCCACCTCCAGGACGTGCGCGTGGGCCGGGCCGCGCGGGGTCGGGATGTCGAAGTCCCGGTACTCCACACCGGGCGCGACCCGCGTGCTCGCCGCCGCGCCGCCGCCGGAAGCGCCGCTGGCCGGTGCCGCCCCCGTGAGGGCGGCACCGGCCAGTGTGGTCAGGACGGTCAGAACGGCGAAGGGGCCTCTTCGGGCCGCCCATCGCCGGGTGCCGGTTCTGCGCCGGCCACTACGTCGCGTACACCGTGTCACAGGTCCCCCTCGTCTCGGACGGGCTGCCAACTGTCCCAGTGGCAGGAGGAGTTGACCAGACGGCGATGGCTACGTCCCGACGAGCCGGGAACGGATCAGGAAACGCACGCCTTCGGGCGCCTCCAGGGAGAAGCCGCTGCCCCGGCCCTCCACGACGTCGACGATGAGCCGGGTGTGGCTCCACACCTCGAACTGGCTCTTGGACATCCAGAACCGTACTGGCTCCGCCACCCCCGCCACGTCCAGCGACGCGAGCAGGACGTCGGAGTCACCCGTGCGGAACTCACCGTCGGGGTAGCACATCGGCGCGCTGCCGTCGCAGCAGCCGCCGGACTGATGGAACATCAGCGGGCCGTGGGCCGCCCGCAGCCGCCGCAGCAGATCGGCGGCGGCAGCGGTGAGTTCCACGCGCGGGGTCTCGGCCATGGGCGATCGCACTCCTCCGGACGGCGGACGGCGGACGGCGCACCGTGACGGCGCGGCCGGTCCAGTCAACGCGGCCGGACGTTGCGAGGAGGTTGCGACGGTCGCGGGAGGCATGCGTGGAGCGGGTACGAGGCACGGGTGAGGCGGGCGACCCTCAGGCGGGCAGCCCTCAGGCCGGCGGCCCTCAGGCGGGCAGCCCCCAGGCGGGCGACCCCCAGGCCGCCCGCCCCAGATGCCGGTACGTCAGCCGATCGGCTCGCGCATGTCCTCGCGCACCCGGAGCGTCGTCTCCGCGAGCTTGTCGAGGTCGATCTCGTCGGGGTCCTGCGTCGCGCTCTCGGGGGTGACCAGGCCCACGGCCGCGCCGGTGTTGTCGTCGGCCCAGGCGCACAGCGGGACGTTGCTCGTCCCGCCGTTCTGCGACGACTTGAGCACCTGGCAGCGCACGGTGAGGTCGGAGCCCTTGGGGGTGATGTCCCGCGCGGGGACGGCGACCGAGGCGCCGTCCGCGTCGGCCGAGCCCTCCATCAGGTCCTTGCGCGCCTCGCCGGGATCCTTGAAGCGCCCGTACATCCCGGAGACCACGAGCGCGTTCCGTGAGAACGTGCCCCTGCCGTTGAACTGGCCGACGACCGCCTTCGGGTCCCGGACGTTGGAGCGGTTCTTGTTCTCCTCGACCACCTTCCGGCCCGCCGTGTCGGAGAGGTCCTGCGCGAGCTTGTAGGTCCCGTTGAGCAGCGTGCCCGGCATCCGCAGCCGGTACTTCGCCTCCGGGAACCCGGCGTCCGTGCTGCTGCCGATCAAGGCGAGCGCGACGAGGATCACGATGACGGCGCCCACGACGCCCCCGACGATGCCGAGGACCTTGCCGGTGCGACGCCCGCCCTGTGGCGGTCCGCCGTACTGCCCGCCCCAGGGCGCGGGCCCGGGCGCAGCAGGACAGGGCGCGTACTGGCCCTGGGGCGGGGCCTGTCCCGGGTGCTGCGGCGGGGCGTACGGCGACGGCGGGGGCTGCTGCCCGTAGGGGGCCTGAGCTGGGCCGAAGCCCTGCGGGGGCGGTGGTGGCGGCGTGGACATGCCGACACGCTACGTCAGACTTGTGACGGTACGGCAACCGGCCCGGCGGTGTCCGTCCCGTGTGCCAGGCCGTCATCATGCGCAGCAGCGCCGGGCTGACCTCGGCGTGCGGGTACGAGGACGGCGACCGGGACGGCGCGAGCTGGTGCCGGCTCTCCATGCCCCTCACGTCAGGCACGGTCGGCGGCCGGGCGGAAGGCGGGAGGGTGGGTGCGGTGCTCCCACCCTGATCGGTCGGTCGTGGACAGGGGGCGACACCCTTGGGCCCCGATGGGCACAAGGTGCGTGCTGTTGCTGTCATATGCCGGGGCGCGGTGCGGCCGGACGGCAGGCTGCGCGGCATGGGCGTACAGAATGTGCACACGGCTCTCACGGCGCTGGGAGCGGCCTTCTCGGGGGTGGCGGCGCTCGCCGCCGTCATGGTGGCGCGCTGGCAGACGGTGTTCGGGCGGCGCGTCGCCCTGGAGTCGGTGGGCTCGCAGGCCGCCGTGGAGCGGGAGTTGCGGCTCGAGGCGCAGCGGTGCGAGGCCTGGACGGTGTTCCTGCGCGCCTCGGACGCTTTCGCCGACGTGGTGTGGCGGCTCGGGGAGATAGAGGCGCGGTCCCGTGCGGAGGTGCTGCGGTCCAGGAGCGAGGCGCTGACGGAGGCGTGTGCGGGGCTGCGGGTGCTCGGTCCCGAGTGCGTCGTGCGGCACGCGGAGGCGGTGCGGGAGCGGTGCGCGCGCATGGAGCGGTACGCCGCCCGGCGGGCCGTCGTGCGGTCCGCGCTGCGCGCCCTGGAGCGACGCTGGTGTCCGGGCAACGCCGAGTGGTGCGAGGACGACGCCCACGGCTGCGCGTTCGTCGCCCACGACATGCTGGAGCGCTGGGGCGACCGCGACGGGGACGAGCGCCCCGACGACCTGGACTTCCTGGAGTACCTGATCCGGGGGAGCGGCGTCCTGGCGGACGACGGCGCGCCGGTGGAGAGCGGCGTCCTGACGGAGGACGACCTGCGGCGGCTGCTCGCCGTCGCGGGCAACCCCGTGTCCTGGGACCACCTGGCCGCCGAGGACCGCTGGCTGCGGCCGCGGACCGGGTTCGACGAGGAGCGGGGCGCGTTCGTCGCGGCGGTGCGGGACTTCCTCGCGGACGGCGGGCGGGCGGGGGCGGGGCGGGCGCCCGCGTAGCCGGCGGCGTTCTAGGCTTCCACCCGGCCCCGGCCCCGACGTTCAGGCCGGCCCGACCCCGCCCTCGACCTCAGGAGCGCACCCCGTGTTCGACGCCGTACCGGAGAACCCCTACCCCGACGGCCTCCGCGCCGACGAGGCACCCGCGCCGCACGCGCTGCTCACGCCGGTCCTCGGGCTCCTCGGCACCTGGCGCGGCCGGGGCCAGGGCACCTACCCGACGCTCGACGCCGACTTCACGTACGCGCAGGAGGTCACCTTCAGCCACGACGGGCGGCCCTTCCTCCGCTACGAGGCGCGGGCCTGGCTCGTCGACGGCGACGACGTGCCGCTGCGGCCCTCGGCGCGCGAGAGCGGCTGGTGGCGGCTGCAGCCCGACGGCAGGGTGGAGGCTCTGATCACCCAGCCGACGGGCATCGCGGAGATCTCCGTGGGCCACGCGGCCGACGGCGCCGTCGACCTCAGCACCCACGAAGTGGCCCGTACCCCCACCGCCAAGGAGGTCGACGCCACCCGCCGCCGCTACACCCTGGCCGACGGCACACTCACGTTCGTCCACGACCTCGCGGCCGTCGGACAGCCGTTGCAGCACCATCTGCGGGCGCTGCTGCGACGCGAGAAGCGCGAGCGATAGGACGCGCGCGCCGGGCAGGCAGGACCGGCCTGCCCGGCGCGGCGGTCCGCCGTCGTCAGCTGCCGTAGCGGAGGGAGATCGTGTCGCCGAGCTTGATCTCCTTGTCGCGCGCGGCGACCGCGGCCGCCGCGCCGTCGACGCTCGCCTTCCAGATCGAACTGCCGCTGTTGGCCTTGCCGTTGAGGGCCGTGATGGTGCCGGTGCCGCTGCCCGGGGTGACGGACGTGACGCAGCCCGCCGGGGTGGCCGACGAGGACGCCGCGTCCAGGACCGCGCCGAGCGTGGTGGTCTTCGCGGTCGGCGTGAAGGCGACGGAGCAGACCTTGAGCGACGTGCCGTCGTCGACGGTCAGGGCCAGGCTGGTCGCGGTGCCCGGCGTGAAGTCGGAGGTGGCGGCCCAGCGGGACGCGCCCGCCGTCGTCGGGGTCGGCGGGGCCGCCATGAAGCCGCCCCCGGCCACGGCTCGCAGGCCGTCGATGGAGGCGTACGCGGACGGCGTGGTGTCGGTCGGCAGGTACTTGAAGCCGCCGGCCGGCTTGAACTGCTGGGCGATGAGGAAGTCCACCGGGGTCTTGCCCGCGGGTGTGAGGAAGTCGCCGGTCTGCGGGTTGATGCCGCACGCGTTCAGGCCGGAGACGGCCCAGCCGTTGGAGTCGGTGTTGGCGCCGAACAGGGCGGCGAAGGCACCGGAGTTGTTGATGAGCTTCGACTTCAGGAAGGCCCGGGCCCTGGTGATGGCGGGGTCGGTCGCGGGCACCCCGGACACGCACAGGGAGGCCATCGCGGCGCCGGTCATGTCGATGTCGCCGGGCGTGGCGAGCGCGTCGGGGTCGCCCTCGGCCTTGCCGAAGTTCCAGCCGCCGTCGTTGTGCTGGTTGGCGCGCACCGTGGCGACGGACCTGTCGAGCAGCGCCTGCGGCACCCGCTTGGCGCCGGACTGGGTCTTGGCGCCGCCGAGCGAGATGAGGGCGAAGACCGTGCCGTTGAAGTTGGACGGCGAACCCCAGTAGCCCGGCGCGGAGTTCTGCCAGTGCCCGTAGGTGTCCGCGATCAGGTTGCGGCTCGCCGAGACGCGGGCCGGGTCGATGCCCGCCGAGTAGGCGTTGATGATGCCGCGTTCGTAGTCGGTGACGACCGGCGACGTGCCCGGCCAGCCCGCCGCCGCGAGGTGCGCGCGGTACACGGTGCGGGCGTTCTTGGAGGTGTCGCCGCCGGGGCTGACGTCGGCGGCCGCCGTGCCCGCCGAGGCGAACGCGGAGAACGCCCACTCGTTGGAGAGGCCCGCGCCGGCGTACGAACCGTCGGCGCCCTGCAGGGATCTGAGATAGCTCACGCCGTTCGTCCTGGACGTGGCTATCTGGCCGGGGGTGGCCGTGGCGGCCGCGGGGAGCGCGGTGAGGACGAGGGCGCCCACCGCGCCGAGTGCGGTGGGTACGGCGAGGAGGGTGCGACGGGCGGCACGGGACGAGGTCATGTCGGGGAGCTCCCGGGGTGAGGGGGCGGCGGCCTCACGTCCCCCCGCGGCCGGTCCCCTGTGCGTGGACCCGAGCCGGACGACACGCGGCCGTCGCCCGAGCGCGTGGGGTCGACGTCCATTGACGCTGGCCGTTCGGGCATTCGGGCTCGGCCCGGCTCCCTGCCGGTCCACACCGCTGCGCGTCAGCTCTGGGTTCGCACCAGATTCCCCCGATCGGCAGCACAGGACGGTACTCGAACCTCACAGAACCCGCACACCCTTGCCACCGCATTCGCAACTGTGCTCTAATTCGGCCGATTCCAAGCTCAGTCATCAGGGGAAGCCGGTCGAAGTCCGGCGCTGACCCGCAACCGTAGGTTCGCCGAGCACCTCAAGTGCCCGGCGGGCGAGCCGGATTACCTGGACTGAGGGCTAGCGATTGACGCCGTCGCGGACTACGGCGTGGTTCGGACGGTTTCTCCACGCGGGCCCCGGCCCCGGGCCTGCCACCACGCGGATTCCGCCGCGGCCGATGCCCAGGGGGCAGTGGTGGGGCAGGGAACCGGACGGGTCCGGAGCATACGCACGAGAGGCGTCGCGCTGTTGTGCGCGGCCGCGACAGCGCTGGGCGGCGGCGTCCTGCTGCTCGGCCCGGCCACTCCCGCCGCGGCCGATCCGATGAGCTCCTGCACCCGCACCAAGGGCGCGGTCGTCGCGGTGGACTTCGCCGACTGGGGCGGCGGCGTGGTGCGCGGCTGCGACGCGACGCCGACGACCGGCTACGACCTGCTGCACGAGGCCGGATTCAGCACCGAGGGCACCGAGCACGACGGGCCCGCGTTCATCTGCCGCCTCGGCCACAAGAGGTTCAACTCCGGTAAGCAGTACCCGACTCCGGGCCAGGAGAAGTGCAGGCTCACTCCGCCCGCCACCGCGTACTGGTCGTACTGGATCGCCCCGCCCGGCCAGGACTACTGGACCTACAGCCCGCTCGGCGCCATGAGCCAGAAGTCGAAGAACGGCTCCGTCGAGGCCTGGGTGTTCGGCGCCACCGACCCCGACGGCACCAGCGGCGGCCCCACGTTCACCCCCGCCCAGGTGCGCGCGGGCGGCCAGACCGACCCCGCTGACAACCCGCCCGACGTCAAGCCCGGCAAGGTCGACCTGAAGGCCGCGGACGCCTGGCTGCGGGGCCGGCTCACCGAGGGCGACCACGTCCGCGACGAGGGCGCCGAGAACGCCAACCTCTACCAGACGGCGAACACCGCCCTCGCCCTCGCGGCCACCAAGGGCCGCAGCACCACGCTCGACCGGATGAAGTCCTACCTCGCGGCGCGCACCGAGGAGTTCGCCTACCCGCAGGGCACGGACAAGGCCCCGAGCCCGCTGGGCGCGGCCCTGCTCGCGCTGCTCGCCGAGAGCACCGAGGGCGACCCGCACTCCTTCGGCGGCCACAACCTGGCCCGTGACCTCGGCAGAAGCGTGTGCACCGCGGGCGGCACCGCCGACTGCGTCGCCAAGGGCGACTTCCCCGGTGTCGGCGACGTGGAGACCCAGGCCCTCGCCGTGCTCGCGCTGCACCGCGCGGGCCGGAAGATCCCCGCCGACGCCGTCGCGCGCGTGGCCGCCCACCAGTGCAAGGACGGCGGCTTCAGCCCGACGCTGATGCGGGACGGCGACACCTGCTCCTACAGCGACCCCGCCACCACCCCGTACGCGACCATCGCCCTCCAGCAGGCGGGCGGCCACGCCGACGCCGTCGCGAAGGCCCGCAAGAACCTGCGCGGCGCCCAACTGCCCACCGGCGCCGTCGCCGCCTACCCGGGCGTGACCACCGGGGACGTCACCGCCACCGGCAGGTCCGCCCAGGCGATGCGGCTCCTCGGCGACACGGTCCGCGCGGACGCCGCCGTGTCCTGGCTGTCGCGGCAGCAGACGAAGTCCGGCGGCTTCGGCTCCGACGAGGGCGCCACCGACCCGGCGATCTTCCCGACCTGGGCCGCCGCGCTCGCGGGCGCGCGCACCAGCCTGGCGTCGCTCACCACCAAGCGCCCCGACCAGACCAAGCCGCCCGTCGACCCGACGAAGCCGCCCGTCGACCCCACCGACCCCTCCGACCCGGACCCGGTGAAGCCGCCGACCTCCGGTGTGCGGCCGCCGTGGCGCGCCGGTGAGGGCCCCGACCTGAAGAAGGGCACCGCCTACCTCACGGCGGGCTCCCGGCTGAAGAAGGGCCACTACTACGAGAACGTCGCGGGGACCGGCTTCGCCGACTACGGCCTGACCATCGACGGCGCCTACGCCCTCGCGGCCACGGGCACGAACAACAACAAGCTGCGCGGCATCGTCGACTTCCTCGACGGGGAGGGCAAGGACGCCAGCTCCGGGCGGCGCACCGTCAACGACTGGACGGGCGTGGGCACCTCGCACGCGGCCGGCGGCTCCATCGGCAAGGTCGCCGTGCTCGCCCAGGCCGTCGGCAGGAACCCGCGCGACTTCGCCGGGCACGACCTGATCGCGGCACTCGGCAAGGCCGTCTGCAAGAAGAAGAGCCAGGGCGCCGACCGCAGCTGCGCGGCCAAGGGCGCCTACCGGTACGCCCCTTCGGTGTTCTCGCAGTCCCTCGCCGTCATCGCCCAGCTGCGCGCGGGCGAGAAGCGCGCGGCCGCGGCCCCCGTCACGTACCTGCGGAGCCTGCAGAAGTCGTCCGGCGCCTGGCCGAGCCTCATCCCGCCGACCGGTGACTCCGAGGTGGACTCCACCGCCATGGCCGCGATGGCTCTGGACCTGGCCGGTGACACCCGCTCCGAGAAGGCCGTCACCAAGGGCCTGAAGTGGATCGCGTCCCAGCAGCTCCGCAGCGGTGGGTTCCCCGGCGCGTCCGGCGACTCCGTCAACTCCGCGGCCCTCGCGGTCCAGGGCCTCTCCCTGGACGCCCCGAAGTACACGACCCAGATCAAGAAGGCCCGCAAGTTCCTGGCCAAGCAGCAGAACGGGGACGGCGGCTTCAACGTGGCGGCCGGCGGGCAGCGCGGCTCCGACGTCCGCGCCTCGACGCAGGCGCTCGGCGGCGCGATCGGCACCTCGTTCGGCACGCTCGTACGCGACCTGGACGGGACCCGGCCGCAGCCGCCGGGCGCGTCGTCGGACGAACCCTCGGGGGCTCCCGGCGACGGCGGCACCGACGTCGACATCGTCACCCCCGGAGGCGGCCCAGGAGACGGCTCCGCCGCGGGGGACACCCCGACCGGACCGCTCGCCTCGACCGGCGCGCAGGTGACGGGCCTCGCCCTCGCCGCCGTCGTCCTGTGCCTCGCGGGCTGGCGCACCCTCGTCGTCGCCCGCCGCCGCGGCGGCCTCGCGGGAGGCAGCCGGTGATCCGCCGCTTCCTGCGCTCCGCCCTGAGCGCGGCGGGCGCCCTCGCCCTGGCCGCGGGCGTGCTCGCCGCCGGTACGGGCCAGGCCGCCGCCGCGCCCCGGCCCATCGGGCAGTGCACCACCCGGTCGGGTGCGGTGCTCGCCGTCGACTTCAGCGACTGGGGCGGGCCGATCCTGCGCTCCTGCGGCACCACGCCCACCACCGGCTACGAACTGCTCAACCAGGGCGGCTGGCGCACCACCGGCACCGGCCACGACGGCCCCGCGTTCATCTGCCGGATCGGCTACAGCGGTTACAAGGGCGGCAAGCAGTTCCCGACGCCCGCGCAGGACGACTGCGTCCTCACGCCGCCCGCCACCGCCTACTGGTCGTACTGGCACGCCGACCCCGGCGCGAACACCTGGGAGTACAGCCAGCTCGGCGCCATGCTCTACAAGCCCAAGCCGGGCAGCGTCGACCTGTGGATCTTCGGCGGCACCAACATCGAGGGCACCAAGGGCCGTCCGACGGTCAGCCCGAATCAGCTGCGTGCCCGCAACACCCGCCCCGTCGGCGGCAAGGCCCCCGCCCCGCACCAGACGAAGACCGCGAAGCCCCTGCCGCCCGGCGTCGACACCGGCCCCGCCCCCGAGCGACCCGTCACGGAGAAGCCCGCACCCGAGCCGAAGAAGGACGAGACGGGCAAGAAGGACGAGACGGACAAGAAGAAGGCGAAGCCGAAGCGCAAGGAGTCGCCGTCGCCCTCCGCCACCGAGAAGCCCTCGCCGTCGGCGGGTTCCCGCGGCGCGAAGGCCGCGCCCAGCCCCTCCGCCAAGGTCGTCGACGCCGCCCCGGCCGCCGACGCCGACCACGACGCGGGCTCGTACGTACCGGCCGCCCTCACCGGCGCCCTGGTCCTCCTTGTCGGCGGCGCGGGCGCGTACGCGGCCAAGCGCCGCCGCCGTACGGAGTAGGGGTGCGCCGCCGTCACCCCACCGCACGTCCGCCCGCGCTCGGTGTCCTGCCGGGCGCGGACGAGCGCCGGCTGCCGCGCACCCTGCACCCGCTGGCCTGGTGGGTGTGGGCGCTCGCGCTCGCCACCGCCGTGAGCCGCACCAACAACCCGCTGCTGCTGTTCCTCGTCCTCGCCGTGCTCGGCTACGTGATCGGCATGCGCCGCACCGAGGCGCCGTGGGCGCGCGGCTTCACGTACTACCTGTACCTGGCGCTCACCGTCGTCGCGATCCGCGTCCTGTTCCGTGCGGTCTTCGCCACCGGCATCACGCCCCACGACCACTTCCTGTTCTCCCTGCCGCACATCCCCACCCCCGACTGGTACGCGGGCATCCAACTCGGCGGCCCCGTCTCCCTCGAAGCCGTGCTTTCGGCCGCCATCGACGGGCTGCGGCTCGCCTGCATGCTGTGCTGCATCGGGGCCGCGAACACCCTCGCCAACCCCAAGCGGGCGCTGCGCGTCCTGCCCGGCGCGCTGTACGAACTCGGCGTCGCCGTCACCGTGTCGATCAGCGTCGCCCCGCAACTCGTGCAGAGCGTGCAGCGCGTGCACCGCGCCCGGCGCCTGCGCGCGGGCCGCACCAAGGGGCTGCGGGCCCTGCGGGGCGTCGTCGTGCCCGTCCTGGAGGACGCCCTGGAGCGTTCGCTGCGCCTGGCCGCGGCCATGGACTCGCGCGGCTACGGCAGGGCGGGCAGCGCCACGAAGGCGTCCCGGCGGCTGACCGGGGCGCTGATGCTGCTCGGCATGTGCGGCCTGTGCGCCGGTGCGTACGGACTGCTCGACGCCTCCACGCCCGCGTTCCTCGGGCTGCCCGCGCTCGCGGCCGGGGCGGTCCTGTGCGTGGCGGGGCTGCGGCTCGGCGGGCGGCGCGTCACCCGGACCGCGTACCGGCCCGACCCGTGGCGGTTCGAGGAGTGGGCCGTCGCCGCCTGCGGTGTCCTCTCCGCCGTGCTCCTGTTCGCGGGCGCGGGCTTCGACGCGGCCGAACTCAACCCGTCCCTCTACCCGTTGAGCTGGCCCACGCTGCCCCTGGTCCCGACGGTCGCGATCCTGCTCGCGGGCGCCGCCGGATTCCTCGCGCCCCCGCCGCTGCCCACCACCGCCCCGCAGGCCGCCCCGCGCGTCCCCGCCCGGCGACCCGAGAAAGCCACCGCCAAGTGATCAACTTCGACCACGTCGGCGTCCAGTACGACGACACCGTCGCACCCGTGCTGACCGACGTCGACCTCACCGTCGAGGAGGGCGAACTCTGCCTCGTCGTCGGCCACACCGGCGTCGGCAAGTCCACCCTCCTCGGCGCGGTCAACGGACTTGTCCCGCACTTCACCGGCGGCACCCTGTACGGGACGGTGACCGTGGACGGCCGCGACACCGCGGGACACCCGCCGCGGGAGCTCGCCGACGTCGTGGGCGTGGTGGGCCAGGACCCCCTCGACGGCTTCGTCACCGACACCGTGGAGGAGGAACTCGCCTACGCCATGGAGCAGTTGGCGGTCCCGCCCACCACCATGCGCAAGCGCGTCGAGGAGACCCTCGACCTGCTCGGCCTCGCCGACCTGCGCCACCGCGCGCTGCACGAACTGTCCGGCGGCCAGCAGCAGCGCGTCGCGATCGGCTCCGTCCTGACCGCCCACCCGCGCGTCCTGGTCCTCGACGAGCCCACCTCCGCCCTCGACCCGACCGCCGCCGAGGAGGTCCTCGCGGCGATCACCCGGCTCGTGCACGACCTCGGCGTCACCGTCCTGCTCGCCGAACACCGCCTGGAGCGGGTCGTGCAGTACGCCGACCGCGTCCTGCACCTGCCGGGCGACGGCCGGGTGGTCTCCGGGCCGCCCGCCGAGATCTTCCGTACGACCACGATCGCCCCGCCGGTGGTGGAGCTCGGCCGTCGCGCCGACTGGACGCCGCTGCCCCTGTCGGTCCGCGACGCGCGCCGCGCCGCCGCCCCGCTGCGCACCCGCCTCGCCGGGGCGCCCGTCCCCGCCGTCCGGCCCCCGGCGCCGGCGGCCGGATGGCCCCGGCTCCTCGACGCGCGGGGCGTCAGCGTCCGCTACCGGGGCCAGGCGCTGCCCGCCGTCCGTGAGGCCGACGTGGAGCTGCGCGGCGGCGAGACCACCGCCCTGATGGGCCGCAACGGCTCCGGCAAGTCGTCGTTGCTGTGGGCGCTCCAGGGGTCGGGGACGCGGACGGGCGGGACGGTGCGGGTGGTGCCGTTCGGGGCGGACCCCGGCAGGGAGAGGGGTTCCCGCGTCCCGGGCCCCGGCAGGGAGAGCGGCTCCCGCGACCCCGGACCCGGCAAGGAGGACGGCTCCCGTGACTCGGGCGCCGTCGCCGCCACCGAGGCCCGGCGCCTCGTCGGCCTCGTCCCGCAGACCCCGACGGACCTGCTCTACCTGGAGAGCGTGCGGCAGGAACTCGACCAGGCGGACGCCGAGTCGGCGGTCGCGGACGGCCCCGGCGCCCGCGCGATCCTGGACCGCCTCGCCCCCGGCATCGACGGCGCCACCCATCCCCGCGACCTGTCCGAGGGCCAGAAACTCGCCCTGGTCCTCGCGATCCAGCTGTCCGCCGCGCCCGGCGTGGTCCTCCTGGACGAGCCGACGCGCGGCCTCGACTACCGCGCCAAGGCGCAACTCACTGCGATCCTGGACGAGTTGGCGGCAGAAGGGCGGGCGGTCGTGGTGTCCACGCACGACGTGGAGTTCGTCGCGAGGACCGCCGACCGGGTCGTCGTGATGGCCGAGGGCGAGATCGTCGCCGACGGCCCGGCCGCCGAAGTCGTCGTGGCCTCACCGGTGTTCGCGCCGCAGGTGGCCAAGGTGCTCGCGCCGCTGCCGTATCTGACGGTGGAACAGGTGTCGGCGGCGCTGACGGTGGCCGAGGCAGCGGTGGACGGGGCGACGACGGACGAGGTGGCGACGGACGAGACGGCTACGGCCTCCGCGTCGCAGCACGCCCCGAAGGCCACCGCCCGCACGAAGGCCGAAGCGGGTGGCGACCGGTGAAGGGGCGCGCTCAGCCCCGCACCACCGCGATCCGGATCACCCCCCGCGCCGGAGTGGTCATCGCGATGGCCGCGTTCCTCGGCGTGGTCGCCTTCTTCTGGCCGTTCGTGGTCGCCCCCGGCACCTTCGGCTCGACGTACGCGCCCCTGCTCATCTTCGGCGTGCTGCTCGTCCTCGTCCTGTGCGTGGTGATCTCGGAGATCGCCGAGGGCGGCATCAACTCCAAGGCGCTCGCGATGCTCGGCGTGCTCTCCGCCGTGAACGCGGCGATCCGGCCCCTCGGCGCGGGCACGGCCGGGATCGAGACGGTCTTCTTCATCCTCGTGCTCGCCGGGCGCGTGTACGGTCCCGGCTTCGGCTTCACCCTCGGCTGCACCTCGCTGTTCGCCTCGGCGCTCATCACGGGCGGGGTCGGGCCGTGGATGCCGTACCAGATGTTCGGCTGCGCCTTCGTGGGCATGCTCGCGGGGCTGCTCCCACGGGCCGCCGGGCGTCTTGAGGTGCTGATGCTCGCGGTGTACGGATCGCTGTCCGGGTATCTCTTCGGGTTCCTCCTGAACCTGTCCTTCTGGCCCTTCTCCCTCGACCCGAACAGCTCCATCGCCTATCTCCCCGGGCTGCCCTTCACCGAGCAGTGGCAGCGCTACATCGCCTTCGACCTGGCGACGTCCCTGGGCTGGGACACCGGGCGGGCGGTGACGAACTTCGTGTGCGTGCTGCTCGCGGGACCCGCCGTGCTCACCGTCTTCCGGCGCGCCGCCCGCAAGGCCCGCTTCCAGGCGCCGGTGCGCTTCGCCCCGGCCCCGCGCCCGGCGGCGGACGGGGCGGACGGGACGCCCGGCGGCCCCTGAACGTACGGTCGGGGCATGCGCATCGTCTCCCTGCTCCCCGCGGCCACCGACATCGTCGCCGAACTCGGCCTGCTCGACGATCTCGTGGGCCGCACGCACGAGTGCGACTGGCCGCCCGCCCGGGTGGCCGCCGTGCCCGTGGTCACCGCGGCCGGGTTCTCCTCGGACGCGCTCGCCAGCCGGGAGATCTCCGCGGCCGTCGGCGGCGGCCCGCACAACGGCTCCTCGCTCTACACCCTCGACGTCGCGGCCCTGTCCCGGCTCGCCCCCGACGTGGTGCTCACCCAGGACCTGTGCGACGTGTGCGCGGTGTCGTACGAGAGCGTGCGCGACGCCGTCCGTGTCCTCGGCGGCCCCGACGTCTCCGCCGGCGAAGGGCCCCGGGTGCTCAGTCTGGAGCCGCGGCTCCTGGACGACGTCCTGGACTGCGTCGTGCGCGTGGGGGAGCTCCTGGGCGTCGGCGCGGTCGCGCGTGAACGCCGCGAGGAGCTGCGGCGGCGGCTCGCGGCGGTGCGGGCGCTGACACGCGGGCGCCCCCGGCCGCGTACCGTCGCCATCGAGTGGCTCGACCCGCTGTGGCCCGCGGGGCACTGGGTTCCCGAACAGATCGACTGCGCCGGAGGGGAACCGCTCCTCGCGGCTCCGGGCGAGCACACCCGGCCCATGGACTGGGCGGCCGTGCGCGCCGCCCGGCCGGACGTCGTGCTCGTCCTTCCCTGCGGGTTCAGCCCGGAGCGCACCCTGCGGGAACGCGCGCTCCTGGAGGCGCTGCCGGGCTGGGCGGAGCTGCCCGCCGTACGGGAGGGGCGCGTCTGGGTCCTGGACGGCCCGGCGTACTTCAACCGCCCTGGGCCGCGCGTCGTGCGGGGCGCGGAGGTGCTCGCCCACGTGCTGCACGGTGTGACGGCGGGGGAGCCGGTCACCGAGGAGGAAGCCCGGTTGCTGCGCTGAAGGCCGCCTTCCGGAGCGCGTGCGGGACGGCTGGGTCCTCAGGATCGGCGCACAACCATTGGCCACGGTTGCGGGTCAAGTGACATGAAGCAGCGGTGAATTCCGCCGGACATCCGCCCGAAGGGCAGTCGTCCGTCCGCCCGGACCTTCACCCAGCCGACCTCCGAGCGAAGGAACCACAGGAAGCCCTATGTCGCGAGCAAGCCGTCGTGTACGACTCACCGCACCTCTGATCGCCACGTTCCTGCTGACGGGCGGGTTCACCGCCTGGTCCCTCGGGCAGGGCCAGGCCGAGGCCGCCGCCCCCACCGCCAAGAAGGCCGCCGCCAAGGCCTCCGACGACTTCAACGGCGACGGATACGCCGATCTGGTGGTCGGCGCCCCCGGCGCCACCGTCTCCGGCAAGAAGAAGGCCGGGTACGTCGCGGTGACGTACGGCACCAAGAACGGCCTCGACCCGGCCCAGAAGAAGATCATCAGCCGCTCGACCAGCGGTGTCCCCGGCGCCGCCGCCACCAAGCAGGAGTTCGGCCGGTCCTTCACCAAGGGCGACCTCGACGGCGACGGCTTCAGCGACCTGGTCATCGGCTCCGGCGGCCAGGCCGGCAGCGCGGGCGCGGTGGTCCTGTGGGGCTCCAAGTCCGGCCTGACCGGCGGCACGAAGATCGCCACGTACGGGTTCCGCCCGCAGGCGGGTGACTTCGACGGCGACGGCAAGACCGACCTGGCCCTGTTCGCCGGAGTCGCCTACCACGGCGACGACCCGGTCGGCCAGAAGGCGAACCTGTGGAAGGGCCCGCTCACCCGCACCGGCACGCCCGCGGGCACCCTCGACTTCATGGAGAAGTCGCAGTGGTGGAGCTACGACGACGACGAGCGCCCGAGCCCCGCCTGCATCCAGAACCCCGACGTCTGCGTGGACGGCCCCCGCTCCGTCAAGGGCCCGGTCGTCCCCCAGGCCGTCGGCGACATCAACGGCGACGGCCGCGCCGACATCGCCGTGAACGACTACTACGGCGACGGCTCGTGGGGCAACCGCGTCCTCTACGGCAGCCCGAAGGGCTTCACCCGGGGCGACGCCGCCGGCTCGCGCGGCGCCCTCGCGGTCGGCGACATCAACGGCGACAAGTACGACGACGTGGTGTCCTCCGAGCTGTACGACGAGGAGAACAAGGTCACGGTCGCCTACGGCTCCGCGAACGGCCTGAAGGGCACCGTCCAGACGTTCGACCAGAACCTGCCCGGCGTGCCCGGCGCCGAGGAGGAGGGCGACCAGTTCGGCGACTCCCTCGCCGTGGGCGATGTCACCGGCGACGGCTACGCCGACGTCGCGGTCGGCGCCCCCGGCGAGGACGTGGGCAGCGTCACCGACGCGGGCTCGGTCGTCCTCGTGCGCGGCAGCGCCGCCGGTGTGACCGGCACCGGCGCGCAGGCCTTCCACCAGAACACGGCGGGCGTCCCCGGGGTCGCCGAGAAGAACGACCAGTTCGGCGCGGCCACCGCCCTCCTCGACGTCAACGGCGACGGCCGCAGCGACCTGGCCGCCTCCTCCGTCCACGAGAACGCCGACGCGGGTGCCCTGTGGTCCCTGCGCGGCACCTCCACGGGCCTGACCGTCACGAACGCCGTGGCCTTCGGCCCCAAGGACCTCGCGGCCCCGTCGGTCGCGGCGCTCTTCGGCAGCGACCTGCGCTGACCCGGCACCCCAGCGGCGGGGGGGGTTCCCCCCCCCCCCGCTGTGCGAACCCTCCCCGCCCCGCCGTCGTTCCTGTCCCGCTCCGCCTAGCGGCCGATCACCGGATAGTGGTCGGACAGGTTGTCGTACGTGTACTCCTTGCCCCAGCTCGACACCGTCCAGGGCGTGGTGGTCTCCTTCACCACGTCGTTGCTCCAGCCCGCGGGGCGGGCGTGGCCCTCGCGGTGCAGGACGTGGTCGAGGTCCTCGCGCGGGTCGTCCGGGTAGCGCTCGGAGGCGATCGAGTTGTCCTTCGTGTCGAAGGAGTACGGGTGGCCGGTGCGGGAGTCCGCGGGGGCGAGCCCGGCGTCGCCGAGCATCGAGGCGTACTCGTCGCTGTGCCGGTCCACGTTGAAGTCGCCCGCCACCAGGACCTGCTCGCCCGCCGGGATCTTCTTGGCGTCGAGGAAGGCGTCGAGCTCCTTGAACTGCGCGGCGCGGGTCTTGGCCGCCTGGCCCGCGGCGCACCCGGGGTCGGTGGACTGGGCGTGGGTGCCGACGACGTGGACCTTGGTGCCGTTCACGTCCAGGACGGTGTAGACGAAGCCCTTGTTGGAGAACCAGTCACCGCCGCACGCGTCCTTGTAGACGTACTGCTCCTTGCGCTGAATCGGCCACTTGCTGAGGACGGTCACCCCGCCGTCCTCGGGGGTCGTCGCGGAGTAGGAGCCGCCGGTGGCGTCCCAGCCGCTCTTGGACCGGCCCATCACCGGGGTCTGGTGCGGGTACTCGGCCTTGGCGTTCGCCTGGAGCGCGTCGGACGCGGAGTTGTCGAAGGCCTCCTGGAGGACGACGACGTCGTTGCCCCGGAAGAACCCGGCGGCCGGGATCGCCTTGGCGCGGTGGTCCTGGCCCCAGTTCGGGTACAGCGTCTTGCTGAACAGGAAGGCGTTGTACGTCAGCACCTTCAGCTGCGGGGTGTCCGCCGCCGACGCGGTGGGGGCGGTGGCCACCAGCGTCGCCGTCGCGGCCAGTGCCACGGCGGTGGCGCCGACCGTGTACGTACGCGGCGTGGAGTGGGGCATGAGGGTTCTCCCTGTGGGGGTGGGGGACCGGGCCGCGAGGGCGACACCGGCGCCGTCATCCAAGGCAGCGCCGGTTACGCCCAGGTGGCCTGCGTGTGTTGATCACTTGACGTGTCATCACAACTTGCACACCTGAGGTGTCCGGCCGCTCCGCAGGGGTCCTGCCCGTGCGTCAGGATTCGTGGCGCAGCACGTCGCGCTGGATCTGGCAGGCCAGGGCGCGGCGCACCGAGGCCGGCGTGGTGGTGGCGGCCGTGCGCACGGGGACGTCGAGGCCGCGGCTGATCCTGTCGTAGGCGTCCCGGAAGCCGCGGGGCAGCCCGGGGTCGCGCCGCCGCAGGTCCTCCTCGACGAGGCGGCGCAACTCGTCGACGTGCTGCGGCGTGAAGCGCTTCTTGCCCCGGGCGACGGCGTGGACGTGACGGGCGCAGTGGGCGGCACCCTCTGACGCCTCGACCGCCTCGACGATCTCCTCCGCGAGACCCCACAGGCGTCCTTCGAGCCAGGGAGCGTCGTGCTGGTCGAGGGAGAGGTCCGGCGGGGGCGGCGGCTCGTCCTGCTTGTACTTGGCCACCTGCTTGGACACCGCGGGCTGACTCATCTCGGTGAGCCGGGCGATCCTGTCCTGGGTCCAGCCCAGACGGACGAACACCTTGATCATCTCGGCGCGCAGCGCGCGCATCTCCTCGCCCGCGCGGATGACCTCGTTCACGGAGGCGAGCATCCGCTCGGCCTGCTCCTCGGTCAGGGCCCCGGCCGGTGCCCCGGGGATGTGCCGCTCACTCTCTTCGCCTGCCACAACCCGGTTATACACCCGCCGGGAAGGTGCGTCATAACCGGGTTGTACAACCTGGTTATGGCTGGCAGGATCCGGGCCATGCCCACCTTCTGCGCACCCGACGGAACCCGGCTCTCCTACCGCGAGACCGGCCACGGCACCCCACTCGTCTGCGTCCCCGGCGGCCCGGCCGACTCCGCCTACCTCGGTGACCTCGGCGGCCTGTCCGCGCACCGCAGGCTGATCGTCCTCGACCTGCGCGGCACCGGACGCTCCGAGCCGCCCGAGGACCCCGCCACCTACCGCTGCGACCGCCTCGTGGACGACGTCGAGGCCCTGCGCGCCCACCTCGCCCTGCCCGGCGTCGACCTCCTCGGCCACTCCGCCGGGGCGAACATCGTCACGCAGTACGCGGCCCGCCACCCCGCCCGCGTCCGCAGACTCGCCCTCGTCGCCCCCGGCTCCCGGGCCGTCGGCATTGCCGCCACCGGTAAGGAGCGCCGAGCGCTGGCGCACAGCCGGAAGGACGAGCCGTGGTTCCCGGCCGCGTACGCCGCCCTGGCAGCCATCACCCAGGGCGAGGGCGGCGACTGGGACGCCGTCGCGCCCTTCTTCTACGGCCACTGGGACGAGGCGACCGCCCGGCACCACGCGGACAGCCGGCCGGTCAACGACGAGGCGGCCGCCCGCTTCGGGGCCGACGGCGCCTTCACCCCGGAAGCCACCCGCGCGGCGCTCGCCACGCTCCCCGCACCCGTCCTGCTGCTCGCCGGTGCATTCGACCTGAACAGCCCGCCCGCGCCGACGGCGGAGTTCGCCGCGCTGTTCCCCGACGCCACCCTCGTCGTGCAGCCCGGGGCGGCGCACTTCCCCTGGCTGGACGACGCCGACCGGTTCGTGGCGGCCGTGGAGCGGTTCCTGGGCTGAGGGCCGGACGCCGTGGGCCGCTCAGGTCGCGGGTGCCGTCCCGCGGCAGTGCGCGGGGTCGTGCTCGCCGCCCCGCGACAGCCACGCGTGCAGGCAGCAGGCCGCGTTCAGCTCGGTCCAGCCGCGGCTGACCTCCTGGAACAGGGACGGCGCGAACGGCGGCTCCGGGCTGGGGCGCGCGGCGAGTCGGGCGCGCTGGGCGAGGGCGCGGGCGCAGCGCTGGGCGGCACGCTCGCGCCGGGCCCGCGCGGCCAGGAGTCCGGCCCCGTGCACGAGGCCGACGGCGGGGAGCCAGGCGTGGGACTGTGCGGCGTACACGGCGCTCACGGTGAACAGAGCGGCGCCCGCAGCCAAGGCGCGGTGGTCGGTCATCGGCGTCTCCTGTGCGGTGTGCGGTGTGCGGTGTGCGGTGTGCGGTGTGCGGGGTGGGGGGTGGGTGCGGGGTGTGGGGCGCCCGGGGCGTGCCCGGCTCCGCTGTCGCGGCCGGAGGACGAATATGCCGCGCCGCAATCCTTATGCCCCGGTCTGTCGTGTTGACGCGGTAACTCGTTGACATCGCACCTTGTCCCGGACGATTTCTCGTCACGGTCGTGCGCTGTGAAGCGAATCACATCGCCGACCTGTCACGGTTTTCCGGCGCGGGGTGTCTCGATGGGCGTCCGACGAGAGGAGCAGGGTGTGATGCGCAGGTGCCGACGCGTACGAGCGGTGGGGGTGGACCGTGGATGAGGACGCCTTCACCGAGCACCGGCCGCTGCTCTTCACCATCGCCTACGAGATGCTGGGCAGCGCCACCGACGCCGAGGACGTGCTGCAGGAGAGCTATCTGCGGTGGCGCGGGGTCGACCCGGCCGAGGTCGAGCACCCGCGCGCCTACCTGGTCCGCATCGTGACCCGGCAGTCCCTCAACCACCTGCGCGCGGCCAAGGCGCGGCGCGAGGAGTACGTCGGCTCCTGGCTGCCCGAGCCGATCAGGACCGCGCCCGGCGTGAGCGACGACGCGATCCTCGCCGAGTCGGTGTCGATGGCCATGATGCTCGTCCTGGAGACCCTGAACCCGACCGAGCGCGCCGTGTTCGTCCTGCACGACGTGTTCGGCTACACCCACGGCGAGGTCGCCGCCTCGATCGGCAAGACCGAGGTCACCGTCCGGCAGATCGCCCACCGCGCCCGCCGTCACGTGCACGCCCGGCGCCGCCGTTTCGAGCCCGACTCCGACGCGGGCCGGGAGATCGTCCAGCGGTTCCTGTTCGCGGCGTCGACCGGCGAAGTACAGGCTCTGATGGACCTGTTGGCGCCCGACGTCGTGCAGATCTCCGACGGCGGCGGGAAGGTCGTCGCCGCCCGCCACCCGATCGTCGGCAGCGCCGATGTCGCCCGGTTCGTCCTCGGCGTCATCCGCACCACCACCGAGGCGACCCAGGTCGAGTACGCCACGTACAACGGCATGCCCGCGGCGCGGTTCGTCACCGACGGGGAACTCGACTGGCTGGTCGCCTTCGAGATCCACGACGGCCGGATCGCCGGCCTGTACGGCATGCGCAACCCGGACAAGCTGCACCGTGCGGAGGCGGTGCTCCCGCTCGACAGAGGAGGCAACCAACCGTGGAAACCATGATCGTTGAACGCGTCGTCGCCGCACCGATCGAGGACGTCTTCGCCTGGCTCACCACCACGACCAACTACACGCGCTCCCCTCTGGTGGTGCGCTGCCGCCTGGCCAAGGCCGGCGAGTCCGCGCCGTACGGCGTCGGCGCGGTGCGCGACCACCTGTGGCTGATCGGCTGGTTCCGGGAGCGCATCACCCACTACGACCCGCCGTACGCCACCGAGTACGTCGTCGACCGCAGCCTGCCGCCGGCCCGGCACGAACTCGGCCGGATGACGTTCGAGGAGGTCGAGGGCGGCACCCTGGTGCGCTGGACCACCCGCGCGGAGATTCCCGTCCCGCTGATCGGCGGCTTCCTCACGCGCCGCGTCGCGCGCCCCGTCATCAGCCGCACGTTCGGCAACATCCTGGACACCGCCCACAGCGCGCTGGCCCGCCCGCGGGCCTCGGCTGCCGGGTGAGGGCCGGTCCGCGCGGAGCTCTGCCCCCGCGGGGCCGTCGGCACGGGTGGGGCGGCCGTCGGGAACCCCACCCGCACCGACCGGTGTCAGCGGAACGCGGCGACGTGACGGGCGACCCAGTCGGCGAACGGGCGCGGGTCGCGACCGAGTACCTGGCGCACGTCCGGGCTGACGCGCACCTCGGCCGGGCTCGGGGAGCCGAGGATGTCCAGGGTGTCGTCGGCGAGTTCGACCGGCATGCTGTGGGCCATGGCCGCCCTGGCCTCGTCGCGGGTGAGGTCGTGGAACCGCACGGGCGTGCCGAGGGCGGCGGCGATGGCCTCCGCCTGCCCGCGCGGCGTGATCGTCTCCGGGCCGGTCAGTTCGTACACGCCGCCGTGGTGCCGGTCGCCCAGCAGGCAGGCCGCGGCGACCTCGGCGATGTCCGCCGGGTCGATGACCGGTACCCCGACGTCGCCGAAGGGGGCAGCGACGACCTGCCGTTCGCGCACGGAGTCGGCCCACCACAGGGCGTTGGAGGCGAAGCCCCCCGGCCGCAGGATCGCCCACTCCGGGCCGGACTCCCGCAGGGTGTCCTCCACCCCGCGCAGCGCGATCCGCGTCGACCCGAACGGCCGGGTCGCCACGCCCAACGAGGACAGCAGGACGACCCGCCGGACCCCGCAGGACACGGCCTGGCCGATGACGTCGGCCGGGCTTGCCCCCGCCGCGTGCAAGTCGCCCGACAGCAGCAGGAACAGCGCCTTCGCCCCGGCGAGCGCGGGCTCCAGGCTCGAAGGATCGGCCAGGTCGGCCGTCACATGGCGGACGCCGTCCGGCACGGCCGCCGCGGTCCGCGACACGGCCGTCACCTGCTGCCCCGCCTCGGCCAGCGCCCGCGTCAACGGCCGGCCCACGTTTCCGGTGGCCCCGGTCACCACGATCATGAACAACTCCTCGCTCGAATCGATGCGTTCATCGATGTGTTCGGTGATCGCGACGCTAGGAGCCCGGACTAACTTCTGGTAAGGACATACCTCGGAGTAAGCTCCTCCCATGGCGGAAGGCGCGCAGCTCACCCAGACCGGTGCGGATCAGCGGTATGACGTGTTTCACACCGACTGCCCCGCACGCGACGTGGTCGACCACGTCACCAGCAGGTGGGGCGTGTGGGTCCTGATCGCCCTGCGGAACACCGATCTCCGGTTCTACGAGCTGCGCGAGAGCATCCGCGGCATCAGCGAGAAGATGCTCGCCCAGACCCTGCGCGCGCTCGTCCAGGACGGCCTGGTCTGGCGCGAGGTCGAGCCGACGACACCGCCTCAGGTCACGTACGGGCTCACGGAGTTCGGCCGGGAGGTCGGGGAGCCGCTGACGGAGCTGTTCGACCGGATCACACTGCGGATGGCGCCGCGCGGCGAGGAGCAGCGCCCCGCGCGGTGATCGGCCCGCCGAACTGACGTGGACTCAGCCGAAGATCGTCGCTATGGAACGATGACGGTCATGGCAGGTCAGGTCTGGGTGTCCCTCATATCGTTGGGTGGTGTCGTCCTCGGCGGCGTGTTGTCCTACCTCGTCCAGCACAGGACGCAGCAATCGGCGGACCGCGCCGAACAGCAACGGCAACGGCTCTCCCTCTCCGAGACCCGGCGTGCGGAACGGCTGGCGCTCCTGGAGCGGTTCGTCGAGGTCTCCGCAGAGGCGGAACGCTGCGCCTACACCCGGCCGGCCGAGTGGGAGGACACCGACGACTGGTACCTCACGACCCGCGACGTCATGTACAGACTGTGGGTCGCGGACCGCCTCCTCCGCATCCAGTTCCCCCAGCCCGTGCACGACACCGCACACGCACACTTCCTCGACCTCAACAGGACTGTGTGGCACGGCCTTCCCGACGGCGGGAGCGTGCGGGATTTCCTGGAGGGCAACCGGTCGGCGTTCCTGGACGCGGCCCGCGAGGTCATGGGGTAGCTCGCCCCAAGGCCTCTGACGGGACAACCCGTGCTCCTAGCAATGCTCCGCCACGAACCTTCCATGAACCCCGACCCGCCGAGTCAGGCTGAGCCGCCGAGAGCCTGTCGTGCTTCCGCCCACAGCCGCTCGAACTCCTCCGCGGAGATCTCGGCCGCCCGGGGTTGGTCCTGCCAGCCGTCCAGGGGGCCTTCGGCGAGAATGCCGTACTGCCGTTCGTAGTGGCCCATCGCCGCGGGTCCGGCGTGATCACGCAAGTGCAGCACCTCTGCCCGAGAGGCTGCTGCCACGGGTCGCGAGTCCTGCCCCCGGACCTCGACCTGACGCGTTGCCCAGCCCTCGTCATCGGCCTCGAAATGCAGCCACAGATCTTCGTCCTCGTAGTAGGTGCGGAACCAGGTCGTCATGCCGCCATCGTGACCCACGCCCTCGACCGAACGTACGGAGACCTCGGCTCCGACCCCGGCCCTCAGCCGGGCAGGACCCGGCCCCCGGCGAGGCTCACGATCTCGTCGGCCGACGTGAGGCACGAGCGGTCGTGGGTGACCAGGAGCGTGGTGCGGCCCCGGGTGGCGTCGAGGATGTCGGTGAGGACGGCGGTCGCTGTGTCCGGGTCGAGGCCCTCGGTGGGTTCGTCGAGGACGATGACGGGTGGGTCGGCGAGCAGGGCACGGGCCAGGAGCAGGCGGGTGCGCTGGCCGCCGGACATCGTGGCGCCGTCGCCGCCGACGAGCGTGTCCCAGCGGTCGGGCAGTGAGTCGATCCAGTCCAGGATGCGGGCCCTGCGCGCCGCGTCGAGGAGGTCGTCGTCCGTGGCGTCGGGGCGGGCCAATGTCAGGTTGGCGCGGATCGTGGTGTGGAAGACGTGGGCGTCCTGGGTCATGCCGGTGATCGCGGCGCGGACGTCGGCGCCCGCGCAGTCCCGCAGTTCGCGCCCGCCGACGCGGATGGACCCGGCTTCGTACGGGACGAACCGCATGAGCGCCGCGATCAGCGTCGACTTCCCCGACCCGCTGGCGCCGAGGAGCACGACACGGCGGCCGGGCGGCAGGCGCAGGCTCACCCCGTCCAGAGCGAGGGGACCGCCGGGGCGGTGGCGCACCCGCAGGCCGGTGATGTCCACGCCCAGCGGCTCGGCGGTGGGGAGCGGGGCCGGGGCCGGCGGGTCGACGACGGGCGGCGGTGTGTCGAGGAGGTCGGCGAGGCGGCGGGCGCAGGCCCGCACCCCGGCCAGGTGCCGGGCGGCCGTGGGCAGCGGCGTCAGGGCGTCGAAGGAGACCAGCGCCAGGACCGCGAGGACGGTGAGGTGCGTGGCGGGCAGCGCCCCGTCCGCGTGCGCGCGCACCGCGAGCCAGGTGACGCCGACCGTCGCCCCGCCCTGGAGCAGCAGCACCACGGCCGAGGCGAGCGACGCCGTGAGTGCCTGGCGGCGTTCCAGCGCCGCGATCCGCGCGGCGGCGCGCCGGGCCCGCCCGTCCGCACGGCCCCGCGCTCCGTACGCGGCGAGGTCCGCCGCGCCCTGCGTCAAGTCGAGTGCGAGCGCCGCGAGTTCGGCCCGCGCCTGCTTCTCCGCGCGGCCCGCGCGGCGGGACAGCGCGAGCACCAGCACGGGTACGACGACCCCCGCCACGGCGAGGAGCAGCCCCAGCAGGACACCCGTCTGCGGCAGCAGCGCCGTGGCGAGACCGGTGGCGGCCACCGCGACCGCTCCCGCGGCCACCGCCGGGAACAGCACCCGCAGCAGCAGGTCCTGGACGGCACCGACGTCGTCGACGAGCCGCGTCAGCAGGTCGCCGCCCCGAAAGGCCGGGGTGCCCGCGGGGGCGAGCGGCACCAGCGCCTCGTACACCCGGGTCCGGAAGCCCGCCACGGCCCGCAGCGCACCGTCGTGACCGAGCAGCCGGTCGGCGTAGCGCAGCGCACCGCGCCCCAGGGCGAGCGCCCGCACGGCGACGATCGCGAGGGTCACCGAGGCGAGCGGCGGCTGTTCGGCGGCCCGCGTGATGAGCCAGGCGGCGGTGGCCATCAGCGCGGCGGCGGCGAGCTCGCTCCCGGCGGCGGCGAGCGCGGCGGGGAGCAGTCTGCGCCAGTGCGGGCGGAGGTGGTGCAGGAGGCGGAGGGTGGGGTGGTGTTCGCGGGGTGGGGCGGCGGCCTCGGTGGGGGTGGTCATGAGGCCACCGGGCTTTCTGTGCACGGGAGTTGGGGGAGGGGTGCGGGTTCGGCGGTGCTGCCTGGTTCGGGTGCGGGTCGGGTGACGTGCGCGGGTGTGGGCATGGGCAGCGGCGCGGTCGTCGGGCCGAGCGTGCCCGCCCGCACCGTGACGATCCGGTCCGCGTGGGGCAGCAGGCTCGTGCGGTGGGCGACCACGAGCGCGGTGCGGCCGCGCATCAGGTCCACCGTGGCGCGCGTGACGGCGGCCTCGCTCTCCGGGTCCAGGTGGGCCGTCGGCTCGTCGAGGAGCAGGACGGGGGCGTCCTTGAGGAACGCGCGGGCCAGGGCGACGCGTTGGCGCTGTCCCGCGGAGAGCCCGGCGCCGTGCTCGCCGAGCACCGTGTCGTAGGAATCCGCCAGCTCCTCGATGAACACGTCGGCCAAGGCGGCGCGGGCCGCGGCGCGCACCTCCGCGTCGCTCGCGTCGGGCCGCCCGAGGCGGATGTTGTCCGCGACGGACGCCGCGAACAGGTGCGGGCGCTGCGGCACCCACGCCACCTGCGCGCGCCACGCGTCCCCGTCGAGGCCCTCGAGGTCGCGGCCGCCGACCTCGACCCGCCCCGCCGCGGGCGCCACGAAGCCGAGGAACAGCGCGAGCAGCGTGGACTTGCCCGCGCCGCTCGGGCCGACGAGCGCCACGTGCTCGCCGGGGCGGACGGAGAGACAGGCGTGCCGCAGGGCGGGCGCGGTGCGGCCCGGGTGGTGGACGGCGACGTCGTCGAGACGCAGGTGGGCCGTGCGGGCGTCGGGCGCGGGAGCCTGGTCGGTGCGGCCCGAGGGTACGTCGGCCTCGTCGTCGAGGACGGCGAAGACCCGTTCGGCGACCGCGATGCCCTCCGCGCTGTCGTGGAACGCCGCACCCAGGGCGCGCAGCGGCAGATACGCCTCGGGGGCGAGGAACAGGACGACCAGCGCCGTACGCAGGTCCAGTTCGCCGTGCAGCAGCCGCAGCCCGACCGGGACGGCGACCAGCGCCACGGAGAGGGTGGCGACCGTCTCCAGGACGAACGACGACAGGAACGCCACGCGCAGCGTCCTCAGCGTGGCCCGCCGGTGGGCGTCCGCCATCTCGCCCACCACCCGCGCCTGGTGCCGCTCCCGGCCGAACGCACGCAGCGTCGGAAGCCCGGCCACCACGTCCAGGAAGTGCCCGCCGAGCCGAGCGAGCAGCCGCCACTGCCGTGCGGTGCGCCGCGCGGTGTGCACGCCGACCAGGGCGCCGAACACGGGGATCAGCGGCAGTGTCACGACGACGATCAGCGCCGACGTCCAGTCGGTCCAGGCCAGCCAGCCGACCACCACGAGGGGCACCACGGCGGTGGCGGCCATCGTGGGCAGGTAGCCGACGACATACGGGTCCAGGGCGTCGAGTCCGCGGGTGAGCAGCGTGGCGGTCTCGCCGTGGCGCCCGGCCGCGAGCCGCAGGGGGCCGGTGTGCCGTAGTCGGCCGGTGATCCGGTCCCGCAGCGTGCGCTTCACGTCGGCGGCGGCACGCTGGGCGAGCAGCCCGCGGGCCCAGGCCAGGAGCGCGCGCAGGGTCATGACGGCGGCGAGCGCGACCAGCGGGCCGGTGCGGAACGCGCGGTCGGCGAACCCGTCGGCGAGGACCGTGGCGAGGAGGGCCGCCTGTGCGACGGCGAGCCCGGCGCCGAGGAGGGCCGTCGTCGTCCCGTACGTCATGTGGCGGCGCAGCAACGGGAGTTCGCGCAGCAGACGGCGCTCGACGGGTTTCATGCCGGGGCCCTCTCGTCCTTCATGCCGGGTTCCTCTCCTCGTGCTACGGGGCTCAGAAGTAGCTGGGGTGGCGATGACCGGTCCGGCCCCGGAAGGCCCACCAGCTCCAGGACTGGTACGCGAGGATCACCGGGACGATCAGGACGCCGAACGCGCTCAGGATCCTCAGCGTGGCGCCGTCGGTGACAGCCTGATCGACGGTCAGCCCCGCGCCCGCCGAACTGATCAGGACGTACGGATGGTGCCCGGCCCCCACGAGCAGCACGGGCAGCGCCGTCGCGCAGCACGTGGCCGCGAACGCCCGGACGTGATGACCGCCGGAGAGGGACCACCAGGCCCCCGCGAGCGCCGCCGCGAAGAGGGCGACGATGACGGCCGATGTCGCCTTGTTCGTCATCGAGGCACCGGCGCCGAAGAGCGTGAGCAGCAGGGGCAGCGCACCCACAAGACCGACGGCACGCAGGAGCGCGATTCCCAAGTGCCGAGCACGTGCCGCGAGTTCGGGCGCGGAGCGGAGTGCGACGAAGGCCGCCCCGTGCGCCGCGAAGAGCAGTGCCGTCGTCACGCCGCAGGCCAGCACGAACGGCGAGAACACGGCGCCGAACCCGATGTGGAAGCTCCCGTCGGCCCGCCGGGGCACCCCGTGCAGCAGCAGCCCCACGACGAGCCCCCAGCACACGGCGGGAACCGCGCCCCCGAACACGATCAGGGCGTCCCACCGGCGCCGCCCCCGGGCGCTGCGGGAGCGACGGCGCAGCTGGATGGCGGCGTTGCCGAGGACCAGGCCGACGAGGATCGCCACGATCAGCGGGTAGAGGCCGGGCAGAAGGGTGCCCTCCAGGTGCGGGAAGGCGCCGAACAGGACCCCGGCGAAGGCGACGAGCCAGACCTCGTTGCCGAGGAAGAACGGCGCGATGGCATCGAGGGCGGCGCTCCGGCCGACCTCTCGGCTCTCCTTCCTCCCGTCGAGGCCGGGACTCAGCATCTGTACGCCGTAGTCGTATCCGCCGAGGACGAAGTACCCGGCGAGCAGCAGGCCGAGGAGGGCCAGCCAGGCCGTCTCCAGACTCATCTCGCTCAACTTTCTCTGGAACAGGGGGAGGTATGGGACGTGAAGAGGGGTCAGATCACGGCTGCGCCCACGGGCTCGGCCTCGGTGGGGAGCGGTTCCGTGGCGCCGAGCTGCGTGGCGTCCGGGCCGCGAAGGGCGAAGCGCGTGATGAGGGTCCAGTTCGTCACGGCCAGCGCGACGAAGACCGCGATGAAGACGGAGCAGGACACGGCCAGCGAGACCGTGCTGACGTGGGAGAGCGCGTCCTCGACCGTCAACTCGCCGTACACCAGCCACGGTTGGCGGCCGACCTCGCGGACGACCCAGCCGCCGGCGGAGGCGATGAAGGGGAAAGGGACCGAGGCGACGAGCACCCACAGGCAGGGGCGCCAGTGCAGCAGCCGGTCCTTCCAGAGCAGGATGACGGCGAGGAAGGTGATCGTCGACACGGTGTTGCCGATGAGGGTCATGACGTCCATCGAGATCCGGACGGTGTCCTGCCAGGGCACGTAGTCGCCGGGCCCGTGCTCCTGGACGAGCCGCGCCTGCACCTCGGCGACACCGCTGTTCCTGAGGACCGCGTCCTTCATGGGTTGCGTCCGCTCGATGACGGGTCGCTGGAGTTCGCCGACGATGACGACGAAGAAGGAGGCGACCATGGCCACCCACAGGCCGAGCCGCAGGGAGCCGCGGAACAGCTCGGTCTCCTCGGTGCGCCGCAGGAAGTGCCAGGCGCTGACCCCGGCGACGAAGACACCGCCCGTCGTCAGCGCGCCGAGCGCGATGTGGCCGAGCGCGACCAGGGCGCTCGAGTTGGTGAGCAGCGCCCCGAAGTCGGTCAAGTAGGCGACGCCGTCGCGTACTTCGTAGCCGACGGGATGCTGCATGAAGCCGTTGGCGATCAGGATCCAGTACCCGGAGGCGTACGCCGTGAGGGCCACCAGCCAGATCAGAGTGACGTGCGTGCCCCGGCGCAGCCGCCCCCAGCCGAAGATCCACATGCCGAGGAAGGTGGACTCGGCGAAGAAGGCGATGAGGGTCTCCAGGGCCAGCGGGGCGCCGAAGACATTGCCTGCGAACTTGCTGAGGCCGCTCCAGCTGAGCCCGAACTGGAACTCCATGACGAGGCCGGTGACGATGCCGACCGCGTAGTTGATGACGTAGAGCTGACCCCAGAAGCGTGTCATGCGCTCCCGGACGGCTCTCTGGGCGGGATCACGGGTGAACGCGGCCCGGGTGTGCATGATCGCGACGAGGGGGACGAGCCCCATCGTGAGGATCACGAACAGCCAGTGGATGCCGGTCGTGGCCGCGAACTGGAGTCGGGCCAGCTCCGCAGCGCTCATGGTGCGACCTTCCTGGGGGACGGGTGGCCGGTGGGACGGCAGTGATGGGTGAGTTGCCTGACATCGGTGGGGTGGCTGACGTCGATGTAATGGCTGACATCGGTGGGATGGCGGACATCGGTGGGGCCGCCGCTTCGCGTGTGCGGATGCCGGGCGCCGTTGCCCGTCACCCGTGCGGTGACCCCCACGACCGACCGTAGGGAGAATCGCTTATGCGTTCCAAGACCGGTTTCGCCATGTGAAGATGACCTCAGAGGCATAAGTGAAGGTGGACCGTGGATCTTCTGCAGTTGCGCTACTTCCAGACCGTCGCCCGGTACGAGCACATCAGCCGCGCCGCCGACGAGCTGCACGTCGCCCAGCCCTCGCTGAGCCGCACCATCGCGCGCCTCGAAGCCGAACTGGGCTGCCCCCTCTTCGACCGGCAGGGCCGCCGCATCCGGCTCAACCAGTACGGCGCGATGTTCCTGCGCCACGTCGACCGCGCCCTCAGCGAGCTGGATGACGGCCGCAGGGCCCTGCGCGACGCCCGGGACACGGGGCTCGGCAGGGTCGGCGTCGCCTCCGAGACCCTGCTGACGATCACCCACGTCCTCGGCAGCTTCCGGGCCGCGCACCCCCGCGCCGACGTCCGGCTCTTCCAGGCGACCGCCCAGGAGATGGAACGCCGACTGCGCGCCGGAGAAGTCGACTTCTGCGTGGCCTCACAGCCGCTGACCGGCACGAACCTGGAGTCGGTCGAACTCGCCCGCGAGGAGGTGCTGCTCGCCGTCCCGCGCGGGCACTGGCTCGACGGACGGGAGAGCGTGACGATCCCCGAGATCGCCGACGAACCCTTCGTCACCACCCGCGTCGGCCACTGGCAACGCGCCCTCCTCGACCGCCTCTTCGGCTCCGAAGGGCTCGTGCCGACGCTGTCCTGCGAGGGCGACGAACCGGGCGCGAGCCAGGACATGATCAGCGCGGGCCTCGGCATCGGCCTCATCCCGGCGATCTCCCGCCAGGCAGGCACGGACTCGCACGTCCCGGTCGCCTGGGTGCACCTGGACGCGGCCGACTGCCACCGGGTACTGACCCTGGTCCGGAACCGCGACACCTACCTGTCCGAAGCCGCCCTGAAATTCCGTGAGTTCATCACCAGCAGGCCGTTCATGACCCACCGCCTGCCCGACCCGCGCCGCGGCCGCACGACGGGTCCGGTCCCGCGGCAGCCCTGAGGGCGGCGGCGCCGACGCGGCCCGCCCCTGTCGCCGGCACGGACAGGGTCCCGTCTTGGCCCGCCGCGCACTCCTCTGATACTGTCCAGCCCGCTGCCACAGCCCTGGCCCAGGACGTCGCGTGTCCCCACGGCCGGCGGGCGTCGGCGAGCCGACAGGGGTGACGCGTCCCCCACCGGCCACCGGCAGCACCATCCACCACCTCTCTCTTGTTGCCCCGCGCGCAACCCGCGTTCCTGCTCCGCGCACAGCCCTCTGCGCGCGCATCCCACTCACCCGTGACCCGGCACCCGTGCCGCCGCGTGCCCTCGCGCGCCGCCGGACGCCACCGAGGAGTTCCGCCATGCCAGAAATCACCTACGTCGCCGTCGACGGCACCGCGCGTTCCATCGACGTCCCCGTCGGCACGACCGTCATGCGCGGCGCCGTCTTCAACGACATCGACGGCATCGTCGCCCAGTGCGCGGGCAACGCGCAGTGCGCCACCTGCCACGTCTACGTGGACGACACCACCATCGACCGCCTCGACCCCGCCCGGCCCGACGAGGACGACCTGCTCGACTTCACCGCCAGCCCGCGCCGACCGAGCAGCCGCCTGAGCTGCCGGCTCACCGTGACCGCCGCCCTGGACGGCCTGATCGTCCACCTCCCCGAACGGCAGAAGTGATGGCGACCGACACCCGGCCCGCGTCCGTCGTCATCGTCGGCGCCGGACAAGGGGGCCACCAGACGGCCGCTTCCCTGCGCGAACACGGCTACCAGGGACGCGTCACCCTCATCAGCGCCGAGGACGTCCTCCCGTACGAGCGCCCACCCCTGTCCAAGGCCTACCTCAAGGCCGGACACGCCCAGGGCGACGAACAGCTGTGGCTGCGGCCCGCCACGTACTACGTACGCCAGTCGATCGACCTCGTCGGCGGCACCGTGACGGCCATCGACACGGGTGCCCGCACGGTCCGCCTCGCCGACGGATCGACGTACGACTACGGGCATCTCGTCCTGGCCACCGGGGCCCGCCCGCGCACCCTCGACGTGCCGGGCGCCGAACTGCGTGGCGTCCACACCCTGCGTACCGCGAAGGACGCCGCCGCGCTGCGGGCCTCTCTGGCCGCGGCCCAGTACGCGGTGGTGGTCGGAGCCGGGTTCCTGGGGCTCGAATGCGCCGCCGCCGCACGGGAGTCGGGCTGCGAGGTGACGGTCGTCGAAGCGCTCGACCGGCCGCTCGCCCGGGCCGTCTCGGCGCGGACCGCGGAGCACTTCACGCGCCTGCACCGCGGGGCGGGCACCCAACTCCTGTTCGGGCGGCGGGTCGTGGCGCTGCGCGGGGACCGGCACGGGAGCGTCGCGAGCGTCGAGCTCGCCGACGGCCGCCGTCTGCCGGCCGACCTGGTCCTGGTCGCCGCCGGTGTCACGCCGTGCGTGGAACTGGCCGCCGCGGCCCGGCTTCCGGTCGGCGACGGCATCACCGTCGACGCCCGCCTCCTCACCGCCGATCCGCACATCTCGGCCATCGGGGACTGCGCGGCGTTCCCGCAGGTGCGCTCCGGCAAGAGGCTGCGGCTCGAATCCGTGCAGAACGCCGTCGGGCACGCCCGGCTCGTCGCCGAGCGGCTGACCGGGGTGCCCCGCGCCCACTACGAGGAACTGCCCTGGTTCTGGAGCGACCAGTTCGACACGACCGTGCAGATCGCGGGACACGACGACGGACACGACACCGAGACGGTGCTCGGCGACGGCCCCGACACGTTCTCCGTGCTCCTCTTCCGCGCCGGGGACCTCCGGGCGGTCGAGTCCGTGAACCGCCCCGCCGACCACATGGCCGCGCGCCGACTCCTCGACCACGGCACCCAGTTGAGCCCGGGGGACGCGGCAGAGCCGGGGTTCACCCTCAAGGGTCACCTCGCCCGCCTTCGGGGAAGATCCGCGGCGGCGGACCGGGCGGTCCCGTAGTTGTCGGGCGGTCCGGGCCCCTCAGCCCGGACGGCCCGAACCCGGGCCCCTCAGCCCTGGTCGTAGGTGTGGAAGCCGCGGCCCGCCTTGCGGCCGAGCAGTCCGGCTTCCACCATGCGCTGGAGCAGCGGGGGAGGGGCGTACAAGGGCTCCTTGAACTCGTCGTACAGGGACTCCGCGATCGAGGCGACGGTGTCGAGGCCGATCAGGTCCGCTAGCTTGAGCGGGCCCATCGGGTGCGCGCACCCCAGCTCCATGCCCGCGTCCACGTCCGCGGGGGAGGCGAAGCCGGACTCCGCCATCCGGATCGCCGACAACAGGTAGGGGATCAGCAGGGCGTTGACGACGAAACCGGCCCGGTCCTGGGAGCGGATGGCCGTCTTGCCGAGCGTCCCGGTCGCGAACTCCTCGACCGCGCGCACCGTCTGCGCCGACGTGTGCAGGGACGTCACGACCTCCACCAGCGGAAGCACCGGGACGGGGTTGAAGAAGTGCAGGCCCACGACCCGGTCCGCGCGGCCGGTCGCCATGCCGAGGCGCATCACGGGGAGGGAGGAGGTGTTGCTGGCGAGGATCGCCCCGGGATCCTCGACGACCTTGTCCAGGACGGCGAACACCTCGGTCTTCGCGTCCGGGTTCTCCACGACGGCCTCGACGACCAACTGCCGGTCGGCCAGGTCCTCCAGGCTGCCGGTGAACACCATCCGGGCGAGCGCGTCCGCCGCGTCGGCCCGCTCCAGCTTGCCGCGGCGCACCGCCCGGTCGAACGACGACGTCACCCGGTCCCGCGCCGCCCGTGCCGCCGCCGCGTCGACCTCGCACACCACCGTGTCGAGCCCGGCCCGCGCGCACACCTCGGCGATGCCCGCCCCCATCTGCCCGCCGCCGACCACGCCGACGCGCCGGATCGGCCCGGTCATGACCGCGCTCCGGCGTCCTGGAGCGGCGCCCCGGCATGCCGGACGAGATGCCGTGAGTACGCCTCCGGCGTGAAGAACTGCGGCAACTCGGCCGACAGCGTGGTCCGTTCGAAGAGCGCGCGCACCGCGTCGAGGTCCGCCCACGGGTAGGCGGCGCCGAGCGCGTCGATCTCGTCGTCGAGCAGCCGCAGCACCGTCTCGCGGTCGAGCACCCGGTGCCGCAGCCACTGCCAGATCTGCACCCGCGCGATCTCCGCGGTCGCCGCGTCCTCCACCAGACCGTCCAGGACGACCGCCCCCTGCCCCCGCAGCCAGGCCGCGAAGTACCGCACGGCCACCGCGATGTTCGTGCGCACCCCGTCGGGCGTGGGCGGGCCGCCGACGCGGCGCGTGGACAGCAGGTCGGCCGCGGTCACCTCCACGTCGTCCCGGGTCCGGTCGAGCTGGTGCGGCCGGTCGCCGAGCACGCCGTCGAACGCCTCCCCGCACACCGTCACGAGAGCCGGGTGGGCGACCCAGGAGCCGTCGAAGCCGTCCTCCGCCTCCCGCTCCTTGTCCAGGCGGACGGTGGCGAGCGCGGCCTCGTCGGCGGCCCGGCCCCTGCCGGGCACCTGCGCGGACATGGCGCCGATCGCGTGGGCGCCGCGCCGGTGGCAGGTGCGCACGAGGAGGTCGGTGTACGCCCGCATGAAGGGCGCCGTCATCGTGACCTGCACGCGGTCGGGCAGCAGGAAGTCCGTGCGGTGCCCGAAGGTCTTGATCAGGCTGAACAGATAGTCCCAGCGCCCGGCGTTGAGGCCGGAGCTGTGCTCGCGCAGCTCATGGAGGATCTCCTCCATCTCCACGGCCGCGGTGACCGTCTCGATGAGCGCGGTGGCGCGCACGGTGCCCCGGGGGATGCCGAGCAGGCCCTGGGCGACGACGAAGATGTCGTTCCACAGCCGCGCCTCGTACCGGTTCTCCAGCTTGGGCAGGTAGAAGTACGGGCCGCGCCCGGCCTCGATCTGGCGCCGCGCGCAGTGGAAGAAGTACAGGCCGAAGTCCACGAGCGAGGCGGGCACCGGCTCGCCGTCGAACTCCAGGTGCTCCTCGACCAGATGCCAGCCGCGCGGACGGACCACGATCGTGGCGAGCCGGTCGTGCTCGCCGAGCCGGTGCTCCGTGCCGTCGGCGCTGGTGACGTCGATGCGGCGCTCGCTCGCGTCGAGCAGGGTGAGCTGGCCGCCGATGACGTTCTGCCAGGTGGGCGAGGTGGCGTCCTCGAAGTCGGCCATCCAGACCCGGGCCCCGGAGGTGAGCGCCTCGACCGCCGTGCGCCGGTCGGGCGGCCCTGTGATCTCCACCCGACGGTCGGTCAGGCCGGGGGCGGGCGGGGCCACACGCCAGGTCGGGTCGGCCCGCACGGGCGACGTGGCCACGGGGAAGCCGAGCGGGGAGCCCGACGCGAACCGCAGCGCCTGGCGCCTGCGCTCCTTGAGGAGTTCCTTGCGGCGGCCGCCGAACTCCGCGGCGAGACGGCCGACGAAGTCCAGGGCGGCGGGCGTGAGGATCTCGTCGTGCCGGTGCCCGGGCGGGGCGAGGACGTGGACGCGGTGTGTCAGGGCGCTGGTGGACATCGGGTCCTCCTGAGGGGAGAGGGGGAGGGGCGCGTGGAGGGAGCCCCGGCAGGGGCGCGGGGCCGTCTCGATGTGCCGCTCCGCCGAGGGGCGCGACCGGCCTCGCCGACCCGCCGGTCGACGACGCTCCCTCCGGCGGAACGTCGAGTCGTTCGTCTTCGCTGCGAATGCCCGGTGCCCTCGCGGAACGAGGTGGCATCGCGTGTCTTCCTACTGCGGCCCATGGACTGCCGTGCGGCGGAGATGACCACCACTGCCGAGGTCCGGCGGGCCGTATGGAGACTCTGGCACTGGCACTGAGTGCCATCAATGCTGGACGGCTGCCAATTGCTGCGAATCTTCGGCCGGTCGATTGCCAACCTTGCGAAGGCCGCGGCGCACGCCGGTTCCCGGACGGTGACCGGAGCGCGGACGTCCGCACGGGCCGGGCACGCGGAGGATGTTTGCCGGATCCCCCGAATATGCCTGCGGGGCCGCGCGTGGTCACCCAGGATGGAGGGCGTCGGCGGTCGTCGGTCGCGTGCGAAGTCCTGGGTGGAGGGATGTGCTGTGCCACAGCAGTTGACCATGAGGCTCGACGACGGCGGCGAGGGCGCCGCCGTGTTCGAGGTCGACGTCGACGCGGACGCCACGGACCTCGAACTCGCCGCGGGGGGCGGGGTGGTGGCCCGGGCCCGGGTCTCGCTCGAAGAGGCGCTCGACCAGGTCAAGCCGACGCTCGCGCGCGTCGCCGACACCCTGCGCGAACTCGGCCCGGACGCCGCGGAGCTGGAGTTCGGCCTGAAGATGGGCGGCGAGACCGGCGTGATCATCGCCAAGGGCACCGCCGAGGTGAACTTCACCGTCCGGCTGACGTGGAACCGCCCCTGACTTCATGGGAGCGCAACGCGAGGGATTCGTCGTCAAGATCCGTGCCGCGGCGACGGGGGCGCCCATCGGCGTCGGGTTCGTCGTCGGCGACAAGGAGATGGTGACGTGCGCCCATGTGGTCAATGTGGCGCTCGGGCGGGACAAGGCGTGCGCGGAGCGGCCCCCGGGCGACGCCCGGGTCCAGGTCGAGTTCGTGCTGCTCGGCGACGCGGAGGGCGGGCCCCTGCGGCACTGCCGGATCAGCTCCTGGGACCCGCCGCCGGGCGCGGGCCGCCCTGGCCGGGACGTCGCCGGACTCGCGCTGGTCGGCGGCGACACCCTGCCCGTGAGCGCGGGCGCGGCCCGGCTCATCGACGCCCGCACGGGCCTGCTCGGCGACGCCCGGGTGAAGGCCTTCGGCTACCCCGGGAACCCGCCCCGCAAGGCGAACGGCGCCTGGAGCACCTGCGTGCTGCGGGGCGCGGTCGGCGGCGGGCTCATCCAGCTCGACACGGCCAGCGAGTCCGCGCTGCGGACCCAGCCCGGGTACAGCGGCTCGCCCGTCATCGTCTCCGACCGGTGGGGCGACGCCGTCGTCGGCATGCTCGCGGTGGCGAGCCGCGACGGCGCGGCGCCCGACGCCTACGCCGTGCCCCTGGCGGAGGTCTCCGCCGCCTGGCCCGACGCCCTCGGCCGCAGTGTGCTGCCCCCGTGTCCCTACCGAGGGCTGCAGGCGTTCAGCGCCGAGGACGCGCTGGCCGGCGTGTTCGTCGGCCGGGAACGCGAGGTCGAACGGCTCCGGCTCATGGTGAAGGCTCAGCCCCTGGTGATGGTCACGGGGCCGTCGGGCGTGGGCAAGTCGTCCCTGGTGGCGGCGGGCCTCCAACCCGAACTGGCCTCGGCGGGCTGGGCGATCGCCTCGTTCCGCCCGGGCATGTCCCCCTTCGACGCCGTGGCCCGCGCCCTGCTCGAGCTGGAGCACCCGCAGCGCGCCCACAGCCTCGAAGAGCTGGAACACCGCACCCGCGCCCTGCGGGAGGAGGGCTTCTGGGCGGTCGCCGCGCGGTTACGGGTGCTCACCGGCCGCCGTCTCGCGCTGATCGCCGACCAGTTCGAGGAGGTCCTGAGCGGCAGCGCCGACCGCGCCGAACAACTGGAGTTCCTCCAGCGGCTGCTGCCTCCCGCCGACGTCGCCCAGGACCCCGACGTCCGGCTCGTCGCGACCCTGCGCGCGGACTTCCTGCCCGACCTGCTCGAACTCCCGGACATCGGACCCCGCCTCCAGGACCGGCAGCTGAACGTGTCCCCGCTGGACGAGGCTGCCCTCATCCGCGTCATCGTCGAACCGGCCGAGGTCGCGGGCGTCACCTTCACCCCCGGCCTCGCCGAGGCCATCGCCGCCGAGGCGAGCAGGGCCGCGGGCAGTCTGCCGCTCCTGGAGTTCACGCTGACCGAGCTGTGGTCGCTCCAGCACGACCGGCGGCTCAGCTTCGACAGCTATCAGGGACTCGGCGGGGTCTCCGGAGCCCTCAACCAGCACGCGGAGAAGGTCTACCGCCTCCTCGCCCAGGAACTGGGCGAGCCCCGCATCCGCCGCGTCCTGCTGTCCATGGTCCGCGCCCGCGGCGGAGCCACCAGCGCCGTCCGCGTCACCGCCCACCGCACCCACCTCGCCAAGGACTGGTACATCGCGCAGCTCCTCGCCGACCCCGAGCAGCGCCTCGTGGTCCTCGGCACCGGCGGCCCCGACACCGCGGAGATCGCGCACGAGGCCCTGATCCGGGAGTGGGCGAGGCTCGCCACCTGGGTGGAGGAGGACGCCGACTTCCAGCAGTGGCTCGCCGTGGTCGAGGAGCGCGCCATGGAAGCCGACCTGCTGTCCGCGGCCCGCCTCTCGGAGGCGGACCGGTGGCTGGGGGAACGCGCCGCGGACATTCCCGAGGCGGTCGTCGGCCTCATCGAGCGCAGCCGCGAGGAGATCACGGCGCAGCAGCGCACGGAGCAGATGCTGAGCGCCTCGCAGGAGCTGACCGCGCAACTCCAGCAGCGCTCCGCCGAGTTGGAGGCCTCACAGGCCGCGCTCCGGGCCTCCAACACCGAACTGGAGCACAAGGCGGCGCTGCTCGCGCAGCAGAACCGCGCAATCGAGTTGCAGAACAGGGAGATCGAGGACGCCCGGCAGGTCCTGGAGGAGCGCGCCGAGCAGCTCGCCCTCTCCATGCGCTACAAGTCCGAGTTCCTGGGCAACATGTCGTACGAGCTGCGTACGCCGCTCAACTCCCTGCTGATGCTAGCCAAGTTGCTCGCGGACAACGCGGAGCGCAATCTCACGCCACAGCAGGTGCAGTTCGCCGAGACCATTCACGGTGCGGGCTCGGACCTGCTCCAGCTCATCACCGACATCCTCGACCTGTCGAAGGTCGAGGCGGGCAGGATGGAGGTCAGCCCGGCACGCCTCGCCCTCGTCCAGCTCGCGGACTACGTGGAGGCTGTCTTCAGGCCCCTGACCGCGGAGCAAGGACTCGACTTCTCCGTACGGATCTCGCCGGAGCTGCCCGCGACGCTGCACACGGACGAACAGCGCCTCCTCCAGGTGCTGCGCAACCTGCTCTCCAACGCCGTGAAGTTCACCGACTCCGGAGCAGTCGAACTGGCCATTCGGCTCGGCGACGACGTGCCCTTCGCCATCCGGGAGCTCCTGCTCGAAGCCGGGTCGCTGCGGGACGCCGACGCCGACGTGATCGCGTTCTCCGTGACCGACACCGGCATCGGCATCGCTCCCGAGAACATGCAGGTGATCTTCGAGGCCTTCAAGCAGGCCGACGGCACGACCAGCCGCAAATACGGCGGCACGGGCCTCGGCCTGTCGATCAGCCGGGAGATCGCACTGCTGCTCGGCGGCGAGATCCACGCAGTGAGCGAACCGGGGCGCGGCTCCACCTTCACGCTCTATCTTCCGTTGCACCCCAGCGATCTGCCGCCGCACGGTCACACTCGGCTCCCGCTGGCGCCCAAGGCTCCCGCTGCCACGGTGCCCGAGTTCCACGGCGAGAAGGTGCTGATCGTCGACGACGACATCCGGAACGTCTTCGCGCTCACGGTGAGCCTGGAACAGCACGGCCTCTCGGTGTTCTACGCCGAGGACGGCAAGGACTGCGTCGACGTCCTCAGGAGGCACCCCGATGTCTCGCTCATCCTCATGGAGATCATGATCCCGGTCATGGACGGCTACGCGACCATGGCCGTGATCCGCGACATGCCGCAGCACGCGCGGCTGCCCATCATCGCGCTCACCGCCAAGGCGATGAAGGGCGACCGGGCGAAGGCCATCGCGGCGGGCGCGTCGGACTACGTGACCAAGCCGGTCGACGTCGAGCACCTGTTGACCCTGATGGGGCGCTGGGTGAGCCGAAGGGGCCGCGGCGGCCAAGGGAGCTGACCGCCGGCGGGCCGTCGTGGCCGGTGGGCATCGTGCGACTGCCGCACCCACCGGCCACGACGGCCGACACCTCACGGACGCGTGGTCAGATACCCGCCCATCGACGTGAAGTAGTCCGTCGCCGCCAGCTCGCGGCCGTCCTCGGTGCGCACGCGCGTGATGGCCAGGCCGTGGTTGCGGCCGGTGCGGGCGTCGGCTCCGGCGACGATCGCCACGCCCTCGCCCTCGCGGTAGAAGATGCGGCCGGGCGTGCCGCCGTACTTGCCCTCGGAGACGACCGCCGCGAGGATCTCCAGGCGCTTGCCCTTGTGGAAGGTGTACGCGCTCGGGTACGGCTCGGACTGGGCGCGGACCAGACGCTCGAGGTCCGCCGCGGGCCAGGTCCAGTCGATCCGGCTGTCCTCGAGGGAGCGCTTGTGGAAGAAGCTCGCCCGGGAGCGGTCCTGCGGGGTGAACTCCGTCTGTCCGGAGGCGATCAGGTCCAGGGCGCCGACGGTGACCGGGGCGATGAGGTCGACCGTCTTGTGGAAGAGGTCGGTGGCGGTGTCCGTCGGGCCGACCGGGACGGCCTCCTGGCGGACGACGTCACCGGCGTCGAGCTCGTCGTTCATCATGTGCGCGGTGACGCCCACCTCGGACTCGCCGTTGATGAGCGCCCAGATCAGCGGGGAGAACCCGGCGTACTTCGGCAGCAGCGAGTCGTGGATGTTCAGCGTGCCGTGGCGGGGCAGGCCGAAGATGCGCGGCGGGATCCAGGTGCGCCAGTTGTTGGCGACGATGATGTCCGGGGCGGCCTCCTCCAGGCGCGCGAACAGCTCCTCGTCGTCGGGGCGGTTGCGCAGGAGGACGGGGATGCCGTGCGCCTCGGCGAGGTCGGCGACCGAGTCGCTCCAGATCTTCTCGTACGCGTGCTCGCTCTTGGGATGCGTCACCACGAGGACCACGTCGTGCTCGGAATCGAGAAGGGCCTGGAGCGTACGGTGCCCCCAGGTCTGATAGCCGAACATGACGACCCGCATGGGGTTCCTCCTCAGGACAGGGATTGACCTGCGCCAGTAAAGCAAGGCTTACCTTAGTTTTCAATGTGCGCTCGCATAACCCCCGTTGACGGGATGCCCGTACCGAGAGATCCGATTTGTCCTGTCGACACATGCGTGCGTTCAGCTTAGGCTCACCTAAACTCCATGACGCGCCGTTCGTCCGCGTGCCCGCAGGGTGCCTGCGTCCCTGGATGATCAGAGGGATAACGTACTTCGACATGAGCACGACTGCAGTTGAGCGCCCCGCGGCCGGGGTGGTGGACGCCCGTCGACGGCGGGCCGTGGGTCTGGGCATCCTGGCGCTGCTCCTCGTGGTCATGGCGGCCGTGTCCCTGGCCGTCGGCGCACGCGCGTTGACGCCCGCCGAGGTGTGGCACGGACTGTTCGCGGGACCGGAGTCCGACCGGCGGCTCAACGAGATCCGCCTCATCGTGGAGACCGTGCGGGTGCCCCGGACGACCCTCGCGATCGTCGCGGGCATCGCCCTCGGTGTCGGCGGTGCGCTCATCCAGGGATACACACGCAACCCCATCGCCGACACCGGCCTGTTGGGCGTGAACGCCGGTGCCTCGTTCGCCGTGGTCACGGTGATCGCCGTGTTCGGGCTCTCCAGCCCGTACCAGTACGTCTGGTTCGGCTTCCTCGGCGCGGCCGTCGCCGGTGTCGTCGTCTTCGGTCTCTCCAGCATCGGCCGGGGAGCGGGCAACCCCTTGACGCTCGCCCTCGCCGGGCAGGGCATCACGGTGTTCCTCGCGGCCATGACCACGGCGGTCGCCCTGTCGGACCGCGAGTCCCTGAACGCCCTGCGGTTCTGGAACGCGGGCTCCGTGGCCGGAGTCGACTTCGACGTGATCTGGCCGATCACCGTGTTCGTCGGCGCCGGCCTGGTCCTCGCGCTGATGACGCTGCCCGCCCTCAACCTGCTCAACCTCGGCGACGACGTGGCGCGCGGCCTCGGCGTGAACATCGCCCTGAGCCGCACCGTCGGCATCACCGCCATCACGCTGCTGGCGGGCGCGGCGACGACGGCGTGCGGCCCCATCGCGTTCCTCGGCCTGATGGTGGCCCACCTGGCCCGGTATCTGACCGGGCCCGACTACCGCTGGCTGGTGCCCTACGCCGGTCTGCTCGGCGCCGTCGTCCTGCTGTTCTGCGACATCGTGGGGCGTCTGGTGGTGCGGCCTGGCGAGCTGGAGGCGGGGGTCGTGGTCGCGCTGCTCGGTGCCCCCTTCTTCGCCGTCCTGGTGTGGCGCGGAAAGTTCAAGAGCGCATGAACCGGACAAGGGCACGCGGAGAGTTCGTAAGCGGATGAACGGGACGGGGCGCAGCGCGCACATGCGGGGGAGCGGGACGGAAGTGAAGGCAACGGTGACACCGGGCGTGCGGCTCGGCGGTGTGTCGTTCGTGTGGCGGCCGTGGGTCGCCCTCGTCACGCTGGTCCTGGCGGCGGGGACCTTCCTGCTGTTCTGCCTCTCCATCGGCATCGGGGACTTCCCCATCGGCCTGTCCCAGGTCATCGCCACCCTCTTCGGCCGGGGCGAGCAGGTCGACGAGTTCGTGATCATGGACCTGCGGATGCCGCGCGCCCTCGCCGGGCTCGTCGTCGGCATCGCGCTCGGCGTGTCCGGCGCGCTCACCCAGTCCATCGCCCGCAACCCGCTGGCCAGCCCCGACATCCTGGGGATCACCCAGGGCGCCAGCGCCGTCGCGGTGTTCCTGATCACGGTCTCGGGCGGCGCGGCCGCGGCGGTCGTCAGCTCCGTGGGCCTGTCCGCCGCGGCGCTCGCGGGCGGACTCGGCACCGGACTGCTCGTGTACTTCCTGGCGTGGCGCCGGGGCATCGACGGCTTCCGGCTCATCCTCATCGGCATCTCGGCGAGCGCCATGATGGAGGCGATCACCACCTGGCTGCTCGTCAAGGCCGACATCAAGGACGTGGCCCGCGCCCAGGTGTGGCTGGTCGGTTCGCTGGACAACCGGTCGTGGGACGAGGTCTGGATCGCCCTCTGGGGCACGCTCGCCCTCCTGGTCGTCGTGTCGTGCGTCGCCTTCCAGTTCAAGCCCCTGCACTTCGGCGACGACGTGGCCGCCGGCCTCGGCGTGCGCTTCGGGGTGGTGCGCGCGGTCCTGCTCCTGTGTGCGGTGCTCCTTGCCGCCGTGGCGGTGAGCGCCGCGGGGCCCGTGCCGTTCGTCGCGCTGGTCGCGCCGCAGGTGGCGATGCGTCTGGCGCGCTGCCCCACGCCGCCGTTGGTGGCCTCCGGGATGGTGGGGGCGCTGCTCCTCATCGGCTCGGACCTGGTGGCGCGCACCGCCCTGCCGATCACGGTCCCCGTGGGTGTGGTCACCGCTGTGATCGGGGGCCCTTTCCTCGTCTATCTGCTGGTGCGGGCGAACCTGAAATAACTGGTACAAAGGTGAGGCAAACCTAAATAAATGAGGGGGGCTTGTGGTCGCTCAGTACATCACCGAGATCGAGTCAGGGGTCGATGACGCCTCGCGGCTCGCGGCGAAAGGCGTCAGTGTCGGATACGGCGCGCGGACCGTCATCGACGATCTCGACGTGGCGATACCGCCAGGAGTGATCACCACCATCATCGGCCCCAACGGCTGCGGGAAGTCGACCCTCCTGCGCACGCTGTCGCGCCTGTTGAAGCCGACCAAGGGGTCGGTCGTGCTCGACGGCGACGACATCGCCAAGCTCAGGACCAAGGACGTGGCGAAGAAGCTCGGGCTGCTGCCGCAGGCGCCGGTCGCGCCGGAGGGCCTCACGGTGTCCGACCTGGTCGCCAGGGGTCGCCATCCGCACCAGAGCTGGCTGCGCCAGTGGTCCTCGGACGACGCCGCCGTGGTGGAGCGCGCCCTCGCCATGACCGGCGTCGCCGACCTGGCCGACCGGCCCGTCGACTCCCTCTCCGGCGGCCAGCGCCAGCGCGTCTGGATCTCCATGACCCTGGCCCAGGGCACCGACCTGCTGCTCCTCGACGAGCCGACGACGTATCTGGACCTGGCGCACGCCGTCGACGTCCTCGACCTCGTGGACGATCTGCACGAGTCGGGCTGCGCGGTGGTGATGGTGCTGCACGACCTGAATCTGGCGACGCGCTACAGCGACAACCTCATCGTGATGCGCGAGGGGGCGATTCTGGCGCAGGGGCATCCGCGTGACGTGATAACCGCGGAATTGCTGGAGGAGGCATTCGGGCTGCGCGCCAAGGTGATTGACGACCCGGTGGGGGATCGGCCGCTGATCGTGCCCATCGGTCGTACGCATGTATCACTGGACTGAAGTCTTAACGTGGCAAGTTGAAGGTTAGGCTAGGCTAACCTCACTTTGGCAGGATAAAGTTTGGCTGCCCTAAGGCAGGGGCGCACGGTCAGCGCGAAAGCAAGGGATCTCGGATGCATCTCCATGGAACGACGCTCAAGAGGCGGTCCTGGCGGCGAGTGGCGGCGATGGTGTCCGCCGCGACGCTCGGTGTCGGCCTCCTCGCGGGATGCGGTTCGGACAAGAAGGACGACGGGGACAGCAGCGGCGACAAGAACGCCCCGGCCGCCGCCGGCAAGTTCCCCGTCACCGTGGAGCACGCGTTCGGGTCCACCGAGGTGAAGAAGGCCCCCAAGCGGGTCGTCACCGTCGGATACACCGACGACCAGGCCGTCCTCGCGTTCGGCGTCAAGCCGGTCGGCATGACCGACCAGTACCCGAACCCGGCGGGCAAGTCCCCCGACATCAACACCCAGTGGCCGTGGGTGAAGGACGAGTGGGGCGACACCAAGCCCGAGGTCATCATGAAGAACGGCGACTCGGGGCCGAACTACGAGAAGATCGCCGCGCTCCGCCCGGACCTGATCATCGCGGTGTACTCCGAGGTCGACAAGGCCGCCTACGACAAGCTCTCCAAGATCGCCCCGACGGTGGGCCGCACCAAGGGCGAGAAGGAACTCTTCAGCGCCCCGTGGCAGGACAACGCGGTGCACATCGGCAAGGCCCTCGGCCAGGAGGCCAAGGGCAAGAAGCTGGTCGAGGGCATCCAGGCCAAGCTCGACAAGGCCAAGAAGGACCACCCGAAGCTGGCGAGCAAGACCGCCGTCGTGCTGTCCTGGTACAAGAAGTCCCTCGCGCCGTTCACCTCCACCGACGTCCGCGGCCGTCTGGTGACGGGCATCGGCTACAAGTACCAGACCGAGATCGACAAGGTCGCCGACGGCAACTTCTCCACCCAGCTCTCCCCGGAGCGCACCGACCTGGTCGACGTCGACCACATCTTCGTCATCAACGACAAGGCCGACACCGCCGCGCTGAAGAAGTTCAAGCTCTTCGCCAACCTGAACGCGGTGAAGAAGGGCAACGTGTCCTACCTGCTCGACAGCGAGGGCCCGGCCGTCGGCGCGGCCATGTCCCAGGGCACCCTGCTGTCCCTGCCCTACGCCATCGACGAACTCGTCGAGTCGGTCGACTAGGTGTGAGCACCACCGACACGAGGGTCGCCCCGGCGACCCTGCGCACGGCGAGCGGACGCGAGGCCACCCGATGGGTCACGGCACACTGCCGTGAGGTGCCCTGGCTGACGGCCGCCACCGTGCTCACCACAGTGGCCGGGGCGGCGCTCCAGGTGCTGCCCGTGCTCCTCCTCGGCCGCGTGGTCGACGGGGTGGTCGAGGGCGAGTCGCGCTCGATGCTCCTCAGGATCGGGGTGCTGATGGTGGCTGCCGCGCTGCTCGGCGCGGTGGCCACCGCGGTCTCGACCTATCTCATCGGACGCCTCGGCGCGGATCTGCTCGCGCGGCTCCGCGAAGGCGCCGTCCGCGCGGTCCTCGGGATGCCGAGCGCACGGATCGAGCAGGTCGGCCGCGGGGACGTGCTGTCCCGGGTCGGCGACGACGTGGCCGTCCTGTCCAAGGGCATCCGCATGGCCATCCCCACGGTCTTCTCCGCGGGCGTCCTCGTCTTCATCGCCACGGTCGGCATGTTCGGGCTCGACTGGCGGCTCGGCCTCGCGGGCGCCGGTGCGCTGCCCGCGTACGCCCTGGCCCTGCGCTGGTACCTGCCCCGGTCCGCCCCGCTCTACCGCAAGCAGCGGGTGGCCCAGGCCGACCGCGCGCAGGCGCTGATCAGCGGTCTCAACGGCATCGACACCGTCCGGGCGTACCGCCTGGAGGACACCTTCCGCGAGAAGGTCACCAGCGAGTCGTGGCGCGTGCGCGAGTACGGCATCGAGGTGTTCCGGTTCTTCGGCCGCTTCGTCGGCCGCGAGAACCGCGCCGAGTTCATCGGTCTCGTCCTCATCATCGTGGTGGGGTACGCCCTGCTGGAGGCCGACGCCGCGAGCCTCGGCCAGGTGTCGGCGGCCCCGCTGATGTTCCACCGGCTCTTCACCCCGCTGGGCGCCATCATGTTCACCTTCGACGAGGCACAGAAGTCGGGCGCGAGCCTGACCCGCCTCGTCGGGGTCCTCGGGGAGGAGGCGGAGGAGCGGCTCGTGGGCGACACGGCCGTCCCCTCGGCAGAGGCCCTGTCGTACCCGGTGACCGTGGCCGGTCTCACCTTCACCTATCCCGACACCGAGGAACCGGTCCTCAGGGACGTCGACCTGTCGATCCCGGCAGGCGGTTCGCTGGCCCTGGTGGGCGCGACGGGCGCGGGCAAGTCGACGCTCGCCGCGCTGATCGCGGGCATCGGGACCCCGCAGTCCGGCTCGGTGCGGATCGGGTCGACCGACCTGGCCGGTCTGGACGAGGCCGGGGCGCGGGCCCTGGTGAGCATCCTGACGCAGGAGACGCATGTGTTCTCCGGCCCGCTCGCCGACGACCTGCGCCTGGCCGCACCGGAGGCGACCGACACCGAGCTGATGGACGCGCTGCGCACGGTCGGCGCCGACCACTGGGTCGAGGGGCTGCCCGAAGGCCTGGACACCATGGTCGGCGAGGGCGGCGAGCGCCTGGACGTCACCAAGGTCGCCCATATCGCCCTGGCCCGGCTCGTCCTCGGCCGCACGCCCGTCGTGGTGCTCGACGAGTCGACCGCGGAGGCCGGCAGCGAGGGCGCCGCCGACCTCGAGCGGGCCGTGCTCGCCGCGTGCGCGGGCCGGACCACGTTGTTCGTGGCGCACCGGCTGACCCAGGCGATGGCGGCCGACCGCATCGCCGTGCTCGACGCCGGGCGCGTCGTGGAGCAGGGCACGCACGACGAGTTGGTGGCGCTCGGCGGCCGGTACGCACGACTCTGGCGGGCCTGGCGCGAAGGCAGTTAGGTAAACCTTGGTAAGGCCGGGCTCGCTTTCGGCCCTTGGAAAGAAATGCTGAGTCTCCGATGAACGCTGGGTCTTCGACGATGGAATCGCGCGCGCGTCTCGTACGCCTCTCCTCCGCCCGCCTGGCCGACGCGCGCCGGCGCACGGGCGACTACTCCGACAGGACCATCGCCGAAGCCTGCGCCCTCGCCCTGTCGTACTGGGCGACGGGCCGGAGCCCCGACGGCATCGACCTCGCCCCCGGCACCCTCTTCGCCGACGTCCTCGGCTGGATCGACAACGGCGGGGTGGGGCCGGGCGGCTGGCGGGTCGCCGAAGACAGCGTGGACGGCACGGATGGCGCGGACGGCACGGACGGCACGGACGGCACGGATGGCGCGGGCGGCATGGACGGCACGGATGGCGCGGGTGGTGCGGATCGCTGGACCATCGCCGTCCCGGAAGGCGTCGACCTGGCCGACGCGCAGCTCGCGCTCGACGACCTGGCCGACTTCCCCGACCGGCCCCTCGGCACCGTCGGCCCCTCCGGCGTCGCCGCCCGGCTCGCGACCCTGGCCGAGTGGAACGACACCCACGCCGACCGGGTCCGCCCCTCCATCGTGGAGATGTTCCGCGAGCAGGCCCTGACCCGGCCCGACGCCGTCGCCGTCGTCGACGAGCACCGCTCCCTGACGTACCGTCAAGCAGCCGAACTCTCCAGCCAGTTGGCCCACCACCTCATCGAGCGCGGCCTCACCGCCGAACAGGTCGTCGGCATCTCCCTCGGCCGTTCCGCCGAGATGGTCATCGGGCTCCTCGGCGTCCTCCAGGCGGGCTGCGCGTTCGTCCCGCTCGACCCGCAGTGGCCCGCCGCGCGCCGGGCCGTCGTCATCGACGACGCCCGCGTCGTCCTCCAGCTGAACGGCTCCGGCGAGCACGACGCGAGCGAACCGGACGCCGCGGCCGTCGACCTCGACCACTGGCGGTACGACGCCCACCCCACCGACGGCACCGGCATCACCGTCCACGGCGACGCCCTCGCGTATGTGATCTTCACGTCCGGCTCGACCGGACGGCCCAAGGGCGCGATGATCCGCCACGAGGCCATCAGCGAGCGCCTGCTGTGGCAGGTCGGCGAGATCCTCGGCTTCGGCCACGACGACGCGTCGCTGTTCAAGGCGCCGCTGTCCTTCGACATCTCCATCAACGAGATCTTCCTGCCGCTGGTGTGCGGCGGCCGCCTCGTGGTCCTGCGGCCCGGTGGCGAACGCGACCCGCACCATCTCCTGGGCGTGATCGCCGAGCAGCGCGTCACCTTCACCTATCTGGTGTCGTCCATGCTGGACGTCCTCCTCGAGATGGCGGGGGACTCCGGCCGCCTCGACAGCCTGCGCCACGTCTGGTGCGGCGGCGAGGTGCTCACCCCGGAGCTGTACGAACGCTTCCGCACCCGCCTCGACATCCCCATGTACCACGGCTACGGCCCCGCCGAGACGACCATCGGCGTCTCCCACGTCATCTACCGGGGCGAGGCCGAGCGCCTGTCGACCTCCATCGGCAAGGCCAACCCCAACACCCAGCTGTACGTCCTCGACGACGAGCTGCGCCCGGTCCCGGTCGGGGTCGGCGGCGAACTGTACGTCGGCGGCTTCCTGCTGGGCCGCGGGTATGTGAACGCGCCGGGCCTGACGGCGTCCCGGTTCGTGGCGAATCCTTTCGCCGGGGACGGCTCCCGCCTCTACCGCACCGGTGACCTCGCCCGCTTCGCCCCCGACGGGTCCCTGGACTTCCTCGGCCGCGCCGACAACCAGATCAAGATCCGCGGCATGCGCCTGGAGATCGAGGACGTCGAGGCCGGCCTCGCCGAGCACCCCGCCGTGCGGCACAGCTGCGTCGTCGCGAAGAAGAACACGGCGGGCGGCACCTACCTCGTCGGCTACGTCATCCCGGCCGCCGGCAGCGAGGACCTGCGGGCCGACGACGTCAAGGTGTGGGCCGCCGAGCACATGGTCGAGTACATGGTGCCCGCCCACCTCGTCGTGATGACCGAGTTCCCCCTCACCGCGAACGGCAAGCTCGACCGGAACGCGCTGCCGGAGCCCACCGTCAACGCGGGCACGGTCGTCGCGCCCACCACCGACAACGAACGCGCGGTGTGCACGGCCGTCGCGACCCTCCTCCAGCTCGACGAGGTCGGCGTCGACCAGGACTTCTTCCAGCTCGGCGGCGACAGCATCCTCGCGATCTCGCTCCTGAGCGCGCTGCGCGACGCGGGCCTGTACGTCACGGCGCGGCAGATCTTCACGCACAGCGTCGTGGGCGCCCTCGCCGCGGTGGCGAGCCGCGAGGACGTCACGGCCGTGGACCACGGCGACACGGCGACCGGCACCGTCGTGGGCTCGCCCATCGTGCAGTGGCTCGGCGAGACCACGGACGCGATCGACGGTTTCGTGCAGTCCGTCGTCCTGAACACTCCCGCGGAGCTGACCGCCGACGCGCTCGACGCGGCCCTCACGGCCCTGGTCCGCCACCACCCCATGCTGCGCGCCGAGTTGATACGCGGTGACCGCTGGAGCTTCGACATCCCGGACGCCGATCAGGCGTCCGTCACCTGGCAGGAGAGCGACCTGCCGCTGGACGAGTGCGTCGCGCTCGCCACCGCCGGGCTCGACCCCGACCGCGGTGTGATGCTGCGTGCCGTGTGGCGCCGCGCCGAGCGGCAGCTCGTCGTGGTCGTCCACCACGTCGTGATCGACGGTGTGTCCTGGCGGGTCCTGATGGAGGACCTGGCCACGGCGTGGCGTCAGATCGGCGCGGGCGATCCGGTCGAACTGCCGCCGGTGGGCACGTCGTTCCGGCGCTGGACGCAGCTCCTCGCGGGCGCCGACTTCGACGCGGCCCTGGCGTACTTCCAGCGGCCGCTGCCGGGACCGGACCAGCCGGTGGCCAGGCGCGCGCTGTCCGAGGCCGACACCGTCGAACGGGAGCGGATCCGCACCGTCACCGTCGGCCCCGAGGTCACGGCCGCGCTCCTCGGCGAGATACCCGCGAAGTTCCACGCGGGCGTCAACGACGTCCTCCTCACCGGGCTCGCCGTCGCCCTCGCCCGCTGGCGCCGCGACCTCGGGCAGGACCAGAGCCACGCCCACATCGAGCTGGAGGGCCACGGCCGCGAGGGCCGGTTCGTGGCGGGCGCCGCGGGCTTCGAGCCCGACCTTTCGCGCACGGTCGGCTGGTTCACCACCCTGTTCCCCGTGACCGTCGACCCCGGCACGGCGCCGGACCTGACCGCACCGGCGTACCTGGCCGCCGCCCTCAAGGCCGTCAAGGACGACCTGGCCCGGGTGCCGGGCAACGGCGTCCCCTACGGCGCCCTGCGGTACCTCACCGGCACCGCCTTCGACGCCCCCGCGCCGCAGGTGCTCTTCAACTACCTCGGCCGCTTCGACGCCGGCGCGTCCGGGGACTGGCAACTGGCGGGCACCACCGGACAGTTGGGCGAGAAGCGCGACCCGAGGATGCGGCTGCCGCGCGCCCTGGAGTTCAACGCCATCGCCGAACCCGCGGCGAACGGCGCGTACGAACTGGTCACCACCGTCTCCTGGCCCGAAGGCCTGTTCACCGACGACGACATCACGACCATCGGGGACTACTTCCGGGTGGCCCTCGCCGGCCTCGCCGCGCTCGACGAGGGCGGCCACTCGCCCAGCGACTTCCCCCTGGTGCCGCTCACGCAGGCCGACGTCGACGCCCTCGAAGGACCCGCGCTGCGGGACATCCTGCCGCTGACGCCGCTGCAGGAGGGGCTGTACTTCCACTCCGTCTTCGACGACGACTCCGCGGGCGCCTACGTCGAGCAGCAACTCCTCACCCTGGAGGGCGAGGTGGACGAGGCCCGGCTCGCGGCGGCGGCCACCCGGCTGCTCACGCTCTACCCGAACCTGGCCGCGCGCTTCGTGGCCCTCGCCGACGGCCGCGTGGTCTCCGTCCTCGACGGCGGGGCCGAGGCGCCCTTCACCACCCTCGACCGCCCCGGCATCACCGACGACGAGCTGCGCGACCTCGCCGAGCGGGACCGCCGCGCGGGGTTCGACCTGGCCACCGGCCCCCTGATGCGCTACACGCTCGTCCGCGCGGGCGCGGGCCGCACCGTTCTGGTGCAGACCGTGCACCACATCATCGCCGACGGCTGGTCCGTGCCGCCGATGCTGCGCTCCCTGCTCGCCGAGTACCACGCCCCGGGCACCGTGTACCCGCGCGGCGGCTTCCCCGACTACGTCAGCTGGCTCGCCGGGCGCGACGACGACGAGAGCGACCGGGTCTGGCGCGGCGAGCTGGCCGAGCTGCCCGGCGCGTCGCTGGTCGCCGAGGGGCACACCCCGTCCGACCGGTTCGCCGACACCGCCGTGGCGCCGGAGGGCGACCTCGACGCCGCCGTCCGCTCCGCCGGGGTGCCGCTGAGCGTCGCCGTGCACAGCGCCTGGGCGCTGACCCTCGGCGGCATCCTGCACACCGAGGACGTCGTGTTCGGCTCCACCGTGTCCGGACGCGACGCCGACGTGCCCGGCATCGAGGACATGGTCGGCCTGTTCATCAACACCATCCCTGTGCGCGCCCGTTGGGCAGCCACGACCACGTCCCGCGACCTGCTCGCCTCGGTGCGGGAACACCAGAGCGCGGTCCTGCCGCACCAGCACGTCTCGCTGGCGCGGATCGGCCGCCAGGTGGGCTCGGGATCCCTCTTCGACACCCTGGTGGTGTTCGACGTCGCGACCGACGTGGCCGCGCTGCGCGGCCCCGACGACACTCTCGTCATCGCCGACATCGTCAACGAGGGCGCCCCGCACTACCCGCTGACGCTGGTCGTGGAGCGCGCCCTCGACGGCCGCCCCCGCTTCAACCTGATCTACGACGGCGAGCTGCTGCGCGAGTCCAGCGCCCAGGACGTCCTGCGCACCTTCACCCGCACCCTCACCGGCCTGCTCACCCGGCCCGACGCCCCGGTCGACGACCTCGCCCCCGAGGCCGACCGGCGGCCCGCGCCCCTCACCCCGACGACCCTCGCCGGGCTCTTCGACGCCGCAGCGCGCCGTGCCCCGGCCGCCACCGCCGTCACCCAGTGCGGCCTCGACGGCGACACCCGGTCCCTGACGTACGGTGAACTGGCCGACGCGAAGGACACGTTGGCCGCGACCCTGCGCGCGGCCGGTGTCGGACCGGGGCAGCGCGTCGCCGTCGCCGTCCCGCGCTCCGCCGAGCAGGTCGTGGCCCTGGTCGCGGTCGTCACCGCGGGCGGCGCCTACGTACCGCTGGACCTGGCCTACCCCGACGACCGCCTCGCGTACATCCTCACCGACGCGGCCCCGCAGGTCGTCCTCGTGGACCGGGAGCAGCGGGACCGCTTCACCGGGCTGCTGGAGCGGGCAGGCGTGCCGGCCCGGGTGCTCGTGCAGGGAGACGCGCCGGTGCCGGAGGGCGGCCTGCCGCAGGACACGACCGGACCCGCGGCCGCGGTCGACTGGCACGACCCGGCGTACGTGATCTACACCTCCGGGTCGACCGGCAGGCCCAAGGGTGTCGTCGTCCCGCACTCCAGCGTGGTGACGCTGCTCGCGAACACCCGGCCCGCCATGGGCTTCGGGCCCGACGACGTCTGGGTCCAGTTCCACTCCTTCTCCTTCGACTTCGCGGTCTGGGAGCTGTGGGGCGCCCTCGCGCACGGCAGTGAACTGCTGCTTCCCGACTACGCGTTGACCCGTTCCCCGGTCGACTTCCACCGGCTGGTCCGGGAGCGCGGCGTGACCGTCCTGAACCAGACCCCGTCGGCCTTCTACCAGTTCATCGAGGCCGACCGGCACGCCGGGGAGCCCGTCACGGCGCTGCGCCGGATCATCTTCGGCGGCGAGGCCCTCGACCTCGGGCGGCTGCGCGGCTGGGTCGAGCGGCACGGCACCGGCGCCCCCGAGCTGGTCAACATGTACGGCATCACCGAGACGACCGTCCACGTCACCCACCGGGTCCTGGCCGACGACGACTTCGGCCCCGGCGACGACGTCTCCCCGATCGGCGGCCCCATCCCGGGCCTGGTCACCTATCTGCTCGACGACCGGCTCCGCCCGGTGCCGCCGGGCCGCGAGGGCGCCATCTACGTCGCCGGGGACCAGGTGTCCCTCGGCTACCTGGGCCGCCCCGCCCTCACCGCGGGCCGCTTCGTCGCCGACCCGTTCGCGGGCGACGGCTCCCGCATGTACCACACCGGCGACCTCGCCCGCCGCACCCTGGACGGCGAGCTCCAGTTCACCGGGCGCGCCGACGACCAGGTCCAACTCAAGGGATTCCGCATCGAGTTGGGCGAGGTGGAGGGGGCCGTCCGGCAGTTGGACGGGGTGGTGGACGTGGCCGTCACGGTGGCGGACAGCGGGGACCACCTGGTGGCGCACGTGGTGGGCCGGGTGCCGGACGACTTCGCCGCCCGCCTGTCCACCAAGCTCCCGGTCCACATGGTCCCGAGCCGAGTCCTGACGACCGAGGCCCTGCCCTTGACGGTCAACGGCAAGCTGGACCGCAGAGCACTGGCCGAGCGTGCCGGTGAGCCCAGTAGGGGCGCGGGGAACTGCGCGACCAGCCGCGACGCACTCGCAGCCGCGAACGCAGCCGCCGTGGCACGTCCTGCGGCACCCGCGGGCGACGCGGTGCTCACCGCGTTGGTCGACGTCTTCGCCGACGCGCTGCCCGGCGCCGACGTCGACGCCGACACGGACTTCTTCCGCGCCGGAGGCGACAGCATCGTCGCCATCACGGTGATCAACCGTGCCAGGGCCCGGGGTCTGTCCATCGCCCCGAAGGACATGTTCCTCTTCAAGACTCCGCGCGGACTCGCGGAGCACCTGGCCACGCTCACCCCGCGGGCCGCGCAGGCCACCGTACCGGCCGCCCGCCGCGAGGACGGCCCCCTCACACCCACCCCGATCATCCTGCGCCAGCGCGAACTGGGCGGCTCGCTCGCCCGGTTCGCGCAGGCCAGGACGCTGACGGCGCCCGAAGGCACCGGCTTCGCCGACGCCGAGCGCGCCGCGCGGGCGGTCGTCGCCGCGCACCCGGCGCTCCGCCTGGCGCTGCGCGTGGAGCACGGCGTGTGGGCCCTGCGCACCGAACCCGGCCGCGAGGTCACCGTCGTACGGGCGCGGGGCACGGATCCGACGGCCGTGGCGAACGAGGCCGCCGGACGGCTCGACCCCGAGTCCGGGAACGTCGTCGCGTTCGCGTGGCTGGAGGCGAGCCGCACCCTGGTCGTCACCGTGCACCACCTCGCCGTCGACGCCGTGTCCTGGCTCGTCCTCCTCGACGACCTGACCACGGCCATGGGCGGCGCGGACCTGGCGCCGCCGACCACGTCGTACGCCGAGTACGCCGAGGCGCTGGCGCTCCGCTCGGGGCGGACGACCGACGGCCTCGGGCACTGGGCCAGCACCCTGGAGGCCCCCGCGCTGCTCCCCGCCGTCACGGGCCCGCGCGAGACCACCGTCGTGCTCCCGGCCCACCTCACCGACCGCGTCACCCGCACCGCCCCCGCCGCACTCGGCATCGGCCTCACGGAACTGCTGTGCGGCGCCCTGCGCACCGCCCTGACGCACATCCAGGAGACGCCGACCGACCTCGCGGTCGAGCTGGAGCGGCACGGCCGGGTCCCGGTCGAGGAGCACCACGACTACACGCGCACGGTCGGCTGGTTCACCGCCATCGCGCCCGTGCGGCTTAGCGCGCACACCGATCCCGTCGCGGCGGCCCGCGAGGTCGCCGAGCGCCAGCCGGACGAGCACGCCCACGTCGCGTACGGGCAGCTCGCGTACCTCAACCCGCAGACGGCCCCGCTGCTCACCGCCCGCCCACAGGTGCTCTTCAACTACCTCGGCCGGGGCAGCGAGTCCCAGGCGCTGCACCTCACCGGCGGCGACCACGGCAGCCCGTACGCCGTCGAGGTCAACGCGTGGATCGACGCGGACACGGGCAGGCTGCACACGGCGTTCACGCTCGCCGACGGCATCCCCGACGCGATCACCGAGCACTGGCACAGCGCGCTCGAGCACCTCGCGGACGCCGCCGGGACGGCCGAGCGCACCGCGCCGGTCACGCCGCTCCAGCGGGGCCTGTTCTTCCAGGCCCAGATGGCGGGCCAGGCCGGGCACTACGTGGCGCAGAGCTGGTTCACGTTCGACCGGCGCCTGGACGTCGACGCGCTCGCCGGAGCGATGTCGTACGTGATGTGGCGGCACCCCGTCGTCGGCGCGGGCTTCGCCACCGACGACGACGGCAATCCGGTCCAGGTCCTCAAGGCGGCGGGCCGCCGCGTCGACGTGCGCACGGTCGAACTGACCACGGACGCCGAGGTCGAGGAGCTGCGCACCCGGGACCGCGACACGGGCTTCGACCCCGGCGAGCCACCGCTGATCCGCCTCACCGTGGTGCGCCTGCCCGACGGCCGCGACGGACTGCTCTTCAGCTACCACCTGCTCCTGTGGGACGGCTGGTCCCGCGAGATCGTGCTGCGCGACCTGTTCGACGCGTACGAGGCCAACCTCGCGGGCGAACCGCACGACCCGGTCCCGGCCACCCCGAGCTTCGAGGACTACGCCCGCGCGCTCGCCGCCAAGGATCCGGCCGTGTCGGAGCGCTTCTGGGCCGACCACCTGGCGGCGCTCCCCGGCCCGACGCTGCTCGCGGGACCGAAGCCCACCGTGTCGGACGAGCTGCCGACCGCGCTCGTCCACACGCTGTCCGCCGAACAGTCGGACCTGCTCCGGGACGCGGCCAAGGCGCACGGCGTCACCCTGAACTCGGTGCTCACCGGCGCGTTCGGCCTGCTGCTCGGCGCGCACACCGGCCGCGGCGACGCCGTGTTCGGCGTGACCGTCTCCGGCCGCGACGGCGACGGCCTCGCCGACATCGTCGGCGTGCTCCTGAACACCGTGCCGATGTGGACGCGGGCCCGGCCCGAGGCCACGGCCCGCGCGTACCTGGAGTCCGTGCAGACGGCCCGCGTCGAGGCCATGGAGCACGAGCACCTCGGGCTCGGCGAGATCCAGCGGGCCAGCGGCCACGACACCCTCTTCGACAACCTGTTCGTGCTCCAGAACTTCCTGGACATGGACGCCTTCGCCGAGATGAACGCCCGGCACGGCATCACGTCCGTGCAGGCCGACGACTCCACCCACTACCCCTTCACCTGGGTCGTCACCCCCGGCGACCGGCTCACGGTCAAGCTGGAGCACCGCGACGGCGACACCGAGAACGCCCGCCGTCTCCTCGACGACTACGTCCGCGTCCTGGAGGACCTGGCCCGGTCCACCGGCCCGGTCGGCGCGCTGCCCGGCCTCGGCAGGCAGCCCGAGCCGGACGCGCGCACGGACGTCGGCACCGACACCGTCGTCGACCGCTTCGACCGGGCGGCCGACCGCGACCCGCAGCGGGTGGCGCTCGTCGCCCACGGCGCGACCATGACCTTCGCCGAACTGCGGGACCGCAGCCGCGCCGTGGCGGGTGTGCTCGCCGGGCGGGGCATCGGCCCGGAGCGGAACGTCGGCCTCGCGATCCCGCGGTCCCTCGACTCGATCGTGGCGCTCTTCGCCGTCCTGCGCGTCGGCGCCGCCTACGTACCCCTGGAGCTCGACCACCCGGACGAGCGGATCGCCGCGATCGTCGAGGACGCGCGCCCGGACGTCGTCCTCACCGTCAGCGCGGTGTCGCCCCGCCTCACCGGGGACGTGCTCGGCCCCGACGACCTGATCGAGCTGGACCTGCCGCTGCCCGCGGCCGAGCCGTTCGTGACGTTCACGCCGGACGACCCGGACCGCCTGCGCCACCCCGCGTACACGATCTACACCTCCGGGTCGACCGGGAAGCCCAAGGGCGTGGTCACCGAGTACGCCGGGCTCACCAACATGCTGATCAACCACCAGCGCCGGATCTTCGAACCGGTGCTCGCGGAGCACGACCACCGGGTCTTCCGGATCGCGCACACCGTGTCGTTCGCCTTCGACATGTCGTGGGAGGAGCTCTTGTGGCTCGCCGACGGCCACGAGGTGCACATCTGCGACGAGGAGCTGCGCCGTGACGCGCCCGGCCTGGTCGCGTACTGCCTGGAGCACGGCATCGACGTCATCAACGTGACGCCGACGTACGCCCAGCAGCTCGCGGCCGAGGGCCTCCTCGACCACCCGGACCGGCGCCCGGCGCTCGTGCTCCTCGGCGGTGAGGCCGTCACGCCGACCCTGTGGCAGCGGCTCGCCGACACCGAGGGCACGGTCGGCTACAACCTGTACGGACCCACCGAGTACACGATCAACACCCTCGGCGTCGGCACCTTCGAGTGCCAGGACCCGGTGGTGGGCGTCGCCATCGACAACACCGACGTGTACGTCCTCGACCCGTGGCTGCGGCCGCTGCCGGACGGCGTCCCCGGCGAGCTGTACGTGGCGGGCATCGGCATCGCCCGCGGCTACCTCGGACAGTCCGCCCAGACCGCCCACCGGTTCGTGGCGTGCCCGTTCGGCGAGCCCGGCGCGCGCATGTACCGCACCGGGGACCTCGTGGTCCGGCGGCCCGACGGGAACCTGATGTACCTGGGCCGCACCGACCAGCAGGTCAAGATCCGCGGACACCGGGTCGAACTGGGCGAGGTCGAGGCCGCGTTCGCCGCCCACGCGGCGGTGCGGTTCGTCGCCGCCGTCGCCCAGCCCGACCCGCAGGTCGACGGGGCGTACCGGCTCGCCGCCTACCTCGTCCTCGACGGCGCCGACCTGGCCGCGGTCGCCGCCGACGTGGGCACGGCCCTGCCGGACTTCCTGCGCCCCACGCACTACGCCCAGGTCGACAGCATCCCGCTGACGGTCAACGGGAAGGCTGACACCAAGGCGCTGCCGGAGGCGAAGCCCCTCGGCGCGCTGACCACGGCGGGGGAGCGCGGTCCGCAGACGGAGACCGAGACCGTGGTGTGCGAGTTCTTCGCCGAGGCCCTGGACCTGGATGATGACGAGGTGAGCGCCGTGAGCGACTTCGTGTCCCTCGGAGGGCACTCCATGCTGGCGGTACGCCTGATCGGGCTGCTCCGCCGCGAGTACGGTCCAGTGGTCACCATCCGTGACCTGTTCACCCTGCGAACCCCGGAAGCGATTGCCCGCCACCTCGATGACAACTCCTGACACGCAGCGGCCCCGACCGGGGTCCGACATCCTGCGCACCGCACTGCGGCGCAACCTCGGTGCCATGGCCGGGGGCACCCTCCTCATGGGCCTCTACCAGGCGGGGGAGACGGCCTTCCCCATCGCCCTCGGCCTGATCGTCGAGCACACCCTGCGGGAGGACCGGAGCCTCGGCTCCCTCGCCGTCTCCATCGGCGCCCTCGCCGTGATCATCACGACGGTGTCCCTTTCGTGGCGGTTCGGGATGCGCATCCTGCAGAAGGCCAACACGACCGAGGCGCACCGCTGGCGGGTGCGGGTCGCCGCCTGCGGCCTCCAGCCGGTGGCCAGGGACGTCGACCTGAAGTCCGGCGAGGTCCTGACCATCGCCACCGAGGACGCCGACCAGACCGCCGACATCGTCGAAGTCGTGCCGATGCTGATCAGCTCGCTGGTCGCCATCGTCGTCGCGGCCGTCGCCCTCGGCCTCGCCGACTTCCGGCTCGGCCTGCTCGTGATCGTCGGCACCGTCGGGATCCTGTCGGTCCTGAGCGTGATGTCCAGGCGGATCGGGTCGAGCACCCGCGAGCAGCAGGCGCGGGTGGCACGGGCGGGCGCGAAGGTCGCCGACCTCATCACCGGTCTGCGCCCGCTGCACGGCTTCGGCGGCAACCACGCGGCGTTCGGCTCCTACCGCAAGGTCAGCACGGAGGCCAAGCACCAGGCGATCACCGTCGCCAAGGTCAACGGCGTCTACGCGGGCACGGCCCTCGCCCTCAACGCGGTCCTCGCCGCCGCCGTGACCCTCACGGCCGGCTGGCTGGCGTTCACCGGGCAGATCAACATCGGCGAACTCGTCATGGCCGTGGGCCTCGCGCAGTTCATCATGGAGCCGCTGAAGCTGTTCTCGGAGATGCCCAAGTACGTGATGATCGCGCGGGCGTCGGCCGAGCGGATGGCGCTGGTCCTCAACGCGCCGCCGGTGACGACCCCGGGCCCGGGCCAGCCGGCCGCGGGCGGCGACCTGGAGGTGGACTGCGTCCGGCACGGGCCGCTGCGCAAGCTCAAGTTCCAGGTGCCCGCCGGTGAGTTCGTGGCGATCACCGCCTACCAGCCGCGCGCGGCGGCCGACCTCGCGTCGATCCTCGCCGTGAACGTCCCGCCGCACGCGTACGAGGGCGTGGTCCGGGTCAGCGGGCAGGAGCTCGCCGACCTGTCGGTCGAGTCGGTCCGCTCCCACATGCTGGTGAACCCCTACGACGGGGAGATCTTCGCGGGCACCCTGCGCTCGAACATCGACCCGTCGGGCACCAGCCGCACGGTCCCCGAGGCCGTCGAGGCGTCCATGCTGACCGACGTCGTCGCCCTGCACCGCGACGGCCTCGACTACGCCGTCCGCGACCGCGGCGCGAACCTCTCGGGCGGCCAGCGCCAACGCCTGTCCCTGGCCCGCGCCCTCGCCGCCGACACCGACGTCCTCGTCCTGCACGACCCGACGACGGCCGTCGACGCGGTCACCGAACAGCTCATCGCCCGCAACGTCGCGAAGCTGCGCCGGGGCCGCACCACGCTCGTGATCACCAGCAGCCCGGCCCTCCTGGACGCGGCCGACCGCGTCCTGGTCCTGGACGACGGCGTCATCACAGCGGAGGACACGCACCGGAATCTGCTGGCGAACGACGAGGCGTACTGCGCGGCCGTGGCGCGGTGAACCGCCGGCCTCAGTGCCAGTCGCCGACCACCCTGGTGTTGTCGACGCCCGACAGGAAGTAGAAGTAGTACTCCCCACCGCTCAGGTGGTAGGTGGCGGTCGCCTTGCCGCCGCAGGGGATGCGGACGACGTTCCCGACGGGCCGGTCACGGCCCCATGTGACGTGGTAGAGCTGCCCGGCGGTGATGTCGCTCGCGCAGTAGGCGGACAGCGTGACCTTCTGCCCGTCGCCCTGGGGGCGATGCGTCTTCGGTGAGTGGCCGTAGGAGTTGAACCGGACCTCGAAGTCGACGGAGGCGGCGGCGGGGTGCGGAGCGGCGGCGGGCACGGGCACGTGCTGCCGGGCCGCACCCGCCTGGGCCGGGGCTCCGGTGAGGCCCACGGCGAGGAGCGCCGCGGCGGTGGCGAGGAGCGTGCGCATGGGGAGGTCTCCGATTTCTCTCGGGGGAGTACGGGGAGCGCGAAGGCTCGGGGGCGGGGTCAGGCGCCGTCGGCGACGATGTGCGTGTTGTCGACGCCGGAGATGAAGTGGAAGTAGTAGAAGCCGCCCCGCAACTGGTAGTTGAGGGTCTTGGGGGCCCGGTTGCAGGGAACGGAGAAGGCGCGGCCGACCGCGGGGTCGACGCCGGTCGCCGAGTGGTAGAGCTGCCCGACCAGGGCGTCGCTGTCGCAGTCCGCCTTGAGGGTGTAGCGGTGGACTCCGAACTGGATGCTCAGGGTCGGTGAGTCGGCCCGCCCGTTGAACCACATGTCGAAGAGGACGCTCTTGGCCTGGTGGCGCGGTGCCCGGTCCGACAGGGGAGGCGTCGAGGCCGACGGGGAGGTGAGGGCGGAGGCGGCGGCCGACGGGGCGGCGGGGCCGGTCACCAGCGCGGCCAGCGCGGCGACGACTGCGGCGCATCGATGCATGTGCGTGATGCCTTCCTGATGGGGGCGACGGGGCCCGACGAGAGTCCACGGGAGCCGTATCGGCGCCCCGCTCGCATCTCGTACGTGAGTTCGCCCAGGCGATCCTGCGGCTCTCGGGCGGAACAGCCGGGCAGGCGAAGCGGTCGTGCGGGGAAGGCAGGCGCAGGTTCACTCCAACGGCTCTTCGTCGGTTCCCCCGCATCGGCGAAGACGTCTGCGCCTGCCTCCGGTTCACCCCGTCCGGCCGTGCTGCCGACGAGGTGTGACCAGAGTCTGCGGCGGCCGCCCGACGCTCACAACCGCATCCCGGACGCTTCCCAGAAGTCGGGATCCCAAGGGCCCTGACCTGCAGGGACGCAGATGTCCCGGGACGACGGCGCCGCCGTGGGCACCGGAGTACGCCCTGACCCGCTGCCCGGCCGACCTCCCGAGCGCATGCCGAAGGAGCCCCTGGGCGCGCGCCCAGGGGCTCCTTCGGCCAGGCTCTAGGCCAGCGCCCAGGCCACGTCCCTGAGCAGCGCCTGCCGCCAGCCCGCGCGGTCGTGGTCCGACGCCGAGCGCGAGACCCGTACGGTCGCACCGGCCTGCTCGGTCAGGGTCTCGACCAGTGCGCAGTGGGGCAGCATCCGCGCCTCGTGTTCGCCCACGTCGAAGGCGACCCGCAGCCCGGACAGGTCGGGGCCCTCCGCGAGCCGCGCGGCGATGGCGCCCCCGAGCGGTCCGCCCAGGGGGTCCGCCTGGCCCATCGCCTCGGGCGTCCACCAGAACGACGACGACTGGACGGCGATCCGGGACACCAGGTCCGGGAATGCGAGGGCCGCGTACATCGCGCTCAGCCCGCCGAGGCTCTGCCCGGCGACCACGAGCCGGTCCGGGTCGGCCGGTACGCCGGACTCCGCGACCAGCGGCAGGAGTTCGTGCCGGACCGCCTCCCACAGCTCGGGGCGGCACGTGAACTCGGCCTCCCTGTCCTTGGCCGGGAGGAAGACCAGGGAGACGGGCGGCAGCTCGCCGGCGGCGACGGCGGCGTCGAACGCGGTCATCGCCGGGTGCAGATACAGCCAGTCGTCCCCGTCGAGCAGCAGGACCACGGGACCGCCGCCGCCCGCGGCGTGCACGCGGACGGTGCGCCGCCCGCCGAGGCGTTCGCTCGCCCAGCGGATCCGGGTGCGCGGGACGGGCAGGACGTCGTCGGCGCCGACGGCGGGCCAGTGCGGCTGGTCCGGGGCGTCCGGGGTGGCCGCGATGGACCGGTCGCCGCCCGCGCCGACCGGGTTGAAGGGGTCGGCGTACGCGTCGTCGCCCGCGCGGAACCGGTAGGTCACCCGCAGCCGCGCGGGCATCCGCACCCGGGCGTACCAGCAGTCCGTGTCGTCCCAGCGGCGCAGCGGAACGGGCTCGGACCAGCTCTCGAAGTCGATGCTCGCCGCGGATCCGCGCCACAGGAACAGGGTGTCCCAGCCGCCGTCGTCGGCGGGTATCGAGGCGGGTGCCCCGGCCGCCGCCCAGAACGCGTCGGTGCCGGGTGCACCGGAAAGGCCGAACTCGGCGAAGGCCGGGGACACTTCGGCACGCATGCAGGTCTCCTTGCGAGAGGGAAGCGGGAGCTGGACTCGCTCCGATTAGGTGAGCCTAACTTCATGGTGACCGTCGCCTCCAGCCCCGATCCGGCTGCCGGAACCGGCCCTCAGGGGTGGCTGGTGGCGCCCGGGCCCGGGGTGCGGCACTTGAGAGAGGGGGAGGGATCCGGCGCCTCGCGAGAGTCTGGCCGGAATTCACCTTGCGGCCGGAACGGGACCCTCGCTTCACCCATCGATAAGGTTAGGCTAACCTTCGGGCGTGCATGTTGGTGAAGAGACCGCAGAGGCCACGCGCCCCCAGGGTCATGAACTGCTCGCCACGGGCGTCACCGTGGCGTACGAGGGCGTCGATGTCGTACACGACGCCTCGATGACGCTGCGCCCGGGCGAAGTGACCGTCCTGGTGGGCCCGAACGGCAGCGGGAAGTCGACGCTGCTGCGGACGCTCGCCCGGCTGCAGCGCGCCCGGACCGCCCGCATCGTCATCGACGGCGACACCGACGGCCTAGCCCTCGGCCCCCGTGACTTCTCGCGCCACGTCGCCCTGCTCACCCAGGGGCGCCCCACACCCAGCGGGCTGACCGTCCGGGACGTCGTCGAGTTCGGCCGCTACCCGTACCGGGGCCGCTGGGGCAAGGCCGACCCGGGCGGCCGGGCCGCCGTGGACCGCGCGCTCGCCCTGACCGGCGTCGCGGACCTCGCCGAACGCGGCGCCGAGCACCTGTCCGGAGGGCAGCTCCAGCGCGTCTGGCTCGCGGGCTGCCTCGCCCAGGAGACCGGCGTCCTGCTGCTCGACGAGCCCACCAACCACCTCGACCTCCGCTACCAGGTCGAACTCCTCGACCTCATGCGGGACCTGGCGGACGACCACGGCATCGCCGTCGGCGCCGTCCTGCACGACCTCGACCAGGCCGCCGCCGTCGCCGACCGCGTCGTCCTGCTCGACGCGGGGCGGGTCATCGCCGACGGCGACCCCGAAGACGTACTGACGCCGCAGCGGCTGACCGACACCTACGGCATCCGTATCGACGTCGAGACCGACCCGCTCACCGGTCGCCTGCGCACCCGCGCCATCGGCCGCCACCACTCGCGAAGCGAAAGGCTCAGCACCACCTCATGAAGCGCCTCCTGATCACCGCGGCGGCCGCCACCGCCGCGGCCCTCACCCTGTCCGCCTGCGGCACCACCGAGTCCGCCGACGACGAAGCGAAGAAGGGCGCCGAGTCCTTCACGCTCACCGACGACACCGGCGCGAAGGTGAAGCTGAACGGCCCCGCCAAGAAGGTCGTCGGCACCGAGTGGAACGTCGTCGAGAGCCTGATATCCCTCGGCGTCGAGCCGACCGGCGTGTCCGACGTCAAGGGCTACAAGACCTGGGACAGCGCCGTTCCGCTGAAGAACGACCCCAAGGACATCGGCACCCGCGGCGAGCCCAGCATGGACACCATCGCGTCCCTGAAGCCCGACCTCATCCTCGCCACCACCGACCTGCCGGCCGCCGCGGTGAAGCAGATGCGCAAGGTCGCCCCGGTCCTGACGGTCAAGGCCAGCGACGCCGCCGACCCGATCGGCCAGATGAACAAGAACCTCGACCTCATCGCCAAGGCCACCGGCACCACCGAGCAGGCCACGAAGCTGAAGAAGGACTTCGAGGCGAAGCTCGCCGCGGGCAAGAAGAAGCTCGCCGCCGCCGGTCACGGCGGTGCGAAGTACGCCTTCGCCGACGGCTACGTCACCGGCAACCAGACCTCGATCCGGCCGTACACCGGCGGCTCGCTCATCGGCGCCGTCAACGAGAAGCTCGGCCTGAAGAACGACTGGAAGGTCAAGGGCGACAAGGTCTACGGCCTCGGCACCACCGACGTCGAGGGCCTCACCAAGCTCGACGAGGACGTGCGGTTCGCCTACATCGGCAACGACGGCGACAAGGGCAGCAACCCGTTCGCCGGCGCCCTGAAGAAGGACAAGGTCTGGACGTCGCTGCCGTTCGTCAAGAAGGGCAACGTGCACCGTCTGCCCGACGGCATCTGGATGTTCGGCGGCCCCGGGTCGATGAACAAGTACGTCGACTCCGTCGTCGACACCCTGAAGAAGTAACGCCATGGCCGTCACCGCGACCACCCCCGCCACCCGTCCGTCGACAGTCGCGTCACGTACGGGCGCGGCCGCGGTGACGGCCGCACTGGTCCTCCTCGTCGCCGCGCTCGCGGTCGTGGACATCACGCAGGGCACCGCCTCGGTCGGCGCCCCCGAGATCTGGAAGGCCCTCACCGGCCGGGCCGAGGCGGGCGACTCGTCCGTCGTCATCGCCTCCCGGCTGCCGCGCATGACCGCGGGCCTCCTCGTCGGCACCGTCCTCGGCATGGCGGGCGCCGCCCTGCAGGCGGTCAGCCGCAACGTCCTCGCCTCGCCCGACACCCTCGCCGTCAACGCGGGCTCCTACCTCGCCCTCGGCCTCGCCGCCGCCACCGGCGTCTCGCTGCCGCTGCTCGCCTCCTCCGGCGTCGCGTTCGTCGGCGGCCTCGTGGCGGCCGCCGTCGTCCTCAGCCTCTCCGGCCTCGGCGCGGGCACCGTCCGCCTCGTCCTCGCCGGCAGCGCCCTCACCTTCGGCCTCACCGCCGTCGCCGAGGGCCTCCTGCTGCTGCGCCCCCGGCAGACCGAGGGCCTCTACAAGTGGAACCAGGGGAGCATCGCGCAGAACGGCTTCGACGGCGTGCTCCAGATGGCACCCATCGCCGCCGTCGGCCTCGTCGGCCTCGTGCTGCTCGCCCGCCGGGTCGACGCCCTCGCCCTCGGCGACGACGCCGCGCGCGGCGTCGGCGTCCCCGTCCGCTCCACCCGCGTCACCGCCGTCGTGCTCGCCGCGCTCCTGTCCACGGCCGCCGTCACCCTCGCCGGACCGATCGGCTTCGTCGGCCTGTGCGCCCCCGCCCTGGTCCGCCCGCTGGCCCGCAGGTTCCGCGCCTTCACCAAGGCGCGGGCGCGGCTGCCGTTCGCGGGCCTCACCGGCGCGGCCCTGGTGCTCGGCTCCGACGTGCTGCTGCGGGCCGTCGTGCCCTCCGACACCGCGGTCGCCGTACCGACCGGCGTCGTCACCAGCCTCGTCGGCGCCGTGTTCCTGGTCGTCATGGCCGCGCGGACCCGGGACACCGCCGGAGCCCTGCCGACCGAGCGGCTGCGCATCCGGAGCCGGGCCACCTTCGTCGTCACCACCGCCGTCCTCGTGCTCGCCCTCGTCGGCGTGACGATCGCCGGCGTGCTCATCGGCGACAGCAAGCTGCTCCTGGGCGACGTGCTCAACTGGACCCAGGGCCGCTCGGGCCAGGCCATCACCTTCGTCCTCGACACCCGCGTCCCCCGCGTCACCGCCGCCCTCCTCGCGGGCGCGGCCCTCGCCCTCGCCGGGACCCTGATCCAGGCCGTGACCCGCAACCCCCTCGCCGAGCCGAGCGTCCTCGGCGTCACGAACGGCGCCGCCGTCGGCGCCGTCCTGCTCGTGACGACGGTCCCCGTGGTCGGGTCGTGGGGCATCGCCGCCGGCGCCTTCGCGGGCGCCGCGGTCAGCGCGGTCCTCGTCTTCGGCCTCGCGGCGCGCGGCGGGTTCCAGCAGAACCGGCTCGTCCTCGTCGGATTCGGCGTCGCCACCGGGTCGACGGCCATCATCAACCTGCTCATCATCCTCACCGACCCGTTCAACGCCACGAAGGCCCTCACCTGGCTCTCCGGCTCGACCTACGGGCGGACGTTCCCCGACGTCGTGCCGCTCGCGATCGTCCTCGCCGTGGGCCTCGTCATCGCGGTCGCGCGCCGCACCGAACTCGACCTCGTCTCCCTCGACGAGGACACCCCGCGGCTGCTCGGCCTCAACCTGAGCCGGGGCCGTCTCGGCTTCCTCGTCCTCAGCGTCCTGCTCAGCGCCACCGCCGTGGCCGCCGCGGGCACGATCGGCTTCGTCGGCCTCGTCGCCCCGCACGCCGCCCGCGCCCTCGTCGGCCGCCAGCACGTGCGGGTGATCCCGGTCTCGGTGCTCCTCGGCGCCGTCCTCGTCTGCACGGCCGACCTGGTGGGCCGCACGGTGATCGCACCGGCACAGCTCGGTGCCGGGCTCATGACCGCGATGCTCGGTACGCCGTACTTCCTCTACCTGCTGGTACGCACCCGCAAGTAGGGCCGTGCGGTCCGCGGGGGCTTCAGACGGAGTGCCCGGCGCGATCGCGGGGGGTGCGGGTGCGGTAGGAGTGGCCGAGTTCCGGGCCGAGACCGAAGTAGTGGCGGAAGTTGTAGATCAGCGGGGTCCAGGCGGCGGGGTCGACGTGGTCGGTGCCGGGGACGACGACGCGGGCGTCCGCGTGCACCCTGCGCACGGCGGCCTCGACGATGACGAACTCTCCGGTCGCGTCCGGCCGCACCCGTGCGGCGCGTGCCTCCAGCTGAAGGGGGCACTCGGCGACGCGCGGCGGTCGTACCAGCTGGGAGGGCTCACCGGTCAGCCCGGCCGCGCCGAACTTGTCGGGCTCGAAACGGCAGCCCTCGGCCTTGGTCGGAGGCACCGGATCACGGCCGGTCAGGGGCGCGAGCCGCTCCACCGCGGGCCACTGGTCGGCCGTCGGCAGATTGATGACCATGTCGGGCCGGCTCGCGAGGTTGTGCGCGGTCTGCCCGTCGCGGCCGAGGCCGAGGACCACCGTCTGCCCGAGCGCCCACGCGGAGGAGAGGGGCGCGAGGTTGAACGAGCCGTCCCCGTTCTCCGTCGACAGGAGCACGACCGGCGTCCCGAAGTACAGGATGGTCGGCTCGATCGTGAGGTGGGGGACGGCCGCGGCGGGCGTGGGGCCCAGGGGAGCCGTGGTGGGCGTGGTGCTCAGAGGTGCTGTGTCCATGCACGGCACGCTAGGAGCCGGACGCTTCGGCGGCGGCCGAAGTGTCGCGGGGTGAGAATCACCGGTATGGACACACGGCGCACCCGCGGCAGCGGTCCCGACCTGGCCGCCGTCGCGACACTCCTCGCCGACGGCACCCGGGCGGCCTTCTGCCTGGCCCTGCTCGACGGACGGGCCTGGACGGCGACGGAACTCGCCCGGCACGCGGGCGTGGCCCCCTCGACCGCGACCGAGCACCTGCACGCCCTCGTCCGCGGCAACCTCCTGGCCGAGGAGCGCCAGGGCCGCCACCGCTATGTACGCCTGGCCGGTCCCCAGGTCGCCGAGCTGATCGAGGGCCTCGGCGCGCTGGCCCCCGGCGGCGGACCGGCGCCGCGCACCCTGTCGGCGGCCGGTCGCCGCCAGGCGCTCGCCCACGCCCGCACCTGCTACGACCACCTCGCGGGGACCGTCGGCGTCGCGATCACCGACGCGATGACCGAGCGCCGCCTCCTGGACCTGGACCACGGGCTCGCGCTCACGCCCGCGGGCGCCGACTGGCTCGCGGACCTCGGCATCACCGTCCCGTCCGGCACGCGTCGGCCGTCGGTGCGGTCCTGCCTCGACTGGACGGAACGCCGACCGCACCTGGCCGGGGCGGTCGGGGCGGCGCTGTGCCGGCATGCGCTGGACACGGGCTGGGTGACTCGGGTCGGCACCACCCGTGCCCTGGTGGTCACGGGATCCGGACGGGAGTCGCTTCAGCGACATCTCGGCTTGGCCGACGAGACGCTCGTGGGCTCGGGAGGGGCTGCGGCGGCCTGAGGGGGGTGATGGGCTGCCTGGGCGGTGGGTGGGGATGGGGCGGCCGTGACCCGGTGTGCGGTGAGGGGCGTGGCCGGGCGGGTGGGGTGACCGTGACCGGGAGGGGCCGGTGTGCTGGCCTGGCGTGTGGCGGTGGTCGTGGCCGGGCGGGTGGGGTGACCGTGGCCGGGAGGGGCCGGTGTGCTGGCCTGGCGTGTGGCGGTGGTTGTGACCGGGCGGACGAGGTGCCCCTGACCGGGAGGGGCCGGTGCCCGTGACCCGGCGTCCGGCGGTGGCCGCGACCGGGAGGGCGGGATGACCGTGACCGGGAGTGCGACCGTCCCCCCGACCGGGCCCGCCACGATGACCGCGACCGCGCCCCGGTCCGCCTGGCCGGACCACGCCCGGCCGGACCACGCCCGGCCGGGGCACCCCCTCGGGCACCCCGGCCGAGCCCGGCGTCGGGCGGCAGGTCAGGAGTTCTCCGTGACCGGCGGCGTGCCCGGTCGCGGGACCCCCGAGCGCGGCTGCGGAGCGTACTGGGCCGCCTGGGTCCGGAACATGGCCGCGTAGCGTCCGTCCGCCGCCATCAGTTCGGTGTGGCTGCCGGACTCCGCGAGGCGGCCTCGGTGCAGGACGTGGATGGTGTCGGCGTGCCGGACGCCGGACATGCGGTGGGTGACGAGGACGACGGCGCGCCGGGGTCCGGCGAGGCGGCGGATGCGGTCGAAGGCCTCGATCTCCGCCTCCGGGTCGAGCGCGGAGGTCGGCTCGTCGACGATGAGGAGGCCGTCGGCCGGGGAGGTCGCGGTGCGCCAGTGGGCGCGGGCCAGGCCCACCTTCTGCCACTCGCCGCCGCTGATCTCGGAGGCCCCGCGGAACATCCGGGCGAGCAGGGTCCGGGTGCCGTGCGGGAGCCCCGCGACGACCGGTGCCGCCGCCGCGTAGTCGAGCGACGCGCCCAACTGCTCGGTGGAGGGGGCCCGGTGGGGGCGGCCGAGGCGGACGTTCATCGCGGCGGTGACCGGCCACCGCTGGAAGTCCTGGGTGAGCAGCGTGACGCGCTCGAACACGTCGAAGCGGTCCAGCTCGCCGAGCGGCAGGCCGCCCCACCGCACGCAGCCGTGCTGCGGCAGCAACAGACCCGCGAGGACCTTCATCAGGGTGGACTTGCCGGACCCGTTCTCGCCGACCACCGCGACCACCGAACCCATCGGCACGCGCAGCGTCACCCCGTCGAGCGCGGGCTCGTCCCGGTCGGGATAGCGGTAGCCGACGTCCTCCATGGTCACCGCCTCGACGGACGCGGGCACGCACCGGCCGCCCCCGGGGATGGCGTGCCGGGCGGCCTCCTCCAGGAACCGTTCGTGGTCGCGCACGTACAGGCTCTCCTCGTGCAGCTGGTTCACGTTCATCACGAGCGAGCCGAGGCTCGCCGAGCCCGAGCGCACCGCGATCACCGCCGTTCCGGCCACCGCGAGCTCCATGTGCCCGGCCACGATCAGCCAGAGCATCACCGCGTACGTACTGGCCATGGCCAGACCCGAAAGGGCGGCCGCCACCAGCTCCGTGAGCGCCTTGCCGTCGGCGAGTCGGCGCTGCTCGGTCTCGGCGCTCTCGGCCATGCCCCGGTAGCGGTCGAGCAGGAAGGGTCCGACGCGGTGCAGACGCACCTCCTGCGCGGCCGTGCGCTCGGTGAGGAGATTGCCCAACAGCCTGCTGGCGCGCAGGTGTTCCACCCACGTCATCACCGACGCGTACCGCTCCTGCGCCACCCGCATCGCGCCCCACCCGCGCGGAGCCGCGATCAGCAACAGCAGCGGAAGCAGCGCCGGGTGGAGCACCGCGAGCACACCGGCCGTCGCGATCAGGCTGATCGTGCCGTTCAGCGCGGCGACGCAGGCGCCGATCATGCGCCGGGCCGACGAAGCCCCCTGCTGGGCCACGTCGATGAGCCGCCGGAACTCCGGGTCCTCGATCGCCTCCAACTCCACCTGCGTGGCGGCCTCCAGGTACTCCGTGGTCGCCACCCGCTCCACCAGCGGCTCCAGGCGCCCGGCCCGCGACGTCGACCAGCCCGCGAAGACGGCCCTCGCCACCGCGACCGCGGCGACCACGGCGAGGGCGGGCAGCGCGGCGCGCAGCCGGTCCACCGGATCGCCCGCCCCGAGCAGCGCGTGCATCACGGCGTTCACGGCGAGCAGGCTGCCCGCGGCGGCGACGCCCTGCCCGAACTCGCTGATCCCCACGCCGAGGAGCGAGGACCTGTCGGCCCGCCACGCCCGCCGCAGCGTGGCCCGCACCAGGCGGGGCAGCGCGCGGATCGCGGTGACCATCGTCAGGTCGAACCGCGCCCGCTCGTGCTCGGACCAGCCCATGTCGTACCGCAGCGGCCCGCCGAACAACTCCTCCTCGGCCCGGGACACCACCGGATCGGCCATGCGTACGCGTCCGAAGAACCGCTTCACGCCGCACCACCCCGCTCGGGCGCCGGGGCGGTGAACTCCTCGTCGAGGGCCGTGTTCATGCCCACCACCTCGGTTGCGGTCGTGCCGCGCGGACGGCGCCGCGGGAGCCGTCAACCTGATGCGCGGGGCGCGTCTCGTGGGGCCGGGGATTGTCGAACACGCAAGGGCAGGCGGCAGGTGTGGGAAGGGTATGCACGAGCTCTCCTCGGGAGCGGGGGCTTGGAAGTGTCCGGAGAACGTGCCTGATCAGCCGTGCGTCACGCCGGTGGACGGACGAATCGTCGCCAGAATGTTCGAGGGGGCGGCGATGGGCGTGCGCCGCCTCGGGGAGCGCGGAATCGAACCACTCGTGCGTGGCCGTTCACTCGTCAGGGGTATTGCCCGCCCTGCCGGGGTGTCGAGCGCGCGGGCACGCGCAGCTGTGCCCCCGGGGGTGCACCAAGAGGCACGTCTCGCGCGCCGGACCCGTGATAGTTGTTGTGCTCTCCGGCGGGGCGGATCGAGGGCAAGTCGACGTCTCCCGGGGCGAATTCGGACGGCATCGCATGAGGGCCGTTCCGCCTCGACACCCCGCCTGACCGGGAATCATCTCGTAGGAGGACATGGTGAGCCGCCGGAAGACAGGGGCAGCTCTCGCGCTGGGGCTCTGCTGCGCCGTGGCCAGTGCGGGGTTGGTCGGCTGCGGCGATTCGAAGGGGGACGCGAAGGTGACGGCGTCGGCCTCGGGACCCACGTCGCATTCCGGGAAGGACCGGCTCACCGGAATCAAGAAGATCACCGCCGACGGCCATCTGGTGAATGTCTCCTGCTCCGGAAGCCCGGTGGAGAACCGGCCCGTCGTCGTCCTGCTGCACGGCGGGGGCGACGACCTCACGAAAATGTCCGACCTGCAGCGAAGGATCGCCGAGAAGGGCCGGGTCTGTGCCTACGACCGGCTCGGCGCGGGCGACAGCGAGCGCCCCGACGGCCGCCAGGACTTCGACGGCGTCGGCAGGACGCTGACCGCCGTCCTCGACGAGGTCGCCGGGGACGAGCCCGTCGTCCTGGCCGGGCATTCCATGGGCGGGCTGCTCGCGGCCCGGTACGCCCCCGACCACCCGGACCGGGTCCGGGGCCTGGTCCTGCTCGACGCCACCTCACCCACCGCCGTCGCCGACCTCAAGAAGCGGATCCCCGCCTCCGCCACCGGCCCCGCGGCCGACGTGCGCGCCCAGACCCTCGCGATCTACGCGGGGAAGAACCCCGAACAGCTCGTCTTCACCGATCAGGACGTCCGCTCCGCCGGTGCCATCCCCGTACGGCTGCTCCAGCACGGCAAGCGCTACCTCACGAGCGTGCCCACGTACGGGCCGGGCCTCGAGGAGGACTGGACGAAGGGGCAGAAGGAGTGGCAGGCGGTGTCCAGGAACAGCGAACGGAGCACCGCGCGGGGCAGCGGGCACTACATCTACGTCGACGAGCCGCAGGTCGCCGTCGAGGCGATCGAGCGCGTCGCCGCGCGGGCCGCGGAGCAGGACGACTGACGTGCCGGTGCCGCGGCGTGCGCGGAAAATCCTTACCCTCGTGGCCGGAAACAGCGCAGACTCCTCCCATGGCTGACATGGGGTCCTTCCAGGAAGCGGTCACCGCGTGGGCGGCCGGTGGTCCCGGCGACCCCGCGCGGGAGCTGGCCGAGCGCCTCGCCGTCCGGACGGTCGTCCTGCTCGAAGGGCCGAGCGACGCCGAAGCGGTCGGCGCGCTGGCCTCGCGGCGCGGCCGGGACCTGGCGGCCGAGGGGGTCTGCGTCCTGTCGATGGGCGGTGCGATGAGCATCGGGCGCTTCGCCGGTCTGCTCGGGCCACCCGGCCTGGGCCTGCGCCTCACCGGGCTGTGCGACGAGGCCGAGCGCGGTTACTACGTACGTGGCCTGGAGCGGGCCGACGCGGCGCAGGAAGAGATCTTCGTCTGCGCGGCGGACCTGGAGGACGAGCTGATCCGCGCCCTCGGCGTGCCGCGGGTCGAGGAGCTGGTCGAGGCGGAGGGCGACCTGCGCGCCCTGCAGACCTTCCAGCGCCAGCCCGCACAGCAGGGACGCACCCCGCACCAGCAGGTGCGGCGCTTCCTCGGCACGAAGAAGGGCCGCAAGATCCGCTACGGCCGCGTCCTCGTCGAGGCCCTCGAACCGGACCGCGTCCCCGCCCCGCTGGACGCTCTCCTCGCCGGCCTCAGGCCTCCGGGCGCCCCGGTGTGAACACCCGCGTGACCAGCTCCCGACGGCTGCGCACCCCGGTCTTGGCGAAGATCGACTTCAGATGACCCTGGACGGTGTGCGGCGAGATGAACAGGCGCGTGGCGATCTCGCCCGTCCCGCAGCCCTGCAGGACCAGGCCGATCAGCTCGCGCTCGCGCGGGGTGAGGCCGTACGCGGCGGACAGCAGCGACGTGACGGACGGGGCCGTGGCGGACTGCAGGATGACGGCGATCCTGCCCGGTCCGCCGCCGGACGCCGGTGAGGCGTGCAGCTCGACCCAGCCGCCCGACTCGCCCCGGACCCGGACACTCGCGTCGGCGGCGGCACCGCGGGCGTGCTCGGCGACCATCAGGAGCGCGTACGGCAGCGGTTCGTCGCCGGGCGAGCCGCGAAAGCCCAGCTCGCCGAGCCAGTGCCGGGCCGGTCCTGTCGCCGACTCGACCCGCCGGTCCGCGTCGAACAGGAGGAGCCCGGGCCACAGCCCCGCCCCGGCGCCGCAGCTCCTGCCCCGCACCACCGCGCCCCGGAAGCCGCCGCCGAGCACCGCGGCCAGGTCGTGGGCGAAGTCCTGCTCGTCCTCGGTGAAGTCGGCCGGAGTCTCGCGGAAGAACGCGAAGTTGCCCCAGCAGGTGCCGTCCACGACGCAGGACGCGCGCAGTTCGCCGCTGACGCTGTGGGGGCGCAGGAGTTCGCGGTAGCGCAGGCTCCGCTCCGGGTGGCCGCCGGTGGCCGTGCTGAGGACGCCGCTGTGGCGGTCGGCCCGCGCGAGCGCGACGAACGAGTTGAAGTCGTCGGGCAGATACGCGAGGGCCGCGACCTCGGCGTCCGGGGCCTTCGGCATGTTCTCCAGATGGAAACCCGTCTCGATGAGGGTCGCCGGATCCATGGTGTGCCAGCAGGCCGCGTCGTGCGGCAGCGCCGTCGCGAGCAGCGCGGACGCCTCGTCGAGGAACGCCGGCAGATCGAGGTGCGCGCCGGTGAGCCGTGCCACCCGCTCGTAGGCACGCGCCCGGGTGCTGTGGTTCACATCACTCATCGTGGCACAGACGGGCCCTAGGCAGAACACCAGAAAAGTGGCATAGGCAGCGGACCCCCACGCCTCTAGCGTCGTGAGCAGGAAGTTCTCGGGGGAGAGCAGTTCTCGGGGATTCGGGGATACGGAGAGCAGTTCTCGGGGGAGACGGGGGCACGCAATGAGGAGGCGCGATGACCGCGATCAGTGAAGTGGCGACGGGGGTCCGCCACGTCCGCTCCGGAGAAGGCCGGTCGCTGTGGGTGGTGGGGGACACCTACACCATCAAGGCGGGCGGCGACTCGACGAACGGCGCGTTCGCGCTGCTCGAGGCGTCGGTCCCGCCCGGCGGCGGGCCGCCCCCGCATGTGCACGGCCGGGAGGACGAGGCCTTCTACCTGCTCGACGGCGAGCTGGAGGTCCTCGCCGGGCGGACGACGACGCGGGCGCGCGTGGGCGACTTCCTCTATCTGCCCCGGGGCATCGTGCACGGCTTCACCAACCCGGGCGTGACCCCGGCGCGCATGCTCATCCTCACCGCGCCCGCCGGGTTCGAGCGCTTCTTCGCCGAGGCGGGCGTACCCGCGCGGCCCGGCGAGCAGGCGCCCCCGCTCGACCCGTCCGACTTCGGCCGCCTCGCCGAGCTCACCCGGGCCTACGGCGCGCACATCGAGGGCCCCGCCGACGGTCCTCCCACCGCACAGGAGACGACATGACCACCACCGCCCCCACACCCGAAGCCCTCTTCGCGAAGATCGACGGGAAGGATCTGCACGGCGTCACCGCCCTGCTCGCCGAGGACGCCACGATGTCCTTCGGCAACGGCGAACCCCTCGTCGGACGTGCGGCCATCCTCGCCGCCAACACCGCGTTCATGGAGACCATCGCCGCACTGCGACACCGCATCGTCGACTCCTGGGTCATCGACGACACGACCATAGCCGTCACCGAAGTGACGTACACCCGCCTGGACACGAGGGAAGTGACGCTGCCCGCGGTGACGATCTGGCGCGTCCGCGAGGACGGGCTGATCGTGGAGTTCCGCGTGGTGCTGGACCTGGCGCCGGTGTACGCGCCCTGAGGGCGGCGGCCGGGCGGTCCTGTCGTAAAGGATTCTCGACGAGCTGGTCAACTCCCCCGTGAACGGCCGCGATCCGGGCAACCTCTTGCGGTGCGACTACGTGGGGGTGGGCGGCATGCGACAGGACGACGTGGAGCGGGGCGCGCGATGCGGGGCGGCCGACGCGAAGGACTTGACTCCGTGTGAAGGGTCTCTCGTGGCGGTGACCGTGCTCACCGCCGACGGCAGGGAGATGACCGGCTGTGTGGCGCACAGCGCGCGGCAGCTCGCCAGCCTGCCCCAGGCCAGGCTGCATCCGCTGTGCTGCCTGTCGCCGTGGGCCGTGGGGGTCTACGCGGCGGCGGCGACGCTGCCGCCGTTCGCGTGGGAGGTCGGGCGCTGAGGGTGGCGCGGCAGGGCATCATCGCGGGGCGCTGACGGCGGTGGCCCGGTAGGGCGTCACCCGGGGGAGGGGGCTGACGGCGGCCTGGCCGGAGTTCACCCGGACGCTCCCCGCACCGCCGCCGCCACGTGCTCGCGGAACCAACGGTGCCCCGGATCCGCCGAGTTGCGGGGGTGCCAGGCCATCCCGAGGTCAACGGGGTCCAGGTCGAGAGGGATGGGGAAGGTCCGCAGCCCGAGGGCGGAGGTCGGGTCGGGGAGCCAGCCGTCCAGGGTGAGAGTGACGAGGTCGGTGGCCCGGGCGAGGAGCATGGCGCTCGTGTGGCTGGGGACGACGACCGCGATGCGGCGGCGCAGGCCGCGTTCCGCCAGGGCGTGGTCGATGGGGCCGAGGCGCTTGCCGTGCCGGGAGATGCCGATGTGGTCGGCGGCGGCGAAACGACGGGCGTCGATCCGCTTCCGGAACAGGGGATGGCCGCTGCGGGCGACCCCCACCAGCGGCCGCCGGACGAGGCTCTGGGTGCGGATCTCCGGGTCCAGGTGCCCGAGGACGCCGAGCTCGACGTCCAGCGTGCCCTCCCGCAGCGCGGGGTCGCCCTCCAGCGCCTCGGGCAGGAAGACCACGTCCACGTCCGGCGCCCGGTCGCGGACCCGCTCGGTCAGGGGGCCGGCGAGTTGCGCCAGGAGCAGGTCGGTGGCCTGCACGGTGAAGGTGCGCTGCAGATGGACGGCCTCGAACCCGGCCCCCGGCCGCAGCACGTTGTCGCAGCCCCGCAGCAACGCGCCGACCTCGTCGCGGAGTTCGACGGCCCGGGGCGTGGGGACCAGGCCCTGCCCCGCCCGGACCAGGAGCGGATCGCCGACGGCGCGACGGAGCCGGGCCAGGGCGCGGCTGGTGGCAGCGGGGGAGGTGCCGAGCCGCTCGGCGGCGCGCGTCACGCTGTTCTCCTGGAGCAGGGCGTCCAGGACGCGCAGCAGATTGAGATCCATGGATCGCTCCTGAGCTGCATCTTTGCGTACGAGTCAATAATTGAATGCTGATTCTTGCATTGCAGGGCAGCCCGTGCCCTCGGGAGGGTGGACGCAGGCCCACGAGAGCGCGGGCCGCCCCCCTCGCAAGCGCGTTGTGCAAGGAGTCAGTCATGCAGGTGTCCTCACGGGCCGGTCGCGAGGGCGACGTCCTGGCCGTGGTCTGCCAGAGCGGGCCGTCGGTGTCGTTCTTCGACGCCGCGTCCGACCGGTGCCTCGGCTCGGTCGAAACCCTCGCCCAGTCGCACGAGTTGTGCTTCGACCCGCAGCGGCGACTGCTGTGGTGCACGATGACGTACCGCTCGGGCTTCTACTACGCGAACACCGGCCGTCGCACAGAGCTGACCGTCATCGACCCCGACACCCGCCGTGTCGTCGAGGTCGTCGAGATCGTCGACCTGGAGACCCTGCGGCCCCTGACGCGGCTGCGGCACCGGGCGTTCGGCGACGCGGGGGCGCACGGTCTGGCGTACATCCCGCGTCGGGCGTGAGGCACAGCCCGCGCCCGTCCGCGCCCCACCTGGCGCACCCGCCCCACCCTGGACGGCGTCCGGAGCCGTGCCCCGCACCCACACACCGTCACCCAAGAACCCGGAAAGGCCCCACCATGATCGTCATCACCGCCCCCACCAGCACCATCGGCCGTCAGCTCGTCGACGACCTGCTCGACCGCGGGGCGCCGCTGCGCCTCGTCGCCCGCGACCCCTCGCGGCTCGCCCCCGAGGTGCGTGCACGCGTCGAGGTGATCGAGGGCTCGCACGGCGACGCCGACGTCGTCGACCGGGCGTGCGCGGGCGCCGACGCGGTCTTCTGGCTCGCTCCGGACGACGGGGGCGCGCCCAGCGCCGAGACCGTCTACGTCGACTTCACCCGCCCCGCCGCCGAGGCGTTCGCCCGCCACGGCGTGCGGCGGGTGGTGGCGATCACCGCGCTCGGCCGCGGCACGCCGCAGGTCGACCACGCGGGCCTGGTCACGTCGTCGCTCGCGATGTGCGACCTGATCGCCGCATCGGGCGTCGCCCTCCGGGCCGTGGCCTGCCCGTCGTTCATGCACAACCTGCTGCACCACGTCGGCTCGATCAACGAGCAGGACGCGTTCTTCATGATGATCGACCCGGATCTGAAGGCTCCCACCGTCGCCACTGGCGACATCGCCGCGACCGCCGCGAAGCTGCTGCTCGACGACACCTGGCGCGGCTCCGGCCAGGTCGCCGTCCTCGGCCCCGAGGACCTGTCGCCCACCGACATGGCGCGGATCGTCTCCGAGGTGATCGGCAGGGAGATCCACTACCGGCAGGTCCCCGGCCCGGCCTTCAAGGCGCGCATGACCGGCTTCGGCATGACCGACGCGATGGCGCAGGGCATGGTGGACATGTTCGAGGCCAAGAACCGCGGCCTCGACAACGCCGAGCCGCGCACCACGGAATCCACCACCCCGACCACGTTCCGGCAGTGGTGCGAGGAGGTGCTCAAGCCCGCCCTGTCCAACTGAACGACCGCGCCCGGGCATTGGCGTACCAGGACGTCGCCGGTCGCGACGGACACCGGCAGCGGGTCACCGTGGCCCCCTTGCTATGGTGCGCCGATGTCAACGATCAGGAAGCTCCAAGTGACCTTCGACTGCGCCGAACCCGAGCGCGTCGCCCGCTTCTGGTGCGAGGTGCTCGGGTACGTCGCGCCGCCGCCTCCAGAGGGGTTCGCCACGTGGGACGCGTACAACCAGTCCCTGCCTGCTGAGAAGCGGGACTCCTGGTTCACCTGCAGCGATCCCTCGGGCGTCGGCCCGCGCCTGTACTTCCAGCGCGTCCCCGAGGGCAAGGTCGCCAAGAACCGGGTGCACGTCGATGTGCGGGCGGGCATCGGGCTCGTGGGGGAGGAGCGCCTGGCCACCCTGGAGGCGGAGTGCGCGCGCCTGGTCGCGCTCGGGGCGGTGCGCGTGCGTCTGCTGGCCGCCGATGAGGAGAACGAGTCGTGCATCGTGATGCAGGATGTCGAGGGCAACGAGTTCTGCCTCGACTGAACGCCCTTCGAACGTAAGATTGTTCGGACGGGCCGGGCAGTCTCCAAGAGCGCCTGAAGCAGAGGGACGCAGACGGACTCAGAGGGACGCCGAGGGACGCCGAGGGACGCCGAGGGAAGAGGAAGGCGCTGATCGATGACTGCCCACCGGTCGGGACCCGCGGTGCTGCCCCCGTCTCTGCGTCCGTGGCTCGGTCCGGTCGCGGTCCTGGCCGCGCTGGTGGTCGTCACGATCGGCGTCCTGTACGCCGGGCACGGCGCGTCCGGCGCGGTCGACAGATGGATCATCGATCCCACGGCGGACAGCGTCCGGTCGCCGTGGCGGAACGTCGGCCTGGCCATCGACTTCTGGGGGGAGCCCGCCGGGGCGGCGCTCCTCGTCGTGGCCGCCGTGACGGGCGGTCTGCTCCTTCGCCACCCGCGCGCGGCGGTGCTCGTCGTGGTCGGCCCCGGCCTGACCGTGGCGACCACGACGCTGCTCAAGCACCTGGTGGGACGCACCATCCACGGCGCCGACAACCTGTCCTACCCGAGCGGGCACACCGGCTTCCTCACCGCGCTCGCCCTCGCTCTCGCGCTGCTCGCGACCGGCCTGCGGGGCCTCGGCGGGACGACCGGCACGCTCCTCGTGCTGGGCGCGGCGCTGGGCGCGGGCGCCGCCATGGGCTGGGCGCAGGTCGCCCTGGTGGCGCACTACCCGACCGACGTCCTCGGCGGGTGGTGCACCGCGCTGGTGGTGGTACCCGCGACCGCGTGGCTGGTCGACCGGACGGCCGACCGACTGGAGGGCCGGCCGGCCGACGCGGATCAGCGGGCGCGCAGCTGACGCCCCCTCACGCCAGGCGGCGGAACACCGGCTTCACCGGCCGTCCGCCCACCCAGGGGGTGGGGTCCCCGGCGTCGAGCGCCTTGCGGTACACCGCACACGCCTGGGCCACCACGTCGACGGTGTGGTCGATGTCGGCGTCGTCGAGCGCGCTGCTCACCACGAACGACGGGGCGAGGACCCCGCCCGCGAGGAGCCGGCGCAGGAACAGCGTGCGGTACTCCTGCGACGGCCGCCGTTGCGCGTCGAGGGTGGCGAAGACCAGGTTGCTGGCCCGGCCCCGGACGACGACGTGGTCGGCGACGCCCATGGCGGCCGCGGCGTCACGGACACCGGCGGCCAGCCGCTCGCCGAGGGCGTGCAGGCGCGCGGTGACGCCCTCCTCGACGTAGACGGTCTGCACGGCCATCGCCGCGGCAAGGGAGTGCGTCTCCGCGCCGTGCGTGGTGGACAGCAGGAACACCCGCTCGTCGGCGTGACGCAGGCCGCCCCGCTCCATCAGCTCGCGGCGCCCGGCGAGCGCGGAGACGGCGAACCCGTTGCCCAGCGCCTTGCCGAACGTGGAGAGGTCGGGCACGACGCCGTACAGGCCCTGCGCGCCCGCCTCGGACCAGCGGAAGCCGGTGATCATCTCGTCGAAGACCAGGACGCAGCCGTGCCGGTCGGCCAACTCGCGCAGTCCGGCGAGATATCCGGGCGGAGGCTCCGTGTGCGAGGCCGGTTCGAGGATGAGGCAGGCCACCTCGCCCTCGTACCGGGTCAGGAGCTCCTCCGTGGCGGCCAGGTCCCCGTACGGGAACGTCACGGTCAGCTCGTTGGTCTGTGCCGGAATGCCCGCGGACATCGGCGTCGTACCGATGAACCAGTCGTCGACGGAGAAGAACGGCTGGTCGCCGCAGAGGGCGACCCGCGGGCGCCCGGTGACGGCGCGCGCGAGGCGCACCGCCGCGGTGGTGGCGTCGGAGCCGTTCTTCGCGAACTTCACCATCTCGGCGGTCGGCACGGTGGCCAGGAAGCGCTCCGCGGCCTCGACCTCCACGAGGGAGGGCCGCACGAAGTTGCTGCCGCGGTCGAGCTCGCGCCGCACCGCTTCGAGCACACGGGGGTGGGCGTGGCCGAGGCTGACGGACCGCAGTCCCGAGCCGTACTCGATGTAGCGGTTGCCGTCGACGTCCCACACGTGGGCGCCCTGACCGTGGCTGATGACCGGGGCCAGGCCCTCGGGGTACTGGTCGTCGCCCTTGGCGTACGTGTGCGCGCCTCCGGGAACCAGGGCGTGCAGCCGCTCGTTCGCCTGCCGCGACCGGGGCAGTCGGAACTCTTCGGTGTCCAAGCGGACTTCACCCTTCCATTCGCTTCAGGACCTCGGCGAGGCTCGGTGCCTCGCGGTCCCGCTGGGATGTCGATGTGACCGGCAGCGGCCAGGGGACGGCCAGCTCCGGGTCGTCGAACGCGATCGTCACGTCCTCCGTGGGATCGTGCGGCCGGTCGATCCGGTACGACGTGTCGGCGGTCTCGGTCAGCGCCTGGAAGCCGTGCGCGCACCCCGCAGGGATGTACAGGGACACCTGGGTGTCGCCGGACAGCTCGAAGGTGGCCACGTTGCGGTACGTCGGTGAGTCCGGCCGCAGGTCCACGACGACGTCGAAGACCTTCCCGTACGAGCACCGCACGAGCTTGGCCTCGCCCTCGCCGGAGCGCAGGTGCAGGCCGCGCAGCACGCCCCGGACCGAGCGGGACAGGCTGTCCTGGAGGAAGGCGTCGGGGTCCAGGCCCACGGAGCGCACGACGTCGGCGTCGAAGGTGCGGCAGAAGAAGCCGCGCTCGTCGGCGTACGGCGTCGGCTCGAAGAGGTACGCGCCGGTGATCGACGGGACTTCGGTCGCTTTCATGGTGTCTCCCGCAGTGCGTGGGCGTGGGCGGCCGCCGGGAACAGGGCCGCGGCCAGGGCGGTGAACTGGTGCTCCAGGCGCTCGGCGGCGGCCTCGTTGCGCTCGGCGAGGGTCCGCCGCAGCTCCGCCGATCGCCGCTCCAGGTCCCGGAACTGCTCCAGGAGCCGGTCGGCGTCGACCTCGCGGGCCGGGTGGCAGTACGCGCCGAGCCCCCGCTCCGCCATGAGCGTGTCGCTCTTGGCCGCGTAGCTGAGCGCGAGCGTCGGCACGCCGACCTTCAGCGCGCAGATCAGGTTGTGGTAGCGGGTCGCCACCACGGCGTCGGCGGCCGCCATCTCCTTCATGAGGTCGGCGAGCGAGGCCGCCTTGGCCGCGGTGACCAGCGGCGAGTCCACCGCGTCGAGGATCGCGGCGACCACCGCTCCGTCGCACTCGTCGCCGGTGACGAGACGGACCGGCCTGCCGTCCTCGACCAGCGCACGGACGAAGCGCGTCTTCCCGTCGAGGTAGCGCCGGTGGATCTCCTCGGCCCGGGCGCGGTCGTCGTTGCCGCCGTGGAAGTCCATGACGCCGACGCACACCGGGCCGCCGCCGGACGCACCCGAAGGCGCGCTCACCGATGGTGTCGGCAGGGCGAACGCGAGGTCCGGGTAGACCTCGTCGCGCGCGGTGTCCACGCCCATCTCCCGCATCGCGTCGCGGGACGGGGCGTCCCGGTACGACCGGTACGCGGCGAGCCGTGCCGACCAGCGCACCAGGGCCCGGGTCGGCCGGTCGCCGATCGCGGCGGCGCCGACACCGACCAGCGCGACCCGCGTGCGGAGCAGCCGCCCGGACGCGCAGAGCAGGAACAGCGCGTACGGGAAGCCCCAGGGCCGCAGCGGCAGCGTGGCCTCCAGGACGCCCATGCCCGGCACGATCACCACGTCGTGCCGGCGCACCCAGGCGGCGGTGCGGAAGACGTCGACGAGCTTGCCGATGCCCTTCCCCGCGATCGACCCGGCCCGGGAGGCGGTCCGGTACTCCCCGCGGTACCAGTGCAGCCGCGTCGCGGGGATCCCGTACCGGGCCGCGACGACCTCGGGCCCGCCGCACAGCGCGTCCACGACGGCCTCCGGGTGGTCGGCGCGGAGGTGGCCGAGGACGGCTTCGAGCGACCCGTCGTTGCCGAGGTTGCCGGAGCCGAGCAGGCCGAACACCCCGACGCGCACGGGGGTTCCGGGAACCTGTCTCACGCCTTCCGCCCCTCGCGTCCCGCGACGACGGCGTCGACGGAGACCGTGAGCCGGGCCGGGTCGACCGGCGCCCGGTCCTCGACCCGCTCGCCCGCGCCCGGCCTTGCCCTGCTGGTCGCCCACGCGGCCAGATGGCGGTAGCAGGCGCGCCGGTCGGCCGAGGACAGCGGCGCCCGCCTGATCGCCGAGACGAAGCCCCACACGTACTCGGCGAGCAGCCGGGGCGTCGGGTGCAGCGGGCCTGCCCTGCGCGGGTCCAGGTTGACGCACCGGGAGCGCTTGGAGGGGTTCGCCCGCTCGGCGCGGGTGGGGTGGTCGCGGCGGAAGTACATCAGCTCCGGCACCTGGTGGAACGCTCCGTGCAGGCCGATCTCGGCGACGAACGTGCGGTCCGCGTGGTGGTAGCTGTCGTGCGGCTTCACCCGGCGCAGGACGTCGGCCCGCATCACGCCGTAGAAGTCGTCGCCGCCGGGCTCGAACAGCATGCTGCGGAAGCGCACCGGCGCGCGCGGCGAGTCGGTGGCGAGCGTGTACGCGTAGGGGACCTTCACCCGCCCCTCCTCGTCGATGACCGCCTGGTCGGCGTGCGCGAGGATCACGTCGGGACGCTCGTCGAGCGCCTGCACACAGCGGCGCAGCAGGTCCCGGGCGTACAGGTCGTCGTGCGACGCCCACTTGAACAGCTCGCCGCGGCACTGCGTGAACACGTAGTTGTGGTTGGGCGCGGCGCCGATGTTCCGGGTCAGGCGCAGATAGCGGATGCGCGCGTCCTTCTCGGCGTACCGGCGGCAGATGTCCTGGGTCCCGTCGGTCGAGGCGTTGTCGGAGATGACCAGCTCGAAGTCCTCGTAGGTCTGGCCGAGCAGGGCGTCGAGCGCCTCGGCGAGGTACTCCTCGCCGTTGTACACGGGCAGGCCGATGCTCAGCCGGGGTTGGGCGGTCATGAAGTCCTCACTTCGGGGATGGGATTGCGGTGGTGCTCGCGCAGGGCGGAGCGCAGCTGCAGCCACCAGACGGCGGAGCTGCAGAGGGTCGCCGCGGCGACGCCCCAGGCCGAGCCGACCGCGCCGCCCGCGGCCGCCCCGCCGAGCCCGCCGCCGACGTAGGCGGCGGAGGCGAACAGTTGGGCGCGCAGACTGCGCCGGGCGGCGGCGAGCGCGCGCAGGCCTGCGGCGGCGCCGATGCCGAGGCCGGAGCCCGCGACCCCGAGCACGGCGGGCACGATGAGGTCGGACGCGGAGCCCCAGACGTCGCCGAGCGCGAGTTCCCCCGCCCGGTCCGGCACCAGGAGCAGCGCCACGCCCCAGAGCAGCGCGGCGGCGGCGAGGCCGCCGGACAGCAGGAGGCAGAACCTGGCCAGGCGGTGCGGGGCCTGCCGCAGCACCCGTGCCGCTTCGGGGACCGTGACGAGCGAGAGCCCCATCAGCAGGGCCAGGAACGGCCCGAGCAGCAGCTCGGCGCCCCTGACCACGCCCACCGCGCCGACCCCGACGATCGCGCCGAGCCCGTACGCCCGCAGCTGGGACGCACCGCTGACGCCGACGTTCTCGACCAGGTAGCGGGAGCCGAGGTCGCGCTGCTCGCGCAGCCACGCGCGCGCCCTGTCCGGCCGCGGCCGGATGCCGGACTGGAAGCAGCCGTACCCGGCGGCCACCGCGGCCGCCGCGCCCCAGGCGAGGACGAAGGCCTGCACGCTGCCGACGCGCGCGGCAAGGAGCAGGGCCGGGACCAGCGCGAGGGCACCCAGGAGGTCGTTGACGCAGGCCTTCTTCCCGGTGCCCGCGGCGAAGAACGAGTACCGCCAGGCGTCCTGCAGGAGCAGCCCCGGCAGCACCACGCCGAGGGCGGCGAACGCGGGCCCCACCCGGCCGCCGATGCCGAGGCCGACCACCAGGCACACCAGGCCGATGCCGCCGCCGACGCAGAGCGCGGTACCGGACGACCGGGCCGCCGCCGCCCGCCAGGACGCGTCCGGCACGCCGCTGAAGCGCACCACCAGCGGGTCGGTGGCGAGCCCTCGGGAGACGCTGAGCACCACGCCGTAGGTGACCCAGGCCAGGCTGAACACACCGAACGCGGTCAGCCCGAGCGAGCGGGCCACATAGATCCCCACCGCGAAGTTGGTCATGCTGCAGACCGCCTGGTCGGCCAGGCCCCAGGAGAGGCGGCCCGCCATGGCCCGCCCCGCGGTCCGCTTCTCCTTCTCGGTGGTCATCGGTGTCATGCCTTGATCAGTCCGGCGGTGCCGAGGGCGTCGGCCGCGACGACGACGGTGTCGAACGGCAGGCCCGCCCGCTCCGCGACGTCGAGCAGACTGTGCTCGCCGTCGGAGAGGCTGAGCACCCACAGCATGGCCATCTGCGCCTGCTGCGCGTCGCTGCGCCCGCCGAGGGACTCGTACAACCCCCGCCGCCCCAGCTGCGGTTCGCCGTAGGGGCTGAGGTTGACGTACCGCCGGTTGCGGTCCAGGACGGCGAACGCCTCGCGGCAGACGGCGAGGGTGTCCGCCATCGCCTCCGGGGAGACGAAGTCCGGGTTGTCCCCCGAGGTGTGGTACTCGGGGTAGCCCGCGTACGGGGTCCTGCTGAGCGAGCCCACGCCGAGGTTGAACCCGGGGGAGCAGTACTGCCGCTCGTCGTAGCCGTACGGAGTGAACTCCGTGACCCGGTGCGGGCGTTCGGAGGCGGTGAGGACATGCCTGAGGACCCGGTCGATCTCTGCGTCGCCGCGCCTGCTCCGCTTGTACGTCAGCTGCCCCGAGTCGCCCGCGCAGGCCAGCACGAGCCCGTGCTTGACCTGGTCGATCCGCTCCTGGTTGCGGGCCAGCCAGGTGATCGCCCCGATGGTGCCGGGAGCGTAGACGAACCGGTAGGTGTAGTACGGCGTCTCCTCCGCGAGTGCCCGGGCCAGGAACGTCGCCACCGCGATGCCGGCCAGGTTGTCGTTGGCCAGCGACGGGTGGCAGACGTGGCAGGAGACGATCACCTCGTCCGGGACCTGCCCGGGGACCACGTGCTCGGCGTAGGTGAGGTGGCCGTCCGCGAGCGTGGAGTCGACGCAGACCTCGTAGTCGCCGTCGGGCAGCGCGTCCAGGGTGTCCTGGGCCAGGCAGAAGCCCCACTGGGGCTTGTAGTAGCTGGTGCGGTACGGCACCAGGGCCGGCTGGTCCGGCAGGGTGTGCAGGTGTGCGCGCAGCTCGGACAGCGGCATCGTGCGCGCCACCGGCACGCTGTAGCCGAGCACGTGCAGGCTGGACGCCTGGAAGTCGACGACCCGGTTGCCGTCGCCGTCGGCGATGTACGCGTCGCGGATGTTCCACTCCTGCGGCACGGTCCAGTCGAGGACCTGCGTCCCGGTCGGCACCTCGTGCACCTGGAGCGGCACGTACTCGCCGACGATGTCCAGGGTGGCGCGCACACCGTCGCCGGTGATGCTCCGGCACAGCGGATAGAGCCGCTCCACCAGAGCGTGCATCTGCGCGCCCGCCGACGTCATCGGCTCCACCGCAGGGTGTCGTCGACGGCGCCCGCCTCCGATGCCGCGCGCAGCACGGCGAGACGCGTGAAGCGCTGCTCGAAGTCCTCCCGGGTCAGCCCGAACTTCTGGTAGGCCTCGGCGAGTTCGAGCGCGCCCCGCTTCACCGTCCACTCGCAGTCGAAGCCGGGGATCGCGTCCCGGAACCGGGAGAAGTCCACGCGGTAGGACCGCGGGTCGGCGCCGGTCTCCCCGGTGATCACCACCTTCGAGCCGGACACCGCCTCGGCGACCTGCTCGGCGATCTCGGCGACCGTGACGTTGTTGACCTCGCTGCCGATGTTGAACGCCCGGTCGTGCACCGCCTCGCGGGGCGCGCCGAGCGCCGCCGTGAAGGCCCGGGCGATGTCGACGGCGTGCACGAGCGGGCGCCACGGGGTGCCGTCGGACATCACCAGGACCTCGCCGGAAAGGAGCGCGTGGCCCACCAGGTTGTTCAGGACGATGTCGGCGCGCAGCCGGGGCGAGTAGCCGAAGGCGGTGGCGTTGCGCATGTACACCGGGCTGAAGTCGCCGTCGGCCAGCGCGTGCAGGTCGTCCTCGACGCGCACCTTGGACTCCGCGTACGGCGTCACCGGGCGCAGCGGCGCGTCCTCGGCGACCAGCTCGTCGCCGCCCGCGGCGCCGTAGACCGAGCAGGTGGACGCGTACAGGAAGCGCCGCACCCCGGCCTCGCGGGCGAGGCGGGCGAGGCGGACGGACGCGTGGTGGTTGATGTCGTAGGTGAGCTCCGGGGCGAGGGAGCCCAGCGGGTCGTTGGACAGCGCGGCCAGGTGGATCACGGCGTCCACCCCGGCCACGTGCTCGGCCGTGACGTCGCGCAGGTCCACCCCGGGGCCCGGCGGGTCCGCGGGGGCCGGGCCGAGGACGCAGTCGGCGAACAGGCCGGAGTCGAGGCCGACGACCTCGTGTCCGGCGGCCTTCAGGACCGGGGCCATGACGGTGCCCAGGTAGCCCTGGTGTCCGGTGAGCAGTACGCGCAAGTCTCAGTCCCCCAGATCGAGCGTGAGTTTGGTGACGGCGAACGCCTCGGCGTAGCGCGCGTGGCATTCGATGCCGCGGATCCGGGCGAGGCCGAGGAAGGCCTCCCGGTCGTACCAGGGCCGGTGCCGCTGCGAGGGGTAGTGCTCCTGCAGCAGCCGGACCTTCTGTTCGGCGACCTCCGGCGACAGCGGCTGGTACGCCGAGGGGCGGCCGAGGTCGCCGTCCCACTTGACGATCTCGTAGCCGAGGACCAGGTGGTCGCGGAACGCGGTGGTCATCAGCTTCGCCAGGCCGCGGTGGTCCTGGTGGGCGTCGTCGGTGCGCGGCGCGAGCACCAGGTCGGGCTCGGTCCGCGTGCGCAGTTCCTCGACCGCGGACTTGGCCTCCTCCCAGTGCGCGGGCATCCGGCCGTCCGGCAACTTCAGGACGGTCAGGTGCAGTTCGGCGTCCGGGCAGAAGGCGGCGAGCGCGGCCCGCTCCTCCTGCTCCCGCTCGCTGCCGCCGCCGGAGAGCACCAGCGCGTCGACGCGCAGACCGGGGCGCGCCAGGCACATCGCGAGGAGCGTGCCGCCCGCGCCGATGGCGATGTCGTCGCAGTGCGCGCCCACGGCAACGATCCGGTCCAGGCGGCGCCCGGCCCCGAGCCTGATCACGCGCTCACCCCCACGCCGTCCCGCTCCCACACGGCCCACGGGCGGTCGCCCCGGGCGTAGGCGCCGTCGAGCGCGGCGCGCTCCTTCACGGTGTCGGTCGGCTTCCAGAAGCCGCGGTGCTGGTGCGCCACCAGGCGGCCCTGCTTGGCCAGTCGGGCGCAGCCGTCGGCGACCAGGTCCCCGTTCTCCGGGATGTGGTCGAAGACCTCCTGGCGGAGCACGAAGTAGCCGCCGTTCTCCCACAGCGGCATGTCGCTCACCGCCGTGATGCCCCCCACCAGGCCGTCCTCGCCCAGCTCCACGCAGTGGAACGACGACTGCGGCGGCACCACCATCATCGACGCCCCCGCGTCACGCCGGGAGAACCGGTCGATCATCTCCGGCAGCGGGGCGTCGGTCAGCACGTCGGCGTAGTTGGCGAGGAACATCTCGTCGCCGTCCAGGTGGTGCCGCACCCGGCGCAGACGTTCCCCGATGGGCGACTCGATGCCGGTCTGCGCGAACGTGATCGTCCAGTCGGCTATGTCGGTGGAGAGCAGCTCGGTTCTGCCGCCGCGCAGCACGAAGTCGTTGGACGTCGTCTCCTCGTAGTGCAGGAAGAAGTCCTTGATGTGGTGCGCCCCGTACCCGAGGCACAGGATGAACTCCTTGTGCCCGAAGTGCGCGTAGTAGCGCATGACGTGCCAGATCAGCGGCCGCGGGCCGACCATCGCCATCGGCTTGGGCACGTCGTCCGCGGCACCGCTGCGCATCCGCATCCCGTAACCGCCGCAGAACAGGACGACCTTCATGCTGTTACCTCTTTCGCGGGCACCTCGACGATGCTCAGTTCCGGGATGGGGAAGACGAGGCGGCCGCCCCAGTCGTGCACGAAGGACAGCTGCTCGACGAGTTCGTCCCGCAGGTTCCACGGCAGGACGAGGACGTAGTCGGGCTTGTCGGCGGCGATCTGCTCGGGCGGCAGGATCGGGACGCGGGTGCCGGGGGTGAACCTGCCGTGCTTGTAGGGGTTGCGGTCGACCGTGTACGCGAGCAGGTCGGGCCGGACGCCGCAGTGGTTGAGCAGGGTGTTGCCCTTGCCGGGGGCGCCGTAGCCGACGACCGTCTCGCCGCGCTCGGCCGCCTCGATGAGGAACTTCAGGAGGTCCCTGCGCACCTTGGCGACGCGCGCGGAGAACTCCGTGTACCCGGACAACTCCTGGAGCCCGGCGGCCTTCTCCCGCGCGAGGACGTCCGCCACCCGCGGGGACGGCTCACCGGCCGCCTCGGCGGGCCGGGCCCACAGCCGGATGGAGCCGCCGTGCGTCGGCAGCAACTCGACGTCCACGAGGGTCAGTCCACCGCTCGCGAGGGCCCGGATCGCGGACGCGACCGTGTAGTACTGGAAGTGCTCGTGGTAGATCGTGTCGTACTGGTTCTCCTCGATCAGGGTCAGCAGGTGCTGCACCTCGATGGAGACCCAGCCGTCGTCGGCGACCAGGGCGCGCAGGCCCTGCGTGAACCCGACCACGTCGGGGATGTGCGCGTACACGTTGTTGGCCACGACCAGGTCCGCCGGGCCGTGCTCGGCGCGGACGGCCTTGCCGGTGTCCGGGCTCAGGAACTCCGTGAGCGTGGGCACGCCCTTCTCCCGCGCCGAGGCACCGACGTTCACCGACGGCTCGATGCCGAGGCAGCGGATGTCCCGGTCCACCACGTGCTTCAGGAGATACCCGTCGTTGCTCGCCACCTCGACCACGAAGGAGTCGGGCCCGAGCCCCACCCGCGCCGCCGCGTCGGTGACGTACCTGCGCGCGTGCTCCACCCAGGACGTCGAGAAGGACGAGAAGTACGCGTACTCCTTGAACGTCTCCTCCGGAGTGATCAGCGGCGGGATCTGCGCGAGCCAGCACTCGGTGCAGACCCGCAGGTGCAGCGGGTACGCCGGTTCGGGCCTGTCCAGCTGGTCCGCGGCGAGAAAGCTCTCGCACGGCGGCGTCGCCCCCAGGTCGACGACGCTCGCCAGCGCCTGTGAGCCGCAGAGTCGGCATCCTGTCATCTACTTCCCCCCACTTTCTCTGCCCGCGCGGGTGCCCCGCGGCGAGTCAGCGTTTCCGTTCCTTGCCGGCGGCGTGCCGTGCCCGCCGCCGTACCGCCCCGCGATCGCGGTGCGGTACCCCTCCTCCAGGCGCTCCAGACCGACGGCCGGGCTGAAGTTCCGTTCGTAACGGCGCCGGGCCGCCCGCCCCATCTCCCGGTTGAGGTCCCGCCCCGCCGTGATCCGGCGGATGTGGGACGCGAGCGAGGAGGCGTCGCCGGGCTCGTGGAGCAGCCCGGTCACCCCGTCCTCGACGAGCTCGACGAAGGCACCGTGACCGGCGGCGACGGCCGGGACCCCCGCCGCCATCGCCTCCGCCACGACCAGGCCGAACGTCTCCATCGCCATCGAAGGCGCCACCACGGCGACCGACCGCGCGACGGTCTCCCGGCACTCCTCGGGAGAGCGCAGGCCGAGATAGCGCACGTCGTCGCGCCCCTTCGCCCAGTCGGCCACCTGCCGCTCCAGCGGCCCCGCACCGGCGAGCACGAGCGGCACGCCCACTCCGCCGGACGCGGCGATCTCGTCCCACGCGGTCATGAGCAGCCCCACGCCCTTGGCCTCCGCGAGGCGGCCGAGGAAGAGCACATGCTCTCCGGGGCCTTCCCGGCGCGCGCCCGGGTCGGGCACGAAGTTGTGCTTCACCGCGAGCCGTTCGGCCGGCATGCCGGACCGCACCAGGACGTCGCGCTGAGCCGCGGAGATGCAGAAGAACCGCTCCACTCCCGACCACCACCGCCGCCGGTTCACCGCGAGGCTCACCGCGAGCGGCACCGTCGCGAGCCGCGAGTCGCGGTAGCAGCCGTGCCGGACGGCGGGCAGCGACACCTTCGAGCCGACGCACTCGGTGCACGCCCTGCCGTCCCGGTGCAGGGTGCCGGGCGGGCAGACCTGCGTGTAGTTGTGCAGGGTCGCGACGACGGGCACACCGGCGTCGGCGCAGGCCGCGATGACCGCGGGGGACAGGAGCGGGAAGACGTTGTGGACGTGCACCACGTCCGGCCGGTCGGCGCGCAGCCTGGCGGCGAGCTGCGAGCGCACCGCCGGGTTCCACGGCACGAGGAGCGGCACCGCGACCTTGCCGAGCAGGGACCGGGCGGCGATGTCGTCGCTGCGCCGCTCGAACACGTCGACCCGGTGGCCGGCCGCGCGCAGCAGTCCCGCCTCCTCGTCGACGACCCTGTTCTCCCCGCTCGGCTGCGCCGAGGAGTATCGGTTGTGCACTACCAGTACGCGCATGTCAGGCATGCTCAAGGTCACCTCCTGGCCCATCGCGGGACACGTCGTCGGGGGACTGCGGTCGTGGAGAGCGGCGTGGCCGCGGTTGCGGGCATGGCGAGCAGCGAGGCGGCCAGGCCCAGGTGCAGCAAGTAGGGCGAGGCGTCGCCGAGTCCCGCTTCGGTGTACGAGGAGATGGCGCAGTAGCTGATCAGGAAGATCGCGCAGGCCCTCGGCACCGACGGCGGCCGCAGCAGCGCGACGCCGCCGAGGACGGCGATGAGCGTCGCCACGATGGCGATGCCGATCAGGCCCTGCTCGTGGTAGACGGCCAGCCAGCTGTTGTCGATGGGAAGCCCGCCGAACGACTTGTCGCTCAGGCCCACGCCGAACACCTTCTCCCCGGTCGTCCGGGGCTCCGCGAGGAGGGCGTCCCAGACCTTGGCGCGGCCGGTGAGGTTGGACAGGTTCTCCTGGCTCTGGCCGCGCAGGTACCAGGACTGCAGCGCGGAGCTGAACGCCACCGCCGCCACCGTGGCGATCAGCACCGTCCAGGCGAAGAAGCGGCGGGCGGCGGAGCTGGTCAGGACGAGCGAACTGATCGCGAGGACAAGGCCGATGAGCAGACCGAGCGTGGCTGTGCGGGTATGGGTCAGGGCGAGCAGCACGACGGACGGGACGATGATCACCACCGCGCTCGCCCTGTCGGCCGCGCGGCCGAGCAGGAGCAGCACGGTGAGCCCGATGATCACCGCCGCGTACTGTCCGATCTGCGGCGGCGTGAGCGGCCACAGCGCGCCGACAAGACGCCCCCCGTAGTACTCGGGCATCGCCGTGCCCGGCGCGACGACCAGGCCCGCGGCCACCGTCACGAGCACCGCGAAGTACATCCGGATGTGGTACCGGACGAACGTCAGGTCACCGTTCCACCAGCGGCTGAGCAGCCACAGCGTGCCGACGAAGAGCGCGAACCTGGCGCAGCGGAACAGCGCCCCGTATCCGACCTCCAGGTTCGCGCTGGAGATCACGCTCGGCACGAGCAGCAGGGTGAGCAGGAACACGAAGGCGCTCGGCCGCACGCGCAGCCGCAGGTTGAGCGCGAGCGCCAGCGTGAACGCGGCGACCAGCGCCCCCATCGTGGCCATCTGGATGAGGGATCGGGGCAGCGTGACGACGGTCTTCGCCCCGGCGGAGCCGAGCGTGTTGAGGGCGAGGAGCGCCCAGACGATCCCGACGGCCTTCGGCGTGCCCGCGGGGCGCGCCTCGACGCCGGGCTGAGTGCCCGTCATGTCCGGTGCTCCGGACGGTCCTTGGCGCAGCAGGTTGCCGTCCATCTCAACCACCGGCCCGGGGGTCGAAGGTGCTGCCCTCGTCCTGGCGGTACGGCCTGGCCTGCCACTGCCCGGAGTCGAGCGTCCCGTCCGTGTTGGCCGCGACAAAGCTCCACGGCCCGCGGTAGACGTTGTCGTGCCAGCGGTTGCGCTGCTTGTGGGTGATCGCATCCGCCACCCGCTTGCCCTTGTACGGCGACCACTCGGGGTAGGTGCCGTAGTTCGCGAGGACCGCCATGCGACCGCACTCCGCCGCGCACTTGACGACGGACTTCTTCAGGACGAAGCGGTTGTCGTGGATGTCCACGCGCTGCGTCTTCCAGCGGCAGTCGGAGTACAGCGGCGCTCTGCCGATCGCGGGCTGCTCACAGCGGTCGAGGTCCTTCACCAGCAGCGTGCAGTAGCCGGTCGAGGTGTTGGCCGGGCTGTTGCAGAACCGGTCGGAGTTCTCCCAGAGGGTGATCCCGGACCAGTTGTTCTCCAGGAGGTTCCGGTAGATCTCGATCTTGTTCGTGCGGGCCCGGATCCGCGGCTCGCCGCCGGACTCGGAGACATAGATGGTCGCGTACGGGAAGTTGTCGCCGCGGTCGGCGTACTTGCGGCCCTCGACCCAGTTGTTGCGCCGGATCGTGTTGTTCCGGATGACCGCGTTGTAGCTGGTCTCGTACATCAGCGCGGCGCCGTCGTTGGCTTCGAGGACGTTGTTCTCGATGCGGAAGTCATTGTTGTTGTTGTCCGCCCACAACCCCGCTCCGCGGTTGTCGTGCACCCAGTTGCCGCGGATGTCGGCGCCGTCGACGGCCCAGAACTTGATGCCTCCGGTGCAGCCGCAACCCGGCTTCCGCTTCTCCCAGTTGTCGGTGTTGTTGCCCACGACCTCGTTGCGCTCGACCACCAGGCCCTTGATGGAGTCGCCGGTCTTGTACGCGTTCATTCCGTACTGCCCGTTGGCGCGCAGACAGCTGTCCCTGACCTTCTGGCGGGCGCCGGCCATCAGGCCGGCGCCGGAGTTGTACTGGATCTTCGCGTGCTCGATCACCCAGCCGTCGGCCATGTCGTGGTTGACCACGCCCTCGTTGTTCGGCGCGACGAAACGCTGCACGGTCAGATGGCGGATGGTGACGTCGCGAGCGCTGCCGCTGAACGCGTACTGGTTGATCTTCCGGCCGTCGAGCACCGCGCCCGGCGCGCCGAGGTAGCGGTTCCCCTTCTTGGTGACGACCTGGGCGTAGCGGTCGGGGTCGAGCCGGTGCTTGCCGGGGCGCAGCCAGAACGTGGTGTTCGGGGGGTTGCTCCTGGTCTTGGCGGCCAGGTCGCCGACCACCGCCGGGTCGACCGTCACCGCGCCCGCGGGAGCCTTCTCGGGCCCGGCCGCGGGCTCGGTGCACACCCGGGCCACGGCCGTCGGGTGCGCCCCGGACGTGGAGGGCCTGCCGGTCGGCTTCTCCGGGGCGTCCGGCGAACTCGTACAGCCGGTCGCCGCGAACAGGACAAGGGCCAGGGGTGCCGCACCCGCCGCCCAGTGCCGCCACTTCGTCACCACGCGCCCCCTAGCCGCAGAACCTGAGCACGGTGGCGAACTCCGCCGACGACGCCGTGCCGTCGGTGAAGCCGGTGCCGACCAGCGTCGTGGCGGGTTCCTTGCGGCCGAAACCGGGGGAGTACCAGCCGAGCGGCGGATCGCTCTCGCCGCGGTGCGCCCGCCAGTTCAGCTGCCCCGGCAGGTCGAGCACCGCGGAGCGCACCTCGCCGTCCCTGGTCCAGGTGAGCACCGCCCAGTTCCCCACCAGGTCCACGGCGATCGCCGGACCGAGGTGGAACGCCAGGCGCACGTCCCGGCGCGGACCGAGCGCGCCGAGGACCTCGTCGACCACCCGCAGCTCCTTGGCCGCGGCGACCAGCTCCACCCGGCGGCGGTGCACGGAGCGCTGGTAGCCGTCGTGCTCGGCGGACCACAGGGCCGTGCCGCCCGCGGAGACGTCGGCCGTGTCCGCGACCAGGACACGGCTGCGGGCGTGCCGGGTCCACAGGAACGGGCCGCCGGAGACGGACTGGTCACTCCCGTCCAGCTCCAGGGTGTTGTGCCCGAGAGTCGAGCGGAAGTACCGCCGCCACGCGGGCTGTCCGTGGTAGCAGTACGTCCCCGGGTCGGCGAGCACGTCGACCCCGTCGTGGCGGACCTCCAGGGACAGCGCGTCCGCGTGGCCGTGCGCGGCGATGGAAAGGAACCCGTGCGGGCCGCCGTCGCAGCGGCACCAGATGTCCTCGGGACCGCGCAGGATGGTCAGCCCCGCGTCGGCGAAGTGGCCCGGCCGGCGGTCCGGGCGGGTCACGGTCGGCGTGGTGCCTTTCTTCCCGTACGGCCGGAGGAGCGCGGCGAGCAGCGGGGTGCGCACATCGGTGCCGGTGACCGCGGGCCACCAGTCGAGCCGCCCGAACACGGCCTCGCCGGTCGCGAGGAGCGAGCCCCAGCGGTCGGTGCCCCCGCCGTCCACGACCAGGCCGTGCCCGTCGTCGGCGTCGCCCTGGCGCGGCGGCTGCAGCCGGTTGTCCACGACGGCCGCGAGCGCGTCGGTCATCCGCAGCAGCACGAGCCGGACGGACGAGGGCACCGGCACACCGGCGGCGTCCGCCTCGGCCACCGCGGCCAGGCCGAGTTCGAGGACGAGCCCGTGGTACTCGGTGGCCAGCTCCCGGTTGAGGCCGGAGGGGAAGGTGTTGCCGCGCAGATGCCGTTCGAGCGACCGCAGCGCGTCGTCCCGCCAGCGCTCCGAGGTGGGGAACCACCCGAACGCGCAGGCCGCGGCGAACTGCCCGGCGGCCTCGGCGACGACGTGGTTGTTCGCCGAGGATCCCCGGCTGGGGAACGCGGCGAGCCAGCGCTGGTGGTGCCAGATCTGGTGGTGCGCCACCGGGTTGCCCTCGAACAGGTCGGCCGCGCCCGGCCAGCCGTCGAGCAGCCGGCGGACCCACACCCACGAGAGCAGCCGGATGCCCAGCTCGATGCCGCTGATCCAGTGCACGCCCCGCAGCGGCGGGTTGGCCGCCCACCACGAGCGCAGGTGCTCGGCCACGCGCTCGGCGTACCGCTCGTCCCCGGTGACCGCGTAGGCGGCCGCGAGCACGGTGAGGTACTGATGCCGGGACAGCTCCCAGATCTGCTTGATGTCCCCGACCGCGTCCTCGTTGCGGTACGGCACGTCGAAGGCGTAGCCCCACGGCGCCCTGCGCCCGGTCTTCGGGTCGCTCCACCAGTCCGGGGAGACCAGGTCGTCGCGGACCACGCCGAAGTACTCGACGTGCCCGGCGAGCAGCCGGTCGGCCTCGGCGACGAGGCGCTTCGCGGCGTCCGGGGGCACCGCGGCGATCGTCCCCGCGGGCAGCACCGCGGTGAACCGGGCGCCGGTCACGCTCGGGCAGAGGGGCCGCGCGGTGCGCCACCGCCGCCTGCGCACCACGTCGCTCACCCGGCCGCCGATCTCCTGCGGCCCCATCCTGGATAAGCGCCGCAGGTACCAGCCCGCACTCATGCTCATCGCGGCCCCGCCAACGTCACCGGCGCACCGCCGGCCAGGCCCGTCTGGACGGCGAGGGTGGCCGCCGTGGTGGCGACGAGGGACTCCAGCGGCACCGGCATCGGCCCGCCGGTGCGCACGGCCTTGACGAACGCGGCCAGTTCGGCGTTCTGGCCCTTGTCCCTGGCCTTGGGAAGGCGCGAGCTGACCCACTTCTTCGGGCCGTGGACGGAGGCGCGGACGAAGTCGTCCAGCTTCAGGACCTTGCCGTCCGCGACGAGGTCGAGGGTCTCCTTGGGGAAGCTGGGCGCGCCGGTGGTGACGTAGCTGATGGTGGCGGTGGACCCGTCCGGGTACCGCAGCACGATCTGCAGGTCCTCGTTGCCGGACGGGGCGACCGCGTACACCGAGACCGGGTCGGCCCCGAGCAGCCAGCTCGCCGTGTCGATGAAGTGCCCGCCCTCGCCCGCGAACCGCGAGCCCTCGCTGCCCTGCTGGAGGTACCAGCTGCCGTGCTGGAGACGGCCCGCGTTCACGAGGTAGCGCAGGCTCGCCGGACCGGTGCGGGCCCCGAACCGCGCCTTGGCCTCGCGCAGCAGCGGCGAGAACCGCCGGTTGAAGCCCACTTGGAGGCGGTCGTTGCCGCACTCCTCCACCGTCGCGAGCACACCGGCAAGCTCGTCCTCGGTGAGGGCCAGGGGCTTCTCCACGAACACGGCCTTGCCCGCGAGGAGCGCCTTGCGGGTCAGGTCGGCGTGCGAGCTGTGCCGGGTGACCACGAACACCGCGTCGATGGACTTGTCGCCGAGCACGGCGTCGAGATCGGTGGTCGCCTCGGCGAAGCCGAACTTCCGCTTGGCGTTGGCCGCGGACAGCGCCGTCGTGGTGACGACGGTCGACAGCGTGACGCCGTCGCGCTCCGCGAGGTGCGGAAGGAGCATGGACGTCGCGTAGTTCCCGGCGCCGACGAACGCGAGGCGCACCGGACCCGCGGCGGACCGGGCGGGCAGGGTGACCCCGCCGTTGCTCCGCACGTGCACCGCGGGCACCGTGACCGTGGGCGCGGCCGCCTCCGGGGTCTGGCCCGCCGCGGCCCGGTCGGTGCCGCCGGGGTAGCGGAACAGCACGGCCACGGCCTTGAGTTCGCCGTCCTTCAGGCGCTGGTACGTCTCGACGGCGTCGTCGAAGTCGGCGATGTGCGAGACCAGCGGCTCCACGTCGACCCGGTCGCGGGCGACGAGGTCGAGGAAGCACGCCAGATTGCGGCGCTCGGTCCAGCGCACATAGCCGATCGGGTAGTCGCGGCCCTCCAGCTCGTACTCCGGGTCGTAGCGCCCGGGGCCGTAGCTGCGCGAGAACCGGACGTCGAGTTCCTTCTCGTAGTACGCGTTCCACGGCAGGTCGAGGCGGCACTTGCCGATGTCGACGACCCGGCCGCGGTCGCGGCACAGCTTGGCGGCCAGCTCGACGGGCTCGTTGCTGCCGCCGCCCGCGGCCAGGTACACCTGGTCCACGCCGTGACCGCCGGTGAGTTCGGCGACGGACGCCTCCACGGCCGCGGACGCGGGGTCGCCGCAGGCCGCGGCGCCCAGGCGCTCGGCGAGTGCGCAGCGCGCCGGGTCGGGGTCGACGCCGACGACCCGGACGCCCGAGGCGGTGAGGAGCTGCACGACCAGCTGGCCGATCAGGCCGAGCCCGATGACGAGGGCCACGTCGCCGAGTTGGGGCTCGCCGCGGCGGACGCCCTGCATCGCGATCGAGCCGACCGTGCCGAAGGCCGCGTGCTGGGGCGCGAGGCCGTCCGGCACCGGGGCGTAGAGGTTCTTCGGCACCCAGTTCAGCTCGGCGTGCAGCGCGTGCTCGTTGCCCGCGCAGGCCACCAGGTCACCGACGGCGACATCGTCGACGCCGTCGCCGACCTGCTCGACCACCCCGCACAGCGAGTAGCCGAGCGGCGTGTAGGAGTCCAGCTTGCCCATCACCTTGCGGTACGTGGCGGGCAGCCCGTTGGTGGCCACGCTCTGCATGACCTTGGCGACCTGGTCGGGCCGGGAGCGGGCCTTGCCCAGCATCGACATGCCGGCCTCGGACACCTTCATGAGCTCGGTCCCGGTGGATATCAGCGAGTAGGCGCTGCGCACCAGCACACCGCCCGGCTTGCACCCCGGCACCGGCACGTCGAGCACCGCGAGCTCGCCGCTCTTGTAGTTCTGCACAACCTGTTTCACCGGAGCTCCTATTTTTCTTCCACGTCGTCAGGCCGCTTGGCTCTGGCCGGAGCCAGAGACAGCGCCGCGGTACCAGTACTCGAGGGTCAGCACGTGCCACAGATGTTTGGAGAAGTCCCGCTGCCCGGCGGCGTCCTCGGCGACCATGCGCGCCAGGGCGTCGCGGCGCAGGAGGCCGGAGCTGACGAGCACGCCGTCATGGATCACCTCGCGCACCAGCGGCGCGAGATCCCGGCTCATCCAGGCCCGCAGCGGGGCGCTGAACAGGCCCTTGGGCCGGTACACGATCTCCCGGGGCAGGATCGAGGTGGCCGCCTCCTTGAGGACGGCCTTGCCCTGCCGCCCGACGATCTTCTGGTCGCCGGGCACCGCGAACGCCGCCTTGACCACCTCGACGTCCACGTACGGCACCCGCACCTCGGTGGAGGCGGCCATGCTGGAGCGGTCCGTGTAGGTGAGGTTCAGGCCCGGCAGGAACATCCGGGCGTCGCCCAGACACATGCGGTTCACGAAGTCGTCGAGGTTGTTGTCCTCATAGACGTCCGCATGCTCGGTCAGCACGTCCTGGACCGTGCCCGCCAGGTCGGGATCGACCAGGGCGAGCAGCTCCTCCTGGTCGTACATGGTGTAGCTGCGCCGGAACGCGGTCTCCTCCGGCAGGTCGGCGAAGGACAGGAACCGCTTCGCGAACCGCACCGACCGGTACCCCCGGCGGGCCGAGGCGACCGGAAGCCGGTCCACGACCCCGGACACCCCGCGCCGCAGCGGCCGCGGCACCCGCTGGTAGCGCAGCGCGAGCACGTTCGCCAGGTGCTTGCGGTACCCGGCGAACAGCTCGTCCGCGCCCATCCCCGAGAGCATCACCTTGACCCCGGCCTCCCGGGCGGCCGAGCAGATCAGGAACGTGTTGATCGCCGCGGGGTCGCCGATGGGCTCGTCCAGGTGGTACGTCATCTGCGGCAGCAGGTCGAGCACGTTCGGGGCGATCTCGATCTCGTGCAGGTCGACGCCGAACTGCTCGGCCACCTTCCGGGCGTAGCGCAGGTCGTCCGGCATCGCCTCGAACTTGGCGTCCTCGGCGCGGAACCCGATGGTGTACGCGGAGATCCCGGGCTGGTGGCGGGCCGCCAGGGCGGTCAGATAGCTGGAGTCCAGGCCGCCGGAGAGGAACGTCGCCACGGGCACGTCGGACAGCAGGTGCTGCCGCGTCGACTCCTCGACGATGGCCGCCAGGTCCGGCTTCTCACCGCTGCGCGCCCGCTCCCTGCCCTCGGCGGCGACATCCTTGAGGTGCCAGTACCGGCCGCGCTCCACCTGACCGTCCGCCCGGCACCTCAGCCAGCTCCCCGGCGGCAGCTTCTCCGCCTCACGGAACGCACACCGGGAGTCCGGCACCCAGTAGTAGAGGAGCGAGGCCACCAGCGCCCCGTGGTCCACCTCCAGGGACCCGCCGGTCACCGCGGCGAGCGCCTTCAGCTCGGAGGCGAACACCAGACCCCCGCCCCGCCGGAGCAGGAACAGCGGCTTGATGCCGAGCTGGTCGCGGGCGAGCACCAGCTCCCCGGTGCGCTCGTCGAAGATCCCGAACGCGAACATCCCGCGCAGCCGGGGCAGACAGTCCGTGCCCCAGCGCCGCCACGCCTCCAGGACCACCTCGGTGTCGGAGGTCCCCCGGAAGCGCACCCCGGCCGCCGCCAACTCGGCCCGCAGCTCGGGTGCGTTGTACAGCTCGCCGTTGTACGTCAGGGCGAGGCCGCCCGAGACCATCGGCTGGGCGCCGGTCTCGGACAGGTCGATGATGGCGAGGCGGCGGTGCCCGAGGTGCACCTCGCCGTCACCGGCGCGGTGGCTGTACCGGCCCGCGCCGTCCGGACCGCGGTGGGCGAGGGTCTCGGTCAGCCGGTCGGCCACGGCCTTGCCGTCCGGCCATCGGTAAGTGCCTGCGATGCCACACATGTGCTACCGCGCCTCCTGGTCGCTGTTCGCTGTTCGCGCGGCCGGTACCGGCGGTCGCTCCGTCCGTAGCGGACCGTCCCCCACGGCCTGAACGGCGTGGGCGCCACCCCCGCCGTTCGGCCGGGTCATCCGCTTGAAAGGGCCGCGCAGCGCGGTGTGCAGCCCGTCCCACAGGGTGCCGTCGGTCCGGTCCCGCGGATCGGGGTCGATCAGCACCACACCGATCACCGGGATGTCCAGGTCGGCGAGTTGCCGCGCCACGGTGTGCAGCCACGCGGCGCTGCCGTGCCCGGCCCGCACGACGAGCACGGCCTTGCCGCCCAGGAACCGGAGGTCGGTCCAGGCCGTGCCGGGTGCGACCGAGCCGACGCCGAGCCGCCGCGTCTGCTGCGGCACGGACGCGGCGTCCTCGCCGGCGACGACGTCCGGGTCTCCCGGCTCCTGACGGCGGCCCGCGAGCTGTGCCCCGGGCAGACCGTCGACGATGACGACCGGCCCCTCGGCCGCCAGCGCCCTGGCGACATCCAGGGCGATGACGCTCGTGGTGCGCGCACAGCCGAGCTCCAGGAGCGACACCGGCTCCGCGGAGCCGCGCACGGTGCGGGCCAGGGACGTGGTGAGTCTCGACCGCGCGGCCCGGGTCCGGCGCAGCTGCCACAGCCGGGCCGAACGGCGCGGCAGCCGGGGCAGTTCCGCGATGACCGAGGCACCCAGGTTCGCCGCGATCTGACGGCGCAGCACGGGACGGTCCGCGACCACCGTGCCGACCGCGGCCACCGCGAGGCCGAGGACGAGCCCGAGGACGAGCCCGATCCCGGCACTGGTGACGGCGGCCTTGGGCAGGGAGTGCGGCACCGCGCGCGGCGCGTCCACGATCTGCGTCCCCGCGACGAGCCGGGGCGTGCCGACGCGGGCCTCCTCGGCGCGCTGGGCGAAGTCGGCGATCCGCGAGTTCAGTTCGGCCCTGCGGGCGAAGAGCGACTCGATGCTGGCCGACTCCTTCGAGTCGCTCTCCGGGTCCCGGTCCCCGATCGCCTCGTTGACCTCGGTCAGCTCGTCCCGCATCCGCTCACGTTGGTCGAGCAGCGCCTTGGCCTCGGCCTTCGCGGTCTCCCGCATCCGCCGCACATGGTCGGCGACGAACGCGTCGGCCAGCGCCTTGGCCCGGGCCACCGCCTTCTCCTCGGTGTCGGCCGTCACGTCGATCCGCATCAGGTTGTTGGTGATGCCGGTGCCCCGGTAGTCCTGCAGGAAGTCCTCGGGCTTCTCCGGGGAGTTGAGGGCCTGGAGGGCCTTGCTCGCGATCCGGGTGGTCTTGAGCAGCTCCACGTCGGTGCGGATCAGGGTGCCGGTGTCGTTCGGCTGGTCCTCCTGATGCGCGACGAGGACCTTGGTCGCCGCGGTCGGCGGCGGCGGTCGCAGGACGGCGAACGCCGCGCCGAGCACGAACCCGAGCAGCGCGAGGGAGCACCAGAGGCGACGGCGCCTGCGCACCGCCACCACCAGCGCCTGCAGGTCGAGGAGCGGAGTGGAGGCCGACGACTCCGACGTGGTGGTCGTGGTCATCCGGAGCCTCCCGTCGCCTGACCGCGCGCCGCGAGCGCCGGGGCGGCGCTCGGTGCGGGACGGCCCGCGGAGCGCGCCGGACGGTCCTGGACCGCACCGGCGACGACGACGCCGACGACCTCGTGCCTGCCGTCCGCACACGCCTCGGCGATGCCGCCGAGTTCGCCCGCGGTCCAGCTGCCCGCGCTGAGCACGACCAGGGCACCGGACTCGGTGTCGCGGTCCGGCACCGTCGGCCGCTCCACGGAGACGTCCACCACGCGCAGCATCGGGTCGCCCTTGGCCTCGGCGACGAGCTGATCGGCGGCCCGGCGGGCGATCGCGTCGCCGTCAGGCACGACCACGAGCAGCCGCCGGGGTGCCAGGACCTTCTCGCGGAGGCGGGCGCACACCCGCCGGTATCTGATCCGTCTGCCGGCCTCGTCGCCGGACCGTCGGGGCGCCGGCAGGTCCCACTGCGTGTCGAGGCCGAGCACCTGGCGGATCCGGCCCCGGGGGCCACCGCTCCCGGGCCGCCGCGCGGTCCGGTCTCCCGGCACGTCGACGGCACCGAGGACGGTGGATCTCAGCGCCGACGCGATCTCCGTCTCACCGCGCAGCCGACGGTTGCCCCGCGCGGCGGCGAGATGGCCGATGACCGCGACCAGGAAGAACAGCAGGGCCCCCGCGACGACGAACTGCGTTCTCGTCGGCGGCGCCTCGCTGGTCGGCCGGGCCGCCGGGCCCATGACGACCATGCCGGCCTTGTCGGTCGCCCGGTCGGACTCGTCCAGTTTCTTCATGGCTTCCTGCAGCGCGGTGCGCAGCTTCTCCAGTTCGGTGCGGGCCTGCACGCTCTCCACGGTCTGCCCCGGATCGGCAGCGTCGGCCAGGTCGCTGATGCGGCGGTTGGTCTCGGTCACCTTCTGCCGCAGGGCCTCGGGCCCCGTGGCCGTGCCGGATTCGTCGTCGTCGCCCGCGATCCGCGCGGCGAAGCCCACGAACTGCTCCGCCATCTCGTCGGAGAGCTGTTGCGCGCGCTGCGGGCTCTCGGCCGTACCCGAGATCTTGATGATGTTGCCGTCGGAGGCCTTGGCGCTCACCTGCCCCCGCAGCTCGCCGCCGCTGACGCCCTGCCAGCGGAGCGTGGCGGCCGCGCGGTCGACCACGGCCGAACTCGTCGCGATCTCCGCCTGGGTCAGCAGCTCGCGCTCCTCCCACTGCCCGGGCAGCAGGACCGACGCCGAAGCGGTGTACTTCGGCGGGAACAGCAGCGAGACGCCGAAGCCGAAGAGCGCGCCTGTCACGGCGACGATGACGAGGAGCCGCCACCGCCGACGGAAGATCCGCCCGATCGTCACCAGGCGTATTGCTTCGTCACTCAACTGCGCTGCCTCTTCCCTGTGCTGATCGGGGAGCGGGCCGACACCGCGGCGCGGTCACGGCAGGCAGCGGCGTAGGCGGCGAGCAGCGACACTTGCGAGTTGCGCCAGGACAGCTCCCCGTTGATCCGTTCCTGGCCGATCTTGCCCATATGGGCGCGCCGCTCCGGATCGTCGAGGAGCCGCGCGACGAGCTCGGCGAACCGGGCCTCGTCGTTGGCGGGCGCGTACACGGCGGCCTCCCCGGCGGAGACGCGCGCCTCCCGGAGGTCGAACGAGACGATCGGGCGGCCCATCGCCATGTACTCGAGGACCTTGTTCATCGTCGACACGTCGTTGAGCGGATTGTGCGGGTCGGGGGAGAGGCACACGTCCGCCGTGGACAGATAGCGCACCAGATCGGCGTCCGGGATGCGCCCGGTGAACTGCACCTGGTCGTCGAGCCCGAGCTGCCGCGACAGCTCCACCATCGAGTCGAAGGCGTCGCCGGAACCGACGAACACCGCGTGCCAGTCGGTCCGCCCGACCTCGTCGCGCAGCTTCGCGAGGGCCCGCAGGGCGTAGTCGACGCCGTCCTGCGGTCCCATCACGCCCAGATAGCACAGCAGATGGGGCTTGCCGCGCTTCAACTCCGGCTCGGGCGGCACCGGTTGGAACCGCTCGACGGCGGGAGCGCTGCGCACCACGAACACGTCCTCGGGTCTCTTGCCGCCCCGGCTCACCGCGACGTCCCGGTAGCTCTCGTTCGTGGCGATCACGATGTCCGCGGCCCGGTAGGTCAGCCGCTCCAGGGCGCACACCGCGCGGTAGAGCAGGTCCTTGCCGCGGTCGAACCGGGACAGGTACAGCTCGGGCACCAGGTCGTGCTGGTCGAAGACGAACCGCGCGCCGCGCCGCGTCAGCCACCGCGCGGGCAGGAACAACAGGTCCGGCGGATTGCAGGCGTGCACCACGTGCACCGGACCGACTTTGCGGGCCAGCCGGTACGTGTGCCACAGCGCCGAGCCGTACTCCCGGAGATACCCGGCCGGGCCCCCCGTGGCCGCGCGCAACGGGTAGCGGTGGATCCGCACCCCGTCGATCACCGCCTCCGGCTCCGTGTCCCGCTTCTCGCCCCGCGGGCAGATGACGTGCACCGTCCAGCCCGCGTCGCGCAGTGTCGTGCACTCCTGCCACACCCGCCGGTCGAAGGGCACCGACAGGTTCTCCACCAAGATCAGCGCGCGCCGGCTTCGCCGGTCGCGGCGTGTTGCGTCACCAAGCAAGGCCCACGTACCCAGGTTCGGCCCGGCGCGCGTCGGCGTCGGGAAGGTGGATGAGGTCGACGATCACCGGCTCCGCGCCGTGCGGCAGCGCCGCGAGGACGGCCGGATCCCTGGTCCCGACGAGGCACACGTCGGCGTGTGCGAGGACCTCGTCGACGGAGTCCGCGAGCAGCTGCCCGAGGTGCGGGAGCCGGGTCTCGATGTACTCGCGGTTCGCGCCGAGGAGCCGCGAGAGGCTCACGTTGGCGTCGTAGATCCGCAGGTCGTACCCCTTGCCGAAGAGACGTTCCGCCAGCTCGACGAGCGGGCTCTCGCGGAGGTCGTCGGTGCCGGGCTTGAACGAGAGACCGAACAGGCCGACCCGGCGCTTGCCGGTGCGCTCGACGAGGTCCACCGCGCGCTGCAGATGGTCGGCGTTGGACGGCAGCACATGGGCGAGGATGGGCACCGAGACGTCGGCCCGCTGCGCCGCGTGCACCAGGCTGCGCAGGTCCTTGGGCAGGCAGGAGCCGCCGAAGGCGAAGCCGGGCCGCAGATAGGCGGGGCTGATGTTCAGCTTGCGGTCGGCCAGGAAGACGTCCATCACCTGGTGCGAGTCCACGCCGAGCGCCTGGCACACCGCGCCCAGCTCGTTCGCGAAGCCGATCTTGAGGCCGTGGAACGCGTTGTCCGCGTACTTGATCGCCTCCGCCGCCGGGACCGGCACCCGGAACACCTCGCCGGGCAGCCCCTCGTACAGCTTCGCCACCACATCGCCGCTGGCCGCGTCGAGTTCGCCGATGACGGTCTTCGGCGGGTCGAAGAAGTCCCGCACGCTCGTGCCCTCGCGCAGGAACTCCGGGTTCACCGCGACCCCGATGTCCACCCCCGCCGTGCCGCCGAGGAACTTCTCCAGGATCGGCACGAGCAGGTTCAGGCAGGTGCCCGGGAGCATGGTGGAGCGGAACACGACGGTGTGCCGCCCGCCCCGCTCGGCCACCGCGGCACCGATCTGCTCGGTGACCCGCTCCAAGTAGGTGGTGCACAGGCTGCCGTTGGGCTCCGACGGCGTGCCCACACAGACGAGGGAAACGTCACTGCCCATGACCGCCTCGCGGACGTCGGTGGTGGCGCGCAGCTTCCCGGCCCCCACGACCTCGGCGACGAGCTCGCCGATCCGCTCCTCGACGACGGGCGCCTTGCCGTCGTTCACCATGTCGACCTTCACCGGGTTCACATCGACGCCGATGACGTCGTGACCCAGACTGGCCAGGCACGCGGCCGACACACAGCCCACGTAGCCGAGCCCTAAGACACTGACTCTCATAACCCGTTCCTCCCCCCAGGCACGCCCTTCCGGCCTGCCTTCCGTTCGCCGGTCGGACGACGCCCCCCGGGTATCAATAGGCCCCCTGCCCCTGGAGCACCGCACGCAGCGTCTTCCACAAGATCACTGTGTCCAGGGCGAGCGACCAGTCCTCCACGTACCGCAGATCGAGCCGCACGGCCTCCTCCCACGGCAGGTCGCTGCGTCCGCTGATCTGCCACAGGCCGGTGAGGCCGGGCTTGACCAGCAGGCGCCGCCGGATGTCCGGGCCGTACGCCGCGGACTCCTCCGGCAGCGGGGGCCGCGGACCGACGAGCGACATCGATCCGGTGAGTACGTTGAAAAGCTGCGGGAGTTCGTCGATCGAGTACCGCCGGAGCACCGCTCCCACCCGGGTCACCCGCGGATCCCGGCGGAGCTTGAACAACAGGCCCGCGCCCTCGTTGAGTTCGGCGAGCGCGGCCCGCGCCCCGTCGGCCCCGGTGACCATCGTGCGGAACTTGTAGATGGTGAACTCGCGGCCGTCCTTGCCGACCCGGCGCTGGCGGTAGAACGCCCCGCCCCGGCTGTCCGCGAGGACGAGCAGTCCGACGAACATCATCAGCGGCGCGAACAGGACCAGCAGGATCACCGCGCTCATCCGGTCGACGACCGCCTTGACCGCCCGCCTGCCCCCGGTGAAGGTCGGCATGCTGACCCGCAGGAGCGGGATGCCGAGCACCGCGTCGACGTGCAGCCGGGGTCCGGCCACCTCCATCAGGACGGGGGCCACGACCATGTCGGCGTCGCTGCCCTCCAGGTTCCAGGCGAGGCGCTGCAGCCGGTCCGGTGACCAGTGCGGGTCCGGGGTGACCGCGACGACGCGGTAGCCGTCGCGGCGGACATGGCCCGCGACGTCCGACAGTTCGCCGACGACCGGCACCCCGTCCAGATGGTCACCGTCGAGCCCGTGACCGTCGGTCGTGCACACCGCCTCCACACGCCAGCCGAGGTGCGGGAACTTGCGGGCCCGGGTGATCAGATCGCGCACGGTGGCCGGGCTCCCGGCGGCGAGCACCGGTCTCAGGCACCGCCCCTCCTTGCGCTGTTTGTGCAGCCACAGGCGCAGCACATAGCGCGCGGTCATGGTGACGAGCGCGATCGCGGGGATCGCGACGAAGATCCAGAGTTTGATGTTGCGCGAGGTGAGGGCGATCCCGCCGAGGGCCAGTACGACGGCCGCCGTGAACAGGGACCGTCCGAGCCGGCGGAACTCCTCGGCTCCCTGGCCGAGTACGGCCGGGGCCCACGAGCGGCTCACACCGAGCGACCCGAGGATCAGCAACTCGGTGCCGAAGGCGAGAAACGCCCAGTTCTCATGCCAGTTGGCCGCGTCCCGGACCCCGAAGAAGCCCCCGATCGCCGCCACCACGAAGGCGGTGGCCACCGTGTCGCTGGTGATCACGGCACGGCGGTACCGCTGCTCCCAATCACTCGCGGGCTGGCTGCTTGCCCCGTTCGTCAGACGCCCGCGCGTCGACGGAAACGGGTTGACTAATTCCCCCTGCTGCACAGAACCCCCCCAGGTTGCGCCAGTGGCTCGACGTGTTGCCTGCTCCCCTGTTCATCCCCCCGGGAGGTCTCGCCCCCGGCGCCGCGCTGTTCCTCGCCGCAAGAGGCCCCCGCCTCCTGCGCATGACAAATCCGGCTGCCTCAGCGCTACGTGAACAACTCACCCCGGCGGCAGGGGAGTTGGGGCCCCTGCCGCACTTCCGAGACGTGCCGGGCCCGTCGAAACCCCGGGTGCTCCCCGCACCCGGGCCCCCCTGTCGGGCCCCGATGTCTGACCGCCCCCGGCCTGGCACCGGGGACGCTACTGCTGGCTGTGCATGGCGCCGGATCCATAGATCATTAACGGTCGCTTCGTCTCCGAACAGCTGAAGCACGGTCAATTTAGACCATGGGGGTCAGGTTGTAGAGGGGGTGTGTGCAATTCGTGCCCAAGCTTTGAGAAGGGATTCACCAATCGGTGGCCCCGCAGGGGTGCCCGCACGACAAGGCCATGCCGCTTGACCTGCGACGATGGACTTCGATCTACGTCCGGGCACCGACCACTTCAAGCCGTTCCGATGCACGCAACTTGACCGATCTCAGGGCCTCTTGAGGCCCATTTCGAGTGGTTCCGACCTCCGTGGGGACGGTTCAGCGGCTGTGCAGCGGCTTGCCGTACTTCTGGGCCGTGGCGAGGTGGGGGAGGCCGAGCGTCCGGGGGGAGAAGGCCAGGGAGCCGCCGGCCGAGCCCTTGGGCAGGAGCCACGCGGCGCCCAGGGAGGCGTTCTCGCCGGGGGATCCGACCGTGACGTCCGGTGTGCGGTCGGCGTCGTGGTCGCCCGTGGCGACCGCCGCGCCGAAGGCGTCGCCCGCCTCGGCGACACCCGGGACACCCGCCGTGTCCTGGTTCCAGGCGACGGACGCGGCAGTGCCCCTGGCGTCGAGCAGACCCCGGGCGCCGCCCCGGAGCAGCCAGGCCGCGCCCGCCCTCGCCTTGCTTCCGACGGCCTCGCCGGGAGCACCCGCGATCAGGTCGTCGCGGCCGTCGCGGTTCACGTCGCCGACGGCGAGGGCGGCGCCGAAGCGGTCGCCGTTCTCGGCCAATCCCGGGACGCCCGCGGTGTCCTGATTGAGCGTCTGGGCGCGGGTGCCGAACGATCCGCTCGCGGGGCTTCCGTAGTGGACGTGGACGCCGCCGCCCTTGGCGAGCCGCTCGGGGCCGCACGGGTCGTCGATGTTCTCGTCGGCGATCTCACGGCACTCGCCGAGCGCCAGGTCGTCGTGGCCGTCGCCGTCGAAGTCGCCTGCGGCCAGGGCGGTCACACCGGCGTTGTCCGTGTTCCAGAAGTTGGCCATCTCGGTCCGGTCGGCGTCCCACTTCCACAGGCGCACGTGGGACTGCGTGCTGGGGACGCCCGCCGTCCAGTACGCCACGGCCAGGTCCGCGGTGCCGTCGCTGTCGAAGTCGCCGGTGGCGAGGACGGGGGCGCGACCGCCCATGGGGGCGGCGACGACGGTGGTGACCATGCTGTCCTCGCCCACGATGACCCGGGCGACGACCTTGTCCGTGCCGCCGACCACGATCGTCTTGTTGCCGCCGCCGGTCAGGTCGGCCGCCACGACCGACGTGCCGTACGCGGCCGACGGCGCGGGCCCGGTCAGGACCGTCGACCCCGGTCCGGGCCCGCTCGTCGAGCCGCCCACGACGGTGACCATGCCCGCGTCCGTACCGCGGTCGGTGACGTCCTCGCCGGGGGCGCCCGCGAGCAGTTCGGCGATGCCGTCGCCGTTGAGGTCCGTCAGGGTCACGGACGCGCCGAAGCGGTCGCCCGCCTCCGGCGTGCCGGGAACCTCGGGCGTCGCCTGCGTGACCCGGATACTTCCGTGGGCACCGACGCCCCTCGGGCCGCCCCAGACGACGTTCACGTACCCGGCCTTCGCCCGGTCGCCGACGGTCCCGTCCGGGACGCCGACGGCGAGGTCCGCGAAGCCGTCGCCGTTGAAGTCGCTCGTGGTGGCGCGGGGTGCGGCAGCGGCTGTGCCGGAGGGGAGCACGACCCCGGCGGTGGCTGCGGCGGCTGCGATGGCGAACGTCAGGATGCGGCGGCTGTGCGGCACGGAGGCCCCCACTCGGTCGACGGGATGCGGCTGTGCCTGGTCTGACCGTCGTGGGGCGGAGCTGGTTGTACGGAGTTCACCGGAGGTTGGTGCCGGGTTCGCGCAAGGGGATGGGCGGCAGCCGGAACTCCCTTGCGTGGGCGCGGCTGGTGCGACACGACGTGCGTGGGAGTCGTGAAGAGATTGCGTTCGATTCTTGGGATTCGGTCACAGGAGCGGAAAACTCGGAGCGCTCACTCGGCGCTTTCGAACAGGTCGGGCGCCGACCCATGCGATGGGAGACCGATCAACGATGTTCACACTGGTACGGAGCAGGGCGCGGACGGCCGCGCTCGCGCTCTCGGCAGTCGCGGCCCTCGCCTTCGGCGCGACCACCTCGACCGGCGCGGCGGCGGCCCCCGCTCCGGCTCCCGCGAAACAGGGGCCGACCTCGGTGGCGTACGTCGAGGTGAACGACAACAGCATGCTGAACGTCGGCAAGTACACCCTCGCCAAGGGCGGCGGCAACGTCTTCGACGTGGCCGTGATCTTCGCGGCGAACATCAACTACGACACGACCAAGAAGTCGGCCTACCTGCACTTCAACGAGAACGTCCAGCGCGTCCTCGACAACGCCGCGACGCAGATACGGCCGTTGCAGCAGAAGGGCATCAAGGTCGTCCTGTCGGTGCTCGGCAACCACCAGGGCGCGGGCTTCGCCAACTTCCCGAACCAGCAAGCGGCTTCGGCGTTCGCGAAGCAGCTGTCGGACACCGTGACCAAGTACGGCCTCGACGGCATCGACTTCGACGACGAGTACGCCGAGTACGGCAACAACGGCACGGGGCAGCCCAACGCCAGCTCGTTCGTGCACCTGGTGACGGCGCTGCGCGCGAACATGCCGAACAAGATCATCAGCCTCTACAACATCGGCCCGGCCGCCTCGCGTCTCTCCTATGGCGGCGTCAACATCTCGTCCAAGTTCGACTACGCCTGGAACCCGTACTACGGCACCTGGCAGGTCCCCGGCATCGCCCTGCCCAAGTCGAAGCTCTCGCCGGCGGCCGTGGAGATCGGCCGGACCTCGCAGAGCACGGCCGCGAACCTCGCCCGCCGCACCGTCAGCGAGGGGTACGGCGTCTATCTGACGTACAACCTCAACGGCGCCGACCGCAGCGCCGACGTCTCCGCGTTCACCAGGGAGCTGTACGGCAGTGACGCCGTCTACACGCCGTAGGGCGACCGCACGCTCCGGCGTGCGCCGCGCCCTGCGGGTACACCGCGTCCCTTAGGGGAACGACCGCGCAAGCCGCGCCCTCGACAACGATGTCGGGGGCGCGGTGCGGTCCGGATCCCGACGGGCGGAACGCCGCGGTGGCGCTCGCGCTGGGCTGTTCGGTGCCCCCTTCTCACTCGTTCGCGCCTCATGATCATCTCAAATCGGCAGAAGTCGGATAAACAGATCATGAGTTTTGGCCGGACCGGATTCGGACCGGCCCGGAACGGTGCCGCTTCGGCGTGCCCGATGCGAAGGGGTCCCTCGATGCGACACAAGCTCAGGCGGCGTGCGGCCGCACGCCGTTGGCCGCGCGGCGCGGTGGCCCTCGCAGCCGGTGCCGCGGCTCTGGTCGCGCCGCCCGCGGCGGCGGTCACGGCGGCTGCCCTCGCAGCCCGGCCGGCCCCGGCTCCGTCGCCGTCGTCATCGCCGTCATCGCCGTCGGCGCCGTCGTCAACGAGCCCGGCACCCGCCCCGGCCGCGGGGCCGGTGTCCGGCTCGGCCGTCGCCGAGGTGTCGCCGTCGCCCTCGGGGCCGGCGTCCGGCTCCCCGGCGCCGACGGCATCGGCCTCGGGAACGCCCTCGGGCACGCCGGTGCCCTCGGCCTCGGCGCCCCGCGCGGGCACGCCGCAGCGGGGGCCGCAGAGGCTGCCCCGTGATGCCGCGTCGGCCCGGCCGACGGCGGTCCCGACGGGGACCTCTTCAGCCCGGGAGGTCGCGGACCCTTCGGCCACCCCGCCGAGCCGACGGCTCACGGCCCCGACGACCACCCCGTCACCCCGGCCGACCACACCTCCCTCGGCCACCCCGCCCGCCACCCCCGCCCAGCCGAGCCCACCCCCGCCCGCCCCGCGCGACAAGGCGGAGCCCAGGCGCACCGCCCCACCGGCGTCCGCCTCGTCGTCGCCGTCCCCGGAGGCCCGGGGGCACCGCGGCCGTCCGACGGCCGCCGCCAGGGCCGACCTGGAGGTCCGGACGCGCCCCGGGGCGGGACCGGCACGGCGCGCCGCGGTCCCGGCGAGGGCGCCGGACGGCGCGTACGACTACCGCATCACCGCCGTCAACCACGGCCCCTCGCAGGCCGTCGGCGTCACGGTCAAGGACCGGTTGCCGGACTCCCTCGTCTTCGTGTCGTCCGCGGACGGCTGCACCGCGAGCGGACGGACCGTCACCTGCGGCCCGCTGCCCCGGCTCGCCGTCGGCGCGTCCCACACCTGGGTCGTGACCGTACGCCTCGCCGACGACTACGAGGGCGACGGCCGCGACATCGTGAACCTCGCCTCGGTGTCCTCGCAGACCCGCGACCCCGACGCGAGCAACAACACGGCGTCCGTGACCGGCCTGCCCGTCCCGCCGGACTGGGGCCGCGCCGACCTCGCGCTGAGCAAGACCGCCGAACTGCCCGGCGGCCGCTCCTGGGTCAGGCCCGGCGAGACCTTCACGTACCGGATCACCGTGCGCAACCACGGTCCCGGCACGGCGCGCGGACTGCGGGTGACCGACCCGCTGCCCGCGGGCCTGCGCTTCGTCGGCTCCCCGGACGGCTGCGCCCCGGACGACGGCGGACGCCTCGTCGTCTGCGCGGGGCCCGACCGGCTCGCGCCGGGCGCTTCGGTCTCGTACGCGCTCACCGTCCGGGTGGCGACCGCGCAGACCCGTCACCTCGGCAGGATCGAGAACGTCGCCACGGTGACCTCCACGACGAAGGACCCGGACCCGAGCGACAACCAGAACCCGCCGCACACGGTGTACGTCAGGACCGGCGACCACGGCGAACTGCCGGACACCGGCGGTGACGTGCCCGCCTGGCTGGGCTGGGTCGCGGGCGCCGCGGTGACCTGCGGCGGCCTCCTGGTGATCGCGGCCAGGCGCCGCGGGGCGGGAGAGGGGCCGCGGCGATGACGGCATCCCGGCACCCGGCCGGCCCACGGCGGCTCGCCGCCCTGCTGCTCGCGCTCGGCGCCCTGCTCTGCGGACTCCTCGCACCGGCGGCCTCGGCCGCGGAGGTGTCCTTCCCGGTCCACGAGAGCTTCGACAACGGCAACGACCTGGGCACCGCCACGGGCAGCGCCAGCTACCAGGACGGCTGGCTGCGCCTGACGCCGGCCACGGCGACCAGGGCCGGTTCGTGGCAGATGAAGGACTCGTTCTCCACCAGCCTCGGCATCGTCGCGGAGTTCACGTACGCCACCTACGGCGGCAGTACCTTCGACGGCAAGCGGGGCGACGGACTGGCGTTCTTCCTCGCCGACGGCTCGGCGTCGATCGGGACCGGCGCGACCGGCGGCGCCCTCGGGTACGCCTGCGCAGGTATCGCGACGCGCTGCACCAGCAGCGGCGTGCCCGGCGCGTTCCTCGGCGTCGGCATCGACGAGTTCGGCAACTTCTCGGCCAACTCGACCGGCGCGAGCGGACCCGGCACCCAGGCCAACAGGATCGTGCTGCGCGGCGGGGGCAACGGCACCACCGGCTACCGCTTCGGCACCTCCGCCGGGGGCCCCGGCGGCACCGTCGAGACGGGCAGCCGCACCAACTTCCGCACCGTGCGTGTCACCGTGCAGCCCAGCGGCGGCAAGCTCCTCGTGTCGGTCTGGTCCGACTCCGGACCCGGCACCACCTCCACCAAGGTCATCAGCGACTTCGACGTGTCGACGGTGAGCGGCCAGCCGTCGCTGCCGTCCACCCTGCGCGTCGGCTTCGCCGCGGGCACCGGCGGCGCCACGAACAACCACGAGATCGGCGACCTCAAGATCAACGTCCCGGCGGACCTGTCGGTCACCAAGTCCGGCAAGCCCGCCACCGTGGCGGCCGGGACCGGACCGGTCACGTACACGGTCACCGTCGCGAACAGCAACGCCAACGCCGTGTCCGGAGCCGCCGTGAAGGACGCGGCGCCCGGACTCACCGGCGTCACCTGGACCTGCTCGGCGAGCTCGGGCAGCGCGTGCGGCAGGGCGTCCGGGACCGGGCCCCTCGACACCACCGCCGACCTCGCGCGCGACGGCACCGTGACCTACACCGTCACCGGCACCGCCCCGCCCCAGCCGACGACCCTCACCAACACGGCGACGGTCATCGAGCCCGGCAACCGCACCGACACCGACCCCGCCGACAACTCCGCCACGGCCTCCACCACCGTGACCGCGCGGGCCGACGCCTCCGTGACCAAGGCCGGGGTCGGGCAGGGCCCGGTGCGGCCGGGCGAGGAGTTCGACTACCGGATCACGGTGCGCGACAACGGGCCGTCCGACACCGCCAACGTGCGCGTCACCGACACCCTGCCGACCGGCCTGACGTTCGTGTCCTCCGGCGACGGCTGTACGGCCTCCGGGCAGGCCGTCACCTGCCCCGCCGCGGGCAGGCTGGCCGCGAGCGCCTCGGTGTCCTGGACGTTCCGCGTCAAACTGCACCCTGCGTACCAGGGCGACGGCTCCGACCTCGGCAACGTCGCGAAGGTGACGCACGACGTCACCGACCCCGACCTCGCCAACAACACCAGCACCGCCGCCCAGCCCCCGGGCGGGGTGCGGGCGCCCGCGGCCGACCTGGTGACCGTCAAGCGCACGACGACCAACGGGCAGGTGGCGCCCGGCGAGGAGTTCTTCTACCGGGTGACGGTCACCAACAGGGGCCCGTCCGTCGCGCGCGCCGTACGGGTCACGGACCCCCTGCCGACCTCGCTCACCTATGTGTCGTCCGCCGACGCCTGCACCCTGTCGGGCCGCACGGTCACCTGCGGACCGGTCGCGACCATGACGCCGGGGTCCACCACGTCGTGGACGTTCCGGGTGCGGCTGGACGCGGACTACAGCGGCGACGGCACGGACGTCCTCAACGTCGCGACGGCCGACGCCGACACCGCCGACCCCGACACCGGCAACAACAGCGGCAGCGCCACCGTGCCGGGCGGCCGGGTCAAGCCGCCGACGGCCGACCTCGAGTTCGGCAAGAAGGCCGAGAACACCCCCTCCTGACGGGTCCCGCCGCGCCGGCGGGACACCTTCCTTCGCACGTCCGTACAGCGGTGTACGCGACCGGAGCACGAACGGAACCGATGTGAGATGAGTACGACACGACATCGCCGACGCGTCCTGGTGGGCGCCGCGGTCGCCGTGCTGGTCTGCGCGCTGCCGCAGTGGTCGGGCCAGGACCAGGCCCGGGCGGCGGCCCTCTCCGGCTCCGCGCCGCGGGTGAGCACGCAGCTGAGCCGCGCCCTGCCCGCGGCGGACCGGGCGGACACACCGCCCGGCGGACTGATCACGTACACCCTGACAGCGAAGAACAACGGGCCTTCCGTGGCCCGGAACGTGACGGCGTCGGACACGCTCCCCGAGGGCATGTCGTTCGTGTCGTCCGCCGACGGCTGCTCGGCGAGCGGCCGCACGGTGACCTGCGGTCCCGAGCCGCAGCTCGGCGTGGGCCAGACCAAGAAGTGGACGTTCCTCGCCCGGCTGAGCCCCTCCTACCAGGGCAACGGCTCGGACCTCGGCAACAGCGCGGAGGGCACGTCGGACGCCACCGACCCCGACCCGGACAACAACAAGCCGGACCCGGTCACGCCGCCCGGACCCTTCACGCCCGAGTCGGACATCTCGACCGTGAAGACGGCACTCGGCACCGGGCCGATCGTGCCCGGCGAGGAGTACGAGTACGAGATCGAGGCCTTCAACGCCGGTCTCTCGGACGCCCGCAACGTGAGCGCCGTCGACACGCTGCCCGACGGCATCTCGTTCGTGTCGTCGGCCGACCCCTGCACGGCGTCCGGGCAGCGGGTCGCGTGCGGCCCGCACGCGAAGCTCACCCCCGGCGCCTCCGTGAAGTGGACGTTCAAGGTCAAGCTGAGCGCCGCCTACCGGAGTGACGGCTCCGACCTGCGCAACACCGCGACGTCGACGTCCGACTCCAAGGACCCCGACCCCACCAACAACACCAGCACGGCGGTGCTCCCGCCGGGCGGCGTCACCGAGCCCCGGGCCGACCTCTGGGCGGGCAAGGAGCCCACGACCACCACGCCCATCGCGCCGGGCGAGACCTTCGAGTACGCCGTGACCGTCACCAACGACGGGCCGTCGCGGGCGCTGAACGCGAAGGCGACCGACACCCTGCCCGCGCGCCTCGCCTTCGTGGGCTCGGCGGACGGCTGCACCGCCTCCGGCCAGGACGTCACCTGCGGGCCGCAGGCCGTCCTCGAACCGGGCGCGTCGAAGACGTGGAAGTTCACCGTCCGGCTCGACTCGGAGTACACCGGCGACGGCAGCGACATCCGCAACACCGCGACCGTCTCCTCGGACACGACGGACCCCGTCCCCGCCAACAACACCAGCGCGGCGGCCGGCCTCCCGGGCAGCAAGGTCAACAAGCCCACGGCCGACCTGGCCGTGACCAAGACCGCCGTCGGCGACCGGGCGCCGCGCCCCGGCGAGACCTTCGACTACAGGATCACCATCACCAACAAGGGCCCGTCGGCCGACGCCTACAACGTCAAGCTCACCGACGACCTGCCCGTGGGCCTGTCGTACGTCTCCTCGTCGCCCGCGGGCTGCACGGTCTCCGGACAGGCCGTGAACTGCCGGCGCACCACCCCGCTCAAGGTCGGCGAGACGGCCGAGTACACCCTGACGGTGAAGGTCGACCCCGCCTACCAGGGCGACGGCAGCGACATCAAGAACACCGCCCATGTCACCGCCGACAACATCGACCCGAGCAGCGACAACGACACCGACACCGCGGGACCGCCCGACGGCACGATCGCGGCGCCCGCCGCCGACCTCGCGATCGTGAAGAAGCCCACCACGGACAAGCCCGTCGCCCCCGGCCAGACCTTCGACTACACGGTCACGGTCACCAACAAGGGCCCCTCCCAGGCCGAACAGGTCCAGGTGTCCGACGTCCTGCCCACGGCGCTGAGCTTCGTCTCCTCCGACGACCCGTGCACCGCGGGCCGCACGGTCACCTGCGGGCCGCTCGCGACCCTGGCGCCCGGCGCCTCGGTCAGCTGGGTGTTCAAGGTGAAGCTCGCCGCCACCTACACCGGTGACGGGGACGACCTCGACAACACGGCCACGGTGTCGTCGGCGACCAAGGACCCGGTCACCGGCAACAACTCCAGCACCACGGGCCCGCCCGGAGGCAAGGTCACCAAGCCGGAGGCCGACCTGGAGGTGAGCAAGCAGATTCCCTGACGTCCTTTGGACGCCATCGAGCGAACGGCGCCTGACCGGTGAAATCCCCGGTCAGGCGCCTTCTTCATGGGCCTCTGGAAGAAGCCGGGGTTGTCCTGGTCCCGCCGTGGTGTCCGTCCTGCCGCGGACGGGCAGAGATCACTGCGGCACGAGGCGACCCGTCGGGAGGACACAGTGGTCACGGACCGGCACGCACACACGATGACCCACACCGACACCGACGCCGCGCGGCACTACGAGGCGGCGCTCGACCACCTGCTCCACTTCCGCGAGGAGGTCGTGCCGGAGGCCGGCGCGGTACTCGACGCATCGCCCCGCTCCGCCATGGGGCACGTCCTCGGCGCGTACCTCGGTCTCCTCGGCACGGAGGAGCAGGACGCGGCACAGGCGGCCACGGCCTTCGAGGCGTACCGCGCGGACGTGCACGCGGCCGAGCTCACCCCGCGCGAGCGCATGCACGTCGAGGCCGCGTCGCTCTGGCTCGACGGCGACCTGCACGCGGCGGGCCGCGTCCTCGCCGAACTCGTCGTCGCGCACCCGAAGGACGCCCTCGCCCTCGCCGTCGGCCACCAGATCGACTTCTTCACCGGCAACGCCGTGCTGCTGCGCGACCGCGTCGGCGGCGCGCTGTCCGCCTGGGACACCGACGACCCGCACTACGGCCTGCTCCAGGGCATGTACGCGTTCGGCCTCGAGGAGGCCGGGCACTACACGCAGGCCGAGGGCGTGGGCCTGGAGGCCGTCGAACGCGATCCACGCGACGTCTGGGGCATCCACGCCGTCGTGCACGCCTACGAGATGCAGGGGCGGTACGAGGACGGCATCCGCTACCTCGACGCCCGCTCCGCCGACTGGTCGACCGGCAACTACCTCAACGTGCACAACTGGTGGCACTACGCCCTGTACGTCATGGAGACGGGTGACACCGACAAGGTCCTCGAGGTGTACGACGCCGCCGTGCACCACGAGGGTTCGGGCGGGGCCGCGATGGAGCTCCTGGACGCCGCGTCCCTGCTCTGGCGGCTCCATCTCGCGGGCACCGACACCGGCGACCGCTGGCCCGCGCTCGCCGACGCCTGGGCGCGGCGCGGCGACGGCGCGTACTACGCCTTCAACGACGTCCACGCCGTCATGGCCCACGTCGGTGCGGGCCGCATCGCGGATGCCGAACAGCTCATCCGGGACCGGGAGGGCTGGCTGCGGGACGCGGGCTCCGGCCGCCCGGGGCTCTCGAACGCTGCGATGACCGCCGAGATCGGGCTTCCGGTGTGCCGGGCCCTCGTGGCCTACGGACAGGGGCGCCACGCCGACGCGGTCGACCTCCTGCTGCCGCTGCGGCACCGCCTCCACACCTTCGGCGGCAGCCACGCGCAGCGGGACGCCGTGCAGAAGACCCTGGTCGAGTCGGCCCTGCACGCCGGACGCCACGACCTCGCCCGCACGCTCCTCAGCGCGCGCGTCAACCTGCGCCCCCGGTGCCCCTACGACCAGGACGCGTGGGCCCGCCTCGCCAAGGCCGCCAAAGCCGTCAAGGCCCCTCGCGCCACGGCTTGGCACGGCCGGGATCCGCGGCCGCCTGTGTGAGATCGCCGCTCGGGGGCACCCGGAGTGACGGAGATCGAAAGACGGCGTGGCCGAGACCGAAGGAGTACGGATCCATGACCCGGCGGACGCACCACTTGAAGAGCCCGGCCGCCCCCGAACGGCTGCGCAAGCACGCCGAGGAGACCAAGCAGGGGCTCGGCAGGACGGTCGACGCGCTGGCGGCCGCGACGACCGACGTGAAGGCCAAGGCCGCCCACACCACGGACCAGGCCAAGGCGATGGCCAGTCAGGCCGGAGACAAGCTCCAGGAGCAGACGCCCGAACTCCTGCGGCAGAAGGCGGGCCAGGGAGCCGAGGCGGCGCGCAACAACCGCGGGCTGCTGCTGGCCACCGCGGTCGGAGTCACCGCCCTGTGGCTGGTGTTCCGGCGCAAGGAGAAGTGAGAGGCCCGCACCCGCGGGCCGGAGGAGGCACGCTGATGAGCACGGTCACGGAGACGGTGGACGTCGAGGTTCCCGCGTCCACCGCCTACAACCAGTGGACGCAGTTCGAGGAGTTCCCCCACTTCATGGAGGGCGTGGAGGAAGTCGTCCAGCTCGACGACCGGCGCAACCACTGGACCACCAAGGTCGCCGGTGCGCGCAGGGAGTTCGACACCGAGATCATCGACCAGCTCCCGGACGAACGCATCGCCTGGCGGACGACCAGCGGCGACATCAAGCAGATGGGCATGGTCCGGTTCCAGGCCCTGGACGCGTCCCGCACCCGCGTGGAACTCGTGATGGAGGTCGAGAACGAGGGCCTCGCGGAGAAGGCCGCCGAGGTCACCGGCGTCATCGACCGGCGGATCAAGGGCGACATGCAGCGGTTCAAGCACTACATCGAACACCGCGCGCAGGAATCGGGGGCATGGCGCGGCCGGATCAGGCCCGAGGACGTCTGACATCTGAAAGCCGTCATCAGGCACCGACACCCCGAGGGCCGCGCGGAGACACCCTCCGCGCGGCCCTCCGCCGTGGCCCGCGGACCGGCGCGTGACGGCCCCGGCGGCCGAGCCGACGTACCGGCGACGACGAAGGGGACGTACTATCTGCGGCCATGACCCTGGGCGCACGGAACGCACGGCACGGCACGGCGCGGGCCGTCCGCCGCGGTGCCGTGCTCGCCTGCGCCCTGGCCTCGGTCCTGGCCGTCCTCTGTGTGTGCTTCGGGTCCCTGACGCACCATGAGGACGGCGGCGGCCGCGCCGCCCCGGCGGCGCCCGTCCCCGGCGTCGCGAGCCCCGCCGTCGTACCCGAACGAGAGACGGGACCGGCCCTCGGCCACGACTGCCCGCCCAGCGAGCGCTGCGCAGCCGTCACCCACCACGCCGCGCTCACGCTGCCCGCGCCCGAGCCCCCGGCCCCCGTCACCGACGAGCACGCCGGGCAGCCCCGGCACGCCCCGACCGCACGGCCCGCGCCGCGCGGACCCACACGTCGGCAGGCCCCCGACCTCCACGTCCTTCAGGTGCAGCGGACCTGAGGGCGGCCCACGCGCGCCCCGCCACGGGCGCGCGCGTACCGCTGCCTTCCCTCCCTCACCCGCGACCACCGCTGTGCCCGGCACAGCGGGGACAAGGACCCGCACGCCATGAGCACTTCGAAGTCCCCCAGATCCACCGCCAAGTCCTCGGCGTCCACGCGCCCATCGGCGAAGTCGCCCTCCAAGAGGGGCAAGAGCGCCGCGACCGCCGCCGAGCGCAAGGCCCGCATCCAGGAGCTGCGCCGCGCCGAGCGGGCCCGCGAGCGACGCAACCGCATCCTCACCGTCGCGGCGAGCGTCGCCGTGGTCGTGGGGCTCGTGGGCTTCGGCACGTACGCACTGGTGTCGTACGACGACCAGCAGGAGAAGCAGGACGCCGCGGCGGCGGCCCCGGTCAAGGGCGAGAAGACCTGGGACGCCGAGAAGCTCGGCCGCAACCATGTGGACAAGGAGGTCGACTACCCGATGACTCCCGCGGTCGGCGGCGATCACGCGCAGGCCTGGGTCAACTGCCAGGGCAACGTGTACGACAAGCCGGTCGGCAAGGAGAACGCCGTGCACTCCCTCGAACACGGCGCCGTCTGGATCACGTACAACGACAAGGCCGCCGCCGGTGACATCGAGCGGCTCGGCGACAAGGTCAGCGGGACGCCCTACACGCTGATGAGCCCCGTCGCGGAACAGCGCGGCGCCATCACGCTCACCGCGTGGGGACGCCAACTGTCCGTCACCGAGGCGTCCGACCCGCGGGTGGACCAGTTCCTGGACAAGTACGTCCAGGGTCCGCAGACACCCGAGCCCGGGGCGGCGTGCACCGGGGGAGTCGGGGCGGCCTGAGCGGACGCTTGGGTGGTGCGACGAGCCGGTGACCGGCGCTTCGCACCACCCGGGCCCGCCGGGTTCAGACCGCCGCCCGCGCCGCGGTCTGCTCCTCCGTCAGCAGCAGTCCCGCGAAGACCGCGAAGGCCGCGAAGACCGCGGCTGCCGACTGCTCCCACGGGAGTAGCGCCCGACTCCCGGCGACGGATGTCACCCCGCGCTGCCGTGCCCGGCGTCGAGGGCATGGACGGGGTGCCCGGCCTTCCCGCCCCGTCTCACCCACCCGCCCCCACCGACTGGTCACGATCATGCGCAAGAAGCCTCATCTCAGGTCCCTCCTGTCCCTGTTGCCCCTCGTCGTCCTTCTCCTGCCCGGCCCGGCCGGTGCCGCAGCCCCGGCCGCCGGGGAGCACGCGCCCACGAGCGCGCGGACGGCCGCACCCGACGGTGCCCGCGTGATCGCGGACCGGCGCCTCGGCCTGCGCCTGCGCGATCTCACCGTCTCCTCGCCCGCGCTGGGACGCGACGCGAAGGTCCGGCTGCTCACCCCGGACGGCTGGGAACAGCGCCGGCCCCAGGACCGCTGGCCCGTGCTGTACCTCCTGGTCGGCGGCGACGGCAACCACAAGGCGTGGACGGAGGACTACGCCTCCCGCGTCCAGGAGCTGCCCGCGCTGCGCGATGTCCTGGTCGTGATGCCGGAGATGCCGCCCTTCGGCTTCGACACCGATTGGTTCCACCGCGGCGAGGGCGGCCCGCCCGCCGTCGAGACCTTCCGCCTGGACGCGGTGCGCCCCCTTCTGGAGCGGGGCCACGGCGCCGGAACGCGTCGTGTGGCCGCGGGCGAGTCGCAGGGCGGATTCGGCGCCCTGTCGTACGCGGCGCGTCACCCCGGACTGTTCCGCGCGGTCGCGAGCTACAGCGGCTTCGTGCAACCCTCGCGGGATCCGCACGCGATCAGGGCCGCGATGACGTACCTGGGGCTCGACTGGCGCGCCCTGTGGGGCGATCCGGTCATCGACCGCGCCAACTGGCGGGCGCACGACCCCTACGACCTCGCCGAACGCCTCCGAGGAGTCCCCGTCCACCTCTCCGCCGGCGACGGCACCGCGGGCCCCCTCGACCCGCCCGGTGGGGAGCCCGACCCGGTGATCCCCGGCCTGGAGGACCCCGCGGACCCGTTCCCCGAGGACGCCGTCTCCCCGACCGAGTCACTCATGGCCCGTCAGTCCCGCGCGCTCGCCGACCGCCTGCACACCGTCGGCGTCCCGGTGACCACCCACTTCTACACGGGCACACACTCCCCGCCTTACTGGGCAAGGGAGTTCCACAGGTCCCTGCCGACGCTGCTGCGCGCGCTGGCACCGGCGTCCTGACCCCCGGACGTCGGCACCGGGCGGCAGGAGCCGGTGTCACCCCTGGCTGTCGCCGTACAGGTGCATCACAGGTCGCCAGTTGTCACCCCTGGGCCGACGCCGCGCGCGGTGTCGGCCTCGTAGCGTGCAAGGCCTGTGAACGTCACGGCGCGCCGTTCCGCGTGCCGGACCGAACCACCGACAGAAAGCGACCCACATGAAGGCAAGGCATGGTGTGCCCCTGGCCGGTGCGGCAACCGTCGTGGCCCTGCTCGTCTCCGCCGGGGGTGTCTCCGCCGGGAGTTCCGCCGGGGGTGCCCCCGCGCGTGGCAGCACCACCGTCGCATACGCGGACACCGCCACGCCCACGCCCACGCCACCGGACCGGCCCGCACCGGCCCTGCCCGAGCCTTCGGGCGACAGGCCGGTGGGCCGGACGACCCTGCACCTGAAGGATGAGGACCGGGCCGACCCCTGGGTGCCCGAGGTGCGCCGCGAGCTGATGGTGTCCGTCTGGTACCCGGCGAGGAAGCCCTCGGGCACGCCCGCGCCGTACATGACCGCGGAGGAGTCCCAGCAGTACGTCACAGCCAACCGGATACCGGTCCCGCCGACCGCGTTGAGCGAGGTGGGCACGCACGCGACGGTCGGCGCCGAGCCGGTCCCCGCGCCCGGCGGGCTCCCGCTGGTCGTGCTCTCTCCCGGCTTCGGCATGCCGCGCGCCACGCTGACCGGGCTCGCCGAGGAACTCGCCGCGCGCGGCTACGTCGTCGCCGCCGTCGGGCACAACTACGAAGCCGAGGGCATCTCCTTCCCCGACGGACGCACCACGTCCTGTGTGGCGTGCGCGGACAGGAACTTCCCCAAGGTCGGCGCCGTCCGCGCGGAAGACGTCACCTTCGTCCTCGACAAGCTGACAGGCAGGGCCGCGCCGAACGCCACCGGCCGAAACCCGTCCGAGCCCCGGCCCTGGGCCCTGCCCTGGAAGGGCGGCCCCCGGATCGACACCCGCCGCGTCGCCATGGTCGGCCACTCCGCCGGAGGCTTCAGCACGATCCCCGCGATCCTGCGCGACACCCGGATCAGGGCCGCCGTCAACATGGACGGCAACTACCACTTCCCCAACGACACCCCCGTCGACCGCCCGCTGCTGATGCTGGGCAGGCCCAGTCACGTACCCGGCGGGAAGGACGGCACCTGGGACGAGACCTGGACCGAACTGACCGGGTGGAAGCGCTGGCTGACGGTCGACGGCATCGAGCACAACTCCTTGACCGACCTGGCACCCCTGGCCGAGCAGTACGACATCCCCCTGCAGAACCTCGACGGCGACCGCGCCGACGCGATCGTGCGCGCCTACGTCACCGCGTTCCTCGACACGCACCTGCGGGGGCGGGAGAGGCCGCTCCTCGACGGTCCTTCGGCGCGGTACCCCGAGGTGCGCTTCCACGCCCCTCGGGGCCTCCGCTGACGGAACCGGCGGCCCGGCCCGCGCTACGGCGAGGTGGGACCTTGGGGGGAGCGGAGTACGAGCAGGGTGATCTCGCTGGGCGCGAAGACGCGGAAGGGCGGGCCCCAGAAGCCGGTGCCGCGGCTGGTGTACAGGAGGGTGCGGGTGCCGTGGCGGCTGAGGCCCGCCAGTGCGGGCTGGTCGATGCGGACCAGGTGGTGGAAGGGCCAGATCTGGCCGCCGTGGGTGTGGCCGGAGAGCTGGAGGTCGACGCCGCCGGCCGCCGCCCGGTCGATGAACTTGGGCTGGTGGGCCAGGAGCAGGACGGGGTGGTCGGGGTCGGCGCCGTGCAGGGCTCCTGCGAGGTGGGCGCGGTGGCCGGGCAGGCCGGAGGACTCGGCCGTGACGTCGTCCACGCCGGCGACCACGAGGGTGTCGCCGTCGCGTTCGAGCAGCAGGTGGCGGTTGCGCAGCGGCTCCCAGCCCAGCTCGTCCATCAGGTCGACCCAGCCCTGGGCCTGGCTGTAGTACTCGTGGTTGCCGGTGACGTAGACCCGGGCCCGGGTGGCCCGCACGGTGCCGAGCGGCGCGGCCTGGGCGCGGCGGCGTGCGGCCGTGCCGTCCGCGATGTCCCCGGTGTGGCAGACCAGGTCGGCCTCCAGGGTGTTGACCGTCTCGCAGACCCGCGCCGACCAGCGGGCACGGTCGAGCGGGCCGTAGTGGGTGTCGGTGATGAGGACGACGCGCGTACCGTCCAACCCGGCTCCCAGCCGCGGAAGCTCTACGTCGAGGCGGCGCACCCGCGGCACCCGGCGAGCCTCGGCGTACCCCCAGGCGAGCAGCACGGCGGCGGTGCCGAGGGCCGCCCAGGTGACGGCCCTGGCACGGTCCTGGCCGTCGCCGACACCGGTCACGGCCAGGGTGAGCCGCAGCAGGGCGCCGAGGAGAACGGACCAGGTGAACAGGGTCCAGATGGCGCCGAGCAGGGTGTCCCCGATGATCGCCGCCCAGTCCTGCTGGCGGCGGCCGTGGCCGCGCACCATCGCGAGCGGCATGCCGATCAGGCCGAGGGCGAACAGCGCGGTGCCGGCCAGCGTGACGGGGAGCGGCCAGTGCTGGCCGGTGTGCAACAGCATCCAGCAGGGCACGGTCCACAGCAGGACGGGAGCGATCAGGGGGAGGTGGCGCATCAGGCGGTGCAGTCGGCTCGGCCGGGTCTCGTGCTCCGCACTGTCGGCGGTTCGGGTCTCGCTGGTGCCGGTCACGCTTCCCCTCCTTGTCGAGCAGCCAGGCTGCCGTCGACCGCACTGTATCCGGCCGCCTTCCCTCCGGTCGGTCGAGGTGGCAGGTGAGGACGACGGCGTGATCATGCCGGTCTCGCGGCGACGGGCCGCTGTGAACGGCGGTGCGGCGTCCTCGCCGACGAGGGGTCCGGCCCTGCTCTCGGACCGGACCCCTCACCGCGCGCTATTCCTCGCTGGGCCGCTTGCTAGGCCGCTCGACCCGTCGGGTGGAAGTTGATGCGTTCCCTGACGACAGGGAAGCCGGCCTTGGCGAAGTGCGCGGCCATGGGGAAGTTGCCCCGGTCCGTCGCCCCGCTGATGAACTCCGCGCCGTGCTCGACGAGGAGGTGCGCGCACTCCACCAGGAGGTCGTAGGCGTAGCCGTGACCGCGCTGTTCCGGTACGACTCCGATGAAGCCGACGGTCGGTCCTGAGGGGTTGTGGGCCGGGATGTGGATGCCGGCCAGGTCGCCCTCGGGCGTGTACGCGGTCTGCCACCACTCCCGTGGGGAGGGGCACCAGTGGAAGAAGTCGAGTTCCTGCTGGGCGGCCTGGTCGGGGCCACCCTCCTCGATGGCTTTGAGCGCGTGGGCGTCCAGGGTGACGGAGTGGATGCGGCGCAACGCGTCGAAGAACACGGTGTCGTCGGGTTCGGCGCTGAAGCGCAGGCGTCCGGGCCGCTGGGGCAGACCTCGCTCCGGGGTCCAGCGGTACAGGAAGCGTTCCACCAGAAGTTCGTACCCCGCGGCTCGTGCTGCGGCGAAGCGCGCCCCGGCGGCGGCGCGCAGGTCGGGCTTGTCCCGCCAGTCGCCGGGCAGGTTGATCTCGAGTTCGACCTGCCAGGGAGCGGAGCGCAGGAGTTCGGCCCCTGCCTCCTCCTCGCCCTCGGCCACGTCGAACCAGTTGACGTTGACGGGCTCCGAGTCGTCGGGGCCGCCCCACCACGCGCCGCGTGCGACGACTTCGCCGTCGCGCAGGGCGACGCGCTTCCAGTCGGGGCGGAATTGGGTACGCCGATGGGCTTCTCGGGCGTCCAGGGGGTCGGGGAGCGCGTCGAAGAGATGAGCGTCGCGCGAGGAGAGCGCGTGGATGACCGGATCGGTCATGGATTCCTCCGGGATGCGTGCTGCTGGGAGCGCTCCCGGTCAGGACTCACGAACCACGCCGGGACAGCGGAAAGAGGGAGCGCTGGAAAGGTGTGAACCGCACGGCACTCGCCTCCTTCCATCCATCTCAGGGCGTGGAGCCACACAGTAAGTGATCTGCCGGGGGCGCGTCCACGGCTTTTCCTCGGCGCGGGCGGGCACGGTTGCCTCCCGGTTCCTCTCTCACCTCAAAGTGCCTTCTTGTGAGGTGGGCAAGGGGCACTTTACGGACGGCGAGGTGCAATTGGTGGGCATCGGTGACTTCCTCCTGTTCGCGGGCCCTCCGGAGGAGCGCGCGAAGAACATGCACGGCTCCGCGACGGTCGTCGTAGCCGATCTGGATGATCTGACAGCGACCCTGCTTGCGGCCGGAGCCGTGATCACCGAGGCTGCCACGTTCGCACCCACAGGCCACTATCTGTACGCACGTCATGTCGGAGGGCCGGAAGTGGAATACGTGGAATGGAAGCCGGACCTGGTCCGACGCGTTGTTCCCCAGTGACCGGGTGTGCCTGGCGGGCACTTACGCCCCGGTGGCGGTACGCCCGGGATCAGAGGGTGAGGACGAGCTTGCCCCGGAGGTGACCGCCGTCGAGCAACCGGTGCGCGTCGGCGACGCGTTCGAACGGGAACGTCTCCTGTACGTGGACCCGGAGCCTGCCCTGCTCGACGAGGTCGACGAGACCCCGCAGGGCGACCGGATCGGGGTCGACCGCGATCCCGCTGAAACGCATGCCGGCCGCCTCGTACTTGGCGATGAGCCGCGCGTCCTCATCGGCGACCGCCGTCACCAGGTGACCGCCCGGGCGGAGCACTTCGAGGGACTGCTCGACGGTGTCACCGCCGATCGTGTCGAGCACGACGTCGACGTCCCGGACCGCCCTGGTGAAGTCGACCGCGGTGTAGTCGATGACCTCGTCGGCGCCGAAGCTTTCGACGAACGCCCGCTTGCTCCTACTGGCAGTCGTGATCACGTACGCGCCGAGGGCTTTCGCGATCTGGATCGCGACGTGGCCGACGCCGCCACCACCGGCATGGACCAGGACCCTGTCACCCTGGCTCACGCCTCCGAGGTCGACGAGGCCCTGCCATGCCGTCAGCCCCACGATCGGCAGCGCCGCCGCCTCGACGTGCGACAGCGACGCGGGCTTGCGCGCCAGGTGCAACGCCGGCGCGGACACGGTCTCGGCGTACGCGCGCGCCGCCCGCGGGAACAACGGCATCCCGAACACCTCGTCTCCGGGCCTGAACCGCCACGTCAGCGCCCCCTCCTCGACCACACCGCTGATGTCCCAGCCGAGGACGAACGGCGGCCGCCCGAGCAGCGGGAACTCACCGGCGCGCAGGCGCGCCTCCAGCGGGTTGAGCCCGATCGCCTTGACGCGGACGAGCACCTCCGTCGGGAGGGGCCGGGGATCGGGCGCGTCCACGATGGTGAGCACTTCGGGACCGCCGAGGGACTGCTGCGTGATGACTCGCATGACTCTCCTGGTTCGGAAAGAGGTCGGGAAGAAGTCAGGAAGAAGGGGGAGAAGAGGAGGGAAGAAGGGGGCGGAAAGAGGGGGGAGGAAGGGGGCGGAAGGAGGGGGGGAAGAAGGGGGGGGAAGAAGGGGGGAAATCCAGGCTAGGTTTCCGACAGGAACCGGCAGGTACCTTAGGAACCCATGAGCCGTACTGGTCCCGATGACCTCTTTCTCGCTGACTGTCCGGCGCGTCTGGCGGTCGAGCTGATCGCCGACAAGTGGACGGTGGTCGTGCTGGCAGGCCTCAGCGAAGGCCCCGTCCGCCACGGCAAGCTGATCGAACTGATCGGCGGCATCTCCCGCAAGGTGCTCACCCAGACGCTCCGACGGCTCGAGGCACACGGACTGATCCGCCGCCATGCCTACGCCGAGGTGCCACCCCGCGTCGAGTACGAACTCACCCCGCTCGGCACGACGTTGATCGAGCCCATCCGCGTCCTGGCCGAATGGGCGAGGGTGAACGGCGACGCAGTGCTCGACGCACTCGACACATTCGACGTGCTCGACACCGGCCCAGAGCCGGTCGAGCGTGGCGCCGCGGCCGGGCCGATCCCGAGGAGTCGCGGGTGGCGTTCGGGTCCCGATCCCCTATGACCGAAACGACACCTCTCACATGTCATGTGCCTCATTGACCCCTCAGCGCCGTCGCGGTTGCATGCTGGGGGACCTCCGGTAGGGGACCGGGGGCACGACCTTTCCGAGTGGGGGAAAAATGAGGGGAAACACCGACCGGAGAACCACCAGACGCGTGTGGGGTGCGTCAGGCGCGGCGGTCGTGGTGTGCGCGGTCACCGCGGTGCTGCCCGGAGCCGCCGCCTCGGCCGAGCCCGCGGGTGACGCGCGAGACAGCGGAGCCGGTGTGGAGAGGATCAGTGTCGCGGCCGACGGCACGCAGTCCGACGGCGATTCCACCGGTGGCGCGATCACGACCGACGGACGCCGCATCGCCTTCACGTCGTCGGCGAAGAACTTCACGCCCGGCAACGCCGCGGGAAGCGACCGGGTGTATCTGCGTGACGAGCCGTCGGGGCAGCTCAAGCAGGTGGGCAGCTACCCGATCGGCTCCCCGGTGATCAGCGGTGACGGGGAGTACTCCGCGTACTGGGTGCTGCTGTTCAGGGACACCAAGGTCAAGCTGGCCCAATGGACCGCGGGCAGTTCGATCGGCCTCAACTGCGATGCTCTCAACTGCAGTCAGCCGTCGCTGAGTGGGGACGGCCGCTATGTCGCCAATGTGGCCACCATCGGTCGGCCGTCGTCCAGTCAGCGCATCGACGTATGGGACTGGCAGGCCAACACCAAGCAGGAACTGGCCTGGTTCGACCACACCGCGCCGTCCCGCCCGTCCATCAGCGGTGACGGCCGCTTCGTCGCCTACCAGGACGGCAAGGCCAAGGACGTCTTCGTGTGGGACCGGGACCACGGCTCCACCTCCGACCCGATCGAGGGCCCGGCCAAGGAAGCGACGATCGTGCAGATCAGCGAGGACGGCAGCAAGGTCGTCTACCTCTCCGGCTCCGACACCTACGTCCACGACGTGAGCTCGGGCACCGCCCAACGAGTCCCGGACGTCAAGGGCCTGGCCATCGACCCCACCGGCAACCATCTGCTGTACGCCCCGAACGACACGACCGGACCGTCGCTCGTCCTGCGCGACCTGGGCGCGGGCACCGACGAGGTCGTCTCGAACCAGCCCGCCTCGGCCGGGGTCGACGCGGTCAGCACGGGTGGACACGACGTGGTCTTCGCGTCCAAGGCCGACGACATCGTGCCCGGTGACACCAACGGCAAGTCGGACGTGTTCGTCCGCCGCTTCGCCTGATCGCTCCTGCTGCCGCGCGCTGCGGATGCCGCACCGCTCCCGTACTCATGCGGGAGCGGTGCGGAAGACGTACGCCGTCATCGGGGCGGTGACCGGCCCCGGGCCCAGTCGGGACGTCATCTCGTCGATGACGGTGGCCAGGACAGCCGGTCCGCCGCCGCGTTCCTCCACGGCCGCGCGCACCGGCGTCCCGGTGAGGTATCCGGTGGCGAGGTCGGCGGTCGAGGCGGCCCGGCCCTGAAGCGTCAGCTCCTGCTCCTCCTCGACGGCGAACCCGGCGGCCGTCAGATCAGCGGTCACGACAGCGGGGTCGGCGTAGCCGTGCGGAACCGTCGGGAAGAACCGGGGCGGGTCGGCCGGAAAGGCCCGCTCCAGACTCGCCTGCAACGCGACTTCGGAACCGTGCGTACTGAGTGGGCCCCAGGTGTTGAACAAGAACTGGCCGCCCGGGCCCAGCACCCGCTGGACCTCGCTGAAGGCCGCGACCCGGTCGGGAAAGAACATCACGCCGAACTGGCAGACCACCAGGTCGAAGCCTCCGCCCGGGAAGGGCAGCCGCTGCGCGGGGGCCGTCCGCCACACCGCGCCCGGGACCCGGGACGCCCCGAAGGCGACCATGGCCTCGTTGAGGTCGGTGGCCGTGACTTTGGCCGACGGTGCCGCCGCGAGCAGACGTGACGTCAACACACCCGTACCCGCGGCCAGTTCAAGAATCCGCCGAGGTCGCAGTACCGCCGCTCTCGCGGCCAGGTCCTCGGCGAAGGGCCGGAAGACCACCGGCACCAGATACTGCTCGTAGGCAGCCGACATGGACTCGGACCACCGCTGATCGGCATTGATTCCCGTCACCCTCATGACGGTAGCGCCGCACCCGGAAACCGCTGCCCCGCCGCGCGCCCCGAAGCGGACCTGGGGCCCAGAGCGCCGACGAGAGGCACGCGACGAACCGGAGCCGGGCGTCGGGTGGAGACGCCCGACTGCCCGGGCCCTCCTGACAGCTCCCGGCAGGCCGCACACGAACGATGGGCGGACCACGTCCACGGATGGGCCCAGGCGGGCCGCCGCCGCACCGGCCCCCGCACGGGTCCGGCCGACTACGCCGCGACGAACCTGGACACCTGGTTCGCCGGGATCAACACACCGCGACTTCCGGCTCCCGGACGATCGCGTCGAGCACCCCACCGTCGTCGTGTGTCGCAGACCGCAGTACGACCTTGTCCCCACGCAGTTCCATGCCCTTCATGATCCCTGTGGGCGGCGGCCTCTCGGAAACGGGGCGGGAACAGGGGCGGGAACAGGGGTGGGCCGAGCGAAAGGCGCCTGACGGGCAAGAGCCCAGGTCAGGCGCCTTCTCTCATGCCTCTAGAAGAAGCCGAGCTTCTTCGGCGAGTACGACACCAGAAGGTTCTTCGTCTGCTGGTAGTGCTCCAGCATCATCTTGTGCGTCTCACGGCCGATCCCGGACTGCTTGTAGCCGCCGAACGCCGCGTGCGCCGGGTACGCGTGGTAGCAGTTCGTCCACACGCGGCCCGCTTGGATCGAACGGCCCGCGCGGTACGCGGTGTTCATGTCCCGCGTCCACACCCCGGCACCCAGGCCGTACAGCGTGTCGTTGGCGATCTTGATGGCGTCGTCGAAGTCGTTGAACGACGCGACCGACACGACGGGGCCGAAGATCTCCTCTTGGAAGACCCGCATCCGGTTGTCGCCCTCGAAGATCGTGGGCTGCACGTACCAGCCACCCGCCAACTCGCCGTCGTACTCGACGCGCTGACCACCCGCCAGGACTTTCGCACCCTCCTGCTGGCCGATGTCCAGATACGAGAGGATCTTCTCCAGCTGGTCGTTGGAGGCCTGTGCGCCGATCATCGTGTCCGTGTCCAGCGGGTGCCCCGGCTTGATCGCCTCGGTCCGGGCGATCGCCGCCTCCAGGAACTCGCTGTAGTGGCCGCGCTGGATCAGCGCCCGCGACGGACACGTACAGACCTCGCCCTGGTTGAGCGCGAACATGGTGAAGCCTTCGAGCGCCTTGTCGCGGAAGTCGTCGTCGGCGGCCCACACGTCGTCGAAGAAGATGTTCGGGCTCTTGCCGCCGAGCTCCAGCGTCACCGGCTTGATGTTCTCCGAGGCGTACTGCATGATCAGCCGCCCCGTCGTCGTCTCCCCGGTGAACGCGACCTTCGCGACGCGCGGACTCGACGCGAGCGGCTTGCCCGCCTCCACGCCGAAGCCGTTGACGACGTTGACCACCCCGGGCGGCAGCAGATCGCTGACCAGGCTCAGCCAGACATGGATCGACGCCGGTGTCTGCTCGGCGGGCTTCAGGACGACCGTGTTGCCCGCGGCGAGCGCGGGCGCCAGCTTCCACGTCGCCATCAGGATCGGGAAGTTCCACGGGATGATCTGCGCGACCACACCCAGCGGCTCGTGGAAGTGGTACGCGATGGTGTCGTCGTCGAGCTCGCTGAGCGAACCCTCCTGCGCGCGGATCACCCCCGCGAAGTAGCGGAAGTGGTCGATGGCCAGGGGAATGTCGGCGGCCAGCGTCTCCCGCACCGGCTTGCCGTTCTCCCAGCTCTCCGCCACCGCGAGCGTTTCGAGCCCGGCCTCCATGCGGTCGGCGATCTGCCTGAGGACGGCCGCCCGCTCACCCACCGACGTACGCCCCCACGCCGGCGCCGCCGCGTGCGCCGCGTCCAGGGCGCGCTCCACGTCCTCGGCCGTGCCCCGCGCGATCTCGGTGAACGGCTGCCCGTTCACCGGGCTCGGGTTCTCGAAGTACTGCCCCCGCGCCGGCGCCACATACTCCCCGCCGATGAAGTGGTCGTACCGGGCCTCATAGGCGACGACTGCGCCCTCCGTACCGGGCGCTGCGTAACGGGCCATCTTGACTGCCTCCCCGGACACGCCGCCCGCCATTGGGCAGCTCTCCGCCGGAGGTTAGGGAGGCGGAGGTTGCAAGTAGGTTGCGCGCCGCGGCCACGGCCACGGCGACGGCCATGGCTATGGACAGGTCCACGGCTACAGCCACGGCTACGGTTTCGGACAGGTCCACGGATACGGCCACGATGGGACCGGGGCCGATGCCTCGCCTCGGTGGGGCCCGAAGGAGGCGCCGTTGCCCGTGAGCCCCGCGCGACGGCGCTACTACGGGCGTCGGCCGGTGCTGTCCACCGCATCGGCCGTCAACTCACCCTCGAGGGACCGCAACCGCGCCACCACCGGCGCCGTCGGCCGTACCGCCGCCAAGGCCCGCCACATCTCCGCGTCGTCCTCGCCCCACGGCGCGTGCACCCAGTCCGACAGCAGGTCCGGGTCACCCCGCGCGATCAGCGCCGCCCGCACCTGGTCGGCCAGCCGCCGCCGCAACCGCGCCACGGCCGGCGCCTGCGACCCCGGCAGGAGTGGCCCCGCGTACCCCGACACCGCCGCCGTCACCGCCCCGCACCCGAGGCGTCGCTCCACGACATCCACATCCGACGTGACCCGCACCGCCAGGCGGTACGGCCGCGACCGCAGCATCTCGGGCCCGACCACCTGCCGCAGCCGCGCCAACTCCGCCCTCAACGTCACCGGCGTCACCGACTCGTCCTCGTACAACGCGCACAGCAACTCATCTCCCGTCAGCCCTTCCGGGTGCCGGGCGAGCAGCACCACGATCTCGCTGTGCCGCCGGCTCAACCGCACCTTGCGACCGTTCGCGACGAGCAGCGCCTCGTCGCGCCCGAGCGCCGTCAGCTCCCACGCGCCGTCCGCCTCCACCGGCGGTGACAGGAGGGCCAGTTGGGACTCCGCCGCTCGCGCCACCGCCTGCACGAAGGCGAGGCTGTGCGGATGCGCGAGCCCGTCGCCGCCGGTGATGTCGACGGCCCCGAGCAGTCGGCCGGAACGTGGGTCGTGCACGGGGGCGGCCGCGCATGTCCAGGGCTGCACCCTGCGCACGAAGTGCTCCGTCGCGAACACCTGCACCGGCCTGTCCACGGCAACCGCCGTTCCCGGCGCGTTCGTGCCCATCGCCGACTCCGCCCACCGCGCACCCGGGACGAAGTTCATCCGCCTGGCCCGCGTCCGGGTGGCGGGGTGCCCCTCGACCCACAGCAGCCTGCCGTGCGCGTCACACACCGCCAGCAGATGCTCCCCGTCCTTGGCGAAGCCGCCCATCAACTCGCGGAACACCGGCATCACCCGCGACAGCGGATGCTCCGCCCGATACGCCCCCAGGTCCCCGGCCGTCAGCTCGACCGACGCCCCGGTGTCCTCCGGGCTGACCCGCGCCCGCACCGAGCGGCGCCACGACTCGGCCACCACGGCCCGCACGGGTCGGGTGACGGTGCCCGCCGCCGTGAACCGCTCATGCGCGCTCCGCATCGTCCGGACCCGCTCGGCGGGGTCGGTGCCGAACTCCAGAGCTACCCATGGATCGGTCAACTCGGTCCTCCCGGGGCGGCGATGCGGTGCTGTCATCGTCACCCCGGGAACTCGAGCCGACAAGCATCCGCGCACTCACGTCGGCTGGTCCTCGACCTTCTGCGGTCCGCCCTCGACTGGTCCTCGGGTGGCCCTGGGCGGCTCCGGGCCGGCTCTTGGGGGCACTGGGTCGGCCCGAGCTGCCGGTGACTGCTTCGCCGTCGGGGGCTGCCGATGCTGAGGTCAGGCGAAGTTCACCATGCGGATGTAGCGCGACCAGTCCCAGTGGCGGCCGGGGTCGGTGTGATCCGCCCCCGGCACCTCGACATGGCCGATGATGTGCTCTCGGTCCTTGGGGATGCCGTACTTCTTGCAGATCGCCGCGGTCAGGGCCGCGGACTGCTCGTACATCTCGTCGGTGAAGTACTGCGGTTTGTCCACCCACCCTTCGTGCTCGATGCCGATGCTGCGTGTGTTGTAGCTCCAGTTGCCCGCGTGCCAGCCGACGTTGCGCTCGCGGACGCACTGGGCGATGTGCCCGTCCGCCGAGCGGACGACGTAGTGCGCGGAGACCTTCTTCGCCGGGTTCTTGAAGATGGCGAGTGTGTCGGCGTAGGTCTCCTGGGTGACGTGAATGATCACGTACTCGACCGGATAGGTGGTGGGACGGTTGGCGGCGGTGTAGTTGGAGGTGCTGGCCGGCACCGACTCGGCCAGGGGGTAGTCGACCGCCCGCGCCTGCGCGTCGGCCGGACGTGCCGTCAGGAGCGCTGTGGGGAGGGCGGCGAGAGCGGCTCCTTGGAGGATCCGGCGCCTGCCGGGGCGCGGTATGGGCGCGGTTGTTTCGGTCTGTGGTGTGTCCTTCGCTTGGTGTTCTGCTCGATCCATGGCTGTTCTGCCTCTCGGTGGGGGGAGCAGCTGGACGGCACGGTTCCTCGGTGAGGGGACGGATCGGGGCTGTCATGGCGAGGGCGGTGCAGGGCGGCAAAGGGCTGTGCGGAGCTGTGGTGGGGGCACCGGGGGAGGGTGCAGGAGAGAGGGCGGGTGCCCGACGCCTGCACAGTGTGGGTGGCTAATTCGTGGGAGTCCAGGGAGCGGTAGGCGCAATTCTCGCAGTCGCCTCGGCTCCCCGCGGTGAGTTGCGTGTAGGTCCTGAGTTGTTCCTCCGCATCCTTTCCTCAGTCGTTGACGTGAGCCGTCCGCGAGGCGTTCACGTGTGCTGTCTGCGCTCGTTCGCGCGAGCTGTCTACCTGAAATCATTTGCGCTCTGGCGGGTTTGTCCGTGCCCGTGCAGCCACGCTCCCGTCCCGTCGTCGGTGCGGTGGCGACCTCACGCGAAATACGTTACGGGCCAGGTCTGTTGAGGTGGAAGGGCCTGAGCGGCATCTGTGCACGGGGCGGCGAGTGTGGATAACTCGACCACTCGTGTGGGGGACAAGGGCGGAAACTTTGGGGCGCAGGGGCGGAATCACTCATTCATTCGCCCTGTCCGCAGTGGGCCGGACGGTCATCGATCAGGCAGGCTGAAGTCGCTGACCCGGTCCCGTCATTGGGCTAAACCGGTGACATTCCCGCAAACCCGAAAGGGAATTCCTGGCTACGGACGGCTGGGCCGTGCGCAAAGAATGCTGGGCGAGCCGTCCGTATGTCCAAGACGGTCGGGTGAGCCTCCCGCACGCCTCAAACAGCCGGGCGAGCCGCCCTAGGCCACCCCCACCGGATCATCGAGCACAGCCCGTACCACCGCATGAGCCGCCCCCAGCAGCGGCCCGTCCGACCCGACGCCGGAGACCACGACCTCGCAGCCGGGACCCGCGATGCGGCGCCCCAACTCGCCCTCCAAGGAAGGGAGAAGCCACGGTGCCAGCCGGGACAGCGCGCCGCCGAGCACCACCGCCCGTGGGTCGAGGAGATTCACCGCACCGGTGAGTGCGACCCCCAGCGCGGTTCCGGCATCCCGAAGCGCCGCCCTGGCTTGCGCGTCACCCGCGAGGGCCCGCTCGGCCAGCAGCCCCACCCGGTCGGCCCTCGGCGCAAGACCCGCCGCCCGCAGCACCGCCTCCTCGCCCGCGTACTGCTCCAGACAGCCACGGCCACCGCACGCGCACTGCGGCCCCTCCGGCCAGACGGGAACATGCCCCAGCTCGCCCGCGAAGCCCCGGCTTCCCCGCAGCAACCGTCCGTCGACCACCAGCGCCGCGCCGATGCCGATCTCGGCCGACACATGCAGAAAGTCCGCCGGCGCCGCACCGCCGAGCCACAGTTCCGCCAGGGCGCCGAAGTTCGCCTCGTTGTCCACGGTCAGGGGCAGTTCCAAGGGGAGCAGGGCGCCGAGGTCGGCGTCGTGCCAGTCGAGGTTGGGGGCGCGGACGACGGTGTGCGTGTCGCGCGCGACCAGACCGGGGACGGCGACCGCGACGCCTGCCGGACGCAGCCCTTCCAGTTCGGCCTCACCGGCCACGTCCCGGATGAGGGCGGCGAGGTCGGCGAGCACGGGCCGGGGTGCGCGACCCCGGTTGCCGACGCGCCGCACGGCACGCGCGCGTACCTCACCGCGCAGGTCGACCGCGCACACCGCAAGGTGGTCGACACCGATCTCCGTCCCGATGCCGGCCGGTCCCCGTGCACTGACCGCGAGCGCGGAGCCGGGTCGGCCCACCCGGCCCGGACGCTCGGGGCCCAGTTCCTCCAGGAGCCCCGCACGGATCAACTCGTCCACCAACGTGGACACGGCGGCGCGGGTCAGGCCGATCCGGGACGCCACAGCGGCGCGCGACAGTGTGCCCTGTGCGGCGACCGCGTGCATCACCCGGGAGAGGTTGCGGCGACGCATGCCCTGCTGAGTGTCGGCGAGGCGCTCACGGGTGCCGCGAGCGGGCCGTTCCTGCCGTGCGGTGAGTGTCCGCTCCCGCGTCGCACCCGCCTCCGCCTCACCTCGGCCGTCCTCCACCCGCTCCGTACCGTCACGCCCCATGATCCCCATCCAGCAAGGGTGCCGCATCGGAGAGGAAGGACGAGATCCTGGAGAGCGTCGACTCGTCCCGTTCGACAGCCTCCAGGACAGGCCCCCGGGCGGTGCCCCAGCGCCGTGCGACCGCGGCCGGGTCTTCCCCGGAGAGGAGCCCGGCGGCCTGTGCGGCGGCACCCAGGGCGACGAGTTCGCGGGCTCCGGGGATCTGGACGGGCCTTCCGGAGAGGCGTCGCACGGTCTCCTGCCAGGCAGTGCCGCGCGCGCCGCCGCCGATCAGCAACAGCGGCTCGGAGCGGTCGGCCTCCGCGTCCAGTACGGCGTCCAGCGCTCCCAGGAGAGCGTGGACCGCGCCGTCGTACGCCGCCTGGAGCACCTGCCCCGGCGTCGTGTCGTGGCGCAGGCCGTGCAGCATCCCTGAGGCGCGCGGCAGGTCGGGCGTGCGCTCGCCGTCCAGGTAGGGGAGGACGGTCACGGCTCCGCCGGGCTGTACGGCTTCCCGGTCGAGGCTGAGGAGTGCGGCCACCTGGTCGATGGCCAGGGTGCAGTTGAGCGTGCAGGCCAGCGGCAGCCACGCACCGCGCGCGTCGGCGAAACCGGCGACCGTTCCGGTCGGATCCGTGGGGCGGCGTTCGGAGACGGCGTACACCGTTCCGGACGTGCCGAGGCTCAGGACCGGGGTGCCCGGCCGCAATCCCAGGCCGAGCGCGGCGGCCGCGTTGTCGCCGGTGCCGGGAGCCACCAGTGTGCCCTTGGAGAATGGCAGTTCATCGCTGTCGCGCACCGTCCCGGCGACCTCTCCGGAGTGCACGACACGCGGCAGGAGCGCCGGATCGAGGTCCACCAGGCGCAGGATCTCCTCGTCGTACGACTCGGTCGCCGACGCCCACCATCCCGTACCGGAGACATCGCCGCGGTCGGTCGTCCCGGATCCCGTCAGGCGCTGCGTCAGGTAGTCGTGGGGGAGGCGCACCGCGGCCGTGGCGCGGACCGAAGCGGGCTCGTGCTCGGCGAGCCAGGCCCACTTGGTCACCGTGAACGAGGGTCCGGGGACGCTTCCGACGCGGTCCGCCCACGCCTTTGCGCCGCCGAACCGCTCCACCAGCGCTCGGGCCTGCGGCGCGGACCGCACGTCGTTCCACAGCAGCGCCGGCCGCACGGGCCTGCCCCGGGCGTCGAGTGTGACGAGCCCGTGCTGTTGGCCGCCGACCGACACCGCGGCGGCCTCACGCGCGGCGGCGCCGCACTGGCGCAGGGCCTCGCAGAGGGCGTCCCACCACTGCTCGGGATCGCTCTCCCGGAGAGCCCCGGAACTGACTGTGTGGGGAGCCTGGCCGCTCGCCACGACCTCCCCGGTTCCCGCGTCGACGACGAGGGCCTTCGTGGACTGCGTGGAGCTGTCCACACCGACGACGAGGGGGCCTGATGGCGCTGATGACATCGGCGACTCCGTTCTGGCGGCTCTCCCGGGCGTGCGCACGGGAACGTGCTTCCTTCGACCTTCCCAGCGGTGCGTGAGGATACTAATTTGTAAATCGCCATGACGAAATGGTCGAGGAGCCCGCGAGGAGTCGCACATGAGCTATCAGCCCACCCCTGAGGACAAGTTCAGCTTCGGCCTGTGGACCGTCGGCTGGCAGGGCCGTGACCCCTTCGGGGACGCCACCCGCGCGCCACTTGATCCCGCCGACTCCGTACGGCATCTGGCCGAACTGGGTGCCTACGGAGTCACCTTCCACGACGACGACCTCATCCCGTTCGGGTCGACGGATGCCGAGCGCGCCGGGCACGTCAAGCGCTTCAGGGAGGCCCTGGACGCGACCGGCCTGGTCGTGCCGATGGCGACCACCAACCTGTTCACGCACCCGGTGTTCAAGGACGGCGCGTTCACCGCCAACGACCGCGACGTACGCCGCTACGCGCTGCGCAAGACGATCCGCAACATCGATCTGGCGGCCGAGCTCGGCGCCCGCACCTACGTCGCCTGGGGCGGCAGGGAAGGCGCGGAGTCCGGCGCCGCCAAGGACGTGCGCGACGCCCTCGACCGCATGAAGGAGGCCTTCGACCTGCTGGGCGCCTATGTGACCGAGCAGGAGTACGACCTGCGCTTCGCCATCGAACCCAAGCCGAACGAGCCGCGCGGCGACATCCTGCTCCCCACCGTCGGACACGCCCTCGCCTTCATCGAGCGCCTGGAGCGGCCCGAACTGTACGGCGTGAACCCCGAAGTGGGCCACGAGCAGATGGCGGGCCTGAACTTCCCGCACGGCATCGCCCAGGCCCTGTGGGCGGGCAAGCTCTTCCACATCGACCTGAACGGCCAGAACGGCATCAAGTACGACCAGGACCTGCGGTTCGGAGCGGGGGATCTGCGCAGCGCCTTCTGGCTGGTCGACCTCCTGGAAAGGGGCGGTTACGAGGGGCCGCGCCACTTCGACTTCAAGCCGCCGCGTACGGAGGACGCCGCCGGAGTGTGGTCATCGGCTGCCGGGTGCATGCGGAACTACCTGATCCTGCGCGACCGTACGGCGGCCTTCCGGGCCGACCCCGAGGTGACCGAGGCGCTGAGCCAGGCGCGCCTGCCCGAGCTGGCGCGCCCCACCGCGGAGGACGGGCTCGCGGGCCTGCTCGCTGACCGCGGTGCGTACGAGGCCTTCGACGTGGAGGCGGCCGCCGCGCGCGGGATGGCCTTCGAACGGCTCGACCAGCTGGCCATGGACCACCTGCTGGGCGTACGAAGCTGATTCCGGTTCGGCCCGGGCGGTGTCGCCCGAAGCCCAGCGGGATCTGTGCCGGAATCATCCGGTCCGTGGGGCGGGCGTGTAGCAACCTCCACGCGGGGGTCGCTTCTTGACCGGTTCAGGACGACTCTTGGTGGTATGAGCATGCCGCCGGTACCGCCGCAGCCTCCTCCGCCGCCGGGTGACGTACCCCCTCCGGGGAGTGGCGACTTCGGGCCGCCTCCCGGAGGGTACGGCCCTCCACCGGGCGGATACGGTCCGCCTCCCGGAGACGACGGTCTGCCGTCACAGCCACCGCCGGGCAGGCCGCCCGGGCGGCGCAACGGGCTGTTCGTCCTGCTCGCCGTGATCGTCGCCGTGGCAGTCGTCGTCGTGGTGGTGCTCCTGGCCACCGGAGGCGACGACTCCTCGGACAAGAAGAGCCCTTCCGAGGAGACCAAGAGCCGCGAGCCCAGGCCCACGCCGTCGCTGAGCATCCCCTCGGAGGTCCCCTCAGAACTCCCGAGCGAACTGCCCAGCGACATCAGGACCCGACTGCCCAGCGACCTCCCCACGCTGCCCACGGGGCTGCCGAGCGACCTCGAATCGCTGATCCCGACGGGCTGAGGCGGCCTGTGCCCCGTGCGGGTCACAGGCCCCTCTGCGTCCTGTGCGGGTCACAGCCCCCTGGGGAGCCGCACGTACGTCACGCTGGTCTCGATGCCGCTGTCCACCAGCCGGCCGTGCTTGTCGAAAGCCTCCGGCCCGTCGGTCATCCCGAAGTCGTTGTCGTTGATCAGTGCCAGCGTGCGGTTGCCCACACGGGCCACGCCCTCGATCTTCCCGGGTACGCCGTCGACGGTTCCCAGGTCGACCACCAGGCGCTTGCGCAGGACCGGCACGCCCGCGGCGGCCGGGTCCTCCAACTGCTCCAAGGACGGGCGGGTCGCCGCGTCGTCCCAGCGTGCGCCGAGAATGTCGGCGCGCCGGTCAAGGCGTACGACCTGAAGCCGGGCCGCCTTGTCGGTGCGCTCCTCGACGAGCAGCCGGTCACGGCCGACGGCGACCACGGAGGAGATCTTGAGCTCGGAGGTGTCGTCCTCGCCCGGGTCCACGACACCGACCGGGTCGAACCGGTACGCGTACTCGGCGGTGACCGACTGCTTCCGCGGCGAGAACCGCAGCAGCCGTGCCGTCCGCGAGCCGTCACCCGCTTCCCCGTCCGGAAGGGACAACGGGCTCTGCACCGCGAGCACCAGCTCACCGTTCGGCAGGAGAGCGAGCCCTTCGAAGCCGCGGTTGATCTTCCGGTGCAGCAGCACGGCGGGCAGCGACTCCGACACCGGATAGCCCGCGCCGCGCAGCTTCAGCCCCTTAGGGACGTGCCGCTTGATGACCTTCCCGCGCGCGGAGACGTGGACCAGCGACGGACCGTACTCGTCGACCAGCCAGAAGGAACCGTCCTCGGCCCGGACGATGCCCTCGGTGTCCAGCCCGTTCGGGTCGTACGAGAGCGGCTTCTGGGCGTTGTACGTGTAGGGGGCCTCGTCGCGGCCCTCCTGGTTGGGCAGACCGGTGACGGGCTTCCCGGAGGGGGTGGTGATCGGCAGCGCGTCGATCACCTTCACGGAGCGCCCGGACACCCGGACCTTCACGATCGCCGGGTTGAAACCGGGCACGGGGAACGTGCGGCGCTTCTTGCCGTCGACCTTGATCTGGCCGTTGGGGCCACGGTCGGTGACTGTCCAGAACTCGCCCTTGCGGCCCGCCGGGTAGATGTCGCTTCCGATGCCTCCGAGGTCCACATCCCGGTCGTCGCGCACGGTGCCGGGGAGCAGGCGGTTGCTGAAGGGGCCCAGAGGGATGTCGCCGAGTGTCGCGGTGGCGGTGACGTGAGCTCCCTTGTCCTTGCTTCGGCCGTCGTGCCCGTCGGCGCGCCCACCGCTGTTCCGGTGACCACCACGGCGGTGAGCAGGGCGAGCGGCACGCCGAAGACTACGGAGCGGTGGACACGACGCTGGTCGGCGGCGCGCGAGGGCATCAGGCCTCCTGGGGCACGATTTCGGTGACGGCGCCACCCTTCGCCGCCGTCACGAACGCCAGGGGGCACGCGGGTGAACGGCGCATGGCGACGCGCCGACGGCGCCTCCCGCGAGGGGCAGGAGGCGCCGTCATCACCGGGGCGATCAGCAGTGGCGGGGGCACAACGCCCTGTCATCTCCCCTTCGGCTTGGCCCGCACGACTGAACCGGCGTGATCCACGGTCCTGGATGTCATGACCGCACTCAATCGCTGACCAGGGTGAGTGCGTGCGCCGGTGTTCCCGGCGCACGTGTCACCACCGCCGTCACGCCGGTGGCCGCTGACTGTGTTTCAGCCACAGCCGCCGCGCCGGTCACTCACTCGCGGTGACGGCGGCCAGCGCGGTAGCCGGGTCGTGCGCCGCCGGACCCGCGGGCACCCAACGGCCGCGCTCCTTGCGGTAGGGCCACCAGCGGCCGTCGCGCCCGTGGCGCAGTTGCGCGTCGGCACCGGTCACCGTCCAGCGGTTGCGGGCCGCGCGCAGGGTGGGACGCTCGCCCTCGTCCCAGGCCGCGTCCAGGGAGGCACGCGCGCGTGCCAACGCGTCCGCCTCCAACGCCCACTCGTCCTCAAGGACGACCAGCGCGGCACGCCCGCCGTACTCCCAGGCGCGTACCGCTCGGGCCAGACCGTCCCGGTCGCGGCCCGAGGCCGCGGCGAGCCGGTCCACGATCGCGGGCTCGGGAGAGGCGGCGGCGAGCCGGACGGCGTCCTCCTCGAGCGTCAGACCCGGCTCGGCGGGCTGCTCCTCGTGCCCAGGGGCGAGTGCCTCGGCCAGCAGTCGGTGCGCCTCGGCCGCCGCGCGGGTCGCCAGGAACTCCAACGCGGGCACGTCCACGCCGGGCGCGGGCTCCACCTCCGTGTCCAACGAAGGCGGCAGGCCGGGTTCTGCGGGCAGCACGGGCGGTTCGGGCAGCGGAGGCAGCACCGCGCCGTCCGCGTACGCCTCAGCGGCGTCCACGCCCTCCTGAGCGGCCTCCGGGGCCTCCTCCTGCGGGGAGTCCGGCACGGACTGCTGCGCGACGCTGCGGACCTGCAGTTCGTCGAGGAGCTCCCGTTCCCCGCGCCCCCGCATCAGGAGCAGCACGAACGGATCCTGGTCGAGCAGGCGGGCCACCTGGTAGCACAGCGCTGCCGTGTGCCCGCAGTGGTCCCACGCGTCGCAGTCGCACTCCGGCTCCAGATCGCCGATGCCGGGGAGCAGTTCGACGCCGGCGGCCGCGGCGTCCTCGACCAGGTGCGGCGGCATCTCCCGGTCCAGGAGCGCGGCGATGTGCCCGGCCCGCTCGACGGCCATGCCGAGGAAGCGGTCCCACTCGTCGTCGCTCAGCTCCTGGAGCAGCACATCGGAGCGGTGCGGCGTGCGGTCCTTGTCCTGCACGACCGCGGTGATGCGGCCGGGGCGCACGGAGACCGCGCCCACATGACCGGCGCGCGCGAGCCGGCGCCCCGCCTTGAGCTGCTGGAGGTCCAGCGCCGTGTCCTCCAACGCCTTCAGCCACGCCTGGCCCCACCAGGTCTCCGCGAAGCCCCGCCCGTGAGCCGGAGGCAGCGCCGCGAAGGTCCGCTCGTTGTGCTGCCCGGCTGTTTCGCCGTGTCCGGTCAATGCGTCGCCCCCGTCGTCGATCCTGCTGTCCTCGTGTGCCTCGTCATACGTCTCGTCGTACGCGTCACTCATCGCGTCGTCCCCCCGCGCAGCGCGACCAGGTCGGCCAGCTCGGCGTCGCTCAGCTCGGTGAGCGACGCCTCTCCGGAGCCGAGGACGGCGTCGGCGAGTTCGCGCTTGCGCAACAGCATCTCGGCGATGCGGTCCTCGATGGTGCCCTCCGCGATCAGCCGGTGCACCTGCACGGGCTGCGTCTGGCCGATGCGGTACGCGCGGTCGGTCGCCTGGGCCTCGACCGCGGGGTTCCACCACCGGTCGTAGTGCACGACGTGCTCGGCCCGCGTGAGGTTCAGGCCGGTACCCGCCGCCTTCAAGGAGAGCAGGAAGACCGGGACTTCACCGTCCTGGAAGCGCCGGACCATCGCCTCGCGCTCGGCCACCGGAGTGCCGCCGTGCAGGAACTGCGAGGGAATGCCGCGGGACGACAGGTGCTGCTCGATGAGGCGCGCCATCTGCACGTACTGCGTGAAGACGAGCACGCTCGCGTCCTCGGAGAGGATGGTGTCGAGAAGTTCGTCCAGGAGCTCCAGCTTTCCGGAGCGTCCGGTGATGCGCGGCTTGTTCTCCTTGAGGTACTGCGCGGGGTGGTTGCAGATCTGCTTCAGTCCCGTCAGGAGCTTGACGATGAGGCCGCGCCGGGCGAAGCCGTCGGCTCCGGAGATCTCGGCCAGCGTCTCGCGGACCACTGCTTCGTAGAGGCCCGTCTGTTCGGCGCTCAGGGAGACCGCGCGGTCGGTCTCCGTCTTCGGGGGCAGCTCGGGGGCGATGCCCGGATCCGACTTGCGGCGCCGCAGCAGGAAGGGGCGCACCAGCTGGGAGAGCCGTTCGGCCGCGGCCGGGTCGGAACCGCTCTCGACGGCCTGCGCGTAGCGGGTGCGGAAGGTGCCGAGCTTGCCGAGCAGCCCCGGAGTCGTCCAGTCGAGGATCGCCCACAGCTCGGAGAGGTTGTTCTCCACAGGTGTGCCGGTGAGCGCCACGCGCGCGCGGGCGCTGATGGCGCGCAGCTGCTTGGCTGTCGCCGAGTACGGGTTCTTGACGTGCTGCGCCTCGTCGGCGACGACCATGCCCCAGCCGACCGCGTCGAGGCGGTTCGCGTCGAGCCGCATCGTTCCGTAGGTGGTCAGGACGAACTCGCCGTCCGTCAGGTCGTCGAGTCCGCGCTGCGCTCCGTGGAAGCGGCGTACGGCCGTGCCGGGCGCGAACTTCTCGATCTCCCGCTGCCAGTTGCCCATGAGGGAGGTGGGGCACACGACCAGCGTGGGTCCCGCGGTCGCCTCGTCGGTCTGCCGGTGCAGGTGCAGCGAGATCAGGGTGATGGTCTTGCCGAGGCCCATGTCGTCGGCGAGGCACCCGCCGAGCCCCAAGGACGTCATCCTGGCCAGCCAGTTGAGTCCCCGGAGCTGATAGTCGCGCAGGTCCGCGGCGAGCGCCGCGGGCTGTCCGACGGGCTCCATGCCCTCCGGGTCCGAGAGCCGCTCACGCAGGGTCGCGAGCCAGCCCGTGGGCTCGACGTCGACGCGGCGGCCGTCCACCTCGGTGGTGCCCGTCAGGGCGGCGCTCAGGGCGTCGATGGGGGTGACCTTGCGGTCCTGCTGCGCGCGGGCGCGCTGAGCCTCGTGGGGGTCGATGAGCACCCACTGGTCCCGCAGGCGCACCACCGGGCGGTTGGCCTCCGCGAGCCGGTCGAGCTCCGCGCGGCTCAGCTCCTGGTCGCCCAGCGCGAAACGCCAGTTGAAGGCGAGGAGGGCATCGGCCGAGAGGTACGACGGGGTGTCCGACCCGAGCTTGTCGGGCCCCTTCCCGCCCTCGTGCTCGGCGTCCTCGGGGCCGATGTACGCGCGGGCGGTGAGGCTGCGCGCCAGTTCCCTCGGCCAGTGCACGTCCACTCCGGCCGCCGCGAGCATGCGGGCTCCCGGGCCAAGGAGTTCGGTGACGTCCTCGTCCGCGAGCTCGACCGCGTCCGGCACGGGTGCCGAGAGCAGCGGTCCGAGCGGTGCCCACGCGCGCGTGGCGCGGCGCAGGGCCAGCAGGGCGTCCATCCGGGCGCGCGGCCCGAACGCGCCCGCCGTGGCGCCGGAACCGGCCCACACCTCGGCGGCGTCCGCGACGAGCGAGGGGTCGCTGACGCTGTGGATCTGCAGGACGGCCCGGAACGGCAGCCGGGTCTCGACGGAGGTGTCGGACAGCAGACCGGGCACCTCGACGCGCAGCGAGATCCGCACACCGGCGTCGTGGCCTGCCGCGACGTCCAAGGCCCAGGCGCGCTGCGCGGGCAGGCGCTGGGGTTCCGGTGCGGCGAACGCGGGTCGGCCGGCCGCCGCGGCGGCCGCGGGGGAGCGCGGCAGCGTATCGGTCACGGCGTCCAGGAACTGGCGCAGCAGCCGCTCCGGTGCGGGCAGGCGCGGCGGCACTGCGGCGTCGAGGGGGACGGCGTGGGCGGCCGGTGGCATCGACGCCGCGAGGTCACGCAGCCGCCGCAGGTCGTCCGCGGTGAGCGGGCCCGTACGCCAGGCGTCGTGATCACTGTCGGTGAGGCCGGGCAACAGTAGGCCGCGGGCGGCCAGTTGCAGCGCGAGGACGGCCGCGGTGCCCCAGAAGGCGGCGGTGGGATGCGTGCCGGACGCGGCCCGTGCGCGGGTGAGGACGGGCAGGGCGGCGTCGACCGGCAACAGTGCCGCGGGTACGACGTCGAGGTGGATGCCGTCGTCGCCGGGTACGGCGACCGTCAGCTCGCCGACTTCACCGACCGCCGGGGCGGGCGGGGTGCGGCCGTCGGCGTGCCAGAACGCGACCTGGCCGGTGCGCCCGGGGTCAGCGGGAACGAACACGACAGAGCAGCGGGACAGTTCTGCGATCTCGGAGAGGGGGACAGCGGAGTGCTTGTGCACAGCTATGGCGCATTCCTCAAACTTGACTAATGTGACGGGAGCGGCCGATGGTACCTCGCAAACCGCATCCTGGGGCACTTCTTGTGCTGTGATGCATGCCACTTCTTCCGGAGGGGTGTATCCAGCACCCCTTTGCGGGGGCGCTTGCCCCCGGTAGAACACGGGGGGTGGCGTCATGGTCGCCGAAGGTCACTGATCCGTACGTTTCCTGAGGTCAGAGCATCCTCACGGAGACCGGAGACCTCGTCATGGCCCAGGCTGCCGCAGCCGTCGCGGAACGCCCCGGTGAGATCAGCGCACGGCAACGTTCCGGGAGCGACTTCGCCCCACTCCTGCGGGCCGTCAAAACACAAGGGCTCCTCGACCGGCGCACCGGTTGGTATGCGCGCGGCATAGCCGCGAACGCAGTGGCCTTGGCGGCCGTCGGCGCGGGACTGTTCGCCATCGGCCACACCTGGTGGGTGCTGCTCCTCGCCCCGGTGCTCTCCGTCCTGTGCACGCGCACCGCCTTCATCGGGCACGACGCCGGGCACTCCCAGATCACCGACAACCGCGCGGTGGCGCGCCTGATCGGCCTGATCCACGGCAACCTGCTCCTCGGGATGAGCGTGAGCTGGTGGAACGACAAGCACAACCGTCACCATGCCAACCCCAACCACACCGAGAAGGACCCGGACGTCGCCGCCGACATCCTGGTGTTCACGGCATGGCAGGCCAGGCCCCGGGCCGGATTCCGGCGCTGGCTCACGCGCCATCAGGCCTGGCTGTTCTTCCCCCTGACGCTCCTCCAGGGCATCGCCATGAAGGTCTACGGATTCCGTGACCTGCGCCGCCAGAGCCGCCGTGAGCGAGCCGTCGAAGGCCCCCTTCTGGTCGTCCATCTCGTGGGATACGTGACGCTCCTGCTGACGGCCATGCCCCTGGGGCACGCGCTCGCCTTCGCCGCCCTTCACCAGGCTCTCTTCGGCCTGCACCTGGGGATGGCCTTCGCCCCGAACCACAAGGGCATGGAAATGCCCGACCCGGACGGCGAGCGGTGGGGCCACCTCAAGCGCCAGGTCCTCACCTCACGGAACATCCGCGGCGGCGCGCTCACCGACTGGTTCCTCGGCGGGCTGAACTACCAGATCGAGCACCACCTCTTCCCGAGCATGCCCCGGCCGCATCTGCGCCTCGCCCAGCCCCTTGTCCGTGCGCACTGTCATGCTGTGGGTATGTCTTACGCGGAGACCGGGCTCGTCGACTCCTACCGGCAGGTGCTTCGCCACATGCACGAGGTGGGCGAGCCGCTGAGGGCACTCAGGGTCGAGTAGGGGACGCACGTCAGGGATCGGTCAGGGTCGCGACCTGGAACTGGGTGCGGTCCGATCCCGTTTCTCAAGACAGAGAGCGGCACCTGCCGCGAAGGAGGCGACGGACATGTCGAAGAAGGCGAAGATCGCCGCAGGAGGCGTGGCGGCCGGGCTGATCCTGCTCATCTGGCTGCCCTGGTGGCTCGCGTTCCTGATCGTGGTCGGCGTCCCGGCCGCGGCCTATCTGACCCTGGATTCCGGGCAGCGGCGCAGGCTGCGCCGCGTCACCCGCAAGGAGCTCGGCCGCTGAGCCGCCACGGCACAGCAGCGCGTCCCGTGCGGCCGGCCACGGCATGAGGCGGTGCCGAACGCCTGAGTCAGGAGGGGCGCACCGCCATCTTGTCGAGCGCTTCGAGCAGCCCCGGAAGCTCCGGCCCGCGCCCGACCGGCAGCACCTCGCCCGGCTCCTCGTCGAGCAGTACGAAAGCGATGTCGTCGGTCCTCGCGACCATGGACCAGCCGGGACCGTCGGCGCGCAGCGTGCGTGCCTCACCGGAGGCGAAGGACGACCGCACCCGCCCCAGTGGCGGCGGCGTCTCCACGTACGCACGCGCCTCGGCGAGGACCCGTCGCACACCGGTCAAGGGCGCTGAGGCCGAGCCCTCGGGGCTGCCCCCTCCGGCGGGGTGCGCCCCATTCGCGTTCCCGCCCGGGTCTCCGTCCACGGAGGGCTCGGCCTTCGCAGCGCTTCCGCCCGCCCCGGTGTCGTCCCCAGCGCCGCCGCCCTCAGCGCTGCCGTCCGTGGCGAAGTTCGCGTCATCGATCTGCTCGCGCCACGCGGCCCACTGGAGGGCTATCTCGTCGGCGCCCAGACGGCGCTGGGCCGGCCCCCAGGCGTCCGACTGCGGCGGGGCGAGCGGCAGCTGGTCGGGCTGTTCGGGGTCCGGCTCGGGGTCGTGCGGCGCGGGCACGCCGGGGGCCGCGACGGCCACCGCGAGCGGCCAGCCGGGCAGCGCCGCGACCACGGTGCGTTCGCCGGGCGACAGGTCGTACTCCATGCCGCAGTCCCAGGAAGCGATCGCGACGGCGACGAGCGACACGTCGTCGGTGACGACGGTCCAACGCGCACCGGCGCTGTCCTGCCCGAGCACCAGGCCGTACCCGGCAGCCAACGGCGGCAGCCCGAGCGCGGCACAGGCTTCGGGATAGTCGTCACCGAGCACGCTCGGGAACTTCGCGGGCGTCAGCAAGACCGCCGTCAGTACGTACAGCGCGTCGTCATCGGCGGCGACAGCGTCGTCCGTGGCGGCCATGCTGCCTCCCCATCACTGGCCTCTGCTTGCTCCGTCGGCGCACCTTAACCATTGGCTCAACACGTCGTCGAGGGTCGATGACCAGGAAATTCGCTCGTACGGCGACGGAGTGGCCACCTAGGCTGCCTGTCATGCCCAGCGCCAGATCGCACTTCGTCTGTCTGCCGTGCCGCGCGTCCTTCAAGAAGCCGTCGGACTTCGCACGGGTGCGCCACGACGTCTGCCCGCAGTGCGGTCGCCAACTGCTCGACGCGGGCACCGCCCTCGCGGTGCCCAAGCGCAGGGACACCGCCGCGTGGCGCGCCCTCGCCGCCCTCCTGGCCGCCGGTGTGCGCTTCCGGCCGGACTGCTGCGGCTGTGGGCCCGGCCATCGGCCCCGTACGCCCAGAGAAGTCCGTGAACGCCTGCTGCACGCCGCAGACTCGGGAGTTCCCATCAGCGCGGCGCTCGTGTGCCCGGACCCGACGCACACCGACGTCAGGCGGCAGGCAGGCCGAGGAGCGTACGCGCCACGGCGCGCGGCGACTCGTCGCGCTCCCGCGCGAGGGCGATGACGGCGCGGCAGGCGAGTTCGTTCACCCCGAAGGACAGGGCCTCCGGAGACACCCATCCCGCGGCCTCGTCGACGCCCTCCTGGTCGTCCTCGGCGCACGCCGCCACATAGACGGCGGCCGCCTCGAAGAGGTTGTGCGGGCGCTGCTTCTCGGCGACCGCGGCGGGCGCAGCCGGTTCCGTCGCCCCGCCCCGCTGCCAGCGCTTGCGGATCTTGTCGAACATTCCGACCGCCTTCCCCCAAGTGGATCACACCGTGGAGCACGTGAACTACAGATCCCCAACGTAGAGTTGGAGTCCCGGCTGTAGATAGGGGGACCGTGCGGTGAAGCGCTACGAACGGCTCCGGCACATCCGGCGCCTGGACCCGGAGAAGGACTTCCTGACGATCTACCGGCTCTCCGCGACGTACGAGTTCCCCTGGGACTTCACCCGCGCCCTCGAGCTCGCGCTCTACCGCACCTACGCCGTCCCGAGCATCGGCCGCCTCCTCGCACGGACCGCGGAGCTGACGGACCGTACGCAGAAGCGGTACGACGACACGGCGCTGCTGCTCGACGCGGTCGTCGAGCACGGCTTCGACAGCGACGTCGGCCGCACGGCCATGCGGCGCATCAACCAGATGCACGGCAGCTACGACATCGCCAACGACGACATGCGGTACGTGCTCTGCACCTTCGTGGTGACGCCCAAGAGGTGGATCGACACCTACGGATGGCGCAGGTTCTCCCAGCACGAGGCCGCCGCGTCCGCCGTGTACTACCGCACGCTCGGGCGGCATCTGGGCATCCAGGACGTCCCCGGCTCCTACGAGGAGTTCGCCGCGTGCCTCGACGCCTACGAAGAGGCCCATTTCGCCTGGGACGAGGACGCGCGAACGGTCTCCGACGCGACCATCGACCTGATGGCCTCCTGGTACCCCCGCCCCCTCGCTCCCCTCCTGCGCGCGGCCACCGTCGCCCTGCTCGACGACACCCTGGTGAGTGCCTTCCGCTACGACCGGCCCCATCCCGTCACCAGGACGCTCGTCCGCGGCGCGGTCCGGCTGCGCGGTCGCGCGGTACGCCTGCTCCCGCCGCGCACGGCCCCGCACTACGCCCGGCAGAACCGCGAGATCAAGGGATACCCGTACGGCTACCGGGTGGACGAGCTCGGTACGCGTCCCGTGCCCGGGGTGCGCGGCTGCCCGGTGCACCACGCGGATCCGTCGGCGCCGCCGCGTCCCGAGTGACCACGGCCCGGCCTCCCGCCCGCCGGTCTCAGCCGAGTGACACCAAGGTCTTGCGGAGCCAGGCGAGTTCCGCGCGGCTCGTGGCCCGGGCGATGGTGAGGATGCCCTGCCGGAACGGATCGTCGAGCTCTTCGGCGCGCAGCGGGCGGTCGCCTTCGTAGAAGAAACTTGCCGGCTCCTGCAGGAAATCCAGACGGCGCCGCAGCACTCCGGCCTGGGCGTCGGCGTCGTCGAGGTGGCGCAGGAACGCCAGCAGCGTGAACCAGCGGTTCTCGTCCGTGATGTCCGCCCGCGCGGGCTCCGTGAGGCGGCGGCGCAGCTCGCGCCTGCCGGCGTCGGTGAGGCTCAGGACGTGGCGCGGCGCGGCGACGGCGCCGGGCTGGGTCTCACGGGCCAGCAGGCCTGTCTTCTCCAGGCGCTTGATGGCCGGGTAGAGCGTGCTCTCCGCGACCGGACGCACGTGCCCGGTGAGGGCCGTGATGCGCTTGCGCAGCTCGTAGCCGTGCAGCGAGTGGTCGTAGAGGAATCCGAGGATGGCGAGCTCCAGCATGCCCGCATTCTGCCGCACTCACGGTGTACATCGATCCCATAATACATCGGTGCCGATGTATAGTCTCCGGAGAGTCGAGGCAATGGGATGTCAAGGCGGCGAGGCAGGGGGATGGACGTGGCCATGCGTGACGCGCGGTTCGACGTGCGGGGAAGCCGGATCCGGTGGACGGAGTCCGAAGGCGTCGGACCGGCGCGTGTGTACGTCCACGGCCTCGGCGCGGCCTCGGCCGCCTACCACGCGCACATCGCCGCACGCCCCGAACTGGCCGGGCGCAGATCGCTGTTCCTGGACCTGCCGGGCCACGGCCTCAGCGACCGCCCCGCCGACTTCGGCTACAGCCTGGAGGACCACGCGGATGCGGTGGCGGCCGCACTGGACGGGGCCGGGGCGCCCGGGGCGGAGCTCGTCGCGCACAGCATGGGCGGCTCCGTCGCCATCGTGCTCGCGCATCGGCGGCCGGACCTCGTGTCACGCCTGGTCCTCACAGAGGCGAACCTCGATCCGGCTCCTGCGGAGACGGCGGGCAGCAGCCGAATCGCTGCCTACGAAGAGGAGCAGTTCGTGAGGGAGGGGCATGCCCGTGTGCTCGAGCAGGCGGGGCCCGTGTGGGCTGCGACCATGCGGCTAGCCGACCCGCGGGCACTGCACCGCAGCGCGACCGGGCTCGTCCGGGGCACCGACCCCACCATGCGCGTGATGCTGATGGGCCTCTCCGTAGAGCGCGTGTTTCTGCAAGGCGCGCTCAGCGGTGAACTCGTGGGTCATGACGAACTGGTGGCGTCCGGGGTGCGGGTCGTCACGGTTCCGGGCGCCGGGCACAACGTCATGCTGGACAACGCGACGGCTTTCGCCGCGGCGGTCGCCGGCCGGGTCTGACCTGCTGACGCTGCGGGATCGGGTGGCGCCTGACGCTGCGCCAGACGTCACCGGCGTCGTCAGCTCTCCCGCACGGCCAAGGCGAGGAACCGGGTGTCCTCGTCGACGTACGACTGCATGCGCCAGCCCGAACCGGACAGGAGCGGCCGGAGGTTGGGCTCCGCGCGGAGGTCGTCCGGAGTGATCTGCCGTCCCTGGCGGGCGGCGAGCGCGGCCCGGCCGATGGGGTGGAACAGGGCGAGCAGCCCGCCGGGGCGCACCACACGAGCCAGCTCCCGCAGGTTCACGGCCGGCTCGGGCAGATGAGAGATCAGACCCGCGCCGAACACGGCGTCCAGGGAATGCGTGCGCACCGGCAGTCGCGCCACGTCGGCGAGGAGCAGCAGCCCGTGGGTGTCCCTGCCCGCCCGCACGGCGGCTTCGAGCATCGCCGGGGTGAGATCCGCCCCGAGGACGGCGCCCGCGGGCCCCACGGCGTCCCTGAGGGCGGGCAGGGCGCGCCCGGTGCCGCAGCCCGCGTCCAGGACGCGGTCGCCCGGCCGCAGCCCGAGCTCGGCCACCGCCGCGCGGTACGCCGGACCGTCGTCCGGGAAGCGGCTGTCCCAGTCGGCGGCGCGTGCGGTGAAGAACTCCTGGACGTGCGTGTGGTCGTCGGTCATGTGGCTCATGATCCCGCACGCGCAGGTGTTCGTGGGTGGCGCGATCGTTCAGGGACAGCAGGTGTCGCATCACGCCAGCATTCGAAACTTCGGGGGCAGCTTTCGAACTGCGCCCCCGTCGTGCGCCCCTGACGGGTCTAGCGTCCATGGGCCATGGGACACTTGGACCACGCCACGTTCGGTTGGCTGACCCCCGTACTGTCGTACGCGATGGCCTGCGTCGGTGCGGCGCTCGGACTGCAGTGCACCGTGCGAGCCCTGGGCGCCACGGGGCGTTCGCGCCGCAACTGGCTCATCACCGCCGCCTCCGCGATCGGCACCGGCATCTGGACGATGCACTTCGTCGCGATGCTCGGATTCGGTGTCAGCGGCACAGAGATCCGCTACGACGTGCCGCTCACGCTGCTGAGCCTGCTCGTCGCGATGGTCGTCGTCGGAGCGGGCGTCTTCGCCGTCGGCTACGGCCGCGACCGCGGACGCGCCCTCGCGCTGGGAGGGCTCACCACCGGCCTGGGGGTCGCGAGCATGCACTACCTGGGCATGGCCGCGCTGCGGCTGCACGGTGACGTGCGGTACGACCCGATGCTGGTCACGCTGTCCGTCGTGATCGCCGTGGTCGCGGCGACGGCCGCGCTGTGGGCCGCCGTCAACATCACGTCACCCCTCGCGGTGGCCGGAGCGTCGCTCGTCATGGGCGGGGCGGTGAGCAGCATGCACTACACCGGAATGCTGGCCGTTGGTGTCCGGGTCACGCCCTCGGGCGCGGAGCTGCCCGGGGCGACGACGATGCAGTTCATCTTTCCGCTCGCCGTCGGACTCGGCTCCTACCTGTTCCTGACCTCGGCGTTCGTCGCATTGTCCCCGAGCGCCGGGGAGCGGGCGGCCACTGTGTCGGCCCAGCGACCCGTCGAGAGCGCCACTCCGTAGCGCACGCGGACCGGCCACGGCCGGGAGGCACACGTCGCGCACCCTGCCGAGCGAGGAGGCCATGGAGACACCCCGGACCACCCCCGAAACCGGCTCGCCGCCCCCGAGTGCGGCACAGGCCCGAGGCCGCCGTGCCCACGCGGGCCCGCCCGCGGACGAGAACCGTGCCCCGGCGGAACCCCGTCCGGACGGGGCTCCGATCACCTCGCCGCCTGCGGCACGGTGGCGACTGCGCCCGCGTACCGTCCGGGCCAAAGTCGTATGCCTCCTCATGGTGCCGGTCGTCTCCCTCCTCGCCCTGTGGGCCTTCGCGACGGTCAGCACCGCCCAGGACGTCGCGGGCCTGCGGCGGACACAGCAGGTGGACTCCGCCGTACGAGCGCCCGTCGTCGCGGCCGTCACCGCGCTCCAAGCCGAACGCGCCGACGCCGTGCGGTACGCGACCAAACCCGCCGCCGACCGGGCCGCGGCCCTCGAGCGGCAAGCCGCGCGCACCGACCGGGCCGTGGCGGCGTTGCGCCTGGGCAAGGGCAACACCGTGGCTGACGGAGCGGGCCTTCCCGCGCCGGTGACGGACCGGCTCGCGGCGTTCGTCACGGGTGCCGAGGGGCTGCGTACAGTGCGCACGTCCGTACTCGACCGTCGCACCGGATGGGACGACGCCTACGGGCAGTACACCAAGGCCCTCACCTCCGCCTTCAGGGTCAACGGCGCGCTCTCCGCCGTCCAGAGCGGCGAATCGGGCTCCCACGCGCGCGTACTGCTCGAATTCTCACGGGCGGGCGAGATGCTGGCCCGTGAGGACGTGCTGCTGGCGAGCGCCCGGCTCGCGGGCACCTTCGACGGCGAGCGACTGCGCAGGTTCACCGGCGCCGCCGACACCCGGCAGACACTCGTCGAGACGGCAGCGAGCGATCTGCGTGGCCCCGAACGCGCCGCGTGGCAGCGTCTCTCGGCAGGAGCCGCGTACGCCGACGTGACAGCCGTCGAGGACAAGGTGCTCCTCGCCGAGCCCGGCGAGCAGGCCCTCGCGGCGGCCCCGGCCGGCACCTGGGACACCGCCCACGCGACCGTGCTGGACGAGCAGCGCGCCATCGCCGACCGCGCGGCACGGGACGCCGCCGACCGCGCCGACCCCCTGGCCCGAGGCGTGTTCACCGCGGCCGGGGCCGCGGTGTTCCTCGGACTCGTCGCCGTTGTGGCCTCCCTGGTCATCTCCGTACGCATCGGCCGCGGCCTCGTCGTCGAACTCGTCGGGCTCCGCAACCGCGCCCTGGAGATCGCCCGCCGCCAACTGCCGCACGCCATACGCAAGCTCAGGGCGGGCGACGACATCGACATCCACGTAGAGGCGCCGCAAGGGCCCCCGGCCGAGGACGAGACGGGCCAAGTCGCCGAAGCGCTCGGCACGGTGCACCGCGCCGCCCTGCGCGCCGCCGTCGAGCGTGCCGAACTCGCGAGCGGCATCTCCGGAGTCTTCGTCAACCTCGCCCGCCGCAGCCAGGTCCTCGTCCACCGGCAGCTCAGCCTGCTCGACACCATGGAACGCCGGGCGGACGACCCGAACGAACTGAGCGACCTGTTCCGCCTCGATCACCTGACCACCCGCATGCGACGGCACGCGGAGAGCCTGATCATCCTCTCCGGAGCCGCGCCCGGCCGAGCCTGGCGCATGCCGGTGCCGCTCACGAACGTCGTCCGCGCCGCTCTCTCCGAAGTCGAGGACTACGCGCGCGTGGAGGTACGCCAGCTGCCCGCCGCCGACGTCGTGGGCGCTGCCGTCGCCGACCTCACCCACCTCCTCGCCGAACTCGTCGAGAACGCGGCCCAGTTCTCACCGCCTCACACCAAAGTGCGGGTCAGCGGCGAACCCGTGGGCAACGGATACGCCCTGGAGATCGAGGACCGGGGCCTTGGCATGGGCACGGAGGTCCTGGTCGAGGCCAACCGCCGCGTCACGCAGTCCGAGGCGCTGGACCTGTTCGACAGCGACCAACTGGGCCTCTTCGTAGTGAGCAGGCTCGCCGCGCGGCACGGCGTCAAAGTGCATCTGCGGGCCTCGCCGTACGGCGGCACCACAGCCGTGGTCCTGCTGCCCACCGCACTCCTGCACAGCGGAACCGCCGAGCCTCCCGCAGGGCGTACGACGGACCGCCACGAGCGTGAAGAGCCGCGTGGGGCCGAGGCCGCCGAGTACGCGCGCGTGGGCGGCGTGGCGTCCCACAGCGCCCATCTGGCCGCTGCGGCCGGACGTCCCGCCCTCGGCCCGCCGTCGGAACCCGTTCGGCCCGCGCCGCCGCCCCCTGGCGTCACCGCACTCCATCTGCGCAAGCAACCGGAAGGCGCGTCGTCGGGGACGCCGAACACCGCTGCCGCGGACGCCTCGGACGAACTCCCGCGCCGGGTGCGCCAGGCGAGCCTCGCCCCGCAACTGCGCCACGGACCGCCTACCGCCGCCCCCGGGGCCGCCGACGCCCGGCCCGACCACCCGCGTAGTCCCGAGCATGTACGGGACCGCATCGCCGCCTACCGGGACGGCTGGGCCCGCGGCGGGGGACGGCTGCCCGGCGTCATCGGAGCCGTGCCGGACCCGGATGTGGCCCACAGAAGCACTGACCGCAGCGAAGGAGAGCCCTCATGATCCGGGATTCGAGCCTCACCGCCGGACGGTCCGGTGAACTGGACTGGCTCCTCGACGACCTGGTGCTGCGCGTCGGCGAGGTGCGACACGCCGTGGTCCTGTCCAACGACGGGCTCGCGGTCGGCGCCTCCACGGCGCTCACGCGTGAGGACGCCGAGCATCTGGCCGCTGTCGCCTCCGGGTTCCACAGCCTCGCCAAGGGCGCGGGCCGGCACTTCGGAGCCGGGGGCGTGCGCCAGACGATGGTCGAGATGGATGACGCGTTCCTGTTCGTGGCCGCCGCGGGAGACGGGTCGTGCCTCGCCGTGCTCAGCACGATCACGGCGGACATCGGCCTGGTCGCGTACGAGATGGCCCGCATGGTCAAGCGCGTCGGGGAGCACCTGGACACCCCGGCGCGCTTCTCCGGCCGCGAGCCGGGCTCCGGGTGACCGAGGCGGGCGGCAGTCATGACCGACGACAGGAGCGGTGCCGAGCACCGGCACGGGAGCCAGTGGTTCGACGTCGAGGCCGGGCCCCTGGTCCGTCCGTACGCCATGACCGGGGGACGCACCCGGCCGGGTCCCAGCGGTGTGCGCTTCGACCTGATCGCGCTCGTCACCCTCACCGAATCCGGAACGACCGCGACCGGGCCGGGCGGCGACGCGGCACTGGGCCCGGAGCACCGGGCGCTCATCGGACTGTGCCGCGCCGAGACCCAGTCCGTCGCGGAGCTCGCCGCCGGTGCCGACCTGCCCGTGGGCGTGGTCAGGGTCCTGCTCGGCGACCTCGTGGAGGGCGGCCACGTCGTCGTGCACCGGCCCGTGGCGCCCGCCCAGCTACCTGACGAGAAGATCCTGCGAGAGGTGATCGATGGGCTCCGAGCGCTCTGACGCCATGAGCGGCGACACCACGGTGACCGGTGAGACCGCCGGTCCCGAAGGAACCGCCGAGAGCACCGCCATGGCGTTGAAGATCCTGGTCGCCGGAGGCTTCGGCGTGGGCAAGACCACCTTGGTCGGCGCAGTCAGCGAGATCCGGCCCCTGCGTACCGAGGAACTCCTCAGCGAGGCGGGCCAGTCGGTCGACGACACCGAGGGCGTCGACCGCAAGGTCACGACGACCGTCGCGATGGACTTCGGCCGTATCACCATCAGAGCCGGCCTTTCGCTGTATCTCTTCGGGACTCCGGGGCAGGACCGTTTCTGGTTCCTGTGGGACGAGCTGTCACAGGGAGCCCTCGGGGCCGTCGTCCTCGCGGACACCCGCCGCCTCGAGGACTGCTTCCCTGCCGTGGACTACTTCGAGCACCGCCAGATTCCGTTCGTCGTGGCGGTCAACTGCTTCTCGGACGCCCGGACGTACGGCGCACACGACGTCTCACGAGCCCTGGACCTCGACCGTGGGACTCCAGTGGTGCTGTGCGACGCACGTGACCGCGATTCAGGAAAGGAGGTGTTGATTCGACTGGTCGAGTACGCCGGGCGGAGGCATACCGCCCGGCTGCTCGACTCCATCGGATGAGATGTCGGCCGGGTGAGATGCCGGCGGAGCGCGGTCAGTCGGCGACCGCGTCCTGCGCCAGCACCTTGTCGATCCTGACCCGGACGAGCAGTTCGCCGGGAACGCCGTTGCGCCTGCCGAACTCCTCGGCCCGGTCCTCGCCCATGTACCGGCCGCCGAGACGGGTCGCCCAGTGCCGTACCTGCTCGATGTCCTCGATCAGCTCGGCGTGGCCCTGCAGGACGACGAAGCCGAACGGAGGCCGGTCGTCGTCCACGCACAGTGCCACGCGCCCGTCGCGCGCCAGATTGCGCCCCTTGACGGTGTCCTTTCCGGTGTTGAACACCAGGTCGTCCCCGTCGAGGAGGAACCAGATCGGCGCGATGTGCGGGCTGCCGTTCGCGCGAACGGTCGACAGCTTGGCGGTGCGGGTGCCGTGCGAGACGAAGGCCCGCCATTGTTCATCGGTCATCTTCTGTGCCATGTCCCCATCATGCTTGCCGGGACGCCGGAGGTGGGGAAGGCTGGCAGGTCAGATCCTCCAGCCAGGGGGAGCGACGCAGGGGGAGAAGGGATCATGGCGCAGAACACGGGGCTCGGCTGGCTGCTCGACGACTTGACCAAACGTGTGGAGCACGTACGGCACGCACTGGTGCTGTCCAACGACGGCCTGGTGACCGGGGCGAGCTCGGATCTCGAGCGTGAGGACGCCGAGCATCTGGCGGCGGTGTCGTCCGGTCTGCACAGCTTGGCGAAGGGATCCGGCCGTCATTTCCACGCGGGCAACGTACGTCAGACAATGATCGAGTTCGACGACGCCGTCCTGTTCGTGACGGCGGCGGGCGACGGCAGTTGCCTGTGCGTGCTCAGCTCCGCGCAGGCCGACATCGGCCAAGTGGCGTACGAGATGACACTGCTGGTGAACCGCGTCGGCGAACACCTCGGCGTGGGCGCCCGGCATCCGGACAGGACTCCCGTCGTAGACCTCTGACCTGCGGGAACGGTCACGCAGGCAGAGTTATCCACAGGCCGAGCGGGAAAGGGGCCGGTCGGGCTACGGTTTTTCCACGAGCAATGACCACGCACGGGGGAGAACCGCCATGAATGGCGACACGCAGACTATGGCCCAGCTTGTGGCCGCAGTTGGACCGGGGCCCGCATTCAGGCCTGTCGGCGCGGCCGGTCGCATCACACCGGCCACGGCGCCGGCCAGGCCCAGCCCTTCCGGTCCCTCAAGTCACCCGCCGACCTCACGGGCCGGGACAGCGCCCACGGTCGCGCGCAGCAGCGCCGCACGAGAACTGGGTCTGAAACGCGGCGAGTTCGACCTGGCGGTGATGCTGGGCCGCATCCGCACCGTCGCGGATCCGGCCGGAGGACGCCGCCGGGTGCGGCGGGAGGAGATCGACCGCGTCCGCGCGACGCCGGGATTCCCGGAGTCCCTGCGGGACCGTGTCAAAACCGTGGGAACGGCGGACGGCGCGGCCCTCATGGACATCACACCGGCGCGGTTCACACGCCTCGCCCGCGCGGGGGTACTGACGCCGGTGAAGTGGTACGTGAATCGCTACCGCGCGGTCGTCTGGCTCTATCTCGAGGAAGAGCTACGCCAGTTCACCGCTTCCGCGGACAGCACGGCGCTGCTCACCGGGCGCGCGCCGGAAGGCCTGCGCACCAGATTGGAAGAAGGCACCGACCTGCGGGCGCGCAACTGGCGGAGCAGGCACGCCGGGTTCCTGCTCCGCCAGTCGGAGGACCCGTGGGAGCGCGCCGCCGCCGGTGCCTCCCTGCTCGACCCGGCGCACCTCGCGGAGGTCGTCAGGGACCCCTACGAACGCGCCTACCTCAACCGGCTCAAGCCCGAACCACTGACGCAAGCGGCCCCCGAATCACCCACGTCACGCATCGTCGAGCGCATCGTGACCGCCGACGACCCGAACGAGATCAGCTGGCTCCGGGCCAACGTGATCCTCACCCTCGAGGAGGCCAGGCGCCTGCGCCCCGCACCCCGGCCGGGCCGCCCACCCGTCTCCGCCTCACCCCGCCCCCACCCCGCGCTCGACCCGGTGCCGTGGCCGACCGCACACGTCGCCGGGGCGGCTCCCGGCCAGTGGGCGCACAAGACACTGCCGCCCGAGGGCCGCATGCCGGAGCCGGAGGGGGACGGGCGACGCGAGGAGCCGAGAGGACTCTTCAAGTGGCTGCGGCGCAGGCGGACCTAGCGGCCTTGTCTGTCCGTGCAAAGTGGTCGACTTCCTACGGAAAGAGCAAGAAAGCGATCGCTAACCCACTAAGTCGTGTCATAGGGTTTACTGGAATAACGGCCTGTTGTACTGCTGTCCCAGGGGTTGATACGGGGGGACGGGGCGGCAGTTGGGTGCGAGCGTCCAAGCAAGGGACATCAGCGGGCAGTTAGTTGTCGGTGACAACAACAACGTCAACGTCGTGAACCACATCGTGGTGCACGACAACGGATCATCTGTGGCACCGAGCGCCGAGGGTCCGCCACGTGTCCAGCGCCGCCCGTGGCCGGCGGACTGGGTTCGGCCTCCGAAGGCGCCCGTGCTGCTCGGGCGTGACGAGGAACTCGCCCGCATCAACGACCGGCTCGCCGAGGGATACGCAGTCCGGGTGTACGGCCCGCCGGGCAGTGGCAGGACGGCCTTGCTGAGCCGCGTCGCCGCGGACCGAGGACCGGACGGCTTGGTGATCTTCATCCAGGCCGCCGACTCGGACGCCGAGGACATTCTCCAGCAGATCTTCCAGTCCTGTTACGACACGGAGGACTACAAACCGGGCTCGGCACGGCTGAAGCGGCTCATGGCGCCCATAGAGGCACTGGTTGTCGTCGATGACTTCACGGACCCTGATCCCGACGGGCTGGCCGCACTGCGGGACGCACTCCCGGGCTGTGACGTGCTGGTCTCCTCCACTGAGCACGGCCCGCCGGAAACGGGATCGGATACCCGCAGCTGCCAGCTCGGCGGACTGTCGCCGAGCGCGTCGCTCGCCCTGCTCGAACGGGAACTGGGCAGGCCCCTCAGCGACGCGGAGGCACGCGAGGCAGCCCGCTTCGCCGCCGAGGTGCACGGACATCCGAGGGCCCTGATCGCCTCGGCAGCTCTGTTGGAAACGGGAGGCAGCACCGATGTGGCCTTCATCGCGGACGAGGCCGTGGTGGCCTCGGGGCTCGCCGGAAGGATCGGCCAGGGAGCGGCGCAGCTGCTCGGTGCCCTGTGTGCCTTCCAGCCCCTCCCCGTGCCCGCGGCCCTTCTCGGAGCGGTTGGCGCGGGCGCCCCTGCGCCGGGGGCCTTGGCGGAACTTCAGCAGGTGCGCCTCGTCACCCGCGAGGGCGGTGGCTACCGAGCCCGGGGGCGACTCGCCGTCCTGACCGCCGAAAGGTCCAGCACCCTGCGGGACGCGGCTGCCGCCACCACCGCACTCGCCACCTGGATCGGTCAACGTCCTGGCCGGCGCGAGGTCGCTGCCGGATCGGGGTTGCTCCGGCGCGCTCTCGCCGAGGCCGCACGACAGGGAGATGACACGGCCGTACGGGACTTGGCGAAGGCTGCCGCGCCCGTACTGGCCCGCAGCCTGTGCTGGGGTGCTTGGAAAGATGTGCTGGCGCTCGGCGGAGCAGCCGCTGCCAGGCTCGATGCCACCGAGGACGTCGAGTACTTCGCACGGGAGGAGGATGTACGGCGCAAGGCGCTTGGCCTGGTGGGTGTGGCCGCATCGCTGGCATCGGCGGCCGGCGGCGTGGCTGCAGGTCAGGGCATCAGTGGTACGGACCGGCCGTCGGCGGAGGGCGTGCAGGACGGCGGGGCCGGCCAGTCGGCAGGTGCCGGTGGAGGGCTGAGCGGTCCGCTGGCGGCTGGGCTCGGGGTACTGGTTCTGGGAGCCGGGGGTCTGCTGGCGGGACTGCTCGCGTCGGGTGGTGACAGCGCACCTGCTGCGGGCCCCTCGGCCGATCCCCGTTCCGCTTCCGGCGTCACCACCACACCCAAGCGCTCCGGTACGTTCAAGCCTTCGCGCCCGGAAGCGGGCAGGTCCTCGGAGAAGCCGCGACAGCGGAAAAGCACGTGGCGCGACAGTTCCCGACCGTCCGACAAGGATCGGCCGGACAAGTCGTCCCGCCCCGTCTCCTCGACATCCGAGAGTGAACGACCGTCCAGTTGCCGCCTGATGGGAGTCAGCTCGACGCATTTCCAGCCCATGCCGGTGGGGAGCGAGGACAGCCGCACACTCTTGTACGACGGCTACGACTGTGACAGCGACGAAAGCGTCACGTTCTCCGTCACACCGGAAACTCAGCCGCCCTCCTTCACCCTGGAGCATCGAGGGTGTTCACCCACCGGTGACCGAGAGTTCCGCTGCACCATGATCGTTACCTTTCGCCCCCAGTCCCCGGGCTCCTACACGGCACGACTGGACGTGGCCCACGACGGCGACTCGATCGGCATGAACATTCCCGGCACCGCCTTCACGCAAGAGTCGCCGTCGGACGCAACAGTGAATCCCACTGGCTGACCGGCTTCCGTACGACACCAAGGAGACATCATGACCGACAAGCCGACCGAGGCCCGTTTCCTTCGAGCCCGTGACATCTCAGGTCAAGCAGTGATCGGGGACGGCAACCATGTCGTCGCCGGAAACGGCGACGCCAAGCCCACGGCCACCGTGACCGAGGCCCAACTGGCCACTCTGCGCGACGCCTTCGCCTCCGTGCGGGCGGAGATTCCCACCGAGGGCCCGGCCACCGACCGCGCGGCGGAGCTTCTGGACGAGCTCGAGGAGGCCGTTACCACTCCCCAGACGAACCTGACGACGATGGCGTACGTCCGGCGTTGGTTCGCCACCAACCTGCCCGCTCTGGCGGGCAGCGTGGCCGCACTGCTGGCCCACCCGGTCGTGGCGCAGTTGGCCGAGGCGGCGGGTGGCGGACTGGCGGCCGGATACCACGACCTGGTCAACGGCTGAGGGCAGAACACGGTCGAGCACGGCTCCAACCGCCTCCAGCAGCGGCGCGGCACGGCCACCCGCGACGAGACCGGCTAGACCGTAGCGTCGAGATCCTTGGCGTAGTGCTCGATGGCGGGGCCGTACACGGCGATGTCCTGGTCCCGGCTCGTCGACGCGAGCAGCTGCAGCAGGATGCCCATCGCGTCGTGGGCCTTGCCCGTGTTGTACAGCGCCATGGCCAGGAAGGTCTTGAGGGCTCCGTCGTCGGGGAACTCCTCGGACGCGTGGCTGAGGGCGGCGACGGCCTCCTCGTACCGACCGAGGACCCGGTAGGTACTGCCGAGGCCCAGGAGCGCGCCGCGGCGGTCGCTCTCCGACAGGCCGGGGCGCTGGATCGCGCGCAGGTAGTACGGCAGGGCCTCGGCTTCGAGGCCGAGGGTGTCGTGCACCCAGGCGGTCTGGTACGCCACTTCGGAGTCGTCCGGGAAGCGCTCGCTGAGGGGGACCAGGAGAGCGCGCGCTTCCTCCCGGTGGCCGGACTCGCGGAGCCGTACGGCCTCGGCGAGTACCTCGTTGCGGCCGGTGTCGGCTTCCGGACCGGCGTTCGTGCTCCTGCGGGTGCTCATCGTCTCGCTCTCGTCCGTTGTGTGGCGGTCGGTCGTGTCGGTCGGCTCGGGCGCCGGTTGGCTGTGCTGGGTGCTGGGTGCTGGGTGCTGGGTGCTGGGTGCTGGGTGCTGGGTGCGCGGGCTGCTGTGGCTCAGGTGTTCGGAGTGGGCGTGCCCATGGGGCGGGGAGTGTGCGGACGGAAGAGGCCCTCCTGGACGACCGAGACGAGGAGCCGGCCCTCGATGTCGTAGATACGGCCCCGGGCGAGGCCGCGGCCGCCCGTGGCGATCGGGGACTCCTGGTCGTACAGGAACCACTCGTCGGCGCGGAAGGGCCGGTGGAACCACATGGCGTGGTCGAGCGAGGCCATGTCGAAGCCGCGCGGGCCCCACAGCGGCTCCACCGGGATGCGGACGGCGTCGAGCAGGGTCATGTCGCTGGCGTACGTGAGCGCGCAGGTGTGCACCAGCGGGTCGTCGCCGAGCGGGCCGACGGCGCGCATCCACACCGCGCTGCGCGGTTCGGCGTCCTTGATCTCCTCGGCGGTCCAGCGCAGCCGGTCCACGTAGCGGATGTCGAAGGGCTGCCGCCGGGCCATCCGCTCCAACTGTTCGGGGAGCGCGCCCAGATGTTCCTTGATCTCCTCGACGACCGTCGGCAGTGACTCCGGGGCCGGCGCCTCGATGCGGGGCGGCAGTTGGTGTTCGAAGGCGCCCTGTTCGGGCTGATGGAAGGAGGCGGTGAGATTGAAGATCGTACGACCCTGCTGGATGGCGGTGACGCGGCGCGTGGTGAACGAGCGACCGTCGCGCACCCGCTCCACCTGGTACACGATGGGCACGCCCGGGCGGCCGGGACGCAGGAAGTACGCGTGCAGCGAGTGCACCGGCCGGTCGCCCTCTGTGGTGCGGCCGGCCGCGACCAGCGCTTGCCCGGCGACCTGCCCGCCGAAGACGCGCTGGAGGGACTCCTGCGGGCTGCGACCGCGGAAGATGTTGACCTCGATCTGTTCCAGGTCGAGCAGATCGACCAGGCGGTCGGCGGGATTGTTCATGACGGCTCTTCGACTCCTGTCCGGGGGCTGGGGGCGCTCAGAGCTGGCCGACGTCCGTGACGCGGACGACGGCGCGGCCCTCCTCGTCGGAGGCCGCGAGGTCGACCTCCGCGCTGATGCCCCAGTCATGGTCGCCGTTCGGGTCGGCGAACGTCTGGCGGACGCGCCACAGACCGTGCTCCGGATCCTCCTCGATGCGCAGCAGCTTGGGGCCGCGCGCGTCGGGGCCGGTGCCGAGGTCCTCGTACTCGTCCCAGTACTTGTCCATGGCGGCGCCCCAGGCGTCCGCGTCCCAGCCGGACTCGGCGTCCAGCTCGCCCAGCTCCTCCACGTGGTCGAGGGCGGCGAGTTCGACGCGGCGGAACAGCGCGTTGCGGACCAGGACGCGGAAGGCGCGGGCGTTGGCCGTGACCGGCTTGACCTGGTCGGCCTTCTCCTGGGCCTCCTCGGCCGTCATCACCTCGGGGTTGGCGAGCTGCTCCCACTCGTCCAGGAGGCTGGAGTCGACCTGGCGGACCATCTCGCCGAGCCAGGCGATCAGATCCTCCAGGTCCTCGGACTTCAGATCGTCCGGGATGGTGTGCTCAAGGGCCTTGTACGCGCTGGCCAGGTAGCGCAGGACGATGCCCTCGGTGCGGGCGAGTTCGTAGAACGAGGTGAACTCGGTGAAGGACAGCGCCCGCTCGTACATGTCCCGGATCACGGACTTCGGCGACAGCGGGTGGTCGCCGACCCACGGGTGACTGGTGCGGTACGTGTTGTAGGCGTGGAAGAGGACCTCCTCCAGCGGCTTCGGGTACGTGATGTCCTGAAGGCGCTCCATCCGGTCCTCGTACTCGACGCCGTCGGCCTTCATCAGCGCGACGGCCTCACCGCGCGCCTTGTTCTGCTGGGCGGCGAGGATCTGGCGCGGGTCGTCGAGGGTGGACTCCACGACGGAGACCATGTCGAGGGCGTACGAGGGCGACTCGGGGTCGAGGAGTTCGAACGCGGCAAGGGCGAACGTCGACAGCGGCTGGTTGAGCGCGAAGTCCTGCTGGAGGTCGACCGTCAGGCGCACGATGCGGCCGGTGGCGTCCGGCTCGTCGAGCTTCTCGACGACACCGCCGTCCAGCAGGGAACGGTAGATGGCGATGGCGCGGCGGATGTGGCGCAACTGCTGCTTGCGCGGCTCGTGATTGTCCTCCAGGAGGTGCCGCATCGCCTCGAAGGCGTTGCCGGGCCGCGCGATCACCGAGAGCAGCATGGTGTGGGTGACGCGGAAGCGCGAGGTGAGAGGCTCGGGCTCGGAGGCGATGAGCTTCTCGAAGGTGTTCTCGGTCCAGCCCACGAAACCCTCGGGAGCCTTCTTGCGCACCACCTTGCGGCGCTTCTTCGCGTCGTCGCCGGCCTTGGCGAGCGCCTTCTCGTTCTCGATGACGTGCTCGGGGGCCTGCGCGACGACGAAGCCCGCCGTGTCGAAGCCCGCCCGCCCGGCGCGGCCGGCGATCTGGTGGAACTCCCGCGCGCGCAGGGTGCGCACGCGATTGCCGTCGTACTTGGTGAGAGCGGTGAACAGCACCGTGCGGATGGGCACGTTCACGCCGACACCGAGGGTGTCCGTGCCGCAGATGACCTTGAGGAGGCCCGCCTGGGCGAGCTTCTCGACGAGGCGGCGGTACTTCGGCAGCATGCCCGCGTGGTGCACGCCGATCCCGTGCCGCACATAGCGCGAGAGGTTGCGGCCGAACTTCGTGGTGAAGCGGAAGTTGCCGATCAACTCGGCGATCTGGTCCTTCTCGGCCCGCGTGCACATGTTGATGCTCATCAGCGACTGCGCCCGCTCCACGGCCTGCGCCTGCGTGAAGTGCACGATGTAGACCGGTGCCTGCTTGGTCTCCAGGAGCTCGGTGAGCGTTTCGGTGATGGGGGTGAGGCGGTACTCGTACGAGAGGGGGACGGGGCGGGTCGCGGAGCGGACCACCGACGTGGGGCGACCGGTGCGACGGGTGAGGTCCTTCTCGAACATCGAGACGTCGCCGAGCGTCGCCGACATCAGGACGAACTGCGCCTGCGGCAGTTCGAGCAGCGGGATCTGCCAGGCCCAGCCGCGATCCGGTTCCGCATAGAAGTGGAACTCGTCCATCACGACCTGGCCGATGTCGGCGTTCTTGCCGTCGCGCAGCGCGATGGAGGCGAGGACCTCGGCGGTGCAGCAGATCACCGGGGCGTCGGCGTTCACGGAGGCGTCGCCGGTCAGCATGCCGACGTTCTCGGTGCCGAACAGCTTGCACAGGTCGAAGAACTTCTCCGACACCAGCGCCTTGATCGGAGCGGTGTAGAAAGTGACCTTGTCCTGGGCGAGCGCGGTGAAGTGCGCACCGGCCGCGACCAGGCTCTTGCCGGATCCTGTCGGTGTCGACAAGATCACATTCGCCCCGGAGACCACCTCGATCAGCGCCTCCTCCTGGGCCGGATAGAGAGTGATCCCCTGGTCCTCGGCCCACGACGAGAAGGCTTCGAAGAGGGCATCGGGGTCGGCATCCGGCGGCAGCTGATCGATAAGGGTCACACCCCCATCTTGCCTCCCTTCCCGCCCGATCAGGGAACCGGACGGTCGCACGAAGATCACGAACGCTACGCTGTGTCGCCAACAGGCCGTCAGGACAACAGGAATGGGGCGGGGAACAGCGATGATGGGTCCGGCACACTCACTGTCGGGGGCGGCGGCCTGGCTGGGCGTCGGCGCCGCCGCGGCCGCCGCGGGGCACTCGATGCCCTGGCCGGTGCTCGTCGTGGGAGCCCTGATCTGCGCCGGGGCCGCGCTCGCGCCCGACCTCGACCACAAGTCGGCGACGATCTCGCGCGCCTTCGGGCCGGTCTCGCGCGGCCTGTGCGGGATCGTCGACAAGCTCTCCTACGCCGTCTACCGGTCGACCCGCAAGCCGGGCGATCCGCGCCGCTCCGGCGGCCACCGGACGCTCACGCACACCTGGGTCTGGGCGGTGCTGATCGGCGCGGGTTCGTCGGTGCTCGCGGTGACGGGCGGGCGCTGGGCGGTGCTCGCGCTCCTCTTCGTGCACATGGTGCTCGCCATCGAAGGCCTGCTGTGGCGGGCCGCGCGCGGGTCGAGCAGCGATGTCCTGGTGTGGCTCCTCGCCGCGGCCAGCGCCTGGATCATGGCGGGGGTCCTGGACAAGCCCGGCAATGGTTCGGACTGGCTGTTCACGGCGCCGGGCCAGGAGTATCTGTGGCTGGGCCTGCCGGTCGTGCTCGGTGCGCTGGTGCACGACATCGGGGACGCGCTGACCGTCTCCGGCTGCCCGATCCTGTGGCCCATCCCGATCGGCCGCAGGCGCTGGTACCCGATCGGGCCGCCGCGGATGATGCGGTTCCGCGCCGGGAGCTGGATCGAGCTGAAGGTGCTGATGCCGGTGTTCATGCTGCTCGGGGGAGTGGGCGGCGCGGTCGCGCTGAACTTCGTCTGAGGCGCGGGCGGGGATCCGGTCGGTCACTCACCGTGGCGGGGGTGCAACAGGTGGTCCCGTGCGGCGCGGTCCCGTGGCCCGTCGCGTGCCAGCAGGCGCCGGGCGACCTCGGAGCGGTGCGGTTCGTCCACGTTGCCCCCGAACTTGAACTTGCCGGTGACCTCGCCGATGGTCAGCCGCAGGGCACGGATCTCCCGGAGGCGGTGCTCGTGGACGGTCGGATCCGCGATCCCGCTCTCCGGCTCCAGCTCCTGGAGCTGCTTCCGCAGCACGGCGAGCTTCTCCTCCGGGGTCTCAAGCACCTCGGCCGTGCATCGCAGTTGCACAGCCGCGTAGTACACCGTGGGGATTCCCCGCGCGGGATCCTCGTCGTCGATCGCCTTCCAGGCGCCGGGAATGTACGTCCAGTCGCCGACGACGCTCAGCAGGACGGCGGGATTCTCGCGAACGGCCCGGAACACGGGATTTCCGGACGCGAGATGCAGCAGCACCGTCTCGCTGTCGGCGAGGAGGTACTGCGTGGGTACCGCGACGGGGAAATCGCGGTTGCGTCCGGTGGCGATGAGCTGTCCGAATCCGTGGCCGCGCACGAATTCCAGCGACTTCTCGCGACTGCCGCGATCATGGGGTCGTATCAGCATGGGTTACGCACGCACCTCATCGGGTGCGCCGTTGGGTTCCGCGGCTGCGGCTTTCTGTTGAGTTCGGGTTCGGGTGCCCCAGCGTTCCAGTGGGGGGCCGAAGGCGCCCGCGACGGCGAAGAACGCGCCGAGGAGCAGCCAGCCGGCCGTGCCGAGGCCGAGTACGACGGTGGTGAGGATGGCGGGGGCGAGCGCCTGGCCCGCGCTGAAGCCGAGCCCGAGAAGCCCTTGGTACTGACCCTGGGCATGGTCCGGCGCCAGGCCGAAACCGAGGGCGAAGCCGCCCGAGGACTCCCAGATCTCCCCGAGACTGTGCACGAAGACCGCCGTGACCGCGAGCGCGACGGCCGCCCACACCGGGGCGTACGCGGTCAGGGCCATCATCGGACAGCTGAGCAGGAAGAGCAGTCCTGCCGTGCGGAACGCCCTGCCGCCGTCGCGGGGGGTTTCGATGCGGGATCCGATCCTGGTCTGCAGGAGGACGCAGACCGCGGAATTGAACGCGGAGACCGCCGCCACGGTCCAGCGGGGTGCGTCGGTGTGCTCGGATATCCAGATCGGCAGGATCAGGGACACCACCGTGTATTGGAGTCCCATCGCCCCGTAGAGCGCTGTGAAGGTCACGAAAGGGCGGTCGGTGAGAGCGATCCAGCGGCGCTCCATCGGCGGTGCTGCCAATGCCTTGTAGCGGGGGAGCAGGAAGAGAAGGAGGGCACACAGGGCGAAGCTGGCCGCGTTGCCGAGAACCAGCACGAAGTAGGCGGCACGCGTGTTGACCGTCACCGCGAATCCGGCACCCACGGTCCCCATGACGACGCCCAGATTGACGTACGTGCGGAGCTTCGCCCGGAAAAGCGCCGGGCGGTCGGTGCCGACCCGGACGACCAGGGCTCCCCAGGCCGCGCCGCCGACGGCTGCGGCGAGCTGGTCGACGGTGGCGACGACCGCGAGCCCGGCCCAGCTCTCGACGAGCACGAGGGCGGACATGGCCACTGCCTGCACCAGCAGGGCGAGCATCATGATCGTGCGAGGCCCGCGTCGATCGGCCAGGTGACCTCCCGGTACGCCCGCGAGGAGGCCGATGAGGCCCGCGACGGTGAGGGCGGCACCCACCTGCACTGCCGGCAGACCCACGATCAGCGTGAAGTACAGCGCCGACACCGCGTTGAAGAGCCCATTGCCGACGCGGTTCACGAAGCTGGCCAGGATCAGCACCCGCTCCGACCTGTTGTTCCCCGCGATCCGGGCCATGCGGCCGGACGATCTCCCCTTGATCATGAACGCAGGCTAACAACGGTCGTGCACGCCGTCACTGGTGCGAAGTCGACCTCAGGTCTTGGCCAGTGCGGGTGTGGATCCTGTGTCGTGCTCTGGCGGCGAGGTGGCCTCCGGTTCCGGTTCCGCGGGTGGTTCGGGGGTCCCGGTGCGCAGGACCCGGTTGACGCGCGCGGTGTCGAGGGCGCCTTCCCACCGGGCCACGAGAAGGGTGGCGACGCTGTTGCCCGCCAGGTTGGTCAGGGCGCGGCACTCGGACATGAACTTGTCGATGCCGAAGATCAGCATGATGCCGGCCGCGGGCACGGTGCCGACGCTGGAGAGCGTGGCGGCCAGGGCGATGAACCCGGCGCCGGTGACACCGCCGGAGCCCTTGGAGGTGAGGATCATGACGGCCAGCAAGCCGAGCTGCTGCCCGAGGGACAGCGGGGTGTCCGTGGCCTGGGCGATGTAGACGGCCGCCAGGGAGAGGTAGATGGAGCTGCCGTCGAGGTTGAAGGAGTAGCCGGTCGGCACCGTCAGGCCGACGATGTCACGGCGTACGCCGAGGCCCGTGAGCTTGGTCATCAGGCGGGGCAGCACGCTCTCCGAGGACGACGTGCCGAGGACGATGAGGAACTCCTCGCGGAGGTAGCGCAGCAGCCGGAAGATGCTGATCCGAAGGAGGGCCAGGGCGCCGCCGAGGACCACGACGACGAAGAAGAGCGAGGTGCCGTAGAACAGGCCGATGAGGCGGCCGAGGCTGGTCAGGGTCGAGATGCCGTACTTGCCGATGGTGAACGCCATCGCCCCGAAGGCGCCGACGGGCGCCGCCAGCATGACGTAGTGCAGGATCTTGAACACGATGGTGCTCAGCCGGTTGATGCCCTCGACGATCGGGGCTCCGGTCGGCCCCACGGCCTTCAGCGCGACGCCGAAGAGGACCGAGAAGAAGATGACCTGGAGGATGTTGCCCTCGGCGAAGGCGCCCACGGCGCTGGACGGCACCACGTCGGTCAGGAAGTGCCACCAGCTCTGGCCCTCGCCGTCCTTGACGTACTGGGCGGCGTCCCCGGCGAGGCGCAGTTCGCCGGGATCGGCGTGGACGCCCGCGCCGGGCTGGAACACGTTCACGGCGAGCAGGCCGAGAGCCAGCGCCACCAGCGTGCCCGCCTGGAAGCAGGCCAGGGACTTGAGCCCGACCCTGCCGACACGCCGCAGGCTGTCGACACCGCCGATTCCGCCGACGATGGTGAGGAAGACGATCGGCGCGATGAGCATCTTGATGGCCGACACGAACGTGGTGCCCACCGGCTCCAGGCCCACCCCGACCCGCGGCCAGAGCCAGCCGGTCAGGATGCCGCAGACGATCGCGGTCAGGACCCAGAAGTAGAGCTGCCGGTACCAGGGTTTGGGCGGCGGGCGATCAGGGGCGGGCACAGGGGTGGGGCCGGGGGACGGGGGCGCTGCCATGGTGGTTCTCCTCGTCTCTCCTCGTCGAGGAACGTGGAACACGGAACGGTCGGACCGTCAGAGCAGGTCGAGGAGTTTGTCGGTGAACTCGGAGGTCGTCGCGTCGCCACCGAGGTCGGGCGTGCGGACATCCGTTTTGGCAAGCACCGCGGCGATGGCGTCCGTGATGTCCCTGGCCGCGTCGGCGTGCCCGAGGTGGTCGAGCATCATGGCGGCCGACCAGATCGCGCCGAGCGGATTGGCGATGCCCTGGCCCGCGATGTCGGGTGCGGAGCCGTGGACCGGCTCGAACATCGAGGGGAAGTCGCGCCCGGGGTTGAGGTTGGCGGCCGGGGCGATGCCGATGGACCCCGCGACGGCGGCGGCGAGATCACTGAGGATGTCGCCGAACAGGTTCGAGGCGACGACCACGTCGAAGCGGGCCGGGTCGAGGACGAACTTCGCGGCCAGCGCGTCGATGTGCTCCTGGTCCCAGGCGACCCCCGGGTGGACGGCGGCCCGCTCGGCGACCAGCTCGTCCCAGAACGGCAGGGTGTGCACGATGCCGTTGGACTTGGTGGCCGAGGTGAGCGTGGCACCGCGCCGTGCGGCCAGGTCGAAGGCGAAATCGAGGACCCGGGTCACCCCGGCACGCGTGAAGACCGCTTCCTGGACGGCCAGCTCCTCGGGCGTCCCCCGGTTCAGACGGCCGCCGATCTCGCTGTACTCGCCCTCCACGTTCTCGCGTACGACGACGAACTCCACACCCCCGTCCACGCCCCCGGGGGCGGCAGCGCGCAACGGGCTGTCGACCCCCTCGAAGACGCGGATCGGCCGCAGATTGACGTACTGGCGAAAGCCGCGCCTGATCGGGATCAGCAGCCCCCACAGGGAGACATGGTCGGGCACGCCCGGGTAGCCCACGGCGCCGAGCAGGATCGCGTCCTTGTCGCGGAGCTGATCGAGACCGTCGGCGGGCATCATCGCGCCCTCGCGGAGGTACCGCTCGCAGGACCAGTCGTACGTGGTGTAACGGAAGCCGATGCCGTGACGGGCGCCGACGGCGTCCAGGACCTGCTGGGCGGGCGGCAGGACTTCGGCGCCGATGCCGTCGCCGGGGATGAGTGCGATGTGATGGCGGGTCATGCGCCGATTGCAGCAATCAGGCCGGAGGACGGTCCAAGTCGCTCTGCCGATCTGGCTTATAAGGCCGACTTATCAGCTGCTCACCTGCGGGTTTCGCTGCTTCTCGACGGCTTCCAGCGCGTACGACACGAAGGTCCGGGCCGCCGGGGACAGCCCCGTGCGGCGGCTGACCAGGGCGATCCGCAGCGTCGTCCGCGGCTCGATGTCCATGACCAGCGCCCCGGCCCGCTCGGCCAGGGCACGCCAGGACTCGGTGACCACGGCGAGCCCGACTCCGGCGAGGACCAGCGGGAGGATCGCCACCCGGTGCTCGGTCTCCGCCGCGACGGTGATGTCGATGCCGCGCTCGCGCAGGCCGTCGACGTACGCGCGCATGCCCGTGCCCCGCTGCCCGACGATGAGCCGCTGCCCGGCAAGCTCCTCGCACGCGATCGCCCGGCCGGCGGGAAACGGCCCGCCCGGCGGGGTGACCAGGACGAAGCGCTGCTCCCCGGCCGCGTGGGACACCACCTCCTTGTCGGGGAGCGGCTCCGACGTGGCGAGGAGGCCCAGCTCGGCGGCGCCCGTGCGCACCATGTCGACGACGTCGCGGGAGGTGAAGGCGGCCCGGACGTTCACCGACACACCGGGGTAGGGGCCGCTGAACGCGCGGACCATCGTGGTCAGCGGCTCGACCGCCTGGGAGGGCATGGCGGCGATGTCGAGGCGACCCTCGCGCAGCTCGTGGACGGCCGCGACGCTGGCGCGGGCCGTCTCCAGGCCGCGCACGGCGGCACGGGCCGGTTCGATCAGCGCCGTCCCGGCCTCGGTGAGGACCGCGCGGCGGCCGATCCGGTGGAACAGGCTGCCGCCGAGGTCCCGTTCCAGAGCCTGCACGGCCTGGGAGAGCGCGGGCTGGGAGAGGTACAGGGCGTTCGCCGCCCGGTTGAACCCTCCGTGATCGACGATCGCGAGGAAGTACTCCAGCTGCCGGATGTCCATGACCGCCATCCTGCCCGGGGCACGCCGTACCTCCGGCGCGCCCCGGTACCCCGTCTCACCCGTGCCACGACCTCCACAGCGCCGCGTACGCCCCGTCCGCCCGCACCAGGTCGTCGTGGCTGCCGAGTTCGCTGATGCGGCCGTTCTCGACCACCGCGATGACGTCCGCGTCGTGGGCCGTGTGCAGACGGTGGGCGATGGCCACGACCGTGCGGCCGTCGAGGACGCGGGCCAGGGAGCGCTCCAGGTGGCGGGCCGCCCGCGGGTCGAGGAGCGAGGTCGCCTCGTCCAGGACCAGCGTGTGCGGGTCGGCGAGCACCAGGCGGGCCAGCGCGATCTGCTGCGCCTGCGCGGGGGTCAGCCCGGAGCCGCCCGAGCCGACCTCCGTGTCGAGCCCGTCGTCCAGGCCCCGCGCCCAGTCGCCCGCGTCGACGGCGGCAAGGGCCACCCACAGCTCGGCGTCCGTCGCACCGGTCCGTGCAAGGAGCAGGTTGTCCCGCAGCGAGCCCACGAAGACGTGGTGCTCCTGGTTGACGAGCGCCACATGCGCGCGGACGTCCTCGGCGGGCATCCGCGTCAGCTCGGCGCCGCCGAGCGTGACCCGGCCGGTCCGCGGACCGTAGATCCCGGCGAGCAGCCGGCCGAGCGTCGACTTGCCCGCGCCGGAAGGGCCGACGAGCGCCACCCGCGAACCGGGCTCGACCGCGAGGGACACCTCACGGAGCACGTCCACGCCCGCGCGGTAGCCGAAGTGCACGTCGTCCGCGTGGACGGCGCGCCCCTCCGGCCGCACGGAGGGGTCCCCCGCGTCCGGCTCGATGTCGCGCACGCCCACGAGCCGGGCAAGCGACACGTGCGCGACCTGCATCTCGTCGTACCACCGCAGAATGAGGTTCAGCGGGTCGACGAGCATCTGCGCGATCAGCGCGCCCGTCGTGAGCTGACCCACGCCGATCCAGCCCTGGAGCACGAAGACGCCGCCGATCATGAGGACCGAGCAGAGCACGATGACGTGCGTGGCGCTGATGACGGGGAAGAGGACCGACCGCAGATAGAGGGTGTAGCGCTCCCATGCGGTCCACTCCTTGATGCGCTGCTCCGACTGCTCGACGCGGCGCGCCCCGAGCCGGTGCGCCTCCACGGTCCGGCCCGCGTCGACGGTCTCGGCGAGCGCGGCGGCGACCGCCGCGTACCCGGCGGCCTCCGAACGGTACGCGGACGGCGCCCGGTTGAAGTACCAGCGGCAGCCGACGACCAGCAGCGGCACGGCCAGGAGCAGCGCGGGCGCGAGCGGCGGCGCGGTGACGGCGAGGCCGCCGACGAGGAGGCCCGCCCAGACCACGCCGATGGCGAGCTGGGGCACGGCCTCCCGCATGGCGTTGGCGAGCCGGTCGATGTCCGTGGTGATCCGGGACAGCAGGTCGCCGGTGCCCGCGCGCTCCAGGACGCCCGGCGGCAGCCCGACGGACCGGACCAGGAAGTCCTCACGCAGGTCCGCCAGCATGCGCTCGCCGAGCATCGCCCCGCGCAGCCGCACCTGGTGCACGAAGAACGCCTGCACCAGGAGTGCGACGGCGAACAGGCCGATGGTGCGCTCCAGATGGAGCTCGCGGGCGTTGTCGGAGACGCTCTCCACGAGGTCGCCGAGGAGGTAGGGGCCCACCATGGAGGCCGTCACGCCGATCGTGTTCACGGCGATGAGCGTCAGGAAGGCACGCCGGTGGCGCCGGAACAGCTCGCGTACGTAGGCCCGTACGGTGGCGGGCGCCCCGATGGGCAGCGTCTCCGCGGTGGTCGGGGCGGCCGGGTCGTACTCCGGCGGCGCCAGGCCGATCATGCGGGCTCCTCGATGTCGATGCCGATGGGGAGGTCGATGCCTGTTCCGGTGGCGGCGACGCGGTCGCCCCCGGCCGCCTCGTCGTCCGTCTCGCGGGTCACCACCGCCCGGTAGCGGGGCTCGCCGACGATCAGTTCGCGGTGCTCGCCGACCGCGGCGACCTCGCCGTCGTGCAGGAACACGACGCGGTCGGCCCGGTCCAGGAGCAACGGCGACGAGGTGAGGACGACGGTCGTGCGGCCGGACCGCAGGTCGCGCAGGCCGTCCGCGATCCGGGCCTCGGTGTGCGAGTCGACGGCGGACGTCGGCTCGTCGAGCACCAGCGCCTCCGGGTCGGTGACCAGCGACCGGGCGAGCGCGAGGCGCTGGCGCTGGCCGCCGGACAGGGAACGTCCGCGCTCGGTGAGGCGGGCGTCCATCGGATCGTCGGCGACCGAGCCCTGGACGAGGGCGTCGAGCACGTCGTCGCACTGCGCGGCGGCGAGGGCCTGCTTGGGGCTCACGGCTCCGGACGACGGTACGTCGAGGAGCGCGCGGAGCGTTCCGGACAGCAGCACGGGGTCCTTGTCCTGGACGAGGACGGCGGTGCGCGCGGTGTCCAGGGACAGGTCGTCCAGCGGCACGTCGCCGAGCCGTACGGACGGCAGGTCCGCCGCTTCCTCGAACGCCGGGTGCCCGCCGAGCCGTTCCGCGAGCCGCCCGGCCGCGTCCGGGTCGCCGCAGACCACGGCGGTGAGGCGGCCTGCCGGGGCGAGGAGGCCGGTGGCGGGGTCGTGCAGGTCGCCGGAGGGCACGGCGTCGTCGTAGGACACGGTGTTGTCGTCGGTGACCTGCCCGGAGGGCGCGGAGTGCGAGCCGTCAGCCGGCGCACCCTTCGCCTCCGTCGTCCGCTCCAGCGCGAGCACCCGCGCCGCCCGCTTCGCCGACGGCCGCGAGAAGGAGTACGCCATCGCGATCTCCTCGAAGTGCCGCAGCGGATAGTTGAGCAGCATCACCGCGCTGTACACGGTGACCAGTTCGCCGACCGTGATGCGGCCCTCGCGGGCGAGATGGATGCCGTGCCAGAGCAGCACGACGAGGAGCAGCCCGGGCAGCAGGACCTGGATCGCCGAGATCACCGCCCACATGCGCGCGCTGCGCACCGCCGCCGTCCGCACCTCCTGCGAGGCACGGCGGTAGCGCTCGAGGAACAGCTCCTCGCCGCCGATGCCGCGCAGCACCCGCAGGCCCGCGACCGTGTCCGACGCCAGCTCGGTGGCGTGCCCGGCCTTCTCCCGCTGGACGTCCGCGCGCCGCGTCGCGCGGGGCAGCAGGGGCAGGACGGCGAGCGCGAGGACCGGGATGCCGACGGCGACGACGACGCCGAGCGAGGGCTGGTAGACGAGCAGGCCCACGCAGACCGCGACCACGGTGAGCGCCGCCGCCGCGAACCGCGACAGCGCCTCCACGAACCAGCCGATCTTCTCGACGTCGCCGGTGGACACGGCCACGACCTCGCCCGCGGCGACGCGCCGGGTGAGCGCGGCACCGAGCACCGCGGTGCGGCGCGCGAGCAACTGCTGGGTGCGGGCGGCCGCCGTGATCCAGTTGGTGACGGCGGTGCGGTGCAGCATGGTGTCGCCGGCCGCGACGGCGATCCCGGCGAGCAGGATCACGGCGCCCGCGACGGCGAGCCGGGTGCCGGAGCGGTCGACGACGGCCTGCACCGCGATCCCCACGGTGTAGGGCAGGGCGGCGATGCCGAAGAAGTGCAGCAGGCCCCAGCCGAGCGACTTGAGCTGACCGCCGAGTTGGTTGCGGCCGAGCCAGAGCAGGAAGCGAGGACCGGAGCGGGTATCGGGTTCGCCCGGATCTGCATACGGAAGATCGCGAATGTGCATGATGTCCCAGCGCGCGGAGGTAACAAACCGTGAAAGGTTCGCCTCGTACGGTGGTGCGAAGCAAACGATTTTCCGTGACCGGGCAAAGAGTCGGCCATTCCCCGGCACCGCGCGCGGTCCCTGTCCGGGTACGGAAGCGCCCGGTGCGACGATGGAGCGCATGCGAATAGCCGGTGTGGTGCGAGTCGCGGCCGCGGCAGTGGTCAGCTCCGTCCTTCTGACGTCCTGCGGCGGATCGGGCGACGACGACGGGGACGCGGGGGACGGCGGCGGCGCCCGGAAGGCGGGCCGTGCGGACGCCCGCTCCGCCGAGAACCTCAAGCGCATCCCGGACGTGGGCGACCGCCTCCAGTCACGCATCCCGAAGAACTCCCGCCAGGTCGTGGCGGTCTACGGAGCGGGCAGGAACTCGGCGGACGCGACGGTCGTTCTCTATACGAAGTCCGCCACCTGGAAGAAGACCCGCAGCTGGCCCGCCCACAACGGCAAGAAGGGCTGGACGCCGAACCACCGCGAGAACGACAAGCGCAGCCCCGTCGGCGTGTTCACGCTCAGCGACGCGGGCGGCGTTCTCGCCGACCCCGGCGCCCGGCTCCCGTACACCGAGTCGGCCGCCTTCCAGGCCCCGCACTACTGGCCCAAGACCCACTGGCACGACTTCGACCACGTCATCGCCATCGACTACAACCGCGTCAAGGGCACGCCGCCCAACGACCCGACGCGCCCCCAAGGGCAGTCCAAGGGCGGCAGCATCTGGCTGCACATGGACCACGGCAGCGGCACGTCCGGGTGCGTGAGCCTGTCGAAGTCCGGCATGCGGTATCTGCTGCGCACGCTCGACCCGAAGCAGCACCCGGTCGTCGTGATGGGGGACAAGGCGGCCCTCAAGTCCTGAGGGCCGCCCCGGCGCGCTCGGGAACCCTGAGTGATCAGGACTCCTTCGGCTTCTCCGAGTCCATCCCCGGACGCGCCTTCTTCCACAGGCCCCGGGTGAAGTCCGGGATCGCCTGCGGAGCGCCCTTCGCCTTGATCGAGGCGTGGCTCAGCGGCACCGGAGCCGTCCACGTCGCCGCGTCGTACACGTCGAAGTCGGGCAGCAGACCGAGCCGCATGCACTGCATCAGACGGAAGATCATGATGTAGTCCATGCCGCCGTGGCCGCCGGGCGGATTGGCGTGTTCCTTCCACAGCCAGTGGTCGAACTCGGCGGCGTACTTGCCGAAGTCGCCCCACTCGTCGTTCGTGTGGTCGGGCTCGATGTAGATGCGCTCCGGGTAGTCCTCGAAGACGCCCCTGGTGCCGCCGAGGCTGTTGATGCGGCTGTAGGGATGGGGCGTGGAGACGTCGTGCTCCAGGCGGATCACGCGGCCCTTGGCGGTCTGCACGAGGCTGATCGTGCGATCGCTCTCGATGTACGTCTCCTTCCAGCTCGGGTCGCCGGGCGGCATGTGCTCCTTGCGGTACTCGGCGAGGCCGAGCGAGGGCGTGCCGAAGCTGGATATGTGCGTGACGCGGTCGCCGCGGTTGACGTCCATGTAGTTGGCGACGGGGCCGAAGCCGTGGTTCGGGTAGAGGTCGCCGCGCAGCCGCGTGTGCCACAGGCGGCGCCACGGGCCCTCGTAGTACTTCGGGTCGAACATCAGGCCGCGCAGGTCGTGGTTGTAGGCACCCGCGCCGTGCAGCAGGTCGCCGAACTTGCCCGCGTGCGCCATCCGCAGGACCCGCATCTCGTTCTTGCCGTAGCAGCAGTTCTCCAGCTGCATGCAGTGCCTGCGGGTGCGCTCGGACAGGTCGACCAGCGCCCACAGTTCGTCGAGGCGCATCGCGACCGGACACTCCACGCCGACGTGCTTGCCGTTCAGCATCGCCGACTTGGCCATCGCGAAGTGCGTGTCCCAGGGCGTCGCCACGTACACGAAGTCGAGGTCACCGCGCTCGCAGAGCTTCTCGTAGGCGTGGTCTCCATTGGTGTACGTCGCCGGGGCGGGCTGGCCCGCGGTCACCACCTTCTTCGCCGCCGCGGCCGTCTTGTCCTTGACCGGGTCGCACAGGGCGACGACGCGGACCCCGGGCAGGGCCAGGAACAGGTCGATCATGCTGCCGCCGCGGTTGCCGAGGCCGATGATGCCGACGCGGACCGTGGAGCGGGGCTCGAACGGCACGCCGATCATCGTCTTGCCCTTGCGGGCGGGGGCTGCGGCGGGGGACTGGGCCGTCCCCGCGGCGGCGCCCGCGGGGGCCTCGGCGGGGGCGTCCGCGTGGGCGGTGCCGGACGCGAAGGCACCAAGGCCCAGGCCTGCTCCGGCGATGCCCGCCGTGCGGAGGACCGTGCGCCTGGAGTGACCGCCAGTGGACTCGTCGGTGGACTCTTCGGGTGCCGGTGTCGCGTTCTCGTCGTGCATCGGACCTCCGTCATCGCGGTGCCTACCTATGGGCGGAAGACACCTTGATGGCGGGGCGGTCGAGGCGCAAGAGACCGAAGTGGCCAGGGGGTTGGACTTTTCGACGAGTCCGGTCCGGTCAGCGGGTGACGACGTTGTACGCCGGGATGATCTGCGGCTCGCCGTCGGCGTGGCCCAGGTCGGCGAGGATCGGCTGGAGGATCTTCCCGAAGCTCTCGAACGCCTCCTCGGACTCCCACACGTCGACGACCCGCCAGCCGCCGTCGACAGGACCGGCCGCGTGGGCGATCAGGCCGGGTGCGGGAATGTCGGCGACCGACGTGAACTCGCCGCCGTCGGTGAGGCGGCTGACGCAGGCGTCGTAGAGCTCCTGTCCGACGCCCGGGATGTCGATGGTGACGATGATGGCCATGTGGTCCCCCCACGGTTCGCTCACTGCGTGCGGCGATCGCTCCGGACGGTGCGACGCCCTTCATGCGTACCCGACCGGTGCCCACGCGTCGACGCCTCGCGGGGGCCGGGCAGGGGGAGGTGAGGTGCGCCGGGGCGTCCCGCGCCCCTGGTGAGCCCACTGCCACTTGACGTGCGCCGCACGGCGCCGTCGCCGGGACGGCGACCAGAAGCACTCACCGGAGCCACGACCGGAAGTGCTTACCGGAGCTGCGACCTGAAGCGGTCACGGGAGCTACGACCGGAAGCGCTCACCAGAGGCAGCGGCGCGAGCGGTGTCACTCCGGGGCCGTCGGCCGCGTCGCCCGCTCCAGCTCCTGCAGCACCGAGCCGTACTCCCGGCCCGTCGCGTGCTGCATGCCCACCTCGCAGAGGCGGTTCGCCGAGAGATGGGCGTCGAAGTGACGCGATGTCACCTCGGCGGCCTCGCGGTGCGTGGCGGATTCGGTGAGTTCCTTGTGGAGCATGCCCCGGTCGCCCGCGAACGCGCAGCAGCCCGCGTCGTCCGGGACCACGACCTCGTCGGCGCAGGCCTCGGCGACGGCGGTCAGCTGGGGCTCGTCGCCCAAGTGGCGCATGGAGCAGGTGGGGTGGAGGACGGCGGAGGCCGTGGTGCGGTGGATCGTGAGATGCGGGAGGAGGTCGTCGGCGGCCCACACGACGGAGTCGACGACCGTCAGCTCCTTGTGCAGCCGGCGGTTGTCGGGCGTGAGGTACGGAACGACCTCGTGCGCGATGCCGAGCGTGCACGAGGAGGCGTCCACGACCAGGGGCAGCGCGCCGCCCGCCGTCCAGCCCCAGGCCGCCTCGACGATACGGTTGGCCATCACGGCGTTCCCCGTCTCGTACCCCTTGGAGTGCCAGATCGTCGCGCAGCACGTCCCGGTGACGTCGTCCGGGATCCACACCGGCTTGCCCGCGCGGGCCGAGACCGCGACGACGGCCTGGGCGAGGGGGATCTCGCCGGGGCTGGCGAAGATGCGGTTCACGCACGCCGGGTAGTAGACGGCGGCCGCGCCCACGCGCGCGGTGCGCGGGAGCCGGGCGGGGGCGGCCCCGGGGATCTCCGGCAGCCATTCGGGGACGAGGTCGGGGCGGACGGCCCTGCGGGCGGACCGGGTGACGGCGGTCAGGAGCCGGTCGCCGCGGCCGCCGCCGAGCCGGGTGCCGATCCGGTCGGCGGCGGCCACCGCGAGCCGGGCGGACGTCTCGACCACATGGAAGTTCCGTGCGGCCAGCGCGGCCGCCCGCTCCTCGCGCGGGGAGTGCCGGGTGTGCCGGAAGTCCTTCATCAGGGCGCCCGTGTCGATGCCGACCGGGCAGGCCAGCTTGCACGTGGAGTCGCCCGCGCAGGTGTCCACGGCGTCGTAGCCGTACGCCTCCACCAGGCCGTCCTCGACCGGTGAGCCCGGCTCCTGGCGCAGCATCTCGCGGCGCAGCACGATGCGTTGGCGGGGCGTGGTCGTCAGGTCCTCGCTGGGGCAGGTCGGTTCGCAGAAGCCGCACTCGATGCACGGGTCCGCGAGCAGCTCGATCTTCGGGATCGTCTTCAGGCCTCGGAGGTGGGCCCGCGGATCGCGGTCGAGGACGACGCGGGGCGCGAGCACGCCGTCCGGGTCGATGACGCGCTTCGTGCGCCACATCAGCTCCGTCGCCCTCGGACCCCATTCGAGCTCAAGGAACGGCGCGATGTTGCGGCCCGTGGCGTGCTCGGCCTTCAGCGAGCCGTCGAACCGCTCGACGGTGAGGCGGCAGAACTCGTCCATGAACGCGGCGTAGCGCTCCACGTCGGCGGGCTCGCCCGCGTCGAAGGCGAGCAGGAAGTGCAGGTTGCCGTGCGCGGCGTGCCCGGCGACGGCCGCGTCGAAGCCGTGCCGGGTCTGGAGTTCGAGCAGACTCTGGCAGGCTTCCGCGAGGCGCGAAGGAGGGACGGCGAAGTCCTCGGTGATCAGCGTCGTGCCCGCGGGGCGGGAGCCGCCGACTGCTGTCACGAACGCCTTGCGGGCCTTCCAGTAGCCCGCGATCGTCTTGGCGTCACGGGTGAAGCCGTTCGTCACGGACGCCACCGGCGCCACGAGGGTGAGGTCGTCGAGGACCCGTGCGGCCGCCTCCTCGTACGCCTCCTGCCGGGCCTCGTCCGGTGCGCGGAACTCCACCAGGAGCGCGGCGGTGTCCTTCGGCAGCCGGGCCCAGTCGGCCGGGACTCCCTGGACGCTGACCGACGCGCGCAGGGTGTTGCCGTCCATCAGCTCCACGGCCAGGGCGCCCGCCTCGTTGAAGCGGGGCACGGCGGCAGCGGCGGCGGGCAGGGACGGGAAGAAGAGCAGCGCGGTCGACACGCGCCGGTCCAGGGGCAGCGTGTCGAAGACGACTTCGGAGATGAAGCCGAAGGTGCCCTCGGAGCCGACCATCAGGCCGCGCAGGATCTCCACGGGCGTGCTGCCGTCGAGGAACGCGTCCAGGCGGTAGCCGTTCGTGTTCTTGATCTCGTACTTCGCGCGGACGCGGGCCGTGAGCTCCGGGTCCGCCTCGATCTCGCGCTTGATCTCCAGGAGGCCCGCGCACAGGGCGGGCTCGGCGTGCGCGAGCCGGTCGTCGGCGTCCGGCTCGGCGGTGTCGACGACCGTGCCCGAGGGCAGCACGAACGTCAGGGACGCCACTGTGCGGTACGAGTTGCGGGTGGTGCCCGCCGTCATCCCGGAGGCGTTGTTCGCGACGACGCCGCCGACGGTGCAGGCGATGGCGCTGGCCGGGTCCGGGCCGAGCACCCGCCCGTGCCGGGCGAGGGTGGCGTTGGCGCGCGCGACGGTCGTGCCGGGGCCGATCCGCGCGCGTGATCCGTCCCCGACGACCTCGACGCCCACCCAGTGCCTGCGTACGTCGACGAGGATGTCCTCGCCCTGCGCCTGGCCGTTGAGGGAGGTCCCTGCGGCGCGGAAGACGACCTCGCGGCCCCGGCCGTGCGCGTAGGACAGGACCGCCGAGACGTCGTCGATGTCCTCGGCGACGACCACGACCTGCGGCACGAAGCGGTAGGGGCTCGCGTCGGACGCGTACCGGACCAGGTCGGACACCTTCGTGAGGACCTTCTCGGCGCCGAGGATCGCGGCGAGGTCGGCGCGCAGCGGCTCGGGGGTGCCGCCCGCCCGGCTCTCCGGGACCCGGTCGGGGGACGGCGCGCGGCCGTCGGGGGCGGGGCGCAGTGCGTCGGGGTCGGGCTCCAGCAGGGGCATGGCCTCTCCTCGGCAGATCGGCGGATCGGGATCGGCGGATCGGCTGCGGTTCCTCGCGGCCTCGCCGCGGTCCCCGGCGGGGTCAGCAGCGGTGCCGCTCCGGCACGTCGAACAGGGCGTCGAGCAGGCCGCCCAGCTGCTCGCGCTGGGCGGCGTCCAACGGAGCCAGGATGTCCTCCGCGGCGGCCCGGCGCGCGCCGCGGAGGCGTCCGAGGGCCTTGAGCCCGCCGTCGGTCAGCTCGATGCGGATGACGCGGCGGTTCGTGGGGTCGGGGACGCGGCGCACCATGTCGGACGCCTCCAGGCCGTCGACCAGGCTGGTCACGGCGCGCGGCACGACTTCCAGGCGCTCTGCGAGGTCGGCCATGCGGGGCGGCTGTTCGTAGTGCGCGAGGGTGCGCAGGAGGCGGGACTGCGCCGGTGTGACGCCGATGGGCTCCAGGTGGCGCTTCTGGATGCGGTGCAGCCGACGGGTGAGCCGCAGCAACTGCTCGGCCAGCAGTCCGTCGGGGTCCGGGGTGCTCATGGGCGGATGTCCGGGGTGCTCATGCCAGGAATATTATCAGGACCTGTTTCATTGTGAGCATAGGTAACAATGAGCTACGCTCTCATGGTCATCGTCGGTGCGCTGTCGACGTCGGCGCGGATGCGCCGCCGCCCCCGCGCGCCGCCCTCAAGCACCCTCCCGTAGGAGCCCATGCGTCACGACGATCCCCTGTGGAAACCCCCGACCGATGATTCCGGCGCCGCGGAAGAACCGCGCCAGCTGCGCCGGATCCTGCGTCTCTTCCGTCCCTACCGCGCCCGCCTCGCGGTCGTCGGCCTGCTGGTCGCCGCCGCTTCGCTGGTGTCCGTCGCCACCCCCTTCCTCCTGAAGGAGATCCTCGACACCGCGATTCCCGAGGGCCGCACGGGCCTGCTGAGCCTGCTGGCGCTCGGCATGATCCTCAGCGCGGTCGTCACCAGCGTCTTCGGGGTCCTGCAGACCCTGATCTCCACGACCGTCGGCCAGCAGGTCATGCACGACCTGCGCACCGCCGTGTACGGCCGCCTCCAGCGCATGTCGCTCGCCTTCTTCACCCGCACCCGCACGGGTGAGGTCCAGTCCCGCATCGCCAACGACATCGGCGGCATGCAGGCGACGGTCACGTCCACGGCGACGTCCCTGGTGTCGAACCTGACGAGTGTCATCGCGACCGTCGTCGCCATGCTCGCCCTGGACTGGCGCCTGACAGTCGTCTCCCTCCTGCTGCTCCCGGTGTTCGTCTGGATCAGCCGCCGGGTCGGCCGCGAGCGCAAGAAGATAGCGACCGAACGGCAGAAGCAGATGGCCGTCATGGCCGCCACGGTCACCGAGTCGCTGTCCGTCAGCGGCATCCTGCTCGGCCGCACCATGGGCCGCGCCGACTCGCTGACCCGCTCCTTCGAGGAGGAGTCCCGGCAGCTCGTCGACCTCGAGGTCCGCTCGAACATGGCCGGACGCTGGCGGATGGCCGTGATCACGATCGTGATGGCCGCCATGCCCGCCGTCATCTACTGGAGCGCGGGCCTCGCCTTCCAGTTCGGCGGCCCCACCGTCTCGATCGGCACCCTCGTCGCCTTCGTCTCGCTCCAGCAGGGCCTGTTCCGGCCGGCCGTGAGCCTGCTGTCGACCGGTGTGCAGATCCAGACGTCCCTGGCCCTGTTCCAGCGCATCTTCGAGTACCTGGACCTGCCCATCGACATCACCGAGCGCGACGACGCGATCCGCCTGGAGACGGTCAAGGGCGAGGTCCGGTTCGAGGACGTCTCGTTCCGCTACGACGGCCAGGGCGCCGCGCTCCTCGACGGCATCGACCTCGCGATCCCCGCGGGCGGCAGCCTCGCGGTCGTGGGGCCGACGGGATCGGGCAAGTCCACGCTGAGCCACCTGGTGCCCCGGCTGTACGACGTGACCGGCGGGCGCGTCACGCTCGACGGCGTCGACGTGCGCGACCTGGACTTCGACACGCTCGCCCGCGCGATCGGCGTCGTCTCCCAGGAGGCGTATCTCTTTCACGCCTCGGTCGCGGAGAACCTGCGCTTCGCCAAGCCGGACGCCACCGACGAGGAGCTGCACGACGCCGCGCGGGCCGCCCAGATCCACGACCACATCGCCTCCCTGCCCGACGGGTACGACACCGTCGTCGGGGAGCGCGGCCACCGCTTCTCCGGCGGCGAGAAGCAGCGCCTTGCCATCGCCCGCACCATCCTGCGCGACCCGCCCGTCCTCATCCTCGACGAGGCGACCAGCGCGCTCGACACCCGCACCGAGCACGCCGTGCAGCAGGCCATCGACGCCCTGTCCGCCAACCGGACGACGCTGACGATCGCCCACCGCCTGTCGACCGTCCGCGACGCCGACCAGATCGTGGTCCTCGACTCCGGCCGCATGGCCGAGCGCGGCACCCACGACGAGCTGCTCGACCGGGGCGGCCGGTATGCCGCGCTGGTGCGCAGGGACGCCCGACTGGAGCCGGTGACGTGAGGCAGTGGGGCGAGCTGCGCTCAAAAATGCAGCAAATATGAGGAATGTCGGGTTAGCGTGCCCGCATGCACAACACGACCCCCCGACGGGGCCTGAAGCGGGGCGCGATCCGGCTGACACGCCGGGGCCGGATCGCACTGATCGCCATCGGTACCGCGGCGGCGGCCACCGCCGTGGCGGTGCCGCTCCTGCTGCCCGAGGAAGAACCCCGGCCCAAGACGCTCACCATCCCCGAGGGCTGGCGCTCCGTCCAGGTGTACGAGGCCGTCGACAAGGCCCTTGACGTGCCGGCCGGCACGACGAAGCAGGCCGTGTCGAAGACCGACCTCAAGCTCCCGGGCGACGCGGGCGGCAACCCCGAGGGCTACCTCTTCCCCGCGACGTATCCCCTCAGCTCCCAGTCGACGCCCGCCTCCGTCCTGTCGTACATGGTCAACACCGCGAACAAGAAGTTCAGCGGCGGCCATGTCACCGCCGGGGCCGACCGGAACGCGGTGAACGTCTACCAGACCGTCACCATCGCGAGCATGGTCGAGGCCGAGGCGGACAACCCGGCGGACATGGGCAAGGTCGCCCGCGTCATCTACAACCGCCTCGACCGGGGCATGCCGCTCCAGATGGACTCCACCATCAACTACGCCCTGAACCGCTCCACCCTCAAGACCACCAGCCGCGACACGAAGATCGGCAGCCCCTACAACACCTACGCCCGCATGGGCCTGCCGCCCACCCCCATCGCCAACCCCGGCGAGGCCGCCATGCGTGCCGCGACCAGCCCGACGCAGGGGGACTGGCTGTACTTCGTGACGGTGAAGCCCGGCGACACGCGGTTCACCGCGAACTACGAGGAGCAGCAGCGGAACGTGGCGGAGTTCAACCGGAACAGACAGCCGGCCGCCTGAGCAACGGGCTTGTGCCGTCCGGAGCTTGTGCCGCCGTAAGGCGGCGCGAGACGCTGGCGTGCGCTCCGCGCCGTACCGCAGGCACCCTCTGCGCCCCGCCGAACCACAGGCACCGTACGCCCGGCGCGCGACACGCAATGCACCGCACATGATCCGACCCATCCATGGTCCATGAAAGGTTCAGGTGCACCGCAGATGAGAACGTCCATACGTCGTCCGAGAGGGTCATTGCGCCGTCGCCCGGCAGCGCTGGTGCTGCCCGGTGTGCTGCTCGCCGCGGGTCTTCAGCTCGGCGCCGGTCCCGCCGCGCAGGCCGGGTCCGACGCCCGGGCCACGCCCGCCGCCGAGGCGGGGAGCGCCGAGCGCGCGGCCCCCGAAGGGAAGTTACGGCTGGCCGGTGCCGGTGAGACCGCCGTGCCGGACAGCTGGATCGTCGTCCTGAGACAGCCCACGGGCGCCGCGCCCGCCTCCGCCGATGTGCCGGCCGTGGCCCGCGACCTCGTCGGACGCGCCGAGGGGGCGCGCGTCGGGCACGTGTACCGGGCCGCGCTGCACGGCTTCTCCGCGCGGATGAGCCACGCGCAGGCGGCCCGCACGGCCGCCGACGCCCGCGTCGCCTACGTCCGTCAGGACACCCGCGTGCGGATCGCCGGGGCACCGGCGCAGAAGGCACCGGCACATCGCGTGGCCACCGACCACACGCAGCCCGACGCCCCCTGGGGCCTCGACCGCATCGACCAGCGGAAGCTGCCGCTCTCCACGACGTACACGTACCGGACCACCGCGCCGGACGTCAGCGTGTACGTGATCGACACCGGACTGCGCACCACGCACACGGAGTTCGGCGGCCGGGCCTCGGTCGGGATCGACACCGTGAACGACGGGCAGAACGGCAACGACTGCCACGGCCACGGCACACACGTCGGCGGCGTCGCCGCGGGCGCCACCTACGGGGTGGCCAAACAGGCCAAGCTCGTGGCGGTGCGCGTCCTCAACTGCCAAGGCTCCGGGACGACTTCGGGAGTGGTCGCGGGCGTCGAGTGGGTGACGGCCAAGGCGGCGAGGCCCGCCGTCGCGAACATGAGCCTGGGCGGCGGGACGAGCGACGTCCTGGACCGCGCGGTGCGCAACTCCATCCGCTCCGGCGTGACCTACGCCGTCTCGGCGGGCAGCGCCGGACAGCCGGGCGGCGCCTGCTCCACCTCGCCCGCGCGGGTCCCCGAGGCGATCACCGTCGCCGGCAGCGACCGCTCCGACCGCGTGATGTCCTCCTCCAACACCGGCAAGTGCGTGTCCCTGTTCGCCCCCGGTGCGCAGATCTCCTCGGCCTGGAAGGACAGCGATACCGCCACGGCCACCCTCAGCGGTACGTCGATGGCGACGGCGCACGCCACCGGGGCCGCCGCGCTGCACCTCGGTTTCCGGCCCGGTGACACCGCGGCGCAGGTGAAGCAGGGCCTGGTCGACAACGCCACCACCGGAGTGCTCCAGGGCCCGACGCCGGTCGTGCCCGACAAGCTCCTCTACACCCTCTACCTGCCCTGACCGACCCCTTCCCGGGCCGGTCTCGCGTCCCGGCGGGTACGGCGGCGCTCCTCGGCGCCGCCGCGCTCGGCAGGCTCCCGCGAGCGGTTGCCGAGGGCCGGTCGGAGGGCTCGCGCTGCTGACATCTGGTCAGTAACTGACCTGGCCCTGCATCGATTTGAGTCAGCATGCGTCACTGATTGTTCCCCGATCGACAGTTTCAGTCGCCGAAGCCGCGCGAAGGTTCCATGCTGGGCTCCCGGTTCCTGGCACGAGGGCGTCCGAGGGCGTCCGAGGGGTCGGCTCCGGGCTCGGACACATCTCGAACGCATATCTCGAACGCATATGAGGAGCCTGATGTACAGGCGAGACAGGAAAGACCCAGGCGGCGGGCACGACGAGCTGGGCCCACCACCGGTCGGCCGGGGTGAGGAGGGCGCCGAGTGACCGGCAAGGCCATGTCGCCCGAGGGCGCCCCGCGCAGCAAACGGGGCCGCAAGCTCGGGCCGATCACGGCCGGGACGGGTCGCGCGCACCGCGCCTGGCTGGAGCCGCTGCGCGGGTCCTACCAGGCCAGCGGCCTGACCATCGGCCAGTTGGAACGCGAGACGGGCTGGTCCCGGTCGAAGATATCCGAGCTGCTGCGCGCCGCGGGCCGCTACCCGCGCTGGGAGTTCACGCGCAGCCTGCTCACCGCGCTGCACTGGCCCGCCTCCTCGATGGCGGACATGCGCGCGCTCTGGGCCCTGGCCGCCCGCGAGGCCAACAAGCGAACCATCTGGATCAACAGCTGCCTGCAGGGGGACGGCCTGTCCGCCGACGACCGCCTTCCCGTGCACTTCTCCGCGTTCCAGGACCTCTACCGCGACGCCTACACCGGCTACGCGCACACGTTCCTGCGCCGCCGCGCCGAGGCGCGCCGGGCGGTGGGCGACGTCTTCATCCTGCTGCTCTTCCTCTGGGACGAGGCGCTCGCCAGCGACAACCCGGAGCGGTTCGCCTGGCAGATCCTGCGCCAGACCGTCATGGAGCGCACCCCGCATCCCGACAACAGCCCCGCGCTCGTGGAAGCGGCCTTCGACACCCTCGCCCTGCGTACGGCCGCCGACCCCGTCGCGCAGATCGAGGAGTCGATGTTCCTCTTCGACGGGCTGCGCAGGCTGCCGGCCGGGCAGCTCGACGTGATGGTGCTGCTGCATCTGCGCGGTCTGGACGAGACCGCTGTCGCCGCCGTCCTCGGCGTGCCGCTCGCGGCGGTGCGCTCCACCGCCCGGCACGCCCGGCGCCACCTCGACGGCCGCCTGCGCACCGCCACCCAGGAGGGACACCCCGGTGACCGTAGCGATTGACGAACTGCTGGCCCGCGCCCGGCTCCTCGACGACACCGACACCCCCTACGACCACGTGCGCGCCGTCGGCCCCGGCGCCGCCCCCGCCCACGGCCGGCTCGCGGCCACCGGCACCGGCCTGTGCGCCGCCGCCGGGCTCCCGCCGGGGTCGGTGCACGCCGTCACGCCGCCGGCGGGCCGGGGCAGGAAGGACGGCGTGGCCCGGGCCGCGGCGCGGGATCTGCAGAGCCTGTGCGAGGCCGCCGTGACCACCGCGGCGGTGACCTCGCTGAGCGACTTCCTCACCCAGAAGCTGCCCAAGCCGCCGGGCGCCCGGGTCCTCGGCTGCATCCTGCAGCTGAGCGGCGAGGAGGACTCGGCCCGCTTCTGGTGGCAGTACGCCGCGGGCGCGGGCGACAGCGCCGCCACGTACTGCCTCTATCTGCATCACCTCTCGCTCGGAGAGCGAGGTGAGGCGGCGTGGTGGCAGCAGCAGACGCCGAGTGCCGCCCTTCCGGCGCGGGCCGCGGACGAACCGGGCGGCTGCCCGGAACCGGGCTTTCCGCTCAACCATCCGCCCGTACGGACGGACCCGAGCGTGCCGACGACGCTGCGGGTCCTGAGCAGGCTGAAGGTCTCCGAACGCGCGGGTCCCGGGGGCAGGCCCGCGGTCGTGGGCGCGGTCATGGACTATGTGGCGACCGCCGTCAGCTATGTCGACCCGGACGTCGAACTCCCGCTGCCCGACGCCGACTTCACCGATCACATCCGCGTCCTGACGACGGGTCCCACCGGCGTCCCCCGCGCGACGGCGAGGCGCCGCCCGCTCGCCGTACGGCGGCGGACGCACTCGGAGAGCGGGTGACCCGGACGGAGAAAAGGCGCATGGATTGCATATGGGTCATACTTGGACGGAATTTCCCTGACAGGTAGGTACTCGGAGTGCCTCCGGCCCGGTGCGCGGAGGGCGCGCGGGGCCGGAAGGCCGCGAAGGGATGAGAGGTCCCGTGGCCCGTGACCTGGACTCCCCGGGCGCCGCCGCGGACAGCCGTCCGACGCCGGGCCGCGGCCGCTGGGCCGCGCTCGCCGTGCTGTGCGCCAGCCTGCTGCTCGTGGCGATGGACGCCACCATCCTCAATGTGGCGCTGCCGTCGCTGATCGACGACATGCGGCCCACCGCCGTCGAGCAGCTGTGGATCATCGATATCTACGGCCTGGTCCTCGGCGGCCTCCTCGTCACCTCCGGCGCGGTCAGCGACCGGCTCGGCCGCAAGCGCCTGTTCCTCACCGGCTTCGTGCTCTTCGGCCTCGCCTCGGTCGTGGCCGCGACCGCCGCGGACCCGTGGCAGCTCATCGCCGGACGCGTCCTGCTCGGCATCGGCGGCGCGATGGTCATGCCGTCGACGCTCTCGCTGATCCGCAACGTCTTCACCGACCCGCGCGAGCGCGCCCTCGCCATCGGCATCTGGGCGGCCGTCGCGGGCGCGGGGGCCGCCGTGGGCCCGCTGGTCGGCGGCCTGCTCGTGGAGAGTTCCGGCTGGTCGGCGGCGTTCTGGGTGAATGTCCCCGTGGTCGTGGTGACCGTGGTCGCCGGAGTGCGGCTGCTGCCCGAGTTCCGCAGCGGCGTGAAGGGCCCGCTGGACTGGCCGGGCGCCGGGCTCTCCGTCGTCGGCGTGATCGCGCTCGCGTGGGGCATCAAGCACGTTGCCAAGGGCAGCCTCGCCGTCGGCGACCTCGCGATCCTGGCCCTCGGCATCGTGCTCCTCGTGGTGTTCGCCCGCAGACAGCTCACGCTCGACGACCCGCTGCTCGACGTCCGGCTCTTCACCAACCGCGCGTTCACCGCGGCCGCCCTCGCCACGTTCCTCGCGATGCTCGCCATCGGCGCGGCGCTCTTCCTGATGTCGCTCTGGCTCCAGTACGTCCACGGATACTCGCCGTTCGGCGCGGGCCTGCGGACGCTGCCCGCCGCCGGGGCGATGCTCGCCGGTTCGCTGCTCTCGCCCCTGCTGATGGAGCGGTTCGGGGTGCGCGCCGTGATGGCCCTGGGGCTCGGCGGGCTGATCGCCGGGTTCCTGCTGCTCGCCCTGTCGGCGGAGCCCACCCCGTACGGCGTCGTGGCGGTCGTGTTCGTCGCGCTCGGCCTCGGCGACGGGCTCGCCATCACGGCGGCCGCGTCCGTCCTGGTGTCCACGGTGCCCGCGGCGCGGGCCGGGCAGGCCGGTGCCGTGTCGGAGACCTCGTACGAACTCGGCATCGGCCTCGGCGTCGCCCTGCTCGGCTCCATCCATGGCTCCGTGTACGCCGCCCACATGGACGGCCGGACGGCGCAGGCACGGGAGTCCGTCGGTGGGGCCGTGGAGGCCGCGGACCGCCTGGGCGGTGCGGCGGGGGAGCGGCTCATGGACGCGGCGCGGGCGGCGTTCGAATCCGCGCTGACGACGACGGCGTACGTCAGTGCCGGGATCGTGACCGTCGTCGCGCTGCTCGTCGTGTGGCTGGTGCCGCGAGGGCTGCGGGCGAGCGGCGGCCACTGAATCCCGGATTCCGCGCGGGAGTCGGGGACCGGCCCGTGGCGGCCCTGTGTGATCTCGTTGCGTCTGTGGCGCAAGTGGCGGTGTAGACGCGTGAGTTGGGGGGTAGTCCGCTTTCCGGCAAGGAGTTCGAATACTTGCCGCGCGTCACCCGGGGCCCTCGGACCGAGGGCTCCTTCATCTGTCAGGGCATCTCACAGGAGGAATCCATGGAAGACCAGACGGGTATCGACCAGCGCGACCAGGCCGTCAGCTACGAGCCGCCGGCTCTCATCGCCGTCGGCGACTTCTCCGAGGACACGCTGGGCTTCGGCTCGCGCTACACCGACGTCCTCGGCGAGCAGGGCTGGTGACGATTCGTTGCGGAGCCTGACACCAGACCTGTGTGGTGCGGGCCCCCTTCCTAGGGCGGGCCTCGTGCGCGAGGCGGGCCCCTTTGAGATCGATGGTTCATGAGCTCGATGAGAACTGAGGCCGTGTGACATGAGTGCCGGTTTCGTCGTCCTTCCGGACACGCCGGGTACGCCACCGCTCGATGACGCGTACCCCTTCGCGGCGCCCCGGCTCATACCCCATCCGTCAGGCCGTCTGTGGCTGGTGGGGAGCTGGGAGCCGGACGAGGTCCGACACGTGACGGTGGGGCCGGTACGGGTGGTGGTGATCGGGCGTTGTCCGGTCACCGCCACCCACCTCGAGCAGCTGTGCCGACGGGTGCGCACGCTGGCCGATGTCGACGCCCTGGCACGGGAGTTGCCGGGCAGCTTCCACCTGGTGGCCGCAGCCGGGAACGCCGTCCGCGTGCAGGGGAGCGTCTCCGGGCTGCGGCAGGTGTTCCACGCGCGCCTCGACGGCGGGATCCCGGTCGCCGCCGACCGGGCCGACGCGCTCGCGGCGCTCACCGGCGCCGGGATCGACGAGCGCACCCTCGCCCTGCGCGTCGTCTGCGGCGGCCTGCTGCCACCCCCGCTCTCCGACCGCAGCGCGTGGACCGGCGTGTCCACGGTGCCTGCCGACCACTGCCTCCTCCTCGAACCCGACCGCGCCCGCGAACGCCGCTGGTGGTCGCCGCCCGCCCCCGAACTCGGCCTGGCGGAAGGCGCTTCGGCGGTGCGGGAGGCGTTGGTCGCGGCGGTGGAGGGGCTGGGTGGGGCGGGGAGCACCGGTGGGGGTGCGGCCGGGGTGGCCTCGGCTTCGTACGACGGGAGCGGTTCGAGCGCCGAGGGTGGTCTGGGCGTCGACGGCGGCCTCGGCACCGCAGACCGGCTGAGCACCGAGAGCGGCCTCAGCGCCGACATGTCCGGCGGCATGGACTCCACCTCCCTCGCCTTCCTCGCCGCGCGGCACACCCCCGACCTGCTCACCTTCCGCTGGGCCGAGGCCGAGGCGGGCAACGACGACGCCCGCTTCGCCGCCCTTGCCGCGGCCGAACTGCCCGGCGCGCGCCACCTCGTGGTGCCCCAGAGCGAACTGCCGTCGATCTTCACCGATCCGGCCGCGCTCGCCGACACCGAACGGCCGTACCTCTACACCCGCAGCCAGGCCCGCATGCGGCACACCGCCGCCGTCCTCGCCGCGCACGGATCCCGGCGGCACGTGGCCGGGCACGGCGCCGACGAGCTCTTCGGCCGCATGCCCGGCTATCTGCACCGCCTCGCGCGCCGCCACCCCCTCACCCTGCTCCGGCACCTGCGCGGCAGCCGGGCGCTCGGCCGCTGGCCCCTGTGGGGCTGTCTGACCCAGCTCGCCCGCGCCGAGAGCGTCGCCCAGTGGTGGCGCGCCCAGGCCGACGACCTCACCGCCCCGCCGCCACCCGCCCGACTGCCGTCCATCGGCTGGGGCCTCGCACCGCTGCGCGCGCCCGCCTGGACCACGGACGCCGCGGTCGACACTGCCCGTGCCGCCCTGCGCGCGACCGCCGAGGACGCGCGCCCCCTCGCCGACGACCGGGGCCCGCACCAGAACCTGGCCGCCCTGCGCATCACCTCGCCCGCCTACCGCCAGGTGTCCCGCCTGTTCGCCGCCGAGGGCGTCCGCCTCGAACAGCCCTTCCTCGACGACCGGGTCGTCGAGGCGGTCCTTTCCGTCCGGCCGCACGAACGCACCACGCCGTGGCAGTACAAGCCGCTGCTCGCCCGGTCCATGCGCGGGCTCGTGCCGGACGCGGTCCTGGACCGGACGACGAAGGGCGACTTCGGCGCGGACCTGCGCGCCGGCCGGCAGGCCAACCTCACCGCGATCATCGACGTGTTCTCGTCCCACTCCGTCCTCGCCGACCTCGGGCTCATCGATCCCGGCGCGGTGCGGGCCTACCTCCTCGCCCCGCAGGCCGACTCCTCCCGCGACATCGCCGTGGAGCAGCTCCTCGGCTGCGAGTCCTGGGCCCGCGCCGCCCGCCGACCGCTCCCGCTCGGGAGCCCGTGACGGCCGCGACCGGGGTTCCCCGCCCCCTGGCCGCGAGGCGCGCGACCGCGAGGCGTCGGCCCTTCCGACTGTGAGGCGCCGCCCCTCTCGGCCGCGTGGCACCGACGCCCCTGACCGCTGCGAGGCCCCGACCCCGCTGACCGCCACGAGGCCCCGAAACCCCGACCTGCACACCCCGACGACCGCGACCGGGAGACCCCGATGACCCTGACCCTCCACCCCGACGTCTCCCTGGCCGAGACCGACGACGGCGCCGTCCTGCTCCACCAGCGCACGGGCCGCTACTGGCAGCTCAACCCCACCGGCGTCCTGGTCCTCAGGAACCTGCTCGACGGCCGCACCCACGACCAGGCCGCCGAGGAGCTGACCACCCGCCATCGCGCCGCCCCCGACGCCGCGCACCGCGACGTGTCCCGCCTCGTCGACGCGCTGCGCGAGGCCCGCCTCGTGGTGGAGTCGCGATGAGCGCCCCCGTCGCCCTCTCCGCCAGGGACCGGCTTCCGCTGCACCGCAGGCTCATGCCGCTGCTCGCCGTCGCGGTGGCCCGGATGCTCGCGGGCACCCGCCCGGCCCGGGTGCGGGCGGTCCTGGAGTTCCTGCGGCGCGGGGCCCGGCCCGCCACCGCCGAGCAGGCCCGCGCGGCGCGCCGCGACGTCGTGTCCGTGAGCCTGCGCTGCGCGGGCCAGGCCTGTCTTCAGCGGTCCATCGCGACGGCCCTGCTGTGCCGCAGCCGGGGGGTGTGGCCCACGTGGTGCACGGGGGTGCGGACCAGCCCGTTCCAGGCGCACGCGTGGGTGGAGGTCGCGGGGGAGCCGGTGGGGGAGCCGCATCCGGCGGGGCACTACCGGACGCTCCTGGCGGTACCGCCGGTCGAGTCGGCGCGGGTCGAGGGCGCCTGACGGCACGTCCGACGGCGCGGGCAGGCGGACAGCGAGGGCGCCTGACGGTACGCCGACGTCAGGTCGGCGGACGGCCGGGGCGCCCGACGCCACATCACACCACCGCAGGCTCCCCCTCCAGCAGCCGCACGATCTCCCGCACCGCCGCCCGCCCCGCCCGGTTGGCGCCGATCGTGCTGGCCGAGGGGCCGTACCCGACCAGGTGCACCCGCGGGTCGGCCGCCGCGCGCGTGCCGTCCATGCGGATGCCGCCGCCCGGCTCGCGCAGCCGCAGCGGCGCCAGGTGCTCGATCGCCGCGCGGAAGCCGGTCGCCCACAGGATGACGTCGGCCTCGACGTGCCGTCCGTCGTCCCACTCGACGCCGGTCGGGGTGATCCGGTCGAACATCGGCAGGCGGTCCAGGACGCCGTCCTCGCGTGCCTTGCGCACCGCGTCGTTCACGGGCAGCCCGGTGACCGACACCACGCTCAGCGGCGGCAGGCCCTGCCGCACCCGCTCCTCGACCATCGCGACGGCGGACCGGCCCCGGTCCTCGTCGAAGGGTCCCTCGGCGAAGACGGGCGGCCGCCGTGTCACCCACCAGGTCTCGGCCGCGTACGGCGCGATCTCCATCAGGTGCTGGGTCCCGGACGCGCCACCGCCCACGACGATCACCCGCTGGCCGCGGAAGGCCTCCGGGCCCGGGTAGATCGCCGTGTGCAGCTGTCGGCCCCGGAAGGTGTCCTGCCCGGGATAGCGCGGCCAGAAGGGCCGGTCCCAGGTGCCGGTCGCATTGATCAGGGCCCTGGCCGACCAGACGCCCGCCGAGGTCTCGACGAGCAGGCGCCCGTCCGTGCCCTCGCTGACGCGGTGGACGTCGACGGGACGCCGTACGCGCAGGTCGAACCGCTGCTCGTAGCGGTCGAAGTACTCCCCGATCACCTCCGACGAGGGCCGTTCGGGGTCCGCGCCCGTCAGCTCCATGCCCGGCAGGGCGTGCATGCCGTGCACCTTGCCGTACGTCAGCGACGGCCACCGGAACTGCCACGCGCCGCCCGGCCGGGGCGCGTGGTCCAGGACGACGAAGTCCCGCTCCGGCTCGAACCCCCTGCGCCGCAGGTGATAGGCGCTGGACAGACCAGCCTGACCAGCGCCGATCACCACGACCTCCACGTCGGTGACGCCCGCGTCTCGTACCCCGATGTCGTTCACGCTTCTACTAACTACGGCAGGAGCCGAGATCTTCCCCGCCTGCGAAGGCGCGTTCAGCGACCCCCGGCCACCAGGAGCGGCGCGCCGCCCGGAGCGGACGCGGGCCGCCCGTTCGCCGCCGGGACGCCGGTCAGCGGCGAGGCCGGGATGCGGGGGAGCAGCCCGCGCGCCGCGAGGTCGGGGAGCACGCCCTCGCCGAACCAGTAGGCCTCCTCCAGATGCGGATAGCCGGAGAGCACGAAGTGCTCGATGCCGAGCGCGTGATACTCCTCGATCCGGTCGGCCACCTCGGCGTGGCTGCCCACGAGCGCGGTGCCCGCGCCGCCGCGCACCAGACCGACGCCCGCCCACAGGTTGGGCGAGATCTCCAGGTCGTCGCGGGAGCCGCCGTGCAGCGCGAGCATGCGCTGCTGGCCGACCGACTCGCTGCGGCCGAGCGCCTCCTGGGCGGCGGCGACCGTGTCCGGGTCGAGGTCGTCGAGGAGGCGTGCCGCGGTGGCCCAGGCCTCCGCGGAGGAGTCCCGCGAGATGGTGTGAAGACGGATCCCGAAGCGCACGGTGCGCCCCTCGGCCTCGGCGAGCCCCCGGATCCAGTCGATCTTCTTCTTCACCTGCTCGGGCGGCTCGCCCCAGGTGAGGTACACATCGCTGTGCCGGGCGGCGACGGGGCCCGCGGCCGCCGACGAACCGCCGAAGAAGATCTCCGGCAGCGGGTCCGGCGGCAGCGCCGTGAGCCCGCCCTTCACGTGGAAGTGCTCGCCCTCGAAGTCGTAGGGCCGCCCGCTCCACACGCCGCGGACCACCGAGAGGAACTCGTCGGTGCGGGCGTAGCGGCGGTCGTGGTCCAAGTGGTCGCCGAAGCGCCGCTGTTCGGTGGAGTCCCCGCCGGTCACGACGTTCAGGAGCAGCCTGCCGCGGGTGATGCGCTGGTACGTCGCCGCCATCTGCGCCGCGAGGACCGGTGAGATCACCCCGGGCCGGAACGCCACCAGGAACTTCAGGCGCTCGGTGTGCTGGGCGAGCGCCACGGTGGTGAGCCAGGCGTCCTCGCACCAGGTGCCGGTCGGCGTGAGCACGGCCTCGAAGCCCAACTGCTCGGCGGCCTTGGCGATCTGGGCCAGATACTCGATGTCGGGCGCGCGCACGCCGCTGACCGGGGTGACGCGGGAGCGGGTGATGCCGCCGTCGGTGTAGGCGTGCCGGTCGACGAGGGTGCGGCCGTCGCCGCCCGTCGGCAGGAACCAGTGGAGGTGCACGGTCATGCTCAGGACTCCTTGTACGTACGGGGCGCGGTGGTGGAGGGCGGCAGCGAGCCGTTGAAGCGGGTGTCCGTGAAGTCGCCGAAGTCGACGCGGCGCGGGATCAGTTCGAGCGCGGCGAAGGCGTCGACGATCTGCTGCTCGGAGTCGACGACGTTCTTGTCGACGGCGACGAACACGCGGGTGCCGTTGGTGCGCTTGACGGCGTCGAGCGCCACCTCGTACGGAAGCCCGGTGTCCTTCGCCCAGACCTTCGCCCACGCCTCGGGGTGTTTGAAGACCCAGTCCTGGGCCTTGCGCAGCCGCTTCAGATAGTCGGCGATGGCCGCGGACTTCTTCTTGTCCTTCAGCGCGCCGGGCGCGGCCACCTGGAAGCCGAGCCCGTTGACGACGCCCTCGCCGTCGGTGAGCACCCGGGCCTTGCCGCCGCGCAGCACCTGCGAGGTGTACGGGTCCCACACCGCCCACGCGTCCACCTTCCCGGCGCTGAACGCCGCGAGCGCGTCGGCGGGCTGCAGATACTTGACGGAGACGTCCTTGAGCGTGAGCCCCGCCTTCTTGAGGGAGGCGAGCAGCTGATAGTGCGCCGACGAACCCTGCGCCACGGCCACCGACTTGCCCTTGAGATCGGCGGTCTCGCGCAGCTCGGAGTCCTTGGGCACGGCGATCACCTCGCCGTGCGCGGTGCCGTGCGTCGCCGCGATCACGGAGATCTTCGAGCCCGCGCCCGCGGCGAACACCGGCGGGGTGTTGCCGACCGCGCCGACGTCGACGGCCTTGGCGTTCACGGCCTCCAGAAGCGGCGGACCGGACGTGAACGTCGACCACTTGATCTTGTACGGGAGGTCGTCGAGCTCCCCGGCGGCGCGCAGCACGGCCTCCGAACCGCCCTTCTGGTCACCGACGTTGAGGGTGAGCGAACCCTTTCCGTCGGTGTTGCCGCCGCCGAGGCCCCCGCTGGAGGTGTGGGCGGAGGAGGCACCGGCGCAGGCGCTGAGCGTCAGGGCCAGGGGGAGCAGCAGGAGAGGGGCGAGATGTCGGGGTCGGCGTGCGCGCGGGGAGTGCGGCGGGCGTGGCATGGGCGGGGGTCCGTTCTGGGAGGTCGTGGGAGTGGGAGTGGGAGCGGGAGTGGGTGGGCGGGGACGGTGGGGCGGGTGGTGTCGGAGGGTGGGGACGTGGCGGCTAGGGGGTGGTCGCGGTGGCGGGGGCCGGGGTCGCGGCCGAGGGTGTGGTCGGGGAGTCGGCGGTGCTCGGGGTCTCGACGCCGAGGCGTTCCAGGAGGCCCGTGCGCAGTGCGGCGAAGCGGGGGTCGGCGATGTCGCGCGGGCGCGGCAGGTCGATCCGCTGCTCGTGCGCGATCACGCCCTCGTCCATGACCAGGACGCGGTCGGCGAGCAGCACCGCCTCCTCCACGTCGTGCGTCACGAGCAGGACGGCGCAGCCGCGCCGCTGCCACAGCTCGTCGACCAGGCGCTGCGCCTTGACCCGCGTCAGCGCGTCGAGCGCGCCGAACGGCTCGTCGAGGAGCAGCAGATCCGGCTCGCGCACCAGCGCGCGGGCCAGCGAGGCGCGCTGGGCCTCGCCGCCGGACAGCGTCTTGGGCCAGGCGTGCGACCGGTGGCCGAGCCCCACCTCCGCCAACGCCCGTTCCGCCACGGCCCGTTCGGGCTTGCCGGGAAGGCCGAGGAGGACGTTGCGCCACACCCGCTTCCAGGGCATGAGGCGCGGCGCCTGGAACGCGACGGCCTTGCGGCGCGGCACGAGCACGGTGCCCTCGATGTCACGGTCGAGGCCCGCGAGGATCCGCAGGAGAGTGGACTTGCCGCAGCCGCTGCGGCCGAGCAGGGCCACGAACTCCCCCGCACGCACGTCGAGTTGGAGTCGGTCGATGACGGCGCGGTCGTCGAAGGCGCGGGTGAGGCCGTCCACGCGGACGACGGTGGCGGGAGCGGGCGGGGTGCCGTCGGCGCCCCGGGCGGCGATGTCGGCGGGGCGGGAGGTGTCGGCGGGGCGGGAGGTGTCGGTCCGGTACGGGGCGTCGGCCCGGTGGGAGGGGCCGGTCACCGGCCGGTGAACGTCGGTCGCCATTGCAGCAGCAGCCTTTCGAGAGTGCGGACCACGAAGTCGGCGAGCAGGCCGAGGAAGGCGTACACGATCAGGCAGACGACGATGACGTCGGTCCGCAGGAAGTCCCGTGCCTGGACCATCAGGAAGCCGATGCCGGAGTCGGCGTTGATCTGTTCGGCGAAGACGAGGGCGAGCCAGGCGATGCCGAGGGAGTAGCGCAGGCCCGTCATGGCGCCGGGCAGGGCGCCGGGGAGGATCACATGCCGTACGAGCCCCCACCGGGAGAGCCCCAACGACTCACCGGCCTCGATCAGTTGGGAGTCGACGCCGCGGATCCCGGCGTACACGTTGAGGTACAGCGGGAACGAGACGCCGAGCGTGATGATGGCGATCTTGGGGGTCTCGCCGATGCCGAACCAGATGATGAACAGCGGGATGAGCCCGACGAACGGCACCGTTCGCAGCATCTGCACGCTGGCGTCGACCAGGTCCTCGCCGATGCGGAAGAGCCCGGAGAGGAGCGCGAGGCCCGTGCCCACGAGGGTGCCGAGGAGCAGTCCGACCGCGACGCGCTGGAGCGACACGCTCATGGCGGAGGTCAGCGAGCCGTCCTCGATCAGGTCCCCGGCGACCCGGGCGATGGTGCCGGGGGAGGCGAGCACGTCCTCGCTCAACACGCCGGTAGAGCTGAGGAGTTGCCAGAGGGCGAGCAGCAGGACGGGGCCGGTGGTGCGGCGGATCCAGCGGGGGACGCGGGTGCGGCGGGAGGAGGCGGGGACGAGCGCGACGAGATCGGGCGGGGCCGCGGCGGGCTCGACCTCGACAGGCCCTTTCTCAGGTTTTCCTGAAATATCCGGTGTGGAAGTGGGCGTGGGCGGGGCATGACTGATGCTCATGGCGCTCCAGGGCAGGGGGAGTTCAGCGCGAGGGAGGGCTCCGGCGCGGGTGGGGGGAGCGGGTCCGTGCGGTCGCGGGGGAGCGTCCCTCAGGGCCGGGCGGGCTCAGAGGGGACGGCCGAGGCCGGGCAGGACCGAAGGAGGAGCGGCGGGAAAGCCGGAGGGCGAAGAAAAGAAGGCGTCAGTGGCCGCGACGACACGCGGCGGAGGCCACTCGCAGCAGGTCGATGTGACCGCGCGAAGTGAGCAGAACTGAACGCGACATGCGGCAGAACGTAGCGATCCGCTCCGTGAACGGTCAACGACGTCTCGCGGAGTGGACGTCTCGTATCACTGACTGGAAGAACGCCGGGTGCGCGGAGTCGCCGGAAACCCCAATTGGTGCAGGATGGGAGGCATGTCCGATGCCTTCACCACCCGCATCCTGAACGTCACGACCGGCTCGGCGGAGACGGTCGTCGACCTCACCCACGACTGCGAGAGCTTCCTGCGCGAGGCGGCCCGCGGCCGCGACGGCCTGCTCAATGTGTTCGTCCCGCACGCCACGGCCGGCATCGCGGTCCTGGAGACCGGCGCGGGCAGCGACACCGACCTCATCGCCGCGCTGCACACGCTCCTCCCGGCCGACGACCGCTGGCAGCACCGCCACGGCAGCCCCGGCCACGGCCGCGACCACGTCCTGCCCGCCCTCGTCGCCCCGCACGCGACGCTGCCCGTGATCGGCGGGGCCCTGGAGCTCGGGACGTGGCAGTCGGTGTGCCTGGTCGACACGAACAAGGACAACCCGGACCGCCAGGTGCGGCTGAGCTTCCTGGGCTGACCGGCCGCGGTGGCGTACGCGTACAGCTTCTCCTCGGACTCCCAGTACTGCACCACGTAGTAGGTGCGCGGTGACGCCGTCAGCAGGACCCGGCCGAGCAGGTCGCGGTCCGGGGCGGCGGCGAGCTCGCGCAGCATCGCGTAGAAGACCGGCACCCACTGGTGCACCGCCCAGAAGTGGTTGACGCGCATGCCGATCAGCAGGACCACCGTGTCGCCCTCGGCGGCCGCGGTGAGCGCCGAGGGCAGGGAGCCGTGGGGGTAGCCGCTGCGTACGGCGGACTTGTCCGTCATGGCAGCTGTGCTACGACAGGGCGCCGGCGGGCCGGTCCGCCGCCCGCCGCAGGACGGCGCGGGCGATCTCGTCGTTGCGGCGGAAGAACCCGGCGTCGGTGCCCGCGTGCGGGAACTGCTCCGGCCCCGCGACGTACCAGGAGCCGTGGGCGTGACCGGCCGCGTCGAGCGGATGGCCGTCGCGGACCCGCAGGGCGCCGGTCGGGCGGGGGCTGCCCGTCGCGTCCGGCGCGGTCTCCTCGCTGATCTGGCCCGCCGCGAGGAGACGGCGCAGCAGCGGGTCGGCGGTGCGGGCGAGGTCGGGCTCGGGCAGATGGGCGTCCAGGAGGATGCTGGCCGTGTACGTGGCCCGGACGTGCGGGCTCGCGGCCCGGAAGAGGGCGGCGTCCTCGTCGGCGGTCACGGTCGTGCCGGGTCCGGTGAAGGTGACGACGCCCGCCTCGCTCAGCGCGATCAGCTGCTCCATCCGCAGGGGCGGCGGACCGCTGCTGAGGAAGGCGCCGACGGCGAACCGGCGCAGCGCCACCGCGGCGGCCGCGGGCGGGAGTTCCCCCGCGTTGTACAGGTCCCCGAGGACACCACCGACCGCGCCGAGCGCCCGGATCACCGCCACGTGCGCGCTGTGCCGGGGCTCCCGCCGTCGGCGCACGCTGTCGCGCAGATGCGCGCGGACGCGGCGCTGGAGTGCGAGCGGGTCGGGGGAGCGGTGCCCGGCGAGCGGGGCCGTGAGCCGTTCGGGGTCGAAGTGGTCGTCGGGGTCCGGGACGGCGGCGCGGACGAGCTTGGCGGCACGGTCGTCGTCGCCCGCGAAGCGCTCGTACTGCGCGGCGAACGACGTCCAGTCCATGCGGGTGCGGCCCGGGTGGGCAGTGAACAGCTCGTGGTAGTACGCCCAGGACAGCTCCTGGAGCGCCGGTGCCCACAGGTCGCGGTCGAAGTCGAAACCCGGGCGGCGCAGCCGGGCGCGGCACAGCTCCGGGGTGAGGTGACGCGGCGGCGGACAGGGCGAGTTGAGGGTGTACGCGGGCTTGGGGTAGGGCGGGACCCCGCGACGGGAACCCGCGTACAGCACGGGCTCGCGGCCGGAGGGGAGATAGCGGAGGCGGCCGTCGGGGCGCGAGCGCGTGAAGCGGCCGCCACGGCCCTCGGTGAGCAGCAGCAGGCAGTCGACGAAGACGAGACCGAGGCCGCGCACGACGACCGGGGCGCCGGTGGGTATCCGGTCGAGCCCGTCCTCGTCGGCGCGCCCGGGGCCGATGCGGGTGAGGCCACGGGGGGTGTCGGTGACGACGTCCGTGTGGCCCTGGGCGAGGACGAGTTGGGCCGCGGGCACCGCCCCGCGGCCGTTGTCCAGGACGACGCACTGGCGGTCCGTACCGACGTGGCGGACGTCGACGGCGGTCGCGCGGTGCAGGTGCAGCCGCAGGTTCGGGGCCATGTGGGTGCGTACACCATGGAAGAACTCCTGCAAATAGCGCCCTTGCGCGGGACGCGACGCGTAATGGCCGTCGTGCAGCGGGCCGCGGCCGGTCTCCGCCAGCCACCTGCCCGTCGTCGGCCCGGGGTGCGCGGGCCCGGCGCACCGCACCGAGCTGCCCGGGAACATCGTCACCTGCTCGGCGGCCGAGTTCATCCACAGGAGTTCGCTCTGCGAGGTCCGCCAGGTGCGGCCGGAACCGGGCGGAAAGGGGTCGACCAGATGGATCGCGAATTCCCGGTCGCCAAGGATTTCCGGAGCGTTGGCCGCGATGCGTTCCAGTATCGACGTTCCGCGCGGGCCCGCGCCGATGACGCACACGGCCGCTGAAGGATCACCGCGGTCCTGCTTCATGGTCCTCTTTCCGGCACGGTGCACGAGACGGTGGGGCGGAACGGAACGGGCGGGGTGTCGGGACGGGCGGTCGCGGCGGTGTTCAGGGCCGCGGCCGAGAACGGCGCACTCCCCTTGTGCGGGGCCGGACCGCTCATTACTGTTTCTTTACTGACCGCTCGAATCGCTTCATGATGAGCCGTCACCGGGGGAGACAGTGCCATGCCGAATCTACGACATCCCACACCGAACATCAGCGGCCCGCAGGAGAAGTTGACCGTGGACGACCGGGCGCGCACGCGACGGTCCTCGCTCTCCTTGCCCGATTATCTGCCACTGGAACACTGGAAAACCATCGGAGAGCAGATATTTGCCATTGTCGATTCATCCGCGTGGTGGTTGGGAGACTGGCTGGTATTCGGCCAGCAGACGTATCCCCGCCGATATCGCGATGCGATCGAGCAGACATCCCTTGACTACCAGACGTTGCGCAACTACGCCTGGATCGCGCGTAAGTTCCCGCCGTCCCGCCGGCGGGACGGACTGAGCCTGCAGCACCACGCCGAGGTCGCGGCGCTGCCGGCACCGGCACAGGACCACTGGCTGAGCCTGGCGGAGGCGCACGGCTGGTCCCGCAACGAGCTGCGCCGCCATCTGCGGGCCGCGCGCACCGAGCCGCAGGACGCGGGGGCGACGGAGGACGTGCAGGTGACCGCGTCCGCCGAGCAGTGCGACCGCTGGGAGAAAGCCGCTCAGCACATGGAGAGCGACCTCAACGACTGGATGATCCGAAAGGTCGACGAGGCCGCGGCCACCGCGCTCGGCCCGGAAATCGCGGACGACGCGGCCCGTTCCCCTCACCCCGACTCGTCCGTAGCCTCTGAGTAATTCCCCGATCCGGTGGCCGCGATATCCGCGGTCGCCGCATCGCGGCGTCCCGTCGCGGCCGGGGAGCAATCCGCTCACGGAGGAGAGGCAATATGCCGGAGTCTGCCGCGTGCCGCGTCTGCGGCGGTGAGGTCGTCGCCTTCATGGACTTCGGGGAACAGCCGATATCGGACTGCTTCCTGCCGCCGGAATCGACGGAGCCCGAACACTTCTACCGGCTGGTCGTCGGAGCCTGTGAATCGTGCACGATGGTGCAGCTTCTCCATGAAGTGCCGCGCGAGCGCATGTTCCACGATCATTACCCTTACCATTCCTCCGGATCCGCCCGAATGCGGGAACACTTCCGGGGCGTCGCCGAGCGTTTCGTCGGCACCGAACTGACCGGCGACGACGCGTTCATCGTCGAACTCGGCTGCAACGACGGGGTCATGCTCGCGACGGTCGCCGAGGCCGGCATCCGGCATCTGGGCGTGGAGCCCTCCGGCTCCGTCGCCGACGTCACCGCCGCCCGCGGCATCCGGGTGCGCAAGGACTTCTTCGAGGAGGAGAGCGCCCGCGCCATCCGCGCCGACGACGGCCAGGCCGCGGTCATCTACGCCGCCAACACCCTCTGCCACATCCCGTACATGGGCTCGGTCCTTCGCGGAGTGCGCGAACTCCTCGCGCCCGACGGCGTGTTCGTCTTCGAGGACCCCTACTTCGCCGACATCGTGCGGCAGACGTCCTTCGACCAGATGTACGACGAGCACTTCTACTACTTCACCGCCCGGTCGGTGGCGGAGATGGCGCGCCGCCACGGCCTCGACCTCGTGGACGTGGAGCGCCTGACCGTGCACGGCGGCGAGGTGCGCTACACGCTGGCCCGCGCGGGCGCGCGCGAGCGCACGGCGGCCGTCGGCGAGCTGCTCGCCGAGGAGGAGGCGGCGGAGCTGACCGCGCGCCACACCCTGGAGGGCTTCCGCGACCGGGTCCTGAAGGCCCGCGACGACCTCGTCTCGCTCCTGCGCGAGCTGCGCTCCCAGGGCAAGGACGTCGTCGGCTACGGAGCCACCGCCAAGAGCGCCACGGTCCTCAACTACTGCGGCATCGGCCCGGAGTTGATCGCGTACGTCACCGACACCACGCCCGCCAAACAGGGCAGGCTGACCCCCGGATCCCACATCCCCGTGGTGCCCCACCAGCGCTTCGCCGACGACCGCCCGCCGTACGCGGTGCTGTTCGCGTGGAATCACGCGGAGGAGATCATGGCGAAGGAGCAGGAGTTCCGGGACGCGGGCGGACAGTGGATCCGGTACGTGCCCGGGGTGCGGGTGGGCTGAAGGCCGGGCTACGGGGGGCGGGCCGCGGCGGGGTGCCGCACGGCCCACTCGGCCCCGTCAGCCCCGCCAGCGCCGCAGGACGAGCACGGCGTTGTGGCCGCCGAAGCCGAAGGAGTGGCTGACGCCGACCGCCACGTCGTGCTCCTGGGCCTGGTGCGCGACGAAGTTCATCACCGGGTCCTCGGGGGAGTCGCAGTTGAGGGTGGGCGGCACGACGCCCGTACGGATGGCCTCCGTGACGACCGCGGCTTCCACGGCGCCGCCCGCAGCGAGCATGTGGCCCGTCATGCTCTTGGTCGAGCTGACGGGGACGCGGTGCGCGTGGTCGCCGTACACCCGGCGGATCGCGGTCAGCTCGGTGGTGTCGTTGAGCCGGGTGCCGGTGCCGTGGGCGTTGACGTAGCCGACGTCGGCGGGTGTGGCGCGGGCGGACTCCAGGGCGGTGCGCATCGCGCGTTCGGCCTGGGCGCCGTCGGGGGAGGGCGCCGTCAGGTGGTGGGCGTCCGTGGTGGACGCGTAGCCCGCCAGCTCGGCGTGGACCTCGGCGCCGCGACGCCGGGCGTGCGCGGCGCTCTCCAGGACCAGGGCGCCGGCGCCCGCGCCCATCACGAAGCCGTCCCTGTCCCTGTCGAAGGGGCGGCTCGCGGTCGTCGGGTCGCCCGTCCTGCGGGAGAGCACCCGGGCCCGCGCCGCGGCCGCGAGCTCGAGCCGGTCGAAGGCGTCCATCCCGCCGGCCACGACGACGTCGGCGCGGCCCTCGCGGATCCAGCGGGCCGCCTCGCCGACGCACACCGTGCCGGTGGCGCAGGCGGCGACCATCTCGGCGGACGGGCCGCGGGCACCGAGCTCCAGGCACACCTCGGCGGCCGAGCTGATGCCCATCGTGGGGAACACCTGCGGGCTGACCGCGGCGTAGCCCTCGTCGCGCATGGCCATGGCGTTGCGCGAGGCGACACGCGTGGAGCCGATGATGGACCCGACGGCCACCCCGACCCGCGGCGCGAGCCCCTCGTCGACCTCGATCCCCGCCTCCTGGAGCGCCATGCGGGCCGCCGCGACGACCACCTGGATGGTCCAGTCGGTGCGCCGGACGACGTGCCGCGGCAGATGGTGCTCGGGCTCGAAGCCGGGGACTTCGCCGCCGATGCGGACCGGCAGGTCGCCCACCTCGAACCCGGTGATGTCGCGGATGCCGCTCTTCCCGGCGACGAGCGCGGCCCAGGTGTCGGGCCAGTTCGGGGCGAGCGGGGAGACGACGCCGCGGCCGGTGACGACGACGCGGTCGGGCGCGGGGTGCGTTTCCGGGCCGGAGCTGGAGCTGGAGCTGGAGCCGGAGCCGGGGCAGGGTGCGGGGGTGCGGGGTTCGTGTCCTGGTGCGCTCGTCATGCCGTCGTCTGCCTTCCTGTGTTCGTCGCCTGCGGGTGGGGTGCGGCTGCCAGGGGTGGGCGTCGGTGCCGTTCGGCGAGGCGGAGCAGTTCGGGGACGGCCTCGGCGGGGCTCGGCATGGCCCTCATGTCGGCGCGCAGCCGCTGGGCGCCTTCGGTGAACGAGGGGTCGGTGAGGAGCCGCTGGACTTCGTGGGCGACGCGTTCGCCGGTCGCTTCGGCCACTTGGAGGTCGATTCCGGCGCCGTAGGAGCTGACGCCGCGGGCGAGCCAGATCGCGTCGAGCTGTTCGGCGACGGCGAGTTGGGGGACGGCGTGGAGCGAGGTCGTGCCGATCGTGCCGAACCCACCGTGATGCACCATCACCGCACACGTAGGAGCCAGCGCCGCCAACGGCACGAACTCCTCCACCCGCACCCGGTCCCCCACCACCGCACCCAACTGCTCCCGGATCCCCTCCGCACCCGGCAACGCCGCCACCACCTCCACATCCAACGCAGCAAGCGCCTTCAAGATCTCCACCACCGACACCGCATACCCGGCAAGCCGCTCCACCGCACTCAACCCCAGCGTGAACCCCACCCGAGGCCGCACCGGCACCTCCCACAACCACCGCGGCACCACCGACACCCCGTTGTAGGTCCCGTAGCGGACGGGGACGTAGTCGATGGCCGTGTCGAACCGGAAGGGGGCCGGAAGCAGGTCGGCGGTGAACTGACCCGTCGTCAACTCCTCGTCGAACTCCACTCCGTACCGCCCCGCGAGGGCCCCGAGCCACTCGCCCAGCGGATCCCCGCCCGTGCCTCCGGCCGCCGCTTCCTCCGCCGCGAGGCGGACGAACTGCTCCCGCACCCGCCCGAAGAAATCCACCCCCCACGTCAACCGCCCATGCGCCGCACCACACACCCGCGCCGCCACCCCACCCGCGAACGTCCCCGGCTCCCACACCACCAACTCCGGCTCCCACCACCGGCACAACCCCACCAACTCATCCACCAACGGATCGTTCACCAACCGGAACCACCACGGCACCACATCCCCATAACCCGCCCGCAAATACTCCAACGACAACAACCCACCCGGCACATCCGCCACATCGAACGGCGGCAGGTCGCTGCCCCCGAAGCGGCTTCTGAACTCCGGCCGCAGCGCGAGGAGTCGCCCCATGCCGTGGTCGCGGCCGACGGGCACCGCCGTCAGACCGGCCCGGGTGATCTCCGGCACCAGCTCCGGCTGACTCGCCACCCGCACCTCATGACCGGCCGCCGCGAAAGCCCGGGCCAGCGGCACCTGGATGAACAGGTGGGTCTTTTCCGCGTAGAGGACGAACAGGACCCGGGTCACGCCGCATCGTTCTCCTGGCCGGCGGCCGCGACGAACTCGGCGAAGGCGTCGAAGTCGCCGCCGCTGAATCCGTGCAGTTCCTCCAGGATGACGATGTTGAACTTGTCCTCCAGATACAGCACGAGCTGCACCATCGTGAAAGAGTCGATGTCGTACATCTCGGCGCCGTCCCCGGCGCCGTCCTCGCGTGCGTAGTACTGATCCATGAAGGTCTGGATCTCTTTCCTGACGCCTGCCCCGTCCATCTCCGTGAGCCTTTCTGTGTCGTGGATCGCGTGCTGTTGTCCGTCGCTGTCTTTTGTGCCGTCGCAGCGGTCAGTGGGGTTCCGCCATGGCGGCCAGGGGAAGCTCACCGGGTCGTTTCAGCGGCTCCCACCAGTTCCGGTTGTCCGCGTACCAGCGCACCGTGTCGAGAAGTCCCTCGCGGAACGCCACGAGCGGGCGGTGGCCGAGTTCTTCACGGATCTTCCGGCAGTCGATCGAATAGCGCCGGTCGTGTCCTTTCCTGTCCTCGGTGAAACGCACCTGGGACCAGTCGGCGTCGAGGAACTCCAGGAGCAGTTTGGTCAGTTCGGCATTGGAGATCTCCGTGCCGCCGCCGATGTTGTACGTCTCTCCCGGGCGCCCCGCACCGGCGATGAGGGCGAGACCCCGGCAGTGGTCGTCCACGTGAATCCACTCGCGCACCTGGGAGCCGTCGCCGTACAGCGGGACCGTCAGGCCGTCCAGGAGGCGGGTGACGAACAGCGGGATGAGCTTTTCGGGGAATTGGTAGGGCCCGTACGTGTTGGAGGCCCGGGCGGTGCAGACGGGGAGCCCGTACGTCCGGTGGAAGGACCGGGCGAGCAGCTCCGCCGACGCCTTCGACGCCGAATAGGGGGAGTTGGGGCGCAGCGGGAAGTCCTCGGTCCAGGAGGCCGTCTCCGTCTCGCCGTACACCTCGTCGGTGGAGACCAGGACGAACCGGTCGACCTCCGTGCGCAGCGCGGCGCGAAGCAGTTCGTAGCTGCCGACGATATTGCTGGCGACGAACGCGTCGCCGTCGAGCAGCGACCGGTCGACGTGCGACTCCGCCGCGAAGTGCACCACCGTCCGGACCCCCGCGATAGCGCTCGCCACGGCTTTCCGGTCGCAGATGTCGGCCTGGACGAAACGCAGCCGCGGGTCGTCCAGGGCGCCCGCGAGATTGCTCTGGTTCCCGGCGTAGGTCAGCTTGTCGAGGACCACGACCTCGGCGTCCTCGAAGCCCGCGTACGCCCCCGCGAGCATGCGCCGCACGAAGTTCGAGCCGATGAACCCGGCACCGCCGGTCACCAGGACACGCATGTCCACCTCCTCCTCACGCCCCGCGCCGCGCTCACGCGAGGGCCTCCGCGACCTCGCGGACGTACCGTCCGTAGCCCGAATCGCCCATGGCCAGGCCCAGTTCGTGGCACTGCCCGGCGTCGATGAAGCCCATCCGCAGCGCGATCTCCTCCAGACACGCCACCCGCACGCCCTGGCGGTCCATCAGGACCTGGACGTACTGGCTGGCGTCGAGCAGGGAACGGAACGTGCCCGCGTCGAGCCACGTGAAGCCGCGGCCCAACTGCACGAGCCGGGCGGCGTGGGCGTCGAGGTAGAGCTTGTTGACATCCGTGATCTCCAGTTCGCCGCGGTGCGAAGGGCGCAGTCCGCGCGCCATCTCCACCACGTCGCTGTCGTAGAAGTAGAGCCCCGTGATGGCGTTCTTGGACGCCGGGCGGGCCGGCTTCTCCTCGATGCCGATCAGGTTTCCGTGCGCGTCGGTCTCGGCGACCGCATAGCGCTCGGGATCCGCCACCGGATAGCCGAAGAGCGTGCAGCCGTCCGACTTCTCCCGGGCCTCGCGCAGCAAGTCCTGGAATCCCGCCCCATGGAACAGGTTGTCGCCGAGTATAAGCGCGGAACGGTCGTTGCCGACATGGTCGGCGCCGATGATGTAGGCATCCGCGATACCGCGCGGCTCGGGCTGCTGCGCGTACGTGAGATTCATTCCGAGATGCGTGCCGTCACCGAGCAGATGACGCATCGAAGGCATGGATTCCGGGGCCGCGATGATCAGGACGTCCCGGATTCCGGCCAGCATCAGGACCGAAAGCGGGTAGAAGATCATTGGCTTGTCGTAGATCGGCAGGAGTTGCTTCGACGTGCCTGCCGTAATCGGCATGAGACGGCTGCCCGTGCCTCCCGCGAGAACTATCCCTTTCACCTTTCCTCCCGTTGGGTCATGCTGTGCATCGGTTCCTGTCGGCCGCCATGAACACCCGCGGCGAAACTACGTGACATTCGGGGGACATGAGCATGCGGATTCTCTTCACCGCCTATGCCGTGCGCACGCATTTCTTCAGCATGGTGTCCTTGGCGCACGCCCTGGACACCGCCGGTCATGAGGTGCGGGTGGCGAGTCAGCCGGAGCTGGTGCCGGAGATCACCCGGGCCGGTCTGACGGCCGTGCCCGTCGGCCGCGACCACCAGCTCTGGCGGGTCCTGAAGGTCCGGCACGGCGACGAACGCTGGTCGGCACTCCCGCCGTTCGATGTGGCGGATGTGCCGGGTGGGTTGTTGTCGTTGGAGTATGTGCGGGCGGGTTATGGGGATGTGGTGCCGTGGTGGTTCCGGTTGGTGAACGATCCGTTGGTGGATGAGTTGGTGGGGTTGTGCCGGTGGTGGGAGCCGGAGTTGGTGGTGTGGGAGCCGGGGACGTTCGCGGGTGGGGTGGCGGCGCGGGTGTGTGGTGCGGCGCATGGGCGGTTGACGTGGGGGGTGGATTTCTTCGGGCGGGTGCGGGAGCAGTTCGTCCGCCTCGCGGGCGAGGCGGGGGAGCCGGTGGGCGCCGTGGGGGATCCGCTCGGCGCCTGGCTGAGCGATCTCGGCGGGCGCTACGGAGTGGAGTTCGACGAGGAGTTGACGACGGGTCAGTTCACCGTGGACCAGCTGCCCGAGGCGTTCCGCCTGGAGACCACCGGCATCGGATATCTGCCGATGCGGTTCGGTGTCTACAACGGGGTGTCGGTGGTGCCGCGGTGGTTGTGGGAGGTGCCGGTGCGGCCTCGGGTGGGGTTCACGCTGGGGTTGAGTGCGGTGGAGCGGCTTGCCGGGTATGCGGTGTCGGTGGTGGAGATCTTGAAGGCGCTTGCTGCGTTGGATGTGGAGGTGGTGGCGGCGTTGCCGGGTGCGGAGGGGATCCGGGAGCAGTTGGGTGCGGTGGTGGGGGACCGGGTGCGGGTGGAGGAGTTCGTGCCGTTGGCGGCGCTGGCTCCTACGTGTGCGGTGATGGTGCATCACGGTGGGTTCGGCACGATCGGCACGACCTCGCTCCACGCCGTCCCCCAACTCGCCGTCGCCGAGGAGATCGACGCCCCGATCCTCGCCAGGGGCCTGGCCGCGTACGGCGCCGGAGTCGACCTCCCCGTGGCGGAGGCGACCGGCGAACGCGTCGCCCACGAAGTGCGGCGGCTGCTCACGGAATCCTCCTTCACCGAAGGGGCGCGGCGGCTGCGCGCCGACATGAGGGCCATGCCGAGCGCCGCCGACGTCGTCCCCGAACTGGTCCGGATCGCCGAACGGCACCGGGGCCGCTGAGCGCCGGACGCGCGGGACGACGCCAGGGCCCCGCGTGCGGACGGACAGAGACGCCGCGAAGAGAGTGAGAAGAGAGTGAGTGGGGGGTCCCTGGGCTCAGGGACCCCCCACCGCCGGCTCAGTCGGCCCGGCTGGCGGCCGCGGTGGACTGCCGCTGCGGCCCTCTCGCTCTCATCGCGTCGTCAGCGGGTCAGCAGTTCACGCTGCCCGTGCTGCCGAGCAGCTCGTCGTCGAGGGTCGACGTCTCCAGCTCCTGAAGCTCCAGAACGTTCATGCGGTGTCACCTCCTCCTAAGCGCTCGCTGCGGTACCGGCGGCGGTCGGCCGCCGAAGTCAGTGGTGCGGCGCGGTCGGCGGCCGCACTGGACCGCCGCTGCGGTGGTTCCGGGTTCCTCGTGCTGTGACAGCGGGTCAGCAGCCCACGCTGCCGGTGCTGCCGAGCAGCTCGTCGTCGAGGGTCGACGTCTCCAGCTCCTGAAGCTCCAGAACGTTCATGCGGTGTCACCTCCAACCGGCCGATCGCAGGGAATCCGGCGGCGGTCGTCCGCCGGGAGTCCGTGGTCCGCCCCGGCCGCCGCCCGCCCGGCGCGGCCCAGGAACGGCAGCGGCGGAGGCCCGCCGTCCGTGACGTACGACAGGGCCGCGAGGACGCCCGCGTTGCCCGTCGCCAGGTCCATGGAGAGACGCAGGCCGCTGTGGCCGGGGAACGCCACCTCGCCGCGGTGGGCGAGGGCGTGCCAGTGGAGGCTGCCCAGGTGCTCGGCCACCGGGTCCACGCCGGCCTCCGCGTCCTTGGCCTCGGCGCCCTCGGAGGCGGTGGCCGGCAGGTGCCGCCGCAGCGTGTGCGCCGCCGCGAGGAGCCCGGCCCGCCCGTTGAACAGCTGGCTCTCGACCGTGAGCGGTGAGCGCGCGGCGAGCGCGAGGGCGGGCAGCGCCTCGGCGACGCGCGGGTCGTCCGTGTGGTCGGTGAGCAGGTCGGCGACGAGGCCGATGCCGACCGACCCGGTCTCCAGGTACGGCAGGGAGCGGAAGCCGCCGTCGACGTGCAGCACGCCTTCCTCGCGCGGGACGCACAGGTCCAGGTCCCGGTGCACGGCCCGCACCGCGTGCCGCAGGTACGCGTCCTCGCCGGTGGCCTCGTACATCCGCAGCAGGAACAGGCCGACCCCGGACCAGCCGCGCAGCAGCCCGCCGTGGGTGCCGGGCTCGCCCCGGGCGCGGTCGATTCCGTGCGGGCGGCCGTCGTCCAGCGCGTCGACGGCGCGCGCGGCCAGCTCCCGGGCCTCCTTGAGCCAGGCGTGCCCCGGCTCGGCCCCGGCGAAGTGCAGCAGGTTGAGGCCGACGCCCGCGAGGCCGCCGTACAGGCTGACGTCGGTCATCTCCTCGACGCCGGGGCGGGCACGGTCGACGAGCTCCCGGGCGGCGGCGTGGTGGCCGAGGTGGTCCAGGACGTGGGCGACGCCGTGCGCGCCGTCGTGGAAGCCGGGCCGGACGTGGTCGGCGCGTGCCGCCCGCAGCAGCCAGTCCTCGTACGCGGTGCCGCGCTCGCCGCCCGCCACGGACAGGGCCCACAGGACGCCCGCGGCGCCGTGCGCGAAGCCGCCGGGGGCCTCGTTGAACTGCCGGGGGTCGCCGGGGAAGAGCCGGTCGTCGCGGTCCGGGGTCGCGGACGCGTGCAGGGCGCGGGCCAGGGAGGCGCGGACGGCCGCCCAGTCGACGGGCGAGGTGTCGAGGCGTACGCCGGCGACGGCACCGACCGGTGGCGGGGCGCCGGGGCGTGCGGTCCGTCCGGGGGTGGCCCCTGCCTGTTCGGCGGGCTGCGCGGCCTGTGCGTCGGGTGCCTCGGCCAGGTCCGCCGCGATCGTCGCGGCGAAGTCGTCCGGCAGACCGAAGCGCCGTGCCGCCGCGGCCGCGAGGTGCGCGCCCCTGTCCGGGCAGATGCCGAGCGACGTCACGAGCGGCAGGTACAGCCACAGCCGCAGCACCGCGAGGGCGTGTTCGTCGACCGCGGCGCCGGTCTTGCGGCGGGCGGCGAAGCCGGGGTACCCGAGCGTCGGGCGGGTGTTCTCGGAGGTGGGGAGGGCCATCTCGAAGTCGACGAGGCGGACCTTCGGTGCCGGGTCGGGCGGTGCCGTGCTTCCGCCGGATGCCGCTCGATCGCCTGGCTCGGCGTGCTCCCCGGGGCCGAATGCCTCCTCCGTGGGACCGAACGCGTCCTCTTCGGGGCCGAACGCGTCCTCCGCGACCAGCACGTTCCCGGGGTGCAGATCCCCGAAGACGATCCCCTCGGCGTGCACGCGCCGGACCAGCGCGGCCACCTCGGCGTGCAGGGCCTCCGCGCGCCGGGCATAGGCGCGCAGGCCGTCGGGTGTGCACGCGTTCCAGTTGATCAGGGGGTGGTGGCGCACCATCCAGCGCTGCAGCGGGATGCCGTCCAAGTGCTCCATGGCGAGCATGGAGTGGCCGCCGAAGTCGAACAGCTCGTACGCACGCGGCACGCCGGGGACGTCGGCGAGCCGGTCGAGGACGCGCTTCTCGTGCGCCAGCCGCGCCGTGGCGTCGAGGCCCGCGCCGTCCCTGCCGGTGTGCGGCCGGGCCTCCTTGAGGACCACGGGGCTGCCGTCGTCCCGGCGCGTCGCGGCGTACACGCCCCCGGCGTTGGAGAAGTGCAGCGCCTCCTTGACCCGGTAGCCGAACTCGCCGCTCGCCGCCGTGCGTCGCTCGATGTGCGGGCGCAGGGCGTCCGGGACCGGCACGCCCTCGGGCAGCGCGAACGCGGGCCGCCTGCGGTCGGGCACGAGGCGGCCGTCGGTGCCGGTGAGGGCGAGCACGTGCGCGCCGTCGTCCGTCCAGCACCAGCGTTCGCGGAAGGCGCCGTAGCGGAAGTGCACGGGGCCCTCGCCCCAGCGGCAGTCGGTGAGGATGTACGGCCCTTCGCTGCCCGTGAGGCGTGCGTCAAGATCGCGTGCGCAGTCCGCGAACTCCGCCTCGTCGCGCGGGTAGACGGCGATGAACTTGCCGCCGGCCGGGCGGGGCGCGTACTTGGAGTTCATGGCGTCGAGCAGGGCCCTGCCGCGCAGGTGCTTGAAGGGCACGCGGGCCCGCAGACAGTGGTCGGCGACGATGTCGAGGACCTGCTCGGCGTTGTCGTGGGTCGCGGAGACATGGATCTTCCAGCCCTGGTCCGGGGTGTGCGGCTCGTCGGGCCGGTACATGTCCCAGACGCGGGCGGCCCGGTGCCGCCAGCCGTCGGGCAGCGGGGCGAATCGCGACGGCACCAGGTGCTCCTCGGCGGCGGCCCGCGCCGGGGTCTCGAAGAACACCGGGTCCACCAGGGTGTAGATCGACCAGTCCACGGACACGAGGCACCTCCAGCGGAATTCCTGGAACGGATCGGCCGTGCTGTCGACGGCCGTCGTGGTGATCGCCTCGTGGAGGTTTCGATCGGTGGTCGGTGACCGGTGCTTCCTTCGGTGGGAAGCATCCGGTACGTGGTGAGGAGCCGGTCCAGGAGAGTGCGGGGAATCGGGTCCGGGGAATCGGGTGCGGAGGAGAAGTCGGCGGGTGCGCTGCGCGCCTATCGCGTGAAGGGCGTCAGCGCGGTGGCGGGGCCCCGTCCGAGATATTCCGAGAGCGTCCGGCGGGCGGCCGCTTTTGCTTCGCTCGCCGTGCCGAACCAGGCGTCCTGGCCGGGCTTCTGCTCCCATTCCCCTCTGACGAACAACGCTTCGTATTCATGGCGGAGCATGGACCACATGGCCACGTCGTGATATTCGCCCTTGAAGAACTTGCGTTCCCTGAGGACTCCTTCGAGGACGAAGAACCGGGTGCGCATCACCATCTGGAGCATCGGTTCGTTGAACAGGCCCACCCAGAACTGGAGCCGGTGCGCGCCCAGGTCCTCGAAGAGGTGCTCCACGACGAGGCCGAAGCCCTCGGCGCCGTAGCCCCGCGACCACAGGTCGCTGCTGCCGATGGCGCCGCTGATCTCGAAGGTCGTGTCCCGTTCGCCGCCGACGCGGTGGAACTTCACCATGCCCACGCGCTCCCCGTCCAGGGACCGCATCGTGCAGAAGCGCGAGCCCGACGCGGCGTCGGCGCGCAGCGTGTCCACCGTGACCCGCTCCGACACGTCGCCGGTGAGGGCGGCGACATCTCCGTCGGGGCTGAGCCATTTCGCGAATTGGCCGTAGTCGTCGGCGGTCGCATATCCGAGCTCGACGCGGCGTCCGACTCGAATGGCCTCGCTGGTCTTCGGCGTCTCGATGGTCATGAACTCCTGCTTTCCCAGTGAGTGCGGCCATCGTTGCCCGGGGCCGGTCCCGCGTCAACCATTCACGCGGATTCCGCTTCATCCCCCGCGGTGCAGGCGCAGTTCATCTGTGGCTGCTCTGTATTCCGTCTCGCCGGCGGGACACACTGGTGCCACACTTCTGTGGATTCTCGGCCCGGGAGCGACAAGCCGGAAGTGACATGTCGGCAGCGACAAGGGGGAACGCCTGTGCTCACACATTCCCGCGATCTGTATCTGGACCTGATGAAGAAGGTCGTCACCAACACCATCTATCAGGACAACGCGCACGGCTGGGTGCGGAACAAGGATTTCGACGCCGGCCTTCCGAGCATCGAATACGACGACGAACTCCGCGCCGGCGGCCGGGACATCCCGCGCGTCGCGCACACGATGATCGGCGGCAAACGCCTCGACAACGTGCACGCGTGCGTCGAGCAGGTCCTCTCCGACGACATCCCCGGCGACCTCATCGAGACGGGGGTCTGGCGGGGCGGCGCCACGATCTTCATGCGCGCGGTGCTCAAGGCGTACGACATCAAGGACCGCACGGTGTGGGTCGCCGACTCCTTCGAGGGCATCCCGAAGGGCGACCCGGTGCGGTACCCGGGCGACGACCTGGCGCCGCTGTACCGCTTCAACGACGTCTTCGGCGTCTCGCAGGCCATCGTGGAGGAGAACTTCCGCCGCTACGGACTCCTCGACGACCAAGTGCGGTTCCTGCCCGGCTACTTCCGCGACACGCTGCCCGACGCCCCGGTGGAGAGCCTGGCCGTGCTCCGCATGGACGGCGACCTGTTCGAGTCCACGATGGACGCGCTGGTGCACCTCTACCCCAAGCTGTCCGTCGGCGGCTATGTGATCGTCGACGACTACCGCGCCCTGCCCCCGTGCCGGGTCGCCGTCTACCAGTACCGCAGGGAGCACGGCATCACCGACCCCATCGAGGAGATCGACGGGGTCGGTGTGTTCTGGCGACGTACGCGGTGACCAGAGGACGTCGGGGTCAGGTCGCGTAGGCCCCCGCCGCGTACCGCTGACGGCACAGGCCCCGCTGGATCTTGCCGCTGGTGGTGCGCGGCAGCGTCCCCCTGCGGACCACCACCGTGGCGTGGACCGCGAGCCCGTGCTGGCGGCTCACCGTCTGCCGGATGCGTTCCGTGAGGGCGTCGCGGTCGGGCTCGGGCAGCGCCGTCATCGCCGCGTCGGCCTCCATCAGGACGATGAGCCGCTCCGTCGGGTCGCCCTCGACGCCGATCGCCGTCGCCGCCACCGGCGCCACCGACTCGACGGTCGCCTCGATGTCCTCCGGGTAGTGGTTGCGGCCGCGCACGATGATGACGTCGTCCATCCGGCCGACCACATAGAGCCCGCCGTCGTGTGCGAAGCCCCAGTCGCCCGTCCGCAGCCACCCGTCGGCGTACACGCGCGCCGTCCGCTCCGGCGCCCGCCAGTACCCGTCGGTGCGATTGGGGCCGGCCACCCAGATCTCGCCGACCCGGCCCGTGGTCTCCCCGCCGGTCGCCGGGTCCGCGATCCGCACCCGCACCCCGGGCACCGGCGTGCCGTTGCTCACCAGCTGCACCGCGTCCGGCCCGTCCGGCACCGGCCGCACCTCGCCCGCCGTGAGGGCCGCCCGGTCGAAGTGGGCGCCGACCGCCCCGGTCCCGTTGGGCGTCATCGTCACGGACAGCGTGGCCTCCGCGAGGCCGTAGCACGGCACCGGCGACCGGGGGTCGAGGCCCGCGTCGGCGAACGCCGCCACGAACGCCGCCACCGACCGCGCGTGCACCGGCTCACCGCCGATGGCGAGCGCCCGCAGACCGCTGAGGTCCAGCGACGCCACCTCCTCGGCGGTGACGCGCCGCACGCAGTGGGTCAGGCCGAAGTTGGGCGTGACCGTCCAGTCGGCGCGGTAGTCCGACAGGGCGCGCAGCCAGCGGTAGGGGCGGTGCAGGAAGCCCATCGGGCTGAGGTGCACCATGTGCATCCCGGCGCTGAGAGGGCTCGCGATGGCGCAGACGAGCCCCATGTCGTGGAACAGCGGCACCCAGGACACGGCCGTCGTCGCCGGCATGAAGCGCGAACGCATCTGGTACGCCGCCGCCGACAGGTTCGCGTGCGTGACCCGTACCCCCGCGGGCGCCCCCGTGGAACCCGACGTGTACTGCAGGTACGCCACGTCGTCGGGAGCCGCGGGCGGGCGCCGCCACTTCGACGCCCGGTGCGCGGGCACCTCGTCGACGTGCAGCACGGGCCCCTGCTGCCACCCCGTGCTGCTGAGCGCGTTGCGCACCGCCGGGCGTACCTGCGACGTCGTCAGGACACAGCCCGGCGTGCTGTCCCGCAGCACCGAACGCAGCCGCGTCTGGCTGCGGAACAGCTCCGGCGCGTACAGGGGCACGGCGATCACCCCCGCGTACAGACAGGCGAGGAAGGCGACCACGTAGTGCTCGTCGTGCGGGCACAGGACCGCGACGCGGGCCCGGGGCGGACACGCCGCCTGGAGCTCGGCCGCGACCGCCCGGGCCCGCTCGTCGAGTTCGCGGTACGTCAGCGTGACGACGGTGTCCGTGCGCCGGGCCCCGCCCCGCACCCGGCGGTCGCCGAGCACGGTCACGGCGGGCGCGTCGCCGCGCTCGGCCGCCAGCCGGCCCACCGTGTCGGCCAGATACTCCAGGCCGACCGGCTCCGGCCCGAGCGTCGACAGCGCAAAGCCCGTGGTCGGCGTGTGCGCGGTGCGGGGTGCCTCGGTGCTCATGGGCGCTCTCCCAGGGTGTCGCCGATACGGGCTGCGGACGCTTCGAGCTCGCTGACGGGCAGCAGCATCTGCGTCGCGGCGAGCTCGCGGTACAGCGCGTCCTCGCTCAGCAGCTCCTCGTGGGTGCCGACGGCCCGGATGCGGCCGCCGTCCATCACGACGATCCGGTCGGCCATGCTCACGGTGGACAGGCGGTGCGCGACCACCACGACCGTGGTCTCGGCCGTGATGCCGGTGATGACCTCCCGCAGGGCGTTCTCGTTGCGGGCGTCGAGCTGCGAGGTGACCTCGTCGAGCAGCAGCAGTCGCGGCCGGCGCAGCAGCGCGCGGGCCACGGCGACCCGCTGGCGCTCACCGCCGGACAGCTTGGTGCCGCGATGGCCGACCTCGGTGTCGAGGCCGTGCGGCAGCCGCGCGACGAGCTCGCCGAGGCGGGCCTGGTCGACGACGCGGCGCAGCTCGTCCTCCTCGACGTACGGCATCCCGATGCACAGGTTGTCGCGGATCGTCCCGGCGAGGACGGGCGCGTCCTGCTCGACGTAGCCGATGGCGGCGCGCAGCTCGCCGAGGTCGAGTTCGTGGACGTCGCGGCCGTCCAGGCGCACGGTGCCGCTCTGCGGCTCGTAGAACCGCTCGATCAGCGAGAACACGGTGGACTTGCCCGCGCCCGAGGGACCCACGAACGCGGTCATCCCGGCCGCGGGGATCTCGAAGCTGATGCCGTGGTGCACCACGGGCCCGTCGCCGGGATAGCGGAAGACGACGTCGTGGAACGACAGCGACGCGGGCGCGGGCGCGCGGTCGGAGGGTGCCGGGGCCGGGCGCGGCGCGCTCTCCGGCTCGGTGCGCAGCCGCAGCAGCTCGCTGACGCGGGACATCGCCGCGGCCACCACGTTGAACCGGATCATCGCGGTGACCAGCGCGCCCAGCGGCGGCACCAGGTAGAAGAGATAGAGCAGGAACGCGATCAGGCTGCCGAGGCTCATCGCGCCGGACGCCACCCGGGCACCGCCGACGCCGAGGACGGCGAGGAACGCCACCTGGATCGTCACGGTGATGAACGCGCCGACGAGCGAGTCGAGCCGGGCCACCTTCAGGCTGTGCCGCCAGGCCCGGCGCGCGCCGCGCTCGGCGATCTCGGCCTCGCTGTTCTCCGCGCCGGACGCCTTGATGGTGCGGAAGGTGCCGAGCGCCCGCTCCAGGGCCGTGCTCAGCTCGGCCACGCCCTCCTGGGCGCGGCGCGCGGCGCTCTCCAGCTGCGGCAGGCCGGTGGCGACGAGGATGCCGCCGAGCAGCACCACGGCAAGGGTGGTGAGCAGCAGCACCCAGTCCATGACGCCCATCAGGACGAGGATCGCGACGAGCATCACCGAGCCGTTGACGGTCTCCACGATCGCGGTCGTGACGGCGCTGCGCATCAGCGTGGTGTCGGCCGTGGCCCGCGACATCAGGTCGCCCGGCGCGATCTTGTCCGTCTCGGAGACCCGCAGCCACAGCACCCGCCGGATCACCTCGCGGCGGGTGCTGAGGACGACGGACTCGGAGACCCGCATCAGGATGAACGTGCCGATCGCGCCGACCACCGCCGACACCAGCACGAGAGCCGTCAGCGCGATGAGCGCGGCCATGACGGGGGAGCGCGACTCCAGGTTCTCCACCACGGACTTGGCGATCACGGGCTGGATCAGGCCGGAGAAGCCGCCGAGCAGCGAAAGGCCGCCGCCGAGCAGGATGAGCCTGCGCTGGGGCCGCAGATAGCGGAGCATGTCCCGCCACGCGTCGGGGCGCAGAATGGCCGGACGGCCGGACTCCGCGGGCTCCGCGGGCTCCCGCTCGTCCGGCGGGTCGGTCTCGCGCGCGGTGTCAGGCGCCGTACCCAGCATCTGCGCTCTCCTCCTCGCGTTCGATGAGCTCCGTCGCGAGGCGCGCGAGGACGTCGCGGGCACCGCGCACCTCGGGCGCGAGCGGCCGGTCGGCCGCCAACGCGGGCGAGACACGGGCGAGTTCGGCCCAGACGCCGGGGGAGTCGTCGCTCTTCCCGGTCAGCGCCGCGTACTGCGTCACCGCGACGGCGAGCGAGCCCACGACCAGCCACGCCTGCTCGATGGCGTCGCTCACGGCGTTCGCGCCGTTGAGGGCCATCGGCACATGGTCCTGGTTGAGGCCGTTGCTGGGCAACGCCGTCAGGCCCGCGGGATAGACGAGCTGGCGGATGCGGGCGACGAAGGAGGTCGCGCTGAGCTGCACCCCGGCGAGACCGCTGCCGCGACCGGGCACCGGGGTGAGCATGGGAGGCTTGCCGCCGTTGGTCTCCGGCAGGCACAGCAGGGCCAGTTGGCGCTCGGCGAGGAACGCGATCTGCTGCAGGCACAGGCCGATCTGGTCGGACGCGAGGCCCACCGGCATCGCGTGGAAGTTGCCCGCGTGCAGGAACTCGCCCTCGTAGTAGACCGGGTTGTCCGTACAGCCCACCGCCTCGCGGACCAGGATGTCCTCGAGCACGGACAGCTGGTCGACGACCGCCCCGATCACCTGCGGCGCGCAGCGCAGGCTGTACGGCTCCTGCAGCGGCCGCGCCGGATCGCGGCGGTGGTCCGGCGGCAGGTCCTCCCTGATCCACCGGGCGGCGACCAACTGCCCCGCCTGGCCCCGCGCGTGACCGACTCCGGGGTGGTACGCCTGCGGGCTCGCGCCGAGCAGCGTCACCGCACGCGCGGTGAGCGCCGCGACCGCGCGGGACAGGCGCAGCACCTCCCGGTGGTTGAGCAGGGTGACGGCGAGGCTCACGCTGGTGCCGTTGACGAACGACAGGGCCTGCCGGGCCCGCCAGGTCACCGGGCGTGCGCCGAGCGCGGCCAGGGCCTGTGCCGACGGCCGCACCCGCCATTCCCCCGAGCCGTCGCGCAGCCACGCCTCGCCCTCCCCCGCAAGGGCGAGCGCCGCGTGCGCGAGGGGCTGCAGGTCACCGCTCGCGCTGACCGTGCCGTCGCGCGGGATCACCGGAGTGAAGCCCTGGTTCCACAACTCGGCGACCCGGTCCCAGAATTCGGGCGACACCGCCGAGTGGCCGAGCCGCATGCTGTTGAGCCGGATCCACAGCACCAGGCGACAGACCTCCGGGGACAGCGGCTGCCCCTGCCCGCTGCCGAGGTGCGCGATGAGCCCGCTGCCCTGGTCGGTGTCGGACGCGGCGGCCGCGTACTCGACCAGCGGGCCGAAGCCCCGCGTGACCCCGTACACCTGCTCCTGGTCGGCGAGGGCCCGGGCGAGCCGGTCGACGCCGGCCCGCATGCGCTCGGCCTCCAGCGGGCTGCACGGGCGCACCCGGGCGTCGGGGCGGGCCTGGCGCACGATGTCCGCCAGGCGTTCCTTGGGCGACTCGGCTACGTCTGTGATCATGTCGCGGCTCCTGCGTCAGCGGGGCGGGTGGGGTGGATCCGGCGCGGCAGGCCGGTCGGGGAGCGGTCGATGCGGTCGACGATGTGCACGTGGCGGGGCTGGACGGTGAGGTCGTGGCCCGCGATGAGCGCGCGCACCCGGGCCCGGTCGAGACGACGGCCGGGCGGCGGTACGACGTACAGCTCCAGGTGCTCGCCGCTGAGTTCGTCGGCGACGGGCAGGCAGGCCAGGTCCGCGCAGTCGACGACCGCGCGCAGCGCACGCTCGACGGCGCGGAGGTCCACCCGGCGCCCGTTGATCTTCACGAGGCCGCCGCGCCGGCCACTGAAGCGGAACCGGCGTGCTCCACAGGGCCGTACGAGGTCGTCGGTCTGCCAGGTGGGGAGCGGGGCGAGGCCGGGGCGGGCGGCGAGACGGGGGCTGCGGACCGTCAGGGGGACGTCCGCGTCGGCGTCCGGGGCGCCGACGCCGTCGTCGCCTTCGTCGGGGTCGTGGGCGCCGGGGACGAACTCCACGTCGTCGAACAGGTCCCAGGGCGGGTCGTCGGGACCCCACTCCCGCCAGGCGATGCCGCCCGTCTCCGTGGACCCGAACACCTCCCGCACCGACACCCGCCCGGGACCCGCCTCCTGGACGAAGTCCTGCGCGGCCGAAGGCAGCATCGCGGTGCTGTGGAGCACGGCGACGCGCTCGCGGGCCTCGATCCACGCGCGCTTGCGGCGCAGCGCGGAGAACGACCAGGGCACCGCGACGACCGCCCACCGGCCCACAGGGGACGGGGGCAGCGCGCCGAAGAAGTGCGGGCGGTACCAGACGGGGAGGCGCAGTCTGGCCGGGACGAGCAGGGTCGCGAGTGCCCCGTACACATGCCGGGGCGGCGCGAACGACAGGACGGCCTCCGGGCGTTCGGGCCCGAGGAGCGCGGCCAGCATGCCCGCCTCCTCCCACAGCTGGTCGCGGGTGCGCCGCCAGCACTCGCTGGGTCCGGTCGTGCCGGACGTGTGGAAGTCCAGGGTCGGGGGCAGTGTCCGGCGCACCAGATCCCCGGCGTCCTCGTCGAGCAGGTCCCAACGGACCAGCCAGGGGCGCTCGTTGACGCCGGGAGCGGCGGGGCCCGCGGCCAGGAGTTCGTGCGGGGTCAGCTCGGGATGGCTCACCAGGTCACCTCGTGTCGTCACTGACTGTGTTCAACCCGTTCCCGCACCAGGTCGACGAGATCCTGCACGGTGGTGATCGTGGCCAGCTCCTCGTCGGGTATCTCATCACCCGCCTGCCGCTGGAGCGTGAAAGCGATCTCCACCATGGAGAGGGAATCGATCCCGAGATCGTCCACCAAGGACTTACCGGGCTCCACCTCTTCGGCCGGAATTCCGGCTACTTCTTCCACCGCTTCGGCGACGAATCGAAGTGCGGCGCTCTGGTTCATGAGTGCGTCCATGGCTATCTCCTATTTCATCGATGCGGGAACGGTCAATCCACTCCTGTCCCGATCCCATTGGAAAATGTCGGGAAACGGCTCGTCGTGCCCGGTCAGAAGTGTCGTGGAAGAAATGGCGACGGGTTGTTGTCCACTTGTGGTCCAGGGGCGTGCGCCGGTAAGAACACGGAAGTTGTGGGGTCATGACGGCGGCATCACCACGCGTCCGCGCCGTGCCTCCCGCCGACCGTCCCGCCGGCGGGACGCCGTGCCGCGTCCCGGACCGACCCTGCCCACCGCCGCCGGGAACCGGCCCCGACGCCGGTCCCGCGCATCCGGAACGGCCTGCCCGCGCGGTCCTGCCGCCTCCGGGCCGACCACCCGCGTTGCGAAAAGCGCAGGCGCGCCCGGACCCGCCGCATGACACGGCGACGCGCCGAAACCGCGGGAATCAGACCGTGCCGGAAGGCGATCAACCGCATGCTCCGGTCCGGGATCGCCGTCGGCCCATCCGGAACAACCGGCCATTCATTCCCCTGGACACCGCGCCGTGACCTGCCGCAGACTGCCGGAGTCTCGGGACGACTCGGGGCAGGTGAGAGTACAGCACGCTCACACGGAGGATGTCTTGCCAAGCAAGAGGCACGGGGGAATACCTCCCGGCGTGAGGCCGCTACCGCACTCGATTCCTACAGCGATTCCCAACCAGATTTCCCATCAGATTCCCAGAACCATTGCGGGAGGGCTGCCCAGAGACCACAATCCATCGAACGTGCAGGACCGTAAATTCGGATCGCAGTTGCATGTGAACGCGTCCGTGGTGGCCCGGCGCACCTCGCTCGACCTGCCGGCCGACCTCCCGCTGGACCGCTGGCGCAGCCTCGGCACGCACATCGCCGTCATCGCGGAATCGTCCAGCTGGTGGCTCGGGGACTGGCTCATCTACGGCCAGGCCCACTACCCGGACCGCTACAAGATCGCCCTCGCCGACACGTCCCTGAGCTACCAGACGCTGCGCAACTACGCCTGGGTCGCGGGCCGGTTCGGCGTGGCACGACGGCGCGGCCGGCTCAGCTTCCAGCACCACGCCGAGGTGGCGGGTCTTCAGGAGCGGGCCCAGGACCACTGGCTGGAACAGGCCGAACGGCACGGCTGGTCCCGCAACGAACTGCGCCGCCACATCAGGGAGAGCCTGCGCGCACCCGAAAGCAGACCGCCGGTGGAGTCGGCGACGCGGCCGGGGCAGAGCGAGAAGCAGGCAGCCATCCGCTTCAAGATCACGACAGAGCGGCGCATCCGCTGGCAGAAGGCCGCGGCCAACCAGGGCCAGGCGCTCGCCGAGTGGATCGTCGCCGTACTCGACCGCTGCGCGCCCGCGACGGTGCGCCCCGCCGACGGCGCCACCGCCGACCTCCCGCACCACCCGGTCCTCGCCGGGCGCGCGCTGGAGGAGTGCGGCGCCGCCCACGCGCGGTGCGGGCCACTGGAGCCCGCGGCGCCGCAGCCGTAGCGCGACCAGCCGACCCCGAGCGAACCGAGGACCAGTGACCATGGGCATCAAGGTCTGGAACTACCTTGCGGAGTACGAGGCCGAGCGCGCCGACATCCTCGACGCCGTCGACACCGTCTTCCGCTCCGGGCAGCTGATCCTCGGTCAGCGCGTCGGGGACTTCGAGCGGGCGTTCGCGGACTACCACGGAGTACCGCACTGCGCCGGTGTCGACAACGGCACCAACGCTCTCGTCCTCGGGCTGCGCGCGCTCGGGGTCGGCCGCGGCGACGAGGTGATCACCGTCGCCAACACGGCGGCACCCACCGTCGTCGCGATCGACGCCGTGGGCGCGACGCCCGTGTTCGTCGACGTGCACCCCGAGACGTATCTGATGGACGTGGACCGCGTACCGGACCTCATCACCGAGCGCACCAAGTGCCTCCTTCCGGTGCACCTCTACGGCCAGTGCGTCGACTTGGCGGCGCTGACCGAGCACGCGGCCGCGTACGGGCTCGCCGTCCTGGAGGACTGCGCGCAGGCGCACGGCGCCCGGCGGCACGGCAAGCTCGCGGGAACGACCGGGGACGCCGCCGCGTTCTCCTTCTACCCGACCAAGGTTCTCGGCGCGTACGGCGACGCCGGGGCCGTCATCACCTCCTCGCCCGCCGTGGACGCGGCGCTGCGCAGGCTGCGTTACTACGGCATGGAGGACCGCTACTTCGTCGAGGCCACCCCCGGCCACAACAGCCGCCTGGACGAGGTGCACGCCGAGATCCTGCGCCGCAAGCTGACCCGGCTCGACGACTACCTGGCCGCGCGCCGCGCGATCGCCGCCCGCTACGCCGAAGGCCTGGCCGGCACGGACCTCGTGCTGCCCGCCCTGGCCGACGGCAACGACCACGTGTACTACCTGTACGTCGTCCGCCACCCCCAGCGCGAGCGGATCATCGCCGAGCTGGCCGCGCGGGACATCACGCTCAACGTCAGCTACCGCTGGCCCGTCCACATGATGAAGGGCTTCGCCCACCTCGGCCATCGCCGGGGCGACCTGCCCGTCACCGAGCGGGCCGCCGACGAGATCTTCTCGCTGCCCATGTACCCGTCGCTGACCAAGGCCGAGCAGGACCTGGTCGTGGAGGCGCTGCGGGACGTGCTCGCCGCGCTCTAGCCGGCGCTCCGGTCGGCCTCTCCGGCCGCTTCTCCGGTCGGGCAACGGGCCCTGGACCAACGGTGTTCCGTGGGAGGTGCCGTCATCGTCACGTCACGTCGAGCCGCTTCGGTCGCGGCGGCTTCGGAGAGGGTGGCCAGGGCCGCCGCGAGGCCGGACCCGGCCGCCACGACCGCGGACCCGGCCGTCGCGGTCGCGGACCTGGACGCCGGGTTCGCCGCCTGGTGGGCCGAACGCCGCAGCGCGGCCCGACTGTCCGTCGCCCCCGTCCCCTTCCGCGAACTGCCGCAGTGGTCGTTCACGCGGGACGGCGACCTCGTGCACGACAGCGGCCGCTTCTTCACGGTCTCCGGGATGCGCGTGCGCGGCCCCGAGGGCTCGGGCCGCGACCAGCCGGTGATCGTACAGCCGGAGATCGGCGTGCTCGGCCTGCTGGTCAAGCACCTGGACGGCGAACCGCACGTGCTGCTCCAGGCCAAGGCGGAGCCGGGCAACATCGACGGCATCCAGCTCTCGCCCACCGTCCAGGCGACCCGCAGCAACTACACCCGGGTGCACCGGGGCGGCGCGACCCGCCACCTGGAGCACTTCACCGGACCCGGGCGCGGCCGTGTCCTCGTCGACTCCCTCCAGTCCGAACAGGGCGCGTGGTTCTGGCGCAAGCACAACCGGAACATGGTCGTGGAGCCGGTCGGGGAGGTCGCCGAGCACCCCGACTTCCGCTGGATCGCACTGCGTACGGTGCGGCTGCTGCTGCGCGTGGACCATCTGGTGAACATGGACACACGTTCCGTACTGGGGTGTCTGCCCCCAGGACCCGTGCTCAGCGAGCCCGTGCCCCGCGTGTCCGCGCTCACCAGCTGGCTCATCGACGCCAAGCAGCACTGCCCCTGGTACGCCGGGCCGGTCCCGCTCGCGGACGTCGGCGGCTGGACGCGTACGGAGACGGAGATCGCCGACGTCCGCGCGCGGTCGTTCCGCATCATCGCGGTCCGGGTGGAGGCGGGCACCCGCGAGGTACGGCAGTGGGCCCAGCCGCTGCTCGCGCCCCGCCGCCCGGGCCTCGCGGTGTTCCTGTGCCGCACCAGCGAGGGCGTGCGGCGGGTCCTGGTCCGGGCGCGGACCGAGCCGGGCCTCGGCGACCTCGTCGAGCTGGGCCCCACCGTCCAGTGGTCCGACGACACCGGGCCCGCCGTGCCGGAGGAGGCGGGGCCGTTCGACGGCTCGGCGCTGAGCGGCGATCCGGCGTGCGTACGGTTCGACGCGGAGCTGTCCGAGGAGGGCGGCCGCTTCCACCGGGCGGCGACGCGCTACCGGATCGTCGATGCGGACCCGTCGCTCCCGTCCGACGACGCCGAACTCCCGGACGACTACCGCTGGCTGACGCCTCATCAACTCCACGCGCTGGTCGCGCGCGGCCACCACGTCAACGTCCAGGCACGCAGCCTCCTCGCCTGCCTGGCGTCCCTCCCGTGAACCACCCTGTGCCCCCGCGGAACCTCGCGAACCCCGTCGAAAGGAAAGGTGCCGTGCGGACAAGCGAGTTGGGCGTACGCGGCGCGTACGCGTTCACTCCCACCGTCTTCCCCGACGAACGCGGCCTGTTCGTCGCTCCCTACCAGCGGCCCGCGTACACCCACGCCGTCGGCGGCCCGCTGTTCCCCGTGGCGCAGACCGGGCACAGCCGGTCCCGGCGCGGGGTCGTCCGCGGCGTCCACTACACCCGCACCCCGCCCGGCATGGCCACGTACGTGCACTGCGCCCGCGGCAGCGCGCTCGACCTGGTCGTCGACCTGCGTGTCGGCTCACCCACCTTCGGCCGCTGGGACTGCCTGGTCCTGGACGCGGAGACGTTCCGCGCCGTGCACCTGCCGGTCGGCGTGGGCCACGCCTTCCAGGCCCTGGAGGACGACACGGTGATGGAGTACCTGCTCTCCGGCGGTTACGCGGCCGACGACGAGAAGGCGGTCTCGGTGACCGACCCCGCCCTCGCCCTGCCCCTCCGCGAGGACCTGCCCCGCCTCCTGTCCCCTCGCGACCAGACCGCCCCCACCCTCGCGGCGGCCCGACGAGCGGGCCTGCTGCCGGAGTACGACACCTGCCTGCGCCTCGACGCCCGCCTGCGGGAGGCGGCGCTCGCGGGGGCGGGGGCGCGTGAGGGGGAGCGCCATGGGTGAGGGGGCCGGCGGGGGCGCCCTGGGCGGTGGCGGGGGTGCCACTGGCCGCACCGGAGGCTTCGGCGGGAGCAGTGCTTCCGGCGGTACGAGCAGTGGGCTCGGCAGCGCTGGTGGGACCGGTGCGTCCGGTGGGGGCGGCGTCGGCGGGGCCGTCGCGAAGGGGACTGGCGGGTTGCACGGTGAGACGGCCACTGGTGGGTCCGGCGGGATCGGCACTGGTGGGTCCGGCGGCGCCGGCACCGGCAGGTCCGTCGCTATTGGCGCTGCCGGGTGGTCCGGTGAGACCGCCACTGGCAGGTCCGGTGACGCCGGCACTGGCGGGTCTGGCGACACCAGCACCGGCAGGCCCGCCGGGACCGGCTCCGGCAGCTCTGCCGGGACCGGCACTCGAGGCTCTGCCGGGACCGGCACCGGAACCGGCAGCTCCGCCGATACCGGCACCTCCTGGGGCCCCCTCCGCGACCGCCCGTCCGGCGGCGCGGCCCCGCCCCGCGTCGCCGTCCTCGGCGCCTCCGGCTTCCTCGGTTCCGCCGTCGCCGCGATGCTCGCGCGGCGGCACCTGCGCCTGCGCCTGGTGGCCCGGCGCCCCAGCGCGGTCCCGGCCGGTGCGGTGGCGGATGTCGAGGTGTGCGAAGCCGACCTCACGGACGCCGCGAGCCTGGCCGCCGCCGTCGGCGATGTCGACGCGATCGTCCACCTGGTGTGCCACCGGTCCGGCGCGCGTGCCTGGCGCACCGACGACGACCCGCTGGGGGAGTGGGTGAACGTCGGCATGGTGCACGCGCTCGTCGACATCCTGCGCGCGGCCCCGGGAACGCGACGACCGGCGTGCGTCTTCGCCGGGTCGGCGAGCCAGGTGGGGCTGACCGCGCGGGACCGCGTCGACGGCACCGAGGAGGACCACCCGGCCAGCGGCTACGACCGCCACAAGTCCCTGGCCGAACGCGCGCTCCTCGACGCCACCCGCGAGGGCGTGCTGCGCGCGGTGTCCCTGAGACTGCCGACGGTCTACGGCGAGAGCCGCACGCCGACCGCCGCCGACGGTGGCGTGGTGACGGCCATGGCCCGGCGCGCCCTGGCAGGCGAGCCCCTGACGGTGTGGCGGGACGGCACGATCGGCCGGGACCTGCTGCACGTGGACGACGCGGCCCGCGCCCTCGTGACCGGCCTGGACCGCGTCGGCGAACTCGCCGGACGGCACTGGGTGGTGGGCACCGGCCGCATGACCACGCTCGGCGACCTCTTCCGCACGGTCGCCCGACTCACCGCCGACGCCACCGGTCGCCCCCCGGTCCCGGTCGTCACGGTCGAGCCCCCGGACCACGCGACCCCCGTCGACTTCCACAGCTTCACGGTCGACGCGACCGCCTTCCACGAGGCGACCGGCTGGGCACCTCGGGTGCCGCTCCAGGTGGGGTTGTCCCGAACGGTGTCCGCGTTGGCGCGGGACGGGGGAGCGGGGGAGGCGTGGGGAGTGGGCTGGCCGAGCGAGGTGGGAGAGGCGGAGAGGCTGGGCGGGTCGGACGCGGCGGGCAGGTCGGGCTAGCGGCTGGTCCGGCGAGAGGGATGGGGGCGGGCCGCACGGGCAGGTCGGTCCGGGCAGGCGGTCAGGCCGGACAAGCCCCCGGGCCGGAGCGGAGTCACGTACCGCACAACGCCCCCGACGCCCGGTCCCTCAGTGCCCCATCCCCAAGCCCCCGTCCACCGGCACCACGGCCCCCGTGATGTACCCGGCGTCCGGCCCCGCGAGGAACGCCACCACCGACGCCACCTCGTCCACCGTGCCGACGCGGCCCAGCGGTACGCCCTCCGTCATGGCGGTGAGTCGGGCCTCGGGCAGGGACGCCGTCATGTCGGTGTCGATGAGGCCGGCCGCGACGACGTTCACCGTGATGTTCCGGGGCGCCAGCTCCCGGGCGAGGGAGCGGCCGAAGCCGATGAGGCCCGCCTTGGAGGCGGCGTAGTTGGTCTGGCCCGCCGTGCCGAGCAGGGCGGAGACCGAGGAGATCAGGACGACGCGGCCCCGGCGCGCCCTCATCATGGGGCGGACGGCGCGCTTGGCGACGCGGTAGGCCCCGCCCAGGTTCGTGTCGAGCACGGCGGCGAAGTCGTCCTCGGCCATCACCGCGAGCAGCCGGTCACGGGTGATGCCCGCGTTCGCGACGAGGACCTCCACCGCGCCCTGCTCCGCCTCGACCTCCTTGAACGCGCGGTCCACCTGCTCCGGGTCCGTGACGTCGCACCGCACCCCGAACAGCCCCTCGGGCGGCGGGCCCGAGCGGAACGTGACCGCCACCCGGTCGCCGCCCGCGGCCAGACGGCGGGCGACCGCGAGCCCGATCCCCCGGTTGCCTCCCGTGACCAGAACCGAACGTGCCATCGCTTCCTCCCCCGTATCGCGCGGACTCGCCCTGTCGCACCCGCCGCGGCCTATGCCGAGCGGCGGAGCACCAACTGCTCGATCCCGTCCAGGAGCCGCTCGAGGCCGAACTCGAACGGAGCTCCGGAGTACGGCGTGCCACCCGCCGCCAGCGCCCGGCTCAGAGCCGGATAGTCGTCGAAGTCCACGAGCCGCCCGAGGACCTGGTCGCGTTCCCGCGTGTCCTCGGACTCGGACGCGGACTCGGCTGCGGCCCCGGTGGCGGTGCCGTACGCGGCGGCCGGTCCGGCGCCGGGCACAGGGCGATCGGCCCCCGGCCCCCGCAGCCGCCCGAGGCCCCGCACATACGCGTCCACCGTCTCGATCGCCGACAGCTTCTCCGGCTCGCTGAGCCCCGTGCAGTCGAAGATCCGCAGCGCCGAGTCGAGCCAGCGCAGCATGTTCGGGCCCGGCACCTGCTCGGCCGCGCCCAGCTCGAGGACCCAGGGGTGGCGGCGGATCTCCCGCCAGTCGTCGTGCGCGAGAGCCGTGAGCTTGGCGCGCCAGTCGCCGGGCCACTCGTGCGGCAGGGTCCGGCCGATCGCCACGGCGTCGAGCATCAGGGCCTCCAGCTCGGCCCGCCCCGGAACGTACGTGTACAGCGAGGCGACGCCGACGCCGAGGCGCGCGGCGACACGGCGCAGCGACATGGCGGCGGGGCCCTCCCGCTCGGCCACCTCGATCGCGGCCTCGACGATCCGGTCCAGGGTCAGCCCGCGCGCCGGTCCGCGGGAGCCACGCGTGTCGCGCCCCCAGAGCAGCGCGAGCGCGCGCTCCAGCGGGGTCGATGCGGTCAGCGGATCCGTCACCGTGCGGCACCCTCCGGCTCGTACACCGCCACGAGCGGCGCACCTTTTGCGATCACCACGAAACTCAGTATACCGTTCGGAGTTAACCGAACAGTGCTCGGAGATGCGGCGGAGTCAGTCGCGTCGGTCGGAGGTTGGGGCGGACACATGATCGGAGACATTCCCGCGGCGGCCACGAAGAGCCCGCGGGCGCCCCGGCGGCGCGAGGAGCGGACGCTGCACGCCGCCGCGTTCACCAACGGCCCGAACGAGCTCTTCGACTTCATCCTGCCCCTCTGGGCGGGCGCGGCCCTCGGCCTCAGCGCCACCGAGGTCGGCATCCTGATGGCCGTCGAGATGGCCCTCTCCGTGATCGCCCGGCCGATCGCCGGCGTGCTGTCCGACCTCTTCGAGCGCCGGTACGTCGCCGCGACGGGCGCGGTCCTGTACGCGGCCTCCGCCGCCGGTTACGCCCTCGCGCAGAACGCGGCCGCCGCCTACGCCGCCGCGGCGGTCGGCGGAGTGGGCGGCGCCCTGCTGTGGGTCGCCGTCCGCGCCATCATCAGCGAACGCCTGGCGGAGGACTCCGCGGTCTTCCCCCGGCTCCTCGCCTCCCAGGAGACCGGCTCCTGGGTGGCCTTCGTCGCGGGCATGGTGCTGATCGGCGAGATCGGCTTCGACGGGGTCTTCTGGGCCTGCGCGGGGGCCTGTCTGCTCGCCGCCGCGCTGCTGCTCTCCGCGCCCCGCAGGCAGGATCCGGCGGCCGTGCGGGGCGGGGGAGCGGGCGGTGCCCCGGGGGCGGCCGAGCCACAGGGCGCGGTGGCCCCGGAGGGTGCGAAGGGCGCGGCGGGCTCGGCCATCGCCGGGCTCGGTGCCGTCGGGCGCAGGCTCCGCCCCATGCTGCTCGCGGTGGTCGTGACGATGACGGCCGAGGCGGCGATCTCGCTGCTGCTCCTGATGCACCTCCAGCGCGAGTTCGACCTGGAGGTGATCCAGGTCGCGTACGTCTTCCTGCCGGGCGCCATCGCCATGAGCGTCGCCGCCGAGCGCCTGCACGGCTACGTGGTCCGCTTCGGCCGCACCCGCATCCTGATGTGCGCGTCGTTCGCCAGCGCCGCCTTCGCGGCCGGACTGGCCTGGGCGCCGAACCCCGTCGTCATCGCCGCGCTGTGGATCCTCAGCGGGCTCGCCTGGGCCGCGGTCATCCCCATCCAGCAGGCCGTCATCGCGGAGGCGTCGGGCGAGCACACGGGCCGGGGCATGGGCGTGTACGAGTCCGCCAACCTGCTCGGCGCGCTGATCGGCGCCCTCACGGCGGGCATGCTGTACGACGGCGCCGACTGGACCGTCGCCTGCCTCAGCGCGGCCGCCCTGATCCTGGTCGGAGCCGTCGTCGTGCCCCGCGCGGTACGGAGCCTCGGCGTCGCCGACGTACCCCCGCCGCCGCCCGCGCCGGAAGCCGAAGCCGAGCGCGCACCCGAGCCCGCGCCGCGCGCGAAGAGCTCCCTCGCCAAGGACTCCGCCGAGAAGAGCACCGCCGAGAAGAGCACCGCCGCGAAGCGTGCGCCCGCGAAGGAGGAGCCGTCGAGGACCCGGGAGCAGCTGCTGCGGGAACTGGGGCGGCACGCCGTCGTGTTCACCGTCGTGCAGGTGCTCCTGATGCTCGTGGGGCTCTCGTGGCTGCGCGATCTGGTCACCCAGGACACCCTCGACGTGCTGCTCCACGGCGGCGGTCAGGAGTCGGGCTTCGCCCGGGTCGTCGAGGACGGCGGCAAGATCTGGGTGTTCGTCATGGTCGGGCACGCGCTGTGGGCCGGTGCGAAATGCCTGGCCATGGCGGTGGGCCGGGGCGGACGCGACTGACCGCGCGGCTCTCGGGCCCGCGCCGCCGGTGCCGGGCGCGGGCATCGGCACGTGTCAGCGGTAATCGGCCAACTCTTGTTTAATGCAGGGCAGTTGCATTATTCTCCGCCCGTCGGGTATGCCAAGGGCAAGAACGTGCCACCCCTGTCCCCGGTGGCGACAGCTCATCGCTCAGACCCCGCCGGTGGATCGCGAAGACTCACCCCGGAGCCGCACTCACGGTGCCATGAGGGGGAACGATGCTCGAGGACCACGCCGAGTTCGGCCTCCGTGCCGAGGTCCGGCAGGAGCGGCTGGTCGTCGTGTTCTGGGGCGAGCTGGACATCCTCGCGGACGAGGTTCTCGCCGCCCCGCTCACGCGACTGGCACGGGAGAACCACCGTGACCTGGTCCTTGACCTGCGGGCGGTGTCGTTCCTCGACTGCGGGGGGCTGACGCTGCTGTGCCGCGCTCGGGACGGGGCACAGCGGCGTCAGGCGGGGGTCGTCCTTGTCGTCGACAACCCGTTCTTCCGTAAGATCCTCCGGCTGGCGGGCCTCGCGGACACGTTCGAGATCGCCGGGGATCTGGAGAGCGCGCTCACCGCGGGCGCGGAGGGTTCACCGGTGTGACGCCGGGTCCGATTCCCGCGGCCCGGCCCCGGCCTCCCCGCCCGCGGACCGGCTGAGCCCGAGGCTCAGCCCTGGCCGTTCTCGGCGTTCTCGCGCTGCTTCTCCTTCAGGCGCGCCGCTTCCTTGCGGACGTCGGCCTGCGTGCCGCGCTCCCGGCGCAGCCAGTCGGGGTTCTCCGTCTTCAGGGCGTCGATCTGCTCCGTGGTGAGCGCTTCGGTGACGCCGCCGCGGGCGAGGCCCGAGATGGAGACGCCGAGCTTCGCCGCGACCACAGGACGCGGGTGCGGGCCGGTGCGGCGGAGGTCCTGCAGCCACTGGGGCGGGTCGGCCTGCAGTGCGTTGAGCTCGGCCCGCGAGATCACGCCCTCCTGGAACTCGGCGGGGGTGGCCTCGAGGTACACACCCAGCTTCTTCGCCGCGGTCGCGGGCTTCATCGTCTGGGTGCTCTGGTGCGACGTCATGGTCACCAGGGTATCGAGCGCCTGAGCGACCTCTGACCACGCCGGGTAGCCTGGCGGGGTGACAGGCTCGGAAGTGACCCCTTCGTTCCGGCTCGCCTATGTCCCGGGGGTGACACCCACAAAGTGGGTGCGTGTCTGGAACGAGCGGCTGCCCGACGTCCCCTTGACCCTCGTGCCCGTGGCGCCCGCCGCCGCCGACGCGACGCTGCGGGACGGCGCCGCCGACGCCGGTCTGGTGCGGCTGCCCGTCGACCGGACGGTCCTCAGCGCCATCCCCCTCTACACGGAGACGACCGTGGTCGTCGTCCCCAAGGACCACGTCGTGACGGCCGCCGACGAGGTGGACGCCGACGACCTGGCCGACGAGATCGTGCTGCACCCCGAGGACGACACCCTCGACTGGGAGAGCCTGCCCGGCCGCCCCGCGCTGGAGCGCCCCGCCACCACGGCCGACGCGATCGAACTGGTCGCGGCGGGCATCGGCGTGCTCCTCGTACCGCAGTCGCTGGCCCGTCTGCACCACCGCAAGGACCTCACCTACCGGCCGGTCACCGACGCGCCCCAGTCCAGCGTCGTCCTGTCGTGGCCGGAGGACGCCACCACCGACCTGGTGGAGGAGTTCATCGGCATCATCCGCGGCCGGACCGTCAACAGCACCCGTGGCCGCCGGGCCCCGGCCGCGCAGGCGAAGGCCCAGAGCGCGGAGAAGGACGGCGCGCGCCGCAAGAGCGGGACGGGCAAGGCCGGGGGCAAGCAGGGATCCGGTACGTCGACGGCGGGCAAGGGTACGGCGCGCAAGGCGTCGGCGGGCAAGCCCGCCGGGGGCAAGGCCACCGCGGGCAAGAACCCGCGGCGCGGCACCGGCGGCTCCCAGGGCGCGAAGCGCGGGAAGCCCCGCCGCCGCTCGTAGCGGTCGCCCTCCGGGGCTGCGTGGCGTCCGGCCCCGGACCACCCACGGAGCCGTACCGCACCCGCTTACTCGCCAGAGCCGCACCCCTGTACTCGCCATAGTCGTCCCGGACCGCCCCACCCGTCCCCACGCCCCCTTGCGGCGCTTTGTGGTGTCCATGACTATGGCCGCATGGCGGAGCAGAGCGGCACGTCCCGGCGCAGTGTTCTCGCGGTGGCCGCGGCCGCCACCACGGCCGGCGCCGTCGGCCTTCAGGCGGGCCCCGCGGCGGCGCGCGACGGCGACGGACAGAGCCGTACCGCGCAGGAGCCGTCGCGTGAACTCAGGGCGCTGCTGCGGGAGATCGACCACCGGCGCATCGAGGCAACCGTGCGGCGGCTCGCCGCGTTCGGCACCCGGCACACGCTCTCCGCGCAGGACGACCCCGAGCGCGGCATCGGTGCGGCACGGGACTGGATCCTCGCCGAGATGCGGCGCCACGCGGGCGCGGCGGGCGGCCGGATGCGCGTGGAGCTCCAGTCGTACGTCCAGGAGCCGGGCCCCCGCATCCCGGAGCCGACGCGCATCACCAACGTCGTGGCCACGCTGCGCGGTTCGGCGTCCCCGGACCGGCTCTACGTCGTGTCGGGGCACTACGACTCGCGGGCGAGCGACGTCATGGACTTCACCAGCGACGCGCCCGGCGCCGACGACGACGCCTCCGGGGTCGCGGTGGTCATGGAGCTGGCACGGGTCATGGCGCGCCGCAAGCTGGGCGCGACCGTCGTGTTCGCGGCCGTCGCGGGCGAGGAGCAGGGCCTGTTCGGCGCGGCGCACATGGCGGAGCAGTACAAGCTCCGGAAGGCCGACGTGCAGGGGATGTTCACCAACGACATCGTCGGCAGCCCCACCGCCGACGACGGCACCCGCGACCCGCGCACGATCCGCCTCTTCGCGGAGGGCGTGCCCTCGTCCGAGACCCCCGAGGAGGCCGCCGTGCGGCGCTCGGTGGGCGGCGAGAACGACTCGCCCTCGCGCCAACTCGCCCGCTTCGTGCGGGACGTCGCCGGCAACGACGCGACCGGCATGAAGGTCCGCGTCGTCCACCGCCGCGACCGCTATCTGCGCGGCGGCGACCACATCCCCTTCCTCGAACGCGCCTACCCCGCGGCCCGGTTCACCGAGCCCGCCGAGGACTACGCCCACCAGCACCAGGACGTCCGCGTGGAGGACGGCAAGCAGTACGGGGACCTGCCGGAGTTCTGCGACTTCCCCTACATCGCGCGCGTCGCCCGCGTGAACGCCGCCGCCCTGTGGAGCCTCGCCCAGGCCCCCGGCACCCCGCGCGGCGCGAAGATCCTCACCGCCGCGCTCACCAACGACACCGAACTCGTGTGGGAGCGGGGCCCGGAGAAGGACCTCGCGGGGTACGAGGTCGTCTGGCGGGAGACGACCGCGTCCGACTGGACCCATGTGATCGACGTCGGCGACGCCACCCGTCACACGGTCGACCTGTCCAAGGACAACGTCTTCTTCGGCGTCCGCGCGGTCAGCCGCTCCGGCCTGCGCAGCCCCGTGGCGTTCCCCTCGCCGCAGCGCTGATCCCCGCCGCGCGGACAGAGCAGGGCGAGCGCGGCGCGGGACGGCGTGCCGTCGTCGGCCGCGTACGTGACCAGGGCCTGGTCGGGCGCGTCGGGCAGGCGCAGCGTCTCGCGGCGCAGGGTCAGCTCACCGGCCACCGGGTGGCGCAGTCGCTCCACGCCGTGGGAGTGCTCGCGCACCAGCTGCTCGGCCCACAGCGCGCTGAACGCGTCGCTGCGCACGGAGAGTTCGCCGAGCAGGTCGCAGAGGCGGTCGTCGCACGGGTGGCGGCCCAGGTCCATGCGCAGGGCGGCGACGGTGTCGCGGGCGGTCTCCTGCCACGCCTCCTGGCCCGGGTAGAGGCTCCGCACGCCCGGGTCGAGGAAGTGCAGCCACGCCACGTTGCGCCGCTCGGCGGGCAGCGCGTCGAAGTCGGTGAAGAGCGCCCGGGCCGGGCCGTTGGAGCCGAGGATGTCCAGGCGCCGGCCGACGACGTACGCGGGCACGCCGTCGAGTGCGCCGAGCAGTACCTTGACGCCCGCCCTGAGCGGCTGCGGGGCGGGCGGTGTGGACGCGGGGTGGCGCAGGGCGCGGGTGAGGTGGCCCAGGTGCGCGCGCTCGGCGTCGTCGAGCCGCAGGGCCCGGGCGACGGCGTCGAGGACGGCGTCGGAGACGTTGTGGGTCCTGCCCTGTTCGAGCCGTACGTAGTAGTCGACGCTGACCCCGGCGAGCTCCGCCAGCTCCTCACGGCGCAGGCCCGGCACCCGTCGCCGCCCGCCGAACGGCCGCGCTCCGGCGTCTTCCGGCCGCAGCCGGGCGCGGCGGGAGCGGAGGAAGGCGGCGAGTTCGGTGCGGAAGTCCATGGATCGATTGTCCGGCACGGGGTGGCTCCGCCCGGAGCCAGGGGGCTTGCGCTGATGTGGTGCTGCCTGGCCAGGGCTGGTTCGGCCGGGCCGGACCGGTGCTGCCCGGCCACCCTGTTCCACCGCGTCGGCCCCGTGCCGCCGACGCGAAGGTGGTTCTGGCAGACCCAGGGTCGAGCGGGGCCCTGGGTAGGCGCGCGGATCTCCCGCAGAGTCGTTCCCGTGGCCGCACGACGCGGCCACCAGGGCACCGCGGTGACGCGGTCCCGCAACCGGCCCGGCACACCCGTGCCCCGCCCCGACAACGGCTCGACGCCCCCGTGCGCGTATCCGCACCGGGCGCCCCGCCCCCGTACACCCGGAGACCACCATGACCGTCACCACCGCCCAGGCCACGTCCCTCGCCCGCCCCCTCACCGGCCGGGTGGCCGTCGTGACCGGTGCCTCCAGCGGCATCGGCGAGGCCACCGCGCAGGTGCTCGCCGCCCAGGGCGCGCGGGTCGCCCTGCTGGCGCGGCGCGGCGAGCGGCTCGCCGCACACGTGGCACGGATCGAGGAGGCGGGCGGCAGCGCGCTCGCCCTCCCGACGGATGTGACCGACCCGGCGTCCCTGGCGGCGGCCGCCGCCGGCGTACGCTCCCGGCTCGGCCGCGTCGACCTCCTCGTCAACAACGCCGGCCTCGCCCTGCCCGACCAGCTCGACGGGTCCACGGGGAACTGGCAGCGCATGATCGACGTGAACGTCACCGGGGCCTTCGCCGTCGTCGAGGCGTTCGTCCCCGACCTGCTCGCCGCCGCGGCCGAACGGGGCCACGCCGACCTCGTCAACATCTCCTCCGCCGCCGCCCAGAGCGTCCTGCCGGGCTTCGCCGGATACGCCGCCGGCAAGGCCGCGTTCAGCCACCTCTCGCGGAACCTGCGCACCCGCCTGAACCCCGCCGACGTACGCGTCACGAACATCGAACCCGGCACCGTCGACACCGAACTCCGCGACCACATCGACGACCCCGCGATCAGCGCCGCCGTCCAGGAGGCCGTCGGGTCCATCGAGGGCATCCCCTCCGGGACCGACGTCGCCGAGCTCATCGCCTTCGCCGTCGGCCGCCCCCGCCACGTGAACCTGCCGCACCTGTCCGTGCTGCCGACGCGCGAGGTCTAGGGCCTCTCCGGTGGGTCGGCGCGGGGCCCGGACCTCGCCGGCTCGGGACCCGCGCCGGTTCAGCGCTCGGAGTAGACGTCCTCGTCCGCCTGGGCCGTCCGCGGGGCGGCCGACCACGCCTTCGTGCGGCCCAGGGACAGGAACTGTTCCTCCAGGAGCAGGGCCAGGGCGGCCACCGTCATCAGGCCGCCCACCAGGAACGTGCCGCGCACGCCGATGACCGGCAGGAGCAGGCCGCCGGCCAGGGCGCCCGCGGCCACGCCGGTGTTGAACGCGGCGCCGTTCGCCGCGATGGCGGTCTCCGTGCGGCCGGGCGCGAAGTGCATGACCTGGCTCTGGGTGGCCATGAAGACCGGCCCGAGGGAGGCGCCGAGGAGCACCATCATGATCACGGCGACGGCCTTCGAGCCGCCCGCCGCGTACAGGCCGAGGAGCCCCACCGCCTGCGTGGTCACCGGGATGGCGAGCGTGGCGCGGGGGAAGCGGTCCAGGAGGCGGCCGTAGACCGTGACGGACACGATGCCGGTGACACCGAGGACGAGCAGCAGCGTGCTGACCCTGGACTCGGTGAACCCGCTCTCGTCCACGAGGAACTTGGAGATGTACGTGTAGCCCGCGAAGACGCCCGTGACCGTCAGGCCGGTCACGGCGAGGACGACGGCGAAGCGGCGGGTGTCGGGGGCGACGCCGCGCACCGCGTGGCTCTCCTCAGGGGGCGTGGACGGCAGGGCCGTGAGGATGAGGACGAGCGGCGGGATGGCGAGCGCGCCGACCACTAGGAACGGCACCTGCCAACTGGTGTGCTGGCCGAGCCAGGTGCCGCCGGGCACCCCGAGGACGAGGGCCGCCGAACCGCCCACCGACAGCGCGCCGATGACCCGGCCGCGCACGTGCGGCGGGAAGAGCCCGACCGCGACCGGCCCCATCACCGCCCAGAACAGCGCCTGCGCCACCGCCGTCACCAGCCGGCAGACCAGCAGCACCCAGTACGAGGAGACCACCGCCGCGACCACGCTCGCCAGGAAGAGCCCGGCGAGCAGCAGGCACAGCACCAGGCGGCGCGGCACGGACCGGGTGAGCTGCGCGATCGGCACGGAGACGACGGCGACGGTCAGGCCGTACCCCGACACCAGGAGTCCGACGGCGGCCAGCGAGACGTCCATGTCGTCCGACATCAGCTTCAGGACGCCGATGGGCAGGTTCTCGGTCGTGTTGAAGGCGAACGCGCCCAGCATGAGCGCGGCCACCACGGCCACGCCGCGTCGGTTCCCGGCCCAGCCGGTGCCGGGTGGGGTAGCTGTTCGGTCCGTCGCCATCCATCCTCCACGTTCACGGTGCGTACACGAGCGTTCGAAAGTGCTGGTTCTTGCTTCAACGGGCTGTAGGCAAAGGGAGTTTCCGGCGGGCGCCCCGAAGATCGTGGAGGCAGCCGCAGTCCTGCGTAAACCCTGGTCGTCAAGGTGTGGCTGATATGCGTCGAGTTGGCCGAGTCCAATAGTCGTCGCTTTGCGTGATTACGGCTTCGGTAACAGAGCCGGTGGCCATTGCATTCAGTGACATTGGCACATGCCTCCTGATTGGGTATGGACGTTCGATCAAGTGACGGGTAGGCTACCGTTCGTTGTCCTGGGCCCCCACCAATCCCCCCACCACTTCCCGGACTTCGAAACTGTTCCCCACGAATGGGTACGCGCGACCGATACATGGTGTCCGTGACGTCTGTGCGATGTGGCGTCGATTTAAGCAAGTGTCCTCTTGAGGAGGGTGAACGTTGCTTAATCGCGAGAGAACAGAACTACCGCTCCTTGCTACGCAGTTGCGCACATGGATGGCTCAAGCAGAAGATCTCGCCAACCCTGTCTACTGTATTTGCGACTATCTCGACATCCGTGGGCGCATTGCCCCGGAACTGATGGTGCTGGCACATGAACAGGTCGAGCGCGAGGCCGAGGCATTGCGTCTCGTGATTGTCCCCGCAGGCGAAGCGGAAGGCGGATACCGCCAATACCTGAGAGCCGATCCCGCCCCGCTCGACGTCATCGACGTGAGCACCGGGTCCGACCCGGAAGCGGCGGCCAGGGAATGGATGGAAAAGGACGCCCAGGGGCCGGTCGACCCACAGCTGCTGTGCCGCGCGGCGCTCCTGAAAATCGCCGATGACCATTTCGTCCTGTACCGGCGCGTACATCACGCGGTCGTCGACGGATACAGCCTCGCGCTCATCTTCAATCGCACCGCCGCGGTCTACACGGCACTCGCGGGCGGGCTCCCCGCCGACGAGGGAGCGTTCCCCGCGTTCACGCGCCTCACGGACACCGAGGCCGGCTACCGCGAGAGCAAGAGCTTCGCCCGCGACCGCGCCCACTGGCTGGACAGGACGGCCGACCGCCCCGCGCCGGTCAGCCTCTCCGGCCGCAGCGGCCCGCTGGCCGTCGGCCGCCGCCGCACCGCCGAACTCACCCCGGACCGGGTCGGCCGCCTCGAAGCCGCCGCCGACAGACTCGGCGTGACCTGGTCGGACCTCGCCGTCAGCACCATCGCCGCGTACCTGGCCCTCGCCACCGGCGCCCCTGAACTCCAGCTCGGACTGCCCACCGGCGGACGCCTGAGCCCCCAGGTGCGCAACGTCCCCGGCATGACGATGAACATCCTGCCGCTGCGCCTCGACGCCGACGCGGCCCTGCCCCTGCGCGAGTTCGCCCGGCGCGTGTCGCGGGAGGTGCGGCAGGTCCTGCTGCACTCCCGCTACCCCACCGCGGAGATCTCCCGGGAAGCCGTCGCACAGGGCGGCGGGGCACGGCTGTGGGGGCCGATGGTCAATGTCATGAAATTCGACTACAGACTGGATTTCGCGGGAGCCACCGCGTCGATGCGCACCATGTCGATTCCCCTCACGATCGACATGACCGTGTACTTCTTCCAGACCGCGGCCGACGGAACGACGGACGTCATTCTCGACGTCCACCCCGAACTCTTCAGTCCGCGGGAAACGGACACGCACATGGACGGAATTCTGGCCCTGCTCGACGCGATCGAGAAGGCCGATCCGCATACCCCCGTGCGCGACCTGACCACCGCACCGGTGCCCGAGGCAGCCGGCTGATCGCCGCACCCTGAACGGAGCGGCACCCCCAGCGGTATCCACCGAGCGACATTCGGCCCGTCCGGATGCCGTCGCGATGCCGCGCCGTACCGCGCCCGGAAACACGGGCGGCCCCCTTCGGGCAGCGCACGTCCAGCACGCCCCGTAATCGAACTGGCCCCGTCCGGTCGCCGCACGACGGTCAGTCGCGCCGTCATGCCGGAAACCGCGCGCGGGGACGCACAGCCACCGGGAAAGCTACTGGGAAATCGAGGGAACAACGATGGATCTGACAGCGGGTGACGCCGTCGACCCGGCCATGCGGAATCCCCAGGAGGCCACCGAACTCAGAGCGTCCCTGAAACACCTGCGCACCGAGCCCCGGGGCTGGGTGTTCTCCCTCAAATTCGCCCTCTGCGTGGCACTGACCGTCCTCGGCGTGGTGATCGTGCTGCAGCCGGTCCTCTGGTGCCGCGTCGTCGGAGTCGTCCTCATCGGCTGCATGCTCGCGCACGCCGCGGAACTCCAGCACGAGACGCTGCACAATCTCGCGTACCGAAGTCGCAGGGCGAACACGGTCACCGGAATCATCCTCGGACTTCCGATGCTGATCTCGTTCGCCGCGTACAAGGCGGCGCACATGCGCCACCACCGCGATCTCGGCACACCGGAGAACCGCGAGTTCTTCGACTACGGCGATCAGTACGGGTCCAGGGAACGCTCCAGGTTCGGCACCTTCGTCGACTGGACCGTGCGTTTCACGATGGTCCACCACTACGCGCTGTTCGTGGTGAATCTCGGGCGGTCCCTGCTCGGCCGGGAATTCGAGGGCGAGAGCGTCCGCGTCTCACGCAGGATACGCCGGGACCACTTCCTCGCCCTCGGCGCGCTCCTGGCATTCACGGGCCTTTCCCTGGCACTGGGTTCGGCGGTCGTGCTGTGGGTATGGCTGATCCCGCTGGTGCTTGTGGCGGGGCCCGTGCACGCCTTCATCGAACTGCCCGAGCACTTCGGCTGCGAGGTCCTGAACCGCGACCCGTTCGCCAATACGAGGACGATCCGCTCCAATCGCATCCTGACGTGGTTCACGAACGGCAACAACTACCACGTCGAGCACCATCTGATGCCGAATCTCCCGCTGGAGCGACTTCCCGATCTGCACGGTGAGGTGAAGGACCGCATTCGCTACTTCAACCGCGGCTACATCGAGTACTTCGGAAAGCTGCTCCGCAAGTGAGCCACCGGGTGAGCCAACGCAACACGGGTGAGAGGAGCAGTGGATGAACGTGACCTTCAAAGTGGCGCGCACCGAGGCCGACATGGCCGACGTGCTGCGGCTCCGTGACGCCGTCTACGTCGGGGACCAGGGCCGACTCGCCGACGCGGCCGACACCGCCGCGACCTTCGACCGGTTCGACGCCCACGCCGAATACATCCTGGGATACGTCGAGGGCCGGGCCGCGGGCACCGTCAAGGTCGTGCCGGACTCCGCCGCCGGACTGCCGTGCGACGACACGGTGGACATCTCGGCGCTGCGCGTCGGCAACAGGCTCGTGGAATTCGGGCACTTGATGACGCTGCCGTCGATGCGCCACCGTGAGATCGGCATGGCGCTCATGCGCGAAGCCGTGATCCACAGCGCCAGGAAGCACGACATGACGCACATCCTCGGCGACTTCTTCGTGGACGACTCCGAAGGGCTGCGGGGCTTCTACAAGGAAATCGGCTTCTTCGCCCTGCACGAACCCTATGAGGACACCCGGTTCAAGGGCTCCCCGCTCAGCCTCGTCGCGGCGCTCGACGTCACCGAGGCGGTCAGCAGGGCCCGCACACCCGAAGGGCGGAAGAGCCGACTGCTCCAGTACTTCTTCGGCGACTACGACAGCTATGTGAGCGAGGAGGTGACGGATGCGGACACGGCGCCAGCGGCTGGCTGAGTCCAAAGCCGCCCACAACCACCCGGCCTACGCGAAAATGGCGTTCGTCATGGGCTGCGGAGTCCAGGGAAAAGGGACGGGAAGCCGCGTTCTGGACGACGACGAGGGAACGCCCTATCTCGCCCTCTTCGACCAGTACGGCAACCAGTCCTTCGGCTACTCCCACCCGCGCGTCGTCGCCGCCGTGCGCGACCAGCTCGACACCGGCGTCCTGAACAGCACGAAGATCATGTTCGAGGAGGTGCAGATCCGGCTCTCCGAGCGCCTCGCGGAGGCCACCGGACAGCTCCTGCCCTACTCGTACCTGGCCAACGGCGGCGGCGAGACCATCGACAACGCCCTCAAGCTGGCCCGCGCCGCGACCGGCCGCCCCGGCGTCATCAGCGCCCGCGGCTGCTTCCACGGCAAGACCTTCGCCACGCTCAGCGCCTCCGACCGCCCCGAACACCGGGAACTGCTCGGCCCGTTCATGCCGCACTTCCGCCAGGTCGGCTTCGGTGACCTGGACGAGCTGGCCGCCGCGCTCGACGACACCGTCGCCGCCGTCCTCCTGGAGCCCGTCCAGGCCGAGGCCGGAGTGATCGTGCCGCCGCCCGGCTACCTCCAGGAGGTGCGCAGGCTCTGCACGGAGGCCGGGGCGCTGCTCGTCCTGGACGAGATGCAGACGGCGTTCGGCCGCTGCGGCACGTTCTTCGCGTACGAGCAGTTCGGTGTCACCCCGGACCTGGTGTGCGTGGGCAAGGCGTTCGGCGGCGGCCTCCTTCCGCTGTCGGCCGTGCTCGGCACCAAGGAGGTGTGGGAGGTCCTGCGGGTCCTGCCCTCGACCTTCGGGTCCAGCCTGGGCGGCAACCCGCTGTCGTGCCGTGTCGGCCTGGAGTCCATCGCCATCGCCTCCGAAGAGGCGTTCCTCACCGGCGTCAAGGAACGGGCCCGCACCATCGACGAGCGCCTGAGCGCCGCCGCCGAGCGCCATCCCGGCATCGTCACCGAACACCGCGGCCTCGGCATGATGCACGGCCTGGAGTTCACCGACGGCGCGACGGCGGGACTCGTCCTCGGCCGGCTCCTCGAAGAGGGCGTGACGTCCACGTACTCCCTCTACCACCCGAACGTCCTGCGGGTGCAGCCGCCCATGGTGATCTCCGAGGACGACCTCGACCACGGCCTGTCCGTGCTCGAAGGGATCCTGGCGGAGGCCGACGCCCACCGCACCGGCACCCCGGCCGACGGCCCCCAGGCGGCCGAACTGTCCCCGGTCACACGGACCGTACGGCTGCCGCACCCGCCCGGGCGCGTCCTGGACCTCCTGCACGCCCGCCCCCGCCTGCTCGACCCGTTCGCCGCCGACACCGGCCTCAGGGCGGGCGAGGGCCCGGTCGCGGAGTTCGCCGGACGCCTCGGGGACGACACCGTGGTCTGGGCGGACCGCACCCGGCTCCGCGCCGACGGCGTGCAGTCGAGCGCCGAGCCGGACTGGCTGTGGCGCACCCTCGAACGCCGGGTGACCGTCACGGACGACGACGGCGGCAGCCGACTCGACGTCCACGTCGCCTGGGACACCGACAGCGGAGCGTACGAGGACATGCTCGGCGGCCGGATCGGCTTCCTGGCGGGCACGAGGCTGGACGAGCTGATCACCGTGCTGGCAGCGGAACTCGACGCACAGGCGCACACACCCGGCGAGGCGCAACCGACCACCCCAGGAAGGAAGTCGGCCGACACGTGAGCATGAACCTCGCGGGCCTCTTGGACCGCTCCACCCACCACACGACCGCCCGCGTCGTCGACATCGACATCTCCGGCAAGCGGCGCGAGCTGACCCAGAGCGAGCTGACCGCGCTCGCCCGCACCCGGGCCGACCAGCTCACGGCGGCCGGCGTGCGCCCCGGCCACGTGATCGGGATCCGCGCGGGCAACAGCATCGACTGGCTCGCCTGGGACCTGGCCGCCCTCGCCACCGGCGCGCGGCTCAAGGCGTTCGGCGACACCACCGAGATCGACGACCCGCGCGCGTTCATCGCCGAGCACCGCCTCGCCCTGCTCATCGCGGACGAGCCCGTGCCCGCCGACACGCCCGCCGTCGTCCGCCCCGGCGGCGCCCCCGCACCGGGCGCCGCGGCCCCCGACGCCGTGGTGATCGACGTCGACGACATCCACAGCCTGGTCTACTCCTCGGGCACCTCCGGGCGGCTCAAGGGCGTGGAGATCAGCGCCAAGGGCACCGAGTACGTCATCAACCGCTTCATCGACGCCTTCGGCATGACCGGGCGCGACCGGCACCTGATCTTCCTGCCGCTGGCCAACAACCAGCAGCGCCTGTCGGTCTACCTCTGCCTGTGGCTGGGCGCCGACCTCGTGCTCGCGCCCTACCAGCGGGTCTTCCAGGCCGTCCGCAAGGAGGGCCCGACCTTCCTGATCGGTCCTCCGGTCTTCTACGACACCGCGCTCCAGCTCTACACGAAGTCCGGCGGCGACGCCTCGCTCGGCGACTTCCTGGGCGGCCGCATCCGCTTCATGATCACCGGCATGGCGCCGATCCGGCGCGAGACCCTGGACGGGTACTGGAGCCGCGACGTGCCGCTCCTTGAGGCCTACGGCCTGACCGAGACCGGCATGGTCGCCTGGAACACCCCCGACCGCCACCGCGTCGGCACCGTCGGGCAGTTGATGGACCCCGAGTCCGTGACGTTCCTCGACGACGGCGAGGTGATCATCACGCGGGACGCGCCGCTCGGGCGCGGCTACTTCGACACCGACGGCGACCCGTCCGCCGAGGGCATCTTCCGGCCCGACGGCTCCATTCTCACCGGCGACTACGGCCGCCTGGACGAGGACGGGTTCCTCACCCTGATCGGGCGCAAGAAGGACGTCATCGTGCTCGGCAGCGGGCGCAAGGTGCACCCCGCCGAGATCGAGTCGGCCTTCGCGGACGTCGAGGGCGTCGCCGAGATCGTCGTCGTACCGACACCGCAGTCAGGCCGGCTCGGCGCCCTCGTCACCCCGTCGGGCCCCGCCGACACCGCGCTGCGCGGGCACATCCAGAAGCGGATCGAAGAGGTCAACGCGGGCCTCGACGCCCACGAGCGGGTGATGTCCCTGGTCTTCTCGGACACGCCGCTGCGGGCCGACCCGACCTTCATGACGGCCAACATGAAGCTCAGCCGGGCGCGCGCGGCCGAGCACTTCGCTGAGCGCCTCGCGGGCGGGGCCGGGGCGGGGGCCTGATGGCGCCGCCGACGGCGGACGGCCCCGGGCCGGGCCCCGGCGGCCCCGCCGGGCACCGGATCGTCGACGCGCAGGTCCAGCTCGGCAGCCAACTCGCCATCCCGCGGGCGTTCCTGGAGTACCAGGCGGCCAACGCACACCACCGCATGACCGCGTACGGCCACAAGGTGCGGCCCGAGCGGATGCTGGACCGGGTCCTCTCGGTGCACCAGGACGACGACGCGGACCGGCTCGTCGCCGAGTTGGACGAGGCCGGCGTCGACGAGGCGTTCCTCGTGGTCCCCGACTACTCGCACGTGGCCCGGTGCGCCCTGAACCAGGCCGAGCTCGCCGGTCATCTGGACCGGGTGAACCGGCGTCATCCGGGGCGGTTCCGGGTCTTCTGGGGCGTCGACCCGCGCGGCGGCAAGGACGGCGTCGACCTGTTCGATCGGTGCGTCGGCGACTACGGCTTCGCCGGGCTCAAGCTGTACCCGCTGTGCGGCTACTCGCCGAGCGACCGCCGTCTGTACCCGTACTTCGAGCTGTGCGAGGAGCGCGGCCTGCCCGTGCTCAGCCACACCGGTCCCGGCTGGGGCCAGCTCGACTTCGAGTACGGGATGCCGCTGCTGGTCGACGAGGCCGCTCGGGACTTCCCCCGGGTGAACTTCATCCTGGGGCACGGCGGGGTCACGCACATCGACGAGTCGACCTATCTCTGCGCCCACCGGCCCAATGTGCACCTGGACATCAGCCAGTTCCACTCCGTCCTCGCGGCGGACGGCTGGCAGGCCCATCTGAACCGGCTGTTCCGCCTCGGCATCAGCCACAAGATCCTCTTCGGCACCTGCTGGCCGTCGTACCGGCTCTCCGAGTCGCTGCCCGGCCTGGTCGCCGCCTTCGCCAAGGGACAGCCCGCGGTGGCGGGGATCAAGGAGGCCGACCGAAGAATGATCATGGGTGGGAACAGCCTGCGCCTGGTCGGGGGCGCGCGGACCGGCACCAAGGCCGCCCTCGGCGGCGCGAGCACCACGACGGACACCATCACGGACCGGGGAGGCCTGGCATGAGCGCGGACGCGGCGGAGCTGGAGAAACTGCTGGTCGAGTGGGTGGAGCGGTGGATCGAGGGGGAGTCCGACATGGCGATCGGCGCCAGGACCAACCTCAGCCACACCGGTCTGCTCGACTCCATGGCCATCGTCGGCCTCATCTCGTACCTGGAGGAACAGGCGGACACCGAGTTCGACTTCGCCACCTACGACCCGATGAAGGGCGTCAGCATCCAGGGCCTCATCAAGCACTGCGTCGGATGACCGGGGTCTTCGACGGCCACTGCCACGTGGCGTCGAGCCGCTTCATCCCGCGGGCCTTCGTCGAGGACGTGGCGAGCAACGTCCAGTGCAGGCTCGGTTCGATGGGCGTCGCCCCGAAGCCCGGGCGCGTCGCCGACGGGCTCTCCGCGCAGCACGAGGACCACCTCGCCGACGGGCTCGTCGCGGAGATGGACGCGGCCGGGGTCGAGCGCGCCGTGCTGCTCGTGCCCGACTTCGGCCTGCGGATGGCGGGGACGGCCGAGCCCGAGGAGGCGGCGCGGCTGCACCACGAGATCCGGCTGCGCCACCCGGGCCGCTTCTGGGTCTACATCGGCGTGGACCCCCGGCGCGGGCCGGAAGGCGTGGCCGCCTTCGAGGCCATGGTCGACGCCTACGGCCTCGACGGGGTGAAGCTGTACCCGCCGTGCGGCTACTCGCCGTCGGACCCGGGCCTGTACCCGTACTACGAGATCTGCGCGGCCCGGGCCCTGCCGGTGTTCGTGCACACCGGGCCCACCGCCCGCAGCCTCGACTACGGACCGGCGCACCCGATGCGGATCGACCGGGCGGCCAGGGACTTCCCGACCGTCCCGTTCGTCCTCGGCCACGGCGGCCTCACCCACGTCGAGACCTGCGCCTACCTCGCGGCGTACCGGCCCAACGTGTACGTGGACACCGGCGGGTTCGCGAGCGGCCCGAGCCTGCCGCACTGGCCCGGGCACCTCAACGAGCTGTTCCGGCTCGGCGTCAACCACAAGATCATCTTCGGCACGGACTGGCCGCTCGGCCGTCTGAACGGCGGTCTGAAGGGGCTGATCAGCGAGGTCGTCGACGGCCCGACCGTGTTCGCCGGGGTGTCGAGGACGGACCGGAACCTGCTGCTGCGCGAGAACCTGCTGCGCGTCCTGGCGCCGGGGAGCCGTCCGGCGGGCTGAGGCGCCGGGGCATCGGCGGCCGGGCGGGGTGCGGGCCGGGCGGCCCCGGCGAGCGGGTCGGGTGCGGACCCGACGGCACCGGCGAGCGGGCGAGGCCCGCGGCACACACACGGCACGAGCACGGTCACGAACGGCACAACGCGACAGCGTCGGCGAGCGACCAAGGGGCTTGGCAATGGCAATCACCGGATCGGACAGTGCGTACACCGGCGCGGACCGTGCCCTCACCGGATCGGACCGCGCCCTCGCCGAGGCGGACCGCGCCCTCACCGACCACCGCGGGACGCGCCCAGGACCACCCCCGGGCACCCCCGCGCCGGGCCCGGCCGCCCTCACGGACCTGTTCGAGGCGCGGGTGATCCGCCACCCCGACCGCGTCGCCCTCACCCTGGGCGGCGACCACCTCGACTACGCCACCCTGAACGCCCGCGCCAACCGCCTCGCCCACGCCCTGCTCGCCCGCGGCGCCGGACCCGAACGCCTCGTCGCGCTCGCCCTGCCGCGCTCGGTGGACGCCGTCGTCGCGATCCTCGCCGTCCTGAAGTCGGGCGCCGGCTATCTCCCGCTCGACCTGGACCACCCGCCGGATCGCGTCGAGAGGACCCTGGCCGACGCCCGCCCCGTGCTGCTTCTCAGCCAGGACCCGGTGGACGTCCGCGCCGAGATCCCCCGGCTCGTGCTCTCGGCGCGCGGCACCGTCGAGGAACTCGCCGTACGGCCCGACACCGACCCCACCGACGCCGACCGCCTCGGGCCCCTCACGCCCGCGACCACCGCGTACGTGATCTACACCTCCGGGTCCACCGGGCGCCCCAAAGGCGTGGTCGTCTCGCACGACAACGTCGTGCGCCTGTTCACCGGGACGGCCGCCGAGCTCCGGTTCGACGAGCACGACGTGTGGAGCCTGTTCCACTCCTACGCCTTCGACGTGTCCGTGTGGGAGATCTGGGGCGCCCTGCTGCACGGCGGCCGCCTCGTGGTGGTGCCGTACGAGACGAGCCGGGCGCCGGAACGCTTCCGCGCGCTGCTCGCCGCCGAGCGGGTCACCGTCCTCAGCCAGACACCGTCCGCCTTCTACCCGCTGCTGGAGGCCGACCGCGAGGGCGCCGCGCACGGCGGCGAACTCGCCCTGCGCCTGGTGGTGTTCGCGGGCGAGGCCCTCGACTTCGGCAAGCTCGCGCCCTGGTACGCCCGCCACCGCGACGACGCCCCCGTCCTCGTGAACATGTACGGCATCACCGAGACGACCGTCCACACCACCCTCACCCGTCTCACCGCCGCCGACGCCGCCCCGCACGCCCCGAGCCGCGTCGGCACCGGCATCCGCGACCTGTCCCTGTACGTCCTCGACGAGACCCTGCGGCCGTGCGCGCCGGGCGTGGCGGGGGAGTTGTACGTCGCCGGGCCCGGCGTCACCCGCGGCTATCTGGGCCGCCCGGGCCTGACGGCGGGGCGCTTCCTCGCCGACCCGTTCGGCCCGCCCGGCGGCCGGATGTACCGCAGCGGGGACGTGGTGCGGAGCGACGAGCACGGCGTCCTGGAGTTCGTCGGCCGCGCCGACCAGCAGATCAAGATCAGGGGCTTCCGGATCGAACCCGGCGAGATCGAGGCCGCGCTCGGCGCGCACCCCGCCGCCCGGCAGGCCGCCGTCGTCGCCCGCGAGGACCGTCCTGGCGACCGGCGTCTGGTCGCCTATGTCGTACCGGAGTTCCGCCAGGAGCCCGACGCGGCCACGGCCGACGGCACCGCGGCCCGGCAAGTGGGCGACTGGGAGAAGGTGTTCGACGCCCAGTACGCCGGGGCCGGGACGGGAACCGGGACCGGAGCCGCGCGTCCCGCGTTCGGCGAGAACTTCGCCAGCTGGTTCGACAGCTACACCGACCGACGGCCCGTCGCGCCGGACCACATGCGCGAGTGGCGCGACACCACCGTCCGCCGCATCCGGGAACTGCGCCCGCGCCGCGTCCTGGAGATCGGCGTCGGCACCGGCCTGCTGCTTTCCCGGCTCGCCCCGGACTGCGAGGAGTACGTCGGCACGGACGTGTCGGCGCGCGCGATCGACGAGCTGACCCGCGAGGTCGCCGCCCGCCCCGGGCTCTGCGACCGGGTACGGCTGCGGCACCAGGCCGCGCACGACGTCAGCGGCCTGCCCCGGGGCCACTTCGACGTCGTCGTCATCAACTCCGTGCTCCAGTACTTCCCCAGCGCGGGCTACCTCCTCGACGTCCTCGCCAAGGCCCTGGAGCGCACCGCCCCCGGCGGCGCCGTCTTCGTCGGTGACGTCCGCGACCTGCGGGCCCTGCGCTCCTTCGGCACCGCCGCGCACCTGCGCCGTGCCGCCCCCGACGCCGAGCGCGCCGGCGTGCGGCACGCCGTCGAGCGGGCCCTGGTGCGCGAGGAGGAACTGCTGCTCGCACCCGACTTCTTCCACGCCTTCGCGGCCCGCGAGGACGCGGTCGGCGCGGTGGACATCCAGGTGCGCCGCGGCACCCGGCACAACGAGATGACCCGGTACCGCTACGACGCCGTCCTGCACCGGACGCCCGCGGCGACGGCACCCGGCGGCGGGACCCGGCTCGGCTTCGGCGACGACGTGCCGGACACCGACGCGCTCCGCGCGCACCTCGAACGGCACGCCCCCGAGCGGCTGCGCGTCCTCGGCGTCCCCAACCGCCGCACCGCCCGGGAGACCGCAGCGGCCCGCGCCTTCGACAACGGCGCCGCCGTCGCCGACGCCCACCGCCTCCTCGCCCAGGAGCCCCACGGCGTCGACCCCGAGGAGCTGTACCTGCTCGGGGAGCGCCTGGGCTACCGCGTCGCGGTCGCTCCGGCGGCGACGGCGGTGGACGCGGTGGACGCGGTGTTCGTGCGGCGCGGGGACAGCGGCGACGCCGTCCTGGAGGCGTACGAGCCCGACGGCACCCCCGGCGACCCGCTCGCGTACGCCACCAGCCCGGTGGCCGCACGCCGTGGCGGCCAGCTCACCGCCGCCCTGCGCGAGCACCTGCGGGAGCGGCTGCCCGACTACATGCTGCCGTCGGCCCTCGTGCTCCTCGAACGGCTGCCGCTGACCGTCAACGGCAAGCTGGACCGCGCGGCGCTGCCCGCACCCGTCGTCGAGGCACAGTCGGCGCGGGCCGCGCGCACCGAGCGTGAGGAGGTGCTGTGCGCTCTGTTCGCGGAGATCCTCGGCGTCGAGGGCATCGGCATCGACGACGACTTCTTCGCGCTCGGCGGGCATTCGCTGCTCGCCACCCGGCTGGCCGCCCGGGTACGGACCCGGCTCGGCGCGGAGCTGACGATCCGCGCCCTCTTCGAGCACCCCACGGTCGCCGGACTCGCCGCGCACCTGGACGCACTCGGGGCATCCGGAACCTCCGACACCGCCGGTGCCCCCGAGGCCCGCCCCGCCCTGCGCCCGGCCGAGCGCCCCAACCCGCTCCCGCTGTCCTTCGCCCAGCGCCGCCTGTGGTTCCTGCACCGCCTCGAAGGCATGAGCCGCGCCTACAACGTCCCCTGGACCCTGCGGTTCAGCGGCGACCTGGACGTCCCCGCGCTGCGCGCCGCCGTCGCCGACCTCGTGGCCCGCCACGAGTCCCTGCGCACCGTCTTCCCCGAGCACGACGGCGAGCCTCGCCAGCACATCCTGTCGCCGGAGCGCGCCCGGCCGCCGCTGCCGGTGACCCGCACGACCGAGGCGGAGCTGCCGGGCGCCCTGGCCACGGCGAGCGGCCACCACTTCGACCTGGCGGCCGACATCCCCGTGCGCACCCATCTCTTCCAGGTCGGCGCGCGCGAGCACGTGCTGCTGCTCCTGGTGCACCACATCGCCTGCGACGGCTGGTCGTTCGCGCCGCTGACGGAGGATCTGACGGCGGCGTACGAGACGCGCCGCGCGGCGTCCGCCGAGGGACACGGCCACGACGGTCCGGCCCTCGCCCCCGTCGTCCAGTACGCCGACTACGGCCTCTGGCAGCGCGACCTCCTCGGCGACCCCGACGACCCGGCCAGCCCTCTGGCCCACCAACTCGCCTACTGGCGAAGCCAGCTCGCCGACCTGCCCGAGCAGGTCGACCTGCCCTTCGCCCGGCCACGCCCCGCCGCTCCCGGCTACGGCGGCGAGACCCTCTCCGTGGCCTGGGACGCCGAGCTGCACCGGCGGCTGTCCGCGCTCGCCCAGGAGACCGGGACCAGCCTGTTCATGGTGCTCCAGGCCGGGCTCGCGGCGCTGCTCACCCGGCTCGGCGCCGGGACCGACATCCCCATCGGCTCCCCGATCGCGGGCCGCACCGACCAGGGCCTGGACCGCTCCGTCGGCTTCTTCGTCAACACCCTCGTCATCCGCAACGACACCTCGGGCAACCCCGCCTTCCGCGACCTGCTCCACCGCGTACGGGACGTGTCCCTGAGCGCGTACGAGCACCAGGACGTGCCCTTCGAGTACCTGGTCGACGACCTCAATCCGCCCCGCGCCATCGGCAGGCACCCGCTGTTCCAGGTGTCCCTGGTGGTGCAGAACGCCCCGGCGCCGCGCCTCGACGTCCCCGGCCTGGAGATCGCCACCGACCTCCTGCACCCGGGCTCGGCCCGCTTCGACCTCCTCCTCAACATCGAGGAACGCTTCACCGAGGACGGCAGGCCCGCCGGTCTCACCGGGTTCTTCGAGTACAGCACCGACCTGTTCGACCCCGGGAGCGTGGACGCCGTCGCGACCCGCCTCGCCCGGCTCCTGAGCGCGGCCGCCGACGACCCGCACCTGCCGATCGGCCGCCTCGACGTGCTCAGCGCCAAGGAGCGGCGGCTCCTCCTGGAGGAGTGGAACGACACCGCGCGGCCCGTCCCGCCGCTCACGGCGGTCGACCTCTTCGAGCAGCAGGTGACGCGCACCCCGGACGCCCCGGCCGTCGTCTGTGGCCAAGAGCGGCTCACGTACGCGGAGTTGAACACGCGCGCCAACCGGCTCGCGCACCGGCTCATCGCCGAGGGCACCGGGCCCGAGCAGATCGTGGCCCTCGCCCTGCCCCGCTCCGCAGAGCTGATCGTCGCCCTCGTCGCCGTCCTGAAGACCGGCGCCGCCTATCTGCCGGTCGACCCGCGCCACCCCGCCGACCGCATCGCCTTCATGCTCCAGGACGCCGCTCCCGCCTGCGTCGTCACCGCACACGACGTGGGCTGCGCGCTGCCCGCGGACGTGCCCCGCGTGCACGTGGACACGGACACCGACGCGCCCGCCACGGACCCGCGCGACAGCGACCGTACCGGCCCCCTCACCCCCGCCAACGGCGCCTACGTCCTCTACACCTCCGGGTCCACCGGCCGCCCCAAGGGAGTGCTCGTCCCGCACGCCAACGTCGTGGACCTGGTGCTGTGGGGCCGAGAGGCCCTGGGCACCGAACGTCTCGCCCACGCCCTGGCCGCCACGCCGCTGACCTTCGACGTCTCCGTCTTCGAGATCTTCGGACCGCTGCTCTCCGGCGGTGTCATCGAGGTCGTCGCCGACGTCCTCTCGCTCGGCGAGCGCGCGGGCGGGCGGTGGCGCGGCACCCTCGTCTGTGCCGTCCCCTCGGCCCTCGAAGAGCTCCTGAGCCACCACGACGTGGATCTGGGCGCGGACGTGGTGGCCCTCGGCGGCGAGGCCCTGCCCGCGCACACCCTGGCGGAGATCCGGACCGCCGTGCCGGGCGCGCGGATCGTCAACGTCTACGGCCCGACCGAGGCCACCGTCTACACCACCGCGTGGTTCTCCGACGCCGACCCGGCCGACCCCGCCGCCTCCGCCGCCTTCTCCGCCCCGGCCGACCCGGAGGCACCGCCCATCGGCCGCCCCGTCCGCAACACCCGCGCCTACGTCCTCGACGCGCACCTCCAGCTCGTACCGACCGGCGTGACGGGCGAGCTGTACGTCGCCGGGGCCGGGCTCGCCCGCGGCTATCTGCACCGGCCCGGGCTCACCGCCGAGCGGTTCGTGCCCGACCCCTTCGGGGGGCCGGGGGAGCGGATGTACCGCACCGGCGACCTCGCCCGGCGCCGCGCCGACGGGAACCTGGAGTACCTGGGGCGCGCCGACCACCAGGTGAAGATCCGCGGCTTCCGGATCGAGCCGGGCGAGGTCGAGTCGGCCCTGGTGGCCCACCCCGGCATCGCGCGGGCCGCAGTCGTCGTGCGCGAGGACCGGCCGGGGGACCGGCGCCTGGTCGCGTACTGCGTGCCGGACGGGGCCGGGCAAGGCGTCCCGGACGGCGCCGAGTTGCGGGACCGGCTCGCGCGGACCCTGCCCGCGTACATGGTGCCCTCCGTCTTCGTGCCGCTGCCGCGGCTGCCGCTCAGCCCCAACGGGAAGCTGGACCGGCGTGCGCTGCCCGCCCCGGACGAGGGGGCCGGTCGGCCCGCAGGGCGGGGGCCGCGTACCGCGAACGAGTCGGCGCTGTGCGCGCTGTTCGCCGATGCCCTCGGCGTGCCGGACGTCGGTGTCGACGACAGCTTCTTCGACCTCGGCGGGCATTCCCTGCTCGCCGTGAAGCTCGTGTCCCGCATCCGCGCCGCGCTGGACACGCCCCTCGGGATCCGCGCGGTCTTCGAGGCACCCACCGTCGCCGCGCTCGCCCTCAGGGTGAGCCACCACGGAGTTGAAGGGAAGTGAGTGACAGCATGCCGAAACCCTCGGCGGACACCGGCGGGCCCCGTCCGGGCGCGGTGGCGCTCTACCGCACGATGCGACTGATCCGCCGCTTCGAGGAGCGCTGCATCGAGCTGGTGAAGGCGGGCGAGATCGTCGGCGGCATCCACCCCTCCATCGGCCAGGAGGCCGTGGCCGCCGGGGTGTGCGCTGCCCTGCGCCCCGACGACGTCATCACCAGCACCCACCGCGGCCACGGCCACGTCCTGGCCAAGGGTGCCGACCTGAACCGCATGACGGCCGAGCTGATGGGCCGTACGACGGGCCTGAACAAGGGGCGCGGCGGCTCCATGCACGCCGCCGACGTCGGCCTCGGCATCCTCGGTGCGAACGGCATCGTCGGCGCGGGCGCCCCGATCGCGACGGGTGCCGCGTGGGCGGCGGCACGCGCGGGCGCCGACCGGGTCGCCGTGAGCTTCTTCGGCGACGGAGCGGTCAGCCAGGGCGTCGTCCTGGAGTCCCTGAACCTGGCGTCGCTGTGGCGGCTCCCGGTCCTCTTCGTGTGCGAGAACAACGGCTACTCCTCGACGGCCACCGTGGCGGACATGGTCGCGGGCACGATCGTGGGACGCGCCGTCGCCTTCGGGATTCCGGCCGAGTCGGTCGACGGCATGGACGCCGAGGCCGTGGCCGCCGCCGCACGGAAGCACGCCGAGCGGGCCAGGGCGGGCGGGGGACCGGCGTTCCTGGAGTGCGCCACCTACCGGTTCGACGCCCACCACACCTGGGAGCACCGGTCGTTCGTGCGCTACCGCACCCCGGAGCAGGTCGACGAGGGGCGCCGCCGCGACCCCGTGCGGATCCAGGGCGAGCGGATCCCCGACGCCGAGCGCGCCCGCGTCGACGACGAGGTGGAGGCCGCCCTCGAAGAGGCGGTGCGCTTCGCGCTCGACAGCCCGAAGCCCGACCCGGCCGGCGCACTCGACCATCTGTACGCGACGGGCCTCAGGCCCCGGGCGGGAGTGAGCACCCATGCCTAAGCTCGGCTATCTGACCGCGCTCACCCGGGCCCTCGGCGACGAGCTGGAGCGGGACCCCGACGTCTGCGTGTTCGGCGAGGACATCCGGGTGGGCGTCGCCAACGTGACCAAGGGTCTGGTGCAGCGCTTCGGCCCGGAGCGGATCGTCGACACCCCGCTGTCGGAGCAGGCGTTCACCAGCTTCGCCACCGGCGCGGCCCTGTCCGGGCACCGCCCCGTCATCGAGTTCCAGATCCCGTCACTGATGTTCCTGGTCTTCGAGCAGATCGCCAACCAGGCGCACAAGTTCTCGCTCATGACGGGCGGTCAGGTGAAGGTGCCGGTCACCTACCTGGTGCCCGGCTCCGGCTCCCGCACCGGCTGGGCGGGCCAGCACTCCGACCAGCCGTACAGCCTGTTCGCGCACGTCGGCCTGAAGACCGTGGTGCCGTCGGGCCCCGCCGACGCCTACGGCCTGATGGTGTCGGCGATCCGTGACGACGACCCGGTCGTGGTGCTCACCCCGGCGGCCTCGTCGATGACCTTCGAGAGCGTGCGCCTCGCCGATCTCGCGCCCCTGCCGCTCGGCGTGGGACATGTGGTGCGGCCCGGGGCGGACGTCACGGTGGTGGCGGTCGGCCAGTTCGTGGGGCAGGCCGTGGAGGTGGCGGAGGAACTGGCCGACGAGGTGTCGGTGGAGGTGTTCGACCCGCGCACGGTGTACCCATTCGACTGGCAGGGCCTGGCCGCGTCCGTACGGCGCACGGGCCGCCTCGTCGTCATCGACGACTCCAACCGCTTCTGCGGGCTCGGCGCCGAGATCGTCGCCGTGGCCGCCGAGGAGATGCGCCTGCTCGCACCGCCGCGCCGGATCACCCGGCCCGACGGCGCCGTGCTGCCGTTCGCCCTGGAGCTGGACCGCGCGGCCCAGCCGCACCGCGACCAGCTGGTGACGGCCGTTCAGCAGGTGTGCAAGGAGGGGCGCTAGCGGCGGGGAGAGGGAGGCCGGTGGCCTGAGGGGTGGGCCGGGCGCAGGTCGGCGGGGAGCCGCTAGCGTTCCCCGCCCGGCGCGCCCGCCCGCAGGCCGTCCATGACGAGGTCGAGCAGGCGCCCGGCCCGCGGCTGCCACTCCTGGTGCGGGTCGATCTGCCACAGCCCGGCGATGGCGAGCAGGAAGTCGTCGGGGGTGACGCCCGAACGGATCGTGCCCGCCTCCTCGTTGGCGTCGAGCAGGAGCGTGATGGCCGACGTCAGCGGGCCGTGCGCCACGCTGATCAGGGTGCCGTGGCTGGTGGTCGCCACCCGCATCGCGTCGGCGAGGCCCACCTTGGTCATCGCGTACCGGGCGAGGTGGTCCATCCATTCCCGCAGCGCGCACTCCGGCGTCCTGGTCTCCAGGAGGCGGGCGGCCGCGTCGGCCACCTGCCGTACCTCGTTCCGGTAGACCTCGAGGACGAGTGCCTCGCGGCTCGGGAAATGGCGGTAGAACGTCCCCTGTCCGACGCCGGCCTTCTTGGCGATCGCGCTCAGCGGGGCGTCGCCGGACCGCGTCAGCTCCTCGAGCGCGACAGCCAGGATGCGCTCGCGGTTGCGCTGCGCGTCCGAGCGCAGGGGTGTCTCGCGCTTCTCCCGCACTCGTCGTCCTCCAGTCGGTCGGGGGGCGCGCGTCCCGCGCCGGGCCAGGAACGGCCTTGCTAAGCGGACAGGTGTCCGCTAAATTTCCCGGGGTAACGGACAGCTGTCCGTTTGAGTCCACTCCACCATAGCGTCAGGTGTGGCCGGATGCAGACGGCCGGTGACACCTGCCCCCGTCAGCGCTCGGAATCCGCACCCAGGACGCCTGCCCCGAAGACCTGAGGAGACGCCGCAGCACGCGGCGCCCACCCCTCCGTCCCGGCCCGGCCGCCTCCCCACACCCACGTCAGTTTCCGGACACCGCTCGCCCCCCGAAGCTCCCCTTCCCGCGCCGGCCCAGCACCCCGGCGTCCCTCGCGCACCGCACCAGCACTCGCGAAAGAAGGCCGACCATGGCTCCACCGACGCCCGGCGCCACCACGACGTCCAGCGGCATCACCCTGAACGTCAACGGCGAGAAGCACACCCTTCCCGTCGACCACCGCACCACTCTGCTCGACGCGCTGCGCGAGCGCCTCGACCTGACCGGCACCAAGAAGGGCTGCGACCAGGGCCAGTGCGGTGCCTGCACGGTCCTCGTCGACGGTCGCCGCAGCCTGTCCTGTCTGCAGCTCGCGGTCGCCGCCGACGGCCGCGAGATCACCACCATCGAGGGCGTCGCCGACGGCGACCGGCTGCACCCGGTCCAGCAGGCCTTCCTCGACCTCGACGGCTACCAGTGCGGCTACTGCACACCGGGCCAGATCTGCTCCGCCATCGCGGTCATCGAGGAGCACGCGGCGGGCTGGCCGAGCGCCGCCACCGCCGACGTCGGGGCCGAGACGGCGCCGCCGCTCGACCCGGACGAGATCCGCGAACGCATGAGCGGCAACCTCTGCCGCTGCGGCGCCTACGTGTCCATCGTGCGGGCGGTCGCCCGCGCCGCCGAGGAGATGCGGTCCGCAGGCGAGACGCGGACCGCGGCGGTCAAGGAGGCGGCGGCATGAGGGAGTTCGGATACGAGCGCGCCCACGACGTCGCCGGAGCGGTCGCCCTGCTCGGCGCCGACCCCGAGGCCCGCTACCTGGGCGGCGGCACCAACCTCGTCGACCTGATGAAGTCCGGCGTCGAACGCCCCGCGCTCCTCGTCGACGTGCGCGAACTGCCCCTCGACACCGTCAAGGTGACGGCCGACGGCGGCCTGCGCGTCGGCGCGACCGTCACCAACAGCGACCTCGCCGCCCACCCCGAGGTCCGCCGCCGCTACCCCGCGCTCACCCAGGCCGTCCTCGCGGGCGCCTCCGGGCAGCTGCGCAACATGGCCACCGTCGGCGGGAACCTGCTCCAGCGCACCCGCTGCGGCTACTTCACCGACACGGCCAGGCCCTGCAACAAGCGCGTGCCCGGCAGCGGTTGCTCCGCCCACGACGGCGAGCACCACAACCACGCGATCCTCGGCGCCTCCGCACACTGTGTCGCCACCCACCCCTCCGACATGGCGGTGGCACTCGCGGCCTTCGACGCGGTCATCGCGTACGAGACCGCCGACGGACCCGGCGAGACACCCCTCGCGGACTTCTACCTGCCCGTCGGCGACACCCCGCACCGCGAGACCGCGCTGCCGCCCGGCGCCCTGATCACCGGCATCACCCTGCCGCCCGCCCCTGTCGCCGCCCACTCGCGCTACCGCAAGGTCCGCGAGCGCGCCTCGTACGCCTTCGCCATCGGCTCGATCGCCGCCGCGCTCGACGTCCAGGACGGCGTCGTACGCGACGTGCGGCTCGCCTACGGGGCGGTCGCGTCGCGGCCGTGGCGCGCGCGGGCGGCCGAGGCGGCCCTCACCGGCGGACCGGCCACCGCCACCGCCTTCGCGGCCGCCGCGGACGCCGAACTGGCCGCGGCCGAGCCCCTGTCCGACAACGGCTACAAGGTGCCGCTCCTGCGCAACCTGACCGTGGCCCTGCTGAGCGAGCTGACCGAAGCGACCGAGGGGGCCGCCCGATGACCACCGCCACCGGAACGACCCGGGGCAAGGGCGCCGTCGGCGCCGCGCGCACCCGCATCGAGGGCCTCGCCAAGGTCACCGGAGAGGCCCGCTACTCGGGCGAGGTGCCCTACGCCGAACTCGCCCACGGCTGGATCGTCGTGTCCACCGTCGCCCGCGGCCGCGTCCGCTCCGTCGGCGACGAGGCCGTCCTGCGGATGCCCGGCGTGCTCGCCGTCCTGCACCACGGCAACGCGCCCCGGCTCCAGGAGAACTTCGTCGGACAGTTCGGGCCCGACCCGGTCGCGGAGATCCTCCAGCGCGACCGGGTGCCGCACATCGGCTGGCCGGTGGCGTTCGTCGTCGCCGAGACCTCCGAACAGGCCAGGGAGGCCGCCGAGGCCCTGGTGGTCGAGTACGACACCGAGCCGCACGACGTCGACTTCCACGCCGACCACCCCGCGCGCTACACGCCGGAGGCCAGCGCCATGGGCCCCGCGGTCACCGAGAAGGGCGACCTGGACGCCGAACTCGCGGCGTCCGCCGTGCTCGTGGACGAGCGCTACAGCACGCCCGAGCAGCACCACAACGCCATGGAGCCGCACGCGGCGATGGCCCGCTGGGACAACGGCCGCCTGGAGATCGTCGACTCCAGCCAGGGCACGTTCGCGACGGCGGGCGAGATCGCCGCGCTGTTCCAGCTCGACCCGGCGTCGGTGCGGGTGCGCTCCGAGCACATCGGCGGCGGCTTCGGCTCCAAGGCCATGGCCCGCGCCCACAACGTGCTCGCCGTGATGGCGACCACCGTCATCGGCCGCCCCGTGCGCGTTGTCATGACCCGCCGTCAGATGTTCTCCCTCATCGGCTACCGCAGCCCCACCACCCAGCGGGTCAGGCTCGGCGCCGACGCCGACGGGCGGCTGCGCGCCTTCGACCACGACGGGGTGTCGCTCACCTCGACCCTGACCGAGTTCGTCGAGGCGAGCAGCGCGTTCGGCCGTGCCCTGTACGACGCCGACGCGCACCGCACCGCCAATCACGTCGTGCCGCTCGACGTGCCCACGCCGACGTTCATGCGCGCGCCGGGCGAGGCCCCCGGATCGTTCGCCCTGGAGTCCGCGTTCGACGAGCTGGCCGAGAAGTGCGGCCTGGACCCGATCGAGCTGCGTGCCCGCAACGAACCCACCGTCGGGCCCGTCACCGGGCTGCCCTTCGAGGACAACGACCTGCTCGCCTGCTTCCGCGAGGGCGCCCGCCGCTTCGGCTGGGCCGACCGCGACCCGCGCCCCGGCGTACGCCGCGAAGGCCGCTGGCTCATCGGCACGGGCACGGCGGGAGCCACCTTCCCGGCCGGCGCCGCCCCGTCGACCGCCGCGGTCACCGCCGAGGCCGACGACACCTTCACCGTGCGGATCAACGCGGCCGACGTCGGCACCGGCGCCCGCACCGCGCTCACCCAGGTGGCGGCCGACGCCCTGGACGTGCCGGTCGAGCGGGTCCGGGTGCGGATCGGTGACAGCGACCTCGGCCAGGCCTGGCTGTCCGGCGGCTCCATGGGGACGCGTTCGTGGTCCTGGGCCGTCATGGCCGCCATCACCGAGCTGCGTGAACGCCTCGCGCTCGGCGCGGACATCCCGCCGGAGGGCATCACGGTCCGCTCCGACACCACCGACGCCATCGGCGCGCAGGCCCAGCTCGAACGGCACTCCTACGGCGCCCAGTTCGCCGAGGTCGCCGTCGACGTCGGCACCGGCGAGGTGCGGGTGCGCCGCATGCTCGGCATCTTCGCCGCCGGACGCATCGTCAACCCCCTCACCGCCCGCAGCCAGCTGGTCGGCGGCATGATCTGGGGTCTGTCCATGGCGCTGCACGAGGAGGCCGTCAGGGACCGCGCTTCGGGCGGCCTCGCCAACGGCGACCTCGCGGGCTACCACTTCGCCGCCAACGCCGACGTGCCCGTCGTCGCGGCGGACTGGATCGGCGAACCCGCCCCCGGCGACCCGGTCGGCATCAAGGGCATCGGCGAGATCGGCATCGTCGGCGGCGCCGCGGCGATCGCCAACGCGGTCTGGCACGCCACCGGAGTCCGCCACCGCGCGCTGCCCATCCGCCCCGACCGCGTGCTGAGCGCGGGCACCGGGCCCGAGGGGCGGACCGGTGCTTGACATCGCCGACGAGCTGCGCCGGTGGGTCGCGGAGGGCCGCGAGTTCGCCGTGGCCACCGTCGTGGCCGTCGGCGGCAGCGCGCCGCGGCCGCCCGGCGCCGCCCTCGCCGTCGACCGCGAGGGCACCGTCATCGGCTCGGTGTCCGGCGGCTGCGTCGAAGGCGCTGTCTACGACCTGTGCGCCCAGGCACTCGACGACGGCCACAGCGTCCTCGAACGCTTCGGATACAGCGACGACGACGCCTTCGCCGTCGGCCTGACCTGCGGCGGCGTCATCGACATCCTCATCACCCCGGTCGGCGCCGACGCCCCGGACCGCCCCGTCCACGCGGCCGCCCTCGCGGCGGCCGCCGACGGGGAGACCGCGGCGCTCGTCCGGGTCGCCCGCGGCCCGGACGACCTGCGGGGCCGCGCGCTCCTCGTACGGGCCGACGGCATGTACGAGGGCGGGCTCGGCGGGGACCTGCGCCTGGACCGCACCGCGGCCGCCGAGGCGCGGGCGCTGCTCGACGCGGGCCGGACCGGGACCGTGGAGGTGTCCGAGGACGGCGCGCACTGTCCCGGCGGGCTCACCCTGCTCGTCGAGTCGAGCGTGCCGCCGCCGCGCATGATCGTGTTCGGGGCGGTGGACTTCGCGGCGGCGCTGGTGCGGGCGGGCAAGTTCCTCGGCTACCACGTGACGCTGTGCGACGCCCGGCCCGTCTTCGCCACGGCCGGGCGCTTCCCCGAGGCCGACGAGATCGTCGTCGACTGGCCGCACCGGTATCTGGAGCGCACCGACACCGACGCCCGCACCGTGCTGTGCGTGCTCACGCACGATGCGAAGTTCGACGTGCCGGTCCTGGTGGACGCCCTGCGGATGCCGGTCGCCTTCGTCGGCGCGATGGGCTCGCGCCGCACCCACGAGGACCGCAACGCCCGGCTGCGCGAGGCCGGGGTCACCGAGGACGAGCTGGCCCGGCTGCACTCGCCCATCGGGCTCGACCTCGGCGCGCGCACGCCGGAGGAGACGGCGCTGTCCATCGCGGCGGAGATCGTCGCCAAGCGGCGGGGCGGGACGGGGGTGCCGCTGCGCGGGGCGCACACACCGATCCACCACGACGCGCTGGCGGCGTGAGGCCGCCTTCGGGGTCGACCGCTGTGGGCAGTCGTCCAGTGGTGCCGTGGGTGAGCCACACGTCAACGCGGCCCGCGCAACGTCACCGTGAAGCTCCGCCCGTACGCGTGGCGCGTGGCGACGTCGATCCGGGTGCCCCCGGCCACCGCCCGCACCCGCACCCCCTCGTCCGCCGTCACCGGCCGCAGCCGTCGCCCCCGCAGCAGCACGCTGACCGTGTCCCGGACCGTCGTCGGGTCGGACACGGCGACGGACGTGAGGGCGGAGCCCGGCGGGCGGCGGACGAGCAAGGACGACGGGCCCTCGACGCGCAGGGCCCCGACCTCGTGGCGGCCCGAGGCGAAGGTGTTGAGGGCCGTGAGGCCCAGGCCGCGGTGGGACACAGCCTGCGCGCGGGGGGAGTTGGCGAGGACGCGCAGGGGCCCCTTCGCGTACGACCGCAGCCGGGCCTCGTCCGCGTGCGGCACCAGCGCGTAGGCCAGGCGGATCGTACGTGCCCCGGCCGCCTGGTCCACCGACACGCAAAGGACCTGGCGGGTCACCGCCGTGTCCGGGTTCGCGGTGCGCACGACGCGGCGGCTGCGCGTCACCCGGTCCAGGGCGACCCGCACCGGCGGCGCGTCGAGGAAGAGATAGCCGACGGCGCTGCCCTGCGTGGCGTTGGCGTACCGCAGCCAGCGCAGCTCCGCCGTGCCGGGCCCCGACCAGGGCCGCCCGTCATCGCGCACCCCCGTGACCGACACCGCGTCGTCCGGCGCCGCGATGCGCGCGTCGACGGCCGTCGTCACCGCGCGCCCCGCCGGATCCCCGACCCCTGCCGCGAGGACGACGATCTCGTCGTCGAACAGGAACCACGACTTGGTGGCGGCCGCGTTGCGGTGCACCACGAAGTCGTCCGGCAGCAACTCCCGGTCCTGGAAGGCGACATCGCTGGACTGCACCATCCCGGCCGCGCCGTACGCCCCGAGGACCGCGCCGCCGGAGTGCGCGTGGGTGCCGCGCGGGAAGTACACGTAGGTGTTCTGCGACTCCGACGAGGAGGTGAAGTTCAGTGGGTGCCCGGGGTTGTCGTAGTAGGGCTTGCCGTACAACTCCGGTACTGTGCGCCGCTGTTCGACCGGGGCGGTGACGCCCGCGAGGGCGTACGGCGACACCGTGGTGAAGTAGTCGACGCCGTACGCCCGGGTCTGGTCCTGACCGGACAGATAGAGGTAGTGCGCGCCCTCGCCCTGGAACCAGGGCATCAGGTTCTCGCCGTTCATGTACTCGTACTTGCTGATCCGCGCCGAGCTGCGGGACAGCGCGAAGGCGTAGCCCGGTCTGCGGTGCACGGTCTTGTCCATCGCGTTGAAGGCGACGCTGCGCGCGGCCGGATTGAGGTCGGCCGCGGGGACGGAGGCGTCGGCGAGGATGTCGGCGTACCGCACGACGCTGACCGGTGAGACGAAGCGGGCGGGGTCGAGCGTGGCGCGGGAGGTCTCGCGGATGTGCTTCACATAGCCCTTCAGGGCCCTGGCCACGGTGCCCTCGGCGAGCGAGGACAGGTCGACGGCGGCCTCGACGACGACGGCGACGTCCGTGTAGCCGGAGTCGGTCCGCGACACCGCGCGCCCCTTGACGATCTCCATCATCCAGCCCTCGAAGATCAGCGGCGCGAACCCGTTCCGCACCCACCCGTGCACCACCGGCACCAGCTCCTCGCCGTGCGCGAAGCCCGTGCCGTCCAGGATCTTCAGGGTCTGCACGACCCGCGTGAGGAGCCCCTTGCCGTAGGAGCCGGTGTACGCCACGGAGGCGTGCTGGATGAAGGAGCCGTCGGCGTAATAACCGTCCGTCACACCGTGGTTGAGGTGGTACGGGTCGATGGTGGCGAACACCGTCAACTGGTCGGTGAGGGCCTTGCGGATGCGGGCGGTGTCGTCGAGCAGCGCCCCTTGCAGGACGCGGTTGGTGGTGATGTCCGCGAGGTTCGCGCCGGTGTGGAAGCGCGAGTCGAGGTTCACGTCGCCGTCCTTGCCGTTGCGCAGATAGGCGTCCATGGAGGCGACATAGGTGCGCACGAGGTCCGGGCGCTGGGCGAGCACCTCGTCGTACAGCAGGACCAGGGTCTTGCTGACCTGCTGGGAGATGCCGATCTCCCAGTGGAACCAGTTGCCGTAATAGCCCTTCGACTGATCGCCGTAGTACCGCTCGTGGAGCCACACCAGGCCGTCGAGCACCCGCCGCCGCGCGGCCGCGTCCCCGTACAGGCCGCCGCCGTGGACACGGGTCGCGAGGGCGATCTCGTACAGCCACCGGTAGGCGGTGTGGAGGTTCGCGTCGTCCGTGCCGAGGGCCAGACCGGCGAACAGCTCGCCCGCGCCCGCGTCGTCCATCGCCTTCAGGTTCGTCCGCGCCGCCCTGCCGACGGCGGCGATCTTCGCGGCGGTCTCGGGCCGAGCGTTGGACTCCGGCGTCCCGGCGAACACCGCGGCGGTGTTCGCGCGCAGCCGTGCCACCCCTGCGGCAGCGGCGGCCGCGCTCACCGGGCCCGCCGGGACCACGGCGAGCAGCCCCGCCGCCGACAGCGCGGAGAGCAGACGTCTGCGGGTGATGTCCATCAGGCTTCCTCCGCCCGTGAGGTGGCGCTCCGGCGGGCGGAGTCAAGCAGAAGCCCCGACCCGCAACAAGAGGGCTCGCTCGGTCGATCGGCCCTGCTGGGCGGAGTCCACCGATGCGCCGCGAACCGGGCACCTGGGTGCTCCATCCGTGTCAGGCTGATCCCGATGACTGGGGATCGCACGCTCGGGGGGATTTGTTGACGCCGCGCAGGTTGCTGTCGTTCGGGGACGCACTGAAGCTCCTGGGCGGTGATCCGCCCGCTGTGGCGGCGCTCGACCGCGCCCTCGGCGGCGCGCTGAATCTGGCCACCGGCGGGCTGAGCGGCGGCGTGCTCGGCATGTTCGACGCCCGGGGGCGGGTCCTCGGCCTGGGGCGCGACGCGTGGCGCGGGCTCGGAGAGCGCCTCGGGCGCACGGACGGCCGGGTGGAGCGCACCGCCGTCCTGGAGGCGGCCCACACCGTGATCGTCGTCCTCGCCTTCTTCGACGCCCTGGAGAAGGCGGAACTGCCCTTCTCCCTGGACGAGGTGGCGCTGACCGGCCGCGAGCAACTGCTGGTGGCCGGCGGCGGGCTGCCCTCGGGCGAGGGCTTCACGCAGGACGCGGCCCAGGTCGACGCGCCACGTCCCGCGCCGCACCTGCCCTACGAGAACCACATCGGCGAACTCCACGCCTGGTACGAGCACTTGGCGATGCGGACGCTGGACTTCCTGCGGGGGCTCGCCGTGTGGGAGCGGCTGGACGACACCGCCGGTGACGCGGCCGCCGACACCGTGCGCTCCGTGGTGCCGGGCCTCGCCCTCCAGGAGTACGAGGCGCTGTACGCGCGGCTCGTCCTCGAAGCGCCGGAGTTCGCCTTCTGGTCGGGCCGGATGGAGCACCAGGCCACGCGCGCGGAACTGCGCAGGGCGCTCGCCGGTCTGGAGCGGGTCCTGGCCGCGAGCGCCGCACTGCGCGAGCGCCCCGTGGACGTCGCAGGGGCCCTCTCCCGTGCACACCAGTCCGCGCTGGAGCAGCGGATCCTCGACGCCCAGGAGGCCCCCGAGGGAATCCTCGTGCCGACCCTGGCCCAGGCCTACCTCGACCCCGACTTCCGGGTGCGGGCCGTGGACGGGCAGGGCAGCCCGGCGGACGAGGAGTGGTGGGCGCGCGCCCCGGTCCGGCGGGACCTCACCGAGTACCTGGCCGGAGCCCTGACATCGGAGGGCCTGACGGCCGCCCCGCTCCTGGTGCTCGGCCAGCCGGGCGCCGGCAAGTCCGTGCTGATGCGGATCCTCGCGGCCCGGCTGCCTGCGGCGGGATTCCTTCCGGTGCGGGTCGCGCTGCGGGACGTCCGCGCGGACGACGAGGTCCAGGACCAGATCGAGCAGGCCATCCGCGAGGCCACCGGGGAGCGGGCCACCTGGCCCGACCTGGTGCGCTCGGCGGGCACGGCCGTCCCGGTCGTGCTGCTCGACGGCTTCGACGAACTCCTGCAGACCACCGGGGTGCACCAGAACGACTTCCTGGTGCGCGTCGCCCGCTTCCAGGAGCGGGAGGCGGAGCAGGGGCGTCCGGTCCTGGCCGTGGTCACCAGCAGGACCGCGGTCGCCGACCGGGCGCGCTATCCCCCGGGCACGGTCGCGCTGCGCCTGGAACCCTTCCAGGAGGAGCACATCAGGCTCTGGATCGAGCAGTGGAACCTCACCAACGCCATGAACTTCCAGGCCATGGGCCTGCCACCGCTCACCTGGGCCGCCGTCGCACCGCACCGCGCCCTCGCCGGGCAGCCGCTGCTCCTCACCATGCTCGCCCTCTACCAGGCCGCGGGCAACGACCTGCGGGGCGAGGACGACCGTCCCCTGGACGAGGCCGACCTCTACGAGGCGCTGCTCGGCTCCTTCGCCCGCCGGGAGGTCTGGAAGGACAGCCGGGTCTCCGACCGCGAGGTGGAGCAGCGGGTCGAGGAGGAGCTGGAACGGCTCTCGCTGGTCGCCTTCGCGATTCTCAACCGGCGGCGCCAATGGGTGTCGACGGCCGAGCTGGACGAGGACCTGGCGGCGCTCATCGGACGGCCGTCGACACGGCACTCCGGGCTCCGCGCGCCGCTCGGGCAGGCCGAAGCCGCCTTCGGGCGCTTCTTCTTCGTGCAGCGCGCGCAGTCGATCAGGGACGGCCGGACCCTGTCCACGTACGAGTTCCTGCACGCGACGTTCGGGGAGTACCTGGCGGTCCGCCTCGCCGTGCGGCTCGTGTCCGGGCTCCTGGACCACCGCCCGGTCCTGTCGACGGGCCGCGAGCCGCTCAACGACGACTTGATGTTCGCCCTGCTCTCCTTCGCGCCGCTCTTCTCCCGGCAGATGCTCCGCTTCGCCCGCGCCCGCGTCGAGCGTCTCCCGGCGGCGGAGCGTGCCGCCCTCGGACAACTCGTCATACGGGCCATGGGGGAGCGGGAGCTGCGCGCCGAGCAGCCGTACGCGACGTATCTCCCGCGACGTATCCGCGTCGCATCGCGGCACGGGATCTACAGCGCGAATCTGGTGGTGCTCGCCCTGCTCCTGACCGACGGCGCGACGGCCGGCGAGCTGTTTCCTTCAGGGGGCGACGTGGGCAGCGCGTGGCACCGGCACGCGCTGCTGTGGCGGTCCTCCCTCAACGAGGCGGAGTGGACCGACCTCGCGATCTCGCTGCGTGTGCGGCGGACCCGGCAGGGGCACGAGCGGGATCTCGAAGTGGCCGTCCAACGCGGAGAGTTGGCGGCCCCGGAGCCCGTGGACGCCTACTGGCTCTACCGGGCCCCCTGGGAGGAGGGACACACAGTCTGGCACCGCACGTACTGGAACGAGATCTGGCACAAGATGGATGTCTCGGCCGGGACGAACGACGGTGTCGCGCTCCAGGCACTGCGGCCGTTGTTCGAGTCCCTTGGGCCGTTGGTGACCACGTTCAGCGGTGGCGGGACGGGACCCGCGACCTCTACCGTGCACGACCTGTTGCGATTGTGGCTGAGAGGCCCGGAGCTGGCCGCCGAGGAGATCGTGGAGCTGTACCGCAGGATCGGTGCGGCCGTGCCGGTCCTCAGCTTGCCGTCGGCGGCCGCCCAGCGTCTCACGCTCGTCCTGAGAGCGCTGATCGACCGGGACCTGCCCCGGCTCGATCCGGAGCAGTCCGTGGAACTCTTCAGGGGGCTGGCGGTCGATTGTTCCGGAGTGATGGCGTCCCTGATCGTTGATCACCTCAGGATTCATCACCGTGACCTGTACAACAGGTTGAACCACAGCCACGACGACTCATGAGCTCTTCGGCAGCCCCCGCGGATTCACCTCCGAAGCGGGCACGGCCTCGTCCGAAAGGCCCCAGCGCCTGAGCACCTGCCCGTAGGTCCCCTCCTCGATGAGGTGTTCCAGCGCCTCGTGGAGAGCCTTCACCAGGCCGTTGTCCTTCTTCGTGGTCGCGGCGATCTTGCCCTGGAGCCCGTCGCCCGCGCCGGAGAAGCTGCCGATGACCTCGGTCTTGCCGGTGCTGAGGGCGTGGTGGGCGGCGACGGGGTTGGGGCCGAGGTAGGCGTCGATGCGACCGGAGCCGAGCGCCAGGTAGTAGTCGCTGGTGTTCTGGAAGTACTTGATGTCGGTGGCCTCGCGGCCCGCCTTCACGTTCTGCTTGCTCCAGTCGACCAGCAGCTTCTCCTGGTTGGTGCCGGAGGAGACCCCGATGACGCGGCCCGCCACGTCCTTGGCCCCCTTGACCTTCCAGCCGCGCCCCTTCTTCGCCTCGAAGGAGATGGTGTCGAGGCGGTAGGTCGCGAAGTCGTACTTCTCCTTGCGCTCCTCCGTGACGGTGATGTTGCTGAAGCCGACGTCGTACTTCCCGCTGTCCAGGCCGACGAAGATGTTCGCCCAGTCCACGGCGTGCGCGCGCACCCGCAGGCCGAGCACGTCGGCGACGAGGTGGGCGATGTCCGTCTCCACGCCGATGACGGTCTTGTCATCGGTGGCGTAGAACGTCAGCGGCGGCACCGAGCCCGCCGACGCCACCACTTCGAGGGTGCCCCGGTCCCGGATCCGCCGCGGCACGAGCCGGGCGATGGCGTCGATCTTCTTGGCTCTGACGCGTTTCTGGTCCGGGCTCAGATTGACCTTCGCACCCTTGGCGCCGGGCGCGGCCCGGCCCGCGTTCTCCGTGCCCTCGTCGTCGGGCGTGCCGCAGGCGGCGGTGGTGAGGGCGAGGGCGGATGCGAGGGCGAAGGTGAGGGTGGAGCGGCGGGTGAGGGGGGTGGTGCGGGTGGGCACGGGGGACTCCTCGGGGAGGGCAGGGGAGGGGGAACGGGGCCCTTACAGGACCTTGGACAGGAACGCCTGGGTGCGTTCGTGCCGCGGGTGGTCCAGGACGTCGCCGGGCGGGCCCTGTTCGACGATCACTCCGTCGTCCATGAAGACCACCGTGTCGGCGACCTCGCGGGCGAACCCGATCTCGTGCGTGACGACGATCATCGTGGTGCCGGCCCGGGCGACGTCCTTGATGACGTCCAGGACCTCCCCGACCAGCTCCGGATCGAGGGCGGACGTCGGCTCGTCGAAGAGCAGGACCCGGGGTTCGAGGGCGAGCGCGCGGGCGATGGCGACCCGCTGCTGCTGGCCCCCGGACAGCTGCCGCGGAAAGGCGTCCGCCTTGTCCGCGAGCCCCACCCGGGCGAGCAGCGCCTCGGCCCGCTCCTTGGCCTCGGCGCGCGGCCTGCGCAGCGCGGAGACGGGGGCCTCGGTGATGTTCTCCAGGACCGTGAGGTGCGGGAACAGATTGAAGTTCTGGAAGACGAAGCCGATGCGGGTGCGCTGGCGCAGGACCTCCCGCTCCTTCAGCTCGTACAGCTTGTCGCCGCGCCGCCGGTAGCCGACCAGCTCCCCGTCGATGCTGACCGAGCCGCGGTTCAGCTTCTCCAGGTGGTTGATGGCGCGCAGGAGCGTGGACTTGCCGGAGCCGGACGGGCCGATGACCACGGTGACCTCACCGGCGCGCACCTTCAGGTCGATGCCGCGCAGCACCTCGTGGGTGCCGAAGTTCTTGTGGACGCCGCGGATGTCGACCATCACGGGGCTCGTGCTCATCGGTTCTCCCGGTGGGGCTTGAGGGACGTGAGGGTCCCGCGTTGCTTGAGGTTCGTGAGGGTGTGGGCGAACGCGCGGGCGCGCTGCAGGGGCGTGGGCGGGGGAGTGCGGTCGGCGCCGCGCGCGAAGCGCCGCTCCACGTAGTACTGGACGACGGAGAGCAGCGTGGTGAGGACGACGTACCAGGCGGTGGCGACCATGAGCAGCGGCACCACCCGGCCGTTGCGGCCGTAGATCACCTGCACCTGGTAGAACAGCTCGCCGATCGCCATCACCGAGACGATCGAGGTCCCCTTGAACAGCGAGACGATCTCGTTGGCGGCGTTCGGCAGGACCGAGCGCATCGCCTGCGGCAGCACGATCCGGCGCAACTGCCGCAGGCGGGGGATGCCGAGCGCGGCGGCCGCCTCCAACTGGCCCGGCTCCACGGCGAGGAAACCCCCGCGCAGGATCTCGGCGGCGTACGCGGCCTGATGCAGCGCGAGGCCGATGACGGCGGCGGACATGGCCCCGACGAGATGCATGGTGCCGAAGCTCCACACGACCGGGCCGAAGGGGATGCCGATCCCCAACTCCTCGTACAGATAGGCGAGGTTGAACCAGAACAGCAGCTGCACGATGAGCGGGATGGAGCGGAACGCCCACACGTACAGCCAGGCGACGCCCGAGAGGAGCGGGCTCCGGGAGAGCCGCATCAGGGCGATGACCAGGCCGAGGGCGAAGCCGAGCGCCGTGCCGTACACCGTCAGTTGCAGCGTCACCCAGACGGCCCGCAGCACGCTGTCGGCCAGCAGATAGCGGAAGAAGACGTCCCACTCCCACGCGGGGTTGGTGACCAGACCGTGGGCGAACTGCGCGAGCAGGACGAGGACGGCGATGCCGGTGGCCCAGCGCCAGTAGTGGCGGGCGGGAACGACGACGGGGTCGGCCTCGACGGCGGTGGTCGGCGGCGCCGGCGGGGCCGTGGCGAGCGGGGGTGCCCCGGCGCCCGGCTGGACCCCGGCACTCATGGCCGCTCCCCGGCGGAGTCCAGCTGCTTCTCGAACGGCAGCGGCCCGATGGACTCCGGATCGGCCCCGGTGTCGAAGAGGGGCGTGTACCCGGTGGCCAGATACAGCTCGCGGGCCTCGGGCTGGCGTGGCCCGGTGGTGAGGTAGGCGCGCCGGTAGCCGCGGGCCGAGGCCTCGCGTTCCAGCTCCGCCACGACCCGCCGCGCGAGCCCGCGCCTGCGGTGCGCGGAGTGCGTCCAGATGCGCTTGAACTCGGCGGTGCCCGGGGCCTCGTGGCGTCGGAAGGCACCCCCGGCCACCGCCTCGCCGCCGGCCACGAGCAGCAGGAGCGCGCCGTGCGGCGGCGCGAACTCCCCGGCCGGATAACGCAGCAGCTCGGCGTGCGCGTCCTTGCCGTAGCGGGCGGCGTACTCGTCGCCCAGCTCGCGCAGCATCGGCCGCACCAACGGATCGCCCACGGCGGCGCGCACCACCGTGAGGCCCGGGTGGGCGGGCCCGGCGACCGACGTCATCCGGCCACCGCCAGACCGCTGAGCGTGCGCTCCAGCGTCTGCGGTCCGCGCTCGGCCCGCTCCCGGTCGCGCTTGGCGACCTCCTCGCGGACGATCGGGATGACGTACCGGCCGAAGTCGATGGCGTCGTCGAGCAGGTCGTAGCCGCGGGCGGACAGGATGTCCACGCCCAGGTCGTAGTAGTCGAGCAGAGCCTGTGCGACGGTCTCCGGGGTGCCGACCAGGGCGTTGGAGTTGCCCGCGCCGCCGGTGGCCGCGGCGGTCGGCGTCCACAGGGCGCGGTCGAAGCGCTCGCCCTGCTCGGCGATGGCGATGAGGCGCTGGGAGCCGGTGTTCTCGGGGGATTCGGCGGAGTGGCGGCGCGTGAGGGAGGGCCCGCCCGCGCGCTGCTCGCGGATCGCGCCGACCGTGCGGTGCGCCTTCTCCCAGGCCAGCTCCTCCGTCGGCGCGATGATGGGCCGGAAGGCGACCTGGATCCGCGGCAGGTCCGCGCGCCCGGCCGCGCGGGCGGCCCGTCGGACCTCCTCGATCTGCTCCGCGGTCTGCGCCAGCGGCTCGCCCCACAGGCAGTAGATGTCCGCCTCGGCGCCGCCCGCCGCGTACGCAGCGGGAGACGAGCCGCCGAACGAGACGCCGGGGTGCGGCTCCTGAACGGGAAAGACATCGCTGACGAAGTCCTGGAACCGGTAGTGCTCGCCCTCGTGGTCGAAGGCCTCCCGCCGCGTCCAGACCTTCTTCACGATCTCGATGTACTCGCGGGTGCGGGCGTAGCGCTCGTCCTTGGTGAGCGTGTCACCCTCGCGACGCTGCTCGTGGTCGCTGCCGCCGGTGATGAAGTGGACGGTGAGCCGCCCGTCGCTGATCTGGTCGAGCGTCGCGAACGTCCGCGCGGCGTACGTCGGGTACGACACGTTGGGCCGGTGCGCGAGCAGGATCTGCAGCGAGTCGACCTTCGCCGCCAGATACCCGGCGGCGGCCGCGGGGATCGGCGAGCCGGATCCGTACGCGAACAGGACCCGGTCCCAGCCGTGGTCCTCGTGCGCCCGGGCGAGCCGCAGGGTGTACTCCTTGTCGAAGGAGACGCCGGAGCGCGGCGTTGTCTCCGAGCCGTCGTTGGTCGCGGCGATGCCGAGGAACTCCACGGGCATGACAGGGCCTTTCGTACGCGGATGAGCGGCCGCGGCCGTGTGGGGGCACGACCGGGCACGGTGCGGTGACGCGGGAGCGCGGGAGAGGAGAGAGAAAGAAGGGTGGGCCGCTCAGACGGCCGACTGCCGGGTCAGAAAGAAGGACACGCGGCCGACCACACCCGACAGAAGTCGATGTGGCCGCGTGAGACCAGCGGCAGTGAGGGGAACATGCGAACAGTTGAGCACCGGACTTTCGACCCCGTCAACGACGCGGAGGCGCCACCGGGGCGCTGCCACACGGTGTTCACACGGCCGTAGCAGCCGCGGACCGAGGGCGTGAAGAACCCGGCGCCGGGCACACAGAAGTGCCGCCGCACCCGGAGGGACGACGGCACAGCCGCGCACGCTCAGTGGGCTACATCAACCCATCGGCCACCGCCCCCAACGACAACGCCGGCAGGAAGTTCAGCAGGGCCAGGACGATGGACGCCGCCGTCGCCAGGACCACGAAGTTGGGGCCCTGGGCGCGGAGGGTGCCTACTGTGACGACGCCGGGTTGTTGCTTCGCGAGGCGGCCTGCGAGGGCGAGGACGCAGGCCATCGGGAGGTAGCGGCCCGCCGACATCGCGACCACCATCAGGAGGTTGTGGAAGTCGGTGGCGCCGTTGAAGCCGGCCATCGAGCTGCCGTTGCTGTTGGTGTTGCTGGTGTAGGCGTAGATCAGCTCGGTGAGTCCGTGGGCGCCCGGATTGCCCATGGAGGACTGGCCGTTGCCGGTGGCGAGGGCGAAGCCCGTGCAGCTGAGGATCACCGTCGGCGGGATCAGGGCGTACACCACGACCCAGCGCATCTCGGCGAAGCCGATGCGCTTGCGCAGGTACTCGGGGGTGCGGCCCACCATCAGACCGCCGATGAAGACGGCGACGAGGACCACGACGATCAGGCCGTACAGACCGCTGCCCGTGCCGCCCGGCGCGATCTCGCCGAGCATCATCGCGGAGAGCAGCACGCCGCCGCCGAGGCTGGAGAAACTGTCGTACGCGGAGTTCGCCGCGCCGTCCGCGGAGCCCGTGGCCGCCACGCCGAACAGCGTGGAGCCGGGGATGCCGATGCGGGTCTCCGTGCCCTCGTGCTGGCCGCCGACCGCCTCGGTGACGGTGCCGGTGTGCGCGCTCTGGGCGATCGAGCCCGCCGCGAGCAGCAGGCCGAAGAGGATGCCGACGACCGTCAGGAGCGTCCAGCTCTGCTTGAGGCCGCCGATCATCCGGCCGAACATGCGGATGCAGGCCGTCGGGATGACGAGCATCAGGACGATCTCGAACGCGTTCGTCCACGCCGTCGGGTTCTCGAAGGGGTGCGCGCTGGAGGCGTTGAAGACGCCGCCGCCGTCGCCGGAGAACAGCTTCACCGGCTCCCACGACGCGACCGGGCCGTCCAGCAGCGTCTGCTTGGCGCCCGCGACCGTGTCCACGGTGTGCCCGCCGCCGAGACTCTGGATCACGCCGCCCGCCATCAGGACGAGGCCGCCGACCACCGCGATCGGGACGAGGACGCGGAAGATCGTGCGCAGCAGGTCGACCCAGAAGTTGCCGAGGTCGTCGGTGGAGCGGCGGGTGAGGCCGCGGATCAGGACGAGGGCCACGCAGATGCCGACCGCCGCCGACGCGAACGCCTGCACGCCGAGGCCCGCCATCACGGCGAGGTGCCCCGTCGTGGACTCACCGGCGTAGTTCTGCCAGCTGGTGTTGGTGGTGAAGGACACCGCCGTGTGCAGCGCGAGGCGCCACGGCATGCCCTCGTGCCCCGTCGACCAGGGCAGCTTGTCCTGGAGGGAGAACAGCGCGAACAGTGCCGCGATGCTCATGAACGTGAAGGCGAGCAGGGCGGTCAGGTAGTTCCGCCAGTCCTGCTCCTTGTCGGGGGCGATGCCGCAGACGCGATACACCGCCCTCTCGACCCGTCCGTGCCCGCCCCCGTCGAGGACGCGGGCCATGTAGTCACCGAGGGGCACGTGCAGGCCCACGACCACGGCGAGGACGAGCGATGCCTGGATCCAGGCCGCCATGGTCAGGCTCCCTGCTGCGAAGAGGAGGACGACTTCACGGGGTACGCGCGGTCGAGGGCGATGTTGAGCTTCACGACGTTCACGCCCGGCTCGCCGAGCACACCGAGCGAACGCCCGGTCGTGTGCTCGGAGATCAGCTCGCGCACCGCGTCGGTGTCGGCGCCGCGCTCACGGGCCACGCGCGGCGCCTGGAGCTTCGCGTACGCGGGGCTGATGTGCGGGTCGAGACCGCTGGCGCTCGCGGTGACCGCGTCCGCCGGGACCTTCGGGTCGGCGGGGGCGTCGCCGCGCACCGGAACCGTCAGCGCGCGGCCGTAGTCGGCGCCGGACGTGGCGCACTCGACGTCGACGCCCTTGTACGTGGACCGGAACGGCTTCGCCGGGCAGGCCTGGTTGAGGCTGACGACCCGCGTGACGCGGCCGGTGGTGCCGTCCTCGCGGAAGACGCCGAGGACCGCGCCGACCCCGTCGGGCGTGCAGAACGGCCGTGCGCCGTCCACGCCCTCCAGCTCGCCGACGGCCTTGCTGCGCCCGCACACCAGCGTCAGGAGGCTCGGCTTGTCCTCGGCGTCCACGACGGACTCGGGGCCCTGGTTGCCCGCGCCGGACGCGGCGCCGTCGTAGCCCGTACCGGCGTTGGAGGGACGGGACTGGAAGTACCTCGTGAGGGGTTCGCCCTTGGCGTCGGTGAAGGACTGGCCGATCAGCGAGCTGCCCGCGCCCTTGCCGTCGGCGCCGGTGACCCTGGAGCCCTCGGCCCGGCCCGTGAGGCCGGGCACCTGCGCGGCGGCCGTCAGGACCAGCGGGTAGGCGAGGCCCACGAGCAGGGTCAGGACGAGCACGACGCGCACGGCGACGGTGTTCCGGGCGAGCCAGGGCGGCAGGTGCTTGTTCATGGTCAGACCCCTGGGACGAACTGGACGAGGGCGAAGTCGATGAACTTGATGGCCAGGAACGGCGCGACGACGCCACCGAGGCCGTAGATCCACAGATTGCGGGTCAGCAGGGCCGACGCCGACGAGGGCCGGTAGCGGACGCCGCGCAGCGCGAGCGGGATCAGCGCCACGATGACCAGCGCGTTGAACACGACCGCGGACAGGATCGCGGACAGCGGCGAGTGCAGGTCCATGACGTCGAGGCGGCCGAGTCCCGGATACACCACGGCGAACATCGCGGGCAGGATCGCGAAGTACTTCGCGATGTCGTTGGCGATGGAGAACGTCGTCAACGCGCCCCGGGTGATGAGGAGTTGCTTCCCGATCTCGACGATCTCGATGATCTTCGTGGGGTCGGAGTCGAGGTCGACCATGTTGCCGGCCTCCTTGGCGGCCGACGTACCGGTGTTCATCGCCACACCGACGTCCGCCTGCGCGAGGGCCGGGGCGTCGTTCGTGCCGTCGCCCGTCATCGCGATGAGCTTGCCGCCCGCCTGCTCCTTCTTGATGAGGGCGAGCTTGTCCTCCGGCGTGGCCTCCGCGAGGAAGTCGTCGACGCCCGCCTCGTCGGCGATGGCCTTGGCGGTCACCGGGTTGTCACCCGTGATCATCACCGTGCGGATGCCCATGGTGCGCAGCTCGTCGAAGCGTTCGCGAAGCCCCGGCTTCACGACGTCCTTCAGGTGCACCGCACCGAGCACCGTCGCGGTCCCGTCGGCCGTCAGCTCCGCCACCGCCAGCGGCGTGCCGCCGGACGCGGACACCTGGTCCACCGCTCCGTCGAGCGCGTCCGGGACCGCGCCGCCCTGCTCGCGCACCCACGCCGCCACCGCCGACGCCGCGCCCTTGCGCAGCCGCCGCCCCGACGGCAGGTCGATGCCGGACATCCGAGTGGTGGCGGAGAACGGCACCCACTCGGCGCCCGTCGCGTCCCGGGTCTCCTCGACCACCGCGTGGTACTCGGTGTTGGCGAACTCCACGATCGAGCGGCCCTCGGGCGTCTCGTCGGCGAGGCTGGACAGCAGCGCCGCCGCCGCGAGCCGGTCCGCGGGCACCGACCCCACCGGCAGGAAGGCGCTCGCGCGACGGTTGCCGTAGGTGATGGTGCCGGTCTTGTCGAGGAGCAGCGTGTTCACGTCGCCCGCGGCCTCGACGGCACGGCCGGACACGGCGAGCACGTTGCGCTGCACGAGGCGGTCCATGCCCGCGATGCCGATGGCGGAGAGCAGCGCGCCGATCGTCGTCGGGATCAGACAGACAAGCAGGGACACGAGGACGATGCCGGTGACGCCGTCGGCGGTGAGCGCCGCGGTGTCGTGCGACGCGCCCATGGCCTCCTTGGAGAAGATCGCCATCGGCTGGAGCGTCACGACCGCGACCAGGAAGACGAACGTCAGCATCACCAGGAGCAGGTTGAGGGCCAGCTCGTTGGGCGTCTTCTGCCGCCCCGCGCCCTCCACCAGGGAGATCATCCGGTCCAGGAAGCTCTGCCCGGGCTCCTGGGTGACGCGCACCACGAGCCGGTCGGAGAGCACCCGGGTGCCGCCCGTGACCGCGCTGCGGTCACCGCCGGACTCGCGGATCACCGGCGCGGACTCACCCGTGATGGCGGACTCGTCGACGCTCGCCGCGCCTTCGATGACATCGCCGTCACCGGGGACCAGCTCGCCCGCGGGCACGGCCACGATGTCGCCGCGACGGAGCTCACCGGCACCGACCTCCTCCTCGACGTAGCCGCCCGGCGCGGCGCCGGGCTCCCAGCCCACGAGGCGGCGCGCCGTGGTCTGCTGCCGGGTGCGGCGCAGCGAGTCGGCCTGCGCCTTGCCGCGGCTCTCGGCGACCGCCTCGGCCAGGTTGGCGAAGAGGACCGTCAGCCACAGCCAGACGGTGATCAGCCAGCCGAAGCCCGAGGGGTCGAGGATCGCGATGCCCGTGGTGAGCGCGGCGCCGACCTCGGTCACGAACATGACCGGGTTGCGCAGCAGGGCAACCGGGTTGAGCTTCCGCAGCGCCTGCGGGAGGGCCCGCCACAGCTGCGTCGGATCGAGCATTCCGGCGCCGATCCGGCGCGGTCGCCCGGGCTCTTCGGGCGGTACGGACGCCGCGGGCGCGGGCCGTACCTGTACGCGGGCTGTCATCAGAAACGCTCCGGCTCGATGAGGGCCGACACGAGGTGGGCGAGCAGTGCGACGGCCACGATCAGGCCGACGACGGTTTCCACGGACATCACGAGAGACCTTGTCTGGTGCGGACAGTGGGGGCCCTCCGCCGGACCGGTCCGGCGGAGGGCGTGGTGTGCGGAGGGAGCGCGGGACGGCGGGCTAGAGGCCGACGTCCCTGCGGCTCATGTCGTCCAGGGACTCGCGGCGCACCAGCGTGCGCGCGATCCCGTTCACCACGGCGACCACCGGGGGACGGCCGACGAGGTTGTAGCCGGAGGCCATCGACAGGTGGTACGCCCCGGCGGCGGGCACGGCGATCAGGTCACCCGGCCGTACGTCCCCGGCCAGCGGCACATCGTCCGCGAGGACGTCACCGGCCTCGCAGTGCCGGCCGACCACCGTGACGAGGTCGGGCGGCGCCACCGAGTGTCTGCCGATCAGACGGGGCGCGTACCGCACCCCGTACAGCGCGGGCCGCGGGTTGTCGCTCATGCCGCCGTCGACGGCCACGAAGGTGCGGGTGCCGGTGCGCTTCACCGCGAGCACTCGGTAGACGACGACTCCGGCGGGGCCCACCACCGCGCGTCCGGGCTCCAGCGTGAGCCGGGGCACGGTCAGGTCGGCGCGGTGGCAGCCCTCCTCCAGCTCGGCGCGCACCCGGCCGGCGAGCACCGGCACGTCGAGGGTGTCCTCGCCGGGGCGGTAGGCGATGCCGTGCCCGCCGCCGATGTTCAGCTGGGGGAGCTGGACGCCGTGCTGGTCGCGGATGCGGGCGAGCAGGCCGGTCAGGCGGCGGACCGCGGCGAGGTAGGGCTTGACGGTGGTGATCTGCGAGCCGATGTGGCAGTGCAGGCCGACGAGTTCGAGGCGGGGCTGGGCAAGGACGCGGGCGACGGCGTGCTGCGCGGAGCCGTCGGTGATGGACAGGCCGAACTTCTGGTCCTCGGTGCCGGTCCGCACCTTGGTGTGCCCGCCCGCGGCGATGCCCGGCACCACCCGGACCATGACCCGCTGGCGGGAGCCCGCGGGCACGATCGCGGCCAGGCGCGCGATCTCCGAGGTGCTGTCGACCACGATCCGGCCGACACCGAGGCGCACGGCGGTCTCCAGGTCCTCCGGGCTCTTGGCGTTGCCGTGCATCACGATCTTCTCGGGCGGGAACCCGGCGGCGGCGGCGAGCGCCAGCTCACCGGCCGAGCACACGTCGAGCCCCAGGCCCTCCTCCTGCACCCAGCGCACCATGGCGCGGCACAGGAACGCCTTCGCGGCGTAGACGATGTCGGCCTCGGGGAACGCGGTCCGGTAGCTGCGGCAGCGCTCACGGACCTCCGTCTCGTCGAGTACGTAGACGGGGGTGCCGAAGCGGTCGGCGGCCTCCGTCAGCGAGACCCCGCCGACGAGGACGTCGGCGTCGGCGGCGGGGGTCGCCGAGCGGGGCCACACGGAGAGGCCGTCGCGGTCGGCGGTGGTACCGGCGGCGGAGGTGTCCGGCCCGACGGCCGGGGTGGAAGCCACGGAAACAGTCATGACGCCTCCTCAGCCGTTCAGCGGGTTCAGGGCGGGCACGCCGGACAGCGCGGACAGTGCGGGGGGCGCGGACGGCGCGGAGGCGGTGGGGCCGCTCTGCCGTGCGGCGGTCCGCGGCCGGGCGGCACCCGCGTGGCGCGGGTCCCGGTCGCACCGCGGGTCCCGGGCGGTGCCGGTGGCCGCGGGAGCGGAGAGCTGGGGGTCGACGGTGACCGTGGTGACGCCCAGCGGCACGGCGAGGGCGCGCAGCGCGGGCTCGGCGAGCCGGATCCAGGGGTGCCCCGCGCCGAGGGTGGCGGCGAGCCGGGCCTCGGAGGTGAAGCCGACGGCGGTGCGTTCCCCCAGGGGGGTGCGGAAGAACCGGGCCGCACAGCCCGTGGTGCCCGACCGGACCGGTACGCAGAGAACGTGCCGGAGTCCGGCCGGTCCGGGTTCGGAAGGCTCCGGGTCCTCGGTGGGCTCGAGTGGAGACATGGTCGTGCTCCTCGCAGGTGGTGATGTGCGCCGACCGGCCGGGCGGCCGTTCGTGCTGCCGGTGACGCTATGCCCGCTGGTCGGGGGCCCGGCCACCGCGCATACGGGGGCTTGACGCCGAGGGGGGCGGCCGTAACGCGATGCTGACGGGGTGGGGGTGCGGGTGGGGGTCTCGCCGGGGGTGGGAAGGCCGGGTGGGGTGTCGCGCCGCGGAAGCCCAGCCGTGCCCGGTGACGTCGGCCCCGGCCGGAGAGACCGGCCGTTCCTGGCGAGGGCAGCCCGTCCGGAGTGGTCAGGCGTGCCCGGAGAGGCCAGCCCCACGGGGGAGGGCAGTCCCGTCCGGAGAGGCCAGTCGTGCCCGGCGAGGGCAGCCCACCGGGGGAGGGCCGCCTTGCCCGGGAAGCCGGGCCCACGCGGCCCCGAAGCCGCGCCCCGCTCTCCGCCTCAGGCCCGCCCCTCCGTCAGATCGCTCGCGAGCAGCGTCCGACGGCGCCCGAGGCGGCGGTGCACGGCCGCGAGTTCGCTCTGCAGCGGCGAGGGCGGCACGGCGAGCACCGGGCAGCAGGCGTGCGCGACGCAGTACCGCACCACGTTCGGGAACAGCACATGACGCACACCGCCGCGCCGCCCCGCGCCGATGACCAGTACGTCCCCGGGCCGGTCGGCGCTCTCCACCAGGGCGGGCCCGGGTGTGCCGCGTACGACGAAACCCTCCCAGGGGACGCCGGGCCCCTCGGCGCCGAAGGCGTCGTCGACGGCGCCGAGCAGCCGCTCCGCCGCCGCGCGCCGCAGCGCCTCCTCCGGCGGCGGGAACGCTGCCTTCCGGTGCGCGAGCTCACCGCCGGGCGGTACCCAGGCGAGCACGGCCACGAGCACCGCGCCGGTGCGCCGCGCCTCGTCGGCGCCGCGGTGCAGCGCGGTGAGGCTGCCCAGCGACCCGCTCACGCCGACGACGACCCGCCGCTCTCCCGGCAGCCGCCCGCCCGTCTGCCCCTCGCCACCAGCCATCGCCGACCACCTCGCGTACATCCCGTGGTCTGCCCCACGGACTCCGAGCCACCAGGACACGCCCCGCCGCGCCCGCGCACGGCCCGCGTTGGCGGGGGCCTGACGCGCGGCGGCGCAGTCATGACGCGTCCTTGACGCGGAGGGCGGGGGGCACGTGATGCGCGGGAGCCGCGTGGGGCGCCCGCAGCCCGCAGCCCGCGCACGCAGCACCTGGCACGGACGGACCCAAGCGCACCGCCGCGCGCCCGCACACGCGACCGGCGGCCGGGAGCCCCGCCCCGACCGCCGGTCGACCTGCCGATCACACGCGACCCGCCGGTCCCGCTCGACCGGCGACCCTCAACGCCCTTGCAGCGCCTTCACGTTGTCCCCGAAGGTCCACCCCTTCGACCCGTCCCAGTTGATCGACCAGGTCATCAGGCCCTTGAGGGCGCCGTTGTAGTTCCGCCAGGCCTGGCTCACCAGGCCGGGCGACATGTGGCCGCCGCCCGCGCCCGGCTGGGCGGGCAGCCCCGGCACCTGCTTGTCGTAGGGGACCTTGATGGTCGTGCCCTGGATGACCAGGCCCTTGTTCAGGCAGTCCGTCTGCGCGACGAAGCCCTGGACGGTGCCCGCGGAGTAGGAGTCGCCGGAGCAGCCGTACATGCTGCCGTTGTAGTACTGCATGTTGAGCCACCACAGGCGGCCGTTGTCCGCGTACTTCTTGACGATCGGCAGGTACGCGCCCCAGATGGACCCGTACACCACGCTGCCGCCGGTGACGTAGGCCGTCTCCGGGGCCATCGTCAGGCCGAAGTTGGACGGCATCTGGGCGAGGACGCCGTCGATGATGCGGATGAGGTTGGACTGGGACGGCGACAGCTGGTTGATGTTGCCGCTGCCGACCAGGCCCGTCTCGATGTCGATGTCGATCCCGTCGAAGTTGTACTTCTTCAGGATCGGCACGATCGTCTCGACGAAGCGGTCCGCGACCTTGCTGGAGCTGAGGTCGATCCCGGCCGTCGCGCCGCCGATGGACATCAGGATCGTGGCGCCGTTGGCCTTGGCCTGGCACATCTCGGCGGGCGTCGCCACCTTCACGGTGGCGTCCATGCCGTCCTCCCACAGCACGGTGCCGTCGGAACGGATCACCGGGAACGCGGCGTTGATGACGTTGTAGCCGTGGGAGCCGATGCGGGAGTCGGTGATCGGGGTCCAGCCGAACGGCGGGTGCACGCCGTTCGACGCGCCGTCCCAGTTCTCCCAGTACCCCTGGAGCACCTTGCCCGCGGGTTTGGACTTCACCGCGCAGGTGTCCGCCTGCGGTGCGCTGGGCGCGCGGGGTGCGCTGGGCGCGTCCGGCGCCGCGGCGGCCGGCAGCTGCGCCGCGAAGGCCAGCGCGATGGCCGCTCCCAACAGACGTACCGACCGACCGATCATGGCGTGCTCCCTCGGGGAGGCCTTGCTGCGGATGGGACGTGATGCGGCAGACGGTAAGTAGGTATAGACCTTTCGTCAATAGGTCTGGGCCAATGCGGAGTTGAAGCGGAAGGACGAGTTCGGGGCGGTCGTGCCGTCCTGGGTGGCGACCCGCCCCGCCGTCGGCGCGGCGAAGTGGCTGCCGAGCAGCAGGGTGTCGGTGTCCGCCACCGAGGCGAGCAGCGCGCGCCGGGTGCGTTCGGCGAGGGCGGGGTCGATGTCCACGCAGGAGCCGATGTCGGGCCGGGCCAGCTGGACGGGGTGGTGGACGGCGTCGCCGGTGATGAGCGCGGTGCGGTCGTCGCCGCGCAGTTCGACGGCGACCTGGCCCGGGGTGTGTCCGGGGGCGGGCAGGAGGCGCAGGCCCGGGGCGACTTCGACCGGCCCTGTCGAGATGTCGACCAGGTCGAGCAGGCCCGCGTCCCGGATCGGGTGGACGGAGTCGCGGAACATCTGGCGCCGGGGCGCCTCCATGTCCGCGGCGGCCCAGTGGTCCCACTCCGTACGGGTGGTGAGGTAGCGGGCGTTGGGGAAGGTCGGCACCCAACTCCCGCCCTCCAGGCGGGTGTTCCAGCCGACGTGGTCGGCGTGCAGATGGGTGAGGACGACCAGGTCGACGGATTCGGGCGCGAACCCGGCGCGGGTCAGGCGGTCCAAGTAGTCGGTGTCGAGGTCGTGCCAGGCCGGGTTGGCGCGCTCCTTGCCGTTGCCGATGCCCGTGTCGACGAGGACGCGGCGGCCGCCGAGGGTGATCGCGAAGCTGTGGCTGCTGAGGCGGAGCGTGCCCGCGTCGTCGGCGAAGTCCGGGCGCAGCCACGGGGTGTCGGCGACGACGTCCGGGGTGGCGGCGGGCAGCAGCCAGGGGCCCGTCCCGGGCGGGAGTGCCACCTCGTCGACGCGGTGGGCGGTGATGCCGCCGAGGTTCCAGGTGGCGGGGGTCGACGGGGACGGCGGGGGCAGCGGGGGCATGGCGGGCCTTCCGGGCGGGCGGTGAATCGCTAAAAGCAATCCCTTTGCGTTAAGTGACGTTAGGCGCTACGGTCCACTAACGCAAGCAGTTAGCTTTTACGGCGCCGTGCCTCTGCGGCGCCCGGAAGGGCCCGCCCCGCACCCGGAGGAACCCATGCCCCCCGAAGCCCTCGCCCCCGAGGCCCCCTCACCCGAGGCCCCCGAGCCCGCAGGCCTCACCCCCCAGGAAGCCGCCTCATGGGCCCGCCGCGCCGGACTCCCCCTGGAGAGCGAGCGCCTGGACGCCGTGACGGCCACCGCGAACCACATCCAGGCCGTCGTCGCCACCCTGCGCGAACTGGACTTCGGCGACGTGCCGCCCGCCTCCGCCTACGTCGCGGAACTGATGGACCCGGAGGTGTCCGATGCGACCGTTTGAGCTGACCCTCGCCGACGCGGCGGCGGCCATCCGCGCGAAGGAACTGTCCCCCGTCGAGCTCACCGAGTCCGTCCTGGGGCGCGCCCGGGCCGTCGAGGGCCGGCTGAACGCCTTCGTGGGCTTGCGGGCGGACGAGGCGAGGCGTGCGGCCGCGACGGCGGAGGCAGAGATCGCCGCGGGGCGACACCGGGGCCCGCTGCACGGCGTCCCGCTGGGACTCAAGGACCTCATCGACGTCAAGGGGCAGCCCACGACGGCGAGTTCGGCCGTGCGGGGCGGCCACATCGCCGCCGAGGACAGCACCGTCGCCGCCCGTCTCGCGGACGCGGGCGCCGTCCTGCTCGGCAAGACCCACACCCACGAGTTCGCCTACGGCCTGACGACCCCGCAGACCCGCAACGCCTGGGACGCGGGCCGGGTCGCGGGCGGATCGAGCGGCGGCTCCGCCGTCGCCGTCGCGTCCGGCGCGGCCACCTTCGCCATCGGCACCGACACCGGCGGCTCGATCCGGGTCCCCGCCGCGCTCAACGGCGTCGTGGGACTCAAGCCGACGTACGGCCTGGTGCCCCGGCACGGCGTGACCTCGCTGTCGTGGTCCCTCGACCACGTCGGCCCCGTCACCCGCACCGTCGACGACGCCGCCCTCGTCCTCGCCGCCCTGACCGGCCACGACCCGCGCGACCCGGTGAGCGTCCCGGCGCCCCGCGAGCCGCATCCCCCGTACGGCGAGGGCGACTTGACCGGACTGCGCGTGGGCGTCCCGCGCACCTACTACTTCGACCGCGTCGCCCCCGACGTCGAGTCCGCCGTGCGCGACGCCGTCGACCGGCTGCGCGACCTCGGGGCCGAACTCGTCGACGTGGACATCCCCATGACCCGCTACGTCCAGGCGGTCCAGTGGGGCCTGATGGTCCCCGAGGCCACCGCGTACCACGAGGAGACGCTCCGCGCGACGCCCGAGCTGTACGCCCCGGACGTGCGCGTCCTCCTCGAGGCGGGCGAACTCCTGCTCGCCGGGGACTACTTGCGGGCCCAGCGCGCCCGCACCCTGATGCGGCGGGCCTGGGCGCGGCTCCTCGCCGAGGTCGACGTCGTCGTCGCGCCCTCCGTGCCGCTGACCGCCGCACCCGTGGGACAGCGGTCCGTGCAGTGGGCCGACGGTTCCGTGGAGAGCGTGTCCGACAGCTACGTACGGCTGTCCGCGCCCGCGAACATCACCGGCGTCCCCGCGCTGACCGTGCCCGTCGGACAGGGCGAGGGCGGCCTGCCCGTCGGCATGCAGGTGATCGGCCGGCCGCTGGGGGAGGGGACGGTGCTGCGGGTCGGGCGCGCGTACGAGGCGACGCGGGCGGACGCGGGGCGGCTCTCGCCGGACGGGGGTGTCGGCACGGCGGATAGGGCTGTCGTCGCGGTGGGCGGGAGCGCTCGCGGGGCGGCGCCGAAGCCCGGGGACCCCGCTCCGCCCACCACCGTAGAAGCTAGAAATTAGCGTTAAGGTGACGCCATGAGCCCCAAGCCCATGGCCCGCCCCGGCGGCCGCAGCGCCCGCGTGCAGGCGTCCGTGCACGCTGCCGTCCGCGATCTCGAGGCCGAGCGGGGCCGCGAGGCGCTGACCGTGCCGCTGGTCGCCGCGCGGGCCGGGGTCACCCCGTCGACGATCTACCGCCGCTGGGGCGACCTCCAGGAACTCCTGTCGGACGTGGCCGTCGAGCGGCTGCGCCCCGACACGGAACCCGCCGACCACGGCGCCCTGCGCGCCGACCTCGCGGCCTGGGCCGAGCAGTTCCTCGACGAGATGTCGTCCACCGCCGGCCGCGCCTACATCCGGGACGCCCTCCTGGGCGACCCGGACGGCGGCAACGCGGGCCAGTGCTCCGCCTACGCCGCCGCCCAGGTCGACCTCGTCCTCGATCGCGCCCGCGCGCGCGGCGAGGACGGGATCCCGCCGCGCGAGACGGTCATGGACCACGTCGTCGCGCCGGTCATGTACCGCATCCTGTTCCGGCCCGAAGGCCTGTCGACGGCCTACGCGCGCCACCTGGTGGAAACGGCCCTCGACCGACTCGCCCGGGACTGAGGGGTCGGACCGCCCGGATCCTTATTGCACATGTGTTGCAACTACTATTCAAGGGCAGTAGGTGCCGATGAGTGGCGGGCGCGAGCCTGAGGGAAGGCGGGTCGAGGGCGGATGCGAGACGGAAGACGAGTGCGGTCGGCGGCGGGGGAGCCGGTGCCGGCGGCGCCTGGGTCCGGGACGACGTCGGCGGGAGACCCCTCATGACCGCCTCCCCGATCGTGCTCGGCATCGAGTCCTCCTGCGACGAGACCGGCGCGGGACTCGTCCGCGACGGGCGCCTGCTCGGGCACGCGATCGCGTCGAGCATGGACGAGCACGCCCGCTACGGCGGCGTCGTCCCCGAGATCGCCGCCCGCGCCCACGTGCACGCGCTGACCCCGGTCGTCCGCCGCGCCCTGGACACGGCGGGCCTCAGCCTCGGCGACATCGGCGCGGTCGCCGTGACGACGGGCCCCGGCCTCTCCGGCGCCCTCCAGGTCGGCCTCGCCGGGGCGAAGTCCCTCGCCTACGCCCTGGACGTACCGCTGTACGGAGTGCACCACCTCGCCGGGCACGTCGCCGCCGACACCCTGGAGCACGGCCCGCTGCCCGACCCCTGCGTCATCCTGATCGTCTCCGGCGGCCACACCTCGCTCCTGCTCGTCCGGGACCTGGCCCGCGACCCGATCGTCCACCTCGGCGACACCCTGGACGACGCGGCGGGCGAGTGCTTCGACAAGGTCGCCCGCGTCTTCGGGCTGCCCTACCCGGGCGGGCCCGCCGTCGACCGGGCGGCACGCGAAGGATCGGCGCGGGCCGTCACCTTCCCGCGCCCCTTGACAGGACCCGGCGACGACCCGTACGCCTTCTCCTTCTCCGGCCTGAAGACCGCCGCCGCGCGCTGGGCCGAAGGCCACGCGGACGGCGAACTGCCGGTCGCCGACGGGGCCGCCGCGCTCCAGGAGGCCATCGCCGACGTCCTCACCCGCAAGGCCGTCGCCGCCTGCGCCGCGCACGGCGTGGACACCCTCGTCGTGGTCGGCGGTGTCGCCGCCAACTCCCGCGTGCGGGCCCTCGCCGAGGAGCGCTGCCGGGCGGCCGGGATCACCCTGCGCGTCCCGCCGCTCGGCCTGTGCACCGACAACGGCGCGATGATCGCCGCCGTCGGGGACCTGCTGGTGCGCGCGGGCGCCGAGCCCGCGCCCCTGGACGTGTCCATCGACCCCTCGGCGCCCCTGGAGTACGCGGCGCTGCACCCCGTCACCACCTTTGAGAGGGCTGCCTGATGCCTGCCTCCGTCCACCGCCTGCCGGGCCCCGAGCTGCTCTCCCACCGCGAGGGTGTCCGCGCGGTCTACGACGCCGCGTTCGCCGGGCCGCCCTGGCACTCGCAGCCCGCCGACGGGGACGTGTATCTGGACCGCCTCGCGGGCGACGTGCACAGGGCCGGGTTCTCGGGCGCCGTGGCGCTCGACGGCGACCAGGTGCTCGGGTTCGCCACCTCCTGGACGTCCGCCACGCCCCTGCCCGGAAACCGCGCCTACCCCCGCGTCACCGCCGCCCTCGGCGCCGTACGCACCGGTGCGTGGCTGTGCGGCGGCCTGGAGGTCGACGAGCTCGCCGTCCTTCCCGGCGCGCACGGCCTCGGCCTCGGCCGTACGCTCCTCGAAGCGGTCACCCGGGACGCGCCCGACGGCCGGAGCTGGCTGCTGACCTCTGTGCAGGCCGACGCCACCGTCCGCTTCTACGAGCGGCTCGGCTGGCGCCAGGTCACCCACCCCGCGCCCGACGGGTACGGCACGGCCGTCTTCCTCGGCCCGCACCACCCCGCGCGGACCACCGCCGACATGCCCCTGTAGCCCCCGCAACCCCTCAAGACCGCCCGGAGCACCCCTTGCGCACCGCCGACATCCGCACCCGCTTCCTGGACTTCTTCGCCGAACGCGGCCACACGGTCGTCCCCAGCGCCCCGCTGCCGACGCCCGACCCGACGCTGCTCTTCGTCAACGCGGGCATGGTGCCGTTCAAGCCGTACCTGACCGGCGAGGCCGAGCCGCCCTGGCCGCGGGCGACCAGCGTGCAGAAGTGCGTGCGCACCCTCGACATCGAGGAGGTCGGCAAGACCACGCGGCACGGCTCCTTCTTCCAGATGAACGGCAACTTCTCCTTCGGGGACTACTTCAAGGAAGAGGCCATCACCTTCGCCTGGGACCTGAGCACCCGCTCCGTCGCCGACGGCGGCTACGGCCTGGACCCGGCGAAGATCTGGGTGACCGTGCACCACTCCGACGACGAGTCGCGCGGGCTGTGGCGGCGCGTCGCCGACCTGCCCGACGAGCGGATCGTGGCGCGCGGCGACGAGGACAACTTCTGGTCCATGGGCGTCCCCGGACCGTGCGGCCCCTGCTCGGAGCTGTACTACGACCGTGGCCCCGCGCTCGGCCGCGCGGGTGGTCCGGCCGTCGACGAGGACCGGTACATGGAGTTCTGGAACCTCGTCTTCATGCAGTACGAACGCGGCGAGGGCACCGGCAAGTCCGGCTACCCGATCCTCGGCGAGCTGCCGCGCCGCAACATCGACACCGGCATGGGCCTGGAGCGCATGGCCACCTTGCTCCAGGCCGAAGGGGGCGCCACGAACCTCTACGAGATCGACGAGACCCGGCCCGTCCTCGACCGCGCCGCCGACCTCGCGGGCGTCCGCTACGGCGCCGACCCGGTGGCCGACGTGCGCCTGCGCGTCGTCGCCGACCACGTCCGTACCGCCCTCATGCTCCTCACCGACGGCACCGCCCCCGGCAACGAGGGCCGCGGCTACGTACTGCGCCGCATCCTGCGCCGCGCGGTCCGCTCCATGCGCCAACTCGGCTACGAGGACCCGGCGTTGACGCAGCTCCTCGCCGTCGCCCGGGACTGCATGGCGCCGAGCCATCCGGATGTGAGCGAGGCGTACGACCGCGTCGCCGACCAGGCCGCGGGCGAGGAGGACGCCTTCCGCGCCACCCTCAAGCAGGGCACGACCGTCCTGGACACGGCCGTCACCAAGGTCAAGGCGGAGGGTGCGCGCCAACTGCCGGGCGCCCAGGCCTTCCTGCTGCACGACACGTACGGCTTCCCCATCGACCTCACCCTGGAGATGGCCGCCGAGCAGGGCGTGGAGGTCGACCGCGAGGGCTTCACGGCGCTCATGCGCGAGCAGCGCGAGCGGGCCCGCGCGGACGCCCGCGCCCGCAAGTCCGGCGGCGCGGTGGACACATCGGCCCTGCGCGCCGTCCTCACCGAGCACGGCCCGACCGACTGGCGCGCCTGGGACACCCTGACCACCGAGTCACGCGTCCTCGCCCTCCTCGGCCCCGCGGGCCCCGTGCCCGTGGCCCGCGACGGCGAGATCGTCACCGCCGTCCTGGACCGCACGCCGTTCTACGCCGAGTCCGGTGGCCAGGACAGCGACGCGGGCCGGCTCTCCGGCGCCTCGGTGGAGGCCGACGTGCTCGACGTGCAGCGACCGCTGCCCGGACTCGTCGCACACCAGGTCCGCGTCACCGCGGGCGAACTGGCCGTCGGCGACCCCGTGCACGCCGCCGTCGACCCCGAGTGGCGCCTCGGCGCCCGCCAGGCCCACTCCGGCACCCACGTCCTGCACGCCGCCCTGCGCGAGGTCCTCGGCCCCACCGCCCTGCAGTCCGGGTCCTACAACCGCCCCGGCCATCTGCGCCTGGACTTCCCCTGGCGCGGCGGGCTCTCCACCACCGTCCGCAGCGAGGTCGAGGAGGCCGCCAACCGCGCGCTCCGCCGCGACCTGCCCGTCGGCGTGCGCTGGATGACGCTGCCCGAGGCCAAGGAGCTCGGCGCGCTCGCCCTGTTCGACGAGACGTACGGCGAGCAGGTACGGGTCGTCGAGATCGGCGGCGCCTGGTCGCGCGAGCTGTGCGGCGGCACGCACGTCGAGCACGCCGCGCAGGTCGGCGTCGTCGCGCTGACCGCCGAGTCGTCCGTCGGCGCGGGCATGCGGCGCCTGGAGGCCGCCGTCGGCATCGAGGGCTTCGCTCATCTGGCGCGCGAGCGCGACCTCGTCGCCCGCATCGCCGAGCAGGTGCAGGCGCCCCGCGCCGAACTGCCCGAGCGCATCGCCGGACTCCTCGACCGGCTCAAGGCCGCCGACCGCGAGAACCAGCGGCTGCGGCAGGCGGCCCTCGCCGTCCGCGCGGGCGAACTGGCGGACCGGGCGGTCGACGTGGCCGGCACGGGCGTCGTCACCGCCACCGTGGACGGCGACGCCGGGGCCGCCCGCACCCTCGCCCTGGACGTGCGCGGGCGGCTGCCCGGCGAGCGCCCGGGCGTGGCCGCCGTGGCCCTCACCGCTGACAAGCCCGTACTCGTCGTCGCCGTGAACAAGGCCGGGCGCGCGGCGGGACTGTCCGCGTCCGCGCTGGTCAAGCGGCTGCTCGGCGGGCGGGGCGGGGGCTCGGACGAGGTGGCGCAGGGCGGCGGGGCGAGCGCGGCGGACCTCACGTCCGCGCTGGCGGGCCTTGCCGGTGTCGTACGCGCCGAACTGGGGGCGTGACACCCCACTAGGAGCTGGACAGGGGGTTCCCACGGCAAGTGGGAACCCGTCCGCTGTGGACTTACTAGGACGTCCAAGTATATGTTCGTGACGAAGCCCGCGGTGCAGGGAAGCCGGTGTGAATCCGGCGCGGTCCCGCCACTGTGACCGGGGAGTGCGTTCTCGCGTGACACAACGCCACTGACGGAGAAGTCCGTTGGGAAGGCGGGAGAACGGGCGCTGATCCGGGAGTCAGGATACCGGCCGTGGGGTGTTCCGTGTTGTCCACGAGGATGGAGCAGACACGCATGGCCCCGGTGCGCACCCACGACCCAGGTGATCCGGCGATGCGAGCGACAACCCCCGCTGTCTGACGGCCCCCTGGCCGTTCGCGTCCCTCTGTCCGACCGTCACCCCGGCATGCCCGCGCACGCCGCCGACGGCCGGTCGGGCGCGCCCGTCCCCGGATCCACACCTGACGAAAGAGCAGGCTCCCATGGTCCGTGAACTGACCCACTTCATCGGCGGCAAGCACATCCCGGGAACATCGGGCGCGCACGCCGACGTGTACGACCCGAACACCGGCGAGATACAGGCCAGCGTCCCGCTCGCGAACCGCGCGGAGACCGAGGCCGCCATCGCCGACGCGGCCGAGGCGCAGCGCGAGTGGGGCGAGTGGAACCCGCAGCGCCGCGCCCGCGTCCTGATGCGGTTCCTGCGGATCGTCGAGGGCGAACGCGAGTCGCTGGCCCGGTTGTTGTCGGCCGAGCACGGCAAGACCGTCGCCGACGCGCACGGCGACCTCCAGCGCGGCCTCGAGGTCGTGGAGTTCGCCGCGGGCATCCCGCACCTGCTCAAGGGCGAGTTCACCGACAACGCGGGGACCGGCATCGACGTGCACTCGCTGCGCCGCCCCATCGGCGTCGTCGCGGGCATCACGCCGTTCAACTTCCCCGCGATGATCCCTCTGTGGAAGGCCGCGCCCGCCATCGCCTGCGGCAACTCCTTCATCCTCAAGCCGTCCGAGCGCGACCCGTCCGTCCCGCTGCGCCTCGCCGAGCTCTTCCTGGAGGCGGGCCTGCCGCCGGGCGTCCTGAACGTCGTCAACGGCGGCAAGGAAACCGTCGACACCCTCCTGGAGGACCCGCGCGTCGAGGCCCTCGGCTTCGTCGGCTCCACGCCGATCGCCGCGCACATCTACGCCACCGCCGCCGCCCACGGCAAGCGCGCCCAGTGCTTCGGCGGCGCCAAGAACCACATGATCGTGATGCCGGACGCGGACCTCGACCAGGCCGTGGACGCCCTGATCGGCGCCGGATACGGCTCCGCGGGCGAGCGCTGCATGGCGATCTCCGTGGCCGTGCCGGTCGGCGAGTCCACCGCCGACGCCCTGGTGGCCCGCCTCAAGGACCGCATCGGCGCGCTGCGCATCGGCCGCTCCGACGACCCCGAGGCCGACTTCGGCCCGCTCGTCAGCCGCGACGCCCTCGACCGCGTCCGCTCCTACGTCGACCTCGGCGTCGAGGAGGGCGCCGAACTCGTGGTCGACGGCCGGGACTTCACCCTCCCCGGCCACGAGGACGGCTTCTTCGCGGGCGCCTCGCTCTTCGACCGGGTCACCCCGGACATGCGGATCTACCAGGAGGAGATCTTCGGCCCGGTCCTGTCCGTGGTCCGCGCCGCCGACTACGAAGAGGCGCTGCGGCTGCCCAGCGAGCACCCCTACGGCAACGGCGTCGCGCTCTTCACCCGCGACGGCGACACCGCACGCGACTTCACCCGCCGCGTCGACACCGGCATGGTCGGCGTCAACGTCCCCATCCCGGTCCCCGTCGCGTACCACACCTTCGGCGGCTGGAAGCGCTCCGGCTTCGGCGACCTCAACCAGCACGGGCCGGACTCCATCCGCTTCTACACCCGCACCAAGACCGTCACCTCGCGCTGGCCCTCCGGGGCCAAGGAAGGCGCGAGCTTCACCATCCCGACGATGCGGTGACCGCCATGACCAGTTCCCTGCTCACCGAGGACCAGCTCGCCATCGTCGAGACCACCCTCGACTTCGCCCAGGAACACCTCGCCCCGCACGCCCTCGCCTGGGACCAGGAGAAGCACTTCCCGGTGGAGGTGCTGCGCAAGGCCGCCGACCTCGGCCTCGGCGGGATGTACGTCGCCGAGGACGCGGGCGGCTCCGGGCTCACCCGCGCCGACGGCGTCCTCGTCTTCGAGGCACTCGCCTCCGGCTGCCCGTCCATCGCGGGCTACCTCTCCATCCACAACATGGTCGCGTGGATGATCGACCGGTACGGCGACGAGGCCCAGCGCGCCCGCTGGCTCGGGTCGCTCACGTCCATGGACTGGCTCGGCAGCTACTGCCTCACCGAGCCCGGCGCGGGCTCCGACGCCGCCGCCCTCAGCACCCGCGCCGAGCGCGACGGCGACGCCTACGTCCTGACCGGCGTCAAGCAGTTCATCTCCGGCGCCGGCGCCTCGCACGTGTACATCGTGATGGCCCGCACCGGCGACAGCGGTCCCGGCGGGGTCTCCGCGTTCGTCGTCGAGCGCGACGACCCCGGCCTGTCCTTCGGCCCGAACGAGCGGAAGATGGGCTGGAACGCCCAGCCCACCCGGCAGGTGATCCTGGACGGGGTGCGGCTGTCCGCCGACCGGCTGCTGGGCGGCGAGGGCAACGGCTTCCGCATCGCCATGAACGGCCTCAACGGCGGCCGCCTCGGCATCGCCGCCTGCTCCCTCGGCGGCGCCCGCAGCGCCCTCGACCGCAGCCTCGGCCACCTCGCCGACCGCGAGGCGTTCGGGGCCAGGCTCCTGGACGCGCAGGCGCTCCAGTTCAAGCTCGCCGACATGGCGACCGAGCTGACCGCGGCCCGCGCCCTGGTCCGCCAGGCCGCCCAGGCCCTGGATGCGGGCGACCCGCAGGCGCCCCAACTGTGCGCCATGGCCAAGCAGTTCGCCACCGACACCGGCCACTCGGTCGCCGACCGCGCGCTGCAACTGCACGGCGGCTACGGCTACCTGACCGAGTACGGCATCGAGAAGCTCGTGCGCGACCTGCGCGTCCACCGCATCCTGGAAGGAACCAACGAGATCATGCGCCTGATCGTCGCCCGCGGCCTGACGGGGGCGCTGCGATGACCGCCGCAGCCGCGGGAAGGACCGCCGTCCCGGAGACCGACGACGCCGTGCTGCTGCGCACCGAGGGCCGCGCCGCGTACATCGTCCTCAACCGGCCCCGGGCCCTGAACGCCCTCACCCACGCCATGGTCCGCCGCATCGACCAGGCCCTCGCCGCCTGGGAGCACGACCCGGCCGTCGAGACAGTCGTGCTCACCGGTGCGGGGGAGCGCGGCCTGTGCGCGGGCGGCGACATCCGCGCCATCTACGACGACGCCCGCACCGGCGGCAGCGCCTCCGCGGACTTCTGGCGCGACGAGTACCACCTCAACGCCCGCATCGCGCGCTACCCGAAGCCGTACGTCGCCGTGATGGACGGCATCGTCATGGGCGGCGGCGTCGGCGTCTCCGCGCACGGCGGCGTACGCGTTGTCACCGAGCGCTCCCGGATCGCCATGCCCGAGACGGGCATCGGCTTCGTCCCCGACGTCGGCGGCACCTATCTGCTCGGCCTCGCGCCCGGCGAACTCGGCACCCATCTGGCCCTGACAGGGCAGCAGTTGGGCGCCCGCGACGCGCTCCTGTGCGGGCTCGCCGACCACTTCGTCCCCTCCGACCGGCTGCCGCGCCTCGTCGCGGACCTCGCGTCCGATCCGGTGCGCGAGGTCCTCGCCCGGTACGTCGCCGAGGCACCGTCCGGCGTCCTCGGTGAGCAGCGCGCGTGGATCGACGCCTGCTACCCGGCGCACGGCGTCGAGGAGATCGTCGACCGGCTGCAGAGCCACGGCGCGCAGGCCGCCAAGGAGGCCGCCGAGACCCTGCACACCAAGTCGCCGACCGCCCTGAAGGTCACGCTCTCCTCGCTGCGTCGGGCCCGGCAGCTCGGCCCCCTCGAGCGCGTCCTGGAGCAGGAGTACCGGGTGTCGTGCGCGGCCCTCGCCTCCGCCGACCTCGTGGAGGGCATCCGCGCCCAGGTCGTCGACAAGGACCGCGACCCCCGCTGGTCCCCGGCCACCCTCGCCGACGTCACCGACGACGACGTGGCCCGCTACTTCGCCCCGCTCGGCGCGCGCGGACTCGCCCTCGCCGCCGACCGCTCTCCGCAGGAGGTGCCCTGGTGAGCCCCGTCATCGCCTTCGTCGGCCTCGGCCACATGGGCGGCCCGATGGCCGCCAACCTCGTCAAGGCCGGACACCGGGTCGTCGGCCACGACCTGGTCCCGGACGCCGTGGACGCCGCCGTCGCCGCGGGCGTCGAGGCCGCCCCCTCGGCCGTGGCAGCCGCCGCCGACGCGGACGTCGTGGTCACCATGCTGCCCGCGGGCCGCCACGTCCTCGCCCTCTACCAGGACGAGGGACTGCTGGCCGCCGCCCGGCCCGGCACCCTCTTCGTCGACTGCTCCACCATCGACGTCGCCGACGCGCGCGCCGCCCACGAAGCGGCCGTGGCGGCCGGACACCTCGCCGTGGACGCCCCCGTCTCCGGCGGCGTCATGGGCGCCGATGCGGGCACGCTCACCTTCATGGTCGGCGGTGACGAGGCCGCGTTCGCGCGGGCCGAGCCGCTGCTCGCCGCGATGGGCAAGAAGGCCGTGCACTGCGGCGCGGCGGGCGCCGGACAGGCCGCGAAGATCTGCAACAACATGATCCTCGGGGTCTCCATGATCGCCGTCAGCGAGGCCTTCGTCCTCGGCGAGAGCCTCGGCCTCTCCCACCAGGCGCTGTACGACGTGGCGTCCACCGCGTCCGGCCAGTGCTGGGCGCTGAGCGTCAACTGCCCCGTGCCGGGACCGGTCCCGGGCTCGCCCGCCAACCGCGACTACCGCCCGGGCTTCGCCGCGCCCCTGATGGCCAAGGACCTCGGCCTCGCCGCGAACGCCGTGCGCGCGGGCGGCGTCGACGCCGAACTGGGCCTGCGCGCCGCCGAGCTGTACGCCGCCTTCGCCGAGGGCGGGGGAGCGGCGGAGGACTTCTCCGGGATCGTCCGGGCCATCAGAGAGCGCTCCGGACAGCAACTCGCCGACGACCAGAGGAACCAGCGATCATGACCGACCCCACGGCCACCACCGACTCCACGGCCACCACGGACTCGTACGAGACGATCCTCGTGGAGCGCAAGGGCCGGGTGGCCCTGCTCACCCTGAACCGCCCGAAGGCCCTCAACGCCCTGAACCTCCAGGTGATGCGGGAGGTCGTCGCCGCGGCCGAGGCTCTCGACCGGGACCCGGAGGTGGGCTGCATCGTCCTCACCGGCTCCGCGAAGGCGTTCGCCGCGGGCGCCGACATCAAGGAGATGAGCCCGCAGAACTACCTGGACATGTACCTGAGCGACTGGTTCACGGCCTGGGACCGGCTCGGCCAGGTGCGCACCCCGACGCTCGCCGCCGTCTCCGGCTACGCCCTCGGCGGCGGCTGCGAGCTGGCGATGCTCTGCGACATCCTGCTCGCCGCCGACACGGCCGTCTTCGGCCAGCCGGAGATCAAGCTGGGCGTCATCCCCGGCATCGGCGGCTCGCAGCGCCTGACCCGCGCCGTCGGCAAGGCCAAGGCCATGGAGCTGTGTCTGACCGGCCGCACCATGGACGCCGAGGAGGCCGAGCGCGCCGGACTCGTGTCCCGGGTCGTCCCCGCCGACGATCTGCTCGGCGAGGCGCTGAGCGTCGCCGAGACGGTGGCGGGCATGTCCCTGCCGGTCGCCATGATGGCCAAGGAGTCGGTCAACCGCTCCTTCGAGACGACCCTCACCGAAGGCGTCCGCTTCGAACGGCGCCTGTTCCACGCGGTGTTCGCGACGGCGGACCAGAAGGAGGGCATGACCGCCTTCACGGAGAAGCGCAAGCCGCACTTCACCCATCGGTAGCAGGTGGCAGGCGGACGGAGCGGCTCCCCCGTCGGGGCGCCGCTCCGTCCGTGGCCGCCGCCGCTCAGCGCACGTACGCGTTGAGCGGCGACACGCCGTCGAGGTCGACCTGGAGCCCGTGCAACGCCTTGGAGTACAGGTACGTGCGCGTCGGTACGTACACGGGCACGGCCGCGGCCTGCTCCATGACCCGGCGGTCGACCGTCGACCACAGCTCGCCCGCGTCCTTGAGGGACTGCGCCGAACCGGCCGCGTCGATCGCCGAGTCGACGGCGGCGTTCTTGAGGCGCGAGTAGTTCGACGAGGTGGGGTAGGTGTACTTGCCGTCGAAGTACGCCGGCAGGGTCGCGGAGCCGACGGGAAGACCGGTGCCCACGGGGAGCCGGAACAGGTCGTACTTCCCCATGCCCGCGTTCCTGTAGTAGTCCGTCGTGTCGTCCTTCTGCAGTTGGACGCGGAAACCGGCCCGGTCGAGAGCGGCCTTGACGACCTCGGCCCGCTCGGCGTCCGTCGCGTCCGTGTGGCCGAGGGTGAGCTTGAAGCCGCTCTCGTCCGCCTCCTTGAGGAGCGCGCGGGCCTTGGCCGGGTCGCCGTTCTCCCCGGCCCCGTACATGTCGAAGGGGCGGGCGCCGCGGACCCCGGGCGGCAGCAGGTTGTGATGGACCGTGCCGTCCTCGCCGCTGGCCGCGAGGACGTCCCCCGCGGGCAGCGCCGTGGCGATGGCCTTGCGGACCTTGAGGTTCTTCACCTGGCGGGTGTTGATCTGGTACGCGTGGATGAACGGCGACGGCGCGGACAGGCGCCCCGCGCCGCCGGGCGCCTTGCCGAGCCCGTCCTTGCCGAGGGAACCGGTGAACGACATCACCGCCTCGCCCGAACCGGCGCTCACCGTGCGGGACTTGACGTCCTCGACGGAGAGCCCGCCCTCGATGCGGAACGAGTCCGGGTAGGCGGTCCGCAACGGGTCGCTGTCCGCCTTCCACCGGGCGTTGCGGGACAGGGTGATGTCCTTCGCGCCGGCGAAGCTGCTCACCTGGTACGGGCCGGTGGACGGGACCGTCGGTGAGCCCGTCGAGGTGTCCTTCACCCGGTCGGGCACCGGAGCGCCGCTGGGTCCCGCGAGCGCGACGTTGAAGTCCGGCCGCGCGCTCTCCAGATGGAAGACGACCGTGCGCTCGTCGGGCGTCTCGATGGTGCCGGGCGGCAGGGTGCGGTCGCCGCCGGTGCCGTCCGCCCCCTTGGGGCCGAGCAGCCAGTCGCGCAGGGTCCGGTCGCCGATGGCGAACGACGGGTCGAGCGTGCGCTCGACGGCGTTCTCGAAGTCCTTGGCCACGACCGGAGTGCCGTCGTTGTACGTCAGTCCGGGCTTGAGCGTGAACGTCCACGTCCGGCCGCCCGACGAGGCGCGGCCGCCGTCGGTGGCCAGGTCGCCGACGAGCTTGACCCTGCCGTCGGGCAGCGTCTTGAGGCCGGTCAGGCTGCGGTGGACCAGGCGGGACACGAGCCGGTCGGTGCTCGACCACATCTTGCCGGGGTCGACGGTGGTGAGGTCGGAGGGCTCCAGGACGGTGATCCTGCCGCCCTTGCGGGCCTCCGCGACGGCCGGCGCCGGGCCCTCGGAGTCGTCCGCCGTGCCCAGGACCAGCGTCTCGGTCTTGGCCCGCTCGGCCACCGTGCTGCCCTTGGGCCCAGGCTTCGGGCGGTCCGACGTGCCCCCGGACGTCCCCTTCCCCGAGTCGCCCTTGGTGCCGCCGAACGGGTCGGTGACGGTGAGCGTCACGACGAGCGCGGCGACGGCCACGGCCGCGCCGCCCGGGACCCACCAGTTGCGCCACCACGGCCGCCGCCCGGCGGGCACCTGGCCCTGGTGGGCGAGCGGGGCGGGCCACAGCGGGGGCGGGGCGGTCGGTCTGGGCGGGGGGAGGGGATAGGAGGTGGGGACGGACTGGGGCCCTGAGTCCATCGGGTGCCCGGACTGCGCGAGGGGCGCGTGGGCCGACGGTGGCGCCGCGAAGGGGGTGGGGGTGGGGGTGGCGGGCGCGGGGTGGGCGGGTGTCGACGCCGGGGGCGTCGGGGTGCCGGGATGCGGTGTGCCCGGTGTTCCTGGCGTGGCGGCGGGGCTCGGCGTGCCCGGTGTGGCTGCGGCGGCATGCGGTGTGCCCGGCGTGGCTGAGGCGGGATGCGGTGTGCCCGGTGTGGCTGAGGCGGGATGCGGCGTGCCCGTGGCGGGAGCGCCCGGAGCCGATGCGGCCGGTGCGCCCTTCGTCAGGCCGACGGACGCCTCCTTCGCCCGTGCCTCCAGCTCGCTGCGCGTCCCCTCGGCGTCCGGCCGGTCGGTGGGCGCCTTCGCCAGCATCCGGCCCACCAGGTCGTCCCAGGCGGGCGAGAGGCCCGGGCGCCGCAGGGAGGGCCGGTCCGGGGTCTCGTACACGTGACAGTGCATCAGCGCGGCCGCCGACGGGGCGTCGAACGGCGGGGCGCCGGTGAGCATTTCGTGCACCATGCAGCCCAGCGAGTACACATCGGTGCGCCCGTCGGTCTCGCCGTGCGCGAACCGCTCCGGGGCCATGTAGTGCAGCGTGCCGATGGGCGAGTCGGAGGTGCGGGTGAGATAGCCGCCGGCCCCCGTCGCCGCGTCCAGGAACTTGGCGATGCCGAAGTCGAGGACCTTCACGGTGCCCTCGTCGGTGACCATCACGTTGGCGGGCTTGATGTCCCGGTGCACGATGCCCGCCCGGTGCGCCACCGCGAGCGCCCGGCACACCTGCGCCGCGATGTCCGCGACCCGCTGCGGCGAGAGCCCCTTGCCATTCCTGAGCAGTTCGGTCACCGTACGGCCGTTCAGGAGCGGCATCACCAGATACGGGATGTCGCCCTCCGAACCGTGGTCGAAGACCGGCACGATGTACGTGCTGTCCAGCGCCGCCGCGGCCCGCGCCTCCCGCACGAACAGCGCCAGCATGCGCTCGCGGTCCGGCGCCGACGTGTCCTGCGGCAGGCCGAGCAGCTTGACGGCCACCTCCCGGTCGAGCCGGGCGTCCCGGGCCCGCCAGACCGCCCCCATGCCGCCCGCGCCTATTCGTTCCGTGAGCGTGTACCGCCCGTCAAGGACTGCGCCGCGCATCCCCTGCTCCACCCCACCCACCCCGTAGAAACACGCCCGCTGCGGGCGGCAAGGTCAATTTACCCGTGCCGTGGAGAAGTTGGAGAGGTGTTGTGCCGCGGGCCCCGCCGTCGACGGCGATCCGCGCGGCAGATCTGCTGCGCGTGGCGTGTTTCCCACACTCCGTGTTCAGGACTTGATGCGTTGTGCCGAAGTTATTGACGTGACTCGTTCATGAAATTTATGGTCCGTGGACCCTCACCTCACCATGACGGAGAACAATGACGTACTCCCTGGTATCGCGGCCGAACGCCGCCAGACTGTCCGCGGCGCTGCTCGCCGGAGTGCTCGTCGCAGCGGTCCCGCCGACGGCCCCCTCCCGCGCCGAGGCCACCTCCGCCACCACCACCGACTGCCGCCAGGGCGACGGCTGGACGCTCGACTCCACCCGCGTCGACCCCAAGGACAACCACCACGCCTTCGTCGGCAACGGCTACCTGGGACAGCGCGTGCCGCCCAACGGCGCGGGCTACACGGACACGGACGCCAAGACGGGCTGGCCCCTGTTCACGCCGCGCTACGACGGCTCCTTCGTGTCCGGCCTGTACGCGCACAACCAGCGGACCGCCGGGAACCGCCAGGCCGTCGCCGCGCTCCCCACCTGGACCCCGCTCACCGTCACCACCGGCGGCAAGGGCTCCGACACCTTCAACTCTTCGACGACGCCCGGCCGCATCTCCGCCTACCGGCAGAGCCTCAGCATGCACTGCGGCCTCGTCACCACCACCCTCACCTGGACGGCGGCGGACGGCCGCCGCACCGACCTCAGCTACGAGGTGCTCGCCGACCGCGCCAACCCGCACGTGGGCGCCGTCCGGATGAAGATGCGCCCGCACTGGAGCGGCGAGGCGACCGTCACCGACGTCATCGACGGCCGCGGCGCGCGCCGCGTGCAGCAGACCGGCGGCGGCGACCGCACCGGCGGCGAGCGGCACGGGGGTTCCGGGCCGACCATGGACGTCGCCTTCCGCACCGACGGCACCAAGGTCAAGGGCGCCGTCGCCTCCACGCTGCGCACCGGTCACGGCGTGCACGACGCCCGGGAGCGCCGGGCGGGCCGCGCGGCGAAGCTGACGAACCGGCAGTCCCTCACCCTGCCCGTCCGCAGCGGACAGTCCTACGAACTCACCAAGTTCGTGGGCGTCGACACCGCGCTGACCTCGCGTGCCCCGCGCCAGGACGCCACCGCCGCCTCGCGGCGCGCCGCCGAGCGCGGCTGGGACGCCCTGCTGCGCTCCCACACCGCCGCCTGGGCACGCCTGTGGCGCAGCGACATCGAGGTGGCCGGGCGGCAGCGCGAACTGCAGACGTGGGTGCGCTCCGCGCAGTACGGACTCCTGTCGAGCACGCGCGAGGGCGCGGCCAACAGCATCGCCCCCGCGGGCCTCACCAGCGACAACTACGCGGGGCTCGTCTTCTGGGACGCCGAGACGTGGATGTACCCGGGGCTCCTCGCCACCCGCCCCGACCTCGCCAAGTCCGTCGTCGACTACCGCTACCGCACCCGCGCCGGAGCCCGCGACAACGCCCGCAAGCTCGGCTACGACGGCCTCTTCTACCCCTGGAACAGCGGCAGTTCGGGCAACCTGGCCAAGGAGTGCCACAGCGTGGACCCGCCGCACTGCCGCACCCAGATCCACCTCCAGTCCGACATCTCCCTGGCGACCTGGCAGTACTACCTGGCCACCAAGGACACACAGTGGCTGAAGACGCGCGGCTGGCCCGTCCTGAAGGGCATCGCCGAGTTCTGGGCGGGCCGGGTCCACCGCAACGCCGACGGCAGCTACTCCATCAAGGACACCGCGGGACCCGACGAGTACAGCAACGGCGTCGACGACGCGGTGTTCACCAACGCGGGCGCCGCCACCGCCCTGCGCCACGCGGCCCGCGCGGCCAAGCTCCTCGGCGAGCAGGCTCCCGCGCAGTGGACGTCGATCGCCGACCGGATCCGCATCCCGTACGACAAGGAGCGCAAGGTCTTCGAGCAGTACGACGGCTACAAGGGCAGCAAGATCAAGCAGGCCGACACGGTGCTCCTGATGTACCCGCTGGAGTGGCCCATGGCCGACGGCGCGGCGGCCGCCACGCTCGACTACTACGCGCAGCGCACCGACCCGGACGGCCCGGCCATGACGGACTCGGTGCACGCCATCGACGCCGCCGGGATCGGCGAGCCGGGCTGTTCCACGTACACCTATCTGGAGCGCTCCATCAAGCCGTTCGTGCGCGGCCCGTTCGCGCAGTTCTCGGAGGCACGCGGCGACAAGGCGGGTGCGGAGGACCCGCTGGCGGGCTCGCCCGCGCACGACTTCCTCACCGGCAAGGGCGGCTTCCTGCAGATCTTCACCAACGGCCTGACCGGCATGCGGATGCGGGAGGACCGGCTGCGCCTGGACCCGATGCTGCCCCCGCAGCTCGCCGAGGGCGTCACCCTGCGCGGACTGACCTGGCAGGGCCGCACGTACGACGTCGAACTCGGCGCCCACCACACCACGGTGCGGCTCACCTCCGGCGCGCCGATGACCCTCGACACGCCGCAGGGCAAGCAGGTCGTCAGCGAGGACGCCCCCGTCGTCCTCAAGACCCGCCGCCCCGACCTCACGCCCACGGGCAACGCGGCCCGCTGCACGCCCGCCAAGGCGTCGTCGGAGGAGCCCGGCATGTACGCGGGCGCCGCGGTCGACGGCAACACGGCCACCGCCTGGGTCCCGGCCGAGAAGACCGGCGCCCTGACCGCCGACCTCGGCGAGCCGGTGCGCGTCGCGAAGGTCACGCCGACGTGGACCGCCGTCAAGCCCGCGTCGTACGACATCGAGGTCTCCCTCGACGGCCACCACTGGCACGCCGTGCGGGACGGGTCGGGCGCCGGGGCCGCCGGGGCCGCCGAGGCCGCCGAGGAAACGGACAAGGCGCGGCTCGCGCGCTATGTGCGGGTGACGGTGCGTGGTGCCGCGCAGGTCAAGGAGCACCCGGGCATCACGGAACTAACGGTGAAGTAGCGGGATGCGGGTGAGGGGCGTGGGAGGGCGCACAGCGCCGTCCCACGCCCCTTTTTCTGTCCGCGCGTCGTGACCGGCCTCGTACGAGGGACATCCCGCATACCCGCCCACCGGCACGGGCAGCCATCTCGCCGCCCGGGAAGGACCGGGCGGACCCTTGAGCCAGTCTCAAGGGCACGACTCCCCTAGAGAACAAGGTGGTTCCATGCGCCGTCCCGTCGTCCTCGTGATCGGAGCGCTCGCCGCGATGACCTCGCTCACCGCACCGGCCGCCGCGGTCACCGCCGCCCCGGCGGCGGCACACGCGGCAGCGAACCCGCTGCCGCCCCTGGCCGCCGCCGAGTCCCTGGTCACAGAGGGCGTCACCGTCGAGGGCCCGCTCATCAACAATCTGGGGCTGCCACACCTCCTGTGACGGCGGGCGCGAACCGGTCCGGCCCGCGGCGGCCTAACGGTTCGCGAGGCACAGATGTACGTCCTTCTCCTGGTCTCCGAAGGCCGCGCCCTCGCCGCTCACGGTGAACGCGGAGGCCAGGAAGGCCTGCAGCTGATCCACCGCGAGATAGCCGCCCTGGACGTCGGCGGACACCGGGCGCGTCAGCGTTCCCGCGGCGCCCTCCGGGACCGCGAGGCCGGCGCCCGCGATGTCGAAGGTCTCCGTCCAGACCGTCGCCCCGCTGCCGGCGCCCGGGGGCGGGCCGGCCGTGGCGCCGGGCCCGTCCGCCGGGGACGTCTGCGGGAAGGCGGTCCGCAGGACGTCGAAGACAGCTGCCGCGTCCTGCGCGGAGCAGTCACTGAGTTCCACCGTGACCTGTGCCGAGGACGGACCCGTTGCGTTCACTGCCCATCATCCCTTTCTCCGTTGCCCGCGCGCGTCCGTGCGGTCGTCGTCCTGCTTCAGTGCGCGCGCGTCCACGGCGGCTCCCCGCCCTAGTCGGCGGGCTCGTCCGGCACCGGCCGGTCCGGGCCGGGGCCGTGTGCGTGCGGGGCGCCGCGCCTGCCTGTACCCGCCTCGTCGGTGTCGGGTACGTCGTCGTGCGTGTCGGGTGCGTTGCCGGTGCGGGCCGCGTCGTCATCCGGGTCCCAGGGGTCCTCCTGGTCCGAGGCCTGCTGGTCGGGCAGGTCCCGCGGCACCGGGGGGCCGTCCTCGCCGACCGACGGGGGCTTCTGCTCGCTCACGGTCGTGCCTCCGTTCCTTCTGGGCTGCGTTCGCAGGTACCCGTGGTGCTCGTGACCACACCTCGTACTGACCACCGTGTACCGGCTCCGGCGATCCGGCCACACGGCGGCTCCGCCGACCGGGCGTGCCCGGAGCCGACAGGCGTCAGGCGGGCGAAGGACCCCGTGTGCCCGCCGCAAGCCAGTCCAGCGCGGCCCGCGCCGTGAACTCCTCCTGGCCGCCGCGCACCAGCAGGTCCGCCGACGCGAACGCCGGGTCGTCCGCCTGCGCCGCGACGTACGGGATCGCGACGCACCGCATGCCCGCGGCCCGCGCGGCGAGCGCGCCCGGAGCGGCGTCCTCCAGGACCACGCAGTCGGCGGGCTCCGCGCCGAGGAGCGCGGCGGCCGCGAGGAACACATCGGGAGCGGGCTTGCCGTGGTCGACCTCGTCCGCCGAGATGAGCGTCTTCAGGTGGGCGTCCAGGCCGGTGCCCGCGAGGATCGCCTCGATGGCGGCGCGCGACGACCCCGACGCCACCGCCATCGGCACCCCGGCGTCGGAGAGCCGCTCCACGAACTCCCGCATCTGCGGATACACGCGGGTGGAGGCGCGGGCCAGCTCCAGATAGCGGTGGTTCTTCTCCGCGAGCAGGTCGGCGAGGGGCGCGGTCAGGCCGTACCGCTCCCGCCAGTCGGCGAGGGTCTCGCGGGTGGAGATGCCGACGTACCTCTCGTGGTCGGCCCAGGTGAAGCCGGGGACGCCGTGGGCGGCGAGAAGCTGACGGCCCGCTTGGAAATAGTTCGGCTCGCTGTCCACGAGGGTGCCGTCGAGATCGAAGATGACCGAGGTGTGGTTCAAGGCGCTCATGCACCCCAGGATGCCAACGGTCCCCGCACGCCCACCCGGCTACTTCTCCGCGGCCGCCCGGCCCACCGACTCCACCAGCGGAAGCAGCCGGTGCGGCACACGCTCGCGCAGCGCCATCTCCGTACGCGTACGCACCACGCCCGGCAGCTGGATCAGACGCTGGACGACATCCTCCAGGTGGCCGTTGTCGCGCGCCACCACCCGGGTCAGCAGATCGCCGCCGCCCGTCATCGAGAACGCCTCGATGATCTCGGGGATGGCCGCGAGCGCGTCCCCGACCTCGTCGAGGCGCCCCTGGGTGACCTCGATGTGCACGAAGGCGAGCACCGGATGGCCGAGCGCGGCGGGGGAGAGCTTCGGCCCGGTGCCGGTGATGACGCCCTCGCGTTCGAGCCGGTCCAGGCGGGCCTGGAGGGTGCCGCGCGCGACGCCGAGGACGCGCGCGTACTCCCGCACGCTCGTGCGCGGCTGCTCCAGGAGGAGCCGCAGGATGCGGGTGTCGAGTTCGTCGACGGCCATGGTGCGGGCCTCCCGGGTGCGCGAGTCGATCACCGCGACCGTACCAATGGCACGGAGGTTCCCGCGCGCCGCCGGCCGTTGGACCGGACGGACTGCCGGTGCGCGCCCCCGCCGCGCTGTTACGCACCTGTTTCACTTCCCCCTGCAACGAGTCGGCCCCCTCCACGGTCTAGCTGTCGTAAAACGCGCAACGCACACGTATGGCGCGTACGAAGACGAACGAGGAGTGGACCGCAGTGGGGGACATACACAGACGAGCCGTCGTCGCCCTGGGGATCACCGCGCTGGTGGCCCCGCTCACGGTGGCTCTGGGGAGCACCACCGCACAGGCCGCGACGTGCTCGACGCAGGCCGGGCCGTACCAGAAGCAGGTCGAGAAGTTCCTGGGCCGCCCGGTGGACGGCAGGCAGTCGAGCGCCGACTGCAAGGCCATCAAGGCCTTCCAGACCAAGCACGGCATCAGCCCCAACGCCGGTTACGCGGGCTCCGTGACCTGGGGCGTCATGAGCCTGATGAACAAGCAGAAGGCCGCGGGCAACAACCCGAACAAGGCGGGCAAGTGCCCGGTGAACAAGGGCCGCATCGCCTGCGTCGACCTGACCCGGCAGCTCAGCTGGATCCAGGACGGCAAGACCCTCAAGTACGGGCCGGTGCCGGTGCGCACGGGACGCAACGGCCACGAGACCCGCACCGGCCTGAAGAAGGTCTACTGGCGGGACATCGACCACATTTCGAGCATTTACCACGTGCCGATGCCCTACAGCCAGTTCTTCGACGGCGGCCAGGCCTTCCACTCGGTCGGCATCAGCGTCTGGTCCCCGCCCGGCTCGCACGGCTGCGTGAACATGACCAAGAAGGACGCCACCAAGTACTGGAACATGCTGCGCAAGGGCGACGACGTCTTCGTCTACGGCCGCAAGCCCGGCACCTGAGAGCACCGCGGCGCGTGAGCCCGCAGGCGGCGTCGGTGTGGCCCGTTGGCCCGCCGACGCACCGCCCTGCGGGCCTCCGGCTGGGCCAATGGCCCAGTCCTGAGTGTCCCGGTTGAGCCACCGGGCTCCCGAATGGTGAGATGGATCCGTCGATGGCGCTGCGGGATTCCGCGGCGCCTTATTCATGTCATTCATGTCGCGCGCGATTCCCGTCCTGCGGATCGCGAGCCGCGCCGGGTCCGCCGTGGCCGCGCGCCGCGACCGCCGGGACCGTCGAGGGGTGGGCAAAGCTGTGCTGAGGTCGATGTTCGTGGCACCGGATCCGGGGCGGCTGAGGCTGCGCTTCGCGACCCGGGCCGTCCTCGGCATCTCCCTGGCGGTCACCCTCTGCGCACTCGTCGGGCACACGCTCGTCGCGGCCATCATCGCCGGTCTCGCCGCGCTGCTCGCGCTGTTCACCGTCACCGACACGACGGTGCGCGGCCAGGCCGTCACCACCGCGCTGCTGCCCGCCGTGGGCTTCCCCGTCCTCGCCCTCGCCGCGCTCCTGCACGACCACCCCGTGCTGCGCGACCTCGCGTTCCTGGCCGTCATGGGCGCCGGGGTGTACGCGCGCCGATGGGGGCCGCGCGGCCACTCGCTCGGCGTCTTCGCGTTCATGACCTTCTTCGCGGCCCAGTTCCTGCACACGGAGCTGCCGCAACTGCCCTCCCTGTACGAGGCCATCGGCATCGCCCTGCTCGCCTCGTCCACCGTCCGCTTCGGCCTGTGGTGCTACGAGCGACGGCTGCCGCCCGCCACGGTGCCGGCCCTCGCCGTGCGCCGGGGCCTCGCGCGCGCCACCACCCGCCAGGCCGTCCAGGTCACCCTCGGCGGCGGCGTCGCCCTCGTCATCGGGCACGCGCTGTCCGGGGACCGCTGGTACTGGGCCATCGGCGCCACCTGGTGGATCTTCGTGAACACGGTGTCGCGCGGCGAGACGCTGGTCCGCGGCTTCCGCCGGGTGCTCGGCACGCTGATCGGCATCGCCGTGGGCGTCGTCGTCGTGCTGCCGCTGCACGGCGCCCTCGTGCCGACCGCCGTGATCGTCGCCGTCTGCGTCTTCGGGATCTTCTACACGGCCGCCGTCTCGTACACCTGGATGATGCTGGCCGTGACCGTGATGGCGGGCGGCCTCTACGGCCTGCTCGGCGTCCTCGACCCGGGGCTGCTCGCCCTGCGCCTCCTGGAGACCGGGGCCGGCGCGCTCGGCGCGGTGCTCGCCGTCCTGCTCGTCCTGCCGGTCACCACCCACGCCACGACCAACGCCTGGATCGAGCGCGCCGTCCGCACCGTGCACGCCTGCACCCGGGAGGCCGCGGCCCGCCTGTCCGGCTCCACCACGGCCGACCCGGCCCCGCACATCGCCGACCTCGAAGTGATCCTCGGCCGGGTGCGGCTCTCGCTCGCCCCGCTGGTGCACCCCCTCAGCCCGCTGCGCGCCCGGCGCGTCCGCGCACGTCAGGTCATCGCGCTCCTGGATGAGTGCGCCGACCAGGTCCGCAGTCTCACGGCCATCGCCACCGACCCGGTGGCCTCCTGCGACGACCGGCTCGCCGCCGCCTGCGCGCGGGTCGAGGCCGCCGTCGAGGCGCTGATCGCCTCGGAGGAGGCGCTCACGGCCCCCGCCGCCCCCGCCGCCGTCAAGCACGCCGGGGCCCTCGAACCGGCCCTCGCGCATCTGCACGGCCTGGAGCGGGCACTGCTCGAACTCGCGACGCCGGTACGCAGCTCGCCGCGTACGCCGCTGATCGGGGCGTGAGGGCCTTAGGGCTGAGGGCCTGAGGGTCTGGGGGCTGAGTGCCTCGGCGGCGGGGTCTGCCCACCGCGCCGCTCCAAGTACCCCCCACTGGTCCAGACCAGCTGCTAGCGTCGCCCCATGGGTGCCGCCCCGACGCGGGGCCCAGGGGCGAGCCGAGAGGGGCAGGCAGTGGGTGGCGGGCAGGCGCGGCGGGCGTACATCGGATCCTTCACGCAGGGGGGAGGGCCGGGCATCGTCACCGCGACGGTGGACGCCGCCACCGGCGCGCCGACCGTGCTCGGCGTGACGGACGCCGTGCCCGACCCCTCGTACCTGGCACTGTCCCCTGACGGCGCCACGCTCTACGCCGTGAGCGAGACCCCCGACGGCGCCGTCGCCGCCTTCCGCACGGCCGGGGACGCCGTCCGGCCGATCGGCGGGCCCGTGCCCGTGCGGGGCGCGGGCCCCACTCACCTCGCCGTCCACGACGGACACGTGCACACCGCCAACTACGGCTCCGGCAGCGTCACCAGCGTGCCCGTCGCCGCCGACGGAAGCCTCGCCCCCGCCCCGGCGGGCGTCCTGGAGCACAAGGGATCCGGGCCCGACCCCGCCCGCCAGGAGGGCCCGCACGCCCATCAGGTCCTGCCCGACCCCGGCGGCCGCTGGCTGCTGAGCGTCGACCTCGGCACCGACTCCGTGCGGGTCTGCGAGCCGGGCCCGACCGGCCTCACCGTGCGCCACGAGGTCGCGCTGCGCCCCGGCACCGGGCCGCGCCACCTCGCCTTCCACCCCGGCGGCCGCGTCGCCTACGTCCTGAACGAACTCACGCCGACCCTCACCGTGTGCTCCTGGAACCCCGCCGACGGCACTCTCGACCCGCTCGCCGAGACCCCCGTGCTGCCCGCCGGGCCCGACGGCGACGCCTACCCCTCCGAGGTCGTCGTCGCGCCCGACGGCCGCTTCCTGTGGACCGCGACCCGGGGCGTGGACGTCATCTCCGTGTTCGCGCTCGACGCCGAGGGCACCGGCGCCCGTCTGACGGCCTCCGTGGCCTGCGGTGGCGCCTGGCCCCGTGACCTGGCCATCGACCCCTCAGGGCGCTTTCTGTACGCCGCCAACGAGCACTCCGGAGACGTCACCTGGTTCACCCTGGACGCCGAGACGGGTCTGCCGAGCCGCGCCGGTGCGATCGACGTGCCCGCGGCGAGCTGCGTGGTCTTCGGCTGAGCCCTCGTCCTCGGCTGAGCCGCCGTCTTCGGCCGAGTCGCCGTGACCACCGGTGGTCACGGCACTCGTCGTACGCGAAGGGGCCCGCCCCCGAACTCGGGGGCGGGCCCATCGACGTCGTGTCGTGCGGGTGGTGCGGTCGCGTGCCGCGTGTCAGTGCACCGGCGCGCCCGACGGCTGCTGCGGGGTGATGCCCAGCGCCGTCGTGTACTTGGACAGGGCCAGCTTGCCGATCGCCGGGTACGCGCCGAGCGGCTCGGCGACGGCGCATCCCGCCTCCTTGGCGGCCGCGTCCAGGAGGCTCGCGTCCACCTCCGGGCCGATCAGGTACGGGGCGAGGGCCAGCTGGGCCGAGCCGGAGCCGCGCAGCTGCTCCGTGATCGCCGCGACCGAGCCCTCCTCGTCCAGGGCGGCGGCCATCACCGGCACCGCGAGGCGCGCCGCGAGCAGCATGCCGGTGATCCCGGCGGCCTGCACGGCCTCCTCGCCGCCGACCGTGGCGAGGACGATGCCGTCCGCCGCGGTCGCGACCGTGAAGAGCCGGGCCCGGTCGGCGCGGGCCAGGCCCGCCTCGGAGAGCCGCACGTGCAGGCCCTCGGCGAGCAGCGGGTGCGGGCCGAGGACGTCGGTCAGCTCGGCGGCGGCGCGGCTGTCCATGACGGCCTGGCGGACGCGGCGCATCAGCGCGTTGTCGGGGCCCGCGAGCAGGGGCACCACGACGGCGACGGGACCTTCGGGGCGGCGGGCGTCCTCGACGCCGGCGGCCAGCGCCTGCTCGTAGCGGGCGGTGCGCTCGGCGGCGGTGTGCGCGAGCACGGCCTGCAGCGTGGGGAACTCGGCCGACGGGCCGGCGTCGGCGTCCGTCCCGTCGACGTAACCGATCCTGGCGTCGAGACCGGGCAGCTCGGAGCGCGCGATCGAGACGACTTCCTCGGCGATGCCGCGGGTGGCGGCGCTGGGGACGCCCGGCACGGCGAGGACGAGCGCGGGCGCGCCCTGGGGAGCCGCGACGGGCTCCGGGCGGCGGTGCCGGCCCGGCTGACGGGGGCGCGGCATTCGTACGGGCAGGCCGGATGCGGGCCCAGTGGGGGAGCTCATGGCGCCGCATGCTACTGGCTTTGGGGGTTTCCCTGTTCGGGGAGGGTGCGGCTCAGTGGTATTAGTCCGCTTTGTCGGGTGAGTTGGGGAGCGTGGGGCGCCGGGAGGGTTTGGGGACCGTGTGCAGAGTGCGGGGATCGCGTGGAGAGAACGTCCCAGACGCTGTGCGGCCCGTCGAACAGCGGTGTGCCGGTGGGCGTGTGCCGTCCCGGACGCGTGACTGCGCGACGTACGCGCCGCGTTACGGCGCGTACGAACGCGTGCGGGACGGCGGCGATGTCACTCCGCGACGTACGAGGTGTCACTCCGCGACGTACAACAGGTGCGGGTCGCGGGGGAGCTTGAGGGTGTCCGCCGCGAGGTCGACCGCTATCCGGACGGCGCCGTCGAGGGGGTCCCCCGCGGCGGCGACCCGGCGGGCGTGCGGGAGACGCTCCGTCAGTTGCGCCTCCAGTGGGCCGAGGAGCACGTCGCCGAGCTTCAGCAGGCCGCCGGTCAGGGCGACTTCGCAGGACCCGTCCGGCGGACAGGCCGCGGCCGCCGTGTCCGCGATGTGCCCGGCCGCCTCCCGCAGCACCCGCACCGCCACCGGATCGCCGTCCGCCGCGCACCGCCCCACCTCGGGCGCGAACGCGGCGAGTACCGCGGGCCGGTCCTGGCGCGGGTACAGCTGCCCCGGAAGGCCCGACAGCGGAGTGCCGAACATCTCCTCCGCGCGGGCGCGCAGTGCGGCCGACCCGCCCCGGCGCCCGTCGAAGGCCCGCATCGCCGCCTCGAGCCCGGCCCGGCCGATCCACGCGCCGCTGCCGCAGTCGCCGAGCAGATGCCCCCAGCCGTCGGTCCGCCGCCACTGAGCGAGGTCCGTGCCGAGGCCGATCAGGCCGGTGCCCGCGGCGACGACGGCCCCGGGCCGCTGGCCGAGCGCGCCCGCGTACGCGGTGACGGCGTCGGCGGCGAGGGCCACCCGCCGCACCCCGAACAACTCCGTGAGCGCCGACGGCAGCCGGTCCCGCAGGTCGTCGCCGAGCGTCGCCATCCCGGCGGCGCCGACAGCGACGGCGACGAGCCGCCCGCCGCCCGCGTCGGCCAGCAACTGCCGCACCATGGGCTCCAGTTGCTCCCGCAGATGCGTGGCGTCGATCCCGCGCGGCCCGGTCCGCACCGGCTCCGCGGAACGCACCGGGGCAGGCGCGCGCAGCCCGTCCGGGACGCCCAGGACGGCCCGCAGCCCCGAGCCGCCGGAGTCGACGCCGAGCACGACCGGGAGCCCGGTCACGGCAGCCGCCAGTCCACCGGCTGCGCGCCCTGCCGCTCCAGGAGGTCGTTGGCGCGGCTGAACGGCCGCGAACCGAAGAAGCCGCGGTCCGCCGACATCGGCGAGGGGTGCGAGGACTCCACCGACGGCAACTGGCCGAGCAGCGGCCGCAGATTGCGGGCGTCCCGGCCCCACAGGATCGACACCAGCGGACGGCCGCGCGCCGCGAGCGCCCGGATCGCCTGCTCGGTGACCTCCTCCCAGCCCTTGCCGCGGTGCGCGGCGGGCTTGCGCGGGGCCGTCGTCAGCGCCCTGTTGAGCAGCAGCACGCCCTGCTGCGTCCAGGGCGTCAGGTCGCCGTTGGACGGCTGGGGCAGGCCCAGGTCGCCGTGCAGTTCGCGGTAGATGTTGATGAGGCTGCCGGGCAGCGGTCTGACGTCGGGCGCCACCGAGAAGGACAGGCCCACCGCGTGCCCGGGCGTGGGGTAGGGATCCTGGCCGACGATCAGGACGCGCACCTCGTCGAACGGCTGCTGGAAGGCGCGCAGCACATTCGGTCCCGAGGGGAGGTACGTGCGTCCCGCGGCGATCTCCGCGCGCAGGAAGTCCCCCATGGAGGCGATCTGTTCGGCCACCGGCTCCAGGGCCTTGGCCCAGCCGGCTTCGACGATTTCATGCAAGGGTCGTGGTGCCACGGAGCGTCACTCTACTGCCGTACACGCGGCGGCGATCAACCGATGGCCGAAGCTCGCGGAGCAGCCGACCGTCACCCCGGGGGCGGGGCCCGCCGCAGCCCGGTCGGCGGAGGCCACCGCGGCTCGACCGGCGTGGGCTGCGGCCCGGGTCACCCGACGACCGCCGCGCGGACGCACAGCACGTCCGGCAGGTGCGAGGCCAGCTCCTGCCAGGAGTCCCCGTCGTCCGCGGACGCGTACACCTCGCCGTTGCGGTTGCCGAAGTACATTCCCGCCGGGTCGGCGCCGTCGGTGCACATGGCGTCCCGCAGCACCACGCCGAAGTGGTCGCCCTGCGGCAGGCCCGCGCTGAGCGGCTCCCAGCTCTTGCCCGCGTCCGCCGTGCGGTAGACACGACAGCGCCGGTCGGCCGGGACCCGGTCCGCGTCCGCGGTGATCGGGAAGACGTACGCCGTGTCGCCGCGGTGCGGGTGGGCGACCGCCGCGAAGCCGAAGTCGGAGGGCAGGCCCTCGCCGATGTCCGTCCAGTGGACGCCGCCGTCGTCGCTGCGGTACACCCCCCAGTGGTTCTGCAGATACAGCCGGTCCGGGTCGGCGGCGTCCTTGGTGACCTTGTGCACGCACTGGCCGAACTCCGGGTTCGGGTCGGGCAGGAACACCGCCGACACCCCGGAGTTGGACGGCTGCCAGCTCGCGCCGCCGTCCTCGGTGCGGAACACGCCCGCCGTGGACACCGCGACGGTCACGGCGGCCGGGTCACGGGCGTCGGTGAGGATCGTGTGCAGCCCCTCGCCGCCGCCTCCTGGCTGCCACTGCGAGCGGGACGGATGCTCCCACAGGGGCCTGACCAGCTCGAAGGACTCGCCCCTGTCCTCGGAGCGGTAGAGCGCGGCCGGTTCCGTGCCCGCGTACACCACGTCCGGCTCGGCCGCCGCCGGGTGCAGCTGCCACACCCGCTCCAGGGAGGCCCCGGTGTCCTTGGGGAACTTGACGGCGGCCTTCTTCGGCTCGGTCCACGTGCGCCCGAGGTCGTCGGAGTGGAACACCGAAGGCCCCCAGTGGGCGCTGTCGCCGCCGACGAGCAGGCGTGGGTTCGGTGTGCGGGTGTCGATCGCGATCGAGTAGATCGCCTGGGCGTTGAAGTAGGGAGCCTCGTCGAACTGCCATGTGCCGTGCGTGCGGCGCCCGACGAACAGGCCCTTGCGCGTACCAACGGTGAGCAGGACGTCAGCCATGACTGACACCTTTCGGACGGCGTTGTCTCAGGTACCGCTCAGTCTGCACCCCACCACTGACAATGACGCCTCGGCGCGTTTCTCCGCAGGTCAGGGTGTGGGTCGGGACGGCGGCGCGGGTGCGGGACGGGCTGCGGGACGGCTGTGCGAACGATCGTTCGCGGGCTGCCCGCGCGAGCACCGCGCCCTCAGCCGCGGACCTCCTCCGCCACCTTCGCGATCGCCTCCGGACCCACCCGGCAGCAGCCCCCGACGAGCCGCGCCCCCGCGTCGCGCCAGGCGCTCGCCTGCCGGGGCGCGAAGCGGGTCGGGCCCTGCCAGGTGCGGCTCGCCGCGTCCCAGGACTCGCCCGAGTTCGGATAGACCACGACCGGCTTGCCCGTCACGCGGGCGGCCAGCGGGACGGCGGCGTCCGCGTCGCGCGGGTCGCAGCAGTTGACGCCCACCGCGATGACCTCGTCGGCGTCCGCCGCGAGCGCGAAGGCCTCGGCGAGGGGCTGCCCGGCGCGGGTGCGGTCGCCGGTGACGGTGAACGACAGCCACGCGGGCACACCCAGGCCCCGTGCCGCGCGCAGCAGGGCACGGGCCTCGTCGAGGTCGGGGACGGTCTCCAGGGCGAGGACGTCGGGCGCCGCGTCGGAGAGCACCTCCAGGCGGGGGCGGTGGAAGCGCTCCAGGTCGGCGACGCTCAGGCCGTAGCGGCCGCGGTACTCCGAGCCGTCGGCGAGCATCGCGCCGTACGGACCCGCGGACGCCGCCACCCACAGGGGGCGCTCCGCCGCCGTGAGCGCCGCCGCCTCACGCGCGAGGGTGACGCTCAGGCGCAGCAGCTCGGCGGTGCTGACCGCGTCGATGCCGTGCCGTGCGAAGCCCTCGAACGTGGCCTGGTAGCTCGCCGTGGTCACGACGTCGGCGCCCGCCTCGTAGTACGCCCGGTGCGCCGACCGCACCGCGTCGGGCCGCTCCGCGAGCAGCCGCGCCGACCACAGGTCGTCGGACAGGTCGTGGCCCGCGGCCTCCAACTGGTTGGACAGGCCGCCGTCGAGAACCAGCGGCCCCCGTGCCAGTGCCGCGGCCAGGGCGGAGCCGCCGTTGCCGGGGTCCGCCCGCGTACTCGCCACCTCGTTCATACCGCCGACGCTAGCCGAGGCGCGGCCAGGGGGAAGTGGCACGCGACCTGATGCCCCGCCCCGTTCGGTGTGCTGACCGGTGGTTCCGTGCTCGCGCAGACCTCCTCGGCGAACGGACAGCGGGTGCGGAAGCGGCAGCCGGACGGGGGCTTCGCCGCGGACGGCGTCTCGCCGCGCAGCGGCTCGCGGTCCCCGCCGGACGCGGCGGCCGGGTCGGGCACGTTCACCGTGTCGAGGAGGCCGCGCGTGTAGGGGTGCAGGGGGTGGGCGTACACCTGCTCGGCCGGGCCCGACTCCACGAGTTTGCCGAGGTACATCACGCCCACGGTGTCGGCGAGGTGGCGGATCACGGCCAGGTCGTGGGAGATGAACAGATACGTCAGGCCGCGCTCGCGCTGGAGCTCCCGCATGAGGTTGAGGATCTGCGCCTGCACCGACACGTCGAGCGCCGACACCGGCTCGTCCGCCACGACCAGGTCCGGCGAGAGCGTCAATGCCCGGGCCAGGCCGAGGCGTTGGCGCTGGCCGCCGGAGAACTCGTGCGGGTAGCGGTGCACGGCCCCGCGTGGCAGGCCCACGGCGTCGAGGAGTTCGGCCGTCAGGCGCTCCTGGTCGGTACGGGTGCCGACGCCCTGGATGACCAGCGGCTCGCGCAGGATCTCCCCGACCCGCATCCGCGGGTCCATCGCCGCCGTCGAGTCCTGGAACATCAGCTGGATGCGGCGCCGGTGCGCGCGGCGCTCCGCGCGGGAGAGCCCGGACAGGTCGCGGCCGTCGAAGCGGACCGTGCCCCCCGTCGGCTCCTCCAGGCCCGCCACGATCCGGCCCAGCGTCGTCTTGCCGCACCCGGACTCGCCGACCAGGCCGTACGTCTCGCCCCTGCGGACGCTCAGCGAGACCCCGCCGACCGCGCTCACCGTGCCCCGGCGCCGCGCGAAGGGCCCGCCGGTGAGCGGGAACTCCTTGACCAGCGCGTCGAGTTCGAGCAGGACGTCACCGGGTTCGGTGGCCGCGGCGGGCGGTGGCGTCACGACCTGCTCGGCGGGCGCGTCGCCGTACGGCACGGGGTGGAAGCAGGCGAAGCGGTGGCCCGCCCCGGTCGCCTTCACGGTCTCCGGATCCGGACGCGGCTCAGCCGCCGTACCCGCAAGAGCCTTCTCGACCAGGGCGGATCCCAGCTCCTGCGCCGCCGCCACGTCCTGCTCAAGTTCGGGCTCCCGCTCCCGGCACTCCTCCGTGGCGAACGAGCAGCGCGGTGCGAACCGGCACCCCGTCGGCCGCACCGTGAGGCTCGGCGGAAGGCCGGGAATGGTGTGCAGCTCGGTGCCCCGGTCCGCCGCCCGCTCCGGGAGCGCAGCGAACAGGGCCTCCGTGTAGCGGTGGCGGGGGCGTGCGAACAGGCCGCGCACGTCGGACTGTTCGGCGACCTTGCCCGCGTACATCACCGCGACGCGGTCGACGCGGTTGGCGATGACGCCCAGGTCGTGCGTGACGAGGATCATCGCCATGCCGAGGGTCTGGCGCAGGTTGTCGACGAGTTCCAGGATCTGGTGCTGCGTCGTGACGTCGAGCGCCGTCGTCGGCTCGTCGGCGATGAGGAGCTTCGGCTCGCACACCAGGGCCATGGCGATGGCGACGCGCTGGCGCATGCCGCCCGACAGCTGGTGCGGGTAGGACTTCATCCGCTCGGCGGGCTGCGGCATGCCGACGAGCCGCAGCATCTCCTCGGCGCGCGCCCAGGCCTCCTTCCTGCCGATGCCCGCCCGGTGCAGGAGCAGCGGCTCGGCCACCTGCGCGCCGATCGTCATCGTGGGGTTCAGCGAGGTCAGCGGGTCCTGGAAGACCATGCCGACGGTGTTCCCGCGGACGTCCTGCAGGGTCGGCGCGGACGCCGCCGCCAGGTCCTGCCCGTCGAAGAGGATCCGGCCGCCGGTGACGGCGCCGCCGGGCGGCAGGAGCCCGAGGACGCTCAGGGCGGTCATGGTCTTGCCGCAGCCCGACTCGCCCACGATGCCGAGGGCCTCGCCCGGCGCGAGCTCCAGGCTGACGCCGTCGAGGGCGTGCACGGTGCGGTCGCGCGAGGCGATGTCGACGCGCAGGTCGTCGATGCGGAGCAGGGGCGCGGGCGCGCCGCCCGGCTCTTCCATGTCATCCATGTCAGCGAGTTCCTTTACTTGCGCAGCCGTACTTCGAACGCGTCCCGCAGCCCGTCGCCGATGAAGTTGAACGCGGCGACGACCAGCACGATCGCGATGCCCGGCGGGAAGATCAGCCACCAGTAGCCGTTCTGCGTGTACGTGATGCCGGCCGACAGCATCGAGCCCCAGTCGGCCGACGGCGGCGGGATGGAGAGTCCGAGGAACGCCAGGTAGCTGACGTAGAGGATGGCGTCGGCGATCTGGAAGGTGCAGTTGACGATGACGGTGCCGATCGCGTTCGGCACGATGTGCTTGAAGACGGCCCGCGCGCCCCCGCCGCCCATCATCCGCATCGCCTGGACGTACTCGCGGTTGCGCAGCGAGAGGGCCTCGCCCCGCACGAGCCGTGCCGGGGACAGCCAGGCGACGGCCGCGATGATGAGGACGAGGACGCCCTTGCTCGGCGTGATGATCGCGGCGACCACGACGAGCAGGAACATCGCGGGGATCGCGAGCGCCGCGTCCGTGATCCGCATCATGGCGGCGTCCACCCAGCCGCCGAAGTAGCCGGAGACGGCGCCGTACACGGTCCCGAAGAGGGTGGCGAGCAGTCCCGCCGCGAGGCCGATCTCGAGGGACGTCTGCCCCGCGACCATGAGGCGGCCGACCATGTCGTAGCCGAGGTCGGTCGTGCCGAGGAGGTGGCCTTCGGAGCCGGGGGAGAGGTTGGCCCGGGACAGGTCGGTGTGGGTCTGCTCGGTGTCGTACAGGAGCGGGCCGAGGTAGCTGAAGGCGAGGAGCAGGGCGAGCAGGACCACGCCGGTCAGGGCGAGTTTGTTGCCGGTGAAGACCTGGAGGGTGCGGCGGGCCAGCGAGGGGGTGGCCTGCGCGGCCTCCTCGTGCCCGGGCGCGGTGCGCGGGGCCGTCGTGGTGGTCATGCCACGCTCCGTATCCGGGGGTCGAGGACGGCGTAGAGGATGTCCGTGAGGAGCGAGCCGAGGACGGTGGCGATGCCGACGACGAGCGTCACGCCGAGGAGCACGGGGAAGTCCGAGCCCTGGGCCGCGTTCCAGAACAGCAGCCCCATGCCCGGGTAGTTGAACATCGACTCGACGACGAGGGCGCCGCTGAACAGCGTCGGCAGGTACAGGCCGAGCAGCGTCGCGAGCGGGATGAGCGCGTTGCGCAGGACGTGCCGGACCAGGATGCGACGGCTCGACTGGCCCTTGGCCATGGCGGTGCGGACGTACTCCTCGGTGAGGTTGTCCAGGACCGCCGAGCGCATGTAGCGGCTGAACATCGCCACGATGCCGAACGCCATCGTCACCACCGGAAGCACCAGGCCCGTGAAGTCGCCGAGGAGTTCGCCGACCGACTCGCCCTGCGGCGCCTCCGCCGGGAAGACCGGGAAGACCTGCGCGAACAGGATGATCATGATGAGGCCGAGGAAGAACACCGGCGTCGCGTACAGCAGGAACGCGAGCCCGGTGAGCGCGTAGTCCGAGGCCTTGCCGCGCCGGACCGCCTGCAGCAGACCGAGCGGCACCGCGATGACGACGGCCAGCGCGGTCGAGAGGACCGTCAGGAGCAGCGTCTTCGGCAGCCGCTGCTTGAGCAGCTCGAAGACCGGCGAGTTGAGTTTGTACGAGTCCCCGAGGTCGCCGGTGAACAGCCGCTTCAGGTACATGAAGTACTGCGTCGGCAGCGAACGGTCGTACCCCTGCTGGTGGTTGAACTGGTCGATCTGCTGCGGGGTGCCCTTGGGGCCGAGGATCGCGCGCGCGGGGCCGCCGGGCAGCATGTGCAGGAGCACGAAGACGATGATCGACACCAGGAAGAGGACGACGAGCGCCTGCAGGAAGCGCTTGACCAGAAAGCCGGTCACTGCGCGGCTCCCTTCTTCTCGGAGTCGGTCTTCTCGGAGCCGCCCTGGTCCTTCTTGACGTAGTACCAGTCCTGCGGCGCGAACGTGACCGTCGGGTTCTGCTCGATGCCCCGCAGGTCGTTGCGGATCACCGACACCTGGTAGGCCGGGTTGGGCATCCACATCACCGGCAGTCGGTCGGCCAGGTACTCGCCGTACTCGTGCACGGCCTTCATGTCGGGGGAGTACTGCACGGCGCGGATGATGCGGTCGGCCTTCTTGTCGCTGTAGTTGCCGAAGTTCGCCGAGGCGCCGGTGGAGAACAGCTGCTCGCCGCTCGGGTTGAGCGGGTAGTACCAGCTGCCCGCGGTGCCGAAGAAGGACATGTCCCAGTCGCAGCCGGGGTCCTTCGCCGTGCACGGGACGGAGTTGCCGAGCACCGAGTTCAGCGGCTGCTGGCGGACCGTCAGATCGATGCCGGCCTTGGAGAGCGAGGACTTGAGCTCCTGCATCATGTTCGTGGTCTCCGTGGAACCCGACTGGGAGAGCAGCGTCAGCTCCAGGGGGTCGTTCTCCTCGATGCCCGCGCCGCACTCGTCGGCGCCGGTGCCGGGGCGCTCGCAGCGTGCGGTGCCGCCGTCGACGCGCCAGCCGTGCGACGTGAGCAGGGACTTGGCCTTCGCCACGGAGAACGGATAGCGGTCGCGCTCCATCGCCTTCGACAGGTACTGGCTCTTCGGCGTGACCGGCACCGGGCCGAGCGTCGGCGTCGCGCTGCCCTGCCAGATGACGTCGCTCATCGCCTTCTGGTCGACGAGGTGCTGCATGGCGCGCCGGATGTAGAGCTGGCGCATCAGCGGACCGGCGTGGGTGGAGTTGAAGTTGTAGACGATGTACGTCGCCGCCCAGCCCTCCCACGGATCGACCCGGTAGCCCTTGTCCTCGAACTTCCCCTTCTGCGCGAGCACCGACGGCGGGATGTAGCCGTAGTCGACGCCGCCCGAACGCAGCACGTTGTACTCGGAGTCGGCGGTGGTGAAGGGTTTGAAGACGACCTTGTCCAGGTGCGGGCGCTGGGACCTCGGCCCGGTGAACTTCTCGTTCGGCACGATGGTGACCTGGCCGCTGTCGCGCCAGCCCGCGAGTTTCCAGGGCCCGTTGACGGTCTTCCACAGCGGGTCGGAGCCGTACGACCCGAGGCTCTTGGCGTGCCGGGTGAGCCGGGCGAAGACGGCCTTGGCTCCTTTCTTCGTCCGGTCGAAGTCGCCGACGGGCCCGCCGTCGGTCTGTGCGCCCCAGGCGTGCTGGGGCAGCACCCGCATCAGCGTCAGCTGGTTGGCGGTGAACCAGTCCGGGTTGTACGCCCGGGTCAGGCGCAGCCGCACCGTGTGGTCGTCGAGCGTCTCGAACCGCTTGACGTTGTCGGGCATCGTGCCGACCGAGTAGCTGCCCCAGTTCGCCTTGTTGGCCTTGAGCAGGTTGAACCAGAACTCCAGGTCCCGGGCCGTGACCGGCTTGCCGTCGGACCACCGCACGCCCTTGCGCAGCGGCACGGTCACCGTCCTGTTGCCGTCGGAGTACGTCGGCTTCAGGCCCAGCGTGCTCGGCCCGTGCGTCGTCAGACCGCCCTTGTCCTTGTCGAGGACGGCGTCGTACACGGGCATGAAGAGCAGGAACTGGATGCCCGCGTTGTACGAGGCGCCATAGCCCGGCGGGCCGATCGGGAAGATCCAGTTGGGCGTCGCGTTGGGCGGCAGGGCCATGGTCGCGGTGCCGCCCTCGACCGGGACGCCGCCGGTCGGACCCATGTCGACGCGGCCGCCCTCACGGGTGCACCCCGAGAGGACCGCGAGCACGAGGCCCGCGGCCGCGGCTGCCTTGAGTGAGCGCATGGTGGTGGGCCTCCAGGAACTGCCGGGACCGATCCGTACACGTGAGCGGTAGGGAGGCCCGAACGCTAGGCCTGCGAGGAAAAGCAAGTCAAGAGCTTCGTTCGGTAAAGAAGGCGAAAGTTCGGGAGTTGGGGTGCCTTTCTGGGAAGGTCTGGTCAACTTCATTCGTCGCGACCTAGTGTTCGGCTGGTACTCGAAGCAACTCGTCGAACGAACGGGGTCGGTATGGCCAGCAACGCACACGGCGAACCCGGATCGGCGCAGCACATCGTGCGGCTGGTCTCGTCGGGCGCGGCCGCCTCCAGGGCCGACCTGGTGCGGGAGCTGGGACTCGCGCCGTCCACCGTGTCGCTGCGCGTCCAGGAACTCGTCACCGCCGGAGTGCTCACCGAGTCCGGCGAGGGCGCCTCGCGCGGCGGGCGCCGCCCCCGGCTCCTGCGGGTGCGCGCCCAGGGCGGCATCGCGCTCGCCGCCGACCTCGGCAGCCACCACGCCCGGCTCGGCGCGGTCGACCTCGACGGCACCGTCCGCGACACCGCCGACCTGCCGCACGACATCACCGTGGGACCCGAGTCGGCCGTGGACTGGCTGTGCGAGCGCGTCACCGAACTCGCCGCACGGGAACGCGCGGCGGGCCGCACCGTCCGCGCCCTCGGCGTCGCCTTCCCCGGCCCCGTCCGCCCCGGCGAGGGCCGCGTCCTCAGCCCGTCCCGCATGCCCGGCTGGCACCGCTACCCGCTGCGCGAGGTCCTCGCCGACCGCGTCGGCCTGCCCGTGACCGTCGAGAACGACGCCACGATGATGGCTGTCGGCGAGCACGCCGCGGCCCGCCCCGACCTCGACCACATGGTCGTCGTCAAGGCGGGCCGGGGCATCGGCAGCGGTGTCATCGCCTCCGGCCGCCCGCACGACGGCGCGAACGGCGCGGCCGGGGACATCAGCCATGTCCGCGTCGAGGAGGCCGGCGACCGGCCGTGCAGCTGCGGGAACATCGGCTGCCTGGAGACCGTCGCGAGCGGCGCCGCCCTGATCCGCGAACTCGCCCGCCAAGGCGTGGAGGTGGCGACCACGGGCGAGCTGCTCCGGCTCGTCGCGGACGGCGACCCGCTGGCGACCACCCTGGTGCGCACCGCGGGCCGCCACATCGGCGCGGTGCTCTCCGTCGTCGTGAACTTCTTCAACCCGCAGGCCGTGGCGCTCGGCGGCGTACTCGCCACCGCCGAGCCGCTGGTCGCCGCCGTCCGGGGCGTGCTGTACGAACGCTGCCTGCCCGTGTGCACCTCCGACCTGGAGATCACCACCACGGTGACGGGTCCGGACGCGGGCCTGCTCGGCGCGGGCCTCACCGCCCTGCGCCGCCACCTGCGGACGGGCCCCGCGGACACCGCGGCCGGGGCCCCCGCCACGGACCAGGAACCGTCCGGCACCTCCACCCAGGAGCCCCCCGCCCCCGCCGACCAGGAAGAGAGCGCACCCGCATGACCACCACCCCGGCCGCCCCGGCCGTCACCCACCGCCGCCTGCGCGTCGGCATCGGCGGCATCGGCATCGAGTCCTCCACGTTCTGCCCGCACCGCTCCACCGCCGACGACTTCCGCCAGACCCGCGGCCAGGAACTCCTCGACCGCTACACCTGGGCCCAGGCGGACTCCGACCTCGCGGACCTCGTCGAGTGGGTGCCGCTACTGCACGCGACCGCGCTCCCGGGCGGCCCCGTGGAGGCCGAGTCGTATCTGACCCTCAAGGACGAACTGGTCACCCGCATCCGCGAGGCGGGCCCCCTCGACGGGCTCGTCTACGACATCCACGGCGCCATGAGCGTCGTCGGCCTCACCGACGCCGAGGCCGACCTGACCGAAGCCGTCCGCGCGGCCCTGGACTCCGTCGGCACCCCCGGCGGCACCGGCCGCCCCATGATCTCCACCGCCATGGACCTGCACGGCAACGTCTCCCACCGGTTCGCCGCCCCCGTCGACCTGCTCACCGCGCACCGCCTCGCCCCGCACGAGGACGCCTGGGAGACCCGCGAGCGCGCCGCCCGCAACCTGGTGCGCTGTCTGCGCGAGGGCAGCCGCCCGCACCGCGCCTGGGTGCAGGTCCCCGTCCTCCTTCCGGGCGAGAAGACCAGCACCCGCCTGGAGCCCGCCAAGTCCCTGTACGCCTCGCTCGCCGACATCGAGCGGCTGCCCGGCATCCTCGACGCCGCGCTGTGGGTCGGCTACGCCTGGGCGGACGAACCGCGCTGCCAGGCCGCCATCGTCGTCACCGGCGACGACGCCGAACGCGCCGCCGCCGAGGCCGCACAGCTGGCCCGGCGCTACTGGGACGCCCGGCGCGACTTCGTCTTCGTCGGCCCGACCGGCAGCGCCGAGGAGTGCGTCGGGCAGGCCGTGGCCTCGACGAAGCGGCCGTTCCTCATCAGCGACTCCGGCGACAACCCGACGGCGGGCGGCGCGGGCGACCTCGCGTACATGCTCGGCAAGCTCCTGGAGAACGACGCGATCCGCTCCGGCGAGGTCACCGCCGTGCACCCGGGCATCACCGACCCGGTCGCCGTCGCCCGCTGCTTCGAGGCGGGCGTGGGCGCGGAGGTGTCGCTCTCCGTCGGCGGCAAGGTCGACGCCGACCACGGCGGACCGTACGAACTCACCGGCACCGTCGAGGCGTTGCAGCGCGCCACCGACCAGAAGGACCGGGCCGAGGGCGGCGCCTACGACCGGGGCGTGGACATGGCGGCGGTGCGGGTCGGCGGACTCACCCTGATCCTGGTCGAGCGCCGCAAGCCCTTCCACACGCTCGCCGACTTCACGGGCCCGGCCGAGGGCGGCCTCGGCATCGACCCGCGCACGTACGACCTGGTCGTCGTGAAGATCGGCTATCTGGAGCCGGAGCTGTACGACATGGCGGCCGACTGGCTGCTCGCGCTCACCCCGGGCGGCGTCGACCAGGACCTTCAGCGGCTCGGTCACCACCGCGTGGAGCGGCCGATGTACCCCTTCGACGACAGCGGGGCCGGCACGTACGAAGATGGCGCGGGCCCCGACCTGACGGCGGCCCTGCTGCCGCCGCTCACCCCGCACCGCTCCTGACGCCCGAGAGGAACCGCCCCCATGAAGCGTGCCGCCACCCTGTCCGCCCTCGTCTGCCTGCTCGCCGTCACCGCCGCCGCCCCCGCGGCACCCGAGGCGGGCCGCGGTCATCACCCCGCTCCCGGCAAGGGCACCCTCCTCGACTCCGTGCCGAAGAAGGGCGTCCTCAAGGTGTGCACGACCGGCGACTACCGCCCCTTCACGCACCGCGAGGCCGGCGGCGCGTACAGCGGCATCGACATCAAGATGGCCCAGGACCTCGCCGAGTCCCTCGACGCCAAGCCCAAGTTCGTCGCCACGACCTGGAAGGAGATCGCGGACGACGTCGCGGACGGGCGCTGCGACATCGCCGTCGGCGGCGTCTCCATCACACTGCCGCGCGCCCGCAAGGTCGCCTTCAGCGAACCGACCCGTGAGGACGGCAAGACACCGATCGTGCGCTGCGCCGACACGGCCCGCTTCGGGGACGGCGCGCTGGCCGACATCGACAAGCCCGGCACCAAGGTCGTCGTCAACCCGGGCGGCACCAACGAGGAGTTCGCCCGCGCGCACATCAAGCGGGCCACCCTCGTCGTGCACCCGGACAACTCCACGATCTTCAAGGAGATCATCGACGGCCGCGCGGACGTGATGATGACCGACGCCAGCGAGACCCGCTACCAGGCGAAGATCCACCCCGAGCTGTGCTCGCTCCACCCCGACAAGCCCTTCACGTTCTCCGAGAAGGCCTACGCCGTGCCGCGCGCGGACACGCAGTTCCGGGAGTACGTCGACCAGTTCGTGCACCTCGCGACGCACGACGGGACCTACGCGGCGTACGAGGCGGAGTGGATGAAGTGAGGGCGGGCGTGAGCGCGCGCGGTTGATACGATCCCGGCTGCTACTCCGGGTGGGGGAACGGGTGTTGACAGGAGAGGGGCGGCCCGACGACGGGGCCGCCGGGCAGGGCGGCGACGGCTCGGCCGACGGCGGCGGGCCGTCCGGCGAGCGGATGCGGCACCTGGCCGAGGAGGTCAGGCAGATCGCGGCCGAGGCGCGCATCGGCGCACGGCGGGCACAGCGGCGCGGCAAGCTGTGGGGTGCCACTTACCTCTGCCTCGGGTTCCCGGCCGCGGTGCTCGCAGGCATCTCCGGCGCCGCGGGGCTCGCCTCGCCCGGGGCGCGGGTGCCCGCGGCGATCCTGGCGCTGCTCTCCGCGGGCTTCTCGGCCGGGTCGACGTTCCTGCGCGCCGACGCGCGGCAGATGGCGAACCTGCGGCGCAGGTACGCCTGGCAGAACCTGGAGACCCGGGCCCGCCTGATCCTCGCGCACGAGGCGTACGAGGGCGTGGAGCAGCTGCACACCGCGCTGGTGGCGCTCCTGGAGATGCGGGCGGCGATCCCGTCCAGCGCCCTGGTCCTCGCCGAGGCCGTGCCGCCGCCGCTCCGGGTGCCCGCCGCGCCCACGCCGCCGGGGCCGGCCGTTCCCCCGGCGGCCTGACACTGTCGGTGGGCCCGTAAATCGCTGGAGATGCATGGTGGGGGCACGTACCGTGTGCCGGTCATCGCTCGCCGGGGGTCTGCGCCGCCGTGCGGGCCCCGCGTCACCAGAAAGCAGTGGGACAGTGGAACACAACGGGTGGGCCGACGAACGGTTCGGGGCGGTCGCGGACGTCTTCGCGGCGAACTTCGCCGAGTTCGACGAACTCGGGGCGGCCGTCACGGTGTTCGTCGACGGCCGCGAGGTCGTCAACCTGTGGGGCGGCGTCGCCGACGAGCGGACCGGCCTGGCCTGGCGGCAGGACACCGTCGTGCCCGTCTTCTCCTGCGCCAAGGGCATCGTCAGCGTCTGCGCCCACCTGCTCGCACAGCAGGGGTGCCTCGACCTGGACGCCCCGGTGGCCACGTACTGGCCGGAGTTCGCCCGCGGCGGCAAGGAGTCGATCACCCCGCGGATGGTGCTCGGCCACCGCGCCGGACTCCCCGTCCTCGACGCATCCCCGGATTTCGCCGAGATCGCCGCGTGGGCACCGGTGGTGCGCGCCATCGAGGAGCAGGAGCCGCTGTGGGCGCCCGGTGAGACGTACGAGTACCACGCCCACGTCTTCGGCTTCCTCCTCGGCGAGGTCATCCGCCGCGTCACCGGCCTCACCCCCGGCGCCTACTTCCGCGAGGCCGTCGCCGACGACCTGGGCCTGCGCACCTGGATCGGCCTGCCGGAGCGCGAACTCGGCTCCCTGGCACGGCTCGTCGAGGCGCCGGGCAGGCCCCCGATGCCGGGCCCCGAATCGATCCTCACCCGCATGGTCACGATGAACGGCGCCTTCGTCTTCCCCGGCGTCGACGACCCGCACGGCTGGAACGACCCGGCGCTCCTCGGCGCGGAGATCCCCGGCGCGGGCGCGGTCTCCTCGGCGCACGGCCTGGCCGCGCTGTACGCCGCCGCCGCGACCGGCGTCGAAGGATCCGAACGCCTGCTGAGCCGCGGGACCGTCACCGACGCCGTGCGCGAGCAGTCCGGCGGCACCTCGTGGCTCGGCCTCGACATGGGGGTCCGCTGGGGCTCGGGCTTCCTCCTCGACGCCCCCGCGTTCCGCCCCACCCTGGGGCCGCGCAGCTTCGCCAACGACGGCTCCGGCGGCCAGTTCGCCTTCGGCGACGACGAGTTCGGGGTCGGCTTCGCCTACGTGGCCAACAAGATGATCGGGCACGGCGACGCGCGCGCCAACCGCCTCGTCGCGGCCGTACGGGAGTGCCTGGGGGAGGCCCGGACGCCCGCCTTGGGGTAATCCCCGGGCCCGCCCCCGATGCCGCCGGGCACGGGGCGGCTCTACGGTGGCTGCGCCAGGAGCGGCAGGAGTCGGGGGACTTCCGCGACGGGGGGCTCCTGGCGAGCGGCTATCGGCCGGAGGTCCGGACATGCATCCTTCCCGCAGGCGCTGCGTACACAGCGGGACGAGCGGACGGCTCGCCACGACGAGCACCGACGACATCGACGCGCTCGTGGCGAGCCTCAAGGACCGGCCGCGCGTGGTCCTGCACTTCCACGGCGGGCTCGTCGACGACGCGCTCGGGTTCGCCACCGCCGAGCGGCTCACACCGGTGTACGAGGCGGCGGGCGCCGAGCCCGTGTTCTTCGTCTGGAGCAGCGGCCTCCTGGAGATCCTCCAGGGCAACCTGCCGCAGATCCTCGGCGAGGGCGTCTTCCAGACGCTCCTGAACCGAGTGACCCGCTACGCCGCCGGAGCCGTCTTCCAGGGCCCGGGACGGCGCGCCGCGGGCGCGCTCGCCGCCCCGCCCGCACGGGCCGTGGCCGCCGAACTCGCCCTGCTGCGCACCGGCCAGGAACCCTACGCCCGCCTGACCCCGCCCGCCGCCGTGCCGCCGCTCAGTGAGGCCGAACGCGTCCTCATCACCGCCGAACTGTCGACGGACACCGAACTCGCCGACCGCAACCGGGACATCGTGGGCTCGGTCCTGCGGCCGGCACCCACGACGACCGCCGCGCGCGACATCAACGGGGGGCGCGCGGCGGTCGCCACACTCATGTCACCGGAGACGGTGGCCGAGCTCGCCGCGGACACCGCCGACGGCGGCAACCGGCGCGCCCTGGTCACCTCCGCGCTCCTCGTGCGCAAGACGGTGCGCGTCATCGCCGCCGTCGTGGGCCGCTTCCGGCTGCGCACCGACCACGGCCTGTACCCGACCGTCGTCGAGGAGATCCTGCGGGAGTTCTACGTCGCCAACGTGGGCGCCGCCGTCTGGGACGCCATGAAGCGGCAGACGGCCGACACGTTCGCGGAGTCCGAAGAGACCCGCGCGGGCCGCTACTTCCTGGACCGCTTCAGCCAGCTCCTCGCCTCCGGCAGCCGCCCCAAGGTCACCGTCGTCGGCCACAGCGCGGGCGCCGTCTTCATCGGCAACCTGCTCACCGACCTCGCCCGCAGGCGCGCCGCCGCCGACGACCCGCTGCCCGCCGACTTCCGCGTCCGCGACGTCGTCCTCCTCGCGCCCGCCTGCACCGTCACCCAGCTCGCGCCGGCCGTGCGGCTGCGCCGCGAACTCTTCGACCGGCTGCGGATGTTCACGATGACCGACCCGGCCGAGCGCGCCGACCACCTGGTGCCGCTCCTCTACCCGAGGTCGCTCCTGTACTTCATCTCCGGCGTCCTGGAGCGCGGCCCAGCCCGGCAGTCGGCCGTCGCCCCCATCGCCGGCATGCAGCGCTGGTACACCGCCGACGGCGCCTTCGGCGGGCAGGACTCCGAGGACCTGCGGGCGTACCTCGCGGCGGACCCGCGGCGCACCGTGTGGTCGCCCGTGGCGGGGGAGCCGGGCCTCAGCTCCAGCGCCCGCACGCACGGCGCGTTCGACGACGACCCCGAGGTCCTCGACAGCCTCGCGCGGATGCTCGCCGACTGACGGGGGCGCCCGCGTCCGCACGGGTGCACACACGGGTTCACAAGGGGGAAGCCCGATGAACGACCTGCACTACGCCGTGATCGTCGGCATCAACCGCTACCCGGCGATCACCGACCTGAGCGGCGCGCGCGGCGACGCGGCCCGGTTCAGGGACTGGCTCGTGGACTCGGCCGGAGGCGACGTACCCGAAGGGAACGTCGCGCTCGTCACGGCCACCGAACGCGACGAGCGCGAGGCCGACGTGATGAGCGCCGTCCCGACCCGGGAGAACGTCAACCGCGCCCTGTACCGGACCCACTGCGCGGTCCGCGCCGCCGTCGCGGACGGCGGCGACTGGGCCGACACCCGGCTCTACGTGTTCCTCGCCGGGCACGGCATCGCCCCGTTCGGCGGCGACGCCGCGCTGCTCATGGCCAACGCGGCGATCGACCTCCTCGGCAACCACATCGCCGTACGCCCGTATCTGTCGTGGTACGAATCGGCGTCGCCGTTCCACGAGATCGTCTTCTTCGCCGACTGCTGCCGCACCCGCTTCGGCGGCGTCACCGCGTTCGGCCCTCCCTTCACGGACACCACCGAGGCCCCCGACAAGGTCGAGTGCTTCGTCGGCTACGGCTCGGCCCTCGGCGATCCCGCCTACGAACAGCTCTCGCCCGACCCCGACCAGTCGCGCGGGCACTTCACCAGCGCCCTCCTGGAGGGCCTGCGCGGGGCGGGCGGCGGCACTGTCACCGCCGAGGGCGAGGTGACGTCGGACAGCCTCGCGCGCTACGTACGCCGCCACGTCCTCGACCGCACGGCCGGGGAACTCGTCCCGCAGGAGGCCCGGTTCCTGCGGGAGACCAGCACCCCGATCGTCTTCGCCAGAGGGCTCGGCGGGGTCGGTTCGTACCCCGTGACGCTGCGCTTCCCGCCGGGCTTCAGGGGCGGCGTCGAGCTGCGCGGACGGGGCTTCGACGAGCCGCGCAGGCTCGACATCGACGGGGCGGACCACGTGGCGTCCCTGGTGCCGGGGCTCTACAAAGTCGTCGCGGACAGCCTGACCGCGCCGGAGTTCACGGACGGCGGGTTCTTCGAGGTAGTGACCGGGGGTGGCAGCGTTGTCCAGTTCTGAGAAGCCGCGTGCGGCAGGCGCCGAAGGGCGCCCGGAGGTGCCGTTCGTCGTCATCCCCGACACCCCGTCGGTGCTCGTCACCGTGACCGACGAGGCCATGACCGAGGTCGCCCACGGCATGGGCACCATCGAGACGACCGTCGCCCCCGGCATCTACCGCATCGAGCAGCGCTTCGCGGGCGCCGTGGCCGGCCGGCTCGTCGAGGTCGGCACCACCGCCTTCACCGCCCGCCTCCCGCTGCCCCGCATCCCCGCCCCGGCCCCCGTCGAACGCACCGTCACCACGCGGGCCGCCCACCGCGACGCCACCCTGCGCTGGAGCACGGAAGCCACGCACCGGCGGGGCCGGCCCAGCCTGATGGTGCTGCTGCGCAACCTGCGCCCCGGCTGGCGCCTCGACCCCCGCGCCCTGGAGATCACCGACGGGAGCGGCACGGCCGTGGACGGCGGCGAGGCGGGCTGGCGGGCCGACCCGCCGCAGGGCTGGGCCGCCTGGAGCGGCGGCCTCGCGCCCGGGGGCTACCGGCTGCGGCTGCGCGAACCGGGCGGCGAGGGCCTGCCCCTCGCCCAGGCCTTGTGGGTGTCGGAGGGCTGGACGACCCTCGTCTTCGTCGGCAACGGACCCTACGGGCCGCAGCCGCAGTACGCCACGGTGGAGATGGTCCCGCTCGGCACCGGCTGGCGTCCGGCCGACGAGGCCCTGAACCTCGCCCGCGAGGCCGCCCTCTCCGGGCTGCGCCAGGGCATCGACCTGACGTCGGACCGGCAGCTGTTCCCGATGCTGGAGTCGGGGCACGTCGACCCGTTCCTCGGCATCCTCGGCGCGCACGCGATGCTCCTCGACCGGGCGCCCGACCTGCGCCGCCTGGACGAGGTCGTCCGGCGCCTCGCCCCGCACGTCCCCGGACACCCCGACCTCGCCGCGCTCAGCACCCTGTTCGACGGGGCCGCCCCACGGGTCTCGTCGCCGCCGATGCTGGCCGCGTCCTGCCAGCTCCTCATCCGGGCCGACGGCGCCGACCCCGGAGTGATCAAGGACGGTTCGACGGCGGAGAGCGTCGCCGAGCACCTGGTCGGGCGCGGGGTCTGGACGACGTGGCTGGAGGAGGACCGGCGGCCCCGTGCCGCGGCGCGCGGCGGCCTCGGAACGCCCGCCGCCGGGCCCGCGGCGGCCGACCCGGTGGGCCGTGTCCAGGCGTACGTGCGCGAGATCGCGGCCCTCGCCCACAAGCCGGTCGAGGAGGTCCTGCGGGACGTCCCGCGCGACGAGCTGTGCCGCAGGACGGGGCTGCCGCACCGGCCGGTGGAGCGGGCGATCGAGCGGCTGCGGGAGTCGGGGGAGGGCTGAGCGGGGGCCGGGTCGAGTCGGGGGAGGGCGGAGCAGGGCGGGGGGACCGGCAGCGGTATCGGGTCGGGCAGCGGGACCGGCTTCGGGGCCGGGGGAGGAGCGGAGGGGCCGGGCGGCTCGGGGGAGCTCGGCCCTTTCGGTGTGGGGTGCGCTGGGCCGGTCCGGCGTGGGTGTGCCCCGGACCGTCCGGTATGGGTGTGCCCGGCCCGTCCGGCAGGGGCGCGCTCGGTGCGTCCGGCATGGGCACGGGGGCAAGCCCGTAGGCGGGTGGGGAAGTCCGGGGGCGGGTGGTCCGGAGCGCCCGGACGCGGGTCGGCAGGGAAGGCGCGACGGTCGGTGGGCCGGGAGCGCGCGCGGGGCAGAGGCTTGGTGTCCCACGGCCGGTCGCGGCCTCCCGCGGAACGTGGGCACCCCGTCCAGGGCATGAGCGACCACCCAGGTGGTGGCCGTGACGGCCGGCGCGTCGCTCAACCAGGGGAGATCCCCCTTCTCCCCGCATCCTGGACGGGGCACGCCCCATCGTGACGGCCGGGGCGTCACCGCGGCGTCACGTCATCCGTGGGTGCGGTGTCCGCCGCCCGCACGAGGCCGTGACCCCGCGCCCCTCAGACCAGGGCGTGCCGGAGCATCGACGAGAACTGGCCCGAGGGCTCCACGCCGAGCTCCCTCAGGAGCAGTTCGCGGAACGTCTCGTACTGCCGCACAGCCTCCGTGAGGTTGTGCTCCGCGAGGTGCACGGAGACGACCGCGCGGTGGGCGCTCTCGCGCAGCGGGTCGACGCGGGTGCTCTCCAGGGCGGCCTCGAGCGCCGGGGCGTACAGGCGCCGGGCGACGAGCCGCGCCGACAGCGCCTCCAGGGCGTGCAGCCGCAGCTGATGCAGCCGCTCGCGCTCGAAGGCCACCCAGTCCTGCTGCCAGCCGGGCAGCAACTCGCGCCCGCACAGCAGCACTTGGTAGGCCGACCGCATCCGCTCCCGCGCCGCCGACAGGGTGTCCCCGGACAGCACGTGGTGCGCCGCCTGGGTGAGGTCCTGGATGTCGACGCGCACCCGGTGGCTGAGCGAGAGGGCGCCGTCGTGGGTGTCGGTGAGCGCCGAACCCGCCCCGTTGAGCCGCCACACGGCGGTGCGCAGGCTGGCGCGGGCCCGCGCCTCGGTGACGTCGGGCCACAGCGTGCCCGCGAGCGCCGAGCGCGTCGCCGCCCCGCACAGCGCGAGGCGCGCGAGCACCTGACGGCCGCTCGCGGGCACGTCGATCGGCTCGGCGGCACGGGCGTCGAGACAGCCCGGGTCGTCCGGACACACGGCGGTGCAGTCCGGGTTCCCGCAGGCGGGTTCCGGCGCCTCCCGGGTGAGGAGGAACCCCCCGAGCAGCCGCAGCCGCAGCGCCGGCCGCTCGTCCCGCGCTCCCGCGTACCTGATGGAAACCATCGGGCCACCTCCAGTGGGCTCCCGCGTCCGCCCTGCCCTACCGGCTCGACCGTACGAGCGGGGCGCGGCGTGCGCCTCCGGGACCGTGCCGGGGATTACCCCGGTTCCCTCCGGCCCGCCGACTCGGCGCCCTCGGACTCGGCGCTCCCGGACTCAGCCTCCCGACTCAGCCCGCGGACGGCGACGACGCCTGCGGCCCGAGCCGCCGCACGAGGCCGATCCGCGAGGTGATCCCGAGCTTCGCGTAGGTGTGGCCCAGGTGGTACTCGATGGTCTTGACGCTCAGGGCGAGCGCCGTGGCGATCTGACGGTTCGTGAGGCCCTGCGCGGCGAGGCGTGCCACGGCAAGCTCCTGCGGGGTGAGCGTCCCGTCCAGGGCGTCGGCTGCGGCGTCCCGCTCCTGTCCGTCCGCCGGCAGGTCGGGCGCCGCACGGCCGCAGGCGTTCAACTCCCTGAGGCACAGCGCCCGGTAGGGCCCCGCGCCCAGCGCCGTCATGGTCGTGTACGCGGCCTGCAACTGCGCGATGGCCAGGGACCGGCGGCCGATCCTGCGCAGGAACGACCCGTGGTCCAGCTCCACCCGTGCCCGCCCGAACGGCACCGGTACCTGCGCCGCGTGGTCCTGCGCCCGCGCGAACGCCGCCTGCGCACGCTTGGGGTCGCGGCGGGCGGCGGCCAGATTGCCCCGTGCCCGGGCCGCCGCGGCGAGCGACGCGTGCCGGCCGCGGGCCCGCGCCCGGTCCTCGAACGCACCGAGCACCGCCTCCGCCTCGTCCAGCTCACCGAGCTGCACCAGCGCGTCGCCGAGCAGCGGCTGCCAGTCGACCACCCCCGGCTCGTTCACACCGTCCTGCTCGGCGAACCGAAGCAGCGGCCGCAGCGCGTCCACGACCTCCTGCGGCTCGCCGCGCGCGTCCGCGAAGTGCCCCCGCGCGCACACCGCGTACGCGTACGCGACCGGCGTCTCGGCGCCGCCCGGCACGTCGAGGGCGGTCCGCAGATGGTCCGACGCGCGCTCCCACGCGCCGCGCGCGGCCAGGATCTGCGCGGAGACGCCGTGCGTGACGGGCTTCAGCCACGACTGGTCGGTGTCGTCGGCGATCGACGCGGACGACTCGGCGTGGATCAGCGCCTCGTCCCACGCGCCGAGCCGGTGCAGGGTCTGGGCGAGCGCGGACGCCGAGAGCAGCCGCAACGGCACGGTCGTCGTACGGCAGTTGGCGACGGCGCCGAGCAGATCCTGGCGTGCCCCCGGCAGATCGTCCGACCACAGCCTCAACTGCCCGCGTGCGAGCAGGAGATCGATGCTCTTCAGCGGCACGATCATGGGGTCGGGCAGATCCGCCGCGAGCGCGATGCCCTCCTTGGCGCGGCCGCTGAGGCCCAGGGCGATCAGGTGGTTGAAGCGCAGCATGCGGCTCGGCCCCTGCGCGGTGGACAGGCGCTGCGCCCGCTCGGCCCACTGCGCGGCCACCGCGGCGCGCCCGCACATCACGGCCGCGTAGCTCAACTGCTCGGCGGCGCGGGCCGCGAGGGACGGGTCCCGCTCGCGGTCGCACTGCTCCCAGGCGTCCGCGAGCAGCGTCCGGGCCGCCTCCGTGCGCCCCTGTACGCGCGCCACATAGCCGCGTACGTAGCCGCGCAGCGCCGGGTCGGCCCCGTCGGGCACGCCGTTGGCCAGCTCGGCGGCCTCCTGCACCCGGCCGTCGAGCAGCAGCGCCTCGACGGCCTCGACGGTGAGGCGGTCCCGCTCGCGGGGGCTCGTCGCGACGCGTGCGGCGTGCCGCAAGTGTGTGCCCGCGACGGCCCATTGGCCGGTGGCGGCCTCACGGCGCGCGCAGGTCGCGAGGGCGTCGGCGAGCTGCTCGTCGGGTCCGGTCGAGGCGAGGACGCGGTGACGCAGCCTGGTGTACTCGTCGTCGACCAGCTCCGCCGCCCTGGTGTGCAGGGCGGCGCGCTGGGCGGGCCCGATGTCCTGGTAGACGGCCGCGTGCACCAGCGGGTGCGGGAAGGCGACCTCGGGGGCCACTCCTGCGGGGGTCTCGCGCAACAGACCTGTCTTGACGGCCCGTTCGAGCGCGGGCAGCGGCTGAGCTACCCGTGCGAGCCGGGCGGCGGTACGCAGCCGGCAGGAGAGCCCGAGCACGCTCACCGCCTGCACCAGGCGCTGGGTGGCGGCCCCGCAGTCGGCGAGGTTGGCGAGCACCAGCATGGCGTACGACCGGGGCGCGGGCAGCGGCGTCGCCACGTCGAGCAGGACCTCGGGCGGCACCTGGCCGAGCAGCGCGCGGGCGTGCAGCGGGTTGCCGTGCGTGTGGGAGTGCAGCCGCCGCGACGCCGAGTGCGGGAGGCGCGCGGAGCCCAGGCGCACGCTGAGCGCGGCCAGCTCGCCGGGGCTGAGGCCCGGGAGGGCGAGGCGGCGGGTGGGGGTGTCGGTGAGCAGGCGGCGCAGTCCTTCGGGCAGTGCGGGCACCTGCGGGTCGCGGAGCGCGACGATCGCGAGGACCCGGTCGTGGCGCAGCCGCCGCAGCGCGAAGGTGAGCGCGTTCAGGGACTCGGGGTCCGCCCAGTGCGCGTCGTCCACGACCAGGACCACGGGTCCCTTGCCCTGCACCTCGCTCAGCAGGTCGAGGAGCCCGAACCCGGCCGCGAGCGGCGGCAGGTTGGCGTGCAGGGACTGCGGTACGCGGACGAGTCCGGCCAGGGTCTCCGGCACCGGCAGCGGGCTCTGGCCGACGAGCTGGGCGAGCACGCCGCACGGCAGCGCGCTCTCGTTCTCCTCACCGCTCGCGTGCAGCACACACGTGCCGTGCACCGAGTCGAGGAACCGGCGCACCAGCGCCGTCTTGCCGATGCCGCCGGGCCCTTCGAGCAGCACGAGCCGCGGCGAGCCCGCGCAGACGTCGGCGAAGTCCTGCTGGAGCGCGGCCAGTTCGCGGGTGCGGCCGCAGAACGCGTCGCCGGGCGGCGGGGCGTGGAAGAGGTCGTGCGCTGTGTCCTCGGTCGTCATCACCGCCCCCGCGCATCGGCACCGGCCGCGGGTGACCCCGAATGAGACAGTGACCCGTGCCGGGCGCATGGCCAGGACACCACGATGGTGGGCGACCGGTGTTCCGCACAAGGCGAATTCCGACTTCTGTGGACGAGGACCGGCCAGCCGCGGCCGTCCGGTGCGCTCGTACGGCGCCCCTTACAGCGCGGTCAGCCCGCCACCCGGCGGTTCCTGGCGCGGCGTGGTCCACCCGGCGTCCGGCGACTCGTGCTGCGGTCCCTCCCGGCCCGCGCCCTCCGGCAGCGGCGGTTCGAGCAGAGCGAGGAGTTCGAGCCAGCCGTGGAAGGGCCGCGGACTCTCGCAGCTCTCGGCGGCGACACTCCCGCAGACGCCGTCGTGCTCGCGGTACACCTCGATGACATAGCGCACAACGCCTCCCGGGGAGCGGCCCAGGGCGTGAGCCGTGACGCATGGCGACGCCGCCCAGAGTAGAAGCGGCCCGGCGGGCGTCGCTTCGGTGTGGCACCTAGGGAAATCCCTAGGGTGGCGCGGGAGGTGTGGCTGGGGACGCGGGGGACGCGTGGTGCGCGCGGCGCGCGTGGCATCCTCCCGCTTCCGCGTGCGGACGGTGTGCTGGACACGCGGCGCCGATCAGTTCCCTAGGGCGTGCCCCGTACGGACGGGACCTTGAGCCGCAGACGCGCACGAGGCCGATGGAGGATGCCATGGGCCCGGGGCCTGGGCCCCGGGCCCGGCCTCAGCCCGCCCAGGCGCGGTCCAACTGCGCGCGCAGCAGGGGCAGAGGGCTGTCGTCCCGTCCTTCGACGCGGTCGGCGAGCCGGATCGCGGTGTCGTAGCGGGCCAGGAGCAGCCCGCGCCGGAACACCTCCGGGGTCAGTCCGGCCGCGACGGTCACGCGCTCGGTCGCTGCGGCGCCGATGGACAGGGCGAGGCCGGCCACGTCCTCGGCCGGATCGCCCACGACCGCGTCCGCCCAGTCGAGCACGCCGCTGACGCGACCCGCGGAACTCACCAGCAGATGCTCGCCCTTGAGGTCGTTGTGGAGGAGGACGGCGGTGAGCGGGGCGGGGGGCTCCGTGGCACCGGGCTCGTGCGGCGGCACGCGCGCGGCGGGCGCCTCGCCGTGCGCGGTGAGGCGGACCAAGGCCTCGTCGGCGGAGCGCCGCAGCTCGTCCAGGGCGCGCGGCTCGCGTACGGGCAGACCGAGCGCCGACACTCTGCCCGGCGGCAGGGCGCGCAGGCCCCGCAGCATCCCGGCCAGATCGCGCTCGCCCTCCGGCCCCACGGACCGCCGCTCCGCGGATTCCCCCGGCAGCCGCGAGTCGACGGTGCAGGCGAGCCCCGGCGTCCAGTCCCCGGCGGCGACGCTCACCGGCACGCCGACCGGCACGTACGGCTGGATCGCCGCCCGGAGCGCGACCTCACGCCGCTGCCGCACGGCCGCCTCCCCGTCCAGCGTGAGCCGCAGGACGTACCGCTCACCGACCCACCAGGTGGAGTGCTCGCCGCCCTCGTCGACGGGCTCCACCCGGAGGTCGCTCTCCTGGGGGAGCAGCGCGCCGACGAGGGCGCGCACGGCGGACGGCGAGGGTGGGGCCACGGGCGGCAGCGGGGTGGGGCAGGCGCACATGGCGCCGATCATGGCAGTCGGCGGAGGGGGGCTCCAGCGCATATTTGCCCGGGGAGCCCGGGGAGCCCGGGGAGCCCAGGGAGCCCGGGGGCACGGGAGTTCGGGACGCCGGGGAGCCAGGGACCCGCGGAGCCCGTGAGACTGGGCCGCCGGAGTCATCGAGGCCGCCGAGTCCACCGCCTGCGTCCGCGCCCGTGCCCCCTGCTCGCCACCCCGGTGACACCCGTGACCCCCCGCGCAGGCGGTGTTGCCCGGCGCAGCCAGGTGCGCGAGTGTTCCTCGCATGGATCGCGACAGGAACCACACCCCCCTCCTTCCTCCTCGTTCCTTTCAACTGTCACGCCGTCAACTGCTCGTCGCCGCGGGCGTGGCCGGGGCCGCCGGTGCCGTCGGGGTGGCGGGCGCAGGGCCCGCCACGGCGCGGGAGTCCGCCGGTGTGCCGCTGTCGTTCACGCGGGCCACCAACGGCTCGGCGACGCTCTCGCCCACCGGGGACCGGATCGTCGCCGAGGTGCAGCACGTCCTGTGGTCACAGGCGCGCGGCGGGGGCAAGGCGGAGCAGCTCACCCCGCCGGGCCTGGAACCCAACCGGCCGGTGTACGCGCCGGACGGCGAACTCATCGCGTTCTGCGCCTTCCAGGGCGGCGGCTTCCACATCTGGACCATGCGCCCCGACGGCTCCGAGGTCGAGCAGCGCACCGAGGGCCCCTGGGACGACCGCGGCCCCGCCTGGTCGCCCGACGGGACCCGGCTCGCCTTCGCCTCCGAGCGCGGCGGCGACCCGGTCGCGGGCAGCCCGTACCGCATCCACGTCCTCGATCTGCGCAGCGGCGAGCTGTCCCGGGTCACCGGGGTGCCCGGGCAGCAAGGACCGCTGCAGGACGGCCCCTGGGAGGACTTCGACCCCGCCTGGTCGCCCGACGGGAAGCGGATCCTGTTCGTCCGGGCGAAGGGGGTCACCACGGCCACCGGCCTCGCCCTGGAGGCACGGACCGTCGCCGCCGTCCCGGCGAACGGCGAAGGCCCGGTCGTCGTGGAGCACACCGAGACCGAGGCCGCCCAGGTCATGACGCCCGCCCCGAGCCCGGACGGCCGCCGCCTCGCCTATCTGCGCACCACCCCGGCGCCCGCCGCCTCCTGCGCCCTCGTCGTCGACGGCAAGCGCGTCGACGTCACCGGCGACATCGCGCCCGTGCCGCCGCGCTGGGCGAAGGACGGCAAGCTGCTCCTGACCGTCGACGGCCGCTTCACCCTCGTACGCCCCGAGGAACCGGGCGCGGCGGAGGCGATCGCGTTCGACGGAGAGCTGCGTGTGGACCGGCCGCGCTACCGGGTCAAGGAGTACGACCTCGGGCTCGCGGACGAGCGGGTGCGGCCCGTGCGGGGCGTCCATCTGCCCGCGCTCTCGCCGGACGGCCAGAAGGTGGCCTTCGCGGCCCTCAATTCGCTGTGGCTCGCGGACGCGAAGGGCGGCAAGGCGCCGAAACGGCTGCGGCGCGCGGAGCCCACGCGCTATCTCCTCGGGCCGACGTGGGCGCGCGACGGGCGCTCCCTGGTGTACGCCGACGACCGCGACGGACTCCTCGGCGTCTACCGGCGGGACCTCGCAACCGGCAAGGAGACCGCCCTGGCCACGGGCGGCCGTGTGCACCCGGCCCTCTCGCCCGACGGCAAGCGGCTCGCCTGCCTCGACATGACCGGAAGACTCGTCGTGCGCGACCTGGACACGGGCACCGAGCGCGTCCTCGCCGACCCGCTCGGCGGCGGCGGAATCCCCGGACGGCCGAGCTGGTCACCGGACGGCCGCCTGCTCGCCCTGTGCGACCGCAACCGCCTGAACCTCCGCTTCCGCGAGGGCTACAACCTCATCCGGGTCGTCGACGCCACCACCGGCGACGCCCGGCTGCACGCGGTGGCGCCCCACACGTCCGTCGCCGACCGGTACGACTCCGGGCCCGTCTGGTCCCCGGACGGACGCTGGATGGCGGTGATCGTCGAGTCCGCGCTGTGCGTGCTGCCCGTCGCCCCCGACGGCAGCCCACGAGGCGAGCTGCGCACCCTCACCACCGAACCCGCCGACCACCCCACCTGGGCGGGCGACTCGAAGACGCTCCTGTACCTGTCGGGCGCCAAGCTGCGCCTCATCGGCGTCGACGGCGGCCACGCCCGTACCGTGCGCGTCCCGCTCGACCAGCGCAGACCCGCGCCCGCCGACACCGTCGTGCACGCCGGACGGCTGTGGGACGGCACCGGCGACACGGTCCGGGAGGACGTCGACGTCGTCGTACGCGGCGGACGCGTCGCCGCCGTCGAACCGCACCGCGCCTCCCGCGGCGGCACCCTCCGACGCGTCGACGCCTCGGACCGCACCGTCCTGCCGGGCCTGTGGGACACCCACACCCACCCCTGGCAGAGCACCTACGGCGGCCGCCAGACCGCAGGACAGCTCACCTACGGGATCACCACGGCCGTCTCCCTCGGCGGCTTCGCCCACGAACAGGCGCGCCTGCGCGAAGCGGTCGCCACCGGACAGCTCGCCGGGCCCCGCCTGCTGACCACCGGTGAACTCCTCGACGGCGGGCGCGTCGCGTACAGCATGGGCCGTGCCCACCGCACCCGCGCCGGCCTGCGCCGCTCGCTTGAACGGGCCGCGCAGCTCGACTGGGACTTCGTCAAGACCTATGTGCGGGCGCCGAGCTGGGTGATGGAGGAGGCCGCGCGCTTCGCGCACGAACGCCTGGGCGTGCGCTCGGGCAGCCACTTCCTGTCGCCCGGCATCCAGTCGGGACAGGACCTGACGACCCATCTGCAGGCCACGCAGCGCGCCGAGTTCGGGCACGCCACCACGGCGTCGGGGCGCGCCTACGACGACGTCACGGAGATCTACAGCGCACGGGGAGCCCGGTTCGCGATGATCGCGACGCCGTTCACCTCGGCACCGCTCCTGGGCGCCGACCCCGGCCTCGCCGACGACCCCCGGGTCACCGCCGTGATGGCGCCGTGGGACGCGGCGGCGGTCGTCAAGGGCGCGGGCACCCCGCCGACGGCCGCCCAGCTGGCCACGCTGCGCCGGGAGACCGACATCTACCGGCGCATCCTCACCGCCGGCGGCCTCGTCGCCCTCGGCACCGACCAGCCCCTCGTCCCGATCGGCCTGTCCCTGCACCTGGGCCTGCGCGCCCTGCACCGCGGCGGCCTCTCCCCGGTCGAGGCGCTGCGCACCGTGACGGTGCTGCCCGCGCGGCTCTTCGGCGTCGCGGACGACCTCGGGACCGTCGAGGCGGGCAAGGTCGCCGACCTGACGGTCGTGGACGGCGACCCGTTCGCGGACTTCACGTCCCTGGTGCGGACCGTGGCGGTGCTGCGCGGCGGGGTTCCGTACGAGACCGACGACCTGGTGGCCGCCTTCCCGAAGGCGACCCGGCACGCCCACGAAGGCCCCGACTGGCTGAAGGTGGGACGCCTGATGCGGCGGGACGGCTGCTGCGATCCCGGGGTGTGAGCCTCAGGTGGTGAGCCGGGACCACGAACGACGCCCGGCGCGGGGTGAGTTCCACCGCGCGCCGGGCGTCGTTCGTGTACGGCCGCCCCACACGGGGCGACAGCTCGGACGGACCTCAGGTACGTCAGACGGACCGCAGGTACTGCTGCGGCACCCGCACCTCGGCGCCCAGCTCACGCGCCGCCTGCCGCGCCCACGACGGGCTGCGCAGCAGCTCGCGGCCGAGCAGGACCGCGTCCGCCTCGCCGTTGGCGACGATCTTCTCGGCCTGCTCGACACCGGTGATCAGGCCGACCGCGGCGACCGGAAGCCCCGTCTCCGCGCGGACCCGGGCCGCGAACGGCACCTGGTAGCCGGGCCCGACCGGGATCTTGACGCCCGCGGCGTTGCCGCCGGTGGACACGTCGAGCAGATCCACGCCGTGTTCCTTCAGGAGCGCGGCGAAGCGCACGGTGTCGTCCGCCGTCCAGCCGCCCTCGTCCAGCCAGTCGGTCGCGGAGATGCGGAAGAACAGCGGCTTGTCCTCGGGCCACACGGAGCGGATGGCGTCCACGACCTCCAGGGCGAAGCGGGCCCGGTTCTGAAACGACCCGCCGTAGGCGTCGGTGCGCCGGTTGGAGTGCGGCGACAGGAACTCACCGATCAGATAGCCGTGCGCGCCGTGCACCTCGGCGACCTCGAACCCGGCGTCCAGGGCGCGCCGCGCGGCGTCCGCGAACTGCCGTGCCACGTCGTGGATCTGATCGACGGTCAGCTCCGTCGGTACGGTGTGCCGCTCGTCGTACGCCACCGGGCTCGGCCCCACCGGCTGCCAGCCCTCCGCGGAACCGGGCGCGAGCGGCGCGCCGCCCAGCCACGGCCGGTCGGTGGACGCCTTGCGGCCCGCGTGCGCCAGCTGGATGCCGGGGACGGTGCCGTGCTCCTTGAGGAAGCCGGTGATGCGGCGGAACGCCTCGACCTGCGTGTCGTTCCAGATGCCGAGGTCGGCCGGGGAGATCCGGCCCTCGGGGCTCACGCCGGTCGCCTCGACGAGGATCAGGCCGGTGCCGCCGGTGGCGCGCGCCGCGTAGTGCGTGAAGTGCCAGTCGGTCGGCACGCCCGCATCCGGGCCCGCCGCCACCGCGGAGTACTGACACATCGGCGCCATCCACACGCGGTTCGGGATGGTCAGCGATCGCAGGGTGCAGGGCTCGAACAGCGCGCTCACGGCGGCCTCCAGTAGTGACGGCGGCGGTACGGAAGGGGGCGCCCGCGGCCTGGGCCGTCGGGGGGTGCGCCTCCTGCTCGTACGATAGTCATCGTAGTACGGCATCTGTCAAACTACGATGAGTCTCGTACAACTCGTACACTGGAGGCGTCCGCACCGCACACGGGCGCACCCGGCCGCCCAGGGAGAGTGGAGCCGCCATGACGACCGCCGCACCGAGCGCCCGCGCGCTCGCCCACCCGGCGCGCGAGGAGATCCGTCTCGAAGGCGTGCTGCACGCGCTGTCGGATCCCTTGCGCATGCTCATCGCGCGGGAGCTGGCCGCCGGCGCGGACGCGGGCCTGACGTGCTCGCACTTCGACCTGCCCGTCACCAAGTCCACGTACACGCACCACTTCCGGGTGCTGCGCGAGGCAGGTGTCATCCAGCAGAACTACCGGGGCACGGCGAAGCTGAACGCGCTGCGCAGGGACGATCTGGACGCGCTGTTCCCCGGGCTCCTCGACAGCGTGCTCGCCGCGGCGGCCCGGCAGGCGGAGCGCCTCGGCGGCTGACCTCCCGGGTGGCGGGTCCCGGCGCCCGGCCGGGCGCCGAGGTGCGCGTCGGCTCAGTCCGCCCCGCCGGGCGGTGTGCCGCGCGCCGCCGAGAGCAGCCCCGGCCAGTCCGGGATCTTCACCGAGCCGCGCCCGAGCGAACGCCCCAGCTCCGCCTCCGCCCGCTCGATCGCCAGCCACCCGGGCCACTCGACCGGCTCGGCACCCGCGGCACGCAGCTCCATTGCCGGGTCGCACGGCACGGTCCGCGCAAGGAGGGCCGGGGCGTCGTCGAGCAGGGACAGCGCCGTCTCCTTGGCGCAGGGACGGTTGGTGCCGATGACGCCCGTGGGGCCGCGCTTGATCCAGCCCGCCACGTACTCGCCGGGGGAGACCGCCCCGTCGCGCAGGACCCGCCCCGCCGCGTGCGGCACCGTGCCGGTCCCCTCGTCGAACGGCAGCCCCGCCAGCGGCACGCCCCGATAGCCGACGGACCGCAGCACGAGCTGGCCCGCGATGTCCTCGTACGTCCCCGACCCCGTCACCCCGCCGCGCCCGTCCGGCAGCGTCCGCTCGAACCGCACCCCGCCGACCCGGCCGTCCGCGTCGAGCACGGCCACCGGCCGCAGGAAGAACCGCAGCCGGATCCGCCGCGCGGCCGGCTGCCCGGGCCGCCCGGCCGCCCAGCCGCGCATCACCTCGACGTTGCGCCGGTTCGCCGCGGGCAGACCCGACGGATCCGCGTACGCCGGGTCGAGCGCCAACTCCGCCGCATCCACGACGACTTCGGTGTCCGGGAGCGAGCCGAGCTCCCGCAGCTCCTTCGTGGTGAACCGCGCCTGCGAAGGGCCGCGCCGCCCCACCATGTGCACCTCGCGCACCGGACTGTCGGCGAGGACGCCGAGCGCCTCCTGCGGAATGTCGGTCGGCATCAGCTCGGCGGCGCCGCGCGCCAGCATCCGCGCGACGTCCACCGCCACGTTCCCGACGCCGATGACCACGGCCGACTCGACCCCGCGCACGAAGCGGTCGGGCGGCCCCGCGCCGTTGACCGTCACATCCGGGTGGGCGCTGTACCAGGACACGAACTCGGTGGCCGAGCAGCTGCCGGGCAGGTCCTCGCCGGGCACGCCCAGGTGCCGGTCGGTGGCCGCGCCCACGCAGTAGACCACCGCGTGGTACATGCCGAGCAGCCGCGCCGAAGACAGCGCGCGGGGCCCGATCTCGACGCCCCCGAAGAACCGCACCCGCTCGTGCTCCAGGACCGTACGCAGGTTGTTCTGGAGGGACTTGATCTTCTCGTGGTCCGGTGCGACGCCGTAGCGCACCAGACCGTACGGGCACGGCAACCGGTCGAGCACATCGACCCGCACGTCCGGCACGCGGTCCTGCTGCACCAGACTCTGCGCGGTGTAGACCCCGCTCGGACCCGATCCCACGACGGCGACCTGCACGGTGGCGCTCCTTCCGCGAGGGTGTCTCCGGGACGCCTTGCGGCCGGCTGCTGCCCGCCTGGCATCAGCATCGCACCCCTGTGCGTCCAGGGGGAGATGTGCCGCGACGCGCGGAGGCGGGCGTGGCGGCGCCCGCGTGCCCTGTGCCGCTGTCAGGGTGCCGCGCCCGGCGCCCTCGCGCGCGCCGTTCATGGCGGAATGTGACAGTACGGCTACCGTGCGACTGTGCAGAAAGGTTCATATCGCAACGAGGATGATCATTTCCGATCGGGTGGCGGGGCGGGGGAGCTGCGGAGGGTGGGGCCCACAGGTCTTACGTGGCTTACGGGGCCTACAGGTCTTGCTGGTCCTGCGGGGGCGACCGGCGTCGCCGGTTGGGCCGGGGCCGGGTGGCCGGCGGAGGAGGGCCTGGTCGAGGTGTCGTCGTGGGCGGGAGCGGATGTGGGCGCCGGTGAGGGGTCTGCCGGCGGGGGCGAATGGGTGGATGCGGGGGCGGGTGTGCGGGAGGGGTGGGGGGTTCCGTCGGCGGGGGGTCCGGGAGGTCCGGGGGGTCCGGATGACTGGGCGGAGCTTGGGGTGGACGGCCCCAGTTGGCCGACGGGGTGGGCGAGGGACGGGGACGAGGGGTGGCTCGGGGCGGGGGCAGTCGAGGGCGGGATGGACATCGGTCAACCGGCGGGCCCGGGAGGGGAGTTCGACCCGCCCGTGGGCCAGGGCCACGAGTTCGGCGAGGCGAGTGCGGGTCCCCTCGCGGGCATGGGGGAGGGAGCGCCGCTGGACGGCGGGCTGCCGTCGCTCTTCCACGTGCACCTTGCCTTCGGCGGTGACGGCGGAGCGGGGAGGGAGGGCGGCGGCATCGGCGATCGCAGCGCCGAGGGCGGGTGCTGCCCCGGCGCGCCCCGGGGCGCCGACGTCCTCGCGGTCGTCTCGGACGGCCGGATCGCCATCGAGGAAGTGCGCGCCAGGCCCCCGCTTCCCCTGGACGACCTCGCGGCGCTCGCCGCGCGGATCGAGGGCCCCCTCAACGACGCCTTCCGCGGCCTGGCCGACCGGCACGGAGCCGCCGACGCGCCCTGCCGGAACGGCGGCGGCCCCGCCCAGGAACCGCCCGGCGCGCGCCGGGGCCGCAGGTCCGCGCGACGCGGCAGCGCGGTGCGGAACGTGGCGGCGGAGGCCTACCGCGGGGCCCTCGAGGACGGCGAGGACCCGGTGCTCGCCGTGATGCGGGCGACGGGGCACAGCCGCCGCAAGTCGCTGCGGCTCATCGCGGGGGCGCGGGAGGCGGGGCTCCTGGTGTCGCGCCACCACCGCCGCTAGCGTCCGTGCCCCGGGGGAGGCGCCCCCGGGCATCCGGTCGTGCGCGCCGGTGCGCCCCTCACCCCATCCCGCGCATCCGGTTGATCTCACTCGTCTGCTGTGCCACCACGTCGTTGGCCATCTCCTCGACGAGCAGGTTGTTGCCCTGGGAGAGCGCGTCGGTTGCCATCGTCACGGCGCCGGTGTGGTGGGTGATCATCAGCTTCAGGAAGAGCTGGTCGAAGGCCTCGCCCTTGGCGGCGCGCAACTGCTTGAGCTGGGCCGCGGTCGCCATGCCCGGCATGCCCGCGTGGTCGCCGTGACCGTCATGTCCGGGCTTCGGGGACTTCGCTCCCGGCTTGCCCTTCTTCGCGTGGGCCTTCAACCACCGCTCCATGGCACCGATTTCCGGCTTCTGGGCGGCGGTGATGCGGTCGGCGAGACGCTTCACCTTGGTGGACTTCGCCCGCTTGGGAACGAGTCGGGTCATTTCCAGGGCCTGGCTGTGGTGCGGGATCATCTTCTCGACGTACTCGAAGTCGGCGGAGTTCGGGCTGTCGTCGTCGGTTCTCTTCTTCGCGGCGTCCTCGGCGGAGAGCGTCGCCGCCGTCTCACCCGGCTTGCCGGGCGCGATGACCGAAGGCCCGGTCGAGGACGGGGACTTGGCCTTGCTCTTGGAGTCGGATTCCGAGCCGGAGTCGCAGGCACCGAGCACGAGGACGGCGGCCGTGAGCAGTCCGGTCGCGGCCAGGGCACGCCTGAGGGGCGCGGCGTTCGCGACGGACGTACGGGCGGCGGACGTACGACGGTGGGGCACGGCGACCTCCTGTGGCACGCGGGGCGGTTGGGTACGTCCTAGCACGCCGATGAGCATGGGTGATCAGAAATGTTCATTACGACTGCGTTGCCATCTGTTGATTTGTACATGAGGAGCACGATACTGCGGGTGTCCGTGAACCGTTCGCCCCCGAACGGGCACAAGGGAGGACGCAGTGACCCTGTTGAACGAACCCAGAACGCGCCGCAGACGCCTGGGAGTTGTCGCGGCCGCGGCCGGGCTGCTGGCCGCGCTGCTGACCGCGGCGCCCGCCGGGGCGACCCCGGACCCGGGTGACACCCCCAAGGCCCCCAAGAAGGTGTCGAAGAGCGACGCCGAGGACACCAGGAAGGCGATATCCGACGGCAAGATCCCGGCGCCGGACGAGATCGTCCACTCCGACAACATCGAGCACCTGACGAACATCCCCAAGGACGCGCTGCCCGGGACCAACTCGGACCTCGCCTTCCAGGGCAAGTACGCCTTCGCGGGCAACTACGACGGCTTCCGCATCTTCGACATCAGCAACCCGAAGAAGCCGAAGACGGTCGCGCAGGTCCTCTGTCCCGGTTCGCAGAACGACGTGTCGGTCTCCGGCGACCTGCTGTTCCTGTCGACGGACTCCTCACGCAGTGACAGCTCCTGCTCCAGCACGACGCAGCCCGCCACGGAGAAGTCGTCCTGGGAGGGCATGAAGGTCTTCGACATCAGCGACAAGCAGAACCCGCGCTACGTCGCCGCCGTCGAGACCGCCTGCGGCTCGCACACCCACACGCTGGTCCCCGAGCGCCGCAACGTCTACGTGTACGTCTCCTCGTACGCGCCGAGCGCGTCGTTCCCCGACTGCCAGCCGCCGCACGACGGCATCTCCGTCATCAAGGTGCCGCGCAAGGCCCCGCACAAGGCCGAACTGGTCGGCTTCCCCGTGCTGTTCCCGGGCGAGGGCCCGGACGGCGGCGGCAACCCGGGCGGGCCCACCAACCCGGGCGTCTCCAAGACCACCGGCTGCCACGACATCACGGTCCTGCCCTCCAAGGACCTGGCGGCGGGCGCCTGCATGGGTGACGGCATCCTGTTCTCCATCAAGGATCCCGAACGCCCGAAGGTGATCGACCGCGTCCAGGACAACGTGAACTTCGCGTTCTGGCACTCGGCGACCTTCAACCAGCGCGCCGACAAGGTCGTGTTCACCGACGAGCTGGGCGGTGGCGGCGGCGCCACCTGCAACGCCGAGATCGGTCCGAACCGCGGCGCCGACGGCATCTACGAGATCAAGGGCTGGGGCGACAAGCGCAAGCTCGTCTTCAAGAGCTACTTCAAGATCCCGCGCCACCAGGCCGACACCGAGAACTGCGTCGCCCACAACGGCTCCCTGATCCCCGTCAAGGGCAAGGACCTCATGGTCCAGGCCTGGTACCAGGGCGGCATCTCCGTCTGGGACTTCACCAACTCGACCAAGCCCAAGGAGATCGCCTACTTCGAACGCGGTCCCCTCTCCGCCGACCAACTCGTCGGCGGCGGCTCCTGGTCGGCGTACTACTACAACGGCCACATCTACTCGAACGACATGGTCAAGGGCTTCGACGTACTGAAGCTCAACGACAAGCGCACCAAGCCCGCGGAGCGGGTCCGGATGCACGAGCTGAACGTGCAGACGCAGCCGGACTACTTCGGCTGGAACGACTGACCCTCTCGGGAGCTCAGCCGATCGGGGCCGTCCGGCACGAGCCGGACGGCCCCTCTGCGGATCCCCTGACTCACTGTCGTGCTGCTGGCGGGAGTTGGTGCCGCTGCCCATGGCCTTCTGCTTGGCGCCGTCCTGGCCCGCCGTGCCGTCCTTGTCCGTGGACGTGGTCAGCCACATGTCGCCGTTCGGGTCGACCTCGACGGTGCGCAGCCGGTAGACCCGCTCACCCCTGGTCGTGGTCACGAACACGTGGTCATTGGCGATCGTGATGCCGCTGGTGCCCACGCAGTTCGGCCAGCCGTAGGTGCCGCGCTTCTGGATCAGGTTGACCTCGTCCATGGTGTCGGCCGGGCCCTGCGGGGTGACGGTGGCCGTCTTCCAGGTGGTCCAGGCGCCGGTGCCGGGGAAGGAGAGGTTGTCGGTGGCCTGGGTGCCGTTGACCGTGACGTCGAGCGGCCGGTCGGCGGACGTGCCGTCGGCGTAGCGGAAGCCGAGCTTCGTGGCGCCCGGCCGCTCCGAGGGGCCGGTGCGCACGCAGTCAGCAGCGCGCGCCCGGCCCCCGCCGAGCCCGACCCTCAGCCCCGCACCCGCACCGTCACCGACCGCGCCACCGGAGCATGCGCGTGGTTGAACGCGCGGATCAGGAACGTGTGCCGCCCCGCCCGCAGCCGAGCCGTCGCCGTCAGCCCTCCGCTGTCCGCGTCGAAGCGGTGCGCGATGCGCTCGCCGTCGACCTCCACGCTGACCCGCTCCGCGTCGACGCCCGACACCGCGTCCGCGACGCGCGCCGTGAGCCGCACGGACGGGCCGGTGACCGCGGCGCCGTCCTTCGGCGTGACCTTGTCGATCACCGGGGCGAGGGCGGGCTGCCTGCCAGGCCGCTGGTGCGGCCGGTCCCGGCGGCGCTGGACGCGGGCCACGGACGGCGGCACGGCCGCACCGCCCAGGTCCGCATCGAAGACGAGAGGCAGATCGACACCGGGACGCACCTTCGCACCCGCCGCGACCGTGAAGTCCACGCCGACCCGTCCCCCGGCGGGCACCCGCACCCGCTCCTGACGTGGCGTCACCGACCAGCCGCCGAAGGCCCGTCCGGACACCGTCACGGTCTGGGCTGCGGTGTTGAAGTTGTAGACGTCGACCGTCATACGTGTGGACGCGCCGAGCCGGTAGCCCAGCGGCGGCTCCGCGTCCCCGTCCTCCTTGTTGGGCGCGGCGTTCGCGGCCGCGTACCGCTGGCTGAGGACGATGTGCTCCGCGGCGGACAGCGGCCGGGTCCGGGTGCGGTCGTCACCCGCCGGGGGCCTCGGGCGGCGGGGAGGGGGTGCGTCGGTCACCAGGTAGAGGGGGTCGCGGGACGCGGCGACACGGACCGTGCCGTGAGGCGACCGGGCCGGGGCGCCGCGGGCGGCGCCCATGATGTCGTACACCCGCGTCGCACCGTTCGGCACGGGCACGTCCACGTCCCGGGGCCTCGGCGCGCACACCACCGTGACCGTGCGCCCGGCCCCGTCCCCGAACACGAACCCGGCCGCGTGCGGCAGCAACTCCTCGAGCAGACCGACGTAGTTGGCCTCCCCGAGAAGCCCCGTCAGGGCCGCGTACGCGCTGAACGCGGGCAGCGGCTGGAAGTCGCGGCTGAGCAGCGCGAACGACACGCCCTCGTCGGTGCACGGCGGCCCGCAGAACCAGAACTGCCGGTCCGTGCCCGCCGCCAGGCTCTCCACGGTCGACAGGACGAGATAGCGGGCCTGGGTGCGCTGCGTCGCGTACGCCAGGTCCGTGCCGGGCTCGGCCGGCAGGAACGCGCCGGACTCCGTCATCCACAGCGGCGTCGTCGCCCCGAACTGCTCCCGCAGCTCCTCCTGGTCCTCCGCCGACGAAGGGAAGTCCGGGTCGGTGTCGTCCGGCGCCGGATAGCCGTGGAAGCTCCACACGTCCGCGTACCGCACCACGTCGTTGTGCAGCATCAGCTCCTGGAACACACCCCCGACCGCGATGCCCGGCAGGACCACCGGCGGCGCGTCCGGCTGGTCCGTCATGCCCAGCGCCGCCGCCTTCACGAACGCGGCGTGCTGGTCGCCCGTGCTCGCGGTGTCGTCCACGTCCGGCTCGTTGGACAGCTGGAGCGCGTCGGACACGACCCGCTTGCCGCGGCCCGCCAGGTGCGCGCCGTAGCGGTAGGCGTGCCGCAGGTCGGCGGGCAGCGGCGTGGACGTCGGCGTCAACGCCCAGCCCGGCGGCGGCGAGACGACCTCCAGGACCTTCAGGCCGCGCTTCTGGAACGCCTCGACGACCGCCTCGTGCAGGCCGCTGTCGAACGGCCCGTCCGGCTCGCGCTGCGCGGCCGGCCAGACGCTGCCGTCGCGCACGTACCGCACGCCCATCGACTCCATGGCCGTCGCGAGGGCGGGCAGGAGGGGAGGCGGGACCAGGGCGTGCGTGAAGACGTTCACGCCGAAGCGGTTCGCCGGGCCGCGCGGTGCGCGCCGCGCGGGCAGGCGCGCGAAACAGCCGGTGACGGTGTCCTCGGGGGCCGTCGTCAGCGCCGCGACGGCACGGTAGTTGCCGGGCGGCAGCGCGGGGAGCGCGGCGTGGGCCGTCCCGGAGCCGGGCGGGACCGGGGCGCTTCCGGACGCCACCTGACGGGAGTAGTAGTCGAGGACGCGGTAGGTCACGGTCAGCGCGCGCGGCGCCGCGCCGTTCAGGCCGAAGCGGAGCTCCGCAGGGGCGTCCCCGCGACAGTGGCCGAGGTTGTTCGCCGGTCCCCGCAGCCGCACGGACCGCAGCGCGACCGGGACGGGCGTCAGCGTGAACTCGTCGAGCAGGAAACGGTATCCGTTGTAGTCGTCGAGGACCGTGGGCCCGTCGACCGTGAACGTGACGGTGTTGACGCCGCGCCGCAGCTCCACGTCGCCGAGCGTGAGACGCGACAGGTCGCCCCACGCCTTCGGGGACTCGTACCAGTAGGGCTGCGAGCGCGCCACCGCCCACGACGCCCCGCCGTTCACGGCGAGCCGGAAGTACGAGCCGGTCTCCTCGGTGTGCGGCTGCTCCACCGGGACCGTCGCGACGGCCTCGATCCGGTACGGCCCCGCGGTCGGGACGTCCACGGTGTACGTGGCGTACCAGCCGCGCGGCGGTGGCGGGGGCTCGGCCGTGGCCAGGGCGAGGAGCGCGCCGCCCGCCGCCCTCGGGTCGCGGGCCGTGGGGATGCTGGAGCGGGTCGGGGACTCGCCCCGCACGGTGATCACAGGGACGCCCCGGTCGCGGCCGGGCGCCGTCCTCGCCGCTGCGGCCGTCGCGGTCAGGGCGAGCCCCGCGGCGAGACCTCCGGCGACGGCTGTACGTCGGTCGATGCTCATGCCTCAAGCACACCGTGGCGCGGGCGCGCGGACGTCCTGCCTGGGCAGGGAGTGGGCCCCGGCCGACCGGCCCAGGTCGTCTCCACCCATGGGTGGAGAAAGGCGCCGGTAGGGTCGGAGTGTGGGACGGGGAGCGGTACGCGGATGGCCGGGGGCCGCCGACGCGGCGGTGCCCGCCGTGCTGCTCACGGGGCACGTGCTGACGCTCGTGCTCGCGGGGGTCCTGACCGGGCCCGACGGCGCTGCCGGTGCGGCGGTCGCGCAGGTGCTCGTCGGTGTCCTCGCCCTGGCGTCGGCCGCGGTCGCGCTGGTGTGGCGTCGGGTGGCGCCGCTGCCGGTCTTCGGTGTGGCGCTCGTCGCCGACGGGGCGGCGGAGGCGCTGTTGCCGCAGGCGGCGCTGACGCCCGCGCTGCCCGGCGCGCTGTGGGTCGCCCTGTTCTCCCTGGCCGCGCACGGCACCGCGCGGCGCGCGCTCGGAGCCGCCGCCCTCGCCACCGCCGTGCTCCCCCTGCACGGGATCCCCGTGCCCGGCATCGGCGACGGAGCGGAAGCCGACACCGGAGCGGACACAGGAAGCGACACCGGAGCCGACGCGGGACTCGACACCGGATTCGGCGCGGGACTCGACACCCCGGGCCCCCTGCTCGACAGCCTCGTCGCGGGCGCCCTGCTGCACCTCCTGATCGTGCTGTGCGGCACCCTCCGCAGGCACCGCACCACCCGCCGCACGCAGGTCCTCACCCGCCTCGCCGCCGTGGAGCGCGAACGCCGTGCGGCGGCGCACGCCGAACGCGAACGCCTCGCCCGCGACCTCCACGACGCCGCCGGACACCACCTCACCGCCGTCGCCGTCCAGAGCGCCGCCGCCCTCCACCTCGCCGGCACCCGCCCCGAACTGGCCGCCGAAGCCCTGACCTCGGCCGCCGCCACCGGCCGTGACGTCCTCGCCTCGCTGGGCCGGATCGTCGCGGTCGTGGGCGACGGCACGGACGAGTCCGGCGCGCCCCACGAGTCCGTCCCCGACCTGTGCGCGGGCCTGGAACGGCTCGGCCTCCCCGTCGCCCGCACCACCGAGGGCCGCCCCCGCCCGCTGCCCGGCGACATCTCCGTGGCCGCGTACCGCGTCGTCCAGGAGTCCCTGACGAACGCGATGCGGTACGCGGCCGGGGCGCCCGTCGCGGTGTGCCTGCGGTACGGCGCCGCGGAGTTGACGGTCACCGTGGTCAACGAGAGGCCGACGGCCGGGCTGACGGCGGACGGCGGGGCGCTGTCGGGCACGGGGCGGGGACTCGCGGGGATGCGGGAGCGGGTCCTCGGGGTGGGTGGAGCGCTGAGCGCCGGGCCAACAGGAAGCGGTGGATGGGGAGTCGAGGCGACCTTGCCGGTCCCTGGCGCCCGGCCCCGGGTGCGGACCGTGGTCATGGACGCGGTGCTGTACGTCCTCTGCGCCGCGCTGCCGCTCCTGCTGTCCCGCGTCGGTCCCGACCCGCTTCTTGCCGGCCTGACCCGGCCCGAACTGGCCGTCCTTGCCGGTCTGTTGAGCGTGCACGCCGCCCCGCTGTTCCTGCGGCGGCGGGCACCGGTCACGGCCCTCGCAGCCATGCTGACGACGACCCTCGGCTGGTCCGCGGCGGCCGCCTTCGGGCCGCTCGACTCCGACTGGCTGGGGCCGCTCGCCCTGGCGTGGACGGCGGAACTGGCCGCCCTGCACGCGGTCGCCGCGTACGGTCCCGCCCGCGTGACCTGGCCCGCACCCGTCGCCGTCGGCGTGGTCGGCGGTGTCGCGGTCGGGCTCGCGGTGGCAGGCGACCCGGGGGAGTCGGCGGGCCCCGGCGCGGTCGCGCTGCTCGCCGCCCTCGGCCTCGGCGCGGTGCCCTGGCTGCTGCCCGTCTGGGCGCTCGGCCTGCTCACCCGGGCCCGCCGTGGCGAGGGCGGCCCCTGGGAGCGGCGGGTGCTCGACGGGGTCGCGGCGCGGGTCGGTGAGGCGGTGGCGGGGGAGCGGAGGCGGGTCGCCGCGGGCCTGCACGCCGCGGTCGTGGGGCACACCGTGGCGCTGGTGCGGCACGCGGAAACGGGTCTCGGCGGGGCCGTGGCCGTGCGGACGGCGCTGACCGAGGTCACGGGCGGGGCGCGCGCGGCGCTCGCGGGGCTGCGGGAGCTTCTGGACGCACTTGACGGACCGGACGGTCCGGACGGACCGGACGCTCCGGCTCCCACCGGGCCCGCGCCTGCGTCCGTGCCGATGCCCGCGTCAGTGCCTGACCCCATGCCGACCATCCACACCCCCGCCACGAAGGAGCCGGCCACATGACCGTCCGAGTGCTCGTCGTGGACGACCAGTCCGTGGTCCGCGCCGGATTCGCGGCCGTCATCGACGCCGAACCCGACCTGACCGTGGTCGGCCAGGCTGCGGACGGCGGCGAGGCGCTGGAACTCGCCCGCGTCAGCCGCCCGGACGTGGTCCTGATGGACATCCGCATGCCGGGCATGGACGGCCTGACCGCGACCCGCCTGCTGACCTCGGCTGAGCCGCCCACGCGGGTCCTGGTGCTCACCACGTTCCGCCGCGACGAGTACGTCTTCACCGCGCTGCGCGGCGGCGCGTCCGGCTTCCTCCTGAAGGACTGCGAACCCCAGGAACTCGTCGACGCCATCCGCACGGTCGCCGCCGGCGAGGCGCTCCTCGCCCCTGAGGTCACCCGCCGCCTCATCGACGCCTTCGCCACGGGCACCGTCGGCCCGAGGGCCCGCCCCGACGGCCGCCTCGACGTCCTCACCGGGCGCGAGCGCGACGTCCTGCGGGAAGTGGCCCGCGGCCTCAACAACCCCGAGATCGCGGCGGCCCTCGGCATCGGCCGCTCCACCGTCAAGACGCACATGAACGCCCTGCTGGCCAAGCTGTCGCTGCGGGACCGCGCGCAAGCGATCATCTTCGCGTACGAAGTGGGCCTCGCCGGTCCCCGGGACCCCAACAGCCCCTCCTGACCCGGATGAGAGCATGTGGGACCGCCGCATCCATGGGGAAACGGGGAGAGGGGCAACGTGGCGCAGCAGCTCATGTCGTACCGGGTGGACTACACCAGGAACGCACCGCAGATCGTGAACTGGCGGCCGCCCCAGAAGGCGCGCGACGGCGGCGAACTGGCTTGGCTGCGCCGTGACCACGAGCTCGACCACGGTCGCGGTGTCGACGCGTCCGTACGTACCTTCCATGTCGGCGTGGACGAGCCGGCGCCCATGGCTCGCGTCCGGACCGAGCAGCGCCCGGGCGCACGGCAGGCCGTCTATCTGGTCGACGACGGGTACGGCGCCCCGCTGGGCAGGATCACCTACCGGCGTCCTCCGTTCGCCCGTACGCAGTGGATCGTCGAGCCCGCGGTGGGCCCCACCGTGCGGGGCCACAAGGGCCGCCTCTTCTGGTGGGCGGTGTGGTGGCCACTGGGGCTGATGCTGAGCCGGGTGTCCTTGATCATGGCCCTGTTCGCCGAGGGCGACGGCGGGTTCGGCCCGCCGAGCCGGGTGATCTGGCGCGACGAGGCGGGCCGCGCCCACCTCGTCTTCCGAGGCATCGCCGACGACTACCAGGTCCTGGAGGAGGGCTGGGACCCCCGCCTGGTGAGCGCGCTCGTCGGCCTGCACCAGTCCTTCGACCCCTCGGACGGCGCGCCGTCCGAGGGGTGGTACGGCCGGTGAGCCCGCCGCGCTAGTCCCTGCGGTACTGCGCGGGCGAGTTCTTCGTGCCCTCGTCCTCGTACGACCCGGCCTTGCCCCGGTCCACGTGGAACGTCGTCAGCGTGCTGACGGGCGAGCGCGGATCACGGCGGTCGCCGATGACCCGCATGTGGGCGCTGAACCGCTCCGGCGTGACCTCGTACACGTCGTAGCCGTACCGATTGCCCTCGAAGTACTTCAGATGCGGGTTGGCCTTGCCCATCAGGGGGCCGTTGGCCGCGTTCCACTCCGCCGAGTACGCGCCGGACGTCACCGAGTGCGCGGTGAACTCCGTGCCCACCAGCGGGGACTCGGGCTCGTCGAAGTCCGTGCGGACGTCGTCGACGAACGCCGAGTGCCAGTCGCCGGTGATGACGACCAGGTCCTCCAGGCCGCTCTTGTGCACGTGCCCGAGGACCTCCTTGCGCTCGGCGAGGAAGCCGTCCCACTGGTCGGTGAACATGTACGAGCCGCCGGGCCGCCCCCGGAGCTGGCTCAGCATGATCGAGTTCGCCCACACGTGCCAGGCGTCGGGCGCGCGGTCCACGGTCTTCTTCAGCCACGCCTTCTGCTCGGCGCCGAGGATCGTGCCGTCGGACAGGTTCTGCGCCGAGCGGTACGAGCGCAGGTCGAGGACGGCGAGTTCGAGCAGGTCGCCCCAGCGGCGCACGCGGTGGATCTCCGGGTCGGGCAGCGCGGAGCCGCCGAAGGAGTCGCGGTGCGGCATGTGCTCGAACCACGCCTGGTACGCGGCCGCGCGGCGCCGCATGAACGGCGCGCCGCCCCCGGTGCCGCTGTAGTCGTTGACCACCTCGTGGTCGTCCCAGGTCAGGAACCACGGGTGGGCCGCGTGCGCCTCCCGCAGCGATTTGTCGCCCTTGTAGAGAGCGTGCCGTTTGCGGTAGTCGCCGAGGGTGAGGATCTCCGGGCCGTCGTGGTCGCGTACGTGTTTCTCGGGTACGCCGCCGACCTGGCCGTGCTCGTAGATGTAGTCGCCGAGGTGGACGACGAAGTCGACCTTCTCGCGGGCGATCCCGCGGTGCGCGGCGTAGAAGCCGTCGTGGAACGCCTGACAGTTCGCGGCCGCGAAGGTCACCTGGGAGACACGGCCGCGCGGCGCCGTCTTCGTACGCCCGACGCGGCTGGTCCTGCCGAGCGCCTTGAACGCATACCAGTAGTGGCGCCCCGGCGCGAGCCCGCCGACCGGCACGTGCACGCTGTGGCCGAGCGTCGCCGACGCGGGCGCGGTGCCACGGGCCACGACGCGGCGCAGCCCCGGGTCCTTGGCGACGACCCAGTCGACCTCGACGACCTCGGGCAGTTTCTGCTCCGCGGCGAGGGGTTCGGGCGCGAGTCTGGTCCACAGGACCACCGAATGGGGCTGCGGATCACCGGAGGCCACGCCGAGCGTGAACGGCGCGCGGTCGTACTCGGCGCCCAGGCTCTCGGCCGCCTCGCGGGCCTGCGCCGGGGTCAGACCCGGGGCGAGCGGCCAGGCGAGGCTGAGCGCGCCGGCGGCCGCGGCGGACTTCAGCAGGTCACGGCGGTTGACGGTCATCGGCGGTCTCCGGCGGGCTCGAGGGTGAGGGAAACGGCGTCCGCGTAGCCGTCGTTGGACGTGCCGCCGCCACTGCGGGTGAAGACGAGCAGGACCCGCGCGGAGCGGGCGGTGGGCGGCACCGCCGCCTCGGCCGTGCGCTCCAGGAGCCCCGTGCGGCCCTCGCGCTCGGCCGAGCCGACCGGGCCGAGGACGCTGAGGGCGACCGGGGTGCCCTTGGCGTCGCGGAACTCCACGGACAGGCGCGCGCCGTCCTCCTGCGTCGCGTAGCCGCCGAGCCACGCCGTCACGGTGTAGCGCACCTTGCCCGCGTCGACGGCGCGCCGCCCCGTCGGGCCGCTCCGGGGCAGGGAGACGTCCTGGACCAGCGTGGTCCGCGGGCTGTTCCCGCCTGCGAAGAAACGGCTGCCGCGCCGGGCGGGCCCGGGGTCCGTCGGCGTCGGGTAGCCCCCGCCGAGGCTGTAGGCGATGAGCGCCGGGGCTCCCTGGGCGACCTTCCAGCCGCGGACCGTCGGGACGGGGTCGGCCGTGCCGCCCGCCCCGCTCTCCGCGTCGCCGTTGACGACGAGATTCACGCGCGCCTCCTGTTGATCGGTGAGTTGAGCGCGGTCAGCCCACCAGTCCCGTGTGAACCAGGAGAAGCGTTTCGGCGAATTCTGTTACCGGCCCGGCGCCGACGCCGGGGTCCCCTCCGTTCCCGTTCCGTTCCCGTGACGCCGCGACCACAGCGGGCTAGGTTGAGTGGCCGCAGGAGCCGACCGACCAGGGGGAGTCGCCGTGACGTACGACGTGTCGCTCATCAACAGCAACGTGCCGCACTCGGCGCGCATCTGGAACTACTGGCTGGGCGGCAAGGACTGCTACGAGGTCGACCGTCACGTCGGCGACGAGATCCGGGCGGCCAACCCGGAGATCACCGAGATCGCCCGCGCCCAGCGCGCCTTCCTCGCCCGCGCCGTGACGTACCTCGTCGCCGAGGCCGGGATCCGGCAGTTCCTCGACGTCGGCACCGGCCTTCCCACCGCCGACAACACCCATGAGGTCGCCCAGCGGACCGCCCCCGAGTCCCGGATCGTCTACGTCGACCACGACCCGATCGTCCTCGCCCACGCCGCGGCCCTGCTCACCAGCGCCCCCGAAGGCGCGACCGACTACATCCAGGCCGACCTGCGCGACCCCGCCACCATCCTGGAACGCGCCGCCGCCACCCTCGACTTCACCCAGCCGATCGCGCTGATGCTGCTCGGCATCACCGCCCACCTCACCGACGACTCCGCGTACGAGGTCGTGGCCCGCCTCACCGACGCCCTGCCGTCCGGCAGCCACCTCGTCCTGTGCGACGACACCGAGGTGATCCGGCCCGAGCAGATGCGCCGGATGATCGAGCAGTGGAACGAGGCGGGCGACAACCCGCGGGTCAACCGCAGCCCCGAGGAACTCGCCCGGTTCTTCGACGGCCTCGATCTCGTCGAGCCCGGCCTGGTCTCCGTGTCCCGGTGGCGTCCGGCGCCCAGCGGATCCGAGCCGCCCGCGGAGGTCGACGACTTCGGCGGCGTCGCCCGCAAGCCCTGACCCGGGCACCGGCGGAGCCCCGAGCATCGTCGCGGACTCCCGCACCGCCGGAGCCCCGGGCACCGCCGGACGGCAATTTTCATCTCTTCCTCCCGCGCATCAACCTCTCGCGCCCGAGATGACTCTTCCTTGGCAACGGCCCTCGCCTTGACCAACTGACCAGAGGGCCAGAACAAGGAGGGGAACTGTGCGCACGCACAGATGGAGAAACGCCGCCCTTGCCACCGGCATGGCCGGAGTGCTCGCCGCCACCGGAGCGACCGCCATGGCCGAGACGGGCAGCGCCCCGGCCACGCCCCAGGTACCCGACCTGCGCGCCGACGTGAACCGCGACGGCAGCGTCGACGTCGAGGGCACCACCGACTCGGCCGGTGAGAACACCTGGACGGCGACCCGGGGCGCCGTCGTCCTGCCGAACGTCGACGACGACGCCAAGCGCTGTCCCGTCAAGGACGCGCAGGGCCGGCCCCTGACGGACGCCAAGCTGGCCCGCTGCAACGACGCGTCGGACACCAAGGTCAACGGCACGCGCGACGCCGCCGACCTGGCCCGGCTGAAGACCGTGCCGCTGCCCAAGACCCCGGCCGGCAGCCACGGCACCGCCAAGACGGTCGGCGCCGGTGCCAAGAAGTCCCGCCTCTTCATCAAGCGCGACGGCCGCTGGACCCTGCTGCGGCCCACCGACAAGCTCACCACCAAGGAGCTGCGCACCGGTGTCGAGCTGGGCGTCGAGGCGACCGACGTCGTACGCGACGCGGCGAAGTGGAACGGCGACGTGAAGGTCCGCTTCACCGTCACCGGCGGCGGCACGTCCCGCTCCGACGACGTCGTGCTGCGCACCGCCCCCGTCCTCACCCACCACCACCTGCAGCGCACCCAGGAAGTCCTCGTCACCGAGGTGCAGGGCCAGGGCCCCTACAGCCGCGCCCAGCAGAAGTTCGTCAAGGACCTCGCCAAGAAGGTGAAGGACGCCGGGGTCAGCAAGCCCATGACGAAGTTCACCAAGTACGCCGACCCGTGGGCGCAGGACTTCGTCGAGCCGGCCTACGCGAGCGTGCCGGGCCCGGGCGGCAAGCAGCACACCATGCGCGTCCTCATCCGCTCCGCGCAGCCCGACCGGGACGCCGGACGTGAGCTGTTCGAGAAGATGCGCGGACCGGACGTCGGCGTCGTGCAGGTCAACGGGGTGCGCGAGAGCGAGGAGTGGACGCTCAACTCCATGGGCAACCTGGAGACCATTCCGCCGTACACCCTGAACGGCAAGAGCTACCCCGCCGGACGCATCATCCAGGGCTACCGCGCCGACTCCGGCTCCAAGCCCGCCAAGGCGATGCGCACGTTCCTGAAGTCGCAGGGCGTGCAGGCGCCGCTGCTGCTCGACACGTCCTGGCTGACGGTCGGCCACGTGGACGAGTTCGTGCAGTTCCTGCCCGCGGACACCCCGCGCGGCTGGCGCATAGGCGTCGCCGACCCGGCCCTGGGTGTGGAGCTGCTCGCCAAGGCCAAGCGGGAAGGCCACGGCGCCAAGAAGATGTTCTCCGTGCCGAGTTCCCCCGACGTCCCGGCGCCCAAGGAGACCATCGACAAGGTCCTCGCCTCGTCGAAGTTCCACGCCGACAACAAGCTGGCGGCCGAGCGCATCAAGGCGAACCTCGACATCCTCAAGCGCGAGACCGGCATCACCGACGACGAGATCGTCAAGGTGCCCGGCCTGTTCACGCGCGACGGGGACGAGAGCAGCGCCCTCAGCGACAGCCGCAAGCTGCGCCGCATGGGCCCCGACCGGCTGCAGAAGTTCAACCAGCTGCGCGGCGCCGACGAGCAGCGGCAGGACAACGGCGGCGCCTCCGCACGCCAGGCCGCGCCCACCCGCACGCACAGCGCGTACGTGCCGGGCGCCGTCAACGGCGTCCTGCTGAGCCCGACGAGCTACCTGGCGCCCCAGCAGTGGGGTCCCGTCATCGGCGGCCGCGACATCTTCACCGACGCCGTGACCTCCGTGTACGCCAAGGCGGGCTTCAAGACGACGTACATCGACGACTGGTACACGTACCACCTCGGCATGGGCGAGGTGCACTGCGGCACCAACACGCTGCGCGACGCCACCGCGCCGTGGTGGCCCAAGGCGTAGGGCCGTTCTCCGCGGGACCGGCGCGCCACCACGGGCGCCGGTCCCGCCTCCGCGTCCAAAGGATCCGTAGCACGGGCGCCGGTCCCGCCTCTGCCGTCGGCGAATCTGCCGACGGCCGAGAAAGCGGCCGGTCCTCCTCTTCGCGATCCACAGTGGTCCCACCGACCGCACCACGACGAGGAGGCCCGAGATGACACCGCCGCGCACCGACTGGCCGACGCACCCGCGCGCCGAGGACGGGGACACCCCCGCCAACCGCTTCGACGACCAGCTGGCCGCCCAACTGCTCGGCCAGCGCATCGTGTTCCTCGGCACCCAGGTCGACGAGGTGTCCGCGAACCGCGTCTGCGCCCAGCTCCTGCTGCTGTCCGCCGAGGACCCGCGCACCGACATCAGCCTGTACATCAACAGCCCCGGCGGCGGCGTGCACGCCGGGCTCGCCATCTACGACACGATGCAGCTGATCCCCAACGACGTGTCCACCCTCGCCATGGGTTTCGCCGCCAGCATGGGCCAGTTCCTGCTCACCGTCGGCACCCCCGGCAAGCGGCACGCGCTGCCGAACGCGCGCATCATGATGCACCAGCCCTCGGCAGGCGTCGGCGGGACCACCGCCGACATCGCGATCCAGGCGGAGAACCTGGAGTTCACCAAGCGGACCATGGAGCGGATCACCGCGGAGCACACCGGGCAGTCCCCGGAGACCATCGCCCGCGACGGCGACCGCGACCGCTGGTTCACGGCCGAACAGGCCAAGGAGTACGGCATGGTCGACCACGTCGTGACGTCGCTCGCCGACGTCCGCCCGGCGGCCTCGAAGCGACGGATGGGGCTGTAGCGATGAACCACGCCACGCGGCACGGGGGCCTGCCCCCGATGACCATGAGCCAGTACACGATCCCGACCGTCGTCGAACGCACCCCGCAGGGCGAGCGCGCGTACGACGTCTACAGCCGGCTCCTGTCCGAGCGCATCATCTTCCTCGGCACCGAGATCGACGACGGCGTCGCCAACGTCGTCATCGCCCAGCTCCTCCACCTGGAGTCGGCCGCGCCGGAGCACGAGATCGCGCTCTACATCAACTCGCCCGGCGGCTCCGTCACCTCGCTCATGGCGATCTACGACACCATGACGTTCGTCGGCGCGCCGATCTCGACGTTCTGCGTCGGCCAGGCCGCCTCCACCGCGGCCGTGCTGCTCGCGGGCGGCGACCCCGGGCGGCGGTTCGTCCTGGAGCACGCCCGGGTGCTGCTCGGCCAGCCCGCGAGCGGCGGCCAGCAGGGCACCGTGTCGGACCTGAGCCTGCACGCCAAGGAGATGGTCCGGATCCGCGCCCAGGTGGAGGAGGTCCTCGCCCGGCACACCCACCACGACGTGGCGACGCTGCGCGCGGACACCGACCGGGACAAGGTGTTCACCGCCCACGAGGCGGTCGCCTACGGCCTCGCCGACGAGGTCGTCAGCCGCCGCCGGGCGGTGGCTGCCTGAGCGGTGCGCCCGCCGCGTACCGGCCGACGACCGGCTCCAGACAGTCGGCGAGGCCGGTGTGCGGCCCGGCGAGATCCGCCACCTCGGCCCGGGAGCCGACGAGCGCGATCCGGTCCAGCTCCGGCTCGCGGCCCCGGGCCGTCTCGGCGGCGACCAGCGCCGCGAAGCGCTCGCGCAGCACCGCCGCCGGGCGGGGCGGCGCGAGGAACAGGACACCGACGCCGCCGTGCGCCCCGCGCGTCACGAGCCACAGCCGGAGCGCTTCGGGCGCCGACTCGACGCTCGTCTCCTCGGCCAGCTCCCGGGAGGCGTGCCGGCGCAGCGCGGCCAGGTCGAGGACCTGGCCGTCGCCGGGCGGTTCCATGGATCCGCCCGGCAGCAGCCAGCGGCCGGGCGCGGACGTCCAGCGCGCCATCCTGCCCACGAGCAGGCGGCCGTCGCCGGTCGGCTGCACGACGTCGGTGAAGAGCGCGGGCAGGTGCGCGGTGGCACCGGGGACCCGCCGCAGCGCGTAGCGCCGGTACGTGGTCCTCGCCCAGGTGAGGACCACGCCGTGCGGCCCCTCCCGGGTCAGCCCCGCGCACGCCGCCACCGGCCCGTCGAAGAGGCTCGGGTTGGCCCGGACCGCCTCGTCCCAGACGCGGTCCATGGCGAGCCGCTCCCACGGCGGCGGCTCGGGCGCGGGTGTCTCCACGAGACGGAGACGGTGTACGTCCAGGAGCTCGACGCCGGGCGGGGGAGGCGTCGGGCCGACCGGCACCGCGGGCACCCCTTGCCTAGGCGGCGAGCTGGAGCCGGGCCTGGTGCGAGCCCTGGTTCGTGGTGCCGTGGGGCGCCGCGAGCGGGGTGGTGACGATGGACACCGCGCGCTGCTGGGGTGCCGCGGCCGGGCGCTGGGCGGCCGTCGCGGCCCGCTGGTCCCGGGAGCGCGGGCGGCGGGCGGCGACGAGCAGTTCGCCGTGGGCCAGCGCGAGGAGGTCGGCGAGGTCGAGGCCCAGCGCGGCGGCCGCCGCGGCGAGCACTTCGGAGGACGCCTCCTTGCGGCCGCGCTCCACCTCGGAGAGGTACGGCACCGAGATCCGGGCCGCGTCGGCGACGTCCTTCAGGGTGCGCTCCTGGGCGCGGCGTTCGCGGCGCAGGACGTTTCCGACGAGGTGGCGCCACAGGGGCTCTTTGGGGGCGGGGCCGGGGGCGGTGGGTGCGGCGGCGGGTGCGGGCGCGGCGGCCGGGGCGGTGGCTCCCGGCGCGGTGGCCTCGGCGTCCCGGGCCTGGCGCGTGGGGCGCGCGGGCCGCAGGGGGATGACGCGGGCGGCGGCCCGGCCCGCCCGGTGCGGAGGGCTCGTCGGATTCGTCGGGTTCGTCGCGTGGCTGCTCACGGCTTCAGGCTAGGAGCGGTGTTCCCGCCGTGGTCGGCGTTCTGCCGATGGCGTAGCGCGTTCTGCCGAGGGCGAAGTCCGGTGCGGGCTCGGGGTGTGGCCGAGCCGGACAGGGGGACGTGTCCGGCCGCCGTACTCCGGAGCGCGCAGCCGGGAACCTAATCAATTGCCCCGCGCGTTGAAGCGGTTGGCGCCCCGCGCGCCCACCGCACACCGACCTCGCACCGACTCGACGTAACGACCGCTCAGCTACCGACCGCTCCCGGACGACCAGCTCACCCACGAACCACCTGTCCGCACACCACCTGTCCGCACACCGACCGCCGCCGACCAGACGCCGCCCCGGCACCGACTCGACCAGGAGGCCCCGCGTGCCGTATCGCACCCGGTCGGCCAGGCTGGCCGCGTCGCTCCTCTCGGCCGTCGTCGCCGTCCTTGCGTTCGCCGTGCCGTCCCGCGCCGCGAGCGCGGCCACGGGGCCCGCCGTCCAGGCCTGGACGGCCGCGGCCCAGTCGAGCGGTCCGCACTCCACCAACTCCCCGGGCCAGCAACGCCCCAGGGCGCACGGCCCGTACGCCTCGTCCGGCCAGGACACCCCGCGCGCCGTCCACGCGACCGTCGCGCACCTCCACCAGGCCCACGTCCCGCACCCGCCGTACTTCGGCGCCACCGGTGCCACCGCCGACCGCGCGCCGCTGCGGGCCCTCGGCGGACCGGACGCACGGCCGGGCACCTCCACACCGTCCCCGCGGTTCGCGGACGCCGCGCCCGAGCCGCGCGGACCCCCGGCCCGACAGAGCTGACGACACCTCACCGGACGCCGCCCGACAGGCCGGACCCGCCGGGGCACGAGCCTGCCCCGCGCCCGGACCGGTCCCCGGGGCCGTCCCCCTTCGTCATGCCCTCCTCGCGAACCTCACGGGCCCGTGGATCCCACGCACCCGTGAACGACGCGAGCTCATGGACCTCACGGACCCATGGACCGCCCGGACCGACCGGCCTCACCGCCGCCTGGCCCCGGCCCCCACGGGTCCCCGTGGATGTGGAGAACTCCCATGCCCCGCGCACCCATGTGGCGGGCGATCGTCGCGCTCGTCGCCGTCGCCGCCTCGCTGTACCTCGCCCTCACCCAGTCACCACGCCTCGGCCTCGACCTCAGAGGCGGCACGCAGATCGTCCTGCAGACCAAGGACTCACCCACCGTCGAAGCCGACGCCGACTCCACCCGCAGGGCCCTGGAGGTCCTGCGGCAGCGCGTGGACGCACTCGGCGTGTCCGAGCCGAGCCTCGCGCAGGCCGGGGACCGGCGGATCGTCGTCGAACTTCCGGGGGTGCGCGACCCACGCGAGGCCTCCGAGGTGATCGGCCGCACCGCGCAGCTGACTGTGCACCCGGTGACCGGCGAGACCGACCGGAAGGGATCCGGCAGGACCGCCGCCGACGGCTCCCGCACCCTGCCCGACCCCGACCGGCCCGGCGGCCACCTCGTGCTCGGCCCGACCGCGCTCACCGGCGAGGGCGTCAAGAACGCCGAGGCGGTCTTCGACCAGCAGTCCATGAACGGCTGGCAGGTCACGCTCGACTTCCGCGGCAAGGCGGGCGGCGACTGGGCGCGCGTCACCGGCGAGGCCGCGTGCGCGCCGCAGGGCGCGCCCGAACGGCGCGTCGCCATCGTCCTCGACGGGAAGGTCATCTCGGCCCCCGGCGTGAACGCGGACGTCCGCTGCGGGGCCGGCATCACCGGCGGCAGCACCCAGATCACCGGCGGGTTCGACGAGGACGAGGCCAAGGACCTGGCCGCGCTCGTCAAGGGCGGCGCCCTGCCGGTGCCCGTCGACGTCGTCGAACAGCGCACCGTCGGCCCCACGCTCGGCGCCGAGGCCATCGCCGCGAGCACCCAGGCCGCGCTCATCGGCCTCGCCCTGACCGCCCTGTTCATCACCTTCGTCTACCGGCTCCTCGGCGCGCTCGCCACCGTGGCGCTCGCCCTGTACGGACTCATGTCGTACGCGGCCCTGCTCGCGATCGGCGCCACGCTGACGCTGCCGGGGCTCGCCGGGTTCGTGCTGGCGATCGGCATGGCGGTCGACGCCAACGTGCTGGTCTTCGAACGCGCCAGGGAGGAGTACCTCGGCGCCCGCGCCACCAACCCGGACGCCCGCGACCGGGGCGCGGGGGCCAGAAGCCTCCCCAAGGCCCTGCACACCGGTTTCACCAAGGCCTGGAGCGCCGTCATCGACTCCAACGTGACGACGCTGCTCGCCGCGGGGCTGCTGTTCACCTTCGCCACCGGCCCGGTGAAGGGCTTCGGCGTGACGCTGTCCATCGGTGTCCTGGTGTCGATGGTGTCGGCGTTCGTCGTCACGCGGGTGCTCGCCGAGACCGCCGTGCGCCGCGGCTTCGTGCGGCGCCGCCCGCACCTCACCGGCCTCGCCACCACGGGCCGGCTGCGCACCCTCCTCGCACGCCGCGAGCCGCAGATCGTGCGCCACCGGCGCCGCTGGCTCGGCGCGAGCTCCCTGCTCGTCGTCGTGGCCGTCGCGGGCATCGCGCTGCGCGGCCTCGACCTGGGCGTCGAGTTCACCGGCGGGCGCCTCGTCGAGTACAGCACCAGCAAGCAGGTCGACGCCGACACCGCCCGCAAGGCCGTCGCCGACGCCGGGTTCCCGCGCGCGGTCGTGCAGGAGTCCGGCTCGGACGACATCACCGTACGCACCGGCGACCTCAGCGACGCCGAACAGGAGAAGATCAAGGAGGCCCTGGCCGAGAAGGGCGGCGGGCAGGCCACCGTCGAACGTGACGAGCGCATCGGCCCGAGCCTCGGCGACGAGCTGCGCCAGAAGGCGCTCATCGCGCTCGGCATCGCCGTGGCCGCCCAACTCATCTATCTCACCGTCCGGTTCCGCTGGACGTTCGCGTCGGCTGCCGTCGCCGCGATGGTCCACGACGTGCTGCTGGTGGTCGGCCTGTTCGCCTGGCTCGGCAAGACCGTCGACAGCGTCTTCCTCGCGGCCGTGCTCACCGTGATCGGCTACTCCGTCAACGACACGGTGGTCGTCTTCGACCGCATCCGCGAGGCCCGCCGCCGCGACCCCCGCGCCGACCTGGCCGGAACAGCCAACACCGCCGTGATCCGCACCCTCCCGCGCACGGTCAACACCGGCATGGGCGCCCTGTTCGTCCTGGCCGCCCTCGCCGTCCTCGGCGGCGACTCCCTCGCCGACTTCTCGGTGGCCCTCATCGCCGGCGTCATCGTGGGCGTGGCGTCGACGGTCTCCGTGGCGGTTCCGGTGGCGGTGTCCCTGGAGCGCCGCAACCCGGCCGCACCGCGAGGGCGGTCGACACCGCACAAGCAGGACCGACCCGCCAGCCCGCTGGAGGCCCGACGCCGACAGCGCGGAACGGGCGCGGTGGTCTGATCCCTCGACGGAAAGCCGTGGCCCGGGCCCTCTGCCCGAGCCACGGCTCCGTCCTCGACCGCCGGACCGGCGTCTTCCCCCGGCCCGTCCGGCGACGAGGTGCCCGGCGCCGCCCTCCCCCCGGCAGGGCGGCACCGGCGAGCGGTGGTCAGACGTCCGAACAGGGGGCCTGCGGGCCCGCGGCGGTCGTGACGTCGCTGATGACGATCCGGTGGTCCCGGTTCACCGTTCCCAGCATGCAGTTCCGGGAGTTGATGCCTCGGTGGAGGATGTAGTCGAACTTCCTGGGCACGTTGACATAGGTCGACTTGCACCGGGCGTCCGGGCGACCGCCGTTCCATCGGCAGAACGGATCCACGTCACGGAACGCGGCATCCCAGATCGGTTTCATCTCGGGGTAGGACGGCTGGGCGTTCAAGTCACCGCCGGCCAGCACCCGCCCGTGCCCGCGAGCGGCACCCAGCAGTTCCCTGATCTGCGCGGCCCTCAGATCGCGCGCGCCCCCGTCGCTGAGGTGCGTGTTGAAAACCTGGACCCGTTGGCCTGCAAGGCGGGTGGAGAACGTCTGGTAGGCACGGGCCTCGCTCCACTCGCCCTGGGCGTACTCCTTGTGGCGATAGCCCTGGAACGGGGTGCCCTTGGCGTACAGCACAGAGAGGCCAAGCGGACTCCATCCGTCGCAGCCGAAGTTGATGATGCCCGGTCCGTGCTTGAAGCTGTACTCCATTTCGTCCTGCTTGAGCAGCTTCACAGCCTTCTGTACTTCCGTCCTGCACGACTCCTGCAGGACGACCACGCGCGGCTTGAAGCGCTTGATGTGTTGGGCGAGGTTCTCGGGTGTGCCGTTCTGCTGGCCGTTGGAGTTCCACGACATGATCCTGTTCGGCACCACGCGCGTCGACGCTTCGCCGACGCCGCCGGAATCCGTCCGCGTGGAACCGGCCTGCGCGGGCGTGACGGCTCCCGAGGTCGCCAGCAAGGCGATCAGTCCGGCGTTCGCGGCGAGGACAGCCCTGCCGCGGCTTGTTCTGGTCATGGGTCCCCCTGTCGTAGGTCTGTCCTGGGTCTGCGTCCACTGTCCGCCGCGGTCCTGCAACGAACCTTGGGCAAACGTTGAAGCGGCAGCTGGGAGCCGGTGCGAGGTTCCGGTCGTGGAACGAAGGCAGGGGCACCGCGGTGACACGCACCGGACTCGGTGGGAGGGACGGGAGAGTCGACTTGTTTCGGGCTGGTCCGAAACGACCGGCGGTGGAAAGACTCTCGCGGTGACCTTGCGGATCCACTTCACGGCGGAGGACCTCACCCGCACGCGCATGGCCTCCGGAGTCCGTCCGCTCCTCGAGCTGTCGATCGGTATCCGGCTGCTGCAGGAGACGACGCATCCGGTGCGCTTCACCGCCTGGCGGCATCTGGCCGACGCCGTGGAGTACGCGCACCAGGAGTTCATCGCTCCCTACTGGCCCCGGATCGAGCAACTGCACGGCGCTGACCGGGCCCTGCGGGTGCAGCAGGTGGCTGACCACGGAGTGGAGCGTCTGCTGAGCGACCTCAACCCGCGCTACCTCACATGGGCGCCGCCCGTCCTGCACATGACCACGGCCTCAGGCCGGGACGGCGACATCACCCTCGGTGGCCGTGGCCTGCTCCTGATCCCGACGGTCTTCGGAGCCCACTACCCCGCCTTCGACTGCCCGGACGGCGGGCAGCCCTGGATCACCTTCCCGATCCGGGACGGCTTCCGCTCCGCTCTGGCCCCCGGCGCGCTCACCGCAGGCGCACTGACCGAGGTACCGACGTCGTTGCGCGCCCTGCTCGGGCGCACCCGCGCCACCGTGCTCTGCGTCATGGCCGAGTACTCCGGCCGCACCATCGGTCAGCTGGCGGCGCACGCCCGCATCTCCCCGGCCGGCGCCGGCGAACACGCGAGCGTCCTGCGCAACGCCGGCCTGGCCGCCCTCACCCGTGAGGGCAAGCGGGCGCTGCACACCTTGAGCCCCGCGGACGCGTGCCGCCCCGGTGGCGCAGCGGCGGCACGCGTCGGTCAGCGGTGCACGCCGTGCCTCAGCGCGCCACCCGCCACGTCACCGACCCCTTGAGGAGCTTGCGCAGCTCCGGGGCGCGGACCGCGCGGGTCGGGTCCGTGGCTCGCACGGTGACCTTGTGGGCGCGGCCGTCGGCGGGGACGCCCAGGGCCTTCGGCGTGATGGAGCGGGCGTCGACGCCCTTCTTGACGGAGCGTCCGTCGACGGACCAGCGCAGGCGCACGCCCTCGGCGGCGAGGACCTTGACGCGCTGGCCGCGCCGGACCTCCTTGTCCGTGGGCGTGACCGCGGAGACGGTCGAGCCGTGCCGGTGGAAGCCCGCGATCATGGCCTCGCGTCCGGGTGAGTTGAACTCCCGGCCGAGGGTGCGCATGATCGAGTTGTCCGTCGGACGGTACAGGCCGCGCGGGTAGTAGCCGCCGCCCTCGTACGCGCCGACGGTGCCGCCGTCGGGCGACGACTGGCCGATCCAGCGGTACCACTTCTTCTTCTGCGCGGTGAGCTGGGCGGCGGTCAGCTTGCTGATGTTGGACTCCCACGGCTCGGCGCCCGTGTACGTGCCGTACTCCTCGTACACGTACTCGTCCGCGAGCTTGCCCAGCGAGTGCCCCGTCTCGTGCACGACGACCTGCGAGGACTGCTCGTTGTCGGAGGAGGCGGTGGCGATGCCGTCGTAGCCGGACGGCGAGGTGATGTCGTTGTAGCCCGCGCCGCCGTACTTGGTGGAGTTCGACAGCACGATCACCAGGTCGGGGTCGGCTGCCTTGCTCGCGTACGCCTCCACTTTGTTGGTGTCGACGCACAGCAGCCGCTCGATGCCGTCGCAGTAGAAGGCCGAGCCGAGGGCGGTGTCCTTGCGGACGTTGCTCGTCGGGTCGCCCGAGACGCCCGACTGCCGCGAGTGGGCGTCCACCGCCCACACGTTGAAGAGGTTCTTGTACGAGGCGTACGGCTCGACGGCCGAGACCTCCGCCCACTTCGTGCGCACGTCGGCGTGGAAGTCCTCCTGCTGGGAGGCGGTGTAGCCGTCGCCGACGAAGACGACGTCGGCCTTGGAGCCGACCGGGCCGTTCTGCACGATCGGGACGACGGTGCCGTCGTCCGCGGCGGCCTTGCGCTCCTTGGCGGTGAGCGGGTCGGGGGCGGGCACCTCGGTGTGCCGGGGGTGGCCGGCCGGGCCGGTGAAGTACTCCACGTGCTGGGTGGATTCGGCGCCGCTCCGGGCGGAGGGCGCATCGGGTTCCGCGGTCGCGCCCGCGGTCGCGGCGAGGGTCGCCGCCAGGGCGATCCCGGCGGCCGTGGCTATCTTGAGCGGCGTACGTCTGGCTATGCCGGACTTGCGTCTGCGCATGGTGGGGGTCCTTCCGAAGTCCGCCGTGTAAGTGGCGAGTTAAAGCCGTTTAAGGCGTCGCTCAACGTAGGGGCTTCGGGGGCGTCAGGCAATGGTGAGGCGCAAGATGTCTATGAGACAGGTCAGTTCACGCCAGGGGAGGAGAGGCCGGGAGCGTCGGGAGCGGTGTCCCGCGCGACCGGAACGCCCGCTCAGCGGACAGCGGTTCCTGGTGGCCGTACCCTTGACAGATACCTGAATTCCCTCCGGCATCTATGCATGACCGCCGTCATCGACTTAGCTCAGGACCTGACCTATGGAAGGGGAGAGGTGGCGGAGAACAGTCCCGAGGCCGCCCGGTCCGACGAAGCCGTCGAAATCGGCCGCCGCGTGCTGAGGCTGCGTACCGAACAAGGCCTCACACAGCGCCAGGTGGCCGAACCCGCCTACACGGCCGCGTACGTCTCCACGCTGGAGTCGGGCAAGGTGCGCCCCTCGGAGGCCGCCCTGCGGCACCTCGCCGGACGGCTCGGCGTCGGCTACGAAGAGCTGGTCACGGGCCGCCCCGCCCGCCTGGCCACGGACCTGCGGCTGCGCCTGACCGACGCCCGGCGCGCCCTCGCCACCGGCGCCCCCGAGGACGCGGCGGCGCTGTTCCGCGCCCTGCACGAGGAGGCCGTGGCGCACGGCCTGGCCGAGGAGCAGGCCGCGGCCCTGCAAGGACTCGGCGACTGCCTGCTCGAATCCGGCGAACTCACCGACGCCCGCGACTGCTTCGCCGCCGCCGAGCGCCTCCTCGCCGACCAGCCGCTGCCCGTGCGCGTCCCCGCCATCCGCGGCCGCGCCACCGCCCACCTCCTGACCGGCGAACTGCGCTACTCCTGCTACCTGCTGGAAACCACCCTCGACGAACTCAACGCCTCAGGCCTGCACGACCCCGACGCCCTGCTGCTCCTCTACACGGCGTCCATCGCGCCCTACATGGACATGGGCGCGCACGCCCGCGCCGCGCACGCCGCCGAGCTCGCCCTCGCGCTCGCCCCGAGCGTCAGCGATCCGGCCCTGGTGGCCCATATGCACCGCGGCGTCGCCCGCACCCTCATCGCCGAGGGCCGCACCGCGGAGGCCGACGCGTCCCTCGCCAAGGCCCAGGAGCTCTACCGACACCTGCACATCCGCACCGAACTCGCCCACTGCCACTGGATGCGCGGCTACGTCCACGCCCAGGACGGCGACCTGGACGGCGCCGAGAGCGAGCTGCGCACCGCCCGCGACATGCTCGCGTCCAAGCGCGCCGCCCTGTTCACCGTGCAGGTCGAGGTCGAACTCGCGGACGTGCTGCGGCGGCGCGGCAAGGCCGGCGAGGCGGAGGCGCTGCTGCGGCCCCTGCTCACCTCCGGCGAGGACGGGGGAGCCCTCGGCGCCGAGCGCGGCGCCGTGCACGCGGGCGGCGCCCACCGGCTGCTCGGCCTGATCGCCGAGGAGCGCGGCGACACCGACAGCGCTGAGGAGCACTACTGCGCCGCCCTCTCGCTCCTGGAACGCTCCAGCGCGGCGGGCGACCTGGCCGACCTGTGCCGCCTCCTGGGAGACCTGCTGCGCCGCACCGGCCGCGTCGAGGCCGCCCTCGACGCCTACCGCACCGGCCTCGGCCACCGTGCGGCCCCCGGCACCACGACCCTCGGCCCGGCCCCGGCGACGCCCCCGATGTGACGCCCGGCCGCCTCAGCCGCCCTGCTCGCGATGCTCCCGGGTTTTCTGATACTCCCGGTCGTCCACCGGCGCGTCCGGGAGCTGCGCCTCCAGGGATTCCCGATAGCGAACGCAGCCGCGCAGGAAACGCGGCCACGGCGGGACCGCCACCGCGGGCTCGACCCGCTCCGGCAGCAGGTCCCACAGCTGCGGGTGGTGCCAGCACAGATCGTGCCCGGAGCTGTCGCGATGCCTGCGGACGGCCGCCCGTAGGCTCCGCACCTCGGCTTCCAGCTCGTCGCGGGTGAGCTCGCGCAGGTCCTCGTCCAGGTCCATGGCCGCACCCTAGGGCGCGGTACGCCCGCCGTACACGACCCGCACCGCGGACATCACCCGCGCGGTGCCCCGGGCACGCGGGCCACACCCACGTAGAAGCCGCTCGGCTCGCGCTGCGGCGCGGGCCCGTCCTTGAACCACTCGGTGGCGGTCACCAGGCCGGGCTCGACGAGGTCCAGGCCGTCGAAGAAGCGCTCGACCTCGGCGCGCTCGCGCATGCGCAGCGGCACCTGGCCCTCCTTGTAGGCGGTCGAGACGGACTCCTTGAGCTGCGGGTGCTCGTCCGCGGTGCCGTGCGAGAACATCAGGTGGCTGCCGGGCGGCAGGGCGTCGATGAGCGTGCGCGTGAGTCCGTACGGATCCTCGGCGTCCATGATGAAGTGCATCAGCGCGATCAGGGAGAGCGCGACGGGCCTGTCGAAGTCCAGGAAGCCGCGGGCGTGTTCGAGGATCGCGCCCGGCTCGCGGACGTCGGCCTGGATGTAGGTGGTGGCGCCCTCGGGCGTGCTGACAAGGAGGGCCTCGGCGTGCCGCAGCACGATCGGGTCGTTGTCGGCGTACGCGACGCGGGCGGCGGGCGTGATCGCCTGCACGATCTGGTGCAGGTTCGGCTCCGTCGGGATGCCGGTGCCGATGTCCAGGAACTGGTCGACGCCCTGTCCTGCCAGCCAGGCCGCGGCGCGCCGCATGAAGGCACGGTTGCGCCGCGCGTTCTCCCGGGCCTGCGGCGGCAGCTTCTGCGCCAGCTCCTGGTCGACCAGGTAGTTGTCCTTGCCCCCGAGCAGCCAGTCGTAGACCCGCGCCGGATGCGGCTTGCTGGTGTCGATCACGTGGGGTTCGGATGCTGCCGTCATACGTGACTCCAGTGCGGGTGGGGCCGTCGGGGGCCGCGGCGCGGATGATCAGGATAATGCCGGCGCGCGGGCAGTGGTGTGACGGGAGTTCGGGTGCCGAACGGGCGCGTGAGCGAGGGGGCGGGGCGGCGGCGATGCCGGGGTCACGGCTGTTCGGGCGTGTCCTGTACGGCGCCCAGGGTCGAGGCGGCCAGGGCGTCGCCCTCGGTGAAGTCGCCGGGCGGGATGCCGGGGTGGTGGCCGCCGGGCGCGGTGTCGGGCGGGGCCGTCGGGTCGAGGGTCAGGCGCGAGACGATGCGGTAGCGGTCGCCCCGGTAGAGGGAGTGGACGTACTCCACCGGCTGGTCGGCCGCGTCCGTGGTGAGACGTTCGAACAGCAGGGCCGGGGACAGCTCGGGCACGTCCAGGAGGCGTGCCTCGGAGCGGGTGACGACGGTCGGCTCGATCGTCTGCGTCGCCTCGTGCACCCGTACGCCGTGCCGCTCGCGCAGGTGCGCGTACAGGTCGCCGGACTCCAGCTCGCGCGCGGTGAGGCCCGGCACCAGATCCGCCTTGAGGTGCAGGTGCTCGACGGCCATCGGCGTGCCGTCGACGAGCCGAAGGCGCGCCACGTACACGATCCGCCCGGCCGGCGACATCCGCAGCCTGCGGCCCACGCGGGCGCCGGCCGGGACGGTGGTGAACTCCAGGAGGCGGCTCGACCAGGCGCCCGCCGCCTGCGGCACCGACAGTGTCGCGCGGCCCGAGACCAGCTCCTGGGTGATCTTCTCCGGCGCGACGAACATGCCCCGGCCGTGCTCCCGGACGAGCAGGCCCGCCGCGACGAGCTCGTCGACCGCGGCCCGCAGCGTCGGCCGGGACACGCCGAGGCGGGCGCACAGGGTGCGCTCGGAGGGGATGCCGTCGCCGGCCTGCCGGGACTCGATGAGTTCCAGGACGAAGTCGCGCACACGCTCCCGCTTGAGCACCGTCCCCGGTGCGTCGGTCTCCATGACGTCCTCCGTCACCTCGCTGGTCAGGTGAAGTGTAGCCATGAGATCGGTGTGCGGAACCTGTCAACTCGGTAGAGGGGTCGGTGAGTTGGGGCCGAAGCGGGCTCGCGCGTCCAGGGTTGACGGGTCCCTGGTGCCGTGCCACCTTCGTTCACCGGCAAGAGGTCAGCTGACCAGTTGCCCAACTGGTCAGTTCGAGGGTCGTCGGACCGGCACGCCGACCCGACCGGTTTCCCCCCACCTGTTCCGGAGAGGAACGCCCCGCCATGACCAAGCACTTGACGCCCGCCCCTGCCCGGCGCCCACGTCGCCGTGCCGCCGCCCTGGCCTGCGCGCTCGGCTGCGCCGCCCTCGCCGTCCTGCCCGCCGCCGCGTCCGCCGCCGACGCTCCGCGGGCCGACTCGAGCACCGCGGCCGACGCGGTCCTGTTCGACGACTTCTCCTACACCGCCCACGACGACCCGCGTGTGTCCGCGCACGGCTGGAGCGTCCGCGCCGACTCCGGCGGCCCCGGGGTGCCCGGCGCCTCCTGGGTGCCGCGGAACATCACGTTCTCGTCAGCCGGCGGCGGCACCGTCATGGACCTGGAGACGAGGACCGCGGGCACCGCCGCGAGCACCGAGCAGACCGAGATCCTCACCCGCTCGGCCAAGTTCAGGAACGGCACCTACGCGGCCCGCGTGAAGTTCAGCGACGCCCCCGCGTCCGGCCCCGACGGCGACCGCGTCGTGCAGACGTTCTTCACCATCAACGACCTCAAGGCCCCGATGGCGGACGACTACTCCGAGTACGACTTCGAGTACCTGCCCAACGGCGGCTGGGGCGAGCCCGGCAACATCCTCTACACGACGTCCTGGGAGACCTACGATCCGGACCCCTGGCAGGCCGTCAACCAGCACACCGAGCGCCGCGAGAGCTTCGCGGGCTGGCACGACCTGGTCCTCACCATCGACGACCGCGCCATCACGTACTACGTCGACGGTCGGCACTTCGCCACCCACGACGCCGCGTACCTCCCCGAGCGCCCCATGTCGATCAACTTCAACCAGTGGCTGATCGACCTCGCGGGCCAGCCCGGTACCCAGCCCCGCTCCTACCACCAGCAGGTCGACTACGTCCTCCACGTCAAGGACCAGGTCCTCACCCCGGCCGAGGCCGCCCAGCGGGTCGCGGCGTACCGGGCCTCGGGCACGGCGTTCGCGGACACGGTGCCGACGCCGTAGCGCGCACGCGCTCCGCCCGGCGCGCACCGGGCGGCCCCGCCCACGAGTACCGGGCGGGGCCGCCCAGCCCTCGTGTCACCTCCGCCAGAACAGGTGGTGCGTCATGCCGCTCGGGCTGGTCACGACCTCCGTCGTGCGGCGAGGCGCCGCACACCACTACGTCGAACGGGGCGTGGCCGGATCGACAGCCGCGCACAACTTTTTCCTAGGCGCCTCGGGAGCAGACCCTCCCGAAGGCCCCGGAAGGTGAAATGGACTGACGGCAAACGACGTTAATCAGCCGTTGTCGTGACGGTGAATTCCGCCGATTCACAGAGCCCTCGACGCCTCTATTTCCGGCATTGAAAACGGTCACCGATGCAGCCTTTGCGGACTTCGCCGATCTGCGCTTGACTGCCGTGCGTCGGACGCCGAGACCAGCTGGGGGGACCTTCCTGTGGGGCACGCTCACACGCACCACGACGGGCACGATCACCAGGCAGGAGGCCATGGCGGGCACAGCCACGGCGTCTCCGCCGACGCCGACAGGCGCTGGCTCTCACTGGCGCTTGTATTGATTGGCGTTTTCATTTCGGTGGAGACGGCGATCGCTTTCATATCCGGCTCGCTCGCGCTTCTGTCCGACGCCGTCCACATGCTCACGGACGCTTTCTCCATCATCCTCGCCCTGGTCGCGATGCGGCTGGCCGCGCGGCCCGCGAAGGGCACGTACACATTCGGGCTCAAGCGCGTCGAGATACTCTCCGCGCAGGCCAACGGCCTCACCCTGCTGCTCGCCGCGGTGTGGCTCGCGTACGAGGCCGTCGTGCGGCTCCTGCACCCGCCGGAGGTCACCGGCTGGATGGTCCTCGCCACCGCGCTCACCGGCGTCGCCGTGAACCTCGCGGCGACCTGGTGCCTGTCCAAGGCCAACCGGTCCTCGCTGAACGTCGAGGGCGCGTACCAGCACATCCTCAACGACCTGTTCGCGTTCATCGGGACCGCCATCGCCGGTGTCGTCGTCATGACCACCGGCTTCGCCCGCGCCGACACCATCGCCACGCTGTTCGTCGTCGTCCTCATGGTCAAGGCGGGCTGCGGGCTGCTGCGCGACTCCGGCCGCATCCTGCTCGAAGCGGCTCCCGCCGGCCTGGACCCCGACGCCATCGGCGACCGGCTCGCCGCCGCGCCCGCGGTGGCGGAGGTCCACGACCTGCACATCTGGACCATCACCTCCGGCGAACCCGCCCTGTCCGCCCACGTCCTCGTCCACCCGGGCGGCGACTGCCACGCCGTGCGCCGCGACCTCGACCAGGTCCTCGCCGAGACGTACGGCCTCACCCACACCACGCTCCAGATCGACCACGAGGACGACGCCCCGCACCCCGCCGCCGCGTCGCCGTCCCCGGCGACCGTCGGCGCACCGACGCCGCACCGACGCCGCACTGCGCCAACGGCCACGGCCCCACGCACCGGCGCGAACCGCACGCCCACTGAGGGGACGAGGGGAGCCCGGCCTGCTCAGACGTGCAGTTCGGGCGGCAGGCCGGTCCAGCGGAGCTCGGGCGGCAGATGCCCGGTGTCGTTGTAGAGGAGCAGGGACGCCGGGCGGCCGGGCGCGTAACGGATCACGGTGAGGCCCGCGTTGGTGTGGTTCAGGCCGAGCCAGCGCCACGCGGGCGCGTCGAGCGCGGCGCGCACCAGCCAGCCGATGAGGAAGTTGTGGGTGACCACCAGCTCGTGGCGGGGTGTGTCGCCCTCGACGGGGCCGGTGAACCGGTCGAGGGCCGCCTGCGCGAGGGCGGGGCCTCCTTCCCGCTCGTCCGCGGGGAAGGCGGCGAGCCGGTCGAGCACGGCGGCCGCCGATTCCTGCGGCAACTCGTCCCGGGCCGGCACGTGCGGGACGTAGTCCCCGGCGGCGTCGGACAACGTGACCGGGACGTCCGGGAGTTGGGCGTGGACGAGGCCCGCCGTCTGCGTGGCGCGCGGCAAGGGGCCGTGGGTGATCTCTGCCAGCGGGGTGTCGCGCAGGCGCTCGCCGAGGAGGACGGCCTGGCGGCGGCCGCGGTCGGTGAGTTCGGACTCGTCCGGGGACGCCTCGCCGTGTCGGGCGAGAGAGAGGTAGCGCGCGGCGGTCGCGGTCATCGAGGTGCTCCAGGGCGGTGGACGAAGGCGGCTTCGGCGGGGGTCACGGGGCCGAGACCAGCAGGTGGACGGCCAGGGCGACGATAAGGGAGCTGGACGCCAGCGCCGTGCCGAGGCGGCCGCGGCGCCCCGTGAGGGCGCGGCCGACCAGTGCGCCGCCCCCGGCGAGCAGCAGTTGCCAGCTCGCGGACGCGGCGAACGCGGCGAGGGTGAACACGGCCTGGCCCAGGCGGTCAGGCGTCGCGTCGGTCTGGCTGCCGACGACGAGCGCGGCGAAGTAGATCACGGTCATGGGGTTGAGCAGCGTGAGCGCGAGGAGGCTCGTGTACGCCCGGGCGGGTGTCACCGGCTTCTCGTCGCTCCGCCCGGCCGTGTGCGGCCGGCGGTACGCGGCGAGGGCCTGCGCGGCCGAGCGCAGCGCCAGGGCGATGAGGACGCCCGCGGACACCCAGCGCAGCGGGCCGATGAGCGGGAGGACGACGGGAGCAGCGGCGGCGCCCGCGACCGTGGCGACCAGCGCGTACACGCCGTCGGCCGTGGCCACCCCGAGCGCCGCGCAGGCGCCGGTCCGCAGCGAGGTGCGCGCGGTCAGCGCCATCAGGTGGGCCGCGACCGCGCCCACCGGGACGGCGATGCCGTACCCGGCGAGGAGGCCCGCGACCAGATGCCCGGTCACCGTCGGGGCGGTGTCGGTCCCCACGGTCGGCCGGACTGCTGCTGCCGCGCCACCGGACGACCGGTGGAGGCGGACGGCAGCGGGGCGGCGGTGGGCGTGCTCAGGGGCACGCGCGGGATGAACGGCATGGGGCGATCGTGTGGCGCGGATCGCTGTGCGGGCAACCGAATTTGTGCGGCCGCCACGGTCGCGTGCGGGGCGGCCGGAGCCCCCGGCACCCAGTGGGGGGGCGGCGGTGTGTCCGACGGCACCCAGTGGGTGTGTCGGCGGCGTTTCCGACGGCACCCGACGCGCCTCGCTCCGGCGCACCTGGCGCGATCCCGCCCGCTTTGCCCGCGCTCCCTTGACATCCGCCCGCGCCGCCACGACGCTCCATCTCGCTCGTGTTAACGCTAACACCGGGCCGGGACACACCCGGGAAAGCACCTGGGGGGCCACCCATGTCAGGCCGCACGCCCAGCACGCCCAGCACAGCGAGTTCACCTGGTACGCCGAGCACGTGCGCCACGCCCACTGTCACCCGCCGCACCCTCCTCACCGCGACCGCCGCGTCCGCCGCCGCGATCGGCCCTCTCGCCACCGCCTGCGGCACCGCCTCTGGCCAGCCCGCGGGGAAGGTCGCCGTGTTCGGGGACAGCGCGGCCTGGTCGGCGCCGATGGCCGCGGCGGGGGCCGCCATGAAGTCGGTCGCGGGGCTGCGGCTCGTCCCGGAGGTGAACCCCTCGCTTGAGGCGTTCGAGCAGGTGGTGAAGTCCTCGCTGCGGACGAGGAAGACCCCGGACCTGCTCAAGTACTGGTCCGGCTACCGGCTCCAGGACCTGGCCCGCACCGGCGGCATCGCCGACCTGACCGACCAGTGGGACACCGCTGTCGGCCGGGGCTGGGCCGACCGGTCCCTGCGGGCGGCGTTCACCCACCGCGGCCGGGTGTACGGGCTGCCGATGAACCTCGCGTACTGGGTGTTCTTCTACAACCCCGAGGTGTTCGCCGAGCACGGCCTGAAACCCCCGGCGACCTGGGCCGACTTCCTCGCCGCCGCCGACCGCCTGAAGAGGAACGAGGTCACCCCGCTGCACGGCACGGCCGACGGACGCTGGCCCTCGTTCATCTGGTTCCAGGAGATCCTCAGCCGCCAGGACCCCCAGTTCTACGACGACTTGATGAACGGCCGCGCGAAGTACACCGACCCTCGCGCCGAGCGTGCGCTGCGCACCCTTGCCGGATTCTTCGACAAGGACTGGTTCACGCCGATGGACATGAACCACGTCGACGCCTCCGCGGCCGTCGTGCACGGCAAGGTCGGCATGCTGCCGTGCGGCACCTGGCTCGGCTCGATGCTGACCGCCGGGGGCGGCAGGCCCGGCAAGAACTACGCGGCGTTCGTGCTGCCCATGGCGGAGCCCTCGGCCCGGCCCGCCGTCATCTTCGAGTCCAGCGCCCTGGTCGCCACCGTCAAGGGCCCCGACCGCACCGAGGCCCTGAAGGCCACCAGGAACTGGCTGCACCCCGCCGTCCTCAAGGCGTTCTCGCACGCCCTCCAGGACGGCTGCCCCAATCCGCGGGTGCCCGCCGCCAACCCCGTCATCGCCTCGCTGGCCAAGAAGGTGCGCGGCGAACGGCTGCGGCTGCTCAACCGGTTCTGGGAGCAGGGCCCGCCCGAGCTGGTCGAGGCGACCGTCGACGACCTCGCGGGCTTCCTCCTGAACCCGTCCTCGTACCGGAAGGTGCTGCGCACCATGCAGGAGCGCGCCGACGAGGCCTGGAAGGTGTGGCGGGAGGCGGCGCGGACATGACCGACACCACCACGCCCGCGCCCGCCGCGGCGACGGCGGCCAAGGCGCACCGCGCCCGCCGCCGGATCCCCACCCGCACGCCCCACCAGGCCGTCCGCGCCGGTGCCCGTCGCGGCGGACCCCTGGCCGCGCTGCCGTGGGCGCTGCCCGCCTTCGCCTTCGTCGGCGTCCTGCTGGTGTACCCGTTCCTCCGCAGCGTGTACGGCAGCTTCTTCGAGGACAACGGGTTCACGAGCAGCTACACCGGCATCGACAACTACACCCGGCTCGCCGACGACCCCGTCTTCGGGCGGTCGCTGCTCAACACCCTGATGTGGGTGGCGGGGACGCTGCTCCTGCCGGTGCTCCTCGGCCTGCTGATCGCGGTCGTCACGCACCGGAGCCGGTTCGGGGGCGTCGCGCGGCTCGTCATCGTGCTGCCGTTCGCGATCTCGGCCGCCGCGACGGCCGTGCTGTGGAACTTCATGCTGACGTCCGACGGCGCCGTCAACCAGTTCCTGCGCGGGGTCGGCCTCGACTCCTGGGCGCATGCCTGGCTCCTGGAGTGGCCGCAGAACACGCTCGCCCTGATCGTCGCGTCCACCTGGCAGGCGACCGGCATCAACGTCGTGCTCTTCGCCATCGGCCTGCGCGCCATTCCCCGGGACACCGTCGAGGCCGCCCGGCTGGACGGGGCGAGCGGCTGGCGGATGTTCCGGTACATCACGCTTCCGCAGCTGAGGGCGGTGACCGTCGTGGTCGTGGGCATGGCCGTGGTGAACAGCCTGAAGGCGTTCGACATGATCTGGATCCTCACCAAGGGCGGCCCCTCGCGGTCCTCGGAGACCCTCGCCCTGACCATGTACCGCGAGGCCTTCCGCCTCTTCCACGTGGGCTACGGCTCGGCGATCGCCCTGGTCCTCTCCGTGATCGTCGTCGCCTCGTCCTGGGCGTACCTGCGCCGCCAGATGCCCGACACCGGCTGGGCGAAGGCCTGAGGAGGGGGCGGCCGTGGGACGCGTCGTACGTCATCTCTTCGTCACCGGCTGCGTGGTGCTGTGGCTGGTCCCGCTGTACCTGCTCGTCGTCAACGCGCTGACGCCGTCCGCCGCGTACGAGGGCAGGCCCGACTGGACCTTCCAGGGGTTCGACTTCGTCGACAACGTCCGGACCGCCTGGACCGAGGCGGGCATCGGGGACAGCTTCCAGGCCTCGCTCCTGTACTCCGTCGTGTGCGGTCTTCTCGCCGTGCTCGTCGCCGCGATGGCGGCCTTCGCCGTCGTCGTCCTGCCCATCCCCAGGCCCGCGTTCTGGTTCTGGCTGATCTACTCCGGGACGCTGTTCCCGCTCCAGATCTTCCTCGCGCCGCTCTTCGGCCTGTACGCCGACGCCAACCTGTACGACACCAGGCTCGGCCTGATGCTCGTCTACGTCGCCTGGGCGATCCCCTTCGCCTTCTTCCTGATCCGCAATCAGATGACCACGATGCCACCGGAGTTGACGGAGGCCGCGCTGATCGACGGGGCGTCCTTCGGGCGGATCTTCTGGCAGATCCATGTGCCGCTGATGCGGGCGGGGCTCGGCGCCGCCTTCATCTTCCAGTTCACCGCCGTCTGGAACGACCTGCTGCTCGGCATCACCCTCAGCCGCAGCGCCGACGTTCAGCCCGTCATGGCCGCCCTCACCACCCTCAACAACGCCTACTCCTCCGCGGGCCCGCCCGTGATCCTCGCGGGCGCGCTGATCGTGTCCGCGCCCACCCTGCTGCTCTTCCTGGTGTTCCGCGGCCTGTTCCTGCGCGGCATCACCGCCTCCGCCCGCTGACCCACGACCACCCGGCACCACACCGCCGACCGCCCCGGGAGAGATCCGTATGACGACACGGGCCCTGGTCCGCGCCACCGACTGGGACAACGACCGCATCCGCGCGAGCCTGCGCGCCTCAGTGGTCAGCGCCGAGGGAGCGCTGGACGGCCGCGTGCTGAGGCTCACCGAGGAGCCCCTGATGAGGCGCGCCGACGACGGCACGCTGCTGCAGTCGCTGCGCGTCGAACCCGTCAACGGGGCGCCCGTGCCACGTGAGTTGGAGGTGCGCACGGAGTCGGGCACCGCGCTGCGCGCCGAGCGCGTCCCCGGGCCCGGCCGCGCCGTGCGGCTGCTCCTGCCCGCCGTCACCGCGCCCACCCGCGTCACCGTCGCCCTGCCCGGCGGCGCCGAGGGCATCGGCGTACCCCTGACACCGCAGCGCCAGTGGACGATCCACCTAGTGCACCACTCGCACCTCGACATCGGGTACACCGACCCGCAGGGACTCGTCCTGAACGAGCACCTGTCGTTCCTCGACTCCTGCCTGGAGCTGACGCGGGCCACCGACGACTGGCCCGCCGAGTCACGGTTCCGTTGGTGCGTCGAGTCGCTGTGGTCCTTCAAGCAGTGGGCGCGGTCCCGTCCCGCCGAGCAGGTCGACGAGCTGATACGCCGGGTGGGGGAGGGGCGCATCGAGCTGACGGCACTGCCGTTCAACCTGCACACCGAGACCTGCTCCACGGACGAGCTGCACGAACTCCTGCGCCTGGCCCACGACATCCGCGACCGCTACGGCGTGCGCTTCACCTCCGCGATGCAGACCGACGTGCCCGGCGCGGTGGTGGGCCTCGTCGACGCCCTCGCCGGGGCGGGCGTCAGCTATCTGTCCGTCGCCCACAACTGGGCGGGCCGCTCGGTGCCGCACCTGGTCGGCGGCGAGAAGCTGCCCCGCCTCTTCCGGTGGCGCGCGCCCAGCGGCAACAGCGTCCTGGTGTGGATGACCGACACCCCGCACGGACTCGCCTACATGGAAGGCCCGCTCCTCGGCTTCGACACCGCCTACGCGGACGTCGACGACCTGCTGCCCGCCTATCTGACGTCCCTGGCGAGCCACCCCTACCCCTACCGTGGCGGCGTCTTCGGCTGGGCCATGGACCAGGAGGACATCAAACGCGAGCCCTACCCCTGGGACGTCCTGCACCTGCGCGTCCAGGGCAAGTTCGGCGACAACGCGCCGCCGCGCCGCGTCATCGCCGACACCGTGCGGCGGTGGAACGAGACCTGGGCCCACCCGCGCCTGCGGCTCTCCCGCAACGAGGACTTCTTCCTGGACGCCGAGGCCAGGCTCGGCGACGAGATCGCCACCTTCGAGGGCGACTGGACCGACTGGTGGGTCGACGGGGTGGGCGCGGGGGCACAGCCCCTGTCCCTGGCCCGCACCGCCCAGTCCGTGGTCGCCGACGCCCAGACCATCGGCGCGTTCGCGTCCCTCCTCGACGCCACGGGGGCCGAGGACGACACGCGGGACGCCGCCGGGGTCTACGAAGCGGTGTCGCTCTTCGACGAGCACACCTGGGGCGCCGGCGACCCGTGGACCCACGGCGACGAGGGCGGACACAGCGGCGAGCAGCAGTGGCACTGGAAGTACGGGCAGGCGCTGCGCGCCCACGACGACGGCACGTCGCTCCTGCACCGGGCGAGCGCCCGGCTCGGCCAGCGGCTCGCCGCCGCGCCGGGCGCCCTCGCCACGTACCACGTCGTCAACACCTGCTCCTGGCCGCGGACCGACGTCGTACGGATCTTCCTGCCGGAGAGCAGCGTGCCGTCGGCCCAGGCTGTGGCCGTTCGGGACGGCCGCAGCGGCCGGCGGCTCGCGCACGAGGAGCGGGCGCAGACCAACGACGACCACCGGGACGCCGGGCGGTTCCTCGTGGTGCGGATCGACGAGGTGCCGCCCGCCGGCTCCGTACGCGTCGACATCACCGCCGCCGGCACCGACGCGTACGGAGCCGGCGGGACCACCGCAGTCACGGCGGCCACCGGCTGGAACCCCACCGGCACCGCCGAACGCGAGAACCCCGCCGACACGGCCGCACAGGCACTCGCCCACCCCGACCCGACGCTCCTGGAGAACGAACACCTCGCCGTCCGCGTCGACCTCGCGCACGCCTGTGTCGCCTCGGTCATCGACAAGTCGACCGGCCGCGAACTCGTCCGCACCGACCCCGTCGTCGGCTTCAACGGCTACTTCCACGACAGCTACACCACCGCCGGGGGCTTCAACCACAACTCCAGCCGCACCACCGCGTCCGACCGCCTGGAACACCTCGGCACCCGGGCGGTCGCCCCGCCCGCCGCGCTGATCGCCCGGCACTCCACGGCGACCGCCGAGATCCTCACCTACGAGACCCGCCCGGCGGGCGCCAACCGGCTGCGCACCACGCTGACCCTGCCGCGAGGTGTGCCGCGGCTCGACATCGAGAACCGCCTCGACAAGGACCGCACCCTGGACAAGGAGAGCGCCTACTTCGCGTTCCCCTTCGCCTTCGACGACCCCGTCGTCCGCATGGAGGCGTCCGGCGGCGTCACCGGCACCGGCCTTCCGGTGGTGCCGGGATCCGCGCGCCACATGCGGGCCGTGCGCCGCTGGGTGACCCTCGCCGACGACGGGTGCGCGGTCGCCTGGTCCTCGCAGGACGCGCCGCTCGTCCAGTTCGGCAACGTCGCGCTGCCGTACGCGCCGTTCCCGAGGACGATGGGCCACGACGAGCCCGCCACCGTCTTCTCCTGGATCCACAACAACCTGTGGGACACCAACTTCCCGAGCCGGCAGGGCTTCGAGTTCACGTTCCGCTACAGCCTCGCGTGCGCGCCCACCGCCGACGGGCTCGGGCCGCGCACGGCCGCCGCGTTCAGCCGCCCGCTGCGTGCGGTCCGGGCGCGGGGCCCGGTCGCCTCCGGTGCGGCGACGCACGCCTTCGTCGAGGTGGACGACCCGCGGGTGCGTCTCGTGGGCGTGACGGTGCCGCGGCCCGGTGAGCTGCTGCTGCGTCTGCAGTCGTTCGCGCACGAGGCGGTGGACTGCCGCGTCCTGACCCGCTTCCCGGTGGCCGCCGCGTACCGGGCGGACTTCCTCGGCACGAAGGGCGCCGCACTCGACCCCGTGGACCGTGCGGACGGCGCGGGCGCCGTGACGACGCTCGCCGTCCCGCCCCTCGCCACGGCTGCCCTGCTCCTCGTACGTCCCTGAACCCCCCCGAAGTACCCCCAGCCCCCGAACCACCGCGCGCCCCCGCACGAAGCACCGCGGGAACGACCGCACGAAGGAGAACGCGTGTACCGGCTCGACCCGCGTTACGGCCCGGCACCGGGGGCCGTGATGGCCGCCGGATGGCGCGCCGTGGCCGCACACCTGCCCGAGGGCCCGTCGACGGTCGCCGTCGACGGGCCGCCGTCCGTCGACTTCCACCGGCTCGTCGCCCGCCTCACCGCCGAACTCGCCGCCACCGGCGTGCGTGTGGCCACCCTCGACGTGACCGCGCACCACGCCCCGCCCGACGAGGTGCGCCGCCGCACCGACGACGGCACCGGCGACCCCTACTTCGGCGCCCTCGCCGACAACCCCCTGACCGACCTCTTCGACGCCCTGCCGTGGCCGGAGCCGCCCACCGAAGGACTGTTGCTCGTGCACGGCCCCGGCGCCGCCCTCGTCCCGCACGACCGGCTCTGGTACGCGGACGTGCCCAAGCGGCACGCCGAGGCCGCCGTCGCCGCGGGCCACGGTCACCACCTCGGGCTCCCCGGCGAACCGGCCGACCTCAGACGCCTCTTCTACATCGACTGGCCCATGCTCGACCGCCACCGCGACGCCCTCGCCCGGCGCGTCGACGCCTGGCTCGACACCCAGGACCCGGAGCACCCCGTGTACCTCGACGGGCCCGGCCTGCGCGCGACGCTCCGTGACCTGGCCCGGCGCCCCGTGCGCACCCGCCCGTACTTCAACTCGACGCCGTGGGGCGGACACTGGGCCCAGCGCGTCCTCGGCTTCGACCCCGGCGCCCGCAACACCGCCCTCGGCTACGAACTCATCGCGCCCGAGGCGGGCGTCCTCGTCGGCACCGGCCCCGCTCTCCAGGCCGAGATCCCCTTCCAGCTCCTGTGCGTCCTGCACCCCCACCCAATGCTTGGACCCGACGTGCACGCCCGCTTCGGCACCTCCTTCCCGATCCGCTTCGACTACCTGGACACCGTCGACGGCGGGAACCTGTCCGTGCACTGCCACCCCCGCGAGCGGTACATGCGCGAACGGTTCGGCTGGCCCTACACCCAGCACGAGACGTACTACGTGACCCGCGGCGGCCCCGGCGGCCGCGTCTTCCTCGGGCTGCGCGAGGACGCCGACGTCGAGCTGTTCCGCAAGGAGATCGAGGAGGCCGCCCACGACGGCGTGCCGATGGACCCCGAGGACCACATCCTGAGCTTCCCCGCCGAACAGGGACGCCTCTTCATGATCCCCGCGGGCACCCCGCACGCCAGTGGCGCGGGGAACGTCGTCCTGGAGATCAGCGCCACCCCCTACCTCTACAGCCTGCGCTTCTACGACTGGCTGCGCCCCGACGCCGACGGCAACCCCCGCCAACTCCCCTACGAGCACGGCCTCGCGAACCTCGACACCGACCGCCGCGGCGATTCCGTCGCCCGCGACCTCGTCCAGGAACCCCGCAGGCTGCGCTCCGGCGACGGCTGGTACGAGGACGTCATCGGCGCGCTCCCGGAGATGTTCTACGAAGTGCGGCGCTACGCCCTGGACGCGGGCGCCGTCGCCGACGACGACACCGCGGGCCGCTTCCACGTCCTGAACGTCGTGGCGGGCGAGGGCGTGGAGATCCGGACGGCGGCGGGCGACGTGCACCCGCTCGCGTACGCGGAGACGCTCACCGTGCCCGCGGCCGTCGGCGCGTACTGGATCGCGGTGCGCGGCGGGGCGGCGCAGGTGGTGAAGGCGCTGGTGCGGCCCCTTGCGGCGGCCGCGCACGCGGGCCGCCCGGGCCTGTCGCGCCGGGACGCGGGCCGCTGATGCGGGCCGTCCTGGAGATCGGCGGCACCCATGTCACCGCGGCCCTCGTCGACCCCGGGCGGGCGCGCGTGCTGCGTCGGGCGCACCGCGACCTCGACCCGCGCGGCACCGCCGAACACGTCCTCGGCGCGGTGGTGCGCTGCGCCACCCAGGTCGACGCGCCCGCCGCCGCGCTGTGGGGCGTCGCCGTGCCCGGCCCCTTCGACTACGACAAGGGCATCGCGCGCTTCGAGGGCGTGGGCAAGTTCGACGACCTGTACGGCGTCGACGTGGGGTCGGTGCTGCTCGACGGCGTGTGGCCGCGCCCCCGCGGCGCCGTGTTCCTCAACGACGCCCACGCCTTCGCCCTCGGCGAGTGGTCGGCCGGGGCGGCGCGCGGGCACCGGCGCTGCGTGGGCGTCACCCTCGGCACGGGCGTGGGTTCGGCGTTCCTCGTGGACGGGCGGGTGGTCCACGAGGGCCCGGGGGTGCCGCCGCTCGGCCGCATCGACCTGGTGACCGCGCACGGGCGGCCCCTGGAGGAGTCGGTGTCGCGCCGGGCCCTCCTCGCCCGCTACGGCGACCGCCGCGCGGAGTTGCACGACATCGCCCTGCGGGCCCGCGCGGGCGAGGCGCGCGCGGGCCGCGTCCTGCACGAGGCCCTCACCACGCTCGGCACCGTACTCGCCCCGTACGTAAGGGACTTCGGGGCCACGGCAGTCGTGGTGGGCGGGGGCCTCGCCCGGTCCTGGGACCTCGTCGGGCCCGCGCTGCGCGGCGCGTTGGGGGACACGCCGGTCACCGTCGGCGCGGGCGCGCTGGGTGCGGACGCGGGACTCGTGGGGGCCGGGGTGTACGCGAAGACGGGGTGAGGGCGAGGCCGCGGGGGTACGGAAGGACCGAGCCGTCGCAGCGTGCGAGGAGCGCGCCGCCGGGGGCCCGGCAGGAACGAGAGGAACGCGAGCCCCATGCCCGCACCACGAGACCCCGGGGCCGGGCAGCCCCCCACCCTCCGCGACGTCGCCGAGCGCGCCGGGGTCAGCGCGATGACGGCGTCCCGGGTGCTGCGCGACGACCCGCGCGTGCTGCCCGCGACCCGCGACCGCGTCCGCGCGGCGGCGGCCGCCCTCGGCTACCGGCCCAACGAGGTGGCCCGCAGCCTCCGCCTCGGCCGCGGCACGGGCCTGGTCGGCCTGGTCGTCACCAACCTCGCCAACCCCTTCTACTCGCGCCTCGCCCTCGGCGTCGACTCCGTCGTCGCGGCCGACGGCCTGAAGACGGTCATCGGCAACACAGGACAGGACCTGGACGCCGAACGGGACCTGGTGGCCGACCTGGTGGCCCGGCGCGTCGACGGCATCATCGCCGTGCCCGCGGGCTCCGACCAGCGCCACCTCGCCGCGGCGGCGGCCGAGGGCGTCCCCGTGGTCCTCGCCAGCCGCCCGCCCGAGGGCTTCGACGCCGACTGCGTCCTCGTCGACGACTTCGGCGGCGCCCGCGCGGCGACCGCCCGCCTGCTGGCCCGCGGCCACCGGCGCGTGGGCTTCCTCGGCTCACCTCCCGCCGTGTACACGGGCACCGAGCGGCTGCGCGGCTACCACGCCGCCCTCGCGGACGCCGGCCTGCCCGCCCGCCCCGGCCTCGTCCGCCAGGGCCAGACCGAACCGGCCGAGGCGGAGCGCGCCGCCGCCGAACTCCTCGCCCTGCCCGAGCCGCCGACCGCGCTGTTCTGCTCCAACAACCGCAACACCATAGGAGCCTTCCGGGCCCTGCGGGCCACCGGCGCGGACACCGCCCTCGCGGGTTTCGACGACTTCGAACTCGCCGACGCGCTGGGTCTGCCGCTCACCCTCGTCACGTACGACAGCGACGAGCTGGGGTGCGCGGCGGGGCGCCTCCTCATGGAGCGGATACGGGAGCGGAAGGGCGGGGGAGCGGGCACGTACCGGCGCTTGGTGCTGCCCACCGGCCTGGTCCAGTACGGGAGTTGAGGGCGTGGGAGGCCGGGCCTCAGAAGGTGAAGCGCGGCGCCGAGCGGGTCAGCACCGCCGACGTGGTCTCGACGCCCCAGACCGCGCGCAGCTCCGCCGTGAGGGCGTCCATCAGCTTCGCCACGTCCGCCGGGGCCGACTCGTGCAGCGCCTCCACGACGATCAGGACGTCCGACGTGGTGTCACGGACCGCCGAGTAGCCGCTCTGCCGGTTGGTCCAGCGCCTGGCGTGGGCCCGCCGGGCACCGTCGGCGAAGATCACCTCACCGGGGTCGGGGTGCTCCTCCGCACCGCCGAACGTCTCGTAGACCTCGTCGCCGTCGGCGTACCGGACTTCGAGGTCACCGGAGACGAGGGGGACGTCGAAGACGCCGACCGGGATGCCGTACGCGAGGGACGCGGCGTTGCAGAGGTCGATCAGGGGGTGGATGCGGGGCAGGGAGCCCTCCTTGCGGAAGCGGCGCAGGAGGGACTCGGACGCGCAGCGGTACTGCGTCGGCTTGAGGCCCATCGCGGCGAAGGCGCGCCGCCAGGCCTGCACCTCGGGCAGGCCGCTCTCCTGGGTGCCGGCGAGCCGCTCGGCCGCCGCCGCGCCGAGCGCGGCGACGGGACGGTCGACCGACACGTCGGCGGTGATGCCCCGGGTGAGGATCACCCCGGGGACCAGCTGGGGGAAGTCCTGCCAGAGGTCGCTCGCATGCTGGAAGTGCACGGTGTTTCCGTTCGGGAGGGGGCGAGATGGGGTGAGGGGGAGGTGGGACAGGGGGGGGCGGGGGAGGTGGGGCGACGGGGGCGTGTCAGAGGAAGGCGAGCTTGAGGCCGAGTGCCGCGAACGCGGTCGCGAAGACGCGCCGCACCCACGCCATGACCCGGGGCCGCCCGATCACGTGGTCGCGCACCGCCGCGGCGAACACCCCGTACAGGGCGAACACCACGAGCGTCACCAGCATGAAGACGGCGCTGAGTTCGGCCATGCGCAGCAAGGTATGGGGCTCGTCCTTGTCGACGAACTGCGGCAGGAAGGCGACGAAGAACATGGTCACCTTGGGGTTGAGCAGATTGAGCAGGACGGCCGAGACGATGACGTCGCCGACCGAGCGCGGCGCGTCGTCCCGCTCCGCCGCCAGGTCGCTCGTGTCGCGCAGGGTCTTCCACGCCATGAAGAGCAGATACGCCACACCCAGGTACTTGAGCGTCTGGAACGCCAGGGTGCTGGTGTGCAGCACCGCGGCGACACCCGTGAGCGCCGCCAGCATGTGCGGCACGATCCCGACGGTGCACGCCACCGCCGCGACGAGACCGGCCCGGGTGCCCCGGGAGAGACCGGCCGCGATGGTGAACAGCACGCCGGTGCCGGGTGTCACGGTCAGGACGATCGTGGTGAGCAGGAACTCCATGGCTTGACTCTGCCGTCACAATGGATCCATGAACAGGTCCAATGGATCTCCCTCCGACAGGTCCATAACGGGGTCCGGCGCGACCGTGGCCGCCTCCGACTTCCTGCAGCTGAACCCGGCCGACGCACCCCGGGGCGGGATGTCGGACTGGCTGGCCCGGCAGATCCGGCGGGCCGTGGCCGAGGGCCTGCTGCCGCCCGGGAGCAGGCTGCCCGCCACCCGCGTCCTCGCCGACGAGCTGGGCGTCTCGCGGGGCGTGGTGACCGAGGCGTACCGGCGGCTCACGGAGGACGGGCACGTCGAGGGGCGGGGGCGGGCCGGGACCGTGGTCCTGGCGGCGCCGCTGGTGCGCCCGCCGGAGGACGACCCTGTGGAGCGTGAGCACGGGGGGCGCGGCCAGGCGGGGCGTGGCCCGGTGGGGCGCCGGGCGGTGGGGCGGCGGGCGGAGGAGCGTGGGACGGGGAAGCGCCCGACGGGGGAGTGGCGGGCCGCTGCGCTCCGGGCGGAGGAAGGTGACGGCACGTCGGAGGAGCGCGCTCTGTTCGGCGACCCCCTCGACACCGGCGTCTTCGACGCGCTGCGCGCCGCGCCCGCCCGCGTCGACCTCTCGCCGGGCCTGCCGGACCTCGCCGCGTTCCCCCGCGCGGCCTGGCTGCGCGCCGAGCGTGCGGTGCTCGCCGGACTCGTGCCGGCCGACTTCGGCTACGGCGACCCGCGCGGCACCCCGGCGCTGCGCCGCGCCGTCGCCCGCTGGCTCGCCCTGAACCGGGGAATCGCCGCCGACCCGGACGAGGTCCTGATCGTCGCGGGCACCGCCCAGGCGCTCGGCCTGCTCGCCCTGGTCCTCAAGGACGAGGGCGTCACGCGCGTCGCCCTGGAGGACCCCAGCTCTCTGGGCATCCGGCAGCACCTGCGCAACTCCGGGCTCGCGTCGCCGCCCGTGCCCGTGGACGAGCAGGGCGTCCGCGTCGACGCGCTGCGCGCCACCGGGGCCCGCGTCGCGCTGCTCACCCCCGCCCACCAGTTCCCGACCGGCGTCGTCCTCGACGGCGTCCGGCGCCGTGAACTCGCGGACTGGGCCCGGGACGGCGGCCTGATCATCGAGGACGACTACGACGCCGAGCACCGCTACGACCGCCCGCCCGTGCCCGCGCTGCGCTCCACCCTCGCCGACCACGTCGCGTACGCGGGCAGCGTCTCCAAGCTCCTCGCGCCCGCCCTGCGCGTGGGCTGGCTGCTCGCACCGCGCCGCTACCGGGACGCCCTCGTCGACGCCAAGCGCTTCGCCGACCTCGGCAACGCGGCCCTGCCCCAACTGGTCCTCGCCCACCTCATGGAGTCCGGTGAACTGGAGCGCCACCTGCGGTTCCTGCGCCGACGTCACCGCGGCCGGCGGGACGCCATGATCGCGGCTCTCGCGGACCGGCTGCCCGCAGCCGTCGTGCACGGCGCCGCCGCGGGCCTGCACCTGACGGTCACCCTGGAGCCCGGCTGCGACGACGTCGCCCTCGCCGCGACCGCCCTGGAGCACGGCGTCAAGGTGCAGCCCCTGTCCTGGCACGCGCAGCGCCCGGGGCGCCCGGGCCTGGTCCTCGGCTACGCGGCGAGCACACCGTCGGACATTCGGGAGGGAGTCTCGGTCCTCGAGGGCCTGCTCCGGTGAGCGCGACGACCTCTCTTTCGCGGGAGGCATTGACGAACCGTCACCCCGCTTCTACCTTCGACGCGTCCAGTCGTACGTCATATATGAGACGCCGTACGTGAGAGCCGATGAGACGCCGTGCGTGAAAGCCGGGAGGCCGGTATGACCTCCGTCCGAGAGGCAGGTACGACCACCGTGCCCGTCCCGATCCCCTCCCGCACCCAGTTCGTGCAGGAGGCGATCAAACACCGCATCCTCACCGGGCAGTTGACGCCGGGGCAGCCCCTGGTGGAGACCGAGCTCGCCGAGTCGTTCGGGGTGTCCAAGACGCCGGTGCGCGAGGCGCTCAAGACGCTGGCCGGGACCGGGCTCGTCGTGATGAACCAGTACAAGGGCGTCACGGTGCGCACGGTGGACGCGGACATGGCCCGTGAGGTCTACGACGTACGGCTGCTCCTCGAACCGGAGGCGCTGCGGCGCACGGTGCGTGCCGGGGCGTCCCTGGACGCCGCGGGCGAGGCGCTGGCCCGCGCCGACGCGGCCGCCGACACCGCCGAACGCTCCCTGGCCAACCGGGAGTTCCACCGCGCCCTGTATCTGCCGTGCGGCAACCCGCTGCTCGGGCGGATGCTCGACGAGGTCCGAGACCAGGCCGCGCTGGTGTCGGCCGTCGCCTGGGCCGCGGCGCCGTCCTGGCGGCGGGAGGCCACCGAGCACCGCGAGATCCTCCGGCTCGCCCTGGCGGGCGACGGCGAGGGCGCGGCGAGCGCCCTGCACGCGCACATCGCGTCGTTCGTGGAGCGGGCCTTCCCCCGGGACGGGGCGGACGACGGGCGGCGGTGACGTCAGGCCGCCCGGGTGTGGTGGTCGAGGAGGCGGGTGAGCAGTTGTGTGAACTGCTCGCGTTCGGCCGGGCTCAGAGGTGCGAGCAGTTCGTCGTGGAGGGCGTCCAGGACCTGGTCCAGGCGGCGCAGTCGGCGGCGGCCCCGGTCGGAGATGGTGATGAGGTTGCGGCGCCGGTCGTCGGGGTCGGGCGTCCGCTCGACGAGGTCGCGCCCGGCCAGCTCATTGAGGACGCCGACCATGTCACTGCGGTAGATGCCGGTGCGTCGGCTCAGGGTCGCCTGGCTGCCGGGGCCGAGATCCTGGAGTGAGGCGAGCACGGCGTAGTGCCACTTGCGGGCGTCGGCCCGGGCCGCGAGGCCTTCGTTGATCAGCCGGTCCGACCGCACGGTCAGCTGCGACAGGAGTCGGCTGGTCCGGCGGCGCAGCCGGTCGGGTGTCCTGAGCCCGCCGTCGTCGGGCATGCCGACGGCTTGAGCCCGGGCCCGGGCTGGAGGTTGAGCTGCGGCTCGGCCTTCGGCTGCGGTCATGACGCCTCTCCATTGCGTTAGTCCGACTAACGATATACGTTCACTCGCGCCGCCATCGTTAGTGCGACTAACGCTGGTCGGCGCATCCGAGGAAGGAAGATCCGCCATTCCCACCAAGACGCTCCAGATACCCACCCCTGACGGCCCGGCCGACGCGTTCGCCGCGTTCCCCGACGACGGCGAGCGGCACCCGGGGGTGCTGGTGTACTCGGATGCCTTCGGGCTGCGGCCCGTCCTGAAGGAGATGGCCCGCGAGCTGGCGGGCCACGGCTACTACGTGCTCGTCCCGAACCTCCACCACCGTCACGGCCCGGCCCCGGTCGTCGAACTCCCCGACCACATCGACGAAGACGCTCGGCCCGCGGTCATCGCCCGGCTCATGCCCCTGCTGGAAGCGCACACCGCCGAGCGGGCCGCGCGCGACGCCGACGCGTACCTCACCTTCCTCACCGCACAGCCCGAGGTCGGCGCCGGACCCGTCGCCGTGACCGGCTACTGCATCGGCACCCTCTTCGCGCTGCGCACCGCCGCGGCCCACCCCGACCGCGTGGCCGCCGTCGCCGGATTCCACCCCGGCCACGTCGTCACGGACACGCCCGACAGCCCGCACCGCCTCGTCCCCGGGCTCACCGCCGAGGTCCACCTGGGCCTGGCCGACGACCTGCCGCCCGAAGCCGTCAGGGAGCTCGGCGAGTCCCTGGAGGCCGCGGGCGCCCGCCACACTTCCGAGGTCTACCCCGGCACCGTCCACGGCTTCACCATGGCCGACACCGACGCTTTCGACCCCGACGGACTGCGGCGCCACTGGGACCGGCTGCTGCCCCTCCTCGACCGCACGCTGCGGGGGCAGTAGGCGACGCGGGGAGCACGGCCGCAAGGCCCCGACCGGACCTAGCGGCCGATCTTCCGCTTGTTCCAGACGTCGAACCCGACCGCCGCGAGCAGCACGAGCCCCTTGATCACCTGCTGGTAGTCCGTGCCGATGCCGACCAGCGACATGCCGTTGTTGAGGACGCCGAGGACCAGGCCGCCGATGACGGCGCCCATCACGGTGCCGACGCCGCCGCTCATCGAGGCGCCGCCGATGAACGCCGCCGCGATCGCCTCCAGTTCGAAGTTCAGGCCCGCCTGCGGGGTGCCCGCGTTGAGCCGGGCCGCGTACACACAGCCCGCGAGTGCCGCGAGGACGCCCATGTTCACGAACACCAGGAAGGTGACGCGCTGGTCCTTGACGCCGGACAGCTTGGCCGCGGCCTTGTTGCCGCCGAGCGCGTACACATGGCGGCCGACGACCGCGTTGCGCATCACGTAGCCGAGCAGGATGAGCAGGCCGCACATGATGAGCATGACGACCGGCACGCCGTGGAAGCTGGCGAGCGTCAGGGTGAAGGCGGTGACGGCGGCCGTCAGGGCCACGCACTTGGCCACCCACAGGCTCGTCGGCAGCGGATCGAGGTCGTACGCAGACTGCCGCTTGCGGTCGCGCCACTCGCGCAGGAGCAGCAGGACGACCGCGGCGAGACCCAGCACGAGCGTGGGGTTGTGGTACTGCGTGTAGGGGCCCATCTCCGGGATGAAGCCCTTGGCGATGTTCTGGAAGCCGTCGGGGAACGGCGCGATCGACTGGCCCTCCAGGACGATCTGGGTGAGCCCCCGGAACGCCAGCATCCCGGCGAGGGTGACGATGAACGACGGGATGCCGAGGTAGGCGATGAAGAAGCCCTGCCACGCACCGGCGACGGCCCCGATGACCAGGCACAGGACCAGCGCGAGCACCCACGGCATGTCGTGCTTGACCATCATCACCGCCGCCATGGCGCCGACGAAGGCGACCAACGAGCCGACGGACAGGTCGATGTGGCCCGCGATGATGACGATCATCATGCCGATGGCCAGGATGAGGATGTAGCCGTTCTGCTGGATCAGATTGGAGACGTTGTTGGGGAGCAGCAGCGTGCCGTCCGTCCAGATCTGGAAGAGGACGACGATGAAGGCGAGCGCGACGAGCATGCCGTACTGCCGCATGTTCGCGCGGGCGCTCTCCAGGAGCAGCTCACGAGCCGAACGCGCCGGGGACGTGGCCGCCGTGGAGTCCTGGGGCGGGGTGGTCGTGGTGGTCATGGCGGGCCTCAGCCTCTGTCCTTGGTCATATGGCGCATCAGCACTTCCTGGGTGGCCTCGCCGCGCGGGACCTCGCCGGTCAGGCGGCCCTCGGCCATGGTGTAGATCCGGTCGCACATGCCGAGCAGCTCGGGCAGCTCGGAGGAGATGAGCAGCACGGCCTTGCCGCGGGCGGCGAGCTGGTCGACGACGGTGTAGATCTCGTACTTCGCGCCGACGTCGATGCCGCGCGTCGGCTCGTCGAGGATCAGCACCTTGGGGTCGGCGTGGATCCACTTGCTCAGGACGACCTTCTGCTGGTTGCCGCCCGACAGCCGGCCCACCTGCTCGAAGACGGTGGGCGCCTTGATGTTCATGGTGGCGCGGTAGCGCTCGGCGACGGCCCGCTCGTGGTGCTCGTCGACGAAGCCGCGTCCGCCGGGGCCCGGTGGGCGCATACCGGGCAGCGAGGCCAGGGAGACGTTGCGGTTGATGCTGTCGATGAGGTTCAGGCCGTAGCGCCCCCGGTCCTCGGTGACGTACGCGATCCCGGCCGCCACCGCGCGCGGCACGGTCCTCGTCACCGCCTCGCGCCCGTCGACGGCGACACTGCCCGAGACGTAGATCCCGTACGAGCGCCCGAAGACGGACATGGCCAGCTCGGTGCGGCCCGCGCCCATCAGGCCCGCGATGCCGACGATCTCGCCGTGCCGCACCGTCAGCGACACGTCGTCGACGACCTTGCGCTGATGGTCGACCGGATGGCGCACCGTCCAGCCGCGCACCTCCAGGGCGATGTCGCGATGCCCCTCGAAGGGCGTGCGGTCGGGGAAGCGGTGGTCGAGGTCGCGGCCGACCATGCCGCGGATGATGCGGTCCTCGGAGAGCCGGGGCTCGGCGGCGGGGGAGTCGCGGACGGTGAGGGTCTCGATGGTCCTGCCGTCGCGAAGGACGGTCACCGCGTCCGCGATGCGGCGGATCTCGCCCAGCTTGTGGGAGATGACGATGCAGGCGATGCCCTGCCCGCGCAGCTCCAGGACGAGGTCGAGGAGCTGTGCGCTGTCCTCGTCGTTGAGCGCGGCCGTCGGCTCGTCGAGGATGAGCAGCCTCACCTCCTTGGCCAGGGCCTTGGCGATCTCGACCAGTTGCTGCTTGCCGACGCCCAGGTCGGCGACGGGCGTCTGCGGCCTGTCGCGCAGGCCCACGCGCCGCAGGAGGCGGGCCGCCTCGCGCAGGGTGGCGTCCCAGTCGATCAGGCCGCGTGCCGTGGTCCGTTCGTTGCCGAGGAAGAGGTTCTCGGCGATCGACAGATACGGCACCAGGGCCAGTTCCTGGTGGATGATGACGATCCCGTGCCGCTCGGCGGCCCGGATGTCCTTCAGGGCCACCGGCTCGCCCTCGAAGCGGACCTCGCCGTCGTAACTGCCGTGCGGGTGCACACCGCTGAGGACTTTCATGAGCGTCGACTTGCCCGCGCCGTTCTCACCGCAGATCGCGTGGATCTCCCCGCGACGCACGGTCAGGTTCACGTCGGAGAGCGCGGTGACACCGGGGAACGTCTTCGTGATGGCGCGCATCTGAAGGACGGGACCGTCCGCTTCGGTGCCCACGCGTCCGTCGGCCGTCCCGCTCACCGCAGCTGTCCCGCCGTGAAGTACCCCTCGCGCACCAGCAGACCGGTGTTCTTCCGGTCGACGCTGACGGGCTTGAGGAGGAAGGCGGGCACGGTCTTCTCGCCGTTGTCGTAGTCCGTGGTGTTGTTGACCCTCGGCTTCCTGCCATGGAGGACCGCGTCGCCCATCCGCACGGCCTGCGCGGCGAGCTTGCGGGTGTCCTTGAAGACGGTCTGGGTCTGCTCGCCGCGGATGATGGACTTCACCGACGCCAGCTCCGCGTCCTGCCCGGTGACGACCGGCAGGTCCTTGCCGGAGTAGCCCGCGCTCTTGAGGGCGGAGATGACACCGATGGAGATGCCGTCGTACGGGGAGAGGACCGCGTCGACCGTGCGGTCGCCGTAGTTCTTGCTGATCAGGTCGTCCATGCGCTTCTGCGCGGTGCCGCCGTCCCAGCGCAGCGTGGTGGCCTGGCTCATCCGCTTCTGCCCGCTGCGGACGACGAGTTGCCCGCTGTCGAGATACGGCTTCAGGACCTTCATGGCGCCGTTCCAGAAGTACTTGGTGTTGTTGTCGTCCGGGGAGCCGGCGAACAGCTCGACGTCGAACTCCTCGCCCGCGCCCTTCTCCGGCGCACCGAGGCCGAGGCGGTCGACGATGTACCGCCCCTGCAGCTCGCCGACGCGCTCGTTGTCGAACGAGGCGTAGTAGTCGACGTGCGCGGTGCCGAGGATGAGCCGGTCGTACGAGATCACGCGGATGCCCGCGTCGTGGGCCCGCGCCAGCACGTCGGTGAGCGCCGAGCCGTCGATCGCGGCGACCACGAGGAGCCGGTGCCCCTTGGTGATCATGTTCTCGAGCTGGGCGACCTGGTTCTCGACCTTGTCGTCGCCGTACTGCAGGTCGGTCTCGTACCCGGCCTTCTTGAACTGCTCGGCCATGTTCCTGCCGTCGGCGATCCAGCGCTCCGAGGCCTTGGTGGGCATGGCGAGGCCGATGGTGCCGCCCTTGCCGTCGTCGGGCCGGTAGCGGCTGCCGCCCCGGGCCTCCTGGCCGCAGGCGGTGAGGCAGACGGCGAGCAGCACGGCGCTCGCGGAGGTGAGGAGGGTGCGGGTGCGCACGGGTCAGCTCCCTTCGGGGACGGGGAAGCGGCTCAGCTCGCCGGGCAGCCGGGAGCCGAGCGGCGACATCCCGTCGGCCGCGCCGTGCCGGGCCAGCAGGTCGAGGACGAGCCGGCCCCGCCGGACCCGCTCGCGGGCGGTGGCGAGGGTGTGCTCGCGCAGCTGGGCCCCGTAGGGGTAGACGCCGGACGACTTGCTGAGCCCGAACTTGAGGTAGAGCGGGGCGCCGCGCCGGATCAGCTCGGCCGTCTCGTACATGCGGACATAGCCGCCGAGGTCGTCGGGCGCCTCGATGTACAGGTCCATCGGAGCCCGGCTGATCCGCCGGATCTCGGTGAGGTGGTCCGCGGTCAGGTCGGAGGGCACATTGAGGGAGTCGGCGCCCAGGCGCTCGTACACGGCGTACGAGGCGGGGTTGACCGGCCCCGTGAGCGCGGACAGCTTCAGCGTGGTGTCGGCGGGCAACTGGCCCGCGACCCGCAGCCGGTGCAGCGTCCACAGCACGCCCTCGTCGGCGACCAGCAGACAGCGCACCCCCAGCTCGGCGGCGCGCAGCGCGTCCTCGACGCACCCGGCGAGCGCGTCGTGGCCGCGGGCGCGGAGCCCGGCGCCGCCGGAGTCGGTGCGGGTGGAGCCGCCGATGTCCCAGGTGCCGCGCGGTCCGGTGAACAGGCACAGCTCGATGTCCCGCTCGGCGCACGCGCCGACCATCTCGGTGATCTCGTCGTCGGTGAGCATCCACACGCCGCTGCCCTGGCTGACGCGGTGCACGGGCACGTCGTGCCGCGCGCTCTCCTTGAGCACGGCGGCCAGCGCCTCCGGGCCCTCGACGGACGGGACTTCGGTACGCCACGTGCCGCCGTCGGGGAAGGCGTGCGGCGAGGCGTCGGCCGGGTCGCTGCGGGGGGCGGGGTGGCCGATGCGGGCGAGGGCGTGGGCGCCGGGGCGCCGGGGGCTGAGGTGGGCGGTCATGGAGCTCCTCCATGTGGTTCGATATTTCGGACACTGGTCGGATGTGCGGGCGGAGAAAAAGCCCGTCCGGCGATTGAGGACGAGCCCGCAGGGCGATCAGGGCGCGCGGCCCCGACGGCGCGGGTTAGGTTCCGTGAGCCGATCGCCACCACCTAGGGACGCAGAAGCACCTTCCCCACCGTCGGATCGCCGGACCCGACCAGCGCGACGGCCGCGGCGAAGCGCTCCAGCGGGAACTCGTGCGTGATGAGCGGCGCCGGGTCGAGCAGCCCGAGCCCGAACGCGCGGACCGCGTCCGACCAGGCCGCCGACGGCGCCCCGAAGACCGACCGCAGCTCCAGCTGGCTCAGCGACAGATGCACCGGGTCGATCCCCGCCGCACCCGGGGCGAACATCCCCGTGAGCACGACCCGGCCGCCCCGGCGCGCGAGCAGGCAAGAGGAGGCCGCGGTGGACGGCGCCCCCGCGGTCTCCACCACCAGGTCGAAGCGGCCGTGGAGCGCGGCCGCCTCGTCCGGCACGAGGGACGCGCTCGCGCCGAACGCGCGGGCCTGCTCCCCGCGCCCGGACCGCGGATCGACGACGATCAGCTCGGCGGGGCTCGACGCGGCGAGCAACTGCACCGCGAGCAGCCCCAGCGTGCCCGCGCCGACCACCGCGACGCGCTCCCCGGGCCGCGGCCGTCCGGCCCGCACCGCCGCGGCGATCACGGCGGCCGGTTCGAGCAGCGCCGCGGCCCGCAGGTCGGCGTCGTCCGCCAGTGGGTGCAACAGCCGTGCGGGGACGGTGAGATGGTCGGCGAACGCGCCCGGTTCGGTGAACCCGGTCTCGGCGTACCCGTCGGCGCACAGGCTGGTCTCGCCGCTCCGGCAGCGCTCGCACACCCCGCACGCCCGGAACCCCTCGGCGACGGCCTTGCGGCCCACGAGCCCCGCGGCCACACCCGCGCCGACCGCCTCGACCGTCCCGGCCCACTCGTGGCCCGGGACGACGGGATAGCGGACGTACGCGGCGTCCCGGTGGCCGTCGTACACCTCCCGGTCGCTCCCGCAGATTCCGGCGGCGGCGACCCGGATCAGGACCTCGCCGGGGCCGGGCACGGGCACCTCGCCGCGGGCCAGGCGGTGCGCGCCCGGCCGCGTCACGACGACGGAACGGCTGGGGCCCGCCGGGGGAGTGCCGGGGGTGGCGTCGGGCGCGGCGGCCTCGGCGTGCCCCGCTGTGCGCGGGCCGCTCACTTCGGCGACCTCTGCTCCCAGCCCTCGGCCCACAGGTCGAACCGGGCCCGCTGCTGCGGGAACGCGGCGGCCGCGTCCGGGTCGAACTCCACCCCGAGGCCGGGCGCGTGGGAGATCTCGAAGCAGCCCGTCTCCGGGTCGACCTCGGGCGCGCCCCGCACCACCTTCTTGATCTCCGCGTCGGCGAAGTCGTTGAAGTGCTCAAGGACCTTGAAGTTCGGGGTGCAGGCGGCGAGTTGGAGCGACGCGGCGGTGAGCACGGAACCGCCGACATTGTGCGGGGCCACCAGCACGTAGTGCGTCTCGGCGGTCGCGGCGAGCTTGCGGGTCTCCAGGATGCCGCCGATGTGGCCGAGGTCGGGCTGGATGATGTCGGCGGCCTGGGACTCGAACAGCTCGCGGAACTCGGTCCGGTCGTGGATCCGTTCACCCGTGGCGATCGGCAGCTCCACCTTGTCCGCGACCTTCTTCAGGGCCTTGAGGTTCTCCGGGGGCACCGGTTCCTCCAGCCAGGCGGGCCGGTAGGGCGCGAGCTCCCGGGCCAGGCGCACCGCGGTGGCCGGGCTGAACCGGCCGTGCATCTCCAGCATCAGCTCGACGTCCGGGCCGATCGCGTCCCGCACGGCCTCGATCAGGGACACCGCGTAGGCGCTCCGCTCGTGGTCGAGCTCGAAGTGCCCGGTCCCGAACGGGTCGATCTTCAGGGCGCGGTAGCCGCGCGCCACCACCTCCGCCGCCGCCTTGTGGTACGCCTCCGGGGTGCGCTCGGTGGTGTACCATCCGTTCGCGTACGCCGTGACCCGGTCGGTGACCTTGCCGCCGAGCAGCTGCCACACCGGGACGCCGAGCGCCTTGCCCTTGATGTCCCAGCAGGCCGTCTCGACGACGGCGATGCCGGACATCACGATCTCGCCGGCCCGCCCGTAGTCGCCGTACTTCATGCGGCGCACGAGGTCCTCGACCGCGAACGGGTCGGAACCGGCGATGTGGTTCGCCTCCGCCTCACGCAGATAGCCGACGAGCGCGTCGGTGCGGCCGAGCATGCGGGTCTCGCCGACCCCGGTGAGACCTTCGTCCGTGCGGACGACCACATAGGTCAGATTGCGCCAGGGCGTCCCGACGACATGAGTGCTGATTCCCGTGATGCGCACGGCAGTTGACCCCTGCTCTCCATCGAGTCTGTTCGAGATTTCGTCACTCGTTCGAAATGGTGGCGCGACCGTATTCAGGCCACGCGGAGGGTGTCAATGGGTCGCGCGCCGCTCGATTCCGCCGGATCATTGCCCGGTGAACTGAGGTGTGGTTAGCCTGTGTTCGTGATACCGGTCAGTGGCCGGAGTTTCGAACAACAAGGGGTGGGTGAGGGGCATGGGACGACTCGTTCCCGCGGTGACCAGGGCGCTGGACGTGCTCGAACTGTTCCTGGAGGGCGACGGGACGCTCTCGGCGCCGGACATCACCCGCAAGCTCCGACTGCCGCGCACGACCGTGCACGAGCTGGTCACCACGCTCGCGGCCCGCTCCTACCTGGTGTCCCTGCCGGACCAGCCGGGCCGCTACCGCCTCGGCGTGCGCGCCTATCAGCTCGGCAGCCGGTACGCGGAGCAGCTCGACCTCGCGGCCGAGGGCCAGCAGGTCGCCCGGGAGGTCGCCGAGACCTGCGACGAGACGGTGCACGTCGCGATCCTGGAGGACCTGGACGTCATCTACATCGCCAAGGTCGACTCCACCCACGCCGTCCGCATGGTCTCCGCGGCCGGCCGCAGGCTCCCCGCGCACTGCACCTCCGTCGGGAAGATGCTGCTCGCCTCGCTGCCGCCCGAGGAGCTCGCGCTGCGCATGGAGGAGGAGGGCGAACTCGTCGCGATGACCCACCAGAGCATCACCGACCCCGACGCGCTGCACGCCGCCCTCGCCGACATCCGCGCGCGAGGCATCGCCACCGAACACCGCGAGTCCAACCCGGACGTCAGCTGTGTCGCCGCCCCCGTCCACGACAGCACGGGCCGCGTCGTCGCCGCCCTCTCCATCTCGGTCCCCATGATCCGCTGGACCGAGACCCGCGAACCGGAACTCGCCGCCCTGGCCGCGAAGGGCGCGGCCGACCTGTCGTCCCGGCTGGGGCACCGGGACGGGGGGCGCTGAGCCTCAGCCCTGTTTGGCCGTGAAGACGCGGCCCAGCAGGGCGTGCAGTGTCGCCCGGTCCTCGTCGTCCAGTGCGTCGAGGCCCGCTGTCGTCGTGTGCATGTTGGCGCGGATCGTGTCGATGGTCTGCTCGCCCTCGGGAGTGAGGACGACGTTCTTGACGCGGCGGTCGCCGGGGCTCGGCTCGCGGCGGACCAGGGAGCGCTTCTCGAGGCGGTCCACGATGCCCGTCATGTTGGAGGCGTCGCAGGCCAGCGTCTCGGCGAGCACGCGCATCGCGGCGGGGCCGCGGCGCAGCACGGTGAGCGTCTTGGCCTGGCTCGCCGTGAGGTGCTCACGGGCGGCCGCGGCCGTGAAATCGCCGTAGTAGGCGCCTAGCGACACCGAGAGCAGCTCCATGAGCTGGCCCGTGCCGACGCGCGGGTGTCCTGGCATGTGATCCACCTTACGCCCAGAAACTTGACCATCTCAAATATTGACGTCTACCGTAAAGGCATTACTTGAAGTTCTCAAGCTTCTAGGTTCTTAAGTAGTTGGGAAAGAGTTTCCGTGTCTCACGCACAGCACACGGCCCCCGCACGGGCTTCCGGGCAGACCGCGGTCGTCCTGGTGCTCGGGCTCGCCGCCATGGTCGTCTCGATGATGCAGACGCTGGTCGTCCCGATCCTCGGGATCATCCAGAGCGAGCTGGACGCCACCACCGCCAACGTCAGCTGGGTGACCACGGCCACGCTCCTGTCCGCCGCAGTCTTCACGCCCCTCCTCGGCCGCTTCGGCGACATGCACGGCAAGAAGCCGACCCTGGTCGGCGTGCTGCTCGTGATGATCGCGGGCTCCGTGCTCGCCGCCACCACGACCTCGCTGACCTGGCTCATCGTCGGCCGCGTGATGCAGGGCGCGGCGACCGCGATCTTCCCGCTCGCCCTGTCCGTGCTGCGTGAGGAGATCAAGCCGGAGAAGCTCCACGGCGCGATGGCCCTGGTCAGCGGCACGCTCGCGTTCGGCAGCGGCCTCGCCCTCGTCGGCGCGGGGCTGCTCACACAGGGCTCCGACCCCGACTACCACCGGGTCTTCTGGCTCGCGGTCGTCCTCGCCGTGGTGGCCCTCGTCGGCGTGCTGTTCGTCGTCCCCGCCTCGCGCTCCAAGACGGGCGGCCGCACCGACTGGCTCGGCGCGCTCACCCTCGCCGCCCTCCTGGTCCTGCTGCTCCTGCCGATCTCGCAGGGCCACGAGTGGGGCTGGACGTCCGGCCGCGTGCTCGGCAGCTTCGCCGCCGCCGTCGTGATGGCGGGCGTGTGGGTCCTCACCGAGAAGAAGGTGAAGGAGCCGATGGTGGACATGGAGACGTTCACGCACCGCCCCGTCCTCTTCACCAACCTGGCGGGCCTGCTGCTCGGCTTCGCGATGTTCGCCCAGTTCATCGGCGTCTCGTCCCTGGTGCAGATGCCCGAGCAGCTGGCCGGCTACGGCTTCGGCGCCTCCGTCCTCGACGCCTCGGTCGTCTACCTCCTGCCGACCACCCTCGTCTCGCTGGTGGGCGCCCAGTTCGGCGGCGTCCTGGTCCGCCGGATCGGGGCCCGCGTCACGCTGGCCATCGGCGCCGCCTTCGGCGTGATCGGCTTCGCCTGGCTGACCCTGGCGCACGGCACCACCGCCTCGGTGATCGGCGCGGGCATGGTCGTCGGCCTGGCGATCAGCTTCGGGTACGCCGCCATGCCGGCGCTCATCGTCGCCAGCGTCCCGGCCCACCAGACCGGCATCGCCAACGGCATCAACTCCATCTCCCGCTCGGTCGGCAGTGCCATCGCGAGTGCCACGATCACCTCGCTGCTCGCGTCGAAGACCATCAAGCTCCCCGCTGGGATGCCCGCGCTGCCGGAGGAGAGCCAGTTCACGCTGAGCTTCGCCATCGCCGGAGCGGCCTTCGTCCTGGTCGCGGCCGTCTCCCTGCTCGGGCTCAAGGCGGCACACGCGCCGCGCACTCCTGTGCTGCGGAAGATGGCGGAGTCGGAGACTCCCGAGCGCGCCGGGGTCTGAACCCCCCGCGCCAGTTGCTCGTTCGTGGCGGCCGGGCCCCGCGCGGGCGCCCCCGCTACCCGGCCGCGCCGAGCGCCTCCGTGCGGGCCTCGATCGCCCGCAGCACCGCGATCATGTCCTCGCCGCCGTGCCCGAGGGCCACCGTGTCGGTGAACAGCGAGTGGCAGACGTCGAGCAGCGGCGAGGCCACGCCGGAGGACCGCGCCGCGTCCGCGACAAGGCGGTTGTTCATGAGGACGTCCAGTGCCGCGGCCTGCACGCCGAAGTCCCGCGCGAGCAGCTTGGGCGCCTTCATCCGCGAGACGCCGCTCGCCATCGGCCCGGCGTCGAGCACGTCGAGGAACAGCTTCGTGTCCAGGCCCTGGCGCTCCGCGAAGTGGAACGACTCCGAGAGCCCCGTGACCGTGGTGATCAGGAACAGGTTCACCGCAAGCTTCATCAGGAGCGCACCCGGCACCTGACCGCACAGGAACGTCTCCCGGCACATCGGCGCGACGAACGGCCGCACCTCGGCCACGTCCCGTTCCGCGCCCGCCAGCATCGCCACGAGGAGCCCCGCCTCCGCGGGCTCGCGCGACCCCGACACGGGCGCCTCCACATACCGCCCGCCCGCGGCCCGCACCTCGGTGCCGAGCGCGCGCGAGTACTCCGGCGAGGTCGTCCCCATGTGCACGACCGTGTGCCCCGCGACCCGGGCGCCGAACGCGGGCGTGTCCCGGCCGAGCGTCGCGTCGATCGCGGCGCTGTTGGCCAGCATCAGGATGACGACGGGGGCCTTCGCGAACACCTCGTCCACGTCCACCGCCACCCGCGCCCCGGCCGCGCGCAGCGGCGCGCACCGGGCGGCGGTGCGGTTCCAGACGATCAGCTCCGCCCCGGACCGCGCCACTTGGAGCGCCATGGGCTGCCCCATGACACCGAGACCAATGAACCCCACGTCCATCCCGAACTCCCGTCCCCGAACGTCGAGGCCGTGCGGCCGAGGTCATCGGCCAGGCCGTCTATGACGGCTGTCATAGTAGCGGGGGAAGTACGGTGCGGCACAGAAGAGTTCGTGCGGCGAGCGGATCACGACGTACGAGGTGACGCGGCGAGGTGGAGGCGACAGCGTGACGGCAGGTGAGGCGTCCGGGCGGGGGCCGCGTGAGCGCATGGTGTTCAGCGCGGCCCAGCTGCTGCGCCGGGGAGGCGTCGGCGCCACCGGCATGCGGGACGTGGTGGAGCACGCGCGGGCGCCGCGCGGCTCGCTCCAGCACTACTTCCCCGGCGGCAAGGAACAACTGGTCAACGAGGCCGTGGAGTGGGCGGGCCGGTACGCGGCGCGGCGCGTCGCGCGGTTCGTGGCGGCGCTGCCCGAGCCGACGCCGAGCGGGCTGTTCGCCGCGATGGTGCGCCAGTGGACGGACGAGCTCGCGACGGCCGGCGAGACATCGGGCTGCCCCGTCGCCGCGGCCGTCGTGGACCGCGCCGACGCGTCCGAGTCCACCCGGAAGGCCGCCGCGGCAGCCTTCGCCACCTGGACCGGCCCGGTCGCCGCGGCGCTCGCCGACATGGGCGTGCCGCCCGCCCGCGCCGAAGCAGTCGCCACGCTCATGATCAGCGCGGTCGAGGGCGCCCTCCTGATCGCCCGCGCCGAAGGGGACGTACGCGCTCTGACGACGGTGGCACGGGAACTCGGCCCGCTCCTGGACGGGGCGGTCGTCCGGGACTGACCCGCCCCGCCGCACCCGCGCCGAACCCCCAGGTCCGCCGCGCCCCCGCGCTACCCCCGCACCTCCGAAGCCGCCGCCATCCGCCGCGCGTGCACCAGCGCCTCGAGCACCACCGGATGGTCCAGGTGGCGCGCGACAAGCACCAGATGGTCGCGTTCCGCGGCGGCGGGCACGTCCTCCCCGGGCAGCGCCGCGAGGAGCATGTCGATGTCGGCGGGAGGCAGTCCGCGGCCGCGCGCCTCGGCGGCGTACAGGAGCGTCGCCGCCGCCTGCGCCGCCACGACGTCGAAGCCGACGAACCCGCGCCGCACCAGCTGGTCCACGGCCCGGGCGGGCGCACTGCTCATCCAGGGGCTGAGGCTGCGGGCGCCGTCGCGGATCTCGACGAGCCTGCGGGACAGGGCGATCCGGGTGTCCCAGCCGCCCCAGAGGAGGCCGGGGGCGAGGACGAGCTGCGGGTCGGCGCGCACGACGGTCTGCCACAGCGGGCGCAGGGCCTGGTAGTCGCGCCGCTCCCGCCTGCGCGCGGTGACCGAGAGACGGACCAGGCTGTAGTTGGCGACGAGGCCGCTGACGGCCGTGGTCAGCCACGCGGCCTCGGCGAAGCCCTCGAGGCGCAGGCCGCCCGCCGCGCCGGCCAACGCCGTCAGGACGCACAGGACATGGAGCATGTCGAGGGCGACGGCCAGCGCGAACTCAAGGACGCACCGCCGCAGTTCGGGAGTGAGCCGGGTGCCGGCGGAGGCCAGCAGCGCGCGGCAGCGCCGCACGGTGCTCGTGACGACGGCGGTCAGCATGGCGAAGTACACGAGGTGGAACGCCACGGCGTCAGGGCTGTGCACGTAGTCCGGGGCGAAGAGCAGGGGACGTGCCTCGCCGCTCGGGTCGGCCCGGGCGTAGAGCACCGCCATGGCGACGACCGTGGCCGCGTAGAACGGGGCCCAGGCGAGGACCGTGCGCCGGGGCGCGCCGCCCGTCCGGCACTCGGGATGCCACAGCACCGCCATCAGATGGGCGTGGCCGACGCACAGCAGCCCCAAGGTGTTCACGAGCAGGGCGGACAGATGAGGCGCGCCGAACGCGGTGTCGACGGCGCGGTACACGGCGGGCGTGGCGAGCAGGAAGATGACGCTCGCGAGGAACAGGGACGAGGCGGAGAGCTTGACCAGGGCCGCCGGTTCGCGCCGGGCGGCCAGTGCCTTGCCGGTGGCCAGGCACAGGGCGATGGCGGCGGCGGTCAGACCGACCGCCGTCAGGGTCGCGTGCCACATCACAGACCGGAGCGCCGGTTGGCGAAAGAGGCGAGCGGCGCGGTGTGGCCGCCCTCGTCATCGAGGGACAGCATCAGCATGCCGACGGTGGCGAACACCTCCGCCGACCACTCCTCGTCCTCCTCGTAGCCGGTGCGCAGCTGCACGGGCCGGGTCAGCACCTCCCGCACCACGTCGGCGGGCAGCGAGGGCATCTGCTCGGCGACGACGTGCGGCTCGATGAGGTCGCAGGCCGTGACGGCGTGCGGATCGACGTCCGCGGGGCTGGAGCTGAGCAGGTGGTACAGCTCGTGCAACAGGACGTGCAGGCCCTGGCGTTCGCTGGTGTTGGCGGTGATGACGATGGTGTCCTCGGCCTCCCCCTGCACGCAGAACCCGCTGATGTGCGGGGGCAGGGGCAGCTTCTGGACGGTGATGGCCCGGCCGCGATCGAGGGCCACGGTGTCGAGGAGCGTCTGCAGCCCCTGGCCGGGCCGCAGACCGAGGTCGTCGTGGATGATGCGGATGGCCCGCCGCCGCGCCCTCGCCCAGGCGCGGCGCTTGCGCACGGCGGAGCGGACGCGGTGCGAGACGTCGGCGACGCGCGCCCGGCCGGTGTGACGCCACGCGGCGGGTGCGCCGACGGTCGGCACGGGTCAGCTCTCCCGGCTCGGTCCGGTGGCGGGCCGGGCGCGCCCGACGCCCGGTGGCGGCACGGCTCTTCGCGCCGGTCGAGCCCGTCGCGCCGACGCCGCTCTTCGTTCCGGTTCCGCGAGACACGGGACCTGTGCCCGTGCGCTGGCGCCCTTCATAGGCCGTTCACGCTCCCCGTTCCCTACGTGACGGGCCTGTGCCCGCTGACCTGCGCAGGGACAGTATCAGGCTGGTGGCGTAACGGTTCGGCGGCACCGTGTGTCAGCCAACGGACCGCGAGGGTCCGGAATATGGACCGCGGCGCTGGTCGTGCGGCGATTCCCGGCACAGGGCGAACACTGTACGGTCAGGGCGCGTGTCAACAATTGAAGACGACGCTGGCCGGGGACGGTTGAGGCGGATACTCTCAGGGCGCCCCAACGAGTTCCGTGGCCCATGGAGACCTTCAGGTGAACGCAGCCGACCACCAACCGGCGCCCGGACACGAGATCGCCCGTCTCCTCGCCGACGTGGACGCCTACGCCCTGCGTCTTGGCACCTCGCGCGGCCGCCTGCTGGACGTCGTGCTCATCTCCCGCGCGACCGGCATCGAGCCGGAGCGGGTGCGGGCCCTGCTCGCCGGCGAACTCCCCGAGGAGGAGCCCCGCGAGAAGAACGCGCGGGAGGGCTTCCGCAAGGCGCTGTTCCAGCAGCGCCTGCGTTTCCTGCAGCGGACCCGGCTCAAGGACACCCCCGCGGGCAAGGAGCCCTACGGCCTCAGGGAGATCTCGCGGGCGACGGGCATCTCGGCGCAGCACGTGTCGAACCTGCTCAACGGCGAACGCGGCGCGAACCACGACCACGCGGCGCGCCTGGAGCTCTTCTTCCGGGCGCCGGAGGGCTTCTGCTCCCGCACCGAGGGCGCCGCGCTGATCGCGTACCTGCGCCGGATGGTCAACGAGGACCTGCCGAAACTCGCCACGCGCGCGGTCCTGCAGGAGCTCGGCGCGCGCTCGGTGGCCCTGCGCAGCACGGCGGACAGCGCCCAGATCGACACGCTGCGGGACCTGCTCCCGGCCCTGGACGAACTGGTCAAGGTGATTCAGGGACGCACGCCGGGCGGGGGCCCGGAGGGCGGCGGCGGGCGTCCGTAGCGCGGGTGCGCTACGCGCGTTGTGGTGCATCGGGAACACCGACGTGGTGCGCTCGCGGCTTCATTCGAGGAGCACGCCCATGACATGCGTCGTTCTCAATCGTTGACACCGCCTGTGATAGTGCATCAGGATCTGTCTCACGCCAGGGCCGGGGGCAGGCCGGCTCTGACGGGGAAGGAAGCCTGCCCGGATGTTCCATTCGTCCGCATGACCTGATTTCGGGGTTCCCGCGTGGGGGCGGGGGAAGCCCGACGACGAGTCATCGGTCCTGCTCATGCCCCGATCGGCCTTCGTGCCGCGTCGCCGTACGCTGGGTGCCCGCCCAACTGCGCCGTCGTTCTCGGGGACTGGTCGGCCCCTGCGAATGGAACGAGCGTTTCGTCAGGTGATGCCAGGACCGTCGCGGCCCGTACCGGGGTCGCGGTGGGGCGGGGAGGAGCGATCAAAAGGTGACGACACCAATCGGCACCCCGAGCTCCTTGGTGGTGCGGCCCAAGGAAAGACAGCGGTCACGGTCCCGAACGGGACCAGCGGAGCCCCTGCCCGGGGGAGCCCGCCGCTGCAGGGAGCGAGCGACGCCCGTCCTCGCTCCCGCTGGGCGGGGGTGGGGCCCCTGCTCGCCGAGCCACCTGATCCTGATGAGCCGTGCTCACGCCATGACGGGGCTAATTCAGGAAGATGCCATGGATGCTACTGCTACGTCCCTAGCCGCTTCGGCAGGGGCCATCATCGCCGATGAGCATGGCGATGTACTGATGGTGAACCCGATGTACACGGCCTACTGGAACCTTCCCGGTGGCCATGTCGAAGCGGGGGAGAGCCCGAGTGCCGCCTGCGCCCGGGAAGTCCGTGCGGAGCTCGGCCTGGACGTCGAGATGGGGGACCTGCTCGTGGTCGCCTGGGTCGACTCCGACGGCTTGATGCCTCGCGTGTACTACATCTTCGACGCCGGAGAGGTCACCGCCGAGCAACGGCGTGCCATCACGCTGCGGGAGGACGGCGCGGGGCAGTACCGCTTCGCGTCCCCGGAGCGGATCGACGCGTCGCTGATTCCGCCGTTCGTCAAGCCCATGTGGGAAGCGGCGCTCACCGCCCGCAAGGACAAGCGCCTTGTGTGCATCGAAGTGGAGGTGTGACAGCGTGACCGCTCACGCCAGGTGAGCGGGGAGCGGGGGAGAGGACGACAGACGAACGAACGAGAAGCACGGGAGAGATCCGAGCCGACCGGTCCCTGTCCCGATGCCTCACCCTCGCGCAGGACCAGGAGCCGCCGCCCCGCCCGGGCGGCGGCTCCGCGCATGTCCCGGCAACGCAATACCGTTCAGCGCGTTCTTAACGCTTTCCTGTCGACAGGACGCGCCACCTCGCCCTCCGACCCGGCGCGCCTCCCTCCCGGGGCCCCCAACTTGGCCTGAGAACCGGTGGGTACGCGCCCCCGGCCGTGTCATCGTGGACCATCGAATGGTATGGACCTGACAAGTCTGCCCGGGTCGCGCGCCGCCACGGCGAGCGGCGCGCGCGGGTGTCGGCGTCCGGATCGATGAGGGGAGCGCACAGATGCGCGGGTCGACGGTCTTGCCCGGTACGAGTCAGGAGAACGGCAGCGACCCCGGCGCGGGCGGCCTGCCGATCCACCGCCTCGAGGTGCCGATGCCCAACACGCTGCCCTTCGCCATCGGCACCTTCGACACCATCGGTCCGATGTCCCGGGCCTCCTTCCCGCACCGGCACACCTTCCACGAGATCGTGCTCGTCACCGGCGGCACCGGCAGTCACGTCGTCGACCTGACCCGCTTCACCCTCCGCCCGCCCCACCTGTGCTTCATCGCGCCCGGGCAGGTGCACTACTGGGACGGCGTCCGGGGCCTGGAGGGCTGTGTCGTCGTGTTCACCGACGACTTCCTCCTGGAGCACCCCGCCGACCGCGCCCTGCTGCGCCGCCTCGGCCGCCGCCCCTGGCTCGAGCTGCCCGAGCGGGACGCGGACTGGGCCGCGCGCCTCGTCGCCGAGATGGACCACGAGTACCGCACCGGGGCCGAGGGCTTCGGCGGCGTCCTGCGCGCCCTCCTGCACATCCTCGTGGTGCGCGCAGGACGCCTCCCCGCCACCGGCCGCCCGCACCCGCACGGCGCCCCGGCCCCGGACGCCGCCCGCCCCGCCCCCGCGGCGGCCCAGTTCGTCGCCCTGGTGAGCACGGCCCGGGCGCTGCCCTGGTCCGTGCGCGACTGCGCCGGACACCTCGGCGTCTCGGTGAGCCACCTCAACGAGGCGGTGAAGGCCGCCATGGGCCGCACCCCGGGCGAACTGCTCCGCCAGGCCCGGGTGCACGAGGCGAAACGCCTGCTCGCCTGCACCGACCTGACGGTACGTCAGGTCGCGGACCGGGTGGGGTTCGGCGACCCCGCGTACTTCTGCCGCTTCTTCCGCCGCGAGACCGGCGCCACTCCCGGCGACTTCCGCCGCGGCGGTGGCGATATTCACCACGACCACCGCATTGCGTCCATCGCCCCGCCCGGGCCCGCCGCATAGCTTCTTAGCCGATCCCCACCCCCCACCCAGGAGGAGCGATGGACGGCGACACGCCCACCAACGGGCACGACATCAGCGGCGCCCCGACCGGCGAGCCCACGGACCCGCCCACGCCCGCACCGCGCCCGGGCCCCAGCCGCAAGACGGTGCTCCGCGCCGCCCTGGCCGCGGGTGTCGCCGCGCCGGTGGCGATGATGGGCGTCCCCGCGCTCGCCCGCACCAGCGCGGGCACCGGCAAGGCCCCCGAGGTCACCCCGTCCTGCGACGACGGCGACGACCCGACACCACCCCAGACGGAGGGCCCCTACTTCAAACCCAACTCGCCCCGGCGCACCTCGCTCATCGAGCCCGGCACCCAGGGCACCCGGCTCACCGTCACCGGCTATGTGTTCGGCCTGGCCTGCCTGCCGATCCCGCAGGTGCTCCTCGACTTCTGGCAGGCCGACGCCCGCGGCGCCTACGACAACGTGGGCTTCCGGATGCGCGGCCACCAGTTCACCGACGCCCGCGGCGCGTTCACACTCACCACGATCTTCCCCGGCCTCTACCCCGGCCGCACCCGCCATCTGCACGTGAAGCTGCAGGCGCCGGGACGCCCGGTCCTCACCACCCAGCTGTACTTCCCGAACGAGCCGCGCAACAACACCGACCCCATCTTCGACGCCCGGCTGCTCATGAACGTACGGGACGTCGGCAACACCAAGGAGGCCGACTTCGACTTCGTCCTGCGGGTGCCCCAGACCCCCGGGCCCACCGACCCCCCGACCCAGCCCCCGGGCGGCACCTGGGCCATCGGCACCGGCTACAAGGCCGGTGACCGCGTCACCCACGACGGCCGCGCCTACGTCTGCCTCCAGGGCCACACGGCCCAGCGCGGCTGGGAACCGCCGTCGGCGCCGTCGCTGTGGCGCGCGGTCTGACCCACCCGCGCGGCCGCGCCTGCGCCGCGGTGCGCTTCTGAGACGTACGAGGTGGGACGTACGAGCGGACGCGGCGCCCCGGGTGCATCCGGGTCGCCGCGTCCGTGCGTCAGCCGCGGCGCACGAGGTCGCGCACGAGGGCGAAGGACCGGTGGCGGTCGGGGGTGCTGTGGACCGGGGTGACGGTCATCAGCTCGTCGGCGCCCGTGGCCTCGACGATGCGGGTGAGCGCGGCCTCGACCGAGTCGCGGGTGCCGCGGGCCTGCTGGGCGACGAACGCCCCGAGCGCCTGCTCCTCCTCGGCGGTGAACCGGTGGGCGGCCGCGGCGGCGGGCGTGGGGAACGGCCGGTCGGGGTGGCCCTGGAGGATCGCCGCCTTGATGATGTCCATGGGCCTCGCCAGCTCCGCGGCGCGCTCCTCGGTGTCGGCGCACACCGTCTCGACGCACACCAGGACGCGCGGGGCGTCGCTCCAGCGCGAGGGCCGGAAGGCGTCCCGGTAGCGCTTCAGGGCCGCGAGGGTGTTGTCGGGCCGGATGTGGTGCGCGAACGCGATCGGCAGGCCCAGCGAGGCAGCGACTTCGGCGCCCGCGTCGCTGGACGCGAGGAGCCAGGGCTCGGGCAGTTCGCCGATGCCGACGTCGAGCAGGTGGTCCAGGGTCGCCGCCACGTCGCGGCGGTACTCGTCGTCGGTCGCGGGGTCGGCGCCGCGGCGCAGCGCCCGGGCTGTGGGCTCGTGGAAGGTGCCGGGACCGCGGCCGATGCCGAGGTCGATGCGGTCGGGGTGCAGGGTAGCGAGCGTGGCGAACTGCTCCGCGACGGTGATCGGGGCGTGGTTCGGGGCGAGGACGCCGCCGGAGCCGAGCCGGAGGCCGGTCGTGGTGGCGGCGGTGTGGGCGGCGAGGAGCGCCGGCGGGAAGGCGCCGATGGCGAGTGAGTGGTGGTGTTCGGCGAACCACAGCCGGTGGTAGCCGAGGCGGCTCAACTCCTGCGCGCTGCGCTGGCAGTTGGCCAGCGCGTCGGCAGGGGTGGTGCCGGCTTCGACGATGGACACCTCTAGGGCGGAGAGCGGAAGATCGATCACCCCGCCAGGATAGGACGGGCGCCGGGCGGGCCTCCGGGGGCCGCCGTGCACGCCTCGTGCGTCCGGCCGCGCGGACTCTCTCGGGGCGACGTCCGGAACCCACCACCGCACGCCCCCGCCGACGCCCGCCGCGCTCTGGCCATTTCCCTCCCGCACCGCGAGGATGCGTTGCCCCCGGGCCGCCGCACCGCGCCAGGGGCCGGACGGGAGGAAGGGCACCGCGATGGGCACACACGCAGCGCCGCGCACCCGCAGACCCACACTGGTCGCCGCCGTGGCCGCCACGCTCCTCGCGGCCCTGCTCGGCATCCCGCGCGCGGACGGGGCGCCGCGCTCGGCCGACCTCTGTCGCACCACGGGCACCGCACTGCCGCGCGGCGACTGCGGCCCGTTCTGGCAGGTCCTCGCGGAGGACTTCGACGGCGACCGGGTGCCGCTCGGCTCGTTCAGCGACTGCGACCACCACGTCGACACCTCCGCCGCGTACTGCGGCGGCCTGCGCGGCTCGTACCGCGACAACTGGTGGGCGTACCCGACGGGTTGGCGCGACACCGCCAACGACCGGGACCGTTCCGTCGTCGGCGTCTACCACCCCGAGGACACGGTGAGCGTGGGCCCTGCGCAGAACGGCGACGGGCGCATGCGCATCCGGATGTGGCGGCCCGACGACGGCGGGCCCGTGCACGCGGCGGCCGTCGTACCGCGTGCCGTGATGCAGATGAAGTACGGCAAGTACAGCGCGCGCATCAAGGTCACCAAGCTGGCGCCCGGCTACAAGTCGGCGTGGCTGCACTACGGCGGCGGCTGCGAGATGGACCACCCCGAGGGAGAGTGGACGGGCTCCCTGAGCGCTTTCCACCACCCGTGCGGCGGTGGCGAGCAGGGCTCGTTCCAGGGCGCCGACGACTGGACCGAGTGGCACACCGTGTCGACGGAGTGGACGCCGGGCCACGTCCGCTTCTTCGTGGACGGCCGTCAGGTGGGCCACGACACCCGGAATGTGCCGGACCGCCCGCTGTCCTGGGTGCTGCAGAACGAGAGCGCGCTGGAGGGGCCGACGGCGGCGCCGGGCAGCAGCGCGCAGCTCGAGGTCACCTGGGTCGCCGCGTACGCGTACGGCTGGAAGTGAGGCGGGTCCGTCCGCGCCGCGCCGTCCCGGGGGTGTCGGGCGCGGCGCGGACGGGTGCGGGGGCCGGTCAGTCCCAGCGGTAGCCGTCGCCGAAGTTCAGGGTGTGCTCGAGCACGTCCTCCATCGGGTCGTCGATCTGGCCGGTGTTGACCAGCCCGATGACGGGGCCGTTGTGGGAGCCGCTGTGGTGGGTCTCGTCGGCGTGTGCCGCGCCCGTCGACAGGGCGAACGGCACGGCACACACCGCAGCCACCAGTACCCCGCGTGCGGTCTTGCGCGTCCAACTGCTCTTCACTGCGTGCTCCTTGATCCCTCGCCCTGCCGGGTCCGCGCACCGCCCGGCGGGGGCGGGCCGACACCCGGGAGAACAGCCGTTCCGGCCGTCTCGCGGTGCTCAACATCGGACCCGGCCACGAGGTCACCGAAGATCATACGAACGTGTCGGTACGACCGGTGCGCCGCGACCGGACGGTCCGGCGGATGGGCCGACACATTGGTGTGGTGACGTGTTGATGCGGTGAGAGGACCGCTGAGCTGGGGTGTTCGGCAGGGATGGCGTGAAGTCGATGCTCCGTCCGTGCAGGCGGGGAGCGTGCGGGGCCGCCGGAGCGGGAGGGATTCCCAAACGGCGCGTTGTGGGGGCGCGGGGGAGGGCTGTCCGGGCGAGGCGGGCGTGCTCGGGGCGGGCTCGCGCGCTGTGGTGCTTGTGGGGTCCGGGGCCCGGACATGAGTGTGCGCCCGGGCGGGACGGACCGCCGGGCGCGGTGGACGGCCTGATGTCGGCTCGGCGCGGGTGGCCCGACGACACGGCGGGTTCCGCGCCGTCGTCGACTGCCCGTGCGGGGCCTCAGTGGCCGTGCGGGATGAGCCGGCCCACCGCCTTCCACGTCGCGAGGATGCCGCGACGTTCGACGTCGGGCGGTCCGGCCGGGGCGGGGACCTTGGCCGCCGGCTGCCGGAACGCGAGCGGTTCCCAGTCGCAGGGAGGGGCGGGGGAGTGGGCGAACGCGCCGCCCCGGCCCGCGCGGTCCGCCGCGGCGAGGTCGTCGTCGTGCGCCTTGAGCCCGACGCTGACGAACGTGAGGAGGAGCGCGACGTCGATGTCGCAGTCGAGGAGCACGGTGATCCACGACGCCCCGGGGCGCACCCGGATCGCGGAGCTGTGGGCCAGCTGCGGGCGCAGCCGGTCGACGGCCGCACGGGTCAGACACACGTCGGCCGCCCCGTCGGAGTGGAAGTGGACGATGTCGTAGCCCGTCGGTCCCGGCGCCCCCACGATCCCGAAGGAACGTCCGACAGCGCACCGAGGAGAGCCACTTACGAGGTTCGGCCACGACTCCAGCTCGGTCATGGCGCGTTGTGCCGCGGTCATAGGTGCCATCGTCGCGCGGATTTCACCCTGCCAACTACCCCTGTTCACGCATCGCTTGATGAGGAACGCGGTTCTCGGCCACCCCATCTCAAATGAAGATCGCGAGGTCACACCACCGCGCGGCCCGGAGCGCCGCCGCGCGAGGGCGCCGTGGCCGAGCGCGCGCGGACGCCCCCGACGCGTGACGCACGTTACAGAGACTCCCGGGAACTCCCTCACCCGCCCGCTCGACCCTTGGACCGGCCAGGTCACCACCCGACCGGGCCCGCACCACCGTCCGGCACCCAGGAGAGCACGTCATGCCCGCCGCACCCACCGCCCCCGCCCCCGTCGACGGGCCACCGACCCCACCACCGGACCCATCGCCGCGCCGCTCGGCGCTGGCCCCGCTCCGGCCGCTCGCCCTGCGCCTGCACTTCTACGCCGGCGTGCTCATCGCGCCGTTCCTGCTGGTGGCCGCGGTGACGGGGCTGCTCTACGCCGGTTCGTACACGGCCGAGAAGATCGTGTACGCCGATGAGCTGACCGTGCCCGTCGGCGACCGGAAGCTGCCGGTGGCGCGGCAGGTCGCCGCGGCCCGCGAGGCCCACCCGCGGGGCGAGGTCAGCGCGGTCCGGCCGGCGGCCGGGGACGGGGAGACCACCCGGGTTCTGCTGTCGGGCGTCCCCGGCGTGGACCCCGAGCGCACCCTCGCCGTGTTCGTGAACCCCTACACCGCTGAGGTGCGCGGCGCGCTGGAGCAGTACGGCTCCAGCGGCGCGCTGCCGCTGCGCACCTGGGTCTCCGAGCTCCACCGCGATCTGCACCTGGGCGAGACGGGCCGCCTCTACAGCGAGATCGCCGCGAGCTGGCTGTGGGTGCTCGCCGGTGGCGGCCTGGTGCTGTGGTTCGGGCGGCGCCGGGCCCTGCGCAAGGTGCGGGGCTCGGCGGGCCGCCGCCGCACGCTGACGCTGCACGGAACGGTGGGCGTGTGGACGGCCGCCGGGCTGATCTTCCTGTCGGCGACGGGGCTCACATGGTCGGCGTACGCGGGGCAGAGCATCGGTGACCTGCGCGAGGCTCTCGGGCAGACGACGCCGACGGTGTCGACGAGCCTGGCGTCCACAGGGGAGTCCGGGGGCGCGGGGGAGCATGCCGAGCACGGCGGGAACGCGTCCGGTGGCGCGGGCGGTGCGGGCGAGCCGGGTACGTCGGACGGCGCGAAGGACGTCGGGCTCGACACCGTGCTCGCGGCTGCCCGTGACCGGGGGATCTCCGGTCCGGTGGAGGTCGTGCCGCCGGCCGACGCCTCGTCCGCGTACGTCGTCAAGGAGATCCAGCGCGGACTGCCCGGAAAGCAGGACTCGGCCGCGGTCGATCCGGCCACCGGGAAGGTCCTCGACGTACTCAGGTTCGACGACTACCCGGTGCTCGCCAAGCTGACGCGGTGGGGGATCGACGCGCACAGCGGCACCCTGTTCGGTCTGGCCAACCAGGTGCTCCTCGGCGCCGTCGCCCTCGGTCTTGTCCTGCTGATCGTGTGGGGCTACCGCATGTGGTGGCAGCGCGGACGGGGCAGCGCCTTCGGCCGCCCGCTGCCGCGCGGCGCCTGGCAGCACGTCCCGGCGTACGTCCTGGTGCCGTTGATGGCCGCGGTCGCGGTGCTCGGCTACTTCGTGCCGCTGCTCGGCATTCCGCTGGTGGCGTTCCTGGCCGTGGACATCGTGCTGGGGGAGATCGCGTACCGGCGCGGGAAGCGCAGTTACGGACCCGCCGACGCCTGAACCCCGGTGGCGGCCCCGGTGGCGCGGAGGCGCTGGAGAACGTGAAGCGTCGGCGGCCGACAGGGGCCGCCGACGCTTCGGCGTTCGGGCGGGGCTCAGCAGCTCAGGTTGCCGCCGGGGCCGACGCCGAGGACCTGCGTGAAGGCCTTGTACTTGTCGATGCGGCTCTGCACCTGCCCCGGGTTGCCGCCGTTGCACTCCAGGCTGCCGTTGATGGAGCGGATGGTCTCGCCGAATCCGGCGCCGTTGACCATCGCGTTGTGCGGGGTCATGGTGCCGGGGCCGTTCTGGGTGTTCCAGTACCAGAGGCCCGTCTTCCAGGCGACGGCCGCGTCGTTCTGGACCAGGTCGGGGTTGTGCAGCAGATCGATGCCGAGCGCGTCGCCCGCGGCCTTGTAGTTGAAGTTCCAGCTCAGCTGGATGGGGCCGCGGCCGTAGTACTTGTCGTTGCCCGCAGGGCAGCCGTAGGGCTGGGTCTTGTCGCAGTAGTGCGGGTAGTTCGCCTGGTTCTGCTCCACGATGTGGACCAGACCGCCCGTCTCGTGGCTGACGTTGGTGAGGAAGGCGGCGGCCTCCTGCTTGCGGACGGTGTCGCTGCCGGTGTTCGTGAACCCGGGGTACGCGCTGAGCGCCGCCGTGAGGCCGTTGTACGTGTAGAACGGATTCCGGCTCGGGAACATCTGGTTGAACTGGGACTCGCTGACGATGAACGCCGCGGCCGCCTTGTCGGACGAGGACGTGTCGGCCCTGTCCGTCTTGTCGGCCGACGCCGGCGACGCGAACGTCATCAGCGCGGCGACGGACACGGTGGCGGTCAGTAGTCCGAGTATGCGAGATCGCATGGCTCACTCCATGGGGGGACGCCGAAGAACGGCGGTGTGAAGTGCGGATGTGGGGTTCGGTCCGCGTGCCGGAGCGCGGGCCGCCGCAGGCCGGACGGTGGGTGTGGGCAGCCAAGTGCCCGCCGGACAACGGGATTCCGCTTCGTTGGACTAGACCATACCGATAGACGTGTCCGCGTCAAGGGTGTGAACGATGTGCACAGGGGGACGCGTTGACGTCGGCGGCCGCGGCGGCCCCACCTGACGGTGCGGGCGTGCCGGTCGGTTCAGCGCCGCGTGAAGACGGCGCTGAGGGTGTAGGGACGGTCCATGGTCATCGTCACGTGCTCGTCGGTGATGTCGTGGCGCCGGCCGTCGACGATCCAGGCGCTGACGCGGTAGCCGGGCGCGGGCCTGGCGGTGACGGCGACGGTGGTGCCGGGAGCGTAGGGGCCGTGGACGGCGGGGCGGATCGTGCCGTTCGGGCTGGATTCGAGGGTGAGGCGGTGCCGGGTGCGATTGACCTTCAGGGTCCGGTAGTCGGCGACGATGGGGGCTGTCAGCCGGGCCAGGGCGGCGTTGTTGTTGTTCGCGTCCCCGAGGGGCTGGCCGTCGACGGTGTTCTCGGTGTTGGAGTACTGGTTGACCGGGCTGCACGGGCGGCCGCAGTTCTCGGCGTACGCCATCACGGTGTGGTAGTCGCGGCGCGGAGTGATCCAGCCGGTGCCGTAGGGGGCGTTGAGCAGGTGCTGGTACCCGCCGGGGAGCTGCTTGTCGAGCGTCGTCCGGTCGTGGAACAGCGCGAGGTTGTGGCCCAGTTCGTGCCCGAGGTTGTACCAGTCGACGAGGGACTGGACGTCGACGACGGAGTAGGCCAGCTCGCTGTCCATTCGGCCCTGGGTGGGCAGGCTGCCCTGTCCGGAGGAGCCGTTGGGGACGTCGTTGACGACGGTGACGAGGTCGACGCCCAATTGCTCGCGGTAGCGGTGCGCCGTCGCGCCGAGGACGGGGTCCTGGGCCCTGGAGAGTCTGTTGTGCATGACGGCGGCCGTCTGGTCGCCCCAGTACTGGGTGTTGTAGCTGCCGACGATGTCGATGCTGGCCGCGACGTTGCTGTCCGCAAGGGCCTGGTTCATGTAGGACTCGGCAAGCCGGAGCCGGGCCAGCATGGCCTGCTCGCTGCCGAGGCGGCGTACGGCGGGCGGGGTGTATCCGGCGAGGACATCGATGACGACGGGGTCGGCGGGGTCGGCGGGCGCGCGGTTCCTGAGGGAGTCGTGCAGCTTCCGCGCGGCGTCCTTGCCGAGGACGGCGTTGTCGGGCTTGGGGCGGCGGCGCGCGTCCGGATCCTCCTCCGTGATCCGCACCCGCGGCTGCTTCCCGGGCAGGGTGGTGAGGTGGTAGGCGTACGTCTCCAGGTCGATCAGCGCGTCGACGGCGGGCGGTACGTTCTTCTTGACGGGCGCGCACACGTGACTCGCGGAGATCACCGCCTGGTCCTCCGGTGCCCCCTTCACATGTCCGGTCCAGGTCACGGTGTCCCCGTCGACCTCGCGGCCGTCCTGGACGACGGTGACGCGGACGTCGGGAAAGAGCTCGAGCGTGTGCTCCTTGGCCTGGCTGAAGCCCCCGGAACCACACAGCCACTGGTAGTCGGCGACATCGAGGTCGACGGTGCGCTCCCGCAGCACGTCCTTCTCGTTCGCGGACGGTCCAGGGTCCGCCGACAGGGTTACGGCACCGGCATCGGCCGGCACAAGGGACAGAGCGGTGGCACAGGCCAAGGCCGGCCAGACGGTGGCGCGAAGGCGCGGACGTTGCGTCGAGAACATGGCGCAGCCGTTCCACTGCGCGTGTGCGGGGCAAGCGGACGTGGTGCGCAGATCACCCGAGCGCGCTGGGTCGGGCACTCACATGGCCGTTGGTCCGGGGGAGGGAGGTGGGAACACGTGCACCGCGGCCGGGGCCGTGGGAGCGCCCCCCGGCTCGCACCATGAGCCGTCGGCGGTGACGGCATTCCTCACTCCAATGGCGGCGAACGCATTGACCACGGAGGTCCAGCCGTCGACAGCCGGGCCAGATGGGTGATCTCCCTCTGCACAGGCCTTACTTGGTGTATCGAATACGGCATGGCGAGCGTTGATGAAGTGCGTGAGGACCTGTTGCGGTTGTTCGACCGCTGCGAGGACTGGCTGAACGGGCTGCGGGAGATACCGGGTCTCGCGATCAGCGATGTGGAGATCGACGAACAGGTGCACGATCTCCGCGGTCAGCGGAACCGTGCCCTGTCGTCGCTGCTCAATGTGGGGCTGCTCGGCCGGCAGTCGTCCGGCAAGAGCTTTCTGATCAGCGGCCTGCAGAAAGGGCTGCGGTATGAGCGGTTCGAGCGGCCGGACGGGGGCTACACCAAGCAGTACATCGGCATCCTGCCGTCCTCCCCGACCCCGACCACGGCGTGCCCGTCCACGGTGCGGCCGGTCCATGCGGACAGCGGTGTGCACGCGTCGGGGCGGGGACTGCTGCGCGTCAGGTTCGTGGGACGTCCCGAGGAGGAATGGGTCGAGATCGGGACTGACCTGGCCCCGAGTGTCGTCGCGGCCTACGGTGCCGCCGACGGTGACCGGGCCGACCGTCTCCCCGCGCACTATCAGCTGGAAGTCGAGCAGATCGAGCTGCTCATCGAGAACGCGCTGCTGCCCGCCAAATTCTTCGATCTGCCCGGTGCGGAGTCCCCGAACCCCGCGCACGAGCAGATCATGCGCAACGCCTGGGCCGAGGCCGACTGCTTCATCTACGTGACCCAGGGAACCGCGACCCTCACCGCGGGCGAGTTGGGGCTCATGACCGATCTGTACAACCACCACCTGCAGAGCGGCAAGCCGGTGCTGTGGGTGCTGACCGGCATCGACCGCGCCGATCAGCTCGGCAACGACAACCGTGAGGGTTGGCGGTCGGCGCGGGACACCAACAACGCCTATCTGAGCGAGCGCTTCTCGGTGGCGGGCGGGACGGGAGCTGCGTTCATCGGGGAGGGGTTCCTGCCGGTGTCACCGGCGTGGGAAGCCCAGGCGGACCTGGACGAGGCCGAGGGCGATGTGCGGGCGGCCCAGCGGAACCGCAGCGAGAGCCGGATGGCGGCTCTGCGTGACCGTCTCACCGAGCTGATCGAGAACGGCACGGGTCAGTACCACCTGGGGAAGATCGCGGCTGAGACGTTCCGACTGGTCCGCACCCGGCACCGCTCGGTCGCTGATGTGCTCGCCACCCATCAGGTGTCGGTGGAACAGCTGACGGCGGAGCGGGACAACCTGCGGCGCCGGCTGGATGACACGGAACGGTCCGCGGAGAGCATCCGCTCGGAGCTGGAGAGCGAGCTGAACCGTCAGGTCCGAGCCGTCGGGCAGCAGTTCGACGAACTGAAAGCGGTCTTCCGTCGGGAACTGGACACCGTGATCGACTCCGGAAACCTCGGCGCGGAACACCTCGCCGAGATCAAGGTGCGCCAGACACGGCTGTTCAACGAATGGATGACGGCGGAGCAGGGCCCGGCCACGGTCTGGGCGCGGCACGTCGAAGCGCTCGATGCCCGTGCCCGTGTCCTGTTGCGCGGCGCACTGCGTGGTGAGGAGCATGCCACGCGCCTCGTTCCGGAGGCTCCCATCGAGCCCGGCGAGCTGTTCACCTCCCTGGACGAGCGCCGGAGATACGACGTCTACGCCGCGGTTCAGACCGGCGCGGCCGCGGTCAGCATCCTCAGCGCCCTGGGCAGTGCGGGGACCGCCGCGCTGATGACCAGTCTGTCGCTCTCGGCCATCACCGGCGGGGTGGCGCTCGCGGGAGTGGCTGCCGTGGTGGTCACCAAGGGATTGAAGGCCCGCAAGTCCGTACTCGACCAGGCCCGGGACCAGCGCAAGAACCAGCTCGACCAGGAGGCACAGAAGGCCGGTACGGACTTCGCCGCACTGGCCTTGCAGCAGGGGCAACTCCTCGCTGACGCCGTCGCCGACCATGTCGCGGAACACCGGCAGCGGCTACGGGACGCGCTGCAGCAGATCGAGGACCGCATCGAGGATCCCGACATCACGTCCAGCCTCGACCTGGTCGCCCGGCTCGAGCCGGTGGACCGGACGGGCCGCGCCATCCTCGACGACCTGATGGACCTGTCCGCCTCGGCGACCAGCGTCGCGGCGGCTGACTCGAACCGGGAGTGAGCTGGCCCGGATCGCGCGCTGACGCGTGGAGAGGTGTGCCGGGAACGCGATCGCCGGGCTCGCGTGGATCCACGCGAGCCCGGCGAAAGACCGAGCGTGCTTACTGCCGAACGATCAGATTCAGCGCACGTCGACGGCGTCGCCGGTGGCCTTCACCGAGGACGTCGTCGTGTTGCCGGCGAAGGTCCAGCGGTAGCTGCCGTCGACGGAGGCCTTGACCGTGGTCTTCAGGTTGCCCTTGTTGTCGGTCTTCACGGTCTTCACCGCGGTGTAGGCCGTGGTGCCCTTCTTCTTGAACTCCAGCTTCGCGGACTGGCCGGTGTAGCCCGCGTACTTGCCGGTCTCCCAGTTGGCGCGGGTCAGGGCGCCCGTGATGGTGAGCGTCTTGCCCTTCTTGATCGGCTCCGGCGAGGCGTTCGCCGTGAGCTTGGCCTGGCGCTGCACCTTGAAGGAACCGGCCTTCTCGGCCGAGATGGTGTCGATGTCGTTCGCCGTCACCAGGGCGTCGACGTACCACGTGCCGGCCGGGCTGTTGTTGAAGAAGTCCGTGTCCGGGTCGAGCGTGAACTTCGCCGTGCAGGTCGACGTCGTCGTGCTGTCCGCCACGCACTTCGGGCTGCCCTGCGGCAGGGCAACGCTGGAGCCGCCGCCGAACAGCGTGATGTCGGCGCTCTCGATGCCCGAGTCGTCCGACGCGGTCACGGAGACGGTGAAGGTCTTGCCGGCGGTGGTGCCGAGCACGATCGGGCTGCCGCCGTTCACGACGACCTTGTCGACGGTGACGTCGCCGGACGGCGCGGCCACGGCGCCGGGCGCGGCGAAGCCGACGGCGGCCACAGCCAGAGCCGAGCCGAGCACGGCGACGCGAGTGCGGTGTCGCATGGATCCCCCCACGGGATGATGCCGGGTCAGAAGTGGTGCCCGGCGAGAGATGTGAACGCGATGACAATACGGTCTTCACGGCATCTCCATCATTGTGTTGATCGCCACGCGTGTCGCGTGCAACCTTTCGACCCGTGGATGGTCAAAACTCGAAGGAATTTTCGGACTGTCGCCTGAAGTGATCATTCCGCCTGCGCGGTGACCGGTGAGTGTGCCGGAGCCCGCACGTGAGGATTGTGCGGAGCGCTCATCTGGAGGATCGTCGGCGTCTGTGACCGTGCGACGACGAGGAAGGGGTGCGGTCGTTCAAGGAACGAGGGGGGATCGACGGGGTGACGAGAGGGTGAGGGGAACGCGTGCCCACGAGGCACGGCGTTCCGGTACGTGAGGCGAGACACCAGGACCCCGACCGAGCAGCCCGCCGCGCTGGCGGTGAGCGCCGCCCTGCAGTCCGCGCCGTGGCCCCTCCTCCTCGCCGCGGCCGACGGACGCGTCCGATGGGTCAACTCCGCGGCGACCGCCCTGCTCCCCGGCGTCGGCGCAGGCACCTCCCTCGCGCGGCACGCCCCGTCCTGGCTCGCCGACGCGCACGCACGCCGCGACCGTGAGGCCGCCGGCGCGGTCGCCGGACGTGCCCTGCGGGCCGAGGCCGCCGCGGCGGACGGCGCCGAGGGCGTCCTGTGGTGGCTGCGCGACGACCCCGAGACGTACTCCGCGCCGCCCTGCGCTCCGCACCCCGGGAGCGAGCGCGCCCGCTTCCTCGCCGACGTTTCCGACGAACTCTTCACCCGCCCCGACCCCCAGGAGTGCAGGGGGAGTACGGCCCTGCTCGCCGCGCGGCACCTCGCCGACGCGGCCGTGGTCGTCGGCGCGGGCCGGGGTGCGCGCCCGCCCGTGGCCGCCGCCCGGCGCGCGGGCGGGGTCACCCACGGGCGGCTCGCCGGTGACCCCGCCGACGTACCGGGTCTCGCGGAAGCGCTGCAGGGGTTTCCGCCGGTGCCCGCACGCTGGCTGGACCCGGCCGCTGTGCCGCCGTGGCTGCTGGCCGACGCCTTCGAGAAGTGGGGCACCGCGGCGCCGGGCGCGCTCATGGTGACGCCGCTCCCGGGGCGCGGTGCGCCTCTCGGCGCGCTGGTCCTGCTGCGCCGGGCCGGGGCGGAGCCCTTCACCGAGGACGACGAGGCCCTCGCCCGCCTCTTCGCGGCGCGCGCCGCGGCCGCCCTGAACGCCGCGACGCTGCACGCCGAGCAGACGGCTGTCGTCGAACTGCTCGCCGAGGACACGCCGCGGCCCGGCCCGCGCCGCGTCGACGGCGTCGAGTACGCGGTCGGGCATCGTCCCGCGGACGGTGAACTCGGCGTCGGCGGCGACTTCGTCGACATCAGCACCGCGGCCGAGGCGGGCGGCGAGACCCACGTCGTCCTCGGCGACGTGTGCGGCAAGGGCCTGGAGGCCGCCGCCCTGACCGGGAGGATCCGCACCACGCTGCGCGCCCTGCACCTGCTCGAACCGGACCACCAGCGGCTGTTGCGCGCCCTGAACGCCGCCCTGCTCGGCGCGGACCACAGCCGCTTCGCGACCCTCGTGCTCGCCTCGGTCCGCCGCCGCGGCAGCGCCGTCACCCTCCGGCTGACCAGCGCCGGGCATCCGCCGCCGCTCATCGTGCGGCGCACCGGGGACGTCCTCGCCGCCCCGACCCACGGCACCCTCATCGGCGCCCTGCCCGAGGTGTTCACGCGGACGTACGAGACGACGCTGCGCCCCGGAGAGTCCTGCCTGCTGTACTCGGACGGCGTCACCGAGGCCAAGGGCGGCCCGCTCGGGGCCGACCGGTTCGGCGAGGAACGGCTGCGGGCGGCGCTCGCGGAGTGCGCCGGGCATCCGCCGGAGGCGGTCGCCGAGCGGGTGCAGATGCTCGTCGCCGACTGGCTCGGCGGGCGCCGCCACGACGACATCGGCCTGGTGGTCATCGCCGTACCGCGTCGCCGTACCCGCCTGGCCGCCGACCCTGCTCGGTGAGGCGCGCCGAACTCCTGGACCCTGTGCGGCCTGTGGCACCGCTGTGACAGGAGGAGTGGCTTCCGCCACAGCTTGCCGGGGGTGGGCCTGGTGGGGTGGGGCCATGCCCACCGCCGCCCCGCTCCCTTCGCTGCCCCCAGAGGACCGGGGAGCGGCAGCCTCGTTGCCTCGGGCGATGCCTCCTCAAGAGAGGCGGTGAGCCCGTGCTGGTCGGCTTCGGTGTCCCCGCCCTCTGCGCGGTCGGCGCACTCGTCGCCGCCGCGGGCGTCGCCGCGATGGCGCTCCCCGGGCGGCCCCAGCCCTGGCCGGTGCACCTGCTGCGCCGTGCCGCGGCGATGGCGGCCTGCGCGGCCGCGGCGGTCTACTCCCTTGGCTTCTTCGCCGTGCTGACGGCCGACGTGGCGGTCGGCGACGGCGCGAACTCGGTGCCGGGTCCGGTCTGTCAGGACGGCTTCGACGAGGACACGGTCCGCGGCCTCTCCCACGGCCGCGCCTCCTACCTGCCCCTGGGCTACGACTGTGTCCGCGACGACGGCACCGCGTACTCCAGCAGTCCCGACCACGTGTGGATGAACTGGGCGACGCTCTCCCTCGCGCTGTGCGCCGTGGTGCTCGCCGTGGGCGCGGGCCGCGTGGCGCAGGCCCGGGCCCGGCGGGCCGAAGTGACGGCATAGGACCCCCGCGACGTGCTGAAACGTTGCGGCGCGCCAAACGGAAGAGGCCCTACCGTCAGACATGAATTCGACGGGTCCCCCATGGGGTGATGGCCCGGGTGGGACCGCGCCCGGCGGGTCGAAACTGTCGGAATGCAGTGGACGCATGATGATGCGGCGACCCAGTGCTCGGTCGAGATGCACGCCGACGACAGACGTGGGGTGCGGGTGGTGGCGGTGATCGGAGAGATGGACGTCGAGTACGAGCCGGACATCGAACTCGCCCTGGAGGCGACCCCTTTGACGGTCCGTCTGGTCCTGGACCTGACCCGGCTCGAGTTCGCGGACTCCACGCTCCTGAACATCCTGATCCGCACCCACCGCCGACGCGGCCTGCGGATCCTCGGCCCGATACCCGCGCAGCTGCGCGAACTGCTGCGGGTGACGGGCACCCTCGGGTACTTCCCCGTGTGCGACTCCATCGAGGAGGCGTGCGCGCCATGACCCACTCCCCGGACGTGACCGCGCGCGACGCGGCCCGCGGTGTCACGGCGCCGTGCCCGCTGTGCGACCGGGCGACGGTTCAGGGGGCATGGCGCCCCACGGCCGGAGACCGTCCCGCGCTCCTCGCGGTCGACGCCGAGGACTGCGGCATCGGCGGGGCACGCAGAGCCGCCCGCGCCTACGCCGCCGTGCGCTGCCCCGCCGTCGACGCCGCCGACGTGGCGCTCGTCGTGTCGGAGCTGTGCACCAACTCCTTCAGACACGCGACGGGTTGGTGGCGGCTGCGCCTGCACGGGCACCGCGACGGCCTGATCGCCGACATCGACGACGCCAGCGAGCAGCCGCCCGTGCCGCGCCTCCCCGACACCCACGACGGCACCGGCGGCATGGGCATGCTGCTCGCCGCCACGCTGACGACGACGCTCGACGTGTACGTGTACTCCGGCGGGAAGACCGTACGCGTCACCTGGAAGGCGCCCCGCGACTGACGCCTCGGCCCGGGCCCCGTACCCGTCCCGCTCCCGGCGCCCCTCCCGATCCACGCCCGGATCCCGCCCCGCCCCCGAGAACCGCCCGGCCACCCCGTTGGAGATCCCGATGACACCCACGGCCACCGCCCCGGAGGAACGGGCCGCCCCCTGGGCCGCCGCACTCTGGCACGCGGTCATGGCGGGCGACGAGCCCACCGCCGCCGACACCGCCCTGGCGGCACTCGAGGACGGCCTCGACGCCGAATGCGTCCTCCTGGACGTGATCGGCGCGGTGCAGCGGCGCGTGGGCGAGGAGTGGGCCGCCAACAACCTGACCGTCGCCGGGGAGCACGCCGCCACCGCCATCAACGAACGCGCCATCGCGGCACTTTCGCGGGCGACCCGCGAGGCCCCGGCCCCGTACCGGCTCGGCGACACCCCCGCCCCGTACCGGCTCGGCGAGACACCCGCCCGGCACCGCGACGACACCCCGCCCGGCACGTGGGCACCCCCCGGCGCTCACACGCCCTCCAGCCCTCACGCGCCCTCAGGGACCTGGGCCCCCACCGAACCCTCGGCCCCCTCCGACACCCCCGCGCGAGCCCGCATCACCGTCGCCTGCGTGGACGGCGAGTGGCATGCCCTGCCCGCCCGGCTCCTCGCCGAGGTCCTCAGCCTGCGTGGCTGGCGCGTCGACTTCCTGGGCGCGCAGGTTCCCACCGCGCACCTCATCGCCCATCTGCACCGCACGCGCGCCGACGCGGTGGCCCTGTCCGGCTCCCTCGCGACCCGGCTGCCCACCGCCCACGCGGCCATATCCGCCTGCCGGGCCGCCGGAGTGCCGGTGCTCGCGGGCGGCGCCGCCTTCGGGCCCGGCGGGCGCCACGCCGAACTGCTCGGCGCCGACCTCTGGGCCGGGGACGCCCGCACCGCCGCCGCGCGGCTCGCCGAGGGCCCGCCGGTCCGGCCGCCCGGCGCCCCGTCGGCCGACGAACCGCTGAAGCACCTCCTCGACCAGGAGTACACGCTGATCAGCCGCTCGGCACCCCAACTGGTGCGCGCGACCCTCAACGGCCTGCGCTCCCGCTTCCCCGCCCTCCTCGACTACACCGAAGCCCAGTACCAGCACACCGCCGACGACGTCGCCCAGATCGTCGCCTTCCTCGCCGCCGCCCTGTACGTCGACGACTCCGGCCTCTTCGCCGGCTTCGGGCGCTGGACCGCGGCCGTCCTCGCCGCACGCCACGTACCGGTGGAGTCCCTCCTGCACGCGCTCGACGTCCTCAGGGCCGAGGCCCGCGACTTCCCGCGTGCCACCGCGATGATCCTCGAAGCGCACGAGGCGGTGCGGACCTCGGCGGACGGGGCGGGGGAGTGACGACGGCGTGCGGCACCCGTCGGCCGCCGTGCGCGGTCGGCGGTGCGCGGCCGTTCGACCGCTCGGCCGTGCGCCTCGGCACCCGGCATCCGGTGCCGGGCATCCGCCCCCGGCTCCCGGCGCATATGCGGCCGTCCGCCGCGCTCCTGCCCCACGCCCCTAGCCACGGCGCCCCCGGACCGAGCATGCTGCGTGCACGGCACCCGCCACCGGCTCGACGGAGACCACCACCGGCTCGGGGGAACGCATGAGCAGTTCCGCGCACGACCCGGACACCACCAGGACCCGCTGGGCGATCGCGTTCGACGCGGACGGGGGCGAGGCGGACGGCGGGCAGTGCGCGCGGGTCGCGGACGCCGCGCGCGCCGCGGGCGTCCGCGACCTGGTGCTCCTCGCGCACACCGCCCACAACGACGCCGAGACGACCGCCGACGTCGACGCCCGCTTCCACGCCCTGTTCACCGACGGGACGGCGGACGGCGGCCCGGGCCTCGTGAGCGTGCACTGGCCCGGCATGCGGTTCGGGCCGGAGCCGGGGCTCACCGACGCCACCGAGGCCGCGCTCCGCCGCACCTTCCCCGGCCAGGACCAACTCATCGCGGACCTGCGCTCCCTCGTGGACGAACGGCCGCGCCAGTTCAGCGCCGTCGACGACGTGGGCATGCTGCTGCGGCGCCTCGTCGAGGAGCCCCTGCACGCCCCCGCCGCGGCCTACGCCACCGACATGGGTGACGAACTGCTGCCCCAGTCCGACCCGGCGATGCTGTTCGACAGCACCTCGCACGTCTGCGAAGGCTTCGCCCGCGCCTTGGAGCAGGCCCAGGAGGAGGCCGAACGCGCCGAGCAGCGCCCCGAGCGGATCGAGCAGCCGGGACGGGGCCCGGAGGCGCCCACGGTGTCGAAGCACGGGACGCTGACGGAGGCCGAGACCGCGGGCCCCCGCCCCGCCGACGCCCCCACCGACTGGCTCGCCCGTCCCGATCCGCTCACCCCCAGCGCCCGCCCGTTCGGCTCCGCGGAGTCCGAGCGCGCCCTGGACCGGCTGTGGGACGGGGCGCACCAACTGCTGTGCCAGGTCGTCTCGTACGCCGTCAGGCGGCGCGCCGGAATGATCGGCGAGGGCGGGCTCGCCCCCGCCCTCGGACAGCTCGCCGAGGCGCTGCCGGACACACGGATCCATCTCGTCGGCCACGGCGCCGGGGCCCGGCTCGTCGCGTACGCCGCCCGGGGGCTCAAGGAGGCGACGGGCGGGCCCGCTTCCGTGACGCTGCTTCAGGCCGCCCTGTCCCACTTCGCCTTCGCCGCGCACCTGCCGCAGCAGATGCGCGGCGGGGGTGCGCTCGCCGGGGTGGCACAGAGTGTCGCGGGGCCGGTGGTGTGTGCGTACTCGCACCACGACCGGGAGCTGGGGCTGCTGTTCCCGCTGGCCTCCCGCATGATCGGCGAGTCGCCGTCCCTGGTGGGCGCCGACCGGCTGTGGGGCGCGCTCGGCTACGACGGGGTGCAGGGAGTCGACGGCTGCCCCACCCTCACCCTCGCCGACGCGCTCGCCGAGGACGCGCTGCCCAGCTCGGGATACGTCAGCGTCGACGCGTCGGCCGTCGTCCGCGGCGGAGTGCCGCCGCAGGGCGCGCACTTCGACGTGTTCCACCCCGAACTCGCCCGCCTGGTCCTGGCCGCGGGCCGGATCGAGAGGTGACGCACAGGTGGGCGCGCGACCCAATTCCGGATCGTGAGGTGTGGGACCGGGAGCAAGGGGCAGACGCGTCTTGAGTCCCCGGTTCGTGACACGGGGTGCCGTCGAGAGAAGGGTGGATCGTGTGGCTGCCGCGATGGGTGCATGCAGGCCGACAGTGTCCGGGATCCGGTCGACGAGGGCCGAGGCCTGCGTGGAGGGAGAGCTGCCGCTGATCGAAGCACCGTCGACCGTGGAGCCGCACAACGCACGTGTGCTGTCCCGGCAGTTCTTCGACCGCCTCGCTGTCCTCGAAGAGGGCACGCACGACCACCAGTACGTGCGCAACACTCTGATCGAGATGAACCTCTCGCTCGTGCGTTACGCCGCCTCGCGCTACCGGGGCCGCGGCGACGAGATGGAGGACATCGTCCAGGTCGGCACGATCGGCCTGATCAAGGCCATCGACCGGTTCGACCTGTCGCGCGAGGTGGAGTTCGCCACCTTCGCCGTGCCCTACATCGTCGGTGAGATAAAGCGCTTCTTCCGCGACACCAGCTGGGCCGTGCACGTGCCGCGCCGACTCCAGGAAGCGCGCATCGAACTGGTCAAGGCCACCGAGGAGCTGGCGACCCGGCTCGACCGGGACCCGACCACCGCCGAGCTGGCCGAGCTGATGTCCCTGTCCGAGGAAGAGGTCATCGAGGCCCGCAAGGCCTCCAACGGCTACACCTCCACGTCCCTGAACGCCGCGCTGCTCATGGGCGGCGGCAACGACGACGGGGAGGCGGCCCTGGCCGACTTCATCGGCGAGGAGGACGCCGCGTACGAACTCGTCGAGGACTTCAACAGCCTCGCCCCCCTCATCGGCGAACTCTCCGACCGCGACCGGGAGATCATCCACATGCGGTTCGTGGAGGAACTCACCCAGGGCGAGATCGGCGAACGCCTCGGCGTCTCCCAGATGCAGGTGTCCCGCCTCCTCAAGCGCATCATCGGCCGCCTGCGGGCGGGCCTGATGCCCGCCGGAGTCTGACCCGGAGACCACCGGCGCGACCCAAAACGCGACCCAAAAGGATAGATCCCGCTCATCCGGGAAACCCGGCCCATGGTGAGTCCACCGACCGGGCTGCTCCCGGGAGAGTTCGGAGGTGAGCTCCCTGCCTCTGCCCCCGCAGTCCGAAGCGGGGGCAGAGGGATGTCCGCCGCCGGGCACCGGCGCCCGGCTCACCCCCGAGAACCTTCGTCGATGGCCTGCATCGGGTCACCGCCCGGGTTCCACTTGGCCAGGAACGCCGCCTGGCGGCCGAGGTCGACGAGTTCGACACGGGCGCCGATGCTGTCCACGCGGTGGTAGGCGAACGGGCGGCCGTGCGGGCAGCCGGAGAAGTCCGTCGGCAGGCCCTGGTCCCGCAGGCGTCGCGAGCCTTGCTCGACGTCGCTGGACCAGAAGCCGATGTGGTCGAACCTGGCTCCCGCCGAGGCGTCCCACGGGCTGCCCGCGGGGCCTTCGATCAGCTCGATGAACGGCGGCCCGCCCGTGGTGAAGACGATCCGGAAGTCCCACTCCCCGATCCGGTCCGATGCGGGGGCGCTCCATTCGACCCCGGCCGCCAGTTGGAAGTCGCGCATCGCCCGTTCGATGTCCGGGACCGCGAAGCACACGTGGTAGAAGGCTGTCATCCGACCATGATCGGGTATGGCGGTGCGGCGCTCACCGCTCCCCGGCGTGCGGCTGCGGCACCGTCGCCCAGACGTTCTTGCCCCCGGGGCGCCACTCCACCCGCACGCCCTCGGTGAGGCCGCGGACCAGATGGAGGCCGAAGCCGCCGGGGCGGCCCGGGTCCAGGGGGAGGGTGCGGGGTGGTCGGGTGCCGGCGTCGCGGACCGAGACGGTGAGGCCCCGGGCGTGGTGGCTGAGGCGGAGGCCGGTCACCCCGCGTGCGTGCCGCAGGGCGTTGGTCACCAGCTCGGACACCACGACGAGCACGGCGTCCCGGTGTCTCTCGTCGTCGTAACCGGCGGCTGCCATGAAGTCCTGTGCCATCGCACGGGCCTGGGCCGCCGACGTCGGCGCGTCCCGCCCCCACTCCCGGCACACCCGCTGCTCCCCTGGGGAGTGCACCACGGCGACCTCCCGTCGTTCTGCGGCTCCTGGACACCGTTCGCTTGCCCGGTTCCGGCGCCCGTACGCGGGTGTCACCCAAGTGGACGACGTGAGTCCGGAGCTAGCCGCAGTCCGACCGGGGAGTCGGCCGCGGTGTGCTCCCCGAGTCCGCCTCCTGCGACGTGAGGACCTGGACCCGCAGGAAGCACTCGACCTGCTTCACGGTGTGGAAGACGACCATGTCGTCCGGCCCCGACGGGCTCTGCTTGCCGCCGGCGACGAACAGCCCGACGAGCAGCGCGCCGTGCACCGGACGGCCGTCGATCACCGTGTCGATCGGGACGAACACCGGCGCTCCCGAGTCGCCGAAGTCCGAGATGTTCTGGCCGCCCTTCACCCCGCGGGCCAGCCCTCTGGTGCAGCGCCTCGGCGGATCCTTCTCGCACTCCACGCCGTCGCTCAGGTGCCGGACCGTGATGTCGCAGACCAGCTTGGTGACGTTCCCGCTGACGCACACGGTGGAGCCCTGGGCGGGCGCGTCGACCTTGCCGAGCACCCGGCGGGCGACCGGTGAACCGGCCGGGCCGCCGTCCGTCCAGAGCGTGGGGGCGTACGTCTGCGGGCTGTCCGGCGTGCCGGTGATCAGCCCGAGGTCCGCCTTCTCCTCGAAGGCGGCCTGCGAGAACGAGCCGTACGTGTACTGCCCGGACGTCACCTTCACGCCGGTCAGGGCGTTCGAGCAGTGCCCTGCCGTCGCCATGGCGCGCTTGCCGTCGTCCCAGCGGCGCACGGTGAACCCCGACGTGCAGCCGAAGTCGCCCTGGCTGCGGTGGACGACGAGGTCGGCGCCGCCCCGGTGCGGCTGCGGGTCGTTGGCCCGGCTCGCGGGCGCGCCCGAGGTGGGCGTCGACCACACCAGAGCCGTCATCAGCGCGGCCGCGCAGGCCGTGATCGCCTGTCTGCGCATCCCGGTCCTCCTACAGTTCGAAGTCGAGCCGGCCGAGGAGGCCGACGGTCATCCCGAAGCAGTCGGCGTGCACGAGGCGGCGGGCCGCCGCCACGGGTTGGCCGTTCACGGTGACGGTGTCCGTGGCGGTGTCCTTGTCGGTGCGGTACAGCTCGTACTCCTGCACGAGCAGCCGGTAGAGGGTCAGCAACTGTCCGCTGGGCGCGGGAACACCGCCGCTCCACACGAAGCCGCCCGCGTCGGCCTGGCAGACGAGGTCCACCGGTGCGGCCGCCTGCTTCCAGTCCATGTCGTCCTCGCCGAGGCTCGCCCTGCTCTGCAGGGTCACCACGACGCGCCGGCTCGCCGCCGCCGCGACGGCCCCGGTGCCGCTGATCTCGCCGAGTTCGTTGAACGTGGCCGGACCCGTCAGCTTGATGTCCAGGCGGTCGTCCTCCCGGTGACCGGTGAGGGTGCGCGGCGGCAGGACCTGCGCGAACTCCGCGACCTCGACCTTCGACAGGTGCAGCGGATCCACCGAGTACGGCTGGTAGCGGGCCAGGGCCAGGCGCAGATAGGGGAAGTACGCCGTGGCCCCGGCGCCCGCGCCGAAGTCCACATCGATGTCGACGTACCAGAGCTTTCGCTCCTGGTGGTACTTCGGCGTGAAGGCCACCGCGTCGACGAGGACCGGCGCGGAGTCCGGCGACTCGGCGAGACGCAGTCCGGTGGGCCGGCGCTCCGCGTTCGGGAAGTGCGCCGCCGACGGTTTCGGCAGCGGCGGGGTGCCGGACCACACGGGGTCGACGCCCCAGCGGGTGGCGAGGTGGTCCCCCAGGTCGGTGCCCGGGTCGAGCACCACGGCGAGCATCTCGTCGTCGCCCGAGGAGAACCAGGGCCGGTTCAGATAGACCCGCAGCCCGGCGGTCGTACGCCGCTGGGTGACCGTCAGGCGCTGGTGGTCGACGGTCCGCCCCCGGCGGAAGGTCGGCACGACGTACGCCACGACCGGCGGCTCGGGCCTGCGGGAACTGGGCACCGGCAGCGGGGCGTTCGTCGCGCCGACACGGATGACCTTGTCCCGGTCCTGCGTGATGCTGGGGTGGAAGTACTCGCGGAAGCGGGTCACGGCGGTCGGTGTGTAGCGGACGTTGCGGTGCCGGGTGTCGCCGAACTCGTGGGTGCGGTCGACCTGTTCCACGTCGTCGGCGTACTCCAGGGTGATGTCCTCCAGGTGCGTGTGGCCGTCGATGCGGGTGGGCGCGGGCTGGGTGACGTCGTCAAGCCACTCGCTCCAGTGTGCGTCCAGCTCGACGTGGCCGCTGCTCTCGGCGTGGCTGGTCAGCTCGCCCGTCAGCCGGGCGGCCGTCTGCTCGGCTTGCCGGGCGGACCCGAGCTCGCTCAGCTTCGGCGGGTGCACGGGCTTCTCCACGGCGTGCACCAGGGTCAGTTCGACCCACGGCGTGAGCATCCAGTTCTCGCCGTCGGCGCTGGCCCGCGTCACGAAGTCCTTGTCCCGCTCCGGCAGCTCCGTCCAGAACTGCGAGCCGGTCAGCAGGTTCCACTGCCGCAGCAGCGGCAGCTTCGCCGCGTCCACGTAACAGCTCAGGCGGACCGTGGCGATCTCGGCCTTGGGCAGGAACACCTCCAGGACCCGCTCGATCAGGCCGTCGCGCCAGCGCGGCTCGCGGTCGCCCTCCAGGATCCGCAGCTTGAACGGCTTCGCCTGCGGCCACGGCCCGGGGAAGGGGATCTTGCGGTTCTCCCGGTCGCCCGGCAGGCCCCGCAGCATGACGCCCTCGGCGAGGACGTCCGGGAGGTACGGCAGGATCAGCTGATCGGAGTCGTGCACCACGAACTCGCCCTGCTCCAGACCCGCGCCGCGCCGCTCCAGGGGCAGCGGCGTGACGGGCAGCGGATCGTGCACGTCGTGCTTGGCGATGTGGATGCTGTCCTCGCGCAGCAGGTCGTGCTCCCGATACGGCCACTCGGGGTCGCGCACCACCGTGTCCAGGAAGGACCCGGCCTCGCGCGAGGCCACGGTGAAGTACTCCTCGCGCAGCCGCTCGGGCTTGCCCGCGCCGAACGCGGCGTCGAACACGCCGTGCTCCTCGGCCATCTGCAGGGCGGTCTTGGGCGGCGCCAGATGACGTTCGGCGATGGCCTTGTACCGCCGGTCGAGGCCGTCGACGTCGGATTCGCGCTCGTGGTCGGGGACGTCCGAGCGCCACAGGACGTACTCGTCGGTGGAGACCTCCCGGCCGTCGTCGGTGACCGTGCTGCGGATGACGAGCCGTTCGGTGGACTCGCCCTCGTTGAACGGGAGGAGCGGGATCACCACCGGCTGCGGCACCGGCTCCCAGCGGCCGTACGTGATGGCCTGAGACTGCGCCGTGTCCGGCGTGCCGGCCGTGTGCTCCAGGCTGTTGCCCGCCAGGTCGACGACCCGGGCCCGCATCCGGTACGTCCGGCCGTAGCGCAGCGCGGGCAGGGAGCCCGGCTCCGCGGTGAACTTGGTGTCGAGGGGCACGTCCGGGGAGACCGGCGGATCGGGCTCCTCCGGGGTGTCGCCCAGACCGATGGTGCGGCCGGGACGGGGCGCAGCGAGGCTCCAGCCGTGCCAGCCGAACACGGCCTGGTGGCCGTAGAGCTGACGGTTGTCGGCCCCGTCCTTGGTGACCACGCTGGCCCGAACGGTGCCCTCGTCGGGGCGCACCTGGATCTCGACGGGCGGCTGCCCGGGCCTGCGGATCGTGTAGCGGCCCCGGCGCCGCAGCAGCGACCGCCACTGCGTCACCAGGCCGGTGGCCGGGTCGACGGCGCCGATGTCCACCCGGTAGCCGCGCACCAGGTTCTCGGCGGTCAGGTCGGCGTCCGCGGCCGTGGTGCGGCGGCGGACGTCGGCACCGATCAGGCCGGCCAGCTGCCGGTCCCGGTCGGTGTGCAGGAGCGTGATGCCGGAGCCGCGGGCGGCGGGGGTGCCGGTGCCCGTCACCTGCTGGGCGACCGAGCCGATGCCGCCGGGCAGGTCGCCGGTGTGCAGGTCGTCGATGGAGCGGGCGTAGTCGACGTGCTTGAGGGCCGCGCCGTCCACGTCCAGCTCGGTCAGGTGCCAGGACTCGGGGTCGCCGAGGTTGAGGACCCGGCCGGTGAGCGCCCCCGGGGTCTCCTCGGCGGCCTCGAAGACGCTGCCGCGAGTGAACCGGATCCTCGTCCAGGGGCGCCTGCCCGGGGCGTTGAGCTGGGCGTCGCCGGTGACGCTGTCGTCGAACGCCACCCGGACCTTCGCCCCGTCGGCCACCGCCGAGGGCATCGTGAAGCGCAGGTCGACGACGAGGCCGAATCTGCGCTGCAGCTCCGGGTAGTCCCCGATGAGGCCGCACGCCTCGTGGAAGTCCACCCGGTGCTTGGGCAACTCGGCGAGCGCGGCGGGTTCCTTGCCGCGCTCGTAGAACCGGGCGGCCTCGGCGAGGGGCAGCATCCGCTGCCTCTCCTCGGCGGTGTAGTACGGGCTCGTGCGGTCCATGAAGCGAGGCTCGTGCTCGGGCGCGGCGGCCCGCGGCCCGTCACCGTGCGGATCGAGCGCTTCCGCCACGGCCTCGAACCCGGTCTTCACGTTCCTGCCGAGGTCGAGGACCTGCTGCGAGATGATGTCCGCCATCCGGTACTTCGAAGGAAGCTCCCAGCCGCGGTGGTCCGTCGGCGGCTCCTCGCACAGCATCCGCTCCTCACGGGCCCAGTGCGCCCCCAGCCTGCTCCGGGTGGTGTGCACGGCGACCGCCTCGTACACCCCGGTCACCTCGTCGTGCACGAGCTTGCCCGGGTACGAGCGCAGGGTGCGCCGTTCGGCCGCGGCGAACGCGGCGGGACTCTCGGGGCGCCGGACGAAGGTGTCGCGCGTGAACAGGGCCTGCCACAGCGTGGCGTCGGCCGCGGGGTAGCGGCCGGTGGGCTGCCACTGCTTGACGGTCGTGCCCTGCGGGGTGTCGAACTCCAGCCACAGGGCGGGCAGCAGCCGGGCCAGCTTGTCCGGCCAGTTCACGAAGTACGCCGAACCGGCGAGCGTGTCGATCCCGGTGAGGCTGGGGCTGACGAGGACCGACACCCGCACCGCGTCGCCCTCCACCACGCCGTCCGGGAGCACCGTCCATCGGATGCTGTCCATGGTCACGCCACCTCCGCGAAGGCCGTGCAGTAGTCGAAGACGGGGTCGACGCGCGTTCCGGTCACCGGGTCCACGTAGGGGGACATCAGGTCGGTGAACGTCGGCGGGGCGATGCCCGGGGCGGCCGTGCCGCCGGCGAGCGCGAACGCCGCTCCGCTCCCGGCGAACCGCTTCTCGCAGCGGATCGTCACCGACGTCTCGAAGAAGCCGATCTCGATGCTGATGGTCAGGCTGGCCCGGCCGACCGCGTAGCCGTCCTCGTAGCCCAGCTCCAGATAGAGCTCGATGGACGCCGAGACGATGCCGAGGACGTCGACCTCGCCGCGTGCCCGGAGGTAGCCGACGAGCTTGACCTTGTTGCGGGCCGAGCCGGGGCCCCCGGTCAGTTCGAGCCGGAAGTAGATCCCGGCCATCACCGACAGGCTGCCGCTGGCCACACCGAAGTTCATGGACACGGCGGCCCCGAACTCCAGGGCCGCGTCCAGGACGGCGATCTCCTTCGGGCTGAGCACGATCCCGAAGTAGCCGCCGCCGCCCAGCATCGACACGGTCAGCCGGAACGGTGCCTCGCGGCGGCAGAAGGAGAACCCGGCCTGCAGCGGTGTGTTGCCGATGAAGGGCACCGAGAGCGCGGCGTTCAGGGAGATGTTCTCCAGGCTGAAGACACCGACGGCGGCGTTCGGCAGCTGCATGGAGAAGTGCGCGTGGATGCCCGAGCCGTCGACGGTGATCGCCGGCGGGTCGCTGAAGCCGTCCAGCGGGATGATGTTCCGCAGGGTCTGGACGAACGCCAGGTTCCCCACGAAGTCGATGCCGCCGAACTTCACCTCGACGTCGGGCTTCTGCCCGGCCCGCATGCCGAACCGGATCCGGTCGAACTTGAGCACGATCGCGTCGAAGCCGGGGACCATGCGCAGCTGGAACTTGTCCAGCGTGCAGGACACGTCCGCGGCCTGGGGCACGTCCGGGCGCAGCGAGCCGCGCAGGTCGGCGACCAGCGTCAGCTTGCCGAAGGGCCAGAACACGGCGTGTTCGGGGTCGGTGGGCGTCGGCTTGTTCGGCGACCAGGGCTTGATGTCGGGCTGCCACTCGAGCTTGGAGTTGACGACGTCCGGCAACTTGGCGCCGAGCGCGGCGAGTTCGATCGCCTTCTTCAGGGCGAGCGCCTGGCCGACGGCGCTGTCCCAGGTCGCGGCCTGTTCGGCGATGCGGGTGAGCAGCTGCCGTACGCCGGTGTCCACGGCGGCGGGCAGGGCGACGCGCAGCGCGGTGAGCGCTTCGGAGAACGCGTTGAAGGCGTTCTCCACCTCGCTGATGGGGATCGGGTCGGGGTCCTGCTCCAGATGGCCGGTGATGTACTCGACGAGGGTCTCCGCGAACAGCGCCGCGGCGTCCGTCACACGGATCACCTGGTCGGCGATCTCCGGGAACTGCTCCTCGACCGAGGCGAGCAGGTCCCGCAGCCCGCGCAGGTCGTTGAGGAATCCCGTGACGGCGTTGACCGTCGCCGTGAAGAAGTTCGGCGCCCTGAGGTTGTCCAGGCCGATCTCGCTCATGATCTCGGTGAGCGGGAACATCCCGAACAGCTTCGCCTCGGACAGCTTCGCGAAGAAGTCCTTCGGATTGAACCGGCCCTGGGCGAGGTTGGCCCACTTGTCGATGCCGGGGCCCGCGTCCGCCTCGGGTCCTGGCGGAGGGGTGGGGGTCGCGGCGACCGGCCCGGTGACCCGGGAGAGCCCCGCCACCGGGAAGTTGGGCTGGGCGAGCGCACCCGCCGTCTGGCCGCCGTTGCGGAACGTCAGGTCGACGGGCTCGGCCAGCTCGATGAACAGCTGCGCCTTGTTCGCGTCGGTGAAGGCGTGGCTGACGTACGGCTCGGGATAGAACACCGACTGCGTTTGGTCGCCGCCGGGGCCGGTGGTGAACTGGCTGAGCGCGGGGACGACGGCCCGCGCCCAGCGCACCGTCGGCAGGAACCGGGGGTGGTCGGTGGGGTCGAGGGCGAGGATCGACGGGGTGGTGACGGCGCCCCAGACGAACTGGCCGGTGGGCAGTGTCGTGTCGTCGGGCTTGTGGCTCGGCGCGTACGCCACGGACTGGCCGCGCACGTCCGCGACGACGCGCCGCACGTCGGCGTCCGCCAGGTCCAGTGGCTCGGGCCGTCGCGTGTCGTCGATCAGCCCGTGATAGTGCTGGATGATCTTCTCGACGTCGGCGGTGTTCTCGTGCACCCGCTTGCCCACGAACGCCATGGGCGTGGCGAATTCGAGGACGCGGCCGTCGACGTCGACCATGCTCACCTGGAACCGGAACGGGTCTTCCGTCAAGGTCACCGGAAAGAAGGCGAACTTGTCGTTGGGGTCGCCGCCGGGCGTGGACAGGTCCGGGATCGGCTTCGGCGGCAGCAGGTCCGGCGTGACCAGGGTGAGCAGCCGCACGCTGGTGAAGGGGAAGAGCCTGCGCAGCCGCTTCTGGTCGTCGTTGTCCGCCGTCGAGCCGTAGGCCCGCACCGGCTCGCGGACCATGATGAAGAACCGCTGGTTGAGATAGGCCGCGTGGTCGGGGCGGGCGTGGTCGAACTTCCGCTCCGTGACCTTGACGAGGTCGGCGAGGTGACCGAAGGGGAAGAGCCGCCCCCGGTACATGACGCGCACGTAGTGGTCGCGGCCCATGGAGGCGCGGTGCCGCCACTGCGTGACACCGAAGTTCGTGGGCGGCCGTTCCCACACGCCGAGGGAGTCCAGCCAGCCGCCGAGAGACGACAGGATGAGGTTGTCGACCTTCACCGGCGCGGGCGTGAAGCCGCCCGGCAGGTTGGTGTTGGAGCTGAGATGCACCACGGAGGAGCGGTCCGTGCTGGTCAGCGGCATCGTGAACTCGCTCGGGCGGTCCAGCGGGCGCGGGTCGGCGGGGTTGAAGCCGGGGTCGCGCGTCCACACCGCACGGGCGTCGCCCGCCGGCATCCGGGTGTGCCACAGCTCGATGCGGCCGTCGGCGTCGGGCAGTTCGGTGGTGTGCGTCCAGGTCGCCGTCTGGGGCGGGGACAGGAGCAGCCGGTAGGGGAGTTCGATGCCGGTACGGGGGTCGGCGGGGTCGGCCAGGGGGTTCTCGGGGCCGGGGCCGAGGGCGGCTGCTCCGGTGGACGGCACGGAGGGCTCCGCCGGGGCGGGCGCGCTGCGGAGGCCCGCGGCGACGGGACCGTGGGGGCCGTGACGCGAGGAGAGTTCCGCCATGGTCCGGGCCAGCCGCAGCGCTTGGAAGACGTCGTCGGGCCGACTGGTCACGGCCTGGCGCAGTCCCGCGGCGACGGCGGGTTCCCGGGCCGCGTCCACGACCCGCAGGGGCAGCGTGCGCATGGCGGTGAGCAGCCCGGATTCGGTGTACGGGATGACGTCCTGGGCGCCGACGGCGAAGACGAGGACGCTGCGGCCGCCGATGCGGGAGGCGACGGGCGGCGGTTTGTGCGGCTCGCTGCCGCCGCGGCTTTCGGGTGCGCTGGGTGCGTCGGGTGGGGCCGGGGCGGTCGGCGGCTCCGGTTCCGGGATGCCCTCGCTCACCTCGAAGAAGGCCTGTTCGGCGACGTGCTGGGGGCCGAACGTGACGACGAGGTAGCCCGGTTGGGCGGGGTCCTTGCGGATCAGGCGGCGGGGCCCGACGAGGGGGCGGTCCAGGCGGAGCCCCTGGAAGAGGAAGTGAAGGTCGAGCAGGTCGGTGGCGCGCAGGAGCCGGAAGGGCTGGGGTGACGGTGGCACGGACATGCGATTCCCCCGTGGGACATTGGACGTGGGACGTCGGCAGGACCGAGGCCCACTCGAACCGTGTGTCGGGTCAAAGCGTGTGACGGGCGTGGTCGGGGAGCTGTCTCAGGGCGTCGGCGAAAAGGTCGACCGCCGTGCTCGGGGAGACGCTCGGTGAGGCGTGAGGGCGCGGAGCCGCGTGGGCCGGAGCGGGCACGCGGGTGCGCGGAGACGACGTGGAATACGTGGAATACGTGGAGTACGTGAAAGACGAGGCAAGCGTGGTGGGCGCGGTGGACGCGGCCGGGTGGGAGGCCGCCGGAGCGGACGTGAGGTGGGGCGAGTCCCGTGCGGGGGGACCGGCCCCGTGACGGGTGGTTCCCTTTTCTGCAACACGCTTTCTATCGCACGCGCCCGGCTGTCGTCTCCGCCGGTTTCGGCCGACTCGTACGGCCCGGAAGGCGTACGACCGGGGGCGTCACGCACGTGGCGACCCGCACCGCGGACCCGGGGACCGGGGTGCCGGACAGGGCGCGCGCACTATGGAAGGACCGCGCCCCGCCGCGTTCGGCAACCGCTTGCCACATGCCTGCCCCCTCCCCGTGGCTCGTCGTTTCCAGGCTCCCTGACACCACGGGGCACATGTCTACAGCCGACCCCGCGTGTCACCCCATCGGGTGAACTTGCGGAATGGCTTGGTTCCGACGGTGCGGGGGCGGATCGCCGCCGGGCGTGCCGGACGGATCACCGCCGGGCGCGCCCGAGTTCGGCGAGGCGGGTCAGCGCGGGCAGCGCCTCGGTGAGGGACTGCCGCTGCTCCGGGGTCAACTGGGCGATCAGGGGCGCCAGATGACGGGTCCGGTCCTCGTGGCGGGACCGGCCGATGCGGCGTCCGGCCTCGGTGATGTGGACGAGGACGGCGCGGCCGTCGCTCGGGTCGGGGCGGCGCTCCACCAGGCCGTCCCGTTCGAGGCGGGTGACGAGCTGGGTGATGCCGGGCTGGCTGACCTGCTCGGTGCGGGCCAGGTCGCTCAGGCGCAGCGGGCCGCCCCCGAAGGCGAGGGTGTCGAGGACCGACAGGGTGGTGAACGACAGCTTCTCCAGGACCGGCAGGCGGATGTAGAAGCGGTTGAAGTTCTCGACCGCGGCGGCGAAGGCCTCCACGTCCAGGCCGCCGTCGGTGCCGTCCGGCTCGCTGTTGCCCGGGGTCCCGCTGTTCTTCATGGTGTCGTCCACTCCAAAAATATATCGCACACTTAATTAAGTTGCTTATGATGTTCTCGTCGGCGCCCCACGACCTCGTCGAACCTTGGCACGAGGGGTGCCGCACGCCTCGTAGCCGCGTGAAAGGGACAGCCCCATGACTGTGCGCATAGGCATCAACGGCTTCGGCCGGATCGGCCGCAATGTCTTCCGGGCGGCGGCCGCCCGCGGAGCGGATCTGGAGATCGTCGCCCTGAACGACCTGGGTGACGTGGCCACCATGGCCCATCTGCTCGCGTACGACTCCGTCCTCGGCCGCTACCCCGGCGAGGTCACCTCCGGGCCCGAGGGCATCCGGGTCGGCGACACGACCGTGCGGGTCCTGGCCGAGCGCGACCCCGCCGACCTGCCCTGGGGGAAGCTCGGCGCGGACGTGGTCATCGAGTCCACCGGCGTGTTCACCGCGGCGGCGAAGGCGCGGGCGCACGTCGACGGCGGCGCGAAGAAGGTCATCATCGCTGCCCCGGCCGACGGCGAGGACGCGACGATCGTGCTCGGTGTGAACGAGGACACGTACGACCCGGAGCGCCACACCGTCATCTCGAACGCCTCCTGCACCACCAACTGCCTCGCCCTCCTCGCCAAGGTGCTGCACGACAGCGTCGGCATCGAAGCCGGAATGATGACCACCGTCCACGCCTACACCCAGGACCAGAACCTCCAGGACGGCCCGCACGAGGACCCGCGCCGGGCCCGTGCCGCGGCCCTCAACATCGTCCCCACCTCCAGCGGCGCGGCCAAGGCCATCGGCCTGGTGCTGCCCGAACTCCAGGGCCGCCTCGACGCGTTCTCGCTGCGGGTGCCCGTCCCCACCGGCTCGGTCACCGACCTGACCGTCACGACCACGCGCGCCACCACGGTCGAGGAGATCAACGCGGCGTATGCCGAGGCCGCCGCGGGCCCGCTCAAGGGACTGCTCGCCGCCTCCGACGCCCCGCTCGTCAGCACCGACATCGCGGGTGACCCGGCCTCCTGCGTCTTCGACGCCGGCCTCACGCGCGTCCTCGGCCCGCAGGTGAAGGTGGTCGGCTGGTACGACAACGAGTGGGGGTACGCGAACCGGCTCGTCGACCTGGCGCTGCTCGTGGGCAACGGGCTCTGACCGCACGGGATTCCGTGCCGCGCGAGCGCGCGTCGGGTGGGGCTCCGGCCCGCCGCTGGGGGCAGCGGACCGGAGCGGTCCATCGGGGGCGGTTCAGTTCCAGGGGTTGGCCGGCTGGTCGTTGATCGCCGTCCAGAAGCGGGTGCCCGCGGGCACCTCGCCCTTGGCCCAGAAGCTCCAGCCGCCGGAGCTCTCCAGGTTCGGTCCGTACCGGCCGTCGTGGAACTCGGCCATCCGCCAGCCCGGGCCGAAGGTGTTCGCGCAGACGTTGTCGGCGACGGTACGGCTGGTCAGACGGGTGCCGCGGATCGGGTTGCTCGCGGCGACGGTGCCGCGTGCCCAACCGGCGTAGAAACCGGGGGTGATGCCCGCGGGCGCGGCGCTGTTGTCGATCTTCAGACACAGCACCGGAAGTGCCGTGGTGATGTCCGTGTCACCGGTGTACGCGTTGCTGAGCGGGCCGCCGCCCACCTGGACCGTGCCGCTGGGACCGTCGGCCAGGAGCGTCCAGGTCATCGCCTTTCCGTTGTTGTCCGGCGCGGCCGCGGCGGGGCTCGCCGCTCCGGCGGCCACCATCAGGGCGGCGGCGCCGAGGGACAGAGCCAACTTGATCGGGCGCAAGGCTTCTCCTCACGGATGTCACACGAGTTACGTGCCAGGACGGTCACGGATTCTTCACGTCCTTCAGATTTTCTCCAAGGGTGAGAATGCGACATCCCTCGTGTCCGGAACCGGGGCACAACGGGCCGGCGGGCGGTGACCACCATGTGCCGAAGCCTGGAGGTCACCGCCCGCCGATCGAGCCCCGGTGGTCACACCGGAGGGGTCATCTGCTCACCGCGCGCCGAAGTTCTGCGTCCACCACGGTCCGCCGGAGCCCTTCACGACGCCCACCCCCAGCTCCTTGAACGAGCAGTTGAGGATGTTGGCGCGGTGGCCCGAGCTGTTCATCCAGGAGGTCATGACCGACTTGGCGGTCTGCTGACCGCGGGCGATGTTCTCGCCGTAGGTGCTCCACCGGTAGCCCGCCGCGGTGATGCGCTTGCCCGGGTCGGTGCCGTCGGGGGAGGTGTGCGAGAAGTAGTTGCGGGCCTTCATGTCGGCGGAGTGCCGCTGCGCGGCCGTGGCGAGCTTGCTGTTGCTGGTGAGCGGGCGGCAACCGGCCTTCTGGCGTTCGGCGTTGACCAGGTTGAGTACCTGCTGGGCGGTCGAGCCCGAGGCCGAACCCGAGGGGGCCTTGGGTGTCGTCGGTGCCGGGGCCGGGCGGCTCGTCTTCGGGGGCGCCGGGGGCTTCGGCTTCTCGGGCTTCGCCGTCGGGGTCTTCGCGGGCTTCTTCGAGGGCTTCGCGGACTTGGACTTCTTCGGCTCCGCGGGCTTCGACGGGGACGCGGACTTGGACTTCTTCGCCTTCGGCGTCGCGGACGGCGGCTCGCTCGACGGCGTGGGCCCGTCCGTGTCCGTGTCCATGGCGGCCGCGGCCGCGGTCTTCTCGGGGGTGTCGGAGCCGTCCGAGCCCCACTGCATGACGGCGGTCAGCGTCGCGATCGCCGCGATGCCCGCGCCCGCCGCGATGGCCTGCCGACGGCGCCGCGTGGTGCGCCGCTGCCGCAGCTCGGCACGGGAACCCGGGGCGCCGGACGCGGCCGGGGATATCGAGGTGACGTCGTCGGCGAGGTGCGCGTCGGCGCCGTGCGGCGCGGCGTACGCCTGGCCCGGGCCGGTTCCGGGGCCGTACGCGTACGGGTCGGGGTGCTGGGGATAGGGGCCGCCGGGCGCGGCGGGGTCGGCGGGGTGCGGGTGGGACAGCGGGTCTGACGGATCTTGTGGATTCATGGTGTGGGGGAACGCCTCGGTGTGGTCGGAAGGGGACTGGCAGGGGGAACGAGCGGGTCGGCGTGGCCCGGGGCCGGGGCGCCGGGGTGCGTGCGCGGGAGGAGGTCGGTCGGGGCGGTCAGGTGGATGGTGCCCGCCGTCGGCGGCGGTACGAGTGCGGGGCCGGTCGGGACCCGCTCCGTGGGAGCGAGGAGCGCGCCGTGCCGCGTGTGCGCGGCGCACGCGCGGGTGGGGTGCGCGAGGCGCTCCCGCCGCGGCGCCGACGGCCTGCTCGGGCTCTGCCGGTCGTGCTGCACGACGCTCCCCTCTCCTGGTTCCCGTGGTTCCTGTGTGGCCGCGCTGATGGGGAGATCCTGCGGGCTGGGGCGGCATAACAGAAAGCGAAGAGATTGCTTTGAGAGCCGGGTCACGTTTCTCGGCTGTGAAGGCCGGGACATGCTCTCGAAAGAGGCGAAACGCCGAAACGGGAGGAATGCATATGCGAAGGGTGACGACGGCTGCGATGGCGGCCCTGACTCTCACCGTGGGGTCGGGCTTCACCGCGGGGGCGGCGACAGCTGTCACACCAGCGAACGCCGCACCGGCGGCAGTCGGGACGGAATCGCCGAAATCCGGAATATGGCGTGTGGATGGTTATGGGGCGGTGTGGTCGATTCGTGACGGCGTGCTCCAGGAGTACGAGACCACGGCCGTGAGCTGTCTCAAGGGCGACGTCGCGAAGCGGACGGGCCCCGGGCGCTACGTCGACGAGAGCGGCGTCGGCCTGACCCTGCGCTCGGCGCCGGGACGGGACCGCGCGATCCTGCACATGGACGGCACCACGGGCCACCAGGAGCTGCGGCGCGTCGGGAAGCTCCCCGCCACCTGCACGGGACCGGCACCGGAGGGCCCCGTGGCGACCTTCGACGTCTTCTGGCAGTCGTACGAGGAGAACTACCCGTTCTTCGCCGCCAAGGGCATCGACTGGCACGCGATGCGCGACCGGTACCGCCCCAAGGTGCACGCCGACACCACCCCCGAGGAACTGTTCGCGATCTTCTCCGAGATGCTCGACCCGCTCGAGGACATGCACGCCGGGGTGGGGTACGGCGACCGGTACTTCAACCGGGGCCGGTCCGGCACGGTGCCGCCCAGCGAGGAACTGGACGCCCGGGTCAAGAAGTTCGTCCTCGCGCGCGACCTGAAGGACGCCGAGCACGTCCAGGACTTCGCCAAGGGCCGCATCACCTACGCCGACCTGCCGGGCGGCCAGGGCTATCTGCGGATCTCCGGATTCAGCGGGTACGCGGGCGACGGCGCCCCCTACACCGAGCAGCTCGCCGAGCTGGACCGGGCGCTGGACGCCGTCTTCACCGAGGGCCGCACACAGAGGCTGCGCGGCCTGATCATCGACCTGCGGATCAACGGCGGCGGCTCGGACGCGCTGGGCGTGCATCTCGCCGGACGCCTCACCGACACCGGCTACGTCGCGTACTCCAAGCGCGCCCGCAACGACCCCGCCGACCCCACGCGTCACACCCGCCCGCAGCCCGTCCGCGTCACGCCGGCCGCCGCGCCCCGCTACACCGGACCCGTCGCCGTCCTCACCGGCGGGTCGACGGTGAGCGCGGGCGAGACGTTCACGCAGGCCCTGATCGACCGGCCCGGCAAGGCCGTACGGATCGGCCGGCCCACCCAGGGCGTGTTCTCGGACGTCCTGCCGCGCAGGCTGCCCATCAGTGGCATGGGGACGTGGCTGCCGAACGAGGAGTTCCTGACCAGGTCGGGCACCACCTTCGACGGCCCCGGCATCCCCCCGCACCTGACCGAACCGGTCTTCACGGAGGAGGAGTTCGAGAAGAACAGGGACTCGGCCTTCGACAAGGCCCTGAAGATCCTGCGGAGTTAGCCTGAGCGGATGTGGAGCAAGGGCGGGGCGAAGGGCGGCGTGCCGATCAGGGACGAGGCACGGCTGCTCGCCCTGGAGGTCGACGCGATCCACGGGCTCGTAGCGGAATCGGGGGAACCGCCCGCCGTGCGGGACGCGACCGTCCTCGCCGTCTGGGCCTGGTCGCCGCGGGCCCGGCTGCTGGCGCTGGGGCCCGGCGTCGCGCGCCCCGTCCGCGCGCGGAGCGCGCCCGGTGCCGACGCGGATGACGAGCCGTACGCCCCGGACCGGCCACCCCGCACCCTGGAGCGCCTGGCCGCCGACCTCGGAGGCCGGGCGGCGTCCGTCGAGGGCGGCCCGTCCTGGACCTTCCCCGCGCGACTCGCCCCCGCCCCCGGCCCGCTGCCCGTCCTGGTCTCCACCGCCGAGGGCCGGGCGGCCGCACGGGACCTGGTCCGCCCCGACAACTGGCAGCCGGGCGAGTGGACCGAGCTGATCGGCGGCGACCTGGGGGAGTGGGCCATGGCCGTGCGGGACCGGGAACCCGTGTCGATCTGCCACACCCCCGCGGCCAACGACCACGCCGCCGAAGCGGGCATCTGGACCCGCCCCGACCACCGGGGCCGCGGCCTCGCCCGCGCCTGCGTCACCGCCTGGTCGGAGCGCGTACGCCCCACCAAGGACGTCCTCTTCTACAGCACGACCAGCACGAACCACGCCTCCCAGGAGGTCGCCCGCGGCTTGGGCCTCACCCCGCTGGGCTCGATCTGGACCGTGCGCCCCGGAGTCACCCACCCGGCCCCGTAATCCTGTTGAGCCCCGGGCTCACGCACCCGTACGTTCGGCAGTGTGACGACATCCGCGACTCCCCGCGACAGGGTCCCCGACCTCCCCACGGAGCTGCCGGACCTGGTGCTGAGGGAACTGACCGCCGAGGACGCCGACGCGTACTACGCGCTCCTGGACCGCAACCGGCAGCACCTGAGCCGCCTCGGCGACTACCAGGAGGAGAGCCGCGCCACCCCGGCCTGGGTCCGCGCGCACCTGGCCGACGACCCCGCCCCCGATCTGCGCTACGGCATCCGCCTCGGCGACGCACTGATCGGCCGCGTCGACCTCATCGCCGTCGACCCGCCGAACTACGGCACCGGCTACTGGATCGACGAGGCCCACCAGGGCACGGGCCGCGCCACGGCGGCGTGCGCGGCGCTGTACGCACACGCGGCGCGCGAACTCGCGGCGACGGACATCTACGCCGGGGTGACGCACGGGAACGACCGGAGCGTGGCGCTGCTCGGGCGCCTGGGCTTCGAGCGAGTGGCGGAGTTCGCGGGCTACACGCGATTCCATCTCGGTCTCCAGAAGTGACGCGGTAGGCGGCAAACGGGGTGGGGTGGTGGACAGCGGAGTAAGCGCCGTCCACCACCCCACCCCGTTTGCCGGGCCCCTGTCAGTGCCCCTCGCCCACGGGAACGCGCGCCTCCGAGGCACCGTCGGACGTCCCGGCCGCCTCTTCCTCGGCCCCCTCCCCGAAGCCGGTCCGCACCTGCCGCAGCAGCACCATCGCCGCCACCGCCAGCACCGCCACGATGGCGCCCGCGACCCCGGCGGCGACGTTCAGGCCGCCGGTGAAGGCCTCCCGCGCGGGTTCGAGGAGTTGCTCGCCGAGCGGTCCGGGGAGTTCGTCGGCCACGGCGTCCGCGTTGGCGAGCGTGTCGCGGGCCGCGTGCGCTGCGTCGTCCGGGAGTTCACGGGGAAGGGTGTCGGTGGTCTCGTCGCGGTAGACGGCCGTGACCACGCTGCCGAGACCGGCGATGCCGAGGGCGATGCCGAACTCCATGCCCGTCTCCGACATCGCCGCCGCCGAACCCGCCTTCTCCGGCGGGGCCGAGCCGACCACCAGGTCCGTGCCGAGGACCATCATGGGGCTGATGCCGGTGTAGACGAGGACGAAGCCGGTCACCAGGAGGGGCAGCCCGCCGCCGCTGCCCACCTGCGTGATCAGGGCGTAGCCGACCACCGAGACGAGCAGGGCGCCCCCGACGACGTATCCGGGACGGATCCGCCGGGCCAGCGCCGGAGTCAGCGACGAGGCGACGATGAGCGCGACCGCGGCGGGCAGCAGCCACAGACCGGCCTCGAGCGGCGAGAGCCCCTCGACCAGCTGCAGGTACTGGGTGATGAAGAGGTAGAGCCCGCCCATCACGCCCAGGCCGAGGAGCAGCACGAGCAGCGCGGCGCTGAACGCCCGGTTCCGGAACAGCCGCAGGTCGAGCAGCGGGTCGGTCAGACGGCGCTGGCGGAGCACGAAGAGCACGCCGAAGACCGCGCCGGTCAGCAGCGTCGCGACCGCGAGGGCGTCGACGCCGTGCTCGGCGAGCCGCTTGACGCCGTAGATGCCGGGCAGCACCGTCACCAGGGACAGCACCACGCTGGCCGCGTCGACGCGCCCCGCCGCCGTATCCCGGTACTCCGGGAGCAGGAGCGGCGCCGCCACGAGCAGCACGACCATGACGGGGACGCCGAGCAGGAACACCGAACCCCACCAGAACCACTCCAGGAGCAGGCCCCCGAGGACCGGGCCGACGGCGATGCCCACGGAGAAGCAGGTGACCCACACGCCGATGGCCACCCCGCGCTGCCGGGGGTCCTTGAACATGTTGCTGATCAGCGCGAGCGTGGACGGCATCAGGGTGGCGCCCGTGAGACCGAGCAGCGCGCGGGCGACGATCAGCATCTCCGGGCTGGTGGACCGCGCCGCGAGGACCGAGGCGAGGCCGAAGCCCAGGGCCCCGGCCATCAGGAGCCTGCGGCGGCCGATCCGGTCGCCCAGCGTGCCCATCGTGACCAGAAAACCGGCGATCATGAAGCCGTAGATGTCGACCGTCCACAGCAACTGGGTGCTGCTCGGCCCCAGGTCGGCGCTGATGTCGGGCACGGCCAGGTTCAGGACGGTCGCGTCGAGCGCCAGCAGGACCGTGGGCAGCGTGAGCACGAAGAGGCCGAGCCACTCCCTCGGCCCCGCTCTGCGCTCCGCCTCCGGTGGGGCATCGGAGGTCGTACGTGGCGTGGGTGGCGCGGGCGTCGCGGTGCTCGTGGCCGTCGTGACGGCCGCAGAGGCGGACTCCCTTGCGCCGTCCGTTGCGTCAGCCGTCCTCGCCGTCTTCGGTGTGTTCGACGCGGTCATCGTGAGCCTTTCGCAGGGGGTGGAGGGTGCTCGCTCCCGGGCTTGATCGCCGGGGCGGATGCCAGCTTCCGGCAGGGCACTCACGAACCGCTCTCCATGCGCTCACCGTGCTCTCACGCCCGCCATCCCGCTGGTCACAGCCCTGAGTTACCGTGACGTCATGCGATTCGGGGTGCTCGGACCACTGGCCGTGTGGACGGCGGACGGCGACCCGGTCGCCGTGCCAGGACCCAAGACCCGCGCCCTGCTGGCCGCGCTGCTCGCGCACGACGGGCGGCCCGTGTCCGCGGACCGGCTGATCGACGACCTGTGGGGCGAGGACGACCTGCCCGGCAAGCCCGCGGCGGCCCTGCAGACCAAGGTGTGGCAGCTGCGGCGCGCCTTCGACGACGCCGAGCCAGGCGGCCGTGACCTCCTGACCCGTCAGGAGAGCGGCTATGTGCTGCGCGCGGAACGGGACAGCGTCGACGCGGGCAGGTTCGGCGCGCTGACGGCCCGCGCGCGAGCCGCCGACGACCCGGCCGTCCGCGCGGGGCTCCTGGCGGACGCCCTCGGACTCTGGCGCGGTACGGCGTACGCGGGCTACGAGGACATGCCGTGCGCGCGGCCGGTCGTGGCCCGCCTGGAGGAGGCCCGGCTCACGGCGGTGGAGGAGTACGCGCAGGCGCGCGTCGCACTCGGCGCGTACGGCGACGTGGCCGGGGAACTGGGCGCGCTCGTCGCGGAGCACCCGCTGCGGGAGCGGCTGCGCGCGGTGCAGATGCGCGCGCTCCACGGCGCGGGCAGACCGGGCGACGCGCTGGCCTCGTACCGGGAGCTGAGGGTGCGGCTCGCGGACGAGCTGGGGCTCGACCCCGGCCCCGAGCTGGTCGGCCTGCAGCAGGCGATCCTGGAGCAGGACCCGGCGCTCGGTGGGCCGGTGGTGCCCGCACCGCCCCTCACTCCCGCACCGTCTCCCGCTCCCGCACCGTCTCCCGCTCCCGCACCGCCTCGCACTCCCGCACCGCCTCCTACTCCTGGCCCGCCTCCCGCCGCCGGCCCGCGCCCCCGCCCCGACCTGCCGGTGCCCCTCACCGAACTCATCGGCCGCCAGGACGCGTTGACCGAGGTGACGTCCCTGCTCGGCTCGGTGCGGCAGCTGACGCTGACCGGGGCGGGCGGGGTGGGCAAGACCCGGCTCGCGCTCGCCGTGGCGGCGCAGGCGGCGGACGACTTCCCCGACGGCGTCCGGCTCGTCGAGCTCGCGCCCCGAGGGCGTACGGAACCGGCGGACGCCCCGCACGCCGTCGCGGAGGCGGTGATGGCCGCGCTCGGCATCCGCGAGGAGACCGCATCCGAGACCGCCGCCCCGGGCAGCCCCGCCGCACCGGCCGACCGGCTCGCCGAAGCGCTCGGCGACCAGCGGCTGCTGCTGGTCCTCGACAACTGCGAGCACGTGGTCGACGCCGTCGCCGACCTGGCATCCGCGCTGCTGCGCCGCGCCGCCGGCCTGCGGATCCTCGCCACCAGCCAGGAACCCCTCGGCATCCCCGGCGAGACGATCTGGGCCGTGCCGCCGCTCGACGTGCCCGACCCCGCACGGGACCCGGACGCCGCGGACGTGGCACGCGCAGGTGCCGTGCGGCTCTTCGTCGCCCGGGCCACCGCCGCCGCCCCCGGCTTCCGCCTCGACGCGGACAACGCCCACGACGTCGCGACGGTCTGCCGCCGGCTCGACGGCATCCCGCTGGCCCTCGAACTGGCCGCCACGCGCGTACGGGCCCTCGGCGTAAGGGAGTTGGTCGCACGGCTCGACGACCGGTTCCGGCTGCTCGGCACCGGCCACCGGGGCACCCCGCCCCGACAGCAGACCCTGCGCGCGATGATCGACTGGAGCTGGGAGCTCCTGACCGCGCCCGAACAGACCGTGCTCCGCAGGCTCGCCGCGCACACCGACGGCTGCACGCTGGCGGCGGCCGAGGAGGTGTGCGCGGACGAAGGCCTGCTCCCCGAGGACGTGTTCGACCTGCTCGCCCGTCTCGTGGACCGCTCCCTGGTCGTCGCGGCCGACAGCGGCGACGGGCTGCGCTACCGGCTCCTGGAATCCGTCGCGCACTACGGCGCGGCCCGCTTGGAGGAGGCGGGCGAGGCCGGACACGTACGCCGACGGCACCGCGACCACTACCTCGCGCTCGCCGAACGCGCCGCGCCCCATCTGCGCGGCCACGACCAGCGGCGCCGACTGCGGCTCCTGGACGCGGAAGCCGCCAACTTCCGCCGCGCACTGGACGAGGCCGTGCGCGACGGCGCCGAACAGCACGCCCTGCGTCTGGTGAACGCGCTAGCCTGGTACTGGTTCCTGAGGGGGCGCCTCAGGGAGGCCGTCAGATCCCTCGACGCCGCGCTGGGCACGTCACGGCGGCACGCGGGAACCGCCACGACCCCGGAGTCCGTCGCCTCCGCCCGGGCCCGGGCGCGGGCCTGGCAGGCCGGGTTCGCGGTCCTCGTCGGGGACGGCACCGACCGCGCGGAGTGGAACGGGGGCGCCGTCGAACTCTCCAAGGACATCGCGGACCGGCGCGAGGGCGCCCGCGCCCAGTGGTTCCTCGGCCTCGCCCTGTTCGGCGTGGGCGACCAGGCCGCCAGTGAGGAACTGATCCGCCTCGCCCTCGACGGATTCCGCGCCCTCGACGACCGGTGGGGCCTCGCCGCGGCCCTCTGCGTCCGCGCCAACCAGGCCCATGTCCGCGGCGACCTCGGCACCCTCCAGAGCGCCGGGCGGCAGAGCGCGGCCCTCTTCGCCGAACTCGGCGACAGCTGGGGGCAGTTGCTCACCGTCGAACCCCTCGCCGGGCTCGCCCAGATGACCGGCGACTACCCGCGGGCCGCACGGCTGCACGAAGAGGGGCTGCGCATCGCCGAGGACCTCGGCCTGTGGCCCGAGGCCGCCGACCAGCTCTGCGGCCTCGGCAGCACCGCCACCCTCACCGGGGACCACGACGCGGCACGCGCCTTCCACGAACGCGCCATGCGGATCGCCGCCGAGCACAGCTTCAAGCCGGGCGTCATCCGCGCCGAGACCGGCCTCGCCCTCGGCGCCCGCCGCGCGGGCCGCCTCGACGCCGCCGAGACCCAGCTCCGCCACGTCCTCCGGTGGCTCACGCGGATGTCCTACGAACCCGGCATCGCACTCGTCCTCGCCGAACTCGGCTTCATCGCCGAACAGCGCGGCGACGCGGCGGCGTCCCTGCGGCTCCACCTGGAGGGCTGGGCCGCGGCCCGCAACACCGGCGACGCACGTGCCCTGGCCTTCGCCCTGGAAGGCCTGGCCGGGGCCCACGCCGCCGACGGCCGCCCGGAGTGCGCCGCCGTCCTCCTCGGCGCGGCCCACACGGCCCGGGAGTCGGTCGGCATGCCGCTGCCGCCCGCGGAACGTGGGGACGTCGACCGGATCACTGCGGTGGTACGTGCGTCCCTCGACGAGGAGGCGTACGGGGCGGCGCACCGACGCGGGGCCGCCATGACGCCCGAGGAGGCGGTGGCCGCTTGCCGGTCGGAGGCGTGGGCCGTGGCCTGAGCGGGGCTTGGACCATGTCACCCAAGGGGATGAATGGGCGCCACATGCGGGTGACGGCGGCTTCCGCTCCGGTGACAGCGCCGCAGGTCCGGTCGATGCTCGCGTCATGAGCATCCACTACAGGCGTCCGCGCCGTACGACCTTCCACCGGGTGGCCCGACTCGCAGCCGTGACCGCGCTGCTCGCCTGGCCCACCACCGCCTTCGCGGCCCCCGGCGACGCGCTGTCCGCGGCGGAGAACTGCGTCGTCAACGGCCGGCCTCAATCCGGCCCGGAGATCTACGGAACGACCGGCGACGACAACATCCGGTGCGACCGCCTGGTCTCCGGGGACGTCATCTTCGGCCACGACGGCAACGACACGATCCGGGTCACGTTCAACCACGCCGGCGTCATGAACGGCGGCAACGGGGACGACACCATCAGGTTGGAGGAGGCGAGCATCGGCCTGATCCAGGGCGGCGCGGGCAACGACGACGTCATCGTCTCCGTCAACGACGAGATCGACGGCGCCAAGGGCAGGATCCACGGCAATCCCGGTGACGACGAGATCCAGGTCCTCCTGAACGAGGGCGAAGTCGACGGGGGCGAAGGCAACGACATCTGCCGCGTCAACGAGGGCATCGTCCTCAACTGCAACCCGTAGCGGCCCCTTCGCTCGCGGTGGGCCACCCCGTCCCCGAGGCAGCCCACCGCCTCCTCACGCCTTCGCCTCCACCTCCGCTCCCCGCGCCGCAGCCGCCGGCCACCCGATCCGCGCCGCGCACACCGACACCAGCGACGCCGAGACCGCCACCGCCGCCATGCCCCAGACCAGACTCGTGCCGTGGGCGAGGAAGCCGATGAGCGGCGGACCGGCGAGCAGGCCGGTCGTGCCCATCGCGGCGACCAGGGCCAGCGCCTCCGAGCCCTGCCGGGCCGCGGCCACGTACACGCACGGCGTGACGGCCGCGATGCCGAGGCCCATGCAGGCGAAGCCGATCAGGGCCGGTACGACACCACCGGCGAGAAGGGCGAACGCGAGGCCCGCGGCGGCCAGGAGGCTGCCCACGCGCACGACGCGGCCGTCGCCGAAGCGGGTGCGCCAGCCGTCGGCGAAGAGCCGGGCGAGGACCATCATCACGGAGACCACGGCGATGCCGAGCGGTGCGAGGCGCGCCGACGCGTCGGCGACCTCCTTCATGTAGAGCGCCGACCAGTCGTTCATGGCGCCCTCCGCCACGGTGCCGCACACCATGGCGCCGCCCATCCACAGCGTCACGCGGGCGGGTAGGCTCCAACGGCGCCGGGCCTTCTTCCCCGGCGCGTCGGTGTCCTGTCCGGCGGCCCCGTCGGTGGCCGACTCCGCGGCCGCGTCGGCGGGCTTCTCGTCCGGGAGCAGCGCCGGTTGGGAGAACAGCGTCAACAGCAGGACCAGCACGGTGGCGACACCGAAGTGCAGCGCCACCGACGAACTGAGCGCGCTCATGCCGGAGGCGAGCAGCGCGGCCCCCAGCGAACCGGCGCTGAACGTCGCGTGCAGCTGCGACATGGCGGTCCGGTCGTGCCGGGCCTCCAGCGCGGCGCCCTGCGCGTTCATGGCGACGTTCAGACAGCCGACGCCCACGCCGTCGGCGCACATGACGACGAGGGCGACCGGGTAGTTGGGCGCGGCGGCGAGGGCGAGCAGGAGCACGCCGAGGAACAGGGCCGACACCAGCGCGAGGCGCCGCGAGCCCCAGCGCCGGGTGAGCGCGGCGACCAGCGGGAAGGACGCCGCGGCGCCCACACCGCAGGCCATCAGGAGCAGTCCCAACTCGGCCTCGGACAGGTCGAGCCGGGACTTGAGCGCGGGCAGCCTGGCCGCCCACGTGGCGTACTGGAAGCCCAGGACGCAGAACAGCGCCGCGATGGCCAGTTGTGCGCGCCGGAACTCATCGCGAACGAACGATCTTTGCATCAGCGTCTTCAGCCTCTTCGTCCTTCCGGCACCGCCGCGGACATGTAGACCGCGTCCGTGCCGTAACTGCCCGGGAGCGGGATCTCCCGATGGGCCCGGTACCCCTGCGCCGACCAGAAGGTCTCGCTCCCCGCGACGGCGACCAGGGAGATCTGCTCGTACGTCTGCGACCGCGCGGTCGTCGCCAGGTGCCGCAGGAGCCGCCGGGCGAGCCCGCGCCCCCGGAAGTCCTCGGCGACGACGAGGTCGTGCAGGTGCAGATTGTCGGAGGGGAAGGCGGGGGGAACGGGGGCTTGGGGGGAGTCGGGGTCGGCGCCGGGCGCGGGCTCCTCGGCCCGCGCCAGGTCCGGTGACTCGAACGGCGGATACGGCAGCGCGAGCAGATACCCGGCGGGCCCTTCCGGGCCGTCGAGCACGAAGCAGGTGCTCGGCGAGGCCCGCGCCCGTGACTCCAGCGCGGCCCGGCCCTCCGAGAGCCCGAGCGGCGTGTACACCTCGGCCTCCAGCGCCGCGATGCCGTCCCAGTCGCCGTCGGCGATGTGCCGAAGCCGGATGCGTACGTCGTGGGTCATCGCGTGCGCCCTCCCGCCGAGGAGACGAGGGGCGCGGCGTCGCCCTCGCCGCGTATCCACGTGTAGGGCAGCGGGCCGAAGCCGTTGAAGCCCTGCGTGGTGTAGCTCGCCGCGTACGCGCCGGAGGACAGGATCCACACCGGGTCGCCCGACGCGACGCTCCGCGGCACGTGCACGAGGCTGCCCTCGTGGCTGTACGCGTCGTCGCTGTCGCAGGTGGGGCCCGCGACGACCGCCGGGACGTAGTCGCTGCCCTGGTACTCGGGGAACACCAGCGTGTACTGGAGCGCGTCCATCTCGTACAGGCCGTTGAACTTTCCGCAGCTGAGGTACAGCCAGTGCTGGCGCTCCCCGCTGACCTGCTCGCGCGCGGACAGGCGCGACACATGGGCGCGGACGGCGCCGTGGTCGGCGACGAGATAGCGGCCCGGCTCGATGACGAAGTCCAGCGGCGTCCCGGTGACGGCCCTGAGCCGCTGCATGCCCTCCCTGATCACGGCGAAGATCTTGTCCAGGGGCGGGTCGAGGGGCCTGCCGAAGCGGTCCCGGTAGCCGAGGGCGGGCAGGCCGCCGCCCAGGTTGATGTGGTCGAGACGGATGCCGCGCCGCTCCAGGGCCGCGAGCACGTCGGCCATGCGGTCGAACGCGGCGCGCCACGCCTCGGCCGTCATCTGCTGGGAGCCGACGTGCACGGACAGGCCCGACGGCGTCAGGCCCGAGGCCCGCGCCGTCGAGAGCACCCGCAGGGCGTCGGCGGGGGAGCAGCCGAACTTGTGGCTGAGACCCCACAGGGCGCCCTCGCCGTCGGTGGCGAGACGGCAGAACACGCGCGAACCCGGGGCGAGCGCCGCGAGCGCGCGGACGTCCTCCACGCTGTCCGTCGCGAAGTCCCTGATGCCGAGGTCGTACGCCGCGGCGATGTGGCGGTCGGACTTGATGGTGTTGCCGTAGTGGATCCGGTCCGCCGGCGTGCCGGTGGCGAGGGCCTGCGCGATCTCGTGCGGGCTCGCCGCGTCGAACCCGGCGCCCCTCCCCGCGAGGCAGGACAGCACCTCGTCGACCGGACAGGCCTTCATCGCGAACCGGACGGCGACGCCCGGCAGTTCGTGCACGAGAGAGTCGTGCCGGTCGGCGATGCCGGGCAGGTCGTAGACGATCTGGTCCTCCGTGGCGGCCGCCAGGGCCGCCCGCAGGTTGGTCGTTTCGTACATGGTGGATGCCCTGTTCCGCTACGCGTGCCGTCGGCCGATGCGCGTGGTCCGGCTCGCCCGGACCAGCGCCGCCCAGCCCTCGATGAGCAGCGCGAAGTCCTCCATGTCCTGCCGCGCCTCGTCCAGCAGCCGCCCGCGCCGGGGCACGAGGGTGTCGGCGAACGCGGCGTACTTGCCGCCGAGCTTCCGGTAGGAACGATCGAGGGCGTCGAGCCGCGCCACGTTCTCCGCCGTGTCCAACCGGGTGCTCTCCCGGACGAGTTCGGCGATCCGCGGCACGCGCACCTCGTGGTGCTCGTCGAGCAGCTCCGGCCCGGCCGCCGTCATCGCGGCGTAGACGTGGTTGAGGTACAGCATCGACAGGAAGAACTTCACGAACCGGTTCTGGTACGCGACGAAGCCGGACTCGGTCCTGCGCTCGCCCGTGTAGAAGTTCACGATGTTGCGGTTGTGCACGACCCCGGGCAGCGTGGCGTCGTACACCAGATGCAGCAGGAAGTAGTCGCTGCCGATGGTGTCGGTCGCCGGGGGCAGCGGGACCCGCTCGTGCACTCCGTGGAAGCTGACGTTGCACATGTCGACGCGCATGGGGTCGACGAGGGTCAGTTCGGCGCGGTCGCCCGTGAACGGGTCGTGGCCCGCGCCCCGGAAGGACTCGTCGACCAGTTCCCGTTTCTGTTCCGCGGACCACTCCTGCGGCGCCCACAGGCTGACGACGTCGTGGTAGACCTCGTGGTCGAGGTCGCGCATCTCACTGATGTCCACGGACAGTTCACCGATGAACGACGAGCCCACGAGCACCACGGGCTTGTCGGCGTGCTCCGGGGCGAGGTCGCTCCCGGTGACGCCGCCTGCCGCGTCGGCCGCGCGCTTGCCGAGGGACATCAGCTCGTGGTGGACGGGGTAGACGGGCTCGCCGTTGAGTACCTGGTAGTCGCTGTCGGAGTCCCTGCGGTGCACCGACGCGCAGCCGAGCGCGGCCGCGAGCAGGAACGCCCGGTTGGTGCAGGCGCCGTACGACACGGCGTCGGGCAGCATCAGGTCGAGCAGCAGGTCCTGCTTCACGGCGCCCGCGCCGTCGATCACCTCCCGCAGGAAGGCGCGCTGCTCGTCCTCGCCGAGGTGATGGACCACGATCCCCGCGGCGGCGGGCGCCGTCCGGGCGGCGCGGGCGTGCTCGGCGAAGGTCGCGGGCCCGGAGGAGTCCAGGATCAGTACGTGCACCTCGACGTCGAAGGTGCGGGCCGCGTACTCCGCCTCCTGGAGCAGGGCCACGATCATGGCGGTGCACGCCCTGTTGGTGGGCAGGGTCAGGCAGATCTTGCGCATGGCGGTTCTCCGCTTCACCACTAGGCGTTGTCGGCGTGCCAGGAACTGAGGCCGAGGAGTTTCTCGCCGAGTTCGGTGAGTTCGGCGGTGCCGTAGCGCTGCGACTCGTGCTTCGTGGAGTCGCCGACGAGCGTCGCGTTCCAGTCCGGCGTGGACAGGTTCCGCCAGGACTCGACGCGCGACTTGCGCAGCGTGTGGCTCTCCTCGAGCGCCGGCATCATGGAGAGGTACTGCACGGAGCGGACACCGTTGTCAGAGGTGTTGGGGGCGACCCCGTGCGCCAGCATGCCGTTCCAGATCAGCAGGTCGCCCGCCTTCAACTCGGGCCGCACAACGGGGAATTCGGCGCGGTCGGTGTTGGGGCGGATCGGGTCGCGGTCCGCGGGCTGGTCGAGCTTCCACCGGTCGAACTGCCGGAACAGCTCCGGTGAGCACTGGAATCCGCCCAGTTCCGGCTGGGTGTCGTGGAGCGCGATGATGCCCTGCACCCGCTGCGGAAGGACCCCGCGCGTGGAGTCGACGTCCCAGTGCAGCTCGATGTCGAAGCCCTCGTCGGTGGGCGCGATCAGCGCGCGGTCACGGTTCTTCACGTTCGGCGGGTTGAGGTTGAGCCGGTCGAGGGTCACCCACAGCTCTTCGCAGTCCCACACGTCGACGAACGCGTCGTAGACCCGCTGCGTCTGGCGGCTGTCCCAGATCAGCTGGTGGTGGTACGCCTCCACGAAGCCGTAGATGTAGAGGTCCCGCTCCAGGTCGGTGCTGAACTCCCGCTCCTCGTACCAGGTGTCGGGCCGGGACCGGTCGAGCCCCTGGAACTCCCAGGTGAAGTCGAGCAGACGGCCCGCGGCCTCGGCGGATATCGCCTCCGGGACCACCACGTAGCCGTAGGTCTGCCAGGAGGTGAACTGCTCCTCGGTGAGGACGCGCAGCGGGTGCGTCTTCTTGATCTCGTTCAGCGGGAACTGCGCCAGGTACGTCTCGCCGTCCGAGCTGAAGTACGGGCGGTCCGACGCGGCTCGGTGCAGGAATTCGTACGGGGTGGACATGCGGGGTCCTCCAGGGCTGCTGGGACGCGGTGAAGGGGCACTTGTGGGCACGGCGAAAGGGCAGGAGGGGCCGCGGTCCGGCGGTGTCGCGCATGGGGGGAGGCCTCGCGGGAGGCGGCGACGAGAACGGCCGAGGCGCCGCCGTCGTCGCGGTCCGGGAGCGACACTGCCCGCCGGAGCGGCGAAGGGACCGGGGCGGCACGCGGCGCGACGGACACGGGTGTCCGGTCGCGGGGCGTCGCGGAACGACGTACCCGGGTCGGTCCGGGGTCGGAGTGCGTGCGGGTTCGTTTCCCGCCGGCCGCATGGGGCGCGGTGTGCGGGGGTGGGCGAGAGGGGTGACGGACGGTCGGTGCGGCTGCCGTGGCGTGGGGGTGGTCGGTCCGGGGCCACGGTGGTGGCATGGCGTGCGGATCGCGGCGGCGGATCGCGGGCCGAAGGGTGCTCGGCCGTGGTCCGCCCGGCCGCGCCCTCGGCGAGGTGCGTCCGGGGCGGGCGGCGTGGTGGGAGGAGGGGCAGCGGCGTGGCAGGGCTGCGGGGCACTGTCGTGCCGGTGGCGCGCGGGCGCCGTGGTGCTCGGTGTCGACAGAGCCGGTGGTGCTACCTCCTCGTACTCGACGCCGCTCCCGGGGCAAGAGGCCCGCGGTGGGCGCGCGATGCCGGTCGCCCCGCTGCGCGGTGGGGGCTCGCTCCGGACTCCTGGGTCCGGCGCACACCCTCCCCGGAGTGGACTAGACCAGCTTCGGTTTCCACCAAAGATGGACTAGACCAAGGGCGAAGTCAACCCCCGCCCGAACCGGGTGTGTTGCCGCGTCGATGGCCAGGCGCGCCGCCCGGAAGTGTGCCCTCAAGGGCTGCCCACAAGGGCTTTTCGGGCAGGGCGGGAAGGCGTTTCGGGTGCCCTTTCGGGCGGCTGCGGGGGCGGCCGTGTCGGCGAGTGCGGGGCGGCTCGGGGCGGCCCACCGCCGGGCCGCCCCGGCGCTCAGGAGGCGCCGGCGAGCACCTCGGCGACGGCGATGCCGGAGACCCGCGTGGCGCCGTACGTCGTCACGTGGACCGCGCCGACCTGTTCGCCCGCGGGAACCCCCATCTCCACCACCAGGGCGTCCGGGCGGCGGCGCACCAGGCCCTGGAGCGCCTGGGACATCCACGGGTGCCGGGCCGCGTCACGGACGACGACGATCAGGTCCCGGCCGTTCGCGGGGGCCAGGGCGAGACGGTCGAGGAGGTCGTCCTGGCCGGTCAGTTCGGACTCCGAGATCCGCACGGACGTCGTGCCGGGACGCAGCGCGCGCAGCGGCTCGCCGACGCCCCACGGGGTGGCGCCGTCGACGGCGAGGCTCATGGTGGGGGAGAGCTCGACGACGTGCGGGTCGGCCGCGAGCGGGAGCTCGGCGCCGTTGCCGCTGCGATGCACCCGGACGGCGCGGCGGGCCGCGACCAGGCCGATGTCGGAGGCGTCCGCGTCGGGGTCCGCCTGCCGGGCGAGGGCGGCCGACCAGGTGGCGAACTCGCCCACGCGCGCGGCCGCTTCGGTCAGGCGCTCCTCGGGCAGCGTGCCGTCGAGCACCGCGCGCACCAGGGCGTCGGCGAGGTCGACGGTGGTGGACTCCTCGGCACTCTCGCCGCCGACACACACCGCGTCCACGCCCGCGGCGACGGCCCGGACGGTGGCGCCCGTGATGCCGTACGGGCCGGTCACGGCGCCCATCTCGATGCCGTCGGTGACGACGAGACCGGTGAAGCCGAGCTTCTCGCGCAGCAGGCCGTTGATGATCGGGCCGCTGAGCGTGGCGGGCATCTCGTCGTCGTGGGCCGGGACCAGCATGTGCGCGGTCATGACGGCGCGCACGCCCGCGTCCATCGCGGCGGCGAACGGCGGCAGGGCGGTCCGGGCGATCTCGTCGGCGTCGGCCGTGAACCGCGGCAGGCCGTGGTGGGAGTCGACGTCGGTGTCGCCGTGGCCGGGGAAGTGCTTGGCGCAGGCGGCGACGCCGACGGACTGCAGGCCGCGGATCCAGGCGGCGGTCTGCCGGGCCACCACGTCCGTGCTGGCCCCGAAGGAGCGGACGCCGATGACCGGGTTCATCGCGTTGGAGTTCACGTCGGCGCTGGGCGCGAAGTCCAACGACACGCCGATCGCCCGCAGTTGGCGGCCGATGTCGCGGGCGACCTGCTCGGTGAGCTCGGGGTCGTCGATGGCGCCGAGCGCGAGGTTGCCCGGCCAGGACGCGCCGGTGCGGGCGCCGATGCGGGTGACGTCGCCGGCCTCCTCGTCGATTGCGACGATCAGATCCGGGTTCTCGGCGCGCAGGGCCGCGGTGAGGGCGGCGACCTGCTCGGGGCTCTCGATGTTGCGGCCGAAGAGCACGACGGACGCGAGCCCGTCGGCGATCCGGCGGCGCACCCAGTCCGGGGCGGTGGTGCCCGCGAAGCCCGGTTGGAGCACGGAGTTGGCCAGCCGGGTCAGGCGCGGGTGGCTGTCGCTTGCCATGAGGGACCTCCGGAGGAGCGGGGTGCGGGATCGGCGGATCGGTCGACCGCGGCGAAAGCGGTGCGAACGAGGTGGATATTGGCCTATACCAATCAACCACGTCAAGGAGTCGTTCCATGCCGGTGTGTGCTCAAATGTGCTGCACAGGCAGGGGGTTCGGGGTGATCGCGGAGCGCGGCCGTCCGGTGTTGACCCCCGTCTCCCGCGCCTCAGGCGTCAGTCATTGGCCTAGACCTTTAGGTGAGGGGTGAGTTTACGTCGATTGCCTGTCTCCCGTGCATCGGACATCCGGATTGCCCGGGTCAGCCGAAGGATGTACCCGAAGGTCGTTCAGGCTGTCGATCCCGCTCCGTCGGCCGCGGCGGAGCATGAAAGGAGATCCCGGACTGAAGGCGGTGCCACGATGCTGCACGACGGACTCACCTCCCCGCGCGACGGAGTCTCCTCCTCGCACACTTCCTCGCACACCTCCCCGCACGACTCTCCGCACACCTCCCCGTACGACGGACGTCCCTCCCCGCATCACGGATCCCCGCACGGCGCGCTCCCCGCCCTGCTCGGTGAACTGGCCCGGCTCGCCGAGCTGCCCCTGGAGCGCGGCGAGACCTTGCCCGCCCGGGCGTACACCAGCGAGGACTTCCACGAGTGGGAGAAGGACCGCATCTTCGGCAGTGACTGGATCTGCGTCGGCCATGTCTCACAGGTCGCCGCGCCCGGTGACTATCTGCGCACGGACGACCTCGGCCGGCCCCTGGTCGTCACCCGCGACGAGAACGGCGACCTGCACGCCCTGTCGAGGGTGTGCCGTCACCGCTTCATGGACGTCCTGCCGCCCGAGACGACCCCGGACCAGGGCTCGCTCAAACGCCTCACGTGTCCGTACCACACCTGGACGTACCGCCTGAACGGCGAGTTCGCGGGACAGCTCGCGGGCGCGCCCCTGATGAACAAGGTCGAGTTCGACCGCGCCGCCTGCCGCCTTCCCCAGTACCGCCTGGAGGTCTGGCACGGCCTGTTGATGGTCAGCGCGGACCCGGACGCGGCCCCGCTCGCCCCGCAGCTGAGCGCGCTCGAAGCCACGGTGGCGCCCTACCGGATCGAGGACCTGGTCGTCGGCTTCACGGCCCGCTGGGACGGCGTCCCCGCGAACTGGAAGGTTGCGTTCGAGAACGGTTCGGAGAACTACCACCACATGGGTTCGCACGCCGACACCCTGGAGCGGATCCTCCCCGGCAAGGACACCGTCGTCGACGAGTGCGAGGGGCGCGGGTTCAGCATGTACACCCCGTTCGCCCCCGACATGGAGATCCCGCAGGGACCGGACGGCATGGACCTGGTCGGCACCCTCATTCCCGGGCTCGGCATGCGCCAGCTCTCCGGCATGACGGTCGCGGGCGTCTTCCCGAACATGGCGATGGCCCTGATGCCCGACAGCGTGGCGTTCGCGCGCTGGATCCCGAGGGGCCCGGGCGCCCATGACGCGGTCTTCACCGTCCTGGTCCCCGCGGAGGCCAAGCAGCGGCCCGGCTACGACGCCTATGTGGAGGCGTCCCGGCAGCAGTTCGAGGTGATCCAGGCGGAGGACGTGGTGGCGGTGCGCGGGGTGCAGCGCGGCCTCGCCACCGACCCGGCGCCGTCGGGGGGTCGCTTCTCGCATCTGGAGCGTCCGCTGTGGCAGTTCCAGCGGTATCTGGCGGAGCGCATGGCGGGAGTGGGGGCCGGGACGTCCTGAGCGGGAGGTGAGGTCTCGGGCGGACGGCCGCGGAGATCAATATGAACGCAATCCCCGAGCCCTCGTACGCCACTTCACCGGTGCCTAGCATCGAGCCCTCCGCGCGAGGGCCGCGCCTGGAGGCCCGGGGAAGGACGACTCATGGGCAACTGGCTGACCGCACGACGACCACGCCGTGCACGCATGTCCCACCGGCGGGGGCACGCCGCCGCCCTCGCCGGTGGCATCGCCGTGGTCCTCACGGCGGGCCTCGCGGGACCCGCACCCGCCACCGCGGCCGACCCCACTTTTCCCCGCCCCGCGGCCGACCCCACAGGTCCCCGCCCCACGGACTGCCCGGAGAGCGTGGGCGCGAAGGCCGCCTGCTACACCGGCCGGGACGGCAACGGCGCGTACTACACCATCGCCGTCCCCCGGAACTGGAACGGCTCACTGGTCCTGCACGCCCACGGCGGCCCCGACCTCGGCTCCCGGTCCGACCCGCAGCGCAGCGTGGACGACCTCGACCGCTGGTCGGTGATGGTGGCCGAGGGGTACGCCTGGGCGGGCTCCTCCTACCGCCGGGGCGGCTACGGCACGCGCATGGCGGCCGCGGACACCGAGAACCTGCGCAAGCTGTTCGTGCGCGAGTTCCAGAAGCCGCGGAAGACCTACCTGCACGGCCAGTCCTGGGGAGGTGACGTCGCCGCCAAGGCCGTCGAGACCTACGGCTCGCGCGGCGGACGGCCCTACGACGGCGCGCTGCTCACCAACGGCGTCCTCGGCGGCGGCTCGCGCGGCTACGACTACCGCGTGGACCTGCGCGTCGTCTACCAGTACTACTGTCAGAACCACCCCCGGCCGTCCGAACCCCCGTACCCGCTGTGGAGCGGCCTGCCGAAGGACTCCACGATGACCGGCGCCGACCTGGAGGCCCGGCTCCAGGAGTGCACCGGTCTGGGTTCGGCGCCCGCCGACCGCACGGCCCGACAGGAGCGCAACCTCGACGACATCCTCGCCGTCACCCGGATCCCGGAACGCTCCCTGGAATCCCATCTGAAGTTCGCGACCTTCACCTTCCGCGACATCGTCGACAAGCGGCTCGGCGGCCGCAACCCCTTCAGCAACAAGGGCGTGCGCTACACCGGCTCGCACGACGACAAGGCCCTCAACGCCGGGGTGCGGCGGTTCTCGGCCGACCCCGCCGCGGCCCGCGACCTGTCGTACGACAGCGACCTCACGGGCAAGGTCGCGATCCCCGTGCTGACGCTGCACGCGATCGACGACCCGACGGCCTTCGTCGAGCACGAGGCGGCCTACCGCGCCTCGCTGCGCGGAGCGGGCCGGGACCGGCATCTGGTGCAGACGTTCACACGGGAGGGCGAGCACAGCGGGCTGAGCGCGGCCGAGTACGCCAACTCCCTTGCCGCGCTGGACACCTGGGTGCGCGAGGGCAGGAAGCCCACCCCGGCGTCCGTGGCCGCGTCCTGCCCGGCCTTCGACGCGACGTACGGCACGGGCTGCTTCTACGACCCCCGCTTCGTGCCGGGGGAGTACGCGTCACGGGTGCGGGCCCGCCCCGGCGGTCACTCCTGGCCCGCGATGACGGCGGCGCAGGAGCGGAGTTGGGGGCGGATCCCGGGCGTGGGCATCGCTCCCTGACCGCAGGGCCGGTGACCTCTGCGTGCCCGGTGGGGCGGGGGAGGCCGTGCCCCGCCCCACCGGTTCCACGGGCCGCGCTTTGTCCTCCCGCGAGAAAAAGTTGTGTTCCTTGTCGCGCAAGGGGTTCCGGGTTCGATGAAAGCTGACTAGCGTCCCGCCCCAAGTCACCCGCACGCGCCCGGAGCCCCGGTGGCGCCGGATGCCCCACCCCGCGCGCAGGTGGCCGGAACGCCAGGTCCCTTCGCCTCATCACCTGCCGGGAGCAGCAATGAGCGCACGGTCGTACCGAAGATTCCGTACTCGCTTGAGCTTATTGGCCGTCGGATCCCTCTTCGCCGGACTCACCGGGGCCACGGGAGTCACCGGAGCCGCCTGGGCGGCCCCCGCGCAGGCCCCGGCCGCCCCCGCCGCCGACGACGATCCGAGCCCCTTCGTCGAACTCCCGCCCCAGGAGCCAGGGGTCACCCAGCGCGTCTACGACATGCAGCAGCCCCTGAACAAGCTGTGTGAGCTCAAGCCCGGCCAGACCCCGAACGTCGACGAGCTGAAGCCGGTCGTCGACTGGAAGGAGGCCGCGGACTTCGGCGGCCTCGCCGACAACTTCGTCTCGCACACCATCGCCAACCTGAACGTCCCGCAGGACGGCACCTACACCTTCCGTCTCACCAGCGACGACGGCTCCCGGCTGCTGATCGACAACAAGCGGGTCATCGACCACGACGGCCAGCACGGTCCGAGCCCCAAGGACGGCACGGTCGAGCTGACGGCCGGGTACCACGCCCTGCTCATCGAGCACTTCGAGGCGGGCGGCGAACAGCAGGTCACGCTCTCCTGGAAGCCGCCGGGCGCCGGTGACCTCACGGTCGTGCCGAACTCGGTCCTGAGCACCGACAAGGGTGTCGTGCGCGTCACGGCGCCGGGCCGCAAGGAGTGCGCGGGCTCCACGGAGACGCCGGGCGACGGCCTGCCGCTGAACGGCGTCCACCCCGACTACCGGCTCACCGACCTCAGGCCGAAGGGCTTCGAGCCGCAGGTCTCCGCGATGGACTGGCTGCCCGACGGCCGCCTCGCCGTGGCCACGTGGGGCGGCACCGACAACACCAAGGGCGAGGTCTACCTCCTCGACAACGTCACCGGCAGCACCGGCCCCGAGAAGGTGACCACCAAGAAGGTCGCCGAGGGCCTGAAGGAGCCGATGGGCCTCAAGTACGTCGACGGCTCCCTCTACGTCTCCCAGAAACACGAGCTGACCCGGCTGAAGGACGACGACGGCGACGACGTCACGGACGCCTACGAGACCGTCGCCACCTGGCCGTTCGGCAAGAACTTCCACGAGTTCGCCTTCGGCCTGCTCTATCGGGACGGCTTCTTCTATCTGAACCTGTCCGTCGCCATCAACCTCGGCGGCGCCACCACCGACCCGCAGCCCGCGAAGAACCGGGGCACCACCATCAAGGTCAACCGCGCGACCGGCGAGGTCTCCTACGTCGCGGGCGGCCTGCGCACCCCCAACGGCATCGGCTGGGGACCCGACGGCGACCTGTTCGCCACCGACAACCAGGGCGGCTGGCTGCCGTCGTCGAAGCTCCTGCACGTCAAGCAGGGCCGTTTCTTCAACCATCACACCAACCCCGACGGGCCGTTCGACGACAAGCCCGTCACACGGCCCGTGCTGTGGCTGCCGCAGAACGAGATCGGTAACTCGCCGAGCAATCCGATCCTCCTGAAGGAGGGCACCTTCGCGGGCCAGTTGCTCTTCGGCGACGTCACCTACGGCGGCGTGCAGCGGGCGTCCCTGGAGAAGGTCGGCGGCGAGTACCAGGGCGCGGTCTTCCGCTTCACCCAGGGCCTGGAGGCCGGGGTCAACCGGATCAGCACGGGCCCCGACGGCGCGCTGTACGCGGGTGGTCTGGGCGCCGGCGGCAACTGGGGCCAGCCGGGCAAGCTCAAGCACGGCCTGCAGAAGCTGACGCCCCAGGGCGACGACGCCTTCGACATCAAGGCCATGCGCGCCACCCGGACCGGATTCGAGATGGAGTACACCAAGCCGGTGTCCCAGGCGACGGCCGAGAAACTCGCCGCCCGCTACCAGGTCGCGCAGTGGCGCTACGTTCCGACCGCTGCCTACGGCGGCCCCAAGGTGGACGAGGAGACCCTGCCGGTGCGCGCGGCGACGCTGTCGTCCGACCGCAAGAAGGTCACCCTGGAGATCCCGGGCCTGAAGTCCGACCGGGTCGTCCATGTGCGCTCGCCCCGCCCCTTCACCGCCGAGGGCGGCAAGGGCCTGTGGTCCACCGAGGCGTGGTACACCCTGAACCGCATCCCCGGCGTGAAGCCTGCCCCGCAAACCCTGTACGAGGCGGAGGAGGCCCGGCTCGACGGCGGCGCCAGGACGAACAACAACCACGGCGCGTACTCCGGCAGCGGCTTCGTCGACGGCTACGGCACCAAGGGCGCCGCCACCACCTTCGACGTCCGGGCGAAGAAGGCGGGCACCTATGACGTCGGCCTGCGCTACGCCAACGGCCCGTATCCGGAGGCGGGGACGAAGACCTTGAGCGTCCACGTCAACGGCGAGAAGGTGCGGCAGGTGAAGCTGCACTCCACCGGCACCTGGGACAAGTGGTCCACGCGGACCGAGCGCCTGAAGCTGCGGGCGGGCGCCAACACCATCTCGTACCGCCATGACGAGGGCGACACCGGGCATCTGAACCTCGATCTCCTGTCCGTCCACCCGCAGGGCGCCAGGACCACCCTCTTCGACGGCGCCGACCGCTCGCCCTGGCAGCACACCGACGGCCGCACCCCGCAGTGGCCGCTCGTCGGGGACCGCGCGATGGAGGTCTGCTGCGGGGACATCCGCACCAAGCAGGCGTTCCAGGACTTCAAGCTGCACGTCGAGTTCTGGCTGCCGAAGCTGCCGCCGGACGTGACCGGCCAGGACCGCGCGAACAGCGGCGTCTACCTCCAGGAGCGCTACGAGATCCAGATCCTCGACTCCCACGGCGACGACTCCCCGGCCGACGACGAGGCCGGCGCGATCTACAAGAAGAAGGCACCTGACACCAACGCGGCGAAGCCACCGGAGAGTTGGCAGACGTACGACATCACCTTCCGTGCCGCCCGCTTCGACGACAGCGGCAAGAAGACGGAGGACGCGCGCGTCACCCTGGTGTGGAACGGCGTGAAGGTCCACGACAACGTGGCGATCGACGGACCGACGGGAGCGGGGGATCCCGAGGGCCCGACGGCGGGCGCCATCCGGCTGCAGGACCACGCGAACGCGGTGCGGTACCGGAACATCTCGGTACAGCCGCTGTAGGCCTCGCGGTCGAGGCGAGCCCGGTGGCGGGATCGGTCGTGGCGGCCGATCGCGCCACCGGGTTCGTCGCGTCCCACGACTGGACACGGCGGCCGAGTCGGCCCACGCCCGGCATCCGCCGACGGGCTAACCGGCGTGGCGGTCCTCGCCGTCGAAGCTCCAGGCGTCGACGTCCCGGTAGCGGATGGGGCCGGGACCGCGCCCGAAGTTGCTGGCGACCAGGTGGAGGCGCTCGGTCTGCCAGGGGCGGCCGGTGAAGCCGCTCAGCCCGGCGGCGGCCTCGACCGCGCACGACGGCGTGTCGCGGCGGGCCCGGGCCAGCGTCAGATGGGGCCGCAGCGGCCGCTCCGCGAAGTGGATGCCGCACTCCTTGACCACGGCACGCACGTCGGCGGCGAGCAGCCGCAGCTCGTCGAGGTCGCCCCCGATGCCGCTCCACAGCACCCGCTCGTCGAAGTGCCCGCCCCCGCGCAGCGCCAGGGTGAGCGGGCGGCGGGCCGCCGCGAGGTCCGCAAGGGGCGGCCGCAGCACCGGAATCGCCGCGGGCGGGACCTCGCCGAGGAACGCCAGGGTGATGTGCCAGTCCTCGATGCGGTTCCAGCGCATCCGCGGGTGCGCGCGGTAGGCGGGGCCGAGCTCCCTGGCCAGTTCCTGCTTCGCGTCGTCGGGCGGGGAGAGCGCGATGAACACACGCACGGTCTCGGGTCGAATCTCTTCGTTCACAGGGAGTTCGTACCGCACCCGGGTGACGCGACGGCCGTCGGCCCTGCCCTGAGGCCTGAGCGGGCCGCGTCCCGCCCCGCTCCGGCGCCGACGCGGGCGTAGGGTCCGATGCCATGCAGCCCCCACCCCACCCGCCGTCATGACCGGCCGCCGCAGCGCCGGACTGCTCCTCTACCGCCGCCCGGGCCCGGCGCCCGAGGTGCTCGTCGGCCACATGGGCGGACCGTTCTGGGCGCGCCGCGACCAGGCGGCCTGGTCGATCCCGAAAGGTGAGTACGGCGACGACGAGGAGCCGTTGGCCGCGGCGGTGCGCGAGTTCGAGGAGGAGCTGGGACTGCCCGCCCCCGCCGGGCCCTACCTGCCGCTCGGTGAGGTGCGGCAGGCGGGCGGCAAGACCGTGACCGTCTGGGCCGTCGAGGCCGACCTCGATCCGGAGGCGGTGGTCCCGGGCACGTTCCGGACGGAGTGGCCGCGCGGGTCGGGCCGCGTCCAGGAGTTCCCGGAGCTGGACCGGGTGGCGTGGCTGCCGCTGGAGCGGGCCGGGGAGAAGCTCGTGGCGGGGCAGCGGGTGTTCCTGGAGAGGCTGGCCGCGCAGTGGTGACGGACGGCCTGGCTCAGGCGGGGTGTCGGACAGGCCCCGGCCTAGGCGGGGTCGCGGGTGTCCCCGGCGTGGGCGAGGGCGCTGGGCGTGAGGCGGCCGACGATCGCCGGGGCCTCCTGGACGAGGGCGTCGTCGGTGAGCGCCTCGACCATGAACAGGGCGAAGTCCACCCGGCGGGTCAGATCGCTGGCCAGTACCGGGTCGCCGACGTGCCGGCTCCACACGGGCAGACCCTGGCTCCCGCCCTCCTCGAGGGAGCTGCCGCGCACCACGGTCCACCGGGTGTCGCTGGCGAACACCCGGCGGCACGCCTCCACTTGGTCGTCGATCTCGACGGCGCGCACGAGCTTGCCGAGGAAAGCGGCGACCCGGACGCCCAGCGTGAACTTCCGTGAGTACCGGTCCTTGCCGTCGCGCGTGATGTGCCAGCCGCAGGAGAAGACCAGGCGCGCACCCGGCCGCGCGTGGTCGAGGACCGCCTGCGCCGTCCCCGACGCGTACTGCCGCACACCCCAGGGCACGAGGACCGTCAGGACCCCGTCGCATCCGGCGACCGCACGCCGGATCACCTCCGGGTCGTTCGTGGGCCCGGGGACGACGGTGATGCGGTCCTCCAGCGCGGCCAGCTTCGGCACGCTGCGCTCCCGGCACACGCCGACCACCTCGTAGCCGCGCTCCAGCGCGTGCCGGACCATGTACTGGCCGAGCTTTCCCGAAGCCCCGATGACGCAGACCTTCTTCACGTGATCCGTACCCATGGCCCAGCCCCTCGCCGGAATGCGTACCTTATGTTGTAAGGCAAGCTAGCCTTATGCTGTAAGGCGGTCAAGGGGAGCGATCGGGAGGTACGCATGCCTCAGCCGGGCAAGGGGCGGCGCGGGACTCGGGCGCGCACGCCGCTGAGCCGTGAGCGGGTGATCCGTGCGGCGGTGGCGATCGCCGACGAGAAGGGCTCGGCGGCGCTCACCATGCGGGCCGTCGCCGCACCGCTGGGCGTCGAGGCGATGTCGCTCTACCACCACGTCGCGGGGCGGGAGGACGTCCTCGACGGCATGGTGGACGTGGTGTTCGGCGAGATCGACCTGCCGCCGGACGGCATGGACTGGAAGAGCGCCATGCGCCACCGCGCGGAGTCCGCCCGCGCCGCGCTCCGGCGCCACCCCTGGGCCGTCGCCCTGATGGACTCCCGGTCCCGGCCCGGCCCCGCGACCCTGCGCCACCACGACGCCGTCATCGGCGCGTTGCGCGCCGGAGGGTTCTCCGTCGCCATGACGGCGCACGCCTTCTCCCTGATCGACAGCTACCTGTACGGCTTCGTGATCCAGGAGTTGAGCCTGCCGTTCAACGGCTCGGCGGAACTGGGCGAGGTCGCGGGCGCCATCCTCGACGAGATGCCCGCGGACGCCTACCCCCACCTCACCGAGCTGGCCACCGAGCACGCCCTCAAGCCCGGATACGACTACGCCGACGAGTTCACCTTCGGCCTCACCCTCATCCTGGACGCCTTGCACCCGGACGAGAGCGCGAGGGCCTAGTCTCTCGGGGATCATCCCGTCGGCCGGCTCTGACCGGCTCTGACCGGCTCCGGTCGGGGCGGCGGGCGGCGATAGTCTGCTTGGCATGATCAACTCATATGTGGATTCAGCGGGTTCTGCGGATGTCGACGTCGCGACAGCCGGGGCGAGCGCCGGTGCGGACGTGGTGCGCACCCTGTACGGCCGGCGGCTCTCCCGGATCGACAAGGGTGAGGGGGACTTCGCGACCGCCGCCGACGTGCAGGCGGAGCAGGCGATCCTCGACGTCATCCGCGCCGCGCGGCCCGACGACGCGGTGCTCGGCGAGGAGAGCGGGCGGCACGGCGCCGACGACACCGCGCGCCGATGGCTGGTCGACCCCCTGTGCGGCACATTGAACTACGCCGTCGGCAACATGCTCGTCGCCGTCAACGTGGCGCTGCGCGACGGGGCGGCAGCGGTGGCCGACCCGTTCAGCGCCGAGGTGTTCCGCACCGACGGCACGTCCGCCTGGGTGCGGCAGGACGGCGTCGACACCCCGCTGGCGCCGACGCCCGCCACGCGGTTGGTGGACGTCAACCTGGACCCGCCGTTCCCGAGCGCCCCCGGTTTCCGGGCCGTCGACCTGCTGGCCCACCCCGACTTCGGCGGGCGGTTCCGGCCGCGGGTCGTGTCCACGACGCTGGCGCTGGCGTGGGTCGCGGCGGGCAGGCGGGCCGCGTACGTCACCGACGGCGGCGACCTGTCGGGGAGCGTGCACTTCGCGGCCGGGATCGCCCTGTGCCGGGCCGCGGGCTGCGTCGTCACCGGGGTCGACGGCGGCCCGGTCGGACGGGGTGGCCGCGGCCTCGTGGCGGCGGCGGACGCCGAGACCCATGGGCTGCTGATGTCGATGATCCGCGGCTGAGGCGGACGCCGGACGCCTCAGCGCCGCCCGGCGATCGTCGCCTCGATGCCGGTGAGCGCGGCGAGCTGCTCCCGGGACAGCAGCGCGGCGAAGTGCCGGTGCACGGACGCCAGGTAGGCGGGGGTCGCCTCGTCGAGAGCCGCCTGCCCGGCGGAGGTCAACAGGACGTCGTCGCCGCGGCCGTCGCGCTCGCACGGTTCACGGGCGACGAGGCCGCGGCGCTCCATGCGGCCGAGGTGCCGTGACAGGCGGCTGTGCGCCCAGTGCAGATGGGCGGCGAGGAGGCTGACGCGGATGCAGGTGTCGGCGGACGCGAGCGCCGTCACGGCGGCCAGGACGTCGTAGTCGGCCATGGACAGGCCCGTGTCCTGCTCCAGGTCGCGGGCGACCTCCGCGTCGATGAGCAGGGGCAGCGCCCGGTAGGCGTGCCAGGCGGCGAGGGCGTCGGGTGCGGGCCGGTGACTCGGGGGCATGGGGCCAGTCTAACGAAGTTCGTGACATGTAACGGAGGCGTCCGCTAGCATCTCCGTTACACGTAACGAACATGACGGGAAGGCGGCACCCCATGCGCGGCACCGAACACCTCATCCGGACCAACGGCGTCGAACTGTGCGCGGAGACCTTCGGCGACCCCGCCGACGTGCCGCTCCTGCTCATCCACGGCGCGGGCCACTCGATGCAGGCCTGGGACGAGGAGTTCGTCCTGCGCCTCGTCGCCGGTGGCAGACATGTGATCCGCTACGACAGCCGCGACGCGGGCCGCTCCACCGGCTACCCCGCGGGCAAGCCGCCGTACGACCTGCGGGCCCTGGTCGCCGACGCCGCCGGGCTGCTCGACGGGTTCCGTCTGCCGTCGGCCGAGATCGTGGGCATGTCCCAGGGCGCCGCTGTCGCGCAGCTGCTCGCCCTCGACCACCCGGACCGGGTCGCCGCCCTCGCCCTCGCGTCCTCGACGCCCGGCGGGCCGGGGCACGACCAGTCCGACCTGCCGCCCATCTCCGAGGCGCTCCTCGCGGTCTTCGCCGAGGAGGCGGCGGAGCCGGACTGGGACGACCGGGCCGCCGTCGTCGAGTATCTCGTCGAGGGCGAGCGGCCCTTCGCGGCCCGGTCGCGCCCCTTCGACACCGACGCCGTGCGCGCCCAGGCGGAGCGGCTCGTCGACCACGCGCGCGACATCGCGGCGCAGGTCACGAACCCCTACCTGCTCGACGCCGGAGAGCCGTGGCGGGACCGCCTGGGCGCGATCACGGCGCCGACGCTCGTCCTGCACGGCACCGAGGACCCGCTGTTCCCGCTGGAGCACGGGCGTGCCCTTGCCGCCGAGATCCCGGGTGCCAGGTTCCTCGCCATGGAGCAGACCGGCCACGAGGTGTTCCCGCGCGCGGTGTGGGACGAGGTCGTTCCGGCGCTGCTCGCGAACGGGCGCTGACGCGATCGGGGTGGTCGTGCGGCTGCCGCGACCCGCGTGCCGCTCGTCGAGGAGGGCCCGGGCCTGTCCTCGACGAGCGGCACGCGGGCCGATCCCAGCTACCGTCCGCTGCCGCTCGGGCGGCCCGGCATCACTTCAGATGCCGGTTGAAGAACTGGCCCGCGGCGTCCCCCGCGAACTGCGGGACGCCGGTGTGCCCGCCCATGTTGGCGTTCAGGGTCTTCTCCCGGGAGCCGAAGGCGTCGAACAGGTCCAGTGCCGCCTGCCGGTCGTTGCCTTCGTCGTCCCACTGCAGCAGGACGTGCAGCGGAATGGTGACCCGGCGGGCCTCCTCGAACATGGCGCGGGGGATGAAACTCCCCGCGAACAGAACGGCGGCCGAGATGCGCGGCTCGACCACCGCGAGGCGGGTCCCGATGGAGATCACTCCGCCCGAGTACCCGACCGGGCCGCCGATCTCGGGCAGCGAGAGGAGGGCGTCGAGGGCGGCCTGCCATTCGGGGACCGCACGCTCGACCAGGGGGAGGATGAGCGCGTCGATGATCTCGTCACCGACCGGCTCGCCGGCCCCCATCGCCCGGCGCAGGTCGGCGACGGCCTGTTCGGCGGCGGGCCAACGGGGGCGGTCGCCGCTTCCGGGCAGCTCGATGGTGGCCGTGGCGTAGCCGTGGGCCGCGGAGTGCAGGGCCCGGGCCGCCAGCCGGGGGTACATCTTGCGCAGCCCGAGCGGAGGAGGGCTGAGCAGGATCAGCGGCGCCGGTGCGGATGCGGGTCCGGGTGTCCACAGGATGCCGGGGATCTCGCCGAGGGTGAATTCGCGTTCGAGGACGCCGTCGTCGAGGCGCTGCTCGGAGGTGAAGTGCACGGTCGTGCCTTTCGGGAGGCTCAGGAACGGCGCTCCCGGACGACCTGTCGCCCGACCGTGACCCCGGAGGGGAGCACCCATGTCGATTCTGCGTTCACGGGTACCACCTCCTCGTTCTCTCGCACGGCCTCCCGGAAGGTAGCAGCGGTCGCCGTGGCCCGCCAACGGGTTTTCGGCGGCGGCTGCGTGGCGAGCCAGGGCCCGCGACGCCCGGCGACAGCCCGATGCGCGACCGGCTGGATCAGAGCGGTCCGATACGGAGGTGCGCGTCGTAGGCTCGTGCGCCATGGGTGAACCCTCGTGCGTCCTGGGGAAGAGTCCGCGCGTCCTGGGCGGGCACCGCACGCACCGCCTGGGCCTGATGGCCCTGGTCGTGTTGATCGTCGGCGCGCTGCTGGGCGCGGGCATGGCACCGGAAGCCCCGCACAGGGCTGATGGGCGCGACGATTCAACTCGCGCGATGGACAAGGGAGATGGAGCCGCAGTCCGGAGAGTCGGCGACATTCCCCGCCTCACCGACGACCGCGGCCGCACCCTCACCCTGCGCGGCTGGAACGTCGAGGACAAGCAGCACACCGGCGAGGACGCCCTCAGCGCCATCACCGAACGGCACTTCGCCGATCTGCGCGCACGCGGCTTCAACTTCGCCCGCCTCCTTGTCTTCTGGGACGACCTGGAGCCGCGGCGCGGCCGGTACAGCGAGTCGTACCTGCGCAAGATCCGCCGGATCCTCGACTGGGCGCACCGGTACGGGATCCACGTCGTCATCGACGCCCACCAGGACGTGTTCGGGCCCGCGTTCGGCCACCGCGGCATCCCGGAGTGGGCGACCCGCACCGACGGCCTGCCCTTCACGCCGCACCCCGACGACTGGTTCTCCGAGTACTTCGAGCCCGCCGTCCAGCGCGCCTTCACCCACCTCTACGAGGACGCGGACCTGCGGCGCGCCCAGGAACGCATGTGGCGCCTCCTGGCCGACCGCTTCGGCACGCACCCAGCGGTCCTCGGCTACGACTTGATCAACGAGCCGATGGGGGAGCTGCGCGCAGGCGAGGACCTGGCGGGAGCCGCCCGCCGCATCGAGGCCACACACCTCACCCCCATGTACAACCGCCTCGCCGACGCGATCCGCACCCGGGACCGCTCGAACTGGCTGTTCGTCGAGCCGACCCCGATCGTCGGCGAAGGCGTGCCCACCGGCCTCGGCCGCGTCCACGACCAACGGGTCGTGTACGCCCCGCACTTCTACAACACCGCCATGGAGGCGGGCGCCGACTACGACCCCGCCGCGGGCTGGATCACGGCGTACGAGAACGCCGTCACCGCCTACCCGCGCGAACAGTCCATCCCGGTCGTCGTGGGGGAGTGGGGCCCGCTGAACAGCGGCCTGCCGAACATGCGCCGCTTCCACGACGAAGCGCTCGCCTCCTTCACCCGCTACTCGTCGGGGTGGGCGGCCTACGTCTGGTGCCGCGGCGGCGGCTACTGCGCCCTCGACCGCGAAGGACGCTTCCGTACGAACAAGGAGCGCACCGCCACGCCGTACGCCCCCGCGGTCGCGGGCGCCGTGCGGGCCGAGGGCCACGACGCGGAACGCGGCACGTACCGCCTCGCCTACCGGGCGGCCGAGCGGCCCGGCGTCAGCGTGCTGTCCCTGCCGCCGAGCACCACCGGCTGGCGGATCACCGTGTCGGGCCGCGCGGCGTGGGTCAGCGCGCGGAGCGTGCCGCCCGGGCGGGTGCGGCAGGTGTGGGTGGGGGCGCCCGGCGGTACCGACGTGGTCGTGACGGTACGGCCGGGCTGAGGCGTCACCGCCGGGAGCGGGCTCCCGGCGGTGACGCCTTCCCCTGCGCGGTGGCGCCCGCGCTCAGTGGCGGTGGTGGTCGCGCCGGACGTGGATCGACCCCGGCAGGTTCAACGACGACGAACGCCGTCCGTCGGAGTTGATGGTGTGGTGCCCGCGCCTCCCGCCCACCGTGATCGACCACTTGCGGCCGTTGATGTGCACGCGGACGCCCGGCAGCACCCGGAACGACTTGCGGAACGTGATGGACATGGTCGACTCCTCGAACTCCCCTGACCGGCCGGGGACTTGGCCCCGGGCCGGTGCATACCCCGTCCCGAACACCCTCGCGCACGCCCCCCGGACTGACGGGTTCCCTCCGGATCCCGTAGCCAGTCCGTGACAATCAGTACTGTCCGTCGACGGGGATCCAGCCGGACCAGGTCTCGGGCTGGTAGAACTTGCCGTTGCCGCCGTCGTAGCGCATGACGCGCAGGCGCACTTTCCCGTTCTCGCTGTAGTCCTTGTTGCAGGTCGCCCAGGTGTCCGCGCCGAGCTTGTTGATGCAGACCGCGGCGGGTCGGCCGTAGTCGGTGTAGACCCCGACGGCCGCGGACATGCCGTCCTTCTCCGTGTCGCGGGCCCAGACGATGTCACCGTTGTGCTGGAAGCAGCCCCGGGCGCCGTAGGCGGACGTCGTTCCGAGGCACGTGTCGGACGCGGCGGCGGCCTTCGGTCCTCCACCCGTGAACGGAACCGCGGCTTCGGGCGCCGGGGCGACCCCGTCGAGGATCTCCACGTTCGCCGGCATCTGCACTTCCTGGAGGCCGCCCGGCGGCTCCTCGGCCAGTGCCGGCGCCGCGGTGACGACCGAGGCGGCAAGCGCCGACGCACCTGCGAGAACGCTCAACCTCACACGCCAGTTCGCACCCATGATCCACTACCCCCGACCCCTGACCCCGGATGCGGGGTCACTGCTTCAATTGTGAACGAGCTGTGAGATTAATGGATCTTCGTGGGCGGGGGAAGGGGATTCTGATGTGCGAGAAGCCGCGCACGCGCGGGCGGGCGGTCAGGGCCGCGAGGTGACCTGCCGCCCCGCACTCACCGCATGACGGGCTCCCCGGCGGCCGGCTCGCCCTCGGTGCTCTCGGAGAACGACACGTCGAGGGCGCACTTCTCCGGGATCTCGGCCGCGGAGACCGCGCACTCCGTGACGTCCCGCCCCTCGATCCTCGGCCCGCCCGCCTGGGCCTTGCCCGTCTCGACGCGGCCCTTGAAGTCGTCCGCGGCGGCGGGCTTCCCAGGGGTGGAGGAACCGGTGCGCCGACCGGAGTCCGCGGCGTCCGACGAGGACGAACAGGCCGCCGCGCCGGCCGTGGCGCACAGGACGAGTGCGGCAGAGGCCGCGACGGTACGAACACGCATCAAGATCCCCCTACGCGGACGCTCAGGCATCCGGATCGTCAGTTGATCCACCATGCCACACCTGTGCGCAATCCCGGCCTGTGGGACAGGTGTTGAGGCATGGCCGTCGTGAGCCCGGCGTGCTCTCTGTGGCGGAGCGCACCAGAGCGGTAATACCTGAAAGGCCAGTGCGCCCTTATACTTCTCGGATGGGATCGACGATCATCAGACGCGCCGCCGGGCAGGACGCGGAGCGCCTCACAGCACTGGTCCAGGGGGCCGACGCCTACCGGGGGGCGTACGCCTCGATCATCTCCGACTACCACGTCACCCCCGACTACATCGCCCGGCACCAGGTCTTCGTGGCTGCCGACACGGACGGGCGGGTACTCGGCTTCTACGCCCTGGTCCTCGACCCCGCGGAGCTGGACTTGATCTTCGTGGCGGACGCGGCCCAGGGGAGGGGGATCGGCCGCCTCCTGGTGGCCCACATGACCGAGCAGGCGGCGAACGCCGGACTGAGCGACGTGCGTGTGGTCTCGCACCCGCCGGCCGAGAAGTTCTACCGACGCCTGGGCGCCGAGCGGGTGGGCACGGTGGCCCCGTCGCCGCCGAAGGTCGCCTGGGAGCGCCCGGAGCTGCGGTTCGTCATCGGTCGATGAGGGGCGGCTGTGGCTCCCGTGACCGCTTCGGCCGGGTGAACGTGCTGGTCGGGCGAGTTGTTAGGGTCCCGGCATGAAGCGGCTGAAGATCGAGATATCCGTCCCCGAGAGCCACGCGGAGGCCGTGATCGAGGCTCTCCACGCGGCCGGTGCGGGCCGCGTCGGCGAGTACGCGCGCTGTTCCAGCGTGTGGAAGGTGACCGGCAACTGGCAGGCGCTGCCCGGCTCGCGGCCGTACGACGGCGACGTGGGCGTCGTCCAGCACAGCGAGGAGTGCCGGATCGAATCGGTCTGCGAGCCGGACCGGGCCGCCGCCGTCCAGCAGGCGGTCCGCGAGGCCCATCCGTACGAGGAAGCGGTCATCCACTTCCTGCCCCTGTACGAGCCGTAGGCCGCCCTAGTCGGCGATCCGTGCCAGGAGCGCCGGCAGCGCCGTCCCGATCGGTTCGCGGACGACCTCGTCGGCCTGGTCGTCGTACGGAGTCGGCTCGGCGTTGACGATGATCAGGCGGGCGCCGTGCTCGGCGGCGCGGCCCGCGAGGGCTGCCGCGGGCTGCACCTGGAGGGTGGTGCCGACCGCGATGAACACGTCGCAGGCCTCGGCGATGGCCACGGCCTGGCCGAGGACCGCCGGGTCCAGACGCTCGCCGAACATCACCGTCGCGGACTTGAGGATCCCGCCGCACTCCAGACACGGCGGGTCGCTCTCGCCCGCCTCCACGCGGGCCAGCGCGTCCGTCATCGGGCCGCGCGCCCCGCACGCCGTGCACATCACCGTGCGGGCGGTGCCGTGCAGCTCCAGGACCTTGCGGTCGGGCATCCCCGCGAGCTGGTGCAGCCCGTCCACGTTCTGCGTGATGACGCGCACCGGCACCCCGGAGCGCTCCAGGGCGGTCACCGCGTGGTGCGCCACGTTGGGCTCCGCCTGGAGGGTCCGGTTGGCGCGCCGCATCTGCCATGAACGGCGCCTGATCTCCGGGTCGCCCATGTAGTACTCGTACGTCACGAGCTTCTCGGCCTCGGGGTCGCGCCGCCACAGGCCCTGAGGGCCGCGGTAGTCCGGGATGCCGGAGTCCGTGGAGATGCCGGCTCCGCTGAGAAGGGCGATGAGGGGCTTGCTCATGGCGTCGAGCCTAGGCCGGGGATCCCGGTCCGGGCCACGGGATTTGCGGGGGCGAGGGCGCGCCCCGGCGCACCGGGGCGATGTCCTCATCTGTGGGATACCTGGCGGGACCGCCATGGCGCCGCCCGTCGGCCGACGTGATCCTTGAGGTACCGAGAGGGACACAGTGGTCGCAGGAGAGGCGGGCGGAGACGTGGACGTGGACATGAGGGCGAGTGCCGTGGGGGCGGGCGTGGACGTGGTGGTTCCCGACACGCGGGTGGCTCGGGAGGCCACCGAGCTGATCCGTGACACCACCGGAGAGTTGATCTACCACCACTCGCGCCGGGTGTACTTCTTCGGCGCCCTGCAGGGCCGCAACCGCGGCCTGAGCTTCGACCCCGAGCTGCTGTACGTCGCCGCGATGTTCCACGACGTGGGCCTCGGCGAGGGCGCGCGCCACAGCGGCCGGCGGTTCGAGGTGGACGGCGCGGAGGAGGCGAAGCGGTTCCTGCGGGGGCACGGGCTGCCCGAGGACAGCGTCCGGCGGGTGTGGACGGCCATCGCCCTGCACACCACGCCCGGCATCCCCGAGTTCATGGAACCGGAGGTCGCCCTCGTCACGGCGGGCGTGGAGTACGACGTGCTCGGCATCGGGTACGACGACATCCCCGCCGCCGACCGCGCCGCGATCGTGGCCCTGCACCCCCGCCCGGACTTCAAACGGCGGATCCTGGACGCGTTCACCGAAGGCATCCGCACCAAGCCGGAGACGACGTTCGGCAACGTGAAGGCGGACGTCCTCGCGGCCCACGTCCCCGGGTTCGAGCGGGGCGACTTCGTGCGGACCATCCTGGACTCGCCATGGGCGGAGTAGCCCGCGAGGGGAGGCCCGGCAGTGTCGGGAGGGCGGGGAGCGCCAGGAAGCGCCGCCACGTCGTCGTCCTCATCGCCTTCGACGGCGTGCAGCTCCTCGACGTGAGCGGCCCCGCCGAGGTCCTCACCACGGCCAACTCCTACGGCGCCCGCTACGACCTGCACGTCGTCTCCCCGACCGGACACGACGTCCGTACCTCGTCGGGGGTGCGCGTCGGCGTCGACGGCTCCCCGGCCCAACTGCCGCGCCGCGTCGACACCTTGGTCGTCCCCGGCCGCCGCGACTGGCGGCGGGCGGTCGCCGACACCGACCTCGTCCACCTGACCGCCGCGCTCGCCGCCCGCGCCCCCCGGGTCACCTCCGTGTGCGCGGGGGCGTTCGTCCTGGCCGAGGCCGGACTCCTGGACGGCCGCCGCGCGGCCACGCACTGGGAGCTGGCCCGGGAGCTGGCCGCCGCCTACCCGCGGGTGCGGGTCGCGGCGGACCCGCTGTTCGTCAGGGACGGGCCCGTCGTGACCTCGGCCGGTGTGACGGCGGGCATCGACCTGGCCCTCGCCCTGGTCGAGGACGACCACGGCGCGCACCTCGCCCGCGACGTCGCCCGTCAACTCGTCGTCTTCATGGCCAGGCCCGGCGGCCAGTCGCAGTTCAGCAAGCGCCTGGCACCGGAGCCCTCCGAGAAGACGGTCGTGCGCCGCGTCATGGACACCGTCACCGCCGACCCCACGGACGACCACAGCCTCGACTCGCTGGCCCGGCAGGCGGGAGTGAGCGCCCGGCACCTGGGCCGTCTCTTCCGCGCCGAGACCGGCATGACGCCCGGGCAGTACGTCGAAGCCGTACGCCTCGAAGCAGCCCGGGCATTGCTGGAGGCGGGGCCCGACACCGTCGAAGAGGTCGCCCGGCGCGCCGGGTTCGGCTCGTCGGAGTCGCTGCGCCGGGTGTTCCAGCAGCACTTGGGGGTCGCGCCGACCGCGTACCGGGCCCGGTTCCGCACGACCGGGGGCGAGACGCGAACAGAAGTTCGCCCGGAACGGGGTGCGACAGCGTGATCCGGGGGTATGCGTGGATCATGCTCGTCGCTGTTCGCGGTGGCGGGCACCTGTCTCGGCGGCCCCACAACAGGAGGCGACCCATGAACGAGCACTACGCTCTCCACCAGCTTCTGCACCTCGTCGACCGCAGCGAGCAGCACGCCATACGTCCTGACGAGGCCGCCGAACTCCGCGCCGCGATACGCGCGCTCTACGCCCGCCCCGCCGCCGATCGCGACATCGTCCTGCACCGGCGCATGACCAAGGCGGTGGAGGCGGCCGTCGACGACTACCGCGAGCTGACCTGTCAGTGGACCGAGGCGGACGGCAGCACCCAGGAGATCGCCCGCAGGGCCACGGCTGCCGCGTTCGGCGCGGTCCGGGCCGTGGTGCCGATCGACGAAGAGCCCCGTAAGGCCGTTCCCGGCGGGCTGGGGGTCGTGGTGGCGGACGGCGTGGGCAAGAAGGTGCAGCGGGTGCCCGCTTAGAGGTCCTGACAGGGCAGTTGATCGTGGCGGCTGGCGGCTGGCGGCTGGCGGGCGGTGGATGTCGGCTCGTCCGCTCGCTTGTCGCCAGCCGTCACGATCGTTCGATCCGTCCGGCCACGGGTGCGGCGGCTGACCGGCCGTCCTGCTTCAGGCGTCGGCCCGTCGGGTCGTGGTCTCCCTGGCGACGAGGCGATGGCTGAGCACGGTCGTCGCCGGGGCGTCCGTGGCGCCGGTGCCCCCGTCGTGTGCCGCACCGGCGCGCGCGGCGGTGTCGATGATGTGCCGGGCGGCCAGGGAACCCATCTCGTACAGCGGCAGACTCACCGTGGTCAGGCCCACGAACTCCGCGACCCGCAGATCGTCCATGCCCGCCACGGAGATCTCCCGCGGCACGTCGATGCCCGCCTGGCGCAGGGCGCTCAGCGCGCCGACGGCGACCTCGTCGTTGGCCGCGAGGATGGCGTCGGGGAGGGGGCGGCGGGCGATGATCCGCAGGGTGGCGGCGTGCCCGGCCTGGTGGTTGAAGCCGCCGGGGTGGCAGTGCGCGCTCCCGGTGAGGCCGGCGTCGGCCATGCGGGACAGGAAGCCCTCGCGACGGTGCTCGCTGACCGTCATGCCGGGTGGCCCCTCGATGAACGCGATGTGCCGGTGCCCCAGTGAGACGAGGTGGTCGGTGATGTCGTGCGCCACGGCGCGGTTGTCCACGACCACGGACGGACAGCCCAGGTCGCGCACGGCCAGGGAGACCGCGTGCAGGCCTTCCTCCTGGGCGCGGCGCACGGCCTTGACCAGGTTCGGCGCCTGCGGGTCGTCGACGTGCCCGCTGCCCGCGAAGACGACGCCCGCGGCGCGGTAGTCCCGCATGGCCCGCAGTCGGCTGATCTCCGTGGTGGTGCGCCGGTCCACGTTGGACAGCATCGTCACGTAACCGGCGCGGGTCGCCATGTCGTCCACGCCGCGGGCGATGACGGAGAAGTACGGGTTGTCGATGTCGCTCACCAGGACGCCCACGAGGCGGCTGTGCGGCGAGACCATGGCGCGGGCGAGGGCGCTGGGCGAGTACTCCAGGCGCTCCGCGGCCTCCATGACCTTGGCGCGGGTCTTGGCCGAGATGGGATGGTTCGCCCCGCTGAGCACGCGCGACGCCGTGGAGACGGCCACGCCCGCCGCTCGGGCGACTTCCACCAGTGAACTCACACACCACCGTCCAGAGTTGTGCCGAGGCATTCGGGAAACGTTTGCCCTTCAGGATTCCAACATGGCACATGAGCTGGCGTGTTGGCAATCCGCAGGCCCAACGCCTCGCTTTTCACCGGGTGTTGTCTCTTGACGGACTGGAGGGGCGGGTGTCTAGCATCCCGGGGCAAGGCATACGTTTGCCTAACCGATGACCTCGGGGAACCGAGGCGGCACCAAGGGGGATGGTCATGCGCACCTGGACCCGGACCACGGCCTGGGCGGCCTGGACGCGTACGAAACGATGCACCGCCACCGCGGTCTTATGTGTCGCGGCCATGGCGGCGACCGCCTGCGGCAGCGGCACGGGCACCGAGACCCGCGCGGACGGGACGCTGTCGTTCACCGTGGCGGTCGTCGAGCCGGACATCACGATCGTGCCGTTCCTGGCGGCCGTGGACGCCGTCCGGCGCCAGGGGCACGACGTCGACGTAGTGGAGCTCGCGGCGCCCGAACTGGCCATCGAGGGACTCGCGTTGGGGGACTACGCGATCTCGGCCGAGGCGACGGGACCGGCGCTGAGCGCCATCGAGCAGGACGCCCCCATCAAGATCATCGCCGATGTCGTCGGCAACCAGTGGGCGCTCTACGGCCGCCCCGGCGTCACGTCCTGCGACGACCTCGACCAGCGCCCCTTCGGGATCTTCAGCGCGGGAGCGGTCGCGACCGCCATGGCCAAGGACTGGGTGCGCACGCACTGCGGCGCGGACCGGCGCCCCCGCTATCTGACGCTCGGCGGCTCGGACGTGCGCGCGCAGGCCCTCGCCGCGGGGGAGATCGACGCGACGCCGCTGGAGGTCGCCGACGCCGTCGCTCTGGGGTCCTCCCCGGAACCGGGCGCCGCCGGCCTCACCAAGCTCGCCGACTTCGCCAGGACCCTGCCCGACCTGCACCCGCAGACCGTCTACGCCAACGCGGACTTCCTCGCCGACCACCGCGAGGTGTCCCAGGCGTTCGTCACGGCCCTGGTGCGCGAGCACGCCCGGATCAACGCCCGCCCGGGGCACCTGGAACGGCTGGTGCGCCGCTACCTCCCCCAGGAGGACGAGGCCGACGTGGCCCGCGTCGCCGAGCGGTACCGCGCGGCGCGGCTCTTCGACGCCGGGGCCCTCACCCCGCGCAACGTGCAGGGAACCATCGACTTCTTCGCCCGCGCCGGTGTGATCGGGCGTGGCATGTCCGCACGCGACGCGGCCGACCTCAGCTTCCTCAGGGCCGCGTCATGACGGCCACGACCACGAAGGCGACCCCCCGCACGGGGCGCGGACGCGTCAGGACGCAGGCGGGCCCCCGCACCACGCGGCGGCCGGGACCGCTGCGGCGGTGCCTGGAGCGGAAACTGCCCTACCAGCTCCTGACGTTCGCGCTCTTCGCCACGGCCTGGGAGCTCTACGCCCGCGCCCGGGGCGGCCTGCTGCTCCCCGGCTTCACCGAGACGCTCCGCGCCACCGTCGCACTGCTCGGCGACGCGGAGCTGTGGCGCGCCCTGTACGTCAGCAACCAGGCCCTGGTGCTCGGCTTCGGCCTCGCCGTCGTCGTCGGTGTCCCGGTCGGCACCGCGCTCGGCCGGTTCCGGCTCCTGGAGCGGTACGCGGACGTCTACCTGAACATCCTGCTGGTGACCCCGGTGGCCGCGGTCATCCCGCTCCTGGTGATGTCGTTCGGCGTCGGCCTCGCCTCCCGGGTCGCGCTCGTCGCGGCCTTCGCGGTCGTCATGGTGATCGTGAACAGCCGTGCGGGCGTACGGCAGGTGGACCCGGCGCTGATCGAGATGGCCCGCTCGTTCGGTGCCGGCGAACGCTGGATCTGGCGGTGGGTGCTGCTGCCCGGCGCCCTGCCCGCGATCATGACGGGCCTGCGCCTCGGTCTCGGCCGCGCCGTCACCGGCATGGTCCTGGTCGAACTCCTCATGGTCTCCGACGGGTTGGGCGGGCTGATCCTCACCTACCGCGGCCTGCTCAAGGCGCCGCCGCTCTACGGCACCATCGCGATCATCCTCGCCGAGGCGCTGCTCCTGGTGACCGCGGCGCACTGGGCCGAACGCAGGCTGACCCGCTGGGCCCGCACCCCCAAGTCCCCTCCGTACCCGGCAAGGAGCACCCGATGATCACCGTCGACGGACTGACCAAGAGCTTCACCGTGCGGGACGGCACCTCTGTGCGGGCCCTGAGCGACGTGGGCCTCGACGTGGCCGAGAACGAGTTCCTGACCGTCCTCGGCCCCAGCGGCTGCGGCAAGACCACCCTGCTCAGGGCCATCGCCGGGCTCGTGCCCTGGGACGAGGGCGACATCCTCGTCGACGGCGTCCCGGTGCGCGGGCCCGGACCCGACCGGAGCATGGTCTTCCAGAACTTCGCGCTGCTGCCGTGGGCGACCGTCCTGGACAACGTCGCCTTCGGCCTGCGCGTGCGCGGCGTCGGCCGGGCCGAGCGCACCGAACGCGCCCGCGCGCTGCTCGCCACGGTGGGACTCGCGGACTGCGCGGCCAAGCTGCCCGGCGAGCTGTCCGGCGGCATGCAGCAGCGCGTCGGCATCGCCCGTGCTCTCGCCGTACGCCCCCGTGTGCTCCTCATGGACGAGCCGTTCGGGGCGGTGGACGAACAGACGCGGCGGCTCCTGCAGGAGGAACTCCTGTCCCTGTGGGAGGAGCAGCGGCTGACCGTCGTGTTCATCACCCACAGCATGGAGGAGGCCGTCCTCCTCGGTGACCGCGTCGCGCTGATGAGCGCCCGCCCGGGACGGATCGCCGAGATCGTGCCGGTGCGGCTGCCCCGGCCGCGGGCGCGCGACGTCGGAGGCGTGGCGCGCTCCGGGGAGTACGGCGAGCTCACGGGCTATCTGTGGGAGCGGCTGCGCGCGATGCACGCCGAGCACCGGCCGGAGAGGGCGGCCTCATGAACGCCCGGTCCGCATGGCGGCGCGTGCCCGCGGCGCCCGTCAGCCTCGGGGTCGGCGCCGTGGTCTGGGAGGTGGCCGGGCGGACGGCACAGGCGTCGTCGCTGCCGCCCCTGAGCCGGGTGCTCGACCGGCTCGTCGCACTGTGCCGTGAGGGCCTGATCTTCAGCAGCCTGGCCGACAGCCTGCTCAGTCTCGCCCTGGGCCTGGCCGTCTCCCTCACCGCCGGGCTCGTCGTCGGCACCGCCATGGGCTGCTCGCGCCGAGTCGACGCGGCCCTCGGCAGCTACGTCCACGCCCTGCTGAGTGCCCCCTCCCTCGTCTTCGCGCCGGTGTTCTTCTCGCTGCTCGGGGCGGGGCGGGCCTCGGTCGTGGCGGTGGTGGTGATGTACGCCGTCTTCATCGTCATCGTCACCACGGAGGCCGCCGTGCGGTCCGTGCCCGCGCATCTGGTGGAGATGGCGCGGTCGTACGGCGCGAGTGAACGCCAGGTGCTGCTGCGCGTGGCGCTGCCCGCCGCCGCACCCATGATCATGACCGGGGTGCGGCTCGGCGTCGGCCGCGCCGTCACCGGCATGATCAACGGCGAGATGTTCATCGCCGTGGTCGGCCTCGGCCACCTCGTGACCGAGGCGGGCGGCCGCTTCGACAGCGCGAGCGTGCTGGCCGTGCTCCTGGTCGTCGTCGCCGTCGCCCTGGGGGCCCTGGCCCTGGTCCAGGCCGTCGACCGCAAGATCACCCACTGGGTTCCCCGGACCGCGAGGAGCGAACGATGAAACTCGACGCCTACAGCCACATCCTGCCCCGGCGCTACTTCGCGCGGATGCGCGAACTCGCCGTCGACACCGCCGCCCTCAAACGCTGGCTGGAGCTTGACGCGCTGCACGACCTCGACGCACGCCTGCGGATGATGGACGAGTTCGGCGACGGCTACCAGCAGGTCCTCACGCTGTCGTCACCGCCGATCGAACGCCTCGCCGCCCCGCACGAGTCCCCGGCGCTCGCCCGCCTGGCCAACGAGTCACTGCACGAGCTGTGCGCACGGCACCCCGACCGCTTCCCGGCCTTCGTCGCGTCGCTGCCGCTCAACAACCCGGACGCGGCACTCGCCGAACTCGCCCACGCTCTCGACGACCTCGGTGCCCGGGGCGTGCAGCTCTTCACCAATGTCGGCGGCAAGCCGCTGGACGCCCCCGAGTTCCGGGGAATCCTCGCCGAGATGGCCCGGCGGGACCTGCCCGTCTGGCTGCACCCCGCCCGCGGCGCCGCCTTCGCCGACTACGCCACCGAGGACACCTCGCGGTACGAGATCTGGTGGGCGCTCGGCTGGCCGTACGAGACGAGTGCCGCCATGGCCCGGCTCGTCTTCTCCGGCCTGCTCGAACAGCACCCGACCATCAAGATCATCACCCATCATCTGGGCGCCATGATCCCCTTCCTCGAAGGGCGGATCGGACTCGGCTGGGGCGACCAGCTCGGCAGCCGCACCGCGGGCGGGGACCTCGCGCACCTGCGCGAAACGGCGCTGCCGCACCCGCCACTGGAGTACTTCCGCCGCTTCTACGCCGACACGGCCCTGTCGGGCTCCGCCAGCGGCATCCGGTGCGGCCTCGACTTCTTCGGGGCCGACCACGTCCTGTTCGGCACGGACTGCCCCTTCGACCCCGAGGGCGGCCCCGGCTTCATCCGCGGGACGATCCGCGCCCTGGACACGCTCGACCTCACGGACGCCGACCGCGCACGGATCTACCACGGCAACATCCTGCGCCTGATGCGGCTGCCCGATCCGGTGACCACGCGGCCCGGGCGGGTCAGGTCGTGAGCGCGGCCCGTGCCACTGCGACGGCCTGCTCGGCGTAGCCCCGGCCGAACAGCACGGCGTGCACCAGGAGAGGGAAGAGCTGGTGCACGCCGACGCGTTCGCGCCAGCCGTCGGCGAGCGGTGCCGCCTGCTGGTAGCCGTCCCGTACGTCGTCGAGGTGCGGGCAGCCGAACAGGTCGAGCATGGCGAGGTCGGTCTCCCGGTGGCCGCCGTGCGCGGCCGGGTCGATCAGCCAGGCCTGCCCGTCGGCGGACCACAGGACGTTGCCGTGCCACAGGTCGCCGTGCAGCCGGGCGGGCGGCTCGGCGGGCCCGGCGAGTTCGGGCAGCCGTGCGCAGACCCGCTCGACCAGGTCCGCCTCGGCCGGGCGCACGGTCCCGTCGTCGACGGCGCGCCGCAGGTAGGGGAGCACGCGGTGCTCGGCGTACCAGCGCGGCCAGTCGTCGCCGGTGACGTTCCGCAGGGGGGCGAGTCCGATGTACGCGTCCTCGGGGCCGTCGGGTGGCGGCGCGCCGAACGCGGGGGCGCCGCAGGCGTGCAGGGCCGCGAGGTCGCGGCCGAGGCGGACGGCCGCCCGGGCGGAGGGCGTGCCCGGCGGGACGCGGTCGGTCACCAGCCAGCGCCGGTCGTGCCCGCGCACGGCCGGGATCCGCACCGTGCCGGACGCGGCGAGCCAGCGCAGCCCGGCCGCCTCGGCCCGCACCGCGCCCGGCGCGTCGGCGCGCTTGACGACGACCGACTGCCCGCCGTCGAGGGCGACTTCGGTGAGCGCGCCGGAGAGCGGATGCTGTCCGGTCGCGGCGCGTCCGGTGAGGCGGGCGGCCGCGGCCGCCGGGCTCTCGGCCGGGTGGTCGGGCTCTGCCTGGGGTGTCACCTCGTCGAGTCCCTTTCGGTGCGGGCGAGTCGGGGCGGAGCGGGCCGGGGGCGGTGGCCGGGCCGTGGTTCCGTCGGCGTCCGGCCGCCGCGCCCTACGCGGCCGGGTGAGGCGCCGTCAGCGGGTCCAGCACGGTTTCCGGAGTGGCTGTCGAGCGGGTGCGACGGGCCGCCCAGACGGTGCGCTCGGTGCGTACGGCGAGGTCGTCGCGCCGCAGGATGCTGTACGGGCTCGCGGTGTCGAGCAGTTCGTCGAGTGCTGCGAGGTCCTCGGGGTCGAGCGCCGGTGCCGCGGCGCCGCGGACGCGCCGCAGACTGCCGTGGGCGTAGCGGCCGATGGCTGCGCTGCGGTCGCCCGGGACGTCGACGGTGAGGGTGCGCCGGTCCTCGACGGTGAACCCGGCGGCGGTGAGCATCGGTCCCCAGTCGGCGCCGCGGTGCGGGACGTGCTCGGCGTGGAAGCTGTCGGTCGCCCTGTGGCAGCGTTCCTCGAGACCGGGGCGGTGCTCGGGGGTGTCGGCGGGCAGGAAGCGGGGGAAGCCGTCCAGCTCAACGACGGCGAACAGGCCACCCGGGGCGAGCAGGTCATGAACACTGGCCAGGGCCCGGTCGGGGCGGGCCATGTGGTGCATCGAGGCCGAGGCCCACACCAGGTCCGGCGTTCCGAGGTCGGGCCAGTCGGCGGCGTCGAGGTCGGCCTGCACGGTGCGCACGCGCTCCTCCACCCCACGGGCGCAGGCCTTCTCGCGCAGGTGCTGCAGATGCCCGGCCGAGGTGTCGACGGCGGTGACGTGCGCCTCCGGGAAGCGCTCCAGGAGTGCGAAGGTGCCCGCCCCCGTGCCGCAGCCCAGATCCACGATCCGGCGCGGCGCGGTCCGCAGCGGCAGCCAGGCCGTGATGAACGCGATGTGTTCGGCGAGCACCTCGGCGTCCAGGTCGAGGATCTCCGCCTGGCCGTCGTCGTGCGCCTGGTGGTGGCCGCCTTCGCCGTGAGGGGCGTGCTGGTGGGTCTGGGTCATGGCGACACCGTAGGACGCTCATGCGTCCACGGCACGGCTTCTTGCCGTCTGCGCAAGGAAGTCGCCGCTCCTGCTGCCCGGCACGCAAGAACCCGCGTGTGCTCCGGCGCCGTCACTCGTCGGAGGTCCGAGCGGCGCCGTCGGCCTCGGCGGTGTCGCGCTGGTGGCCGCGGCGGGCGTCGCGGTCGAAGATGCCCATGATCTCGCACGGCCCGCCCTCGGCGCCGATCGCGTGCGGCATCATCGTGGGGAACTCGGCCGCCTGGTTGGTCTCGATGCGGAACCGGCGATTGCCGAGCAGGAGGACGGCGGTGCCGGACAGGACCACGAGCCATTCGCGGCCGGGGTGGGCGCGCATACGGGCGGGGTTGTCCGGCGGAGGGTCGGTCATCCGCTGACGCATCACGCTCATGCCGGGGTCGCCCTTGATGGGCCAGCGCATCAGACCGTGGGCGGCGTCGATCATCGGGCTGACGACGACGTCGTCGGCGGCGTTCTCCACGAGCTGGTCCAGGGTGGTGTCCAGGGCGCGGGCGAGGGTGACGAGCTGGTCCAGGGCGAGGCGGCGGCGTCCGTTCTCGATGCGGCTGAGCGAGGACTGGCTGAGGTTGGCGCGGGTGGCCAGTTCCTCCAGGGACCAGCCCTGGGCGACCCGCAGGGCGCGGATCCGTTTGCGTACGAGGCCGTCCAGCTGCCCATCTTCTTGCGTCATGGGCAACAGCGTATGCCTTGGCGGCAAGGCGGGCCTACTGTCGGCGGCAGGTGGCCCGGATCGGCGGGCCACGCGCGTTCACCCCCCTCACTGCGGCGGCCGGCCCTGCTCCGGCGCTGATCCCGCATGCCCTCGGAAGGAAGACATGAGTACGCACCAGCCTCCCCAGGCGGCGGCACCGGCGAGCGGAGCGGGCACGCCCGACGCGCGTCAGCTGCGCACGATCCTGGTCGCCGTCTCCGTCGCGCTGATGGCCGTCATCGCGTCGGTGTCCGGGCTGAACGTCGCCCAGACCCAGATGGCGGTGGAGTTCGGCGCCTCGCAGAACACCGTCCTGTGGATCATCAACATCTACACCCTGGCACTGGCCGCGCTGCTGCTGCCGCTCGGCGCCATCGGCGACCGGCTGGGCCGCAAGCCCATGCTGATCGCCGGGCTGACCGTCTTCGGCGCCGCGAGCGTCGTCGCGGGGCTGGCTCCGTCGGCCGGGGTGATGATCGCCGCGCGTGCGGCCGCGGGCGTGAGTGCCGCGATGATCATGCCGATCACGCTGGCCGTCATCACGAGCACGTTCCCCGCGGAGCAGCGCGGCAAGGCGATCGGCGTGTGGACCGGCGTGGCCGGGGGTGGCGGCATCCTGGGCATGTTCCTGTCCGCGCTCCTGGTCGATGTCGCCGACTGGCGCCTGCTGTTCGCCCTGCCCGTGGTCCTGGTCGTCGTCGCTCTGGTGATGACGCTGAAGGCCGTGCCCAACTCCCGCCGGGACGCGGCTCATTCCTTCGACACCACGGGCGCCTCGCTGTCCGCCGTCGCCGTGATCGGCCTGATCTTCGTTCTGCAGGAGGGCCCCGAGCGCGGCTGGAACGCCCCGGTGACGCTGACCGGTCTGGCCGTCGGTGTCCTGGCCGCTGTCGGATTCGTGGCCTGGGAGCTGCGCCGCCGCGACGCCGCGCTCCTTGACGTGCGCCTGTTCCGCGAGCGCGGCCTGGCCGGGGGCTCGATCACGCTCCTGGTGGTCTTCGGGGTCCAGGCGGGTGTCGCCGTGGTCCTCTTCCCGTTCTTCCAGGCCGTCCTCGGCTGGTCCGGGCTGCTGTCCACCGTGGCGATGATGCCCATGGCCGTCATGATGATGTCGGCGTCCGGCCTGGCCCCCAGGGTGGCCGCACGCGTCGGCGCCCGCGTCACCATGGCCGTGGGCGTCGCCCTGGCCATGCTCGGCCTGGTCCTGATGGCCGTGTTCGTCTCCGTCGACGGCGGATACCTCTCCGTCCTGGCCGGCCTGCTCGCCATGGGCGCCGGCATGGGCCTTTCGATGACCCCCTCGACCGAGGCCATCACCAGCTCCCTGCCCCGCGCCGAACAGGGCGTCGCCTCGGCGCTGAACGACGTCACCCGTGAGTTCGGCACCGCCCTCGGCGTGGCCCTGCTCGGCGCCCTGCTGTCGGCGGGCTACCGCGGCGCCATCGACGACAAGCTCGACGGCATCCCCCAGGAGGCCGCGGACGCCGCACGCGAAGGTGTCGCCAACGCCGTCGAGGCGGCACCCGGCGGCGGCGCGCACTCCCAGGACCTCGTCCACGCCGCGCAACAGTCGTTCGTCGACGGCTGGCGGCAGGCCATGTGGGCGGGCGTCGCCGTGATGGGCGTGCTGCTCGTCCACACCGTCCTGCGCGGCCCGAAGGACCCGTCCCCCGCGACCGTGGACGAGCCGGAGCCCGCGGTGGCCGACGTCGCGCGCTGACGGTGCGACAACTGTCGGCCCCGGCGGCCGGGTTGCGACAGGCGGATGCGGTCGGTGTCGCCGCCGCGCGCATCCCGGCCACTCACCGCATCGGAGCCGTCGGGAACAACCGGAACCGTCGGCGCTGCCCCTCTAGCGGCTGTCCCCGGCCGTGGCCGCCACCCGCGCGGTCGGCACCACGACCGGGGCGCCGTCGGACGGCGCGAAGAGGATCTCCGTGTCGATGCCGTACAACTCCCGGACCAGGTCCGCGTCGATGGTCTCGCGGGGCGGTCCCGACGCCACGACGCGGCCGTCGCGCATCGCGACGACGGTGTCGGCGTAGCGGGCCGCGGCGGCGAGGTCGTGCACGACCATGACGACGGTGCGGCCGCCCGCGGCGATGTCGCGCACCAGGTCGAGGACCTCCACGGCGTGGCCGATGTCGAGCGCGCTGGTCGGCTCGTCGAGCAGGACCACCGGGGTCTCCTGGGCCAGGACCATCGCGAGCCAGCAGCGTTGGCGCTGGCCGCCGGAGAGCTCGTCGAGGCGCCGCTCGGCGAGCGGGGTGGTGCCGGTGGCGTCGAGAGCCTTGGTCACGGCTTGTTCGTCCTCGCGGGACCACTGCCGGAACAGACCCTGGTGCGGGTGGCGGCCGTAGCGTACGAGACCCGCGACCGTGACGGCCTCGGGCGCTTGCGGGGACTGGGGGAGCAGGGCGATGCGGTGCGCCGCCTCGCGCTGGCGCAGCCGCCACACGTCCGCGCCGCCGGCGAGGACCCGCCCCGCATCCGGTGCGTGCAGCCGGGCCATCGTCCGCAACAGGGTCGACTTTCCGCAGCCGTTGGGGCCGACGACGGCCACCACCTGGCCGGAGCCGATCGTGAGGTCGACCTCGTCGACCACGGTGCGGCCGGCGTATCCGGCGGTGACTCGCTCGACGCGCAGTTCCACTGTGTGCCTCGCCCTTCCCGGGGGATGAGGCAACCCCTTGCCTCGCAACTGTAAGGTAAGGCTAACCTTAGTCTCTGCGCCGTGGGGTGGCGCGGCCGGATGGCCGCGCGCGCCTCGGCCCAGTCATGTCCCATTGAACACGGAGCCTTCGATGAACCTGCCCCGCAGATCCCTTCCCCTCGTGCCGCGCCGCGCGGCGCAGGCAGTCGCAGCCCTCGGGGCGGCCGCGCTGCTCCTGACCGGATGCGGTTCCGACTCCGGCTCGGACAAGAAGGACTCCAAGGGCGCCTCGGCGGGCGAGGCCTCCGGCACGCGCACGGTGAAGGACGCCACGGGCCGCACCGTCAAGGTCCCCGCGCACCCCAAGCGCATCGTCACCCTGACCCAGGAGGACCTGGACGCGGTGCTCGCGCTCGGCATCGAGCCGGTCGGCATCACCAACGGCCAGGGCCTCGACAAGCCCCCGGCGTACCTGGCCGACAAGGTCAAGGACGTCGACGTCGTCGGCAATCTGCTCCAGCCCGTGATGGACAAGGTCGTCGCCGCCAAGCCCGACCTCATCCTGGCCGGTGACATGCAGGACGAGCAGGTACTCAAGCAGCTCCGCGAGATCACCCCGGCCACCCTGGTCACGATGGCGCCCACCGATGAGTGGAAGCTCTCCTTCCGTGGCATCGGCAACGCCGTGAACAAGCTGGAGAAGGCCAACAAGGTCATCGCCGACCACGAGTCCGCCGCGAAGGCCGCGGGTGCGAAGCTCGGCGCCGACAAGGGTGCCGAGGTGTCCATCGTCCGCTGGAACCCGGACGGCCCCAGCTGGATGGAGAAGAAGCAGTTCGCCAGCGGCGTCGCCCTGGAGATGGGCCTGAAGCGGCCCAAGACGCAGAACAAGGACGGCAACGCCCACACCCCGTCGCTCAGCCTGGAGAAGATCGACCAGATCGACGGCGACTGGCTGTTCCTCTCGACCCTGACGTCCGACGGCGAGAAGGCCCTGAAGGACGTCCAGTCCAAGCCCGCGTACAAGGAGCTCGGCGCCGTCAAGAAGAAGCACGTCGTGACCGTGAACGGGTCGGTCTGGTCCACCCGCGGCGGACCGCTGGCCAGCGGTGTCGTGCTCAAGGACATCACCAAGGCGCTGTCCAAGTCCTGAAGGTCCTGAGGGCCCTGAGGATCCCGAGGGCCTTGAGGGTCCCGAGGACCTAGAGGGCTCTGTGAGGCCTGTGAGTCCTGGCGTGCCGTCGGTGGCCGGTACCTGACCGGTCCCGACGAGCCGTCATGTGGCCGTGGCCGCTCCCCGATGGAGCCCGGGGGGCGGCCACGCCAGCCACGCGGGAGTCAGCCGCCGGTAGCCTGCCCGTCGGCGCGGACGAAGTCCACCGCCGTCCACGCCATCGCCGTCGCCCCGTCGAGCAGTGCCCGTTCCCCCGTCGGGGAGATCGCCGCCTGCGCGAACTCCGGCTCGTGCGGGCCGCAGGCGCCGCCGCTGATGTCGAGCACGGGGTGGATGGACGGCACGACGTGGGACACGTTGCCCATGTCGGTGCAGGCGAACGGCGGGCGCTCCACCGGCTCAGGGCGTCCGAGCGCCCGTGCGTTGCGCGTCCAGAGCTCGATCAGGGCGGGGTCGCCCCGGAAGTCCAGATAGTCCGGCTCGGGTCGCTCCAGCGTGACCTCGCAGCCCGTCGCGAGCGCCCCGGCGCGGAAGCAGTCCTCCACGCGGGCGCGCAGTTCGGCGAGGTCCTCGGCGGCCAGCGCCCGCAGTTCGTACGAGGCCGTCGCGCGGACCGGGACCGCGTTGGGGCTCGTGCCCGCCTCCGTGGTGATGCCGTGCACCCGCCACTGCGGCGGCAGATGCTGGCGCAGCAGGCCGAGCGCGACCTGCGCGACGGTCAGGGCGTCGGCGGCGTTGCGGCCCTCGTGCGGATTGAGGCTGGGGTGCGCGGCGCGACCGGTGTACGTGACCGACAGCGTGCCGAGCGCGAACGACCGGAAGTCGGACATCTCGAACGGGCACGGGTGCACCATCATCGCCGCGTCCACCCCGTCGAACGCCCCGGCGTCGATCATCAGGGCCTTGCCCGCCCCGCGCTCCTCCGCCGGCGTCCCGAGCACCCGTATCCGCAGGCCGAGTTCGTCGGCGACCGGGGCGAGCGCGAGGGCCGCGCCGACCCCGGCGGCGGCGATCAGATTGTGGCCGCAGGCGTGGCCGAGGTCCGGCAGGGCGTCGTACTCGCAGACGATCGCCACCGTCCGCGGCCCCGGACCGAGCGTCGCGGAGAGCGCGGTCTCCAGGCCGTACGCGGGGGATTCGACCGCGAATCCGGCCGCCGTCAGGGCCTCGGCGCACCAGGCGGCGGCGCGGTGCTCGGTGAAGGCCGTCTCCGGGTGGCCGTGGATGCGGCGGCTCAGGGCGATCAGGTCGTCGCGGTGTCCTTCGACGCCTTGCCGCACGGCGGACTTGAGGTCGTCGGGGGCAGTGGTGGCGCCGTGCGTCGCTGCGGCTTCGCCGTGGGTGGGGTGCGGCATCGGTCCTCTTCGGGTGCGGAGGCGGACGGAACGGTTCGCGTCATCGCCCCCGAGAACATAGCTTAGGCTTACCTAACTTCGCGCTGGTGGTCCGGTGCGCTCGATCCCCGAGGAGTTGTACGCATGCATCCGCGTCCGGACGACGTGTTCCCGCTGCTGACGCCGCAGGCCGGCATCCACTACGCGCGGCAACTGGACCCCGGCGGCGCCGCGTTCCACACCGCGGACGTCATGGAGATCCACGGCGCCCTGGACGAGGACCGGCTCGAGCGTGCCGTGCGCCGGACCGTCGCGGAGGCCGACACGCTCCGCCTGCGCGTGACCGAGGTGGACGGCGAGCCGCGGCAGTGGGTGCGGGAGGCGGCGTACGCGACGGACCTGCCCGTGCACCGGCTCGACCTGCGCTCCGAGGACCGGCCCGAGGAAGCCGCCGACGCCTGGATCCGCGCCGACCTGGCCCGCCCCGCCGACGCCGGGGACGCGGCGGACGCGGCGGATGCCGGGGACGACCACGGCCTGATGACCCAGGCCCTCATCCGGATCGCCGACGACCGCACGTGGTGGTACCAGCGCGTGCACCACATCGCCGTCGACGCCTACGCCCTCCAGCTCATCGGCCGCCGCGTCGCCGAGCTGTACACCGCGTTCACGGCCGACCCCGAAGCATCCGCGCCCGCCTGCCGTTTCGCGCCCCTGCGGGAACTCGTCGAGGACGAGGCCCAGTACCTGGCGAGCGACCGCCTCGCCACCGACCGGGCCTTCTGGGCGGAGCGCATGGCGGACGCCCCCGCCCCCGTGACCCTCTCCGGCCGCCCCGCGACCGGCGCCACCGGAGAACTCCGCAAGGCGACGGCCGAACTGCCGGGCCTCGACCGCGTCTCCGCCGCCGCCACCGCGGCCAAGGCCACCTGGGCGGAGCTGGTCGTGGCCGCCGCGGCCGCCTACCTGCACCGGATCACCGGCGCCCCCGAGGTCGTGCTCGGCCTGCCCGTCACCAACCGCCGCGGCCCCGCCGCCCTGCGCACCCCCGCCATGACGGTCAACGTCCTGCCGCTGCGCCTGGCCGTCCGCCCCCAGGACAGCGTGGCCGAACTGCTGCGCCGCGTCGTCCTGGAGATCCGCGCCGTGCGCCGCCACCAGCGCTACCCGCAGGCGGACCTGCGCCGGGACCTCGGCCTCGGCTCCGCCGCCACGCCCCTCACCGGCCCCATGGTCAACGTCAAGCCGTTCGACGGCGACACCCTGGACTTCGCGGGCCTGCCCGGCACCGTGCGCAACCTCGCCGCGGGCCCCGTGGAGGACCTGGCGATCGGCGCGTGGCCCAGCCGCGACGGGGGCCTCACTCTCAGCCTCGACGCCGCCGCCGACCGCTACGACACCGACGAACTCGCCCGTCACCAGGCCGCGTTCCAGCACCTCCTGCGCGCCCTCACCGACCAGCTCCTCGCCGACCCGCACCGCCCCCTCGCCACCCTCGACCTGATGCCGGCCGACGAGGTGCGCCGCGTGACGTCGGGCCGGACCGAGGAGCCCGCCACGACGACCGTGCCCGCCGCGTTCGCCGCGCAGGCCGCCCGCACCCCCGACGCTGTCGCCGTGCGCTGCGGCGACCGGGCCCTCACCTTCGCCGGCCTCGACGCCGCCGCCAACCGGCTCTCCCACGAACTGGCCGCCCGCGGCGTCACCGCCGAGACGCCCGTCGCCCTCGCCCTGCCGCGCGGCACCGACATGGTCGTCGCCCTCCTCGCCGTCCTCAAGGCGGGCGGTGTCTGCCAGCCCCTGGACCTCGGCCACCCCGCCGCCCGCACCCGCGCCGTCCTCGCGGACGCCCGGCCCGTGTGCGTCCTCGGCACGACCGACACCCTCGCCGCACTGCCGCCGCACACCGTGCCCGAACTCGCCCTGGACGACGCCGAAGCGCGGGCCGCGCTCGCGGAGAGACCCGCCCTCGTCCCCGCGGCCGCGCCCGCCCCGGACAGCGCCGCCTACGTCATCCACACCTCCGGCTCCACCGGCCGCCCCAAGGGCGTCGTCGTCACCCACGCCTCCCTGGCCAACCTCCTCGCGGGCCACGGCACCGACCACATCGCCCCGGCCGTCGCCCGCACCGGCCGCGCCCGCCTGCGCGTCGCCCACAGCGCCTCGTTCGCCTTCGACGCGTCCTGGGACCCCGTCCTGTGGATGGTCCACGGCCACGAACTGCACCTGCTCGACGACGGGACGTACCGCGACCCCGCGGCCCTCACCGCCTACGTCGACACCCACCGCGTCGACTACCTCGACGTCACGCCCTCCTACGCGGAGGCACTGATCGCCGACGGCCTGCTCGACGAGGGCAGGCACCACCCCGCCGTCCTCGTCGTCGGCGGCGAGACCGTCCCGGAGCCGCTGTGGCGACGCCTGTCCGCCGTCCCCGGCACGCATCCGCTCAACCTGTACGGGCCGACGGAGACCACCGTCGACGCCTACTACTGGACCGGCGCCGAAGCCGACGGGCGGCCCGTGCGCGCCGCCCGCGCCTACGTCCTCGACTCCAGCCTGCGCCCCGCCCCCGACGGCGTGGCCGGTGAACTGTACGTCGCGGGCGCCTGCCTGGCCCGCGGCTACCTCGGCCGGCCCGACCTGACCGCCGAGCGCTTCGTGGCCGACCCGTTCGGCGCGCCGGGCGGCCGCATGTACCGCACCGGGGACCTGGTGCGGCGCCGGGCCGACGGCACCCTGGAGTTCCTGGGGCGCACCGACGACCAGGTGAAGATCCGCGGCTTCCGGATCGAACTCGGCGAGATCCAGAGCGTCCTGGCCGCGCACCCCGGCGTGGCGCAGGCCGCCGTCATCGCCAGGGACGGCGTCACGGGCAAGCGGCTGCTCGCGTACGCGGTGCCGCGTACCGGTACGGGGGCGGGCCCCCTTGTCGGTGCGGACTCCGTCACCGGAGTGGACCCCGTCGCCGGTGCGGGCTCCGTCGCCCGCGTCGACCCCACCGCCCTGCGCGACCACCTGGCCGCCGCCCTCCCCGAGCACATGGTCCCCACGACCGTGACCCTCCTCGACGCGCTGCCGCGCACCGCCAACGACAAGCTCGACCACCGCGCCCTGCCCGAGCCGGAGACCCCCGCCTCCGGCGCGCCCGACGTGGCCGCCACGGACGATCCGCACACCGAGGTCATCCGAGGGCTCTTCGCGGACCTCCTCGGCCTCGGCGAGCCGGTCGCCCCCGACGCCGGGTTCCTCGACCTCGGCGGCCACTCGCTGCTCGCGGCCCGGCTCGCCGCCCGCATCAAGGAGACCTTCCACGCCGACGTCTCCCTCGCCGACGTCTTCCGCACCCCCACGCCCGCCGGGCTCGCGGCGCTCGTCCGCGCCCAGGAGGCCGAGAGCGCGCCGGACGGTGACCAGGACCCCGCGCCCGCCGTCACCCCCGTCCCCCGCACCGGCGACCTCCCCCTCTCGCCCGCCCAGCAGCGGCTCTGGTTCCTGCACCGCCTGGAGGGCCCGAGCGCCACGTACAACATCCCGCTCGCCCTCAGCCTCGAAGGCCCCGTCGACCGGGACGCCCTCACGCTGGCCCTGCACGACCTGAGCGCGCGGCACGAGACGCTGCGGACCGTGTACCCGGTCACGGAGGGCGCCGCCGACGACCTGCCCTGCCAGCGGATCCTCGACCCGGACGACCCCGCTGCCCGAGCGGTCCTGCACCTCGCCGCGCCCGGCGACGACCTCGGCGGCGCCGTCCGGCACTGCTTCGACCTCGCCGCCGAACCCCCGCTGCGCGCGACGCTGTTCATCACGGGACCCGACCGGCACACGCTCCTGCTGCTCCTGCACCACATCGCCGGTGACGGCGCCTCCACCACGCCCCTCGCCCGGGACCTCGCCACGGCCTACGCCGCCCGACTCGCGGGCCACGCCCCGCAGTTCGCCCCGCTGCCCCTGCAGTACGCCGACCACGCCGCCCACCAGCAGCGCCTCCTCGGCCCCGCCCAGGCGCCGACGGCCCTCGCCGAACAACACCTGGCGTACTGGAAGCAGGCCCTCGCCGGACTGCCCGACCAGCTGGAACTGCCCGTCGACCGGCCCCGCCCCGCCGTCGCGTCGCACCGGGGCGACACCGTTCCCTTCCACCTCGACGAGGCCGCGCACACCGCCCTGGCCCGGCTCGCCCGCGCCACCGGCGCCAGCGTGTTCATGACCGTGCAGGCCGGCCTCGCCGCGCTCCTGACCCGGCACGGCTGCGGCACCGACATCCCCCTCGGCACGCCCGTCGCGGGCCGCGCCGACGACGCCACCGCCGACCTCGTCGGGTTCTTCACCAACACCGTCGTGCTGCGCGCCGACACCTCCGGCGACCCGACGTTCCGCGACCTGCTCGACCGGGTGCGCGCCACCACCCTCGGCGCCCACGAACACGACGCGCTGCCCTTCGACCACCTCGTCGACGCGCTCAACCCGGCCCGCTCCCTGGCCCGCCACCCCCTCTTCCAGACCATGCTCGCCTGGCAGTCCGTCCCCGACACCGCCTTCGCGCTCGCCCCCGGCCTCAGCGCCCGCATGACCGCCGTGCCGTCCGGCACCGCCAAGTTCGACCTCACCCTCAACGCCGGGGAACGGCCCGGCGGCGGCATCGGCGGATTCCTGGAATTCCGCACCGACCTCTTCGACCGCGCCACCGCCCAGGCACTCGCCGACCGCCTCGCCCGGCTGCTCACCGCCGCCGCCGACGCCCCCGACACCCCGCTCGCCCTGCTGCCCCTGCTCAGCCCCGAGGAGCTGCGCCGCGCCCTGGTCGACGGCAACGCCCAGGCCCTGCCCGCCGGCCCCGCCGAACCCGCCGCCCTCGCCGAGCGCTACGAGGAAGCCGCCCGCAGCCACCCCCACCGCATCGCCGTCAGCCACGACGGACAGCAGCTCACCTACGCCGAACTCTCCGCGCGTGCCCACCGCCTGGCCCGGCTGCTCGCCGCCCGCTCCATCGGCCCCGGTTCGATCGTGGCCCTCGCCCTGCCCCGCTCGGCCGAACTCGTCACCGGGCTCCTCGCGGTGTCCCTGTCCGGCGCCGCGTACCTGCCGCTCGACCCGGACTACCCGGCGGAGCGCCTCGCGTACATGCTCGCCGACGCCCGGCCGGCCGCCGTCGTCACCGACACGGCCACCGCGCCCCGGCTGCCCGCCCACGACCTGCCCGTCCTCACCGTCGACGGCGACACGACCGGCTCGTACGCGGACACACCGCTGCGCGACGAGGACCGCACCAGGCCCCTCGCCCCGGAGGACCCGGCGTACGTCATCTACACGTCAGGATCCACCGGCCGCCCCAAGGGCGTCGTGGTCTCGCACCACAACGTCACCCGGCTCCTGACCGCCACCGACCACTGGTTCGCCTTCGGCCCCGACGACGCCTGGACGCTGTTCCACTCGTACGCCTTCGACTTCTCCGTGTGGGAGCTGTGGGGCGCCCTCCTGTACGGCGGCAAGGTCGTCGTCGTACCGCACCTCACCAGCCGCGACCCGGGCGCCTTCCTGCGCCTGCTCGCCGAGGAACGGGTCACCGTCCTCAACCAGACGCCGTCCGCCTTCTACCAGCTGGCCGCCGCCGACCGCGACGCGCCCGGCACCGAACTCGCCCTGCGCTACGTCGTGTTCGGCGGCGAGGCGCTGGAGCTCGGGCGGCTCGCCGACTGGTACGACCGGCACGCCGAGGACGCGCCGACGCTGGTGAACATGTACGGCATCACCGAGACCACCGTGCACGTCACCCACTTCCCGCTCGACCGTGCCACGGCCGCCGCCGCCACCTCGTCCACCATCGGCGTCAACATCCCCGACCTGCGCGTGTACGTCCTGGACGACCGCCTCCAGCCGGTGCCGCCCGGCGTCACCGGGGAGATGTACGTCGCGGGCGAAGGCGTGGCCCTCGGCTACCTGGGACGGCCCGACCTGACGGCCACCCGGTTCGTGGCCGACCCCTACGCGCACCTCTTCGGGGCGCGCGGCAGCCGCATGTACCGCTCCGGCGACCTGGCCCGGCGCCGCGCCGACGGCACCCTGGAGTACTTCGGGCGCGCCGACCACCAGGTGAAGATCCGTGGCTTCCGGATCGAACTCGGCGAGATCGAGGCGGCCCTCGCCGCCCACCCGGACGTCGCGGACGCGGCCGTCGTCGTCCGCGAGGACACCCCCGGCGACAAGCGCCTCGTCGGCTACGCCGTGCCCGCCCCGGGAGCCTCCGGCACGGCGGCGGAGCTGCGCGAACACTGCGCCCGGCACCTGCCCGTCCACATGGTCCCCTCGGCCGTCGTGCTCCTGGACCGGCTGCCCCTGACCGGCAACGGCAAGCTCGACCGCAAGGCCCTGCCCGCGCCCGGCGCGCCCGCGGCCACCGGCGGCGGCCGGGCCCCGCGCACCCCGCGCGAGGAACAGCTCTGCGTGATCTTCGCCGACGTGCTCGGCCTCGAACGGGTCGGCGCCGAGGACAACTTCTTCGACCTCGGCGGGCACTCGCTGCTCGCCGTGCGCCTCGCCGCCCGCGTCCAGGCGGCGTTCGGCACCGACGTCTCCATCGGCACCGTGTTCCAGTCGCCCACCGTCGCCGCCCTCGACGCCGTGCTCGACGCCGACCGCGAGGACGACCCGCTGGACGTCCTGCTGCCGCTGCGCCCGGCCGGGGACCGCGCCCCGCTGTACTGCGTGCACCCCGCGGGCGGGCTCAGCTGGTGCTACGCGGGCCTCATCCGGCACCTGCCGCCGGACGTGCCCGTCTACGGCCTCCAGGCCCAGGGCGTCGGCCCCGCGACGGCCGCCGAACCGCTGCCCGCCACCCTGGAGGAACTCGCCGCGCACTACGCGTCCCGCGTCCGCGAGGTCCAGCCGAGCGGCCCCTACCGGCTCCTCGGCTGGTCCACCGGCGGCATCATCGCGCACGCGGTCGCGGCCGACCTCCAGGCCGCGGGCGAGGAGGTGCAGCTCCTCGCGATCCTCGACGCCTACCCGGCCGAGGGCTTCCGCGACCTGCCCGAGTCCGACCACGCCGAAGCCCTCGAATCGCTCCTGACGATGGGCGGTTACGGCCCCGACAGCCTGGAGGGCAAGGCGCTGACGACGGCCAACGTCGTCGACGTGCTCCACCGCGAGAACAGCCCCCTCGCCGCGCTCCCCACCGCCACCATCGAAGCCCTCGCCGACACCTACCTCAACACCAACGACCTGGTACGGCGCTATGACCACCGCCGGTTCGACGGCGACGTCCTGTTCTTCCGGGCCACCGTCGACACCATCGACGACGCCCTGACGCCCGACACCTGGACGCCCTATGTGAGCAGACGCATCGACAACACCGATGTCGCCTGCTCCCACAAGGACATGACCCTGCCCGAGCCGATCGCGCACATCGCCCGCGTGGTCGCCGACCGCCTCACCGAGCTGGAGAAGTGACCCCCATGACCGGCGACGCCCCTGCCAACCCCTTCGACGCGGACGGCCCCACGAGCGCCTTCGTCGTCCTCGTCAACGAACGGCACCAGCACTCCCTGTGGCCGCTGTTCGCGAGCGTCCCCGACGGCTGGACGGTCGTGTACGGCCCCTGCCCGCGCGCCGCCGCGCTGGAGTGGGTCACCGCGCGTGACGCCGGGGCGCTCGCCCGGTGAAGGACACCTCCACAGACTCGGTGAAGGATTCCGAGGTGCACCCCGAGAAGGACAGCTCCGGCCGCCCACGCCTGCTCTCGCCGCGAGCCGCCGTCGTGATCGTCTACGTGGCCGCGATGTGCATGAACGGCCTGGACTCCACGATCGTCAACCCGGCCCTGTTCACCATCGCCGAGGACTTCGGCCGTCCCGTCTCCGCCGCCAACGCCGTCGAGACGGCCTTCCTCGTCGCCCTCGCCCTGACCCTGCCCGTCGCCGGCTGGCTCGGCGACCGCTGCGGCACCAAGCGCGTGTTCCTCGGCTCGCTCGCGGTCTTCACCGCCGCCTCCGCGCTGTGCGGCCTCGCCCAGGACCTGCCGACGCTCATCGCGGCCCGCGCGGTGCAGGGCCTCGCGGGCGGCCTGCTCACCCCGGTCGGCATGACCCTGCTGTTCCGGACCTACGCCCCGCACGAACGCGGCAAGCTGGCCAAGGCGCTCATCGTCCCCACCGCCCTCATGCCCGCGCTCGGCCCGCCGCTCGGCGGCCTGCTCACCGAACACGCCTCCTGGCACTGGTTGTTCTTCGTGAACGTGCCCGTCGGCCTCGCCGCGCTCCTCATCGGCGTCCTCGGCCTGCGCGAGCACGTCGAGGGCACCGAAGGACCCTTCGACCGCACCGGCTTCTGGCTGGCGACGCCGGGCCTCGGCCTGCTGACGTACGCCCTCGGGTACGGGCCCGCGCACGGCTGGAGCAGCCCGCCGGTGGCCGCCGCCGGAGTCGTCGGCGCGGCCCTCCTCGTCGCCGCGGTCCGCCACCTGAGGCGCACCCCCGAACCTCTGCTGCGCCTCGGCCTGTTCACCGACCGCAACTACGGGACGGCCTCGGTGCTCGCGGTCCTCACCGCCGCCGGACTCATGGGCCTGCTCTTCGTCTTCCCGCTGCTCTACCAGGCCGCTCTGGGCGCCTCCGCGCTCGACGCCGGGCTCAGCGTGTTCCCCGAGGCGCTCGGCCTGATGCTGGCCTCCCAGCTCGTGGACCGGCTCCTGCCGCGCCTCGGCCCCCGCCGCCTCACCGTGCCCGCGCTGCTCCTCGCCACCGTCGTCTTCGCCCTCCTCGGCGTGCCCGGCGTCGCCGACGACGAGTGGGCCGTGCGCGTCCTGATGTTCCTGGTCGGCCTGGTCCTCGGCACCGCCGTACTCACCGTGCAGCTCGCCGGGTTCGAGTCGATCGCCCCGTCCGACATGGGCCAGGCCATGGGCCTCTTCCAGATCGTGCGGACCCTCGGCGGAGCCGTCGGCATCGCGCTGTGCGCCGCCGTGATCGGAGGCGGCGGTCACGGCGGCACCCCGGACGCCGGACCGTTCCGGGCGGCGGTGTGGGGGACGGCGGCGCTGGTCGCGGTGGGCGCGCTGGTGGCCCTGCGCCTCCCGGCCGACGCGCCGCAGCCGCCGCCCTTCGAGGACGAGTCGGAGGACGTGGAGCGGGCGGAGGGGGACGCGGTGGTGGCCTGAGTCGTCCTGGTCCGGGCATCGCCGCGTGGCGCGGGTGTGACATGTCGTCCCCGCGCCCGCGACGGTGCCCGGACCACCGCGGCAAGGCAGGGTCCGCGCGGTGGGTGTCCGTCGACCGTTCCTACACTCGGCCCCATGGAGATCACCGATATCGCCGCCCTCGCCCGCGACCTCGCCCCCACCGGCGTACTGCGCGCTTCCGTCAATCTCGGCAATCCCGTGCTCGCCCAGGGCACCCCGGACGCGCCCGGCGGCGTCACGGTCGACCTCGCCGGTGAAGTGGCCCGGCGCCTCGGCCTGCCCGTGGAGTTCCAGTGCTTCGACGCGGCCCGCAAGTCCTACGAGGCCATGGCCTCCGGCCGCGCCGACCTGTGCTTCCTCGCCGTCGAACCGGCCCGCGAGGCGGAGATCGCGTTCACCGCTCCGTACGTGCACATCGAGGGCGTGTACGCCGTCCCGGCCGGGTCCGCGCTGCGGACACCGGAGGACGTGGACAGCGCGGGCGTCCGCGTCGGCGTGAAGCAGGGCTCCGCCTACGACCTGTTCCTGACGCGCACCCTGCGCCACGCCACCGTGGTCCGGGGCAGCGACGGCGTCGACGCCTTCCACGCCGAGAAGCTGGAGGTCGCCGCGGGCATCCGGCAGCCGCTGACCGCGCACGTCGCCGGGCGGCCCGAACTGCGTCTGGTGGAGCCCGCGTTCATGACCATCCGGCAGGCCGTCGGGACGACCAGGGAACGGCGTCCGGAGACGGTGCGGTTCCTGCGCGAGACGGTGGCCGAGCTGACGGCGTCCGGGTTCGTCGCCGAGGCGCTCGGCCGGTCGGGTCAGGATCCGGCGCTGGCCGCCCCCGTGGCGTGACGGACCCGTCGTCCGCTCACCGCTCCGACAGGAGAGCCGCCAGGCCGGACGCGAGGCCGCCCCGCCAACAGGCGTAGTCGTGGCCGCCGTTGAACTCCGCGTACGACACGTCGTAGCCCCGCTCCTGGAGCACGTCCCGCAGCCTGCGGTTCTCCTCCAGGAGCATCCACTCCTGGAGGCCGACCTCCAGGCGGAGCCGCACCGGTCGGTGCGGGGCGGACGCGTACTGTCCGGTCAGCCACTCGGTGCCGCGCTCGTCGTCGGGCCACCAGAACGACCCCGACTGGGACAGCGCGAGGCCGAACCGGTCCGGGCGGTGGTGCGCGGCGAACGCCGCGGTGAGGCCGCCCGCGCTCTGGCCCGCCACGACCGTGCGCTCCGGCCGCTTGTCCGTGCCGTACCGTTCCTCCGCCCACGGCAGCAACTCGTCCGCCAGCCAGTCGACGAACGCCCCGCTGCACGACAGGTCCTCCATGCGGCGGCCCATCGTGTCGACGAGCAGGGCGACGGTCGGCGGCAGCGCGCCGTCGGCGTGCAGGTTGTCGAGCATGTCGCCGACGCTCAGCACGGGACCCCACATCTCGCCGTCGAGGAGCACCGCCACGGCATACGGGCCGCTCTCCGGGGTGTGACCGGGCGGCAGGTGCGCGGTGATCCGCCGCCCCCGCACCTCGGCGTCGACGCCGCGTCCCCGGTACACGCCGGGCCTGCGGCCGGTGTGCGGCTCGGCGGGGGCGTCCTGGAGGGACAGGACGGAGGCGGGGGAGCGGCCGTCGCGGGACGGCAGGACGGGGGAGGGGTTGAGGGGGTCGGGAACCGCCGCGTCCAGGACGGCCGTCCAGGACGCCCGGTCCGTGCGCAGGACGTCGGCGCGTGCGCCGCGGTGCGGCAGGAACTGGTAGGAGGCGCGGTGGTCGGCGCGCAGTCGGTGGCTGATCGCCCAGACCGAGGTGCCCTCCACCCGGTCCATCAGATGCGCGGTCAGATCGCCGGCGTGCCGGGCCCGGTCGGTGACGGTGTGCAGCAGCGCGAGGACGTCCGACACGGGCGCGGCGGGATCGTCGCGCCACACGAAGGTGACCAGGCGCTGCGCGGGATCGCCCTCGGGGTCGGGCTCGACGAGCGGGGTGCCAAGGGCCTCCGCGCGGAGCCAGAACTCCGCTTCCGCGCCGACGACCTGGGCGCGGACGGCCTGGCGCAGGGCGCGCAGGAGGGGGCTGCGGGTGTCGGTCACCTGGGGGTACCTCTCATGGGTGGAGCGGGGTGGGGGAAGGCGGGGTCGTGGTGTCGGGTGAGGGTGCCGTCTCAGACGCGGGTCGCCGCGGAGCGGCCGAGGAGGACCCAGAGCAGGAACGGTCCGCCCAGGACGGTCGTCACGATGCCCACGGGCAGTTCGGAGCCGGAGAACGCGATCCGCCCGAGCGTGTCGGCGGCGACCACGAGGACGGCCCCGGTGAGCATCGAGCCGATCAACGGCACCCGCAGCGGCCCGGCGAGCCGCGACGCGATCACCGGTGAGGCCAGCGCCACGAAGCCGACGGGACCGCAGACGCCGACGGCCAGACCGGCCAGCGCCACCGCGAGCAGCAGACAGACGACGCGGGTACGGGCGGGGGCCGAACCCAGGGACGCGGCGGTGTCGTCGTCGAACCGCAGCACCGCCAGATGCCGGGCGACGGCAAGCGCCACCGGGATCAGCACCGCGAGGCCGATGAGCACCGGCACGGCGACGGAGTAGCCCCGTCCGTTGAGGCTCCCGGAGGTCCACACGTACAGCGAACTGGCCGAGTTGAGAGAGCGCCGGGACAGCACGACCTGGGTGACGGCGGAGGCGAGGGCCGACATCGCGAGGCCCACGACCAGGACCCGGTAGCCGCGCTGGCCCACGCCGCCGGACACAGCGGTCACCACGATCACGGCGACCAGCGCGCCGAGCGGCCCCGCCCACCAGGCGCCGAACGAGCCGGACGCGCTGAGGGTGGCGGAGAGCAGCACGGCCGCGGTGGCGCCGTCGTTGACGCCGAGGAGTTCGGGGGTGGCGAGGCGGTTGCGGGCCAGGGTCTGGGTGAGGCAGCCCGCGAGGCCGAGCGCGGCGCCCGCGACGAGCCCGGCGACGATCCGGCCGAGCCGGAACTTCTGCACGAGCAGCACGTCGAAGCGGTCGCCCTGGCCGAGGACGGCGTGGAAGGTGCGGGAGATGCCCATGTCGCTCTGCCCGGCGTACGCGGACAGGACGACGGCGCAGGCGAGGAGGGCGGCGAGGCCGAGGGCGGCGACGGCGGGGCGGCGCGCCACGAGGAACGACATCGGGCCGGTGCGCAGGGCCATGAGGCCGTCGGTGCGTTCGGGGCGGAGGGGGCGGGTGGGGGTGGTGGGCTTCTTGGGGTTGCCACGCTGACCGGGGTTGCCACGCTGACCGGGGGTGCCGGGGGTGCCAGGGGTGTTGGGACGGTCCGGGTCCTTGGCGTCTGTGGTGCCGCCTTGCCCATCGGTGCGGCCCGTGCGGCCCGCGCGCGCGACGCGCGACGCCAACGCCCGCAGCGGCCCCCCGAGTCGCCTCCTGCCGCCCCCCGTCTCCTCCGCCGCCGGGTCCGTCATCCCCATTGTCGCGAGCTGCTTGGAGCGCACGATGCCGATGAGCACGGGCGCGCCGATGAGCGCGACGATGACGGACACGGGCGCCTCGAAGGGCCGGGACACCACGCGGGCGGCGATGTCGGCGGTGGTGAGGACACCGGCGCCGACGAGCCCCGCGAGGACCAGGCGCACCGCGAGCCGGGGTCCGGCCAGGGAGCGGGCCACGAACCCGGCGAGCAGGCCGAGGAAGGAGATGGGGCCCGCGAGCGCCACGGCCGCGGCGGTGAGCAGTGTCACGGCGACGGCGACGACGGTACGGGTGATCGAAGGGCGGTGGCCGAGGCCGCGGGCCAGGTCGTCGCCGAGGGCCAGCGCCGAGAGGGGCCGGACGACCAGCGCGGCGACGAGCAGTCCGACGCCGAGGACCGGGGCGAGGCGGGCGAGTTCGCCGTACCCCTCGACACCGGCGAGCGAGCCGAGCACCCAGAACCGGAAACGGTCGTACGTCTCGGCGGAGTTGACGACGATGACGCTGGTGAGCCCGCCGAAGGTGGCTCCGAGCGCCGACCCGGCGAGCACGAGCCGCATCGGGGAGCCGCCGCCGCGCCCGGCGATGAGCAGCACCAGGGCGCTGGCGACGACAGCGCCGACGAACGCGCAGACGAGGTAGGCGTATCCGGAGTCGAACCCGAGGAGCGCGATCCCGGCGACGACGCCCAGGGAGGCGCCCGCGTTCACCCCGAGCAGTCCCGTCTCGGCGAGGGGGTTGCGGGTGACGGCCTGCAGGAGGCACCCGGCCACGCCGAGCGCGGTGCCGACGAGGACGGCGGTGAGGGTGCGGGGCAGCCGCAGGTCGCCGATGACGAGGGCGAGCCGCGAGTCGTCACGGGCGCCGCCGCGGTTCAGGAGGTAGTCCAGGGCGCCGCTCGCGCCGACCTCACCGGCCCCGATGGACAGGGACAGGGCGCACAGCACCAGGAGGAGGACGGCGAGGCCCGCGAGCCAGAGGTGGATCCGGCGCCGCGGGCGGTCCGGACGGGCGCGGTCCGGGGCGGACGGCCGGTCGATGGTCGGGCCCGCCTTCTCGTGCGCGGCGTCCTGATTCTCGTGCGCGGCGTCCGGCCCCGTCTCCCGTACGACCCCCGCCACCGCCGACGGCGCGTCCCCGGCAGTGGCCGAAACGCGATCCTGTGCGGGTGTATCGGCCAACTGCCCCGGTGGGGGGTCCTCTTCGGCTGCGGGATGTGACGTACCCGTGTGCTGCGACTGCATGAAGTGAGGTTAGCCTAACCAAACAAGCCAACCGCGGCGGGGCGGCGTCCCGCGCTCGACTCATCTAAGGTTAGGCTTACCTAAGAACAACGGGGGGAGTTGATCATGCCCGTACCCATATCCGGCGACCGCACGGAACTGGCCGACCGGACCGCCCTGGTCACCGGGGCCGGACAAGGAATCGGCGCAGCCGTGGCCCGGCTGCTGGCCGCCGAGGGCGCCCACGTCCTGGCCACCGACCGCACCGCGGCCGGCCTGGAAGAGCTGGCCGCCGAGCCGGTGGGCGACCCGCCCCCGGGTGCCGCCACCCGTGCGGGCACCATCACCGCGCAGGTCATGGACGTCACGGACGCCGCGGCCGTCGAAGCCGCCGTGAACGCCGTCGAACGCGACCGCGGCCCGCTCGACATCCTGGTCAACGTGGCCGGAATCCTTCGCCCGGGTCCGGCGGTTCGCCTCAGCGACGAGGACTGGGCGGACACCTTCGCCGTGAACACCACCGGCGTCTTCCACACCTCCCGCGCCGTCGGGACCCGCATGGCAGCGCGCGGCGGCGGCAGCATCGTCACCGTCGGCTCCAACGCGGCCGGAGTGCCCCGCACCGGCATGGCCGCCTACGCCGCCTCCAAGGCCGCCGCGGCCATGTACACCAAGTGCCTCGGCCTCGAACTCGCCCGCAGCGGCGTGCGCTGCAACATCGTCGCCCCCGGCTCCACCGACACCGCGATGCAACGCGCCCTGTGGACCGACGAGGAGGCCCCGCAGCGGGTCGTCGACGGTGACCCCGCGACCTTCCGCACCGGCATCCCGCTGGGCCGCATCGCCGCGCCCCACGACATCGCGGAGGCGGTCCTCTTCCTCGCCTCCGACCGGGCGCGGCACATCACGATGCAAGAGCTCTACGTCGACGGCGGCGCCACCCTGCGCTGACGCGCCGCCGCCCCCTCGCACCCGCACGTCCGCCGCCATCGGCAGGACACAGGTACCCCTCACCCACCCCCCCCCGCACCCGCGGCCGTACCTCCCACCGGAGGCACGGGCCCGGGAGAAACGGAGCCCTCCGTGTCGACGGCACCCGATGTCGCCACACACGTCCCCGCCCTGGCCGACCCGGCCCATCCCGCCGTAGGAGCCGCCACCGCGCTCCTCGCCGACTACCGGCCGGGCGCCCGCTTCCTCGGTACCCCCACCCGCACCCTGCTCGGGCAGGGCGCGCACAGTGAAGTGCCGCACGACGAGAGACCGTTGGCGGCGCGGGTCGCCCAGACGCTCGGGCAGGCCCGCGCGGACGGGGCCGAGTCGCCCGTCGTCATCGGGGCGGTGCCGTTCGACCAGAGCGCCCCGGCCGCCCTCGCGGTGCCCGCGGCCCTGCGCACCGCGCCGCCGCTGGCCGCCGACCCGCTGATCGCGCTGCCCGCCGAGGCGCCCGCCCGCGCGGACTGGCGCATCCGCCAGGTCCCGGCCCCCGAGGTGTACGGCGCGTCCGTGGCCGCCGCCGTCGACCGCATGTGGCGCGGCGAGTTCAGCAAGGTCGTCCTCGCCCGCACCCTCGAACTCGAGTGCGCCGAGCCCCTCGACGTCCCCGCCATGCTCCAGCGCCTGGCCCGGCGCGACGCCGGCGGCTACACCTTCGCCCTGCCGACAGGACCGGCCCGCACGCTCATCGGCGCGAGCCCGGAGCTGCTCGTGTCCCGGCGCGGGCGGCGCGTCATCGCCAACCCCCTCGCCGGCTCCATACCGCGCAGCGACGACCTCGCCGAGGACGTGCGCCGGGCGGCCGCGCTCCTGCAGTCCGCCAAGGACCTGCACGAGCACGCCGTCGTCGTGGACGCCGTCCACCAGGCCCTCGCGCCCTTCTGCGCGGACATGACCGTCCCCGCGAAGCCCACCCTGATCCGTACCGCCGCCATGTGGCACCTGTCGACGACCGTCACCGGCACCCTCGCGGGCCCGGGCGCCTCCGCCCTCGAACTGGCCTGCGCACTGCACCCGACGCCCGCCGTCTGCGGCACGCCCACCGACACGGCGCGCGACGTCATCCGCGACAGCGAGCCCTTCGACCGCGGCTTCTTCACCGGCATGGTCGGCTGGGGCGACGCCGCGGGCGACGGCGAATGGGTCGTCACCATCCGCTGCGCGGAGGCCGAGCGCGACTCCCTGCGCCTGTTCGCGGGCGCGGGCGTCGTCGCCGCGTCCGAGCCGGAGGCCGAGACGGCCGAGACCGCCGCCAAGTTCCGTACCTTCCTCGCCGCCGTGGGGGCCGAGCTGTGACCGTCGCGTCCGACGCCGCACGGGAAGCCCAGGCGCCCACCTGGCCGCGGGAGTTCGCCGAGCGCTACCGCGCCGCGGGCTGGTGGCGCGGCGAGACCTTCGGGGGCGTGCTGCGGACACGGGCCGCCGCGCACCCCGACCGGATCGCCGTCGTCGACCCCGCCACCGACCGCCGCTGGACCTACGGCGAACTCGACACGCGCGCCGACCGGCTCGCCGCCGGACTGCTCGCCCGCGGCATCACGGCGGGCGACCGCGTGGTGGTGCAGCTGCCCAACATCGCCGAGTTCTTCGAAGTGGTCTTCGCGCTGTTCCGCGTCGGTGCGCTGCCGGTGTTCGCGCTGCCCGCGCACCGCGAGACGGAGATCGCCTACTTCTGCCGCTTCACCGAGGCCGCCGCCTACGTCATCGCCGCCGAACACGGAGGCTACGACTACCGGACGCTCGCCGCGAAGGTCCGCGCCGAGGTGCCCACGCTGCGGCACGTGTGGGTGGCCCAGGGCGAGGCGGGCGAGTTCGAGGCCCTCGCCGACGTGCCCGTCGACCCCGCCGAGTCGCTGGACCCGGCCGGACCCGCCCCGCACGACCTCGCGTTCCTCCAACTGTCGGGCGGCTCCACCGGCGTGCCCAAGCTCATCCCGCGCACCCACGACGACTACATCTACTCGCTGTGGGGCTCCAACGAGCTGTGCGGCGTCGACGAGCACAGCGTCTATCTGTGCGCGCTGCCCGCCGCCCACAACTTCCCGCTGTCCTCACCGGGAACCCTCGGCGCGCTCTACGCCGGCGCCCGCGTCGTGCTCTGCCCGCAGCCCGCGCCCGAGACCGCCTTCCCGCTGATCGAGCGCGAGGGCGTCACCCTCACCGGCCTCGTGCCGCCGCTCGCGCTGGTGTGGACGGAGGCCGCCGCGACCACGACCCACGACCTCACCAGCCTCGACGTCCTGCTCGTGGGCGGCGCCAAGTTCAGCGAGGAGGCGGCCCGGCGGGTGCGGCCCGCGCTCGGCTGCACCCTCCAGCAGGTCTTCGGGATGGCCGAGGGGCTCGTCAACTACACGCGCCTGGACGACCCCGAGGAGACCGTCGTCACCACGCAGGGCCGTCCCATCTCCCCGGACGACGAGATCCGGATCGTCGACGACGAGGACAACGACCTGCCCGTCGGCGCCACCGGCCATCTGCTGACCCGCGGGCCCTACACCATCCGCGGCTACTGGAACGCGCCCGAGCACAACGCGCGTTCCTTCACCGCCGACGGGTTCTACCGCACCGGCGACATCGTCCGGCTCACCGAGACGGGTCACCTGGTCGTCGAGGGCCGCGCCAAGGACCAGATCAACCGGGGCGGCGAGAAGATCGCCGCCGAGGAGATCGAGAACCATCTCCTCGCCCACCCCGCCGTCCACGACGCCAACGTCGTCGGCGAACCCGACCCGTACCTCGGCGAACGCACCTGCGCCTACGTGATCCTGAAGGCGGGCGCCGAGCCCCTCAAGCCCGTCGCCGTCAAACGCTTCGTGCGCGAGCGCGGCCTCGCGGCGTACAAGGTGCCCGACCGCGTGGAGTTCGTGGACGCGTTCCCGCAGACCGGAGTCGGGAAGATCTCCAAGAAGGACCTCAGGGCGGGTGCCGCGGACACCGGCCCCACCGACCCCGCCGGGCCCCGCCCCGGCACCCTCTGACCAGCCGAAACGGAAAACCCAGCATCATGGCCCTGCCCGCCATCACCCCCTACCCCCTGCCGACCGCCGCCGAGCTGCCGGCCAACCGCGTCGACTGGAAGGTCGACCCGGACCGCGCCGTGCTCCTCGTGCACGACCTGCAGAACTACTTCCTGTCCGCGTACGACACCGAGGCCGCGCCCGTCCCCGGACTCCTGGCCAACGTACGCGGCCTCAAGGAGCGCGCGGCCACCCTCGGCGTGCCCGTGCTGTACACCGCCCAGCCCGGCGGGCAGACCCCCGAGCAGCGCGGCCTCCAGCAGGACTTCTGGGGCTCGGGGCTCCCGGACGACCCGCAGGCCGCCGCCATCGCCGACGCCGTCGCGCCCGCACCCGGGGACAAGGTCCTCACGAAGTGGAAGTACAGCGGGTTCGTCCGCACCGACCTGGAGGACCAGCTGCGCGCCCTCGGCCGCGACCAGCTGGTCATCACGGGGATCTACGCCCACATCGGCGTCCTGATGACGGCCTGCGACGCGTGGATGCGGGACATCCAGGCGTTCGTCGTCGCCGACGCCGTCGCGGACTTCTCCGCCGACGACCACGCGATGGCGCTGCGCTGGGCCGCCGGGCGCTGCGCCGTGGTGACCACCACCGACTCCGTCCTCGAAGGGATCTGACCGCCGTGACCCCGACCCTGACCCTGGACCAGCTCCGCCGGGACATCGCCGACGTGCTCGGAGAGGAGCCCGCCGACATCCCCCTCGACGAGAACCTCGTCGACTACGGTCTCGACTCGGTGCGCCTGATGACGCTGGTCGGGCGCTGGCGCGAGACGTACGGCGTGGACGTGGCGCTCACCGACCTCGCCGAGCGGCCCGCCATCGAGGAGTGGGCGGCGCTGCTCAAACTCTCCGCCTGACGCCGGGGAAGATCCGCTTCCCCGTACGCTTGCGCGGCGGGCGCGCCACGCCAAGTGCCCGCCGCCGCACGGGGGTTGCTAGCGTGCGGACATGAAGGCGTTTCCTGAAAATCTACGAAATGAAACCCTCTCACGCGGTCTCGCGGCCTACGGCATCACACCCACCGCCCTGACCTACGCGCCCGTCGGCTTCGGCGACCACCACTGGAACGTCACCGGCGGCGACGGGCGCGAGTGGTTCGTCACCGTCTCCGACCTGGAGCACAAGGCGCACTGCGGCGCGGACGCCACGACGGCGGGCGTCGGGCTGCGCCGGGCCATGGACACGGCGCTGACACTGCGCGCACACGACGGCCTGGACTTCGTCGTCGCCCCCGTCGAGGCCACGGACGGCGGCTCGGTGGTGCCGCTGGGGGAGCGGTACGCCCTCACGGTCTTCCCCCATGTCACGGGCCGCACCGGCGAGTTCGGCGACCGGCTCGACGACGCGGACCGCGACCGCGTCCTCGGCGTGCTCGCACGACTGCACGGCGCCACGCCCCCCGCCACCACGCCGGCCACCACCCTGGAGCCCGCCGGACTCACCGGCGTCCACGCGGCCCTTGACGACCTCACCGGCACCTGGTCCGGCGGCCCGTACGCCGAACCGGCCCGCCGGCTGCTCGCCGCCCACGCCACCACCCTGCGCGCCCGCACGGCCGAGTTCGACGCGCTCGCCGACCGGGTGCGCCGCGGCGGCGCCCCTCTCGTGGTCACACATGGCGAGCCGCACCCCGGCAACCTCATCCAAGGCGCGGACGGTTACCTGCTCGTGGACTGGGACACGGTCGGACTCGCCCTGCCCGAACGGGACTTGTCGCTCCTCGCGGACGATCCGGTGGCGCTGGCCCACTACGCCCGGCTGACCGGCCGGACCCCTGATGCGGCCGCGCTCGCGCTCTACCGGCTGCGGTGGAGCCTGCTGGACGTGGCCGAGTTCACCGAGTGGTTCAGGGGGCCGCACGAGGAGACCGACGACACGCGGGTGGCCTGGGACGGCTTCGCGGGGACGCTGGAGCAGTTGGCCGATCGGAGCCGCGACGCCGTGATCGATTCGAACTGAACGGACAATAATGATGAATTGCCATAAACTGGGGCGAGGGTGGGCGTCACTGGATGTAGTGACGACGTCTATGTGAGGAGGCACCGATGCTTGCTCAGCACACACCGCTTCTTGTCGCTCCGACGGACACCGCGGCGCTCAGTACGGCCATGGTGGAGCCTGAGGCGGTCCTGAGCGACGCGCCGACGTACGCGCCCGAGGCAGCGGGATTCCTGCTGCTCCTCGCGCTCGTATCGCCGAAGGAGCCGAAGGAGCCGAAGGGCAAGTGAGTCCTGATCGGTCGCAGACGGCGTACGCCGCGTCCGCGGCTGACCTGGCTGTCCGTGCCCTCGATGCCCTCCGGGGCATCGAGGGCACCGCCATGGTCGCCGAGCACGTCGAGCGGGCGGACGACCCCAAGGCGGCCCTGGCCGCCATCCGGGTCGTCGGCGCCGACGCCTTCGCCCCCTACGTGCTGGCCGACGCCGCCTTCCACCCCCAGGACGCGGCCGCCGTCACCCAGTCCTTCGCCCTCTTCCCACCCCCGGTGACCACCCCCGACCCGCCGCCCGCGGGGGCCGCCGAGCCCTGGCTCGTCGCCTGGCGCGACTGGGCCATGGCCACGCTGCTCGCCCGCCTCACCGGCACGGAGGCGGACGGCGTCCTGGCGCCACGGCCGACGGGCGCCCCCGTCCTCACGGACGACACCGTGCTCACGAGCCCCGAGCGGCCGTCGGCCCCCGACGACAGCACCCCCTCCGACACCGACTGGCAGCGCTGGTCCGTCCGCATGGGCCAGCTCTCCCCGCTCGCCCTGCCCGGACTCGAAGGCCCCGTGCACACCGCGGCCCGCGCCGCCCCGCTCGCCCTCGCGCGCGGCGCCACCCGCGCCGTGCTCCGCCGCGACTTCCCCACCGCCGCGCGCATCACGCGCTGGCTCGCCCTGCTCGCCGCCGAGGGCGCCCGCATCCCGCTCGACCCCGTGCCCCTGCTCGAACACCTGCGTCTGCACGGCGGCGGCCCGCGGCTCGCGCTCGACGTCGCCATCGCCCGACGCCTGCTCGCCCTGGAGACCGCATGACGGCGTCCGTGACGCGGACCGCGCACCAAGTGAGCGCGCGGGCCCTGACCTGGCTGCACACCCACCGCGAGCTGGGCGCCCTGCCCGCCGACACCACCGCCGACCTCGGCGACCCCGACAGCGTCTACAAACCCCTCGGCGAGAGCGCTCTCGCCGCCTCGCTCGTCCTGCGCGAGTCCGCCGCAGGCGGCACCGAGCTGCGCCTCGCCCGCGAGCTGATGGACTTCTGCTGGCGGCAGTTCGGCGACGGCGACATGCTGTACGAACGGCTCCTGCGGTACTCGATGATGACCGACCCGCTGGAGACGTACGCCCCCTTCGCCCGCTGCGGCATCCGCCACGAACCCCTGGAACGGCTCCTCGCCCACACCAGCGCACTGCGCTCGGTGCGCGGCGCCGAGGTCCTGCCCAACCGCAGGCTCGCCGTCGCCAACGCGGCCCGCGTCGCGGGCCTCGACCGGGGTGCGCACGCCTACGACTGGCCGGGCCTGGCCCGCGCCACCTGGCTCGGCGCCACCCCCGAGCCCTGGCTCATCGACTGGATGACCGGCTACTGCGTCACCCACACCGTCTTCCACCTCACCGACTGGGGCGGCCACCCCGCGGGACTGCCCGACGACCTCACCGCGTACGTGGCCACCTGGCTGCCCGTGTGGATCGACATCTGGGCCGAGATCGAGCAGTGGGACCTGGTCGCCGAGCTGATGATCGTCGGCTGCTGCCTGCCCGAGCCGTACTGCGCGCCCGCCGACTGGGAGCGGCTCGCCCGCGTCCAGCACGCCGACGGCCTGGTGCCCCGCGACGGCGACCCGGTCACCGACGACCCCGGCCGCCGCTTCGAGGACCACCAGCACACCGCCGTCGTCGCCGCCATCGCCGGCACCCTCGCGGTCTCCCGCACCCTGGGCGGGGCGGCGGAGCAGCGGTGAGCCCGGGGGAGCCCGCCTGGTCGGTGAACCTGCTCGCCGCCCTGCGCGCCGCCGCGCCCGACGCCAGCGCGGTGGCCCTGGCCGTCCGCCGCGGCCCCGACCACGCCGTCCTCGCCACCGGCTCCACCGCGCTGCGCGGCGGCGCGGCCGCCGACCCCGACACCCGCTTCGAGATCGGCTCCCTCACCAAGACGTTCACCGCCCTGCTCCTGGCCGAGATGGTCGCCCGCGGCGAGGTCGCCTACGACGACCCCATCACCCGCTTCCTGCCCCGCGCCGCCGCCCCGCACCTGCGCGGCGCCCCCATCACCCTGCTGCACCTCGCCACCCACACCTCCGGCCTGCCCCGCCTTCCCCCTGGCCTGCTGCGCAGCGGGGCGACCCACTGGTTCAGCAACCCCTACGCCGCCTTCTCCGCCACCGACCTGCGCGCCGCCCTCGCCCGCACCCGGCCGCGCGCCGCCCCCGGCACCCGCGTGCGCTACTCCAACCTCGGCGTCGGCCTGCTCGGCGCCCTCCTCACCCACGCGGCCCACGGCCCCGGCGCCCCCTTCGCGCCCCTGCTCGCCGCCCGCGTCCTCGACCCGCTCGGCCTGACCCGCACCAGCTGCGCCGCCGACCAGCCGCAGGCCACCGGCCACTGGCACGGCAGGGAGCGCCCCACCTGGCAGATCCCCGCCCTGCCCGCCGCCGGAGCGGGCCGTTCCAGCGCCCGCGACCTGCTGACCTGCCTGGACGCCCTGCTCGACCCGGCCGCGGCACCCGCCGCCGTCCCCGCCACGCTGCGCACCGCGCTCGCCGACGTCACGACACCCCGCATCGCCCTGCCACGCACCGGCCGGCGTATCGCCCTCATCTGGAACATCCGGCCCCGCCCGACCCACGACCTCTACCACCACTCCGGCGGCACCCGCGGCTTCACCGCCTTCGCGGGCTTCAGCCCGCACCGGCACGTCGCGCTCGTCGCGCTCGCCAACACCGGCCCCGCCCTGACCGGGACGTTCATCCAGCGGGCGTACCTGGAGCTGTGGGCGCTCGCCCAGACCGCGCAGCCGCGCCGGGACAGTTAGGCGCGAGGGCGCGGCACGGGAGTCAGCCAGTCGGCCGACGGCGTGTTCTTGCCGGTCACCGCGTCCTGATACGCGTCCCGCAGCGCCGCCGTGACGGGCCCCGGGGCGGGCAGCGCCGTGGGGCGGTCGTCCAGGGACGCGACCGGGACGACACCGATCGCGGTGCCGGTGACGAACAGTTCGTCGGCGGTGTACGCCTCGGCGTGGGCGAGCGGCCGCTCGCGGACGGGGATCCCGGCCGCGCGCGCGAGGTCGATGACCGTGGCGCGCGTGATGCCGGGCAGGATGCCGTCCTGCACCGGAGGGGTGTGCAGGACGCCGGACCGTACGACGAAGACGTTCGCGGCCGAGCCCTCGGAGAGATGACCGGCCGACGTCAGCATCAGCGCGTCGTCGTAGCCCGCGCCGAGCGCCGCCAGCTTCGCGAGCGAGGAGTTCAGATACGCGCCCGTCGCCTTCGCGAGGGGCGGGATGGTGTCCTGGTGATTGCGCCGCCACGCGCTCGTCATCAGCCGCCAGGACCGCGCCGGCTGGTCCTCCCACGCCCACGCCGCGAGCGTGACCCGTACGACGGACAGGTCCAGGGCCACCCCCATATGGCCGTAGCCGAGATACACCAGCGGGCGGACATAGCGCGGGCCCGCCCCGCCCGCGGCGATCAGTTCCGTCGTCGCGGTGGCCAGTTCGTCCTCGGAGAAGGGGATCTCCATCCGGTACACCCGGGCGGAGCGGACGAGCCGCGCGAGATGGTCCCGCAGCCGGAAGACCGCGAGGGTGCCGTCCACCGTCGGGTGCGCGCGAATCCCCTCGTACACTGCCCAGCCGTAGTGCAGCGACTGGGTCAGGACGTGCACCGTGGCCTCGTCCCAGGCGACGAGACGGCCGTCCATCCAGATGTGTTCGGCGGGGGAGAGGGCGCTCATCGGATGCTCCTCGGCATGGGGTGCCCTTCGTCGTCGGGGTGCTGCGGGCGGGCTCGTCACGGGGCGTGGCGCGGAAGGGGGCGCAGGGTCGGCGCGGGCAGGCCGTGGCGGCGGGCGAGGCGCTCCAGGGCCCGCGTCGTCTCCACGTCCAGGGTGATCCCGGACCGTGCCGCCGCCCGCTCGCTGCGCCGCTCCGGGTCACCGGGGGAGAGCACCGCAGAGCCGCCGGCGGGCGGGGCCGCGCGGGTCGTGTCGAGCAGGTCGCGCAGCCGCCCGTCGAAGGCGTCGCGGCCGCCGAAGAACGCCGGGTCCAGGCAGAGCAGGAAGTGCGCGACGCGGCGCCCGCCCCCGGGCCCCGCCTGCTCGATGTGGTCGAGCTCCCAGTCCAGTGGGGCGTCGGCGAGCCCGGCGGTCATCAGGGCCACGACCATGCCGAGGCCCTGCCCCTTGTAGCCGGGGCCGAGCGGGGACAGGGCCGCCGCCCGGTCCGGGTCGAGGGTGGCGTGCCCCTGGCCGTCGGTGGCCCAGCCCGGGTCCAGGGGACGGCCGCGGCGGCCCCGCTCCCGTACCGTCCCCAGACACACCTGACTGGTCGCCATGTCGAGGACGAACTCGTGCTCGCCCGCCCCGGCCGCGACACTCACCGGATTGGTGCCGAGCAGCGGATCGCGCCCGTGGAACGGCGCGACGCGCGCCGACGCCGACGTCATCGCCCAACCCGCCATCCCCGCCCGGGACATGACGCGGCTGTGGATCGAGGCGGCCGCGAAGTGGTTGGAGTTGCGCACCACGACGGCCCCGACCCCGAACCGCGCGGCGCGCCGCACGGCCTCCCGCGCGCCCGCCGTCCCCGCCACCACGCCGAGCGCCGCGTCCGCGTCGAGCAGCGCCGAAGGGCCGCTCTCTTGCACGACGGCGATCCGCGGCGCCGGATTGGCGATCCGCCGCGCGAGGTCGTCCAGGTAGCCGGGCAGCAGCCGCAGGCCGTGCGTGCCGATCCCGCGCGCCGACGTCTCCACGAGGGCGTCGGCGACGAGCGCGCAGGCCTCCTCGTCCACGCCGTGCGCGCCGAGGGCACCCACCGCGACGGCGCGCGCGGCGTCCGCGTCGACGAGGTACGCCGAGGCGCCCGGGGCCCGCGCGCCCGACACGGGCCCGGACGTGCCGTGCTTCTCCTTCTCCGGCAGTGACACGGTCGCACCCCTCCTCACAGGACGTACGGCAGTTGGCCCGACACCTTCACGCTCGACCAGTCGAACTCGATCCGGTCGAGCACATCGAGTTCGGCGAGGACCTGGTGCAAGCCGCTGTAGTCCCGCAACAGCGCCGTGCGCCCCGCCGACCGGCAGTCCTGGAGCATGTCCGCGCCGCCCTCGACCCCGACGAAGCGCATGATCGCCTCCCAGGCGCGGTAGTCGTTCGCCGCGTAGGCCCGCAGCGCCCGGCACAGCGCGTCGAGCAGGAACCGCTGCTGCTCGTCGGTGAGTTGGGGGTAGAGGACCTTCAGGAGCTCGCCGCTGATCGAGCCGTGGCAGACCTCGTCGTGCCGGTGCAGCCGCGACAGCGTCACGTTCATGGGCTGCACCCCGTCGGCCTTGGCGACCAGTTCGAGGTACGCGCCGATGGACAGCTCGGTGGTGGTGGAGAACGCGAGCGTGAGCAGGCTGCGCTGCCAGCGCTCCACCGCCCGCTCGGTCAGTTCACGGTGCGTCACGGACGCGTAGGGCAACGGGAGTTGCTTCTCCTGGTACCCCTCGCCGCGCCGGGCCCGGGTCACGTCGCTCGCCATCCGGTGCATCAGGATGTGGTACTGCTCGTCGACCATGGCCTGCATCAGCGAGACCTCCAGGGCCTCGCCCCACAGGCCGGGGAACTCGCCGCGCAGGATCAGTCCGAAGGCCGGGTTGACCACGTGCGTCTCGGAGTACTCCGTGTTGCGGTTCAGGGCGATCATCGCCCAGGTGAGGATGGCCGACCGCTGCTCGGGCGCCAGCGCGGTGTACGTGGGGTGGTCGGCGAAGGGGACGATCTCCTCGGGGTAGTCGGGCAGCGCGGGGTCGAACAGGTCGAGCAGGTCCGTGTCGTCGCGCTTGACGGTGGCCCGCCGCTTCCAGTTGGCGGCGAGGCGGTGGATGACCGGGTTGTCGACGGCGCCGAACAGCACGGAGCCGAAGGCGTCCTCCTCGGAGTTGCTGACAAAGCGCTCGTCCATCGTTCAGGTTCCTCTCGGGCTCTCGTGGGGTTCTGTCACCGGGTGCCGGGGCTCCGCCGCCACCGGAAGGGGGGATCCCGCGCGCGGCGGGGGACGGACGGGCCGCGGTCCCGGGCGTGCGGACGTGCGCATCGTCCGCTGCGCGAGGGCCACCCCCGCCAGGACCGTGGCGACCCCCGCGCACTGCACGGGCGTCAGCGTCTGGCCGAGGAACAGAAACGCGGCCCCCGCACCCGCCACCACCTCCAGCGTCGCGAACAGGCTCGCCGCCGACGGCGCCAGGAACCGCTGGGCCGCGATGCCGCTGACGTACGCCACGAGCGTCGCGACGAACGCGGCCCACAGCACGACCACCCAGACGGGCGCCGACACCGACTCGTGGCGGACCGTGTCGCCGAGCATGCCGTAGGGGAAGCCCGTGACCGGCGAGACGATGTTCAGGGCGAGCGCGCCGACCGCGATGCCGAGGGCGGTCACGGTCACCGGATCGTGCTTGACCAGCGCCCGCCCCGCGACGAGGAAGCGCACCGAGAGCGCCGCCGCCGTCCCCAGTGCCGCGAGCACGCCCACCACGTCGAGCCGGAGGCGCGACCACACCTCGCCCACGAGCAGCAGCCCCACGAGCACCACGGCCGTGCCCGTCCACACGAGCCGGGGCTGCGGCACCCGCCGCACGCACCGCAGCCAGCCGACGACGATGACCGGCGCAAGGAACTGCAGCACCACGAAGACGCCGACCGGGATGCGGGCGACGGCGACACCGCACAGGGTCTGGAGTGTCGCGAAGGAGAAGACGCCGAGCACCGCGATGACACCGTAGGCCTCCCGTGCCGCGGCGACCAGCGCTCGCGGCCGGGTCAGCGCGACGAACGCGAGCAGCAGCACCGCCGCGACCGACAGGCGGGCCTGGGCGATCTCCATCGCCGTCAGGCCCGCCGAGTCGAGGACCTTGGTGGCCGGGCCGACCGTGCCGAAGGTGCAGGCGGACACGGCCGCGAGCGCGACACCCGTCGCGGAGCCCGCCGGGGAGGCGTTCAGCGCGGGCCCCCTTGTCGCACGGGCACGGGCGGCGCGTCCTGCGGGAAGAACCGCCGGTCGTGGTCCGCGGACGGCACGAGGTCGGACCACCACTGCGCGTCCGGGTCCCAGCGGGCGTGGAAGGGGCGGCCCACCAGGTCGGGGTCGCGGGCCTGGAGGAAGCGCAGCGAGAACGCCCGCTCACCGCCCGGGAGCCGCGTCGGCCCGTCCACGGTCACCTTGCCCTCGGTCGTCGACATGACAGGACCGCGCGCGGTGCGCCCGAGCCCCGAGAGCTGGGTCGTCGCGTCCCGGTGGATCTCGTACGCGCGCTGGATCGGCAGGCCGAAGTAGCGGCGCGCCCCGGTGTCCCGCTCGACGAACAGGTAGTACGGGTGGATGCCGAGGGCGAGTTGGGCGCGCCAGGAGTCCGCCCACACGCCGGGGTCGTCGTTGACGTGCCGGACGACGGGCGCCTGCGAGCGCAGTTCGGCGCCCGCCCCGCGCAGGGCGGCGACGGCGAGCCGCGTCAGGTCCGGCTCCAGCTCGCGCGGGTGCGAGACGTGCACCATCACGGCGACGTGCCGCCCCGCCCGCACGATGCGCTCCAGGAGCCGCAGCAGCGGCGCCGCGTCCGGGTCGCTCACGAGCCGCGCCGGGTGGAAGGACAGCGCCTTGGTGCCGATGCGCACCGTCGTGATGTGCTCCAGGCCCGGCCGAAGGAGCGCGTCCACGTACGGCTCCAGGAGGTCGGTGCGCATCACCAGCGGATCCCCGCCGGTGAACAGGACGTCGCTGACCTCGGGATGGTGGCGCAGATAGTCGGTGACGCGGCGCGGCCCGTCGTCGGCGATGCGCAGCCCCGGGTCGCCCACGAACTGCGCCCAGCGGAAGCAGTACGAGCAGTAGGAGTGGCAGGTCTGGCCGTGCCGCGGGAAGACGAGCGCCGTCTGGGCGTACTTGTGCTGGACGCCCTCGACCTCGCCGCCCTCGTCGAGGCGCGGGATGTTCATGGTGAGCTGCTCGCCGGGGTGCGGGTTGAGGTCGCGGCGGACGGCGGCCACGGTGGCCCGCAGCTCCGCCGGGTCCCCGAGGGCGCGCTCCACGGCCCGGAAGTGCGCCGGGTCGATCATGTCGCGGTGCGGGAAGAGCAGCCGGTACAGCGGGTCGTCGGGGGCGCTCTTCCAGTCCACCAGATGATCGATGACATGGCCGCTCACCTTGAACGGGAGCACCTGGCCGACCACGTCGACATCGTGCGCGAGCCCGGCGTCCGCGCACCGGTCGCGCACCAGGGCGGCCAGCCTGCGGCCCGACACCGTGCGGGTTCCCCGGCCGCTCATGCGGCGATCCAGTAGCGGGTGAGGTGGCGTTCGGCGTCCTCGTACGCGGAACGGGCGTGCAGCATCCGCTGGTTGTCCCAGATGAGCAGACACCCGTCGGGCACCAGGATCCGCGTGCGGTACTGGTCGAACAGCTCGCCGACGCGGCGGGCCAGGGCCGCGCCCGCACGCCCGAGCGGCAGCAGCTCGGGCTCCGGGGCGGCGTCGAGGGCGGCGTCGTAGTCGGCGGCGGTCAGCAGGTTGTAGCTGAACCGGAGCACCGGGCGGCCGTCGTCCTCCTCGTACAGCATCGGCACGGTGACGGTGCCGTCCCCCGGTCCCGGGAAGGCGAGCCGGGGCCCGGTCAGGAGGGCGTGCTCGGCCGGGCCGAGCAGCTTCTCCAGGAGCCGTCCGTCGAGCAGGTCCGTGTGGCCGCCGCCGCAGCGGGCCTGGCGGTGGCAGTACAGGGCGAGGTGGCGCGGGCTCGGGTCCCAGCCCGGGGCCTCGGTGTGGGCGCGGATCGTGTTGCGGCTCTGCGAGTAGGCGCGGCCGTCGTTGCCGGGCCGGTGCACGACCTCGTGCTCGACGGTGCCCGTGTACTGCGGCACGAACCGGCCGATGTCCTGCAGGAGTTCGATGGCGTGCCGCTGTCCGGAGAGTCCGTGCACGACGGTGTGTCCGTCGGCCTCCAGAACGGCCCGCACGCTCTCGGCGCGTGGCATGGGCATGTGGTTTCCCCCGTGGTGTCCTCCGCCGACCGCCGCTGGGCGATCGCTCGTCTCTGGGTCAAGTGGGTGCTGGGTGCCGGTGGTCAGTCGGTCCAGCCAGGCGCCGCGCGGACGTCCGCGGGACGCCGGTGGTGCGACGCAGCCTCGCAAAGGGGTCCGGGGGCCGTATTGAAGAAAACCGACCTCGCCGGGGGATGGCTCGATCCGGTATGCGACGGCCGGTGTCCGGGGAACGCGCTCGGTCGGGTGCCCGTCAGTCCGGCAGGACCAGGCTCGTCGGCCTGCGCTCGCCCCGGTCCACCTCCGCGGGGCCGCTGTGGGCGAGGGCCCGGGTGCGGGCGAACCGCGACAGGGTCCAGCCCGTCATGCCCTTGAACTCCCGGCTCAGATGGCCCTGGTCGGAGTAGCCCGCGAGGGAGGCGGCCGCCGCTCCGTTGTGCCCCTGGGACAGCAGGCCGACGGCGCTGCGCAGGCGCAGGACGCGCGCGGCGGCCTTCGGGAGCAGACCGAGCTGCTGCTCGAAGCGCCGCTCCAAGTGCCGCTCGCTCCAGCCGCATTCGCGGGCGAGGGTGTGCACGGGGATCCGGCCCGCGGTGCGGTTGAGCCGCTGCCAGGCCCACAGCACCTCCGCCGAGCCGTGCGGCCCGTCCTGGAGCCAGCTCGTGAGCGTCGTGTCCAGGAGCGCGAAGCGCGCGGCCCAGTCGGGGCACAGGCCCAGACGCTCGTCCAGGCCCCGGAACCGGCGCCCCAGCAGATCCGAGGGCTCCACCAACTGGTTGGCCAGCGCGTTCATCGGCGTACGGAAGAGCGTGTACGCCGCCCAGGGGGCGATCACCACCTCCACGCCGCTGAGCCGCCCGTCGTGCTCGCCGAGCCGGGCCCGCGACTGCATCCCGGCGTACACGGAGCTGTACGTCGACTTGGTGGCCCGCCCCGTGCCCGCGGCCTCCCACACGCTCAGGCGCTGCCCGAACAGGATCACCAACGTCGTCATGAAGTCGGGGAGTTCGAGCCGCCGCCGGGCCCTGGCCAGGTCGAACCGGAAGCCGCGGTAGCCGACGACGCCGGGCCTGAGCACGGGCGCCGGGCGGGCGGCGGCCCGCTCCCACGTTCCGTCAGGGCAGCACGTGTACCTCACCGGATCCCCCCGTCCCGTGTCCGACTCCGCCATTGTCAGCAGGAGGAGGGCGCCCCGGAGGCGGCGTTTTCGCGCCAGTGTCCCCGTCATGCGCATGCCGTTTATGCGCATGACGTGCGCTCTTCCGCGGGCGTACTTCCGCCCGTCACCCTGCATGAGCACGTAAGAGCCTGCGAGCGCACGCGGTCGGACAGGACGCCGGGTGCGCACCGCGCGTCCGGGACGAACCGAAGTCCGCCGAGAACCGCAGCCGTCGACAGTCGCAGCGGTCGACAGCCGCAGCCGTCAAGCACCGCAGCCGTCAAGCACCGCAGCCGTCACGCGCTGCGTCCGTCAGGAACCGAAGGAGCCCTTCCGTGCCCAAGGCCCGTATCCGCAGACCGAGCGTCCTCGCCGTCGCGACCGCCCTGGCCGCGCTCGCCGCCGCGGCCCCCGCGCAGGCGCACGCGCCCGGCGCCCTGCCCGCGCTCACCCCCCGGGCCGAGACGGCGCCGCTGTACGACGACGAGGCGGGCGGCAACTCCGACGCCGACGACCCGGCGATCTGGCGGAACACCGCGGACCCGGGCCGCAGCCTGGTCGTCGCCACCGCCAAGGAGGGCGGCCTGCGGGTGTACGACCTCGACGCGCGGCAGGTGCAGCACCTGCCCGCGCCCGCGGGGCCGGCACCCGGCGACGCCCCCGGCCGCTTCAACAACGTCGACCTGGTCCACGGTCTCAAGCTGTCCACCGGCCGCGCCGACATCGCGGTCACCAGCGACCGCGGCAACGACCGGCTGCGCTTCTACCGCATCGACCGCGACCGCCCCGGCGGCCCGCTCACCGACGTCACCGACCCGGCCGCCGCCCCCGTCTTCTCCGCCGACCAGGGCGAGATCAACGAACAGCGCACCGCCTACGGCCTCGCCACCTGGACCGACCGTGCCACCGGCCGCTCGTACGCCGTCGTGAGCAGGCGGGAGCGGACCCGCGTCGCCCTCCTGGAGCTGCTGCCCGGCCGTTCCGGCACGGTCGGCTACCGCACGATACGCACCCTCGACCTGCCGTCGGCCTTCCGCCTGCCGAACGGCACCTCCTGGACGCCGTGCGGCGAACCGGGCCAACTGCCCCAGGTCGAGGGCATGGTCGTGGACCCCGCCGACGGCACCCTCTACGCGGGCCAGGAGGACGTCGGCGTCTGGAGGCTGCGCGCCGACCTCACCGGCACGCCCGCCCTCGTCGACAAGGTGCGTGAGTACGGCGTGCCCGGCACCTACGACGAGGACACCGATGAGTGCGTGCCGGGCGCCGACCCCGGCTACGGCGGCAAGCGGCTCGCCGCCGACGTGGAGGGCCTCACGCTGCTCACCGAGCGCGACGGCGACGGCTACGTCCTCGCCTCCAGCCAGGGCGACAACACCTTCGCGGCGTACGACCGCGAACGCGGCGAGGGCAACGAGTACGAGGGCGGCTTCCGTGTCACCGCGGCCTCCACGACTCTCGACGGCTCCGAGGAGTGCGACGGGGCCGCCGCCCTGAACGCCCCGCTCGGCGCCAAGTACCCGCACGGGCTCCTCGTCGTCCAGGACGGCGACGAGACCCCGCAGGCGTCCGGGCGCGAGGCCACGGGCTTCAAGTTCGTCCGCCTCGACGACGTCGTGGACGCCCTGGAGGACTGAGCGCCGCCGGGGCGCCGGCAGCCGCGTGACGCGTGCGCGGCTGCCGGCGCCCCGGGGTTCGCGTGCTCGGGCTCGGGTGCGCCGGGTCCGGGCGGACTTCCGTGATCAGGCGGTGTGCAGGCGCAGCCCGTAGCGCCCGAGTATCTCGTTCACCGGCTGGTACCACGTCTCGCCGCCGCTGCTGCAGTTGCCCCAGCCGCCGGAGGTCACGCCCTGGGCCTGGTCGCCGCTGATGAACGAGCCGCCCGAGTCGCCGCCTTCGGCACAGACGCTGGTCTTGGTCAGCTGGTGCACGACCGTGCCGTCCGAGTAGTTGACGGTCTCGTTCTTGGCGAGCAGACGGCCGCAGTGCCATTTCGTGGTGGACCCGGAGCGGCAGATCGACGACCCGACGGGCGCCTCCGCCGAGCCGCGCACGAGCTGGTCGGGGATGGTGCCCCAGCCGAGGACGACCGGAACGGTCCACCAGCCGTGCCCGATGGACACGTACGCGTAGTCGTCACCCGGGAACGACGACCCCTGGAACGTGCCCATGGCGGACCCGTCCCAGCCGCGCACCGACGCGCCCGCGCGCCCGCAGTGCCCGGCCGTCACGAAGCCGCCGTGCACCGAGAAGCCGATGGAGCAGCGGACGTTGCCGGTGTAGTACGGGTCGCCGCCGACCGTCCCCGCGGCGAAGGTCCGCGGCCCCTCGGGAACCGTCGCCACCCGCACGGGCGCGGTGGCGCGGGCCTTCCGCAGGAAGCTGCTGACATCGTTGTCGCCGCGATGTCCGGCGACGACGTCGACGACGACACGGTTGGCCTTGTGGTCGACGCGCCAACTGGCCACGCCCGCGGGCGCGTCGAGCTTGTCGACGCGGGCCTTCGCCGCGTTCAGCTCCTTGGTGCTGTGCTCGACGAGGCGGGCGTCGGCGCCGGTCGCGCGGACGTCGGCGAGGGCGCCCCGCCGTGTCACGGCGACGGTGAGCCCGCCGCGCTTCTCGTCGAACCAGGCGCCGCCGAACGCGGCACCGGCGGCCTTGCGGGCCGCCCGTTCGGTCCTGGTGGCGCGCTGTTCGTCGGCGAGCCGCTCGCGGGCGGCGGCGGGGGTCAGGCCGAGGTCGCGCTCCATGGCGTCCAGGAGGGCGGCGGAGGCGGGGGGCCGGGAGGCGGGGGCGGTGGTCGGTTCGCGGTCGGCGGCAGCGGCGGAGGAGAGCCCGGTGCCGGCGCAGGTGGCCATCAGGAGCAGGGCGGACAGGCCGAGGCGGGTGCCGCCGGCGCGTCTCGCGGATGCGGTGCGTCTCACAGTGGGGGACCTCTCGTCGTTCCAACGGGGGTGGGGTGGACCAGAGTTGCTGAGAGCGCTCTCAGTTCGTGAGGGCAGAGCGTAGGGAGGCCGCGCGGGCAAGTCCATACCTTCGGCGCGGCTCGGCTCTTCGCGGGTCAGGTCTCGCGGCGGGAGCAGGGGGAGTCGTCGGGGCCCTTGAAGCAGGCGGTGATGGTCTTGCCGTCCGCCGTGGGGTGGATGCTCCAGGTGTCCGCGAGGGCGTCCACGATGGCCAGGCCGCGGCCGCTGACGCTGCTGTCGTCCGCGGAGCGCGGCGCGGGGGATCCCGGCCCGGAGTCGTGCACGGTGAGGTGCAGCCCTTTTCCGTCCCAGGTCAGCACCACCTGGGCGCTGGTGCGGGCGTGGTGGTGGGCGTTGGTGACCAGCTCGGACACCGCGAGGACCACGGAGTCCACCGCGTCCGGGTCCGCGCGCGCCCACCCCAGGGACTCCATGTGGGCGCGGGCCCACTCGCGCCCGGCCCTGACGCCCCGGGACACAGGGAAGGACTGGGCCCAGCCGACGGCCCGCAGCGAAGCATCCGACATGACGCACCCTCACACGGTTGGTTCAGCCTGCCCTCCGGGTACCCCGCCGCGTGCGCTTCAACGGCCCCCATGTACAGGGCACGGAGGCGAACACAGGGCACGGGAGGCGAATCGGTCCTCCGCCGTCCGCCCGCCGCTCCCGCGTGGCGGATTCGCGCGCATCGTGTGGCGGGAGCGGGGCACTCGCGGGGCCATGGGATTCGACGGTGTCGTACGCGACGGGACACGGCAGGCACGCCGAGTGGCGAAGGGACGTGGTGTCGGGGCGGCGGCGCGCGCCGGATTCGTGGCGCGGGGCGTCCTCTACGCGCTCGTCGGCGTCCTCGCGCTGCGCATCGCGTTCGCCGACGACGGCGGGAAGCAGGCCGACCGGGGCGGTGCCCTGACGGAGATCGCCGACAAGCCGTTCGGGAGCGCCCTGCTGTGGCTCCTCGGGCTCGCGCTCGTGGGCATGGCATTGTGGCGGCTCTCGGAGGCGCTGTTCGGGCAGGCGGGGCCGGACGGCCACCGGGCCAGGAAGCGGCTCGCGTCGGCGGGCAGGTCCGTGTTCTACGGCGTGGTCGCCTATTCCGTGCTCGCCTACGTCACCGGGGACAAGGGCAGCGGCAGCGGCTCGTCCGACCGCCAGAGCGACGATGTGACGGCGACCGCGCTCGGCTGGCCCGCGGGGCAGTGGATCGTCGGCGCCGTCGGCGCGGGCGTGGCCGCGACCGGCGTGTGGATCGCCGTCCGGGCGGTGCGGCGCAAGTACCACAAGCACCTGCGGATGCACGAGATGTCCACCCCGGTGCGGCGGACCGTGGACACCCTCGGAGTGGTGGGCGGCAGCGGCCGGGGCGCCGTCTTCGCCGCCGCCGGGGCCTTCGTCCTGGTGGCCGCCGTGCGGCACGAGCCGGGGGAGGCCAAGGGCATGGACGACGTCCTGCGCTCGTTCCAGGAAACCCCGGCGGGCCCGTGGCTGCTCGTGGCGGTGGCGCTGGCGCTGGTGGCGTTCGGTCTCTTCTCCTGGGCGTGCGCGCGTTGGCGGCGGGTGTGAGGGGGCTCGCCACCGGGGCGTGAGCGGCCCGGCCGGTCGCGTCAGCGCAGGGCGGCCGCGGCGGTGTGGAGGTGTTCGAGGGCGTCCAGGACGCGGGTGCCGCGATGCCAGGCCAGCCAGCGGCCGACCTGCTGCCCGACGGCCTCCAACTCGTCGAGCTGCGCGCGGGTGAAGCCGAGCAGGGGCCGTTCGTGGTGCGAGGAGACCATGCCGAGCACCGCTCCGCCCGGCCCCGTCAGGGGAACGCTGTGGCAACCGCGGCTGCCCGCCCGCAAGATGGTGCGGCGGGAGTCCTCGTCGAAGATGTCCGCGACGGCCACGTCCTTCACCGTCACCTGCCGCTGCTCCTCGGCGGCCCGCGCGCACGACGTCGTCGAGTCCTGCACGAAGGCGAAGAAGTCGGTGAACTCCCGGCTCAGCCCGGTGTGTCTCTCCAGGCGCAGCATCCCGTGCTCCACCACCTGCACGTTGCCCATCCCGGTCTGGGTGAGGTGCAGGACCCGCCGCAGCGTGGACTTCAGCACGGCACCGTGCCCGCCGCGGTCGCCCTCCGGCTCCACCAGGCCGGGCAGCGGCGGCGGGCTGTAGCGGGCCCGGCCGGGAAACCACAGCTCGGCGCCCGCGTCGGGTCCGGGCACCCGGACCACCGCGTCGGCCAGTGTGTGCAGCTTGATGTTCATCTGCTGCGACGTCCGGCGCAGCAGATCGAACGCGTCGCGGGAGGAGTCGAGGCCGTAGCGGGCCCTCAGCACGTCCTGGGCCCGCTCGACGCAGGCGTGCGCCAACTGACGGTTGCGCAGGGCGGTGTCGTGCTGCCGCGGTTCCGGCACCGCGTCGGCCGCGGGCGGTGCGGTGGCCTCGCGGCCGGAGTCGTTCGGGGGCGGGTCCAGGGGGTCCTGACTCACGGTTGGGTCTCCCTCGCAGCTCGGTCACAGTACACATCGGCGGTTCGCGGACACAGGGGTGTCCGCAGATCCTCGCGGCCGAACCTTTTCCCCGCTTCAGCCGTCAAGTCACCTGTTGATGTGCCTCTTTCCCAAGCACCCGCACCACGGTAGCGGCCGTCGCCGGTCCGCGCAGGGCTCTGCGTCACGCCGCCGATCCGCCGTGCGGCCCCGACCCGGCGGCCCCCTGGCCGTCCGCCGTCCGGCCCGCCGCCTCGACCAGGCCGGACTCATAGGCGGCGATCACCGCCTGCGCGCGGTCACGGACGCCGAGCTTGCCGAAGATGCTGGTGATGTAGTTCTTGACCGTCGAGACGCTGATGTCGAGCGCCCCGGAGATCTGCGCGTTGTCGAGCCCGGTCGCGATCAGCCGCCACACCTCGACCTCGCGGGGCGTCAGTTCGGCGAGGTCCACCGCGGGCGCGGCCTGCCGGGAGCGGTGCGGGGCCCGTACGTACGTGGAGATGAGCCGCGTGAGCAGGCGCGGGGCCACGGCCGCCTCACCGGCGTGCACGGTGCGCACCGCCGCGATCAGCTCCTCCGGCGAACTGTCCTTCGGCAGGAATCCGTACGCGCCCGCGCGCAGCGCCCCCACGACGTACTCGTCCATGTCGAAGGTGCTGAGCGCGAGCACCCGGCAGCGGGGCAGCACCCGCGCCAGCTCCTCGGTCGCCCCGACCCCGTCCAGCACCGGCATGCGGATGTCCATGACGACGACGTCGGGCCGCAGCCGGTGCGCGAGCGCGACCGCCCGCTCGCCGTCCTCCGCCTCGCCGACCACCTCGAACGCCGGGTCGGGGGAGAGGATCAGGGCGAGCCCGCGCCGCACCAGGGGCTGGTCGTCGGCGATGAGTACACGGACGCGGTCCGGCGGCTCGCTCGTCGGGACGGGGGCCCGGTCCCGGGTCCCGCTCATCGGGGCAGCACCTCCCCCTCGCCCGGCGCCAGCGGCAGGCTCGCCGTCACCGCGAAGCCGCCGCCCTCCAACGGCCCGGTCGTCAGGGAGCCGCCGTGCAGCGAGACGCGTTCCCGCATGCCGACCAGGCCGTACCCGGGGCGCGCCGAACGCGACGGCGCCTTGTGCCCCGCCGGCACGAGCGTGCCCCCGCCGTCGTCGCGCACCTCCACGTCGACCCGGTCGTCGCCGTAGGTCAGCCGTACCTCGGCCCGCGCCTCGCCCGCGTGCTTGCGGGCGTTGGTGAGGGCCTCCTGGACGATGCGGAAGACGGTGAGGCCCACGGTCGGCGGCAGCGGGCGCTCCTCGCCGTGGACGCGGAAGTCGGTGGGCAGCCCCGCGAGGCGGGACTCGGCGACGATGCGGTCGAGGTCGTCGGCACCGGGTTGCGGAGACGGGGGCGCGTCGTCCGGCTCGTCGTCCGCCCGCAGTACGTCGAGGAGCTGACGCATCTCGCGCAGCGCCATGCGGCCGGAGTCCTCCAACGTGACCAGGGCGCCCCGCGCGACCTCGGGGTCGTGCGCGAGATTGGCCCGGGCCCCGCCCGCCATCAACTGCATGGTGGTGATGTGGTGGGACACGATGTCGTGCAGCTCCCGGGCGATGCGGCGGCGCTCCTCGGCCACCGCCCGGTCGGCGAGGAGCCGCCGGTTCGCCTCCACGTCCCGCTGCCAGCGGTTGACCGCGGCCGCGGCGCCGATGACGAGGACCGTGGCGAGTGCCGTGCCCACGAGGTCCATCCGCGCGGGCCACGGCCCGTTGATCCGGTCGACGAAGGGCAGCGCGAGACTCGCCGCGCCCGCCGCCGCCGTCACCCGGACACTGCCGCCGCGCACCACCGTGAACAGGGCGACGACGAGTGCCGCCGAGAGACCACGCGGCCCCGCCATGACCAGACTGATCACCGTACCCAGCGCGAGCGCCCCGCCGAACGCCGCCACCGGATGCCGGCGCCGGAACAGCAGCGGCAGCCCCGACACGGCGACCGCGGCGAGCCCCGGCACCGTGGCCGGATTGCCCTCGTCCGCACCGCTCAGGGAGTAGCCGAACACGTCCAGGGCCGTCACACCGGCGACGACCAGACCGTCGGCGCGCGACCACGGCAGCGCGACGGCCCCCGGCGCCCGCTCGACGCGGTGTCGATCCGTCAGCATCGTGTTCCCTCTCCCTTGCCCGGCTCCGCTGCCGGGCCGGTGCCGGGTGCGCTGTGACGGTCGTACGAGAACCATTGTGGCACCGGGTGTCAGGGCGGGATCCGGCCCTGATGGGGAGCTCCGGACCAGGACCAGGGTCCTGGTCGGCGGCCGGCCACGGACCCCGGTCCCGGTGCCGTTCTCGTCCCTGGCCCGGACGAGAACGGCAGGCCCCGGTGATGGTCTTGAAGACGGCCGGGGACCCCCGGTGGCAGGCCGATGCCGGAGGAACGACGTGATCCGTGCCCTGACCGGGTTCTCCACCAGACATCCATGGAAGGTGATCGCCGTCTGGTCGGTGGTCGGCGTCCTCCTGGCCCTGGTGGGCCAGGCACTCATCCACCGCGTGACCCAGACCCAGACCGGGGACTTCCTGCCGGGCAGCTACGACTCGGCGGCGGCCCTGAAGGTCGCCGAGGAGAAGTTCGGCGAGAAGCCCGACGCGAACACCGTGACCCTGCTCGTCGCCCGCGCGGACGGCAAGCCGCTCACGGTGGCCGACCAGCGGCGCGTCCGCGAGCAGACGGCGGACCTCGGCAAGCGGCGCGTGACCATGCCCGAGGACGAGGACGCCGGGCCCACGGCGTTCCTGCGCGAGGACCACTCGCAGACCCCGCGCCTGCGCCCCGGCATGGTGGCGCCCGACCGGACCTTCCAGCTGGTCTCGGTCGGTCTGACCGGGAACTCCTCCGACCCCGGCCTCCAGGACGTGTTCCGGGAACTGCGGCACGACACCGAGGCCGCCTTCGCCCGCGACGGGATGCGCACCGGCTTCACCGGCGGGATCGCCGACACCGTCGACACCGCCGACGCCGAGGAGGACACCACGAGGATCACGGGCATCCTCACCTTCGGGCTGATCGTGCTCCTCAACGTGCTCGTGTTCCGCAGCGTCCTGGCCGCGATCGTGCCGCTGATCGCCGTCGCCGTGATCGGCGGCGCGGCGGCGGGTGTCGTGGTGGGCTTCGCGCTGCTCACCGGCGTCAAGCTCGACACCTCCACACCGCAGCTCATCAACGTCGTCCTGCTCGGCATCGGCATCGACTACTTCCTGTTCCTGCTGTTCCGCTTCCGCGAACAGCTGCGGGCCCGTCCCGGACAGCACCGGCGCGACGCGGCCGCCGAGGCCACGGGCCGGGTCGGCACCGCGATCACCTCGGCGGCCCTGACGATCGTCGCCGCCTTCGCCACCCTCGGCGTCGCCTCCTTCGGGCAGTTCCGTGTGCTCGGCCCGGCCATCGCCGTGTCCGTCCTCGTGATGCTCCTCGCCAGCCTGACCCTGATGCCCGCGCTGCTCGCCGTCACCGGACGCGCGATGTTCTGGCCGTCCCGGTCCCTGCGCCGCGCCCCCGAGGAGGGCTCCGCCGGGCGGTTCGGCGCGCTCGTCGCGCGCAGGCCCGTGACCCTCGTGCTCGCCTCGGTGGCCCTCCTGGGTGCCCTGGCCGCGGGCCTGACCGGCATCAAGATGAACTACGGCCAGCCCGGCGGCCCCGACGACACCCGGGCCGCGCGGACCGCGGCGGAGATCTCACGGGCCCTGCCCGCCGGAGTGTCCGACCCGACGACCGTGTACGTCACGGCGAAGGGCGGCGCGGAACTCACCCGCGCCGACACCCACGGCCTGACCCGCGCGCTCGCCCGCGTCAAGGGCGTGGGCAAGGTCGGCGCCCCCACCCTCGACAAGGCCCGCGACGCCGCCCGCATCGACGTGTACCTGTCCGCCGACCCGCAGTCCCAGAAGGCCCGCGACCTGGTCACCGGACCCGTCCGCGACGCCGTCGACCGGCACCGGCCGGACGGCACCGAGGCTCATGTCGGCGGCACCCCGGCGATCTTCGCCGATGTCTCCGAGGCCGTGGACAAGGACCTGCGGATCGTGTTCCCGGTCGCCGCCGTCCTGATCGCGCTGATCCTCTTCCTGCTGCTGCGCAGCCTGCTCGCCCCGGTGATCCTGATGATCTCCGTCGGCCTGGGCTTCGCGGCCACCCTCGGCGCGTCCACGCTGGTGTTCCAGCATCTCCTGGACAAGCCCGGCGTCGACTTCACGCTGCCGCTGGTCCTGTTCCTGTTCGTCGTCGCCCTCGGCACCGACTACAACATCCTGATCAGCGACCGCGTCCGCGAGGAGATGGAACGGCCGGGCCCGGCCCGCCCGGCCGTGGCGCGCGCCGTACGGCACACGGCACCCGCGATCGCCACGGCCGGCCTGGTCCTCGCGGGCTCCTTCGGCAGCCTCGCGGTGAGCCCGTCCTCGGGCACCCAGCAGATCGGCTTCGCCACGGCGCTCGGCATCATGCTCTCGGCGTTCGTCCTGTCCGTCGTCCTCGTGCCCGCCCTGGCCGCGCTGCTCGGCCGCGGCATGTGGTGGCCGATCCGCCCCGGCGGGGCCGGGCGTCACAGCTCCGCGCGGCACGCCGGGGACGCGGGCCCGGGGGATCCGGTCCGGGCGGGGCATGTGCCGCCCCCGCCCGGCGAGTTCTCGGTCAGGGAGTGACGCTCCCGGCGGCCGGCCTGGTGACGTTCTTGACGGGCAGGTCCTTGCTGGCCCCCGCGATGTAGTAGTCCTTCGGCGCGGAGAAGACCACGAACTCGTTGTCGTAGCCGCGGATCTTGGCGCGGACGGTGAACTTCCCGCTCGCGTCGGTCTTGGCCTGCGCGTTGTACGCCGACTCGTAGTACGTCCGCAGGAACACGCGGGTGCCGGCGACGGGGCCGTGCCCGGCGGGCCAGGTGACCTTGCCGGTGACGACGAGGGTGTCGCCCTTGCGGACCTTGGTGCGGTTGACCTTGTACGTGAGGGTGCTGGTGACCGGCTGGGCGGCGACCCGGGTGCCGCCGAAGTAGATCTCGTTGTCGTCGGGGTCGCCCGGGTCGTAGGACGCCTGGAACTCCACGCGGTGGCGGGGGAACAGGAAGACGCTGGGCTTGTTCTCCCAGCGGTCCGCCTTGACGTCGGGGAGCGTGAAGTCGCCCTTGGCGTCCGTGCGGACCGTGCCCAGGTTCAGGGTCTCCCGCTCGGTCGGGTCGATGGGGTCGCCCCACGGGTTCCAGGTGTCGTAGAGGACGGACTTGAGCAGCACGACCGGCGCGTCGGCCACGGGGGTGCCGTCGGCGCGGGTCACCGTGCCGGTCAGGTCGACGTCCCGGTGGGCGTAGTCGGTCGTGCTCTCGCTGCTGGTGAGGCTCACCGTGTACGGGGACGGGGGAGGGTCGTCGCTCGGGCGGGCGGTGTCCGCGGCGTGGGCGGGCGCCAGGCCGAGGGAGAGGGGGGCGAGGGTGGCGAGGGCGAGCGCGGCGGTCGCGGTCAGCCGGGCGACCGGTGGACGGGTACGCAGGTGCACGGGAACTCCGTTGGTGTCGTGGGTCGGTGACGCCGGTGCTCGCGGCGATGGCTCGCCTGTGGTCCCGGCGCAGGCTTCGACACGCGGCGCGGCACGGGTGGTTGTAGGGATCGCCGAGCGTGCATGCGCCGTACACGGGGCGTTCGACGGGGAGTTGACTGCCGGTACCCTTCGCGCTCGCTGTCCGCTTCCGGGGCCGGTGCCGCGGATCCCGGTTCACCCGCGACCGGCGTGAACCGTCAGACTGGCAGCGGGTTCTTCGCTCGACATGGCTCCGTCTCCCGTGAGGATTGATGAACGTGGCAAAGATTCTGGTGATCGGACTCCATCCGAGTGCGGTCGACTACAGCCTCTTTCCTGGCCTGGACGAGGCCACCCTGATCGCACTGGTCGAGCAGGGCCTCGGGGCCGTCCGGGCGGCGGGCTTCGACGCCCTGCACTGCGCGATCGGCGTGGACCCCGACGAGGCGGAGAAGACGGTGCGCGCGGCGGTGGCCGGGCATTCCGTGGAACTGGCCATGATCGGTGCAGGTGTCCGCACGCCGGCCGAGCACACCGAGCTTTTCGAGCGGGTGATCAACGTGCTGGTCGAGCTGGCCCCCGGGATCCGCTTCTGTTTCAACACCTCACCGGAATCGACGATCGACGCCCTGCGCCGCTGGAGCTAGGGCCTGTCGTCAAACTGCCGCCTGCGGGCAACGACGGCAGTTTGACGACAGGCCCTAGCCCCGCGCTGCCGCACCCGGGACCGCCGCGGCCGCTACCGGGACTGCCCCGGGGCGGCCGCCGCCCCGGGCGGGGCCAGGGTCTCCCCGGTGCTGAGCCGGGCGCGCACCCGTGCGTGCGCGTCGCGCGGCGCCGGTTCCGCGAGGGTCCTGCCCCGCTCGGAGACGTCCACGTCCCCCGTGACGTCGATGCCGGTGACCTCGCGGCTGCCCGCGGCCAGCAGATAGCGCCTGCCGGAGTCCGCCCGCCAGGTGGTGCTCGCCACGACGTGCTGGCCGAACCGGCCGCAGGCGGCGGTGGACCGGGCGCGGGCGATCACGGGAGCCGACGCGGTGTCCCGTGCCGCCGGTGCCTTGAACTGCAGGAGCACATCGCCCGGGCCGCGCCAGGTGGTGGCGCGGGCGCAGGACCACAGGGCACGCCCGTCGTCCTCCGGCAGGTCCTGCTCGGCGAAGTCCCAGACGTTGACCGACCGCGTGCCCCTGCGCAGCTCGGGCAGCTGGCAGGCGGTCCGGGCCCAGCCGGCGAGCGCCTGCGGGCTCATGGCCTCGCGGGGCTGGCGGGCGGGGGCGCCGGAGCCGGGCAGCGGCGTGTACGTGAGGTGGACGGGCAGCAGGCCGCCGAGGTCGGTGACCAGGAACGCGTGCTTCTCCACGATGCGTGAGGAGGAGCGCAGCTGCAGCGCGGGCCAGGCGTCGCAGGACCGGCCGATGGCGGGGTCGGGCACGGGCGCGGTGATCCCGTCGGCCGAGACCTTCAGGGGCGTGCTCGCGTCGTCGGGGCGCAGCAGGTCACGGGTGTGTGTCTCGGCGATCCACGGCGCGGTGAGGTACCGGGTGCGGCCGTCGTCACGGCTGACGGCGACCGCGGCGGCCGTGGTCACGTCGGCGTTGTCGGCGCGGGCGAAGTCGAGGGCGGGCTCGTCGCCGGAGGAGTTCTCGCTGTAACGGATGACGCGCTCCGCGTCGTGGAACAGCACGACGGTACGGCCGCCGACGACACCGGCGTACAGCAACCGCGGTGCGCGGCCCGGCGGTTCGGTGGACGTGGCCGGGGCGGACGTGACGCGCACGCCCCGGCCGGGGCGTGCCCAGACGGCGAGGGCGCGGACGAGCAGGGCGCGGTCGTCCGTCCGCGGCCCCCGGGGCGGCCAGGCGGTGAAGTCGACGCGGGCGGTGTCGGCCCACTCCGCGGCGGGGGCGCGGCGCAGCCGGTCGGCGGCGGCCGCGGCGGGCCCGGTCGAGGGGGCGGACTCCCGGTCGGCCTTCGCCTCCAGGCCGGTCAGGACCAGGCCGCTGAGGAGCAGCAGCGCCACCGCCGCCCAGACGAGCCGGGCCCGGCGCCTGCGCCGCAGCAGGTCGGTCGGCCTGGTCTGCACGGAACAGGCGTCGAACTCCCGGGAGCGCAGCAGCGTTTCGGCCGCCGGGCCCGCCATCTCCTCCAGGCGGTACGAGGCACGCAGCGCGTCCCCGGGCCGCTCGGCGCCCGCGGCGTCGAGCAGCTCCACGACCTCCGCGTCCGCGAGCCCGTCGAGGCGCCGCAGGACGAACGCGGCGCGGGCGGCGGGGGAGACCTGGGCGCAGGCCTGCCCGAGCGTGACCTCGTCGACCCCGCCCGCCCGCGGGAACAGCCGCAGCCCCCACACCACGGGCAGCACCAGGGTCAGCGCCCTCGGCGACGGCAGCCGTTTCGGCCAGCCGCGAGGACGCCGCTCGTACGCCAACGCCGCCCGTACCACGCGCAGCAGCAGCCAGGTGGCCCCGGCGGGCCCGCCTCCGGTGCGCTGCGCGGGGACCCGCGCGACCGTGTCCCGGGAACGGAAGCCCCAGGGGCCCGGCAGCGCGCGCTGCACCAGGGCGTGCGCGACGAGGACCCGGCGGTGCCGGGAGAGCGCGACCGGAAGGATCAGATAGGCGAGGCGCACCAGGTTGGTGTAGCGGTCGACGAGGGCCGCCTCGGCCTGGCCGAGAGAGATCCGCTGCGCGGGACCCGAGGTGCGGGCGTCGGACGTGGACATGGAGAGGCCGCCTCCCAAAGGCTGATGACATCGGCCGCTGCCCTCCGTCAAACGAGTGAATCTTGGGATGGTCACAGCCCGCGCCGCGGTACGCCGGCGGGCCGGCGTCACGCCGATGTGACGGGTGGGTCAGGAGCGGCGGACCACGACGATGTCGAACTCCAGCGTCACCTTCGCCGCGACCATGACCCCGGTCGCGGCGTTCCAGTTCACGCCCCAGTCCTTGCGGTTGATGGTGACGCCGCCCCGGAGGCCGACGCGGATGCCGTCCGCCGGGTCGTGCTCGGCGCCGGTCAGCTCGACGTCGACGGTGACCGGCTTGGTCACGCCCCGGACGGTCAGATCACCGGTGACCTTGAAGCGGGTCCCGTCGACCTGTGCCACCCGGGTCGACAGGAAGGTGATGAACGGGTGGGCGTCCGCGTCCAGGAACTTGGCGCGCAGGGGCTCGTCGCGCTTCGGGTGGTGCGTCTCGATGCTCGCGGCCCGGACGGTCAGGTCGGCACTCGACCGCGACAGGTCGTCGCCGTCCAGGTGCGCGCCGCCCTCGAACGAGTCGAAGTGGCCGCGCACCCTGGTGCCCATGGTGTGCCGGGCGACGAACCCGACCCGGCTGCGGGCGGCGTCGAGGACGTAGTCGCCGGCCAGCTCGCTGAGGGCGGTCGTGGTGGTCATGGCGGGTTGCTCCTAAGGGGCGAGGGGTGGGGCGGGGAGGTGGTGGGGCAGACGTCGCGCGGAGGTCGCCGCCGACGTCGCCGCGACATCTCATCCGACGACACAGCCCGGCGGGATGTGAGCCCGGAGGAGTCCGGGCGCGCCCAGGCGCTGCCCGCGCACCCCGTCCGTGACGCCGCCGCGCGCCCCCGGTCCGGCCGCCGACGCGCCGATCTCACATTTCGCGGGCCTGTCCCGTCGTACGGGTGACAGCGCACGCGACCGAGGGAGCCGACCGCACCATGACCACCCCTTCCGACTCCGGACCCGGCCTGCTCGACCCGGGCCTGGACGCGATCATGAGCGAGCGGCGGCAGCTGATCGGTGTCGCGTACCGGCTCCTCGGCTCGCTCGCCGACGCCGAGGACGTGGTGCAGGAGACGTACACGCGCTGGTACGCCATGTCCCGGCAGCGGCAGGAGGCCGTCGCGTCGCCCGGGGGCTGGCTGACGAAGGTCGCGAGCCGCATCTGCCTCGATCTGCTCCGCTCGGCACGGGTCAGGCGGGAGAGCTATGTGGGCGAGTGGATCCCCGAGCCGCTGCCCGGCCGTGCGGAGTGGGTCGACGGGCGGTCGGGCGCCGCCACGGCCACCGCCGACCCGGCGGACCGGGTCACCCTCGACGAGTCGATCACCATGGCGTTCCTCGTCGTCCTGGAGTCGATGACCCCGGCCGAACGTGTCGCGTTCATCCTGCACGACGTCTTCCGCTACTCCTTCGCTGAGGTGGCCGACATCGTCGGCAGGACCCCGGCGGCCTGCCGTCAGCTGGCCTCGTCGGCCCGGCGCCGGGTCCGCGACTCGGCGGCTCCCGCGACCCCGGCGGCCCAGCAGGCGGGCATCGTGCGGGACTTCAGGCAGGCGTGGGAGGCCAAGGACCTGACCGCCCTCATCGGCCTCCTCGACCCCGACGCCCTGGCGACCGGCGACGGCGGCGGCCGCGTCGCCGCCTCGCTCCACCCCGTGGCAGGCGGCCCGCAGATCGCCCGCGGCCTGATCGACATCGTCGGCCGGGTGCCGGACCTGGTCTTCCTGGAACGCACGGTCAACGGCCGCCCGGGGCTGGTGGCGCAGCAGGACGGCGCCACCGTCGGGGTGTTCGCGTTCGACGTCGCAGGGGACCGCATCACGCGCATCTGGGCGGTACGGAACCCGGAGAAGCTCAGGCCCTGGACGACGGGTTGACATCCAGGGCAGCCACCGCCGCGAAAGGGAGTTGAGCCGCTCCCTCGCCCTGGGAGAAGGTCTGACCATGGAATTCCTGTGCTACCACCGCGACCGGCCCGGCTCCCTCCCCCTGCGTGAGGAACTGCAGGAGGAGCACTGGTCCTACATGGACGGGTTCGCGAAGGAGCTGATCGCGCGCGGCCCGACCTTCGCCGCCGACGGCGAGACGCCCACCGGCAGCGTGCACATCGTCGACGTCCCGGACGCCACCACCGCCCGCGCGTTCGCCTTCGACGAGCCCGTGTACCAGGCAGGCGGCTTCCGCGACGTGCTCGTGCGGCGCTGGCGGAACCTCCTGGGGCGCACGATGTGGGACTTCCCCGGCGGACTGACCGGCGGCAACCGCTACTTGGTCCTCGGCCTCGGCTCCGGACCGGCCGCCGACACCGAGGTGACGCCCGACCGGGACGACCTGATCGCGTACGGTCCGCTCCTGTCGGACGACGGCTCCGCCTGGCTGGGCACGGCGGTGCTGATCGAGGCCCCGGACGCGGACGCGGCACGCGCCGTCCTGACCGCGGACCGGTACGCCGCCGTCGAGGTCCACGACTGGGAGTGCGGCGGACGCCGCTGACGCGCCTGTGCCCACGGCACCGCGGGACTCCTGGAGCCGACGGCCCCCAGAGGTGACCGTGATGGCCGAATGCCGTCTGTTCACGGGTGGGCGACGCCAATAGGCTCTGCGACCTTCACGTCGTGGGGGGTCTCGTGAACGGTCTCCGTGCGCTCCTGGTCTGCCTCGTGCTCGCCTGTGCCGCGGTGGTGTCGCCGGCCGCGCCCGTGCCGAGGGCCGCGGCGGCGACGCCGGGCTGGTCGGCGCTGCCCGTGCCCGCCGCCGCCTCGCCGGTGACGGTGCGGGACCTCGCCGCCCGCGGGCCGCGCGAGGCCTGGGCGACGGGCTACGAAGGCGATTTCACCGGCATGAAGCCGCTCCTGTACCGGTGGGACGGCGCGCGGTGGAGCCGGGACGCCACCTTCCCCGGCGCCGGCGGGCCGGGCTGGCTCGGCGAGGTGCAGTTCGTCGGCGACGAGGTGTGGATCCTCCACAACCGCGACGGGGAGGGCGAGATCCTGCGCCGCTCGGCGGCGGGGGAGTGGAGCGCCGTCCCGCTGCCGCAGACCCTGTGGGTCTACCAGGACTTCACCGCCGTACCGGGCGGCGCCTGGGTGGTCGGTGAGGACAGCACGGGACTCAAGGTGCTGCACTACGACGGCTCCCGCTGGACCACGGAGTCCACCCCGGACGACGTGCTGTTCCTGATGGGGGTCACGGCCCGCACCTCCACCGACGTCTGGGCCTGGGCGAGCACCCGCACCGGCGAGCGGACCGTCCTGCGTCACGACGGCACGGGGTGGCGGTACGCGGACGTGCCGCTGCCGCCGAACAGCAACGTGCACACGATCCTGCCCGAACGCTCCGGCCGGGTCACGATCGGCGGCAGCCAGTACACCGACGGCGTGGCGCGCACCTATCTCGCGACCTGGAACGGCCGTGCCTGGCGCACCACTTACCCGCCCCTGGGCGACACCTACACCGAGGACATGGTGCGCGGCCCGGACGGCGCCCTGTGGGTGCAGATGCGCAGCGACCGCGCGTTCCAGTCGAAGTACGCCCGCGTGGACGGCCCCCGCACCACCTTCAGCCGCGGCCCGGAACGCACGAACGCGATCGACGTGAAACCCCAGGCGCTGACGCGGGCCGGGTCCACGCTCCTTTCCATCGGCACCGTCGAGATCTACGGCTCGAAACCGAACCTGATGAGCGAGCGCCTTGGAGGCTGACCATGGCACCGAGACCGACCATGGCCCGCAGACTTCTCGTCGCGGCCCTCGCGGTCGCCATGACCGTCGTGGCCGTCATGTCCTCGGCCGCGGCACAGGCCCCGTCCTGGCAGCACGTTCCGGTCCCGGCGCAACTGCGCCCGCAGAGCGGCCTGAACGAGGCCGCGGCGTTCGGCCCCGACCGGGCCTGGGCGGTGGGCGCCGACGCCGTCGGCCGCGAGGCGCCGGGCTTCCCGCTGGTGCTGCGCTGGGACGGCGGCGCGTGGCAGCGCCAGAGCCTGCCCGGGATCCGCTGGCAGGGCGAGCTGCTCTCGGTCGCCGGGACCTCACCGACCGCGCTCTGGGCCGTCGGCCGCGACTCGGCGGGCGGCAGCCGCCTGCTCCGCTTCGACGGCAGGTCCTGGCGTGACAGCCGGCCGCCGAGCGGGGTCCGCCTCGACAAGGTCGTCGCGGGCGGCGGTGAGACCTGGCTGATCGGCGGCCGGGAGGGCGGCGCGCAGGCCCTGCTGCGCTGGGACGGACGCGCCTGGCAGGACCTGCCGGTGCCGCCGGGAGTCGTGTACGGCCTGCACATCAAGGCGGCCGACGACGTGTGGGCCGCGGGCGCCGCCAACGACGGCGCGGCCGTGGCGCACTGGGACGGCAAGGCGTGGCAGCAGACCCGCGTGGACGGGTTCCCGCGGTCGGCCGTCGGCAGCATCCTGGCGGTCTCGCCCACCGAGGTGTGGGCGGGCGGCACCGGTGGGTTCGTCGGCGGCCCGCCGGGCAAGCCGATTCCACCCCTGCTCGTCCGCTTCGACGGGCAGTCGTGGCACCGGGTGGCCATACCCGCCGACTTCGGCGGGATCACCTCGCTGGTGCCCGGCGCCTCCGGCGAGCTCGGCTGGATCGCGGTGGCCCGCTCGCTGAAGTGGGGCCCGCCGGGCAGCACGCCGCCGCTGATCCCCGGGCCCGACTTCCTCGCCTGGAACGGCCAGTCCTTCGCCGAGCACAGCGAACCGGTCGTGGCCGGGGAGGGCGACTCCTCGACGCTGCGTCTCGCGGCGGTGCCGGGCACGGCGACGGTGTGGTCGGTCGGCCGGGCCGGGGGGCCCGAGGGCACCTTCGCCCCGCGGATCCTGCGGTTCGGCTGAGCCGCGGCCTCCGGCGCGGCGACCGGTGTCTTCCGGTGCGGCGACCGGTGCCGTCCGGTTCCGCCGAGCCGTCGTACCGGACTCCGTCCCTCTCTCACCAGGAGCCCTGTCCTGACACCACCTGTGCCACTACATTTGGTGTCATGACTGCCATCACTCTGCGGATCCCCGACGCGATGGACCAGCCGCTGCGCGACGCCGCGGCCGACGCGCCGTCGCTGAACGACTACATCCTGCGCGCCGTGCGCCGACAGATGACGCTCGACGCCGGCCGCAAGCTCGCCCTGATCGCGCCGCTCGACCTCGACGGCGAGGGCGACTCCCTGTGACGATCGGCAAGGGCGACGTCTGGGACGTCGACACCGCCAAGGGCAACCGCACGGTGCTCGTCGTCAGCCTCGACGGCCTCGCCGAGGCCTACGGCGCCGTGGTCGCCCTGGTGCTGCACGCCCCGGCCGTGCACCCCGACACCGCGATGAGCGTGCGCCTGACCGCACCGGTCGACGCCTCGGTCGTCGCCGTCAACGTCCTGCAGCTCTCCGCGTCCCGCTTCGAGACGGGCACGCTGCTCGGCAACATCGGCCCCGAGCAGCAGTCCCTCGTCGACAACGCGCTCCGCGCCGTACTCGACCTCTGACACACAGGCATCCCGCCGCCGTGCCCCCGGCCGCCCCGCTGCTCCGTGATGCTGTGTAGTGGTACTCGGTACTACGCAGTACTGGAGGATCCGGAAGGGAGGCCCGCGATGGACGACCTGACCGAGATGTTGAAGGGCACGCTCGAAGGCTGCGTGCTCGAGATCATCAGCGGCGAGGAGACCTACGGGTACGCCATCACGCGTCGGCTGAACGAACTCGGCTTCACCGACGTCGTCGAGGGGACCGTCTACACCATCCTGCTGCGCCTGGAGAAGAACGGGCTCGTCCAGGTGACGAAGAAGCCGTCCGGGATGGGTCCCCCGCGCAAGTTCTACGCACTCAACGACGCGGGCCGCGAAGAACTCGGGAGGTTCTGGGTGAAATGGCAGTTCCTCTCCTCGCGCATCGACAAGCTCAAGGAGGGCGGGAGATGACTTTCTGGGAAACCATCACCGGCAGCGATCTCACCAGGGAGTACAAGGCGTTCGAAGCCCGGGCCACGGCGCTGCCTGTCGAACATCAGGACGCGTGGGAGCAGACCAAGCTGCACCTCACCCCCTACGGGGACCGGTCGAATTGCCCGACGGGCCGCTGCTCCCGGGGATCGTCGACTTCTTCGAAGGGGGAGTCGCGGCCGGAAAGGGCGTCCTGGAACTCATCGGCGACGACGTCGCCGCCTTCTGCGACGACCTGATCAAGGAATCCCGCACCAACGCGGACGTCTATCAGGAGTCCCTCGGCGGGAAGCCCGGCACGCCCGGGACGTAGGACCGCCCGGCAGCCGGAGCGCGTGAGACGGCGGGCGCCGGGACGGCTCTCTCAGCGCCCGCCGCCCGCCTGCGCCCGCAGCTCCCGGAAGAACCGACGCACGTCGTCGACGAGCAACTGCGGCTGCTCCATCGCCGGGAAGTGCCCGCCCCGGTCATGGTTCGTCCACCGCACGATGTTGTTGGTCCGGTCCGCGATGTGGCGCAGCGGTACGAAGTTGTCGTGCGGGAAGACGGCCAGCGCCGTCGGCGTCGGTGAGGGCAGTGGCCGGGTCCCCTGATAGTCGGCGTGTGCCCGCTCGTAGTAGATGCGGGCCGCCGAACCGGCCGTGCCGGTGAGCCAGTACAGCATGACGTTGGTGAGCATCTGGTCGCGGTCGACGGCCTCCTCCGGGCGCTCACGGGAGTCGGTCCACTCCTTGAACTTCTCCACGATCCAGGCCAGTTGGCCCACCGGCGAGTCCGTCAGGCCGTACGCCAGGGTCTGCGGGCGGGTCGACTGGATGTCCGCGTAGCCCTGCCGGTCCCGGCTCCACGCCTGGAAGCGCGCCCACGACTCCAGGGTGCGCTCGCGCTCGGCCACGCCGAGGGCCGCGAGCTCCGCCGCGTCGGGTTCCCGGGTGGGGGTAGCGTTCGGCAGCAGGTTCAGGTGCACGCCGATGACCCGGTCCGGCCGGATCCGGCCCAGCTCGCGCGAGATCGCCGCCCCCCAGTCGCCGCCCTGGACCCCGTACCGGTCGTGGCCGAGGCGCTCCATCAGCTGCCCGAATGCGGCCGCCACCCGCTGGAACTCCCACCCCGTGTCCCGGGTGGGGCCCGAGAAGCCGAACCCGGGGATGCTCGGCAGGACCAGGTGGAAGGCGTCGGCCGGATCGCCGCCGTGCCCGCGCGGGTCGGTGAGCGGGCCCGCGACCTCGATGAACTCGGCGATCGACCCCGGCCAGCCATGGGTCATCAGGAGCGGTGTCGCGGCGGGCTCGGGGGAGCGGACATGGGCGAAGTGGACGGTGGCGCCGTCGATCTCCGTGGTGAACTGGGGCCATTCGTTCAGCCGTGCCTCCGCCGCCCGCCAGTCGTACGTGTGCCGCCAGTGGTCCGCGAGTTCCCTGAGGTAGCCGCGCGGAATGCCGTAGTCCCAGCCCACCCCGGGCAGCTCGTCGGGCCAGCGGGTCCGGTCGAGGCGTTCGTGGAGATCGTCCAGGGCGTCCTGGGGGACGGCGATGCGGAACGGGTGGAGGGGCTGGCTGGTGGAGATGGCGGTGCTCCCGGGGTCCGGCGACGTCGTCATGCTCCGGGATGGTACGGGTGCCGGTCAGGACGCCCGCAGGGCAGGTTCCCGACGACGGCGACACCGTACGCGCCGCTCACACGCCCTGGTCGGGGCCGGACCGGATGCGGAACGTACGGCGGTAGGTGTCCGGCGGCACCCCGACCGTCCGGTTGAAGTGGCGGCGCAGCGTCGTGGCCGTGCCCATGCCGGTGGCCTCGGCGACGGCGTCGACGCTGTCGTCGGTGGTCTCCAGCAACTCCTGGGCGCGGTGGATCCGTTGCGTCAGGAGCCACTGCAGCGGCGTCGTGCCGGTCGCCGACCGGAACTGCCGGGTCAGCTGGCGAGAACTCATCCGCGCCCGGCGCGCGAGGTCCTCCACGGTCAGCGGCTCGTCGAGCCGCTCGACCGCCCAGGCGCAGAGCGCGGCGAGCGGATGGTCGGGCCGGGTCGGCACCGGCGTGGCGACGAACTGGGCCTGGCCGCCGTCCCGGTGGGGCGGGACGACCAGGCGGCGGGCGACGGCGTTGGCCGTCGACGAGCCGTGGTCGAGACGGACCAGGTGCAGACACAGATCGAGGGCGGCGGCCTTGCCCGCGGAGGTGAGCACGCTCCCGTTGTCCACGTACAGGACGTCCGCGTCGACCTCCACCCGCGGAAAGCGCTCGGCGAGCACGTCGGTGTGCGCCCAGTGCGTCGTCGCGCGCCTGTGGTCCAGGATCCCGGCGGCGGCCAGCACGAACGCGCCCGTGCACAGGGACGCCACGCGCGCGCCCGCCTCGTGGGCCGCGCGCACCGCGCCGATCAGGTCGGCGGGCGGGGCGACGTCGACGTCCGCCCAGGCGGGGACGATCACGGTGTCGGCGTGCCGGATCCGGTCGAGGCCCGCGTCGGGCTCCAGCGTGAACCGGCCGACCCGCGCCGCGCCCGAACCGCACACGACGAGGTCGTACCACGGCCCGGGCACGCTCGGCGGAGCGGAGCCGAACACCTCGTACGCGACGGTGAGTTCGAACGGCATCATGCCGTCGGTGAGGGCCAGCGCGACAGTTCCCATGTCGGAAATTGTACGGGGCATGTCGTTCCAGACACTCGTCGAGCCCGCCCGCGCCCGCCAGGATGGTCGTAGTGGATCACACGGAGACACGGGCAGACGGAGAACGGGGAGAGGTCGAGGTCATGGGTAGGGGACAGCGGGTGCTGGTGTTCGGCGCGTACGGGCACACCGGGCGGTTCGTGGTGGCGGAGCTGCGGGACCGCGGCTTCGTGCCGGTCCTGTCCGGCCGCGACGCGGACAAGCTGCGCGCCCTCGCCGCGGCGCACGAGGGGCTCAAGGCCCGCCCGGCGACGGTCGACGACGCGGACGCGCTGGACCGCGCGCTCGCCGGCACGGCCGCCGTGATCAACTGCGCCGGGCCCTTCGCGACGACGGCCGGCCCGCTCATCGAGGCGGCGCTGCGGGCGGGCATCCCGTACGTGGACGTGGCGGCCGAGATCGAGGCCAACGCCGACACGTTCGCGCGGTACGCGGACCGGGCCCGCGCCGAGGGCGCCGTGATCGTGCCCGCCATGGCCTTCTACGGCGGCCTCGGCGACCTCCTTGCCACCGCGGCGCTCGGCGACTGGACGGCCGCCGACGAAGTGCACCTCGCGTACGGCCTGAGCAGTTGGCACCCCACCGCGGGGACGCGCACCGCGGGCGCGGTCTCCCGGGAGCGCCGCGACAGCCGACGCGTCCTCTACACGAACGGGCGCCTGGAGTACCGCGACGACCAAGCACCCACCCTGAAGTGGGACTTCCCGGACCCGATGGGCACCCGGGCCGTCATCGGGGAGTTCACGATGGCCGACGCCGTCACCATCCCCAGCCATCTGCCCGTGCCCGAGGTGCGCGGCTACATGACGGTCGAGGCCGTCCGGGACCTCGCGGCCCCGGACACACCGGCGCCCGCCCCGGTCGACGCCAGGGGGCGCTCCGCGCAGACCTTCCTGCTCGACGTCGTCGTGCGCTCCGGCGGCGAGGAACGCCGTGCCGTGGCGCGGGGCCAGGACATCTACGCCGTCAGCGCGCCCCTCGCCGTGGAGGCGGTCGAGCGTGTCCTCGGCGGGAGGACCAGGACGACCGGGGTCGCGTCGGCGGGCGAGCTGTTCGACGCGGAGGACTTCCTGCGCGCGCTGTCCCCGCACGTCTCCTTCGAGCTGTTCCGGTAGGCGTCACAGCGAGAAGCCGCCATCGACGCCGAGGACCTGCCCCGTGATGTAGGCGGCACGGCGGGACACCAGGAAGGACACCAGGTCGGCGACCTCGTCGGGGGTGCCGGGGCGGCGCAGCGGGATCCTGTCGAGCTGCTCCTTGCGCTTCGCCTCGCCGAGGCCGTCGGTCATGTCGGTCGTGATCATGCCGGGCGCCACGCAGTTGGCCCGCACGCCGAACCGGCCGAGCTCCTTCGCGATCGACCTGGTGAACCCGATGATCCCGGCCTTCGACGCCGCGTAGTTCGACTGGCCGACGTTGCCGTAGATGCCCGCGACCGAGGAGATCGTGACGATGGTTCCGCTGTCGTGCCGCATCAGGGAGCGCGCCGCGGCACGGCAGACGTGGAACGTGCCGTCGAGATTCGTGCGGACCACCGTGTCCCACTCGTCGTGGGCCATCCGGGCCAGCTGCCGGTCGCGCACGACACCGGCGTTGGCCACCACCGCCCCCAGGGGGCCGAGTTCGGCCTCGGCCGCGGACACCAGTTCCTCGGCCTGGCCCGGGACCGAGACGTCGGTCCTGCGGGCGAGCACCCGCGCGCCGGCGCGGCGTGACTCGGCGGCGACCTCGTCGGCCTGCTCCCGGCTGGAGAGGTAGCAGAACGCCACGTCGAAGCCGTCGGCCGCGAGGCGGCGCACGACGGCCCGCCCGATGCCGCGCGAGCCGCCGGTGACGAGCGCGACCGGCCTGTCCCCTTCGGTCATCAGGTCGCCCCGACCTTGGCGGTGACGAGCCGGTGGATGGTCGTCAGCGACGTGAGGTCCGGGATCTCCTCCTCGTCGATCTTGATGCGGTACTTCTTCTCGATCTGGACGGCGACCTCCATCGCGGTCAGGGAGTCCACGTCGAGGTCGTCCTTGAGGTGGGCCTCGTCGGTCACTTCTTCGACGGGGAGTTCGAGCTCTTCGGCGATCAGCGCGCGCAGGTCCTCGAGATCGACTCCGGCTGTCCGGTGGTCCGCCATGGTGCGGCTCTCCTTTCGATCGCTGTTCGGACGACTCGGTCGCGGTTCACACGACGAGGGCTTCTCCGCCGTCGACTCCGATGACGTTTCCGGTGAGCCACGACGAGTCGGAGGAGGACAGGGTGACGATCGCCTCGGCGACGTCCTCGGGACGGGTCAGCCGACCGCCGGGGTTGATCTCCCGGCAGTGGGCGATGAGCTTGTCGCTGCCCGGGATCTTCCGCAGGGCCGGGGTGATCGTGGTGCCCGCCCGGATCGCGTTCACCGCCACGCCCCGGGGCGCGAGTTCCACCGCGAGGTCGCGGACGTGGGCCTCCAGCGTCGCCTTCGCCGCCGACACGGGCGCGTAGCCGGGAAGGACCCGGGTCCCGCCCGCGCTGGTCATGGCGAAGACCTTCGCGCCGCGCGGCAGCAGCTCCGCCTTCACCAGGTCCTGGATCCAGTACACGAGGCTGTGCCCCATGACGTCGACCGTCATCGTGAGCTGCTTGGGCGTGACCTCCGGGGCCTCGCCCTCCCGGCCGCCCGTCGTCGGCAGGAGGGACGTCAGCGTCCCGTAGGCGACCGAGTGCAGGACGACCCGGGTCCCGGCGCCGGACGTCAGGTCGCGGATGACGGGGACGAGCTCGGCGCGGGCCTGTCCCGCCGCGACATTGCGGTTGAAGAAGTGCGCCTCCACGCCGAGTTCACCGAGCGACTCGGCGTGCTCCAGCGCCCGCTGCTGCCCCTCGGCCAGGTCGAAGTGCACCCCGATGATGTTGCAGCCCGCGTCGGCCAGGGCCCGCGCGGTCTCCTTGCCCATGCCGCTGGAGACGCCGAGGACCAGGGCCCAGGATCCCTTGAGGGGAACGAACATGGCTTTCCTCCCTGCTGGTCGGGGCCGAGACGGTCAGGTGCGGGCTCTCGGTGCGGTGCGCGCGTCCGGCTCCCCGGCGCGGCGGGGCGCGACGGTCAGGTCGGCCCACGCGAGCGTGCCCTGGGCGGAGGCGGCGAGGACGGCGCGCCGGGTGGGGGCCGGGTGCTCCTGCGCGAACAGGCCGAGGACGCGCCGCAGGGGGACGAGGCACCCGGCCTGCGCCGGAGACGGCACGAGCACGACCTCGCGCCCGCCGCTGAGGCCGTCAAGCCACCGGGCGACGGCCGTCCCCACCGCGGAGTCGTCGAGGACGGCGTCGATCCGGCCCGGCGGGTCGGCGCCCGCCAACGGCCCGAGGACGGCGGCGACTTCGCGCGCGGCCGCGACGGGATCCAGGAACGCGCCGCGCGCCCGGCACGTGCCGTAGCCCGCGTCACCACTCACGACGGGCTCGCACTGCAGCACCGCGGCACCCGCCTCCGAGCGGGGACCGGTCGACTGGGCGGGCGACAGCGCCTCCTCGACCGCGCCCACCAGGACCGCCCGGGCCCGGCCCGCGGCGACCGCGCGGGCCGCTGTCCCCAGCGCCTCGAGACCGGCGGTGACGGGGGAGTTCACGGTGAGGTTGAAGCCGGTGATGTCGTGCTCCATCGACAGGCGGCTCGCGAACGAACTCATGGCGATGAAGGGGCTGCTGGACGGCGACATCTCCTCGGCGCCGTCGCGCATGATGATCTGGTCCAGCTCCTCCAGGAGAGCGGCGCCGGTGTTGTTGACGGCCACCGCCGCCGCCCGCAGGTTCCGCTCGGTCTTCGCGAACCGGTCCCCGGCGTCGCCGACCGCAAGCCTCGACGCGGCGAGGAGGTACTTGCAGGCGTCGGGCAGCCGCCGGTAGCCACGGCCGGGCAGCGCGACCTCGGCCCGGAACCAGCCGGGAACCGCCTCCCGCGCCGGATCCAGTGCTCCCTCGGGCCCCGGGACACCCGGCGCCACCAGTCCCAGGCCCACGACGGCCAGTTCACCTGTGCTCACCGGGTGCCCCCTCCGCATCCTCCGCGGCCACACCCTCGCCGAGCCGGGCCACGCCCTCGCCGACCCGGGCCACGCCCCCGCCGACCCGGGTCACACCCTCGCCGCCCCCGACCACGTCCCCGACTGCCCCGACTACGTCCCGGACGACGAGTGACGTGTTGTTGCCGCCGAACGCGTACGTGTTGACCAGGACCGCGGGCGCCCCCAACCGCACCGGACCCTCCTGCGGAACCCACACGTCGCACTCCGGGTCCTGCTCGATCGGGGTGTTCGCCGGGCTCGTCCGGTGGCGCAGCATCAGCGTCGCCGTGAGGCAGGCGAACGCGCCCGCCGCACCGGTCGTGTGACCGATCATCGCCTTGAGCGAGAAGAGCGGCAGCGCCCGCGTCCGCTCGCCGAACACCCGGTGCAGCGCCTGGCTCTCCACCACGTCGTTGAGCGGCGTGCCCGTGCCATGGGGGATGACGCAGCCCACATCGGAGCTGCTCAGACCGGCGTCGGCCAGCGCCTCGGTCATCGCGCGCACGATCTGGTCGCCGGACGGATCGGGGGCCGTCGGATGGTAGGCGTCGCAACTCCACGCCGCACCGGCCAGCTCGGCGTACGGCTCGGCGCCGCGCCGCCGGGCGTGCCCGGCCGCCTCGAGCACGAGCATGGCCGAGCCGTCGCCGAACATCGTGCCCGCCCGGTTCCGGTCGAACGGCCGACAGCGCACCGGATCCGCGGCCCCCAGCCGGTTGAAGGCCCCGATCCCCGCCCGCGTGACCCCCTCGGCCCCGCCGACAAGCACCGTCGTCGCCTCGCCCGCGCGGATCATGTCCAGGGCGATCGTCAGGGCGTAGCCACTGGCCGAACAGGCGTTGCCCACACTGGTCGACGCCGCCCGCGAGCCGATCTCCGCGCCCACGACAGCGGCCGCGGGCGTCAGCGTCGACCACGTGTTCCGGCCCGCGCTGCGCTGGATCTCCTGCATGTCCGCGTTGCCGAGCTCCACCCCGAGCACCACGGGAACACCGGCGCGCGCCGCCCGCTCCACCCCGGCGTCGGCGAGCGCCTGCTCGGCCGCGGCCACCGCCAGGCGCGGGCTGCTGCCCAGCTCCACCCCGGCGTGGCGCGCCGGTTGCGCGGGCACGTCCGCCCGGTCGACCAGATACATCTTCGTCGTCCGCATGTTGAGGTGCGGCAGCGGCACCTCGGCGGGCTCCCCGCCGCCCGCGAGCAGGCCGTCCCAGTGCGCGGCGACACCGGTACCCAGGCAGGAGATCGCGCCCAGGCCCGTGATGACGACACGTCGGTCGCCGTCGTACGTGGTCATGTGTGCCTCCCCCGAGAGGTCCTGAGGACCAGCGCCGAGACCGAGGTCCCGTCGCTCTCCCCGGCCCCGGCACCCGCGACGGCGAGCACCGCCTCACCTTCCGCGACGTCCGGCCCTTCCAGCCGCTCCACGGCCAGCGCGCACTGCACCACGCCCAGGGCGCCGGAGCACCGCCCGAACCGTGCGTTCGCCTCGTCGCCCAGTCGCGGGACCGCCGTGGCGCCCGCCGCCCGGACGGCCGACCGCTCGTCGCCCGCCCTGCCGTATCCGGCGATCTCCGCGCGGATCCGCGCACCGCGGCGCACGGCCTGCCGCACCGGCTCGATCACCAGGCCCACGGCCCCGTCGATCCATCGGGAACCGGCGGTCTCCCGGTGCAGTCGGGCCACCGCAGGGCTGTCCGGCTCCACGCCGATCACCAGGGCCGCCGTGGCCCGGCGCGCCGCGATCAGGTTCCGGGCCGCGGCCACGGCGTCGAGGCCGCCCGAAGCACCGTCGCACAGCGTCAGATTCGGGCCGCGGATGCCGTGGTCGAGCGCCACCCAGGCCGCCGAGACGGCGCTCGACAGCTGCGGTACCCGCATCGGGCCGATCTCCGAACTGGCCCCGGCGGTGAGCGTCGTGACGGTGTCGCACACCGGGTCCAGGTTCCCGAAGTTGCTGGAGACGACCACCGCCGCACCGCCCAGCTCGGGCGCGTCGAGCAGACCGGCGTCCTCGAGCGCCCGCCGCGCCGCCCGCACCGCGAACCGCGACGCCCTGTCCTTGTGCCGCATGCCCCGCACGGCCAGCGCGGTCACGGGGTCGAAGTCGGGTCCCGCCACCGCCCAGCCCACACCGGTGACAGCGGTCCGCACGGTCGCGCCCGCCCTCACCGCGGGGCCCCTTCCACGATCGCCACGGCGTTGATCCCGCCCATGCCGACGGCGTGCACCTGCGCGGTGCCGAGCGGTTCCGTCGCGGGCCGACCGGACACGATCCGCAGCTCGCGCGTCTCCTCGATCGGGTCGGTGAGGTCGCTGACCGGGGGCACGGTCCGGGACCGGATCGCCTCAAGTGCCACGACGAGGTTCAGCAGTCCCGCGCCGCCGGAGATGTGGCCCATGCCGCCCTTGATCGCCGTGACGAGCGGGCCGGGGTCGGCGCCCTTGAACACGTCCCGCAGCGCGACCGCCTCGGCCAGGTCGCTCTGCGGTGTGCCGCTCCCGTGCACGATCACCAGGCCGATGTCCTCAGGGACGACCGACGCGCGATCGTGCGCCTCCTCGATCGCGCGGACGATCCCCGCGGCGTCCGGCGCCGTCGGATGCGACGCGTCGCAGTTCATGCTCACGCCCCGGACCAGGCCGTGGACGCGGCCGGGGTGCGCACCGGCGCGGCGCAGCACCACCGCCACCGCGCCCTCGCCCATGATCATGCCGCGCCGGGACCGGTCGAACGCGCGGATCGTGTCCGGCGGCGGGAACTGGATCCGGTCGAACCCGCCGAACGAGCTCTCGGTGATGGCGTCGGTTCCCGCCACCACCACGGTGTCCGCCTCCCCGAGGGCGATCAGGTCGGTGGCCATCCCCAGGCCGTACAGCGAGGCCGCGCAGGCGCTGGCGATCGTCTGCACGTCGGACAGGCCGAGGGCGGCCCGCAGCGCCGAGGTGAAGTGCAGGTCCGTGGGGGACAGGTCGCCGTCGTGGCGCCACCACAGCTCGGCGGTCCGCATCTCCCGGTGCGTGGTCCCGACCAGGACCGGCAGGCCGGGCTCCGGTTCCGGCAGTCCCGCGTCGGCCAGCGCCTCCCGCACGACACGGACGAGCCAGCGGGTCGCCCGGAGGGGTTCGTCCACACCGGGGCGCACCCGGTCCGGCACCTCGTACGCCGCCCCCGCGCGGTACTTGGACCGGTCGAACACCGAGAGCGGCGCCGGGCCCGACCGCCCGGAGCACAGGGCGCCGTGGATCCCGGTGACGGTGTCGCCCAGCGCGCAGATCGCGCTCATGCCGCTGATCTCCCAGCTCATGTCCCGCCCTCCGGACCGCCGCCAGGATCGCCCTCCGGACCGCCACCCGGACCGGAGTCTCGACCGCCGCCAGGACCGCCCTCCGGACCGGAGCCCGGACCACCGCCGGGCGCACCGGCCCCGTCGCGCAGCCGGAAGCGTGCCAGCTTCCCGTTGGCCGTCACGGGGAGCCGGTCGATGGTCTCGACCCGGGACGGCCTCTTGTACGGCGGCAGGTCGACGCGCAGCGCCACCCGCACCGCCTTGCGGACCTCGTCCGGACGGGCCGGGTCCCGCGCCACGACGTAGACGGTCGCCTGCTCGAGCCCCGTGGTGTCCGTGCTGCCGACCACCGCGCAGTCGGCGACCTCGGCGACCTGCCGGACCACGTGCTCGATCTCGGCCGGTGCGATCTTGTAGCCGCCGAGCAGGAGCATGTCGTCGGCGCGGCCGACGTGGCAGAGGTCGCCGCCGGTCGCACGGAAGGCGATGTCCCCGGTGTAGACGCCGCCGTCGGCGAACGCGCGGGCGGTGTCCTCGGGCCGGTCCAGGTAGCCGAGCGCGGCCGACTCCGTCGCGATGTGCAGGCGGCCGTGGACTCCGTCGCCGACCGGTCGGCCGTCGTCATCGCGCACGGTCGCCGTCACCCCGGGCACCGGGAAGCCGATCGACCCCGGGTCTGCGGCCACGCCCTGTCCCACGGCGGCCGCCACGACTGTGTGCAGGACCTCGGTCGCGCCGAACCCGTTGAGCAGCGGCACCTCGAACATCTCGGTGATCCGGGCGGCCAGTTCGCCCGGCAACTGCTCTCCGGTGGCCACGGCGAGCCGCAGCGAGCCGGTCTCGACCGCCTTGCCCTGCTCGGCGAGCCTGAGCAGGCCCGCGTAGAGGCGGGGCACGGAGAACAGCACGGTCGGCCGGTACGTGTCGAGGGCCGCCGCCACACCGTAGGCATCCGCAGGACCGTCGAGGAGCACCGAACGCGCGCCCGCCGCGAACGGATGGAGCAGCGAGTTGCCGAACCCGTACCCGAACGACAGCTTCGCGGTGGACAGGACGACGTCGTCCGGAGTGAGCGCCAGCATGCTGCCGACGCCGCGCTGGATCGCGTGCACCGCCCGCAGGCAGTGTCGTACACCCCGGGGTCTGCCGGTGCTGCCGGAGGTGTACTGCACCAGCAGCTCGTCGTCCGCGCCGAAGCGGGTCGGCGGCGGGGCCTGGCCCGCGCGCCCGGAGCCGAGGCCGGGTCCAGGGCCGGTGCCGACCCCGATGATCGGCCCCACTCGCCCCACGCGCCCCACGTGCCCCACATGCCCAATAAGCCCCACGCTCCCCGCCGCCCGCCGCGCCACGTCGACCCCGCCCAACTCGGCCCGCAGCGCCGCCTCCTGCGCCCCGGCGACGTACAGCTCGACGTACTCCGCCCCGCAGTCCCGCACGATGAAGCCCAGCTCCGCGGGCCGCAGCATCGGGTGCAGGACGACGGGCACGCATCCGTGCCACCACAGGGCGAGCACGGCGGTGACCGCGGCCACGGAGTCGTCGGAGACGACGACCGCGCGACAGCCGGGCCGCACTCCGGCGGCCCGCAGGGCCCCGGCGCGGTCCGTCACCGCGGCCCGCATCCGCGCGTAGCTGACCTCGCCGACCCGGCGGTCCACGGCGCAGGGGCGGCTGCCGGGATGGCCGAGCAGCAGCTCGACGGGGTTCGCGGCGCCGGTGGCGGGGCTCATGGCACCTGATGCCGGTCGTGCAGCAGCCGCATCACGTCTCCGACGCTGTCCATCCGCGCGGCGTCCGCCGGGTCGAACTCCGCTCCGGTGGCCCGTTCGAGGGCCACGACGAACTCCGCCTTGTGCAGGGAATCCATCTCCAGGTCCCCGTAGAACGACTTGTCGATCCCGACATCGGCGACGTCGAGTTCCAGGACGCCCGCCACCAACTCCCGCACATCCCGGTCGGTCAACACGGCATTCTCGTCTCCTTCGCCGATTCGTGGTCGGAGCGCACGGCGCCGGTTCGGTCGCTCGCGCGGGCCCGCACGCTCAACTCATTTCTTGGCTTTTCTGATCGCCTCGGTGACGACCGACTCACTGGTCACCCGTCCGCCTTGGCGGACCGAGACACGGACCACGGCGGAGCGCTCGTCCATCGTGTCGAGCGTGGCCTCGGCACACACGTCACCGGGGCGCGTCATCGTCAGGTACGTCACGTTCAACTGGGTCGTGGCGAAGACCATGTCGTCCTCGAGAACGCTGAACAGGGCGAAACCGGCGGCCTGGTCGTGCATGCCCGCGACATGGCCGCCGAAGGCCACATTCGGCTCCACGCAGAGTTCGTCGGGAATGTGGAAGGTGACCGCGACGAACCCCGACCGCCACTCCATCGCCACGACCCGCAGACACAGGCGCTCGACATAGGGCGGCACCGGGGTGTTGCCGGCGGCGATCACATCGAGCATCTTCTGCCGCATCGTCACGGCACCCGACGGCGAGGATCCGTCCACGTGTGTTCCCACCTTTCCTGTCATGAAGTCGGACCGTCGTGGTCGGCACGGCTGCCGCGGGCGATGAGCCACACGAGCGCGGACGCGAGGGCGAAAGCCGTCACCACCACGACGAGCCCGAGCATCATGTCGGTCCGCAGACGCGGATAGTCGAGGTCCGTCAGCTCCCCGTGGAACCCCCGGAAGAACGCGAGCCCGATCACCGCCACCCCCAGCGAGGAGCCGAGCTGCTGGGCGGTGGAGAGCGCCCCGGAGACCGCCCCGGAATCGTCATGGCGGACCCGGGCCATCACGAAGTTCAACAGCGGCCCGAGCACCAGGCCGAGGCCCAGACCGGTGAGCACCATCGTCGGCGCCATCGCCCAGCCGAGATGCCGCCCCGAGCCGTTCCAGCCGATCGTGGCGATCATCAAGGCGCTGCCGATCACGCAGAGGGCGCAGCCGGCGAGCAGGGTGCGGGGCGCGGTGAAACGGGCCACGACACGGGCCGACCACAACGACGTGACCGTGCTCCCCACCGCGTACGGCGCCATGGCCGCCGCCGTCGCGAGCGCCCCGTAGCCGAGGCCGTATTGAAGGGTGATGGAGAAGTAGAGGAAGAAGGGTACGACCGCGGAGAAGTACACGAGATACAGGGCCAGGGAGAGACGGAAGGCCGGATCGCGCCACAGCCCCGGCCGCAGCAGCGGAACCTTCCCCTGCCTCTCCAGCATGGATTCGAGCCGGAGGAACACCACGAGCAGCACCGGCGCGCACAGGAGCAGCAGCCAGCCCCACAGCGGCCAGCCCTGGTCACGGCCGATCGTGAGCGGCACCAACAGCGCGATCAGGAGCAGGACGACGGTGACCGAGCCCGCGTGGTCGAGCCGCAGGCGCAGCCCCTTGTGCGCCGGGACCATCCGGGGTGCGAGGGCGATCAGGACGATTCCGACGGGCACGTTGATGAGGAAGATCGGACGCCACTGCAACCCGGCGACGTCCGCGGCGATGAGCAGCCCGGCGATGATCGGCCCCGCGATCGTCGCGCAGCTCACCACCGCGCCGAGCAGCGCGAACGCCCGCCCTCGCCGTACCGCGGGGACCGCGATGTGCAGCGTCGCGATGATCTGCGGATACAGCACGGACGCGGACAGGCCCTGCCACACCCGCGCGGCGATGAGCTGGCCGGGACCCTGCGCCAGACCGCAGGCGAGGCTCGCCAGGGTGAAGGACACGGCACCGATCATGAACATGCGCCGTCGGCCGTACAGGTCGCCGAGGCGGCCGCCGGTGATGAGCATCACCGCGTACGCGACCACATAGCCCGCGACCACCAACTGCACCTCAGGGACGCTCGCCCCGAGGTCGCGCTGGAGGCTCGGCATGGCGACGTTCACGATGGAGGTGTCGGCGAGCAGCATGAAGGCGGCGCCGAGCACGAGCGCCGCCGCCCTTCTCTCCGCCGGCAGGAACCGGTGGGAGACCGATGCAGCCGACGTGGCGGAGCCACTCATCCGAGGGGTCCGGTCGGGAGCAGCCGATGGCGGCGGACCTTCATCGTGCCGGTGAGCGGAAACTCCTCCCACGGCCGGTAGTCGACCCTGGTGTCCTCGGGCAGCCCCGCCTTGTCGCGGGCCTGCTGCCAGCGGTCCTCGTCGACCGGTTTGCCGTCGGCCGTGGCGGCCACCGCGGTGACCGTCCCGTCCCTGCCGACGATCACGACCTCGGCCAGGTCCGGCAGTTCGTCGAGCAGGACGTCCTCGGCGCGCAGGGTGCTCGCCACGCCGGGGACCTGGTCCACCTGCCGGTCGAGCAGCTCCAGATGACCGTCCGGGCGGAGCATGCCGATGTCGGCCATGGGCCACCAGCTGTCACGGCCGGGCAGCGGCGGGCGGCCGATCATCGATTCGGCGCGGGCGGGGGTGCGTACCTCGATCTGTCCGGGCGTCCCGGGCAAAAGCACGGCTCCGGTGTCGTCGACGACGCGGATCTCCATGCCGGGGAACGCGACGCCCACGTCACGTGAGTGGAGCCGGCCGGGCTCCCTGATGTCGGAGCGCCTGGTCATGAGAATCGTGACCGGGCCGGTCTCGGTCTGTCCGTACGCCTGGATGAAGGTCGGGTCGGGGTGGTCCGTCGCTTCGAGGAGTGTCCGCAGGGTGCGCGGGTGCAGCGCGTCGAAGCTGCTGATGTAGCGCTCCGCCGTGCTGAACGGGTTCGGTGTCTCGCGTGCCAGTGCTTCCCAGCGCAGGAACATGTTGGGCTGCGCTTCCAGGGTCTGCGGGCGGTGGCGCAGGAGCGCGGCGCGCACCGAGGCCAGGTCGGGGGAGGAGATGCCGAGGAACGGCACTCCGGTGTTGAGCGCCGTGAGGATGCCGGTCGACATCCGCACATGCACGAAGGACAGGCACTTCGCGCTGATCCCTGCGTAGTCGAGCGACTGCACCACATTGATCTGGGGCGCCACGTGGGCGTACAGCGAGTCCACCGTGTGTACGAGGAGTTTGGGCTTCCCGGTGGTGCCGGACGAATGCGTGATGAGGGTCGGGTCCGTGCCGGGACGGCGGGTGACCCGGTGGGTTCCCGGTTCATTGAGTGCGACCGCCCCGGTCAGTGCCGCTTCGGGCGAGAGCGTGAGGACGCCGGCCGTGATGTCGCCGAGCTGGTCCTGCCAGGGGCGCAGGGCGGCGGCGCCGTCGGCGTCGGTGAGGACGTGGGGCCGCTGGAGTTCTTTGAGGCAGTGCAGGAGATCGGCCGGGTCCATCGCCACCGACAGGAGCGCGGGCAGGGCGCCGACGCGGACGACGGCGCACTGGATGGCCTGGATGTCCAGGTGGTTGGCTTTGATCAGCGCGACGACCGCGCCCGGCCGCACCCCGGCGCCCCACAGCCGGTCGGCGTAGTCCGCGACCACGACCGCGAAGTCGTTCACCGATTCCGAGGTGCGGCACGCCGAGGTCCAGGGCGTGTCCGCGCACAGGGGGGTCTCACCGTGGTGCTCGGCGGCGCTCTCGGGCAGCAGGCCGAGATCTGCGACAGGGAGCACGGCATCCTCCTCCGCTAGGACCACTCTTGTGAAGTAGCACGATCCGGCGTCCCGTGCGGGAAGCGCCAGGGAGAGTTCATGGTTGGCCGGTCCACGACGCACAGGTCCGCGCGTCCGGCGAGGACGATCGTGTCGACGTCGGACGCGGGGATCGAGCCCGACGCGATCACCGCGCACGCGCTGCCGCCGCCTGCCTGGTTGCGGATGCGGTCCGCGTACGCGTCCGGGTCCGCGTACCCGTCGCGGTCGGCCCGCGTCCCCGCGCAGACGTGCACCGCCGTCGCGCCGCGCGCGGCGAACTCGTTCGCGATCCGGACCACCGCTTCGACACCGTCCCCGTCCGGGAACCATCGCGCCGGACAGATGCGCACGCCGAGCGGCCGCTCGTCCGGCCACACGGCGCGGATCGCGTCGAACACGTCGAGCGGGTGGCGCAGCCGCCTGTGCGAGGTGCCCAGGCTGCCGTGGGCGCAGTCCAGTTCCAGCAGGTCGAACCCGGCGCCACCGGGCGCGCCGGGCCCGGCTCCGGCGGCGCGCCGGGCCGCGGCGGCGAACGCGCGGCGCAGCTCGCCCAGGGCCTCGGCGGAGCCGTCAGGGCCGTAGTGGCCGAGGCGTACGCCGATCTTCGCCGGTGAGTGCGTGTGCACGAAGTCCACCACCCGCCGCCACCCGACCGCCTGTTCACCGCTGTACAGCCCGGCACCGCCGGGCCCGGCCCGGCCCGTGGCGGACACGGCCACCGGCCCCGTAAGGACCAGGCCCGCCCCGCCGAGCGCCGCCCCGCCCAGGTGCACCAGCTCAAGGTCCCCCGGCACGCCGTCGCGGGCGGGGACCCCCGGACCGGGGGACGCCACGACGCGGTTGACCACCTCCAGGCGGCCGAGCGTGAACGGCTGGAGCATCGGCGGGCTCGCCTCGCCACGCACCTGGCCGCCCGCCCCCTCACCGCCCGCCGCGTCTGCGAACCACCGCTCCGCCCGCGCGGTGAATTCGGGGTCCCGTCGGCGCAGGCCGGTGCAGGAGACCCGGCGGCTGCGGGTCAGCAGGTTGACCGCGAACTGCTGCGGCTCCTGGTGGGTGTAGCGGTCGACGTTCTCGAACCACTCCCGGCTGGCCCGCGCCGCGCGCTGGAGGGAGCCGACCGCCGGGCGGCGCTCGGCCTCGTACGCGGCGAGGGCCGCTTCCGTACGCGGCTGTTCGCACAGGTTCCGGGCGAGGGCCAGCGCGTCCTCCATGGCGAGCTTGGTGCCCGAGCCGACGGAGAAGTGCGCCGTGTGCGCGGCGTCGCCGATCAGGACGACGTTGCCGCGGCTCCAGGTGTCGCACCGCACCGTGGGGAAGCGGAGCCAGCGCGAGTTGTTCCCGTACAGCTTCTGCCCGTTGAGGATGTCCTTGCACAGCTCGGCGATGATGCCGATCGACCGTTCGTCGCTCTCTCCCGGCGCGAGCCGTGGGGCAGTGGCGGTGGCGAACCCGGCCGCGTGCCAGGCGCTTTCGGAGAGCTCCAGGATCAGGGTGCCGGCATGACGCGAGTCGGGATAGGCGTGCACCTGTGCGGCTCCGCCCGGCGTGTCGAGGACGTGGAACGCGAACGAGTCGAGTTCCAGGTCGGTGCCCAGCCAGATGTACCGGCAGGTCCCGGTGCGGACCGTGGGCCGGAAGGTCTCCGCGTACCGCTCCCGGACGAGGGAGTTCGCCCCGTCGGCGGCCACCACGACGTCGTGGTCGGCGGCGAGGGCGTCGACGTCGGTGGCCTCGCTGCCGTGGCGCACCGGAATGCCGAGCTGGGCGCAGCGCCGCTGCAGGGCGAGGAGGAGCCCGGCGCGGCTCATCGCGGCGAAGCCGTTGCCGCCCGCCGTGAAGGTGGTGCCGCGGTAGTGCACGTCGATGTCGTCCCACCGGGTGAGCATCGGCCTCATCTCGGACAGGACGGCCGGATCGGCGCGCTCGATCCCGTTCAGGGCCTGGTCGGAGAGGACCACGCCGAACCCGAAGGTCTCGTCGGGCGCGTTCCGCTCCCAGACGGTGATCTCGTGCCCGGGGTCGAGCCGGCGGGCCAGGGCGCTGAAGTACAGCCCACCGGGACCACCCCCGATCACAGCGATCCGCACCGGGACCTCCCGCGGTCTGCCGATGCGTCCAGGGCCTGCGCCGGCGCGTCCATCTAGGCCCCGCGGAGGGGGGACGAGGCGGCCGACGACGTCAGGATGTCCTCGATCATCTGCGGCGGGACGGTGGCGTCGTCGAACCAGCGGCCGCCGAGCGGCCGGGGGATCGGCATGATCTGGTCGTTGGTGTAGGCGAGGACCTTGCGGTTGTAGTGCCGGATCTCGTCGCGCAGGTCGGCGGGCAGCTTCTGGTCGAGCAGGAGGGCGCGTTCCATTTCCCCGAGGAGTTCCCGGGTCTCCTCGATGGTCCTCAGCACGGCCTTGCAGAATCCGGCGGGAAGCACTCCGTGTTCCCCCTTGATCTCCACCAGGCGCGTGATCGCCTCGTACGAGACGTCCTGCAGCGCGCGCCGGTCCAGCCACCGCGTCTCGTAGTTCAGCCGCCGGTACCACAGGGGTTCGACCATGGCCTGACGGTGTTCTTCGAGGGTGCGGTGGTGGATGCGGTAGCCGTGTTTCTCCGGTTCCTCGAAGAACTGGGAGCCCGGGTCGAGGAACGGCACCATCGGGCAGATGAGCGGAAGGGCGGCCCGGCCGCCGAACTTCCGGATGAGTCGCTCGGAGTACGCGATCGTGTCCATCACCGATTGCCGGTCCTGGTGGGGCATGCCGATGAAGAACCAGATCATGATTCCTTTCACGCCCGCGTCCAGGGCGCGCGGAATCCATTCCTCCATCTGCTCCATGGTGTAGTTGCCGCGCCCGGCCGCCTTGCTGATCTTCAGGTCGTGGGACTCGGGGGACAGCATGATGTAGGAATCCGTGGAATCGCCCATCTTCTGGAGGATGTCGAGGGGCGTCAGGCTGAACTGCTCGAAGTGGACGCTCTTGTAGCCGAGTTCTTTCACGGCGTCCAGATACTGGTGCATCCGCGTGCGGTTCTCGGAGTAGCACTGGAGGGCGTATATCGAGGTGCGCTTCGCGGCCTCGCGCATGGTGCGGAGCTCTTCGACGACGAGGTCGTTGTCCTTCTGCACCAGGGTCCTGCGGACCCCCATGATGTTGCGGTAGGCGAACCGCGATCCGCCGCACCAGCCGCAGTCGTGCGCGCATCCGGTGTTGGGCAGCGTCATGATGAGCTTGGGCGCCGAAGGGCCGCCGTCGGGGGCCTCGCGGTAGTACGACCAGTCGTTGCGGACGTTGTTGTAGTTGCTGTCCGGCGTGTGCGAGAAGCCGGTGGCCCGGACCTCGCCGTCGACCTTGTACAGCAGGTTCGGGATGGACCGGAAGTCCCTGTCGCCCCGCCGGACCCTGCTGACGAGTTCGGTGACCGGGTCGAGGGTGTCGTATCCCTGGACGACGACGTCGACACTCGGGTACGTGATGAGCTGGTCGGCGTAGTACGTCGCCGAGATGCCGCCGAAGACGGTGAGCGCATCGGGATGCACTTCCTTCACGACGGCGGCGAGTTCGACCGAACCGTGACAGTGCGCCATCCAGTGCAGGTCGAACCCGAAGATCGGGGCCTCGAAACGGGCGAGCAGCCGTTTGACGTCCAGTTCGGGATGCAGCAGCATCAGCGAGGCGACATTGACGATTTTCGTGTCGAATCCGGCTTCGGCGAGGCGCTGCTTTATCGAGAACCAGCCGATGGGATAGATCTCGTACACCGAGGTGACATTGACGCTGTCGCTGTCGCTGAGATAGGCGAACAGCATGTCGTCGCGCTCACGGAATTCATAGACGCTGGGCGCGTGCAATAAGAAGAGATCAGCTTCAAGGCGCGATGTTGACGGCTGCTCCGTGATGGCCATTCACGGCCTCCCCTGGCTCGCTCGTCGCCAGCAAGATTCACCATGGTTTCCGCCCGCTGAAAGGTTTGTCAAGGGTCGTACGACCGGCGCCGTAATGCCATGAAGCGTTACTGGTCAACAGAAGTCCGCAACCGGAATCTGACCAGTGCATTTCAAGTGTCGGAAGTTGCCGAATTGATCAGGGCGGTGTGCCGGTAATTGATCCGGCGGCGATTCGGCGGCGATTCGGCGGTTACCGATCGTATCGGCGGATGCGATAGCGAAGACCGGATGTGGAGGTCTGCCAGCCTTTGTCCTCGGTGACCTTCCACATCGGGCCGAGGGTCGGAGCGTACGTGTCGCCCCGCACCGGTGCGTCGACCTCGGTCACCGAGAGCGTCGTGGCGTGCTCCAGGGCCGCCCGGTAGATCTCGCCGCCGCCGATCACCCACGCCGTGGCGGGGACGCCGGGCGCCGACGCCGTGGTCGCGCGTTCCAGGGCCTGTGTGATGGACCCGGCGCGTTCCGCGCCCTCGGCCGACCAGAGCGGATCGCGCGTCACCACGACGTTGCGCCTGCCGGGCAGCGGACGGAAGCGCGCGGGCAGCGAGTCCCACGTCTTGCGGCCCATCACCACGGGATGCCCGAGGGTGGTGGCCTTGAAGTGGGCCATGTCCTCGGGCAGCCGCCACGGAATGCCGTTGTCCGCACCGATCACGCCGTCGAGGGACTGCGCCCAAATCAGCCCGACGGTCATGCCGCCCGTCCCGACGCTCCCACCGCTCCGCCCGGCGTTCATACCGCGACCGGGGCCTTGATGGCCGGGTGGTGCCGGTAGTCGACCACTTCCACGTCGGAGTAGGCGTAGTCGAAGAGCGAGTCGGCCTGGCGCAGCCGCAGCCGGGGGAACGCGTACGGGGCGCGCGAGAGCTGCTCGGTCACCTGCTCGACGTGGTTGTCGTAGATGTGGCAGTCGCCGCCGGTCCAGATGAAGTCACCCGGCTCGAGGCCGACCTGCTGCGCCACCATGTGCGTGAGCAGGGCGTAGCTGGCGATGTTGAACGGGACGCCGAGGAACAGGTCCGCGCTGCGCTGGTACAGCTGGCAGGAGAGCTTGCCGTCGGCCACGTAGAACTGGAAGAAGGCGTGGCACGGAGCGAGCGCCATCTTGTCGAGCTCGCCGACGTTCCAGGCGGAGACGATCATCCGGCGGGAGTCCGGGTTCCGGCGCAGCGTGTCGAGGACCTCGCTGAGCTGGTCGATGTGCCCGCCGTCCGGGGTGGGCCAGGAGCGCCACTGGGCGCCGTAGACGGGGCCGAGGTCGCCCTTGGCGTCGGCCCACTCGTCCCAGATGGTGACGCCGTGCTCCCGAAGCCAGCCGACGTTGGAGTCGCCGCGCAGGAACCACAGGAGTTCGTACACGATGGACTTCAGGTGCACCTTCTTGGTGGTGACCAGCGGAAACCCCTGGGAGAGGTCATAGCGCAATTGGTGCCCGAAGATGCTTCGGGTGCCGGTGCCCGTCCGGTCGGCCTTGGCCGTCCCGGAGGTGAGCACCGACTTCAACAGGTCTTCGTACTGGGTGTCCGCCACAGGCGTCGATTCTACGGGCCACCTGCGGGTGCACTCGACGACCGTGCCTCCGCGCGCGCCGGGACCCCCGTGCCCGGCTCTCCCCACGCCCCGCTTCCGCCACCCGCTACTCGAAGCGCGTGGTGTCCCCGGCGCCCCGGCGCACGATCTCGATGTCGCCGCCGGAGAAGTCGATGACCGTCGTCGGCTCCGTGCCGCAGTCCCCGGAGTCGAGCACCGCGTCCACGACGTGGTCGAGGCGCTCCTTGATCTCCCAGCCCTGCGTCATCGGCGCGTCCTCGCCGGGCAGCAGCAGGGTGCTGGAGAGCAGCGGCTCGTTCAGCTCGGCGAGGAGTGCCTGGGTGACGACGTGGTCGGGGATGCGGACGCCGACCGTCTTCTTCTTCGGGTGCAGGAGCTGGCGCGGCACCTCCTTCGTCGCGGGCAGGATGAAGGTGTAACTGCCGGGCGTCGCCGCCTTGATCGCGCGGAACACGTCGTTGTCGATGTGCACGAACTCGCCGAGCTGCGCGAAGGTCTGGCACACCAGCGTGAAGTGGTGGCGGTCGTCGAGGTTCCGGATCGAGCGGATGCGGGCGATGCCGTCGCGGTTGCCCAACTGGCACCCCAGCGCGTAGCAGGAGTCCGTCGGGTACGCGACGAGTGCGCCGGACCGGATGCTGTCCGCCACGGTGGTGATGGTGCGCCGCTGGGGGTTCTCGGGGTGCACGTCGAAGTACTTGGCCATCCGCAGAGTCTAGGCGCGGGCGGGTGGGCCCGAAGGGCAGGACGTGGCCGATGGGGCACGCGCGCGATGGCCGAGTGACGGGGGGTGCGGTCCGGCACCCTTGCGCCGGACGTGGCCCGTGTAGTCACCTAACCGTCATGGGGAAGAGGAGCATTGCGTCACTGATCGCCGTCATCGCCGCGGGAGCCCTGGTGACGGGCACGCCGAACCCACGGGCGGAGGCCGCCGCGCCGGATCCCGACGGCCCGGCGCCGACGGGCTCGTCCCGGGCGGGCACGGCCGGTTCCGCGGGCCTGCCGGACCGCTACCTCGACACGGTGACGATCCCTCAGCTGCAGGCGCGCATGGCGGACGGTTCGCTGACCTCGTCCGCGCTCACCCGTGCCTATCTGCAACGGATCAAGACCGTCGACCCCAAGATCCACGCGGTCCTGCGCACCAACCCGAAGGCACTGCGGCAGGCCGCCGCCAGCGACGCGAGGCACCGGAGCGGCAAGCCCCTCGGCCCGCTCGACGGCATCCCCGTGCTGCTCAAGGACAACGTGAACACCCGCGACATGCCGACGACCGCCGGGTCCCTCGCCCTGGCCGGGAGCCCGCCGGGCACCGACGCCGTCCTCGTGACCAAGCTGAAGGACGCCGGGGCGGTCATCCTGGGCAAGGCCAACCTGTCCGAATGGGCCAACTTCCGGGCGGCCAAGCCCACTTCCGGGTGGTCGGCGGTCGGCGGCCAGACCCACAACCCCTTCGTGCTCGACCGCAACCCCTGCGGCTCCTCCTCCGGGTCGGCCGCCGCGCTCGCCGCCTCCCTGTCCCAGGTGGCCATCGGCACCGAGACGGACGGCTCGATCGTGTGCCCGGCCGGGATGAACGGCGTGGTCGGCCACAAGCCGAGCCTCGGCCTGGTGAGCCAGAGCGGCGTCGTACCGATCTCCGCCGAGCAGGACACCGCGGGCCCCATGGCGCGCAACGTCGTCGACACCGCGCTCACCCTGTCGGTGCTCTCCGGCGACGCCACGCCCCGCCTCGGCGGCACACTGGGCTCGCTCGGCGACGCCGGGAAGCTCCACGGCGACCTGCGCGGCAAGCGCATCGGGCTGTGGCGGCTGCCCTCGCTCGGCCCCGAGGTCGACGCCGTCATGACCCGCACCGCACGGAAGCTGCGCGCCGCCGGAGCCGAGGTCGTCGAGGTGACGCCGCCGTACCAGGAGCGGATCGCCGAGCTGGAGTTCCCGGCGCTCCTCAGCGAGTTCCACCGGGACATCGAGGCCTACCTCGGCACCCGCAAGGGCCCTCGCGACCTCGCCGCGCTCATCGAGTTCAACCGCACCCACCCCGCGGAGCAGACCTGCTTCGCCGGGCAGGAACTCTTCGAACAGGCCCTCGCGGCGCCGCCCACCACGGACCCCAAGTACAAGGCGATGCGGGCCGAGTTGAAGGATCTCTCCAGCCGTTCGCTGGACGAGACCATGGCCGCCCACGACCTCGACGCCATCGCCGCGCCCACGAACCCGCCGGCCTGGACGACCGACTGCGCCCGGGGCGACAACGACATCATCCCGTCCTCCACGCCCGCGGCCGTCTCCGGACACCCGTCCCTCTCGGTGCCCGCGGGCCAGGTGAACCAACTGCCCGTCGGCCTCCTCCTGATGGCGGGCGACCGCCAGGACGCCGAACTCCTCTCGCTCGGGGCGGCGGTGGAGCGCCGCCTGAACGCCTGGCGGGCGCCGAAGTACCTGCCGACGCTGGGACGTTGACGCTCCACGGACCCTGACGCTCCCCGCCCACCGCTCTCCGGTCCACCGCTGTCCAGCACTCTCCCCGTCCACCGCGGTCCACCGCACCGCAAGAGGCGTACGCCTCCCCGCCCTCCGCGTCTCCTGTGCGCCTGCCACGCCCGGCGCACGGGGTCGGGGACCCGGCGTGGGAGGCGTGTGTTGTTCCGGGGCACGCCCCTTGGGGCGATCCGCACCACCGTCTGCGTCCGACCGCCGCCCAGGCGGGGTTCCCCGCTGCCTCCCGGGACTGTTTGGCTAGCCCATGCAGCTCGTGCAGCCCGCACACCCCGGCGGCATACACCGTCACGACGCTGCCGCCATGGCGCCGCCCTCCCCGGACTCGTCCCTGACCGCAGCCGCCCGACGACCACGCCACAGTCCCCGAGCTCACCCCCGTACCGCGTCCGGCCACCGCGGCCGATGATCGCGAAGCCGCTTCCGAAGTCGTACTCAAGTCGCGCTCAAGGACCCTGGAGGACCCTGACGTGGTCCAGGGGACGTCAGGTGCGGCCGCGGCGTCCCACCCGCCCGCGGGCGCCGTCCGCACGGCCCCGAACGCGCCCACGCGCGTCCGTGCCCGTCAGCTCACCTCTGCTCTCGTCGACTGACGTCCGCGCACACCCGTAGACGTCCACAGCGGCCACGCGCCGCCGCACACGTCTGCCCGCACACCCGCGCACCAGCCCGTCCACGCACCTCCGCTCATGTCCGTTCACGAACAGGGAGGCAATGTGACCACGTCCGAAAGCGCTGCCGGACCCAGCACCGACCAAGGCGACGAGTCCGCCGCCGAGGCACAGCGCACCAGCCTCAGTACCCTCGCGGCGCGCCAGCTCTCCACGACCACCAAGTCCGAACCGCAGATGCAGGCCATCACCTCGCGATGGCTGCTGAAGATGCTGCCGTGGACGGACGTCAGGGGCGGCACCTACCGGGTCAACCGGCGGCTCCAGCTCAAGGTCGGCCGAGGGCGTGTGCAGTTCGAGCAGAACGGCGCCGACGACATCAAGGTCATCCCCGAGACCCTCACCGAACTGCCCGTCCTGCGCGGCTACTCCGACACCGGCGTCCTCAAGAAGATCGCCGACCGCCTCCGGGTGCGGCAGGTGCGCGTCGGAGAGGTGCTCTTCGACGCCGGACAGCCCGTCACCGAGACCTACCTCGTCGTGCACGGCCGCTTCACCCGCTACGCCACCGGCAAGTTCGGCGAGGAGGAAGTCATCGGCGTCGTCACCGACGGCGACCAGATGGGCGACGAGGCCGTCGGCAGGCCCGACCCGCTCTGGCTCACCTCGGTGCGGGCCGAGACGCCCGGCGTCCTCCTCGTGCTGCCCTGGGACTCCCTGCAGCAGATCGTGGAGGGCGCGCCCTCCCTCGCGGCGCACCTGGACGCGTACGCGGAGCAGCAGAGCAAGCCCATGAACCGCAAGGGCGAGGCCGACGTCCCCGTGCAGGCGGGACACCACGGGGAACCCACTCTCTCCGGCGGCTACGTCGACTACGAACTCGCGCCCCGCGAGTACGAACTGTCGCTCACCCAGACGGTGCTGCGCATCCACACCCGGGTCGCCGACCTCTACAACAACCCGATGGACCAGACCGAGCAGCAGCTCCGCCTGACCATCGAGGAGATCCGCGAACGCCAGGAGTGGGAGCTGGTCAACAACCGCGAGTTCGGGCTCCTGCACAGCGTCGACTACGGCCAGCGCATCAGCACCTACACAGGTCCGCCCACACCGGACGACCTCGACGAACTCCTCGCCATGCGCCGCAAGACCAAGCTGTTCCTCGCCCACCCTAAGGCGATCGCGGCGTTCTTCCGCCAGTGCAACAAGCGCGGCCTCGTGCCGGGCACCGCCACCGTCGACGGGCACGAGGTGCCCGCGTGGCGGGGCGTGCCGCTGTTCCCGTGCGGCAAGATCCCGATCAGCGAGGAGCACACGACGAGCATCATCGCGCTGCGCACCGGCGAGGCCGACCAGGGCGTCGTCGGGCTGCACCAGACGGGCATCCCCGAGGAGTACCAACCGAGCCTGAACGTCCGGTTCATGGGCATCAACGACGCCGCGATCATGCGCTATCTGGTCACCGCCTACTACTCGCTCGCCATCCTCGTCCCCGACGCGGCCGGGATCCTGGAGAACGTGCAGATCGGTCGGACCGCCGAGTGAGCGCACCGCCCGAGTCCGGCGAACCCACCACCCTCGTGCCGGAGGAACCACTGATCCCCGCACCGCCGCAGCCACCGGTCGCCACCGCCGACCGGCCCGCGATCCACACGCCGGAGCCCCAGCCCGCCCGGCCCCCCTGGCGACCGCCGGGCCCGCCGAACCCGGCCCGTTCCCTGCGCGCCACCCGCAGGGGCGGCCCGATCCCCGGCCTGCACCACCGCCCCGCCGTGCCCGCCGACCCCGCCAAGGTCGCCGAGGTCGACCGCAGGCTCGAGGCCTGGGCGCACGAGTACGACCTGTTCCCCGCGGCCTGGAAGGGCGACTTCGCGGGCTTCCAGTTCGGCCGGGCCGTGGTGCTCCAGCATCCGGGCGCCGTCGACGTGGAGCGGCTCACGGCCGCGGGCAAGCTGCTGCTCGCCGAGAACCTCGTCGACAGCTGCTACTGCGAGGCCGACGAGGGCAGGGGCGGCACTCCGCGCGGCCTCGGCGGTCGGCTCGTCCTGGCCCAGGCGGCGATCGACCCGTTCCACGGCGCCCCCGCGGTGGAGGAGCAGTGGCGCCGAGGCGTCCAGGCCGACGGACCGCTCCGCTCGTACCACCTCGCCATGAAGGACTTCGCGGCCTTCGCCACGCCCAGCCAGAGCGACCGGTTCGTGCACGACATCGCCCGGCTGCACCTCGGCTACCTCGGGGAGGCGGCCTGGGCCGAGACCCGGTACGTGCCCAAGGTGTGGGAGTACCTGGTGATGCGGCAGTTCAACAACTTCCGCCCCTGCCTGTCGATCGTCGACGCCGTGGACGGCTACGAACTGCCCGAGCCGGTCTACGCCCGCCCGGAGATCCAGCGGATCACCGCGCTCGCCTGCAACGCCACGACCATCGTCAACGACCTGTACTCCTTCACCAAGGAGCTGGCCGGCGACCCCACCCACCTGAATCTGCCCCAGGCCATCGCCGCCAACGAACGCTGCGGCCTCAAGGCGGCGTACCTGAAGGCCGTGGAGATCCACAACGAGGTGATGGCGGCCTTCGAGGAGGAGTCCGCGGTCCTCGCTGCCACCTCACCGCTCGTCGAGCGCTACGCCAGGGGCCTCGCCGCCTGGGTGGCGGGCAACCACGAGTGGCACGCCACCAACACCCACCGCTACCACCTGCCCAACTACTGGTGAATCCCGTCACCGGCGGGTCCGCCCGCCCGACCCGTCGCCGCCCGCACCATGAGGAGACCCTGTTGACCATTGCCGACGCCCGGCCCACCACCGCCGTACCGGTGCCCGCCCAGTCCACCTACCAGAACCGCGTCGCGGACTACTGGAACGCCGAGGAGAACCCGGTCAATCTCGAACTCGGGAGGATCGACGACCTCTACCACCACCACTACGGCATCGGAGCGGCCGACCGGTCCGTGCTCGACGTGGCCGACCCCGCGGCCCGGCAGGAGCGGATCACCGCCGAGCTGCACCGGCTCGAACAGGCCCAGGCCGACCTGCTCGCCTCCCACCTCGGCCCCCTCTCGCCCACGGACCGTGTCTTCGACGCGGGCTGCGGGCGCGGCGGGGGCTCCGTGGTGGCCCATCTGCGCTACGACTGCTACGCCGACGGCGTCACGCTCTCCGAGAAGCAGGCCGACTTCGCGGGCGAGCAGGCCCGCAAGCGGCACATCGACGACAAGGTGCGCTACCACCACCTGAACATGCTCGACACCGGCTTCCCGACCGGCGCGTTCGCGGCGTCGTGGAACAACGAGTCGACGATGTACGTCGAGCTGGAGCTGCTGTTCGCCGAGCACGCCCGGTTGCTGCGCCGCGGCGGCAGGTACGTGACGATCACCGGCTGCTACAACGACACCTACGGGCGGGCATCGCGCGAGGTGTCCCTCATCAACGCCCACTACATCTGCGACATCCACCCGCGCTCGGAGTACTTCCGGGCGATGGCGCACCACCGCCTCGTACCGGTGCACGTGGAGGATCTGACGGCCGCCGCCATGCCCTATTGGGAGCTGCGGCAGGAGGCCGACCATCTGGTGACGGGAATCGAAGAAACGTTCCTGAACGCCTACCGCAACGGCAGTTTCCAGTATCTGCTGATCGTCGCCGACCGCGTGTGACGCGCCGCGCGCCGCGGCTGTGACATGGCGGCGCGAAGAAGGCCGGGCCCTCGTGAGGGCCCGGCCTGTGGTGCGGGAGGGCGCGGTGCGCGCGGGTCAGTGGGCGGTGTTGGAGGCCCAGACCGCGCGGCTGCCGTCGTAGATCACGACATTGCCGTCGTCCTGGACGACCAGGCGGGAACCGGGGCGTCCCGCGGTGTTCGAGGCCCAGACCGGCGCTCCGTTACGGGTGTAGACGACGAAGTTGCCGTCCTCCTGCAGGCGGGCGGTCCAGCCCTTGCCGACCGTGCGCGAGGCCCATCTGGCCCGGTTGAACTCGTCGTAGACCACGAGGTTGCCGTCGGACTGCATGACCAGTCTGGCCGTGTTGGAGCTGACGGACTCGTTGTGGTTGAGGGTGAAGGGGGCGTAGCGCACTTGATCCGAGAGGATTCCCGCCCGTGCCTTGCCGCTTGTGGCGGCGCTGTGGTCGGTGGGAGCCGCACTCGCCTGGCCGACGAGGGCCATCGAAGCGAGTGCGGCGGTTACGAGAAACGTGCCGGCTTTCTTCCCCACGAAAGGAACTCCTTGAGTCAGGCAGTTCTTCCAGCGGTGCCCTGTTGGGCGCCGCATCCGGACGATGCCATCGCTTTCGCACCGGAAGGCAAGGCTCCGGGACAGTTGGCGGTTTGATGTCCTTCAATGACCGGAAGGCGCGGGATGGGAAATGCGCCGCCCATATGACCCAAGAGGCCGATATTTGGCTTCCCGAAAGGGAGTGGTTCCGCCAGGATCTGCCGGGCCGGTCGGCCTTGGGGCCGAATTCCCCACTCTGAGGAGGACGCGTGCGTAAAAGAGCGTTGGTCAGCGTTGCCGCACTTGTCATGGCCCTGATTGCGCCGACGGTCGCGAGTGCGGCGGAGACCCGGTTCACCGAGGTCCCGGGCGTCGAGGGCCTTTACCGCGTCACCGGAACCGACGGTGACAGGGCCGCGCGCGACGCGTACGACCGGTGCGGCGCGGGGACCTGCTTCTTCCAGCACTACAACGGCGAGGGACTGATCTGGATCGTGCCCAGCTGCGGCCAGCACCGGGTCCCCGGCTATCTCGACGGGAAGGCCACCTCGGCCTGGAACAAGACCTCCACCACCGTCATCCTGTACGACGGCATCTACTCCGGACGCCTGGGCCCGATGCCGGGCGGGTTCAAAGGCAACCTCGACCCGCGCCACGACAACAAGATGAGCTCGGTCGACGCGGCCTGCTGAGCCGCGGGCGCACGAAAAACGTCCAGGTCGGCCGATTCCGGCCGACCTGGACGTCGGTGCTGTGCGACGTCGGTGCGGTGCGGCGACCTCAACGGTCACCCGACGTCAGGGACTTCTCAGCCGAGGTCGAACCGGTCGAGGTCCATGACCTTGCTCCACGCGGCGGCGAAGTCGCGCACGAACTTCTCCTTCGCGTCGTCGCTCGCGTAGACCTCCGCGAGCGCCCGCAGCTCGGAGTTCGAGCCGAAGACCAGGTCGGCGCGGGTGCCGGTCCACTGGACCGCGCCGCTCGCGTCGCGGGCCTCGAACTCGTCCTGCGCCGAGGACGTCGACTTCCAGGTCGTCCCCAGGTCGAGGAGGTTGACGAAGAAGTCGTTGGTCAGCGTGCCCGGCTTGTCGGTGAGGACGCCGTGCTTCGACTGCCCGTGGTTGGCGCCCAGGACACGCAGACCGCCGACGAGGACGGTCAGCTCGGGGGCGCTCACCGTGAGCAGGTTCGCCTTGTCGAGCAGCAGGTACTCGGCCGGGAGGCGGTTGCCCTTGCCGATGTAGTTGCGGAAGCCGTCGGCGGCGGGCTCCAGGGCGTCGAACGACTCGACGTCCGTCTGCTCCTGGGTGGCGTCGACACGGCCCGGCGAGAACGGCACCTGGACCTCGACGCCGCCGTCCTTGGCCGCCTTCTCGACGGCCGCGGTGCCCGCGAGGACGATCAGGTCGGCCAGCGAGACCTTCTTGCCGCCCGCGGCGTCGAAGGCCTCCTTGACGCCCGTGAGGGTGCGCAGGACCTGGGCCAGCTCGTCCGGGTTGTTGACCTCCCAGTTGCGCTGCGGCTCCAGGGCGATACGCGCGCCGTTGGCGCCGCCGCGCTTGTCGCTGCCGCGGAAGGACGAGGCCGCGGCCCACGCGGTGGAGACCAGCTGGGCGACCGTGAGGCCGGAGCCGAGGACGCGCTCCTTGAGGTCCGCGATGTCCGCGGCGTCGATGACCTCGCCGGTGCGCGCGGGCAGCGGGTCCTGCCAGAGCAGCTCCTCGGCGGGGACCTCCGGGCCGAGGTAGCGCACGACCGGGCCCATGTCACGGTGCGTCAGCTTGTACCAGGCGCGGGCGAAGGCGTCCGCGAACTCCTCCGGGTTCTCGTAGAAGCGGCGCGAGATCGGCTCGTAGATCGGGTCGAAGCGCAGCGAGAGGTCGGTGGTGAGCATCGTCGGAAGGTGCTTCTTCGACGCGTCGAAGGCGTCCGGGATGACCGCCTCGGCGTTCTTCGCCACCCACTGGTTCGCGCCGGCCGGGCTCTGGGTGAGCTCGTACTCGTACTCGAAGAGGTTCTTGAAGAAGTGGTTGCTCCACTGGGTCGGCGTCTCGGTCCAGGTCACCTCGAGGCCCGAGGTGATGGCGTCCTTGCCGACACCCGTGTTGTACGTGCTCTTCCAGCCGAGGCCCTGCTGCTCCATCGGGGCGGCCTCGGGGTCGTTGCCGACGTTGTCCGCGGGGCCCGCGCCGTGGGTCTTGCCGAAGGTGTGGCCGCCGGCGATGAGGGCGACGGTCTCCTCGTCGTTCATCGCCATCCGGCGGAACGTCTCACGGATGTCGCGGGCCGCGGCGATCGGGTCCGGGTTGCCGTTCGGGCCCTCGGGGTTGACGTAGATGAGGCCCATCTGGACCGCGCCGAGCGGGCTCTCCAGCTCGCGGTCACCGGTGTAGCGGGCGTCGCCCAGCCACTCGGTCTCGGGGCCCCAGTAGACGTCCTCCTCCGGCTCCCACACGTCCTCGCGGCCCCCGGCGAAGCCGAAGGTCTTGAAGCCCATCGTCTCCAGGGCGACGTTGCCGGTGAGGACCATCAGGTCGGCCCAGGAGATGCTCTTGCCGTACTTCTTCTTGACCGGCCACAGCAGTCGGCGGGCCTTGTCGAGGCTGGCGTTGTCCGGCCAGCTGTTGAGCGGCGCGAACCGCTGCTGACCGGCGCCGGCGCCGCCGCGGCCGTCGCTGATGCGGTACGTGCCCGCGCTGTGCCAGGCCATGCGGATCATCAGCGGGCCGTAGTTGCCGAAGTCGGCGGGCCACCAGTCCTGCGAAGTGGTGAGTACGTCGGCGATGTCCCGTTTGACGGCCGGCAGGTCGAGGGAGCTGAACGCCTCGGCGTAGTCGAACTCCTCGCCGAGCGGGTTGGCCACGGCGGGGTTCTTGGCGAGGATCTTCAGATTCAGCCGGTCCGCCCACCACTGGCGGTTGCCGCCGCCCTGCGTGGGGTGCGGTGCTCGGCCATGGGCGACCGGGCAGCCTCCGCCCTCCTCGACCTTCGCGTCGGTGACGATTGCGTCCGGGTTCTCAGCCATGGGAAGCCTTTCGAACTGAGTGAATCGTGGTGCTGGAGGAGTGCGCGCGAGGAACGGTGACCGCCGGACGAGGTCTGGCGGGGGAGGTGGGGCCGACCGAACCGGGCCGTCCCGCTCCCTTGGTCATCGTAGGAAACCGATCCTACGATGGACGCTGTCCAGGTCAAGAAGCTCAACTGATTCATATTGATTCAGAATCCGTACGGCTGCCGGTAAACTCGGCGTACGCCACCGAGCCTGAATGGGTGAACCGATATGAGCGACCTGCTGGAGCGACTGCGAGGGCGTGGCTGGCGGGTGACCTCCCAGCGGCGTGTCGTCGCGGAGGTCCTCGACGGCGACCACGTGCACCTGACGGCCGACGAGGTGCACGCCCGCGCGGCGCACCTGCTGCCGGAGATCTCCCGGGCGACGGTCTACAACACCCTGGGCGAGATGGTCTCCCTCGGCGAGGTCATGGAGGTCTCCACCGACGGCCGCGCCAAGCGGTACGACCCCAACGCCCACCACCCCCACCAGCACCTCGTGTGCTCGAACTGCGGCGCCATCCGCGACGTCCACCCGAGCGGCGACCTCCTCGCCGACCTCCCCCAGGACCAGCGCTTCGGCTTCACGGTGTCGCAGGTCGAGGTCACTTACCGGGGGCTCTGCCCCACCTGCGCCTAGATCGCGCTCCATCCCCGCGATCTCCGCCGCCCGGCCGGGCGTGTCCGGCCGGGACGCCTCTCGGGCCGCGACGCCTCAGGGGTCGTGACGCCTCGTGGGAGCGCCGCCGCACTGTGGCCGGAATTGTCGTCTGACGAGTGTTCAATTCCGGCTGATACTCAGGGCTCGGGCGATCCGTCCCGCATTCCCCACGTCCGGAGGCCGCTGATGCACCAGACCAGTGTTCCGACCACCGCCGTGCTCACCGCCTGGCTCTCGGGTGCCGAGAGCGCCTACGGCCAGGCGAACCCCGCCGGGCCGCTGTACGTCGGCGGCACCGCCGCCGAGGCCGCGCTCACCGATCCGAGTGACTCCCTCTACGGCTTCTGCTCCAGCCCGAGCGGTTCCCACGGCAGTTGGTGCTGCTGACCCGACGAGGGGGCGTGGGGGATCGCGCGTGACGTCGCGTGCCCGGACCTGTCGTGTGGTTCCTCGCGCCCTGTGGTCGGTGGTCTGTGGTCTCCGCAGAGTCCGCGTCGGTCCGCGGTCTCGCCGTTGGTCCGGTGTGTCTGAGTGGCGGTCTTCGGACAGGGGGATGGTGGACGGTGAGCGGATCGGCGGCGGGGCACAGACCTGAGCAGCGGCACGAGGCGGACTGGTTCGCCCAGCCGGTACGCGCCATCGCCCGCCCCTGGCACGACGACCTCGCCCGGCGCCTCGCCGCCGTGGACGGGCTCGGCCGCGCCGAGCGGGGCGTGATCCTCGACGCCGGGCACACCTCCCTGCTGCGGTCCTTGCACGCCAAACTGTCCCGCCTCTTCCTGATCGAGCTGCACGCCCTGCGCATGACGGCGGCCGGTGTGCGCGACGGCGAGGGCGCCGGGGCCGGGTCCGACACACAGACCTGGGCCGCGTTCATCGAGCAGGCGTGCCAGGAGGGTTACGTCGACCGGCTCGCCGAGCGCTATCCGACCCTCGGCGCGCGGATCGCGGCGGTGGCACGGCTCTCCGTGGCCGCGACGGCCTCCTTCGCCGAACGGCTGGGCGCCGACCGGGAACTGCTGCGGCCCCTGCTCGGCGCGCCCGCGGGGGAGTTACGGGCGCTCGCGTTCGGCGCGGGCGACAGTCACCGGGGCGGCCTGACCGTCAGCCGGGCCGACTTCGCCGCCGGAAGCGTCATGTACAAGCCGCGGCCGTCCGGCACCGATGTCGCCCTGGGCGCCCTGCTGGACGAGCTGTTCGCGGACTTCCCCGACGCCCCGGCGCCGGACCGCCGCATCCGGGTGCCGCGCACCCTGGCGCGCGAGGGCTACGGCTGGGCCGAGTTCGTCCGCCACCGCTACTGCGCCGACGACGCCGAGCTCGCCGCGTTCTACCGGAACGTCGGCCACTGGCTGGCCGTGCTTCGCTTCACCGGCGGCACCGACATGCACGCCGAGAACATGATCGCCGCGGGCCCGGTGCCGGTGATCGTGGACGGCGAGACGCTGTTCGACGCCCCCGCCCCCTTCCCGCCCAGCGGCCAGGGCGACGCGGTCGACGTGGCGGCCGCCGCGATCCGCCGCACCGTCCTGCGCACCGGACTGCTGCCCGTGCGCGGCACCGGCTTCGCGCTCGCGGGCGTGGACATCTCCGGCGTCGGGGCGCTGCCCGGCCAGCAGCCGCTGATCCCGAACCCCGTGATCGCCGACGGCGGCACCGCGGCGGCCCGCTTCGAGGTGGACCTGGTCGCGATGCCCACGGCGGGCAACCACCCGAGCCCCACCCCCGTACTGAGCGCGTACTGGGACCGGATCCTGGCCGGCTTCCGGGAGATGACCGCGCACCTGCACCGGCCCGGCACCGACCCGCACCGACTCCTGCGCCGGTTCGAGGGCGCCCGGGCGCGGCGCATCCTGCGGCCCACGCAGGCCTACGTCGACATCGGCCGGATGCTCTGGCACCCGGCCTCCCTGCACGACGAGACGGCGGCCGTCGAGCGCGCCCGGGACATCCTGCGCCGCAACGCCGAAGTGCTGCCCGGCGCGCCGAAGGACCGCGCGGCCATCGACGCCGAGATCGCCGACCTGCTGGTCGGGGACGTGCCGATGTTCGGCTTCACCGTGGACGCGGCCGCCGTCGGTGCCACCGTCACGGACTGGCGCGGCGCCGATCTCGCCTTCGAGGAGTCGGTCATCCAGGACGCGCTGGTGGGCGCGTACCTCAACGAGCGTTCGCTGCCCGCGCGGGTGCAGGCGGCCGCCCACGAGCCGCACGCCCGGGACCGGGAGCGGCGCCGCCGGGCCCTGGCCGCGCGGATGGTGCGGCAGCTGTGCGACGGGGCGGTGCGCGGCGACGACGGCACGGCCACGTGGATCAGCCCGGTGTTCACGCCCGCGGGTTGGTCGATCAGGGTGCTGCCCGCCGACCTCTACACCGGGCAGGGCGGGGTGGCGCTGACGCTCGCGGAGTACGAGAGCGAGGTACGGGCGGGGCGGGCGGATCCGGTGCCGGGTGCCGGCGAGGTGTTCGAGGGGGCGCTGCGGGTCCTCGTCGCCGTGGAGGACCGGACGGCCACGCCGTCGGCGGGGGCGTTCAGCGGCGCGGCGTCGCAGGTGTGGACGTGGCTGGCGCTGCACCGGGTCCTCGGGGACGACTGGCTCCTTGAGCGGGCGGCGGCGCGGGCCGAACTGCTCGCGCCGTCGGGGCGGTTGGTCGAGGACGACGTCGAGGTGGACCTTCTGAACGGGGTCGCGGGCGCGGTCGTGCCGCTGCTCGGCCTGGCCGCGGCGACGGGGCAGGACCGGTGGCTGGCCGCCGCCGCGCACATCGGGCGCCGCCTGGAGGGTCTGGCCACGGTCGAGGAGGGCGGGGCCCGCTGGACGACACGGCTCAACCCCGAGGGCATCGGCGGCTTCGCGCACGGTGCCACCGGCATCGGCTGGGCGCTGACCAGGCTCGCCCTCAGCGACGCGGGCACGGCGGCCGACCGGGGCGGGTGGCGGCGGCTGGCCGAGCGGGCCTTCGCCTTCCAGGAGTCCCTGTACCGGCCCGCGGACGGCAACTGGCTCGATGTGCGCGTCGGCGCCGAGGAGGACTTCTTCACCAGCTGGTGCCACGGCAGCACCGGAATCGGCGTCGGCATGCTCGACCTGCACCGGCGCACGGGTGATCCGGTGCACCTGGACATGGTCCGCCGTGCCGCGTGTGCCGGCGCGGCGGAGGGCTTCGGCTGGAGCCACACCCTGTGCCACGGAGACCTCGGTCTCTGGGAATTCCTCACGTCCCTGGACTTCGACGGCGCGTCCGACGTGGAGTTCGGCAGTGCGTCCGACCTCGACGGGGAAATCCTCACCGGTCTCGAACAGCGCGGGCCGGTCGGCGGTTTGGCACGTGAGGCGTTCTCGCCGAGCCTCATGTCGGGCCTTTCGGGCGTCGTGCACACACTGCTGCGCATGCACCATGGTGCGGCACTGCCGAACCCTCTTCTCCTTGACTGACCAAGCGGTTTCGAGGGCCTTGCAGGGAAAGATTTGACTTGTGATCCATGTCACATCTCACCCGTGAAAGATCTTGGTCCGGCATATCCACACAGCTGTTTGGTTGTGGCACGATGCCAACGGATTGCTCATGGTCCAAGTAACCGATTGCGAAACTTTCGACGTAGGTCTTGTCTTGCTGAGAACGACTTCTTGATGGTGTTGGCTTGACGTAATTCGGGGGATGCAAGAGTGCCGTCTTTCATTGTTGTTGGATACCGTGACGACCTCGACCGCGCGGTGCGGAGTCGCGGTTTTGATCCCTACTACCTCGTACAGGCACCGATGAGCCCGCCGCCGGGGCGGAGGTTCACGAGCGTCGCCGACATGGAGAACGCCCAGGAATTGCTGAGAGCAGTGCTCTCCGCGCGCATCGACGATGTGGCGGGCGTGCTGAGCGTGCATGAGATGGGCGTGTTCGGGGCTGCTTATCTACGGCAGCAGTTGGGTCTTCCCGGGAACAAGGACTCGAAGACGACCCTTTATTTTCGGGACAAGTATCTGCAGAAGAGCGGACTGCCGGACAGTGTCAGGCGCGCACGGTGCCGCTATGTCGCGCCGGGGACTTCTTTCGCCGACCTCGCCGCCGATCTGGGTGACGTGTTCGTCGTCAAACCCGCGACCGGAGCGGGTTCTCTGCGTACGGAGATCGTGCGCACTCCTGACGAATACGAGCGAGCCCTCGGGGAGTTGCCGGGCCACTCGGACGTGAGTGTGGTCGCCGAGTCCTTCATCGATGCCCCGGAGGTCTACACGGACGGTATCTGGGAGGGCGGGGAGCTTCGCTGGTCGTCCATGAGCAGCAATCACATCGCGCCCCTCAGCGCCGTCAAGGGCGGTGTCCTCGCCGCGCACGTCCTGGACAGAAGGCGGCAGCCGGACCTGTTCCGACAGGCGGAGGAACTCGCCGGGCAGGTGCTCACCAGCCTCGGCGCACCGGATTGCGTCTTCCACATGGAAACGTTCGTCGAGGAATCGGGGCTGACCCTGGGAGAATGCGCGATCCGGCTGCCGGGAGCACTGTCCCCGAACGTCAACAAACTCACCTACGGCGTCGACCTCTTCGACGCCGAGATCAGCCTCGCGCTCGGGGAGAAGATCACTCAGGAGCTGGACGGCGGAACACCGGAGCGCTTCTACGGCTACATCCTGCTGCGTCGCTCCCAGGCCCTGACGCAGGCGGACTTCGAGCGCGCCTTCACCTTCGACGAGATCGACTACCCCTCGTCGCCCGATGCGCCGCTCGGCCCCTACGGCCGCGTCGGGCAGGCCGTCGTGTCCGACGAGGACGAGCTGCAACTTCAGAAAACGATCGAGGACATCGTGCGTTTCAACGAGCTCGGCTGAGCCTGACGGATCCGTCAGGCCCGGCCGGCAGAAGCATCGCGGCAGGCTGCATTCGGGGGAGACAAGAATGCCGACAATGATCGTCATCGGGTACCGGGAGGATCTGCACCGGGCGCTGCGGCGCCGGGGCCTGGATCCCCACTACATCGTGCAGGCGCCGGCGAGCCCGCCACCGGGACGCAGGTACACGCGCGTCGCCGACATGGAGAACGTCCAGGAGGTGCTGCGGGCCGTGCTCGCCGCGCGCCTCGACGACGTGGCGGGTGCGCTGAGCGTGCACGAGATGGGTGTGTTCGGGGCTGCTTGTCTGCGGCAGCAGCTGGACCTTCCCGGGAACAAGGACTCCAGGACGGCCCTTTACTTCCGGGACAAATACCTGCAGAAGAGCAAACTGCCGGCGCAGATCAAGCGTGCCCGCTGCCGCTATGTCACCCAGGACACCTCCCACGCCGACCTCGTCGGCGAACTGGGAGACGTCTTCGTCGTCAAACCGGCGACCGGCGCCGGATCCGTGCGGACGAATGTCGTGCGTTCCCCCGAAGAATTCACGCGAGCCGTCGGCGTGCTTCCGGGCGAGTCGGACGTACAGATCGTCGCCGAGTCCTTCATCGACGCGCCGGAAGTCTATATGGACGGCATCTGGAGCGGCGGCGATCTCCTGTGGTCGTCGATGACCCGCTATCACCACTCACCGCTGAGCGCGGCACACGGCGCCGTGCTCGCCGCGCACATCCTCGACAAGAGACGGCACACGGCGCTCTTCCAGCAGACGGAGGACATCACCAGACAGACGCTCTCCCGCTTGGGCGCGCCCGACTGCGTCTTCCACCTGGAAGTGTTCGTGGAGGAATCCGGGCTGACCTTCGGTGAATGCGCGATCCGACTGCCCGGGGCACTGTCCCCGGACGTCAACAAATTGACGTTCGGCGTCGACCTCTTCGACGTCGAGATCAGCCTCGCGCTCGGAGAGCGGATACAACAGCCCTCGGGTGACAGCGCGCCGGAGCGTTTCCACGGCTACCTCCTGCTGCGCCGCCCCGACGGAAACACCTTGACCCAAGAGGACTTCGAGCGGCGATTCGTCTTCGACGAGATCCAGTACTCGTCGTCACCCGACACTCCACTCGGTCCCTACGGCCGCGTCGGACAGGCAATCGTGTCCGACCCGGACGAGCTGAAGCTGCGGCAGAAGATCGAGGACATCGTGCGATTCAACGAGCTCGGCTGACCCATGAGCTTCGCCATCCGCCCTCGATTACCCGAGTACGTCACGAAGCCATCCGGCCGTGACGGATAACAAGCCGTAATCCGGGCACCACACACGCCCTCCCGAAACACCGAAACACCGAAACACGGGGACGCCCGGGCGCGCATCAGCGGCCCCGCCTCTCCCCGTACGGCTTCGCCATCCCCAAAACACCCCATCGTGATGGAACTCAGGGCCGTTTTCCGACCCTTCTGATCGGAGGTCTTCGCCCCTATGCCGGACCACATATCCGCCTCGACGCTTCCGCACTTGCTGGAGAGCGCCGCACGGGACACCACCCGAGGCATCACCTTCATCGGCGGCTCGTTCCTGTCCTACGCCGAACTGCGGGACAGCGCCCGCCGGATCACCCGAGGACTGCGCGGCCGGGGCGCCGCCCCGGGAGACCGCGTACTGATCGCCGCGGGCGACCCCGAGTCCTTCTTCCGCGCCTTCTGGGGCTGTGTACTCGGCGGCCTCGTCCCGTGCCCCGTCGCGCCGCCCGCCGACCCCTCCCGGTGGCAGCCGCAACTGGAGCACCTGCGCGCCCTGTTGGACGACCCGCTGGTCGTCGCCTCCAAGGCCACCCACGGAGACCTGCCCGACATCGGCCTGCGCACCGTGACGGTGGAGGAACTGAGCCACGCCGAGCCCGACCCCGCCGACACCCACACCCCCGACCCCGGCGACCTCACCCTCCTCATGCTCACCTCCGGGTCCACCGGAGCCGGCAAGGCCGTCCGGCTCACCCACGCCAACCTGATCGCCGCCCAGGCGGGCAAGGCCGGGGCCCTCGAACTCGGCCCCACCGACACCTCGTTGAACTGGATCTCCACCGATCACATCGCCGCGATCGAGGCGCACCTGCTGCCCATGTTCAACGGCGCAGACCAGGTCATGGCCACCCCCGCGACGGTCCTCGCCGACCCGGTGGAGTTCCTCAGGCTGCTCACGGCGCACCGGGTGCGCGTGACCTTCACGCCGAACTTCCTCTTCGGGCAGATCAACCAGGCGCTCGCCGGGCGGCCCCCCGCCCGCGACGACGTGGACCTGTCGCACGTGCGGCACATCATCTCCGGCGGCGAGGCCACCGTCACCGCGACCGTGCGGGACTTCCTGGCCGCGCTGGCTCCGTACGGGCTGCGCCAGGACGTCGTCGTGCCCGCGTTCGGGATGACCGAGACGTGCGCGGGTAGCGTGTTCAACCGCGACTTCGCCGCGCGCGACCTGAAGACCGAGTTCCCTCCACTGGGGCAGCCGGTACGCGGCCTGCGCATCCGGATCACCGACGGTGAGGGACGGGTGGTCGCCGCCACCGACGAGCCGGGGCCTGCCGACGCGGGCGAGGTGCAGTTGCGCGGCCCGATGGTCACCGCCGGGTACTTCGGCAACGAGGAGGCCACGGCGGCGGCTTTCACGGCCGACGGCTGGTTCCGCACCGGCGACCTGGGGTCCCTCGACGCCGACGGCCGTCTGACGCTGGTCGGACGGACCAAGGACTCCATCATCGTCAACGGCGTCAACTACTACAGCCACGACCTGGAAGCGGCCCTCGACGAGCTGGACGACGTACGGCGGGGGCAGGTCGCGGCCTTCCCGACCCGGCCCGACGGCGCCGACTCCGAGCAGCTCGCCGTCGCGTTCGTCCCGGCGGGCGACCCCGCCGACGACACGGCGGTGTACCGGGCGATCGTCGCCGTCCGCAGCTCCACGGTGATGCACTGGGGATTCAGGCCCCAGCTGATCCTCCCCGTCACCGAGGAGCAGATACCCCGCAGCAACCTCGGGAAGATCCAACGCACCCGGCTGCGCACGGCCGTCGAAGCGGGCGGCCTGGACGCGGCGGCCCACCGGGCGAGCGAGGTGAGCACCCGCTTCCTCGGCGCCCACGTGCCGCCCGAGGGAGCCGCCGAGACCGCGCTCGCCGACATCTACGCCCGCGTCCTGAACGTCGAGGCGGTGCCGGTCACCGCGAGCTTCTTCGACCTGGGCGGCACCTCCCTGGACGTGCTGCGGCTCAAGCTGGAGATCCAGACCGGGTTCGGCATCGACGACGTACCGATGGCGACACTCCTGCAGGCCCCGACCGTACGGGCCCTCGCCGGGCGTCTCACCGGCGGGCGGAGCGCCCACGGCGACGCCGCCTACGACCCGCTGGTGCCCCTCCAGGTCACCGGCGACGGAACGCCGTTGTTCTGCGTGCACCCCGGCCTGGGGGAGGTGCTCGTGTTCGTGAACCTCGCCAAGTACTTCACCGGCGAGCGGCCGTTCTACGCGCTGCGGGCCCGGGGCTTCGGGCAGGGCGAGAGCCACTTCGCGTCGTTCGACGAGATGGTGTCCACGTACGTCGACGCGATGCGGCGGACCCAGCCCAGCGGGCCCTACGCCGTCGCGGGTTACTCGTACGGCGCGGCGGTCGCCTTCGAGATGGCCAAGCGACTCGAAGCGGACGGCGACGAGGTGAAGTTCGTCGGCGTCTTCAACCTGCCGCCGAGCATCTCCGGCCGCATGAACGAGATCACCTTCACCGACGGCGCCATCAACCTCGCCCTGTTCCTCGAACTCGTCGCCGCCGCCGACGTCGAAGGGCTCTCCACCAGGCTCCGCGGTCTGCCCGACGCCGACCAGCTCGCGTATCTGATCGACCAGGCACCACAGCGCCGTCTCACCGAACTCGACCTCACCGTCGAGCGGTTCACCGCCTGGGTGAACCTCGCCCAGAGCATGGTGCACCTGGGCCGCACCTACGAACCCTCCGGCTCTGTCGCGCGCACACAGGTCTTCTACTGCACCCCGCTGCGCGGCACCAAGGAGGAGTGGCTGAACGACCAGCTCCGCCACTGGGACGACTTCACCCGCGCCACCAACCGGTACATCGAGGTCGACGGCGAGCACTACACCCTCATGAGCCCGCAGCACGTACAGACCTTCCAGGCGACCCTGCGCCGCGAACTGGGCCGCGCACTCGCGGGACAGACCGCAGACAGCGCAGACAGCGGAGACACCGCTGCCAGCGCCGACACGGCCACGAGCCACTGACCACGCACACCACCAGGAGCCACTGACCATGCAAGGCAAGAAGATCCTGATCACCGGCGGCACCGGCCAGGTCGCGCGGCCCGTCGCCGAGGCGCTCGCCGCCGACAACGAAGTGTGGTGCCTGGGCCGCTTCGGCGACCTCACCGCCCGCAAGGCCCTGGAGGAACAGGGCGCCCGCACCTTCACCTGGGACATGGCGGACGGCGACCTGGAGGACCTGCCGCGCGACTTCACCCACGTCCTGCACTCGGCGGTGCACCGTGGTGACAAGACGGACTTCGACGCGACCGCGCGCGTCAACGCGGTCGGCACGGCGCGGCTCATGACGCACTGCGCCACCGCGGAGGCATTCCTGTACGTGTCGTCGGGCGTCGTCTACCACCGCGCCGACGGCACCCACCGCTACCGGGAGGGCGACCCCCTCGGCGGCACCGCGCCCTGGCTGCCGACCTACCCCGTCGCCAAGCTCTCCGCCGAAGGCGTCGTGCGGGGCCTGGCCGAGGCGCTCGGGCTGCCCTCGGTGATCGCCCGGCTCAACATCGCCTACGGCCCGTACGGCCACGGCGGTGTCCCCATGATCCTCTTCAACGAGATGCGCCGGGGCGAGCCGTGCGCGGTGCCGCGCGAGGGCCAGAACTACTGCAACCTCCTGCACACCGACGACGTCGTCCGGCAGGTGCCGCTGCTGTGGGAGGCGGCGCGCACGCCCGCGCAGGTCGTGAACTGGGGCGGTGACGAGGAGGTCGGCATCACCGACCTGCTGGAGTACATGTCCGCGCTCACCGGAGTGCCCGTCCTTCTGGAGCGGGGCGACTTCAGCCGCGAGACCGCGATCTTCGACCACAGCGTCCGCCGCGGCCTGATCGGCGACTGCTCGGTCGCCTGGAAGACCGGCATCGCCCGCACCCTGGCGGAGCTGTTCGAGGAGTACCAGGAACGCATCGGGGAGTACTTCGACACCCGGCTCGACAGCGGACGGAGCTAGCATGCGCAGGCCCTCAGATCTCGACGCGCTCCAGCAGATGCTGTGCGCCGCCCTCGGCTCCGCCGAACCCGTGGCCCCACTGGCCCGACTCGACCAGGACACCCCGGCGTTCGCCACGCTCGACCCCGCGGTCCTCCAACGCCCCACCCTCATCGGCGGCGGTTCCCTGTACAGCCCGACGAGCCCCGTCCCCGCCCCGCACGCCCTGGCGGAGCTGGCCCGCCGCGCCGACGCGTTGGACGTGCGCCAGATCCTCGTGCCCGGGGTGCGCCGCGGCGACGACACCGGCGCACTGCGGTCGGCGGGCCTCGCGCCGGTCCCCGCCGACCCCGAGTGCGTCGTGCGGCTGACCGGGGAGGTGGACGACGTGCTGCGGACCCGCGTCGGCGCCGACCGGCTCCGTGACGTCCGGCGCCGCCACCACGCCGTGTCCCAGGAAGCCACGTGGGAGCGGATACGGCTGCGCGACCTCGACGGGAAGCCGTGGGCGCGGGAGGCCTTCGCGGACCTCCACCGGCGCCAGGCGGAGCGGAGGCGTGCGGCGGAGCACGGGCGTGAGGCCGGGAGCGGGCGTGTGGCGGAGCACGGGCACGAGGCCGACGGCCGGTGTGAGCGCGACGGCAGGCGCGAGGGCGACGGCCGCCACCACCCGTACAGCGCCGACGCCCTCGACGCCCTCGCCCGCGGCGCGCTGGCCGACCGCAGCGAGATGTTCGTGCGCCGGCGCGGCGACACCGTCGTCCAGGCCGGGCTGACGATCACGTCCCACAACGGCCGGGGCGTCTACTGCCTCACGCAGGCCATCGACCACGAGGACGCCGCCGTGCGCGACGACCTGTACGTGGCCACCCTCCACCAGCTCTACGTCGACGCCCGGACGTCCGGCCTGGAGTGGGTGCACCTCGGCCGCGGTGACGCCGAGCGCATGCGGTGCCTCGGGGCCGACCTCTTCGTCCCCGTCGACCACTGGCTGCGCGCACCGGAGGCCACGGCCGCGGAGGACGGGCGGCGGGAACCGGAGCTGTCGCGGTTCACGGCCCCGCCCGTGACGACGGTGCCGGTGCCGGGCCCGGCCCGCTTCCGCCACCAGCCGCGGTTCGACACGGTCGACCTGACGAGCAACACCAACCCGTTCCTCGGACCCGAGAGCCAGTACCCCCACCTCGACACGGCCGAGCTCGCCCACACCTATCTGCGCACCATCTCGGCGCTGCCCGGCCACGCGGGCGTCGACGCCCTGACCACCGACCATGTGCTGTTCACCAGCGGGGCGGTGGACGGTGTCATGCTGCTCCTCGCGGCGCTGGCCTCGCCCGGCGAGAGCGTCTGCGTCACGCCCCCGACGTTCCCGCTGTACACCCACTTCGCGCGCGTCCTGCGGCTTCCGCTCGTGGAGGTGCCGCTGCGCGGGGAGGACCTCTCCGAGCTGGACACCGAGCGCATCCTGGCGGCGGACCCGCGGGTCACCATCCTGTGCGACCCGAACAACCCCGTCGGCACCAGGCTCGACCCGGAGGAGGTGCACGCCCTCGTCACGGGCACCAGTGGGGTCGTGGTCATCGACGAGGCGTACGTGGAGTTCAGCGAGAACCCCTCGTACGCGGCCCTGGTCGCCCGGCACGACAACCTCATCGTGCTCCGCACCCTCTCCAAGGCCTGGGGCCTCGCCGGGGCACGGTGCGGGGTCGCCCTCGCGCAGCCCGGCGTCATCGAGGCCCTGCGCCGCCTCCAGGTGCCCTTCGGGTTCACCGACGCCTCGCAGCGCGCCGTGCGGGCCCGGCTGACCGACGCGGGCCCGGCGCTCGCGAGCATCAAGCTCATCCGCGCCGAGCGGAAGCGGCTTGCCGCGGCACTGGCCGAACACCCCGCGGTGGACCGGGTGTTCCCCTCGCAGACCAACTTCCTGCTGGTCCGCCTCCACAAGCACGACCTGGTGATGGGGCGGCTCCGGGACGCGGGGATCGCCGTCGCCGACACGGGTCATGTCATCCCCGCCACGTGCCGTATCTCCGTCGGCAACCAGCGCGCGAACGACGCCCTCCTGGAGGCCCTGTCCTTCGCCCTGTGAGCCGACCGGCTCACGCGGCTTTCGACAGGCGCCGCCACCCCGCAGACCACCCCGACATCCCTCGGAAAGGACCCGTTTCGTGGGCACCGAGTCACACCCCGCCCCTGCGAGCCCGCCTCTGACCAGCACGGTCGTGGCCAAGGACTTCGACCGCTGGAGCCCGCCGCTGTTCAAGGACTTCGACGACAACGACCACAACGGCCGCGTCGGCCAGACCCTGCTCAAGGAGACCGAGACGCTGCGGGTCTGGGAGACCACGCTCCAGCCGGGCGAGCGCGTCCCGGTCCACCGCCACGTCCTCGACTACACGTGGATCGCTCTCACGGACGGCCGCGCCCGCCAGCACGCGGGCGACGGAGCCTCACGCGAGATCACGTACGTACGCGGGCAGACGCTCCACTTTCAGTTCGAGGCGGGGCAGCACCATCTGCACGACCTGAGGAACATCGGGGAGGAGGTCCTGTCCTTCCTGGTCGTGGAGACGAAGGACGGGGTGAACGAGCCCATCGAGCTTCGGTAGCCGGACAGGGGCGTGGGCGGCGGTTCGTGGCCGGTGGCCGGTGGCTGGTGGCGGGTGGAGGGTGGCCGGTGGTCACAGACCGCGGCCGGCCACGTCCCCGCCGGGGTCGTCGGCGAGCGCGATCGCCGTGGTGATCCGCTTGCCGACGGGCTCCCGGCGCACGTGCAGGCTCTGGCACACGGCCATGACGATCTCCAGGCCGTGCTGACCGATCCGGTCCGGATCGGCGGGCAGGACCGCGGGCAGCGCGGGTTCGCTGTCCCACACCGTGACGTTGACGGACCCGCCCTGCGCCTCCAGCGTCAGCAGGCACGGCCCCGGCGCGTACTTGCGGGCGTTGGTGACCAGCTCGCTGACCACCAGTTGCACGGTGCTCAGGACGCGCACGGAGACGGGCAGCCCGTGCACGGCTTGAATGTCGGTGAGGAACGACCGCGCCAGGTCCCGGGCGGCGCCGATCTCCTCGCTGCCCTCGAAGGCACGGGACACCGACAGGTCGACGCCGACCAGCGACGACACGTCGCTCTCCGTCGCAACCTGATCCATCCGGTCCGTCCCGCCCGCCATGAAGCCTTGTCTCACAGAAACGCCTCTACCCCGAAAACGTGCCGGAACGCGGCTGGATTTCGCCGCTCCTTCGCCGCCCGCCACGGCGTCCCCGTGACCGACGTCCGCGACGGCTGGGGCCCGCCGCTCAGGGTCGCCCCGCGCGTGTGGCCTCGGCGAGCAGCAGCCTGATGTGGTCCAGGAACTCCGCGGTCGCGGGGTGGCGCGGTACGCGCGGGTGGACGAGGTGGACGGTCACCGACGGCGCGTCCGTGAGCGGGACGTAGCGGACGGCGGGGTGCGGGTGGCTGTGGCCCGCGCTCTCCGCGGTGACGCCGACGGCCTCCCCGGTGGCGATGGTGGTGAGCCACTCGTCCACGCCCGGCACCTCGAAGGTGTGCGGGCGCCGCCCGGTCGGCCACAGATGCGCGGCCGTGGTCGCGGCCGTGGAGCAGATCACCACCGGCTCCTGCGACAGCTCCTCCAGGCGGACGGCCTCCCGGTCCGCGAGCACGTGGTCCACGGCCAGGGCGGCGACGCGGCGCTCGCGCAGCAGCGGTACGCACACCAGGTCGCTGTCGGGCACGGGCTCCGTGCGGACGAGCGCCACGTCGACCTCGCCGCGCCGCAGCGCCGCCTCCGGGTCGTCGCGGCGCAGGACCTGGGCCGCCGTGTCGGGCCGGTTCTCGCGCCAGGCGCGCAGCAGCGGCACCGTGTACCGGCCGAGGGCGGACCAGGCGAAGCCGATGCGCAGGGGGCGCCCGTCGGCGGCTGTCTCGGCCAGCGCGTCGTCGACCAGACGCAGGATGCGGTGGGCGTGGTCGACGAGGCGCCGTCCGGCGTCCGTGAGGGCCACGTGCCGGGTCGTGCGGTCGACGAGGCGGGTGCTCAGCCGGCTCTCCATCTGGCGCAGGGTGCGCGACAGGGCGGGCTGGCTGACACCGAGCGCGATCGCCGCATCGGTGAGGGTGCCTTCGGCGTCGATCGCCACGAGAGCGCGCAGATGCCGCAGTTCGACGTCGGCGGCGTCCCCGCGTCCGGCCCGGACGGCTGCCGCGGCCCCGCTCCCAGCATTCATAACCAGGAAGCATAAGCACTGCGTGTCGGACATTTCCCGGTGGACCCCGGGCGGCTCTAGGGTCCGCACCATGAAGATTCTTCTGATCGGTGCCGCCGGGAAGCTCGGCGCCGCCGTCCACCGGACGCTCACCGCACGCGGCCACAAGATCGTCACCGTCGGCCGCACCAGCGGCGACCTGCGCCACGACATCGCCGACCCGGCGGAGATCGCCGCCCTGTACGCGGCGGCCGGTCCCGTGGACGCGGTCGTCAGCGCCGCCGGGGACACCCCCTTCAAGCCCGTCGCCGAGATCGCGCCCGAGGACTACGAAGCGGCCTTCCGCGGCAAGGTGCTCAGCCAGATCGAACTCGTCCGCCAGGGCGTCGGACACGTCGCCGCCCGCGGGTCCTTCACGCTGATCTCCGGCGTACTCGCCGACGCGCCGATCCCCACCGGGAGCGCCGCGTCCATGGCGAACGGAGCGATCGAGGCCTTCGTCCGCGCGGCCGCCATCGAGATCGCCCCGCAGCGCGTCAACACGGTGAGCCCGACCGTCTTCACCGAGAGCCTCGACGACTACGGCTCCTTCTTCCCCGGCATGCCCTCCGTCGACCTCGCCCGCGTCACCGAGGCGTACGTCCGCTCCGTCGAGGGCGCGCAGACGGGGCAGGTCTACGCGGTGCGCTGACCCACCTCAGCCGCATGCGGCAAGGAGCCCCACGGCACGCCGACAGCGCCGGATCTCGGCGGCCGTGGCGCTCCCGCCGACCGGCTCGTCCGCCTCGGCACGCAGTTGCTCGCTCGCGGTGACGAGGCGGAAGGCCACCGCGCGGGCCACAAGGCCGACGAAGCGGGGACCGAACGCGGGCGCGGCCGCCCGCAGCAGCCAGGACCCGGCGCCGTGCCAGAGCAGGGCATCGCCCACCACGACCGCCTCGGCGAACCCCGGCGGCCGCCAGTACGGCGAGAAGTCGATGACCGCCGGGGCGAGCCCCGGCGCGAACAGGACGTTGCCCGTCAGATCACCGTGGACGAGCTGCGCCCGCTCCCGCGGAGGCGGGCCGTACAGCGCGACCAACTCCGCGTAGGGACCCCGCAGACCGGGCACCAGATCGGCCTCGCACTCCTGCCACGCGACCCGGTCACCCAGCGCCCACCGGTCCCGGCGCCGGTCCAGGAAAGCGGGGCGCGGCGCGTCGGCCAGCGCCCGGTGGAAGGCACGGCCCGCGGCGACGACGTCCAGCCAGCGGGGCGCGAGGGCGTGATCGGGCTCGGTGCCGGGGACGAAGCGGGACGCGCTCCACCCGTCGTACGTCCACGCGCCGGTGCGGGCGCGCAGGGGCCGTGCGACGCGGAAGCCGTCCTCGGGCAGGCCGTCCAGCAGATCGGCGAGCCAGTCCGCGAACTCGGCGTCGGGGCCGGTGGGCTTGAGCACCGCGTCGGCCACCCGGACACTGCGGCCTTCCCCGCCCGCCAGGCGAACGGGGCTTCCGGTCAGGCCGTAGGCGTCGAGCACCTCTCGTCCAGGGACAGTCATGAGCACCCTTCGGCGGGGAGCAGGCCGTCGGGGGTCGGCGGCCGGTCGGCAGGAGGGGAGTCGGTGGGCCCCGCCTGTCCGACGCCACGTCAGCGAGCACGTGCACGCCTGTAGCCCCAGGGCCACGACAGGGGGAAGCTCACCGCAGACAAGGCGCGTCACCCCCGGCCCTGGGAGGATCACGTGAACACGTCACGCCGTACGCCGTACCGGATGGACCCGGCCGGAGGCTGTCCGCACGCGGACAACGCCCGGCTGCTCGCGGAGGGCGCCGTGGCCGACGTGGTGCTCCCCGGGGAGGTGCCGGGGGCTGCGGTCCTGGGGTACGAGGCGCTGAAGGAGTTCCTCGGGCATCCCGAAGTCGCCAAGGGGGCCGCGCACTTCACCGCGCTGCGGGAGGGCGCGATACCCGACGGCTGGCCGCTGCGGACCTTCGCCACCGTCCCGGGCATGACCACCGCCGACGGGGACGACCACCGGCGCCTTCGCACCCTGGTCAGCAAGGCGTTCTCCGCGCGCCGCGTAGAGGCGCTGCGGCCGCGGATCGAGACGCTGACCGCCGAACTCCTGGACCGGCTGGCCGAGGCAGCCGACGGCGGCGACGGGATCGCCGACCTGCGCGCCTCCTTCGCGCTTCCGCTGCCGATGGGCGTGATCTGCGAACTGCTCGGCGTCGACACCGAACACCGGGACCTCCTGCACCACTTGTCGAACCAGGTGGTGAGCACGGCCATCGGGCCGCAGGAGGCGATCGCCGCCAACCGCGCGATGACGGCAGCGCTCGCTGCCGTCGTCGACGCCCGGACCGAGCACCCCGGCGACGACCTGACCAGCGCGCTGATCGCGGCCCGAGACGAGGACGGCGACCGGCTCAGCCCCCAGGAGCTGATCGGCACCCTCCTCCTGATGGTCGTCGCCGGACACGAGACGACGCTGAACCTGATCACCAACGCCGTCCGCGCCCTGTGCGCCCACCGCGACCAGCTCCAGCTCGTGCGCTCGGGCGAGGCCGACTGGCCGGACGTCGTCGAGGAGACCCTCCGCTGGGACAGCCCGGTCAGCTACTTCCCGTTCCGCTACCCGACCCGCGACCTCACCCTGCACGGCACTCTCATCCCCCAGGGCACGCCCGTCCTCGCCGGTTACTCCGCCGCCGGACGCGACACCGCGGCGTACGGTCCGGACGCCTCGCTCTTCGACGTCACCAGGCCCGCCCGGACCACCGGGACCGCACGCCACCTCTCCCTCGGGCACGGCGCGCACTACTGCCTCGGCGCGCCCCTCGCCAGGATGGAGGCGACGATCGCCCTGGAGCGCCTGTTCACCCGCTTCCCCGACCTGGACCTGGCCGTCCCCGCGGCCGGACTCGCCCGGCACGAGGGCTTCGTGGGCAACAGCGTGCGGGAGCTGCCGGTGCGCCTGTCCTGAGCGGTGCCGAAGGCGTGCGCGTCCGCCGTCACTCGCTTCCCGCCCCCTCCAGGGCCCGTGCCGCGGGGCCGAACGTCACCGTGATGTCGAGGCCGCCCTCGGACCCGGGCCGAGCGGTCACCGGCGCGCTGTGGGCCTCGGCGACGGCGGCGACGATCGACATGCCGAGGCCGTGGCCGTCCGGGGTTCCCGCGCGCGTCTCGAAGCGCTGGAAGGGCTGGAAGAGCGCCTCGACGCGCTCGTGCGGGATGACAGGACCGCTGTTGGTCACCCGCAGCACGGGGCGGCCGTCCCGCACGCCGGTGCGCACCCGCGCCCAGCCACCGGGGACGTTGTGGCGCACCGCGTTGCTGACGAGGTTCGTCACGAGGCTCTCCAGGAGCCGCGGGTCGCCGACCGTGGGCGCCGGGGCGAGCGACAGGTCGATCCGCACCTCAGCGGCCTGCTCCGCGAGGACCGTCTCCGCGATCGCCGCCAGGTCCGTGTCCTCGCGCCGCTGGAGGCCGCGCTGACTGCGGGCCAGGGTGAGGAGCGCCGCGATCAGGTGCTCCTGGCGCTCGCCCGTCGCCAGCAGGCGTTCGCACACGGTGCGCAGCGACTCCTCGTTCGCCGCGGGGTTGGCGAGCGCCACCTCGATCATCGCCCGTTGCAGGGTCAGCGGGGTGCGCAGCTCGTGCGAGGCGTTGGCGACGAAGCGCCGCTGCGTGGTGAAGGCGGTGTCGAGACGCCCGAGCAGGCCGTCGAAGGTGTCACCGAGGTCCTTGAGCTCGTCGTCCGGACCACCGACCGCGAGCCGCTCGTGCAGATTGCGCTCGGAGATGCGGCGCGCCTTGTCGGCCATCGTACGGACCGGGCGCAGCGCGCGACCCGCCATCAGCCACCCCAGGGCCACCGACACGGCCGACATCAGGGCGAGCGCGATCCCGGACTGCGTGAGCAGCTGCTTCAGCATCGCCTTGCGCTGCTCGCCGCCCACGTCGGGCAGTTGGTCCGCGTCGTGGGGCAGCCAGGGCGCCGGGCCCGGTGCGGTCTTGCGGATGATCTGGGGATCGCGGGTGGCGACGAGGACGTACGTGATGATGAGCAGCGCGGCCCCGGACACCAGGAACAGGGCGCCGTACAGGAGCGTCAGACGCAGCCGCACGGTCCAGCGGAAACGGCGCGGCGCGGGGGAGGGGGCCGCCGGGTCAGATGCGGTAACCGGCATGGGGGACAGTCTCGATCACCGGCGGGTGGCCCAGCTTGCGGCGGAGCCGGCTGATGGTGACCTTCACGGTGTTGGTGAACGGGTCGGTGGCCTGGTCCCAGGCGCGCTCCAGCAACTGCTCCGCGGACACGACCCCGCCCTGCGCGCTGAGCAGCAGCTCCAGGACGGCCAGTTCCTTCGGGGACAGTTCGAGGCGCCGACCGTCCCTGCGGGCGACGCGCTGCGCCGAGTCCAGGGTGAGGTCGCCGCGGCTGAGCACCGGCGGCACGGCCGGGTGGGCGCGGCGGGCCAGGGCTCGCACCCGGGCGATGAGTTCGGCGAAGGCGAACGGCTTCGGCAGATAGTCGTCCGCGCCGAGGGAGAGCCCGTCGACCCGGTCCTCGATGGTGGTGGCGGCCGTGAGCATCAGCACCCGGCAGCGGCCGCCGCTCTCGACCAGGGTCCGGCACACCTCGTCGCCGTGGAGACGGGGCAGGTCACGGTCCAGGACGACGACGTCGTAGTCGTACACGGCGGCGAGGTCCAGGGCCTCTTGGCCGTCGAACGCGAGGTCGACGGCCATGCCGTCCTGGCGCAGGCCGGTGGCCACGGTGACGGCCAGCTCCTGATGGTCCTCGACGATGAGCACGCGCATAGCCGTCAGGATGCCGGAGGCGGGGTTACACCGGCATAACAACCAGCGTTCCTGCGGTGTAACCCCCCACTACGTAGACCTGGATCGCATGACAAGGACGAACAAGCGCACCAGCGCACACATACGCGTCGCCACCCCGCTGCTCGTGCCGCTCCTGCTGACCGGGGCGCTCCTGACGGCCTGTTCGGACGGGTCGTCGAAGGCGGCGGCCGACGAGGACGCGGGGAAGAAGGCGGGCGAGGGGGCGCAGGCGTCGCCGACGAGCCCGCAGGAACGCGGCCTCGCGTACGCCAAGTGCATGCGGGAGAACGGCGTGGCGAAGTTCCCCGACCCGGAGGGCGGCGGCATCAGGCTCGGGCCCGACTCCGGGGTCGACATGGGGTCTCCGGAGTTCAAGAAGGCCCAGGAGGCCTGCAAGGACCTCTCGCCGCAGGGGGAGGGCGGCCCGAACGGCGGCAAGCCGCTCGACTCCGCCAAGGTCGCCGCGTGGGCGAAGTGCATGCGCGAGAACGGCGTGCCCAAGTTCCCCGACCCGGAGATCGACGGCGGCTCCATGGTCATCGACATGTCGGCAGTCGGGATGGCGGGCGACGACCCCAAGTTCGAGAAGGCCATGGAGGCCTGCCGGGACAAGCGGCCGAGCGGCGGCGTCATGATGCGGGGCGGCGGTGGCGGCCGGTGAGCGGGGCGGAGACCGAGGACAGGGCGCACGTCGGCGGCGACCCGGCCGACGGCAGGGCTGAGGGCACCGTGCTCGACAGCACCGCCGTCCATGCGGATGCCGACGTCGAAGCCGGCCCCGATGAGCCTGCCGCCGAGCCCGCACGGCGCCGACGGCGCCCGATGCGCACCTCCCTCGTCGTGCTGGCCGCGACAGCCGTCGCCGGAGCGGGCGGACTCGCCGCGACGGGCACCATCGGAGGCGACGGCACGGGCACGTCCGAGGCCGCCCCGGCGGGCCCGGCGAGGACCGCCGCAGTCGAGAAGAGGACGCTGACCCGGGGCGAGACCGTCGAGGGCACCCTCGGGTACGGCGAGGCGACCCCGGTGCGCGCCGGGGCAGGCGGCGGAGGCGAGCCCGAGGCCGGGGCCGACGCGAAGGGCGGCGGGAGTCCCACCGGCTCCGAGGGAACGCTGACCTGGCTCCCCGACGAGGGGAAGGTGCTCGAACGCGGCGACGCGGTGTACGCCGTGGACGAGAAGAAGGTGCCCCTCCTGTACGGCTCCACACCGCTCTACCGCACGCTCGACGCGGGCGCCGAAGGCAACGACGTACGCCTCCTGGAGAAGAACCTGGCGGCACTCGGCCACACCGGCTTCACCGTCGACGACACGTACACCGCGGGCACCGCGCGGGCCGTCGAGGACTGGCAGCGGGACCTGGGCCGGGAGGAGACCGGCGAGGTCGCGCCGGGCGACGCGGTGGTGGCGAGCGGGGCCAGGCGGGTCGACCGGGTCGAGTCCGCCCGCGGCGACTCGGCCTCCGGCGACGTGCTCACCTGGACCGGTACGCGGCGGACGGTCACCGTCGACCTGGAGGCGCGGTACGAGGACCTGGTCGAGGAGGGGACGAAGGCCGCCGTCGCCCTGCCCGACGGCACCGAGGCCGAGGCCCGGGTGACCGACGTCGGCAACGCCGCCACCGCCGAGCCCGCCGAGGGCGGCGACTCCGAGGGCGGCGCGGACGAGGCCACCCTGCCGGTCGAACTCACCGTCGAGGACCAGAAGAAGCTCGGCCGCTACCAGGCCGCCCCCGTGGACGTGACGCTGGCCGCGGAGACCCGCGAGGACGCCCTCGCCGTGCCCGTCGACGCCCTCGTCGCCCGCAAGGGCGGCGGCTACGCGGTCCAGGCCGTCACCGGCTCGGCCGTGGAGTACCGGCCGGTGGAGCTCGGCCTGTTCGCGGGCGGCATGGTCGAGGTGTCCGGCGACGGCATCACCGAGGGCCTGAAGGTGGCGGTGCCGAAGTGAGGCCGCAGGCAGAGAAGGCGCGGCCCGTCGTGGGGGCGCCGGTGGGGGAGCCGGGGCAGGAAACGCCGCCGCCCGTCGTCGAGTTGGAGGGCGTGTCGAAGACGTACGGGGACGTCGTCGCGCTCGCCGGGGCCGGGATCGTCGTGCGGCGCGGGGAGATGCTCGCGATCGTCGGCCCCTCCGGCTCCGGCAAGTCCACGATGCTCAACATCATGGGGACCCTGGACCGCCCCTCGGCGGGCACGGTCCGCGTCGACGGCCACACCGTCGACGCCCTGTCGGACCGTCAGCTCTCCGCGCTGCGCGCCCGCACCATCGGCTTCGTGTTCCAGGCCTTCCACCTGGCGGCGGGCGTACCGGCCCTGGACGCGGTCGCGGACGGCCTGCTCTACAGCGGACTGCCGAGGGGCGAGCGGCGCGATCTCGCGGAGCGCGCGCTGCGCGGAGTCGGGCTCGGCAGGCGCCTCCACAACGAACCGCACCAGCTGTCCGGCGGCGAGAAACAGCGCGTCGCCATCGCCCGGGCCGTGCTCGGAGATCCGCCGCTGCTGCTCGCCGACGAGCCGACGGGCGCACTCGACTCACGATCCGGCGAGGTGGTGATGGAGCTCCTGCACACCCTGCACCGGGCGGGCACGACGGTCGTCGTCATCACGCACGACCGGGACATCGCGGCGTCGCTGCCCCGGGAGGTGCGCATCAAGGACGGCAGGATCGAGCACGACTCCGCGGCCGGGAGCGCGGCTGGGGGCGGGGCTGGAGGCGCGGCTGGGAACGTAGCTGGGACAGCCACCGGGACCGCTGCTGAGACAGCCGTCGGGGAAGCCGTCACGGAACGGGTGGGCGCATGAGCACGGTCACTCCCACGCCGCCACGGCTGACTCCGGCGCGGCTGAGCCCCGCGGACGTCGTGCGGACCGGCGGCTCCGGCCTGCGCTCGCGCCCGATGCGCGTCTTCCTCTCGGCCCTCGGCATCGCGATCGGCATCGCCGCGATGATCGGCGTCGTCGGCATCTCCACCTCCAGCCAGGAGGATCTTGACCGCACACTCGCGGCGCTCGGCACCAACCTCCTGACGGCGGCACCCGGCCAGTCCTTCAGCGGCGGCGCCGCCCACCTGCCGGACGAGGCCGTCGCCATGGTCGGCGCGATCGACGGAGTGGAGTCGGTCTCGGCGATCGGCAAGACCGACGCGAAGGTGTACCGCAACGACCACGTCCCGGAGGAGGTGACCGGCGGCATCGGTGTCTACGCGGCCCGCACCGACCTGCCGGACACGATCGGCGTGGACGTCACCGACGGCCGCTGGCTGACCGCGGCCACGCACCGCTACCCGGCCGTCGTCCTCGGAGCGAAGGCCGCCGCCCAGCTCGGCGTGTACGGCTCCGGGCCGGACGCCCAAGTGTGGCTCGGCGACCGGTGGTTCACCGTCGTCGGCCTCCTCGCGCCGAACGAACTCGCCCCCGAGCTGGACTCGGCCGCACTCGTCGGCTGGCCCGCGGCCGAGAAGGAGCTGGACTTCGACGGGTTCGCCACGACGGTGTACGCGCGCGCCGAAGGCACGGCCGTGAGCGACGTGCAGCAGGTCATGGGCGCGACGGCCAACCCGGAGAACCCCAACGAGGTCAATGTCTCCCGCCCCTCCGACGCGCTCGCGGCGAAGCAGGCCACGGACGACACCCTGTCCGGGCTCCTCCTCGGCCTCGGAGCCGTGGCGCTCCTGGTGGGCGGGGTCGGCGTGGCCAACACCATGGTCATCTCCGTCCTGGAGCGCCGGGCGGAGATCGGCCTGCGCCGCTCCCTGGGCGCGACCCGGGGCCAGGTCCGGACCCAGTTCCTGTGCGAGTCCCAGCTGTTGTCGGCCCTCGGCGGCCTCGGCGGCGTGGCCCTCGGCATCGCGGTGACGGCGGGCTACGCCGGATATCAGGGATGGCCGACGGTGGTTCCGTTGTGGGCCATGGTCGGCGGGGTGGCCGCGACGCTCCTGATCGGCGGCCTGGCCGGCTTCTACCCGGCGGTCCGCGCGGCGCGGCTCCCGCCGACGGAGGCGCTGGCGGCGGCGTGAGGTGTGCGAGGTGCCCCTCGGCGCCGGATCGACGGACCGGGCTTGCCGTGTGAGCTGGGCCCGTTGTCGGCGATGTTCCGGTGGCCAGGGGCTCTCCGGGAGTACGTGATGCGTGCTGGCAGACTTCTTGGCCATGAGCGGACATGGGGTGGGCGAGGGTGACGGAGGGGTCGGAGCCGGCGTGACGTTCGGGCTGCTGGCCGCGTGGGCGGTGCATGACCTGGAGGAGGTGGCCACGGTGCCTGGCTGGGCCCGCGAGCGGGTGCCCGAGCTGCGGCAGCGCTTCCCGGAGGTGCCGGAACGGATGTGGCGGCGCCTGGAGTCCGTGGACGGGCGCGAGTTCGCGACGGCCGTGGCCGGGATGGCCGTGGTGATGGCCGCCGCTGCCGCCGCCGGACACCGCACTGGTGGCCGCTCCGGCTTCTACCAAGGGGCTCTCAACGGTTTCGGACTGCACGCCCTGGTGCATCTGGCCCAGGCCGCCGCCGTACGCGGATACACACCCGGCGCGGTCACCTCGCCGTTGGTGGTCATCCCCTTCACGCTGTGGGCTCGCGGTCGGCTGCGGCGCGCAGGTGTCCTGCGTCCCGCACGGCCGCGCGACGCGGTGCAGGGGGTGGCGTTGGCCGCGGTGGCCACGGCCGGGACGCACATGGTGGCGCGACGGATCGTGGGCCGGGGCGGACGCTGAGGTGGGCCGCTGTCGTGCCGGGGTGGATGCTGAGGTGGGCCGCTGTCGTGCCGGGGTGGATGCTGAGGTGGGCCGCTGTCGCGCCGGGCGGGTTGCGTCACGCCGGTGTCTTCGAGCCTGGCAAGGGTCAGCCGCGTCGGCGAGGGGCTGACCCCGGCGACAGGCCGGGGCGCGGTCGTGGACGGACGGCACACGCGGCCCGATGCTCTCACCCATGCCCCCGCTCACGATCTTGCGCCGCGTCGACAAGTCCCATCCGGGCAGCACTTCTCCGACCTCGGACAGCAACACCTCGCCGACTCCGGGCAGCACGGCCACGACCCCGAACAGCGCCTCTCGCACCCCGAGTCGCACCACCCCCACCCGTAGCCGCAGCCTCGCCCTCCTCGCCACGAGCACCGTCTGCGCGACGGCACTCGCCGCCACCCCGGCCACCGGCGCGACCGAGCGCCGGGCCCCCACCGACACCCCCGCCGACACCCCCGCAGACCGCGCCCACCGCGACTTCCTCGACCACGGCCCCGGCATCGCCGTCATGACCGCCGCCCACCGCGGCCAGTGGCGGAAGGCCCCCGAGAACAGCCTCGCCGCACTCCGCGCCGCCTTCGCCGACGGCGCCGAGATCGTCGAGGCGGACGTCCGGCTGACCAAGGACGGCGTCCCCGTCCTGATGCACGACGCGACCGTGGACCGCACCACCGACGGCACCGGCCGTGTCGCCGACCTCAGCTACGCCCACCTGCGCACCCTGCGCCTGCGCGCGGGCCTCGGCGGCCGGCAGGCGGCGCTCACCGGCCACCGCGTCCCCACCCTCGCCGAGGCCATGCGCGCCGCCAGGACCAGCGGACTCGTCAACCTCGACCAGGCCTGGAAGGACCGCGAGGCCGTCTGGCGCGTCCTGACGGAGACCGGCACCGTGCGCAACGGCCTCTTCAAGTCCGCCGCGCCCGTGCCCGAGGTACGGGCGTTCCGCACCCGTCATCCCGACGCGCTCTACATGCACCTCGTCGACGACACCAACGCCGCCTCCGTCACGGAGTTCGGCACGGACCGGCCACCCGCGTTCGAGGTCGTCTTCGACGACGTCGGCGACGCCGTGGCCGACGCCGCGTTCCTGCGAGGGCTGCGGTCGACGGGCCGCGTGTGGATCAACAGCATGCGGGACGCCCTCGCCGCCCGGTACACCGACGAGGCCTCGCTGATCGCGCCCGCGCGCGGCTGGGCCACGCTCATCGGCGTCTACGGCGCGTCGGTCCTGCAGACGGACAACGTCGAGGCGTTGGAGTCCTACCTCGCCACGGGGGTGGCGGGCGCGGTGCCGTCCGGCGCGGTACGCGTGCAGGCGGAGGACTACGCCCCGGGCGGCGAGGGCGTGGGCTACCACGACGTCGACGCGGGCAACCGGGGCGACGGGCCCGGCCGGTCCGGCGAGGGCGTCGACGTGTGCGACCTCGACGGCGCCGTGGCCGTGTGCTGGATGCGCGGCTCGGAGTGGCTCGCCTACGAGGTGGACGTGCCGCAGTCCGGCCGCTACACGCTCAAGGCCCGTGTGTCGTCCCCGTACACACCCGCGGGGACCTACCGCGTCGCCGTCGACGGCGGCACCCCCGGCGCGCCCGTGGCCGTCACCAGCACGACGTCCCACCAGGCCTTCGCCCTCCAGGACAGCCGCCAGACCCGGGAGTTGACGAAGGGACGGCACACCCTGCGGCTGTCCCTGGACACGGCCGCGTACCAGAACTGGAACCTCGACCACCTCCAGCTGGAGCCGGTCGGCGACTGAGCGCCCGCCATGGCACCACGCACGCCTCCGAGGAGGGGGCGATCGCGTACCGGGAGGACCGGGTGGAGTCCGACTCGGCGGAGTGGCCCGGGCCCTGGGACGAACCTGTGAAACGCAGGTCGCGAGGCGTACACACACCGCGTGCGAAAATTCGTTCTTCATGACGTCCGAGACATGACGGGGGAGACGCGTGAATCAGGTGATCTATGCCGAGCGGTCCCGGAACCCCTTCGCCCAGCTCGTGCAGTTGACCGAGCAGGGGCTGAAGGCCAACTACCGCACGACACCGCTCGGTGAACTGCACCTCGCCGCGATGGCGGACGCGTACCGGCGGGGGCGCTGGCTCGGCGCCGGGGGCACGGAACGCGGCCTCGAGGAACTGGCGGAGGGGCCGGGTGTCGTGCCGGTCACCCGCGTCACCGGCACCACCAGGCCGATCAAGGTCCGCAGGGCGGCCGAGTTCGCGCACCGCCTGGGGGAGCTGGCGCTGCGGGAGAGCGGCGGCGCCGCGCGGGTGGCGGCGCTGGCGACGCAGGCCGACGTGGAGGGCGTGCCCCTGTGGCTGGCCCGGCGGACCGCCCCGGGCCCCGCGGGTCCGGTGACCGTCGTGGTCGACCGCCGCCTGATCCGGGTGGACGTGTGGGGGCCCTACGCTCCGGCCGTCCGGATCCGGGCGCCGCACGGCCTCGTCACCACCGACAGGTCACCGGGCCGCGGACTCGTCCTCACCGTGGGCGAGGCCGCCGTCCCGCTCACCCTGACCAAGGTGTGGCGCAAGTCCCGGAGCTTCGTCAGCGCGCAGGGCCCGCAGGGCTTCTGGGAGCTGCGCCGCGTGGACTCCCTCTCCTCGGAGCTGCTGCGCGACGGGCGCAGGGTCGCCCTGATCAGGCGCCCCGAGCGGCGCCGCCGCCCCGTGCCGGACACGGTCCTGCTGCCGCTCACGGAGATACACCACGACACCCCCGACCCGCTCGACGCCGTCATGGCGCACACCTTCGCCGTCGCCTTCGGCCTCGGCGACACCACCGGCGCCTATCGCTTCCGCGCCGAGAAGCCCCGCAACGCCCGCGGCGACGAGCCCGTGGCGATCGAGTGGGACGCCTCCTGGTTCAGCAACCTCGGCTGGGGCGGCGACGACAACGACTCCGGTGGCGGGGACGGCTGGGGCTCGGACGGCGGGGACGGCGGCGACGGAGGAGGCGGCGGCGGGGACGGCGGCGGTGGCGGGGACGGTGGTGGCGGTGGTGGTGGCGGGGACTGACCGCGGCGGGACCGACCGCGGCTCGGTCGGCGGCCGAGGGTCGGCCGACATCGCCGCGTTCGAGGGACGTCGCGCCGCCCCCAGCCGTGATCAGTAACATTCCGGGTAGCTCGTTCGATGAACCTCTACTCGAAAGGCAACACCATGCCCCGTGCCACCGCCCGCCACATCCTGGTCAAGACCGAGACCGAGGCGTCGCAGCTGAAGGAGCAGATCGAGGGCGGCGCGGACTTCGCCGAGCTCGCCAAGAAGCACTCCTCGTGCCCCTCCTCCCGCAACGGCGGCGACCTCGGCTCGTTCGGACCGGGTCAGATGGTCGCCGAGTTCGACCAGGTGGTCTTCAGCGCCCCGGTCAACACGGTCCAGGGCCCGGTGAAGACGCAGTTCGGCCTGCACCTCATCGAGGTCACCAGCCGCGAGGACTGAGGCCTGCCCTAGCGGCCGCCCGCCGGGTGCTTCTTCGTCACCACGAACCGGTCGATGACCAAGAAATCGATCTCCGTGGCGAGGAAGCACTCCAGCGCGTCCCGCGGTGAGCACACGATGGGCTCCCCGGCCACGTTGAAGGACGTGTTCAGCAGACACGGCACGTCGGTGCGCGCGGTGAAGGCGCGCAGCAGCCCCGCCAGGACGGGGTTCTGCCGCTCGTCGACCGTCTGCACGCGTGCCGTGCCGTCCACGTGACACGCGCCGGGGATGCGCTCCTGGTACTCCTCGCGCACCGGGAAGACGAACGTCATGTACGGCGACGCCTTCTTCTTGCCCATCTCGAAGACCCGGGGAGCCTCCGACGCGAGGACGACGGGTGCGAACGGACGGAACGGCTCCCGGTGCTTCACCCGGACGTTGATGATGTCCTTGATGTCGGGGAAGGCCGGGTTGGCGAGGATGCTGCGGCTGCCCAGGGCGCGCGGCCCGAACTCCGTACGCCCCTGGAACCAGCCCACCACGTTCTTCTCGGCAAGGAGTTCCGCCGTCCGCTCGGTCACCGCGGCGACGTCGGCCTCCTCCTGCCACTGGACCCGGTCCGTGTACGCGGCCAGCGCGTCGAGGACCTGCCGCTCGTCGAACGCCGGGCCCAGGTAGGGCGTGGTGACGGCATCGGCGGGCCGGTTCCTGAGCCCCGCGGTGTACACGGCCGCGCCGATGGCGACACCCGGGTCGCTGGCCCCGAAGCTGACCTCCATGCCCGTGAACGACGACCGCTCCAGCATCTTGGAGTTGGCGACGCAGTTGAGCGCGAGACCCCCCTCGAAAAGCAGCGTGTCCAGGCTGGACGCCGCGGTCAGCGCCCGCAGCTGATGCGCGGTGATCGCCTCCACCATGTGCTGGGCGAGGCCGGCGACCTTGACGCGGAAGTCGAACTCCTCGCGCTTCACGCTGTCACCGTCGAAGATCTCGTCGAACAGCGCGTAGTACGCCTGCTGGTCGCGCGGGACGGAGATCGTGTACGAGCCGTTCTCGTGCAGCCGCACCACGCGGTCAAGGAGGGGGTTGTGGAGCGGCGGCGGGCCGTACGCGGCCAGGCCCATCACCTTGTACTCGTCGTTGTTGGGCACGAACCCCAGATAGCGGGTGATCCTCCCGTAGGCCACGCCCAGCGAGCTGGTCATCTCCACGGAGCTGTCGTCGAAGACCCGGACCACGCCGTCGCGCAGCTCGCCCATCACGGCCGACAGGGTCTCCGCGCGGCCGTCGCTCACCAGGAACGCGGCGTCGCCCCCTCCGGCCAGATAGGCGCCGCACATCAGATGCGCCAGGTGGTGGGGGACGAGGGCGAGCTTGTTCGGGTCGAGTTCGTGGCCCGTGCGCCGCACGAAGTCGCCGTGCACGGCATCGCGGCTGAGCATGTCCGTGTACAGCTCGCCCGTACGGCGCAGCGAGTCGAACTTCGCCGCCACCGACAGGTCGGCGCCACATATCTGAGCGATCATCTGCTCGGCCACCGCCGGTGAGAAACGCCAGGGGAAGGCGACCATGTCGACCTCGTCGAGACCCACCCCGGCGGAGTCGAGGCACCACCGGATCGCCCGCTCGGGGAAGTCGGCCGTCTTCTTGACCCGGCTCAGCCGCTCCTCCTCGACCGCGGCGACCACCTCGCCGTCGATCACCAGCGCCGCCGCGGCGTCATGACCCACCAGAAGGTTGCGGTCGATCCCCGTCGCCCCGTACAGCCGCCCGAAGAGTTCCGCACCCCTGGTGAATCCGTTGTAACCGAGCACGATCACTGGCCCTCAGCCTCCCCAGCACGACAACAGCGGCGGGACGGCACGCTACTCGGCCGTAAACGGGAGGGATAGATGTGACGCATGAGCAGCATGGGTTCCGCTTTTGCGAAGGTCAGGGCTCCGGTTCCGTGCAGGTGGAGGCTCCGTTCTCGTGCGGGTCCGAGCCCCGGGGGGCTCAGGCGGGCCGCGCGCGGAGCACGGCCTCGGCGGCGGAGGTCCGGGCGTACAGCACCGACCGCCCGGCCCGGTGCGCGCTGACGAGACCCGCGTCGCGCAGCGCGGTCAGGTTCTGGGAGACGCCCGCCCGGGAGAGCCCGGTGCGGTGGGCGAGTTCGGTGGTGGAGGCCGGGGTCTCCAGCTCGGTGAGGAGCAGGGCGCGGGTGCGGCCGAGGACGGCGGCGAGGGCGGCGGTCCCGGTGCTGGGGCGGTGGCGTTCCCACAGGGCGCCGGTGCCGCGGGCCGGATAGGCGAGCTGCGGGGGCTCGGGCGGCGCCAGGAGGGTGAAGGGGACGGGGCCGGTGAAGACCGAGGGGATGAGGAGCAGGCCCGCGCCCGCCACCTCGCGCGGCAGGGGGCGGCTGCGACGCTCCAGGCGCAGCGCGTCCTCGTCCCAACTGACCGACGGGTGCAGATCGTTGAAGAGGTGGCCCGCGCCGTGCTCGGCGGCCTGTCGCGCCCGGTGGAAGACGTCGGCGTCGAGCACGGCCCGTATCCGCGCCCAGTAGGGGGCGAGAGCCAGCTCCCAGTAGGTCTCGATCTCCTCGGTGACCCGGGCGAGCCGGGCCTGCGGCTCGGCGTACAGGGTCTGCGCCCGTGGCCCGAGCCCTCCCCGCTCCCGCCCGAGGCGGTCGAGGTCCCGCCGCACCCGGTCCGGGGGCGTCGCCCGCACCCTGGCCAACTCCTCGGCCAGCGTGGGCGCGGGCCCTGCGGGTGCCGGGTTGAGGAAGTCGGGGACGTACCCCGAAGGCGGGACAAGGTCGGCGAGCCAGCCCCGGTCGAGCCCCGGCCCCGCGAGGCGCGGCCGGACCTGCTCGGCCCACCGCCGGTGCACCGGATGGGCGGCCCCCGACCGCAGCAGCCGGAGGCTCGGCCCGACCTCCCACATCGGCGACACGGCGAACCGCATCCGCGCGAGATCGCTCACCGACAAAGCCAGCTCCGCCTGCACCGCCACCCCAAGGATTCACGCATGCCCGAAACAATGGCCGGGACTCTACAGCGCGGAGATCATCCACGGCATGACCACAGAGACGACGACCACGGCCGGGGCCAGTGCCACGGCCGGGACCGCAGCGGCCACCTCGGGAGAGACCGGCGCCGCCGCGGCGGGCACCTGGACACTCGGCGACCTGGAGATCAACCGGATCGGCTTCGGCGCGATGCGCCTGCCGCAGACCGGGGAGGCGTTCGCGCCGGACGCCGTGCCCCGCGACCGGAACGACGCGATCGCCGTGCTGCGCCGCGCCGTCGACCTCGGCGTGAACCACATCGACACCGCCGCGTTCTACTTCTCCCGGCTCCGTTCCGCCAACGAGCTGATCAACCAGGCCCTCGCCCCCTACCCCGACGACCTCGTCCTCACCACCAAGGTCGGACCGGGCCGCGGCCCCTCGGGCGACTGGCTGCCCCACGCCACCCCCGGCCTGCTGCGCGGCCAGGTCGAGGAGAACCTGCGCCAGCTCGGCCGGGACCACCTCGACGTGGTGAACCTCCGCGTCGTCGGCACCGATTCGATCGCCGAACGCTTCGGGGCGCTCGCCGACCTGCGCGCCGCCGGGCTCATCCGGCACCTCGGCGTCTCCAACGTCACCCCGGAACACCTCGAAGAGGCCCGGGCCATCGCGCCGGTGGTGTGTGTCCAGAACCAGTACGGCATCGGCGTACGGCCCGAGCACGACGCGTTCGTGCGCGCCTGCGGCGAACAGGGCGTCGCGTTCGTGCCGTTCTACGCGATCGCGGGCACCGGACGCACCGCCGGAGCAGGCGCCACCGAGCACGAGGAGGTGCGCGCAGTGGCCCGCGCCCACGGCACCGGCGCGGCCGCCGTCCGGCTGGCCTGGACCCTGCATCAGGGGCCGCACGTCCTGGCGATCCCCGGCACCGGCGACCTCCGGCACCTGACGGAGAACGTGGCCGCGGGCGCGCTGCGGCTCTCGCCGGACGAGCTGACCGCCCTCGACTCCCTGCACCGGCGCACCGCGTGAACCCACGAGCACCGAGGGCCGGTCGGGCCGCTCAGCGCCCCAGGCGCTTGATCCGCTCGAACGGATACCCGGCGACCGCCACCACGACCAGACCGTAGGCCGCGACGACCAGCAGTCCCGCCGTGCCGATCGCCCGGTCGCCGTCGGAAAGGAGCACGCTGCCGAGCGGCACCAGCGGGGCGACGCTGAGGATCGCCGCGCCGGTGCACCAGTGCGCGACCAGGTGGTTGGCCCGGGCGCGCAGCTCGGGGTCGCGCTTGACCTCGTCCGGGACGTCGTAGCCGACCCCGCGGTCCCCGACCTCACCCCGGCGCCCGACGCGGGCGGCGAGGAGCGACACCCCCGTCATGAGGAGGAAGCAGCAGAGGATGAAGACGTACGCCATGAGAGTGCGGGCCCCGGAGGTCTGGTGAGGTTACGTGATGATCAACAGTACTCGGCTTCCATGATCTTGAGCATGGAGTCCGACTCCCAGTCGCCGTTGTAGTTGAAGGCGAGCTGATGGCGGCCGTCCTCGCTGGAGACGGCCAGGGAGAGCCAGCCCACCATGCCCCCGCCGTGACCCCAGACGGAGCCGCCGCAGCTCGTCCTGAACCGCTGCAGGCCGAGTCCGTAGCCCGTGTCCGGGCTTTCGGGGGTGCTGACGGTGGTCTTCATCGCCTTCAGCTGGCGCGGCGGAAGCAGCTTGCCGCGCAGCAGCGCGCTGTAGAACCGGGTCAGGTCGCCGGCCGAGGAGATGATGTCGCCGTCGCCCCAGCCCTGGGAACCGTTCATCTCGGTGATGTCGTCGATCCGGTCGGGCTGGTCCCTGAACAGCTTGGAGTAGCCGCGGCTGCTCGGCCGGGGCAGGTGAACGCTGTTGCCCGGGTTGGTGGTCGCCTTCAGGCCCAGGGGCTTGATGATGCGGTCGCGGACCTCGTCCTCGTACGTCCGCTTGCCGACCTGCTCCACGATCAGCCCGGCGAGGACGTAGTTGGTGTTGGAGTACGAGTGCTTGGTGCCGGGCTCGAACAGCGGCCGGTGGGAGAGGGCCACCCTGACGTGCTTTTCGGGCGGCAGGGTGTCGTAGCGGTGCTTGAGGTAGCCCTCGCCCTCCATGTACGTCTCGCTGTACTTCTTGTCGGAGAGGTAGTCGAAGAGGCCACTGGTGTGGTTGAGGAGCCGGCGCACGGTGATCTTGCGGCCGTCGTTGCCGTTGCCGCGCACCAGGCCGGGCAGATGGTCGTCCACGGTGTCGTCGAGGCTGAGCCTGCCCTCCGCCTCCATCTGGAGGAGCACCGTCGCCATGAACGTCTTGGTGATGCTGCCGACGCGGAACCGGTCGTCCTTGCCGCGCGGCTCGCCCGTCCTGAGGTTGCCGACGCCCGACGCCGCCTTCCACACGCCGCGGCCGTCCCGCGCCTGGGCCGTGACGCCGGGGATGCCCGCCCGCACGGCCGCGTCCATCGCGCGCTGCGTCGCCCCGTGGCCGGGCGCCGTGGCCGCGGGGTCCGGCGAAGCGTGGGCGGGGGCCGTGAAGGCGGTGGCGGCCACCGCCGCCACCACGAGACCCACCCCACCGATCCTGGACCTCTTGCGTAATGCCATCCCGTTCTCCTCATCGTCGTCTCCGTAACAAGACCGAGCAGGGTGACGAACGGGTTGAGAAGGGCCAGAATTCTCTGTTCCTCTACAGCGAGTGGGTCTGGGCCATGCGGCCCGGAGCGTCAGTCCTGAACCGGCAGGGAGTAGCGGAGCTTCTCCTTCGCCCGGGCGCCCAGACGGTCGTAGAAGCGGATCGCGCCCTCGTTCCACGCGGGCGTCTGCCACTGCACCTCGTCGGCACCGAGGGTGCGTGCCTCGGCCACGACGGCGTCCATCAGCGCCGCGCCGAGGCCCGAGCCGCGGCTGTCGGAGCGCAGGAAGAGGCAGTCCATGTGGAGGTACTCGCGGCCGTCCCACGTCGAGATCTCCGGCGCGCAGGTGGCGTAGCCGACGACCTCGCCGTCGGCCGCCTCCGCCACGAGGCAGCGCAGACGCGGCGCGGGGGTCTCGAAGAGGAGGACGCCGAGCCGCTCCGCGAGGTCGGGCACGGGCGGCGCCGCCTTCTCGTACACGGCGTGCTCCGCGGCCAGTTGCGCCACCCGGGTCAGGTCGGCGGGGCGCGCGTGCCGCACCGCAGGCCGGGCGGGCGTCATCGGACCTCTCCCGACAGGACGTCCTTGCTCCACGCCACCACCCGGTCCGCGACCCGGCCGCCCCCGTCCAGGACGTGCCGCGTGAACGCCTCGCGCTCATGGGCGAGCAGCGCCGCCTCCCACACGCACGGCGCGAGCCCCACCCGCCCCGGCCGCAACTGGTCGGGCTGTCCGGCCGGGCCGACGAACACCGCCAGGTCGGACATGTGGCCCTCGATCCAGGTGGAGACGAGGACGTAGTCACCGTCGCCGCCCGCGTGCACGATCAGCACCGCGAGGCCCAGCGAACCGCGGGCGCGCCCCAGTTCCAGATGGGCCCCCGCGAGCCGCAGCGCGGCCGCCTCGTCCTGCGGCGTGACCGTACGGCCCGGCGCCTGAAGCGCGTACACCTTCACCACGTGACCACCGGCCTCGCGGACGGGGCGGGCGCGGACGGTCCGGGCGTGGTGCCCGTCGGCCAGGGCCAGCAGCGCCTCGGTGTCGAGGCCGGGCGGCATCTCTCGGAGATCACTCATCCGGACATGATGCCCTGGCCCGGCCGACAGGAGACCGGGGACCAGGGCAACTGCGCGAAGCCGTCCGTCAGTACAGCTTCTTCACCGCCGTGGCCGTCGTGGTCTTGAACGCGGACACCGGGGCGTCGGAGAAGTCGCCCATCTGCCCCCAGTGCACGAGCGTCACCGTCCTGCCGTCCCGGCCGACCGCGTACATGTTGATGTCGGACGCACCCCAACTCGCCTCGGTGTGGACGCCGTAGACGTGCGCGCCCTCCTCGACGTTCACCTTGCCGTAGTACTTCTGCGCCGCGGTGACGTCGGGGTACTGCGCCATCACCTTCTTCGCGCAGCCCGCGAGGTCCTTGCGGAGCAGTTCGGCGAAGGCCTTGGCGCGCTGCACGTCGCGCTCGACCACCGTCACCTGCAGGGCGCCGGTGTCCAGGTCCGTGCGGAAGGCACGGTGCACGGACGTCGACGGCAGCGCGTCGCCGCCGCACATCGGCAGCGGGTCCGGCTGGCCGGAGGTGACCGGACCGGCGTGCCAGGCCGACGACGCGTGCGGCGGCAGCTCGGACGCGGACAGAAAGCGGGGCGTGCCCTCGGCGGCGGCGGCCGGAACGGTCCCCACCGCCACGCCCGACGCGGCCACCACGGCGGCCATCGCCAGCAGCTTCACGTTCACACGCACACTCATCATCGACATCTCCCCACGTCGGATGCGCCGGCCCGCCTCTCCGGGCCGACAGGACCGCCCCACGGCGACCTACGCCCCGTACGACCCGCGGGCCCCGGCACCCGTTGCCCCCGCGCATGTCACGGCTCTGTCCGTCATGTCACCGAACGGCAACAGCCGTACGCGGCAGGGGAGTCGGCGTGCGAAGCCGTCAGTGCGTGGGCAGGACGCACACGCTGTCGATGCCGAGCACATGGTTGAGTCTGCCGAACGCGAGCCACGAGCCGATGCTCATGCTCAGCTCCACGATCTCCACCTGGCTGTAGTGCGCCCGCATCCGCTCCCAGAACGCCTCGTCGAGACCGTGGTGGTCCAGGGCGTACCGCTCGGCGTACTCGGCGGCGAGCCGGGTGCGGTCGTCGAAGGCGTCGGTCGTGCGCCACGCGGTGACCGCGTCCGCGAAGCCGTCCTCGACCTTCTTCCCGTCGCGCTCGGTGCGCCAGTCCAGGCAGAAGACGCACCCGTTGATCTGCGCGGTCCGCAGCCGCGCGGCCTCGAACTCGCGCAGTCCGAGGGTCGTGTGCTCGTAGACCGCCATCGAGAAGTTCGCGGCGGCGGCACCGATGCCGGGGACCATCTCGCCCCACACGTACCCGATCGGTTCCTTGCCCTCGGGAATGTCGATGATCATGGCAGCTTCCTTCCCAGGCTGCCCACCGCGGGCCGCAGCGGGACGTCGAGGGCGTCGTAGAGTCCGGGCTCCGCCGCCGCGAGCCAGTCGACGGCGCCCACCAGGCGACCCACCGCGGTGGCGTTGCCGCCCGCCGACCGGTTCTCGCCCTCGTCGCTCGCCTCGACGGTGACCGCGATGCGCGGACGGCCCTCGATGAGGACGCGGTGCGCGCCGTCGCCGTCCGGGGGAGTCGGCCAGTCCGGGGCGCAGGAGGGGTGGATGCGCGTGACGTGCTCGATGACGATCCGGGGCTCGCCCGCGACGATGCCCTGCACCTCGAACCGCACCGCGCCCTGCGTGCCCGCCTCGAACCGCCCCATCGTCCGGGTGGTCACGGCCGCGTCGAGCGGGCGGCGCTCCACCGTCTCGCGGATCTCGTCGAGTTCGACGCCGAGGGCGCGGCACATCAGCCGTATCTGCCCGCCCCACACCATGGTCGGCACCGACTCCGCGAGCATCAGCGGCTCGTACGCCATCGGGTGCCCCATGCCGATGAGATCGCGGACCGAGGTCTCCTGGTCGTACGTCGAGTAGTCGAAGATCTCCTGACAGCGGATCACGTCCATGGTGGTGCCGAGCCCGCTGACCAGGAGCGGCAGCACGTCGTTGGCCCAGCCCGGGTCGACGCCGGACACGAACAGCGAGCCGCCCCCGGCCGCGACCGCGGCGAGGACCGGATCCCGCAGTTCGGGCGGGGCACCCACCTTGTCGTAGAGCGCGTACAGCGACGGCGTCACGACGACGGCCCCGGCGCCGATCGCCCTGATGACGTCGGCCATCGCCTCGTCCGGGCGGATGTCACCGGACGCCGCGTACACCACGGCCCGCGGCCGGGCGGCGAGCACCGCGTCGACGTCCTCGGTGGCCGCGACCCCGAGCCCCCGGCCGAGCCCGGCGAGCTCCCCGGCGTCGCGGCCGACCTTGGCGGGGTCGTGCACCACCACGGCCGCCAACTCCAGCGCCGGATGGGCGTCGACAGCGCGGATCGCCGCGCGCCCCACATTGCCCGTGCCCCAGACCACCGTGGAAATCATGCGGCGGAGGGTAACGACAGGGCCTCGCACTTCCTAGAGGCACGACCGCACCTTGTGCGCGCGACGCGGGGCGGGGGAGCGCCCGGACGTCAGCGGCTGAGGGCGTACAGGTGCCGGTGCAGCGCCTGATGGCCCTCGGCGGTGGGGTGCAGGCCGTCCACGAGGAGCCCGGCGTTGTCGCGCAGCGGCTCCCACACGTCGAGGTGGTCGACGTGGTGGTCCGCGCACCAGTCCCGCAGGAACGCGCGCAGCGCCAGGGCCCGGGCCTGGGTGAAGCGCAGGCCTTCGTAGTCGTGGGTCCGGGACTCGTCGACCCACGTCGGTCCCGCGACGACGAGGCGCGCGTTGTGGCTCAGGGCTGTGGCGGCCAGTGCGCGCAGACTGGCGGCGAGGTCCGTCAGCCAGTCGTCGGGCGCCGGTCCGGTGAGCGGGAGCGCGGAGTCGTTGATGCCGGCGGCGACGAGGAGCGTGTCGGGCAGGCGCGGGGCGAGCAGGGCGGGCGTCTGCGCGCTGACGTCGCGCAGGGTGCTGCCGGGGACGGCGAGGTTGAACACCCGGTGCTCGGTCTCGTTCGCGGCGATGTGGGTGGCCGCGAGGCGGGCCGCCCAGCCGCCGTCGGGATCGCAGCGGCCGTACGCGATGCTGTCGCCGACGATCACGATGCGGGCGGCCGGGCGCAGCGGCTTCGCGTCCAGGTAGGCCCAGGCACTCTCCCCGGACGACAGCAGGACCCGGCGGCGGACGTAGTCGTCGACCTCGTAGGCGTCGGCCGCGGCGAGGTCGTCGTCGGTGAGGTGCAGAACGGCGCCCTCGACCGCGGAGCCGTGCCTGCGGGCCAGGGTGAGGTGGACGTCGAGGCCGCTGGTGGCGATGACGGCGGGGTCGGTGATCGGCAGCGGCCTGGTGGTGTGGCCCGCGAGGGAGGCGGGGGTGCTGGGGACGGCCCGGCCGAACAGGGACGTCTGGACCCGCTCGTCAAGGAGCGTGCCGAAGGAGAACAGGGTGTGCGGGCGGAGCGGGTTCACCTCGGGCGCCAAGGCCTTTCTTCCGGGAAAGCGGAAGATCATCCTATGTGCGCGTCACCGGCCTCGTCCGGCCGGGGGACCTGCGGCGTCGCAGGTGGGGGCGGTGAAGGGCGGCTCTCGTCCGCCGCGTTCTCCGGGATCTCCGGCTCGCCCCCGGGCGACCGGAACGTCCCCTCGCCCGGCGACACCGCGGCCAGCACCGCGAGCAGCCCCCCGAAGACCAGGAACACCGCGGGCGTCGGCATCCCCTCCAGCATCACCCCGGCCAGTGCCGCCCCCAGCGGCGGCGTGGCCATGAACAGCAGCCCGATCGTGCTGTTCGCCCGGCCCTGGAGGTGGCCCGGGGTGTGGCGAAGCCGGGCGAGGGTCATCACCGAACCGGAGACGGCCACCGCGAGGGCACACCCCGCGAGCAGCGCGGCGAGCGCCGTCGCCGCCGAGGTCAGGGCCATCGCGCCGACCAGGACCGCGCACACGACACCGGTGGAGAGCAGGAGCGTGGCCGGCCGCAGGCGCCGGCCCGCGAGCGGCGCCAGCATCACCCCGGCCATCGCCCCGACCGCCGAAGTGGCCGTGACCATCCCGACGGACAGCGCCGACACCCCCTGCCGGGCCGTGGTCACCACGATCGCCAGATACACCCCGTCGAACACGAAGTTCTGCGCCGACGCCACCAACGTCAGGCGCCGCAGCAGACGTTGGCGCCACAGGAAGCGCAGCCCCGTCGTGAACGACGGCCACCAGCCCTCCCGCGCCCCCGGCGGCGCGCCAGGACGCACCCGGAGGGCGAGGACGCAAGCCACCGAGACCGTGTACGAGGCGCAGTCCAGCCAGAACGGCCAGCTCGCCCCCACGCTGAACAGGGCGCCGCCGACCACGGGACCCAGCAGGTAGGCGGCCTGTCCGCGCACCTGGTTGACGGCGAGGGCCGTGGGCAGCTTGGACTCGGGCACGACCTCCCGCACCAGCGGCAGCACCGCCGCGTTGAACGGGGCGGTGAGGAATCCGAGCACCGCCCCCGCGACCAGCAGCACCGGCAGCGACGCGAGTCCGGCGAGGACCGCCGCCGCGAGCGCCGCGCTCGCCACCGCACGGCCCGCCTCGCAGAGCAGCAGCACCGTGCGGCGGTCGAACCGGTCGGCGATCGGCCCCGCGGGCAGGCACGCGAGCGCGAGCGAACCCGTCCACACCGCCTCCACCAGGCCGACGTGCAACGGCGATCCGGTGGAGCGCAGCACGAGCAGCGGCAGCGCGATGGCGGACGCGCCCGAGCCGAGCAGGGACAACCCCTGCCCGGCGCACAGGAGTTGGAAGTCCCGGTTGCGGCGGAGGCTGTCGGACGCGAGGGCCCCCCGCCGCACGGCGACACCCCCCTGCCTCACCTCGGCACCCCGACCGGCGTCCGCGCGTCCAGGAACGGCAGCGCCGTGTGGCGCGGATCCCGCGGACCGCCCCGCAGCGCGGTGTGCACGGCGAGCAGCACCCCCGCCGTACCGGTGGCGAGGTCCATGGAGAGGCGGAGCAGGCCGTCGAGCGCGAAGGCCCGACGCCCCCGGAAGCGCACGCTGTGGAGGCCCAGGCCGCGCAGGTGCGGAGCCAGTGCGGGGCCTGGGCCGGTCAGATGGGCGGTGGCGTGCAGGAGCCCCGCCTGACCGTCCAGGAGGCCGGGGGAGAGCAGGAGTTCCGTGCCCAGGCCGTCGCGGATGCGGTCGCGTACGCGTGCGAAGCAGGGGTCGTCGGTGCGCCGGACGTACGCGTCGAGGACCAAGCCGATCCCGGCGCTGCCGCGGTCGAGGGTCGAGAGCCACCGCTGCCCGTCCCTGACCTGGACCCGGCCCTCGCGCGGCGCACCGCAGCGGCCGAGGTCGCGGGCGAGGGCGGTCTCCGCGAGGCGCAGCCACCGGTCGTCGTCCGTCGCCGCGTGCAGATGGACGAAGAGCAGGGCCGGGCCCGACCAGCCGTGGGCGAGCCCCACGGCGTCGGTCGGGCCCGGCAACCGCCCCCCGCCGGTGACGGTCCGCGCGAGACGCTCCCCCAGAGCCCGCGCGGCGTCCACGTCACCGAAGCGCAGCCGCGCCAGACCGATCCCCGCGAGGCCGCCGAACAGCCCCGCGCCGCACCGGTCGAGCCCGATGCCGTCGATCCGGTCGAGGGCCGCGCGCCCCTGGTCGGTCCGGCCCAGCTCGTCCAGGACGTACGCGACGCCCGCGAGCCCGTCGTACAGCCCCGGGCGCGGCCAGCGGGTGCGCTCGGCCGCCCCCGCCAGCCAGTCCACGTACTCCTCGAAGGCCCCCTCGAACGCGGGGGCCTCGCCGTACCCGCAGACGAGCAGCGCGTGCAGGACCCCCGCCGCGCCGAACGCGAGCGAGGCGCCCTGGTTGTCGAACTGCCGCACGTCGCCAGGGAAGAGACGGTCCTCGCGCTCCGGCGTGGCGCTGAGCCGGATCGCCTCGGCCAGCGAGTCCAGGGCGGGGCCGACGTCGGCGCCGGGCGCCTGCGGCCAGGGCGAGCCGTCCGGCGGGAGGTCGTCGTCGGCGCGCGGCCAGTGCGGCGGCGGGGCGAGCCGTTCGCGCAGCGCGGCGGTGAACTCGGGCCGCACCGGGAAGCGCTCCCGCGTCCAGTCCGTCAACTGGACGTACTTGTCCCGGTCGAAGCGCAGCAGCGGTGTCAGCGGACAGAACAGCGCGAGGCTCACCGCGGCGAGCCCGTACTCGTCCACGGACCGCCCCGATCGCGCCCAGCGGGCGGTGAACCCGGGCGTGCCGAGGGCGGGCCGGTGGTCGTCGGCCTCCTCGAACGCCGTCTCGAAGTCGACCAGGCACACGCTGTCGTCCGGGCGCACCATGATGTTGCCGGGCTGGAGGTCCCCGAAGACGACGCCCCGCGCGTGCAGTTCGGCCACCGCCTCCTCGACGCGGCCGATGAGGCCCAGGGCCCAGAGCGTGTACGCGGCGACGTCCGACTCGTCCGTGCCGTCCCGGAACAGCGGATGCCGACGGCCCACCGCCTCCTGCAGGGTCTCGCCCTCGATCAGCTCCTCCACCAGGAAGTGGTGCTCCCAGTGCCGGACGCGGCCGTGCAGCGCGGGCACGCAGCCGAGCCCCGCGAGGTGCTCCAGCATCTTCTGCTCGTGCGCGAGCCGGGCCACGGCGTCCGCGCCCCGGTCGTCGAGGCCGGCGTGCGGGCGCGCCTCGCGGAGCACCACGCGGTGGCCGGTGCTCTTGTCCACGGCGCGGTAGACCCCGCCGCCGTTGGAGAAGTGCAGCGCCTTCTCCACCCGGTACGGGAAGCCGCCCGGCGCGGCCGCCCGGGACGCCTCGATGCGCGCCGCGAGGAAGCCGGGCGGCTCCACCCACGGCGGCACCCGGAACGACGTGCCCCGCACATCGGGCAGCAGGACGCCGTCGGGGCCCTCGATCGCCGGGACGTACTCGCCGTCCGGCGCGAAGCAGTAGGCCAGGTGGAACCCGCCGTAGCGCACGTACAGCGGGCCGTCCTGCCAGCGCAGGTCGCTCAGGACGTACGCGCCCTCGATCCCGCCGAGGAGTGCGGTGAGCCCGGTCAGGGTCCGTTCCAGCTCCCGCTCGTCGGCCGGGTAGACGGTGACGAGCTTGCCGCTGGCCGAGCGGGGCGCCTGCTTGCTGTTCATGTGGTGGAGGAGCACGGGGCTGCGCAGGAACTTGAAGCTGACGGAGTGCCTGGTGCAGTGGTCCCAGACGGTGTTGACGACGTGCTCGGCGCGGTCCGCCGTGGCCGAGGCGTGGATCTTCCAGCCCTGCCGGGGCAGCGGGACGCCGTCGCGGTGCAGGCTGATCCAGCCGCCGCGCTCCGTTCGCACCCACCCCGAGGGAGCCGGACTGCCGGTGCGCGCGAAGCGCTGCCCGGTGTCGTCGATGCGGTCGAGCGCGTCCACGAAGCAGTCGTCGGCGACGAGGTGGCCCTGAGCGAGCATGGTGCGTGCTCCTTTCCGGAGTCGTGCGGAGTGCGGAGTCAGGGGTGCGGAGTCAGGGGTGCGGGGTCAGGGGCGCACGGGGCTCCTGGACCGGGAGAGGTCCAGGAGCCCCGGCTGCCACCGGTGGCACCGGTCGCCCGCCGGCCGAGAGGGGCCACGGCCGGAGGGCTATCGGGGTGGCAAGCTGTGCGTCAGGCGACGCCGCGGGCGCTCTCGAAGCTGTTGGCGCAGGGCCACAGGGAGGGGGCCTCCTCCTCGAGCTCCTGCAGTTCCAGGATCTCCGCCATGTGTGTCACCTCCTTGGGACGGTCGCTGTGGGTGGCGGGCGGACGCGTGGTGCGGCGCGCGTCAGCCCATGCCGATGCTGCTGTGCGAGCTGTTGGCGCAGGGCCACAGGGAGGGGGTCTCCTCCTCGAGCTCCTGCAGGTCCAAGATCTCCGACATCCGAGAATCACCTCCTCCCGTCTGCTGGTGCGGACGGGGACCGCGGGTCGAGGTAGGGCAGGACGGACCCGCCCCCCTCGAACGCGGAGTCGAGGGCGAGCAGGACCCCCGCCGCGCCGGTCGCGAGGTCCGCGGACAGGCGCAGCATCCGGAAGCCGGGGAACGCGAGCTGCCCGCGGTAGGAGTGCGCGTACCAGGCCATGCGGCGCACCTGGGCGCGCGCGGCCTCCCGGTCGCCGGGTCCTTCCATGGCGGCGAGCACGGCGACGGCGCCCGCCCGGCCGCGCAGCAGCCCGGCGTTGCGCACGTACAGGGCGCGGCAGGTGTGCCGCACGGCGTCGAGCGTGGCGGCGAGGCCCGGGTCGGGGCGGCGGCGCAGCAGCGCCCGCAGCGGGAAGGCGAGCCCGCCGCTGCCGCCGTGCAGGTACGGCAGGTGGTGGGTGCCGTCGAAGAGCGTGAGGGCGCCGTCGGGTCCGGTCGCGCACCGGGCGGTGTCGAACCCGAGCGCGCGGTCGGCGAGTTCGAGGAAGCGGGCCCCGCCGCCGTCCTCGTACAGGTGCAGGAAGAGCAGGGCGATCCCGGCCGGGCCGTGCAGCAGGCCGTAGGGCGGGGGAGTGCCGGTCCGGGGCGCGGGCGGGCCGTCCACGACGAGCGCGGCGAGGTCGTCGGCGATGCGCAGGGCCGCGTCGTGCAGCGCGGTGTCGTGGGTGACGCGGGCGAACCGCAGCAGGTTCAGGGCGATCCCGGCCTGGCCGCCCGCGAGGTCGGGACGGACCACGCGGGCGTCGAGCGGACGGGAGCGTTCGAGGACGGCGAGGGCGCGGTCGCGGTGGCCGAGCAGGTCCAGGGTGAGGGCCACGCCGTGCAGGCCGTCGAGGAGGCCGGGCCGGGGGTCGGGGTCGCGGGTCGCCGCGTCAGCGAGCCAGTCGGCGTACGCGCCCGGGACGGGCGCCCCCACCCGGTGCAGCGCGTACAGCACACCGGCCGCGCCATGGCCGAACGACGTCCCGCCGAGCGACGCCGGGCCGAACGGCGTGCCGGGGAACAGCCGGTCGGTGCGCTCGGGCGTGGCCATGGCGTGCAGTCCGGCCACAAGGCGCTCGCGGAGGGCGGGCCAGTCGGGCTGCTCCGCGGCGAGTGCCCGGGCGTCGTCCGCGGCGTCGGCGCGGTCGGTGTCGCCCGGCCGCGCGCCCCGGCGCAGGCGTGACAGGAGGGTGGCGCCGAAGTCCGGGGGCAGCGGGTAGAGCTCGTCGACCGTCTCCGTGAGGACGCGCAGCGTCGCGGGGTCGCGATGCGGCACGGGAAGGAGGAGCCACAGCCGCAGCGCGTCGAGGAGGTGGCTGTGGGCGGCGGCGCCGCGCAGGCCGACCGGCGCGGTGAAGCCTTCCTCGCCGACCGTCGGGGGCCGGTCGTCCGTGAGGTCGGTGGCCGTGCGCAGCCGGGTGAGGACGACGCGGCCGTCGGGGCGCAGGACGATGTGCTCCGGGTCGAGCTCGCCGAGGCGTACGCCGCGCCGCTGGAGGGCGGTCAGGGCGTCGGCGACGCGGTCGGCGACGTCGAGGGCCCATTTCGCGTAGTCCGCGGCCTCGCTCCGCGCCCGGGCCTCGGTGGTCAGCGGGAAGGCGGCGGCAGCGGCCTCGGCGAGGGTGCGGCCCTCGGGGGCCTCGACGGCGAGGAAGTGGTGCCCCGCCCGGACGTGCCGGCCGACGACGTCGGGCACGCAGTCCAGGTCCGCGAGGCGTTCCAGGAGGGCGCGTTCGCGGGTGAGGCGGGTGACGGCGTCGTCGCCGCGCACGTCGAGGCCGGCGTGCGGGCGTGCCTCGTGCAGGAGGACGGGCCGGTCGGTGTCGGACGCGGTGGCGCGGTACGTGCCCTCGCCGGTGGTCAGGGACACGGCCCGGACACCGAGGTAGGGGAACGGGGACCGCGGCGGGGCGAGCAGGGCCTCCAGGTCGGCGTGCAGGACCTCGGGCAGGGCGACCCAGTCCGGGAGGCGGAAGACCGGGCGCCGGTCCTCGGGCACGAGGGTGCCGTCGGGCCGTTCGAGCGCGGGCACCAGGTCGTGCTCGTCGCCGGGGGCGGTCGGGTGGCCGCCGGCGGGACATCGCCGGTCCTCCGCGGCGGCGTAGCGCACGTACAGCGGGCCCGGGCCGTGCCGCAGCGCGCCCGGGACGTACGGTCCCGGCAGCGGTTCGAGGAGCGCGGTCAGGTCCCCGAGGGCGGTGGCGAGCCCGGCCTCGTCGTCCGGGTGCAGGACCAACAGGTCGGCGCTGGTGAGGCGGTCGGCGCGGACGTCGGCGAGGGCGCGGGCCGCGGTCACGCCGCGGACCAGGTCGCAGGCGAGGCCCCGGTGCACGCAGTACTCCCGGACGATCTCCGCCGTGCGCTCCAGCTGCGGCAGCGTCACCGAGACGTGGATCCGCCAGCCCTGGCCGGCCGTGCGCGCGCCGGGCGGCCGCAGCCGCACCCACCAGCCGGCCTCCGTGCGCTCCCAGCCGCGCGGCGGTTCGCGCAGGACGGCGGACAGCCGGTCCGCGGCGTCGTCGGCCAGTCGCTCCGGGAATTCGAAGAAGTCCGGGTCCGCGCGGTAGAAGCGGTCGTAGTCCTGAAGTTTCATCATGGCGCGGTCCTTTCGGCCGGAATGAGGAGCCGGACCCGCTGCGGGCGGCGGCTCGGGGACTGGGTGACGCGGGGAATCCGGGGGAGAACTGGGGCGGAATACGGGCGAGTTCCGGACAGAAGTCGGCTGCTTTCTGGACAGCGGGAGGAAGGGGTGGCGGGCCGGAAGCGGAGGGGTGACGGCGGGGCAATGGCCGACCGGTGTCCTGCGCGGAATGCTGTTGCGCGAAGGCGATATGACGATGGAATATCCGCGACGTCAGGCGGAGTGCCGCCCCGCCGCCCCCTGGGCGGTCACCGCGGCCGGAGTGATGAATTCAGGCGGATTCGTGCGGACCGAACGCCGGTCGAAGCGGGCGAGGTCCTCGGCGCTCCCGAAGCGGCGGTCCATGAGCCGGACGGCCTCCGCCCAGGTCCCCATGGAGCGCACGGAGGACAGGGTCTCCACGACGAACGGATCCTCGAGTCGCGCGAGCGTGCGCTCCCACAGCACCGACCCCGGCTCCTCCAGGAGGCTGCCGACCGTGCCCTCGTACACGGGGATCCCCCGCACCAGGCCGTCCGGCTCCACCTGCATCACCAGGGTGTCGACGCGCCGGGCCACGCGCTCGGGGTTCATCACCAGGTTCATGTTGTCCGTGGTGTCGACGGACACCGACGGCGGCGCCAGGTCGCGCAGCCGGGAGCGGAGCGTCGCACTGGTCAGACGGGCGACCTGGTCGTCGTCGAGGAGCTCGTGCGCGCAGAACTCCGGGCGGCTGGCGAGGCCTTCGGGCACGGCGGCGTTGAACCCCAGGGTGGTCAGGTGCGGGAACCGGTGGGCGATGTCGGCGGCGAAGGCCTCCAACTGCGGGAAGTTGCTGCGGATCACCACACAGTCGATGCCGAAGCGCAGCCGCCCCCGTGCGGCCGCGCTCCGTTCCCCCGCCACCTCGTCGAGGAGTGCCAACGTCGCAAGGACCCGGTCGAAGGAACCCTTGCGGCCCCGGATGCGGTCGTGCACCTCGGGCGTCGCCCCGTCGAGGCTGACGATCACCTCGTCGAACCGGTCCGCGAGCCGTTCGGCGAGCGCCCGGTTCATCACCCAGCCGCTGGTGTTGATCGACAGCTTCACCCCGCCGGCCCGCAGCCGCTCCGCGACGTCGAACACGCCCCGGACGACGAGCGGTTCGCCTCCGGACAGCGCCACGACCCGAGGCCCGAGCGCGACGAGCGCGTCCGCGACCCGCAGCATGTCCTCAGGACCGAGCTGCCGCGACGGCCGCCGCCCCGATTCCGAATAGCAGTGCGAGCACCGCAGCGGGCAGGCGTACGTGGTGTCCCACACGACCACTTCCGGACCGGAACTACGACTCATGACAGCCACCCGTTCTCGAGGAATCCGCGCCGGCGATTGAGTTCCGAGTCTTCTCGCCGGCGCCATTCCGCGGCACCCGGGCACCCCCCAAACCGTATGGCGGTTTTCCTCCATACGCGGTGGATTATTTCCGTGGACGACCGTCGTGACGACGGCCGATAATGACGCCCGTGGCAGGCAGAAGCAGGGGGATGTGCCTTGTCGCGGTAAGTGGCGGAGTGTTCATGCTCTGGGCAACGCTTATCGGGACAACGCAGTTGGAGAACCGGTATGTTCTGCCCTGGGTCCTCGGATCCGTACTACCGTGCTATTTCGCCGGGCTTTTCACCTGGTGGCACGCCCCGTCGAGCCCCGTGGCCCGCCGCCTCCTGCTGCTCGGCACCTGGCTGTCCGTCGCCATCGCCGTGCGCCACACCACGAACCTGATGATCCGTGAGCTCGGCTGGCACCTGCGCCCGAAGGTCGTCGGCCCGGTCCTTCCGCTCGACCTCGGCCTGCAGATCACCCACGAGATGTGCAACCTCGCGGTGAGCATCATCATCCTGCGCCTGCTCGCCCTGCTGCCCGACGGACGCTACGCCTTCCGCTACGAACGCCGCGTCCTGCGCGCCCTGTGGGGCCTGCTCGCCCTGCCGATCCTGCTGCCGCTGGCCGGAGTCCCGCAGCACATCGTCTACTACATCGTCTTCTACTACCCCGAGGCCTGGCTTCCCGGCATCGGCGCCGCCCTCCTCACCGTGCGCTGCCTGCGCGCCCGGGCCGCGGGCCGCGCCGACATCGCCGCCCTGCTGCCCTGGGCCGCGCTCGGCGCCACCGTCCTGCTGGCCCGGGCCGCCACCCGGCTCTTCCGCTCCTGGCAGGGCGAAGAGGGCATGTTCTTCTTCATCGGTGCGCTGCTCGGCGCCCTGCCCTACATCTCGATCTCCGTCACCCTCGTCTACGCCGCCTTCCGGCACCGGCTGCTCGGCGTCGACATCGTGCTGCGGCCCTCCGCCGTCTACGGCTCGCTGTGGTTCATCATCAACAGCTGGTACCTCGGCATGGCCCTCACCCTCGGGCTCACCGCCGGGCTGTTCTTCCCCGTCGGCCTGTCCCTGCTGGTCGCCGTCGTCGCCACCGCCCTGTTCCGGCCCCTGCGCGACCGGCTCAACACGCTCGTCGAGCGGCGCGTCTTCGGCAAGCGCCTGAGCAGGTTCGAACTCCTCGTCCAGTTCAGCACCACCCTGGAACACGCCTACGACCTCGACCGCCTCGCCCCCCAGCTCGCCACCGGCCTGCGCGAGGGCCTCGGCCTCAGATGGGTGCGCGTCCGCCTCGGCGGGAACGGGCTGCCCGTGTCCACCGCCGAGTCCGGCGAACGGCCCGCCGCGGCACGGCCCGTCAAGCAGTTCCCGCTCTTCTACGGCGACGACACCCTCGGCCTCATCGAGTACGGCCCGAGGACCGAGGGCCGCTCCACCCCCGAGGACCACGCCATCGGCGGCACCCTCGCCCGCTCCGCCGCCCTCGCCGTGCACAACGTCCGGCTCGCCGCCGAACTGTGCGCCCACGCCGACGAGATGCAGCGCCAGGCCGCCGAACTCGCCGCGTCCCGCGCCCGCATCGTGCACGCCCAGGACACCGAGCGCCGCCGCATCGAACGCCGCCTCCACGACGGCATCCAGCAGGACCTCGTCGCCCTCGTCGCCAAGCTCGCCCTCGCCCGCAACCGGCTCCACCGCGGCGGCGGCATCGACAGCGCCCTCACCGAGATGCAGGACGACGCCTACCGCGTCATCGACGAACTCCGCGAACTCGCCCACGGCATCCACCCGCCGATCCTCACCGACCAGGGCCTCGTCGCCGCCGTCACCTCCTGCGCCCGCCGCATGCCCATCCCCGTCACCGTCCAGAGCGGGCAGTCCCTGGCCGGCGTGCGCTTCGCCCTCGACATCGAGGAGTCCGCCTTCTACCTGGTCTCCGAAGCACTCACCAACGTCCTCAAGCACGCCTGCGCCGGACACGTCACCGTCCGCATCACCCGCTCCGACGGCCGCCTCCAGGTCGAGGTGACCGACGACGGCACCGGCTTTCCCACCGCCACCACCCACGGCTCCGGCCTGACCGGCATGCGGGACCGCACCGAGGCCGTGGGCGGCGAACTCACCATCACCAGCCGCGCGGGCACCGGCACCGTCATCCGCGCCCGGCTCCCGGAACACGTCAGGGAGGACACCCGTGCCTGAACCCAGGCCCGCGCCCGGCCCCCAGGGCCCGCTGCGCGTCGTCATCGCCGAGGACCACTACCTGGTGCGCGAGGGCACCCGCCGCCTCCTGGAGGACACCGGCGAGGCCGACGTCCTCGCCGCCGTCGGCACCGCCGCCGAACTCCTCGACGCCGTCGCCCGCCTGCGCCCCGACGTCGTCGTCGCCGACATCCGGATGCCGCCGAGCCACCACACCGAGGGCATCACCGCCGCCCACGCCATCCGCGAGGCCCACCCCGGCATCGGCGTCGTCGTGCTCTCCCAGCACGCCAACGAGAACTACGCCTTCGAGCTGTTCCGGCGCGGCACCGACGGCCTCGCCTACCTCCTCAAGGAGCGCATCGGCGAGGTCGACGAACTCCTGCGCGCCCTGCACGAGGTCGCCGCCGGACGTTCCGTCGTCGACCCGCGCATCGTGGAGGTCCTCATGGGCAGCCACGCCCGCGGCGCCGACGCGCCCCTGTCCCGCCTCACCCGCAGGGAGCTCGACGTCCTGCGGCACATGGCGGAGGGCAAGACCAACCGCGCGATCGCCGACTCCCTGCGCCTGTCCGAGTCGACCATCGAGAAGCACGTGAACTCCACCTTCGCCAAGCTCGGCCTCGCCGAGATACCGCAACTGCACCGCAGGGTCAGCGCGGTCCTCGCCTACCTGCGGCACGCGCCACCGGGCCCGCGGTGAGCCCGGCCGCCGTCCGCCGCCGGCGCACTCGTGCCGCACGGCGGGGTGTGCGCGAGAGCGCCCCCGCGAAGCGCACTGCGCCGTTCTGCGCCGCTCGGCACCCGCGGGTTCGCGCCGTCCACGCGCCCAATACCCTCCTGTGCTGACCGCGTCGGTTGTACGACGATGGTGTGCGCACACCGGCCTGTGCCGGACTGTGCCTGAGGCGGCGCGCGTTCCCTCCCGTACGCGGGAGGACCCGCCTCGCGCCAGTCGTGCCAGTACGGGGCCAGGGGCGGCCCCGAGGGCTCGGGGCGCTGACCGTGTCGGCGCCCTTTCCGCGGTGGTGAAACCCAAGGGGGAGGGTCAGCACCAGCCATCATCCGCGTCGCCCCGCATCCGGCAGCGAGCCGTGGTGGGGCCTTTCCTCGCGGAGGCGAACCGCGCTGTCGCCTCCGCTCCCCTTCTTCTTCCGACGCGGCAGACAGACGCCGCGGGACGTGCAGTGCAGCAGTGGTGAAAAAGTCCGCCCGGTCACCGCGGTGCGGTGTGCCCGGACGAGAAAAGGAGTGAGGGCTTGTTCTCCATCACGAAGGAATTCCACTTCTCGGCCAGTCACCAATTGGCCCACCTGCCTCCGGACCATCCTTGCGGGAGGCTGCACGGACACAATTACATCGTGGTGCTCGAACTCTCCGCCGGGGCCGACGATCTGACCGAGCCCGGATTCGTACGCGACTACGGAGAACTCGGGCAGTTCAAGAAATGGCTCGACGAGACGCTGGACCACCGGCACCTGAACGACGCCATCGGTGGTGACCGGAATCCCTCGGCGGAGAACATCGCCCTGTGGATCTACCAGACCTGGACCGGCGACTATCCGGAACTCACCGCCGTGCGGGTCTCGGAGACACCGAAGACCTGGGCGACCTACCGGCCCGCGACGGCCGTCGCCGCGCGCACGGCTCATGCGGACGACTGACCGCCGACGCGCCGGGCACGGCGGACGGCTCCGGCACGCGATGCGAGGCGCCCCCGCGCGGGCGCGAAGGGGGTGATGCCAATGTCGGTTCCGAGCCTCGTGGTCAACGAGATCTTCGGACCCACCTAGCGCCGTCCAGGGCGAGGGGCCTTCCACAGGAAGGTCGTGCGCGTTCCTCAGGCTCGGCGGCTGCAATCTGACGTGCCGGTGGTGCGACACGCCGTACACCTGGGACTGGAAGGGCGAGTCGGACACCGGGATCGCCTACCGGGCGGCCGACGAGCTGCACGCGCTTCCCGCCGACGAGGTGACGGAGCGGCTCCTCGGATTCGGCGTCGAGTTGATCGTCATCTCCGGCGGTGAGCCGCTCAGCCAGCAGGACCGGGTGCTGCCGACGGTCCGCGCGCTGCGGGCGCACGGCGTCGCCGTGGAATTCGAGACGAACGGCACCGTCCTTCCCGCCACCGACCTGGTGGCCACCGGAGCGCGCTTCAACGTGTCGCCGAAGCTCGCCCACTCCGGAGTGGCCGAACACCGCCGCAAGGTCCCCGAGGCACTCAAGTGCTTCGCGCATCTTCCGAACGCGGCGTTCAAGTTCGTCTGCGGCGACACAAGCGATCTCGACGAAGTCGACGCGTTCGTGACGGAATTCGGACTGCGCAATGTCTGGATCATGCCGAGGGGGCAGTCGCCCGAGGAAATCGACCTCGGTATCCGCACGTTGGCGGACGCGGTGATCGCACGGAAATGGAATCTGTCCGGAAGGCTGCACGTGAACATCTGGGGAAACAAACGGGGGGTCTGATGACCAGCAGCATCGAGGTACTTGCCGAGGAAGAGGTCCTGGCCGAGGAGGCGGCGCTGAGCGGCGAGGCGCACGGGCCGGATCCGTTGGAGGACATCGCCCGCCGACTGCTCGTGGAGATCGGGGAGGACCCGCAGCGCGACGGACTGCGCGACACACCCAGGCGATTCGCGCGCTGGTGGCGCGAGTTCACCCAGCACGACCCGGGCTCCGTCGACACGGTCTTCGAGACCACGGCGAGCGGCAGCCTGGTCGCCGTGTCCGGGATCGACGTGTGGTCGCTGTGCGAGCATCACCTGCTTCCGTTCTCCTGCCGCGTCACCATCGGCTATCTGCCGCGCGAGCACATCCTCGGGTTGAGCAAGTTCGCCCGGGTCGCGCACCAGCACGCCCACCGGCTCCAGTCCCAGGAGCAGTTGACGCAGGACATCGCCGACGACATCGAGAAGCTGACGGGCTCGCCCGACGTCGCCGTCATCGGCCGCGGCGAGCACCTGTGCATGGCCATGCGCGGCGTCCGCACCCCCGCCACGATGACCACGGCGGTGTGGCGCGGCGCCCTCAAGGACACCGGCCTGCGCCAGGAGCTCACGGCCCTCACCGGCGACAACCGGCACTGACCCGGTCCGGCGGGCCCGGCGGGCGGCGGGGCCGACCCGCCCCCGCCGGGCCCGCCGGAACCGCAGCGGCCGCCGAGCCCAGTCGACGAGCGGCAATTCCCAAGGATCCGAAGAGACCAGAAGGATCCGAAGAGACCAGCGAGAGGGGACCGCACCCATGCGCATCACCGACCCGCCACGGACGGGCCTGAGCTTCGACGACGTCCTGCTCGTGCCCCAGCGCACGGCGCTCACCAGCAGACGCCGGGCCGACCCGGCGACGGAACTCCTCCCGGGCCTGCGACTGCGGCTGCCCGTGATCTCCGCCAACACCCAGTGGTGCACGGGCGACCGGATGGCACGCGCCATGGCCCTGCAGGGCGGCGTCGGCATACTGCACCGCATGCAGACCGTGGCCCAGCAGGCGCAGCAGCTCGACGCCGTGAAGTCCGTACAGCCCGGCGCCGAGGACAAGGACCGGGCGACGCTGGACACCGACGGGCGCCTCGTGGTGGGCGCCGCGGTCGGTGTCACGGGGGACTGGCGGGAGCGTGCCCGCGCGCTCGCCGCGCTCGGCGTCGACCTCCTCCTGGTCGACGTGGCGCACGGCCACAGCGACCAGGTCATCGACACCGTGCGGGAACTGACCGCGGCCTACCCCCGGATCCCGCTCGTCGCGGGCAACGTGGCGACCGCCGCGGGTGTGCGCGACCTCGCGGCGGCGGGCGCCCAGGCGGTGAAGGTCGGCATCGGCCCCGGTGGCGTCTGTACGACGCGGCTCGTCGCCGGGACCGGTGTGCCACAGCTGACCGCGGTGCTCGACTGCGCCGCCGCGGCGGCAGGCGCGGGCGTGCGGATCATCGCCGACGGCGGCATCCGGCAGGCAGGCGACCTGGCGAAGGCCCTGGCCGCGGGGGCGCACGCCGTGATGCTCGGCTCCGCGCTCGCGGGCGCCGACGAGAGCGCCGCCACGCCCGTGGAGCGCGACGGGCGGGCGTACCGCGTCAGCAACGGCTTCGTGTCGCTCGGCATGGAGCTGACGCTGCGCCGGGCGAACGGCGGCAAGGTGACCCAGGAGGAGGTCGACGACTACGTCCCCGAGGGCGTGGAGGCGACCTTCCCCGCGTCCGGCCCGCTGGCCACGACGCTGCGTCAGCTCGTCGGCGGCGTGCAGTCGGCGATGAGCTACTCCGGGGCGCCCGACCTGGCGACCTTCCGGGAGAAGGCCGAGTTCATCCGCGTCACCGGCGCGGGCCGCGCGGAGAACGGCCCGCACGCCCGGGAGCGTTCGGTGCAGATCGATGTCGACCACGTCGCGGAGGCGGTACGGACATGACGGACACCCCCCTCGCCCAGGAGTCACGCGCCCAGGACGCGGCGCCCGCCATGTGGTCGCGGCAGGGGCCCTACCTCCTGGACTGGGCCTCCTTCGGCATGCTCGTCGACGACCTCGCGGACCAGGTGCGCGCCGACGGCTTCGTGCCCGACGCGGTGCTCGCGCTCGCCCGCGGCGGACTCACCCCCGCCGGGCATCTGACGTGCGCCCTCGACGTCCCCGTGACGCATGTCGTACGCGTCCGGCGCACCGCCGACGACAGCCGGTACGCCACGAAGAACCCGCCCGTCATCGACAGCGCGACCCCGCTGCCGCTCGGCGCTGGCCGGCGGGTCCTGGTCGTCGACGACATCGTCGGCACCGGCGAGACGGCAGCGGTGGTCCTCGACCATCTCGCGGCCGCGGGTGTCGCGGCGGACGACGTCAGGTTCGCCGCGGTCGTCCGCAACCACCGGAGCTCCTACGTGCCCGAGTACTGCGCCGCCGTCATCGACGACTGGATCGTCTTCCCCTGGGAGACGGCCCGCGAGTCCACCGCCGACTGCCGCCCGTTCCCGGCCGCACTGCGGGTGCGGACATGAGCACGGACCTGAGCGCGGACACGGCCGGAGGAAGCGGACAGCGGCACACCGGGGGCGACTTCCCCGGCAGCGGCCTCACGCGCGTCCTCTGCGCCGCCGAGATCGGCCTGCCCGGCTGCTACGACGCCGTCGACCTGTACACGTACGACGCCCCGGTCAGCACCCGCGTCGAGGCGGCCCGCACCGTCGCCGACATCGAGCGGACGCACGGCTCCCGGCCCACGGTGGTGTTCACGCACCTCACCGAACGGCCGGGGGCGCGCGTCCTGTGCCACCCCTATCCGCGGGCCGTCCTGCTGGCGGCGCTCACCACGTCCGAGGAGAAGCACCTGCCGGAGATGGCCGACCGGCTGGCCCGTCCCGTCCCCACCGAGCCCGTGCCCGGCCAGGGCGTCGTGGTCCGGCGGGACGTGCCGGGCCTGCTCGCCGAACTGCCGCTGCTCCAGCACCGACCCGGCGACGCGGGGCCCTACCTCACCGCGGGGGTCGGCGTGACGACCCGCCCGGACGGCGGCGGCGTCAACATGGGGTTCTACCGCGCCCAGGTGGTGGGCCCCGACCGGGCCCGGATCTTCCTCGACCCGCGCACCGACGGACACCGCAACCTGCGGGAGTGGCTGGCGACCGGCCGCCCCATGCCGATCTCGGTCTTCCTCGGCGCGGACCCGGCGGTCACCGTCGTCGCGGCGTCCCGCCTCCCCGCCGAGGGCGACGACTACGACATCGCCTCGCGGCTGCTCGGCCACCGCATCGGCGTGTCGGGCAGCCCGCCGGTGCCGGACGACGCGACCCACGTCATCACCGGCCTCATCCACGAGGAGGACGAAGTCGAGGGCCCCTTCGGGGAGTTCAAGGGCTACTACGCGGAGGCCCGGCGCAGCAACGTCCTCACGGTGACCGGTGTCTTCGCCACGCCGGGGGCGCCGATGCCGACGATCGTGGCGGGCGCCGAGTCGGGGCTCACCCTGATGAGCTTCCAGAACGAGTACCTGATGTACGCGCACCTGCGCGGCGCCGGTCACCCGATCAGGTCGGTCCGCTACTCCCTGAAGGCCCGGGGCGAGTTCGTCGCGTACATCGAGTGCGACGAACCGAGCGCGGACCTGGTGCGGGAGGCGATGGCCTTCGACGTCCGCTCGAAGGTGGTCGTCTGCGGCCCGGACCTGTCCAACCCCGGCCAGGCGCTTGCGACCTATGGTTTCACCACACGCACCGAGCCCTACTACCGCAAGGGCAGGGTGGAGGGGCAACGTATAGGCCTGGCCCTGGTCATCCCGCCCGAGGGCCGGCCGACCGAGTACTGACCGAGCACGTACGGCACGACCGATGACCGACCGAGCGCTCGACGACGACGGAACGAGGACGCAGAGCACGATGAGCCGATTCGCAGAGGCGCTGCCCGCGGCGCTGTTGGTGGTTCCCGGCCCCGGTGGGACCGTGACGTTCATCCACCAGCTGAAGGGCCCGTACGCCGGGAGCTGGCTGCTGCCCGGCGGTGGCATCGAGCGCGGGGAGGCCGCCGAGGCCGCCGCGCTGCGGGAGGCCCGTGAGGAGACCGGCATCGCGGTGGAGTCCTGCTCCCTCTTCGCCGTCTACGAGTTCACCGGCAAGTGGGAGCAGGGCGACTACCACCTGCTGATGTTCGCCTGCCTCGCCGACCGCGCGTACGAGCTGCCCGCGGGCTACGAGGGCCACAACGTCGGGGAGATCAGGCAGGCGCGGCTGGGAGAGATCGCCATGCACTCGACGGACTACCAGATCCTCACCGACGCCGGAGTCGCCGCGTACGACGACGAGACCATCGCGCGGGGGCTCGCGGAGGACGGCATCACGATGCGCGCCCACCGGGTGGGCTCCACCAAGCGGTTCATCGCGCCTTGAGACCCGAGGCCGCCGACACGGCACGGCAGGTGCTCTGCCGGCACCCGATGGTCACCCGGGCCGCCCGCAGCCCCTGGGCGAGGGCGGCCCGGGGGCTCGCGCCGGTGCTGAGCCCCAGCACGAAGGCGGCCGCGAGCGCGTCGCCCGCGCCCGTGTCGTCCGCGCAGGCGCCGGGCTCGGCGGGCAGGAACAGGACCTCGTCGCGCTCCGCCGAGGCCACGGCGGCCCCGTCCGCGCCCGAGGTGACCACGACCACGCGGGGGCCCAGATGACGCAGCCGCGCGGCCTGCTCGGCGGGCGCCCCGGCCCGGCACAGGAGGTGCCGGGCCTCGCGCGCGTTCAGGAGCAGGACGTCGTACAGCGGCAGGAGGTGGGGGCGCGGCCCGAAGTCGGCCTGGCGTGTGGGCATGCAGCACATGAGCGCGCCGTGCCGTCGGGCCTGGTGGGACGTCCAGGTCAGCAGGTCCTCGTCGAGGCCGCCCTCGGCGACGACGGCCCGGGCGCGGGCCACACGGGTGTCGAGGGCGGGGCCGCGCAGGGCGTGTGCCGCCGCCGGGTCGGGCAGGGCGATGCGCGAGGTGATCTGCCGGCGCAGGCCGTCCAGGGTGACGTCGAAGCGGCCGACGCCGCCGTCGGTGCGCAGCACCTGGAGCCGGACGCCGAGGCGCGTCAGCTCGTCCTCGAGGGCCTCGGCGTCCGGGCCGAACCCGGACAGGCCCACGAAGGTCGGCCGGGCTCCCAGCCTGGCCAGATTGACCGCGACATTGCGGCCCACGCCGCCGTGATGCCGCTCCACGCTCCAGACCGCCTGCGTCCGGCGGCCCGCGGCCGCGGTGTGGGTGCCCGCGCTGAAGTACTTGCGGTCCATCACGAGCGAGCCCATGACGACGATGTCGCCGAGGTCGTCGCGTCGTTCACGCATCGGATCGTCCCCCCGAACCAAGTCGTGCCCCCGGAACAAGCAGTGCCGCCCAGTCAATCCGTGTCCCCGGACCCAGAGGAAACCCCACGTCGTGGAAGAGAAGGCTGAGAAAGCCGCACAGAGCCACGGAGCCGACGCGCCTTCGGACACCGCGGAGGCGTCCGGTTTTTGGTGGAAGTTCTGGCTGATCTATCTCGCGGGCGTCACCGCGGCCACCAGTATGGGGAAGATTACGCCGGTTTCCGTAGAAATGCGAGAGGAGTTGTCGCTCTCTCTCAGCCAAGTGGCGCTCATCGCCTCCTTGGTGACGGCCGTCGCCGCCGTGCTTGGCCTGCTCGTCAGCTATCTGCTGCGTCCCTACGACCCGCGCCGGATGCTGGTGGGCGGCCTGGTCGTCATGGGCGTCGCGGGCCTCTTCTGCGCCCACACGGCGAGCTTCGGCGCGCTGTTCGGCGGACGGCTCCTGGAGAGCGTCGGCTACGTGATCGTGGTGATCGTCGCGCCGGTCCTGCTGTTCGGCCTGGGCAGCGGGAGCCGGCTGACGTCGGCGCTCGCCATCTGGGGCACGTTCATGCCCGTGGGTCTCGCGGTCGGGTCGTTCGCGGGCGGTGTCCTGTCCACGTGGTTCGACTGGCAGGCCTGGCTGACGATCGCGGGCGCCGTGACGCTGGTGGTCGCGGTCGCGACGACGCGGCTGCCCGCGGACATCGCCCGCCACCGCCCGGCACCCGCGCGCACCGCACGCCTCGCCCGCGGGGACCGCCCGCCGGGGCGCTCCCGGGACCTGCGCGGGCGGGCCCGCAGGCTGGCGCGCCCCATCGCCCTGGGCGCGGGCTTCGCCACGATCAGCGGCGCGATCGTCACCCTCGTCACCCTCTACCCAACCTATCTGCACGAGGAGTTCGACGTCCCCACCGAGACCGCGGGAACCCTCACCGGCATCGTGTCGTTCGTCGGCGTCGCCGGTGGCTTCCTGGCCAGCGCCCTGTTGCGCCGGGGCAAGGACGTGAAGCACCTGTTCCTGGTGGCGCTCCTGATGCCGGCCGGAGCGTTCGTCGCCTTCGGTGGGGTGGGCGGCACCTGGGGCTCCGTGAGCAGCGCCCTGGTGGTCGCGCTCAGCAACGAACTGGTCGTGGCGTCGGTCTTCGCCGCCATTCCCCTCGCCGTCCGCGCCACCTCCGACATGGACGCCGCGAACGGCCTGGTCGCCCAGCTCGGCAGCATCGGCGCGCTCGCCGCCCCGCCCCTGGTCGGCCTCGCCGTCACCGCGGCGGACGGCTGGTGGGCGGTCGGGCCCTGCCTGCTGGTGGGGACCGGCGCGGGGACGGTGCTGCTGCGCCTCGCGACGCGCAAGGCGGCGGCGCCGGATTTGTCACACGCGTAGCTAGTGGTTCACGCGTCCCTCGTCGACGGTGGTCCCTCCTGTGCGCGTGGAAGGACTCGGCCGTGAGAGGGGTTCAACCGTGAGACGTAGGCGTTTTGTGGCAGGGATGACCGGGGCGCTGTCGGGGATCGCACTCGGCGCGGACCCGGTCCGGGCCGCCACGTCGGCAACGCGCGCGCCGGGCTGGCAGCCCGTACCGGCGCCCGGCAGCACCCCCGCCGCCCAACTGCGCCGCATCGCCGCCGCGAGCGCTCGACTGGCGTGGTCCGTGGGCGAGGAGAACCTGGCCGGACCCTCGCGCGGCCGTGCCCTCGCCATGGTGTGGAACGGCACCGCCTGGACCAAGACCGACCTGTCGCACCTGGAGCACAGCCGGTTGAGCGACGTCTCCGGTACGTGCGCGACCTCGGCGTGGAGCGTCGGCATGCCCACCGGGACGGCGAGCCCGCTGCTGCGGTGGGACGGCACGACGTGGCGCACGGCCACGTTCCCGGGGCAGGGCGAGTCGGGTGTCCGCCTGGAGGGGGTCGCGGTCGGCGCCGACCGGCAGGTGTGGATCTGCGGCACCCGGGGCGGGGCCGCCCGGCTGCTGCACGGGGACGGGCGGCAGTGGCGGTGGCTGGACCCGCTGCCGGTCGCGAGCGCCAACCTGTACCGGGTCGTCCTGGCCGCGTCGGGCGAGGTGTGGGTGAGCGGTGACCAGGCGTCAGGCGGCGGCTGGGCGGGCCTCGTCGCCCGCTGGGACGGGGCGTGGACGGTGCTGCCCCCGGTCACGGGTGCCCGGCTCAGCATCAGCGACGTGCACCCGGCCGCCCCCGACGACGTCTGGGCGGTCGGCACCGACGCGGGCGTCGGCGGCCCGCCGGGACGCCCCGGCAACCCGGCCCTGAGCCACTGGGACGGCACGGCCTGGACCCGCGTGCCACCGGGCTTCACCGTCGGCGCGCTGTCCGGCATCGCCGCCGACGGTGAGGGCCGCGCCGCATGGATCTCGGGCTGGAACTACCAGGACCAGAGCCGCACCACCTACCTGCGCAGGGACGGCGACACCTGGACCGTGGCGCGCGGCCCCGCAGGACCGGCGTCGGCGCCCTACCTCAACGACGTCGTCCCCGTCCCGGGCACCACGGGCTACTGGTCGGCGGGGATGACCAGGCCCGTCCCGGCCCCGCCGACCGAGGCCTACACGGAGCGGTTCGAAGCCTGAGCCGCGCTCAGTCCACGACGGCGGTGGCCTCCAGCTCGACCAGATGATCGGGTACGTCCAGTGCCGCGACGCCCAACAGCGTGGCCGGCGGCACGGGCGTGCTCCCCAGCTTCGCGCCCGCGCGGGAGATCCCCTCCAGGAGCTCCGGCATCTTCTCGGGGCTCCAGTCGACGACGTACACGGTCATCTTCGCCACGTCGGCGAAGGACGCGCCGACCTCGGCGAGGGCGGTGGCGACGTTGAGGTAGCACTGCGCGACCTGGGCGGCGAGGTCACCCGCCCCGACGGTGTTTCCCTCGGCGTTCCAGGAGACCTGCCCGGCGAGGAACACGAGCTTCGACCCGGTCGCGATCGACACCTGCCGGTACGCGTCGATCTCGGGCAATCCGCTGGGGTTGACCAGGGTGATGGCCATGCTGTCCGCCTCCTTGCCGTGAGCGCTTGCGAGGCCGCACACCGCCGCCCGTACCAGAGCACTCTGGGGTTCCTGTGGTTACTCGTCAACGCTAAGAGAGTCCGTGCTGACCTGGAAGAACGCACTTTTCGGTGACTGGGGAACCCGAAGGTGACCCCGCAGCTCAGCGGCACGCTCGCGCCAGGAGCGACGCGCACCGTAGGGCCAACCCCCGTACCGCGCACGGGCGCACCCCCGGGCCTCGCAGTGGCAAACCCCCTCGCCGATGCGGTGGATCACCCCAGTGCACCCGGGGCACCGGAGACGGCAGAGTCCAGTCATGACCTTGACTCGCTTACGCGGAAGACTCTCGACGTCCGGCGTGCTCGCCCTGGTGTGCGCCGCGACCGTACTGGCAGGCACCGGGCACGCGGACGGCCGCGACGCCTCCGCACCCGGCACCCCGGCCGCCCACCCGCAGCAAGCCGCCGCGCGCGGCTCGGTCGTCTCCGTGACGCCCGTCCTCGACCTGGACGCCCAGGAGGTCGAGGCCCGCATGAAGAAGGCCGGGATCGACGAACGGCAGGTGCGCCACGGAGTGCGGGCGTACCGGATCGTGTACCGCACGGTCGACACCCAGGGCCGTCCCACCACGGCCAGCCAACTGGTCGCGGTGCCGAGGAACGGCGACCGCCGGCTGCGGGTCGTGTCCTGGCTGCACGGCACCGAGGTGTTCCGGGGCGAAGTGGCCTCGGTCAACGACGAGTCGACGGACCGGGCCACGGCGCTGCTGTTCGCCTCGACCGGCCTCGCCGTGTCCGCGCCCGACTACCTCGGCCTGGGGGAGGGCCCCGGATCCCACCCCTACGGCCATCCCAAGGCGACCGTCACCGCGCCCGTCGACGGGCTGCGGGCCGCGCGCTCCTTCGTCCGGCGCGACGGGCGCGACCTGGACCGGCGTGTCCTCATCAGCGGCTTCTCGCAGGGCGGGCCCGCCACGATGATGCTGGGCCGCGCCCTGCAACAGGGCACCGACCCGTACTTCCGCCTCGGCGCGCTCGCTCCGATCGCGGGCCCGTTCGACCTGACCGGGTTCGAGGCCGCCGCCGCGGACGACGGCATCGCCCGTTCCTCGCTCTACCTCGCCTACTTCGCGACGGCGTGGAACCGCATGTACGGCCTCTACGCCACGCCGAAGGACGCCTTCCGCGCCCCGTACGACAAGACGGTGGAGTCGCTCTTCGACGGCAACCACACCGGGGAGGAGATCGGGGCCGCGCTGCCGGGGACGTCGAAGGAGCTGTTCACCGCCGACTTCCTGGACAAGATCCGCAACCCCACGGGCGAACTCCGGCGCAACCTGCGGGTCCTGGACGCCACCTGCGACTGGCGCCCGCAGGTCCCCGTCCACGTCTTCCACTCCAAGGCCGACGAGGACGTCCCCTTCAAGAACGCCGAGCACTGCGCGCGCCAACTCGCCGTCAACGGCGCCGCGCACCGGCTCACCGAGGTCGACGAGGCCACCAGCCACAGCACGACGGTCGTGAAGGCGCTGCCGGAGGTGGTACGCGACTTCCACGCCGTCCGCTGATCCACGCCCGCGGCAAGACCGGCCCGCCACGGACCGTCGGGCCCGGCCGCGCAGCCGTACAAGAGTTTGTCCGTTCGCTCGTCGTGGCGATTTCCCTCCTCGTGTTCATGGCGAGAAGCTGATCGATGGCATCGCCATCGGCGCCCGGTCGGGGCACGGCTTCCTGAGGGAGAGTCACCGTGAGGACCATCGAACACGTCGTGTCCAGGCACCATCCCGCGTTCGTCGTCCCGGCCCTGCACCTCGGGCTCGGCCGGGACGACAAGGTCTATCTGGTGCTCGGCGGTCGCACGGACGGGCAGGCGCTGCGGCTCGCGTCGGACGGCTCGGAGCAGCGGTTCGGGCGGGTCGGGTACGGGGCGCTGGCGATCACGGCGAACGGCGACGGCGTGATCGCGACCGCGGAGGCCCACCTGCCGCACCGAATCGACTTCTGGGACGAGGACTTCAACTCCCTCGGCAGCATCGACGACTTCACCGCGAACGACACGGACGGCTTCTTCGCGCCCTCGGCCGTCGAGGCGGCGCCGTCCGGCTGGTTCTACGCCATCGACCAGCACCGCAGACAGGTGGTCCGGCTGAAGCCCGGCACCGTGGACCGGCGCGTGACCCTCACCGGCCTCGACCAGGACGCCACCTCCAAGAAGGTCGCGGTGGGGTTGCGGGTGGCCGAGGGCCTCGGCCTGCTCCACACCGCCTGGCCCACGGCCGGGCCAGGGCTCATCTGCGTCTCGAGGCTCGACGGGACGTACGTGCGGACCATCAAGGCGAAGCCCGCGGGCTTCACCCTCGGCGGCTACGACGTGGACGACGAAGGCCGGGTGCACGTCTCCACCGGCCTGGAGACCGAGCCGCAACGGCGGCAGGTGACCGTCTACAACGCGCAGGGCGTGTGCGAGGGCACGGTCACCCTGGCCCTGCCCGAGGACCCGTACAAGATCCAGTACCTCAGGGTCCGCAACAAGCAGTACTACGTGAAGCGCAACGACCCCAAGTACCTGTTCGAGGTGTACGACTTCAGCGGGAAGCTCGTGCGCCAGGTCGCCGCCGACGTGGAGCGGCTCGCCGTGTCGTACGAGGCGGACCAGTGGACCGCGGGACGGGAGATGCCGCTCACGGTCACGCACGAGCGGGGACGGTGGTCCGACGACCCGCGCTTCCGGGTGTGGCTGCGGCCGCTCGGCGTACCGGAGTTCACCGAACTCCCGCTCACCGCCGGGGCGGTCACCCCGCCCGCCGACGCCCGGGGCCTGTACCACCTGCGGGTGTCGCCCGACGTCGCCGGACGGATCGGCGAGTACGTCGTGGACGGCATCGTCGAGGTCCGGACACCCGAGAGCACCAAGGGCTCGCTGTCCCTGATGACCTGCCGCGTCGACACCGGCAGCGGCGGCATCGAGACGTTCACCGCCCTGAACCGCTTCTCCTACGGCCGGGGCGAACCCGTCACCGTGCGCGTCGTGGCCCGCGTCGCCGACGGCACGCCCCTGCCGGGCAGCGCGCGCGTGCGGGTGCTGCGGGACGGGGCGGAGGTCCACGCCGAGAACGTCACCCTGACGGACGGCACGGGCCGCATGGAGATCGGCGCCGAGTGCACGGCCTCGCTGGAGCCCGGCCGGTACGTCATCGACGCCGAGCAGCTGCCCGGCTTCACCGTCGCCCCGCACCACCTCGACCTCGGACCCGGCCTGGTGCGGCGGCCGGGCTTCCACATCACCTGGTACAGCGACATCTACGCCAACAACCATGCGAGCATCCCCTCCGACCCCCGGGACGTCGTCAGGGACCCGTCGACACAGCGCCTGCCGGCCTTCGCGGACCTCCCCGACACCGTCCGGGACCACGTCGCGAGGGCCGAGAAGCTCGGGCTCAACCTCTTCGTCGACCGCCTCGGCTTCCAGTGGCCCAGATCCTTCAAGGACGGTCCCGCCGACGCCACCGTCGTCGACCGGCTGAAGAAGTCGAAGATCGCCGTCCACTGGGACAAGGCGATGTTCGAGGACCCCGCCCGCCGCACCATCGCCGGATACGGCGCCCGCGGCATGGAGGAACAGGCGGTCCTCTACGCCAACGACACCTTCCTGCCGTTGAGCTGGCCGGGCAACCACGAGGATCGCGAGCAGCCGGAGCTGGACGGCGACCTGCTGAGTGCCACCGGCAACCTGCACACCTACGCGGCGTTCCGCGGCTGGACCTGGGGCGCGAACTGGTGGGTGGGCGCCATCGGCGCGGCCGCCGCGGAGAACGAGGACGAGCGCAAGCGGTACAACGACGCGCTGCGGCACGTCGAGGAGCCCGGCGGCTGGGTGCCGGTCCTCGACACCGTCACCGACCGCTCGATCGCCCTCAAGGCCGCCGACGGAGCCCGGTTCCGCTCCGTCCTGAACAAGGCCTTCCCCGGCATGGTCAGCGCGATGACCGCCCCCTACCGGGCACCGCAGACCCTGCCCCCGGTCCTGTTCGCGTCCGCCGACGAGGTCGACCTGCACTACCAGGGCGAGCAGCTCCCGCTCCTCGGCGCCACCGCCCACATGGTCGACTACTACCGGCGGCCCGGAAAACCGGCCTGGGGCCACCCGGAGCTGTTCAACGACGACGGCACCGGCGGCATGATCCTGCCGACGCTGCTGCAACAGGTGATGCGGGGCGCGAACGGCACCGGCATGACCGGCGACCAGGGCGCCTACCACCTGGAGGGCATCACCGCCCTCGACGACCGCGGCGCGGGCAGTGGCGGCAGGCCCGGCGACCCCCGCTCCGGCAGCGCGGGCCGCACCTCGATGCTGCGCGCCGCGTTCGACCTGAGCACCCGGCTCGGGCCCACGACCGCGGCCGCCCGCAACGCCGACCGCGTCGCGATCGTCGTCTCCACCCGCATGCAGCGCCTGGAGACCTGGCAGGGCCTCAGCAGCACGTACTTCCTGCGCCTCTTCGAGGCGTACACCGCCTGCCTGTACGCCCACCGCCCGGCCACGTTCGTCTTCACCGAGGACGTCAGCGCCGACGTCCTGCGCCGCTACGACGCCGTCCTGCTGATCGGCCAGCGCACCGACCTGGACCCGCGCCTCGCCACCGCCCTGACCGAGGCGGGCCAGGGGCCGGATCCCGTGCCCGTCTTCGCCGACGGAAGCTGCGTCCAGCGCTACCAGGACGCCTACCGCGACCTCGGCACCGCCTTCACCCGCGTCGAGAGCGACCCGGCGCCCCAGAGCGACGACGTGTCCTACCTCCGCCTGCGGCGCGTATACCTCGACCAGGCCGCCAAGGTCGCCGCCGCCCTCAAGGACGTCGTCCCCCCGGTCGCCGAGTGCGACAACCCCGAGGTGCTGCTCAGCGAATGGCGGGACGGGACCACCACGTACATCTGGGCGGTCAACAACACCCTGCTCGACTGGGATCCGAGCCTCGTCTGGCGCGTGGGCCTGCGGTGCGGCCACCGCGTGCCCGTGACGGCGAAGCTGAAGGTGGCGCTGCCCGCGCTGCACCAGGTCGTCGACGTGCTCACCGGGGAGCGGGTCGGCCTGCTCGGCGGGGAGTTCACCGCGGACCTGCGCACCGTCCCCGCCCGCCTCTACGCCGTCGTGCCGCTGGCGCACGACCCGCTGCCGCCCCCGGCCGAGTACGCCTTCGGCCCGCACGCGCGCGACATCGCGGTCGCCGCCGACGGCCGCACCGCCGCCCTGACCGCCTTCAACTGGGACCACAACCTCTACGGCCTCGACCTCGCCACCGGCACCACCCGCTGGCGCCGCCGCCTCGGCCACCACTTCGCCTACACCCCGAGCGCCCCCGGCGCCGGCTTCGCCGCACAGGGCTTCGACGTGCACAGCCCCGAGGGCTACCACCTCTACCTCCTGAACGTGGACGGCTCGCCCCGGCGCCGCTTCGCCCTCTTCGGCCTGCCCAAGAAGGCCACCGACTGGAGCAAGGGCGGATGGGGCCACGACTACGGCCTGAACAACTTCGCGGCCGCGCCCGGCGGTTCGTGGGTCGCCACCTCGGGCGACCTGGGCCTCGCGCTGTGGGACGTCCAGGACGGCGGGGCGGGCGAGGCGCGCGAGAAGTGGGCGCACGAGTGGTGGAGGACCGGCGAACGGACCCCGCGGCGCCTCCTCGCCCTCGACGACGACACCCTCATCACGTTCGCCGCCGACACGATCACCGGGCTCGCCGCCGCGGACGGCGCCACCCTGTGGTCGATCTCCACCGCCGCAGGGAGCTTCGGCGGCGGTGTCGTCAGCGGCGACCGGCGCACCGCCGTGATCTGGTCGGACGCCGACGGCGGCCGCGTGTACGTGATCCGGGGCGGGGCCCTCGTCAGCACCCTGCCCACCGCCGCGAGCGAGGTCTCCGTCAGCGCCGACGGCTCCTTCCTCGCCGTCACCTTCCGCAACCAGCTCAAGGCGTACGACACCGCGCGCGGGCTGCTGTGGACCTACACAGGCGACGACCTGCTGCGCCGCCCCCGCGTCTCCCCGGACGGCACCCGCGTCGCCGTCGGCAGCGAACTCGGCACCCTCGCCGTGCTGCGGCGCGACGGCACCCCGCTCACCACCAAGGACCTCAAGGCGCTCCCGGTGCCCGCCTGGCTGCCCGACGGCGGGCTCCTCGTCGCGACCTGGACGGGCACCGTGCTGCGCTACACCGCCGGCCTCCACGAGCGCTGGCGGACCCGGCTGACCCCGTCCGAGACCGACATCCGCCCCGAGCTCCTCACGCCCGACCCCGTGCCGGTGGTGCGCCGCGCGGGCTGGGGCAACACCACCGCGACCAAGGACCTGACACCCAACCTGATCACGACCACGTCGGCCCTCCTGGACGTGCGCCTCGTCAACCCGACCCGGACCGTCGACCTCGCCAAGCAGAACGCGGTCGCCCTGTTCAGCGACGGCCGTGCCGACCCACCGGCCAACCCCTGGGTGCCCCCGACCGTCATCGGCGCCATCCGCATCCAGGACGGGCAGGAGCTCCTGTTCACCGTCGACACCTTCCGCACCCAGGTCGAGCTGACCGGGGTGACGTTCGCCGAGGATCCCGCCCACCCCGAGTCGTGGCTGCGCGACGTCCACCTGCAGTGGTGGGACACCAGAGCCGGGCTCTGGAAGGACGGCCCGAAGCTCCTCTCGGACGCGGGCGCCGTGCACAGCCACACCTTCGGGGCGCTGTCCTCCTCGCGCTTCCGGCTGCGTTCCACCGGCGGCGGCATCTGGCCCGTGGGCAACATCCGGCTCGGCGAACTCGTCTTCCACGGCACCGCGATGGGCAACTCCCACCGGGACGTCCTCGACGACAACGTCCTCGCCGTCCTCTTCGACGACCGCGAGGACGACGTGCGCGACATCGTCGAGGACAGCTCGGCCGCCGACATCCAGATCGGCGGCGCGGCCGTGGGGACCAGATGCCTGCGGCTGAAAAAGGCCGTGGAGCGCTACCCCACGGCGCGGGGCCCGTACGGGCACGCCATGCACGACTGGGACTTCAGGATCGTGGAGAACCCGAGCGCCCGGGGCGAGTACCGCCACCTCCAGTTCGCGTGGAAGGCCCTCAGCTCCCGGACCTCGGGGATCAGCGCCCGGTTCGGGCCCGCGAAGTCCGCCCCGATCTTCTCGGCGTCCATCGGCGACTCGCGCTGGCCGCCGCAGACGTCCATGGTCGAGAAGCGGTTCACCGGCCCCGTCCCCAGAGACTGGGAGGTCGTCCGCGTCGACCTGTGGAAGTTCACCGCCGGAGCGGTCAAGGTCGTCGACCAGTTCGCCCTGCGCAGCAACGGCGACGGCGCCCTGTTCGACCAGATCGTCCTGGCCCGCACCGAGGACCAGCTGCCGGACCTGCCCTGGCCCCGGTCGACGTGACACCCGGTGGGCCCGTCAACGACACGACCGGAACCGACAGCCGGAAACGGACCTCGTCGGGGCCGCTCAGTCGCGCTCGGGCCACACCGGGCCCTGGTCGGTCCAGACGACGCCCTTGTTGCGGCACAGGCAGAAGGGGTGGCCGATCGGGTCGGTGTAGATCCGCCAGCCGTAGCCCTCGGGGCCGATGAAGTCCTGCCGCAGGGTCGCGCCGAGGTCGAGGACGCGGCGCTGCTCGGCCTCGATGTCGTCCACTTCGAAGTCGAGGTGGAACTGCTTGGGGTGCTCGGTGTCGGGCCACTGCGGGGCGCGGTAGTCGTCCACCTGGATGAAGGCCAGCTCGATCTCGCCGAACTGGATGCCGGCCCAGTGCTCGGAGCTGCCGTCCTTGACCGGACGGCCCGTGACCGCGGAGTAGAAGGCCGCCAGCTTCATGGTGTCCGGGCAGTCGATGATGAAATCGGTGAGTCGCAGCATTCCGTGATCTTGCCACAGGCCCACACCCCCCTTCGAGGGCCGGCCCTGAGCAGTTCCGCGGGCTGCGGCGGAGGCGTTCAGGCGTGCGGGCCCACCGTCACCGGACCGACGGTCACCCGCAGTGCCGTGGTGTCCAGAAACGCCCCGATCCGCGCCGCCTCCTCGTCCAGCGCGCGCCGCCGTGCCGCGCTGAGCCGGGCGAGGGGCTCGACGGTCAGGTCTGCCTTGCGTCCGGAGCGCCGCAGGTGCCAGACCCCGGCGACGGTGCCGTCGACGAGCAGGACCGGGTAGTTGCCCGCCTGGCCGGTGCGGGACAGGGCGCGTGCGGCGGCCGGGCCGGGAAAGAGCTGGTCGCGCGGGTGGCAGCCCACGACGTACGCGTCGAAGTAGGGCAGGAGCCGCAGTGTCCCCCCGGCGGGGGTCTCCTCGTCCGGCTCCTGGTCGTCGGCGGCGTTCAGCCAGCCGGTGCTGCCCTCGACGTCGACGGGGCGCAGGCTTCCCGCGGCGGCGAGGGTGTCGAAGAGGGTGGCCGCCCATGCGGGAGGTGCGGCCAGCCACTGGGCGAACTGCCGTGGTGTCGCCGGGCCGTAGGCGTGCAGGTAGCGCGCGACCAGGGAGTGCAGGGCCTCGTCGGCGGGCGCGGGGCGGAATCCGGGCAGTCGGCGCCCGGGGGAGAGGTAGGTGGCCTTGCGGCCGCGGTCGGGGCCGAAGCACAGCGCGCCCCGGTGGGCCGCGAGGTGCAGTGCCTGGCGCCAGCGCGGCCACATGCCCTGGAACGCGGGCACCACCAGGTCGCCCGCCCACGGCCCGGTGGCCGCGACGACCGCGTCGCTCAACTCCTCGGCGGTCAGCCCCTTGTCGTCGGCGTCCGCGAGGGCGACGGCGACGGCCTCGACGACCTCCTCGGTCTGCTGGTCCGTGAGGCGCGCCGCCTGCGGCAGCCCGTTCGGTCCTGAGGGCAGGGCGGACAGCGCCCCCGTCCACATGGGCAGGTCGCGCGCCGCGAGGAGGTGCACGGTGCCCCGCGGCCCGTAGGTCTTGACCAGGCCGTCCGCTCCGTCGAGCGCCGCCCGGACGTCCGCGCGGGTGCCGCCGCCGAGGCGCGCGCCGATCGACAGTTCGGCGGCGGACATCACCTGGGCGTGCGCGCCGCACATGGCGGCCACGACGTCGGCGACCCGGGAAGGCGTCGGGGCGGGGGACGCTGTGCCGGAGGACGACGTGCCGGTGAGTCCGTGCCGGGCCATGCGCCGGTCCCAGACCTGCCGCCACGACAGGTGCGGGGCCTCGGTGGTGTCGATGCCGTTGTCGATGTCCATGGCCGTCACCGTAGAAGCAAAAGAGGTCAGATCCTGTCCTAAATGGGGTCGTGCCGGGGTGCGGGTCCTGCGGCCCGTGCCCCGACGGCAGTCCTCCTTCCCTCTCTGAACTGGGGTTATGACGGAGGCGCAGATTGACTTTGCGTGCTCTTTACTGTTGTCTGCCGCCATGAACAGACGCATTCGCACCGCCGTGTGCACCCTCGCCGCCGCCGGTCTCGCGCTCACGCTCGGGGCCTGCTCGGAGGCCGAGAAGAAGGCCGTCGACGCCGTGGACAAGGCCGTCAACGAGAAGTACGAGGTGACCTACGAGGTCTCCGGCAAGAGCGTCGACGAGATCGAGTTCGCCGCCGGTGAGGGTTCCGCGTCCAACCCGAAGCTGGAGAAGGTCAGCAAGGCGGAGCTGCCGTGGAAGAAGACGGTGACGCTGCGCGGCATCATGCCGCCCACCGTCGTCCCGATCTCGACGGACCCGACCGGCTCCGACCTCACCTGCAAGGTGATCTACAAGGGCAAGGTCATCAAGGAGGCCTCCGGCGAGAACGTCGTGGCGGGCTGCATCGCCGTCTCGCCGATGGGCAAGTAGCTCTCCCGCCCGGCGGGAAGCGGCGAAGCCGGTACGACGCCTCCCGCGCCGCGTCCGGGAGGCGGCCGAGGGCCTGGGCACCGCTCAGGCCCCGGCCGAGGGCCGACCCGTGCTCCACCGCGCCATGAGCCACCGTGCCCCGACCGCGAGCCACGCCGCCATGGCCGCCCACGCCAGGGGCCGTTGAGGGAGCGTCAGGGAGCCGACGCGCTGCGCGTCCGCGAGCTGCGCGGTCGCGGTGGCGTACATCCCCAGCGGGAAGACGACGCACCACAGCGTGGGCTCGTAGGCCAGCGGGACGCGGTGGCGCAGATGCCGCCAGGCGCCTGTGGCCAGCAGGAGCGGGATCAGGAAGGTGGCCCAGGCCCACAGGCCGACGACCGTGCCGCCGAGCGGGGCGCGGACCGGGGCGGGCAGGAGCCCGTCGTGGGCGAGGAGCCGGGCACCGGCGAGGGTGCTGATGGCGGCGGCGCCCATGGTCACCCAGTAGCTGGGCGCGAGGAGTTCGGGCGGCGGCGGGTCGGACCGCAGACGCCGGACGACGGCCGCCAGCGTGGCCGCGTACAGCAGGACCCCGCAGACCCACAGCGCGAGCGCGAGCGTCACGACGGGGCGGCCGGGACGGAGACCGACCAGCGTCAGGACGAGCGCCTGCAGGCCGACCGCGGCCAGGAACCAGGTGCCGTCGGCCTGCCGCAGCGCGGTGCGCGAGCCGAAGCCCCGCAGCCGCACGACCGCGCGCGCGAGCACCACCCACACGACCGCCGCGACGACGAACAGCGCGCACCCCACGACCCGGGCGGGCCCCGAGCCGAGGCGCGCGGCAAGGACACCGCTCGCCGCGACCAGGGTGAAGTGCCCGAACACCCGCGTGGGATCGCCGAGTTCGGCCCGGATGACCGACGGGTGGCGCCGGGCCTTGAGCACGGTGGCGCACAGCAGCACCCCGTACAGGGCCGCCGCCACGCCGAACAGCACGAGGGACAGCGCCCGGGCGCCGGTCTGCGTCAGCGCCCGGGAGACGATGCCCGTGGCCATGACCGGCGCGAAACACGCGGGCGCGAGCCCCCGGCACCGGTCGGCGAGCCCGTGGCGCAGGTCGGCGAGTGCGCGCCGCATCAGCGCCGGGCGAGGGTGCCCCGCGCCGACCGGGGCCGCTTGCCCGGCGGGCCGGAACGAGCGGCGAAAGGCCGACCCGGGCCCGGACGGCCGGGCGTGGGCACGCGTCGCCCGCCCCGCGACCGGTACACGACATAGGGACGGACGAGGTAGCCGACCGGCGCGGCGAAGGCGTGGACGAGACGGCTGAACGGCCACGCGGCGAACAGGGCCATCGCAAGGAGCGCGTGCACCCGGTAGGCGAGCGGGGCGTGCGCCATCGCCGACACGTCCGGATCGAGCGTGAACAGCGAGCGGAACCACACCGAGACACCACGCCGGTAGTCGTAGGGGTGCGGCTTCATCGTGGTGGCCGTCGCGGTGAGGCCTGCCAGGAGCACGCACAGCAGGACGGGGTAGACGGCGCGGTCGCTGCGGCTCGTCGCCGCCCGGACGGCGGGCACCCGCAGCCGCCGGTACAGCAGGATCACCAGACCGGCGAGCGTCGCGAGGCCCGCCGTGCCGCCGACGAGCAGCGCGTTCGCGTGGTACAGCCACTCGTGGACGTGCACGCGCTCCGTGAACGACTCCGGCACCAGCAGGCCGATGACGTGCCCGGCGATCACGAACAGCAGCCCGAAGTGGAACAGCGGGCCGCCGACCCGCAGCAGCCGGCTCTCGTGCAGCTGGCTGGACCGGGTCGTGAAGCCGAAGCGGTCGTAGCGGTGGCGCCAGGCGGTGCCGGTGACGAGGACGGCGACGACGAGATAGGGCAGGACGCCCCACAGGGCGATGCGCAGGTGGTTCACCGGGAAGTCTCCTCCGCGTGCGGGGCGTCGGGAGCGCGTACGGGATACGGCAGCAGGCCGACGGTCTCGGCGGGCGGTCCGGTGCGGGCCAGGCGCAGGGCCGCCTCCCGGGTCGCGGGCGAAGGGCCGGGCAGGGTGCGGCAGACCGCGTCGACGACACCGGCGTACGGGCTGCGGTACGAGGCCAGGGCGAGGCGGAGCAGTTCCAGGGCGGGCCGGTGCTCGACGAGCAGGGACGCCTTCAGGTCCGGTGTGCGGGCGGCGAACTCCAGCATCAGCGGCAGGAAGTCGGGCAGCTCGTCCTCGGGCGGACGCCACCCGTGCCGCCGGTAGAGCGCCTTGAGCTCCGCCAGCGAGGCGCCCCGCCTGCGCGTGTCCCCGTCGGTGTAGTACGTCAGATACAGACACCGGCGGCGGCTGCGGTCGAACGTGACGACGTACCGGGCCGCCAGATCCAGCGGCGCCGTCGCACCGACCTCGTCGCAGAACCGCAGCAGCAGCCCCACCTCCGTGCCGGGCACCGGCTCAAGGGCGGCACGGACCGCGCGCAGCCGCTCGGGCCAGTCGTGATCGGGGTAGCGCAGCAGCAGGGAAGCGGCCTGGTGGACGACGGGGCGGCTCACCGCGCGCCGCCGTCACCGCTGGGGAAGAGCCCCTCGGGCCGCCCCTTGCCGTTCCAGTTCAGGAGGTTGACCCGGCCGCGCAACGACGCCCCGGCGTGCTCCGGCTCCGGCTCGGCGGCGGGCGGCGCGTGGAAGGTGTCCGGGGCGTACATGCCGGGGCCGCCGTGGGTGTCCAGGCTGCACCCGGCGTCGAGGCCGTCGGCCGGGGTGGTGGCCGTGTAGCTGGTGGGGATGACATAGCGCTCGTCGTACTTGGCCAGGGCGAGCAGCCGGTACATGCCCTCGATGCCCGCGCCGTCCATGCCGACGGCGCGGGCGATGGCCGGGTCCTGCTCCTCACCGAGGTTGACGCGGCGCATGTGGGAGCGCATCGCCGCCAGACGGCACAGCGCCGCCTCCACCGGGGCCGGGTCGCCCGCGGTGAACAGCTCCGCCAGATACGCCAGCGGGATGCGCAGGGAGTCGATGGCGGCGAACAGCTTCGCCGGGTCCTCGCCGTCGTGCCCGGTCGCGGTGAGGGAGTCCACGACGGGCGAGAGCGGCGGGATGTACCAGACCATGGGCATGGTGCGGTACTCCGGATGCAGCGGCAACGCGACCCGGTAGCGGCTGATCAGGGCGTGTACGGGGGAGCGGCGGGCGGCGGTGACCCAGTCGTGCGGGATGCCCGCCTCCTCCGCGGCCGCCGCCACCTCCGGGTCCTCCGGATCGAGGAAGCACTCCAACTGGGCCGCGTACAGGTCCTGCTCGTTCTCCGTGGCGGCCGCATCGCCGACCCGGTCCGCGTCGTACAGGACGACACCGAGGTAGCGCAGGCGCCCCACGCACGTCTCGGAACAGACCGTCGGCTGACCGGCCTCGATCCGCGGGTAGCAGAACGTGCACTTCTCCGCCTTGCCCGTCTGGTGGTTGAAGTAGACCTTCTTGTACGGGCAGCCGGTCACGCACATCCGCCAGCCGCGGCAGCGGTCCTGGTCGACGAGGACGATGCCGTCCTCGACCCGCTTGTACAGGGCGCCGGACGGACACACCGCCACGCACGACGGATTGAGGCAGTGCTCGCAGATCCGCGGCAGATAGAACATGAACGCCTGCTCGTACTCCAGGCGCACCTGCTCGTTCATCTTCCGAAGGACCGGGTCGCCCGCGAGGTGCTCGGGCCCGCCGCCCAGGTCGTCGTCCCAGTTCGGCCCCCACGTCACCGCCGTCGGACGGCCGTCGATCAGGGAGCGCGGCGGCGCGGTGGGGACGTCGTCGCCGAGCGGCGCGCTGATCAGGTTCTCGTAGTCGTACGTCCACGGCTGGTAGTAGTCGTCCAGCGAGGGCAGTTCGGGGTTGGCGAACAGCCGGGCCAGACGGCGCGCCCGGCCGCCGCTGCGCGGCTCGAGGCGGCCGTGCTTGAGCTGCCAGCCGCCCTTCCACTTCTCCTGGTCCTCGTAGGCGCGCGGATAGCCCTGGCCGGGGCGGGTCTCCACGTTGTTGAACCACACGTACTCGGTGCCCGGCCTGTTGGTCCAGGTCTGTTTGCAGGTGACCGAGCAGGTGTGGCAGCCGATGCACTTGTCGAGGTTCATGACCATCGCGACCTGCGCCATGACGCGCATCAGTACGTCACCTCCTGGGCGCGCCGCCGGATCACGGTGACCGCGTCGCGCTGATTGCCGGTGGGGCCGTAGTAGTTGGGCGCGAAGGACAGCTGGGCGTAGCCGCCGATCAGATGCGTCGGCTTGATGAGAAGCCGGGTGAGGGCGTTGTGGACACCGCCGCGCCGCCCGGTCGCCTCCGACTTCGGCACGTTCACCAGGCGCTCCTGCACGTGGTACATGAACACCGTCCCGGCCGGCATCCGGTGCGAGACCACCGCGCGGGCCACGACCACGCCGTTGGCGTTGTGCGCCTCGATCCAGTCGTTGTCCGCCACGCCGATCGCCTCCGCGTCGGACACGCTGATCCAGATGACGGGACCGCCCCGGGCCAGGGTCTGCATCAGCAGGTTCTCCTGGTACTCGGAGTGGATGGACCACTTCGAGTGCGGCGTCAGATAGCGCACCGTCATCGAGCGCCCGCCGTCGCCGTCGGCCACCGGCTGCTCCCCGAGCGCGGCCAGGTCCAACGGGGGCCGGTAGACGGGAAGTTGTTCCCCGTACTCGGCGATCCACGGATGGTCGAGGTAGAAGTGCTGGCGGCCGGTCAGGGTGTGCCAGGGCTTCAGGTGCTCGGTGTTGATCGTGAACGGGGCGTAGCGGCGGTCCGGGGCCTCCTTGCCCGACCATTCGAAGCTCGCCCCGACCTGCACCGGACGGGCCTGCGTGTCGGAGAACTCCACCCGCCGCTCGGCCACGGACGCGCCCAGCTCCGCGAGCCCCGTCTCGGCGCCGCAGCGCTCGGCGAGCCGCTCGAACCCCTCGGCGGCGAGGCGGCCGTTGGTGGTGCCCGACAGCGCGAGGATCGCCTCGCACAGCTTGACGTCCGTGTCGAGCAGCGGCCTGCCCACCGCCGAGCCGGGCCCGGCGGTGCCGCACCGGGCGGCCAGCCAGGCGGTCTCCGGCAGCGGGTTCACCGTCACGCCCTTGACCGTCATGCCCTGCTCCCCGGCCAGCGGCCCGAGCGCGGCGATCTTGTCGCCGACGGCCGTGTAGTCCCGCTCCACGACGGTGAACCGGGGCCGCGTCGGACCCGCGGGCGGCGCCTCGCCGGGAGTGTCGTGCTGCAGCGCCGTCGCCACCAGGTCGTGCGCCACGTCGAGGCGGCCCTCGGCGAGGCGGCTCACCTCGGTGGCGAGCCCGTGGAAGATCTCGAAGTCCGTGCGGGCCTGCCACGGCGGGCTGATCGCGGGGGAGAAGGCGTGCACATAGGGATGCATGTCGGTGCTGGACAGGTCGTGCTTCTCGTACCAGGTCGCCGCGGGCAGCACCAGATCGGCGTGCAGCGTGGTCGACGTCATGCGGAAGTCGAGCGCGAGCAGCAGGTCGAGCTTGCCGCGCGGCTCCTCCTCCCGCCAGGTCACGTCCTTCGGCCTGCTCTCCGGCGGCGCCTCCTGGGCGTTCGCGTTGTCGGAGGCGCCGAGCAGATGCCGCAGGAAGAACTCGTTGCCCTTGGCCGAGGACCCGATCAGATTGGCCCGCCACACGGTGAGCACCCGCGGCCAGTTGGCCGGGTCGTCCGGATCCTCACAGGCGTACGAGAGCCGCCCCGCCTCGACCTCGGCGGCGAGCCAGGCCGCCGGGTCCGCGTCGGCCTCGTGCACGCGCCGCCCCAGGTCCAGCGGGTTGGCGGAGAACGTCGGATACGACGGCATCCAGCCCTGCCGGGCGGAGCGGGCCAGGAGGTCCGCGGTGTGCAGGCCCGCGAGGTCGCCCGGCGCGGTGGGGGAGAGAAGGGCGTCCGCCGTGAACTTCTCGTAGCGCCACTGGCCGGTGTGCAGATACCAGTACGGCGTCCCCGCCATCTGCCGCGAGGGCCGCGCCCAGTCCGACGCCGTGGCCAGCTGCTGCCAGCCCGCGTACGGCCGGACCTTCTCCTGCCCCACGTAGTGCGCCCAGCCGCCGCCGTTGACGCCCTGACAGCCGGTGAGCAGCAGCAGCGAGAGGAACGAGCGGTAGATGGTGTCCGAGTGGAACCAGTGATTCGTCCCGGCCCCCATCACGATCATGCAGCGGCCCCGGGTCTGCTCCGCGGTCCGCGCGAACTCACGGGCCGCCCGCACCACCGCCCCCGCGGGCACCGACGTGACCGCCTCCTGCCAGGCCGGGGTGCACGGCGCGGACGCGTCGTCGTACGCCGTCGGACCCTGCCCGTCGAGACCCTCGCGCCGCACCCCGTACTGGGCGAGCATCAGGTCGAACACCGTCGTCACCAGGCGACCGCCGACCCGGAGGACCGGCACCGCGCACCGGATCGTCGCGCCGTCCTCGTCGAAGCGGGGCAGCGTCACCGTGGCCCGGGTCGCGCCCGGGCGGCCGTACAGGCTGAGCAGCGGGTCGATGTCCCCGAGGTCGAGGTTCCAGCGGCCCTCGCTCGCCTTGCTCCAGCGGTCTCCCAGCGTGCCGTTGGGCACGGTCGGCCGCCCGCCGGCCCTGTCGAGGAGCACCGGCATCCAGCGCCGCGCCTCGGCCTCGGCGTCCCCGGCCAGGTCGAGATCCTTGGCGGTGACGAAGGCGCCGGGCGTGTGGGTGTCGTCGGCCCGCTCGTCCAGGGACACGAGGAAGGGCAGGTCGGTGAAGCGTTTGACGTAGTCGGTGAAGTAGGGCACCTGCCGGTCGACGAAGCACTCGCGCAGGATCACGTGGCCCATCGCCATCGCGAGGGCGCCGTCGGTCCCCGGGTGGGGGTGCAGCCACTCGTCGGCGAACTTCGTCGCGTCGGCGTAGTCGGGCGAGACCACGACCACCTTCTGGCCGCGGTAGCGCGCCTCGGCCATCCAGTGGGCGTCCGGGGTCCGCGTCACCGGGACGTTGGAGCCCCACAGCATCAGATACGCGGCGTCCCACCAGTCCCCGGACTCCGGTACGTCGGTCTGGTCGCCGAACACCTGCGGCGAGGCGATCGGAAGGTCCGCGTACCAGTCGTAGAACGACAGCATCGGCGCGCCGATCAGCGCGTGGAACCGGGCGCCGACCGCGTGCGAGGCCATCGACATCGCCGGGATCGGGGAGAAGCCCGCGATCCGGTCGGGCCCGTGCTCCTGGAGCGTGTGCACATGCGCGGCCGCCGCGATCTCCAGCGCCTCGGCCCAGCCGACCCGCACCAGGCCGCCCTTGCCGCGGGCCGACTGGTAGCGGCGGCGCTGGTCCGGATCGCCGGTGACCTCCGCCCACGCCGCCACCGGATCACCGCCGTGCCGGACCTTTGCTTCCCGGAACATCTCCACCAGGACACCGCGGACGAGCGGATGACGCACCCGGGTCGGCGAGTACGTGTACCAGGAGAACGACGCCCCGCGCGGGCAGCCCCGCGGCTCGTAGTCCGGGCGGTCCGGCCCGGTCGAGGGATAGTCGGTCGCCTGGGTCTCCCAGGTGATCAGGCCGTCCTTGACGTACACCTGCCACGAGCACGACCCCGTGCAGTTCACGCCGTGAGTGGAGCGCACCACCTTGTCGTGTGCCCAACGCTCCCGGTACGGCTGGTCGTTGACCTGCTGATCCGTACGGAAGACCGCACGCGCGTCGGGCGTGGCCGGCGCCCGCCGCAACAACTGCCCTGCCGCGAATAATCGTTCGGCCGCATCCGAGGCGATCCGCTCCGCTTTGGCCCTGCCACGTCCCACGCCACAGACTCCCCTCGGAGATCGGCGCGGCCACGTGGTCGACACCGGCGCGCACGTCTCGACGAACGGGGGCCAGAATCCTCTCTTCCGGTGTGTGGTGTAGACCTGTTTTCGGCCAGTTGGATGTACCTAGACGTTATTTTCCGTGCTCTTTGCGATGGTTGATACAGGGAAAGTCAAAAGCGGGACGAAAGGGAATGGGCCGAGGGGGCGGCGGCCTCGGCATTCGAATGCCTGATCCCTTGAATGCGCGATTACTTGACCTTTCCCGGTGCCCGGGCCGGTGTGGCTGAGCGCTTCAGTCGGCCGTCGACCGCTTCGGTGGCCACTTTGGCACAGGGCCGACAGGGATCCGGCGACTAGTGGCGACCGGCTGCGGTGCGTGGCCGGAGGGCGTCACACTGTGCGGGAGGGTTCGTGGAGACGCCTCAGACGCATCATCGGGGGATCTATGCGTGACGACGCGGTGGCGGGGGTCGGCCGTGCGGGCCGGCGGGTGGACGGTGTGGTGGACGTGCTGGTGGCGGTCGCGCCCGATCCCGATCTCGACGCGGAGGCGGGGGAGCGGGCGGCACGGCAACTCCGGGCCGAGATCACCGAATTGGACATCGAGTCGGTCCGTGCGGTGGCCGCCGGTCCGCTGCCCGACGGGGCGAAGGGCGCGGACGCGGTGACCGTCGGGGCCGTCGTGGTCGCGTTGAGCGCGTCCGGCGGAGTGCTCACCGCGCTCGTCGAGACCGTGCGTGACTGGCTGGGCCGGTCCGGCGCACGGCACCGGGTCTCGGTGACCATCGACGGTGACACGATCGAGCTGGATCGGGCGACCGACGCCGAGCGCCGTGACCTCGTCGAGGCGTACCTCCGTCGGCACAGCGGCGACTAGCCGTGGGGCGTCGGCTGGCGCTGCTGATCGCCACGTACGACTACCAGGACGCCGGACTGCGGCAGTTGACCTCTCCGGCACACGACGCGGAGGCGTGGGCCGCGGTGCTGCGGGACCCGGACATCGCCGGGTTCGAGGTCACCACCCTGATCAACCAACCGCACCATCTCGTCGGCGAGGCCGTCGGCGACTTCTACCGCGACCGGCGCCGCGACGACCTCACCCTGCTGTACTTCACGGGCCACGGCCTCAAGGACGACGGCGGGCGCCTGTATCTGGCGATGGCCAACACCCGCCGTGACAGCCTGCTGTTCACCGCGCTGTCCGCCGAGCAGATCGACCAGGCCATGGAGGGCTGTGCCTCACGGCAGAAGGTGCTCGTCCTCGACTGCTGCTACAGCGGCGCCTTTCCCGCCGGCCGGATCTCCAAGGGCGACACGGCCGTCCACGCGCTGGAGCGTTTCCAGGGCCGCGGCCGCACCGTGCTGACCGCGTCGGACGCGACCCAGTACTCCTTCGAGGGCGACCAGCCGCAGGGCCACGCGGCGCAGTCCGTGTTCACCCGCCACCTCGTGGCCGGGCTGCGCGACGGCAGCGCCGATCTCGACGGCGACGGCGACATCACCCTCGACGAGCTGTACGGCTACGTCCACGACCGCGTCGTCGACGAGATGCCGCAGCAACGGCCGAAGAGGCTCGACAGCGTCGAGGGCCGCATCGTCATCGCACGCAACATCAACTGGACCCTTCCCGCTCACCTGTGCAACGCCGTCGCCAGCCCCATCGCCACCGACCGGCTCACCGCCCTCGACGGCCTCGCCCACCTCCACCGGATCGGAAACGACGTCGTACGCGCCCGCGCTCTCGAAGAGATCCGGCGGCTCGCCGACGACGACAGCAAGGTGGTGTCCGCCGCGGCCGCGACGCGTCTGCGGTCCGTTCTTCCGACGCCGCCCGGTCCGCCGGGGGCGCCGCCCGACGCACCGGCACCGGTGCCCCCGGCCCGATCCCCGGCGGCACTGCGCCCCGAGCCTCCTCCCGTGCCACCGAGCGAACGAACGTCCCCGACGCCCGAGCAAGCAGCCGCAACGCCGCCCGGCCCTCATCCGGGCGCCCCCGCCCCCGGCCCTGCCCCCAGCAGATCCCGCCTGCGCCCCCGCACCCGCCGGGCCAGGGTGCTCACCGCCGCAGCCACCGCCCTCGCCCTGGCCGCAGCGGGCGTCGGGGCGTTCCTCGCCTTCAGGGAGACGGGGGACGAAAGCCACTGCCCCCGCGCCGTGCCGTCCCCCGACGTCCTGCGCGGCGCCGGCCAAGGGCTGGTGTTCAGCCCGGACAAGAAGACCTTCGCCACGTTCACGGAGACCTCGGACGTCGACTCCGTACGGCTGTGGGACCTGCGTACGCGCAATGCCGTCGCGACCGTACGGCGCCAGGCCCTGCCGAACAACGGTGAGGCGTTCAGCCCCGACGGGCGCTTCCTCGTCACCCAGGACCAGTACGACCCCGACCGGACGGATCCGGTCACGGTGCACCTGCGGAACACGTCCACCGGCAGGACCACGGCCATCCGCACCGACCACAAGGGTGTCGTCAACGTGGCGGTCAGCCCCGACGGGCAGAGCCTCGCCACCGCCGCAGCCTCGCGCTCCGACGAGGAATCCCCTCACCCGGTGCGGCTGTGGGACGTCGAATCCGGGAAGAGGACCGCGACCCTCACCGGCCACACCGACGGGATCAGGTACATGGCCTTCGGCCGCGACGGGGAGACCCTCGCCACCGGCAGCAGGGACGAGACGGTGCGGCTGTGGAACGTACGCACCCGCAAGACCATCACCACCCTCACCGACGCCTACGGCGGGATGTTCAGCCCTGACGGCAGGACCCTCGCGGTGGGAGGCGGCGACAAGGTGGTGCGGCTGTGGAACGTGAACACACGCAAGGCCATCGCCACCTTCCCCAACACCTCCTACGGATGGTTCAGCCCCGACGGCAGGACCTTCGCCGGTGCGGGCAGGGACAGGACGGTGCGGCTCTGGGACGTCGACACCGGCAAGAGCATCGCTGTCGTCACCCGCTCCGGATCACTCGTGGGGCTCAGCCCCAGCGGGAAGGCCCTCGCCATCGTGGACAAGGACGAGAAGGTCCGGCTGTGGGACGCGGCAACCCGCAGACCCCTCACCACCGTCACGACCGTCAGCTCCATCGGCAGCCGCCCGGCGTTCAGCCCCGACGGCACGATCTTCGCCGCGGCCGGCAAGGACGGGACGGTACGGCTCTGGGACGTCGCTGATTGCACGTGATCCCCCTGCTGCACGACATACCGCACGGGATTCGGAGCAGCCGATGGACGGCGTCACGCCCCGCCGTCCCCTGGTTCACCGGCGCCAGCGGGCGCCGCCGGTCGACCCGAACGGAGCCGTCCGCGGCTGAGGATGACGTAGAGCGAAGCGGAGACGGTGATCCCGGCGGGGAGGGCGAGGTCCAGGCCGTCCAGGGCCGACGCGATCGGCCCGGTGTAGAGGGTGTTGACGCACAGGGCCGACACGGTGACGCCGCCCGTGAGGGCCAGGGCTCCCGCCGGGCTGACCCCGGCCGTGTACCAGTAGGGGCTGTCGGGGGTCTCGTCCATCAGGGTGGGGCCGTCGTAGCGGTTGCGGCGCAGCCAGATGTCCGCCGCGTAGATGGTCATGGCGGGGCCGAGCAGGACGACGGTGAGCTGGAGGACGTTGCTGACGGTGTCGAGGAAGTCGGAGATGAGGAGGGCGTACAGGGTGAGGGCGACGGCCGCGGTCCCGTCGGCGAGCACGCTGAGGGAACGGCGGATGCGGATGCCGACGGCCTGGAGGGCGAGTCCCGCGCTGTAGGCGGTCAGCGCGTTGAGGGCGACCGTGCCGAGGATCAGGGCGAGCAGGAAGAGCGGGTCGAACCAGCCCGGCAGGATCGTCCGGAGCCCCGACTGCGGGTCCCCCATGTCGACCGCGGTCGCCGCGCAGGCCCCGAGCGAGCAGACGACGACACCGGGCACGAACCCGCCGAGCGCGGTCCAGCCGAGCACCGCCTTCGCGGACGTCGTGCGCGGCAGATAGCGGGCGAAGTCGGCGCTCGTCGTGTACGACAGCGGCGCGGAGGCGATGAGGGTGACCCCGGCGACGAGAACCGTCCACAGCTCGGCTCCCCGCAGCGGCGCGGGCGGCGCGTACGAGAAGTCGGTGTGGCGGAACACGGCGATCGCGACGACGGCGAAGACGGCGGTCAGGGCGAGCGTGATCGGCAGATACAGCTTCATGATGAGGCCGTGCCCGTACACGCCGATGGTCAGGGTGACGGCGGCGATGACCAGGACGACGGCGATCTTGACGCCCGTGGTCGCGCCCACACCGGCCTTCTCGACCAGGGCGAACGCGGCGGTCGCGGCGGCGGCCAGATTCAGGGCGAAGTAGCAGACGGAGATCATCCAGCCGACGACGGCGTTGTTCACGCGGTTGCCGCGGATTCCGTAGATCGCCCGCGTGATCACTTCGCTCGGCGTGCCCGCGGCCGGGCCGGATATCGCAAGGAGTCCGGTCAGGAGCCAGAACAGATTGCCCGCCACGATGACCAGGAGGGCCTGGCCCAGCGTCAGACCCATGAGGATCAGGGTCCCGCCGACCACCAGGCTCAGGTAGTTGACGTTCGCCGCCGCCCAGACGGAGAACAACTGCCGCGGGTGGCCGTGGCGTTCCTGGTCGGGGATGTGGTCGATGCCGTGCGCCTCGATGCGGCCCGCCCCGTCCGAGCTGGGCGGTTTCCTCTGCTCTCCGTCGACGGGCGGGGCGCCCGGCCCGTCCGCGAAGGGCCGTGCCGCTCGCGCGCCGTCGGGGCTCCGTGCCGGTGGTCCGCCGGGGGAGAGGCCCGCCCCCTCTTGCGCGGCGCAGGTGCTCTCGGGCGGGTCGGGAATCGTGGACGCCATGCGGCCCCTCCGGATGCTGGTAGCCCACCTGCTTGCTTATTGGTCGCACACTCAATAGCATGGAATCCATGTCGTCAAGCGTTCCGAACAAGCGAATCCGCAAATCTCCGGCGGCCAGACGTGCGGAAATCGTTGCGGCCGCCGCTGGTGTGGCACTGGCGGAAGGGCTGGAGTGCATCACCCTGCGGCGCGTCGCGGAGGAGCTCGACGTCCGTCCGGGGCTCATCAGCCACTACTTCCCGGCGGTCGACGACCTCGTGGCCGAGGCCTACGGAACCGCCGTCGGCTCCGAACTCGACGAACTCCTCCCGGTCGACCGGGCCGGCGCCACCCCCACCCGGCACCTCGCGCGGTTCCTCGCCCGTACGACAGGGAAGGCGTACGACGACATCAGCAGGCTGTGGCTCAACGCCCGACACCTGAGCCGCTACCGGCCCGCCCTGCGCGACCGCGTCGCCGTCCAGGAGGACGCCTGGCGCGACCGCCTCGAAGAAGTCATCCGCGACGGCGTCGAGGAGGGCGAATTCCACACCGCTGACCCCCTGGTGACGGCCATTCAGATCCTGGTCGTCCTCGACGGCCTCGGCATGCTCGTCAACAGCCCGAGCGCCGACGACGGCCCGCCCGCGGTCCGGCGCCTGCCCGTCACCACGGCGGAACGCGAACTCGGGCTTCCCGTCGGCACGTTGTCCGACGCCCCGGGCTGACCCGTCCGCGCGGCCCTGCGCCCGTCAAGGTGTCCTCGTCCTCGGCCATGCCCCAGCCCCCGTGTCCCAGCCTCCCTGTGTCCAAGGAGCCTTCGTGTCCCAAGGAGCCCCCGTGCGCACCTCCCTCGTCCTGCTCTCGGCCCGTCTGCTCGACCCCGTCACCGGCGAACTCCTGCCGCAGACCGCGCTGGCCGCGGCCGACGGACGCATCACCGCCCTCGGGGACGCCCCGGACATCCGCGCCCTCGCCGACGCCTCGACCACGGTGATCGACCTCGAGGGCGCCGTCGTCACCCCCGGCCTCGTCGACGGACACATCCACCCCGTCACGGGCGCCGAACTCACCCACGGCCTCGACCTGTCGGGCTGCGAGAACGTGGAGCACGTACGCGCGGCCCTCGCCCGCGAGGTGCGGAACCTCGCCCCCGGCGCCTGGCTGCACGGATGGGGCCTCGACCCCAACGTCTTCGCCGGAGCCCCCGTCGAGACCGCCCCCTTCGACACCGTCCTCGACGGCGTGCCCGCCCTGCTGCTGCTCTTCGACGCGCACTCGATGCTGGCCAGCCGCCGCGCCCTGGAACTCGCCGGGGTCGAAGGGCCCCGCACCTTCGACCAGGCCACCGCCGAAGTGGTCTGCGACGCCGAAGGACGGCCCACCGGACTGCTCCTCGAGGACGCCGCCTGCGCGCTCGTGGAACGCGTCGCCCCGCAGCCCACCCGCGACGAGCGCCGCGACCGGCTCGCCGCCGTCCTGCGCGCCATGGCCGCCACCGGCCTCACCGGCGGCCACGCCATGGACGCGAACGGCGACAGCCTCGCCTTCTACGCCGACCTCGACGCGGCGGGCGACCTGCCGCTGCGCCTGCGCGTCGCCCCCTGGTGCCAGCCCGGCACCGACGCCGACGGCCTGCGCGCACTCGTCGCCCAGCAGGGCACCGGCGGGCGGCTGTGGCGTACCGACGGCGTCAAGATCTTCATGGACGGCACCATCGACAACGGCACCGCCTGGCTGGAGCACCCCGACTGCCACGGCGAGTCCCGCCACGCCTTCTGGCCCGACCCCGAGGAGTACACCCGCGTCGTCGGCGAACTCCACCGGGCGGGCGTGCCCATCGCCACCCACGCCATCGGCGACGCCGCCGTACGCCATGTCCTCGACGCCGTCGAGAAGGCACAGGCCGAGGACAGGCGGCCGGTGCGGCACCGGATCGAGCACATCGAGACCGTGCCCGACGACACCCTGCGCCGCTTCGCCGACCTCGGCGTCATCGCCTCCATGCAGCCGACCCACTGCTGCGACTTCACCCGCGCCGACCACACCGACAACTGGTCGCGCCGCCTCGGCGAGGAGCGCGCCGCACGCGCCTGGCGCTGCCGCGACCTGCACGACTCCGGAGCCGTCGTCGTCCTCGGCTCCGACTGGCCCATCGCCCCCTACCCGCCGTCGGCCGTCATGGCCGGAGCCCGCCACCGCCGCCCCAGCCGCGACCTCACCCGGCCCCCGCACGGCCCGGACCAGGCGCTCACGGCCCTGGAGGCCCTCCAGGGCATGACCGTCAACGCCGCCTACGCGGCGGGCGAGGAGCACGAGGCAGGCCGCATCGCCGTCGGCCACCGCGCCGACCTGACCGTCTTCGCCGAGAACCCCCTCACCACCGAGGCCACCGAACTCCCGGACCTGCCGGTGCTCCTCACCGTCCTCGACGGCGACCCCACCCACCGCGACCCGCGGCTGTGACCGGCCTGGGAGGCGGTGGCGGCGGTGGCGGCGACCCGCGGTGACACGGGCCGCCGACCGCGGAGCCGCACGAACACGGGCCTGCCGCTACCGGCTCAGCAGCGGCAGCTCCGCCGAGGGGTTCCGCAGCGCGTCCAGCACGGCGCGCACCGCCGCGCGAGGCGGTGAGCCGCGCCGGACCGCCGCGGTGATCGTGCGCGTCACCGGAGCCGCGAGTTCCGCGGTGGCGACGCGATAGCGGTCGAGGTCCACCGTCAGGCCGGGCAGCAGCGCGATCGAGAGCCCGGCCTCGACGTGCTGCAACGTCATCATGTAGTTGCTGAAACGGCACACCACGCGCGGCTCGAAGCGCGCGTGGCGGCACAGCCGCAGCGCGAGGTTGGCCATGTACGACTGCGGCATGTCGAAGGTCCACGGTTCGTCCGCGTACGCGGCGAGGTCGACGCCGGCGCGCCCGGCAGCGGGATGGCCGGGCGGGACGACCAGCAGGATCGGGTCCCTGGCCAGCGGGACCAGGTCGAGGTCCGGGCCGAGCGGCAGCTCGTCGAAGTCGGTGGTCGTGATGATGACGTCCGCGTCGCCGACCCGCAGCGCGGGCATGCTCTCGTGCGGCTCCAGCTGAAGCACCTCCACGTCGAGGTGCGGATGCGCCTGCTTCAGGCGGGTCACCGCCGGGACGGCCATCGTGTGGATCGCGCTCTGGAACGCCCCGAGCCGCACCAGACCCGCCGGTTCCTCGCCGAAGCCGCGCAGCTCCGCCTCGACGCTCTCCATGTGGTCGAGGATCGCCCGGGCCCGGCGCGCGAGGATCAGCCCGGCGGGGGTGAGCCGCACCCGGCGCCCCGTGCGTTCGAGCAGCTGGGTGCGGGTCTCGGACTCGAGCACGGCGAGCTGCTGCGACACGCTCGACGGGCTCAGGTTCGCGGCCTGGGCCACCGCCCGCACGGTGCCCAGAGTGTCCAGCTGGCTCAGCAGGCGCAGCCTCCAGGGATTCATCACCCCCACATTGTTGTGCGGTTTCTCCGAACAGGACAGCCGGAATTGTGAGATGGACGTGTCGCTCGCGTGCGACCTACCGTCGAGGACATGCCTGCTTCGACCCCCGCCGCCACCGCTCAGCCGTCCTCCGCACCGCCGTCGCCCGCGGCGACCGCCTCGCCCACCACCGAGTCCTTCTGGGCCGACGCCGAGAAGCACCTCGTCCGCTACGGCCCCGAGTTCACGCGCGAGGTCATCGACCGCGCCGCCGGAAGCTTCGTGTACACCGCCGACGGCCGGAAGATCCTCGACTTCACCTCCGGCCAGATGAGCTCGATCCTCGGCCACGCGCACCCGGAGATCGTCGCGACCGTCCAGCGCCAGATCGCGTCCCTCGACCACCTCTTCAGCGGCATGCTCAGCCGCCCCGTGGTCGACCTCGCCCGCCGCCTGTCCGACACGCTGCCCGCGCCGCTGGACAAGGCGCTGCTCCTGACGACGGGCGCCGAGTCGAACGAGGCCGCGATCCGGATGGCCAAGCTCGTCACCGGCAAGCACGAGATCGTCTCGTTCGCCCGGTCCTGGCACGGCATGACGCAGGCCGCCGCGTCCGCCACGTACAGCGCGGGCCGCAAGGGCTACGGACCGTCCGCGCCCGGCAACTTCGCCATCCCCGCGCCGAACGCGTACCGGCCCGACTTCACCGCGGCCGACGGCTCCCTGGACTGGGCGCGCCAGCTGGACTTCGCCTTCGACCTGATCGACGCCCAGTCGACGGGCAGCCTGGCCGCGTGCCTGGTGGAGCCGATCCTCAGCTCGGGCGGCATCATCGAGCCGCCCGTCGGGTACATGGCGGCGCTGCAGGCCAAGTGCCGGGAACGCGGCATGCTGCTGATCCTCGACGAGGCCCAGACCGGCCTGTGCCGCACGGGCACCTGGTACGCCTTCGAGCGCGACGGCGTCGTCCCCGACATCCTCACGCTGTCCAAGACGCTCGGTGCCGGACTGCCGCTCGCGGCCGTGATCACGAGCGCCGAGATCGAGCAGCGGGCGCACGAGCGCGGGTTCCTGTTCTTCACCACGCACGTCTCCGACCCGCTGGTGGCCGCCGTCGGCAACACCGTGCTCGACGTCCTGAGCGCGGACAAGCTCGACGAACGTGCCCGCTCCCTCGGCGCGTTCCTCCGTGAGGGCCTGACGGACCTCGCCACGCGGCACGAGGTCGTCGGCGACATCCGGGGCCGGGGCCTGCTGGCCGGACTGGAGCTCGTCGTCGACCGTGAGACGAAGCGGAGTTCCAGCGAACTGGGCGCGCGGGTCACCCGCCGCTGCCTCGAACTGGGCCTGCACATGAACATCGTCCAGCTCCCCGGCATGGGCGGGGTCCTGAGGATGGCCCCGCCGCTGACCGCGACCGAGGACGAGCTCTCGCTCGGCCTGACGATCCTGGACCAGGCGATCGCGGAGGCCGCTGCCGCCCGCTGACCACCGCGGTCAGGGCTGGTCGAGGGCCCGCTCGATCGCGCGGCGGGCCCGGTCGGCCGCCGTCCGGTCGTGCTGGAGCTGCATGGCCGCGTTGAGCGCGAGCCCGGCGGCGACGATCTCGAACAGCGCCTGGTCGACGTCGAACCCGGCGGGCAGCTCGTCGTTCTCCACCGCCGCGGTCAGGTCGGCCCGCAGTTGTTCCCGCCAGCGCGACCACACCTCGGCCACCGCGTCGCGGACCCGGCCGGGGCGGCCGTCGTACTCGCTGAGCGCCGCCGTCATCAGGCAGCCACCGGGCAGCAGCGGCGCCTCCAGGTAGCCCACGGATCCCGCGCACACCGCGCGCAGCCGCCGCAGCCCCGGCGGCTCGGCCAGGGTGGGCTCCACCACCCGGTGCCAGAAGTCCACGAACGCCTTGTCCAGCGTGGAGATCTGCAGCGTCTCCTTGGTGCCGAAGTGCTTGTGCACCCCGGACTTGCTCATCTCCAGCTCCTCGGCGAGGCGGCCGATGGTGATGCCGTCGAGCCCCTCCTCGGAGGCGATCTCGGCGGCCCGGTCGAGGATCCGGCCCTTGGTGGCCTGTGCTTCGGCGGCTGAGCGTCGTGGTGACATGCGCACAAGATTAGCGTACGAGCGTTCGCTATTGAATTGGCGAACGCTCGTACGCTAAGTTCCGTCGGCAACCACCGGAACGAAGGAGTGCGCGATGCGGGTACGACGACTGGGCTGGGCCGGACTGGAGATCGAGGCGGGCGGCGAGCGGCTCGTGATCGACCATGTGCGGGACCTCTCGCCGCTGTTCACGGGATGGAAGGCCGGCGAAGGACTCGTGGCACCGAGCGGGCAGGCCACCGCCGCGCTGGTCACCCACCTGCACCGGGACCACACCGACGCGTCCGCGCTCGCGGACGCGCTGACACCGGGGGCGCCGGTGCTGCGCCCGGCGCCCGGATACGGCGACGACGTGGACAAGGTGACGACCCTGCTGGCCGAGCGGGAGCTGGTCCAGCATCGTCTCGCCGCCGAGGTCGTGGACGCCTGGTCGACGTGCGAGGTCGGGCGGTTCCGCGTCACCGCGGTCCCCGCCGTCGACGGCCTCGGTGATCCGCAGGTGAACTGGGTGGTGGAGGCCGACGGGCAGCGGGTCTTCCACGGCGGCGACACGATGTTCCACGGCTGGTGGTGGCTGGTCGCGCGCCGGTTCAGCCCGTTCGACGCGGTGTTCCTGCCCGCGAACGGCGCGGTGGTCGACGCCCCGCACCTGCAGCCGCCGAGCCCGCTGCCCGCAGCCCTCGACCCGAGGCAGGCCGCCGCGGCGTCGGAGATCCTGAACGCCCGCTACGCGGTGCCGATGCACTACGAGACGGAGCAGCCGGACAAGATCCCGGGCTACGTCGAAGTCGGCGACCCGGAGGGCGAGTTCCGCACGCACGCCGGACGGCGCGCGCAGGTGCTGGCCGTGGGGGAGTGGCTGGACCTGGCCATGTGACCGGCCCCCGCGGCCTATCGGCCCGACGGCCCCTTGGTCAGCACCGCGCTCGCCACGACATCGAAGAGATGGTCGGCGCGGGGCGCGAGCGAGGGCTGGTCGTGGAGCCACGCGAGCGCCCCGACCAGTGCGAACAGATCGGTGCCGTCGATGTCGGCGCGCGCCGCGCCCGCGGTCTGGGCGCGGGTCAGGAGCCGCGTGCCCGCCGCGCGCATCGCGACGCACGAGGCGTGGAGCGCGGACTCGGGATCCTCGATCGCGGCCACCATCAGCGCCACGACGCCCCGGTACTCGTGGGCGCACGCGACGCAGTCGCGCAGCCACGAGACGAGGGCGTCCTCGGGCGGGCCCGGTGTCTCGAGCGTCGCCGCCCGCGCCGCCAACTCGTCGAACCTCGTGCGGAGCAGGGCCTCGAGGAGCGCCTCGCGGGTCGGGAAGTGGCGGTACAGCGTGCCGAGTCCGACGCCGGCCCTGCGGGCGACATCGCGCAGCGACGCGTCGGCGCCCTGCTCGGCCACGACGTCACCCGCGACGGCGAGCAGGTGGTCGTAGTTCTTCTTCGCGTCGGCTCGCATGTGCCTTCCTCGCCCCGTCCTTCTTGTCGTCCCTTGCCAAGCGGAGCAGTGCTCCATATATTCGGAGCAGTGCTCCGCTAAGGGTAGCTCCTGCGCGGGGGAATCCGTGAGGAAAGGTGACAGCCATGCCGTCAGGCACGATGAAGGCGATCCGGGTGCACGAGTTCGGCGGCCCCGAGGTGCTGCGCCACGAAGATGTGCCGATCCCCGAGCCGGGACCCGGCGACGTGCTCGTCCGCGTCCGCGCGGTGGGCGTCAATCCGCCCGACTGGTACGTGCGCGAAGGCATGCGGAACATCCCGCCGGACAAGAGGCCGCCGCTGACCCTGCCCGCCGTCCTGGGCACGGACGTGTCGGGCGTCGTCGAGGCCGTCGCCCCGGACGTGCGCGGCTTCTCCGTCGGCGACGAGGTCTTCGGCCTGCTGCGCTTCCCGAGCCTCGAGGGCAGCGCGTACGCCGAGTACGTCGCCGCGCCCGCCGCGCACCTCGCCCACAAACCCGCGGGTGTCGACCACGTGCACGCCGCCGGGGTGCCGATGGCGGGGCTCACCGCGTGGCAGTTCCTGATCGAGCTCGGCCACGACCACCCCTCGCCGTTCCAGGAGGCACCCCACCGCCCGATGGCGCTGAACGACGGGACGACGGTGCTCATCAACGGCGCGGCGGGCGGCGTGGGCCACTTCGCGCTGCAGCTCGCCAAGGGCAAGGGCGCGCGCGTCATCGCGGTCGCCTCGGGCGGGCACGAGTCGTTCCTGCGCGAGCTGGGCGCCGACGAGTTCATCGACTACACGAAGAGCCGCCCCGAGGACGTCGCACGCGACGTCGACCTCGTCCTCGACACCGTCGGCGGCCGCGACAGCGGTCGTCTCCTGCGGACGCTCAAGCACGGCGGCGCGCTGTACCCGGTATTCCCCGGCGACCACGACGCCGACGAGGTCGCGCAGCGGAGCGCCACCGTCTCGGCCACCCAAGTGCGCTCCAACGGCCCGCAGCTCGCGGAGCTGGGCCGCCTCCTCGACGCGGGCGCGGTGCGTGTCGCCGTCGACAGCACCTATCCGCTCGCGGAGGCCCGCGCCGCCCACGAACGGGCCGCCCGAGGACACATCCAGGGCAAGATCGTGCTCACGGTCGGGTGAGACCGGGGCGCCGCGGCGCGCGGGCCCCGCCGCCCTCCCGCGCGCCGAACGGTCAGGAACGGAGAAGCGGCGGCGAGCAGGCCGCTCCTAGTGTGGCCAGCATGAACACCACATTGAAGGTCAGTGCCATCATGCTCGGCGTCAAGGACGTGGAGCGTGCCAAGAAGTTCTATGTGGAGGGCCTGGGCTGCGCGATCGACCAGGACTTCCCCGGTTTCGTGAAGTGCGACCTCGGCGAGGGCTCCTCGCAGCTGGCGCTCTACGCCTGGGACGAGGTGGCGGCGGACGCCGGCGTCCCCGCGGAGGGGTCGGGGTTCCGCGGCGCCTCCTACCACTTCCTCACCGCATCCAGGGAGGAGGTCGACGAGGTCATGCGCGCCGCCGGGGCCGCGGGCGGCACGGTGGTGAAGGAGGCCGCCGCCGCCGACTGGGGTGGGTACTTCGGCTGTTTCAGCGACCCCGACGGCCACCTGTGGAAGGTCGCCACCGCCACCTGAGCATGCGCCGCACCCCGACCGGACCGGACCCCGACCGGGCCGGACCCCGGGCAGGCCGGTCGCGGCACTCGGATCAGGCCGTGTGCCGCCCCCGGCTCAGAGCGTGCACAGGGTCAGGACCAGGCCGGTGAGACCGGTCGCCAGGCCCGCCAGCGCCTGCTTGCGTCCGGCCCCGTGCATGCGGTGGGCGTTGGCCCATCCGGTCACGCCGAGGACGAGGGCGGGCACGGGAATGGTGCCGGTGACCGTGCGGACCGACGGGATCAGGGCGCCGATGACGGAGAGGGTCCCGTAGGCGAGCGCCAGGGTGGCGAGGCCGTTGAGCGGGCCCTTCGCCGGTGCCGGGGAGGCGTCCTGGGAGGACTGCGGCCTGGTCTGCCAGGACGCCTCGCGGGCCGTCTCCTCGGCGGGGGCGAGGGTGGGCGTGTTCATGGGCGTACGACTCCAAGTCGTCGAGGGCGGCGGGGGAAGGGGTTGGCGGGCGGGCGCGCCGAGCCGTGCAAGGGAGGGCTCGGCGCCGCGCCGTCCGCCCTGTCGATGCTAGGAAGCCCAAAGGCATAGATCAAAGACGCGTTTCCACGGGGAAACATAGAGTGGGGCTATGGCAGCCCCACCGACCCTCCGGCAGCTCGAATACCTCCTGGCCGTCGTGGAGACCGGCTCCATCACGGACGCCGCCGCCCTCCTGCACGTCTCCCAGCCCACCCTCTCCCAGCAGCTCAAGAGCCTGGAACGCACCGTCGGCACCCCGCTCCTGGAACGCACCCCGCGCGGCGCCCACCTCACCCCGGCAGGCCGCGCCTTCCTGCCCGGCGCCCGCCACGCCCTGTCCGGCGCCGAACGCGCGACCGGCGCCGCCCGCGCCGTCGCCGACATGGTCCACGGCGAACTGCACCTCGCCGCCGTCCTCAGCGTCGCCCTGGGCGTCGTCCCCGGCGTCCTCGCCGTCTGGCACCGACGGCACCCCCGCGTCGACGTCGTCCTGCACGAGTACGCCGACCTCGCCTCCTTCGCCCGCGCCCTGACGGACGCCACCGCCGACGTCGCCATCGGCCCCCTCCCGGACGGCTGGGACGGCCCTCACCACTCCCTGGGCGCCGAGGAGTTCGTCGTCCTCGTGCCGCCAGGAGATCCCCTGGCCGGACGGAAGACCGTGCGCCTGGAACAGCTCGCCGAGCGCCCCTGGGTCCAGTACGGACGCACCCACGCCCTCGCGGCCACCGTCGAAGACCTCTGCACCGACGCCGGATTCACCCCGCACGCCGCGATCCGCTCCACCCAGACCGCCGCCGTCCCCCGCCTCGTCGCCGCCGGACTCGGCGTCGGCCTCGTGCCCGCGAACGTCCTCACCCCCGACTTCCCCGGCACCGCGCTGCGCCTCACCCCGCGCAGGCGCCGCGCCCTGTCCGTCTTCACCCGCCCCGGCCCGCACCCCCTCATCGCCGAGCTGGTCACCGTCGCCCGCGAGCACGCCCGCCTGACGCCCGATCACCTCGCCGAGCAGCTCTCCTAGTCGGCGCCCGCTCCGACCGGGCCGCCCTCACGTGCCGAGGCACGCCTTCGTGCGCCCGCCCTCGCGGCACGCCGCTCTGGAAGATCCCGGACGGGCAAGGTCCAGACCCTTGCGCGACTGACGCAGACATGCCACTTTCCTTGCTCGGTACGTCCCACACGTATCGCGGTACGTCACACGTCACCGTCAAAGGAGCCCCCCACATGAGACGCACCACCTGTGCGCGTCTGGGCCTGTCCGCCCTGCTCGTCACCGGATCGCTCGCCCTGGGTGTCACCCCCGCCGGCGCCCAGAGCGAACCGGCGCCCTCCGCCACCCGTCTCAACGCTCTGAACGCCCAGGTCGAACGGCAGCTCGGCGACGACAGCGCCGGCACCTACCTGGACCGCCGCACCGGAAACCTCGTCGTCACCGTCACCAGCGACGCCGCCGCCGAACGCGTCCGCGCGACCGGCGCGACCCCCAAGCGCGTCGAGCGCAGCGCCGCCCGACTCGACGCGGCCATGGACACGTTGGAGTCCCGCGCCAAGATCACAGGAACGTCCTGGGGCATCGACCCCCGCACCAACCAGATAGCCGTGGAGGCCGACCGTTCGGTCTCCGCCCGTGAGATGGCCCGCCTGCACCGCGTCGCCGACTCGCTCGACGGCGCCGTCCGCGTCAGCCGCGTGCCCGGCACCTTCCACCGCGAGGTCGCGGGCGGCGACGCCATCTACGGCGGCGGCTCACGCTGCTCGGCCGCCTTCAACGTCTCCAAGGGCACCACCAAGTACTTCGTCACGGCCGGGCACTGCACCAACCTCAGCGCCAACTGGTCCGCCACGTCCGGCGGCGCGGCCGTCGGCGTGCGCGAGGGCACCAGCTTCCCGACCAACGACTACGGCATCGTCCGCTACACCAACGGCTCCTCGCCCGCGGGCAACGTCAACCTCTACAACGGCAGCTACCAGGAGATCTCGTCCGCCGCCGACGCGGTCGTGGGGCAGGCCATCAAGAAGAGCGGCTCCACCACCAAGGTGACCAGTGGCTCCGTGACGGCCGTCAACGTCACCGTCAACTACGGCGACGGGCCCGTCCACGGCATGGTCCGCACCACCGCCTGCTCCGCGGGAGGTGACAGCGGTGGCGCCCACTTCGCGGGCACGGTCGCCCTCGGCATCCACTCCGGCAGCTCCGGCTGCACCGGCACCAACGGCTCCGCCATCCACCAGCCGGTGCGCGAGGCCCTGTCCGCGTACGGCGTCAGCGTGTACTGACCCGCGTACGACAGCGGGCCCCCTGGCGACAGAGGGCCCGCCTCCACCTGGCCCCCCGGCGGCAACTCGGGTCGCCGCCGGGGGCGTCAGCGCGCAAGGCCGAGCGGCACGTGCACCGGACGCGCCGCGATCCGCGCCCGGTCCTCGTCCGAGGCGAACCGCTCGTCGATGCGCCGCACCGCCTCCGCCCAGTCCGCGCGGCTGTGGATGCTGTTGAGGGTCTCCACGACGAACGGGTCGTCCCAGCGCTCGTACGACCGCCGCCAAAGGACCTGCGGGTCCTCGGTGAGCAGGCTGCCCACGGTGCCCTCGTAGATGGGCATCGCGCGCACCTCGCCGTCCGGCTCGATCTCCATGGGGCGGAAGCTCGGGGTGCGCGCCAGGAACGCCGGGTTCATCTGGACCTCGAAGTTCTCCGTCGTCTCCACCGTGACGGACGCCGGCGCCGCCGCACGCAGCCGCTTCAGGGTGTCCGGCGCGATCAGCTCGGCGACCTGGTCGTCACTGAGCAGCTCGTGCTCGACGAACGACGGCCGGCTCGCCAGGCCCGTGGGCACCACCGCACCGAAGTACAGCGTCTCCAGGTGCGGGAAGCGGGGCGCCACCTGCGCGCACATCTCCTCCAGCTCGTCGAAGTTGCTCCGGATCACGACGTAGTCGATGCCGAACCGCGGCGCCCGCAGCCCCTCCGCCCGGCGCCGGGCGACCTCCGCGTCGATCCGCGCGAGCCCGGCCGTCGCCCGCGTGAACGACCCGACGCGGCCGCGGATCCGGTCGTGCGAGGCGGCACTGGCGCCGTCCAGACTCACCACGATCTTCGTCACCACGTCGGAGAGCGCCTCGACCGTCGAGGCGGGCAGCGCCCACCCGCTGGTGTAGAGGAAGACCCGCACCCCCGCGTCGTCGAAATGCCGCGCCAGATCGACGATCCGCTTGATGGTCAGCGGTTCGCCGCCGCACAGCGTAATCATCTTCGGCCGCATCGAAATGATCGCGTCCGCGACCCGGATCATCTCCTCGTACGTGAGGTTCTTCGCGGGCCGCCGCCCCGATTCCGTATAGCAGTGAACGCAGCGCAGCGGGCACGCGAACGTCACGTCCCAGATCACGGCGTTGGGATTCCTGAGCGACTTTTCCATGGACGTTTCTCCAGGCAGAGGGCGGGCGTGCATTCCGGCTTCGCACCCTAGGAACCCCGGCCGAAACCCGTCGTCCGTACCGCGGTACGCAATCACGGACCGCCACTACGCAGGTTCTCCGTACGTAAGGGAAAGGGACCGAAGCCCTTGCGTAGTCGCCTTCCGCCTTTGCGTACCCGAGTACGGATCTGCCCGGCCACCCCGCCGATTAGCGTTCCTTCCCGGCAACGCAGTGCACCCGAGACGGAGAGGAGGTGAATCACCATGATGTATCCGCCCCCGACCGTCGGCGACTGACGGTGACGCATGCGGGCGGTGGCCGCTTCCGAGCCGGAGCGGCCACCGCACCCTTTTGGCCACGACGGCCGACGGGTTCGAACCGGCGGAGGGGAACAGACCCATGACAGCCACGAGCGACGCCAGCGTGGACGGGAAGGCCAGGAGGAAGGGACCGGCCGGTGCGGCCGGTGCGGACACGGCGCCCAAGAAGAACGGCATCGGCGGCACGGGTCAGAAGAACGGCACGACCGGCGCGGACCAGGAGGGGAGCGCCGTGTGGGCGCTGATCCGCGAACTGCCGCGCGTCGCCCGCGGCCTGACCCTCGCCCTCGCCGTCCTGATCCTCGCGCAGGCCGCGGGCAGCGCCCTGCTGCCCCTTGCCACCGGACACCTCGTCGCCGCCCTCACCAGCACCCCGAAGTCCCTCGACAGCATGACGGTGGGGCTCGCGCTGCTCGGCCTCGTCCTGATCCTCGACGTGGTCCTCGACCCGATCCGCACCATGGTGGCCTCCCGCCTCGGCACCGCCCTCGACGGCGCGACGGCCCAGCAGACCGTCGACGGCGCCCTGCGCCCCGCCCAGATCGACCACTTGGACGACACCGATGTCGCCGACCGTATCGAGCGGGCCCGCGCCGTCGGACTCGGCGCGCACCCGCCGGGCCAAGCCGTCACCGCGCTGGCCGGACTCGTCCCGCTGCGCCTGACCGGACTGGTCTCCGCCGCCCTCCTCGGCTGGTTCGGGCAGTGGTGGATGCCCCTGGTACTCGGCGCGGCCTGGGTCGTCACCGGCCGCTGGCAGGAGAAGGAGATCGGCCGGTCGGTGTCCGCCCACGCCGGCAACACCGTGCAGCTGCGGCGCGCCGCCTACCTGCGGGAACTCGCGACCACCGCGCCCGCGGCGAAGGAAGTGCGGCTCTTCGGCATGCGCTCCTGGCTCGTCGAACGCTTCAGCACGGCCTGGTGGGACGGCATGGTCCACATGCGCCGGGCCCGGGTGAGCCCGCGACGGCACGCCCTCGCGATCGTGTTCCTCCTCGCCGCGCACCTCGCCGTCGTCCTCGCCCTGGCGTTCGCGGCGGCCCGCGGCTCCCTGTCGGTACGGGAGCTGACGGTCGCCCTGCAGGCGCTCCTCGGCCTCTTCGCCCTCGGATTCAGCGGCGACCTGCAGTGGACCCTGCACACGGCAAGCGCCGCCGTGCCCGCGGCACTCGCCGTCGGTGAACTGGACACCAAGGCCGCGCCCGGGACCCGTACCGAGACAACGACACTGCCCGACCGGGAGATCCGCTTCGACCAGGTGTCCTTCAGCTACCCGGGCGCCACCGGCCGCGTACTCGACGGCCTGGACCTCACCATCCCCGCCGGCTCCTCCCTGGCGATCCTCGGCGACAACGGCGCGGGCAAGAGCACCCTCACCAAACTCCTCGCCGGCCTCTACCTGCCCGACCGGGGCCGCATCACCGTCGACGGCCAGGACCTCGGCGACCTCGACCCGGCCGCCTGGCGGCGCCAAGTCGCCGTCGTCTTCCAGGACTTCGTCCGCTACCCCTTCTCCGTACGGGACAACGTGACCTTCGGCCACATCGAGGCGGCCGCCACCGACGACGACCACCTCGTCCAAGCCGCACGCCTCGGCGGCTTCCTCGGCGTCGAACAGGAACTGCCGAGCGGCTGGAACACCCTCCTGAGCGGCGCCTACACCGACGGCACCGAACTGTCGGGCGGGCAGTGGCAGCGGCTGGCCCTGAGCCGCGCCCTGTACGCCGTGCGGCACGGCGCCCGCGTGCTCGTCCTCGACGAGCCCACCGCCCATCTCGACATCGAGGCGGAGCACGAGCTGTACGCCCGCTTCCTGGAGATCACCGCCGGACTCACCACGATCCTGGTCTCGCACCGCTTCGCCACCGTGCGTCTCGCCGACCGGATCGCCGTCGTCGACGGCGGCCGCGTCAGCGAGTACGGCACCCACGACGAACTGCTCGCCTCCCAGGGACGGTACGCGCGGATGTTCCGCGTCCAGTCCGAACCCTTCGACGCACGCCAGGGGAGCCACAGTGGCTGACAGCCGACGCACGTCACGGGAGCCCGGGAAGGCGCGCCGGAACCGGGGCCGCAAGGCCCTCGCCGGGATCCGCCTGCTCGTCGGCACGGCGATCCACGTCGACCCCCGCCGCGCCCTGCTCGTCCTGATCCTCTCCCCGCTCCTCAACGTCGTCGCGGCCCTCCAGGCAGTCGGCCTGCAGTGGATGGTCGACGGCACCAGCGGCGACGACCGCGCGCAGATCGTGCGCGGCGGACTGCTCCTGCTCGTGGTCACGGTGTTCGTGCACCAGGCGGCGGCCATCGCCACCGACGTACGACTGGTCCTCCAGCACCGCATCGGCCTCGAGTTCGACCGCCGCCTGATGAACCTGTGCTCGTCGCCCGCGCACATCGGGCACTACCAGGACCCGGACTTCCTGGACACCGCCGAGGTCGTACGCCGGCGCCGCGGCGAATTCGGCACCGGCTTCGCGGCCCTCGTGGAGAACGCCAACCTGGTCGCCCGGTGCGTCGGCGCCCTGGTCCTGCTGGCGTTCGCCCACCCGCTGCTCGCCCTGCTGCCGCTCACCATCGTGCCGCTCGCGTCCGCCAACCACTGGCAGGCACGGCTCGTCGCGGAGGCGGAACGGGCGGGCGCGGCGGCCGACCGCCACCGCATGGCCCTGTTCTCGCTGGCCACCGACCCCGTCCCGGCCCGCGAGGTACGCCTGTACCGACTGGCCGGTGAGCTGTCGGCGCGGCACCGGGCGGCCTTCGTCGAGGCGAGCACCCCGCGCGAGGCGGCACGGGCCAAGGGCGCGTGGGCCGTGGCGGGCGGCTGGCTGTTCTTCAGCGCCGCGCTCATCGGCGGCCTCTACCTCATCTCCCGGTCGGTGATCGACGGCAGCGGCTCCGCGGGCCAGGCGGTCCTCGTCCTGCTGCTCAGCACCCGGCTCGTCGGCGCGACCACAGGCCTCGGTTGGCTGCTCGGCTGGCTGCGCCGCGCCCTGGACACCGTCGCGCAGTACCTGCGCCTGGTCGACTACCCGCAGGGCCACGAACGCACCGGTGAGGGCCGAGCCCTGCCGCCCCGAGGCGATCTCGTCCTCGACGGCGTGTCGTTCACCTACCCGGGCCGTACGCGACCGGCCCTGGGCCCCGTCGACCTGCGGCTGCCGTCGGGCGCCACGGTGGCCGTGGTGGGCGACAACGGCGCGGGCAAGTCCACCCTCGTCGCCCTCCTCGCCGGGCTGCAGCCGCTGGGGTCGGGGCGCATCACCTTCGGCGGCCGCGACCTCGGCGAGGTGTCGCCGCAGGTGTGGCGGGCCGGAGTGACGGCCTGCTTCCAGGACTTCTGCCGCTTCGAGCTGCCCGTCTCCGAATCCGTGGGCCTCGGCGACCTCAACGCCCTGGAGGACCGCGCCGCGGTACGGACAGCGCTCGACAAGGCCGGCGCGGCGGACGTCGTGGCCGGACTCGACGCGGACCTGGACACCCAACTCGGCCGCACCTACCCCAACGGCACCGACCTCTCGGCGGGCCAGTGGCAGAAACTCGCCCTGGCCCGCGCCCGGATGCGCACCCACCCTCTCCTCGTCCTCCTCGACGAGCCGACCGCCAGCCTCGACCCGGACAGCGAGGCCGACCTCCTGCGGCACTACTTGCACGCCGACCCCGGCGACCGCGCCCACGCCGACACCATCACCGTCGTCGTGTCGCACCGCTTCAGCACCGTCCGCCGGGCCGACCTCATCGTCGTCCTGGACGGCGGCCGGATCACGGAACTGGGCACGCACACGGAACTGCTGGCACGGCAGGGGCGGTACGCGAGCATGTACGCGCTGCACGCCGCCGCGTACGCCGGGACCGGCCCGGCCGACACTGCCTCGACTGAGGTGGTCCCAGCTGAGGCGGTACAGGCCGAGGTGGTCCCGGTCGTGACGGTCGCGGTCGAGGCCGAGGCGTCGCCTACGGTCGAGGCGGAGGCCGAGGCATTGTCCGCGGAGGCGGACGCCGAGCCGGGCTCGTCCGGGACGGCCCCGGCATCCGCCCCGGGCGGCACCACGGCTCCCACTGCCGCCCCTGCGCCCACGCCCACCCCCGCTGCTGCTCCCGCCTCCACTTCCGCCCCCGTTCCCGCTTCGGCGGCGCGCGCGGGCTCAGGTGCGGTGGAGGGCGGGCGGTAGCTCCTTGCGGGAGTGGACGCCGAGCTTGCGGTAGATGCGGGTGAGGTGGCTCTCGATGGTGCGGACGGACACGCCCAGGCGAGCGGAGATCATGCGGTCGGGCAGCCCCGCGGCGGCGAGGGAGGCGATCTCCACCTCGCGCAGGGTGAGCGCGTCGGGCAGCGGCCGGGGCGGGGTGAGGCCGAGGCGGTGGCGCAACCGGCTGGCCAGGAGGACGGCGTCGCTGTGGTGGCGGCCCTGTGCGGGCAGGGTCGTCGCGGCGTGCTCGGCGAGCCGCCACGCGGGTGCGTTCATGCCGAGGGTGTCGAGGCGGGTGGCGTGGTCGAGAAGCTCGGTGCCGATGCCGCGGGACAGCGCGAGGACGGCCTCGGCGGCGGCGATCAGCCGGGGCGCGTCGACGTGCCGGACGGCGACGGTGAGCCGCTCGACGACATCGGCGGGCGGCCTGCCGGGCGTCAACCAGGCCGTGTAGACGAGGTAGTCCACCTCCACCGCCCAGCACCCGGCGGCCCGCGCGGCCTCGACGGCACCGCGCATGTGCTCGGTCGCGGCCGTCGTGTCGCCGCGCGCCACGGCCACGGCGGCGCGGGCCCACTGCCACCGCCCGGGCATGATCGAGACCGCGTCCGGCGGGCAGGCGGCGAGCGTGCGCTCGGCGTCCTGTGGCCGCTGCTCCTCGGCCAGGCACACGACCAGCCAGCAGACCGCCTCGGTGCGCAACAGCCGCTTGCCGCTCAGCTGTTGGACGACCGCCTCGCGCAGCCGGTCGATCGCGTCGGACCGGTTGCCGAGCACCCACTGGAGACAGCCACCGAGCAACGTCGCGACAGCACCGCTCACCTGCCCGGCAGGAGCCCCCTCGCCCGGCCGTCCCGGCGCCCGCGGGCTGTCCTGCACACCCCCGAGGACGGGGTCGTCGACGAGGGCCTGCGCGTCGGTGGTCCGCCAGATCTCGGTGAAGGCGCAGACCGCGGCCGCCCATTCACGCTCCCAAGGGCTGCTGGCCGGGTTGGAGGCCGTGGTCTCGGCGAGGGTGACCGCGTCGAGCGTCCGCCCCGTGAGGGCGAGGGCCACGGTCAGGGCGAGGCGGGCGTAGCCGGAACCCGGCCCGCGCGTGTCGTGGCGCAGCACCCGCTCGGCGAGGGCGAGCGCGAGGTCGGTGCGGCCCGCGCAGAGCAGCACCAGGGACCGCAGGCCGTCGACCGCGGCGGTGGCCGAGGGCGAGGCCGGGCGGAGCCGCGCGAGGTGGAGGTCGGCGGCGGCCGGATCCCGTTCCGCCCAGCACCGGTGGGCGCCGAGCGCGATGGCCGCGCCGAGCCTGCCGCCGGGCGCGGTGGACCGGGCGTGCGCGTGTTCCAGTACGGCACGGGCCTGGGCGGTGTCGCCGAGCTCGACCAGGGCGTGGGCGAGCGGCACGGCGGCCGTGCCGGACTGCTCGTGCGCGCGCCGGGCGAAGCGGCAGGCGAGTTGCGGGTCGTGCCCGCGGACGGTCTCGGCCGCACGGATCAACAGACCGGCGTCGACGGGCCCGTGGGCGTCGAGCTGCCAGCGGGCCAGGGTCACCGGATCGGGCGGGCTCGCGCACGCCTCAAGCAGGGCGGCGGCCAGTCGGCGCCGCCGCAGCCGGGGCAGGCGCCGGCGCACGGCGGCGCCCAGCATCGGCTGCCCCAGGCGCACCAGGAGCTGGCGCCCCGGCCCGTCGACGGTGTGCAGCAGCCCTTGGCCCTCCAGGTCTTCGAGGCGTCCGGCGAGGCCGGGGGCGACGGCTTCCAGGACGGGCAGGGGCAGTGGCTCGCCGAGCGCGACGGCGGCCAGCGTGTCGTGGTCGGCGGGGGAGAGGCGGTTCAGCTCGTGGTCGAACAGCTCGGCAAGGCGCGGCGGCACCGTCAGCGGCCCGCGCCACCGCCACAGCCCGCCCTCGGCGACGAGGTGGCGCGAGACGCGGGCGTGGCGGACGAGTTCGGTGAGGAGCAGCGGGTTCCCGCCGGTCCACTGGTGCAGGCAGTCCACGGTGGCCTGGGCGACGGGCCCGCCCGCCAGACTGCGGATGAGCTGTTGCGTGCCGACCCGGCCGAACGCGGCCAGGTCCAGGCGCTCCAGGTAGCCGTCCTTCCACAGCGCCACCACGGCGTCCGACACCGGCGGGTCCGCCGGACAGGCCGACTGGGACCGGGCGGCGACCATCAGCCGCACCACCCCTTCCGCGGCCAGTCCCAGCGCCAGCGCCGCGCCCCGGTCGTCCAGGCGGTGCGCGTCGTCGATGACGAGCACGGGGATCCGCGCCCCGGCCCGCCGGAAGAGTTCGGTGTGCAGCGCGCCGTACGCCTGATGGTCGTCGAGCCGGTCGCAGGCGCCGAGGACGGAGCGGAACGCCCCGAAGGGAACCTGCCTGCTCGCCTGTGTCGCGGCCGTCCACACGACTTCGAACCGCGACGTAGTCAGCCGTCGCGCGACGGCGGAGAGCAATGCCGTCCTGCCGACGCCCGGCGGACCGACGATCGCCGTACCCCGCCTGGCCACCACGGCCGCCAATGTGGTGCGGAGCTCTTCGTCCCTGGCGACGAACGCACCCATGCCCTGGCTGTCTCGCATCGGTTTTCTCCCCCACGCGCGGCGCGGCCCGCTGACAGCTGACGTCTGGCCGGGCTCCGCCGCGCTGTTCCAGGAGGCACCCGCGGGCACGGGCGGCCTCCCTTTCCTGAGCGAACTCGGGTGACCTGCCTGACAGAACGGGCCTCGGCGGCCCGGACGAGCCGTACGAGGGCCCAGGGGCGGGTCGTATGTCCGGTGCTCTCCCGTGCACCGGCCGCGTCACGCCGCGCACGGGCCGCCCCTCCAGGACGGCCGCACCGGCCCCGGGGGACCGGAGCGCTCCGCACGGCAACACAGCAAGCCCACGGCATCGCAATAAACGACCCATGAATGCCCGCTCAACGCCGCCCACCGACACTCCCCGCCGGCCGGCCCGCGCGGCTGTTGCTCAGTGCCGCGAGACCGTGTGGGTCTGGCGACGGTAGTGCCCGGGGGCCTGCCCGTGTTCGCGCTTGAAGGCTTTGGCGAAGGCGTACTCGGAGCTGTATCCGGTGCGGGCCGCGATGGTCGTCAGCGGTGCTTGGGTCTCCCGCAGGAGCGTCGCGGCGGTCGTCATCCGCCACCGCGTCAGGTACGCCATGGGGGGTTCGCCGACGAGGTGCGTGAACCTCCGGGCGAAGGCGGCGCGGGACAGCCCGACCCGCTGGGCGAGGGACTGGACGGTCCAGGGTGCCGCGGGGGTCTGGTGTATGGCGGAGAGCGCCGGTGCGACGGCCCGGTCTCCCAGGGCCGCGGCCCAGCCCCGGGCGCTGGCGGGCCCCTGCTCCTCCAGCCAGGCCCGCAGGATGTACAGGAGCAGGGAGTCGATCAGCGCGGGCACGATGCCCGCGGATCCGATACGAGGCGAGTCCAGCTCGACCTTGAGCAGCTGCACGGCCGCGCTCAGCTCCGCGTGACGGCCGTTCCCGGTGGGCAGGTGGATGATCTCGGGGAGCTGGCCCACCAGCGGATGCGGACGCCCTTGGTCCAGGTGGTAGTTGCCGCACAGCAGGCTCGTCTGCGGCCCGTCACCGCCGATGGTGAGGGTGCCGAGGACAGGACCCGCGCTGAACTGCTCGGGCTGTTCCTCCACCGCCGGAGTGGCGGGGTCGTCGGCGAGGATGTGCCCCCGGCCGTCGCGCAGGAAGACCACGTCCCCCTCGGTGAGCGCGACCGGCGCCAGATGCGGCGCGTTCTCCAGCGGGACGAGCCAGCACGCCCCGGACAGGACCACATGGAATCCGGCCCCGGCGACCGGGGGGAGACGCAGCCCCCAGGGCGCACGCCCGAGGGTTCGCACGGACGCGGGCCGCCCGGTACGCATCGAGGACAGAGCCTCCGTCAGGACATCCACCACTTCCCCCAGTCCCCGACTCCCGCTCCGCGGCGCCCCCGCCCCGCCCCGGATTGTGCTGCCCGGCTCGATCCCCGGCGCTCGGGCCGACGTCGCGTCGACCCTGCCGCACCAGCTCAGACGAACCGGACCCCCACCTTACGTTCCCTCCACTGCCCGTCCGGCCCCGCCGTCAGCCGACGCTCAGCACGACCTTGCCCTGGACCCGGCCCGAGCCGACGAGCTCGTGTGCCTTGGCGGCTTCGGCGAGCGGGAAGGTCTCGGCGACGTGCGGGCGGACGGCGCCGGTGTCGACGAGCCGCGCGATCGCTTCCAGCGAGGCGTAGTCGGGCTCGACGGAGACCCCGGCGAAGCGGCGCCCCGCGGCCCCGACCCGTGCGGCCAGCTCCCGGTTCCCGTGTTCCATGATGCTCACGAGCGTGCCGCCGGGCCGCAGGACGGACAGCGAACGCTCCCCTTCGGAGCTGGAGTCGAAGACCACATCCACGTCACCGGCCGCTTCGGTGAAGTCGGTGGTCCGGTAGTCGATGACCTCGTCGGCCCCGAGGCCGCGTACGAAGTCGTGCTTGGGCGCGCTGGCCATCGCGATGACGTGGGCGCCGCGGGCCTTGGCGATCTGCACTGCGAAGTGCCCGACACCCCCGGCGGCACGGTGGACCAGCACCCGCTGTCCCTCCCCGACCCCGGCGGCGTCGACCAGCCCTTGCCAGGCGGTCAGCGCGGCGAGCGGGATGGCGGCCGCCTGCACGTGATCCACCGTCGTGGGCTTGCGGGCCACCTGACGCGAGGGCACCGCGACATACTCGGAGTACGCGTTCGCGGCACGCGGGAAGAACGGCATCCCGAACACCTCGTCACCCACAGCGAACCGGGCCCCCGCCCCGGCCTCCTCCACGACCCCGGAGATGTCCCAGCCGACCCCGAACGGCGGCTCGCCCAGCAACGGGTAGAACCCCGCACGCACCGCCACATCAACAGGGTTCACCCCGGCCGCCCGCACCCGCACCAGCACCTCCCCGCTCATCGGCTCGGGACGGTCCACCTCGACCACCCGCAGCACCTCGGGCCCACCGAACGTCTCCTGCCTGACAGCACGCATGATCCATCTCCCTCATATGTCCCGGAGCGCATGAGCGCGACCTGCGCTCACCGCCCCGACTGGCTGATGCATATGACTCTAGGAAGATCGAACGAGCCGCTGAATAGCTCTGAGTCTCCGAAAGATGTCTCACCGTCTACAGCGGGGGGAGGGAGAGGGCTGGCGGGCAGGCCGCCCCGGACCAGCGACCTGCCGCCCCGCTCTCCCCTTCTCAGATCCTCAGAGCACGACGAGAAGTTCTCAGACCATGACGAGAAGTTCTCAGAGCACGATGAGAAGCCGCGTGTTCGGCTTGAGTTTCCTGTTCACGGAACGACTCTGCACGTACACCTCCAACTTGGGATTGTTCCCCGCCTTCACGGAAACGGTGCCCTGAATTCCCGTACCGAACAGCAGACTGCGTGCCGCGTCCCCCGTATAGGCGCGGTCGGTGTCCTTCTCGACCACAATGACTTCCTTGTTCTGCTGAACCTGAGCCCGAGCCCCCAACTGGTAGTAGCACGATCCGCGTTCATAGGTCACGCCCGGATGCGAGTCGACGAAGGAACGGATCTCGACTTCCTTGTCGACCTTCAGGAGCCGATACTTGTCGGCCGGTATCGGTTCAAGGTTCGCCCGCACCTCGTCGACCGATATGTCCTGCCCGACGGCGAACAGGTTCTTCGTGCCCCGCACGCCCTGCTCGCGTCCCCGGAGGAAGCTGGTGGCCGCGGCGCGCACGGTGCCGATCGCCTCCTCGACGCCCTTCTGGGAGTCGGCGTCCCAGATGGCGATGTTCCCGGCCGGGAACCCGTAGTTCTGCGCGGTGCGCTTGGCCAGGGAGTTCGGCACGAGGATCGCCGAAGTCCAGTGCCCGGGAAGCCCGCCCATCGTCGCCGTGATCCTGTCGAGCCAGGGCCCGAGGATGGCCGGGTCCCCGTCGTGCCGCCGGTCACCGCCGGAGGCGTTCTCCTCGCCGTCCGTCACCACGATCTGGAGGAAGCTGTGCTCGCCGTACTCCTCCCAGATGTGTCCCAGGTCGTCCAGAGACTTCAAAGAAGCCTCGATCAGGGCCGTGGCGCCATTGTTGACCTGATACAGCCCCCGCATGGACGGAAGATGCTTCACGTCCATGTCCCACACCAGATTCTCCACCCTGTGATCGAAGGAGTAGAGACTGATCCTGGTCTCGTGCCCGAGGCTGTCCGACTCGGCCTTCAATCCGGCCACGAATTCGTCCACCACGCGAATGAGCTGACTCTGATGCGGACGCATGGAACCCGAACAGTCCACGACCAGCGCGACATGATTCACCTTGTGCTGGATCCTGTGTGCGGACATGTTTGTCCTCCCCCTCCGAGGCTCCCCGAGTGATGTATTCACTGTATGGGGAGGCACTGACAATGCCCTTTGACGTGCCATCACCCGCGGTGATCGGGCCCCGGAGCGGGGCGGTGGCCCGCACCGCCGGGGACCGCCTGCCGCAGAGCGACGCGGAAGGGCGCCGACCTCAACCCTGCGTGACGGCACGATCATGGAACTGGGAGACTGGCCCCCTCGACGGCCCGCAGGCAGTGGGCGGCGAAGTTGTGAGGAGCCGGAGTGGTCACACCGCCCGCCGCCCTGTCGGCGATCTCGGAACCTGCCGACGTCTGGATGCTGGTGCGGCAGCGCCCTTCGGTGCTGCGCCGCTCCACGCGCGATCTGGCGGCGGCCCTCGCCGATGCCTACGGCCCCCGCTTCGCGGTATGGCACACCGACGAACTGCTCTTCGGCGTCCAGGGCGGCCAGTTGGTGCTGCGCACCCTGGGAGGCGCAGACCTGCCCGCCCCCGAGGTGGTGTGCGTCCGCCAGGTGGCCGGTCCCATGCACGACGACCGCGAGGTGACCCTGCTGCGGCACCTCGAACACATGGGCAGCACCCTCATCAACACCGTCGACGCCCAACTCACGTCCCGCAACAAGGTCCGGCAACTCCAAGCACTCGCCTCGGCCGGCCTGCCGGTGCCCGACACCCTCTCCTACGCCACCGCTCCTCTCGAAGGCGTCGTGCGCAGCCTCCACCTGGACATGCCGTGCGTGGTGAAGTCCGTCAGCGGTGCCAAGGGCGACCAGGTCTTCCTCGCCCAGGACCCGCACCTGCTCAGGTCGGTGGCCGGCAGTCTCACCCGGGAGGCGCCGTTCCTCTTCCAGGAGTACGTGGCCCCTTCGCACGGCCGCACCCTGCGCGTGATCGTGGTCGACGGCGAGCCGGTGGACGCCGTCCTGCACACCTCCGGCAACGGCACGCTCGCCGCCAACATCGCCAAGGGCGGCGCCGCCACGCGCTGCGCGGGCCGCCATCCGCAGGCCGAGGACCTGGCGGTGCGCGCAGCCCGCGCCCTGGGCCTGGACATCGCGGGGGTGGACCTGTTGTTCGCCTCCGACGACACCTTCACCATCTGCGAGGTGAACGCCGTCCCGGGCTGGCGCCCGGAGATGACCGCGATCATCCCCGCGGTGACGGCCCGCATCGCCAAGGCCCTCTCGACCCGTCGTGATTTCAAGGCCACCTAAAGCAACTCAAGGCAACCTTTCACTAAGAGGCTGCAAATCCGTACCGGGCCAGTCCATCGCATCAATGCGTCCGGATGGATGCAATTGCGTGCACAGTAGCCGGAGTTGGGGTAATATAGTTGCTGGTGAATAGCTTCTCGCGCGGGAGGATTCGAGGTGTCTGAGAGGGTTCGGGATTTCGGTAAGTACGGTGCTCGCGGCGTCAAAGGCCATGAGGCCGTCGCGCGTCAACTCGATGCTCTCGCCGGCTATTTCACCACGCCCGTGACATCTCGCCGAGGCCTGCTGGCGCGGCTGCATTACCTGACCCGCAGTGACCACGCACGCCAGGCGGCGCGAGCGGCCGGCCTGACGGTGACCGACCGCACGCTCAAGGCCTGGCTGGACGGCAAGCGCAGGCCTTCTCAGCGGAACGTGGAGCGCGTCGAGGCCGCCTACCGCACGGTGCGGCGGCAGAACGTGGCCCGATATCTGCTGCGGCGCCTGAACGCGGAAGGCCGGGGCACGCGCGTGGAGATTCACCCGCTGAATCAGTCCCAGGTATCCAGGCCACGCCAGCGGGTCGTGGAATTCCGGAGCTTGAATGTCCGCCAGTGGGACGCGCTGGTTCGGGCCTGGACAGACGCGAATGACGAGGCGCTCGACGACGCCTGGGTGGAGAAGATCGTGGACCTGGGCAGCCAGTGGGGTCAGTACGAGTACGTCACCAATGTGGGATTCGCCGCCTGAGAAAAGCGACGGGGATTTCGAAACTCGACGTGCACGTCAGCGGCGCGCACGTCGCCCGATGCGGCGAGAACGAGCGGGCCCGGAGTCAGACACCGTCCCGCGCGCGCTCATGCCCTTGGCGGCCGCCTGCGTGATGTTACGGGCCATGCCGCCGAAGACGACAGCGTGGAACGGCGCGACGGACCACCAGTAGGCATGTCCCAACAGGCCCCGTGGATGGAACAGAGCACGCTGCCGATAACAGGTACGGCCCTCGTCGTCCGTCTCCGCGTACATCTCCAACCAGGCGAGCCCCGGCAGCCGCATCTCCGCCCGCAGCCGCAACAACCGACCGGGCTCGATCTCCTCCACCCGCCAGAAATCCAACGAATCACCGACCCGCAGCCGCTCCGCATCACGCCGACCACGACGCAGCCCCACACCACCGACGAACCGGTCCAGCCAGCCCCGCACCGCCCACGCGATCGGGAGCGAATACCAGCCGTTGTCACCCCCGACGCCTTCGATCACCCTCCACAGCGCCTGCCGGGACACATCGACCGGCAACTGCCGCTCGTCCTCATACAGACTGCCGCCCGCCCAATCGGGATCCGTGGGCAGCGGATCGCTCGGCGCCCCCGGCACCGAGGCGGACGACCAGCGCGTCGCGACCTGCGCCTCCCGCACCCTGCGCAGCGCAAGGGACAGCGCCTCGCCGAACGGCAGCGGACGACCCGGAAGATCCGGCACATACTGCGCGATGTCGTGCTCGTGGCAGACGACCTCATGACGCAGCGACTCCGTGAGCGGCCGGGCGATCGAAGCGGGCACCGGAGTGACGAGCCCCACCCAGTGGCTGGAGAGCCCCGGAGTGAGGACAGGCACCGGCACGATGACCCGTCGGCGCAACCCGGCGACCCTCGCGTACGCCCGCATCATCTCCCGGTACGTGAGCACATCCGGGCCCCCGATGTCGAACGCCCGGTCCACATCGGCCGGCATGACGGCCGACCCGACGAGATAGCGGAGCACATCACGGACCCCGATCGGCTGCGTACGCGTGCGCACCCACGACGGCGTGACCATCACCGGCAGCCGTTCGGTCAGATAACGCAACATCTCGAACGAAGCCGACCCCGAACCGATGACGACCGCGGCCCGCAGCACAGTGGCCGGGACAGGCCCGTCCAGAAAGATCCGCCCGACCTCGGCGCGCGAACGCAGGTGCGGGGACAGCTCCGCCTCGGGGACGCCCCGGGGTGTGAGACCACCCAGATAGACGATGCGCCGCACACCGGCAGCATGCGCCTGCTCGGCGAAGACGCGGGCCGCCCGGCGGTCGGTCTCCTCGAACCCGGAGCCGGAACCCAGCGCGTGCACCAGGTAGTACGCCACATCGATCCCGCGCATCGCCTCCGCGACGGCAGCGGCGTCCATGACGTCGCCCTCGGCCACCTCGGCATCCCCGGCCCACGGGTGGTCGCGGAGCTTGGCAGGCGACCGCGCCAGGCACCGCACCGCATGGCCCGCCTCCAGGAGCTCCGGCACCAGACGCCCGCCGACATAACCAGACGCTCCGGTGACCAGGCAGCGCAAGCGCTCCACGTCCCGTTGTCCCTCCGTACCCATGACCGCTCCTCCGCGCACTTGCTCCGACACCCACGTCCCGACCACGGGAACACGCCGACGAGATCGACCACATGAAGCGCACGCCTTCCGGCCCGGCAGCAGGCGCCCCGTGTGGTCTGCGAGGACGATGCCACGGATGCGGCACCCACCCGAGCACACCCGCGGCGCGACACCTCGAATGGCCCGGCGCGACGAGAGGACATCGGCCGGACCATTCCTCAGGAGCACCCGCCGGCGATGCGCGAGTGCTCGGTGTCAGCTCTTCGGCATCAGGACCGTGTCGATGATGTAGACGTTCGCGTTCGCGGTCTTGACGTTGCCGCAGACCACGTCGGCCGAGCCGTTCACCTTGTACGACGTTCCGGAACCGGACGTCGTCAGCCTGGACTTCTCCAGCGTCTCGTAGGAGCCGCTCTCCAGGTCACCGGGAGCGAGCTTCTTGCCGACCACGTGGTAGGTGAGGATCTTCGTGAGCTGCGCCTTGTCGGCGAGAACCTTGTCGAGGTCCGCCTTCGGGATCTTCGCGAACGCGTCGTTGGTGGGCGCGAACACGGTGACGTCCTCGGCGTTGTTGAGCGTGTCCACCAGGCCGGCCTTCTTGACGGCGGTGACCAGCGTGGACAGTGCCGGGTTGTTCGAGGCCGCGGTGGCGACGGGGTCCTTGGCCATGCCCGCGAAGGAGCCCTTGCCGTTCTTGGGCACGGAGGCGCAGCCCGGACCGAACGGCTCCGCCATGTCGCCCATGTCGTCGGACGGGCTCTTCGGGGCCTTCTCCTCGGCGGCCGACGACTTGGACGAGTCGGACGAGGCGCTGTCCCTGCTGTCGTCCGAACAGGCCGTCAGGCCCATCGGCAGCAACGCGACAGCGGCGACGGCGAGAGCGGCACGGCGGGCACGGTGGACACGGCGGGATGTGGTGTTCATGGATTCGCTCCTGGGGGGATGGCCGCGACACGGTGCCGCGGCGGGATGGTCAGAAAGGTGAGGGGCGTACGAGGTTGAGGGCCCGCGCACACGTCGGCGCCGGGAGAGGGATCAGTCGACGGTGACCACCACCGAGTGCCGGCCGCTCGCCCCGTCGGGGATCGTGCGGGTGCGCCGCGCGGTCTGGACCGCGCCCGTACGGTCGGTCGCCCGCACGGTGAGGGTGTGGCCGCCGGGGGTGGCACGCCAGGGATACGACCACTGGCGCCAGGTGTCCCGGGTGTCCTCGGCGGCCAGGTCGGCCGGCCGCCAGGGACCGTCGTCGACGCGCACCTCGACCTTGTCGATGCCGCGGTGCTGCGCCCAGGCCACGCCGGCGACCATCACCGTGCCCGCCTTCGGCCTGGCGAACGGCTTGGGGGTGTCGATACGGGACTGGGTCTTGACCGGCGCCCTGCGGGCCCAGTCGCGCTTCACCCAGTACGGGTCGTAGGCGTCGAACGCCGTCAGCTCGATGTCCTCGATCCACTTGCAGGCGGACACATAGCCGTACAGACCCGGCACCAGCATGCGGACCGGGAACCCGTGCGTGAACGGCAGCGGCCGCCCGTTCATCCCGAGCGCCAGCATCGCGTCGCGGCCGTCCATCACGTCGTCCACGGGCGTGCCGATGGTCATGCCGTCCACGGACCGGGCGACCAACTGGTCCGCGGGGCCTCCACGGGAAGGGGGCACGACCCCGCACTCGGTGAGCAGGTCCGCCAACCGCACCCCGAGCCAGCGGGCGTTGCCCACGTAAGGCCCGCCGACCTCGTTCGACACACAGGTCAGCGTGATGTCCCGCTCGATCAGCTCGCGCCCCAGCAGGTCCGCGAAGGACAGCCTGGTCGCGCGCGTGACGCCCTCGCCGTGGATCGCCAGACTCCAGGTGTCGGCGTTCACCTTCGGTACGACCAGGGCGGTGTCCACCCGGTAGAAGTCCTTGTTGGACGTGGTGAAGGAGCTGACGCCCGGCACGCGCACCTGCGCGCCGCCGGGCACGGCTCGGGCGGGCGAGGCCGGAGCGGGCAGTTCGACGGCTTCGCGGGAGGCGACGGCCTCCTTGCCCCGCGAGGCGTTGAACGACTTCCCCAGGGCGCCGACCCCCGCCGAGGCGGCCGCCGCGACCGCGGCCGCGATGACGAAACCACGCCGGTTCCACTCGGCAGGCGCGCCCCGGTCCGCACCCGACACGTCCCCCGACGCGGGCGGCGCATCGGCTCGGTCCACGTCGGAGGCCGAGGCGGTGGCCAAGCGACTGCTGAGCCCGTACAGCAGGCCCGCACCGACGACCGAGCCCGCCAACGACGGGAAGGCGTCCCGGAATCCGGTCGAGTCGGGCCGGCCGGTCGCCGCCAGCGCGCCGATCACGCCGAAGAGCAGCACCCCCGCCGCCCCGACGAGGCGTCGCCGCAGGGCGACCAGGCCGAGCACCAGGGCCAGCAGAGCCAGCACGGCGAGAATGCCGAGCTGCAGGACGAGTTTGTCGTTGGTGCCGAACTCCCGGATGGCCCAGTCCTTCACCGGCGCGGGCGTGCGGTCGATCGCTGCCCCGCCGACCGCCACCACGGGGCCCGCCTCCGGCCGCACCGCGGCGGACACCAGCTCGGCGACGGCGAGTGCGGCGAACCCGGCCAGGAGTCCGCTCGTCGCACCTGCAAGGACCCGCCACCAGTCCAGCTGCCGTAGCCGCGCTCTTCGCTCTGTTCTCACGTGGGGTATCCGGTGCCAGCGGGCTCATGGATTGGTCGGCCCCCGAAAGGGCGAGACGGGAAAGCCAGTTGACCCAGGGTCGGGAAGGCGGGATTCGCCCACGTGAAGCCCACGAACCCCGCGGGCGGATCAGGTGGGGAAGTCCATGAGCGCCACGGGCTCGCTGGTGGGCCGGTCCGAGCCCCCGGCCGGCTCCACCGTGAGCCCCATGCCGGTGGCCCGGCCGACGGGGCCGTCCATCAGCATCGCCCGCGTGCCCTGGCCGGGGCCGATGAGCCCTGCCCCGCGCATCGACCCGTCGTCGTTGAACCAGAGTTGGTAGACCTTCCCCCGCGGGGGCTCGGGGAGGTTCGCGGCGATGAACGCGGCCCGGTCGCGGCCGGCCGACACGACGACGGTGCCGCTGGCCCCGTCGGCGAACCTGCCGCTGCGTGACTTGGCGTCCGGGGCGCCGAGCACCGCCGCGAGTTCCTGCGACTGCTCCCGGGCTCGATCCTCCGCCTGGCGGGCCTGATCGCGTGCGTCCTGGGCCTGCTGGTGCTGCCAGAGGGCGGTGCCGCCGAAGGCGGCGGCCGCGGCGACGCAGGCGGCGAGCGCCCACTGGGAGACGCGCCGGGCCCGAAGCGGTGTGCGGCGGGGGCCCGGGTCCGGTTCGGCGCGGGGAACGTCCTGGCGCACGGTGGCGATGCGACGGAGCACGTCGTCGCGCATCCCCCGGCGAGGAGCGGTGGCCACCGCGAGGCCGAGGCGCGCGGCGGTCTCGGCGAGCTCGCGCACCTCCTGAGCGCACACGTCGCAGCGGGCCAGATGTTCCTCGACCTGCGCGCGTTCCTCGTCCTCCAGCGCGTGCGCGACATAGGCGCCGGTCAGCGTGTGCGGGTCGCCGGGGATCGTCATGCGCTCACCCCCAGGCAGTCGCGCAGGCGGATGAGTCCGTCGCGCAAGCGGGTCTTCACGGTGCCCAGGGGCAGGGCGAGGAGTTCGGCCACCTGCCGGTAGGTGAGGCCGCGGTAGTACGCCAGGGCGACGGACTGCCGTTGCAGTTCGGTCAGGGTGCGCAGGCACCGGCGTACCTGTTCGCGTTCCAGGCGCGTCTCCACCTGCTCGCTGACCTCGTCGAACTCCGGCGTGTGCTCCAGGAGGGCGGCCTTGTGCTCGCGGGCGGCGGAGGCCTCCACGGAGCGCACGCGGTCCACCGCGCGGCGGTGGGCGAGGGTGAGGATCCAGTTCATGGCCGTGCCGAGGTCCGGGCGATAGCGGGGCGCGGTGCGCCAGACCTCCACCAGGACGTCCTGGGTGACCTCCTCGGACTGGGCGTGATCGCGCAGCACACCGCGTACGACGCCGAGGACGGGGCCCGCCACGGCGTCGTAGACACCCGCGAACGCCTCCTGCTCGCCGCGGGCCACCCGGGCGACGAGGTCTTGGAGATCAGGCCCCGGTCTCGACCGGGCTCCGATGTGCACGACTTCTTTCACGCGTGATCCTCCAGCACGAATCGCCTTGTACCGATGATCCGTAGCCGAGGACGCTTCAGATTGGTCCGGCCCGCGCCCTGCCCCGGGCATCACACGTTCGCCACAGGCCGCCACGGCCGAGGGGCACCTGCCGCACGCAGTGCGTCGTGCGGCAGGCGCCTGGCGGAGGGGGCCGACGGGCGTGTCCGGGCGGAGGAGTCAGGGCGTCTCACATTCCACCGGGAGCGCTCGGATCGCCGACCGCGTCCGCGTGTCCGGGATCCCTCACGAACCCGACACAGGTGATCCGTGGCCGAGCGGGTGGTGGATTGGCCCGCACTTCTGTGGATCGGCCCTCACATCTTCGGCATCAGGACCGAGTCGATGAGGTACACCGTGGCGTTGGCGGTCTTGACGTCGCCGCACACGATCTTCGCGGTGTCGTTCACCTTGTACGACTCGCCGGAGCCCGAGGTCGTGAGGTCGCTGCCCTCCAGCGTCTTGTACGTGCCGTCGGAGAGCTTGTCGGGTGCGATCTTCTCGCCCACCACGTGATACGTGAGGATCTTGGTGAGCTGGTTCTTGTCGGCGAGGACCTTGTCGAGGTCGGCCTGGGGAATCTTGGCGAAGGCGTCGTTCGTCGGCGCGAACACGGTCAGCTTCTCGGCGTTGTTGAGGGTGTCGACGAGCCCGGCCTTCTTGACGGCCGAGGCCAGGGTCGACAGCTCCGGGTTGTTCGAGGCGGCGGTGGCGACGGGATCGTCGGCCATTCCGCTGAAGCTGCCCGCGCCGTCCTCGGGGACGGACGAACAGCCCGGGCCGAACGGCTCCGACATGTCGTCGGCGTGGGCCATGGGCGCGAGCAGACCGAGCGAGAGAGGCAGGGCGAGCGCGGCCAGGGCCGAGACCGTGACGCGGCTGGTGCGGCGGACACTCATGATCGGTTCCTCCTCGATGGAGGGAGGCCCGGGAGTGGCACCCGGGGGAGGGGGCAGCCGGCCGGGTGGCCGGCGGCCGCGGCGGGCGCGGGGCGTCGATTGCGGCGCGGGGAGCACCGAACCGTCGGCGTCCGTCACATGGGTGATCCGGAGCCACAGGCGGTGCGGATTGCCGGAGTTTGTCCTCCCTGTGCGGGCTGTCGTCCCGCGCCATCCGCACAGGGAGGGCCTCCCGCGTCAGGAATGACCTTCTGCTCCTGACGCACACGGTTGCCGCCGGGCGACCTCCTGGCGGCAACTGCAGACCGCGCGGCGGTTCCACGACCGACGGCTGATACGGCAACGGCCGTGCCTGTGTGGACAGTTCGCAGCAGGGTACGCGCGCATGAGCGGGACTCGCCTGGAGGGAGTAAGACCGGTCTGTCTCCTCCCGCATGCCTCACATTGGCAGCGGCGAGTGCCGCCGTACAGCCCTATTCTGGACAGACGATGCAGGCAGAACTCCCGCCCCGCGAGCGGATCTTGAACGCGGCCTACGAGCTCTTCTCGCAACGCGGCATCCGCGATGTCGGAGTCGAAGAGGTCATGGCCCGCTCCGGGGTGGCCAAGGCGACGCTCTACCGGCACTTTCCGTCAAAGGACGCTCTGGTGCTCGCTTTTCTCGCTCGCAGGGAGCAGCGATGGACTCTTGGGATGGTCGAGGCCGGCGCTCGTGATCGTGGCCGCACCCCGGAGGGGCGGCTGCTCGCCCTCTTCGACGTGTTCGACGAGTGGTTCCACCGGGACGACTTCGACGGCTGTTCGTTCGTCAACGTCCTGCTGGAAATGCGGTGGGGTCATCCACTGGGGCGGGCGAGTATCCAGTATCTGGAGAACATCCGGGCCATCGTGCGTTCCATGGCCGAGGAGGCGGGACTGCGCGATACGGACTCCTTCGCCCGCTCGTGGCACATCCTGATGAAAGGCTCGATCATCTCGGCCGCAGAAGGCGATGCCGACGCGGCCCGCCGAGCCCAGGCGATGGCTCGCAGCCTGATCGAGCAGCACCGCCGACCGCAGGGCTAGGCGCGGGTCTTGGGCCTGCGGCGGGCAGGTTCGTATGCGGTGCAGTCGGGGTTGCGGCAAGGGCCTGGGCCCCAGAGCGGGACGAAGACCCCGAGGGTCTTGTGCCGCTTGATCTCCGTGGAAACGGGGTGCTTGCAGGCCGGGCAGTTGCTTTCGGCCCGCTTTCTGGTCTCACGCATTTTGCCGGTCATGCTTCTACGCTAAGCGCGAGAAAGGTTTTGGGGAAGCCTTTACCTCTACTTTGTTTTTTCATTGTAGAAGTGCACGAATTCCATGACGTCATGGGAAGCGGGCGCTTCAGGGCTCACCGGCGGGCCGCCGGATGCTCAGAACCACGGACACCGTCAGGACGAGGACGATCACCGCGAGGCTCACGGGGGAGGGGATCTCGGGCACGGATTCGCTGATCAGCTTGTGGCACGCCTGGAGGACGAGCTTGACGCCGATGAAGCCGAGGATGATCGCGAGCCCTTTGCTCAGGTAGTGGAAGCGGTCCAGCAGACCCGAGAGCATGAAGTACAGGGCACGCAGGCCGAGGATGGCGAAGGCGTTGCTGGTGTACACGATGAAGGCGTCATCGCTGACGGCGAGCACGGCCGGCACGCTGTCCACGGCGAAGATCAGGTCGGCGGCCTCGATCGCGGCGACGACGGCGAGCAGCGGCGTCGCGACGTGCTTGCCGGCTTCCTTGACGAAGAACTTCGCACCCGCGTACGTGTCACGCACGGGGACGACCTTGCGCAGCAGCCGCACGGCGAAGCTCTTGCCCGGGTCGAAGCTCTCCTCCTCGCCCTTGAGGATCTTGTAGACGCTGTAGAAGAGGATGGCGGCGAAGACGAACAGGACGGCGGTGAAGCGGCTGACCACCGCGACACCGGCCGCGAGGAAGATGCCGCGGAACACCAGGGCGCCGATGACGCCGAAGAACAGCACGCGGTGCTGATAGCCCCGGGGCACCTTGAAGTACGCGAAGATCAGGGCGAACACGAAGAGGTTGTCGACCGAGAGGCTCTTCTCGAGGAGCCACGCGGTGGTGTACTCCGTGCCCGCCGTTCCGCCCAGGACGAGGAAGACGACCGCGCCGAAGGTCAGGGCAAGCCCCACCCACAGGCCGCTCCACGCGGCCGCTTCCTTGAAGCCGATGACGTGAGCGCTGCGGTGGGCCAGCAGATCGATCGCCAGCGACACGACGACGGTCGCGGCGAACGCTCCCCACAGCCAGATCGGCACAGCAAGCATGTGGGCCTCGCAGTGAGTGCCTGGAACGGGCCCCTACACCGAGTCTGCCGTACGAGGGTGGCGGCAGCACACTCGAACGGCTCCTGCGGCTCCTGCGGCTCCTGCGGCTCCTGCGGCTCCTGCGGCTCCTGCGGTTCCTGCGGTTCCTGCGGCTCCTGCGGCTCCTGCGGCTGTGGTGGCGCTCGCCGCAGCACGCTGCCCCCGCCGCGGAACGCCCGGAGTGCCGGGAGCGTGGCGGGGGCAGCGTGGGGACGAGCGGAGTCGCCGGTGGCCGCTACCCGGCGGAGGTCAGATCTTCTCCAGCACGTAGGTTCCGGTGCCGTCGGTCTTGCCCTGGCTGTACTGGCGCATGGCGGTGTCGTCGACCACGCGTTCCTGCCCGACCATGTATCCGTTGGCCTTGAGCTGGAGGCCGATCAGATCGCTGCCGGGGACGTCCCGGTAGACGTAGAACCGCTGGTAGTCGTCGGCGGTGCGGCAGGGGTCCATGCGGAACTGCGCGCCCTCGGACTCGCTGTGGTCCGTCATCGTCGCGCACCGGCCCTTGTAGCTGTTGACGAGCGCGTACTCGGTCTTGCCGTTGCTCTGCGGTCCCTCGCACATGCTCCACGTCCCGCCCTCGGGCAGGCGCGGCCCGGGCCGCAGGCGGAAGTAGTCACCGGCGCCGTAGGTCACCCAGAACAGCTTGCGGTCCGGAGTGCCGATGCGGTACTTGCCCGGCAGGCAGGTGAAGCCGGGCGGCACGGCGGCCCCGCGCTCTCCGTTCCTGGAGGCCTCCTGGCGCTTGTGCGCCCTGTCGGGCGCGGGAGCCTTGCCGGTGGCCCGCTCCTTCGCCGCCGTGCCCTCGCAGCCGAGGATCTCCTGCGCCTTCTTCATGATGCTGCCGGCGGGCACCTGGTCCTCGCAGCGGATCGCGCCCTCCTCGATCGTGGAGAAGGTCGTGTACCGCCCGCCGGGGCGCTCGGTCCACTGGGTGGCATACGTGCCGTCACCGCGGTCGACCCGGTCGCAGTTCAGGCTGCCGTACTCGCCGGTGACCTTCCGGGTGCCCTGGTACAGGCCGTAGTAGCCGGGCTGTGTGAAGTTCCAGGTGATCGTCTGTTCCTCGGCGCTGGTGGTGGCGGTGGTCTTCTTGACGGTGCGGTTCACCGCGGTCTCGGCCTTGGTCAGCACCTCGAAGGCGAACCCGACCGTGACGGTGGTGGACGTGCCGACCTCGACCGTCACCTGCGTCTGCGTGCTGAGCTTCACCGATTGGCTGCCCGTCGAGCCCGCCGTGACGAAGTAGCCCTTGAAGTGCGTGATGGTCGGCTCGACCTTGACGCTCTTGATGAACGGATGCCGCTTGCCGAGATCGGCGGACGTACACGCCTCTCCGGCCCTGGGCTCGCCCGCTGCGGCGGCGGGGCCCGCGAGGGCCGTCACGCCGGCCAGCGCCGAGGTCGCCATCAGCGCGAGCGAGGCCGTGCCCGTGGTGAGGCGGCTGAGCACCGGATGCAACTGTCTGAACCGCATGGTCCCCTCCTGCTGTCGGTGATGGCGGCCGCGACGTCCTTGCCGCCCAGGAAATCCTGCGGAAACGGGGACCGGAACAACACGGCGGAATACGCCATGCCCATGACCGAATACGGACGGGGGCGCCGTCCGGCGTGGTCACGGCGCCGGGGAGCAGAGGGCCTTCGGCCGTCCGTCGACCACAGGCAGACCGGCCACGACCTCGTCACCGGAGGAGCCCGAAGTCGGCTGGAAGCCGAGGGAGTTGTAAAGGCTCGCGGCCACGGCGTTGTCCGGGTGATACGAGAGGCGCAGCTCCCGGCAGCCCTCGCGCTCGGCCAACCACGCCATGAGCGTGCGTACCGCCGCGCGCCCGACGCCCTTGCCCTGCTCGGGGCCGTCGATCACCATCCCCCCGAGCCAGTACGAGCCATCGTCGTCACGCCCCCACATGAGGTGACCCACCACCGTGTCGTCGGCGCAGACCGCCAGGGAGTGCCAGACGCTCTCCCGCGATGACAGCAGCAAGTAGCGGGCCGCCAGAGCGGGCACGTACGCGCGCTGGTCGTCCAGCGGGGCGACGTCCGCGACAGCGCGCCAGTTCTCGTCGTCGACTTCACGCAGGACGACACGTCGCCCCGCCCTGTCGGAAAGCTCAAGAGTGATCATCGCGCTGAGGGTACGAACCACGGACTCGATCCGCGAACCATTTGACCGCTTGCCCCACCAGCACAGACTCCGCCAACGGCTCCCGCGGGCCATGAACTCCCGCGTGCGGACCTGGCTCGGCGCTCGCCGCGCCCACAGTCGTCCCACCACGAGCGGACCTGCTCCACCCCGGTTGTGTCACGCGGCGAGCGCCGCTCGTTCGCCCAACCGCCCGGCCGCCGTGTGCCAGGCGGCCGTCACTGCGGCGTGGGCCTGTTCCGTCGGCGCGGCGCCGTCCCCGGTCAGTTCGAGCGCGCGCCCCACGTGGACGTGCAGGGCGGGTCGGCGCAGCGGTGCCGTGAGCAGGCCGGTGAGCTGCTTGGGCACGCTGCCCGAGGTGATCCGGCGTGCCCCGGCCTGGCCGACGGGCACCACCGGAGCCCCCGTTCGCCGGGCGAGTCGGGACAAGCCGCTGCGGAAGGTGCCGGGTGCCGCTTCCCCGGCGTCCGGGCGGTGGGGGAGACCGCCCTCGGCGTAGATCAACACCAGGTGGCCTTGCCGGAGGGCATCGGCGGCGGTGTCCAGGGCGTTCGCCGCGCGCCGGTCCCGGCGGTGGACGGGTATGTGGCCGTCGCGGGTGAGCGCGCGACCGAGCAGGGGGACGCGCCAGAGCCCGGCTGTCGCCATGACGACCGGGCGGGTCCCGAGGCGGTGCAGCGCGGCGAGCACGACGACAGGGTCGGCCAGTGACGTGTGGTTGGCGACGACGATGCTGCCGGGGGCGAGTTCGGCGCCCGCGTCGGCGGTGATCGTGAGGCGGCCGACGGCGGGCGCCAGGGCTTCGGCGAGGCGGCTGAGCATGGTCGGTCTCCCGGGCTCGACGAGGTGGATCTTCATCGTCGGCCGTCGAGGGCTGCCCGGGCGTGAGTAGGGGCACTCATTTCCGCGCCGTCCGTACCCAGGAGCGGACCGCTCGCCGCAGCGACCGTGCGGAGGTCCGCAGGGCCCGCCCCCCTGCCCCACCAGAGCCTTGGAGCCGCACTCGTTGTCAGCTCAGCGCTGACGCCAGGGCCGTGTGGGAGAGCGCGCGGGCGACTTCGGCGGTGGACGAGCCGGTCTCGACCGGGGTGTAGCCGTCGCGCAGGGACGCGTCCTGGTCCTTGAGCCCGTTGCCGGTGAGGGTGATGACGATCGTCTGGCCCCGGGCGAGCAGGCCGCGGTCGTGCCGGTCGAGGAGCCCGGCGACGCCTGCCGCCGACGCCGGTTCGACGAACACGCCGTCCTTGCGGGCCAGGAGCTGGTAGGCGTCGAAGATCTGCTCGTCGGTGACGGCGCCGATCAAGCCGTCGGACTCGTCGCGGGCGTCGACGGCGCCCTGCCAGGTCGCGGGATCGCCGACACGGATCGCGCTCGCCGCGGTCTGCGGCTCGGCGACGGGCTCCCCGTGCACGAGCGGGGCTGCTCCGGCGGCCTGGAAGCCCCACATCCGCGGCAGTCGGCCACTGCGTCCCGCGGCGTGGAAGGTCCGGTATCCGCCCCAGGTCGCGGTGATGTTGCCGCCGTTGCCGACCGGCAGGCAGTGGATGTCGGGCGCGGCGCCGAGCGCGTCCACGGTCTCGTAGGCGACGGTCCGCTGACCGGACAGGCGCAGCTCGTTGCCGACGCTGTTGACGAGGGCGACCGGGTGGTGGTCGGCCAGGTCGCGGGCGATGCGCAGGCAGTCGTCGAACGTTCCGGCCACCTCGACGATCCGTGCGCCGTAGCGGACCGCCTGGCCGAGCTTGCCCAGGGCGACGCGGCCGGCGGGGACCAGGACGGCGGAGGCGATGCCCGCCCGTGCCGCGTAGGCGGCGGCCGACGCGCTGGTGTTGCCGGTGGAGGCGCAGAGGACGAGTTCCGCGCCGTCTTCGGCGGCCTTGCTGATCGCCACGGTCATCCCGCGGTCCTTGAAGGAGCCTGTGGGGTTGGCTCCCTCGACCTTGAGCCGGACGTCGCAGCCGGTGAGGTCCGACAGATGACGGGAGCGAAGGAGCGGGGTATTGCCCTCGTTGAGGGAGACGGACGGGGTGCGGTCGGTGACCGGCAGCCAGCGCCGGTACTCGCTGTCGATCAGCCCTTGCCAGGATTCCATGACCGGGAACGTAACATCTGTTTCACCCGACGCGTCAAGCTGCTTTTCATGTAACATCTGGCGTCATGGATCCTGTGGTGTCCCGCATCGAAGCCGCCTACCCCAAGCTCCCTCCGGGCGAGCGCGCGGTCGCCCGGATCATCCTCGACGACTACCCTTTCGCGGCCCTCGACTCGCTGCGCACGCTCGCTGATCGGGCCGGGGTGAGCCCGCCGACCGCGTCCCGCCTTGTCGACCGGCTCGGCTTCGGCTCCTTCACCGAGTTCCAGGACATCGTCCGGGCAGGCGCGCAGGACCGGTCACGGCTACGCGAGTTCGCGGCCCAGGCCCTGGACCCGGGCAGCGCCGCACGCGAGCTGCAGGACGGCCTGTCCAGCGCGTTGGCCGCAGTGAACCCGCCCTTGCTGGACGCGGCAGCCGACACCCTCGCGACAGCCCGGTCGGTCTGGGCGCTGGGTGGCCCCTTGAGCGAACTGGCCGCCGACTACCTGGTCCGGCAGCTGGGGGCGCTGCGAACGGGAGCCCGACTTGTCCCGGGCCCCGCGCACGAACGAGCCCGATCGCTGCTCGACGTGACGTCCCAGGACCTCGTGGTCGCCTACGACTTCCGCCGCTACTCGGACCGGACGGCCGCCTTCGTCCGGGCGGCACGCGCACGCGGCGCACGGCTGCTGCTCGTCACGGACGCCTGGCAGTCCCCCCTGGCCGAGCACGCCCAGACCCTCGTCCCCCTGCCCCGCGAGGCCGCCGGCCCCATCGCCCCGCTGACCCACCAGATCGCCGTGACCGAGCTGCTCCTCGTGGCGACGGCGTCCCGTCTCGACGCCACGGCTCGCCTCGCCGAGCTGGACACGCTCACCGCCTCGCTCCAACAGGACGAACCGTAGGCCCCGTCGTCGTCCCGGTCCCCTTGCGCACGACCCGCGCTCCCCGGGGGTGATCGCCCTACCGCTTGATGACCGGATAGCCCATGCGGACCGACACACCGGGGGAGTACAGCACGCTCACGGGTGGCCCGGCACACGCCGGCAGACCGGCAGCGGACACCAAATCATCGTCGCAGTGCAGAAGTTCAGCTCGGTGCAGCGGCCAACGCGGGTGATTGTTGGGCAGGTAGACCGACCGGCCGGAGAACGAATTGTGGATCCCCCAACGGGCGGTGAGGAAATGTTCCAGGGAAGTCGGCTCCTCTATCCGCTCACCGATCCGGACCTTGAGTTGACAGCCCGCTCCGCGAGGCCCCGGCCAGCGGCGACTGCTCGTATAGGCGATTGTGTCGCGGTCGCGGTGAATCGCCATCCTCGCCCAGACGTAAGGGAGTTGAAAGGCGGCGCGGGCGATGGCCACCGGCAGCAGTCTGGCCGCCTCCAGCGAACGGAAGACGACGCCCCTCCGCCCCTGCCGGTCCACCGAATAGAGCCGCACATTCACCTCGGCGAAGGTCCCGAAGTACGGGATCCCCGGCGCCCTGAACCAACCCACCCGGTGCATCCGGAACGCCACAAGGCCGACGTAAGTCAGCCCTTCGTATGTGTCCGGCACGGTTTCCGCGGGCAGGAGCGGTGCCACGTCCGCAGGGTCGACGGCCCAGTGCAGGAACGACAGGTCGAGCCAGGACTGGGTCAGCAACGTACTCGGCACCGTGCGTACCGGATCAGCAGTTATCGGTTCCGGCGAAGCAGCGAAACGCAACATCGGTGTACTTTCGCACAGCCGATGTCCAGGAATCTGCCGAGGTGTTCAACACCACAGGAGCGACGGGGAATTCGCTTCCCGCGCACATCCTGGCGCCCGACGCCAAGCAGCTGGCACGCGGTGCTATCCCCACGCCCACGGCGTCCAGGAAGACTCAGGGCACGGTCTCGGCCGAGCGCTCGTTCGACGAACCGTCACCGAACGCGGTCTGGCCCACCCGCTCACGCGTCGCGAGCGGAAGGCCATACGCCCCGGGGGCGCGAAGCGAGTGGCTCTGTCGGGAGCTTCCGGTGTTGACCACACCACCCGTGATGAGACAGGGGGAACACGTTGCGAAATCTCAAGATCGTTTCGTTGGCGGCATCTGCCGTGCTGCTCGGGGGTGGCATGACCGCCACCGCCGCGGCGGCAGCGCCGGCCGAGGCCTCGGAGTCGCCCATCGGCACAGCGCGGGCCTGCACGGAGAGCGCGCCGCGCTTCACCAGCTGGCCCGGTACCGGCGTCAACGACCCCGCGTTCTGGCCCGCCAGGGGGACCTACGCGACGACCACCACCAGGTGCAACGACATCAACCTGAAGCTGGACAGCCGCCGCGAGGTGAGGACCTGCTTCAAGAGGGGAACGGGCTGGAACTGCAACGGCTGGCGGTGGCTGCCGGCCAACCGCTGGGACGAGGCTGCCACGGACGTGCTTGACGGCACGAAGTTCTTCCTGCAGTTCAAGGGGACAACACGTGTCTCGGGCCTGATCGACTACTGACAACTCACGGCGCACGGAGGGGCGGAGGCCGCCTGCTCGCAGGCCGTGCCTTCAAGGCCCAGTGCGCCGCGCAGTGCCCGCACGCCTCCGTGTCCGCACGGGCACGGAGGCGTGCCGGTACTCGGTGGGGGTGGTGTTGTAGGCGGTACGGAAGGCGCGCGTGAAGTCGGCAGGACGGGCGAAGCCCCAGCGGGCCGCTATGGCGTGGACGGGCCGTGCGGCCAGGCTCGGGTCGGCCAGGTCGCGGCGGGTGCGTTCGAGGCGCTGCCTTCTGATGTAGGAGGCGACGGTGGTTCCGTGGGCGTGGCGGTGGAAGAGGCGGTGCAGGCTGCGCAGCGAGAGGTGATGCGCGGCGGCGACGCTGCCGGGGGTCAGCTCGGCGCTGTCGAGATGCCTGCGGATGAAGTCCTGGATCTGCAGGACCTGCACACGTTGGCCCGTCTCGCCCGCCGATCCGTCCTCGGCTTCGATGACGTGGCAGAGCCATGCGGTGATCAGATCGGTGAGGACGTGACCGAGCCGTCCGGCGTCGGCGGGCCGGTAGGGGCCGGAGTCGGTGGCCGCGGTGGTGAGGAAGTTCGCGAGCAGCCGTCCCACGCCCTGTTGCCCTGGGATCCGGGAAGCCAGCAGGCGGTCCAGGCGGTCCGACGGCAGCGGCACCCGGGCCCGCGGGATCTGCGCCACCACGGAAGCCGCCGGGCCGCGCCGGACGTCGACCGCGCCTTCGTAGGGATGCGAGGTCGAGTACAGCACCAGGTCACCGGCCCGGCAGGCCGCTTCGCAACGCTCCTGGAGGATCCCCTGCTGGCCCCGCACCACGAGCCCCACCGCGTACATCTCGGGGTCGGACCGCCGGATCAGCTGTCGTGTACGCCGCATCTTCAGCGACGCGTACGTCATGGCGGTCACCTGCACCGCGCCCATCTCCGCGGCCCGCAGCGACGCATGGAAGTCCGACGGACGCTCGATGTCGAACTCGTTGGGGATCAGCGCGCTCGCCGTCACGGCACGCCAGGCCTCGACGCGCTCCTCCGCAGGATGACCTCGGCTGTCGAACACGTGCAGCAGCATCACTCTCGTCCCCCCGCCTGCTCTGTACGGTCGAACCAACTCTTCCCGCGCGTGCCCGCGGGTGAGAAGACGCCCCCTGGCCAGATTCGCCGGTGGGGAGTCGCGTCGGGACCGGGATCGTGTGGCAGGGATGTCCGCTACAGGCTCTTGCCGGCCTCGGCCTTGGCGATGCGGTCGGCAAGGAGGGCGGACAGGCTGTGGATGCGGGTGCTCCGCTGCTCGGTCGGGTCGTCCATCTGGTGCGCAATGCCGATGAAGGCGCCCTGACGGAAGATCAGGGAGCGGTTGATGTGCAGCTCGGTCGGATTGTTCTCGGTGTCCGTACCGTCCTGGTCGATGCCCTGGCTCTCGTCGCCCCTCGGCTCCAGCTCCACCTTTCTGGACCCGGGGTCGGACTCCTCGATGTCCTGCACGATGTCGACGTACGCCTTGTGGGCGGCGTCATCGTCCGGGAACGCGATGACGAGGAACTCGGCTCGGTTCTCCCCTTCGTTCTCACCCCGGCCGAAGTCCACCACCCCGACCGCGGTGGCCATCCTGCAGGTCGGTGCCGCCTGGCAGAGGGACAGGCCGGTCGCTGACGTCCTCCTGACGTCCGGAGTCCCGGCCCAGGGATACTCCCGGGCGTCCATGCTGCTTCGGTCCGGAAGGATCCGGCGGACCGTGTCGGCCGTGGGCGGGAGGCCGGCCGCACGGTCGCCGGGGCGTGTCGTGGAGGGGGCTGACGGCGTGCTGCGTGGCGAGTCGTCATCGTTGTCGAACAGCCGCACACCTCCGTAGGCGGCGAGCACGACCACCAGCACCGCCAGGACGATGCCCGCAGCGAGGGACAACCGCCCGGTGCGGGTGTTGTTGACGGTCAGCGGACCACGTGCGGTCCGGCTGCGTGTCACCCCGCTGCCGGTGTGCTGGTGAGAGGGCGCGTGGAGGAGCACGGCGAGCTGCTGGGCGAACTCGGCGTCGCTGCTGATCTCTTCGGTGAGTGCGGCTCGCACACGGCCGCAGGCCCCGGGATCACCCGGCGCAGCGGCCAGCTCGGCCAGGGCGGCCCGTCCCCGTGCGGAGTGGCTGAGCCTGTCCCGTACCAGATCCGACACCGCCGTACTGCCGGCGCCTGATGCCGCGGCGGACAGAGCTTCCGCAGCCATCGCCGCCAGGTCAGGTGCGTCCATCGCAGTCCCCCCATGTCGCCCCAGTCCCGTCATTATCGTCATGCCCTCGACAGCCGGGGCGCGTTCACCGCCCGCCGCTTTCTATGATCACTGTGCGGGGAACCTGAAGCTGACCACCTTCGGAGGCGAACGAGCATGTCGGAACAGCGTGTTGTCCTGGTGACGGGCGGCGGAACGGGAATCGGGGCCGCCACCGCCCGGCTGCTGCGTGCGGAAGGGCACCAGGTCGTGATCTCCGGGCGGCGACCCGAGCCACTGCGCAAGGTGGCCGAGGAGACCGGAGCGCTGGCCCACCCTTCCGACGCCGGGGACCGCGAGGCCGTGCGCGACCTCGTCGAGACGACGGTGTCGGCCTACGGGAGGCTCGACGGCCTGGTGCTCAACGCCGGAATCGGGCGGGGCGGCGCGGTCGGCGACACCGAGGTCGAGGACTGGGACGCGCTGATCCGCACCAACGTCACCGGCCCGTTCCTGCTGCTGCGTGCCGCGCTGCCGCATCTCCTGGAGGCCCGCGGCGCCGTGGTCGCGGTCGCCTCGGTCGGGGCGCTCCGCAACAGCGTCGGCAACGCCGCCTACGCGACGTCCAAGGCGGCCCTGCTCCACCTCTGCGGCTCCCTCGCTGTCGACTACGGGCCGCAGGGGCTGCGGGCCAACACGGTGTGCCCTGGCTGGGTGCGTACGGAGATGGCCGACCAGCGGATGGCGCGGTTCGCGGCGGAGGCGGGGCTTGCGGGCGGCGCCGAGGCGGCGTACGAGGAGGCGAACCGGCTGAACCCCGCCAGGCGGCCGGGTGATCCGGAGGAGGTCGCCGGAGCGATCGACTGGCTCCTTTCGCCCGCCGCGTCCTACGTCAACGGTGCTGTCCTGACCGTCGACGGCGGCGTGACCACGGTCGGTGTGGGCGGCGCCGCCTTCGACCACCGGATCGAGCCGCGCACCCCGCGTCGATAGCGGACTTCGTGCGCCGCACGAGTTGAGGCGAGACGGCTCGTCTTGTTATGGTCGGCGCATGGCTTTCCTTTTCTTCGTCTGAGTCCGGGCACGGCCCCTGTCGCCGTTTCTGCTGCCCTTAGACCCTTCGTATGCCCAGGGAAAGCCCTATGCGCGACCGCGCTCGCACCACCCTGCCCGCCGCCGCACCCGCCGTGGCGCAGCTGTCCGTCAAGTCCGTCACCAAGTCGTACGGCACCCGCGTCGTCCTCGACCAGGTCTCCTTCACCGTTCGACCGGGGGAGAAGGCCGCCGTCATCGGTGAGAACGGCTCCGGCAAGTCCACCTTGCTGCGGCTGCTCGCCGCGGCCGAGACGCCGGACGCCGGGGAGGTCACCGTCGGCTTCCCCGGCGGCATCGGCCACCTCGCGCAGATCCTCGACCTCGACCCGGACCGCACCGTGCGGGACGCCGTCGACCTCGCCCTCGCCGACCTGCGCGACATGGAGCGCCGACTGCGCGCGTCCGAGCAGTGTCTCGGCGAGGCGTCGGAGGAGGAACTCGCCGCCTACGGCGAGCTGTTGACCGCGTACGAGGAACGCGGCGGATACGAGGCGGACGCCCGCGTGGACGCCGCCCTGCACGGGCTCGGCCTTGCCCGGATCACCCGGGACCGCCTGCTCGGCTCACTGTCCGGCGGCGAGCAGTCGCGCCTCGCGCTCGCCTGCGTCCTGGCCGCCGCCCCCGAACTGCTCCTCCTGGACGAACCCACGAACCACCTCGACGCGGCGTCCGTGCGCTGGCTCGAGGAGCACCTGCGCGCACACCGCGGCACCGTCGTCGCGGTCACCCACGACCGCGGCTTCCTGGAACGCATCGCCACCACGATCCTCGAGGTCGACCGGGACGAGGCCGCCGTGCACCGGTACGGCGACGGCTGGGCCGGCTACCGCGCCACGAAGGCCGCCGCCCGGCGCAGAGCCGAGCAGCGGTACGAGGACTGGGTCGAGGAGGTGAACCGTGCCGAGGAGGAGCTGGAGGCCGCAGGCAGGAGGCTCGCCACCACCGGCCGCGACCCGAAGCAGGGCTTCGGCAAGCACCGCCGCTCCAGCGAGGCGAAGCTCGGCGGGCAGGTGCGCTCGGTACGGGAGCGCCTGGACCGGCTGCGGCGCGACCCGGTGGCACCGCCCCCGGTACCGCTCCGGTTCACGACGGCGCTGCCGTCCGCAGCCGGTGGCCCGGTCCAGGGGACACTCGCCGAGCTCGACAACGTACGGGTCGGGGAACGGCTCCGCCTGGACGGGCTCTTGGCGCTCAAGCCAGGAGGGCGCCTCCTCGTCACCGGCGAGAACGGCGCGGGCAAGACGACGCTGCTGCGCGTCCTGGCGGGCGACCTGGAGCCGGACGCGGGCACCGCGCGCCGCCCCGCCCGGATCGGCTACCTCGCCCAGGAACTGCCGGCACGGCCCACACGCCTTCCGCTGCTCGCCGCGTTCGCCGCCGGACGGCCCGGGCCGCCGGACGAGTACGCCGAACAGCTCCTGTCCCTCGGCCTGTTCCGCGAACAGGACCTGCACGTCCCGGTCGCCGCCCTGTCCGTGGGGCAGCGGCGGCGGCTGCAGATCGCGACCCTCGTGACCCGGCCCGCGGACCTCCTCGTCCTCGACGAGCCGACCAACCACATCGCACTCGACCTGGTCGAGGACCTGCAGGCGGCGCTCACGGCGTACCCAGGGGCGGTCGTCGCGGTGTCGCACGATCGCGACTTCCGTGCGCGCTTCGAAGCGGAGCAGCTGGAACTGTGCGCTGGCCGCAGGCCTGACCGGGTCGGGCCCGCCCCCTCGACTCGCTCTGCATCACATCGGCGTCCATCGACCCACTGAACGGTCCATCGACCCAACGGAACAAAGGACGATCCATGACCACCTTCCTGACGCCACAACAACACGCCGACCGCACCTCCGCCGCCGTCGCGGCAGCCGTCGCCGCCGGGCGCGGGCTCGGCCTGACCGTCACCGAGCCCACGGTGCTCCACGACGTCTTCTCGGTCGTCGTCCACCTCGCCCCCGCGCCGGTCGTGGCCCGCGTTCCCACCGTCCTGCCCCGCCCGGACGACCTCGCCGCCCTCGCACACCGCCAACAGGACGAGCTGGATGTCACACAGTGGCTGGCCGACCAGCAGATCCCTGTGATCGCGCCCAGCCCGCTCGTGCCTTCCGTTCCCGTGCGGCGCGACGGGTTCTCGATGACGTTCTGGCCGTTCGTCGAGGAGGCCCGGGACAAGGAACCCGACTACGTCGCGAACGCCGAGAGCGTCGCCGACCTGCACGCGGCCCTGCGTGCCTACCCGGGCCGCCGTCTGGAGTTCCTGTCCGCGGCCGACCCGCGGTTCATCGCGGACAGCCTCGCCCGGCTCGACCAGCATCCCGACCTGATCGGAGCGGCCGAACTCGACCGGGCCCGCCGCGAATGGCACCTCCTCGAACCCCTCGTACGCACACGCGGCGCCTTCGAAGCCCGGTTCCCCGGCGTCGACGTCCAGCCCATCCACGGGGACTCGCCGCCCGCGAACATCTTCCACGCGGTGGACGGCGACCTCTACGCCGACTTCGAACTGGTCACGCTGGGGCCGGTCGAGTGGGACCTGGCCGCTCTCGGACCTGAGCACGAAGCCGCCTACAACCGCGGCGCGCGACGCAACGGCACGAGGCCGCTCGATGAGGACGTCCTCGCCTTCGTCAACGCCCTGGGCATGCTGCGGGTCGTCGCCAGCCTCACACTGGTCCCGCAGCTGCCCGTACTGATGGAGTACCTCGAGCCCGCGGTCGACCACTGGCGGGCGATGCCCTTCGCCGGAGGCATGGGCGGCTGACGCCAACGGTCTCGAGGGGCGGCAGCCGTACGCTCGGCGCCCTTGCCACCTGCACGGCGGAGCATGCCGTGCAGGTGGCAGGTGCAGGTGCTATCGCCGGATGACGGAGCGAATCCAGGAGAGCTGCTGCGACACCTCTCCGGCCTCGGCGCCCTTCTCCCGGTCGGAGCCGTTGAAGACGCCGATGAGCTTTTCGGTGCCCCGCGGGCCGACGGTCATCACCGGGCCGCCGGAGTCACCCCCGGCGGGAATCCCGGACACCTTCTTCATGCAGAAGTCGGGTCCGCCCGGGGCGGTGAGGCCCGCGCACCGGGGGTCGTTGGGCCGTACGACCTTCAGGTCCGACTGCTTGAGGACGGGGGACTGGCAGGCGCTCTCGTCCGTGGTGCAGGTGGCGCCCCATCCGTACACCCGCACGGCCTGGCTGCGGTGGACGCCGACCTTGGACAGGCTTGCCGTGCGGACGTTCATCGGCGCGACCTTGATGAGCATCATGTCGGCGTGCGCGCTGCCCACACGCTTACGGGGTATGGGGCGGACCGTCTTGCCCTTCCGCATGTCGAGATGGCCCACCCGGAAGGAGATCCGCTTGTCGGCGACCGGCCGCGCCTGCTCGTAGAAGCAGTGGGAGGCGGTGAGGATCCACTGGCGCGAGACCGCCGTCCCGGTGCACGCCGGTTTGCCGTCAACGAGCATGCGCACCGCCCACGGGCCGTAGGTGCTCTTCGACCCGCCGATGACGGCGAAGGCCGGTGGCGATGTCATCACCGCGCCCGCGACCAGCGCCAGGGCGGTCAGCAGCAGGACACGAATGCGACGGACCATGCGGAACAACTCCTCTTGAGGGGTGCGGCTGTACGGATAAGGAGAGGTTCCGCCGAGCAATACCGTTCCACCTGAGCTCTACGACATCAGGACAGCACCAGGCCGTGTATCGGATGTGAATCTTGCGCATAGGGTGTCGGCATGTCGCTGAGCCACATACCCCTCTCGTCCGGGCGTTCGATCGAGCTCACCGAGCTGCGCATGGCTTCGACCTACGGAGGGATGCTGGAGGGCTACCCGTGCAAGCCCATCAACGACATGAAGGTCAGCGGCCTCCAGCGACAGGCTGAACGTGCGTTTCCCGCCACGCCCGTCCATCTGCTTCCCCCCTCCCGCGAGTACCCGGACCAGACCGCCGGCGGCTTCGGACCCGTTGAGGTTCTGCCCTCCGTTGCCTGCATCGGTGCCTTCCGCTCGGCAGCGGTCGCCCCTGAGCTCGATCCGGTGCTGCACCGTTCCGCTCTCACCGTGATCTGGTTCCAGACCGGCTTGGACGTCCCGTCGGGCGAGGACGCCGACCTTGTGCTGCGCGGCATTCGCTGGGAGGGGCTGGCCCAGGACTACGAGCTCTAGCGACGGGTGCGTGCGACGGCGCGGTGTCTCTTCAGGCGGTGCTCAGGGGATGTATACGCTCGCGCCGAACTCGGAGATCGTGGACGCCCCGGAGTCGACGAACTCGATGGGCACGCCACCGCAGTTCGCCTCGCCGAAGACCAGGGCGGGGGTGTCGGTGTAGTTGTCGACGGTGAGCGGCCAACTGTCCGAGTCGTAGCAGCCGCTGGGGTCGACGTACTCGACGCCGCCGACGACCAGTGACCCCTCGGCCGCGAGCGCGGTGCCCGGCACCGCCAGGGTCAGCGTTCCGGCCGCGACGACGGAGCTGAGGGCGAGGGCGATACGACGCATGAGCGGTCCTCCTGACGGTCGGGGTCGCCGAGCGCGACCCGCAAGGAGACTCAACGTATGCGATCGAGCACTGTCAGTCACCGGCGTGTGGGCGCCCGACTCCGGGGCGCGGAGGGCCGTGTACGCCAGAGCTCTCGCCCCGTCCCAGCTTGTCATCCACCCACGAGCCGTAGCTCAACTGCTGTCCGGTCGCGGTTCAGTTCGCGGGGCAAGGTCGAGGGCGCGGGCGAGGGCGGCTGTGACGGGAGCGCGGTGGCCAGGCAGGTGTCTGGAGGCCCAGTCGGCCGCCAGCGTGAGGAAGTCGGCGAGGTCGCGCTCGGCACCGGCGAGCAGGTGGCGGAGCTCGGCGAGGGACAGCTCGATCACCGGACTGTCGCTCTGGTCGGCGTTGACCGTGAGCCGGAGGGTGTCGCCGAAGCGCTCCGCGACCGGTGACGAGGGGTCGTGACCGAATCCGAGCAGGCTGCCGCCGTCGAGGAATTGGTACCAGTCACGCCAGTCCTCCAGCCCGTCGCAGCAGCCGGGGAGGAAGACGGCGTCGGTGGAGGTGTCGGTGACCCGCAGGCCGCCGGCCGCGAAGAGAGGGTCGTGGTTCAGCAGTCCGTGGAGGAACGAGCCGAGTGCGTCGACGGGGCGAGGCGGGCCGTCGCCGTCGGGGACGGCGTCGTTGCAACTGGCGATACGCATCACCGCCGACCCGACCTCAGCGGGTGAGAGCCCGCCGCTGAGAGGCAGGAAGTCGAACGGCTCGACCTCCGCGACGGGCCAGAGGTCGAAGCCGTCAGGTGTGTACATCTCCAGGACGGGCTGCATCACGATCACCCGGCGAAGTGTTCCGCATCCCCTGCCCCTGCCGCCTCCCGATTGCATCGAGCACGCTCACGCTCACGCAGACGCCGAGACGGAGGCCCACCACCGACCTTCGACGCCGCGACCTGCGGGACGCGTTGTCCTGGCCGGCCAGGCGCACGATGTCGCTTCAGACGTCGCTTCAGATGTCGCTTCAGACTTCGCATCCGACAATGCCAGCGAATGATCACCGTCTGCCCCCGCCGGAGTCTCAGTCCACGATCCAGTTGCCATGGAACCCTTCCGGCACGCGTGCGGGCAGGTGCACCGTCGCCACCGCTTTCCGTAGGTCAGTGGCGTCGAGGATCACCAGATCGCTTCCGTCGCGTGCACGGTCGTAGACGTAGGCGATGAGCCAGTTCGGAGGCGCGAAGACGGCCTCGGAGGGCCGATACCCCTCGCCGGGCTCGAAGGCGGTCGAACCGCCCGCGTGGAGGTCGTAGCGGACGATCGCGCCGCGTCCGGTGACGTGGCCGTAGCGGACGTCCAGGCCTGCGAAGCGGTCGTCGATGCGCGGGAACTCGACCGGGCGGTCGTCGATCTGGTCCTCGCGGACGCTTCCGGTGCGCAGGTCGATCGTCCATCGCCACAGGACCGAGGGCGACTCCAAGGCCTCGTTCCACGACAGCCGGGGATGCCGTACGGCGTGCAGCACGATCGAGTCGCCCGCCTCGTGCGCGTTGAGGGTGTGGAGCACGACGCACGGGTCGATCGGGAACCAGCGCACCCGGGCGTGCGGGGTGTGGCGGTGCAGGACGCCGATGCGCGCCTGGAAGCCCTCGTCCCATTCGTAGGGCATGCCAGGGCCGGGGGAGAACACCATCGGCAGTTCCAGGAACACCACATGCCGGCTGGTGATCGCGAAGTCGTGCATCATCGTGGGGCCTTGCACGTCGATCGTCTGCGACAGCATTAACTCGCCGCGTGCGTCCGCACGGTGGTAGGTCAGATACGGCTCCTGCCAGTCGTAGCCGAAGAAGTGCAGCTCGCCGGTCTCGGGGCAGATCTTCGGGTGCGCGGTCATCGCCGTGGTGAGCTTGCCGTTGAAGTCATGGGGCCCGACGGTCTCGAGTTCGTGCGTCACCTCGTACGGCAGCGCGCTCTCGACGAGCGCGAGGGTCTTCCCGGCGTGGTTCACGACGTGCGTGTTCGCCAGCGAAGCCGTCCGGTCCGCCGTGCCGTCCTCCCGGTACTCCTGGACCGTCGGGTCCTCGAAGCTGCGGGTGCGGACCCAGCGGTTGCGGTACCAGGCGGCCCGCCCGTTCTCCAGCCGGACCCCGTGGATCATCCCGTCGCCGACGAACCAATGCGCGGACTCCTCGCGCGGGTTCGGCCCGTTGCGCAGGTACCAGCCGTTCAGCTCGGGCGGTATCGCCCCGGTGACAGGCAGGTCGTAGGCGGTCAGCTCGTCATGGACGGGGGCGTAGTTCCCCTGGAGATGGAAGGTGGTCGTACCCATGGGACCTCCTGACGTGTCAATGTTGACATGTCAAAAGTAGAAGGTCTGGCATCGACCTGTCAACTGTGGAAGGTAGAGTTCGCGCATGAGCCTTCGACATGCCGTTCTCGGCCTGCTGTCCGAGGAGCCCGGCAGCGGCTGGGACCTGATGCAGAAGTTCGACCACTCGCTTCGCCATGCGTGGTCGGCCACCCAGAGCCAGGTCTACGGAGAGCTGGGCAAGCTCGCCGACGCGGGATTGATCACGGTGGCCGAGGAGGGCCCGCGGGGCCGGAAGGTCTACGAGATCACCGAGGACGGCCGCGCCGAGTTGCGGCACTGGATGATCGACGTGGCACCGCGCCCCCGGCGCGACGACCTGATCCTGCGCGTGTTCTTTCTCAACGCCGTCAGCCCGGCGGAGGCCCGCGAGTTCCTGGGCCGCGTCGCGGAGGCGGCCACCCTGCGGCACGAAGAACTGCGCGAGGTGCGCGACCGGACCGACTGGAGCGACGACGCGCTGTCGGTCTACGGCGCGTTGGCGCTCGAATGGGGCCTCCGCTTCGAGGCCATGCACCGGGACTGGGCCGAGTGGGCGCGGGCGAAGCTCGGGGAGGAGTAGTCGGGCGTCACGGAAGCCCGGCGTGACCGGTCGCCACTCCTGGCCGGAGCCCGCGTCCGCCATCCGGCAGCAGGCAGGCGTGTCCTGGCCCGAGGCCGGAGCGGCGGACACCGACGCGCTGAACCCCACGGACGCTGCGCCATGGTCAACCGGGGTTCGACCACCCGACATCGAGGTGACGCCCCCGAACGAGACGCGGAGCGTGCCCCTGGCCTGGCCCGAGGGCGCGGGCGCGATCAAGGGCGCGTACACCGACGTCCAGGTCTACCCGACCCGCACCACCGACTAGAGGCCGTGCTCGCAGCCGACCTGGTGGCCGCCGACAGGCGCGCGTCAAGCTGAGCGCCGGGCTTGAGGCTGCCGCAGCGGCAGCCTCTACCGTCCTGAGCAGGGCCGGAGATTCCGGCCCGGTGAAGCACGCGTGCGGGAGGCGGCGATGGCCTGGCCGATCGCGGAGGTCGCCCGGATGTCGGGTGTGACCGCCCGGACCCTACGGCACTACGACGACGTCGGACTGCTGCCACCGGCCTGGATCGGGGCCAACGGCCACCGCTACTACGAGGAGCGCCAACTGCTGCGGCTGCAGCAGGTTCTCGTGCTGCGGGAGCTGGGCCTGGGGCTGCCCGAGATAAGCCGGATCCTGGCCGCGCAGGTCGACGAGGTGGAAGCCCTGCGGGGCCATCACCGTCGGCTGCTCGCCGAGCGCGACCGGCTGGATGCCCTGGCCGGCACCGTCGCGCGCACGATCACCGAACTGGAGCAGTCCAGGAAGGACGGCACAGACATGATCAGCATCAGCCGGCCGGAGAACCTGTTCGAGGGCATCCGGTCCACCCAGTGCATGAAGGTCCTGAGCGGTTTCCCGGAGCTGGTCGGGGCCGTCGAGCGGCGCACCGCGGCATTGAGCGAGGTCGAGATCGAGGCCGACGAGCGCGAGCGCACGGCGCAGATGATCCGGCTGGCCGACCTGCTCGCCACCGGCCGGCCCGCCGACGCCGACGCGGTGCAGGCCGAGATCGACGCCCAGTACCGGACGTTGGCCCAGTGCCGGGCGGCCACCGCCGAGGAGTACCTCGCGATCGGGCGTTGCTGTGTGGAGAACGAGCACTGGCGCGCGGCGTACGAGTCGATCGCGCCGGGCCTGGCCGCGTACCAGCGGGCCGCCATCGAGGCGTACGTCGCGACGCGGCTGCGCTGAGCCGGGACAGGGCCGCCGCCACGGGGGTGCGGCGGCCCTGTCGGGTGCTGCCGGTACGGCTGAACATGCACACGACGCCTTGGTCAAGGAGTCGAACGGAAGCCGACAGTGAGGGCCTAAGGTGCCTCGCCGGAGCTCGGGCGGGAGAGCGCGCGCAGCCCCCGGTCGGTGAAGGCGATCAGCCACTCGAAGCTCTCGTCGATGTCGGCGCTCATCTGGAAGCCGTTCGCCACCTGCAAGGTGGCGAAGCCGTGGCAGAGGCTGCGGAGCGTGCGCAGGGCGTGGTCCACGTCGGGCTCTTGGATCTCGTAGCCGCGCAGGACCGCCGTGAACGCGCCGAGCAGCCGCTGGCCGGCGGTGGACAGGGGATCGTCCGGGCCGTCGGGTTCCACGCCGACCGTGGCGGCGTACCGGCCGGGGTGCTCCAGGATGAACGCGCGGAAGGCGCGCGCGGCGGCCGCCAGGGCGTCGCGGCCCGCGTACCCCTGGACCGCGCCGCCGACGGCGTCGGCGGCCTCGTTCAGCGCCAGGGCCGCGATGCGCCGGTTGAGGTCCTTCTGGCCGCCCACGTGCTTGTACAGGGACGGGGTACGTACGCCCAGCCGCTCGGCCAGCAGCCCCATCGTCAGGTCGGCGAGGCCGACCTCGTCGGCGAGGGCGGCACCGGCCGCGACCACGGCCGTCGGGTCCAGGCCGGCCCTAGGCACGGGCGGCGTCCGGGCGGAGGAAGCCGAGCATGAGCGAAACCACCTGGTCGGGGAACTGGTCGTGCGGGTAGTGCCCGGCACCCTCGACCATCTCGAGGCGACCGAGGCCGGTCGGCAGGGCATCGACGATCGCCGACCCCTCGGCGTGCGGGTCGGCCCAGTCGGGGTCGAGCGTGCCCATCACGACCAGGACCGGGCAGCGGACGTTGCCGAGGTGCGCGCCGGCGTCGGTCGGGGCGCTGCGGCCCATGCCCTGCATGGCCTTCATCCGGCCCGGCTCCCGCAGCAGGGAGTCGATGCGGCCGAGCCGCTCGGCCCAGTCGGCAGGCTTCACGCCGGGGTAGGCCGCGTCGAGGTACGAGCGCCAGAGGGAGCGGCTGCCGAACGCGCCCGCGCCGAGCAGCCGCAGCATGCCCTGCCGGAATCGCTTGACCCGCAGGTCGCCCCAGCGGATCGACTGCTTGCGGGTGAACGGCGCCAACTCGACGACCTCGGTGATCAGCGCGGGCTCCTGCGCCGCGGCGATGGTGGCGGCGCCGCCGGAGACCGAGTGGCCGACGAGCACGGCCGGGCCGCCCAGGTGGCGGATCACGGCGAGCAGGTCACCGGCGATGGCGGTGCGGCTCCAGGCCGGCCAGCCGACGCTGGACTCGCCGCAGCCCCGCAGATCGACCGTGGCGACCCGATAGCCCGCGGCCACCAGCGGCGGGACGACAGTGCGGTACGCGGCGCGGCTGTCGCCGATGCCGTGCGCGAGGACGATCAGCGGGCCGGACCCCTGCACCTCGTAGGCGATCGTGCCGCCGTCGACCGCCAGGTACTCGCTCATGGCATCCCTCTCATCCGGCTAATCTCGTTAGCCATAAGCTAATGTCATTAGCCATACCTGTCAACGATGAAATCGCCGCCGCGCTACGGTCGGCGGACGCGCCGTGTGCCGTGCGTCCGGCCGGTTCTCCAGATCTTTTGGGGTTCGGCGGTCCGCGGGTGTCGAGAACGGGTCACCGGCTCCGTCCCAGGGGCACAGCGGCCACCACCGGCCGCACGAGGACGAAGGAGAAGCAGGCATGGCGATTCAGCGGATGGACAACGTCGGCATCGTCGTCGAGGACATGGACGCCGCCATCGCGTTCTTCGTGGAAATCGGAATGGAGCTCGAGGGCAGGGCGGTCGCCGAGGGACCTGTCGCCGACCAGTGCACCGGACTCGACGGCGTCCGCTGCGACATCGCGATGGTCCGCACCCCGGACGGTCACAGCCGCCTCGAACTGGCGAAGTACCACAGCCCCGCGGTGATCAGCGACGGGCCGCGCAACCGGCCGCACAACATCCTGGGCACGCACCGCGTCATGTTCGCCGTCGACGACCTCGAGGACACCGTGGCCCGCCTGCGCCCCCACGGCGCCGAACTCGTCGGCGAGATCGCCCGGTTCGAGGACAGCTATCTGCTCTGCTACGTCCGCGGCCCCGAGGGCATCATCGTCGGACTGGCCGAGCAACTGCGCTGAGCAGGGCGGACCGAACCGTGCCGACGAGCGCGATCAGCCCGGCCGCCCCGCACCTCGACACCGGCACCGGGAGTCAGGCCGCGACGAGCACCTGCTCGCGGTCGGGCACCTTGACGTGGGGCGTCTTGTTCGGCAGCGACAGCCGGAAGACCTTGCGCCACGCGGAGAACACCTGCTTGGGCAGCGGCCCGGTGACGTACTCCAGTTCGTACTTCTCGAACAGGGCGCGCACCTTCACCGCGACCTCGGCGTACCGGTTGCTCGGCAGGTCCGGGAACAGGTGGTGCTCGATCTGGTGCGACAGGTTGCCGGTCATGAAGTGCATGGCCTTGCTGCCGCTGATGTTCGCCGAACCCATCATCTGGCGCAGGTACCACTGGCCGCGCGTCTCGCCCTCGATCGACCGGCGCTCGAAGACCTGCACGCCCTCGGGGAAGTGCCCGCACATGATCACCGAGTGGGACCAGACATTGCGGACCAGGTTCGCGGTGAACGTGGCGCCGAGCGTGCTGAGGAACGACGGACCCGAAAGGAGCGGGTGGATCACGTAGTCCTTGAGCACCTGCTTGCGGATCTTGCGGCCCACGGCCTTGGCCCGCGCGCGGAACTCCGGGTTCCTGCGGCGCCGCTTGTGCAGGTTCTTGCCGAGCTCCAGGTCGTACGCAGCGATGCCGTACTCGAAGAAGCAGGCGTTGAGGAAGTTCCACAGCGGCTGGCCGAGGTGGACCGGGTGCCACTTCTGGTCCTCGTCGACGCGCATGATGCCGTAGCCGAGGTCGTTGTCCTTGCCGATCACGTTCGTGTACGTGTGGTGCAGCTCGTTGTGCGAGTGCTTCCACTGGTCGGACGGCGAGACGTGATCCCACTCCCAGGTGGTGGAGTGGATCTTCGGGTCCCGCATCCAGTCCCACTGGCCGTGCAGGACGTTGTGGCCGATCTCCATGTTGTCCATGATCTTCGCCACGGACAGACCCGCGGTGCCGAGCAGCCACGCGGGCGGGAAGGACGAGAACAACAGCACGCCCCTGCTGGCAAGCTCGAGCTTGCGCTGCGCCGAGATGACCTTGCGGATGTACGCGGCGTCCTTCTCGCCGCGGTCGGCGATCACCTCGTCGCGGATCGCGTCCAGCTCGCGGCCGAGCTCCTCGATCTGCTCCGAGGTCAGGTGGGCGGTGGGGTCGATGGCGGTCAAGGTGTTCCTACCGTTCGATGTCGCAGGGGCCCGCCGCGGCGGACACGCAGGTCTGGATGAGGACGCCCGGCTCGGCCTCGGTGATCTCGCCGGTGCGCAGGTCACGGACGGCGCCCGCCTTGAGCGGCGTGACGCAGCCGAAGCAGATGCCCATGCGGCACCCGGAGGGCATGAGCACACCGGCCTCCTCGCCGACGTCAAGCAGCGGTGTGGCGCCGTCCGCGTCGACGCTCTTGCCGGTGGCGCTGAAGGTGACCTCGCCGCCGTCGCCGGTGACGACGACGCCGGGGCGGAAGCGCTCGGTGTGCAGGCGCTCCTGGACGCCGTGTGCGCTCCAGTGCTCTTCGGCGGCGTCGAGCAGGCCCGCGGGCCCGCAGGCCCAGGTCTCGCGCTCGGCCCAGTCGGGCACGAGCGCGTCGAGACGGGCGATGTCGAGCATGCCGTCCGTGTCGGTGTGCACCTCGGTGAGCCGCAGCTTCTTGTCCGCGACCAGGTCGTGCAGTTCGCTGCGGAAGATCACGTCCTGCGGCCGCGGCGCGCAGTGGACCATGACGACGTCGTCGAACTCGGTGTCGCGCAGCATGCCCATCACGGGCGTGATGCCGCTGCCGGCCGTCAGGTAGAGCACCTTGGCGGGCTTGGTCCGCGGCAGCACGAAGTCGCCGGTCGGCTGGTCGAGCTGGATCACCGTGCCCGGTCTGGCCCTGCGGACCAGGTGGTTGCTGACCTTGCCGTCCGGGATCGCCTTCACGGTGATCGTGACGCGGCCGTCCCGGCGGTCGGTCGGCGAGGTCAGGGAGTAGGCACGCCACAGGCGCACCCCGTCCACGTCGACCCCGATCCGCACGTACTGCCCCGCCCTGTGGCCGCGCCAGCCCCGCCCGGGCCTGATCACGATGGTCGCGGTGTCACCCGTCTCGGGACGCACGGCCTCGATGCGCCCCCGCAGGTCGGCGCCCGCACGCAGGGGGCTGAACAGGTCGAGGTAGTCCGACGGCAGCAGCGGCGTCGTGACCATCTCCAGCAGATTCCACGCCCTGCTGCGGAGGGCTGCACTCGTCATGGCCCCAGCTTGCTGCGCCTCAGGGCGTAAAGTCCTGACCGCAGGATGTGAATCTGGTCGACAGAATTGTTCGTAGGGAACAAGAACGTGAGTCATGCGATCCGGAGGGCCAGTGAGCTGGCCCTGGATGAGACGACGGTCACTGCGCTGCGGGCCGCGCTGAGGACCACCGCCGACGAGGTCGTCCAGGCGATCATCGACGAGGTCCCTTCGTACGCCAACGCCCTTTCGGGCCGCATGGGCGCCACCATCCGCCGAGCCGTCCGCACCGCCCTTGGGAACTACCTGGACCTCGCGAGCGGCAACGCCACCGGCGGCGACGCCGGTGACGCGGCCTACGAGCTGGGCCGCGGCGAGGTGCGCGACGGCCGTTCGATGGACGCCCTGCTCAGCGCCTACCGCGTCGGCGCCCGCGTGGCCTGGCGATGCCTGGCGGCGGGTGCCGTACCCGCAGGTCTGCCCGCCGCCGAGGTCGCCAAGTTCGCCGAGCTGACCTTCGCCTACATCGACGAGCTCTCCGCCGCGAGCGCCGCGGGCCACGCCGACGAACTGGCCGCCCGGGGCAGGGCCCAGGAACGCCACCTGGAACACCTGGCCCGCGACCTCCTCGCCGGCGCGAGCCCGGACGTGCTGCTGGCCTCTGTCCAACGGGCCGGGTGGCAGCCCCCGGTCTCACTGACCGCGGTCCTGCTGCCCGCCGACCAGGCCCGGCCTGCCTACCGCGCGCTCGACCCGAACACCCTTGTCCTCGACGACCTGCCGGACGCCACCGGTGTGCTCCTCGTCCCCGACGCCGACCGATCACATCTCCTGCGGCAGCTGACCGACCGCACCGCCGTGGTCGGCCCGGCCCGGCCATGGACGCGCGCCTCCGCCTCGTACGCACGAGCCGTACGCGCCCGCACCCTCTCCTCCGACATCCGCGACACCGAGGACCACCTGCCCGAGCTGGTGCTGAGCGCGGACGCGGACGCGTACGCGGACCTGCGCGCCCGCGCCCTCGCACCCTTGCGGACCTTGCCCGTCGGGACCGCACGACGCCTTGAGGAGACGCTGCGGGCGTGGCTGCTGCACCAGGGCAGGCGGGACGAGGTGGCGGCCGCGTTGTTCGTCCATCCCCAGACGGTCCGGTACCGGATGGCGCAGTTGCGTGAGCTGTTTCCGGATCTGGCGTCGCCCCACCGGGTCCTTGAGCTGACGCTGGCGGTGGGGCTTCGGGGCAGCTGACGCGTACAGGGATCATGGGAGGGAACGACGGAACGTGAGGTCAGGAGTATTGATGGCGAAGCGGGTGCACCGACCCCGTGAGGACGCGGAGTTCGATTTCATCCTCGGGGCGAGCGGAGTTCCGGTCCTCGCGTACTTCATCGGGACATGGCCCAAGGCGATCGAGCCCTGCCGGGTGATGGACCTCGTCGTGGGAGACATCGCCAACGACTGCGCGGGCCGCCTGACGGCCGTACGCGCCGACATCACGCGCTGTCCGGCGGCAACCGAGCGATACGGGATCACCGGAGCCCCCTCCTACGTCCTGCTGAAGGAGGGGAAGGCGGTGGCGCACGCCTCGGGGCCGATGACTGTCACGGAGATACGGAACTTCCTGGACGGCCACCTCTGAGCGGCCTCGGCCCCGCACTGATGCCGGACCGCTCACGTCGCGTCCCGGACCTACCGCCGGTGTGCGCCGAACCAGTCGATGACGTCCTGCACGGTGGTCATCCTCTCGGCGTCCTCATCGGGGATGTCCGTGGAGAACTCGAACTCCAGGGCCGTCCCCAGCTCGACGAGGTCCAGGGAATCCGCTCCCAGGTCCTCGAACGACGCGTTGTTCGTCACCTCCTCCAGCTTGACGTTCAGCTGCTCGGCGATGACGCCCTTCACCCGCTCCTCAACAGTGGACACTCCGCCGCCTCCAGAGCTGACGTGTACGGGAACTGTCAGAGCTTGCCCACCCCAACAACCGTTCACGCGCCGACGAAACCTCGCGTGAACCGTCTTCGCTGTCCTTGCCGCCCACCCTGCTCGCCGCCCCCCGCTCGTCACAGCGCCCCGTCGAACCGGTGAGAGCGGTCGGCTCGAGCCTTCCGAGTCCCGTCAGCCTGCGGCGAGAGTGCGCTGGACGTGTCACCAAGTCGCGGCTTGGAGAGCTTCTTGCAGGCTCCCGGGTCAGGGGAGGGGTTGCGTCGGTGTCACCTCGTGCACGTGCACCAGGGCGTCGAACCATTCCTTGAGCGAGCCGCCCGTCATGCAGGGTTCGGCGTGGTGTTCCGGGTCGTAGCCGGGGACGACCATCCGGGTCCGGGCCGGAGCGTCCCGCCAGGCGGTGACCTCGGGCGGGGCAGTGGTGCGCAGGTCGAGCAGGTAGGCGGTGCTGTCCGGACGGGCCGTGTCCAAGGTGTGCTCGGCGAGTTCGCGCCCGGGCGGTGGGACGTGGAGGACGCCGCCGTTCCCGTACGCCCGCATCTGACCGCGGCCGAACGTGAAGCCGATCGGGCGGTACGCGGATCCGAACCGCTCACGCAGCAGGCTGCCCGCGTTGCGCTGGCCGCGCGGTATGGACGCGGGGAAGTGCACCGCGCGGTGGAGCCCGTTGGAGGCGTGGCTGGTCGTGGACCAGAAGAAGACGCGGTGGCCGGTGGCTGCGTGCCAGGCGGCGATGCGCTCGGCGAAGCCGCGCTCCAGGGCGGCCATGTTGTGCGGGTCGTCGGGTGGTGGCGGCAGGGTTCCCCAGGCGGCTACGGCGTCAGCTCCCATGTCGGCCCCGAGAACGCGCACTTCGTCGCCCGCGTGTGCGCGGTTCCGCTCCCGGACCCACTGGATCAGGTGGAGGAAGGGGGCGACGTTCCAGAACGGCTCGCTCTCGCGCAGCAGCTTGCGGGGATCGCCGGTACCGGTGCGTACGAAGGTGTCCAGGGCCTCGCCGAGTTCGCGACCACCGTCGAAGGCCAGCGTACGAAAGCCGGCGCGGGTCACCAGAAGGCGAGCCATGCGGGCCTGCAGCACGGTCACCTCGTGCGCCGCACGGCTGCCGTCGCCACCGCCCACGACCGAAGCGCCTTCGACCACGGCGAGCAGGGGCTCCAGGTCGTCGAGCGGTGCGTCGGGGTCGGGGCCGGTGGCGAGGGGGTGAGCGTTGTGGCTGATCCAGTCGGTGGGAGTCATCCTCGCAGGCTGGTGCTTGAACATGACTTGAGGTCAAGTCGGTTCACGACCGCCCTGCCGACCATCAGAGCGCACCACTCCTCGGCCAAGGAGGAGGGGCGATCTGTTGTGCCGCAGCGACGAGAGCGTGAACAGGCATGCCGAATCCATGGAGGGAACGCTGGCTCAGCTGGGACTACGAGCCGCGAGATCGACCTCCAGCGATACTGAGGACGCCAGGGTCGGCGTGCAGGGCGTCGAGCCCGCCACCGGCCGTCGCTGCTGCGCGACAGACGGCGAGTTCTACGCCTGTCTGCCGCGCCTGCGCCTGTGATGCGGTGAGCTGATCGGTCAAGTGCGCAGTCCCATACCGTAGCTTGCGTGCATGGCTGAGACATGGGGCGAAGAGCAGTTGATCGCGGACGGCTTCGAGCGTGTGTACTCCGAGTCGGAGTGGAACGGCGAACCGTGGGCCGGCCTTGCTGACATAGGCGGGAAGCCTCACTACTTCGAGATGCACGTCCACGACCACAGCCATGAAGTCGGTGAGTATCAGGTCTGGCCCGCAAGCGAGGCGGTGGCGGAGCTGGAGCGCGAGCAGTGGGCGATCTACGCCAGGTGGTACGAGCGCCGTGAGGCGGGCGAGGTCGGACAGGAGAGCCATCCGGGCCACGGCGGGGTCGACGCCCGCTATGACGAGCTGGAGCTGCTGTTGGCGCCGCACCGCGTGGCGCCGGACGGCGCCCGTCGGCTCGTGAGTGAGCTGCGGTTCGTTGCCGGTGTCGACGTCCGCTACCGAGTCGAGGGGCCCGACTACTGGCTTCGGTGGCGTCCGAGGCCGTTGGCGTAGTGCCTGCCCACCGGCAGGAGGCATCCGAAGGACTGATGAGCCGGATCGTCGTCCGGTTCTCCCGAGTTGAACCCCGCCGCCGGGTGCAGCGGTTGATCTCCGGGCTGCTGTCGGACCTGCCCAGGAAGAAATGCTGGACCCTGGCCGAGTACGCGGGCGATGTCACTCCGGACGGCATGCAGCACCTGCTCCACCGGGCGCAATGGGACGCCGACGCGATGCGTGATCCACGACGTCGCCGGTTGGCCCGGCCAGTGGTGCCTGGCCCGCAAGCAAGGGCTTGACCGGCCCGGACGAGTGCGGCATTGATCCGTCCAGCCCGCGACCTCACACACCGCCTGCGCTGGTCCCACTGGCGACATCGGCATCAGCCGGACCGAAGGTGACTCCAAGCCTCGTCCCACGAGAGCCGACCCGACCGGCTCGTGCGCGAATCGACAAGCTCGCTGCACGAACAGACAACGACAGCTCGCGCCTGCGCACGACATCGTGAACCTGTGCCGCGGAGGGGAGCGGCCGGGCGTCGGGGGCGCCCGGCCGCAGGAGACAAGAAACGGGGACGGGGCATGGAGGCTCAGTACGAAGCGTTCTGCGCGGCCGATCCGGACTTCTACGACCGCCGCGGTCACGACCTCACGGACGAGGCGCTGTTCCCGCCCCTGCGAGAGGCCGCGGCGCCGCACGGCTGGCGGCGGATCGCCGAGCGCGCCTGGGTGTACTACCAGCCGGCCGGCGTGCACCTCCCCGCCCAGGGGTGGAAGGTCCACGTCTCCGCCGCCGTCGACCGGTCCGCGGACGTCGTCGAGGTGGTGTACGACTACTGCCTCGCCCGCGCGTTGACGTTCAAGGTGGTGCCCGGCGCCCGCGAGTACAAGCGGCGCAACGCCAAGTACGCGGAGCGGGCCGGGAGCGGCAAGCTCGCCACGATCTACCCCCTGGACGAGGAGGACCTGCGCACCACCGTCACCGACCTCGGGGACCTGCTCGACGGCACCCCCGGCCCGTACGTCCTGAGCGACCTGCGCTGGGCGGACGGCCCGGTCTACGTCCGCTACGGCGCCTTCGCCCCACGCACCCTCACCGGCCCCGACGGACGGGAGACCGTGGCGATCGAGGACGCCGACGGCAACCTGGTACCCGACCCGCGGGGCCCGGTGTTCAGCGTCCCGGACTGGGTCCAGCTGCCCGCGTTCCTCAAGCCGGACCTCGATCGCCGCAACGCCACCCGCGTCGACCACCTGCCCTTCGAGATCGTCCGCGCACTGCACTACTCCAACGGCGGTGGCGTCTACGAGGGGCGGATGCGGGCCGACGGCGAGAAGGTGGCCGTGAAAGAGGGGCGGCCGCACGCCGGGCTGGACGGTGGGGGCCGCGACGCCGTGACCCGGGTGCGGCGCGAGCGCGACATCCTGCGGCGCCTGGCCGGGCTGCCGGCCGTGCCCCGGCTGAAGGGCTGTCACAGCGCGGCGGGCCACGAGTTCCTGGTCGAGGAGTTCGTCCCCGGCGAGGCCCTCTTCACCGCGGCCGCCCGGCGCAATCCCCTCGTGGACGACACCCCGCCGAGCCCGGAGCGCCTCGCCGCGTTCCGCGACTGGGCGATGTCCACATGGGAGCGCGTCGCCGAGGCCGTGGCAGACCTGCACCGGCGCGGTGTGGTCTTCGGTGACCTGCACCTCTACAACATCCTGGTGCCGACGCAGAGCGAGGAGGCGGCCGGGGCGCGGCAGGTCCGTCTCATCGACTTCGAGGCGGGCTGGTTCACGGACGAGGGCGGCCGCCAGGTGATGGCCAACCCGGGCTTCGCCGCACCGCGCGACCGTACGGGCAAGGACGTCGACCTGTACGCGCTCGCCGCGCTGAAACTCGCCGTCTTCGGCCCGCTGACCTCGCTGATTCCCTTGGACCCGGCCAAGGCGGCACAGCTCGCCGGAGTCATCGCCGACCGCTACGACGTGCCGCGGGAGTGGTTCGCCGACGCCCTGGAGACACTCATCGGGCATGCACCCGCCGCCCCCGTGCCGTGCCGGGTCGACTTCGGCCCCGCCGCCTGGGCCGACGTGAGGTCGTCCATCACGGAGGCCATCGCCGCGAGCAGCAGCCCCGAGCGCGACGACCGGGTGTTCCCCGGCGACATCGCGCAGTTCCTCCACTCCGACGCCGGGCTCGGCCTGGCGCACGGAGCGGCCGGGGTGCTGTGGGCGCTGCGCACGGCGGGCGCGCGTGCGGTCCCGGCGGCGGAACGCTGGCTGCTCGACCGCGTCCACCGGGATGAGCCGGACGGGCGGGCAGGCCTGTACGACGGCCGGCACGGCATCGCGTACGCCCTCTGGGAGCTCGGCCACCGGGACGCGGCCGTGGATGTCCTCGCCCGGATTCCGCGGGCCGCGACCACCCCCGACACCGGCCTCGGCCTGGCCGAGGGACTGGCCGGCATGGGCCTGAACTGGCTGCACTTCGCCCGCGCCTGCGGCGACGACCGGTATCTGCAGCGGGCACTGGACACCGCGGACCACGTACGCGCCCGTCTCGGCGAGGTGACCGACGTCCCCGAGACCAGCGGCGGCGCCCATCCACGCGCCGGCCTCATGCACGGCTCGGCGGGCCCGGCGCTGTTCCTCACCACGCTCTACGAAGAGACCGGCGACCCGCGCCATCTCGACGCGGCCGCGACGGCGCTGCGCCAGGACCTGCGGCGCTGCGCGTACGCGGAGAACGGCACCGGCGCCGAGGGTGGCACCGGCACTGAGGACGGCACTCGTCCGGCCCGGACGGAGGGCGCGCTCTTCGTCAACGAGGGATTCCGGCTGATGCCGTACCTCGCCGAGGGCAGCGCGGGGGTCGGCATCGCCCTCGACCGGTATGCGGCACACCGTCAGGAGCCGGAGTTCGTGACCGCGCTGGCGGCGATCCGGCGCGCGGTGGCCCCGTCCTTCTGCCCCTTCCCCGGCCTCTTCGAGGGCGCGGCGGGACTGCTGCTCTTCAACGCCCACCACGCGGACTCCCCGGGCACCGCGGCGCGGCAGGTCCGCATCCTCGACTGGCACGTACTGCACTGGCGGGGCCACATCGCCTTCCCCGGCACGAACCTGCTGCGCATCTCGATGGACCTCGCCACCGGCGGAGCTGGCGTCCTGCTGGCCCTGGCCGCCGTCCACGAGGGGAAGCGGACGACGGCACACCGCCCTTCCCTGCCGTTCCTGCTGCCTCCCGAACCTCGGGCCGAGCCCTCGGGGCCGAGCCCGAACCCCGCCACCACGACACCCGAGAGGAGGTGAAACGCATGGCCATCTACGACCTCCAGGGCCTGGGCGCCGAAACGAGCACTGAGATGGGGGAGTTGGGAAACAGCAACGCCAGCAGCGTGACCTGCTGCGTCCCGTCCCCGAACCACAGCAGCTGGTCGATCACCTGTCGCGACTGCTGACCTGAAACGGCGCCGCGAAGGGCCGACTGCTCCGGATCCCCTCCGGAGCAGTCGGCCCACCCACTCCACCGGAAGGCGGAAGTCCATGCCGCAGCGGAGACTGCTCGGCGTCCTGCGACCCCACCGAGCGCGCGTCGCACTCCTGCTCGTCCTGATCGTGGCCCTGGCCGCGACCACCGTCGCCCCGGCCGTGGTCGCGCAACGCCTCATCGACCACGGTGTGCTGCGCCGCGACGAAGGCATGGTGTGGGCCATGACGGGCGCCCTGGCCGCCCTCGGCGTCGCCCAGGCCGCCCTGACCTACCTGGAGCGGTGGTTCGCCACCCGCCTCGCCGAGGACGTCGTCCTGCGCCTGCGCACCGACGTCTTCGCGCATCTGCAACGCCAGTCCCTCGGATTCTTCTCCGTGGCCAGGACCGGCGCCCTCGTCTCCCGGCTGCACGGCGACGTGGCGGGCGTACAGCAAGTGGTCGCGGGCACGCTGCCCGCCGCCGTCTCCGCGCTGTTCCTGCTCCTCACCACGGGTCTGACCGTGATGGTGATGGAGTGGCGGCTCGCCGGGCTCGTGCTGCTCCTGATCCCGCTGCTCTACCTGCTCACGTCCCACTTCACGAGCGCGCTGCGCAAGGTCAACCAACGGATGCTCGGGACCTTCGCCGACCTCGACTCGCTGGTCGCCGAACGGCTCAGCTCCGGCGGCGCCGAGGTGATCCGCCACTACGGCCACCCCGACCGGGACGCACCGCGATTCCGGCTCCTCGCAGCCCGGGTGCGCGACACGTCGGTACGCCGTGCCTCGCTCGCTGCCGCGCTCACCGGCTCCCTCATCCTGATGGTCAGCCTGGTCTCCGCGTTGATCTACCTCGTCGCGAGCCGCCTCGCGATCTCCGGAACCCTCACGCTGGGCACAGTCATCGCCCTGTTGTCGTTGCTGGCGCGGCTGTTCGGGCCGCTGACCGCACTGCCCGGGCTCCGCGTGGAACTGATCGCGGGCCGGGTCGCGTTCGACCGCATCCAGGAAGTGCTGCGGTTCGAGCCGCAGATCGTCGACGCCCCCGATGCCCGTCCTCTGCCGGTACGCGCCGACCGGGCGCCCTCCGTGGAGTTCCGGCACGTCGACTTCGCCTATCCACCGCCCCACGACCTGGCCCTCCCCTCACTCACCGGGGACCAGGACGCCGACCTCGCCGACGAAGCCGACGGTCACCTCGACGAGGAGCCGTTCGACGGCGACCCGCCCACCGACGCCCACGGTCCGCGGGCCGCCCTCACCGCCCTCAGCTTCGTCGCGGCACCCGGCACCACCGTGGGCATCGTCGGGCTCTCCGGAGCGGGCAAGTCCACGCTGACCCGTCTGCTCACGCGCTCCTTCGACGTGGACGCGGGCCGCGTGCTGATCGACGGCGTGGACATCCGACGCCTGCGTCTGGACGACGTGCGTTCCGCGATCGGCATCGTGCCGCAGGAGACCTTCCTCTTCAACGACACCGTGCGGGCCAACCTCCTCCTCGCCCGCCCGGCCGCGACGACCGAGGAACTGGAGGCCGCCTGCCGAGACGCGCGTGTCTGGTCCACCGTCGAGAAACTCCCCGAGGGCCTCGACACCCTCATCGGCGATCGTGGACTGCGCCTCTCCGGCGGAGAACGCCAACGCCTGGCCCTCGCCCGACTGGTCCTCAAGGGCCCGCCGATCGTCGTCCTCGACGAGGCCACCTCGCACTCCGACACCGTCACAGAACAGGAAATCCAGGAGTCCATGGGCGAGTTCCTGCGCTCCCGCACCTGTCTGGTCATAGCCCATCGCCTGAGCACCGTCCGCGACGCCGACCAGATCCTCGTGATGCGTGGGGGCCGCGTCGTCGAACGCGGCCCCCACCAGGAACTCCTCGACGCCGGCGGCTGGTACGCGCGGCTGCACCGGGCACAGCACAGGGTGCCGGTGGCACGCTGACGCGACGCGGCCCGACGGGCGGGGCGGTGCTGCCGCCGCCGTGGTCGGCAGGCTCCTCACCCGTCGGAAGCGAACCGAACAGGCACTGCTGCGCCGGGCGCACCTCAGCTCTTGACGGCGTCCGCGATCTGCTGGGCGGCCTGGTCGGGCGTGAGGTGCGTGGTGTCGACGACCTCGGCCGCTTCGTGCAGCCAGGTGCGGGCTGCCTCGGCGTAGGGCTCGAGGTGTTGGAGCCGGAAGGGGGAGTCGGGGCCGAGAACGGTGTCGCCCGCGATGCGCGCGCGGAGGGTGTCCTGGTCGGCGTGGAGGACGAAGTGCCGTACCGGGATGGCGTGTCGGGCGAGGCCGGTGCTGATCTCGCGCCAGTACTCCTCGACCAGGACCGTCATGGGCATCACCAGGGTGCCGCCGGTGTAGTCGAGCACGTGGCGGGCGGTCTCGACGACGAGCGGTCGCCACGGCGGCCAGTGCTGGAAGTTGCCTGTCCACGGCAGCATCGGGGAGATGTCCATGAGGGTCTCGCCGACCTTCTCGGCGTCGAACACCCGTGAATCCGGGATCAGCTTCTGCACGAGCGCGCTGGTCGTCGTCTTGCCTGCACCGTGGGTGCCGTTGAGCCATACGATCATGCGACCGACGCTACCGCTGTGCGCGCCAGGGGAACGAACACCGCCCGGTGGCTGATTCACGATTGGCTCGATCCATGGCCGAGGACGGCGTCGGCCGCCGGTGACGGGCTCGGGTGGTACTGCTCTGCATGTGCGCTTCCGCTTGCGTGTGTTCGGCGGCTGCGATCACACAGGCGGCACGCACGAACGCGGCGACGGCCGGTGAGCGCGCCTCCTGGGGCCAGGCGACGAGCAGTCTGGCGTGCGGCAGGTCGCTGACCGGCCGGGTCGGTGGCGGCCATGGCGACGAGGACCGGCTCGGGCGGTAGGGCCGCGGGGTCGGCGTGGTAGGCGTCCAGGATCTGCGGCAGCAGCCCGCCGTCGATGTCGGCCTTGAGTGCGGGGACGTACGGCCCCCGCGTACCCGGGTGAGAGCCAGGACGGTTTGCCGCGACCGCCGACCGCCGACCACCCACGGCTTACTGCCGACTGCCGACCGTCGCCCAGGAGACCGGAGCGGCCCGGCCCGCACATGCCCGGAGGGGCGGGCGGACCGAACACGGCCCGGCCCGCCCCTCCGGGGCGTTCGTTCGCTACGGAAGGCTGTGCACCTTCGGGCCGACCGCGTTCGACCACGCGTGGCCCGCCGTCGCGTCCCAGTTCGTCGACCACGTCATGGCGCCGCGGAGCGACGGGTACGTCTTCGACGGCTTGAAGGAGCCGCAGCCGGTGCCGCGGGTCAGGCAGTCGAGGGCGTTGTTCACGATCGACGGGGCGACGTAACCGCTGCCCGCGCCGCGTGTCGACGCCGGGACGCCGATCCCGACCTGCGACGGGTCGAGGCCGCCCTCGAGCTGGATGCAGGCGAGCGCGGTCAGGAAGTCCACGCTGCCCTGGCTGTAGACCTTGCCGTCACAGCCGAGCATGGAACCGCTGTTGTAGTACTGCATGTTGACGACGGTGAGGATGTCCTTCACGTTCAGCGCCGTCTGGAAGTACCCACCGGACGTCGACTGCATGTCGATGGTCTGCGGGGCCATCGTGAGCACCATCTTCGGGCCCGCCTTGGCCGAGAGCTGGCGCAGCGCCTTCGTCATGTAGGTGGGGTTGATGCCGTTCTCCAGGTCGATGTCGACGCCGTTGAACCCGTACTCCTGCATCAGCGCGTAGGCGCTGTTGGCGAACGCGGTCGCGGAGGCGTCGCTGTTGACGGAGATGGTGCCCTTCTCGCCGCCGACCGAGAGGATCACGGACTTGCCCGCGGCCTTCTTCGCGGCGATGTCCGCCTTGAAGTCGGCGGTGGAGGCGTAGCCGACGGCCGGGTCCAGGTTGAAGGTGATCTGCCCCGGCGTGGGGGTGGCGTCGGCGAACGACACGGCGATGATGTCGTACTGCGAGGACACGTCCCGAATCTTCTGCACGGTCGCGCCGTTGTTGAAGTTCTGCCAGTAGCCGGTCACCGCGTGCCGGGGCACTGTGCCGTCGCCGCCCCCGTCACCCTTGGGAGTCTTTACGGACACCGCCGTCGACTTCGCCGACTCGCCCGCCGCGTTCGAGGCGCTCACCTGGAAGCTGTACGTGGTCTCCGGCGTGAGGCCGGTGACGGTCGTGGAGGCGCCACTGGACGAGGCGACCTTGGTGCCGTCGCGGTACACGGTGTAGCCCGTCGCCGTGGACGACGGCGTCCAGGACAGCTCCACCGACGTGGGCGTGGCCGTTCCCGCTGCGAGGCCGGCCGGGACGGGCGGTATCTCGACCGGGTCGGGGCCGCCGCCCCCGTCGGGCCCGAAGACGCTCACGTCGTCCACGTAGTACGCGCTCTGCCCGTACCAGCCGTGGGTGTAGACCGTGACCGAGGTGGTGTTCGCGCCGGTGGTGAAGCTGGTGGAGAGCTGCTGCCAGGACGAGGTGCCCGGCGTCCAGGTCGACACGTCGGTGGTGCCGGTGCCGCGCGCGCCGAGGTAGGCGTAGCTGCCCTGCACCCAACTGCTCAGCTTGTACGTCGAGTTCGGCTTCACCGCGACGATCTGGGAACACTCGGCGGTGCCCTGCCCGGACGGTGTGGCCTTGAGCGCCTTCGCGCCGCCGTGCACGGGGGACGTGACGGCAACGCCGCTGTTGGCGGCGCAGGTCCAGTTGTTCAGGTCCGCCTCGAACCCGGCGTTCTTGGCGACGTTGACGTCTGCCGCTCTGGTGCTCGCCGCCTTGGCGTCGGCCGCGTCGGTGTCGGCCGACTGCGCGGGCGCGGCGAGCGCGGTGACGGCGAGCGCGGCGGCCGCACCGACGGCCATCACCGCGCTGATTCTCCGGCGGACGCCGGGTCTGTCCTTGCGCACACGGTCCACGGGTGCCTCCTGGGAGAGAGGTGAAGCACGTGAGCGACGACGGTGGCCATCGCTGTTGCGCGCAAAGTTGGTCCAGACCAATAGAGTTGTCAAGACCTCTGGAGCGGCGAACCTGCAGCGGAGCAGTCGACGGCCGTGGCTGCCGCCTGCGCTATGACTCGCCGGTGATCCTGGCCGAGCCGATCGTCGCCGCGACGATCTCCCTGGCGGCGGTCCGGGTCGACGAGTTGGAGTTGAGGCTGCTCAACGACGGCTGATTGAGCGCGTGGACGACGAACTCGTAGGTGTTCACCGTCGAGGGCGAGCACGGCCCCTGGTAGCCGTAGAGGCTCGCGCTGCCTCGGTAGTAGACCTGCCTGGCTCCCGCCGGGGTCGAGGGCCGGTAGGCATGGTCGACGTTCTGGGGGAGTGAGGTCGCGCTCGCCGGGATGTCGTAGATGACCCAGTGGATGAGGTGGGAGTTGTCGAGATCGCGCATGACGATCGCGTAGCTCTTGGCGGCGGTCGGCGCGCCCGCCCAGGTCAAGGGCGGGGATTCGTTCCTCTTGGCGGGGTCGCTTCCGCCGCCGCTGGTGCACTCGTGGACCTTGGGGATGACGCCGCCGTCGGCGAACGCGGCGCTGGACAGGGTGAACGCGCTCCGGTTCGCCGAGGGCGTGGAGGGCGTGGAGGGCGTGGAGGGCGTGGACGGCGTCGCCGAGGTCGCCGAGGCGGTGCTCGGTGAGAGGCCGACGGCCCCGGTGATGAGCAGAGCGCACAGCGCAATTCGTGCACTTCTCACTGGACTCTCCCTAGGAAATTCGGGGTTGCCTAGATGTCCGTGGCGCGTGAGTGGTACTCGTGCGATGCGGTCAACGTATGCGTCGTGGATTCTGATGTCATGTCACTTGTCGACCTGATCGATGTACTTTTCTCGCCCTCGATCTGCCGTGTCGGAGGGGCGAATTGAGGCCGACGGGTCGACCGGCCGTGTGGTCGGCGATGGCTTCCCGGCAGGGTGCTGGGCTGTGGCCGGACCGCCGCCGACGCGCCCGCGCACCAAGGTGTCGCCGAGGCGGGTGGCGCCGTGCAGGAGGTGCTCCAGCGGGCCGCGCCGGAAGAACCGCGACCACGCGGTGGCGAGCAGCAGCGCGGCGGCGATGAAGGCGGGCAGCAGGAGCAGGGGCAGCCCGTCGAGATCCTCGATGCCGAGGGCCCAGATCAGCGCGATGTGCAGGACGTAGGCGGTCAGGGACATGGAGCCCACGGCGATCACGGGCCGGGCCCACCTCGTGAGGCGCGGCATCTGGTCGAGGGCGGAGACGCACGCGGTAAGGACCAGCAGCGCGACGCCGGTGTTGGCGACGATGGACAGCGTGGTCTCGCTGTGCGGCGCGGCGACCCACAGCCAGGCGGTGCCCGACGTCTCCGACACACCGGCCACGTCGGACCACCACGACGCCATCACGGGCCCGTCCCAGGCGGCGTCCGCCGCGAGTGCGGCAGGCACGCCGGGCAGCAGGTGCAGCGCGAGCCAGGAGCCGCCGTGTCCGACGACGGCGAGCGCGGCCCCGGTGACGGCGAGCCGGGCCCGTACCACGCGGGAGGCCAGGTCGAGCCGGGCCACGGCCATGCCCGCGAGAAGGAACGACAGCCAGGCCAGAGCCGGGTAGCTGCCGGTGACGAACAGGTCCAGGAAGCCGTCGGTGCCGCTGATGCGCGCCAGCGGGTCGTGGGCGACCACCGTTTCGCCCCAGGCGCCGCCGTCGAGGGAGCGCAGCAGCACGTAGCGGACCTGGGGCAGGGTGACGGCGGTGACGACGGCGAGGACCGCCAGGGTGCGGGGACGCAGTCGATACAGCGGCAGGAGCAGGGCGAAGAACAGCCCGTAGTACGCCAGGATCACCTCGACCGGCGTGCCGGTCATCGTCAGCGCGGTGCCGAGGGCGAGGAGGACCACGGCACGGATAAGGACGTGCAGCACGGCCCGGCGGCCGGCGCTGCCGGTCCGTGGCTGGCTGCGGCCGGTCAGGAGGATCAGCGAGAAGCCGGCGAGGAAGGCGAACAGGGCCGACGAGCGGCCGTGGGACAGCTCCAGGAAGAAACCGGTGACGCCACCGGCGTCCTCGGGGGCGGGGCCGACGTGGGCGGCGTACATGCCGAAGACCGCCAGGCCGCGGGCGAGGTCCACGCCGAGCAGCCGACCGGTCGTGGCACGGCCGTCACGGTGGGCAAGGGCGGGAGCGTCGGTCGCCGCAGGCGCCGTCACGGACTTCCGTGGCTGCAATCTCATGCCAGTCAGACTCGAAGAAGCGCAGGTCACCTTGTATCCGTCGAGCTGCTGCCGGACCCCCGCCACCTGGCGGGAACCCACCCCCCGGCTGACGGGTGCGGCGGTGCCGCGTGCGGCGTCGAGCCGGTGCGCGATTACGCTCCGTTCAGCAAGCGCATGCGTTACGACGGCGGGCAGCGGGATGGGGCAGATGTGATCCGGGTAGTGGTGGTGGACGACGAGGCGCTGGTCCGCTCGGGCTTCGAGCTGATCCTCAGCGCGGCGGACGACATCGAGGTCGTCGCCACCGCGACGGGCGCTCAGGCCGTCGAGACCATTGTCCGGGTACGGCCCGACGTCGTACTGCTCGACATCCGCATGCCCGACACCGACGGTCTGACCGTCCTGCGGGAGCTACGCGCCCTCGACGCCCCGCCCGTCGTGGCCATGCTCACCACCTTCGACTCCGACGAGTACATCCTGACCGCGCTGCGCTCCGGCGCCGCCGGGTTCATCCTCAAGGACACCGCACCCGAACAACTCGCCCACCTGGTCCGCACGCTGGACGCCGGGGGAGTGGTCCTCTCACCCAAGGCCTCATCCGCGCTCGTCGACGGCGCGCACGGCGTCACCGAGGACGATCCGCAGGTACGACGGGTGGGACTGCTGACCGACCGCGAGCGCACGGTCCTCAGGCTCATCGCCGAAGGCCTGTCGAACGCCGACATCGCCGCCCGCCTTCACCTGAGCCCCGGCACCGTCAAGGACCACGCCAGCTCGATCCTCGGCAAACTGCGGGTGTCGGGCCGCGTGCAGGCGGCGCTCCTCGCCCAACGCGCCGGCCTGCTCACAACCAAGGGCACCGCACGGCACCACCCCTCCCACGACACGGGCCCACGACCATGAACCAGCCGGACCAGCGGATGCCGTCCCGCGCCGAGGACGCCCGCCGACTCGCCGCGAGCTGGGCGACCCCCCTGATCGTGCTGCTCGCGGCGGCCGACCTGTGGTGGAACGCCGAGGATGTCAAGACGTACGAGGTCACCTGGGCAACAGCCGCCTGCGCGGCGCTGGCGCTGCGCCGCCGCTTCCCGCTCACCGTGTTCCTCATCGGGGTGCCCGCCACCTTGTTCACCCCCCTGATGGTCGTGCCGTTCGCGAGCCTGTACGCCCTGGCGGCGGCGTCCCGCAACCGTCCGCTCCTCGCCGTGTGCGCACTGATCTCGGCGGCCGCCGATGCCGCGCCCTGGCCGCTGGGCGACTACGCCCACGACGGCGCGACCCGCACGCTCGTCGACTTCGCCTACCTCATCGCCACCGCCGCCGCACCCGTCTTCCTCGGCCAGCTCGTCCAGGCCCGCCAGGACGCGGCGGAGCGCCTGCTCGAGGTGGAGGAGGCCCGGGACCACGAGCGGCAGCTCCACGCCCAGAACCTGCTGGCCCGCGAGCGCGCCCAACTCGCCCGGGAGATGCACGACGTGGTGTCCCACCAGGTGAGCCTGATCGCCGTCCAGGCCGGTGCGCTGCAGGTCAGCACCACCGAGCCCAGGGCGAAAGCCGCGGCCCACACCATCCGGGAGCTGAGCGTGACCACCCTGGACGAGCTGCGGCACATGGTGACGCTCCTGCGCATGTCCGGTGGCGACGCCTCCGAGCTCGCCCCCCAGCCCACCCTGGCCGACCTGCGCCGGCTCGTGGACGGCAGCGGCATACACAGCACCCTCACCGGCGAACTGCCGGCCGACCTGCCCGCTCCCGTGCAACGCACCTTGTACCGCACGGTGCAGGAAGCACTCACCAACGCCCGCAAACACGCCCCCGGCTCCCGCGTCACCGTCCACCTGTCGCACGACCCGGACCACATCGGCGTCACCGTCACCAACACGCCGCCCACCCGGCCCGCCACCCCGCTGCCCGGCGCCCACCTCGGACTCATCGGGCTGCGCGAACGCGCCGACCTCCTGCACGGGCACGTCGACTCCGGCCCCACCACCGAGGGCGGATTCACCGTCCGCCTCACCCTCCCGTACACCCCGGAAGCACAGCCCTCCGGCCGACGCCAGTCGCACCCGCGCGACTGAGCCCCTTGACCCTGGCGCGTCCGGGGCCCCGCCGGACCGACCGGACGATGCGGAGTGCGGTCCGCCTCAGTAGCCGGGCGGAATCCGGTCCTGCGGCCCCTCAGCCACCTCCGCCGCGCCGCCGTCCATCCGCGCCTGCTCGGCCACGTCCGGGTCGGTGGAGTCCGAGATCAACTCCGCGATGCGCAGGGTGCACTCCCACTGCGTCAGCTTGCCTTTGATCACCACCAGGTACGTCTCCTGGTCGGCGAAGCGGTACACGCGACGCCGCTTCTCGACAAGATTCTTGCTCGGTACGTACGTGAAGAGGGCCGCACGCAGTGCCTCCAGCGCCTGGAGCTTCGTCTCCAGCCCACGACGGACGAACTCGGTCCTGTACACGTCGCTGTAGTACTCCGCGATCACGCCCCAGTTGCCCATCCGCTCCTCCTTCGGCTATCGGCCCACCTGGACCCGGAACGAGAGCCGACCGCCCTCCGTCTGGACCGCGGCGCTCCGCAGGGTCGGCTCTTTGTACGACCGCGCCTGCTCGACAACGAGGGGGCAGCCGTGCTCGTCGTCGAGGCAGCCGCCGCGTTCGGCCCCGAGGGTGTCGACCCGGGCCACGCCCGCCTGCCGCTTCATCCACTCTGCGACCAGGAGGACCTGGTCGGCGCACTGTTTGACGCACGGGTCGGGCCATGTGTACGTCACTTGCGCCTGGTCCTGGTCGACGCGGGTCGTGGTCGGTGGGGAGAAGCCGGTGGGGGTGGTGAGGGCGTCGGCCACGGCCCGGTTGGCCTCGTACGCACTGTTCTCCTTCTCACCGCCCCGGTTGTCGAGGAAGTACCCGGCATAGGAGACCAGCGAGACCAACACCATCATCGCGCCCAACTTGGCCCACGGCGGGAAACGTCGGCGCGGTGCGGGCCGCGGCCCGACGGCGGGCTCCGCCGCGGCCTGCCGCACGTCGGGGCTCCACGCAGGCATGGTGGGAGGTGCGTACGCAGTACGGCCCGCCATGGCGGGAGCGGGCGCCGCGGCGCCTTCCAGCTGCACCTGCAGCTGATCCATCGTCAGGCGCGCGGCTGGATCCTTGTGCAGCAACCCGTCGAGTACGGGACCGAGAACGCCCGCCCGCACGGCCGGAATCGGCGGCTCCGTCGCGACGGCGACCAGGACCGCACTCGGGGCCGTGCCGGCGAACGGAGGACGGCCCTCCACGGCGGCGTACAGCGTCGCGCCCAGAGACCAGAGGTCGGACTCGGCCGTCGCGGGGAGGCCCCGGACCTGCTCGGGCGCCATGAACGCGGGCGTGCCCATGATCATGCCGGTGGCGGTGAGGGTGGCGTCTCCCTCGAGGGCGGCGATCCCGAAGTCGGTCAGGACGACCCGGTCCTCCTCCAGGAGGATGTTGGCGGGCTTGATGTCCCGGTGCGTGATCCCCATCCGGTGCGCGGCACCGAGCGCGGCCGCCACCTGCCGCCCGATACCGGCGACCCGCTCGGGCGTGAGCGCGCCCTCTGCCTCGACGAGGTCGGCCAGCGACCCGCCGTCCACCAACTCCATGACGATCCAGGGCCGTCCATCAGACCCGGATATCCGGTCATGAACGGTGATGATCCCCGGATGCTTCAGCCGCGCGGCGGCACGGGCCTCGCGATCGAGACGGGCAATCCAGTTCTGACGCTCGGCCGCACCCAGATGCTCGGGCAGCCGCAACTCCTTGACCGCGACGTCCCGCCCCAACTGCTCGTCGTGGGCCTGCCAGACGGCGCCCATACCACCCTGGCCGAGCAGTCGGCTCAGCCGATAGCGGCCCGCGAGGAGTTGCCCGTGATCGTCGTCCACGCATGGAATATAGCCGTGCCACCCACCCTGGACCCTGGCGGAGCGGCCGGGGACGCCGCCGGGCATCGGCTCCATGCACATGCGGCCAACGGCCAGGCAGTGCACGGCCCACACAGCGTCATGCCGAACGTGTCAGGTGCGCCCCCTCCAGCGGGCGTCGGCCGCTCTCAGTCAGCAGCATGACGCCGGTGAGCACCACGAAAGCGGCCGCCGACACGTGCACGCTCAGGGCTGTGGAGTACGTGCCGCCATGAGTGACGACCGCGAGCGCGTCGCCGAGCGGAATGATGGCGTCGAGGAGGACGACCCAGCCGAGCGTGCGCCGCTGCCCGATCGTGAGCAGGAGGAACACGGTGGCTCCCACGGCGATGTCGCGTACGCCCTTCACGGCGAAGTAGCCGCCGGCGTTGCCCTCCGGCCAGGGGGTGATCCCGAATCCGGAGGGTGCGCCGCCGGGGTTCAGAAGGAAGTTGAGTCCGAAGAACAGGACCGTGGCGCCGGTCAGTACGGCGAGGGCCGTGGTGAGGTGACGCCTCTTGGCGGAGCCTTCCCCAGGGTGGACAGGGCCTGCGGGGTCACGCGGGAACGGCGCGCGTGTGGTCATGGGTGGTCCTCCGGGCCGACGTGGTGGGTTTGTGCCGGAGCAAGGTGATGCCGTACGCGACGATCCACACGACCCACAACAGCCAGCCGACGAGACCCAGGAGGCCCAGGGCGCCGCCGCCGACGACCCAATGGGCGAGGGTGGCGGAACTGAACTGCAGTGCGGCGGCGAGCAGTCCCACGGTGCCGTGCCACCGTCGGATCAGGCCCGTGCGCAGACCTCCGACGGACAGGCCGAGAAGGGCGAGCGTCAGGAACGTTCCGTTGAGGGTGAACACCGCATCGTGCAGCGCCCACAGTGCCGAGGTCGCGGAGGGATCGTGCGGGGCTGTCGAGGCCAAGGCGAGGCGGGTCGCGACGACCCCGGCGAAGGTGACGTTCTGAAGGGCCAGACCGGCGAGTCCGAGCAACGACCACGCCTCGTCGCGCTCGCGCTCGGACCGCCGCAGTGCGACGAGCGCGCCGGCGCCGAACAGCGTGGCCAGGATCCAGGCGGCGGGGACCAGCGCGGATCCGACGCCGACGGCCGTGCCCTCCGTGGCGAAGAACTCGGTGACCTCGCTGGTCTCCGCGCCGGTGAGAGGCAGGCCGGCGGGCACCATGACCACATTGCTGAGGGTGATCATGGCGGCGAAGCCGATGGCCGCCATGCCCCCGACACGGGAGAAGCCGATGGCGGATAACTTGGATTGCTGTGACATATATTGATTATAAGCAGCGTAAAGCGAGAGAGGGCAAGGCATGAGCGAGGAGCAGGACCGACGTCGCTACGACTCACTGCGCCGTACGACGCAGGCACTGGAGACCCGGGCCGAGATCGCCCGCGCCGCGCGCCGGCTCTTCGACTCCCAGGGCTGGGCGGGCACGACCGTGCGCGAGGTGGCGCGCGAGGCGGGAGTCTCCGTGCCCACGGTCTACGCGACGTACGGGAACAAGACCGGGCTGACCCGGGCCGTGGCCGATTCGGCGGATCTGTCCGCCGACGCGCCGCAGATGCTCGCGGAGTTGGAGGCCGCAGCGTCGAACCCCCGGGCTCAGCTCGCGGCGATGGCCGCCTACGACCGGCGGCTGTTCGAGCGCGCGGGCGACATCATCATGGTGATCCGCGAAGCGGGCCGCAGCGAACCCGAGCTCGCCACCGCCTACCGCGACGGTCGCGAACGGGGCGACGCGACCCGGGTGCAGGTCTTCGCGTCCTGGCCGGCCGGCACCCTCCGACACGGCCTCGACCAGCAGTCCGCCGTGGACATCTACGCGGCCCTCTGCAACATCGACGTCTACACCACGCTCACCACCGAACGCGGCTGGCCGCCCCGTCGAATCGAGGAGTGGTGGGGACAGGCGCTGGCTCGCGAGCTGCTGCGCTAGGAACGTGAGCCCCGCCCCAACAGACGCAAGCCCTGGTCCCGCCGGACACGGCCCCCACGCGGAATCAGTGCGGGAACGTCCTCGGCGGACGCTGACGGGGCAGCGTCGTGCGGAACTCCTCGATCACCGAACTCACCTGCCGCATCAGCGCGGTCCGCTCCAGCAGGCCGAGGTAGAGATTGCGGCGGGCAAGCCCTGGCAGGTCCACACAGAAGTACAGCGCCATCAGCGGGTTGATGAACAGTTGGCTGTCCTTGGTCCGCTCCGTGAACCGGACGTCGCCGAAGTCACCACGCACGGCGGCGGCCACGGATCCGTTCACGATGCTCGGGTGGCTCACCGTGTGGCGCTCGGCGTGCGCCACCGCGTCGAGATAGAGCGCACCCTCCCGCCCCGCCCCGAGCAGCGAGAACGCGCCGAGATAGGAGCCGTCCCGGTCCAGGGCGGCCAGGTTCTCCAGCACGAGCGAGTGGTTCACGCCGTGATACGCGTCCACCCCGAAGCCGAGGCAGGCCACAAGCCGGTGCGGGACCTCGTCGAGTCCACTCACGGCGGCGAGGCTCGCCATGTCCTCCTCCGGGGTGCCGAGACCGTGCTCGTCGCCGCGCATCAGGATGTCGGTACCGCCGTCCACCAGCACGACCGCGTCGACACCACCGAGATGCGCGATCAGCGTCCGGTAGGCAGCCCGCAGCGGACCGACCCCGATGCTCGGGAACGCGTACACGGTCGGCGGCAGACCCTGCGTCACCAGCCACTGGGCGAGCGTCCGTTCAGGAAAGTAGTCCCCGCGCTGGGGGGTCTCGGGCCCGACGGCCGCGACGTCCTCGCCCACCCACACATCGGGGCCCAGGCCGTACAGGTCGGCGAAGGACAGGTTGGCGAGGTGCACCTCCTTGCCCGCCGACCGCAGCGCGAACGCGAGCGGCAGCCCGGCGTACACATCGAAGCCGCCGCCCGCACCGGCGATGAGCACCCGTCGCGCCTCGCGCAGGCGGGTGAAGAACGCGGGCTCCCCCAGAGAGATCACCGCGTGACGCTAGCAGGAGGGCGAGCCGGCCGACTCCACGGTCCCCCTCGAACGGTCTCGATCACTGCTAGTAGCCTCCCCGGATGACTGCAACAACCGCGACATTCGACGAAGCCGTCCGCGCCCGGCTTCAGGCCCCCAACATCTGGTACGTCGGCACCGTGTTCGCCGACGGAGCACCTCAGGTCAGCCCGATGTGGGTGGACCTGGAGGGGGAGGGGGAGCTGACGTTCAACACCTCGGTGGGGCGGGTGAAGGAGGAGAACCTGCGCCGCGACCCCCGGGTGTATCTCTCGCACGCGGACGCCATCGACCCCTTCGACCGCGTGCAGATCAGCGGCGTGGTGTCCCGCTTCGTCGAGGGCGAGGAAGCGCACGACCGGATGGACCGGCTGGCCCGCAAGTACCTGGGCAGCGACTTCGAATGGATCATGCCGGGGGAGCAGCGGGTCGCGGTGATCGTGCGCCCGGTCAAGGTGCGCCACATCGTCGGGGTGGAGCGGTTCCGGCCCGGAGGCCCCACCCCCGCTGTCTGAGGCGATCGGGGAAGGCGCCGGATCAGCAGGTGGTGTCGGGGCGGATCTTCTTCAGCCCGATGAGGTAGTCGTCGACCTTCGACTCCACACAGGAGTTGCTGCGGCCGTACGCGGTGTGCCCCAGGCCCTCGTAGGTCAGCAGCATCCCGCCGGGGAACTGCTCGGCCAGGCTCGTGGCTTCCTCGTACGGCGTGGCCGCGTCGCCCGTGGTGCCCACGACCAGGACCGGCGGGACGCCCTTCGCGTCGACCGGGTGCGGCTGCCGCTCGCCCGACGGCAGGTACGTGCAGGCGAGTTCGGTGGTGACGCCCGATGTGCCGTACACACCGGCGGCCTTGTCGGCGGGCGCGAGGGCGTCCCAGTACGCCTGCGGGCCGCGGGCGTGCGGGGTGTCGAGGCAGTTGACGGCGAGGAGCGCTGCCTCGCCGTTGTCGGCGGGCGGCTCGTCGACGGCGCCGGAGGTGTCGGAACCGTCGGAAGCACCGGGGTCCTCGGCCGGTTCCTCGGACTCGTCGGTTCCGGGAGCCGGTTCCTCACCGGCGGCCAGCGCGGCCAGCTTCGTCCCGTCCCCGCCGCCCGCCTCGCGCAACGCCTGGGAGAGGCCCTTCCACTGCTGCTCCGGCGTGTACATCGCCATGGTGATCGCGGTGAGCACCATGGAGGCGTCGAGCCCGTGTTCGTCCCCGTCGACCGGCAGCGGCTCGCGCTGCGTCGTCTCGTACAGCCCGTCGATCAGCGTGCGTATCCCCTCGGGCGTGTCGGCGGGGCAGTCGTCGCCGGCGACGTCGGCGCAGTACTCGGCGTAGTCGTCGACGGCCCGCTCGAAGCCCTTGGCCTGGCTGATGACGCGTTCCGACCACTTCAGCGACGGGTCGACGGCTCCGTCCAGGACCATCGCGCGCACGCGCTTCGGGAACTGCTCGGCGTACGACGTGCCCAGGCTCGTGCCGTACGACCACCCGGTGTACGTCAGCTTCTCCTCGCCGAGCGCGGCGCGCAGTACGTCCAGGTCGCGGGCCGCGTCCTCGGTGCCGACGTGCGGCAGGATGGCGCCGCTGGCCTTCTTGCACGCGGCGGCCTCCGCCCGCGCACCCGCGAGGGTGTCGGCGCGCTCGGCGGCGGTCCGCGGGTACAGGGGTGCCACAGCGCCCGCTTCCTGCGCTTCCCCCTCGTCTGCTGCGCCTGCCTCCTCGCCCTTGGTGGTGCAGGTCAGGGCGGGCTTGCTGCCCGCGACACCGCGCGGGTCGAAGGAGACGACGTCGAAGCGGTCGCGCATCTTCTTGCTGAAGTCGTCGGCCGCGCCGTCCTGGAGGAACTGCACGCCGGACTCACCGGGCCCGCCCGGGTTGAACACGAGCGACCCGATGCGCTTGGCCGAACGCGCGGTGAGCGCCCGCGCCACGGGCAGGACGAACGTCTTGCCGTTGCCGGGGTGCGCGTAGTCCATGGGGACGGTCAGGTCGGCGCACTCGTACGCGTCGCCGTCGCCGCAGGAGGCCCACTTCAGCTTCTGGCCGTAGAACGCCTTCAGCTCGGGACGGGTCGCGGGGTCCGCGGAGGCGCTCGAGGTCTTCGGCCGGTCGGAGGCCGCTCCCGCCGAGCAGGCGGCGAGCGAGACGGAGCCGAGGACGGCGAGGGCGATGACGACGGTGTGGCGGCGGCGTACGGCGCGGTTCAACGCGGTGCTCCCATGGCGATCGGGTCGGGTCACGGAAGCATCGCTGGACGATGATGAGGTTTTGATGAGGCCCGGAGCCCGGCCGGGCGCGCGGTCAGTCCCCGGTGGGCAGACGCAGCACGAAGCGGGCCCCGCCGCCCTCTCCGCCTTCCCTACGCTCTCCGCTCTCGGCGGTGAGGCTGCCGCCGTGCGCGTGGGCGACCCACGAGGCGATGGACAGGCCGAGCCCCGTCGACCCCGACCCGCTGCGGAACCGCTCGAACAGCGCCCCCGCCACCTCGGGCGGCAGCCCGGGGCCCGCGTCGTCGACCGTCACGGCGCCGTCCTTCGTGACGGAGACGCGTACGTCGGCGGGCTCTCCGGGCGCGTGGCCGTGGGCGAGCGCGTTGCCCAGCAGATTCCCCACGGCGCGGCGGACGAGCCCCGGGTCGGCGACCACGACGGTCTCCTCGACCCGCACCTCCACCCGGTGGCCCTCGGTCTCGGTGTCCTCGACGACCGCCTCCACCAGCTGGTCGAGACGCAGCGGCTGGCGCGTGATCGCCGCCGTGCCGGACATGAGCCGGGCCCGGGTGAGCAGCCCGTCGACGAGGGAGCCCATGCCCTCCGCGAGCCGCAGCGTGCGCCGCAGCACCTCGGCGCGGTCCGCCTCACCGCGCAGCCCCGTCTCGGAGAGCGTCCGCAGGGAGGCGACGGGGGTCCGCAGGTCGTGCGCGACGTCGGCGAGGAACGCCTCCTGCTGCCCGAGCACCGTCAGCGCAGGGCGGATCGCCCGCCCGGACAGAACGTGCCCGACACCGGCGGACAGCAGTACGAGCACGGCGCAGCCGCCCGTCACCATCCAGGTCAGCCTGCGGTGGTCGGCCCGCTGACCGGAGGAGTCGGCCATGGTGACGAGGGCGCCCTCCGCGTGCTCGTCCGCGGCGGCGTCCGGTGGATAGAACGGCATGGCGAACACCCGCACCGGTTCCCCCTTCGTCGTACGCCGGTCGAAGGCGCGGGCGTCCCCGGCCCGCACCGCGGCCTTCGCCGCGTCCTGGACGACACCGGAGGCCACGGTCAGACACGGCTTGCGCGGCGCCACGGCGACGCGCAGATCCCCCTCCTCCTTGTCGCCACTGCCTCCGGGCCGCGTCAGGAGCACGGACAGGGGCGGGCAGGAGGTGCCCATGGTGTCGACGAGCACGCCGGTGACCAGTCGCCCTTCGCTGTCGGTCTCCAGCAGGCCGATCGCCCAGCTGATGTCGCCGTTCATCGACTGGTCCAGCTGCTCGCGCCACCGGGTGCCGTCGCTGTGCACCGCGAGGACGGCCATCGTGATGAGCCCCACGGCGCTGGTCAGGGCGAACAGCACGGTGATGCGGCGGCGTAGGCGAAGGACGCGCCCGGTGGGGGTGAGGGCCTGTGACCGACGGCGGAAGAGTCCGGGGCGGCCTTTCACCGCGATCCGCCGTCGGCAGCGAGCCGGTAGCCGACGCCGCGGACAGTGTGGATCAGCGGCGGGTCCCCGAGCTTGCGGCGGAGCTGGGAGATGAGCACGTCGAGGACGTTGGACTGCGGCTCGGCCATCTCGTCCCAGCAGCTCTCGATCAGTTCGGCCCGGGAGACGGCCTGGTCGCCGCGGGCCGCGAGGACCTCGAGGACCGCGAACTCCCGGCTGGTGAGCGTGAGCAGGACACCGCCCCGGCGCACCTGCCGCCGGGCCGTGTCGATCTCCACATCCCCGACCCGGTGCACGGGCGGGCGCACGACGGCGGCGCGACGACACAGGCTGCGTACCCGGGCGACCAGTTCCGGCACGGCGAACGGCTTGACCAGATAGTCGTCCCCACCGCTGGCGAAGCCCTCGACCCGGTCCTCGACGGTGTCACGCGCGGTGAGGAACAGCACCGGAACGGTACGGCCCTCGCCGCGCAGCTTGTCCACATAGGCGGCCGCGTCACCGGCAGGCAGCGTCCGGTCGAAGACGGCGCAGTCGTACGCGGTGACGAACAGCGCCTCATCGGCCTGAGGAAGATCCGAGGCCTCGTCGACCGCGAGCCCGGCGGCACGCAGCGCGGCGGCCACCCCGAAACGGAGATTCTCGTCGTCCTCGACCAGCAGCACTCGCACGCGGTCACCCTAGCTTGATCCACATTCGCTTCCCCGGCCTCGGGAACGGATCAGCGTGTGCTCGCCGCGCCACGCTGCCGTTCGGCTGCCCCCGGCCCCCGAACAGCCCTCACTGGACAGATAGTTGACGCGTCATATAGAAAGATGATGCGTCAACCAAATTGGTTCGGGCGCGCCCCGCACTCCTTGAGGAGATCCCCATGAGTACGTCGCCGAAGGCCGGCCTCGAAGCCTTACTGACCCCCGAGGAGAGCGTCCTGGTGCTGATCGATCACCAGCCGTACCAGTTCGCCAACCTTCACAGCCACGAGCCGATGATGGTCACCAACAACGTCGTGGGCCTGGCCAAGGCGGCCAAGGGCTACGGCGTCCCGACGATCCTGACCACGGTCGTGGAAGACCGCGGGGGCCTGCTGATCCAGCCGCTGCAGGACGTCTTCCCGGACCAGAAGCCGATCAACAGGACCTTCATCAACACCTGGCAGGACCAGGTCGTGGTGGACGCCGTGAAGGCGACCGGACGCAAGAAGCTGATCATCGCCGGCCTGTGGACGGAGATCTGTGTGGCCATGCCCGCCATCCAGGCGGCGGGCGAAGGCTTCGACGTCCACGTCGTCACCGACGCCTCCGGGGGTGTGTCGGCCGAGGCGCACGACATGGCGGTGCGGCGCATGATCCAGGCCGGGGTCGTGCCGATCACCTGGCTGGCCGTGATGAGCGAGTGGCAGCGTGACTGGGCCAGGACGGATCGCATCACACCGGAGGACCAGATGGCGGCCCTGGAGCACACGGGCGCCACCGGGATAGCGACGGTCTGGGAGCAGAAACTCCTGAACACCCCGGTCGCCGAGACGGCCGGGGCGTAACGGCGGGGCGGCGGGGCGGTCCCGGTATCGGGGCCGCCCCTTGCCCTGGTCATCAAGCGGCCGCCCAACTCGACGTACTGGCCCGGCTGTTCAGCTCGTCGGAGATGAAGGCGTCGCTCCGTCGCGGTGCGACGCCGGCACCCGCCCCCAGCCGGTCCGATGACGCGTCAACCAGTTCACTACACTCGACCTCGTGACTGACGGGGTGAACTGGCTGACGGCGGAGGAGCAGCACGCGTGGAGGAGTTTCGTCCGCGTGCATGAGCGGCTGATGGGCCGCCTGTCACATCTCCTGCAGACGGAATCCCACTTGGCGGCCGCGGACTACGCGGTCCTGGTCAACCTGACGGATGTGCCGGACGGCCGTCAGCGGTATCAGGACCTCGCGCGGGCACTGGAGTGGGAGAAGAGCCGGATGTCCCACCACATCGCGCGAATGATCAAGCGGGGACTGGTGGTGCGGGAGGACTGCGAGGAGGACGGGCGGGGCGCCTTCGCCGTGATCACGGAAGCAGGGCGCGAGGCCATCGCGGCGGCGGCCCCCCTGCACGTACAGGCCGTCCGCTCCCTCTTCCTGGACCATCTCACCGCGGCGGAGCTCCGTACCCTGGCGGAGATCTCGGTCCGCGTGGTGGAGAAGCTGGACGACGACGCCTGAACGGTTCCGGCCGGGCGCCACCCTGTCGGCAGGCCGGTGACGGCCAGGACCATCAGCGCCGCGTAGACGTACGTGAGCTCTGTGACCGAGCCTCGCCGACACCGGCGAGGACGGCCCCGAGGCGCGCGAGCGCAACGCGTCACTCCAACAGGAAGTCGAACGGCTCCAAGAACGCCAGCGCAGCGGCGAACTCGACGAGCGACTCGACGCCGCCGCGCTCCTGCTCATCCTGATGAGCGCCGCCAACGCCCTGGCGGTCTACCCCAGTTGGCGCGCGGCCCTTCGAAGCGGACGCCACCTCACCCGAGGTCGTCGAGCGCTACGCCACCCAACTCGCCCACCTGCTCCAGCCCCCCGCGACACAGGGCCATGTCGACGGCGACGACAACTGACACGACGTGACCAGCGGTTCCGCTCCAGCGCCTCGGCGCGGTAGACCTTCTTGGCCACGGCTTCCCGCAGTCCCTTCAACTCGACCGCCGCGGACGGCCCGGCGAAGCGTCAGCCACTTCGTCCCGAGCGCGCACGGCGCACACGCCGCCCTGGTTCACCACTAAGCGCCCCACCGCAGAAGCGCACTGCCCCGCCGCCCGGCACCCCTTCCCTGAAACGCTCGGTTCCACACGAGGCGAGAGGGACGGAAGGTGCGGCATGCGCGGGCGCGACGTCTGGACACGACGCAGGCTGTGGGTCGGCGTCGGCTGCGCGGCGCTGGTCGTCCTGGCCGTCACCCTCCGCCGAGTCGGCGGCGAGCAAGGTGGGCAGGTCCAGTACGACGGACCCGCGTTCGTCGTCTCCGTGGTCGGCGTCATGGTGTCCGTCGCGGCCCTGCTCCTGGATGTCCTGCGCCGCACGGACACGCCCCCGGAACCCGGCGTCGTACTGCGACAGACCGCCGACGAACTCGCCGAGGCGGTACGGCTCCAATGGGCACAGGAGGCACGGCTGCGGCGCCTGCAGGACCCGAAACCGCTCGATGTCCGCTGGAGGCGGGCCGACAGACTGCTCACGGACGACAGACGCAATATTCGACGTGGGCGCCCGGTGCCCGAGCCACGGCCCCGAGACAACTGCCTGGCGTCGATCGCCACGACCTTCGAGGACGTGCCGTCCAGGCGCATGGTCGTGCTCGGAAACCCCGGTTCGGGCAAGAGCGTGCTCGCCGTGTGCTGCACGCTCGACCTCCTGAAGCGGCGCACACCCGGCACAGCCGTGCCCGTGATCTTCCCCCTGGCGGCCTGGGACCCGGGCACCACCACCCTGCGCGCCTGGCTCGTCGAACGGCTCGTGGCGGAGTACCGGCCGCTCGCGGCCACCACCGACGGCACCGTACTGGCCGGGGCGCTGCTCGACGCCGGGCTGATCACGCCTGTCCTCGACGGCTTCGACGAACTGCCCCCGGCGTTGTACGGCAGCGGGATGCGCAGGCTCAACGCCGAGCTGGACGACGGCATGCCGGTGCTCGTCACCTCGCGGACCACGGCCTGGCGCAGCACGGTCGAATGCAGCGACGTGCTCACCGGTGCGGAGGTCCTCGAACTGCTGCCACTGGACTTCGCCGAGGCGACGTCATACCTGGAACGCACCGCGCGTCCGCTGCACGGCCCCCGCGATCGCCGCACGACGGTGTGGACCCCGGTGCTGGACTCCCTGCAGGAGGAGCCGCACAGCCCGGCAGCCCGCGCACTCCTGCAGATCCTGACCAACCCGCTCATGGTGGCCCTGGCCCGCACGGTGTACGGCGACGCGACCCGCGACCCCCAAGAGCTCCTCGACGACCCACGTTTCGCAACGACGGCCGGGATCGAAGAGCACCTCCTCGACGCGTTCGTACCAGCCGCGTTCGGCGACGGAGACACCGACTCACGATGGCGCACCGCGGACGCCGAGCGCTGGCTGACCTGGCTCGCCCGCGAACTGGAGCGCCGAGGCACCAAGCGGCTCGCCTGGTGGGAGCTGTACCTCTGCGTCCCGCGGGCGTTGCGGCTGGCCGCGCCCGCCCTGCTCGCGCAGGCACTCACGTGCCTCCTGGCCGTCCCCATCCTGCTCTCCAGCGTCGGCGGCGACGTCTTCGTCTCGGACGACAAGCCGTCGCTGGCAGCCAACCTGGTCGGCAACCTCATCGGATTCGCCGGTGGACTGGCCCTGCTCCTGCCCGTGTCGGCGGCGCGGCGCGAACGGCGCACGGCACTGCCCCGGCAGCTCACGGTCTGCATGGCGACGGCCGCCGTCGCCACCCTCGGGTACACCCTCGCCGGAGGCTCCGTTCAGTTCGGGCTGCAGTTCGGCACGGTCACGGACGGCTGGGTGGCCGAGCTGTTCGGCGGCGCCGTCTTCGGCGTGCTGATCGCCCTGTACTTCGGGGTCGCGGGGCTGACCCGGCACGCGGTGCCGCTCGGGCTGCCGTGGGCGGGCAGCCCTGCCGGCCGGCTCGCGGCACAGGCCGGGGGCGGCCTCCTCGCCCTGGCGGGGCTCGTGATCGTCAGGCCATGGCTGTTCGGGCAGGACCTCGGCGTGTGGCCGATGGTGGCCGGCGCCCTGTGCTTCGCCGCGGCCCTGTGCCTGTGGGCGGCAGCGAGGCGACAGGGGGTGCGGACGGCCGTTTCCCATGCCGGTGAGGGCCGCATCGCCCGGCGTTTCGTGACCGGGCTCCTGCACGGCTGGGCCGTGTGCCTGCTCGTCGGAGTGGCGGCAGGCGGGACGGTGGGCGCCGTCGGCTACGCGCTCTCCGCGGTCGAGACCTCCAGGGCGCCCGACCTGGACGGCAGGCGGCTCGGCAAGTGGTCGCACCACGAAACCCCCGACGGCGACCGCACCGTCGAGTCCGCGACGGAGATCGCCGGCGTCCTGGTGTACCCGCACGGAGGCTCCCGGCTCACCGCGTACCCTCACGGCAGCCAACCGCCGAGCTGCGACCACAAGTGCGAATCCTTCGACGCACGTGTGACCTTCCGCGTAGCCCAGGGCGACCTGCGCATCCTCGTGGACGGACACACCGCGGCCCATGCGGTGAACATGCTGCCGGAGCTACCCAAGCAGTCCCGGACCTGGCTCGCCCAGAGCGCCACCCGGCACCCGCTCGACCGATTCCTGCTCCCCGGCGCCATGGGCGGAGTCCTGATCGCGCTGATCGGCGGCCCCGCATCTGGCCTCTATCGCGCGCTGAGCGCTCCCTCCGACCCCATCCGGGCGGCCAACCCGCACGTCACCCTGCGCACGGACCGCATGGCGTCGCTGTCCCGGTCCGGAGTCGTCGCGGTCATGACGGGCGGCGTATGCGCCCTCCTGGCCTGGGTGTTCGCATCACGAGGCGGACTCGACCATGTCGCGGCACAGATGTGGGTGCCGATGGGCACCGCCGCACTCGCCCTCACCGCATGGGGACAACTGGCCGTCGCCCGCACCTGGCTCGCCCTGACGAGACGGCTGCCCTGGCGCCTCATGACATTCCTCGACGAAGCACACCGCAGGGGAGTGCTACGGCAATCCGGCGCGCACTACGAGTTCCGCCATCTACGCATGCAGCAGCGACTCGCCTCGGCCACCGAGGCCCCGCAGGAAGCCGCCCGGACCGCAGCGCCCACCGGATGACGGCCCAGGCTGATCTCGCCGAAAGCGCGCACTCATCCGTATGTCAGGGGGATTCCCGCGCTGCTCTGCCAGCGGCAGAACAGCGCCCGGACCGGGCTCGACGATCACTAACGTCCAGTCTCATGACGACGATTACGACGCGTACGGTCGAGTATCCGGCCGACGGCTTGACGATGATCGGGCACCTCGCTCTCCCGGCGGGTGTCGACCGCCGGCCCGCGGTGCTGCTCGGACCGGAGGGCATGGGGCTCAGCGCCGTCGAGCGCCGTCGGGCAGACGCTCTCGCCGAGCTGGGATACGTAGCGCTGGCCTTCGACCTCCACGGAGGGCGCTATCTGAGCGACCCCGAGGAGATGCTGGCCCGTTGCATGCCGCTGCTCTCCGATCCCGACCGGATGCGGGGCATCGGCCATGCGGCGCTCGACGTGTTGCGCACCGAACCGCGGACCGACTCCGACCGGATCGCCGCCGTCGGCTACGGCACCGGGGGAGCGGTCGGGCTGGAACTCGGACGTGACGGCGTCAACCTGCGCGCGATCGGGACAGTGAACGCACTGATCACGGGACGGCCGGGCGAGGCAGCGCGCATTCGGTGCCCGGTGTGGGCCGGGGTCGGGTCGGAAGACCCGATCATGCCGCCCGCGCAACGCGAGGCGTTCACCGCGGAGATGCAGGCCGCGGCCGTCGACTGGCGCCTCACGGTCTACGGCGGCGCATTGCACGCCTTCCACCATCCGCCGGTCGACCACCCCGCTGTCCCCGGCGTCGGCTACCACCCGCGGCACGCGCAGCGAGCCTGGCGCGACGTCGTCGACCTGCTCGCCGAGTGTCTGCCGGTGACGGAGGATCCCGGGGCATGACCCAGGCAAACGCGTGCGCGTCCTTGGGCCTGCTCGCAGATTGATCGTCAAGCGGAGACGACTTGGCCCAGCGCGCGACGTACGCCCTCGGAGGGCGCTCTCCTGACCCGTCCCGCCCCGCAGCCGGTCGTCAGCTCGGCGACGGCGCGGCGGAGGCCGGGCCGGATGCCGCGGTGTGCTGTTCCAGGCCGCTGAGGATGAGGGCAAGGCCCGCCTCGAACGCCGTCTCGGGATCGAGTACGGGGACGTCGTCCGGCAGGTCGTCGGCGTCCGGCGAATCCGTGTCCGCCTGCTCCTCCAGGACGCAGCCGACCGTGTAGCGGCCGGCGGCCAGCATCGCCATCTGCGCCTCCCGCTCGGGCACGCCGGAGGAGACCAGGAAGGCCATCTTGTGGCGGATCCGGTCGAGGTCGCCGGTCGGAGTACTGCCGGCGTGCAGCCGGGCGCCGTCACGGCGCATCAGGAGCGTGCGACGGAAGCTGCGGGAGTTCTCCAGGAACCACGCGCGCCAGTCGTCCTCGGCGGACGGCAGCGGCGCGTCGGCATGCGGGGCCATCGCCGCCTGCGCCATGGCCGCAAGGAGATCCTTCTTGGTCCGGAAGTGGTAGTAGAGCGACGGCTGTTCGACGCCGAGCCGCTTGGCCAGCCGCCTGGTGCTGACCGTTTCCAGGCCGACGTCGTCCAGCAGATCCAGCGCCTCTGTGACGACGGTCTCGCGGTTCATCTTGGTCACGTTGACATTCTATCGCTGATAGAAGACTGTGAAAGGAATCAATCACCGATAGATTTTGGGGTGGTCGGGAGTGACAACCAAGATCGCGAAACGTTCGCTGCGGATCCTCGTCGCCGGCGGCGGCGTCACCGGGCAGGCGCTGGCCTTCTGGCTCACCCGTGGCGGTCACCAGGTGACGGTCGTCGAGCGCTTCCCGGCGCTGCGCGCCTCGGGCGCGCAGGTCGACCTGCGCGGGCAGGGCATCGAGGCGGTCGAGCGCATGGGCCTGCTGGAGACCGTGCGCAGTCGGCTCGTGGACGAGGCGGGCGTCGCCTTCGTCGACTCCCGCGGCAGGCCGAAGGCGACGATCATGGCGAACACCTCCGGCAAGGGACGTCAGACCCTGACCTCCGCGTACGAGATCATGCGCGGCGACCTGGTCCGCATCCTGCACGAGGCGACCTCGAACGACGCCGAGTACGTCTTCGGCAAGAGCGTCGACGGCTTCGACCAGGACGCGGACCGGGTCACCGCGCACTTCTCGGACGGGACCTCCGGCGCGTACGACCTGCTGATCGGCGCCGACGGGCAGGGCTCACGCATCCGGCGGGCGCTGCTGCCGGAGGGCTTCGACCCGTACTGGCGCGTGGGCATCCACATGGCGTACTGGTTCGTGCCGCGCACTGCCTCCGACACCGACATCCGCGACACCTACATGGTCCCGGGCGGCCGGCAGATCATGCGACGCAGCCACAACGCGATCGAGACGCAGGTGTACTTCGTGATGCGCGAGGAGTCGGCGGAAGCGTCCGCGATCCACCGCGCCCCCGTCGAGCAGCAGCAGAAGTTCTGGGCCGAGCGGTTCCGGGACGCCGGATGGCAGACCGACCGTTTCATCGACGGCATGAAGGACAGCCCGTTCTTCTACTCCCACGAGATCGCCCAGGTGCGCATCGACAGCTGGTCCAAGGGCCGGGTGGTCCTGGCCGGGGACGCCGCGCACTGCGCATCCCCCTACAGCGGCATGGGGATCTCCGGCGGACTGGTCGGCGCCTATGTCCTGGCCGGGGAGATCAACCGGCACGCGAACGACCGGCCGACCGCGCTGCCGACCGCGCTGGCGAACTACGACCGCGTCCTGCGGCCCTTCGTCGACGAGATCCAGGGCGAGGTCAATCCCCGCATCCTGCGCGTGGGCATGCCCATGAACCAGCACGCCATCAGCGCCTTCCAGAACGCCACCGCGCTGGCCTGCTTCTTCCACCTCCCCGCCCTTGTCGCGCGGTTCTCCAAGGAGGACCGCGGCGGCGACTGGCGGCTACCGGCCTACGCCGACGCTCGCGCCGCCTGATCCGCACCCGTACTGCAACTGGAGTACGGGCCGTTGTCCGCAGATGCGGGACGACGTCGCGGCCGGCTTTGCCAACGATGGGGATGAACCTGCGGACCGCCTGCGCCTCGGGGCTGCACGGCATGGCCGCGGCACCATCCCTCTCCTCTTCGACTGGAGTGCCTCGTCATGGCTTCCTTGCTCTATCGGCTCGGCCGGTTGTCCTTCCGGCAGCGCCGCTATGTCGCTCTCCTGTGGGTGGCGATCCTGGCGGCGTGTTCCTTCGCCGCACTCAGTGCCCCGGCCGCCGAAGAGGACGGGTTCTCCATGCCGGGCACCGAGTCGCAGAAGGCGTTCGACCTGCTCGACGAGCGCTTCCCCGGTGACAACGCGGAGGGCGCGGACGCACGCATCGTCTTCGCCGCGCCTGACGGGCAGAAGGTGACCGCTCGCGAGAACCGGGCGGCTGTCGAGAAGGTCGTGGACACCGTCGCGCGCGGCTCCCAGGTGAAGGACACGTCGAGTCCCTTCGCGCCGGAATCCGTCAGCAAGGACGCCACCACCGCGTTCGCGACCGTCACCTACACCGTCGCCGGCGACGACTTGAACGAGGCCACGTCCGCCGCGCTCATGGACGCCGTCGAAGACGGCCGCGCCGCGGGGCTGACCGTGGAAGTCGGAGGCTCGGCCGTCGACGGCGGCCCCGAACTCGGCGGCGTCACCGAACTGATCGGCATCGCGGTCGCCGCGCTCGTGCTGTTCATCACCTTCCGCGCGATGGTCGCCGCCGGACTTCCGCTGGTCACCGCCCTCATCGGCCTGGGCGCCGGAGTCTGCGCCATCGTCGCGGCGGGCATGTCCACCACGACGATCACCCTGGCCCTGATGCTGGGCCTGGCCGTGGGCATCGACTACGCCCTGTTCATCGTCTCCCGCTACCGCGCCGAACGGACCGCGGGGCACGCGCCGCAGGAGGCCACCGGCCGGGCGGTGGGCACCGCCGGATCCGCAGTCGTCTTCGCCGGCGCCACCGTCGTCATCGCACTGGCCGGCCTGTCCGTGGCGGGCGTGCCGATGCTGACGGACATGGGCCTTGCCGCCGCCGGAACCGTCGTCATCGCCGTGCTCGTCGCCCTGACGCTGCTGCCCGCCCTGCTCGGCTTCTTCCCCCAGGCCGTCCTGCCGCGCGCCCAGCGCAGCAGCACCACCACCGCCGTACGCGCGAAGGAGCCCGCGGGCAGCCGGTGGGCCCGTTTCGTCATCCGCAGGCCGGTGGCGACGCTGCTGCTGTCCGTGGCGGGTCTCGGCGTCGTCGCTCTGCCGGCACTGGATCTCCAGCTCAGCCTGCCCGGTGACGAGGCGCAGCCCACCTCGACCACTCAGCGCCGCGCCTACGACGCGCTCGCCGACGGCTTCGGCCCCGGCTTCAACGGCCCCCTGACCATCGTCGTCGACGCCAAGGGCGCCGACGACGCGAAGGCCGTCGCCGCACAGGCCCGCACGGCCCTGACTGCCACCGACGGCGTCGTGGACGTCTCACCGGCCACCTTCAACAAGGCCGGCGACACCGCGACCATCACCGCCGTGCCCAGCACCGGCCCGAGCGCCGGCGCGACCAAGGACCTCGTCCACACGATCCGCTCCGAGGCCGCCGACCTGAAGACGACCTCCGGCGCCTCCATGCTGGTGACCGGTCAGACCGCGATGAACATCGACGTCTCGACCAAGGTCACCGCCGCCCTCATCCCCTACCTCGCGGTCGTGGTGGGACTCGCCGTCCTGCTCCTGATGATCGTCTTCCGATCGATCCTCGTCCCGCTCAAGGCGGCCCTCGGCTTCCTGCTCTCGGTCGCCGCCGCCTTCGGCGTGATCGTCGCGGTCTTCCAGTGGGGCTGGCTCGCCGACCTGCTCGGCGTCGCCCAGACCGGACCGGTGATGAGCATGATGCCGATCTTCCTGATCGGCGTGGTCTTCGGCCTGGCCATGGACTACGAGGTCTTCCTCGTGACCCGCATCCGCGAAGCCCACGTCCACGGCGAAGCGCCCGCACAGGCCATCGTCACCGGCTTCCGGCACAGCGCCCGCGTCGTCGTGGCCGCCGCCGTCATCATGATCGCCGTCTTCGCCGGATTCATCGGCATGTCCGACTCCATGATCAAGATGCTCGGTCTGGGGCTGGCCGCCGCCGTCCTCTTCGACGCGTTCGTCGTTCGCATGACCCTCGTCCCGGCCGCTCTCGCACTCCTGGGGCAGGCAGCGTGGCGGCTGCCCACGTGGCTGGACCGGCTGCTGCCCGACCTGGACATCGAAGGCGAGAACCTCGCTCGCACCCTCGCGGCCGAGCACCCCGCCCCGGCGGCGCCCTCGGCACGGGATGAATCGGTGAACGCCTGACCCAGCGCCGCCCCGGAGGCCCGCCCACCCGCGGGCCTCCGGGGCGTCCTCGCCTGCGCCAGGGTCCGCCCGCCCCGACTCGTCCACAGACGACAACCGCCAAGCACACCCGTGAAGGAGGACGCGTGATCGCCGACATCCGGCCGTGGGCCCGCCGTCACCCCAGAGCTTTCGACGCCGCGACCGCGGCCGCCCTGTGCGCCTTGGCGGTGCTCTCCACCACCATGGCGCAGCCGCCCCGCATCGTGCGCTGGCCGCCGCCTGCCGCCGCCTGCGTTGCCGTCCTGGCCTGCGCGGCGCTGCTGCTGCGCCGCAACCGCCCGCGCCTGGCCGTGATCGCCACGACCGCGTGCACCGCCGTCCTCGGCGCCATGGCCCCGTCCTTCGGCTACGAGTTCGGCTCCAACCTCACCGGCCCCGTCATGGCGGCGCTCGCCTCACTGGCCTGGCGAACCGACAGCCGCACCGCCGCCCGCTACACCGTCACCGCCGCCCTGGCCCTGCTCGCCGCCTCCGCCCTCTGGCCGCCGGGCAGCCCGCAGCTGCGGGCCGAACAGGTGGGCCTTGCCGCCTTCACCCTCGTCGCCCCGGCCGTGGCCGACTCCCTGCGCAGCCGCCGCGACTACGTCACCGCGGTGGAAGCACGCGCGGAGATGGCCGAACACACCCGCGAGGAAGAGGCCCGCCGACGCGTCGGCGCCGAACGGATCCGCATCGCCCGCGAACTGCACGACGTCGTGGCCCACCACATCACGCTCGCCCACGCCCAGGCCGCCACCGCCGACTACCTGCTGGCCGGCCGGCCCGACAAGGCACAGCAGGTCATGCACAACCTCACCGCCACCCTCGACTCGGCGCTGGGCGAACTGAGAGCGACCGTGGGCCTGCTGCGTGAACGCGACGAGCCCCACGGCCCCCCGGCCGAGCCCGCCCCCGGCCTGACGCGACTACCGGAACTGATCACCTCGTTCGACCAGGTCGGCCTCACCGTCACTCTCACCCAGGACGGCGCCGCGCAACCGCTGTCACCCGGCGTCGACCTCACCGCGTACCGCATCACGCAAGAAGCGCTCACCAACGTCTCGAAACACGCGCTGACCACCATGGCCGCCGTCCATCTTCACTACACCGACAGCCAGCTGACCCTGACGGTCACCGACGACGGCCCGCCCGTACAGATCCGCGACGCCGCCGGATACGGCCTCATCGGCATGCGCGAGCGGGCTCATGCGGTCGGCGGACACCTGCGCGCCCACCCCCGCGACGACACCGGATTCGAGGTGACGGCCGAGCTGCCCACCCTCGCGTACGCGCCGCCCGGCCGCCCGGCCGCCCACGACAAGGACACCCCGTGACCATCCGCGTGCTCCTCGCCGACGACCAGGCACTCCTGACCGCGACGTTCCAGGTCCTCATCGACGCCACCGACGACCTCGAAGTCATCGCCACGGCAGCCGACGGCGACCAGGCCGTACGACTGGCCCGCTCCACCGCACCGGACGTCGTGGTCATGGACATCCGCATGCCCCATCAGGACGGCCTCTCCGCCGCCGCGCAGATCACCGCCGACCCTCAGCTCCACGGCACCCGCGTCCTCATCCTGACCACCTTCGAAACCGACGACTACATCACCCGGGCCCTGCGCGCGGGCGTCAGCGGCTTCCTCGGCAAAGGCGTCCAACCCGCCGAGTTCCTCGCCGCCATCCGCACCGTCGCGGCCGGCGACATGGTGCTCTCCCCGCTGGCCACCCACGCCGTGGTCACGCGCTACCTCGCCGCCTCCGGCCCCGACCGCCCCCACGCCACCCCGCGCGAGATGGACAACCTCACCCCCCGCGAGCAGGAAGTCCTGCTCTGCGCGGCAGAAGGACTCACCAACGACGAGATCGCCGAGCGCCTGTACGTCAGCCCGATGACCGTCCGCACCTTCGTCCAGCGCATCATGCACAAGCTCGGTGCCCACCACCGAGCCCAACTCGTAGCCCTCGCCTACCGGACCGGCTTCGCCCGCATGCCGCAGCCGCCCCCCGCACGTCCCCGCAGCGCGCACGGTCCCTGAAGCACACAGCGACCGGGACGGTCGCACAGGTGTGGGGCGTGCAGCACGCCCCACCACCCACGCAGCGCACGCCGACCGGGGGCCGACGTGCGCTGTGCGGGCGTCACTTCCAGATGTCGTTGACCCATTCGGGGTGGTCGATGAAGGGGTTGCGGTTCTTCTGTATGGCGAATATGCGGTCGTTGCGGGTCTTCTCGAGGGTGTCGGGCGGGTCGGCGTCGTTCCACTGCTTGAGGACGGACAGGCGGCCCATGGCCGGGGCGCTTCCGTTGTCGACCTTGTCGTTGGGTTCGAGGTCGGGGAAGGTGTCGGTGCCGTCGTAGCGGACGGCCATGTAGAGGATCATGCGGGCTACGTCGCCTTTGACCGCGTCGCGCGGTTCGAAGGAGTCGTTGTCCACCAGGCTGCCGGGGGCTTCGTCGACGGGGCTGCCGCCGTTGTCGAAGTCGAGGTTGCCGCGGGTGGAGTTGACCGAGGCGTCCTCGGGGCGCAGGTGGTGGATGTCGGTGCCCGGGCCGGTCGCGGTGCCGAAGTCGCCGTGCGACTTGGCCCAGACGTGTTCCCGATTCCAGTCGTCGGAGCCGCCGCCGTGGGCGCTCTTGGCCTGGGAGCGGCCGGAGTAGATGAGCAGGACGTTGTCCGCGTTCGCGGGGTCCTCGTCCGTGGTCTGCAGTGCGTCCCAGACCTCGTCGTACGACAGCTTGGTCTGCTCACTGATGATCGTGTGCAGAGCGGACTTGAGTTCCGGCCCGGTCTTGCCGAGCGCGTCCTCGTAGTAGGCGTCGTCCGACGGGACGGCTACCGGCTGGTGTTCGGGCTGGGTGGGGGAGTGGTCGGTGGCGAACGCGGCCGCGGGCGTCGCTACGGCCGCCGCGGCGATCACGGCCAGGACGGGGCGCCGCCAGCGGCGGCGAAGACGATGAGCGGACATGTCGTGGGGGCGTCCTCTCGGTGGAAGGCACACGCCGGGCCGTCATCCGCCCAAAGCGCCTGCCTGTACGAATAGTTCGAGCCATGGGAGCGTGCCACGTGCCACGCGCGTAGAAGTGGACAGCCCGCGATCATTGAGTGCCGAGAAGGTGAAGGGCCGTCAGGCGGCCGTGTCCGCGGCGAACCCGGAACGTCCGCGTGCGGCCGACGGGCCCATGCCGGCAGGAACCGAAACCCCCGCTCAGCGGGAACTCGCAGGGCGGTCCGTGTGCATCAACGGGGCATATCCATGAGTTCGGCGGGAACCGTGAGGTGGGCCGCGAGACGGCGGGCCGAGGAACTCGCAGCCCGTCCCGCCCGCTGGCCGTGCCTGCGGCAGAAGCACCATCCGGGCGACCAATATCCCCTTACGCGGCGGCGGGGGCGGCCCGACGCCGTTCACCCAGCCTTCCGGGAACCCGGGGGTCGGCTTGATCGTTCTCCGCGTGCGCGGCGTACGCCGGAGTGCGCCTCGCCGGCTCACACGAGGAACGTGAAGGAGAGCGTGTATGGCCCCCACCCTCGTAGTACGACCCGCCACGGAACGGGATGTGCCCGGTGCCGTCCGGACACTCGCCCATGCGTTCGCCGACTACGCGTTCACCCGGCATGTCGTCGCGGCCGATGGGCACGACGAGCGGGTGCGCCGCTTCCAGGAGCTGTTCCTGACCCGGGTCGGTCTTCGGTACGGGCGGACGTGGGTCACCGACGACGCGCGCGCCGTGGCGGTGTGGACCACGCCCGAGCGGGACCCGGCGCCCGGATTCGCCGAAGTGGGGCCGTTGATCGAGGAGTTGGCGGGCGACCGCGCGTCGGCCTTCGCCGCAGCGCAGCGTGCCCTTGATCCGCACCGGCCCAGCGAGCCGGTGTGGTTCCTCGCGACCGTCGGCGTGGCTCCGGACGCGCAGGGCCAAGGGCTCGGCGGCGTGGTGGTCGGGGCCGGGCTCGAAGCGGCGGACCGCGCCGGGCACCCGGCATTCCTGGAGACGTCGAGCGAGCGGAACGTGAGGTTCTATGAACGCCTGGGCTTCACCGTGACCGCGGAGGTCGAGCTGCCCGACGACGGTCCCCGCACGTGGTGCATGCGCCGCGAGCCCAGGACGCAGGGCTGACCGTCTCCCGCGTCAGGCATCCTGAAGCGTCGCTACGCCTCCCCACCGCTCGTAGAGGGCCTGGACCTTCCCGTCGCCCGCCCTCGGGTTGACCAGGAGGGTCACCCGCTGTTCGGAGCGGTTCTTGAGCCGGTCTTCGTGGAGCTGGTCGGCGACACCGGTTCCGCGCCATTTGCGGCGGACGACGATTTCGTTCAGGGCGAGGGTGCGGGCGCCGTCCTCGTCGGTGTACCCCTCGGGCAGGGGTGTGGTCATCGCTGCCCACCAGCGGGTGCAAGGGCGCCACCGACACGCTGGCCCGCATCTCGGCCGTCATGGACGGCACCGAGCTCTGGCACGCCGGACAGCCCCGATCTCACCTTCGGCGGCAAAGTCCTGGAGACCGGCACGGACTCCTACCGGCTCGTCGCACTTGGGCGGCGCAGGGACAGGGCACCGCCACTGCCTGATCACTCCTGCTCGCGCCCGCAGTTGTCATCCCCGAGTTGGTGCGAGCTGGTCACGCCGGGCTGGTCCGGGCCGCTACTTGGGCTGCTCGCTTACTGCTCGGCGAAGAGTTCGGCGAATCAGTTCGTCCACGCCGTGCCGTGGTACGAGTCCGTCAGCGGCGGCCCGCAGGCCCGTGTAGACGGTGCTCCAGATCATCAACTCTATCCACCTCGCGGGGGCTGCCGAGTCGAGTGCACCGTCACGCTGGCCTCGTTCGATCTCGGCGAGGAGCAGCTCGTCGACCTCTCGTGCGATACCGGCGTCAGCCTCAGAAGGCGTGCCTCCGGTGGCGGTGAACAAGAAGCTCATCCGATCACCGGCGTGCACCATGGCGGTGATGATCCGTTCGATCACCTCGAGCGCCGAGGTCGTGGCGGGGCCGGCATGCTCGATCGCGGCTCGGAGCGTCATCCACGAGTCGGTGATGAGCGCTGCGTGAAGGACCTGCCGGTCGGAGAAGTACCGGTGAAGGGTTGCTCGCCCCACGCCGGCGGTGGCGGCAATGTCGCCAAGACCAACCGTGGGATCTCGAGACCACTGCGCTGCGGCGGCGTCAAGGATCGCCTGACGGGTCCGTGCACGCTGAGGGGAGAGGTCCATTGCGGCATGATACGTCGACGTCTTACAGTGAGAATCTATGTCTCATTTAAAGAGAACCTCTCCCATTGTCATCACCGGGGCCACAGGGGCGATCGGCCGCCTGGTCGTCGCAGGGCTGCTTGATGCCGGTCACGCGGTGCGCGGAATGTCGCGGCACCCGCAACGTGCCTCACTCCCGGATGGTGCGGACGTGGTCCTCGGCGACCTGGACGACCCGTCCACGCTGACGCACGCATTCGACGGTGCCGCGCAACTCGTCCTGATCGCGGTTCCTGAGACCGTCGAGGCGGTCGTCTCTCGCGCAAAGCAGGCGGGCGTCGAGCACGTCGTCGTGGTCTCCTCCGCCGCCGTGACGGCGGGCTACGACACCACGTGCAACGCCGTCGTCGAGCAGGCCGTCATGGACTCAGGACTGGATTGGAGCATCGTGCGTCCCGGTGAGTTCGCGACGAACTCACTCCTCATATGGGGACCAGCGATCAAGGCGAATCGCCGAGTTGTGGAGCCGTTTCCCGATCAGATCGGGCACCCCATCCATGAGGCCGACGTTGCCGATGTCGTCCTGGCCGACCTGCTCGACCCGCACCGCCTCGGACGGATCGACACGATCATTGGACCGGAAAGCCTCACCAAACGTGAACAGGTTGCAGTGATCGCAGAAGCGATCGGAGGACAGATCACGCTCGATGAGGTCTCCGCCGAACAAGCCCGCGACTTCTACCGAGCCCAAGGGGGCTTCGCGGCCGCTAACGCAGACTTCCTGTTCGGCTTCGAAAGCTACGACGGCGTCGCAGGCACCACAGATGAACCCCATGACACGAGGGCCCCGGACGACGATGCCTACCTCACACTCGACCAGATAACGGGAGCTCCACCTCGCACCTTCCGCCGCTGGGCGCACGATCACGCCTCCGACTTCACTTGAGCGATGGCGGGGGCAAGCGCAGCAGGCTCCTGCCGGTAGGTGTCGGCGGCTGCCGTCACGCAAGGCTGTGACGATCCGTCGTATGGACAGGCTTCGAAGCGGTCTTCGGCCGTGGCGCACATGCCCATGTGGACCATCAAGGCGGAACCCGTCGCCGGCCCGGAGATCGGCGACGTGATGTGGGAGTACATCACCGAGATTGCCACCTTGGGCCCGATCGTGTGCCGGGCGGCGAAGCCGATGCGGGTGCGCGTGGTGGTCATGCAGATCGCTCCTCTGCGAAGAGGGAAGGAGGAGTGGGGCTCCGCGGGGAGGGGCCGGGCGCCGTAGGTGACGCGGATGACGCCGTCGGGATGCCGGTCGGCGGTGACGGCCGCGGTGGCGGGACACAGCGCCCCGACCGGCATCGCGGCCGCGGCCCGTTCCTGGCGCTTCGGAGATCCTCACTCGGGCTTGTTGCCGACGGGGCCGCCGATCTCGTACGGCGTGGTCACGTTGTCGTACGCGAGGTGCATGACCATGCCGAGCTTGCTGTGCCAGAAGTTGTGGCAGTGGTCCATCCAGATGCCGGGGTTGTCGGCCTTGAAGGCGACCTGGACCTTCTCGCCCGGCCGGACGAGCACGGTGTCCTGCCATATCGGGCTGCCGGAGGCGCGCTTGCCGTTCTTGCCGAGCACCAGCATGTGGTGGCCGTGCAGGTGCATCGGATGGTCCTCGCTCCCGCGGTTGATGAAGGTGACGCGGGCCAGGTCGCCTTCCTTGATCATCAGCATCGGGGTGTCCGGGAAGACATGACCGTTGATGGTCTGCTTCATCCCGAAGGTGCCGTCGTAGAAGCCCAGCCACTCGTCGAAGACGAGCTTGTAGTCGCGGTCGAAGTCGCTGTCCGGGCCGAGTTCCGTCCGCTTCGGGCTGCCGTAGCCGTACGGATCGAATGCGGGGCCGCTCAGATCCGCCTTCACCTCCCCCTTGCCGTCCGGCGAGTACACGATGCCCGCGTCCGGGGCGCTGGCGTCGGTCACCCGCACCGGACCGTCGGGCATGGTGAATTCGACGTCCATCCGGTTGCCGCCGCCGAGCACCAGCTTCTTGCCCTTGAGCGCGGTCGGCTTGTGCACGTCGGTGCCGTCCAGGGCGGTGACCTTGTACGGGACGCCGTCCACGGCGAACTCGCGGGTGCCGCCGCTGGTGTTGGCGAGCCGCACACGCACCTTCTCGCCCGGCTGCGCGCGGCGCCGCTCCAGCCCGTCGGAGGCGCCGAACGCGGACACCGTGCCCTTGTCGGTCCGCCAGTCGTGGGCGAGGACGCTGACGTCCTTGTCCACCGGCCGGTCCTGCCTCTTCGGCTCGATGATCAGGGCGCCGAAGAGTCCGCGGTCGACCTGCTCGGAGGCGGCCTGATGGGAGTGGTACCAGCGGGTGCCTGACTCCTGGACCCGGAAGCGGTAGGTGAAGGACTTGCCGGGCAGCACCGCGTCCTGGGTGGCGCCGGCCACGCCGTCCTCGCCGTTGGGGACGTCGACACCGTGCCAGTGGACGGTGACGGGGGTCTTGCCCGGCAGCTCGTTGCGCAGCTTGATCTCGACCAGATCGCCCTCGGTGACCCGCAGCCGGGGGCCGGGGACCTGGCCGTTGTACGTCCAGGCGTCGACCGTCCTACCGGAGGCCAGCTTCACCTTCTTGGCCTGTGCGGTGAGGGAGAAGCGCCGGTCGGGCGTACCACTCCTGGGGCCGCGCAGTTCGTCGACGGAGACCCCGTCGGCGCCGCCGGCGCCGGTGGCCATGTGGTGGCCTCCGGCCATGTCGTGGTGCTGCCCGGCGGGACCGCCGCCCCAGTCGGCCTCACCCTTCATCATCGAGAAGGTGTGGGGAAGCCGACTGCCGGCGATCTCGTGATTGACCAGCCCCGCCACGGCGCCGAGCACCACCGCGGCCGCACCGAGGCGGACCGCCAGTGCCCGTCGCCGGGGGATCTCAAGGCCGGTGGACAGGCGTTGCAGCCGCGCCTTGGCGCCCCAGACGAGCAGCCCGGCGACCGCGGCGGTGACCAAGCCGTACGCGCCGAAGCTGATCCAGAACGACCGGTCCGGTGGCAGGAAGAGCTGTGCGAGGCAGGCGAATCCGCCGAAGGCCGCGAGCCGGGGCGGCACGACATGGCGCGCGGACCGTGCGCGCACCTGCTCGTCGAGCGGTACCGGCGCATCCGGGTCGGGCAGCCGCGTCCTGGCGGCGGACGCCAGCCACGGCACCGTCCAGACGACCGTGGCGATCACGGCCGGGAGCAGCGTGACGAAGGTGGTGAACAGCCGTCGGTCGCCGACGAACACCCAACCGTGGCGGGCAAGCAGCCCGTACGTGACGAGCCTGGCCGCGGTGAGCAGCAGGGCGACGGACACCGGCACCAGCGCGATACGAGACATCCGCCGCATGCGGCGGGCGGTGCGGCGGCCCGGCTGCAGGCTTGTCATGACGGCGGCGATCAGCCAGGCGGGGAACAGGAAGATGCCAAGGCCGAGCTCGATCCCGGAGGTGGCGGCGTACATGGCCGTCACCCCCGGCCCTGCGACCGTCGGGCCCCGGTGGCCGGAGACTGGGGTGGACGTCTGCGCGGCCGACGGAGGTCGCGGGCGATCCGGTCGCCGAGGGTCCGGAGGCGGTGCCCTGCTGTGGTGGATTCGGTGATCTCAGGCATGCCGTCAGCGTGGCGATCACCGAGCCTGCCGGGCATCCGCCGATCCTCGCTCCCGCCTCGGCGGAAAGGCGCAGGCCGGGCGATGCCGCGTACAACTTTCGATCGACGCCTGCCTTCCCGCACCACGGCTAGCCTGCAGCCATGACTTGGCCCAGTCGCCTCGCGAAACATCGGGAACGCCTGCGTCCGGTGGAGGGTGCCCTCGTGGCGCCGGCCCTCGCCGCGACCACGGCCACCAGCGACGGGATTTCCGCCAGGTTCGACTACTTTCCCGCGCAGCAGCCGCTCTCCGTCGCGATCCCGGTCGGCCTGCTCGTCGGCCTCGCGGCATGGTTCCGGCGGCGCCGTCCCGCGCTGCTTCTGCTGGCCGCACTGGGCGCCTATGTGGTCCTTTCGGCCTGGATCGCCGTGGTGTTCGCGCAGTACGCCCTGGCCGACCGCGCCCTCTCATGGCAACGGGTCGCCGTCGCCTCCACGGTCGCCGTCGCGGTGGTCGCCCCGCCGATCTGGCGGGGCGGCGGCTTCGACGCGGCGATCATGAGCGTGGGCATCTGCGTCCTCCCGGCCCTGCTCGGCCTGTACACGGGCGCCCGCCGCCGCCTCATGACCGAGCTGCGCGAGCGCGCCGAGCGGGCCGAACGCGAGCAGCAGCAGCGGGTGTTGCAGGCCCGCAGCGACGAACGCGCCCAGATCGCGCGGGACATGCACGACGTCGTCACCCACCGCGTGGCCCTTATGGTGCTGCACGCGACCGCGCTCGAGGCGACCAAGGGCGCGTCCGCCGTCGACATCGGCAAGCAGATCGGGGCCATCGGCCGCGAGGCGCTGACCGAGCTCCGCTCATTGGTGGAGGTCCTGCACACCGCGTCCGAGGCCCCCCTCGCCCCGCAGCCCGGCCTGGCCGAGCTGGAGACCCTGATCGCCGACTCCCGCAGCCTGGGGGCGCCGGTCACCCTGGAGCTGACCGGAGAGCGCGGCACCACCCGCCCACCCGAGCTGCCGGCTCTGATCGAGCACGCCGTCTACCGGGTGGTGCAGGAGGCCCTGACCAACGTCCACAAGCACGCCGCCGACGCAGAGACCCACGTCCGCGTCCACTGCACGCGCCGACTGCTCTACCTCACGGTGATCAACAAGAACGGTACCGGCGGCCACGCCACGGGCCTGCCCAGCGGAGGCCACGGCCTGCTCGGCATCGCCGAACGGATACGGCTCGTCGGGGGCGAACTCACCGCGGGCCCGACCCCGGACGGCGGCTTCGAGATCACCGCCGAGATCCCGCTGGACGACGTACCCCTGAAGCAGCCCACCCACATGGAAGCCACGCGATGAGCGAGACGACGACCCGGGTCCTGATCGTGGACGACGAATGGATGGTGCGCTCCATGCTCAGCACCATCATGGCGTCCGCGCCCGACATCGAAGTGGTGGGCGAGGCATCGGACGGCAATACGGCGGTGTCGATGGCCGCCGCCCTGGAGCCGGACGTCGTCCTGATGGACATCCGGATGCCCCGCTCCGACGGTCTGACCGCCACAGAGCGCCTCACCCGCTCGCCCCGATCGCCGCGCGTCGTCGTGCTGACCACCTTCGACCTGGACGAATACGTCCAGACAGCACTACGCCACGGCGCGGTCGGCTTCCTGCTGAAGGACGCCACGGCGGACGAAATGATCGCGGCGGTACGCAGCGCGGCCCGCGGCGACGCGATGCTCTCCCCGAAGGTGACCCGCCGCCTCATCCGCCGCTTCACGGAGGACGACGACTCCTCCGCCGAGCGGCAGCGCCGCCGCGCCGAGGCCCGCGGCCGCCTGGACGCCCTGACGGAGAAGGAGCGCGAGGTCCTGACCGCCCTGAGCGGCGGCCTCTCCAATACCGACATCGCCGCGGCCCTGCGGATGAGCGAGGCCACCGCGAAGACCCACATCAGCCGGATCCTCTCGAAGCTCTCCCTCACCAACCGCGTCCAAGCGGCGATCCTGGCGCACCATGCGGGGCTCGTGGACTAGATCGTTTCTGATGGCTCTCGTGAGGTGGAGTGGATCAGGTTCTGGATCGAGCAGGCGTCGGGCATGGTGCGGCGACATGAGCTGACCGATGCGCAGTGGCGGGCGATCGAGCCCTGGATGCCGGCCAACGGTCGGCCTGGTGGACAGTGATCCGAGCGCCGAAGGGGCGTCAACGGGGTGCTGTTCCGGGCCCGTACGGGGGTGCCCCGGCCGGGTCTGCCGGAGCGGTACCGGCCCGGGCAGACCCGTGTACGAACGGTATCGCCGCTGGTCGACAGCCCCATGCTCCTGCCAGTGCTGGAGGGGCCGCGTGTTCCTCGCCGCGGGCCCGGACGCCATGCCGCCGCCCGGACCGGGTGCGCGGCGACAAGGCGTACTCCAGCCGCAACAACCGCGCCTACCTGGGACGTCGGGGTATCAAGGCGACCAATGCCGAGCCGGACGACCAGCGAGCCAACAGCCATAACCGTGGCCGGGCCGACGGCCGTCCACCCGCCTTCAACAAGGCCCAGTACCGACGGCACAGCGCGGTCGAGCGCTGCGTCAGCAAGTGGAAACAGTTCCGGGCGGTGACCGGCCGCACGACAAGCGCGACTACGTTTTCAACGGCACCCTCACCGTCACCGCGATCGTCATCTGGCTCCGCGACACTGTCCGGCGACGGTGACCAGGTCGGCCTCCGCACTGGACCGCGGACTTCGATCACCGGCGACGGTGACCAGGTCGGCCTCCCCACTGGGCCGCGGACTTCGATCAGTTGACGCACGGCGTCCGGGATGCGCGGCCGAGAGATACCGCGCCGACGGCTGACCGGCCGCGCCGGGCGGGTCCTTGGCTTGATCAGATACCTGTGATCAACCACAGGATGAGCACGGCGTCGAGCGCTGTCTCGCTTCCTTTGCCTGTTGCTCGCCCCCTTGCATCAAGGTGAAGACCTGCAGGCGGGAAGACACCACGGGACGCATGCGGAACCTGAGATGGTCCGTCCGTCATCTGTTGGGTGCGTCCAGCCGGCCAGGCTCGGTGGTCGTGGCGGCGGCGTAGCGGCGGGCGAGTGTCGCGCAGGCTTCGCGGAGGGCCGGCGGGCCGATGACGTGCAGGTTCGCGTCGAAGCGGCCAAGGCTGGCAGCAAGGGCGGTCCAGGACCAGGATCCTGTGATGACGCGGCATCGTGTGGGCCCGAGCGGTTCCACGATGCCGTCGGCGGTGTGGGGTGCGACTTCTGAGGCGGGGAGGTCCAGGATGGCCTCGCCTTGGCAGGGCCAGGCGGCTTCGGTTCCGTCGGAGCCCCGGAACCGGCTGGTGACGAACGTGGAGACGTCCCCGCCGGGCAGCTGACGTGCGGCGAAGCGCGGGCCGGTCGGCGTGCGTGGGGTCATGCGGTCCGTGCGGAAGGTGCGCCAGTCGTCGCGGTCGAGATCCCAGGCCAGCAGGTACCAGCGGGTGCGCCAGGCCACGAGGTGATGGGGCTCCACGCGGCGTAGCTGTGGTGCGGCCTCCTGGTGTGGGGCGTAGTCCAGGCGCAGTACTTCGCGGCGCTGGATCGCGGTGCTCACGGTGGTGAGCAGACCCAGGTCCTGGGCCGGTGGGGCGCCGGGACCGGGTGGGCGCACGGTGGTGACGTGGAGCGCGTCGATGCGCTGCCGCAGGCGCGGAGGGAGGACGTTGCGGATCGTCGCGAGGGCCCGGTCGGCGTCCTCCGCGATCGCGGGGTGGGCGGTGCTCTGCAGCGCGAGGGCCAGAGCGATGACCTGCTCGTCGTCGAAGAGCAGCGGTGGCATCTGCGATCCGGGACGCAGGCGGTATCCGCCGCCCGGGCCCTTGTCCGTGGCGACCGGGTAGCCCAGCGCGCGCAGGCGGTCGATGTCACGGCGCACGGTGCGCACGGTGACCTCCAGTCGCTCGGCCAGGTCGTCTCCGCTCCACTCCGGTCGTGCCTGGAGCAGGGAGAGCAGGGCCAGGAGGCGCGAGGACGTTTTCTGCATGCGTCCATCATGCGACAAGTACAGGACACAACCTGTCCTGTACAGGTGCCATGCTCCATCACAGATCCCAGAGAGGGGCATCTCGCCCGTCCACCGCATGTGCCCCATCCGGCGCATCTCAAGGTAGGAGCAGACCATGTCCGTCACCACCACCACGCACTTGAACTTCCGCGGCTCGGCCCGTGAGGCGCTGGACTTCTACCAGTCCGTCTTCGGCGGGCACGCCATCGCGGTGACCTACAAGGACGCCGGCAACGTCCAGAACGAGAACGAGGCGGACTGGGTGATGTGGGGCCAGGTCATCGCCGACAACGGCTTCCACGTCATGGCCTACGACGTGCCCTCGGCGATGCCGTACGAGCAGGGCGCCAACCCGTTCTTCGTGTCCGTGCGCGGCGAGGACGCCGACGAGATCAGCACCCTGTGGCAGCGCCTGGCCGACGGCTCGAACGTACTGCGCCCGCTGGAGCCCGCGGCATGGGCCCCGCTGTACGGCATGCTGACCGACCGCTTCGGCGTGACCTGGGTCCTGGACGTCACCGCCCCCCACAACGGCTGACCCACTCCGGGGCGGGCACCCCGCAACGGTTGCCCGCCCCGCCCGTCTTCGCCATCAGCCCGCCGACGGCAGTCGGCCCCCATGGAAACGGACCCTGCCATACGCACGCGTCAGCTCGGCCGGACCGGCATCGAAGTCAGCGCCTACTGCCTGGGCACGATGATGTTCGGCCCGAACGGCAACCCGGATCACGACGCATGCACCCGCATCGTGCACCGGGCCCTGGACGGCGGCATCAACTTCATCGACACGGCCGACGTCTACGGACACATCGAGACCGAGCACATCCTCGGCCGCGCCCTCAAAGGGCGCCGCGAGGACGTGGTTCTGGCGACCAAGTTCAACGGCCCCATGGCCGAGGGCCCTCTTCACAGGGGCAGCTCACGCCGCTGGATCATGAAGGCGGTCGAGGGCTCACTGCGCCGCCTGAACACCGACTACACCGACCTCTACCAGATCCACCACCCCGACCCGCACACCGACATCGAAGAGACGCTGTCCGCCCTCACCGATCTGGTCCGATCCGGCAAAGTCCGCGCGATCGGCTCCACCAACCTCCCCGCGAGCGACATCGTGCAGGCCCACTGGGTCAGTGAACGCCGGGGCCTGCACCGGCTGCGCACCGAGCAGCCCACCTACTCCATCCTCAACCGGGCGATCGAGCGCGAGATCCTCCCCGTCGCCCGCTGCTTCGGCATGGGCGTGCTCGTGTGGAGCCCGCTGGCCATGGGCCTGCTCACCGGCCGCTACCGCAAGAACGACGCCCCGAGCAGCAACGCCCGCACGCACTGGGCTCCCAGGCACATGACCGACCCCCGCAAGCTCGACGCCGTCGAGCAGCTGATCCCCCTCGCCGAACAGGCCGGCCTGCCGCTCACTCACCTGGCCATGGCCTTCGCCACCGCCCACCCGGACGTCACCTCGGCCATCATCGACCCCCGCACCCCCGACCAGCTCGACGACCTGCTGGCAGGCGCCGCAACCGTGCTCGACGACGCCGTCCTGGACCGGATCGACGACATCGTCCCCCCGGGCACCGACATCGGCCCGCTCGACGTGGCCTACCAGCCCTCCTCCCTCACCGACACCGGCCGGCGGCGTCGCCCCGGCTCCGAGCGTGCCGCAGCCTGAGACCATGAACGTCCTGACCCAGCGTGACCTCAACCGGGCCACCCTCGCCCGCCAGTACCTCCTTCAGCGTGAGGACCGCACCGCCCTCGATGCCGTGTCCCACCTGGCCGGACTACAGGCCCAGGCCCCACAGGAACCGTTCACCGGCCTGTGGTCGCGCATCAGGGCGTTCACCCCAGCCGACCTGGACAACCTGGTCACAGGCCGCCAGGTCGTGCGCACCCACCTCATGCGCCGCACCGTCCACCTCGTCACCGCCGCCGACGCACTCGCCTGGCGCGCCCGCCACGACGCCATGCTGCGGCAACGCGTCCTGTCCACCTACCGCAGCGAACTCGACGGCATCGACCTGGACGAACTGAGCACAGCGGGCCGGGCCGTGATGGCCGACCACCAGCCACGCACCATGAGCGAACTCGTCGCCGCACTCCGCGACCGCTGGCCCACACCGCCCAGCCGGGTGCTGGGCGAACTCCTCGTCGCCGCGCTCATCCCCATGGCCCAACTACCCCCCAGAGGACTGTGGAAGAGGACCGCAGGCGTCCACAACCTCCCCCTGTCCACCTGGCTGCACCAGCCCGTCCCCCCACTGCCCGCGGACCCGGACGACCCGATCGGACAGCGACTCGTCCTGCGCTATCTGGCCGCCTACGGCCCCGCCACCACCGCGGACATCCGCGCCTGGAGCGGCCTGGCCGGACTGCCCGCCGCGGTCAGAGCCCTCCGCGGCGACCTCATCACCTACCGCGACGCACGCGGCCGTCTCCTCCTCGACCTGCCCGACGCGCCCCGCCCACACCCCGACACCCCCGCGCCCGTCCGCTTCCTGCCCGCCTTCGACAACGCGATCCTCGGCTACCACGACCGCAGCCGCATCATCGACGGCCCACACCTCGGCCTCTCCGTCGCCGGACAACGCGCCGTCCTCGTCGACGGCCGCGTCGCCGCCACCTGGACCACCGACGACCACCGCCTCACGATCAGCCCCCTGCGCAGCCTCACCCGGACCGAGGAGCGAGAACTGGAGGCGGAGGGCCAGAACCTGGCCACCTTCACGGACCAGGGCATCGACACGATCCATCTCGCCGAATCCACCTGAACCACGGCGCCCTGCCTGCCGGGGCGCTACCGGCTGGACGCTGCGTGACTCTCATCATTGACCCGTTGCGAGAGTTCTGTGAGCCCCGGAACAGTCACGAACCCGGTCGCCGCGAACACCGCCCCGGGAAGGGCAGGATGGCACTCATGGGACTGCACACCGCATACGGACTCAGCCGCATCATCAACGCACGGGGGCCCTACACCCCCCTCGGCGTCTCACGCAGTGGGGACGACGTCAGCGCCGCGGTCGCCGAGTCGCTGTCGGAGTTCTTCGTGATGGACGAATTGCAGGAGGCGGCCGACCGGGCCCTCGCTCGGTTCACCGGGGCGGAGGCGGGGACCATCGTGCACTGCACCGCGTCGGCGATCACCCTCGCGGTCGCCGCCGCGATGACCGGGGAGTCCCCGGATCGCGTCGAGGCGCTGCCGGACACGACCGGTATGCCCGACGCAGTCGTTCTTCCGACGGGACACGCGGTCAACTACGGACACTCCATCGTGCAGGCCGTCCGGCTGGCGGGTGCGGTCCCGGTTCCCGTGGGGACGGAGACCGGGTTCACGCTGGAGGATCTGGAGACGGGTCTCGCGCGACCGGACGTCGCGTGCCTGCTGCTGGTGTCGTCCCGTCTGGTGCGCGGGGCCAGTGCCGAGTTGGCCGACGCCGTGGCGGTCGCTCATCGTCGCGGGGTGCCCGTCGTCGTCGATGGTGCCGCGCAGGACTTCAGGGTCGGTGAACTGCTGGCCACCGGAGCGGACCTGGTGGCCATCAGCGGCCAGAAGTACCTGGGTTCCCCGACCGCGGGTCTGGTGGTGGGCCGGGCCGGTCCGGTGGCGGCGGTGCGGGCGCAGGAACGGGGTATCGGCCGTGCGATGAAGGCGAGCAAGGAGGCCGTGATCGGCGTCCTCGCCGCGCTCGAGGCGCGTCAGGAGCTGGATATGGCGGTGTGGCGGCAGCAGCAGGCGGACAAGGTGGCGGACTTCGTCGAGCGGGCGGGTGCCGTCCAGGGCGTCACCGCGTCGCCCGTCCCCGACCCGACCGGCCTGCCCTTCGCCCGCGCCCGGCTGGTGGTGGATCCCGCCGTGTCGGCCATGGACTCGGCCGCTCTGGACGAAGCGCTGCGAGCGGGGTCACCGTCGATCTGGGCCATACCTGGCCGACGGGACGCGGAGGGGCTGCTGTTCGAACTCGTACCCCTCACGCCGGATGAGATCGACGCCATCCTTGCCCGCTTGGCTGAACTGCTGGTGCGGTGAAGGTTGCTGACGAGGGTGAGAGGTGAGAGGTGAGAGGGGAGGAGGGGCGGTGACGCGCGTCGTCGGTCGCCCCTCGGTTGATGTCCGGCAGCCGAAGGGGGCGCGCCCGGCGCCGGGTCGTCAGGTGCGGTACGCGGGGAGCCAGCCGTTCTGGACCGCGTGGACGCCCGCCTCGAAGCGGCTGCGTGCCTGGAGCGCGTCCATGAGTTCGGCCGCGAAGCGGCGGGCGGTGCGAGTGGAGACGCCGAGGCGCTTGGCGATCGCGTCGTCCTTCATCCCCTGGGCGAGCAGCCGGAGGGCCTCGCGGTGCTGGGGGGTGAGGCCGTCGGTGTCCCGCTCCACCGTGGGCACCAAGGGTTTCGCGGTCTGCCAGGTGCTGTCGAACAGCTCGCACAGGGCCGTGACGACGCCCTGCCCCGTGAGGACCACGGCGCCGAGGCTCGCGTCCGCGGGGTCCAGAGGGAGGACGGCCTCGGTCCGGTCCGCGATGATCATGCGGATCGGCAGGCTGGGAGCGGTGCGGACGTGGCCGCCGCGCTCGTGGAGCCACTGGACGTGCCGGAGCGTGGGCTGGTGATTGCGGATGCTGTCGAGATAGATGGTCCGTACGGTGACACCGCGGTCCAGCAGGGTCGCGTTCGGCTTGCGGCTGGCCTTGAGGTCGCTCTCCGAATGGGCGCCGCCCGGAGCGAGCGTCATGATGTCGTGGCGGACGTCGGAGGCGAGTCGGGCGAGTCGGTCGCGTATCTCCTCCGCGCCGGTTAATTCCTCGGTGTGTAAGCCGGTCAAGGGTCTGTACGCGGAGGAGCACTCCGCGACGAGTTGCGCGGCCGCGACCCTCGCGGTCTCCAGACGCTCCTGGTGGGCGGCGAGTTCGGCCTGCTGGCGGGCGAGCAGCAGCTTCATGGCCTGTTCCGGGCCGAGTACCCGGAAGGCGCTGTCGGCCTTGGCGGGCGGTCGGACGAGTGCGAGGGAATGGAGCCGGTCGAGGCAGTTGCGCAGCCGGTCCTCCGGCAGTGCGAGTCGCTGGGACAGTGCGTATATCCCGTCGTCACAATGGTCCAGCATGGCGCGGTAGACGCGTTCGGTGTCCGTGTCGAGTCCGAGTGCGGCCAGCATGAGGTGTGTCTCCCGATGGGTGTACGGGTCCGGAAAGGCGTGGGGGTTGGGGGCGCGGTGGTCTGCGCGACAGTCGGGGCAACCGGGCGATCAGCCTTTGGGTGGCCCTGCAGACACGGTGCGACGACTACTGGTGTGTGCATGACGCATGGAATGAACTTCCGATGCGTGAGTGATCTTGTCAAGGTCGCCTTTCGGCCCACGAACCCGTCCGTACCGGGCTGCCGAACCCGGCCGCCACGGTGCAGGACCGGCCTCGTGAAGGCAGCTTCCGCCGTCGGCCGACAAGTCGACCGGGGTGTACTGGCTCTGTCCGATGCCATGGCGGGCCGGGCTGACCATGACGGATGCCGAACCGCCGGCAAGCCGCGACGACTTCGCGGGCCGCGGGCAGAGGTCTCCGGCCCGCTCGCGCCCGTGATGTCGTGCCAGGGGCAAGGCGCTGTCATCCAGCCGGTCCTTGAACGCGCATTCTTTACGACGGTTTGGCCTTCGGCAGGCGCCGCGCGGACGGGTGATGTGGTGCCGAGCCCTCGGGTCGGCCCTCGGCCGGTGGGGGAGGCGGGCGAACGGGGCGTCACGGGCGGCGGGGGGCAGAAGTTTCGGGGTGACGGTCTCAGGGGCCGCCCGTTCGCGGGGTGGAGGCGGCGCCTGCCGCGGGTGGTGAGGGTGACGTGGCGCCGTCGGTCAGGGCGCCTCGACGGCCCCGTCGGCCCCCGTGACAGGTGAGGCGGACGCCCCGGGCGCGGTGGGCCCCTGTTCCGTGCCGGACGGAGAGTGCGACCCGGTCCGCAGGCCCAGTGTCCAGGCGGCAGCGGTCGTCAGGACGCTGAGGAGACCGGCTGCCAGGAACACCGGGCGGGGATTGCCGTGATTGAGCGTGGTGAGCGCACCGCCCGCGAGGGCTCCGACCGGGCTCGCCGCCAGCGCGGCCACCTTGGCCGTGGCGGTGACCCGGCCCAACAGGGCTCGTGGCACCAGGCGTTGGCGCAGCGTGCGGATGAGTACCACCGCTGTCACCGTGGAACCCCCGAGCAGCAGATTCAGCACCAGCAGCGGCACCAGGGAGGTGGCCACCCCCAGGGACGCGAGTGTGGTCCCCAGGCAGGCCGCGCTGAGTGCGATGAGGGTCTCGTGCCGCATCCTGCGGCCGAGCCGGAGGGCCACCGCGGTGCCGAGCACCCCGCCTATGCCGCCTGCCGCGACGACGGCACTCGCCTCGGAGGCGCCGAGGTGGAGCGTGTCGCGCAGGTAGAAGACCAGGAGGTAGCCGACGGCGAGGAAGAGATTGGCACTTGCCTGCAAGCAGGTCACCACGAGCACGACACGCAGAGACCGCAGACAGCGGAAGCCCTCGACCAGGTCGCCCCGCACCCCGCGCAGGGCCTCGCGCAGCGGCGGGGAGGGGGCCCGGCTCGACCGGCCCTTGCCGCGCAGTACGTGCAGGACGGAAACGAAGGACACCGCGAAGGTGCAGGCGTTGACCAGGAGGGCGACCTGGAGGCCCCAGAGTGCCGACAACACACCGACCAGCCCCGGGCCGACGATCTGCGCGCTCTGGTTCGCGGCCTCCAGGAGCGAGTTCGTACGGACCAGGCGTTCCTCCTCGACCAGGTCCCGCACCGCCACGGTCAGCGCGGTCTCGAAGAACACGCCGGCCCCCGCCGCGACGAACGCGAGGGCGAGGATCACCGGGACGGCGAGCTGCGAGGTGGCCGCGAGCACGGCGAGGGACAGGAAGACCGCGAACCGTACGACGTCCATGGTCAGCATGACGTTGCGGGGGTTCAGCCGGTCCACCAGTGCGCCGGCGGGCAGGCCGACCAGCAGGTAGCCGACGGTCCGCGGGATGGCGGCCAGCACGGCCGCGTACGGGGATCCGCTCACCTCGAGGACGAGCAGGGGAATCGCGAGGATCGCGAGGCCGTCGCCGATGAGCGAGACGCTCTGGCCGCCGAGGAAGACGCGGAACGCCAGGGGCGAAGGACGGACGGGCGCCGCTGGGGTCAAGGCATTCGTCATAAAGGCTGCGTCTCCAGCGGTTGTTCAGCTCTCTTGGGCTGCGAAGTCTCGAGTCGCGTCAAGGGAATCGGTAGAGGACGACGGCATCGACCCGCCTTGAATTCCCGGTTCTCCGTGGAATGCGTGGCGTCGCACGCTCAGAACACGATGCGATCCGGGGGCGGCCCCCATCAACCCCTTCGGCCTGGACGGTATCGGCCACTGCATTCATCGGCCAGCCATGGAATGGGGTACGGGCGCAGTTGGGCAGGTGGGGGGGGGAATTGAAGGAATGAACCCTCGGCCCGCTGTGGCACAGAGCCGGTCGAGGGCGGAGGGACTCGGGCAAAACCAATCCGGCGGCGGCCTGGGACAAGGGCACCACAGCATTGCGGTGGTGTATCAATAGTGCGTCGGATGACGGACGGACGGCCTGGGTGTCGTCATGGCCGGCCCGCCCGGCCCCGGAGGCGGGAATGGCCGGCGTGCGTACTCGGCCGCGGTCGCCTGCCGTCGAGTGAACGCGAAGGGAGTCGCCCGGGGGTGCGGGCGACCGGCGGGTGCGCGGGACCGTTCGCGGCCGGGACGGCCGTCGGCCGAGCATTGGAACATCGGCCGAGCACAGGAACAAGGGTGATGGGGAAGGGGGAGCCATGTATCTCGTGCATGTCCGTCTGGACGGGCCCGCCGATGTGCCGCTGCCGGTGGGGACGGGGGCTGCCTTGATCTCCTGCGCCGAGCCGGGAGACGGCCTGGAGCACGTCAGCGTGGACCCGGACGGACCCGGCGGGCCCGTGATCGGCCTCTTCCTGACCGCGCCAAGTCTGGCTGTCGCAGAACTGAGGGCCGCGGCCCTGTGCTCCCGATCACTCGCCGCGTATTTCCCGTTGGCGCCCTTCCGGATGGCGTCCTGCGGAGTGGTGCTGATTCCGGAGTTCTGGGATCGCATGGCGTCCCCGCCACCCGTGGACGGGATAGGACACAACATGTTCCGTCCACCGGACTCCCCTTCCGCATAGGACGGCGAGTTGCCAGAGTAGGGGCACCGGCGCGGCGGGAGAGCCAGAAGCACTCCGAGCGGGTTCCGGGAGTTCACCGAAAAAGCAGAGCGCAATTCACCGAAAGGCCGTTCCGTGAGACTCACCCCGACTTTCAGGACCGTCGCAGCCGGCTGCATCGCGCTCGGCGCCCTCCTCATGGCTCAGGCGGTCTCCCCGGACAGTGCTCAGGCCCTCGCCCAGGATGTGACCTGGGGCAGTTGAGCCCGGGCGCTCCCTCCACCCCCGATCCGCGGGCCGGGTGAGCGCGGCGCCCCTCGTCGTACGCGACCGCTCCGCCCCGCCGCCGTGAGACCCCGCATGAGCGGGAGGCGCGCACGGACGTCGGCCCACGCCGATCACGGTGACGTGCCGCCGCGTTCCCGGCCGCAGTGTTCTTCCCCCGGCCGGCGCCGAGACGACCGGCATCCGCAGTGCCTCAGGACGTGTTCGCCGAGCACGCTCCCTCGGCCGTGCGCCGCGCCTCCCTTCTCCAGCGGAGTCCGCCCCCGACGCGGCGGCGCGCGAAGCCGCCGCCGCGCCCGGCCCATGCTTCCCCATCCCAGGAACTGACATGGAGCAACGCAGATCATGACGACTGCCGTCACCCCGCGCACCCAGGAACTCCTCGACCAGGGCTACACCCTGCTCGACGGCATCACCACCGACGAACAGGCTGCTGCGGCCCTACAGGATCTCGGCGCCCTCATACCGCAGTACGACGGGCAGCTGCGCTATCAGGTGAAGGCCGCCCCCGGCTTCGAGGACCGCCGCTACTCCAAGAGCACCAACACCATCCTCGTGCACACCGAGGCACCCGGCTGGAACCCGCCGCCCCGTTACCTCGCTCTCCACTGCCGGGTCCAGGCCCGGTGCGGCAGCGGACAGACCGAACTCGCCGACGCGTACGCCTTCATCGCCTCCCTCAGCGAGGAGGAGCGTCAGACGGTGCAGGGCAAGGCCATCGACTGGGTGGGCCACAACACCGGAGGCACCGGCACCGCCGGAGTGCGCCGTCCCGTGGTGGAGAGCACTCCCGAGGGCCGTGACATCGTCCGGTTCAGCTACAACCTGCTGACAGCCGGCCACTACGACCCTCCGATCGACGCCGACGTACCCGCCGACGAACTCCCGTTGGGCTCCCTGGGACGCGAACTCGCCGTGCGGGCCGAGTCGTTCTTCCGGGACAACAAGGTGTCCGTCCTCATTCCGGAGGAATCGATCCTCGTCTGGGACAACCAGCGGATGCTGCACGCCCGCTCCTCCTACAGCGACGCGCGACGCCACCTGACGCGCTACTGGCTCCAGGAGTCCTGAGCCCGGCCGTGGACCACCGGCGCCGCCGGAAGGCGGAGTCCTGACCACCCGCGGTGCCGGTCGGCACCGCTCCCCGTGAGGAATGTGATGAACAGCGACACCCCGATCCTTGAAGGCGGCCTTGACGACGCGGTCGGGCAGGAGACCCCGGGCCCCCCGCTCCCCGAGGGCATCCCGACCTTCGACCCGAACGACCCGGTGGAGAACGCGGTGATCCGCCGACTCGTCGGCAACTGGCATCGCCGTGCCACCGTCAAGCGGGAGGAGCCCGACCTCGACGAACTGTTCGACCTGTCACTGGCGGACTACCCCGAGCGGATCCTGCCCTTCCGTGACCACCCGACCTTCCGCGGCCTGGACCCGCAGAAGCGGGCCGAACTGCTGAGCTGGGCGTGGATCGCGTACAACCGGCACACCGTCATGGCCGAGCAGAAGGTGGCCAACCCCGCGTTCGCGCTGGTCATGGAGGGGGAGTACCCGGGCCTCACCGGGGAGGCGCTCAACCTGTCGCTGGCCCAGGCGATGGTCGATGAGCAGTACCACACGCTCATGCACCTCAACGCGAGCGCGGTGACCCGCAGGAAGCGGGGGCACGCCATGCCGGACAACGCGCTGCCGCTCTCCCACACCGCGCGCGTCCACCAGGAACTGCGGGACCGAGCGGGAGAGCGCTGGGAGAAGTCCCTGACGACGCTCGCCTTCGCGACGGTCTCGGAGATCTCCATCAACGCGTACCTCGACCTGCTCGCCGAGGACACCACGATCCAGCCCATCAACAGCACGACCGCGAAGCTGCACAACCGCGACGAGTACTGTCACGCGTCCATCTCGCACGTGCTCGCCGAGATGGTCTACCACCACCTCGACGCCCGCCAGCGCAGGTACTTCCTGGACATGCTGATGCAGGGTCTCGACGCCTTCGTGGCCAACGACTACACGACCTGGCACCGGATCGTCGACCTCGTCGGCATCGACGGCGGGCACGAGATGCTCGCGGACTGCCAGGCCGACGCGGGCCGTGCGCGGCTGGTCCGCGACTACACCGGACTGCACAAGCTGGTGGAGCAGATGGGCGTGGCCGACCAGGTGGACTTCGACTGGTCCCGCTCCCACATCGCCCACTGACGCTGCCCTGGCACGCGACCGGTGGCGGGTGCCCCGCCGCCGAGGACCCATGAGGATTCCGTGTGAAGACCTACTCCCACGAACGCCTGGCGGCGCTCGCTCGCGACCGCGGGATGTCCGAGGAGTACCTGCGCGACCTGCGGGTCGTCTCCTCCGTCCTGCCCTTCAAGGTGAACGAGTACGTCGCCGACCAGCTCATCGACTGGTCGGCGGCGCCCGACGACCCGATCTTCCGGCTCACCTTCCCGCACCGCGACATGCTCCCGCCGGACGTCTTCGAGAACATCGCGGCCCTCCATGACAGCGGGGCGCCGCGCGACGTCCTGCGCAAAGCCGCCGCCGACGCCCAGGAACTGCTCAACCCCCACCCCGGTGACCAGCTCGAGGCCAATGTGCCGACACTGGACGGACGCAGACTCGACGGGCTCCAGCACAAGTACGACGAGACCCTGCTGGTCTTCCCTTCACAGGGCCAGACCTGCCACGCGTACTGCGGTTACTGCTTCCGCTGGGCCCAGTTCGTGGGGGTGGCCGAACTCCGGCAGGCGCTGCGCTCGCCCCAGGACCTCACCGGCTACCTGGCGAACCACCGCGAGGTCACCGACGTCCTCTTCACCGGCGGCGACCCCATGATCATGAAGACCGCGGTGTTGAAGCGCTGGATCGAGCCGCTGCTCGACCCGGCCATGGAGAGCGTGCGCACGCTGCGCTTCGGGACCAAGGCGCTCTCCTACTGGCCCGCCCGCTTCACCAGCGACGCCGACGCGGACGATCTGCTGCGGCTGCTCGAACGCTGTGTCGCGGCCGGCCGGCACGTCGCGGTCATGGCGCACTTCTCCCACCCGAGGGAGCTGGAGACCCCGGTGGTGCGCGACGCCATCGCCCGTGTGCGGTCGACCGGTGCGGTGATCCGCGCCCAGGCACCGCTGATCGCTCACGTCAACGACCGCGCGGACGCCTGGTCGCGGATGTGGCAGCAGCTCGTGGAGCTCGGCGTGGTGCCGTACTACATGTTCGTCGAGCGGGACACCGGCGCCCGCAGCTACTTCGGTGTGCCGCTCGCCGAGGCGCTGGACATCTACAACAACGCCATCCGCGGCGTCTCCGGGCTCGCCCGCTCCGCTCGGGGCCCGGTGATGTCGGCCTCGCCGGGGAAGGTCCTGCTGGACTCGGTGACCGATGTCGCGGGGGAGCGGGTCTTCTCGCTGCGGCTGCTCCAGGCCCGTGACGCCCGGCTCGTGGGGCGGCAGTTCTTCGCACGGTACGACCCGAAGGCGGAGTGGTTCGACGACCTCCGCCCCGCCCTGGGCTCCTGGTTCCCCGGGCAGCCGGACCCCGAAGCGTCCCAGCCGCCACGGGCGGGTGACCGGTGAGGGTCACCGCGCACGAGGCCAGCCTGACCCAACGTCACCTCTGGCGCTCCGCGCGGGAGGCCATCCCGATCACGCGCACGGTCATCGTCGAGGCGGAGCAGGACGGTGTGTCCGGCTACGGCGAAGCGTCCTGTTTCATGACGGACCACTACAACTCCGGCCTGGAGCGGATGCACGCCGACCTACGGCGAACGGCGCCCCTGCTGACCACGCTCGACGTGTGCGGGCCGGACGGCGACGCCGACTCCGTCTGGCAGCGGCTGGCCACCGAGCTGCCCGACTCCCCGTTCGTGCTCGCGGCACTCGACTCGGCCCTCCACGATCTGCGGGCCCGCCTCCTCGATGTCCCGCTGTGGAAGTCCCTGGGCCTGGACCGGCCGCGGAACCTGCGCTCCAGTTACAGCATCGGCCTCGACACCCCCGAGGCGATGGCCGGGAAACTGCGCGAGCGACCGGGTTGGTGCGCGTACAAGGTCAAGCTCGCGGACCCCGGTGACCTCGGCATCCTGCGTGAACTGCGCCGCCGGACCGACGCACCCTTCCTCATCGACGGCAACTGCGGCTGGGACACGGACCGGCTCGTCCCCGCCCTGCCTCACCTGCATGACCTGGGGGTGCGGCTGATCGAACAGCCCTACCCCCGCGCGGCCTGGGACGATGCCCGCAGCCTCAAGGAGATCAGCCCGATCCCCGTCATCGCCGACGAGAGCATCACCTCCCCGGCCGACCTGGACGCCTGCGCGGACGCCTTCCACGGCATCAACGTCAAGCCGATGAAGGCGGGCGGCCTCACCCCGGCCCTGGCCATACTGCAGGCCGCACGGGAACGCGGCCTGATCACCATGCTCGGCTGCATGCCCGAGTCCGCCGCGGGCGTCTCCGCCACCGCCCACCTCGGCGGCCTGGTCGACCACCTCGACGTCGACGTGGTCGACCTGCTCGCGGTCGACACCGGACACGGGCTCAGCCTCGACGCCACCGGCCACGTCGCGCTGCCCGACCGTCCGGGCTCCGGATACCTCCCCGACGCCACGGCCCACGGCTGGTACGTGCACCACGTCCCGGCCGAGCGTGCGCACCTCGTACGCCGTCAGGCACCGGGCTCCGCACCGGCCACGCCGGGCGTCGGCCACCCGCAGGACGAACACCCCGCCACCCGGCACCTCGCGGCGCTGCTCCAGGGACGCGAGGTGGGCGCCGCCTCCCTGTCCGCAGAGGACCCACCAGCCGGGCACGACCTGCCGGACCCGCGCCCCGGCCGCGCCCGCCGCCTGTACGGCATGGCCACCCTCGACGAGGTCCGCGGCACGGATGCGGGCAGCGCGCTCCTGCGCACCGCCCTGACCGTCGCGGCCCTGGACGGCGCCGAAACGGTCTGGGGCCACGTTCCCGACACGGCCCTCGGCTTCTACCGCAAGCACCGTTTCGACGTCCTCGGCGGGCCCCTGGAGCTGCCGGGGGCCGGTCCGCATCACTTCGTGCACAGGAGCACCCGTTGACCACCGAAGCCCCGGCCGGGACACCCCGAGCCGAGCCCGCGCCGCCCGCCACGGGCCGCACCATCCACCTACGACAAGCACGAGAACTCGCCCGCGAGGCACTCATCGCGGCCGACCTGCCCCCGGAGCAGGCCGACCCGGTGGCCGACGCGCTGGTCACCACCTCGCTGCGCGGCATCGACACGCACGGCCTGCGCCTGCTCCCGCAGTACCTCACCGAGCTGTCCACCGGAGTGGCCCGCGCGGCGGCGGAGCCGACCGTCGTGCGGGACAGGGGCGCCGGACTGCTCCTGGACGCCGACGGCTCGCTCGGTGTCCTTGCCGGACTGACGGCCGCGCGGCTCGCGGCGGAGCGGGCCGCCCGGTACGGGGTGGCCGCCGTCGGCGTGCGCAACTCCAACCACTTCGGGGCCGCGTCGGTCTACACGCGTGCCCTGGCCCGAACGGGCCTGGTGGGCATCGCCGTCACCTCGGCCGCCTCCCGCGTGGCACCGTACGGGGGCGTCGAGCCGCTGTTCGGCACCAACCCCATCAGCGTCGCCGCGGGCGGCAGCGACGAGGAATTCGCCCTGGACATGGCCACCAGCCAGGTCTGCTTCGGCGAGGTGAAGCAGCGCAGGGCCGAAGGCCGCGGCCTGGACGACGGCTGGGCCACGGACAGCGCGGGGCGGCCCACCACGCACCCCGAGGAGGCGTACGCGCTCTCGCCGCTGGGCGGATACAAGGGGCAGGGCCTGGCCATGGCCGTCACCCTGCTCGGCGCCGTACTCACCGGCACCGCACCCGACTGGCGGCTCTCCCAGGTCGGTGCGGGCGGCGCCGGAGCGAGCCGCGGCATCGGACATCTCGTACTCGCCCTCGACCCGGAGGCGTTCACCGGCGCGGACAGCTTCGCCACCGGACTGAACGATCTGCTGACCACGGTGCGCACCGCGACCGCCGCGACGGACCGGCCCGTGCTCGCTCCCGGTGACCCGCAACGCGCCCACGAACGGCACCGGGAGACCCACGGCATCCCCCTGGACGCGGGCACCGCCGCCGCCCTGGACGAGCTCGCCGCACGGCTCGGCCTCCCCGGAACCGAGGAGGCGACCGCGTGATCCTCGTCCTGATCAGCCCCCGCCAGGCAGGGCTCCCCTTCGCCCAGTGGCTGCCGGAGGAGGCGGGCAGGCTCGTCGCGGTCACCGCCGACGGCGCCCCCGTGGGCGAGGGCTTCACGGAGGTCGTCACCGTCCCGGACTACACCGACGACGACGCCGTGCTCACCGCCGCCCGTGAGGCCGCCCGCAGACACCGTCCCCGTGCCGTACTGGCGTTGGCCGAGGCCGACGTCGAGCGCGCCGCCCTGCTGCGCCGCGAGCTGGCCCTGCCCGGCCTCGACAGCGTCGCGGCCGCCGCGTACCGCGACAAGGTCCTGATGAAGCAGTACGCGAGCGCCGCAGGCCTGCCCGTCCCCGCCTTCGCACCCGTCGCGAGCGTGGACGACATCACGGACTTCATGGCCGCCCGCCCCGGCCGGGTCGTGGTCAAGCCGAGGAGCGGCTCCGGATCGACGGGCGTGCACGTGCTCGACGCACCCGCCCAGGCGGACGCACTCGCCGAGCAGGTGGCGGGCGGCTCGTACGAGGTCGAGGAGTTCATCGACGGAACCCTCCACCACGTGGACGCCTTCCGGGCCGAGGGCGAGCCCGTCGCGGCCGTCGCCTCCCGGTACACCGGCGCCGGGTGCCTGACCCACTGGGAGGACGCCCCGCTCGGCTCGCGCAACCTCGACCCCGCCGACCCGCTCCACGAGCGCCTGGTCCGCGAGACATGGCGACTGATCGACGCACTGCCCTCGCCGGACACCCTCTGCGCGCACGCGGAGTTCTTCGTCACCGACGGCGGCCGGATCGTGCTGTGCGAAGTGGCCGCCCGGATCGGCGGCGGACCGATCCCCGCCATGCTCCGCCACATCCTGGGCACCGACCCACGAGAGCTGTGGGCCCGTGTCGAGTGCGGGCTGCCCGTCGCGCTCGACGCCGTACGGAACCACGCGCGCACCGCCCCCCGCGCCGCCTTCTGCGGCATCCCGCCGAAGCACGGCCGGGTCCTGCGGCTGCCCGAACCACCGCCCGGCGCGACGGACTTCGTCCTCAACACCCGCATCGGCGACGACTGGAGCGGGGAGCGCTACCGGCTGCGCAAGTCCGGCGATTTCCTCGCCACCTGGGTGATCACCGACCCCGACCCCGCTGCCCTGGACAGCAGACTCGATGCCACCGCACAGCTCGTCGGCGCGGGCTTCGGCTGGGACGACACCGACCCGCCCGCGCCGGTCCCCGTCCTCTCGGGCCGCACCGAAGGAGGGCCGCGATGACCACGACGGAGGCCACCGCGCACCACGGTGCGTTCACGGCCCGGCTGCTCCCGCCCGGCCCTCACCCGGCACACCACGACGCCACCGGGCCGGGCGGCTCCGACCTGATCTGGGACGACGCCCGCTGGCTGCGCTTCACCGCACGGACCGACCTCCACGAGACGCACTGTCTGGAAGTGCTCGAAGAAGACCGGCCGGTGGCTCTGGCCACGCTGCTCGTCACCCACACGCCCGGCGGCCTGCTCTTCTACGACGCCCCGAGGCTCGCGGGCACCGCCTCACCCATGGCCGAGCCCGAACTCCTCGACGAGGACGAGCGCGAACAGTGGGACCGCCTCACGGCATCCCTGCCCGAGGGCCGCACCGGCCACTACCCGTCCCTGACCCTCGCCACCTTCGGCAACCATCACGGCGTGGCCCACACCCATGGGCGCTCCCCGGAGCAGCGCCGGTCGGTCATGACGGCCCTCCCCGCCCTCCTCCAGCAGATCTCGGACCAACTCGGATGCCGCAGCACGGCGTTGCTCTACGTGGGTGAACCCGAGGCAGCGGGGGTGGACGCCGCCGCCACCCGTGCCGGCTACCACGCGACGCTCCTCGGCGCCGACGCCGTGCACGAGTTGAGCGCCGACGACTGGGAGCAGTACGTGGCCGGGCTCAGCAGCCGCCGCCGAAGAGGACTGCGCAAAGAGGTCACCGCCTACGAGAACAGCGGTTTCCACACCGTGACCACCACCGGCCCGGAAGCACTCGACGACACGGTGACCGCCCTCCAGGTGGCCCATCGGGCGAAGTACGGACTGCCCGGCGGACACGAGCGCGTCCGCCGCGACTTCGACGCCCTGCGCGAGGAGATCGGCGAGTCGTGCGTCGTCCTCGGCGCCGTCCACGAGGACCGCGTGCTCGGTTTCGCGCTGTACCTCAGGGCGGGCGACGCCCTCTTCCTGCGCACCGTGGGCTTCGCCCCCGAGGCCTCCGGCTGCTACCTCGCCCTCACCTACCACGAGAGCGCCCGCTGGGCGCTGGAGAACGGCATCCGCCGCATCCACTACGGACTCGCCACCTACGAGGCCAAATTCCAGCGCGGCTGCGCGCTGCGGCCCCGCTGGGGCTGGTTCGCCTTCCACGGGCCGGACGCCGAAGTCCTCCACGAGGTGCTGGGCCTCCAGTCCCGCAGCATCGAGCGCCGCCTCGAGCACGTCGGCAGCCCGGCCACCCCGGTCCCGTCCCGCACCCTCCCGCCCTCATCCACCGTTTACGGAGCCGCACGATGAAGCTCACGCCCACCAGCGACATCTGGATGGACGGCAAGTTCGTCCCCTGGGATCAGGCACAGGTACACGTCCTCACCCCCAGCCTGCACTACGGCTGGGGCGTCTACGAAGGCATCCGCGCCTACCCCACAAAGCAGGGCCCGGCCGTCTTCCGGCTGCGCGAACACCTCCAGCGGCTGCACGACTCGGCGCGCGTCTACATGATGGACCCCGGCCACAGCGTCGACGAACTCACCGAGGCGTGCCTCGAACTGCTGCGCCGCACGGGCCTGGAGAGCGGCTACCTGCGCCCCCTCGTCTACCTCGAATACGGCACCATGGGCGTCGCTCCGCGCCTGGACAGCGCCAGGGTCGCCATCGCGGCCTGGCCCTGGGGCTCGTACCTGGGGGAGAAGGCCGAGCAGGAGGGCTGCCGGCTCATGGTCAGCAGTTGGCAGCGCAACGGCGTACACGCGGTGCCGCCACTGGCCAAGGCCACCGGCGCGTACGTCAACTCCGCGCTCGCCAAGGTCGCCGCGATCCGTGCGGGCTACGACGACGCCCTCATGCTCACCCCCGGCGGCCACGTCGCCGAGGCGTCCGCTGCCAACGTCTTCGCCGTACGCGACGGAGTGATCACCACCCCGCCGGTCAGCGACAACATCCTGCCCGGCATCACCAGGGACACCGTCATCACCCTCGCCCGCGACCTCGGCCACGAGGTGCGTGAGCAGAGCCTGACCCGCAGTGAGCTCTACGTCGCCGACGAGGCGTTCCTCACCGGTACGGCCGCCGAGATCGTCCCCATCGCCTCGGTCGACGACCGCGCCGTCACCGGAGCGGGCAGCGGACCGGTGACGCGGCGGCTGCGCCAGGCGTTCCAGGACGTGGTCCACGGCCGGGTGGCCGATCCCCACGGCTGGCTCACCCATCTCTGACCACCGCCGTACGCCTACTCCCAGCGAGGTTGACCTTCATGTCCGAGCACGTCCTGGTCATCGGCAGCGGCCGAGACCTGCCCACCCGGCTGCGCCGCGCCCGGGCCGGCACCCGCACCACCGTCATCTGCCGACTGGACTACCTCTCCAAACTCCGTGAGACGACGGAACACACCCGGATCATCGGGGTGAGCCCCGATGCGCCGGACGACGAGTGGATCGCGTTCGCCGAGGCCGTGCACGCCCGGCACCCGTTCACCCGGATCGTGGCCTTCGGCGAGCGGGACCAGGACAAGTGCGCACTCGTCGGCCAAGCGCTGGGCCTGGCCGCGCACTCCCCGCAAACCACCACTCTGGTCTACGACAAACACGCCATGCGGGCCCGGCTGCGCGAAGCCGGCATCGACACTACGGCCTGCGCCCAGGTCTCCGACGTGGAGGAACTGCGGGCGTTCCTCGCCGCGCACGACACCCCCTGCATCGTGAAACCGGGCAACGGCTCCTTCAGCAAGGGCATCACCCTGGCCCGTGACGCCGAGGAGGCCGACGCCGCCTTCGCACGGGCCGGCGGCGGACTCGGTGGCGGACTCGGGGACGCCGACGGCACGCCGGTCCTGGTGGAACAGTTCCACGAGGGCCCGCAGTTCAGCGTCGAGGCGTTCTCCGAGGACGGCGACCACCAGATCGTCGCGATCACCCGCAAGTACTCCGACCCGCTGAACTTCGTCGAACTGGGCCACGTCAGCCCCGCACCCCTGACCCCCGCCCAGGAAAAACAGATCCACCACTACGTGGAGCGAATCCTGGACGCCCTCGGCATCGGGGCGGGCGCCACCCACACCGAAGTCGTCCTCACCGAGAGCGGACCGCAGCTGATCGAGACGCACGTCCGCATGGGCGGCGACGAGATCCCGGCCCTCGCCCACGACGTGACCGGCGTCGACATCGCCGACTGCCTCATCCGCCACACCCTCGGCGAGAAGGTCCTGCCCGGCATCCGCGCGGCCCTCGCCGCACCGCGCACTCCCCGCAGTTCGGCGATCTGGTTCGCCGCACTGCCCGCCCCCGGAGTGCTCGCGGAGACCACGGGAGTGGACGAGGCCCGCGCGATACCCGGGGTGACCGAAGTGCAGCTGCTGGTCCCGCCGAACGCCGCCGTCGACACTCTCCAATCCTCCACCTCCCGGGTAGCCCAGGCCCGCGCGATCGCGCCGAGCGCCGACGAGGCGCTGGCCGCCGCCCGAGAGGCGATCAACCGCCTCACCTTCCACCTGCGCGTGCACGCCGCCGACCGGGGAGTAGTGTGACGACCTCGCTGCCGCGCCCGGCCACCCCGCCGCATCCCCAGCGCATCACCCTGGCCGACTTCCACGACGCGGCCCGCGACGTACTGCCCGCCCCCGCCTACGACTACTTGCAGGGCGGCGCGGCGGACGAACGGACCGTGCGCTGGAACGCGGAGGCGTACGAGCGTCTGGCCCTGCTGCCCCCGGTCCTCACCGGCACCGCGGGCGTGGACACCCGCTGCACCCTCTACGGCACAGAGCTCCCCGCCCCTGTCCTGCTTGCGCCGACCGCTTCGCACGGCCTGTTCCACCCCGACGCGGAAGCGGCGACCGTGCGGGGCGCCGCCGCCGGGGGAGCCCTCACCACGGTGAGTACCTTCTCCACGCTGACGCTGGAGGAGATCGGCGCCGCCGCCACCGGGCCGTGGTGGTTCCAGCTCTACGTGCAGAGGGACCGGACCCTCACCGAGGACTTGGTGCGCCGTGCCCGTGCGGCGGGTGCCACCGCCTGCGTCGTCACCGTCGACACCCCGGTGACCGGTCTTCGGGAGCGGGACCTGCGCAACGGTTTCGCTCTCCCCTCCCACGGCATGCCCGCCAACCTGGTCGGCCATGGCGCGGCACCGGGCCGGAACGTGGCCGACCCCGCGCACCGCGGCATCCATGACCCGCGGATCGACCCCGCCGTGGGCTGGTCCGACCTCGAATGGCTGCGCTCGATCTCAGGGTTGCCGGTTCTGGCCAAGGGCATCGTGCGCCCCGACGACGCTCGCCGGGCCGCAGAGTGCGGAATCGGCGTCTGGATGTCCAACCACGGGGGCCGCAACCTGGACACCGCGATTGCCCCGCTCGTCACCCTGCCCGCTGTCGCCGAGGCTGTGGCAGGCCGGGTTCCGGTCCTCATCGACGGAGGTATCCGGCGGGGCACCGACGTGGTGAAGGCGCTGGCGCTCGGCGCGGACGCCGTGGCGATCGGGCGTCCCTACGTCTGGAGCCTGGCCGCGGGTGGCGCCGAAGGGGTCACCGCCGCCCTGAGCGCCCTGCACCGGGAGATCGAACTGGCCCTCGCCCTCCTCGGCGCCCCCGACCTGGCCGCCCTGACCCCGGACCTGGTACGCCCGCCCTGGTGATCCGGGCGGTGCGGCTCGGACCACGCGGTACCGGGCCCAGAGTCATGAGGCCAGGTTCGTCACCGGTGACCTTGCCGACGCCGCTTGCCGAAGCACGCCATGGGAGCAGCCGCAGACACGCCAGGCCTGCATCTCGGCCGGCAACAGGCACTTGGCGGGGACGTCTGGTACTTCGATGACTCCCGGCCAGACGTCGGCGGGGCGGGTGACCTGGAGGTGGCCCCATGCCGAAGATGAACTTCGCCCCTGACCGGGAGATCTGAAGCAAGCAACCCGGCGAGGCGATGCGCCACTACCGGGCGCTGGCCGCGTACTGGGAGATGGAGCCGCCCCGCATGCCAGAACCCGCTCCCGCGCGGCTGGGCCCCTCGTGTACGACCCGCGCTCTGCTCATCCCGGTGCGCTGAACGCGGCCCCTAGCCTGACTCCGCTCTCGCGACGGCAGGCTGACAGACGGCGTCCGGAACACCGCCGGGGCCGGGCGTACCGGACGCCACCTGCGTACGCGCGGGGCCTGACTGATATCGCATTCTTGACCCCGGATGCCCCAAAGATATTGCTCTTCCTCGGAACAGCAGGTCAGAGGCCGTCTTGTGCCCGCGGAACACTAGTAGCCCTCCCGCGACAGCGCCGCGAACACCACGCTGATCCCTGAAGACACCTAGTCGCCGCGCATCGCGTCGATCTGCGCCCTCGTCAGACCCTTCACATCACGCAGATCGGCGCCGCTCAGGTCCGTGTCACGCAGATCTACGCCGCCCAGGAACGCACCACGCAGGCCCGCACTGCGCAGCTCCGTGCCGCGCAAGTCCGCACTGCCCAGGTCCGTTCTCCTCAGATCCGTTTCGCGCAGCCGCCCCTCACGCAGATCCGCTGCGTTGAGGTTCGCATCGCGCAGGTCCGCTCCGTCCAGATTCGCGCCGAGTAGGTTCGCTCCGCTCAGCTGCGCACCACGCAGATCCGTGCCGCGCAGGTCCGCGCCGCGCAGGTCGATCGCTGTTTCGCCTGTTCCTGTGGAGTCGAGCCCGGGGAGCTTGGCCCCGTGGAGGTCCACACGGAAGGTACCGTCGTGCGTGACGTCGCGGCCGACGAGGACGGTGAAAGCAGCCTGGAGGTCGGCCGGGATCCCCTGGCCTTCCGCTGCGGGCTTGGTGGCGTGAGTGCGGATGTAGGTGGCGAGGACGTTGGCGATGGTGGGTTGGTCGCGGCGGGAGTCCTGCATGATGCGCTGCAAGGCGTAGATGCCGCCCAACCGTACGTCCATCTTGTCCTCACCGAGGTTTCCCACTGCCGCCGTGTACCGGTCGGTGATCTGCCCTTCCTTGGCCAGGGCGCGGTCCTCCTGCGCCTGGGAGTTCGCCTGCTGTGCCTGCTCATGGGCTTGCATGGTCTGTACGTTCGAGTACCACAGACCCACCACAGCCACGACAGCGGCGACGACGACGGTGACCAGCTCGATCCGGCGCGCCCAGCCCATGTTCTCCGAACGTCCTCCAGAAGCAGGGTCGGGGGCAGGGGATGTGGTCGGAGGCCGGGTGGAACCTGCTCCCGGGCCGGTGGAGGTCCGGGCAGTGAGGCGGGTGGTACGGCGTAACCGTGGGCGGCGCGCAGGCGTGGGCGGCATACCTGCATTCGATCTCAACTCTCCATGCCGGCGCAGTGATTCGGTTCTTTGAAGCCAGGACGGAAACGACCTTTGGGGGTGATGCAACGTCACCAGGATGTTCCGCGGTGCCGATGGCGTTCGAGGCCGACAGCAGGGTCAGTACCGCGCTCGCCTTCTGATCTGATGAAGCCCGCTCAGGCCGGGGGGCTTGTGCTGTGGACTGGTGCTTGCGTCGGTCTGCGGCCCGGCGCTCGAGGAGGGCGTGCAGCTCCTGGGCAGCGGCTCAGGTACTCAATTCTGACTAAAGCCTGTCTCGTAACTTCTGGGGAGGGTGGGCAGTGGGTGGATCGGTGTTGTCTGTCCGTGTTGAGGTTGCGTGTGGCGAGAGGTTGCGTCCGGTTGTGGGGAGCCGGGCATTCGACACATGACGCTGCCCCGGCGCTGGGCCTGTTCGGGCCTGCGCCGGGGCAGCGATGTGGGAGGTCAGCTGTCCTGGAAGAGGAAGGAGCGGAACTTCAGGTTCACGCCGCCCTCACCGCCCTGCGCCTTCAGGACCTGGTACGTGCCCTCGCAGGCAAGGTCCTCGAAGACGTAGACCTTCGTGTCCGTGCCGTTGTTGGGGGAGTGCGCGGGCTTGGTCGTGGCCGGGTCCTTCGCTTCCTCGATGTCGAGGCACTTGCCGTTCGGGAGGTTGATGCCCCCGTCGTCGGTGAGCTTCTGGCGCTGCTCGACGCCGTCCGCGTCGATGTAGGTGTAGTGGAAGTCACCGATCGCGGCCGAGGCCGAGCCGGGGTTGGTGAGGAGGAACGTCAGGGCGCAGGCGGCGGCGAAGGCGATGGCGCGTGGGCGCAGCAAGGGGTGTCCTTACATGGGGGTGGGCTTGCTCAGGCCTTCCCGACTTACCCGGCGAAGCCGCAGGTAAGCCTTGTTTCACCTGAACGGAGGGAGGGGCGCTTTTCACCCCGATTCGGGCCCCCGGCACGTGCGCTGCGCCTGCGCCGGGGGCGGGGAGCGCGACTACAGGGCGGCGAGGACGTTGTCGACGGTCACTTCGACGCCCGTGACCAGGTTCTTGACCGTGGCGACGAGCGATTCGGCGGTGACGCCGACGAGGCCGCCCCCGGGAGTGGCGGCGGAGGCGGGGGTGGCGAGGGCGCCCAGAAGCGCGGCGGTTCCCAGGATGACGGCAGCGGTACGACGCATGGCGTATGCCTTTCGAGGCAGTGGGGGTGACGCTCGATTCGACCGATTCGAGTTGCCTCCTCAACGCCCCGGGCTGTTCATCGGACATGTGCGTGATGCGTTGATCATCCGAACGGGAGGTCAGGACCATGCCCTTGACCACGAGGACGTGACGCTCACCAGTACGGGGGTCTGCTCCCGAGCGTCGTCCCTTCCGCGCCTGACGAAGTCTCGTAGCTCTGTGATCAGTCATGGCCTGAGAGCGAGGTTGTGCATGTGCGCGACGCCGCTGGTCGCCCAGAAGACGCCGTCGCCCTTCAAGCGGCAGTCGCGCAGGATCTTCCAGTTCTTCATGCGGGCGAAGACGTGCTCAACACGGGCTCGGACCTGCCGGTGCGAGCTGTTGTGCCGTTCCTTCCAGTCGGGCAGCCGGTCCTGTCCGGCCGGGCGGCGGTGGGGCATGAGAGTGCCGGTGCCCCGGTAGCCGCCGTCGGCAAGGACGGTCGCACGGCCGCAGGCGTCCTTGATGCCGGACTCGGCAAAGGCGGTGCAGTCGTTGCGGTTACCCGGCAGCGGCCTCCCGACGGCCGACACGAGCCGGGTTTCCGCCTGGATCAGGATCTGAAGGTTTGCCGAGTACCGGTAGTTCTTCGACGAGGCCGACACGCTCCGGTCCCTGGTGGGCACCAGAGTGCCGTCCACAATGAGGACTTCATGTCTTCCGGGTTGCGCCTGTCCGGCGCCAGGACCAGCAGTGGGCCATGCCGACTTTAGCCATCAGGGACAGGGGTGCGCGAAATTCTGACAGGCAGTCAGGCGGGGAAAGGGCGCGGCAAGAACTGCCGGCCCCACGCCGTAGACAGCCGTCGAGAATTCGCGCAGGGAATTACCGACAGCCCGATTCACGGAGTGAATTCTGGCCCGATACAACGGAGTTGGCCCGCAAATTCCGGCTGAGTCAGAATTTGGTGTGAATGGGTGTGCTGGTGGCACTGGACGGGTATCAGCCGGGCCGCGGTGGTGGTGGCTGCTCGTGCCCGGAGTTGGCGCTGATCACGGCTGTCGCGGGGTGCCAAACTGGTGTTGTCAGGCACCGAACGCGAGGCCGACTGACTGTGATGGGCGTGCCTGTTCACACCCGCTGTGCAGGCCGAGGGTGACCGCATCCTGACCGAGATCGGAGCAGTGGTGCCCGACCGAGGCAGGCCGGCACCCTCTACCAGGACTGCGGCCGACCGGCGTTCGCTCTCTCAGATGCCTGGAGGGTTGATCCCGGACCTGAGGTCCTTGAACTCGTCTTCCTCTTCATCGAATTCCGCCCCCCGCTTCGGATTCCCTGCCAACTCTGGCGGCCCGGAATCTACGGAGTCTTCTGCTTCGGCATCCTCTTCCGTGTCGGGCTCGGGCTCGAATCGATCGCTCATTCTGTGACCTCCGAATCACTGGCGCGTGACGCCACACAGTGGGTTGCGGCGAACCATGTCGCGAGACGACCGGCTGAATGCCTCACGACTTCATACGGCGAGGTGAAGCGCTGGCTCGAGCTCGGCCGACCGGAGGGGGTTCGTGCCCGTACACCCCGGCGGCCCGGCGTCGGGCCGCTCACCGTTGCCTGATCCTGAATGTCCTGGCTTCGGACCACGACCTCCCTCGGAAGCGCCCTGGTGGCGCATCAGCCAAGGTTCGCTCCTGCGCGATCCACGCGCGGAAGACGAGACGGGCGACGGCGAGGACGCAAAGCCGCAGACCGCACGATCAAACCGCACACTGACCAGAAGGGGCGGCAGTATGACCGTACGTCAGAGAAAGGCCCTCAAAAGGCGTCCTGCGAACCAACGCGAGCGGGTCCGCGTCCGCGACCGGCACTCCAGGAAGCTCCGCGGAGTTGTGCTCGAGCTGAACCACTCGGTGGGGGAGTCATACCCCGACGCGTGGAAGGGCGTCATCGTCACTGACCACTCCGGATTACGGCGGAGACGCCGCGTCCACCATGCAGCCGCACCGGGAAGCTCCAAGGTCCCCGGCAGAGTCATTATGCCGCCAGCGCTATGACGTCATGACGATGTTGGTCTTGGACGCCTCAACTCGCCCTCCATAGCGTCAAGTTGTTCGCACACGTAGATCGCCATGAGGAGCTTCCACCATGGGGAACAACAGCAACCGGACCCTGTTCAGGAGATTCGCCGCCCTGTCACTGGCCACCTTGGCGGTCGGCGTCTTCGCCGCGGGGGGCGCCAATGCTGATGCCTCGAAGAAGAGCCGGGTCGAGGTCATCGAACTCCAGCTCAAGGACCTCGAGTACGAGTCCGTCGATCTCGGCAAGGCGGGGCCGAGCCTGGGCGACATGAGCGTCTACTGCGCCACCGCGGTGGAGAACGGCCGCGACGTCGGACGGGGGGCCGGGACGGCCCAGGTCGTGTACGTCGGTGGTGGGAAAGTCACGTCCCAGGCCGTGATCACGATAGAGCTCAAGCGTGGCTCTCTGACCATGCAATCGCTGCGGCCGGAGGAGGCGAGTTCGCTCGACATGGCCATCACAGGCGGCACGGGAGCCTTCAAGGACGCCCGGGGCAGCGTTCGCTACTGGGACATCAACACACCGAAGGAGAGGCTGCGCGCCGAGATCCTGCACTGATGGAGGATGGGATCACCGCGCCCGCAGCCCCCGCACCGCCAGTTCGACCACCGCCGTGAAGGCGTCCTCGATGCCGGGGTGTGGCCAGTGGGGGTGCAGCAGGGGGCGTGGAAGCGGCTTGTGGCGTCGAAGACGACGCAGGCCCACAGAGCGGGGTCCTGTCATCGGGCGGCTGTCACTCGTCGTCCGCTGTCGGCGGCGGGAATGGCGCCGCGTGCCGCCCTCCGCCGGTCGGCGTCAGCCTTCAGCTCGAGGCCCGCGTCATCGTATGGGCCACCATCGTGCGGGTCGGGGGACGTGGCAAATGTTCGGGCCCGAATCGGGAGCGGGCCCCCGAGCCCAGCCCCAGCGAGGTTCTGTGCCGCAGGTGTTCTCTATCCTCCTCGTGCCGTACATCTATGCCCGGCACAGACGCACGGCAGAGCCGTACGAGACGATCTACCAGGCCAGGATGACCGGAACCACCAGCCTGCGGCCGCTCATGAGCGGAAGCACCCTCGTCGTCACCACCACGGTGGACCACGTCGACACGCCCTGACCCAAGCTGACTGGCCTCGGCCGTTCGCTCACAGGCTCGGGATTGAGTGGACGAGAGCGACGCAGCATTTGGCTCCACGAGATGCGCCTGATCCACCGCGCACTGGCATGAGTGGGCGGCACTCAAGGCGGAGTGTCCAGGGAACGAGCGCCAGAGCCCTCAGACTCTGACACGCAGACGCCGGGACATCAGGTGGCGGGTCAGCTCACTCGGCGCTTCATGTGGGCTGTAGTGCTGCGGCGAGCGGGCGATACTGGATGGCCTGTTCCCTTGCTCCGCCATCCCTGCCGGGCTCTACCCGATACGAAGGGGTCGGGGGCGTGCGCGTCACGGAGTCCGTCAGCAGACTGCCCGTGAGGAGGGCGCCGACTCCATCGTCGACTGCCCAGCCGGCGGGAAGCGCGTGATGTGCCACGGCTGCCTGATAGGGCGCAGGAAGGGCCAAACAACGTTCCGGAATGACAGTCACGAGGGTGTCTCCTCCGTTGTGTCCTCGGCTGTGGTGGTGATGCGGTCTGCGACAGCTTCAGTGCCACGGTGCGTCACGTCGGCAGCCTCGGCGAGATGCCGCGGCGGACGGTCGGCAGCCGCGGCATCTCGCCGAGGGTGTCATGGGGTCGGTGGCTGGTGGGTTTGCCTGCTGTGCCTCCGACTGGGAAGCAGCCGTCTTCTGACGATTTCCTGCCAGGAGGTGTGCGTGTGGGGCGGTGGGCTGCCCGATCTGCCGGATGGCTGCCGGGTCTCTCCACAACCAGTTCTGTGTGTTTCTGCGTCTTTTGCTCGTGTGCCTTCCCACTCGTGGCGGGGCGTGTTCCGGCGGGTCCTGCTGTGCGAGGACGTGCAGGACGTGCTGTGTCGCTGTTGCTGGCCCCGGACAGCCATGCTGCCGTCCTCACCAAGGAGATAGCAGGGGGTGCCGGTATCCACGTCACACCCGGCACCCCCGTCTCACCACGGATGTCAGCCGGGCCACGTGCCGGTCAGGCGGCGGGTGGTGGCGGCGCCAGCGCGCTCGACGGCGGCTTTGACCCCGGCGAAGATCGCGCCCTGCAGAGCGGCGGCGAGCAGCACCTCGGTCCAGGCGCGCTCCTCGTCGGTGGCGTCGGGCGCGTCCTCGTCGTGGCCGAGCATCTTCCACGCCTGCTTGAACACCGCTCCGGCGAGCATGCCGCTGACGGCTCCCAGGGCGAGACCGACCGGCTTGTAGGCGATCTTCGAGGCCCTCAACGCGCTCACCCCTTCCTGCGGCGGCAGGCCAGCCACACCAGGGTGGCCACACCGGCTGTGGTCAGCAGCAGGGTGCGGTTGTCCCGCGCCGCCTGTGCCCCGTGGGCGGTCTTCTGCCGCACCGGCTCGGGCGCCTTTTCTTCCCACAGCTCACCGGCCCGGGCAGCCCTCGCCCTGGCCTGCCCGGCGGCTTGAGCGGCCGTGTCCTTCACCGGGTCGGGCAGCCTGTCCTGCGCCTGGTGGGTCAGGTCGGTTGCCTTCGCCTTCACTTCTCCGGCCTTGGCTACGACCTGCTCCTTCAGCTCGCCGGCCTTGGCGGCGGCCTGCTGCTTGACCTCGGCGGCCTTCTCCTGGGCGCGGGCCTTGACGTCGGTCTTGGCCGCCAGCGCCGCGACCGTCTGCCCGAGCTCTTCGCGGGTCTGCTCGACCTGCTCGCGCAATTCCTCGCTGTTCTCGGCGGTGGGCTCGTCGTGAGGCGGCTGGGTCATCGCTGGGCACTCTCCTTGATCGCGGCCACGTCGGCCTTCACGTTCTCGACTGTCTGCTCGGGCGCGGGCGGCGCGGCCTGGTCGACCTGCTTCTTTCCACTCATGGCCATCACCGCGGCGATCACACCCAGCACCGCGGTGACGATCAGCCCAGCTGCCCACACCGGCAGCGCCACGGCGATCGCGGCGATCGCTGTGGCCACCAGCGCCTGCAGCATCAGGAAGCCCACGACGCCAGCGCCACCGAACAACCCGCCGCCCTTGCCGTAGCGCTTGCCCTTCTCCTTCATCTCCGCTTGCGCCAGCTTCATCTCGCCGCGAACCAGCTCGGTCAGTTGCTGCGAGGCCCGCTGTACCAGCTCGCTCACCGGCTCCTGGCCGGAAAGGTTCGCGCTCGGGCCGGATCCGGCATGGTGCGGCTGTGTGCTCGACACGACGGTCACCTCCTACGCTTGTTTCTGTCCGTTCCTGCCGGTCGGGCTTGGTCCTGCGCCCGACCCTGCGTTGAGCGCGCGAGTACCCCGAACAGGCGAGTTCAGAACGGGCGGCGTCGGCTTTCCACGCGGTCTGATGCGGCGGGAGTTTGAGTCGGGCCTGTGCCGGTGAGCCGCATGGTGCGGCCTAACAGGTTGCGGCGGCGGCCTGCCTGGCCGGCTTGTCCGGGTGTCCCTGGCAGGTGGGGCTGCCAGACCACACCAGGCCGGCCCGCTCGCGTAGGTTCCGAGCGGGTCGGCCGTCTGTGCGCGTCTGTCCAGTCCGGGCCGCGGTGGCACCCCGTGGCGGGCGGTGGCGCCGAACCAGGCGCGGGGCGCTGCGGGTGAGCCAGGCGCCGGCCAGGCCGATGGCGGCGCCTGCGGCAACATCACTGGGACAGTGGACGCCGCTTTTCACCCGTTCAAGGGCCACCAGGCCGGCCGGCAGGGCACAGGCTGCGCCGGCGGCCGGCCACGTGGGCATCACGGCGGCGGTGAACGCCATCGCGGCGGCGGTGTGCCCGGAGGGGAAGGAGGAGGAATCGGGGCGGTCGTCGACCTCATCGTGTGGAAACCACTGCTTCGGCGGCCGGGGCCGGTCGGCCAGCTGCTTGCACAGGCCGTTGGAAACCAGCTGTGCGACCGCCAGGGCGGCCAGGCCGTTCACGGCCGCCGTACGGCCGCGCCACCCGCCCGCCCACGCCATCGCGACCGCGGCGCCGAACCACAGCTTCGTACTCTCAGCCGCCTCCTCCACGGCCGAGAGCACCTACCCGACGCTGCGCGGAATACGCGCGGCCGCCCGCTGTGCAACCACCCGATCCACATCGCGCAACCCCGTCAGCAACCTCATGAACTGCACGTTTCCCGAAACGACCCGGTGTAAGCCGCTCGGAACCGCGTCAGATATTCCCTGCCTGCCGCGCGCTCAGGTCTCGTTCAGGCGGCGCACGTCTTCCTCATCCCATTTCCGCGTGTCGCGGGGCTGGGTGTACGGCTCGGCCTCGGGCGGATGCCCGCCGGCGATGGCCCGCTGCCGTACGGACTCCGCGTCGAACTCCAGGCCCAGCAGGATCGCCAGGTTGGAGATCCATAGCCACATCAGGAAGACGATGACCCCCGCCATCGTGCCGTAGGTCTTGTTGTAGGAGCCGAAGTTGGCGACGTAGAACGCGAACCCGGCAGAGGCGATCAGCCAGATCACCAGGGCCAGGAAGCTGCCCGGGGTGACCCAGCGGAAGCCCTTCACCTTCGCATTCGGGCTCGCCCAGTACAGGATCGCGATCATCACAATGACCAGGACAACCAGCACGGGCCACTTGGCGATCGACCACACGGTCAGCGCGGTGTCCCCGATCCCGAGGGCCTGCCCCGCCTGGCGGGCCAGGGAGCCGGTGAACACCACGATCAGCGCGCTGATCACGGCCAGCACCATCAGTACGACCGTGACCCCGAGCCGCACCGGCAGGATCTTCCACACCGGGCGGCCCTCGGGCATGTCGTAGACGGCGTTGGAGGCGCGGATGAACGCGGCTACGTAGCCGGACGCCGACCAGATCGCCAGCGCCAGGCCGACGATGGCCATGATCGACCCGATCCCGGCGTTGCCCTGCAGTTGCTCCACGGCGCCGGTGATGATGGTGCGGGCCGAGCCGGGGGCGAACTGCTTGAGGCTGTCCAGAACCGCGTCGGTCGCGGACTTCCCCGCGAGGCCGAGCAGCGACACGAGCGCCAGCAGCGCAGGGAAAAGCGACAGGATTCCGTAGTACGTCAACGCTGCGGCGCGGTCGGTCAGCTCGTCGTCCTTGAACTCCTTCAGCGTGCCCTTGAGGACCTGGCCCCACGCCCCCTTGGGCAGCTTGGCCGGGGCGTCCGGTGCTCGCCGCTCGACCTCCGGCCCCGGCCCCGCCTCCTCCGGCGTCGGCACCTCGCCCTCGCGGTGACAATTTTTTCGCCCTGGAAGATGCAGCTTCGCCATACCCGCCGAGTAACCCGGCGCCAGGTCCTTAACGCACCAACCGCCAGACGATCACGCCGCGCAAGAACACCCTCAGCAGTGCGGGTCAGGTGGGCTGCCGGCCGGGTCTCCGCCGGGGTCCATCGCCCCGATCGCGGGCAGGGTGGGGCTGCTGTCCCACACGCTCACCTCGACGGCACCCGCATCGACTTCCAGAGTCAGCATGTAGGGGCTGGGCGCGTACTTGCAGGCATTGGTCACCATCTCGCTGACGACCAGCTGCACCATACCCATGGCCCGCCCGGACACCGGCAGACCGTGCACGGCCTGCACATCGGTCAGGAAGGACCGGGCAAGGTCCCGGGCGAGGGTGATTTCCTCGCTGCCCTCGAACGCGGCGGACACCGAGATATGGCGGCTCCACGAGCGGCTGCTGGCCCTCGTCCCACCCAGCGGGTTCCATACAGCCCGCCTCGCGTCCGAGCCCCCCCGCGGCCCCACCCGCTTACCCCTGAAACTTCGCCGCACTCACCAAATACGCGAAACTGGTTTCCGGTAATTTCCCTCCGGAACATCATCCATCAGGCGAAGGGACGCGCGGCGTGGATCATCAGGCGGCCGGGGGGGCTTTCTTACCAGCCACGCCCGTGTGCTCCTGGCCATCGCGCGCGATCCCACCGCCCGCCTGCGCGACCTCGCCGCAGCCTGCCATCTCACCGAACGCACGGTGCAAGGCATCGTCGTGGACCTCGAACGGGTGTAGCTCCTCCGTGGTGAGGCCGTGATGCCGTGCGCCGTTGCTGTCCGTGGCCCGAGGGCGGATCGTTGTGTCCGGGACCGTGGTCTTGGAGGCGGGGATGGCATCGTGGCTGGAGAAGCTCGGCTCCTGCTGGGCCAAGCAGACCCAGCCCGAGCGCCTGCCAGCCACCTACCGGCGCACCCACGGCATCATCTACTTCCACGGCTGCTACTCCGTCGGTGACGATCAGATGTGGGGCATCAACCGGCGCCGCAAAGGCATCGATCACACCTGGGCCGCGTTGAGAACGATCCGCACGGCCCGCCCGGACGGCGCCTCGATCTACGTGATCCTGGACAACCTCTCCGCCCACTTGAACTGGCGAATCCGCAGGCGGGCGGCCCGCGAGAAGGTCAAGCTGTGCTTCACTCCGACCTACGCGTCCTGGGCCAACCCCACTGAGGCCCACTTCGGACCACTACGGCAGTTCACCCTGGCCAACTCGAACCATCCCAATCACACCATCCAGACCAGGGCCCTGCATGCCTACTACCTGCGCTAGCGCAACCAGAACGCCCGCCACCCCGACGTCCTGGCCGCCCAACGACGCGAACGTGCCCGAATCCGCAGTGAGAGAAGCATCCGCTGGGGCGGCAGACCCCTACCCACCGCGGCCTGACCACTCAACCCGGTGAACCTTCCTGGTCACAGCACAAGCCGCAGCCGGAACGTGACGGAGCCCGGGAGCATGTCCAGCTCCCGGGCTCCAGCTTGCCACCCATTTGCGCACACCGGCGGCGTTTAAGAACCGCGGGTCATGTTGAGATCGACGTGTTCTGCCTTTGAACTACAGCGCCACGAGAGAGGCGCCGGAGGGACTTGAACCCCCATCCGTCGATGTTCGCCCACGCTCGGTCGATCCGGTGTTCGGCGGCGAATACTGAGACTGGAGCGAGAATCTGAGTTTCATGGGGCCGCCTCTGCCAGGCTTGGGCCACCCCCACACGTGGTGCGGGGAGAGGGATTCGAACCCCCAACTGACACCCCTTCATCAGCTTCAACATCAGTTTCAGCTTGCGCTCATCGCGCACCCTCCGCTCGCGACGGAGGGCGTATGTGGGGGCTACCGGAAGAGGTAGCCGAATACCGCGTCGCCGACCCGCTGGTCGGTGACCTCGGTGTTGTTCGCCTCCTCGCGGGCGAACTTGACGGACTGCTGGAGCTTCTCGACACGGTCGAGGAGCTCGTTGACCCGCCGGGCGGGCAGCGCGCCGGAGAACTTCACCGTAGTCCAGTAACCGACCGGGACGTCCTCGTAGTACACCTCGACCTGCGCCGGGTGCTTCTCCGTGGCCTCGGCCTTCACGTGGTTGCGCGGAACCTTCTTCGTGCGGATGGTCCGCACCGGGTCCGTCTTCCACGAGTCCGTCGAGGGGTCCAGGTTCCACGACTCGGAGGCGTCGAGCACCGGCAGCTTGCGCACGAAGGTGTGCAGGTCGGTGAGTTGCTTCTCCAGGAACAACAGGTACGGGACGGGCACCTGGGGCAACAGCACCGTACCGTCAACAACCACGTCCGCGACCGCGGACCGGTTCGCCCAGTCCTTCGTCGCGGTCACGTCGAAGAGCCGCGTCAGCGTCCCGGCGGTCGCCCGCAGAGCGTCCTCGGCCTTGATCTGCACCCGCGTGGACTCTGGCGGCAGCTGCTCGCCCTCTTCGTCCTTGGGCTGGTAGGTCCGGGAGATGCCGGCCAGCAGGGCGGGCTTCTGCACATCCTGGTGAGCCTGGGTGAGCTCCTGGAGAGCCTTGGACTTGACGCCCTTTTCGACTGCGATGATCTGATTCAGCTTCGGCACACGGCGAACCTACCAACTCCGCACCGTACGCACATCCGATTAAACGCCTGACTGCGAGGGCGGGGCGGCGAGTGTGAGCCCGGACCGGGGCGCGAAGGGCACCAACCATAAGGCGCGTAGCCGATGAGGCCGAACTTCTGGTGGACGAGGCGGTCCTGCTTGACGCCGCTGAGGCGGGCGGGGTCCGGGGCGGCGGGCTCTGGCTGAGGTCGACCGGGCGCCGCTGTTCTTCGGCTTCCGCGGTGCGGTGGGCCTTCTCCGCGTCACCGCCTCGGTGAGCCGGTGCGGATGGGCTGCGGGTCGGGCTCGCCGGCACGCCGGGCGTGCAGGGCGGTGACCTGGTTGGCGCGGGTGCCCCTGGGGCAGGTGTCGGCCCGCTGCTGCAGATCCGGGCCGGCCGCGAGGTGCGCGGTCAGCAGGACGAATGCGTCGCGGTGTGCGGCGGCCCAGGCCTGTTCCGCCCTGCGGTCGCGGTGGGCGCGGGCCGCTTCGACCCGTTCGCCCTGGGTCTGGGTGTGTCCGGCGATGTCGTCCATGTCCCGGCGCAGTTACAGGAAGCGGCGCTCGGCGGAGTGACGGTTGCGCATCTCGAGCGCGGTGGCGAGACGGGACCAGATGACCGTCTTGCGGCGGGCGGCCGCGATCAGCCGGGCCTCGTCCAGAGGGAGTTTGGCACGCAGGGCCCGCTGAAGGAGCAGGGCGGCCAGCAGATCGAAGCCACGAAGCGTCTACTGGTCAGACGGGATCGGTGAACGAGATCGGCTTGCCGGTGGCGTAGGCATATGCGATCTCCCTGCTCGTGGACTCGCCGATATACCCGCCGGGGTTGACGACAAGAACCCGGTCAGCCAGGTCGATCTTGCGCAGGTGGAGGGCGTCCAGCGCGGTCTTCTGCTCGTTGGTGATCAATTCGCCTGCTTCGCCTGGCGCGACGACGATGAGACCTGCGAAGGTCAGATCACGGTTCGCCGCACGCATCTCGTCCACGAACCGAGTAGAGCCGCAGATGCAGACAATCTCAGGCCGGTCGGGCACGGCTCAGTCCTTCGGTTGAACGGGAGGCCGTCAGTGAGCGCGTTGACATCACAGGCAGGAAGCCTTCAGCAACACTCAACCTTCACTGCGAAAACGTAGCGGTCGCCAACCTTCGCCGACAATTGCTCAGCCTTCGCTGCGACAGGTCAAGACTGCCGTGTGACGCCGAACATGGGGCCAGTGCCACCGCAGTTCGAGTGGATTACGCTCAGGTGCTTGCTCGCCAGGACGGCGGCCAGCTCGTGCGCTCGGGGACCACTGCACCTGATACTTGGAGACTGGTCCGCGCTTTCTCGTAGAACGCTTGCCGGGCAGCCCTGTACGTGCTGTATGCCTGATCCCAAGCAGCCGCTTCTCCACCCAGACGTCCCCGCACCAGCCATTCCAGATGCCACACAGCCTCGTTCAACTCGCGGATGGTAACGGCTGTTGCTGAATCCGCCAGCAAGCGCAGAGGTTCGATCATGGCGGCTCGCTGCGCCTCCGCTTTGGCAGCTTGGTCCAGCGCGTCATCCGTCGGCTCGACGGGAGCAGGATGCTCGGCCATACCTTGATGAGCAGCAAGACGCTGGTACGTCACGACGCAGTCTTTGACCGCCTGGCCGTAGTCGCAGTAAGCCTGCAGGAGCAACCCGTCCCACCGCGCCCCCTGTTCTCTCCGCCAGCGCGTTCGCTCGTTCAACATCCCTACCAAGTAGGACAACAAGGCGCCCAGTGTGACGCCGATCAAGGCCCATAGCTGGTTGCCCACGAGTCCTCCTGTCGAAGATCAACAGCGTCCTCCGACGCCCCATATCAGACTGCGAGGCGGCGGCATCACTCAAACTTTCCTGCCGCGAATGTGCGGCCGATCAAGTTCGGTGACAACGCTCAAGCCTCGGCGGCGCGGGACAGAGACTGCGAAGCCGTCACGGCCCTGCCGGAGTGGCTGCTCCTCTGCGCCTCTGGCCCCGACTGGTGAGGCGAGGTGGTCCACGGTGCCCCGGGCTATCTTCAGAACGAGGCGGCGGACTTCTACGCGAGCGGGACTGCTGCTGCCTACCGGGCCGGGGCCTGCGTAGCTGTTCCCGGGGGGATGTCCGCCACGGCCGCGTGCAGCGTCGGCGGCGCGCCGTCTTCCTCGAGCCGGGCAGCGTGATCCGGCTCCCCGTGGTGGGGTCTGCCGGCCAAACGGTGTGGTGGTATCCGATGGGGGGATGGTGGAGGAACCTGAGTTCGGCGTGCTGTTGGCCTCGAGCGGAGGCCGGGGGCTCGACCTCGTCCAGGCGATTCGGTCAGTGACGGGGCTGAGCGCATGGCGAAGCAAGCAGCTGCTTGAAGCCGCTCCGACGACACTGGTGGATCGGACATGGTTCGAGGCCGCGGTGGATGCGGCGATGCGCCTCAACGCGGTCGGTGCGCGAGCTGATGTGGTCTGCAGGTGGTGTGAGCGGGTGATGTCTCCGGAGGACTGCCCGGTGGACCCGGAGCTGTGCTCGTCACCTTGTTGTCTCCGACTGGCTGCCCCGCGAGCCGGCCGAGGTCTTGATCAAACCGCGGCTGTCCTGGCCTGGTCCGAGGTCGTGGCTTTCCAGGCCGCGGTGACGCGCCGTTTCTCCCATGGTCAGGGTCGGGTCATGCCCGTTGAGTGCAACGGTCACTATTACCGTCCGGTGTTGCGTGAGGCGCCGTGGAACCGTGGTGTGGCACTGGATGTCGGTTGCGGGACAGGCCGGTTCGCGTGGTGGCTTGCCGTCCTCACGGTCCTGCCCGCGGTCTTCGTCCTGGTGGGCGCGGTCCAGTACGCCCCGAGGCGGTGCTGGACAACCGCGAGTTCTCCACCGCGGCGGTCATGCACTCCCTGATCGCAGTAGAGATCGTGCTGCGCGACCGGATCCCGGACGCGGGGAGGAAGCCGCTGCACCGGCTCATCAGCCAGGGCGCCGCCGACGGGGTCCTGACGGCCAGGCAGGCGGAGTACCTCGACTACGGTCGGCAGATCCGCAACGGCATGGCACACGGCCAGACCACGCACGCGGTGATGCCGCCGACCGTGGTGGTACCGATGGTGACGACCTCGTTCGCGATCGTCTCCGAGCTCTGCTCCGCAGCTGCCTGACTGCCCTGCCGCATTGCATCTGAGTGGCCGTTGCCAGGGGCTCGACTTGTGGTGGAACTTCATCGGGCGCACGCAGGAGGACATCGAGCAGGCGCGGGAGGACTGGATGACGGGTTCGCGGTTCGGCGAGGTGAAGGGGTACGACGGGGCGCCGCTGGCTGCGCCTATGTTGCCTGCGGTGCCGTTGAAGCCTCGGGGGCGGGTGCGCTGAACTTGGGGAATGAGGTTGGAGGGGCGACCCGGGATGGTAGGTGACGTCGATCTGTGCAGAGGCTGTCGGGCCTCCGGGGCAACTGCCTCCACTTGCCCGCTGGCGTCCTCGACCGCCTCACAAGTGATTCCAGTCTGTGAGTGGTTGCGGGCAGGTTTAGTCGTACTCATGCTGACCTAAGGCTGACTTTGCTGATGGTGTGTCAGGGGTAGTCCCGACTTGCTTCAACTGGTCATGGGTGAGCCGAAGGCGTGTGGGGCGCAGGGTAGGCGCGGCTCATGCTGACGTGATGGTGCGATGCGAGGAAGGGCGCTGAGGGGGAGATGGCCGGGTTGTCGAAAGTCTATAAATGCTCGGCTGGGGGTTTCCGCCTACCTGATGTCCGATCGGAACTTTCCTTCACGGCCCGGATGAGGGCGTCGTGCTCTGCGAGCACGGCTTCGGGCGCAGCGGGTGCTCCGCGCACGGCGGATCACCTCCGCTAGCGCGGAGACCACCAGACCGTCGCCGACGGGCTGCGCGACGACTACGGAACACCTCCGCTCGTGCAGCGACCACATCACGAACCTTTCCCCGCTCGACATCGAGGGCAGAACACCTCCGCTCGCGCGGAGACCACCCACCGATGCTGGGCGGAGTGAACTTGTAGTGGGGATCACCTCCGCTCGCACGGAGACCACCACGGCTGGGCGTGATCCAGTAGCTCGGCGGCCGGACCGCCTCCGCTCTCGCGGAGACCATTGGCCTCCACGAACCCTCAGCTCAGCATCACCCGGAACGTCTCCGCTCTCGCGGAGACCAACTGCCCGTTCTCGATCATCGACTCGATGAGGGCGGACCACCTCCGCTCTCGCGGAGACCACCGCGTGAGGCGGTCGCCGTCTGGCGCCTGGTCCGGACCACCTCTGCTCTCGCGGAGACCACGACGAAGCCTCCGGCATCCGCTGCCGCGTCCGCGGACCACCTCCGCTCTCGCGGAGACCACCGGAGCCTGATCCGCTCGATGGCCCGCTGGTCCGGACCACCTCCGCTCTCGCGGAGACCACGGCGGCAGCGGTCGACGTATCAGCACCAGATGCGGAACACCTCCGCTCTCGCGGAGACCACATGAGGACTACAGCCCTCGATTCCTCCGCAGCCGGAACACCTCCGCTCTCGCGGAGACCACGCAACGCTGGCCATGGACGTACGCGACGGCGACGGAACACCTCCGCTCTCGCGGAGACCACAGCACCCGCCGGGGGCTGCGGGCGGCCAACGCCGGAACACCTCCGCTCTCGCGGAGACCACAACCTCCACGTACAGGCCCAGGGGTCGGAAGCCGGAACACCTCCGCTCTCGCGGAGACCACTCCCTTCCGATCCGGGGCGCGAGCCACACGGTCGGAACACCTCCGCTCTCGCGGAGACCACGGCGAGGCCTGGGTTCGGGCGACCCGCGACTACGGAACACCTCCGCTCTCGCGGAGACCACGGGCAGCCGCGCGCCAAGGAGATTCAGGACCGCGGAACACCTCCGCTCTCGCGGAGACCACAACGGGAACAAGCGGTACGAGAGCGAGTCTGGCGGAACACCTCCGCTCTCGCGGAGACCACCTGTGGAAGGTCGGCCGGGCCCTGACGGTCACCGGAACACCTCCGCTCTCGCGGAGACCACCGCTTACGCCTCCCCCTCGTTCTCGTCGGTGCCGGAACACCTCCGCTCTCGCGGAGACCACACCACGATCAGCAGCAGCACGTACCCGGTGACCGGAACACCTCCGCTCTCGCGGAGACCACGCAGCCATCTCGGAAAGTGGTGACTGAAGGTGCGGACCACCTCCGCTCTCGCGGAGACCACCCCCCACCACCCGCACTGAGCGCAGTCATCTGCGGACCACCTCCGTTTTCGCGGAGACCAGAGTCGCCACCGCGGCGGGTGGGTCGGCCACCCCGGACCACCTCCGCTCTCGCGGAGACCACGTCATGTGGGTCTTCTGTGTCCTCAACCAGCACGGACCACCTCCGCTCTCGCGGAGACCACCCACTGATCACTGCTCATGCCGCGCCCACCGCCGGACCACCTCCGCTCTCGCGGAGACCACCGGACGCGTCGCCACTCAACGCCGCCCAGGCCCGGACCACCTCCGCTCTCGCGGAGACCACAGCCCCGCGGCCATCGCCTCCGCCTCCAGCACCGGACCACCTCCGCTCTCGCGGAGACCACCTGTTGCAGAGCGCAAAGCGGCTGCCTCCCCCCGGACCACCTCCGCTCTCGCGGAGACCACCGTTAAGGCGGCCGATGAGTTCATCAAGGATGCGGACCACCTCCGCTCTCGCGGAGACCACCCTTCCCGACCTGCAGTTCTACAAGGGGTTTGCAGTTTCTTTACCTTCATGTCGGAAGGCCACGAGGGTGAGGCCGTCGAAGTCGATCGGTGTGCGGCGTTGGGGGCCGGCGGTGCGTAGGGCGAAGCCCTGTTCGTTGTCGGTGGGGTAGGCGAGGACTGAGGTGCCGCCGCCGGTGCAGGCGGTGATGGATGACCAGAGTTGGTCGCGTACACGGGCGGAGACGGTTCCTACGTACAGCTGGGGGGTGACTTCGAGGAGCCAGCGGGTGAGGGCGCCGCGGAGGTGGTCGGGGACTGCGGTGACGGAGAGCACGATCATCGAGGCCATGGGTGGTGTGGTCCTTCGGGTGCGGTGTCAGGTGTCGGCTCCGTGGTTCTGTCCGCCGGGGATGGCGCCGCTGATGGGGTCCCAGAGGTCGACGATGTGTTCTTCGGGTCGGGGGCGTCATAAGGGGTGCCGGGGTCGAGGAGTTGCTGGATGTCGGTGACGATGCGGGGGAGGAGCTTGAAGAGGCGCAGGCCGTCTCGGAAGGAGCGGCGGGCGGCCGCTTCGGGGTTGGTGGTGGCGTGGAGGGAGAAGGCGAGAGGGATGGTGAGTTCGGCCTTGTAGAGGTCGGCGATGTCGTAGACGAAGGCCTGCTGGTTGCCGTTGTGGACGAACCCGAGGGCGGGTGAGCAGCCGAGGGCGAGGATGGCGGCGTGGACGATGCCGTACAGGCAGGTGTTGGCCGAGGACAGGGCCAGGTTGACGGGGTCTTGGGTGTCCCACGAGTCGGGGTCGTAGGAGCGGCGGAACCGGCCGATCTTGTACTGCTGCGCGAGGAGCCGGTAGTGGGCTTTGACGCGTCGGCCTTCCAGGCCGCGGAGTTGGTCGAGGGTGGGGGTGGCTGGGGCGGTGCCGTGGCCGAAGCGTCTTTCGTACATGGCGGTGGCGACGGCGAGGCGTCGGGTGTCGTCGGCCCAGGCGCGGGTCTGGCGTTCGAGCCAGGTGGTGGTGAGGGAGTCGGGGAGGGCGGCGGCGTAACAGCGGACGCCACCCGCGCCGGTGATCAGGACGGTGGTGCCGTGACGGGCCAGGGTCGCCAGGGCGCGGGCAGTGATCGAGGTGCCGGGGCCGAGCAGGACGCAGCTGAGGGCGGCGGTGGGCAGGTAGACGGTCTCCGTGCCCCGCTGCTCGCTGGTGACTTCGGCGCGGACGCCGGTGTCGTCCTGGTGGACGCGGACGATGTCCAGGTAGAGGAACGACAGGGAGTCGGCGATGCGCGGCAGCATCGCGACGGTGGGCGCGGCGAGTTGGCGGCGGGCGTTGGCGTGGGTGCGGGCAGGGCCTGCTGCTGGCGCTTCGGTCATACGGGTTCCCGGGCGGGGGCGATGGTGAGCAGGCCGCAGCCGTAGGCCTTGCCGCGGCCGATGCCGTCGGTGATCTTCGTGCGGAGGAGTTCGGGGTCGGTGATGGCGGCGGTGCCGTCGAATTGAGTGCGGGCATGCTGGATGCGCTGCTGTTGGGGGGCGTTCTGGGGGGTGCGTGTGCCGCGGGCGGCTTCGAGGGGGTGGGAGTGGTGGGTGAGCGGCTTGAGTCCGGCGGTGTCGGCCTGGCGCAGCCACCATTCGTCGGCGTCTGCCCCGTGGAGGGGGACAACAGCCGGCAGGTTGTAGAGGCGGCGGGTGGTGGCGCCGGGTTTACGGACGGCGCTGGCCACGCACCGGTAGTGCAGGGTCAGACCGGGGCGCAGGGCGCCCAGGAGGGTGTCGAGGGATCGGGCGTCGGCCTTCCCGTAGCCGGTGGGGAGTTGGCCGAGGTCGGGTTCGTGGGTGCTCTGAAGGAGGATGTGCACCCCGGTGGGGGTGTCCTCGACGCGGAAGAGGACACCGAAGCGGGCACGTGCGTCCTTGCCCGCATGTGAGGGGAACAGCGTCATCAGGCGGCGGTGGAGTCCGACGGCTGCTTCGGTGCCGTTGAGGTCACGGCGGACGTCGCGGGAGCGCTGGTCGGGGGCGATACGGGTCAGCCAGGCGGTCACGGACGGCCTCCTTCCAGGGCTGGGCGGTCGAAGTGCTCGGCTACGTAGGCGGCGAGGGCGGTCAGGTGGCGGACGCCGAGCCCAGTGTGCTGGTCGGCGGGGAGGCGGAGGGCGCGCTGGTAGAGGTCACGGGTGCCGTGAGCGCGGTGGCCGGGGCGGAAGGAGAGCGGCTGGTCGGTGATCTCGCTCGTAGGCTCCGCGCCGTCCTGGTCCTCGTTCGCGTCCGGTTCGGGTTTTGGTGCGGTCAGGCGCTGGTTCAAGGGCTGGTCGGAGAGGAACGCGACGTCCTGGAACCCCTCGCGTGGGCGGGGTGCGGCGAGGGGCAGGTGGACGAGGTGGCGCAGCGGATCGGCGGTGGCGCCCAGGAGGAGCGGGCCTTCAGGCGGGCAGGAGCGGCGGCCCAGGAACAGCGGCCATCGCGGCGCGAGGAGCGCTTGCCCGGCCCGGCTGAGCAGCTCTGCATCGGCGGGACCACCGGTGACGGCGACGGTGAACGCCGCGTCCGCGAGGTAGGTGCGGTGCGTTAGCAGCGTGCCGGTGTCGCCGGGCCGCTTCTTGCCCTCCGCAGTGGTGACCGTGGCCTTGGCGGGCAGGCCGCCGCCGACGGTGTGCAGGTCGCGCAGCGGTACGCCGGGCCGGTCGACGCGGATCGTCAGGGACAGCCGGGCGAGGTCGTCCGGCGGTTGGTCGCGGCTTCGGCCGAGCGCGGACGCCAGGAGGCCGATGACGCCGGAGCGGGTGGGAAACAGGGCGGTGTCCCGCTCGTTGAAGGGGCTGCGCTCGCCCCAGGACTGCAGGGGCCCCGTCAGCCGTAGGAGCAGGCCCGTCTCCGCGTGCGGGTTCGGGGTGCGGGGGGAGTTCACGCAGCCTCGCCCTCGTCCTTGCTCCCGACGAGCGCGGCGTCGAGGACTGTGGTGATCAGGTCGTCGAAGGAGTCGTGACGTTGGCCGAGGCTAGCCAGGTCCTTGGCGTCCAGACCGGCCCAGCCCGACGTGAGGACGCGTCCGGTGCCGAGCAGCTTGTTCGCTGCCTGGGCGTACTCACCGAGCCGGGCACGGGATACCTGCGCGAAGCCGTTCCGGGCCTGCACGGGCTCCTCGAAGGCCGCGGCGAACGACAGCGGGCGGTCCGTGCGCACGGAGAGGTGCACCAGGTCGGGGATGGTGTGCGGGGCGGTGGAGTTCTTCTTGGCCTGGGGGAGCGACTCGATGAACGCACTCAGGAACGCGCTGGTCAACTCGCGCACTGCCTGCGGTTCGTCGCCGATGTTGGCGGCGAGGTCACGCAGGTCGACCGTGGCGTAGCGGTAGAAGGTTCCGGCGCTGAACTCGGCGTGGCCCATGTGCCCGCTGCCGGTGGCGTCGCCCCAGACCGCGGTGATGTCGTCGACGGCGGAGAAGTAGTCCAGCTCCACGTCTGTCTGGTGGGTGGTCAGCGCGTGGGCGACCTGGACGGCACCGTCCACCCCGGCATTGTCGACTTCGGCGAGCATCCGGCCGAAGAGGTTGATGACGCCGTTGCGCGAACGCAGGATCGCCTCGACGTCGTCCTTGGGCAGCACGCTCTTGTCGGCGGGCTTCTTGATGTCCTTGGCCTTCTCCACCGCCGCGCGATGGACTTCGGCGAGGTCGGCCAACTCCACGACCGCCGCCTCCGGCACGTACACCATCGCGTTGGTGAGCACCTTGTTGGGCACGATCTGCTTGGGATCGGCAGGGTCCTTGGCGAGTTCGTACTTGATGCTGCTGGCGGCCGCCACGTGGGCGCCCCCGCGCTGGGCGTCCGTCTCGCCCCAGCCCCGCGCGATCAGTTCCCGGGTGACGCGCTCGCCGATGCGGCGGGTGCGCAGGGCGGCCTCGCCGACCTTGTCCTCGAAGACGCCACGGACAGCACGCTTCCAGGACTGGCTGCTGACACGGGTGCGCAGCGTGTTGCCCCACTGGACGGTTTTCACGGAATTCGTGTCGTCCCGGTTCAAATTGGAGAACGGGACCGACTGCAGGACGTGGATGTCGAAGAAACGGGCGGCAACGGACACTGATGTCTCCCTGAATGGGTTTGTGTGACGCAGGAGTTCTGGGCAGGAACGGGCGTATGGGTACGGCACCCGTCACCCTTAGGCTTCGGGCTGGTCGGTTTCGTCGAGTACGGCTTCCTCGGCGTCGGCGCGGTTGGCCCGGTTGTCCGCATCCGCGGAGCGCTGCCGGTAGTAGTCCTGCAGCCAACGACGAGAGATCCGCCCAGAGTGCTCGGGCCAGGCGAGCAGATCGCTCAAGAGCCGGGCCCAGTCGACGGGAACGTCCAGATTCCTCAAGTAGCCGACAGCGGACGGCAGATGACGGTGCAAGCCGTCAATGCTCTGCCGGGTGAGGACGTTCAGTCGCGCTTCGGCTCCCGACTCCTGCATCGCCTTGTCCCGGCCGGGACTGTCGGTGACAGCGGCGGCGAACGCGGCGCCCAGACTCGTGCCAAAGCGTTGCGATCCCGTCGGCCCCGCCGATGCCCCCGCGGCCGCCTCGACCGTGGGTTCGGTGCCCGTGGTCCCGCCGCCGTCGGTCTCTTCCGGCTCGTCGAGCAGATCAGCGGCGGCAGATCCGCTGCGCGGCTGCGCAGCGATCATCGCAGCCACCGCGTAGTAAGCCCGCTGATCGGCCTCTGAACCGAGACTGCTCTCCGGGATCCAGCGCGCGACGAACCGGTGCATGCGCTGCGCCGAGCGGTCGTTGATCCCACGACGCAGACCGCTGCGCAGCGCACTACGGGCCCCAGGCTCCTTGCGGCAGAGCTGTTCCGTCCACTGGGTGTAGGCCAGCAGACGCTGACGCCCTGCCGAGGCCGGGTCGGTGGTGGCCTGAGTGGTCATTCTGTTCCTCGCCCCTCTCATTCTCGTCCGCGCTGCGTGCTCATGCGTCCTGCCCCTTGGCGGACCCGCTGCTCTTCTTGCGGGCCCCTCCATAAAGTCCGATCCGGGCGTCGGATACGGCCTTGGCGCCGCGCTGGGTTCGGGTGACGGAGGCCGTCACGGTGTCGTACGCCTCCACAGCCAGAGCCAGAAACGCCGCCCGCGACCCAGCCCGGTCGAAGCCCGCGTCCAGCACCGTGCCCGAGCGGTCCAGGCGGAGGAAGCGGTCCCAGAACTCGGCTTCGGCGCGCGGCCAGTAGCGCCCGGCAGCCTCCGCGGCCCACGTGTCGCCCTTGGCCTTCGCGTCGCGCACGTAGGCGGCCCAGGCCTGCTTCACCGCGCGATCCAGGCGCCGCCCATACAGTTCCCCGAACTGCCGCAGCCGTGCCACCGGCAGAGCGGTGCGCGGTGAGTCCCGCTCGGCGAAACCCAGCACCGGAGGCGTGGTGCCGGACACGAACTGGATGTCCTTGGCCTGTGCTTCCTGCTCGAAGCCGAGGGCCCGCACCCGCAGGTCCTCCGACACCTCGACGGCGTACGCGAAGACCTCGGGCCGCCTCGGCTGGGCCGTCCCGGGGGGTTCCTTGAGGAGCAGGGCGTCCAGGTCCCGCCACAGCGCACGCCGGGAGTCGGCCGGGCGCGGGTAGGGATTGCCCTGCTGGCTCACCTGCCAGATCAGAAAGGGGTCGCTCCGCGGGATGCGGCCTGTGCGGTACGCCCAGGTGATGTAGGCATCCCGCACCAACTGGCCGTCCTGCCCCTGCGGTACGAGCAGCAGCGCGTGCTGGGAACAGGCGGTGAGCCGCGAGCAGGGACCGGCCGGAGCCCGGGGCGCCTTGTCGGGGTCCGGCAACTCATCCCGCTCCCAGGGGCACTGATCCCGCGCGGGCGTCACGGTGGCTTCCGGCCTGACCAGCCCGGCCAGCAGCGTCTCGAAGAGGGTCTCTCCCTCAGGGTGGTACGAGAGCGCGGTACGCAGCGGGCCGGCCGTCATACTGGCGCTCTTCGCGCCGTTCACTTCTCGGGACGAGCAACGGCCGGAGGGGCCGTAGTAGTGCCACACCAGCAGGTTCAGCACCGCTTCCGACGCGGTGGGCAGCTCGGGACGGGCGTCCCTGTCGGCGCGGAACCAGGCGTGATTGTTGCCTGAGGCACGCGTGACGATCAGCTTGTTCACACCGGCGGTCTTGTCCGCGTCGCACTGCTCGGCCAGGCGCGCGTCCTGCATCCACGGCCGCCCGTACTCCGGGTCGAAGAGGAAGAAGCGGTGCTCGTACCTGGCGAAGTACTCGGCAATGCCCTCCCTCGACAACTCGCCCTCGTCCCAGATGTCTTGGAGCCGCGAGACCCAGTCCCTGGTGCCGACCTCGTCCAGACCGGTGACTCGGGCTGTGAGCGCGTACAGGATCCGCAGGAGAGCGGAGTGCGCGGGAGGGGATGTGACGGCCAGTCCGGTGATGTCGCCGCTACGCAGGAGCAGTTCGCGCAGTCCGATGCGATCGGGAGGCTCGCCGGTCGGAGGGGGAGAGGCGTTTGGCGACCAGTGGACGGGGATCCACGGTTCGTCGAGCAGGTTGCAGGCAGGCGGTGGCATGGGGCTCCAGGTGAATAGGCGAGAAGGACCAAATGCGCGGTTACACGACCTCCAAGCCGACGTCGGAGGTCCGGATGGTGCGGTCCCCGTGGCGGCAGGACCAGACGATGCCTGCGCCCTCGCCGGGTTCTGGCCGCATCCGCAGCAGTACGACCTCACGGAGCAGCGGCTGCTCGTCCCAGCCCCGCGGCGCCCCGTAGCCGCTGTCGCCCAGCAGCCACTTGCCCGGAACCGGGGCGGCATGCGAAATGATCTGCGCCAGGTGGCGGCGGGGGAGCCCACGGATGTCCTCGGGCAGCGGATGCGTCCCCGCCTCGTCGAGTGTCAGCGAGCCGTCTCTCTGCTCGTACAGGCACAACACCCGTCCTGAGTCCGCGCCTAGACGTGACGTCAGCAGCTCCTCCGTGACGCCTGCCGTCTGCTCGCTGAGTCGGTGGAGATCGCCGGCCACGTCCGCCGGGGCACGGATGTTCACCATGGCGGCCAGCTGGGTCTGGGCCATTTCCTCGGCCTGGCGCTCGGCATCCAGGATGCGTAGCTGCTCCTGTTCGGCGGCTCCCGCCAACCGCTCGACGAAGTCCTCCGCGTACACGGTGTCAATCAGTCGCTGGACGTCACCGGGAACGTCGATGCCGACCGCTTCCGCTTCGGCCAGGACTCGGGCGGTACGGTGCAGCAACCCGGCGTCGTAGACCGATCCCCAGCTACGAGGCGGCACCGCGAGGGCCCCTCGGGAGTCCACGGGTTCCAGGACGATCAGACGTGGCGCCTCTTCAGGGAGCGCCCACGACGGGCGCCCGGTCTCGCCGCGCTCGTGACGACGGCCCCGTCCCGCACGCTGGAGGAGCTGGGCCAGCGGGGCGAGGTCACTGATGATCAGGTCGAAGTCCAGATCAAGGGACTGCTCGACGACCTGGGTCGCGACCAGGATGGACGCCGGACGCGGCCGGGCGATGTCCTCTTCACCGCGCGGCTTGCCGAACGCGGTCTCGCACGCAGCAGTGATGCGCTGTCGCACGCGCGCGGGATAGCGCGAGTGCAGCAGGCGCAACCCACCTTGCTGCTGGGCTAGTTCGGGGAACGCGATGCGCAGGTCTCGGTATGTCTGCTGGGCCTCGGCGACCGTCGTACAGCACACGAGCGCCGTGCCCCCGTCCGATGCCACGGGGCGCAGCACCTCCCGCAGCGCCTCACGTCGGCTGCCGGGACGCGGGGCACACGAGGGATCTGCCTCGGTATCCCATACGACCGGCCGGATGCCGAGGTCGATGCGGCGGGCCCGCTCGCTCTTCACCGCTCTAGGCGTCGAGACGGAGCCAGTCGCGGCATCAGTGAACAACCAGCCTGGATAGCACGGTTCGACGGCGGACGGCTCCGGGAAGCCGGCGCCTCGCCGGTAGGCATCCACCAGCGATGTTGCCGTGCGCCCCGTCAGTGTGGCCGACAGCAGGACCACCGGTGCGCGGAACGCTCCCAGCCACTCCAGCAGTCGGATGAGCAACTGGTGCATCCACGGGCCGTAGGCGTGGGCCTCATCAACGACCAGGACCTTGTCGGACAGACCGAACAGCCGCAGAGCGTTGTGCTTGAGGGGCAGAACCCCGCTGAG